>NZ_FPKV01000031.1 GCF_900114265.1 Flaviramulus basaltis
CACAGATTTATCGGTTGCATTGGTAGGACTTACTGTTGCAGAAAGCTCAGAGGTGTCTCCCACCAGAATCTGAGTATCCTGAGGTGTTACTGTAATACCAGTAACAGATATGTTGTTATTTGAACCTGAACAAGGTGTTTCCACATGACTTAAATTTGTAGGGTCTGCGATACCTTTGCTTAATACAATTCTATCTAGAAAATGAAAATCAGAACGTGCTGATATTTCCATGATATAAACTCCAGCTGAGTCAAATTGAACATAAATATCAGAAAGATTATGATCATTTGCATTTGTTGACCAAGTCCAGTTTAATGTGCCACTTGTAAAGACTTTAAACCAACCATCAATACTTCCAGCATCAGGATTTGGAGTACCTCTTCCAGCAGGATAAACAATACTTTCCAAATCTCCACCTTTTTGTGCATAAAATGAATCAGCATCATCAAAACGAAGCCATGTGTCATTTTCTTCAGTTGGGTCGCTACCTTGACCTACTTTAGTTCGCCATAGAAATTGATATACTCCAGGATTATTTATTTTGATTTTTACAGAAATTTTCCCATTACCTGGTGTATTGAGAAAAGTTCCATTCCCCCATTCGAGATATCCCTTACCAGAAAATCCAGAAGTAGCGGTTTCAACGGACCATAATCCACCAGTATTTATGTTTTCAGCTTCAATAACTACAATGTTGTTTTTTTCCTCATAATCGGCATCACAATCATCAGTAACATTTTCTATAATAGTCACCGTAGTATAATCAGTAAAGCTACCCTCATTAGTTGTTGCAGTTATAGTAACGGTTCCTTGAGTAATTCCAGTTACTAGACCATTGGTATCAACCGTAGCGATAGCATTGTCACTCGAGGTCCAATTCACAGATTTATCGGTTGCATTGGTAGGACTTACTGTTGCAGAAAGCTCAGAGGTGTCTCCCACCAGAATCTGAGTATCCTGAGGTGTTACTGTAACACCAGTAACTTCAAAACTTATATTACCATTAATTTCTACTAAAACGACCCAACTTGCAGATGAGTTGTTAGGAGGGTTGCCAATAGATACATTTGTATCAGAATTTATAGTTGTTACAGAACCATCTTTTAAATCGCCCCCGTTTCTAGGGTCAAACCACTTAACACTATATGTATTAGAA
>NZ_FPKV01000030.1 GCF_900114265.1 Flaviramulus basaltis
ATTAATTAACCAAAAAACCTAATTAAACATGGCAGGAGGAAATTTATCACCCAGACAGAAAATGATTAATCTGATGTATTTAATATTTATAGCGATGCTAGCTTTAAATATGTCAAAAGAAGTGCTTTCAGCCTTCGGATTAATGAACGAAAGACTTGTTGAATCTAACGAGTCTGCAGAACAACGTAATAAGAGTTTTGTTGATAATTTAAAATTAAAAGCAGACGAGCAACCAGAGAAGTACGAACCTTTAAAAGCAAAAGGAGAGGCTCTTGATAAGTTAGCTAGTAGTTTTAATGATTATATTGAAGAATTAAAAGGAAAAATGACCGCTACTGTTGATGATGCTACCGAGTATGAAAGCATGGATAAAGGCGATTACCTTGATCAAAACTTCTTTAAAGGCGACAAGTTAAAACCAGAAGGAGAAGAGTTTAAAAAACAAATAGTAACCTTTAGAGAAGGTGTTCTTAGCTTGCTAGGAGATCAAAAAGGTATGGAAGAAGTTGTTAAAAGTGTTAAAGATAAATTTAATACTGATGATGTTAAACGTGGCGCAGGAAAAGTAGAATGGTTAGACCATAACTATAAAGGTTTCCCTTTAGTAGCCTCATTAACTAAAATGACACAACTTCAATCTGATGTTAAAACCACTGAGTCTGAAATATTATCAAATATGCTTCAGGGGACACTTTCGAGTGAAGTATCTATGACGAATTATACAACCTTAATGGAAACATCTAAATCGGCTTATTTTAATGGAGAGCAATTTGATGGACAAATAGTATTAGGTCGTACAGATGCATCTACAAAACCCAATAGAGTTGAGTTAACTTTAGATGGAAGAACATTAACTGAAGGAAAAGATTTTGCTATCGAAGGCGGTAAAGTAAAGCTGAAAATAGGAAGTGGTGGTGTTGGAGAACACAAAATTGAAGGGAAGTTAATTTTCGCTCAAGATGGAGAAGAAGTTGAGGTGCCAGTAAAATCATCATTTGCTACGGTTGCAAAACCAAATGCAGCAACTATTTCTGCAGACAAAATGAATGTCGTATACCGTGGTGTTAAAAACCCAATGACGATTTCATTTGCTGGAATACCAGATAACAAAGTAAATGCTAGTGCACAAGGTTTATCAAGAGCTTCAGGTAGTAGCTATGTAATGGATGCAACAAGAATTCAAGGTAGAGAAGTAACTATAAATGTTACAGGAACTTTGCCAGATGGTGGAAAAGTTAGTGATAACGCAAAATTCAGAATTAAAGATTTACCAAAACCAACAGGTACAGTAAGAGGTGAAGACGGAGCAACAAAAATGCAACGTAACGCTCTTGAGATTTCAACTATTGGAGCTAAATTTGATGATTTTGATTTTGAATTACCATTACGAGTTACTGGATTTAAATTTAAAGTAGCAGGACAGCCAACCATAAATGTTAGTGGAAATAAGTTAGATAGTAGAGCAAAAGGTGCATTAAGCAAAGCAAAACGTGGATCAGATGTTCAAATATTTGAAATTGAAGCTAAAGCTAGTGGT
>NZ_FPKV01000028.1 GCF_900114265.1 Flaviramulus basaltis
GTGAAAAATAATAGTAAAGTCAGAAGCGTAAATATTGCTAAATGAATTACTATAATTTTCTTTTTAGTCATTCTGTTCAAATGTTGGGTAACGGTCTTGTATAAGAATAGTTGCGTGTTTGCGTGCGAGGAATTTCCGAAGGAAATTCAGATGTAGCAAATATGCAACTACCTTTATTTAAGCACAAAATAGCAATTATTTTTATACGTTGTTGGCTTTAGTAATGACACATTTGAGTGAGCAGGCGTATTTGCGTTTCCATATTTTATCCGCATAATAACTATGTCAGCCGTTTTTGTCATTTATAAAGAGATTTGAACTCCGTAATATTTTGAATTTTCACAGTAATTTAAACGCTGCATTATAATTCCGAAATCTATGTCAAAATCAGATTTAGTTTCGCAAATTTTTTCCGAGTCAATTATGATTCCGCAAACTATTTAAGATTAGCTTTTGAGTGTTTTCCGCATCTGGCTAAATGTCCGCGAAATACTTAAGAGAAATCAAAAAATCAGTAATTCATTCAGTTTTTTGTCAGCGTATTTTTTGTCGGAATTATTGAAGCCAACGGTTTTGTATAAGAATAGTTGCGGTTTTGTGTGCGAGGATTTTCCGCAGGAAAATCAGATGTAGCAAAACTGCAACGACCTTTGGTTAAGCCTAAAATAGCAATTATTTTTATACGGTGTTGGCAACAGTTTTTATTTTTCTTTTATCAATTCGTTCGGGTCAAATCCGTACATAAATTTATTTAATTGTCCATTCGAACTTTCCAATTCCACAATGTCCATTAGTTCCTCAATATAAGTACAAACTCTTTCTCGGTCTTCAGTATCCAATTCCAGATAAATTTTCGCAAACCTAGAAAGTCCAATTCCGATTTTTTCTTGATATTTTTTGTCAGTTGGTTTTTCCGATTTCGCAACAGTTTTAAAATCAGTCGCAATTTCATTAATTTTTTCCGTAAAAATTGGTCGCATTTTTTCGTCCGCAATTCCAGGATAAAAATTTTCTTCTACGAACTTTTTCTTTGCAATAAATTCCGCAAACTTTTCATTCGCATTTTCAGGTGTTTTCATTTCGGTTGCATTTTGTCCGCAAGCAGATAAAGTTAAAAACAGAACTAATATTTTGATGTATTTCGTCATTTCTCAAATTGTTGCCAACGTTACGTGTAAGAATAGTGCGGTTTTGTGTGCGAGGATTTTCCGTAGGAAAATTAGAAGCTAACAAAAAAAGCACTAACTTTTTATTAAGTACTAAACTACGCATTATTTTTATACAATGTTGTAAATCAGTTGTGACACATTTGAGTAATCACGATTTATTTCGCTTTAATTTTTCTCAGACTGAGTAAAGTCCGACGCAACAGTTGCGAACTGCTTTGGTCAGTCAGATATTATTTTAGGTTTTTAAATCCACAAAATTCGGTTTTTTTAGTTCGTTTTAAAATCCGAAAACTTGTAGAAATCAGCTGGTTTTATTTTCCGTTTCTGGCTAAAAGTCGCCGTAAAGATTGGTATTTAATTAGTGTTTTGGTCAGTTTTTTTCAGCGTAAACTTTTTCGGAGTAATTGTTTACAACGGTCTTGTATAAGAATAGTGCGGTTTTGTGTGCGAGGATTTTCCGATAGGAAAATCAGACGTAACAAAATTGCACTAACTCTTGATTA
>NZ_FPKV01000025.1 GCF_900114265.1 Flaviramulus basaltis
TTCATTCTGTAATTTAAATATGTTGCAGGAACTTCAGATAAACTAAGCGCATCAAATGTTAGTGTAGTTTTGTGATATTGATTTAAATCTCCTGTAACTGATATAGAATTGGTAGCTTCTAAAGTTGTAAAATCTTGATAATTACTATTGTCTGACTCATTTCCTTGATCATCAATTCCTCTTATTGTTACATTATATTCAGTATTAGGAGATAAGCTAGTTATGGGATAAGTTGTTACATTTCCACCAACGGAAGACAAAAATAAGACATCATTATTATAAACTCTATAATCAACTACACCAATATTATCTGTACTTGTAGTCCAGTTTAAATCTACAGAAGTAGCTGTAACATTACTAGCTGCTAAATTTGTAGGTATAGATGGTGCTGTCGTATCTGGAATACTCGTTGTAAATGATTGTGTATTACTAGCATTAGATATCTTACCTGAAGTATCAAATGCTTTAATAGCTAAACTATATGACGTTGGAGCTGTTAAACCTGTGAGATTATGTGTTGTCTCAGTACCTATTGATGTAGCAATTAAAGAGCCACTATTATATATTTTATAGGATGCAATCCCTACGTTATCTGTAGAGGCAGTCCATGAAAGGTTGGCTGTAGTAGCTGTAATATCATTAGCAATAAAATTTGTTGGTTTAGTAGGTGCTTCTGTATCAGTCGTATTTGCTGTAACTGTAAAATTTATAATATCTTGACCTAATTGTGTTCCAGTCCCATTTTTATCACTAAAAGCAGTTACAGTAAGAGTATAACTTCCTACTGTTAAATCTTCACCATCATAAAAATCACCTTTGCCATTATCACCAAACAAAGCGTATGGAGAACCGTTTTCTGTTTTACTAATTGATAAAGCTCCAGTTAAAGTAAGTGTTGCACTTCCTATTGTCGTGCCAGTTGTTGCGCTAACATTAAAGGTTGTAAAATTACTTGCTACATTAGTATAACCATCTACAAAACCAGTTATTACAGAGTCATCAGAGCCTTTTATATGTTGAAGTGTAAAGAAATTAGTAGAAGGAGTTGTAAAAAAAGTTTGAACATTACTATTGTCTGACTCATTTCCTTGATCATCAATTCCTCTTATTGTTACATTATATTCAGTATTAGGAGATAAGCTAGTTATGGGATAAGTTGTTACATTTCCACCAACGGAAGACAAAAATAAGACATCATTATTATAAACTCTATAATCAACTACACCAATATTATCTGTACTTGTAGTCCAGTTTAAATCTACAGTGGTAGCTGTAATATTAAATTGAATACATATTAATAGAAAAATTGTTGTTAATACATTTCTGAAAGGAGTATTGCTAAATTTCATAAAAAGGAAGAGTGCTAAATTTTAAGGGAGGAGTGCTAAATCTCAATAATAAATAGACAAGTTTTATCTATATTATATGTACGAGTAAAAAAGTATGTTAGACTTTTTCGCAGTAAAAAAAAACGTTTAAACACAGCAAAAATCATTTAAACGATATAATTAAATATTTTTACTAATATATATTTAAAATGTTCTTGCATTTGCTTATCATTCTAAATCTTTTGTTAAAGCTATTATTTTATTACTTCACAATTAATTTCGTAGAGTATAAACTGTTAAGGTTTCCAACGGTTATAATATAAATACCTGTTTTTAAATTTTTTATATTAAATTCTCCAATTTTATTTTTAAATTTTATATTTTCTTTATTAATTAGTTTTCCAATAATATCAAATAGCATAACAGTGTAGGAATCTTCATTTAAACCAGTAATATATATATTATTTGATGAATTTGTTGGGTTTGGATAAATCTTAAAATCAATTTCGAAATCATTGTCAGAATCATCGACAGAACCATCAAAAATAATAGTCACCGTAGTATAATCAGTAAAGCTACCCTCATTAGTTGTTGCAGTTATAGTAACGGTTCCTTGAGTAATTCCAGTTACTAGACCATTGGTATCAACCGTAGCGATA
>NZ_FPKV01000023.1 GCF_900114265.1 Flaviramulus basaltis
ACTCTTTCTTTTAAGGTAAGTCGTTTGTGTTTTTTTACTTCCATTGTAACAAATCTATAATTTTAGATTTGTTGCGTTAAGTTATTGAATGGAGGGTCGTTTTTCTCAAATGCACTACAACGGTTACGTATAAGAATAGTGCGGTTTTGTGTGCGAGGATTTTCCGAAGGAAAATCAGATGCAAGCAAAAAAGCACTTACTCTTGATTAAGCACCAAACTAAGCATTATTTTTATACAATGTTAGCAAACGTATTTATTATTCAGCGCAAAAGTCATTATAGAATTCAACAATTTCTTGTAAATCTCTAAACTCATTAGCTTTTATTTTTTTCACCAAATACTCACAGTCAGAAAAAAAATCAGTCGCACGTTTTCTCCAATTGTTAAATACTCCACAATTTAGGCACGAAGGAAATTCATCACTATTGCGTTTTATATAGTTTTTCACTTCTACAACTTTTTGGGAACTTCCAGGAACACCTTTTTTTCCATATTCATCTGGGATGTTTGGAATATTACTTCCAGTCCATTTTGATTTTTCTTCTCTGTAAAGAGAAACTTCACCACCAGTTACAAGTTCGAGTAGAATTGGGTTCATATTAGGTTTTAGTTTTACATACTCATATGTTTTATACATTTCAAATCCATAAAACTCTATTTTAGTAATGCTTTCAAAATCCCAAAAATCGCCTTCGCTGTCAAGAGATGCTCTAAATTTTACTTTATTGTTTTTTATCATTCCATAGCCTTCAATTGAATCTCCATCGTTAAAAAAAATAGTAGACTCCTGAGTTTGAGAAAAGCAGTAAAAACTTAAAAATATAAATGATATTACTAATTTCAATTGTTGGTTCATATGTTTGCTAACGGTCTTGTATAAGAATAGTGCGGTTTTGTGTGCGAGGATTTTCCGAAGGAAAATCAGACGTAACAAAAATGCACTAACTCTTGATTTAGCACTAAACTACGCATTATTTTTATACGTTGTTGTAGCACGTTTTTTTATTCATTAAGCGACTAAATTCAGTCCGCAATTTTTGCATTCAGTTTCATTTTTCAAAATCCCGCTTTTACAGGCAGGACATTTGTCAGTCACGATTATAATTTCTTGATTATATTCTTTTTGCAATTCGGTTAGAAATTCAGAGTCTTTTTCCTCAATAAAATTCAAAACCCGTTTTCCAAAAGGTGGAAACCAAGATTGTAATTCAGACCAATAGATTTTGTGTTTGTTTTCATTTTGAGAAAATCCGATTATTTTATATTCAGATTTTCCAGAAACAAAACTGTCAAATGTCAATCCTTTAGGGTGCTTAAAAATATTCCTTTCTCTTTCTTTTTTATTCAGATTTTTATATTCAACAAATGAACATTGTTTCTCATTAAGAAAGTTAACGATTTCAGATGTCTTTATTTTTGGCTTAAAAAACAATGGGTAAAGAAAGTATTTCACAATCAGAAACCAAATTGTCAGAACAATAATGATTGCAATTAATATTAAATATATTGGGTTTTCCATTCAGTTTTCAAATGTGCTACAACGGTCTTGTGTATGATTAGTTGCGTGGTTCAGCAACTAATTTAGTAAACAAATACTTGCCAGAGAAAATTCCGAAGGAATTTTCCAGATGAGCACAAGCCATAGCAATTAATTATACACGCTGTTGTAGGTAGTTTTTTTATTTATGTTCATATAAATACCATTCAGTCAGAGTTAGATTGGAAATCAATAATTTCTTTCCGACATACAATTGTACAATTCCAGTTCTTTTTCCTTTTTCAGTGATTATATTCCAATTCAGATTTGAGTCAAATTCCAGAACGTCGTGTTCATTAAACCTATTTTCGCTGTTGCTTTTCCACCATCCTTTTCGTATTGAGTTGTTAGAAATCAGTATAATTATTTGGTTAATTAGAAGTAGAAAAATTAGGATTTTTATGTATTTAAAGGTCTTTTTCATTGATTTTAAAATGCTCTTATAATCAATGCAATTCCAATCATTATACATCCAATTCCGCCTGTTTGTAGCTTGAAAGATAATCCTCCAGTTTTATTTTCTTTTTTCAAATCTCGATAAATTTTTATTAAAAATATTCCGAGTATTATTAATAAGATTCCAATAATAATATCAATCCAATCCATTTAATTTGAATGAGTGAGTAAATTACCTACAACGGTTCGGCTATGATTTCGTTGCGGAAAAGTCCGCAGGACATTTCCGCCGTAAATCAAAGATAGCAAAAGTGCGAGATTTTTCCGCAGGAAAA
>NZ_FPKV01000009.1 GCF_900114265.1 Flaviramulus basaltis
GTGAAAAACAATAGTAAAGTCAGAAGCGTAAATATTGCTAAATGAATTACTATAATTTTCTTTTTAGTCATTCTGTTCAAATGTTGGGTAACGGTTTTGTGTATGATTAGTTGCGTGTTTCAAGCACTAAAGTTAGCAAATAAAACACAGATAGAAAGTCCGCGAGGACTTTCGTAAATTGGCTAAAAACCAGCAATTAATTATACACGGTGTTGTGCTTTCGTTATTCTTTTTTCTCTAGTTCTTCTTCTAACATCTTAATGGTTGTACTTACAAAGTCTCTTACATTAAGTTCGTTTATAACAATGTAATCGTGATTATGTTTATGATGCCAAACTTGATTCTCAAACTCCAATAAATCATCTAATGATAAATTTAGTTCAAATGGTGACTTTTCTTTATAAGTAATCAAATAATTGCCCTTATCAAATTCCAATTTTTTAGTTAGCTCACCATTTGCAAGAGGAAATCGTTTCATTAAAAACGGCATCAAATTCAGAGTGTAATTATCAGACCTAAAAAGAATGTCTTCTTCGCAATCAGCTAGTAGAGTAAGCCAGTTACCAATTTGTGTTCGAATTCTTTTATTTTTTAAAATGCTTAATTTTCCGGAATTAACGACTTCTCCCGTTATTCCAATTCTTGCATCGAATGAACTAAATCCACCTATATTTACTAGTAACTGGTCAACAATTTCTGGTACTTTGACTATTGAATCCGCTCTTATGAGGTCTGTCAGTTTCACGCACGATTTAGTAACTTTATTATTAACTTCTATTGACTGGTTTAGTTCACTCAAATTATGTTGAAACTCATCTTTTATTGAAGTAAGTAATTCTACTTCTTGTTTGTCTTCAATCCGTTGTTGATTCCAGCTATTAATTTGAAGTGCAAGCAAAATTCCAATAACTACAAGAATAATTTCACCAATAGCATATTTAAAATACTTTCCAGTTTTGTTTTCCATTAGTGAGTTTTGTCTAATTTTTCTAAAGAATTTAATCATTGGTTAGCGGTTTCTGGTAATGAAGCACAACGTTTATGTGTAAGGAACGTTGCGGTTTTGTGTGCGAGGATTTTCCGAAGGAAAATCAGAAGCTAGCAAAAGCGCAACGACCAAACGGTTTAACTAAAATAAGCAATGTTTTTTACACGGTGTTGTACGCTGGCTTTTTTTGTCCGTTTTTTTTGTCAACTTTTTTTAGGTCAGATATGAAAGTCCGACACAAATCAAAATCAAAAACCCAATTCCAATTCGAAAGTATTTTTGTTGTTTTGCTTTTCGAGTAAATCCATCTTTTTTAAGTTCCCACGAAAATATAATCTCAAACAAAGTCCAAAAAGGGTCAAAAATGAAATCACAAAAATGATAACTCTCATTAGCTTTTATTCTTTCATTTACTTTCTCTCTTTTTTTTGATAAATATTTAGCGGTTTCAATTTTTTTTGGTTCTACTTTTCGGTTTAGTAATTCGTTATTCGCAAGTCTAACAGCTTTCGGATTCCATTTTTCTGGCGCACCAACTATCTTTAACAAGTCATCCGTATTTCTTTCTTTTATTGGTGGGATAAATTCGTCGGTCATTTTTTTTAGCTTGCGTACAACGTTTATGTATAAGAATAGTGCGGTTTTGTGTGCGAGGATTTTCCGAAGGAAAATCAGAAGCTAGCAAAACGGCACTAACCCTTGATTAAGTACTAAACTAAGCATTATTTTTATACGGTGTTACAAACAGTTTTTTATTCAATTTTTATGTATGTAAATATCTGTTGTTGATTTTCAGGATATTGACCATAATTATTATCAGAAACCTCTTTAAAAACAAGAGTTGTTCCGTTAAGAGTAATTATTTCATTTGAAATTTCAAAAGCTACGCCATTTGTTCCTTCACTTTCATTTATAGAAGTCAAAATTCCATTTTCCAACTTATATTTAATAGTTGATGTATTAAATACGCAAGGAGTCATTTCATTTTCCCAGTAATATTCTATTAAGTTCCCATTTTTTTGATAAGTGTTTGTTTGCTGTAAATGACAATCTTCTAAAGTCCGAATTTGACTATTGAGTTCAATTGATTTTATTTTCCACTTTCCGATTATTGGGTCTGTTTCAGTAGATGGATTGTCATTATTCGATGAACAAGATGAAATCATTAATCCGATTAGAATTCCAAGAAGTAAGGTCAGTTTTTTCATTGCTTAAAATTTGGTTTAAATTGTTTGTAACGGTTACGTATAAGAATAGTGCGGTTTTGTGTGCGAGGATTTTCCGAAGGAAAATCAGAAGTTAACAAAAGAGCACTAACTCTTGATTAAGCACTAATTTAAGCATTATTTCTATACAATGTTAGCACCAGTATTTAATTATTCCGCCCAAATTTATCCCAAAATTCTATCGCTACACGTAGAGATTCATCGACTTCTAAATATCTTTCTTTTGCAAAACCGTATCTATTCACCAATTCCATCAATGCAACACAACTCAAAATTCTCACATTGTTTAATGAAGTAACAGTCGTTTCGATATTAAATGAATTGGAAGAGCTCAATTTACCTTCATTGAGCTGTATAATTGAAATGAATTCAGAATGGGCATAGTTTGAATATAGTTTGTATAATCTATCGAAATGAGAATTATTTAAAACACTTTGTGTAAGCAAAGAAGACCAACTCATAATTCTAGGTAACCCAAATTTGTCTAATTTCCATAAATCTTGTTTTTTTAAACTCGGGTAGAAAGGACTTTTCTTTACCCCTTCTTTAAGTTTTTCAATCTCTATTTTTTCTCTTTCCATTTTGTCTAAAAATTTTTGATTTGCAGTTTTGCCAAAATCTTGACGAGACATAAAACCTGAAATTCTCCAAAGTTGGTATCTGAAAATTTGTTCTTCACGTTCAAGGTTATTAAAGAATAAATATTCTAAAGTTAAAAATGCTTCAATGATTGATCTTGTTAAAATGTAAATCGATGACCTATCGATTATTTCCGCTTTTTCAGAGCGACCAAGAATTGAGAATTCTATACCTTTAGATAATTCAAAAATACTTCTGGAAGTGAAGTTCATTTTTATTAGAAGTGTTTCAAGAAAAACTTCACCATTAGCAAAATTAGGTTTTGCATCATAGATTGATTGAATAACAAAAGCATTAGCTTTTAGAATTTCATTAACTTGAGGGATTAAAGACTGCAGGTTTAAGCTGTTTGCTTGGTCAATTAATATTTGAGCTCTTTCTCTATCAGTCATTTAGATTGGGAATATTAGCACCAGTATTTTAGTTCGTTTTTTTTCGTTCTATTAAATTTAGTTGTGTCCGTGTTAAAATAGTATCTACTATAGAATTTTCTTCCTTGTTCATTTTCATATTCCAATAACAACATTAAATCTTTAAAATCAGCGGGCTTTTGTGTGAAATGTGAGGGGAATTCCTGTGTAGTGGACTGAACGACTTTTTTAAATTGAAATGGAATGATTTCCTCTTCGTGAGCCTTTAATGACTTTTGAGGATTGATAGTTCCATTAAATGTCAAATTCATAGTGTTTTTATGTTGTAACAATTTTACATTAAAAGCATTGATTTCTGAATTGTTCCTTACAACTAAATCAAATTTCCATTCAAGTTCATAGATTTTTATTGTTTCAGGTCTGTTAACTGGTTTTGTTCTATCTGTATCAGGGTGATAATCAATAAAAGAAGAAGATTTAGTTAATCCTTTATTTGGGTTTATTTCTATTACTAATTTCGGACGTTTTATGAAATACAATTCTGCTCTAGGATAAATAAAATAAATGAATCCTGCAATCAAAACTAATATTGTCAAAATTATTGATGTTTCCATATTGGTGCTAACGGTCTTGTGTATGATTAGTGGCGTGTTTAAGCACCTAATTTAGTAAACAAAAACGAACGCGAGAAAATTCCGAAGGAATTTTCCAAATAAGCACTTGCCAAAGCAATTAATTATACACGGTGTTACCACCAGTTTTTTATTTGATTGAGCGTTCCGATTATCAGTCCGACAATTCCTCCGATATATGAGAAATTATGGATTTTCGCCACTTTATTAAATTCCGCTTTATGTTCAATTTCAAACGGGAAATTATAATTCGTAATAATTTCCGATGGATTTAATTCCGCAATTCCATATCCAGCAAATCCGAACAGAATTGTAATTCCGATTACGATTAGTATTGATTTCAGCGTTTTATTCAGCAATTTTTTTTCGTCGCTATATTTCATTCCGACAATTCCGAGAATCAGTCCAGTTAAAAGACCAAACCACCAAGTTGAGAAAAATCCAACCCAAATAAGAGCAAAAGTCCAATTTCCGCCAAATTCTCTCGAATAATCATCTAAAATCCCAAAATTGAAAAAAGTCAGTTTTGTATAAAATTCAGGTGAGATTTTTGAAGTAATAAAATCGTGCGTAATTCCATAAATCACACTAATGATTATGGAAATTACCACGATTAATATTAAAGTTCCGGTTTTTTTCAAATTGGTGGTAACGGTTTTGTGTATGATTAGTGGCGTGTGTAAGCACCTAATTTAGCAAATAAAAACAGAATAGAAAATCCGCGAGGATTTTCGTAAGTAGGCTAGAACTAGCAATAAATTATATACGGTGTTGTGCTTTCGTTATTTTATTCATTTACCATTTTTTTATCTATTAAAGCTATGATTTCTAAACTTTTGGATTTATACTCTTTTAAATTTGGGATATAACCTTTGTAATACATTTCGTAGAGTACTTTAGTTGTATTTCTATAACCAAAATCGGTTAAGGCATATTCTATGAAAGCATCACTATAAGTGGTAGTCCCATTAAAGTTAACATCAGCAAACCAAGGTTGTGTGTATTTAACAATTTCTAAAAAGGAATTAGTGTTATTGGTTAATTCATTTATATCAACAGAAATATCATTCGTTAAATCTAAATACAAGCTATTTAATTTAATTGATAGAGAATCACTAGAGGTATTGTTTTGTTGGTTGTAGTTCTGTAATAGTTCAATTCCGTTTTTTCTTAATTTGATTTCAGGAAATCCAAAATTTACATATATGCAATTTTTACAATTTTTAAAGTCTTCTTTTTTTCTCGTTTTGTTAATAATTGCCAAATACTCTTTTTCTAAAGGTTGCGAAGAATTGACAATTTTATCAATATTTTTTATGTCTTGCTGTAAATCTACTTTTATGGTTGCATAAATATTATTCAATACTTTTTTTTGTTGCTGCTCTTGGTTCCAATTGTTAATTGAAAGAGCAATTAAAATTCCAATAACAACAAGAATAATTTCTCCAATAGCATAAATCAGATATTTACTGAACTTATTTTCAGTCAGCATTTTTTGTCTAATTTTTCTAAAGAATTTTATCATTGGTTAGCGGTTTCTGATAATGAAGCACAACGGTTAATGTATGGAATGTTGCGTGTTTGTGTGCGAGGATTTTCCGAAGGAAAATCAGAAGCTAACAAACAGAGCAACAACCATTGGTTTAGGCTAAAACTAGCAATTTTTTATACATAATGTTAGCAAACGTACATTTTTTTTACGCTATGATTTGCCGAAATAAAAATCCGATAAGCGTTTGAGTGGTTTATTTTTTAATTTATCAGTCAGAAATTTTACGTGCTGAAGGTCAGTCGTAAGCAACAGTTGCGTTTTGTTTTGGTCAGAAATTGCGTTTTATAATGCCGTTTTAGAATAAGGTTTTAAGATACTTTTTTTGAGTTTTCGTGCGTTTAGATTTGCCGGCGAGATTATGTTTGCTAACGTTTATGTATAAGGAAAGTTGCGTGTTTGTTAGCGAGGATTTTCCGAAGGAAAATCAGAAGCAAGCAAACGAGCAACTAACTTTGGTTTAGCTAAAACTAGCAATTTTTTTTATACGGTGTTGTAAAACGTTTTTTTATTCAATTTCCGTTATGTATTTATTTTCTGAATAATATTTTTCCTTTCCTTTTATATTGTCAAAATCCAACTTTATTATCGTGTCAAGGTTTTTTCTTTTGAGATTGATTTTTAAAGATTCAGTTTTTTTAGTTATCGTGTCTCCGATTTTGATAAAGTCAAAAAGTCCAGAACTTTGGAAAACAAAGTCTTTTTTATTATCGCCAAAAATTTGATGTCGGATAATAATTATTGGTCTTGCGTGATTTTGTTTGTCAATATATTTTTCAGTAACTATTCCTTCGTAGTTTGAATGATATTCATCGTAAACTATTCTGTCGAAAAACTCTTTTTGAGTCAGATTATCACAAGAATATAATCCAACTGTCAGAAGAAATAATAAAATGAAAGGTCGATTGGTCATTTTTTTCTTCTTAATCTTTTTAAACCTCCTTGAACCAAGAATAATAAAGCTAATGTGAAAATGATAATTGCATAAGTTTCTTTTCCGAAAAACTGAACAATTCCATATGAAATTAAATAGTATAAAATTCCGAGTGGAATTACTACAATTAAAACGGAAATTAGAACAGCAAGAACTTTATTCATTCGTAATGTTTTCGTTTGGTCAAATGTTTTACAACGGTCTCGGCTAAGCGTAGTGCGGTAGTAAGGAAACTTTTCGTTTCCGTCTACGCACGAAGCTAAAGCTTTTGGTTTAGTTTTATTTTTTCTAGTCCAAAGCTAACTCCCAAAGATTTAGCGACCTTATAAATATATACAGACCTTTCGGTTTTGCCCTAAGTCCGCATTACGTTTAGGCATTGTTGTGCGGCGTTTTTATCCGGCATCATTATGAATTGCTGTATTTTTCGGGATATTTTCCAGTCCACAAATCTTGTCTAGTTTTTCGAGATTTTTAATGTATGAAATATTGTTTAAATAATCGCTTTTTGCATTTTTCACAATGTCGTTAATATCTCTATTTTGCTCAATTTCGGCAGCTATTTCATAAAGAAATTTTCTCCACCAACCATAATAGAAATACCTAAGGCTTTGCAGAATGGCTTTGTTTTCCTCAAAAGTGCTTATAATTAGATAAAACTCTAATAATTTGTAAATGACATTTATCTCTTCTGTCAATTCCTTGTTTTCTTTTTTTTCGCCCTTGCCAAAATTATATTCAAGAAACTTACTTTTGTAATTCTTTTTATTTTCCCATTTCTCTTTTACAACCCATGCTTTTGTCCTTATTTCTTTAAATTTTTCACCATTAAATTCTTGAAAAAGTTCTATTGTACCTTTTTGAACATCTCGTTGAATACTTTTTTTTGAATAAATTATTACAACTATTATTGATATGAATCCAGTTAATGATATCGCGGTTCCAATTATTTTCAAAGTTCCGTCAAGTCGTTTATCTCTATTTGGCTCACTAAAAACATCATATTCGACGAAAACATCAACAAAGAAATAAATTGCAATTGATAATAATATTCCAAGTATAACTATGAGAATGAATGGGTAAATTAATTCAATGAAATACGATTTTAGTCTGTTCATTTCAGTTGTTTTTAAATGACGCACAACGGTTACGTATAAGAATAGTGCGGTTTTGTGTCCGAGGATTTTCCGCAGGAAAATCAGAGTGACCAAATGCGCACTAACCTTTTGATTTAGAATTAAACTTAAGCATTATTTTTATACAATGTTGTGTGCAGTTTTTTTTCTTTGTTTATATTTTCTTTTCGTTCGGATTAATTTATATCTCAAATCGTCATAAAATAAGCTTATTAATAAAATTATTGCTCCAAAAACCAGAGTGTTCAATTTTAAGTCAAGTTTTGAGTAAAGAAATCCACCTATTATTCCTCCAAGAAAGAAGAAGCAAATTATATAAATCCGCAGTTTTATTGTCGATTTAATTTTTTCTCTATTCGGATGAGATTCAGGAAAGAAGAGTTGTGATAGTTCAATTCCTAAATCTGTGAACAGTCCTGTCAGATGTGTTGTTCTTACGATAGCATTTGAAATTTTTGTCACAAAAGAGTTTTGAAGTCCCATTGCAAAAAGTAGCAGACAAACAACTAAATCAGGATATTCTATTTTTCCAGTATTACTTATGATAGCAATTGATAATAAAATCAGACATTCAATTATTGTTGGTAAAACAAAAACATTAAGTTTTCTATTTTCCTTGAATTTCTCGATTAGGAAACTTGATAAAAAAGAACCAAAGAGAAAGGAAAAAATATAAAGAAAATAAACAGTTCCTTTCCAAATTTCGAAATTTGCAACATCACTAATAAAAAGAGCAAAATGACCAGTTACATTGGTTGTCAATTGTTTAAAAGCTAAAAATCCTGTAACGTTCACAATTCCAGCGACAAAAGACAAAATCGTAGCAATTCGCAGATTGTGTTTTAAAGTTCTGCTTTTGCCTTGATGTCTAAACATTTTATTTCCATTTAGTTTGGTTTTTCAAATTGCACACAACGGTTTTGTGTATGATTAGTGGCGTGTTTAAGCACCCAATTTAGCAAATAAAAACCGAATAGAAAATCCGCGAGGATTTTCGTAAGTAG
>NZ_FPKV01000016.1 GCF_900114265.1 Flaviramulus basaltis
ACACCTCAAGAAATTATGGATTCTGAACTAAAAAATGTAGCTTAGTATCTCACAAAAAAAAGCAACGTTTGTTGCGTTAGAACCTTGAATGCAGCGATATGCTGAAAATAATCCGAATAACATTTTACATAGTTTTGTCTCTTTTCTTATTGGACATTTTCGACTTATTTCAAACCAAAATCGGATTTTTAAAATCAATCATTTATTATGGGATTTTGATTTTACCAATTCCTTTGGTCATATTGGAATTTAAAGCTAATCGATATTTATCTGAACCTATATTAAGAAAGGGAATTCCAATTTTGACAATTATTGGACTGATTTACTTGAATCCATTAAAAATATTATTTCATACTCAAACGTGGAAAACTCAAACGGTTGAACTGATTAATAAAAATAGTGGTAATCATAAAGTGGAATTACAAATGAAAGATATTGGAGCTTTAGGTTATGCGAAACGAAACGCTGAAGTATATTATTTGACAAAGTATTTTTACTTTGTACTTTCCGAAAATTATGACGACAGGAATTTTATCGGAACTGACTGGAAAAGAATTGACGAAAACATTAATGAAATTGGATTAAAATAATGTCGGACTTTAATCTGACTTGAAAATAGAAACGGAAATAAAAAACGCACTACAACACCGTATAAAATTAATGGCTAGTTCTCGCCTACTTACGAAAATCCTCGCGGATTTTCTATCTGGTGTTTATTTGCTAAATTAGGTGCTTAAACACGCCACTAATCTTATACATCAACGTTGTGTACAATGCGCTCACTCGGTTAAAAAGCAATATAAATCTTTAATTTTTTCGCTTTAATTCTTAAAACATTTGACCTTAAAAAAACGTATATATTACGGATTTCTGACCTCTATTTACGGACAAAATTCTGACTCTAAAAATTCCGACCAAAGCAGAGCGCAACTGTTGCGAACGACTGACCTTCTGCACGGATAAACTAGATTGAAATAAATTAAGCACTGTACACAACATTGCCTATAATTCATTGCTGCGGATTTTTCCTGCGGAAAAATCTCGCACTTTTGCTATCTTTGATTTACGGCGGAAATGTCCTGCGGACTTTTCCGCAACGAAATCATAGCCGAACCGTTGGCATTAATATAAAAAACACTCATGATCAAAAAAATTTTAGCCCTTTCTATTTTTTCATTTCTTTTTGCTAATGGACAAAAGAAAACTGAAAATTATTTTGATTTAGGAAAGTTAATAATCGAAATAAATGATGAAAATCAAATTAAATCATTAGAAAAAAAAATCAATGAATATTATGAAGACAGAACTACTGTTTTCATAGGTCAAGAATATTACTATGATACTTCTGACAAAAAAAAATATGTTTCACGAGGTGGAGGAAAATATATAGAATCCCTAATTCATTGGTTTCTTCTAATAGACAATTTTAATTCAAATGATTATTTATTCGAATTTGATTGGAAACCTGATTTAGAAACAATAAAATGGGGAATCGAAAAACTAGCAACAAAAAAAGGATATAAAATTCCTGAATTTAATGTTAACGCTGATTACTCTGGACTAGATACTGGAAGTGTACTGAAGAAATACAATGAAATTCTTGAAAAAAATGGTTATGAATTAGTCTATTTAGATATTGATAGTGATTCTTATGTTACTGCATTAATACAAAGTAAGAATACGTCAAAAGTTATCGATAAGGGTAATGAATTGAATCATAAAATAAGAAAATACTAATGCCAACACCATGTATAATTAATTGCTTGGTTCACTGCCGACTTACGAACATTCCTGCGGAATATTCTATCTGTGATTTATTTGCTAAATTAGGTGCTTAACCACGCAACTAACCATACACAAACACGTTGGCAAACATTTGACAAAATGAAGATTATCCCATCTAAAGAAATAGAATTATTCACTTCACTTTCTAAAGAAGAAGTGGAGAAAATACTAACTAATAATATTCAAGCAAAGAAAGGAATTGAATTTAAATTAAACAGACCAACTAACCAGAAATCATTTGAAGGCAGCTTCTCTAAAGACCGATTTGACATTCAAAGAGTAATTAATTATAGAAACTCGTTTCGACCTCAGATAACTGGAAAAATTGTACATAGAAATGGTGGAACTAAAATTATTGCTGAACTAAAAATGCATGGATTTATAATTGCTTTTATGATATTTTGGCTTGGTGGAGTTTCTTTAGCTTCGATTGGAGCAATATACAGTATGATTACCAACGGAGTAGATGGATTTTATTCAGTCATACCAATAATTATGCTGTTATTTGGAGGAAGCATAGTTTATTTCGGATTTAAATACGAAGCTGACAAATCTATTAATGAGTTAAAAAGAATTTTTAAAGCCAAACTAAAAAATAAAACGTTTGCCAACACCGTATAAAAAAAATTGCTAGTTTTAGCTAAACCAAAATTAGTTGCTTGTTTGCTAGCTTCCGATTTTCCTTCGGAAAATCCTCGCACACAAACACGCAACTTTCCTTATACATAAACGTTGTGCTTCATGCAAAGAAACCTAATACATAAATGATAGATTGGATTAAAAACTTACTTGAAAACAAAATTGAATTCGAAGTTACCGAATGGCGAACTGATAATTCCATCTTAGAGTTTTTGAGCAATAATATAGACAGTAATGGAATTCTAAAAGAGTCTGCGAACGATTTACCTGATGAAAAAAAATCTGATGAAAGTGGAATTAGATTTGCACCAGGATTAATTGATTCAATGTTTGGAGCGGATGAATCTTCTGAATCGAAAGTTAAAATTAAAGAGTTATCAAAACTAATAAAAACAATAGCTAAAAAAGGAGATGCAGGAAGCAAATCAGAGTTTTATAAGAGAATAACTGAAAGTGATGGAGTAATTGGAATAATAGATGAATTTCTTCAAGAAATAGTAAATCAATCTTTACCCATTGAACCATATCTATTTGGCTTTGCTAAAAATTTAGCAACGAAAACAAGTCATAGAAATAGTGTCAAAATAGGAATTGCAATTCTTGGTCTTTGCCAAAAGAAATCAGTTGTAAATGAAATTAAGATTCTTGGTTTACATGATGAATTTACTGTTTTCTCTACAGTTGCTCTTTCTAATTTATCAGACAATCCAGTTAAAGATTTATGGGAGTTAGCTCGTAAAGTTGATGGTTGGAGAAAAATTCAACTTGTTGATAGAATAGCTAATATGGAATTATCACAAGAACTTAAAGATTGGCTAATTCTTGATGGATACAAAAACAGCATAATGAATGAATATTTGGCTTGTACTTGTGCTTTAAATGGGGAATTACATAAAAAACTTCAAAATGAAAAAATAGATAATAAGCTATTTAAATCTACAGGGGAAATTATTGAAGCCTTAATTTCTGGAGGACCAGCAGAAGATATTTCTGATTACGAATTCGCACCTGAAACAGTTGAGAATTTTATTCGACATGGAATAATTCAAGTAAAAGATATTACAGATTTTATCACATTAAATTCTATTAAAGATTTTCTTATCGAAATTCAAGACGATATAAGAGAACATAAAAAAAATGGTTGGACTCAAGACATAATTTCTAATTGTCTTATAGATATAAACGAAACTTTAAAAAATAAAGATTGGAAAGAACAGGCAGAAATAGCCTTAAAAAGTGATGATAATATTTTATACTGGAATGGAAAACAAGCCGCCCAAAAACTTGGTATTGAATTATGGGATGTTGTTTGGGCTAAACTACTAAAGAATCCTTTGGATAGTTCAGCTTGGTATGATGTTACAACTTATGGCAAAGAAGATAACGTGAATGACATAATTGACTTCGCTAAAAAAAATCTGCCTTTAGAGGAGTTAGGAGCTGGCCCAAAAGATTGGATGGGATTAGGCGAAGACTTTCAAAAGCATTCTTGTTTTGATAGTGTAATAACATTTTTAGAAGATTATCCAACAAAAGGAGAAGAACTTATTCTTGTTGGGTTAGATAGTCCAGTCACCAGAAATAGAAATATGGCAATTAGAGTTTTGGATAAATGGACATCTAAAAATTGGTCAGACGAAATTACCAAGAAGGTTAATCATTTAAAAGAAATTGAACCAAACGAAGACAGTAAAAAGAATATTGGGAGGCTACTAAAAGGGCTGGAATTAGAATAAAGCACGAAAGCACAACAACGGGTATAACTCATAGCTAGGTCGTGGTTTAATCGAAGGTTTCAGGCGTTTTTGGGAATCCGCCAAATTTTTAAATTTGGCTTTTAGGTCAATAAGATAAAAACAAAATGTAAAAATTTCTGCTCGTGCTAATTCTAAAAGTCCGTACCTTTTAACACGCTACGAGCCATACCCAAACCGTTGCCATTCATTGATGAACGCACTCCAAACATTAAAAAAAATATAATTATGGGCACATTTTACAATAAAAACACTAAAAAGATTACCGGAATA
>NZ_FPKV01000027.1 GCF_900114265.1 Flaviramulus basaltis
CGTTTTATAATGCCGTTTTAGAATAAGGTTTTAAGATATTTTTTTTGAGTTTTCGTGCGTTTAGATTTGCCGGCGAGATTATGTTTGCTAACGTTACGGCTATGGTTTCGTTGCGGAAAAGTCCGCAGGACATTTCCGCCGTAAAACGAAGATAGCAAAAGTGCGAGGATTTTCCGCAGGAAAATCAGCAGCAATGAACTATAGGCATTGTTATGCACAGTGCTTTATATTTTTTAGTATAATTAATTGTTTTTTACGCTTTGGGAAAGATTTAATTTCCCGTACAGAAAATCAAATCCGCCGTAATATTTGCGATTTGCTATGGTCAGAAGTTTTAACGCCTCGATTACGTGTTCAAGCTCAGTCCGACGCAACAGTTACGCCTTGTATTTGTCCGAAATCGGTTGAGTGAGTAATCCGTGTCTTTTGTGATTAAAATGCTTTTAAGAGTCTAATTTGCCGTAAGAGTTATGTTTAAATTTTTTTGATAAAATTAAAATCAAAGAAACAGTTTTTAAGGGTTTGCACTATTTTTTGAGCCGAGTGAGCCATTGTGCATAACGGTTACGTATAAGAATAGTGCGTAGTTTGAGTGCGAGGATTTTCCGAAGGAAAATCAGATGCAAGCAAACAAGCACAAACTTTTGATTTAGGAATAAACTTACGCATTATTTTTATACAATGTTGGCAACTGGCTTTTATTTTTGTCCACTATTTTATTTTAATCGCAACTGGATCAAGTCCGTTGTAATGACAATAGTCAATTAGTTCAAAAGTCAGTTCTCCGATTACTTTCTTGATTTTTTTCTGCTTATTTAAAGTCAGAAGTAGAGAACCGCATCTCAAGCAAATTTCTCCACCAGTTGAACTAGCTGAAATTTCATTTTCCAATAAAATTTGTTCTGCTTCAAATCCGTTATTTTTTAAAAGTCTTATAATTTCTTCTAAAATTTCTAAATGATTTTTTGTCGGTTGATTCATTTTTCAACTTCTTGGTTTTAATATCCGTTTTTTATAAACTAAAAGAGCAATAAAAGTTAGTCCGCATAAAATCGCTAATGAATGGCATACTTTTATGGTTTTACACAAATCAATTCCAGAGACGAGAGAAATGCAATCTGTCAATTCGTTTGTTTCATATTTTAAACTAACCATTGTATTTAATGCACCATATTCAAAAAATGGAATTCCAAATATTAGTAAAATTAGTGATATTATGTAAATTGTTTTTCTCAATTATTCTTGGTTTTCAGCTTGTTGCCAACGGTTCGGCTATGATTTCGTTGCGGAAAAGTCCGCAGGACATTTCCGCCGTAAATCAAAGATAGCAAAAGTGCGAGATTTTTCCGCAGGAAAAATCCGCAGCAATGAATTATAGGCAATGTTGTGTACAGTGCTTAATTTATTTCAATCTAGTTTATCCGTGCAGAAGGTCAGTCGTTCGCAACAGTTGCGCTCTGCTTTGGTCGGAATTTTTAGAGTCAGAAATTTTGTCCGTAAATAGAGGTCAGAAATCCGTAATATATACGTTTTGTTAAGGTCAAATGTTTTAAGAATTAAAGCGAAAAAATTAAAGATTTATATTGCTTTTAACCGAGTGAGCGCATTGTACACAACGGTTTTGTGTATGATTAGTGGCGTGTTTAAGCACCCAATTTAGCAAATAAAAACCGAATAGAAAATCCGCGAGGATTTTCGTAAGTAG
>NZ_FPKV01000008.1 GCF_900114265.1 Flaviramulus basaltis
GATGGGGATAACAATTTTAGATTTTTAGGTACGCCAGGAACTTACTTTTTAACTATAGATACAGTTACCAAAACCATTACTTTGGAATAATAAAAGATTTTCTTTTATAACTATATCTTAAAAATACCTGCCTGTACTTACTTAAGTATAAAGCAGGTATTTTGTTTTAAATAAAAAATTATGAAAAAAATATACTTACTTTTTTTACTAGTAACATCATTTACTTATGCTCAAGTCACTACAGCACCCGCAATACCAACAGAAGCTGATGTTATTACTATATATTTTAATGCTATAGGAACAGAACTGGAAGGTTACACTGGAGATGTGTATGCTCATACTGGAGTAGTAACTACAGCTTCAACAAGTAATAGTGACTGGAAACATGTTATAGGGTCTTGGGGTAATAATACCACACAACCCAAGTTAACCAGAACTGGTAGTAATACTTATCAATTAGTCATTACGCCAAATATTCCAACTTTTTACAATACAAATACAGGTGAAGTTGTTACAGATATTGCCATAGTTTTTAGAAATAGTGTAGGTAATGCACAATCTAGGCCAGATATTTTTATCCCTATTTATGCAGAAGGTTTAAATATAACATTAACAAATCCTAGTAATCAATCAGTTTATGATTTAAATGAAATAATTTCTATTAATGCTTCTTCAAGTGTAAATGCAGATTTGGAATTAAAAGTAAATAACATTTCAACTCAAACAGCAACAAATGCTACATCAATTTCTACATCATATACATTCACTTCAACTGGATTACATACTATTGAGGCAATAGCAAGTCAAAATGGTGATATAAAACAAGACGAAATTTCGGTTTATGTAAAAACTATGACTCAAAACCAAACTATACCAAGTGGTGTAACAAAAGGCTTTAATGATAATGGTGATGGAACCGTAACCTTTGTTTTAGAGGCGCCAAATAAAATGGATATTTATCTTTTTAGCGGGTTTAATAATTGGACATTAAATGAAACCTATAAAATGAAAAAAGATGGTGATATGTTTTGGTTGACCGTACCTGGATTAGATCCAAACACTGAATATGCTTATCAATATTTTATTGATTATAGTATAAAAGTTGCAGACCCTTATTCTCATAAAATATTAGATCCTGATAACGATCAATATATCCCAACTTCAACTTACCCAAGTTTAATGGCTTATCCAACAGGAGAAACAACAGGAATAGTTTCAACTTTTAAAATCAACGAAACAGATTATACCTGGCAAAACACTTCATTTACTAGACCTGATAAAGAAAATCTTATTATTTATGAAATGCTAATTAGAGATTTCACATCAAGTAGTACATATCAAGATGCCATAACTCACCTTGATTATTTACAAAATTTAGGTATAACAGCCATAGAATTAATGCCTGTAAATGAATTTGAAGGAAATGATAGTTGGGGTTATAACCCATCATTTTATATGGCTTTAGATAAAGCATATGGTACAAACAACGATTTAAAAGCATTTGTAGATGAATGCCATTTACGTGGTATTGCTGTGATTACAGATGTGGTTTTTAATCATTCTTATGGGCAATCACCTTTATTACAAATGTATTGGGATAGTGCAAATAATCGCCCAACTTCAGATAGCCCATATTATAATGAAAATCATAATTTAGTTGATAATACAAGTGCACATTGGGGTTATGATTTTAACCATGAATCTACTTATACAGTAAACTTTTTTAATGATGTATTAAGTTTTTGGATGAATGAATACAAAATTGATGGGTTCCGTTTCGATTTCACAAAAGGTTTTTCAAACACAATTTATACAGGGGCAAATAATTGGGCAAGTGCTTATGATGGAGATAGAATTGAAAACTTAAAAGCATTTGCAGATCATGTTTGGGCAAACAATCCTGGAAATGAAGCGTATGTGATTTTCGAGCATTTATCTGATAATAGTGAAGAAACAGAGTTAGCAAATTATGGCATTATGCTTTGGGGTAATTTAAACCATAATTTTAATCAAAATACTATGGGATATTCTTCTGAGGCAGATGTATCCTGGCTTTCTTATCAAAATAGAGGCTGGAATGAACCGCATGCAGTAGGTTATATGGAAAGTCATGATGAAGAGCGATTAATGGTTAAAAATTTAGCTTACGGAAATTCAAATGGAACATACGATGTAACCGATTTAGGAACTGCTTTAGACAGACAAGAAGCAGCTTCAGTAATCTTTTACGGGATACCTGGTCCTAAAATGATATGGCAATTTGGAGAATTAGGTTACGATAAAAGTATTAACTGTGCAGCTAATATTAATGACGGTAGCTGTAGGCTAGATAAAAAGCCTGTAGCATGGACACTTGATTATGACAGCGATGTAAATAGATTGAATTTAAGAGATGTAACAGCTAAAATGATATCGTTAAAAAAGCAATTTCCTTCTACTTTTAATACAGATGATTACAGTTTAAGTGTAACAGCTCTTGTTAAACGCATTAACCTGAATGATAATATAGGTAATTTAGATGTAGTTATAGTTGCCAATTTCGACGTTACATCCCAATCGGTAAATCCTAATTTCCCAACAACAGGAAACTGGTATGAAACGTTTTCAAGTACAACTATAAATGTAACAAACCCAACAGCTACTATTAGTTTACAACCGGGGGAATACAGATTATATTCTCAAACTGAGAATTTAAGCACATCAGATTTTGAAGCAAATTTAAGTTTAAAGTTATTTCCAAACCCAAGTAACACTACTTTTTCAATAAATAGAAACGTCGAAAAATTAAGTATATATAATTTATCTGGTAAAGCTGTTAAAACTTTTAATGGTAATTTTAATAAAGGGCATCTCTTTAATATCTCTAGCTTACCAAGTAGTATTTATTTAATAGTGATTAAGAACGATTTAGGAATGCATGAACATATAAAGTTTGTCAAATTATAATATTAGTAGTTAAAACATAAAACTAATAATTCTATTCATTATAAATATAAAGGCTTTCAAGAAATTGAAAGCTTTTATATTTTATCAGAGAGGAATTAGCCTTATTTATTGAAAACATAGTACTCCATTGCTATAAATAATCAATCCAAACTCCAAATTAATGGAAGAACATAATAGACAAAAAGCGTTAGTATTATTATGGAAACAACATTCATCCAAACACCTTTTTTAACCATGTCTTCAATTTTTAAATAACCAGACCCAAAAACCACAGCATTTGGAGGTGTTGCGACTGGTAGCATGAAAGCGCAAGAAGCAGCAACCGTAGCACTAACCAATAATATATATGGATGAATATTAATAATTGTTGCTAACGATACCAAAACAGGAAGTAACATCGCTGTTGTTGCCATATTTGATGTTATTTCTGTTAAAAAATTTACTGAAGTAATTAAAACTAGTAACAGAATAAAAATTGAAACGCCTTGTAATGTTGTTAATTGATTACCAATCCAAGAAGCTAAACCACTAGAATCAAAACCGAGGGCTAAAGCCATACCTCCACCAAATAAAATTAAAATTCCCCAAGGTAATTTCACAGCATCTTCCCAAGTTATTAATGGTTTTGCTTTTTTTCTGCTAGGTATTAAAAACAATATAATTGATGCTATTATAGCAATAATGGTATCATCAATTGCTGGTAGCCATTTTACTAATAAAAAAGATCTGCTAATCCAGGCTAAAGCCGTTAATGAAAAAACACTTAATATTGCTTTTTCTTCATAAGACATCTTTCCTAATTCTAGCAATTGCTTTTCTATTTCATTTTTACCACCCGGAAATTCTTTTTGCTTGAATTTAAAAGCAAATCGTGTTAAATAAACCCAGCAAACAAATAATAAAATGATACTTATCGGGAAACCGAAAACAAACCACTGAGAGAATGTTATTTCGGTATCATATGTGCTTTCAATAACACCTGCTAAAACTAAATTTGGAGGTGTACCAATAAGTGTTGCCATTCCTCCAATTGATGCACTGTAGGCAATTGCCAACATAAGCGCTTTTCCAAAAATTAAATTTTCATCTTCTTTGGTTTTGGGGTTATCTTTAAGTTGTGTTATAATTGCCATACCTACTGGCAAAATCATTACTGCAGTTGCAGTGTTGGAAATCCACATTGAAAGTAATGCCGTTGCAACCATAAACCCTAAAATAATACGATTTACATTGGTGCCAACAATTTTAATAATATTAAGCGCAATACGTTTATGTAAATTCCATTTTTCAATGGCAATTGCTAATATAAAACCTCCCAAAAATAAAAAGATATATTTATGTCCGTAAGAAGCTGTTGTACTACTTAATGACAAGCCTTCTGTTAACGGAAATAAAACAATTGGTAATAATGCTGTAGCAGAGATAGGAATAGCCTCAGTAATCCACCAAACGGCTATCCAAACTGTAGACGCTAAAATAGCATTTGCTGAATCATCCAATTCTTCAGGATGAAAAAAGAATTTAATCAGTATAAACAAAATTGGACCTAAGAATAGCCCTATCTTCTTTTTTGAAAGATTCATTATAATTTAAGTTTAGTTAAAAAGTAAGTTGGCAGCACTTTCTGATGCTAATATATAATTATGATCTGTATTGTTAATTGTATTAAAATTCCAATTGAAAAGTATATTACTTTCTTGGGATAATTCTTCACAGTATTGAAAAAAATTAATAGCCCGTTCTTTTCTATTTAAACCTTGTGCATCAGCAAACTCATTATGCCTTAATCCAGCAGCATTTGGATTGTCATCATTCTCACCTACTTGTAAATATACTTTTTTTGAAAATATATTTTCTAAAGACATCGTTTCTAGTGGACTTTCTTTAAATCCGTAAGGAAATTTAATCTTACTATCTGGAAATGTATACCACCCAGATGCTGAAACTACTATTTTCTCAACCTTAGCCTTTGGTTTAAACATTATAAAACGATGAGCAAATTGTCCTCCTGCTGAATGACCAAATATATTATATGTGCTATTAGTGTTATTCGTTTTTTCTTTTATATAACTAAATAAAGGTTCTATAACCGAAAAAGCCCATTGCTCATCAGGGTTTAAAGTTATAATAGACGGGTTATCTCCATCAACAAATACATTTCCTAAATTATAGGCATCTCCTCCTGGAAAATTCTGCTCAGAAAATTCGGGAGCTATTATAATAAAACCATATTGTTCGGCTTTATCCAACATAGCATTTCTATAATCTTTAGCATTTCTTTGCGTTCCATGAAACACAAATAAAATAGGTGTTATTGCTGTTTTATTTTGCGGTATAAAATAATAGATATTAAGCCCTTTATTAATACCCTTAGCATTGTAAGTATACTTAAAAACGCCTGAACCCAGTGATAAACTATCTGATGGTATTTCAATATCGCTTTTTATTATTTCATCATTATTATTACAGGAATAAATACAAAAAATTAGTATTACACTAATAAATAATGGATTGAATTTTATCATTTAAATACGAGTAGTTCTGTTAATTTAAAGTAAAATAAATTAAAAAAAAGCTATATTTACAATACCAATTATTTAAAATAATGAATACCAATAATAAATTTACTATACAACGAATACAAAAAGAATACGTTATACAAACAGAACAAAAACCTTATAATAAGTATATTGTGCTATACAGAGCAATAAAGCAATGTATACTAAATATTGAATTACCTCATAATTGGTTATTACCTTCTACAAGAATTTTATCACAAGAATTAGATTTATCAAGAACAACTGTTATAAAAGCTTATGAATTATTACTTCTTGAAAAACTTGTGATTTCTAAAACAGGCTCTGGGAATCGTATTAATTTTGAAGGAACAATAAACAGTAAAAAAAATAATTTAAAACAACTTACAACTAATAATAATTTATATCCAGATATTTCACAAAGAGGACAATCTTATTTAAAAAACACCGTGCTTTTAAATAGATTACCAAATGATAACATAGCATTTAGACCAGGTTTACCTCCATTAGACACGTTTCCTGTAAACCAATGGAAAAAATTATTAAACACCTATTGGAGACATATAAAATCCTCAGGGCTTTCTTATTCGCAATCTACTGGTCAAAAAGAGCTTAAAAAAAGTATTTCTAATTATTTAAACATTAGTAGAAATGTTAAATGCGACCCAGAACAAATTGTTATAGTTTCCGGCTCTTTACAATCCTTATATTTAATAGCAAGTACAATAATAAATTCCGGCGATGCAGTTGTTTTAGAAAATCCATTATTCCCAAATGTTCATTCTGTTTTCAAGAGTTCGGAAGCTAAATTAATTCCTATCGATTTAGATGATGAAGGCATTAGTATAAAAGTCTTGAATTCCATTAAAAAAGACAAGCCTAAACTAATACACACCACTCCATCTAATCATTATCCTTTGGGAGTTAAAATGAGCCTAAAAAGAAGACAAGAGATTTTGCAATGGGCATCAGAAAATAAAGCACTAATTATAGAAAACGATTATGAAAACGAAATTGCAAACTCCACAAGCAGTATTCCAACAATTTATAGTTTAGACACTGAAGATAGAACCATTTACATGGGTACATTTAATCGCTTATTACATCCTTCAATACGTTTAGGGTATATGATTGTTCCTAAATATTTAACCTCTGCAGTTGAAGCACTTCAAGAACATTCGCATCGTTTTGTATCACCTTCTATCCAAATAGTCATGAATCAGTTTATTGAAAAAAACTATTTATACCAACACATAAAAAACTGTATTGAAGTTGCTAAAGAAAGACACGATTTATTTATTTCAGAATTTGAAGCTCTAAGTAAAAATATGTACATTCAAAAAAAACCTTTTAGCAGCTTTCACCTAATTGCCTACTTTAAAACTCCTGTAAGTGTGGAATATGAAAAAGAGGTTATTAGAAAACTTAACGAACATAACATAACCACTTTTTCTTTAAGTAAATGCTATATAGGCAAACCTAAACAACAAGGACTCATTATAGGGTATTCTTCCGTTAGACCTACAATTTTAAAGCGAAAAATTAAAAAAATGATAGATTTTATATAATTCTATTTAAAGTGTTTTTGTTTTTACAAATTAATTGGTATTAAACTATTTTAACTATTGGTATCTTTCTTAACATTGGTTTTAGTCTAATTTTATGAATACAATTAGACTAAATACCAGTAATCATGAAAAAAAAATACTTACTACTACTATTATTGAGCTCGATAGCCATGATAGGACAAGACCTTGAATTAAAAGGAGTTATTGATTTTACTGTGCCTGAAGGCGGCAGCGATGGAAAGGCCTTACACCTATATGTTATAAATGATATTGCCGATTTAAGCCTTTATGGTATTGGAATTGCAAATAATGGAGGTGGAACAGATGGGGAAGAGTATACATTTCCTACTATTTCTGCAACTGCTGGAGACCACATTTTCTTACCAAGAAGTATTACAGCTATGACCAATTATTTAGAAAGTTTGACACATTTTGATATTGTTATTGAATCAACAATTGCAAGTCAAAATGGTGATGATGCTGTAGAATTATTTTTTAACGGAAGTGTTATAGAGACCTTTGGAGATATTGATTGTCAACCTTCATCAAATGGCACAACTACAACCTGTCCAAACTATATGTATTATGAAGATGCTTGGGCATACAAAGACACAACAACATGGGCTTTTGCTTCTGCTCAATGTACTGATGGATCTACTACTTCAAGGTCTTCTTCATGCCCATACCCTTTTTTAGATCCTAATTTATCAACTAATAATATACAAAACTCTCTTCTTTCAATATACCCAAACCCAATAACTCAAGGAAAAGTTTACATTAATAGTAATATTGAAGGTGTAAAACAATTAGCTTTATTTGATGTTAATGGCAGACAAGTTATAACTCAAAAAACAGAAGCTAATTCAATTGATGTAAGTCAACTTACTAAGGGGTTCTATGTATTACAGGTTGAATTTAAAGATAGAAAACAAACAACAAAACTAGTAATAAACTAAAACAATTTAAATTCCACCACAATGAATACCAATAGTTTTAAACTAATAAGATTCTTGCCAATAATTGCATTATCTATTCTTTTTTCATGCACAACAGATGATGTAAACCCAGCTTTAATAGATGTAAATGCTTCAGACACTAATTTAAGTGAAGCTAATGGCGTTATTATATTAACTGCTACATTAAATGTTTCTGCCACAGAGAATATCACTATTCCTTTTTCAGTAGAAGGTTCTGCTAACTCAGAAGAAGATTATACTATTTCTGCATCTCAATTTATAATTAATAAGGGGACAACCTCAGCAGAAATTACAATTACAAGTATTCAAGATAGTAATGTTGAAGGTGTGGAAACTTTAGATATAAGTATTAGTCCTATTAACAATGTTATTATGTTATCTGTCTATCAAATTAATATTTTAGTACTAGATGATGATTCTGACACTGATAATGATGGTGTTTTAGATGCAGATGATAATTGTCCAGAAATACCAGGAGAAATAGATAACAATGGCTGTCCTTTTCTTGGGTTTTTAATAAACGAAGTACTATATGATCCAGATGCCGATTCAGCTGGAGATGCTAACGGTGACGGAACTAGAGATGCAAATGATGATGAATTTATCGAATTTTTCAACTCTGGTCCAGAATTTGATTTATCTGGATATACTATTTCAGATGCAGACCAAGTTAGACACATATTCCCAACAGGGACGATACTTCCAGTTAATGCCGTTTTAGTCGTTTTTGGTGGTGGAACACCTACAGGTAATTTTGGAGGAGCTATTGTACAAACTGCTTCCGAGGGCGCTTTAAATATGACTAACTCTGGAGATTTTATGACTCTAAGTGATCCTTCAGGAAATATAGTAGTTACTTTTGACATAGCTCCTTTATCTGGAAACCCAAATGAATCTTACACTAGAAATCCCGATTTGACAGGAGATTTTGTTCAGCATGCAAGCGTTGATGAAGCTAATGGTGCTTTATTTTCTCCTGGAACAAAAATTAATGGTGATTCATTTTAATTAAAAGATAAACGAATGATCTTTTTAGGACCCATATTGTCTCTTCTTTTCATAGTCGTTACTGCGCGATTGTTGTTGAAAAAATACCATCCGCATGCCGTGTTACTAATTTCTGGACTTTTAATGCTGGTTGTCGCTTTAATTATAGATCATAAAATGCCAGTATTAAATGACTCTACAGGTTTTTCAGGATTTGATTTATTTAGATACATCAAAGAATCTTTTAGCGAAACCAACGCTGGGGTAGGATTAATGATTATGGCTATTGGTGGTTTTGTGGCTTATATCGATAAAATAGGGGCTTCCAATGCTTTGGTGTATGTGGCTATGAAACCTTTAAAATTATTTAAATCACGTCCATACATAGCTGCTTCTTTGGTAATACCAATCGGACAAATTTTGTTTGTTGCCATTCCATCTGCAGCAGGTTTGGGCTTACTTTTAATGGCTTCTCTTTTTCCTATATTAACTAATCTAGGAGTTAGTAAATTGTCTGCTGTTTCAGTAATTACTGCCACTACAGCATTTGGTATTGGACCCGCATCTGCAATTACTGCCAGTTCTACCGAAATTATTGGAGTAGATACTATTTCATTCTTTTTAAATAATCAAATTCCCTTAGTCATACCATTAAGCATCGTTATGATGATTACCTATTATTTTGTAAATCGTTATTTTGATAGTAAAAATAAACTGAATAAAAAAGACATACTAAAAGTTGAAGAAAAACCTCTAAATGTCCCTTTAGTATATGCCTTAATTCCCATATTACCGATTATTTTATTAATTGCATTCTCTGAAATTTTCAGCCTTTTTTCAACACCCATTTCTTTAGATACAACCACAGCAATGTTTATTAGTTTATTTATAGCTTTGGTATTTGAATTGGTTCGAACAAAAAGCTTAAAAGCAGTATTTGAATCGTTAAAGATTTTTTGGGGAGGTATGGGCAATATATTTAAATCTGTTGTAACCCTAATTATAGCTGCGGATATTTTTGCCAAAGGTCTTATTAGCTTAGGTTTTATAGATGGCTTAATAGATGTATCTCAAAACTTAGGATTTAATGCTATTGGAATTAGCATTGTTATGACTGTTATGATCTTTTTGGCATCAATGTTAATGGGTAGCGGTAATGCTTCCTTTTTCGCTTTTGGTCCTTTAGTACCTAAAATCGCAACCAAATTGGGAGTAGACAGCACTTCCATTATATTACCTATGCAATTATCTGCCTCAATGGGTAGAGCTGTATCACCAGTTTCTGGTGTTCTTATTGCTGTTTCAGAAATTGCTGGTGTAACAACATTAGCTATTGTTAAAAGAAATTTAATTCCACTAACAGTCGCATTAATTATAATGCTCTGTTATCACTTTATATAACCTATGTTAAAACTTATAAAAAACGCCGAACTTTATGCTCCTAACTATTTAGGAAAGCAAGATATTTTAATTGCAGATGAAAAAATAGCTGCTATATCTAATAATTTAGATGCTTTTTCAAACCACGCTGAAGTTTTGGATGCTGAAGGAAAAATAGTGACGCCAGGCTTAATTGATCAACATATGCACATAATTGGTGCTGGTGGAAAAGATGGTTTTTCTTCTATGACTCCAGAAGTTTCGCTAAGTGAGCTCATCTCTTGTGGAACGACTACAGTTGTTGGTTTATTAGGTACAGATGGCACTGCTAGAAATATTCGTACGCTTTATGCAAAGGCTAAATCTTTAGAGCAAGAAGGAATTTCAGCTTATATGTTTTGTGGTTATTACGGTATTGACACTGTAACAATTACTGATAGCATTCAAGGCGATATGATTTTTATTGATAAGATTTTAGGTTGTAAAATAGCCATTAGCGACGTTCGTTCATCTTATCCTACTGCAACAGAATTGCTACGAAAATTGCGTGATGTAAGAGTTGGTGGTTGTATTGGTAACAAAAAAGGCATTCTTCATATTCATTTAGGAAACCTCGACACAAAAATGGATGTGCTTTTTGAACTTGTAAACAAATACCAATTTCCAATTGAACATATTTCACCTACTCACGTTGGTAGAACCAAACCTCTTTTTGAACAAGCGATTGAGTTCGCCAAGCTAGGTGGAATGATAGACATTACAACTGGTGCTTCACAATATACTTCGCCTTATAAATCGGTATTATATGCCTTAGATAAAGGAGCAAGTATAGATACTATGACTTTTAGTTCAGACGGTCATGCTGGTCTTTCTGTTTTTAATGAAGAAGGCATTCAAATTGGTGTAAAGCAAGCACCTATAAGTGAAAACCTAAATGAGGTTATTCATTTAATTCAAAAAGGAGGCGTTGCTATTGATGAAGCTTTTAAACTCATAACTACCAATCCTGCCAATAATTTAGGTTTAAAAAACAAAGGGCGTATAGACGTTGGTTATGATGCAGATTTATGTGCTTTTGATAAAGATTTTAAACTGCAAGATGTTTTTGCAAGAGGAAAACATATGATGCGAGACACAAATATTATAGTTAAAGGAACTTTTGAATCGTAGTTATAACAAAATGAATATGAAACTTTTTAAAATAATATTAACCTTTTGTTTGTTGCTGATGTTTTCTCAAACACGAGCACAAACCATTCAAATAAATACCTATGAATTTGGAGAAGGTTTGCAGTTTAAAACAACTGATGGTAAAGAGCTCAAAATAAGTGGTTTTATTCAACCTTATTTTGAAACCAAACAGTATACAGATGCTGAAGATTTGGATGCTGAAAACAGGTTTAGAATGCGACGTGCCAGATTAAGAATAGATGGCACATCCAGTAATAAAAGATTCACGTATCGTTTTCAAGCAGACTTAAGTGGTTCTTCAGAAGATGATTCTTCTGTAAGTAATTATTTAATGGATGCCTATGTTTCATACGATCTTAGTAGTCGTATAAATGTGGCTTTCGGTCAACGCTCAACATACACAGACAATAGAGAATTATTTATGTCCTCTAACACACTTCAATTAGTGGAACGTAGCCGATTAACCTCAGCATTTGCGTCCATACGAGAATTTGGATTGTTTCTACAAGGTAATTTCAGAACTGGTGGCGGATCTTATTTAAAACCCTATTTCGTGCTTACAAATGGTGATGGCGGCAATGTTTTTGGTAAAGATCACGGCGGATTAAAAGTAGGTGGTCGTGTGGATTTTTTACCTTTTGGGTTGTTTACTAATTTCGGACAATTTAGACAAGCCGATGTAATGCGAGAACGCGCTCCTAAATTAGTTATTGGAGCTAATTACAGTGTCAACAATGAAATGAGTAGCCGTAGAGGTAGAGAAAGTGGTTCTATTATTTATTTAAATGATAATGATGAAGAAACATTACCAAACTACACAAAATATGGTATAGATTTCCTTTTTAAATACAACGGTTTTTCTGCTTTAGGTGAATATGTAAAAACAACTGCAACTGTGCCTTCAGAAATAACAAAACGTGTCCTTAATAATGGTTCAACTTCAACTAACTTTTTAGTGAATGATGTTCAAGATGTTGAGAATTATGTAAAAGGTCGTATGATGTTAGGCGAAGGTTATAACTTTCAATTGGGTTATTTATTTAAAAGTGGGTATTCCATAGATGGCAGATATACACATTTAGAAGCCGACACCAATTCCTTTTTAAATAATGCCACCTTTTATAATCGTCCCGACTATTACACCATAGGATTGAGCAAATACTTGGCAAGAAATTATGGTGCTAAAATTCAAACCTCATTTACCTATGTTGATGGTAATTCTATAAATGACAATGATGGCAACCCTATTGAAGGCAATGAATGGATTGGACGATTAATGCTAACTTTTTCTTTTTAAAAATGAAAAAAATCAGCCTTGTAATAATATGTCTCTTTTCTGCCATAACAACAGTGGCACAGCTTAATCCACAATCTAAAAAAATTACGGAACGCTATTTCCCTGATGCAGATAGTTTAGAAAACGTCACACCTGCATTACAGAAAAAACGAGGTTTTACAGATTATGATGAGCTTACTACGTTTTTAAATACATTGAAATCAAATCATTCAAAATATGTTACCATAAGCTATATTGGAGAAAGCCAAAAAGGATATAAAATTCCTATGGTGCGACTTACCAATCCGAATTCAACTACCGAAAAAATAAAAGTTTGGATGCAAGGTGGTTTACATGGTAATGAACCTGCTAGTACCGAAGGTGTTTTGTATTTATTATACACGCTTTTAAATAATCCGAAATATTCTTACTTACTAGATAAAATTGATTTGGCTGTTGTATCAATGGCTAATATTGATGGCTATTTAAAACAAAGTCGTTACGCTTCTAATGGACTCGATTTAAACAGAGATCAAACCAAGTTAATGGCACCTGAAAGTATAGTTTTAAAAAAAGCATTCTCAGATTTTAATCCAGAAGTAGGCATCGATTTTCACGAATACAATTCTTATCGTAGAGATTTTTATAAAATGGGTAGTTTTGGAATTGCTGGGTTATATGACATTATGTTTTTATACAGCGGAAACCCTAATGTCCCTCAAAATATGAGAACACTAACAGATTCTCTTTTTGTAGAAAATGCTAGACAAGTATTAACTAAAAATAAACTCCGTTTTCACGATTATATGTCAACTGGAGATTATCACGGAGAAATTCAATTTAATCAAGGTTCTAGTAATGCACGTTCTAGTGCCACATCTTATGCTTTGACTAATACAGTTTCTACTTTAATTGAAGTTCGTGGTGTAAATTTAGGTAGAACATCTTTTAAAAGACGAATGGCAACCACCTTTTTAATTGGAATGTCTTATTTAAAAACAGCTTTTGAAAATGCCGATTTAGTAAAAAATGAAATAATAAAAGCTCAGAAATTGAATGGTGATATTTCAGTTACAAGCACAAGAGAAATTTATAAAGATTCCATCGAAGTTATAGATCTAGACACAAATGACCTAATGAAAATGGAAATCACAGTAAGAGATGCCTGGAAATCTAAACCAAAATTGGTTAGAAACAAACCAGCATTTTACTTAATAGATTCAAGCCATAAAGAATTAATTAAAAAGCTAAACACATTAGGCGTTAAAACCGAAACACTTGAAAATGATACAGAGTATGAAGTTGAAGCATATCAAATAACACTCTATGATAGGAATGAAGAACTTTTTGAAAAAATGAATCGTCAAACAGTAGAAACTCAATTAACAAACAAAACGATTCAGTTTTCAAAAGGGACTTTCATTATTTCTACAAGCCAAAAGAATGCTCCAATTATTACAGAAGTATTAGAGCCAGAAGCACCTAACAGTTTTGTAAGTTTTGGTGTGTTAGAAACAGAATTAAACAACGAATTACCAATATACAGACTATCTAAAAAGAATTAAAATGAAATCAATTATCAAAACCCTATTTTGTCTTACTATATTTTTCTGCTCAATTATTATTAATGCACAGGAACAAGACGCCAAAAACAAAGCCGATTTCAAACTTGGTACAGGATTGAATTTTTCTTTCAACGAAGGTGCGTATCAATTTAATATTGGTGGATTCATTCAACCTATTATTAATTATGAAAAAGTAAAAGATATGGATTCCGAATATGAATTCAATTCTAAAAGAACCTTTTTTATGATTAGTGGTAAAGCTATTAATGAAAAAGTAAGCTTCTTAGTGCAGACTGATTTTAGTTTAGCTCAACCCTTATTAGACGCTTGGGTGGCATATCATCCATATGAATGGTTAACTATAACTGGTGGACAAAAACAATCGTTTCTAAATAACCGTGAAATGATTTACAGAGAAGATAAACTACAGTTTACAGATAGAAGTATCCTGAGTCAACTTTATAGTAATACAGGTCGTGAATTTGGTTTATTTGTTGAAAGTAAATTTGGTGATAAGTTTGGTATCGCTCCAAGCTTTGCATTAACATCTGGTGATGGTAGAAATTCTTTTGGTTCAGACTCAAGAGATTCCGATTTAGGTGGTTTAAAAATTGGTGCCCGTTTAGACTTGTATCCTTTAGGTTATTTCACTGAAGGAAATGACAAATACACGGCAGATTTAGCTCACGAAGAGACATTAAAACTTTTAGTTGGTGCTGCAATTAGCAAAAACAAAGGAGCAAGTAACTCTAACGGTGAAGGACACGGTGATTTCCTTTTTTACGATGCGAATGGCAAAGACAATTTACCAGATTACTCACAGGTATTTACAGATTTTTTATTAAAATATAAAGGCTTTTCATTTTTAGCTGAATATGCAAATGCAGGTGCGAAAAATTTAGGCATTCCTTTTTTAGATGCAACTGCTACTGAAATACTCGCACCTCAACAAATAAGTGAATATTTAGTTTTAGGAGATAGTTACAGCCTACAAACGGGCTATGTAACCAGTAAAGGCTTAAGTTTCGACTTTAGATATGAAAATATGCAACCAGAATTTAAAGATTATAATAGTTCTTTATTGCCAGACGCTAAAAGTTATACTCTTGGTTTAACTAAATATTTTGAGGGTAATAATTTAAAAATGCAAGCAGCTATTACAAATACAGACTTTGCACAAGGATCGAATCTAACAATGGCTGAATTCTTAGTTCAACTTGTGTTTTAAACACTATCAATCTAATTATTTTCTACCACTTTAAGTAAAACAATAAAACATATATAAAAAATTTAAATACCATTCAAACAAACTTAAAAACTGCTCTATAGAGCAGTTTTTAAGTTAATAAATAGTGTATTATTCAAATACATCTTAAGGTTTATTTACAACCTCCTTTTAGCAGCAAAGTTTTCAAAAAAAAACTCTAAATCTATTATATTATAAATGCCTTTGCTTTATTTATAAAGGCATAAATTATTTAGACAAAAACAACTACTCTAAATTCTTTAATATACTACAAAAAAATAACCCTTAGAAATAATCCTATCTATTGATAGTTAAATCACTGTCATTGATTTTTCATTTTGTCATATTTTAATTACTACAACGAAACTCATTTCCAGCCATCTACAGCAAAAGCCTACTGGTCGAAAAACAATAACATAGAGGCATTTCAATATATATTTTAGTACAAAATAACCTCAATATATTATGAAAAAAGCAATTATAATTTCAGGCCTAATACTAGCATCTCTTGTTAACATTTCTTGCTCAACCGATGACTCTGATGTTTTTACAACTCCACTAGAAAACGTTGCATTACTAGAAAATATTAAAACTATAGAAGTTGAAGTTTTAGAATTAATCAACAATCATAGAGTTTCAAAAAACTTACCTGCCTTACTTAAAAATGAACACATAAGAACACAAACAAGTAATCATACTAAATATATGATTGATAATAGTTCTGCATCTCATGATAATTTTTTTAAAAGAAAAGAATATTTAACAACCCATATTGGTGCAAAAAAAGTTTCAGAAAATGTGGCTTATGGTTATTCAAATGCCGAATCTGTTGTGAATGCTTGGTTAAAAAGTGATTCACACAAACTAAATATAGAAGGAAATTATACTCATTTTAATATTACTGCAGAAAAAGATGAAAAAGGCAGATGGTTTTTCACTAATATTTTTACAACAACTAGCCTATAAATTACTTTGCTAATATATACTTCACTTTAGGTAAAAGCTATTCTTCATACTTTTTTACTTCTAACAAACCATCCAGAATACTTTTTAATAGATAATACTAGCCTTTATTTTATATCATAAATATAGTTGCTTTTATTAGAAAACTTATATTTTAAAAAGGCGAAAAACAATTTTAATAGTTATAAATTTTAATTAAGGATTTGCACATACTTATGGTAAATCTAATTAATAAAAAACGGCTTAAACTATGTTAAACCGTTTTTAAAAACTAACTATTACAAAAAACATAAAACCATACTATAAGGAGTTCTGTTTTTACACAAACAGCATCATTCTGTTGTCATTACAATAAATTCACTCCTCCGATTCATTTTATGTTCTTCTTTACTGCATTTCACATTATTTGAACACTTATTCACAAGCTGTGTTTCTCCATAACCTTTCCCTGTAACTCTGTTTTTTGAGACACCTCCTACTTCAACGATATACTTTATTGTTGCTATATTTCTTCTATTTGACAAGCTTAAATTAAAATCATCATTTCCTCTAGAATCTGTATGCGATCTTACATCTATTTTTACTTTTGAAAAATCGTTTAAATACTTAATTACTTTATCTAATTCTATCGCTGCTTCTGATTTAATTCCAGATTTTCCATAATCAAAAAGTATTGATTTTAATTCTAATGTTACATTTAAGTCTTCCTGTTTACTAATTTCTTTAATCACTGGTATTAAATTAATCTCAATAATTATTTCTCTATTAGATTTAGAAGCAACAACTATTTGCTGCTCATTTTTAAAATATCCTGTTTTTAAAGCCTCTGCAATATAGCTTTCTGAATTGCACTCTAACTCAAAATTAAATGCTCCGTTATTATCAGAAACTACTGTTTTAAGAACTTGTTTATTCTTATTAAAAACAATAATTTTTGCCAAAGGAATTAGTTGCTTCGTTTTACTATCTAAAGTAATCCCTCTTATTAATTGTTTACAAGCTGATTTTGTGAAACTATAAATATCATCATCTCCCTTACCTCCTGCTCTATTTGAAGAGACAAACCCTTTTAACGTGGTTTCGTTTATAAGATATCCAAAATCATCACTTGAACTGTTTATAAACCTCCCCATATTAACGGCGTTTTCTTGTGAAGTCATGATTTCATTAATGTTATTAAAACTAAAAACATCTAATCCTCCTAAACCAACATGACCGTCTGAAGAGAAATAAAGTGTTCCTGTACTACTAACAAATGGAAAATTCTCTCTTCCTTCAGTATTGATTTTATTTCCTAAATTTTCTGGAATCCCAAAAGACCCATTTTTATTAATAGCTACAACAAAAATATCTGAACCTCCAATTGTTCCAGGCATATCTGATGAAAAATATAACTTTGTGCCGTCTGCATTTAAAGTTGGATGTGCTGTATTATAATCATCGCTATTAAATGATAAAGGCTTGATATTTGTCCATTCTCCATCTACTAATGTCGCTTTATAAATCTTCAACCCGTAAGTTTCTTCAGCACTCTTTTTTAATTTTCTTTTGAAATAATTATTTCTTGTAAAATACATGGTTTTTCCATCTTTTGTTAAGGCTACAGACGATTCATGATATTTTGAATTAATCCCTCCTGGTAATTTAAAACTGCTTTTATCTGAGTTCATTTGATAGAGATCCAGAAAGGGCTGCTCATTCCAATTATAAAGCTTCCTTCAGATAATACTAGAACATATTTTAATCCATCTTCTGGAAATTTACCTATAAGTTCGCTACCCGTTTTAAAACTGTTATTTTGGGTATTTAATACATTACTCGTTTTTATAATAAAATTACTATTTTCAAATTCAATAGCTGTAATAGATATACTTTCTTCACTTACAGTGTTTGCTGTAATATCTCCACTGGTAGAGCCTAATACAATATGTCCAGCAGGAAACATTGTTTTAACTTCGCCATAAATATTTTTATCTTCTAGTAAATATCTATTTCCAAATACTAAAACTAATGGATTATTTAAATCTATTTTATCACCTATAAATTTCCAATCTTGATTTTTTTCTTTTATAACTTGTACAGTCTTCATTTATTTATTTTTTAATAGTGAAATAAAATGTTGTTCCTTCTCCTACAATACTTTCTAACCAAATTTCTCCTTTATATAAATCTACTATTTTCTTAACTATAGAAAGTCCGATACCCGAGGATTCTTTATTATTATTTAAGGAATGAAATATTTTAAAAATTTTATCATGATACTCCTTTTTTATACCTATCCCATTATCTGTTATAGAAAATTGATAATGTGTTGTTTTTTCTATAACATCAATCTTTATAAGACCAATTTCTTTATCTATATATCTAATAGCATTGCTTAGTAAGTTCTGAAATAATTGTTGCAACCTTGTTTTATCTCCATGAACAACAGGTAAATCTTTTAAAACCTTAATACTAATATGCTCTGGTATAAATAATATTTGGCATAAATCTTTAACGACTATGTTTAAATCAACAGGTTTATCTTGAATAGTATCGGAAGTTACACTAGAATAATTTAAAATATCGGAAATTAATTGTTCCATTTTTTCTAATGTCGATTCAATTAACTCAATATTATATAAAGTACTTGGATTCAAAATTTCATTGTCTTCTTTTATCCAAGATATTAATGCAAAAATACTTCGTAAGGGAGATTTTAAATCGTGAGAAACTATGTGAGCATATTCATGTAATTCATCATTACTTCTTTCTAATTGCTTGAGAAGATTTTCTTTTTGAATTTCTAAATTTTTTAAGTTTGTAATATCCAATATAACTCCTATTGATCCTATAATTTTATTATTCATATTATAGTTTGGAGCTGCACTAACTAGCCAATACCTTATCTCGCCTTTTTTATTTATAATTCGCACTTCATAAGAATGAGACTTCCCTTTTTTCCTTTCTTCAGATTTCTGATATACAACGGCTTTATCTTCTTCAACAGGCAATATCTCTTTTGCTTTTATTCCTATTAATTCTTTTTCTGTATAACCTGATATTTTTGCAAAACTTTGATTAGCCATTAATATCTTTCCATCATTATCAATATCCACTAAGCCCAAATTCATATTAGCAATAATGCGACTATACTTATGCTTTTCTGCTTCTAAATTTTTTCTATAGTTTCGTTTTAATGTAACATCAGTAAATTTCCATAGATATCCTTTAAGTTGATTATCTATTTTAATAGGTATATAATCTCTTTCTAAAATTGTACCACCATTCATTACTAACTCATCTGCTAGAACAGTGTTTTTATTTTTATTTATACTATTTATGCGCTCAATAAAAGCATCTGGATTTTTAAAAAGCACTTTGTTTTTTTCTGAAGCTTCTAAACAATCCATTCCAACTAATAAATCTGGTGATTGAGCTATTTTAAAAAGTTCACAAAATTTTGTATTTGTAAATACAATTTTTCTATTTTCATCTTCTACAACAATTCCGCTGTCTAAACTAAGAACTAGTGCAGATAGACGGCTCTCAGATTCAATTAACTGTTCTTTAGCAATTCTTTCTTTCGTAATATCTTCAATTGTTGCCAATTGAAAATTCGTTTTCCCATTAGAATCATGTACAGCTGTAACAGTAGTTTTTGCCCAAAGTATTTCGCCGTTTTTTTTAATGTATCTTTTTTCTAGATTAAAACTATCTATCTCTCCTTTAAAAAGTTTTTCACGATTTAATCTAGATATTTCTTCATCATCTGGATGTGTTATATCCTGGACTTGCATTGTATTAAATTCTTCTGATGAATATCCTAGCATTTTACAAATTGACTTGTTTGCTAATAAAAGTCCATTTTGATGGTTTTTGGATAATGTAATTCCTATTGGAGAGTTATCAAAAATGATATTTAATTGATGTTTTTGTTCCTCAAAAAGTTTTTTAATAGCTGTTTCATCTGTAATATCTCTAACTATACCTTGCGCTGCAATTGGCCTTTTTTTATCATCATATATTACACTTGAATTGATATGAACCAATTTCACTTCTTTCCATTTGGTATATACTCTGGCTGTATAATTAGTAAAAGAACCTTTATTTAATAACTCATTAAAGGAGTTTATTGCATATTCATAATCATCTTTATAAATTATATTACTAACATTTAATGTTTCTTCATCTAAATTATAACCGAATAATTTAGATGCTGTATCATTCATTTTAATAACATTCCCTTTTGTATCTATGAGTACATAAGCATCTACTAAATTTTCAACAAACCCTTCAAGTTCTATAGTTTTTTGAAGAACTAATTGCTTTAGCTTCTCATTAGTTTTTTTTAATTGTTCTGCAGTAGAATACAGTTCTCTAGACTTATCTTCAAGAATTTTTTCTGCTTGTTTTCTTGATTCACGTTCACGATAAAGAGCTCTTTGTAATATTTCGATTTGGGTCGTACTCATTAATTTTTAGTAATAATGAACTTCACTTCTGTACCATCCTCTTTTAATTTTTCCATAATAATTTCGGCACTTGAGTTAAAATGTTCAAACGTTTTATTCATTAATCCAAGTCCAAAATAATACATAGCTCTACTGGACTTATAGATCATAGTTAGTGAGTTTTTTGTTTTATTTTGAATTTGAAAAGTGGGTAATTCTGCATCAGGATATATTTTTTGCACCTCTACATGAATATGGCTTTCAATTGATGCTAACATATCAATTGGATCTTTATATTGTTTAATTAACTCTGGGTAGCTATTAACTAAAACATCAAAAAAATGCTCAGAATAAACCAAAAGCAAATCATCTATACTTATAGTGGTTTTTTTACTTAAATGGCTTAATAAAGATAGCATTTCAGAAAAATCGTAGGTACCTATAGAGGTGTAAATACCTTGTGAAGGTAAATTAGACTTTTCTATTATTTCATCAACTACTTCTAACCCAAATTTGTACTCAACTAATTCTAAAAACTATGTAAATACTATACCTTTCATTTTAAGCCTTTATTAATTCGTTAATACTCCAATATTCTAGTACTTTTTCAAGTTTAGAAACGTAATCTTCGTATTTTAATGGCTTTAATACATATCCTGCTATTCCAACTTTATAACATTCTAGCACATCTTTTCTATTACTAGATGTAGTTAAAATAATAGTAGGTATATACTTAAGTATTTCATCATTTTTTAAAATTCTTAAAAACTCAATTCCATTTATTTTGGGCATATTCAAATCTAATAGAATAATATCTGGAAGTTTTTTCTTTTCCATTAATATATTTAATGCTTCTTCTCCGTTTTTTGCCTCTTGAATATCATAAGAAATACCCAATTTTTTAATTGTTCTATGCATTTTCATAGTTTCGACAACATCGTCTTCTATAAAAAGAATTGATAATTTACTTGACATTTTATCTTTTAACTTTGATGAAAGTGGTTAATATGACATAAAAATGCCTAATATAAGCTATTTAAGTATATTATTTTCGATAAGATAGTGGACTAGTGTCGACGAATGGATAAATAGTGTAGATGAATGATTTTTACTTTTTTATATTTCAGAAGAAATTAACAAGCAATTCTTTGTGACTGGTAATAAGTGATAGTCTGTGATAATTCAATTATTTTTAACTGAACATCTTTTTTTATTTTCATAAAATCCTCTAGTCTTTCTAAATTACATTTATCTTTTGAAGCTAAATCTGCTAACTGGTTTTCAAATGCTAAAATAAACTCTAGATGTTTTAAATTACTACTAAGTTCATGTCTTATTACATCTATTTTTTTATCAGCAATTTTTGGTTTTTTATTGAGGTTTAAATTTAAATTAGTTTTTGAATCTATATTTATTTTTTTTGAAGTATCTACATTAATATTTGAGCTTGAACTATTTAATGTATAATTTTTTTCTATCGATATGATTCCATAAAAATCATTACAAAAAGGAATTTGTGACAAACCAACTAAAAAATAACCTCTTTCAAACAAAAAAATTAAATAACTTATTGTAATAAATAATTGAAGGAAGATTAGAATGGACATAATTATATTTTTTTAAAATTTAGACTTGAATAAGAACCTTTAAAGTTCATTACTCTTGTAAATTTAATCTCAATCTTCATAGTTATCTATCAATAATCGATGGAAGGAAAGGTTAATATCGGTGAGTGGTAATTTAGAGAAGTTCTGTGATTTTTAAACTTAAAATTCATAACCATAAAGTATATAAATGAATAATAAATCTATTATTATATGTCTAAATGAATTACTACTATATACTTAACCTAAAAACAACTCAATATTAGCAAAGTGCTACTATATGTGAATATAAAACATACTACTTCTGGATTGTAATATCCCTATGATTTAAACCTCATTTTACCATACCAACTCCAGATCACTATATCCCTGTACTATACAGTCTTGGTTTAACAGAGATAACGATGATATAAAAAAAATCATGAAGGTGCTCCAACTATTCCCGCTTTTAGTGAACGGAATTTTATAATATTTTAATTGTCCGAAATGATTTAATAGGAAAGTTAAATTGTATAAAAATAATAGATAATAGCTCCATAAATTAAATTTAAATACTTTGTTTTTTTTAAAGTTTAAAAAGATTCTATCTAAAATTAGTTATTATAGTTATACCACTATTTATCAAATTACTTTTATCTAAAATTTATTAACTTTCATTTTCAAAACTAACCTGCCATTATCTAGCCACATTATTTGCTAGAGTAAAAATAAAATAGTTAATAGAACCCTTAGGAACTGAATTTGAAAAGAAGAAAAACTAAAAAATAGCTTCAGATAAAAAACATATATGAGGAATCAACTCGAGTTTTATGGAATAAAAACACCGAAAAGAAGAGAAATTCAAAAAACCATTTTTAGTTAAACAATACTTACCCAATAAAAAAGAGCTTAACACAAATAGTAAAATTACTTTAAAAAAAACCACAAAGAGATTATAACTCTTTTTACTAGAACTTGTATTCAAATATGTTAAACAATTTGAAATAAAAGACATCAAGTTATTTGTATATATATTAACACATAAACTTGATGGATTCTGTTGATTTTATTACCTATAAAATAATAGGTGAATATTTTAAACATTATCCAGAACAAATACTACCACTTATAAACAAATGGCTTCTATCCAAAAACATTTGGTTAGAGATCTGCTTTATTATTTCAATTAAAAAACAAGCATTATCTAGACACTTAAATATCAAGTCAAGTTATAAATTCACTTTTAGGTTCAAGGTGATTTTTCATAAATAAAGTAATTGGATGAATTTTACGAGAATATAGCAAACATATCATCTACAACACAAAACACTAACATTTTCTTTTTCGAGTAAAAAAGGGCAAAAAAAAGTCCCCAACAAATACATGTTTAGGACTTCTAAAAAAGGCAACGACTCTACGCCCCCCTAATGCAGTATCATCGGCGCTAATGGTTTACTTATTTTTCACTTCAGTATAGCACAAAAAAAATCCCGATTCTTTTATTAGAATCGGGATTCAAAAAAGGCAACGACCTACTCTCCCACAAATGCAGTACCATCGGCGCTAATGGGCTTAACTTCTCTGTTCGGAATGGTAAGA
>NZ_FPKV01000010.1 GCF_900114265.1 Flaviramulus basaltis
TTGCGTTTTATAATGCCGTTTTAGAATAAGGTTTTAAGGTACTTTTTTTGAGTTTTGTGCGTTTAGATTTGCCGGCGAGATTATGTTTGCTAACGTTTATGTATAAGAATAGTTGCGTGTTTGAGTGCGGCGATTTTCCGAAGGAAAATCAGACGTTACAAACACGCAACGACCTTTGATTAAGCACTAAACCGCAATTATTTTTATACGGTGTTGGCAATAGTATTTATTTTTTTAGAGTCGGTTCGTATGGAATTCCGAATAATCCATTCAACAAAGTAATTCCGAATTCTTTTTTTTGTTCAATTTTCACATAGTCACTTTTATCCATAAATATTCCATCAACATTATCATCGTAAGATTTTCCAGTTATTCTACCTCGAACTTCATATTTACCATCAGACTTTATAACCCAAGGTTCAGATGATATTAATTCTCCATTCGAACGAAATGTCATTGTACTCATAACAAAATTTTTGTCCGTCGTTTCTGTTTTAGATACTCTGTTCGTTTTTAGAGCAACAGTTGTCAATAAACTAGATGACAAACTATATATCAAGTAGCTCATTATTCCAATATATCCAATATGTGTAATTCTGGAAGAATTTCCTCCGTTAAATTCTGATTTTTTGAACACAAGTATAGAAGAAATTATAATAGATAATATAATTGATATTGGCAAAAGAGTTTTCTGTAAATCCGAAATATCAGTTGTCAAATAGAGTTCAGATTCCTTTGGTAAAAAATAAAAGGCTGAAGACAAAGACGTGACTAAAAATATAAGTCCAATTATTATTCGGTTTCGTTTTTTCATATTATTGCCAACGTTCGCGTATAAAAGAAGTACGGTTTTGTATGCGAGGATTTTCCGTAGGAAAATCAGAAGCTAACAAAACAGTACCGACCTTTTGATTAAACACTAAAATAGTATTTTTTTTATACATTGTTGGCTTTAGTAATGACACATTTGAGTGAACAGGCGTATTTTGCGTTTCCATATTTTATCCGCATAATAATTATGTCAGCCGTTTTTGTCATTTACATAGCGATTTTAACTCCGTAATATTTTGAATTTTCACAGTAATTTAAACGCTGCATTATAATTCCGAAATCTATGTCAAAATCAGATTTAGTTTCGCAAACTTTTTCCGAATCAATTTTGATTCCGCAAACTATTTAAGATTAGCTTTTGAGTGTGTTCCGCATCTGGCTAAATGTCCGCGAAATACTTAAGAGAAATTAAAAAATCAGTAATTCATTCAGTTTTTTGTCAGCGTATTTTTTGTCGGAATTATTGAAGCCAACGTTGTTGTGTATGGTTAGTTGCGTGTTTGAGCAACTAATTTAGTAAACAAAAACGAACGCGAGAAAATTCCGAAGGAATTTTCCAAATAATCACTTGCCAAAGCAATTAATTATACACGTTGTTACCACACGTTTTTTATTCCAATTCTGTCATCGTGTGTTTAATGTCAGATTTATGGAATGTTTTTAAATTTATTGTTTTTCCGTTTTGGTTCTCAATTACGTATGGAACATCTCCATCCATAAACATTATGTCAAATCCCTCATAATTAATCCTTTCCCAAGATGTTGTTTTGTAATTCGGTCGTTTATTTGACATTCTCACAAGAGTGGAATCAGTTTTAAAGTAAATAGAATCTTGAAATTTTCTATTTTTCCAAAAGATTTTTTTTCCAATAAAGTCAATCGTTTGGTTATGTTTTGCAGATTCTGGTAATTTTCGATAAACGTGTTGAAATTCGTTACTAGGGATTTTTATTACTAAAGAATCGGATTCTATTTTCACGATTTCATAATATTCTAAGGGATTGTTTTCTGAATAATCTTCGTTAAATATAATATCGTTTGAAAAATACATATTCTTACTTTCTCGAAGTTCAGTTCCGTAATCATATTTTGAGCCTTTTGAATAGCACTTATTATTTTTAAAAGTCAATAAATTCCGTTCGGGAAAAGCGATAGTTCCATTTTCCGATTTTGAATATTCTCCAATCCAAGTTCCTTTCAAATCCTTGTCGGTTTGACAAGCTGATAGGAAAAGGACTAAAATTAATAATATGCTCGTTGTTTTTCTCAAATGTGTGGTAACGTTACGTATAAGAATAGTGCGGTTTTGTGTGCGAGGATTTTCCGTAGGAAAATCAGAAGCTAACAAAAGCTCACCAACCTTTTGGTTTAGGATTAAACTTAAGCATTATTTTTATACAATGTTAGCACCTGTTTTTTTATTCATTTATTTAAATGTTTAATCTATTCGGATGATCAGTGCCAGATACCTTCAGGAATTAGCTTTTCCTCTACTATTTCTACTAGCAGACTGTCAGGACCTCTAACAAAAAAACTTTTCATACCATGAATAGGATCAATTTTTATATCATGTACAATGTCTAGCCCAGCAGATCTCATTTTATTCATTAGAAGCTCAATATTTTCAGTTGAAAAGCCAATATGATCGATTGCGCTATCATCAGTTGGTTTAATTTCTTCGTTAGACCACCATGATTCTTCCTCAACTGGTTTACCAAATACAATGATATTAATATTATTGACGATTAATAAATTCCATTTCCACCGAAGCTCGTTATTCTGCCATTGCTTCGCTTCTTCATATACTGGAATGAAACCAAGATGTGATTCAAACCATTTCATAGTTTTATCAACATCAGTTGATAGTAAATGTATGTGTTCAAATCTGTGGTTTTTATTTCCAGTGTATACTTCTATAACTTCTTTTTCTGGACCAAGAAAGTACATCCAAAAATTATCACCAAGAGGTGTAATGTCGGTATGTATCGCTATTCCTTCATTGACTCTCCAATCAAACTCAGATTGACCATCTACACCTGACCAACCAATATGCCATAAACTGGAACCCAAATGTGTTGATGGTGCAGTATCGACAAGATTCATTAGTATAAACGATTTTTCCGTAAAAAGAGCATCCACTCGATCTCGGTATTTTACTTGAGTTGCACCAAAGTATTTTTGATAATATGCAATAGTTGAATCTCTGTCTGTAACATTTAGATGGACATGATGGAAATTCACTTTACTTAATTTCTCAGTATCTTCGGATTTTTCAGGTATCTGTTTACATCCAACAATTTGAAATATTAGAACTGTCAAGACAATCAAGGTATTTCTATATTTTATGTCATACAAAGTATTCGGATTCATTTTTTTTAAATTGGTGCTAACGTGTTTGTGTAAGGAACGTTGCGGTTTTGTGCGCGAGGATTTTCCGCAGGAAAATCAGAGTTAGCAAAAGAGCAACGACCAAACGGTTTAACTAAAATAAGCAATGTTTTTTACACGGTGTTGGCAACTGGCTTTTATTTAAAGTGCATTTTCATTCCTTCGTGAGTTGCTTTAAATCCCAAGTCCTCATAAAATTTTATTGCTTTTGGTCTTTTTTTGTCAGTCGTTAGTTGTAGCAAATGAGCATTCCGTTCTTTGGCTCTATTAATTGCCCATTCAAACATAGTTTTTCCAATTCCGAGTCCTCTTTTATCTTTTCTAATTCTTACAGCTTCTATTTGGGCTCTAATTCCGCCTCGATATGTCAGATATTGAATAAATGACAATTGTAAAGTTCCAATAATTTCAGCATTTTCATTTTCGACAACAATTAATTCTTGATTTTGGTCAGAGTGTATTTTGTCAAAAGCATTTAGATATTCATTCGGTAATGGGACTTGAAAATTTTCTCTTTTTTTTCCAAGTTCATCGTCCGCAATCATTTCCACAATTATTGAAACATCATTTATTGTCGCTTTTCTAAAGTTCATTATTAGTTCGGTTTTCAGCTTGTTGCCAACGGTTACGTATATGGAAAGTTGCGTGTTTGTGTGCGAGGATTTTCCGAAGGAAAATCAGATGCAAGCAAACAAAGCAACTCACATTGGTTAAGCACAAAATAGCAATTTTTTATATACAATGTTAGCTACAGTTTTTTTCTTTCTATTATTAATTTATCAAAATCTAATTCTATAATTTTTATTTTGAATAATATTTTGTTGGCAAATGAACTTGATTCAGGGTCAAAAACCCTATCTAATTGATATATTTTATCATTAAATTCATCTTTAATCTCCTCTAAAAAACCAATTAATAAAGAATTGTCAGATGTATATTTTTTGCGGAAATGAAATATCGTTTTGTTTTTTGAAATAACTTGAAAATTAAAACGATTTTTATTGAAAAATAATGTTGATAGTATAATTTTGGCTATTGATTTAGAATTGTATGGTATATTCCTTTTTTGAATCTCTTTATTTTCCAAATTATACTTTAGGTCTCCAATAGTATTAAGGGGATGTGACAATTCTCCTAAATTATCTTTTTTTAATAATATCCTCCATTCATTTTCATATTCCCATATTTCATCTTTAAACGATAAAGCATAGAGTAAAGGTAAATTTGCATTAATTTCAGCTTTTTTATTTTTTATTGTTTTTATGATATAATCATTAAATTTTATTTGTTTTAAAGGTTCATATGATATTGGAAAAATCATATATTCTTCCTTCCCAAAAGAGTTCAAAAATTCTTGTGAATTAAATTCAATACAGAATCCTTGTTCTGAAGTGTAATGAGGCCAGAATAGTTTGTTATTAAAACTATTTGTTAAACATAGAACTCCTCTGTGTTTGTAATATTCATTAGAGTGATTTTGATATATATCTTTTTGAATCTCTTGAAATGTAAGTGGGTTTTTTACATCTTTTGAGTATTCTTCATAAAAGCTATTTAAGTCCCAAAGCCAAAGACTGCCATCCATCAAATCATTGAGATCATAAGGATGTGAGAAATGAATTTTTTTGTCTTTTAAATTTTTGAAAGAATAATTACTTAAAGAATAATATTTATATAATTTCTTTGGCAAATCTACTTTAAGAGAAACTTTAGCGTTTTCCCCTTCGTAGAATAGTGTTTTATTATATGAGTCTATTTCTTTTTTCAAATTGTAGCTAACGTGTTTGTGTATGATTAGTGGCGTGTTTAAGCAACTAATTTAGCAAATAAATACCGAATAGAAAATCCGCGAGGATTTTCGTAAGTAGGCGAGAACAAGCCATTAATTATACACGGTGTTACCACCAGTTTTTTATTTGATTCAGCGTTCCGATTATCAGTCCGACAATTCCTCCGATATATGAGAAATTATGGATTTTTGCCACTTTATTAAATTCCGATTTATGTTCAATTTCAAAAGGGAAATTATAATTCGTAATAATTTCGGATGGATTTAATTCCGCAATTCCATATCCAGCAAATCCGAACAGAATTGTAATTCCGGTTACGATTAGTATTGATTTCAGCGTTTTATTCAGCAATTTTTTTTCGTCGCTATATTTCATTCCGACAATTCCGAGAATCAGTCCAGCTAAAAGACCAAACCACCAAGTTGAGAAAAATCCAACCCAAATCAGAGCAAAAGTCCAATTTCCGCCAAATTCTCTCGAATAATCATCTAAAATTCCAAAATTGAAAAAAGTCAGTTTTGTATAAAATTCAGGCGAGATTTTTGAAGTAATAAAATCGTGCGTAATTCCATAAATCACACTTATGATTATGGAAATTACTATGATTAATATTAAAGTTCTGGTTTTTTTCAAATTGGTGGTAACGGTTATGTGTAAGGGTAGTTGCGAGTTTAAGCAACTAACTTACTAAAAATGGAACGAACCAGAGGAAAATCCGTAGGATTTTCCAAGTAGGCGAAAACCAAGCAATTATTTTTACACTGTGTTGGCAAATCGTTTTATTCTTGAATTAAGTTAATTGTCAATTCACTATATCCACCATCTCGTTTTACCAAGTCAAGTTGATATGTATAATCACCATCACGCAATGGGGACTCCCCAACATAGTCAATGGGTACTATCGAATATTTTTCTCCATTTGCAGTCAGCTCAACAAATCCGTATCCATATGCTTTTTCGAAATTTTTGTAATCAGAGAACATACCTGAATCTATATTACCATAATTTACTCTTTCAGAAGATCCTGGATTAACAATTATATTTTCAAAATTTAAGTCGCTAATATTAGATAATCGGATATTAACATCACTTATCTCATTATTTTTGGTGCAATTCAATAATATTCCAATTATCAATAAGAATATTATTAATTTTTTTCTATTCCAGTTTTTTGGCATGAGCTTAATTGTTTTTATTGTTATTATAAATGTTTGCCAACGTGTTTGTGTATGGTTAGTTGCGTGGTTAAGCAACTAATTTAGCAAATAAATCACAGATAGAATATTCCGCAGGAATGTTCGTAAGTCGGCAGTGACCAAGCAATTAATTATACACGGTGTTAGCATTAGTTAATTTTCTTAATTATTCTTTTTAAACAACTAATCATTATTCCGCTAGAGCTTTTAACAAAAGAAAAATCTTCATTATCATTTTCATCAACTGATACTTGTCCAATAACTTTCCTAGAATAAATTATTTCTAAAGTATTTAAATCATAAACCTCAAGAATAGATTCAGCAACATTTTTTCTTTTCCGGTAAGTTTGTCCAATTTTTAATCCACCAATTTCGTTTTTTGAACTACTACATTTTATATTAATTAAATAATCAAATCCGGATTCTTTTTTAGCTCTTTCTAAGAACATTTTTTCAGGTTTCATAGGGACATGAGATAAGCTAATATTTTTTAAATCCTCGGCTTTCTTGAGTTTATCTCCAAGATGTTTATAAAAATTTTCATGTGCAATTTTCGTAACCTTTGATTTTATACTTTCAGGAGAATTTATTTCATTTAACAACCATTTTCCTTCTTCATACTCAATTCCATATGGAGTTGATTCATAATCATGAACATAAGAAGTTGTATGACAAGATGTTAATAAAACAACATAAATAAATAAAATGGATTTTTTCATAATTAATGCTAACGTGTTTGTATATGGTTTGTTGCGTGGTTAAAAAACTAAGTTAACAAATAAAAACCGAATAGAAAATCCGAGAGGATTTTCGTAAGTAGGCTAGAACTAGCAATAAATTATATACGGTGTTGTATCTAGTTTTTTGTTTCCCTATTTATATATTCGGCAATATCTTTAATCTCAACTATTAGACTTTTTAGCATAGCATCTGTTATTTTATGATATTCACCATTTTTATTTTTTCCATTCCGATGAATTAAATCGTGTCTAATTTTTATTGCTTTTGGTAATAAATTTAATCTATCTGAAAAATCAATATTAAGTACTTTTTTATATAATGGAATTACCTTATTTAAGTTGTGATAAACAATTTTATTTAACTCAACTAATATTTCAGATTTCAAATCATTCATTACGTTATAAATATTTTTTTTGTCAATCTTGATACCACTAAAAATATTATAATCTTCTACAACTTTAATTTGTAAATCTTTATTTGAATCAACTTTACTAATTAAAAAATCAGATATATATGTTTCGAAAATTGTTATTAAATTACTATAAATTAAATTTTTTATTATTTCGTTTTCAGATATTGATTTTGAATTAAGAATATCAAGAATTCCAATCATAGATTTTCCGAAAACTAAATAATGATTTTCATTTAGATATTGTTCAATAATTTCTAATTCTAACGGGAATTCTATTGTGTATTTATTTTTGTCCTTTATTTCTGTACTATAATAAAGGCTTTTATTAATGTTTTTTTCGAATTCGTTAAAATCGCTCTCAATATTGATAATCAAATCATCATCTATTGAAATGTCAATTTTATGGTAATTCGATTTCTCACAGTGCGGACATCCAAATTCATTTTCCCATACATAATAGGGATATTCTAGAAAAAAAGTATTGGAATAATCGAAAAACATAATTTCATTTTCAACTCCACAAAGACCACATTCGAACTTAATTAATAAGTGATTTTTATTTTTTAAGTCATTGATATTAATTCTATTTCCTTTTTTCCACATAAGTTGCTGCATTCAAGGTTCTAACGCAACAAACGTTGCTTTTTTTTGTGAGATACTAAGCTACATTTTTTAGTTCAGAATCCATAATTTCTTGAGGTGT
>NZ_FPKV01000004.1 GCF_900114265.1 Flaviramulus basaltis
AAAGTAGATTGTCCATTATAAGTGATTTCTTTGGCTTGATAACCCACGTAAGTAAAGACAATAATATCTCCATTTTTAACTTCAATTTGGTAGTTTCCATCAAAATCTGTGGAGGTCCCAGTAGTTGTTCCCTTTATCACAACATTAACTCCAGGAAGTGGTATGGAAGTGGATTGCTCGGTTACTACTCCTTTTAATGCTGTTTGTTGGGCAAACGACATTATGGAAAAAAACAAAAAGAATAAAGTATATAATAAACGTACCATATTAATATGCCTTTTTTTTTCTCGAAAGAAATTCATCATAAATAGTTTAGTTTAAATTAGTTTAAGTTAGTTGTAATAAAAGGATGTTAAAAATGTGAAAACACCACATCTGAAACACAACTTCTATTAACCATAAAATTACTAAGAGTTACTGCTTTTTTAGGGGTGTCGAATTCATTTAGAAGAGGTGACAAATTCGTTTTTTTGTGAATATTATAAATTCTGTACGACTAAAAATAGAATTTATTATTTTTTAGATAAAAATTCTGAAGGATTCTTATTAAACTTCTGTTTAAATAGTTTGCTAAAATATTTTCTATCTGAATAACCTACTTTAAAGCAAGCATCAGAAACTGAATACCCTAAATCTTCAATTAATTGTTTAGCAATTGCTAATCTATATTCTCTTATAAATTCAACATAAGAAAGTCCTGTTAATGCTTTAATTTTTTTATACATTACAGAGTGACTCATACCAATTTCTTTAGAAATATCTTCAGCCTTTAAATTATTGGTTTCTAAGTTAGCCTCAATGCTTTTATATAATTTATCTAAAAATATTTGATCCGTAGAACTTATTGCTAACTCTTTTGGTGTTAGCATATTTTCATTTCTAAATTTTTCGCGGAGTAGTTTTCTGCTATTTAACAAATTATTAATCCTTGTTTTTAACAACTCCTCATTAAATGGTTTTGTAATATATTCATCGGCTCCTGTTTCAAAACCCTCCATTTTATTTTTTATTGATGTACGCGCTGTTAAAAGAATAATTGGGATATGACTGGTATTGGTATTTAATTTTAATTTTTTTGCAAATTCAATACCATCCATAATAGGCATCATAACATCACTAATTATTAGATCTGGAAAGTTGCTTGTTGCCATTTTTAATCCTTCCTCTCCATTAAATGCTTGCATTATTTCAAAATCATCATTTAATATATCATTTAAAAAATCTTGAATACCAATATTATCTTCAACTATTAAAACAGTTTCCTTTTCATTTTTATTTATTATAATATTTTGGTTAACATGATTAATTTCCGACACTTCTTGAGTAACTAAATCATTATCTTCTTCCACTACATAATCAGGGAAATGGTGTTTTCCTTTTAATAATTGCACCTCAAAACTACTTCCTTTATCCTTTTCGCTTTTAACAGAAATTTTTCCTTGATGTAATTCAATAATTTCTTTTGATATTGATAAACCTAACCCAAATCCAGATTCTTCATTTGTATTGTTTGTTTCTGCTTGATAAAACCTTTTGAAAATTTTTGATATTTGATTATCAGACATTCCAATACCTGAATCTTTAACAATTATGTAAACCGAGTCCCTATCATTTTCAATTTTAAACTGAATTTCGCTTCCGTTTTTAGTAAATTTAAAAGCATTGGTTAATAGATTATAAATAACTTTTTCTAATTGATTTTTGTCAAACCATAAATCTATATTAGCTTTTTCCGAAACAAAAGTGTAATCAATATTTCTATCAGTCGCTATTTCAGAAAACGATAAAAATATTTCTTTACAATAAGAAACAAATTCATTTTCAGATACTTTTATAGTTATTTCATTTGTTTCAAACTTTCGTATATCTAGTAATTCGTTTACTAACTGAAGTAATAAATTACTGTTTTTTCTAACCGTATGAGCTGCTTTAATTTGTTTTCTTTCTAGCAATTCTCCTTTATCAAACAATCTGTTTATTGAGCTTAATATTAAGGTTACTGGTGTTCTAATTTCGTGAGAAATATTAGTGAAAAATTGCTGTTTTAAATTATATAACTCCGTATCCTTTTCATGGGTTAGTTTTTCAAATTCTAAATTAGCTTTCATACGCTCCCAAGCAATGGTATATTTTCTAAACAAATAAAACAATGTTAAAAATATTATACCATACAAAACGAATGCCCACCATTTTAACCAAAAAGGTTTTAAAATATGAATATTAACAGATGTATATGCATCTCCCCAAGTACTTCCTGTTTCTTTACTTTTTACTTTAAAGGTATAATCGCCAGGTGATAAATTGGTATATGTTGCTGTTCTATCTTTTCCAATATCTCTCCAATCTTCATCAAAATTCTCCATTTTAATAGCATATTCGCAATTACTTGAAAACGGGAATTTTAATGCAGAAAATTCAAAGGTTAAAACATCTTGATTGTGTTTAAGGGTGATTTCTTCTTCAAAAGCAATATTCTTTTTTAAAACACCTTTTTCTTCAGCATTTATTTCTTTATTAAATAATTTAAAATTAGTTAACTTAACTGTAGGTTGACTATTTTCAATCTCTACCGTTTTAGGATTAACTTTAACAACACCATTTATACCTCCAAAATAAAGTAATCCTTTTTCATCTTTAAAAATTGAATTAATATGAAATTCGCCAGAAAGGTTTGCAAACGTATTAAATGTATTTGTTTGATAACTGTAATTAATTATACCTTGTTTTGTACTAAACCAAATATTAGCATCATTATCTTCTATTATGCCAGTAATGGTTGAGTAGCGAATATTATCATTTGTTTCGAATCGTTCAATTTTATTGGTTTTTAAATCCATTCTGTTAATACCTTCTCCAGAAGTTCCAATCCACAAATAACCTTTTGAATCTTTAAGCAGAGAAAAAATATTATTACCGCTAATTGTGTTAACATCTAATTCGTTATGGATAAAATATGAGAACTTTTTAGTAGTTGTGTTAAATAAATTTACACCTCCTCCAAAAGTGGCAATCCACATGTTAGTGCCATCTTTTTCTAAAGAGATTAAATTATCATTATTTACGGTGCTTTTATCATTAGCATTATCCCTATAACTAATAAATTGCTCTGTTTTTGGATTAAAATAATTAAGCCCACCACCCCAAGTAGCAACCCACAAATTATTGTTATCATCTTCTACAATGTCTCTTACATCATCATGACTTATAGAATTTTTACTTTTAAATTCATGCTTGTATTGCTTGAATGTATTAAGCTTTTCGTTAAATTTCACTAATCCGTTTGCAAAAGTTCCTAACCAAATATCTCCGTTTTTAGATTCGGCTATCTTTTGAATGAATTTACCTTTTACAGATACGTTTTTACTCTTTTCATTATAATATTTAACTTTATTTAATTGCTGATTATATATAGTTAATCCTTCGCCATCAAGACCTAAATAAAGATTTTTTTTATTTTTATAAATAGATAAAACAGGCGTTGGATTTAGACCAATTATATCGCTAAATAAGATTTCATTAGTGTTTTTTTTATCAAGAATGCTTATTCCATTCCAAGCTGTCCCAATCCAAATATTAGAATCATTATCATCCATAATTTCATAAATGGCATTTCCAGATAATGAGGATTCTAATTGAGAATTGTATAAATAATTATGAATAATAGGACTTTTAGCGTTTGGGTATTCAATTTCAAAAACGCCATTGCCATCGGTACCAATCCATAAATTATCTCTACTATCTTTTTTTATGGAACGAACAATATTAATATCATGTTTAAATGATAAGTTTTCCTTGAAAAAATTTGAAAATTTAAAAGTACTTATATCAACTAATAATAAACCACTTCCGCTTGTTCCTATTAAAATTTTATCGGGATTTAGTTCGGAAATGGCATTTATAAAATCTGAAATCTGAGTTTCTTTAGGAGTTATTTGATTGAACTTTTCTTCAACGACATCAAATAAAAACAACCCATTTCCAAATGTACCAACCCATAAATCTCCATTTTTATCCTCATAAATACAAGTAATACTATTACTGTTTTTTGATTGGTCTGCTGTTGGTTGATTGGTATATGAAATAAATTGGTTTGTACTTGTATTAAACTTACATAAACCCTTTTCTGTACCTAACCAAATATTTCCTTTAGAATCTTCAATTACAGTATTTACTTGATTAGAAAGTAAGGATTTTGAATTATTAGGTATATTTTTAAATACTTGAAAAGTGTCATTTAATGGATCATAATAATTTACTCCGCCACCAAGAGTAGTTATCCAAAGTCTATTTTTGCTATCAATAAATAAATCTGAAATATCGTTTGAACCTAGGTTGCTGTTTTTTTTAGTGTAAACCTTTACTTGAAGTCCATCATACCTATTTAATCCATTTTTTGTACCAATCCATATAAAACCTTCTTTTTCTTTAACTATACTCGTAATTCTTCCGTTTGATAAACCTGTAGATTGGTTTATTTTTTTAAAAGTTGTTTGAGATTGCGAAAAACAAATTAATGTTCCAACAAAAAAAAGACATAGTATATATATTTTATTTTTAAACATATTTAAAGTAAAAACACTGTTTTGTATTTTATATATTTAGTTAAAATAAGTTATCGCCTTAATACTTTTATCGCAAAAACTATTTATAAACATAATTGTAACTACTCATTTAGTAAATCACAAAAGCAAAATAGCAAATGTAATTTATACATTTACTATTTTTGATAAAATTAAAACTTAATGTTATGCTTACTATCTCAAAACAAAAAAGAATTCTAAAATTAACATTTATTTTAATTTCGATATTATTTACTAAAATATCATTCGCTCAAAAAACCTCATCAAAAGGTGATGTTAATATTGACAATAATGGTGTAATGCGTTGGCAAAAAACCAATAAAGAAGTTAAAGGCTTTGGTATAAATTATTCAGTTCCTTTTGCTCATGCATACCGTTCTGCAAAACGTATGGGAATTGATCCTAAAAAAGCGATTGATAATGACGTGTATCACTTTACTAGATTGGGTTTTGATTTATATCGCTTACATGTTTGGGATACAGAAATTAGTGACACATTAGGCAATATAATTGAAAACGAACATTTAGATACTTTTGATTATTTACTAAAAAAATTAAAAGACAACAATATTAATTATGTCATTACACCCATAGCTTTTTGGGGTAACGGATGGCCAGAACCAGATGAAAAAACACCTGGTTTCTCTGCAAAATATGGTAAAGGAGAATGTCTTTCAAATCCAGAATGTATAAAAGCTCAATATAACTATTTAGAACAATTTTTAAATCACATAAATCCTTATACAGGAGTTGCTAATAAAGATGAACCAAATATTATAGCTTTTGAAGTTAGCAACGAACCGCACCATACAGGTGATGCCGAACAAATAACAGAATTTATAAAAAAGATGACCGATGCCATGCGCAAAACAGGTACAAAAAAACCTATTTTTTACAACATGAGTCATGCCGTGCAGTATATGGATAATTATTTTAATGGTAATGTACAAGGTGGTACTTTCCAATGGTATCCAACTGGTTTGGGTTATGGTAAAGAATTATGGGGTAATTTATTACCAAATGTTAACGATTATAATATGCCTTTTGATGATGTTATTAAAAAACATCACGGAGCAAAATTAGTATATGAATTTGATGCTGCAGATGTTGGCAAATCTTATATTTATCCTGCAATGGCAAGAAGTTTTAGAACTGCCGGTATTCAAATTGCGACACATTTTGCTTACGATCCAACTTTCTTAGCTCCAAATAATACTGAATACAATACGCATTATATGAATTTAAACTTTACCCCTTCTAAAGCTTTAGGCTTAAAGATTTGCTCTGAAGTTTTTCACACAATTCCTATGTATTCAGAATTTGGAATTTATCCAGAAAATACAAGTTTTGATGATTTTAAAGTGAATTATGAAAATGATTTGGCTGAATATAATTCTGATGAAAAATTCTTCTACACAAATTCGACAAATTCAGATGTAAAAAATGAAGAAAAACTTAAAGAAATAGCTGGTTTTGGAAGTTCTAGAATTATAGAATATGATGGCTTAGGGGCATATTTTTTAGATAAAATTAATGAAGGTGTTTGGAGATTAGAAGTAATGCCTGATGCTGTTTGGGTAGATAATCCTTTTGGTAGAAATAGTCCTAAAAAAACAGTAGCAGTCACTAAATGGGAAACTCATAAAATGAGCATAAATCTAAAAAATTTAGGATTTAATTTTAACATTGAAGCGATAAATATAGAAAACGAATTTTCTACTATTGTAAATAACAATTCATTCTCAATAAAACCTGGTACATACATTATTAGTAAAAAAGGAATTGTAAAAAATTGGAATGTTAATGACCCTTTTAAAACGAACAAATTAAATGATTTTTATGCTCCAAAAAGTAATCTAAATAAAGCTTGGTTTAAACATGATAAAAAAACAGAGGTTTCTGGAAATTCACCTTTAGAAATCACTATTCAGTACATTTCCCCAGAGAAACCAAAAGAAATTACGCTTATTGGAAATGCGGGCTTTAATAACTTGTTTAATTTAAAAATGGAATCCAATGGAAACTATGTTTATAAAGCAACCATTCCTGACGAGAAATTAAAAAAAGGCTATTTAACTTATAATATTATTGTTAAACATAATGATGGTTCGCAAATAACTTATCCATCAGGAAATGAAGGAAATTTTTATGATTGGGATTTTTATAATAGAGATTCATACAAAATTACAATTGTTCCAAAAGAAAGCCCTATTCATTTATTTAATGCTATTGATGATGCCGATTTATTAATTAAAGAATGGCGACCAACATTTAAGCTAGAACCTACTACTAATAATAATGAAGCTGAATATTTAATTAATTTAGAAAAATTAGTATTTATAGATAATGAAAACACAAATGCTGAACTCATTTATGATTACTCATTTAAGCATAATATTATTAATAAAATTGAAGGAAGAAAAAGCGATTTGATTTCAAAAAATAAAATTATTTTTCATGGAAGATCTTTAAATAACAAACCCTGTAAACTTCAAATAGCATTTGTTTTAAATGATGGCTCTTCTTTTGGAAAAACTATAAATATTAATACTGAATTAAAAAATTACAGTATCAATATTAATGAGCTCAAGCCTGTTAAAACAGTTACTCTTCCTAGGCCATATCCCAGTTTTTTGCCCTATTATTTAGAGCATAATATTACCTCTGGTTTTGATATAAATAAAATTGAAAGCATTCAATTTTCTATTGGTCCAGGAATTCCTAAAAATGAATTGGAAGATAAACATGGCATTAGTATTATTAGTTTAGAATTAAAGTAGTATAGAAATAGTTCTAATCAAATAAGATTAAACTTATTGAATTCGAGTCATCTTTTAATAATAAAACCATAACTATAATTCATTTCTAATAAATTTTTAAAAGCTTAAAAACTATTTATTCTCTTTTGAGTAGATATTATTTGAAATAAAAAAACCAACTATTATAGATATACAAATTGATGAAAATTTATTAATACCATCTTCTGGTAAATAATTTTATAAGTGTAGAAACATTCAAAGTAACTTTAAATCTAATTTTTTCTTCATATTTATCTTGACCCAATTCAAAACCGTTATTTGAATTTACAGGAAAATACAATTCAAAATAATCTGCTACTAAACTTAATTTAATACCAGAATCATAAGCAAAATATGGACTAATTCCCTTATTCTTTAAAAATCCTATATCTCCATAAGCATGAATCCAATTCCAAATACTGACTTCACCATTTAAAGTAGTCAACCATTGATTTGCATATCTGGTATCTAATACAGATTTAAAACCTCCTTCAGCAGTTATGTATTCTTGCGAGACTAAACCATTATTTTCAGACCTTCCAAGATATTCATAGTCAAACAAGTAATCAGATGGTCTATCTAACGCAAAATCAAAATAACCATTATCTGCTTTTGTATTGTTGTTTAAAAAGGTTCCAGCGTATAATCTTAAACTTATTTGTCTATTGCTAAGAAACAGTTTTCTATAAAATGCAATTATAGAGACTTTACTAAATTTTTTTGAAAGTTCATAATCCCCCTGAAAAACAATACTGTTTGAAAAATTAGAATTAGAAAACAAATATCTGGTATTAAAAACACTATAGTTTGGTGTTTCTAAAGGGATTTTTAAATCAACATCCTTAGAAATATTCACACTTCTCAAAGATATAGTTTGTTGTAAATTACTTCTTAAATCTTTGTCTCTATAGTTGAAATTAATATAAGGTGTAAAGCTATTAGCAAACAATTTTGGAGCATAACTGGTTCTATTTCCAGATAACCCTATTTTATATGCATACCAGCCTGATTCCTTAATCTGTTCTGTAAGCACTAGTGATGCAGAACCTATTAAAGCTTTAGATTTAAAACCATATGTTGGTGTAATTTTATAAATAAATGGCTTTTTAATTATAGTTTTATTATACAATTTTCCTCCCAAAGTTAATCCGTCATAAATATTATCAAACTCGATTACAGGCATAAAAAACGTCTGATTTTTACTAGGATCCTCAACATCTTTTAATAATCTAATCTGTAATGGTTTATTAAATAATCCGTTAAGATTTTTATAGTTATTAGAGCGTTTTACTTCTGGTATATTCTTGTCATAATCAATAACCAATTTATCAGCTTCATTATTTTTTATAACGATTTGCTTTTTACCAAGAAAGCCATCTACCCAAATTTTGTCAATTACTTTTTCATCTTTAATAGTAGAAATAGAAAAGGGCATTGTATTTTTCTCTCTATTTTTTAAGTTAATAATTAACGAGTCTCCTTTTTTTTCTACTTTTTTAATCTTAAAATCGAGCTTATCATTTCTTGATATAAACTCTTCAAAAAACCAGCTAATATTTTTATTAGCGGAAGATTCAAGAATATTCTGAAATGATTTTGTAGAAGTTTGTTTTAGCTTATAATTTGAATAAAATTCTTTAATGCTTAAACTTACTGATTCATCATCTAAATAGTCTTCTAAATACTTTAGCCCAAGACCAGCTTTATAGGTGTTTGCTATATTATAGTTGAATTTTAGCAACGAATCTCTTGGTGTTTTTAGTGATTGATCTATAAAACGCCTTGTCATATTTTTATAACCCAAATAATATTGGTCGTTAAAATCTAAAGCTGCTGCGTGAAACCAGCGTAATCCAATTATTTCTGAAATAGAACCACCTAATTTCATGTCAGGATAATAAGTATCAATATAATTCATCATTAAATACACCCAAATTCCGTCTGAAACCCATTTTTGTTCTCGTGGGTTAATAACCAAAGTACTTTCTAGCATAGCATCAATAGTACTTTTTAACAAGGACATTTCAAACTGAAACTCATTTGAGAAAGGTCTAAATTTTTCTGGAAGTTGATTAAATCCATAAATTGGATTCTTTCTTTGGTCAATGTTTGAAACCATCAATTTCTCTAATGGATAGTTACCTAAATTTTCTTTAAGAAATAAAACCATCTTATTAGCTATGTATAATTTTTTTGATTCTTCAACTTTGTCTTCTAAAATATTAGTAACCAATTCAAATTCATCTGTTTTAAGTGAATAAAAATTAGATTTCTTTTGGATATATAATTTAATTTCACGCTGATTATTTCCTATGAGTGATACTGTTTTTTTGTTATCTATCTCTTGCTCTGATTGCTTAAGACCAGAAGTTAGTGTATAAGTATTAGGGACACTAAATTCAATTTCATAAGATGCTAATGGCGCATAAAAATCGCCTAAATCTTTATTGCTATAAGTCTCCCATTTAGCATTGTAAACTGCTGGAACCAAATACCAATATCTTAGATTGTAGTTATTCTCATTGGTGTATCCATTTCCTGTAAATTTATCATGTGGAAGTTTTACAGAGTAAGAAAAATAAATAGTTGTACTATCTTCTGGAGCTAATCTTTTATTTAGTTTGACTTCTAATATATCTTGTATCTTGTTGTATCGTCGCCAATTTAATATATTTTTTGTTGTATTATAAATTGAATCTATTTTGGTAAAGCCACGATCTTCATCACTAGCAAAATGAAAGTTTCGTTTGTAGTCTTCTTCAAAACGTTTTGCCAAAGGTGTTTCTTTATCTGAATAACTGTTTGCCCAATCATGAAATAAAATCTGGGATAAAGTGTCTTTAGAAGTGTTTTTATAAACGACTTTTTGACTTATTTGAATGGTATGATTAATAGTATCTAGTTTTGCATCAATTTTTATTTTATGCTGAGCAAAACCAAATATTGAGGTTAGAAAAAACGTAGTTAATGTAATAAATTTAAGTAGCATCATTTAATTTCATTTATACTCTTCTTATTTTTTATCTTCATTGCGATTAATTCCCACTTGTGAAAGCCTATAAATGAGATTTGACTTATAAAAAATCATATTATCTTTTTCTATTTTAAAAAACTAAAGGTGCTGTTAGAATTTATATTTAAAACCTAACATATATTCGCCTCTATTACTGTTAAAAGAAAGTTCCATACGCTCTTGCTGATATTTCGTGGTGAATAATAAATTACTTCCAAGACCTATAGCTGCTCCAGCAAAAACATCAAGGATATCGTGTTTTTTTGAGTCGATTCTACTTGCTGCTGTAAATCCTGCAAGAGCATAAGCAGGAATGCTATATTTAAATCCATATCTTCTATGTATATATCCCGCGCTATGAAAAGTTGTAGATGTATGACCCGATGGGAAAGCATTATCATTACTCATATCTGGTCGTTGTTTATTTATACTAAGCTTCAAGCCATAGGTAAAAGCTTCTGTAAGTATAAGTCCTTTTGTAAATTGCCAAACGCCTTCTTTATCTCCAATAATAAAAGATGTTCCTACTGTTGCTATTGGTAAAGCAAAGAGAATAACATCTCCTATTTTTTGAGTTGTTCCTACTAGCGGTTTAGTCTCATTAGTATCTTGAGCTTGTAGTGGACTGGAAGTAAGAAATGAAATAACACATAATACAGCCAAGAATTTCATGTTTTTTGATATCATCAAATTAGAAATGTTAATTAAAGTAGCTGTCTTTATGTTTTTTTATTTTGAGTTAAAAGTAAATGGGAATTCTTAAGAAAATTTAAAGCCATATAAACAATGAATTACTTATCATTTGCAAATACGCTTAAGGATTTCTCTTTTAAAAAAATAGAGAGAGATTGCTCACCAAGTTTGGACAATTCTCCATCTATTTGTGATTCGAAAAAAGCACCTCGTTTTCTTAAAAGTGAAATCTCTTTAGTTTGAAAATATTTAACATCTTTTAATAGGTCTGGCTTTTTAATGAGCATACAGAATCCAAAAAAAAGCATTTTAATTTTACCTATTTTTGGCACAATTACAACGTCTAAAAGTCCATCTTGTAAAGAAGCTTTAGGTGTTAAGCTCATGTTATATCCCATTTCATTGGAATTTGAAATAAATATTAAAAAAGGATTTACAACATCTGTAACATTGTCAATTGAAATTATAATTTCTTCTTTTTTATAAAACTCGAAAAACGATTTTAAAGACGCTTTTACATAGCTCCATATTGTTCTTTTTTGCAAGGCTTCATAGTTTTCTATAACATTTGCAGTAAAACCAAATCCAGTATTGCTAAAAAAATAACGTTGATTTACACAACCAACATCTATTTTTGTGTACTTGTTATTTTTAATAATATGAAGTGCTTTTATTGTGTTTTTTGGTATATTAAGGTGCGATGCCAGTCCATTTCCTGAGCCAACAGGTATGATACCTAATGGAATATTTGTGTCTACTAAAGTTGAAGCGACTTCGTTTATAGTACCATCTCCTCCACAGGCTACTATAATATGTGCTTTTTGGTGAATGGATTCCTTAGTAAGATCTATGGCATGCCCTTTATAACCCGAAGATTTAATGGTAATGTTATATGTGTCAGATTCAAAATAATCCTGAAGAAACTGTTCAGAAAAACTATTTTGCCCAGAGCCCGCAATTGGGTTTACTATAAAATGAATATCTACCAAACCGTTATTCTTTAATTTTTAGTCCTCCATTTCGATACATATCATCTGCCACTTGATAGAATGAGATACTTTTTTTTTCAAATTTTTCTTCAATAGGAATAGCATTTAAGCTATTGTCTAAAGGATTCCAAGAATAGAAGTTGTCATTTGCCTGTTCATCCAAGATCAACACTTTATTCTCCTTTAAATACCCTAATTTTCTATAATTGCCTATAAAAGCTCTTTCATCATTAGCTTGCATAGCGATGATGTCTCTTCCAAACAGATTTGAGTTGTAATTCCAATGAAGTGAAGCAAATAGTGTAGGAAATACATCTATTTGTGAAGCCAGTTTGTTTACTTTTAGTGGTTCTTGATTGGGTAAATTAGAAATCATTCCAGGAATGTGATAATTCTTCACATCCAATTCCCAACGTCCAGCACTACTTGCACAATGGTCGCTCATTATAACAAAAACCGTATTGCTAAACCAAGATTTCTGTTTTGCTTTTTTTATAAATTCTCCAATAGCATAATCAGTATATTTTACTGCCCCATTTCTTCCTGAGCCCGACGGAATATCAATTTGATTTTTAGGATAGGTATATGGTTTATGATTTGAGGTTGTCATTATGAAATCGAAAAATGGTTTTCCTGTCTCAAACGATTTATCTGCTTCTTTAAGTACTTTATTGTATATATCCATATCGCAAACGCCCCAAGCATTCTCAAAAGTTACTTCGCCGTCTTCAATATTTGTACGTGTTGTAGTTATGTTTTTGTCTAATAAAAACCCTCGGCCTCTATCCACAATATTAAAACCGTTACCTCCGAAGTATGTATTCATGTTATCAAAATAGCCATCTCCGCCATAAAAGAAATTGCGCTCGTAACCTTGTTGTTTAAATACTTCACCAATAGTAAAAAGACCTTGATTTTTTTTTCTTTTTACAATGCTTCGTCCTGGTGTTGGTGGTATAGAAAGAGTAATTGCTTCCATACCACGTACAGTTCGTGTTCCTGTTGCATATAAATTTTTAAAAAACAAACTGTTATTTGCTAGAGAATCTAACGTTGGAGTAATATTGCTTTTGTTTCCAAATTCCTTTAGAAAATCGCCACTTAAACTCTCAATACAAATAAAAATAACATTAGGTTTAATAGTGTGATTAATACTATCTGAATTAACAATAGATCTATAAATAGATGACTCATTTGGATTTATAAATGTATCCTTAGTATCACTATAGCTCGATTTAACTGTGATGTAGGCTTCTATTTTTGGAATTGTTTTATAGAATTCATTATATGGTAATTCGTTATTTCTAAAGGCAGCAAAAAATGAATAAATACCAGCTTTTGCCAATTCGTTGTTGTAACGATTTTCAGAAAAATCAGCTTGTTTATTTGTAATAAACGAAACACTTATAGCAACAATAATAAACCAAGGTAATGCTGCTATTAATTTAGGCTTAAAACTGGTTGCACTAGCAAAAGTTTTACGAAAATACCCCAGTCTATATACAACAAAAATACTTGTAAGCACTGAGGCTAACATTACAGATAGCAATACTGGTAATGGATAGGATTCATTTATATTTTTAACAACCTCATAGGTGTAAATTAAATAATCTACCGCAATAAAATTATAACGTCTTTGAAACTCATCCCAAAATGTAAACTCGCCAAAAAATGAAAAGAAGAGAATTAATACTCCTAAAGAAAAACCAAAATAAGTAATTACTTTATCAATGATGGAACCATAAAATCGTTTAGGAAATACGAGTAAATAAATAAGATAAGGAATAGCAAAAAACGAAATCGTGGCAACATCAAATAAAAAGCCAATTAGAAACGTGTTTCCTAAAATAAAAAAGTTTTTGTTTACTTCGTGAAAATTCAAAACAAAGAAACTTAATCTTACTATAAATGATAAGATTAAAAACAAGCCTATATAGGCTTTAAGTAATGCAAAGCGCATTGGGAAAATTCTAGACATTAATTAATGAATTCAATATTAATTTATGCCGAAAATACTATGTGATTCTAAAGAAAATTTAAAGTTTAAAAAGTATCTATTCTAAAAAATGCCCAAAACCATAAAGGCTTTGGGCATTCTCAAAAAACAACCTTTCATCTATGAAAAACTTAACTTAAATTAATCTTTATCATTTTCTTTTTTTAGTTCTTGACTTAAAATTTTACCATTTACATCTATAGCCACTTCAATCTCTATTTCTCCTTTCTCCATCTCAAACTCATAAACTATTCCGTTTTGGGTTTCAGAGATTTCGGCTTCTTCCATTATATAATCAAGGAAATTAGTCATTATTGCAGATTTTACTTTTTCAGGAATTTCTTTTTCATCAATCTCATGTTCTGTTTCTTTCCATGTACCATCTTCAAGAAAATTGGCTGAATATTTTACTTTATCCATTTTAAATTCTGCTTCCCACTTTGTAACGTTCTCTTTTTCCCATTTTACTTTTTTAACTGTTGGAAATTTTTTTGAAAAAGCATCTTTCACTTTTTGTGGTGCTTTGTTTTCTGTTGCAGTAAAAGCAAAGACTGTAAATACTAAAAAAGTACCTAAAACTATTTTTAATAATTTCATTTTTATCGTTTTTAGATTAATAATAGTATAAATGTATTATCCAATTCTAAAGTTGATTTCAAGGAAATCTAAAGTAAAATTCAATTAAGCTTTTTAAGAAAAATGAATAGAAAAAATGTGTTGTTTAACTTCGAATTTATAGGAAACTTTAAACCCATAAAAATCGCATATTTTCTTAACAATAGCGAGTCCTAATCCTGTAGATTGGTTTCCTTTTGATTCTCTATAAAATCGTTGAAATAATTTTTCTGGATGAAGTAAAGCGTCTTCTCCAACATTAGATATTATCAGTGAATTTTTATTGGTAATAATTGAGATTTTATCTTCTTTATTACTATGTTTAATAGCATTTGAAACTAAATTGTTAATTAATATATCTCCTAATAAAGCATCCATTAAAACTGTTAAATTTTCATTTGAAAAATGGATAATATTGTTAAAACCAAGTTCTTTGTAATTATTAACTTTTTCTTTTATAAAACCTGAAAGATTAACAGGCTCAACATTCACAAATTGGTTATTATCAATTTTAGTAAGAATACCAATACGTTTGTTAAGTTGCTTTAATCGTTGTATATCTTTTTGAATAGAAGTTATTTGCTCAAATTGCTTATCATTAATAGAGTGTTCATTAATAATATTATCAATTTTTGCTTGAATGATTGCTAATGGAGTTTGCATTTCGTGAGAGACATCTTCTGTAAACTGCTTTAGGTTTTCATAATCCATCCTAACTTTGTTAGTTAGTGTCTCTATTTCTGTTTTTAATTCTGAAAATTCCAAAACATCGCTATCTATAAGATTTATAGATTCTTTTGTGGTAAGCGAAAACCGTTTCATTTGCTCTAGATTTTTAAAAAAGGGACTCCAAACTTGAAGGTTTTTAGCTGTATTAAAGTAGAATAAAAAAATAAATGCTAATAAAAAAACAACAATATTTGAGATAACAATAGCCAATAAAATGTCTTGAGACTCTACTACCAAATCCCTAATGGTAATTTGATAAATTTTACCATTGATAGATTTATAGGTTGAAAGTTCTCTAAAGAGCTCCATTTCATCTTGTGAAGGATCGTAAATTATGGTATCCTTTAGAATCTCTTTTTTTAAAATTTTAACTTCTCTTATTTCGGTGACTGGTGGTAAGGAATATTGTATTTTATTGTTTTTTAGAGCATCATCAACTCTTGCTTCTGTAGAATATAAAGCTTCTTCAACTTCATTTTGCAGTAAATTTCTCGTGTAAAAAAACAAGGCGATAGAGCTCAAAACAGCTAAAATCAAACCTGTTATAAGAAAGGTTTTAGATGTTTTTTTTATGAGTTTTGTTTTTTTAGACACGTATTAATCTTCTATAAATTTATAACCACTTCCATAAGCAGTTTTTATATATTTTGCTCCTTCAGAAGTCATTTTTTTTCTTAAATTATTGATATGCACATAAATAAAATCAAAACTATCCAACAAATCACTATCATCTCCCCAAAGATGCTCGGCAATAATTTCTTTTGATAGCACACGTCCTTTATTAGATATAAAAAACACTAATAAATCATATTCTTTTCGTGTTAATGCCATTGCCTTTCCTTCTATATAAGCTGTTCTGGATTTTGTATCTATTTTTATTTCATTAAACTCCATAATCTCATCACCACCATATTTACCTCGTCGAAGCACTGCATTTACACGAGAATTTAGTTCTGCTAAATGGAAAGGTTTTGTAATATAATCGTCTGCTCCTAAATCTAAACCTTCCAATTTATCAGTTAATGAATTATTTGCTGAAATAATAATAACGCCGGCTTTTTTCTTTTCTTTCTTCAAAGTTTTAAGCACATCTAAACCACTTCCAGAAACCAAATTAATGTCCAGAATTATCACATCATAATCATAGATAGCTGCCTTCTCTGAAGCCTCACCAAAATCTGAAGCCACTTCACAGATGTTGCCATCACGTTGTAAGTAGGTAACAATAGATTGTTGTAAATCGATTTCGTCTTCAGCTATTAAATATTTCATTTCGATAAATTTAAAACAATAAAATTAGTATTTGATTCTAAATTTAATCTAAAGATTTAAATACACTTATCATATTGCAAAAGCTGTTATTCCTTAATTACTTTCAAGATTGTTGGTAATACGATTAACAAAAGAGGTAAAGCAAATACTAATCCACCAATTACCGCAATGGCTAAAGGTTGGTGTAGTTGTGCACCAGCACCAATACCTAACGCCAATGGTGTTAGTGCCATTATTGCAGCAAAAGCGGTCATTAATTTAGGACGTAATCGTGCTGCAATCGAATATTCTATTTTTTCTATATGAGTTAATGAAGCGTCACTTTCTTGATATTGTCTGTAAGTGAAAATTGAGTTTTCACCAATAATTCCAACAATCATAATAATACCAGTGTAGCTACCAACATTTAATGCCGTTCCAGTTAAGTATAAGCTTAATAAACTTCCTGAAACTCCTAATACAGCAATTACAATAATAGCCAATGCAATTTTTACTTTTCTGAAAAGAAATAATATCACAATAAACACCAGTAAAATGGCAGAGATTAATATCATCATTAATTCTTTAAAAGCTTTCTGTTGCTCTTTATAAGCGCCACCATATTCAATGGTATAACCAGCAGGAAGTGACAGGTTTTTTGTTAAATGATTTTGTATGTCTTTCAATGTTGAACCTAAATCACGATTATTTAAGCGTGCAGTAATCACACCCATTGATTTTTGATTTTCACGATTTATCTCTGCAACACCTTTTCCTATTTCAATTGATGCCACTTGGTTTATTGGTACGCTTGAACCATTAGGTAATAAGATGGCAGTATTCTTAATATCTGATACTGAAGTTTTATGAGCATCAGGATAAATAAGACGAATATCTACCATTTGCTCTTTGTCAATCATGGTGCTTACTACAGTTCCTTCCACTTGTGTTTGTAACTGTAATTGGAAATCGGCAACAGTCATTCCTAATTGTGCTAGTACAGGAACGTTTGGAATAATTGATAAGCTTGGTCCAGCAACAACAATTCCGTCATTTACATCTGCTGTTCCTGGAACCTTTTCAATTTCTTTTGCAATTTCCTGTGATAAACTTTCTAAGGTATTTACATTAGTTCCGAACACTTTTATTTCAATGGGTTGTACAGAACTCATTAAATCTCCTAACATATCACCAATTACTTGACCAAAATCAATCGTTAATTGTGGTACTTTTTCTTCTACACGTTTTCTTATTTCGTTGGAAACCTCCGTGGTTGTTTTGCCGCGTTTATCCTTCAGTTTAATTAAATAATCACCACGATTAGGTTCGGTAATAAAGAATCCCATTTGGGTTCCCAATCTTGCAGAATAGGCTTCCACTTCTGGTTGTGTATCTAAAACTCCGTTTACGATTTGCAACATTCTGTCTGTTTCCTCTAAAGTGGTTCCTGATGGACTATTAAAATCTAACACAATACTTCCTTCATCCATTTCTGGTAAAAATCCAGAAGGTAATTTAGATGGTATAATCACAAGAATAGCCACACATATGAGTAAAAAAGTTATTCCGATAATTGGTTTACCTAACACACTATGTATCCATTTCGTTTTTGGTTCGTGTTTTCGCTCTACAGATTTATTTTTTGTAAACAGAATGGAAAGTACAGGAACTATTAACCAAGTCACCAAAAAGGAAGCAGATAAAGCAATAATCATACTAAATGCCATTACTTTAAAATATGCTCCAGCGACACCTGTCATTAACACAAAAGGAATAAAAATTACTAGTGTGCTTAATGAAGAACCAATCATTGCAGGGAAAAGATGCGTTATAGCTTCGTGTGTAACCCAACCCATCGGTTGCTCTGGATGTTCTTCTCTAATTTTATGTATTTGTTCAATGATAATAACCACATCATCTATCATTAATCCAATCGCCGCTGCAACTGCTCCCAAAGTCATTATATTAAAAGTGTAGCCTATAGCGTCTAGGATAATTAGTGTTAAAGACAAAGACACTGGAATGGTAAATAAAACCACCATACTTGCAGAAAACGAACGCAAGAACAGAATAACTACCAAAAGCGCTAATACCAAACCAAACCACAACACATCTTTAATGCTAGCAATACTTGTGTTTACAAAATCGGCTTGTTTGTAATAAGGTTTTAGAACAACACCTTTAGGTAGTGTTTTAGACAGTTCTGCTACTTTTTTTTCAATAATAGTATTGACTTCAATAAGATTCGCATTCGGCTGTTTTACTACTGCTATGATAGGAACGTTTTTTCCATTAGCAAGAATCTTTACGTATTTCTTAACTTCATTCACTTCTATGTTTGCAACATCTTTTAACTTAATTAATCGACTAGAACTATTGATGATAACTAGGTTTTGTAAATCGTCAATATCATCTACTGCATTATCAGTAAGCGTCAGGTACATCCTATTAAAATCTGTGATATAACCATTAGATTGTAATAAGTTTGAATTGACAATAGCATTTTGAATGGTCGCAATAGAAATCCCCAATGATTTAATGATATCTGGTTTTAAAATAACTTGAAATTCTTTGTCTTTACCACCGATAACTGCAATGTCTGAAACGCCTGGCGTCGCAGCTAAAAAAGGTTTTACTTGATATTTTGCGATTTTTTTTAAATCTACTTGTGATAAACCTTCACCTTCTAATGAATAGCCCATAACTGGCAAAATAGATGGATTCATTTTTTCTACAGAAAACACGGTGTTTGGCAAAACACTTCCTTGAGACTGATTGATGAAGGATTCAATTTGTGCTTTGGCAGTATTAATGTCTGTGCTCCAATCTAAAAAAACGGAAATTTCACAACTTCCGCGAGAGGTTGTGCTACGAATGTATTGTAAGCCTTCTGTACGACGGATGATATTTTCCAATGGAATTGTAACAGTAGTCATCATTTTATCCACAGGTTGCTGTCCTGCATCTGCAATAACTTTAATCTTCGGGAACGTAATATCTGGAAATAAGCCTGTTTTTAAATTTTGATAGGTGAAAATCCCACCAATAAGTACAAGAATACCTATAGCAAGCAACGGAAATTTATAATTGGAATGTAACTTTTTCATTATCTTTTGAAGCTTACAATTGTTGAGTCTTGCATTTGATAACCACCTTTAGTAATAACCAAATCATTCACATGAATATCTTCAGATTTTATTTGAACTAGTGAGTCGTTTTTAAGTAATGGTTCTACTTTTTGTTTTAAAGCCATTGAGTCATTTACTACTTTTAGCACCCAATATTCTGTTAATAATTCATTGGTTTGTAAAGCTGTTTTAGGAATTGTCATTGCAGTTGCATCTTCTTTGTAAACCGTTCTAACTTCAACATTTAAGTTCTCAGGAAGATTCGCATTTGGCAAAGCAATTAAAAATACTTGTGATTGAGCCGCTAGATCTATTGTTGGTAAAGTTCCTGTTACTTTTGCATTCAACACCTCTCCATTTTGTAATATAATTTCGCACGATGAGCCTATTTGTATAGCTTTTTCATATTCGTAAGGCACATTCACCTGAATTACTAATGATTTTGGTTGCACAACAGTTGCCAATACATCTCCTTCTGCAACATAATCATTTGCCGTTATGTTGAGAGCAGTAAAAATTCCTGTGACATTACTTCTTATTGTTATTGGACTCACAAATTTTGATAATGAAGGATCTATTTTTACCGCTTCTTTAAGAGCATCTTGTTCTTTAGTTCTAACCGATGCAAAAGTTTGTCCGCTATGAATATTATCACCAATTTTATATTTAATCCAAGAGATATAACCGGTTACATTAGAGCGAATATTTTCTTTTTTTTGATATTGGGTAAGACCATTAAACGTGAGGTACTCTTTAATTTCGTTTTGTTGAACTGCAACAACAGTAACATTGATTGGCGCTTTTTTTTCTAGAATAACTTCAGCGTTTTTCTTACAAGCAGCAAAGCTTACAATTAATAATAAAAAGGCTATATATTTAAAGTATTGTTTTTTCATAATCAATTACCAGTTTATAAAATTATACTGGCTTTGTAATAACCAGTGATTGGTTTGCATCTGCAATTTTGTGTAGGCACTCAGTTTATAATTTTGAATAACGTTTAAGTAATCTACAATAGACACTTGTCCATGCACCAATTTTCCTTTGTAGATTTCTAAAATATTTTCTTGTTGTTTTGATTGTTTCTCCAATAATTCCATGGAGGTTACCAATGCCTGAATTTGATTTTCAATACTTTTTAGGTTATTGTCTGTTTGTACTTTGGAATTCTCTTTATAAAACTCCAGACTTTCTTCTTTTAAAATACTTTGTTGTGCATTGTATTTGCGTTGTTTTCCGTCATAAATAGGAATTGTTAAACGCAATCCAGCACTTGCTCCAAATTTTCTATAAATGTTTGGAATTTCTACAGCATTTAATCCTGTGTTTGCATATGCAGTAACTTGTGGTTTGTATTGGTTTTCAAACACTCTTTGATTGGCTACGATTTGCAGGCTATCATTTTTAAATTTTTTCTGATAGAAAAACTGTAATGGATTTTGATCATCCTTGAAATTAGGCGATTCTAGTTCGATTATGTTTCCTATTTGAGTGCTACTTAAATTATACAGTTGATTAATAGCTACTTTTAGGTTGTTTTGAATTTGTTGTAATTCTAATTTCTTGCCTTCAATATCTAGTTGTAAAAGCAAATAATCACTTTCCATTAAAACAACACGCTTTACTAAAAGCTCTATAACTTGTAACCGTTTTTCGAGATCTTTAAGAATTTCCTTTGTGAATTCTTCTTGTAACTGTAGTTGGTATGCCATTATATAAGCATCCGTGATATTTTTAATAAGATTATGTGTAATTTCTTCTGAAGAAAGCGTAATTGAATTGTTCCCTATTTTATTTTGAAATAACAGGTTATCTGTGATTGATTGATTAAATAGATTTTTAGTCACATTTATTTGAGCAGAATACAATCCTCCATTTGTAACACCAACATCGTAACCGAAAGCATTTGCGGAAGGCGAAGTCGTTATGTCAATAGCCTTTCCGTTGTTATTAAAGAATGGTGTAACTAAAACATCAGAAGTTGCGTTAACTTGAAACGCGTTGTTCTGTGCTGTAATAATATTATTTTGAAGTTCTCCAATCTTAAGTAGATTGTTGTTTTCTTTTAAAATTGGCGTGTTTTCTTTTGCCTTATTTATAAAATACTCAAGAGTGGTTTTATCTTGTCCTAAAGCAAGTGAACTTATAAATAAAACAATAATAAAAAGGAATAACTGTTTCAATATTTGATGATTAAAATTATTTTTTTAGTGAATTATAAATTCAAAAAGCCTAAATAAGGTAAAGAAATACCATTAACTTTAATTGTATCTAACAATAGATGAAGTATTTATGAGCAATCAAAATTAGGCTCCTAATCTTATAAACATTAATTCAAAACTGTTTCCTAAATTTATAATTCAAGGTAAATGTAGTTGGGAAATCTAAAGATTATTTAAAGAAGTATATGCTATCAATCAAATAAAATTTTATTAGGTAAAAATAAAAACATCGTATAATCACCCTATAAATATCAACAAAATAACAGAAAAAACTACTGCTAATAATGTCAGTTTATAATATAAGCATACCTTTTACTAAGAAAAAGGGAATTAAAATGAATTTTAAAAAAATTAAAAAAGTACTTTTAAGTTGATAAAATACAATAAGCTATTACACTTTCTTTACCCAATGTAATAGTGTATTACAAATATAATATAGCTTAAACCTTATTTGCCAATACAGAAATTCGCAAAAATATTACCAAGTAACTCATCATTAGTTACTTGCCCTGTAATCATTCCGAAATGATATAAAGCTTCTCTAATATCGATAGCCATTAAATCACTAGATAAATTAGTATCTATACCGTATTGTACTTTCTTAATTTCTTCAAAAGCTTTTAACAGTGAATCATAATGTCGTGTATTTGTAACTATAGTTTCATTATTTCTAAGTGCTCCAGTATTAACAAAACCTATAAGTTTCATTTTAAGTTCATCTATACCTAAACCTGTTTTGGCTGATAATAAATGAATATTTTCAAATTCAGATTCCAAGGTATTTAATTCTGAAGCGTTCAAAACATCCACCTTATTTGCTATTATTAATAATGGCTTTAAAGGGAATTTATTCTTTATTTTTTCTATCTCAATTTTAAGACGCTTACTTTCTGTTTTAAATTCCTGAGCAGAAAACAATAGAACAACTACTTGTGCTTGTTCCATTTTTTCAAAAGTTTTCTTTATACCAATGCTTTCAACAACATCTTTAGTTTCCCTTATACCCGCAGTGTCAATAAATCTAAAACCAATTCCTTCAATTACTAACTCATCTTCAATGGTATCACGTGTTGTCCCTGCTATATCACTAACAATAGCACGTTCCTCATTAAGTAAAGCATTTAAAAGAGTAGATTTTCCCACGTTTGGCTCTCCAACTATAGCAACGGGAATTCCATTTTTAATCACATTTCCTACTGCAAACGAATCTATTAGACGTTTTAAAACAAATGTAATACGCTCAATTAAAGATTCAAATTGTGTTCTATCGGCAAATTCAACATCTTCTTCTGCAAAATCTAATTCCAGTTCTATTAGTGATGCAAAATTTAAAAGTTCTTCTCGTAGTTTTGCAATTTCACTTGAAAAACCACCGCGCATTTGCTGCATTGCTATTTGATGTGATGCTTCATTATCGCTTGAAATTAAATCAGCCACAGCTTCAGCCTGACTTAAATCTAATTTTCCATTTAAGAATGCTCTTAAAGTAAACTCCCCAGCATCTGCCATTCTACAACCATTTCTTAAGAATAATTGAATGATTTCTTGTTGAATATAAATTGATCCATGGCAAGATATTTCAACTACATTTTCTCCTGTATAAGAATTGGGGTTTTTAAAAACAGAAACTAATACTTCATCAATAGTTCTTTTTCCATCAATTATATGCCCTAAATGAATGGTGTGAGTTCGCTGTTTTAATAATTTTTTTTCAGAAACTGATTTAAAATGATTATCGGCAAAAGTAATAGCATCTTTCCCTGATAATCTAATTATAGCAATTGCTCCTGCACCAGATGGTGTAGCTAAAGCAACTATGGTATCTTGATTAATCATGCTGCAAAAATAGTGAATTTGAAATGCTATTGAACACAATATAATCTACAAAACATCTTAGTAATGGCGATAAAATTGATGCTTTATGCGACTTTATTGAAGTTTTAATTAATTAAGCTATGATTTATTAAAAACTATTTATAAAAAGTTAACTCAATAATTTATAATGTAACATTATAAATGTTAAAATATTACATAAATAACATTTTTTAGTTAATTAATAAATCACTTTGCAAAAAATAAACTATTAACTTTTTAAAAATGAGTTACTTAGCATTCACATGTTATATTTGCACTCTCATTTTTTTAGAATAAATAACAAAATCTTTTAGATATATAAATGTGACTTAATAATATTACACGTGTCTAAATATTAGATTAATATAAATAAAAACACCTAAAATTACTAGGATTTAAGTACAACATATGAAAATTATTGAATCAGACCTATCAAATCATATTTTAAAATCTGTAGAAAAAGAATTGGCAAATATTTACTTTTTTACTCATATAGCTATAATTGAATTTAATGAAGGAATTCATTTGGATATAAATAATTCAACTGAAATTTTTGATGAGCTTAAAGGGTATTTTGGAGTATCAAGACCATTTGGAGTTGTTGCTAATAGAATAAATTCATATTCTGTAAAACTATTAGATACTCAATTGTTTAGAGAGCAAGCAAAAAACCTACGTGCTTATGCAGTAGTTGGACACAATGCTTTAGGTAGAATGAGTGCCGAAATAGAAAATGGTTTCTGTATTTCAGATAATATTAATTATGATAATATTTACGAGGCTATTGACGATGTTTATAGCAAAGTAAAAAAAGATATTTTATTCTCTTTAAACTAAATATATGCCGTCTGGTTTAATTTCTATTTGTCGTTGTTTGTAAAGTGTACCAATAGCTTTTTTGAAGTTTTTCTTGCTCATTTGCAATACATCTTTTATAGCTTCTGGACTAGACTTATCTGTAAGATTTAAATAGCCACTATTATCTTGTAATTCTTTAATAATGCGTTCTGCATTAGGCTCTATGTTTCTATATCCTATTTGTCCTAAAGAAATATCCAATTTATTTCCTGGTCGTATTTTTTTAACAATTCCTTTAAACCTATCGCCAACACTAATATCTTTAAAAATACTATCTTTATAAATTAAGCCTGTATGAATTTTGTTAACAATAACATTCATACCAATATCTGAAGGATGTGATACAATTAAATCTACTTCATCAAATTCTTTAACAGTAAGTTCCTTATTATCTAAAAACCTGTTAGTTTTACTAGAAGCTACTAACCTATCGGTTTTTTCATCTAAGTAACAATGCACTAAATACCAACCACCAGGTTTCATATTATAGGCTTGTTCTTTAAACGGACAAAACAATTCTTTAACTAATCCCCAATCTAAAAAGGCTCCATAATCTGTAACTTGATTACAACGTAATAATGCAAAATCATTTCGCATTATATAAGGTATATCTGTAGTCGCTACAGGGCGCTCCTCATTATCTAAGTAAACAAAAACATCAAGTTTATCCCAAATTTTAAAATTTTCTGGCATATATCTATTAGGAAGTAACACTTGGTTTTCTTCATTATCAATTAAATACATTCCGTGGTCTGTTTCACGAAGTATTTCTAGTGTATTTATTTCTCCTAATTTTATCATACGGCAAAGGTAATGATATTAGTTTTTTGAAAATAAAAAAGCGCTACAATATTGTAACGCTTTTATTCTATTTATAAATTTTATACTAGTAAACAGATTCTTTTTTAAAATGTTTAGTTAGTAAATAATATACAACTGCTCTATATTTATTACGATTAGATTTTCCATATTGCTCAATCACAGCATCAATTGCTTTATCTAAATCTGCACTATCTTTTAATCCTAATTTTTTTATTAAAAAATTATTTTTTACGGTAGCCAATTCAGATGCATCTGAACCAGAAACTGTTGCAGCATCTGCATTATAAATTGATGGACCACAGCCAATAGTTACTTTGGTCAATAAATCCATATCTGGATTAACACCGCATTTGTCTTTTAAATCGGAAGCATATTTTGCAATAAGCTCATCTCTTTTACTCATAATGATTTCAGTTTAATATGTTAATAAAATAATTTACATTGATAGCTGTTCTAAAGATAACTATTTTTTAGACACAGTAAATGTTTATAAGTCACATATTTACTTTATAAACTCAAAGTAATTTAGAAGAACTTCGTCATTTATATGTTTTGGAGTGAAAATTTCTAATAATTTTGGTTTGTCATCTTCTTTATAAAAAGCTTTCAAAGCTAGTTTCAAGGAATCTTCATTTGAAGCGCTTTCATATTTAAAACCATACATATTACACAAATGTTCTGCGGTATAATTATGATTGGTTTCGAAATAAGTATCAAAATTTTCAGTGTTTTTATGTCCAGGTAAAATTCTAAAAATACCTCCTCCTTGATTATTAACAACAATGACTCTAAAATTTTTAGGAATGTAATTATTCCAAAACGCATTACTATCGTATAAGAAACTTAAATCACCTGTTATAAATACTGTTGGTTTATTATTAGCTACCGCAGAACCAATAGCTGTAGATGTACTTCCATCTATTCCGCTAGTTCCTCTATTACAAAAAACCTCGAGAGTTTTATTAATATTGAATAACTGTGTATAACGAATGGCAGAACTATTACCCACTTGTAGAATATAATTATTAGGAATTGATTTTAAAATTTTACTAAAAACTTTAAAATCTGAAAACGGAATTTCTTCTAAATAATCTTTATGCTTTTTTAATCGCTTTTGCTTTATTACACGCCAGTAAGTTTTATAATTACTCTTAACGTAATGTGTTACTTTTGGCAAAAAAGCTTCTAAAAATTGATTAGGTGAGGTTTCTATATGATTATTTAAACAGAAAAAAGTATCGTTTGCTGTTTTACTGTCAATATGCCAATGCTGCTTAGGCTTGTATTTTCTTAATAGTTGCTTTATTTTTTTAGAAACAATTAACCCTCCAAAAGTCACTAAAATATCTGGTTGAAGTTGGCTTTTTTCTTCATCTGATAAAGGCGCTATAATTTGATCAATACTTGAGAAAAAACTAGGGTGATGTATATTTGATGTGGTTTCAGTAAAAACAACAATACTATCATCTTGAGCAATTTCTTCTAACCATTTTTTATCAATCTCATTTGGGTAATTAACCCCAACTAAAATCATTTTTTTTGAAGCTGAATTCCAATCTTCTAAACAAGATTGCAAAACATATTCTTCAATTTCATTTGATTTAATTGAAACATCAATAGTTTTAGGTGTAACACTTAATTTATCTACAGTTTTATAAAGCGGCTCGTCTAAGGGAATATTAATATGAACAGGTCCCTTTTTAAAAACCGAGAAATTAATGGCTGTATTAATTTCTTCCTCGTTATAGGTTTGTATGTCTTTTTGTAATCCTAATAAACGTTCAAATTTATTTTCTAAATTTTTTAAAATAGGAAGTTCTTCGTACTCAGATACATTATTTTCATCTTTTAAATCCAACTTTAAATTTGCTGAATACAAAATATGGTTATCAAAAACATTTTTTTGATTGATAGTTTGCCCATCTCCTATTCCTATTAAATGTTTAGGTCTATCGGCAGATAGTACAACCAAAGGAATGTTACTATAAAACGCCTCGGCAATGGCTGGATAATAATTTAAAAGTGCACTACCAGAAGTACAAACTACGGCTGTTGGTTCTTGTAATTGTTGAGCAATTCCTAAAGCAAAGAATGCAGCAGAACGCTCATCTACAACACTATAACACTTAAAAAAAGCATCATTAGTAAAACCAATAGTTAACGGTGCATTTCTGCTGCCTGGGGAAATAATAATATGTTTTATGTTTTTTGCTTTACAAAGCTGAATAACAGTTTGTGCTAACGGAATTTTCGGGTAAGTCATGTACGCATTAATCTTATTACAAAAATAAGAAATAGGTAGCGATTTAACGAACTACAAAACGCTTTTAATCACTAAAGATTTAGAAACAGTTTCTTGCCATTCACTTTCTGCATTTGAGCTTGTGGTAATACCACCACCTACATAAATAATGGCCTGTTGGTTTATAATTTGCATGCAGCGTAAATTAACATAAAGTTGTGTACATTTTTTTGTAACTGTGTAGGCTCTGTTTTCAATATTTCTTCTTCCTGACCTTGGAGATACTTTGGTTTCAAAATTTAATTCTCCTAAAAAACCTGTATAAAACTCTCGGTTATAACCCTCATTTTTTAAAATGAATTGTTTTGCCTCTTCTTTTGGCAATCCGCAAACTGCTGGGGTTGGATGTAAAGCAGTTATTACTTCTTTTAAACTAACATCCGATTTTAATTGCGCGGAAACCATAGTTTTTAAATGCAATAAGTTACCCGCTTTTACAGTTTCTACATCAGAAACTTTATAACTTTCAATCGCTGTTTTTAAATTATCTATTATAAAATCCGTTACGAATTGCTGCTCTTGCTTTTCTTTATTTTGCCAAACCACATTTAAAGTGCCTTTGAAATCTTGCGTACCAGCCAGAGCCATAATAGAAAATCGCTTTCCTTCAATCTTTATTAAGGTTTCTGGTGTTGCTCCCAGCCACAAACCTATTTTAGGATGATACCAACAGTAAACAAATGCAGATTTATAAGTATTTAAAAGTCTTTTAAAAATTGTAATTGGGTTTGCTTCTTTAAGAGAGATGTTTTCTTTTCGAGATAGCACAACTTTTTTTAAAGCATCATTTTTAATAGCTTCAACCCCTTTATTTATAAGGTTTGTGTGAAACGTTTTTGATTCTGATGAAGCTAGATTATTTGTGTTTGATACTTCGACATGTTCAGTATAACTTTTACTAATTATACTATCTGTAGAAATAGCTTCTGAAACATCAGTAGGAATTAAAACTGATTTATCTAATTCATCAAAAGGTGAAAACACAAAACCTTTTTCTGTGAAATCTTCAGTAAAAAACAAATCTGTATTGTTTTGACGCAATGCAAAAATATTGTTTTCATTAGGTTTTCTATAAACTACAAAAGGTAATTGGTTATGATATTGTGTTTCAATACGTTTAAAAAAATCTTCCGAAGTCATTCTTATTTTTTAGGTAATGAAATGGTAGATAATTTACAAATGGATATTAAATTATCTGCTTCATCAGTCACACGAATATCTAATAATTGAGTTGTTCTACCTTTATGTAAAAAAGTTGCCTTAGCATAAACAAAACCTTCTTTTATACTTTTTAAATGGTTTGCAGTAATTTCAGTACCTCGAACAAAAAACTTATCTGTATCAATAAAAATATGTGATGCGAAACTACCAACACTTTCTGCTAAAGCTGCAGTTGCTCCACCATGTAAAACACCATCTGGTTGATATACTCTAGAATTAACAGGCATTCTAGCTACTAAAAAATTATCACCAAAATCTGTTACTTCAATATTCAAAGTTTCCATTAAGGTGTTTTTACAAGCTTTATTTGCTTTTTCTAGTACTTCAGCTTTAGTTAAGTTCATCAAATTACATTATTTTAGAGGTGTAAAAATACGAAACGAAACCCTAAAATGAATTCCACAGAAAAAGAAATATTTTATACTGCCGTTAAACCATACTCAACATTAAATGCAATTACCGAAAAGACAAAAAATGTCTGGTTTGTTTGCCACGGAATGGGTTATTTAAGTCGGTATTTTATAAGATATTTTAAAGATTTAAATGCAGAAGAGAATTATATTATCGCACCGCAAGCTCCAAATACTTACTATCAAAGTAAAGATTTTAAACACGTTGGAGCAAGTTGGTTAACCAAAGAAAATACAGAAACCGAAATACAAAATATATTAGAATATTTTAATGCTATTTTAAATGCTGAAAAAATATCTAAAAATTTAAACCTTATTGTTTTTGGTTATTCACAAGGTGTTAGTGTTACTTCCCGTTTTGTGGCTAAAAAACAATTACAATGCTCTCAATTGGTTTTACATTCAGGCGGAATACCAAAAGAATTGATAGCTAATGATTTTAAATTTTTAAAAGCTAAAGTAACTGTAATTTACGGCGATAAAGATGAATATATAACCGAAGAACGCTTAAAATATGAAAATGGGAGCGCAAAAGAATTATTTGGTGAAGATGTGAATATTATTAATTTTGATGGTATACATGAAGTAAATACTAAAATTATTAACGATTTAGTTTAAATATGACTAGTCCTAAATTAGAAAATAATCGCGTTAAGCTTACCTTATTAGATTTGAGTAATTACAAGCATTTAAACAAAATTGCTCAACAAGATAAATTAGTACAATTTTCTCCAACTAAAATTGATACACCTGAAGATTTAAGAGATTATGTGCAAACAGCTGTTGATTATTATTACCACAAAACAGCTATTCCTTTTATAATTTTTGATAAGAAAAATAATAGTTATGCAGGTTGCACACGCTACATGAATATTAATTGGAAAAATAAGGTATTACATATTGGATCTACTTGGATTGGTAAAGAATTTCAAGGTACTGGATTAAATAAAAACATGAAATTTTTAATGCTTCAATATGCCTTCGAAAACCTAGAGTTTGATAAAGTTGAATTTCGAGCAGACGAACGAAACATAACTTCGAGAAAAGCCATTGAAAAAATTGGTGGCACACTTGAAGGCATTTTACGTAAAGACACACTAATGCTTGATGGCTTTAAGCGAAACACCTGTTGTTATGGTATTTTAAAAGAAGAATGGAATGTTATAAAAAATAGAATATTTAGTGAGTTTAAATAAAAAAGTCTTCTTTTAAAGACTGTAATATTCTTTTATTTAACTAACCAAACGCTTAATTATGTCTTTTGTTGGTAAAATTTTATTGGTGTGTGAAATACTTGGTCCAGCCACCCAAACAGTTTTATAAGTAGCTTTAGTTGCAGCCTTTTCAGTGGCTTTCATTCCTATAGAAAAACGAATCATTTTAACCCATTTTTTTAACTTTTTATTCTTATTTAAAACAGATTCCAACCAAGTTTGTTTTGTGCCAATTTTTTGAACATAAGGCGTATTAATAACTGTACATGGTGTTCCTGAAATACGCTCTGTCATTACAATATCATCAGCGCCATAATCCACACAAGCTTGTTTGTATTCCTCAGTAACACCAGCCTCAACAGAAGCTATAAAAGGGCTTCCTACTGAAACTCCATCGGCTCCATAACTAAGCATTTTATCAATATCAGCCTTACAACCAACACCTCCGGCAGATATTACAGGAATACTTAAATTGCTTTTTAAAGTTTTTATTAATTCTTCAGGAGAAATATTACCACGGTGTCCTCCTGCTTGATTATTTACTGCCACAACTGCATCTCCTCCTAACTGTTCGACCTTTTGAGCAAATTTTAAATTTGTAATATCACAATAAACTTTAATACCAACTGCATGAGCGTGCTTAATAGTTTCTTCTGGACTTCCTAATGATGTTAGAATAAAATCGCATCCTTCCTCACATAATACAAGTAATTGCTCTTTTGCTTTTGGGTTAGATTTATTTACTATTAAATTAAAACCAAATGCTCCACCTTCAACTTTACTCGCTTTAAGTTCTTTTATTGCGGCTCTTAACTCATCTAAAGTTCTATAATTAAGTGCAGGAATACATCCAGCAATTCCAGAATTCATCGCTTCTTTAACCATGGCTACGTTAGAAACCAAGAACATTGGAGCCATAATTATTGGATGTTTTATATTAAGTTGTTCGGTAAGTTTAGTTGTCATTATTTAAAAAGTTGATTTCAACAAATATAATAAATTATTATGCACGCATAGTATATTAAATATTTTTAATCTAGAAATCTATAATATCCACATTTTAAATAAGCACCTTCCGGAAAACTTACAGGATGATCTGTATCATGATCTGTTTTAAGTAAAACCTTAAATTTTCTGTTAGTTGAAGCTAATGTTTGACTATTGATATCAAAAAAAGCTTGACTAACTACTCTAGATGAGCATGATGCTAATACTAAAAGGCCATTTTTTGCTGTTAGTTTCTCACCCAATTCGGCTAGTTGTGCATACTTCTTTTTAGCTAATTCAATTTCAGAATTTTGTTTTGCAAAACTAGGCGGATCGATAACAACAACATCAAAAGTAGTTTTGTTTTTAATGAGCTTATTTAATTCATCAAAAGCATCTCCAGCAATAGTTTTATGTTTTCCAACGTAAGTATTTAATTTACCATTTTGAATAGCTATCTCAAGTGCTTGTTTACTTATATCTAGACTAGTTACTTCTTTGGCGCCATTGTACAAAGCATGAACTGAAAAACCACCTGCGTAGGAAAAAACATCAAGAACTGTTTTATCTTTACTCCACTCACCTACTTGTTTTCTGTTAGCTCGATGATCTAAAAAATAACCTGTTTTATGTCCTTTAATAACATTTGCTGAAAAATTTACACCATGCTCAACAAACTCTATAACTTCATTTTCTAGAACTCCGTAAATTACTTCTCCATTTTTAAGCTGATGTTCTTTTGATTGCTCTAAGCTTCTACTTAAACGTACAACAACCGTTTTAACTTTTGAAATTTCTTTCAAACTAGGAATGATTGTTTCTAAATATGGTAGCCATATTTCAGAATAAATTTTAACAACTAAAACTGATGCATAAACATCTGCTATTAAACCGGGAAATCCATCATTCTCTCCAAATAATAAACGGTAACTATTTGTTTTCGTTTGAAATAATTTATAACGTTTAGAATAGGCTTCTTCTATTTTCTGTTTAAAAAATTCTGAATTTATATCTACTTTTTCTAGACTACTATGAAGCATTTTAATTCGAATTGGTGAATTAGCATCATATAACCCTAAACCAACAACCCGATTTTTGTTTTTCCCAAATATAATAGCCAAATCTCCAGATTTAGCATCGTCGTTAATTTTTGTAATGTTATTTGAAAACACCCACGGATGTCCTTTTACAACAAATTGTTCACCTATTGCATTAAGCTTTATAGCTAAACGTTTAGGCTTATAATTTGATTTTATTTTTGAGGAAAATGACATGAATCTATATTATTTATTGTCAAAAGTATGGGTTATGAAGTAATTAAAAAACTTTTAAAGTTTAATACGTAAGCTTTTATAAAATTTTACTTTTATAAATAAAACAGAAATTACTAAACCAATATATTAAGAATCATAAATCGCTAAAAATAAGAATTTTAAATATTATTTTATTACATTTGAGTTATCCTAAATAACTTTCCAATAGTAATCTCTAATTAACATTTTTCAAAAATTAAAAATTGAGCTATGTTGGAAATTAATGAAAAATATTGTCTTACTAAACTTTATGAAAATCCTTTATTTAAAAATATAGATTTAAAAAAATATTCAAATCTAATTAAAGATTCTTCATTAAGAACTTGGCCAAAGAAAACCTGTTTTTTAGATACTGATAAAACAGTTAATAAATTTAATATTATCATTTCGGGCAGATTAAAGGTCTATTATTTTGATGATATTAAAGACCGGAAAATCACACTCTTTTTACTATCTAAACATGATGTTTTTGATGTTTATCATATATTCAATATATCACAACATAAAGTATATTATGAAACTTTAGATACCAGCGAGATTTTAAGTATTCCTATAAATACTCTTAAAGAATGGATGAAAAATAATCCCATATTTTACATTGGCTTATTGCAGTATATTATTATTAAAATGAGATTTTTAGAAAATTTTGTAACAAGTTCAAACCTTGACGACACTTCTACTAAATTAGCAAGATTACTACTAAACTATACTAATGAAACTTCTGAAAAAATAGAATTAATTAATGACTTACCAAATAAAGAATTAGCGGAATTAATAGGGACAACAAGAGCTGTTTTAAACAGAACTATTCAAAAATTTAAAGAAGCTGGTATCTTAAAAATAGAAAATAAGCAAATCAAAATCATTAACATGAAATTGCTACTGGAAAAACTAAAAAACTAAAAAATTATGTTAAATAAAGACATGGTGCTACCTAGGTAGCACCGTGTCTTTATTTTTATCAATACTTTTATGTTGCAATAAATACAAATTTACTTTAAAAAATAGTTCCCTCTATAATAATAGTTTTTAGTCAACATTTTGTTTAATTTAATTCTATTATCATGAAAAAAATTTTGATTGGTATATTTTTTTTAGGCCTTACCAACCTAATCTATTCCCAAACAGCATTTCATCCCGAAAGTTTTTTTTCTAAAATAAAAACGCTAAGTACAGTAAACGCTGCCTACATTAATAACGTATTTGATGCTAATAATTCTAAACGTGTGGTGTACCTAGAAAATAAAGTTGCTGAATATGATATAAAAAAACAACCATTATTCAATAAGGAGTTTGAATCTTATATTGTTGTTTTTGAAGAGCATAATAATTACCAAGGTTCTATTAATGCGACTTATGACGAAAATGGAGAAATCATTAATACTCATGAAAAATTTAAAAACATTAAACTACCTTTTTTGGTATTAAATGTTATTAATAAAACGTATCCTGGCTTTATAATTCAATCTAACTTTTACATTGTTAATTACTCCAAAAATAAAGCTACTAAGAAGTTCTTTAAAGTAAAAATTGAGAAAGAAGGCGAAATAAAATCTTTAAAAATTAACCCAGAAGGTAAAATTATATGATTTTTAAATAGGTAATAGTGTATTTATTAAAACCCAATATTAATAATAAGAAACGCAATCAAATTAATGATTGCGTTTTAACTTTTATAATAATTTAAAACTATTGCCTAATATAAGTTACAACTATATTTACTGTTGAACTAAAAGCAATGCCTTGATCTATTATTTCTTCAACTTCAACGGCTGTTAATGTCATACTTGTTTCTGTAAGTTCTTTAATTGTAAGAATTATAGTTTCGCCATCTTCAACTACAGATAATTGATTTCCTACTTTAATCCAAGAACCACCACTTAAAAATTCTAAATTTTCAGAGTTATCAACTTGAGTTTGCCCATCAATAGTTGTAGTTAATTCTATATTATAAGATCCATCTGACACAAAAGTATTTGGATTTTCTAAAAAAGTTAATGTATAATCAACATCATAAGCCTCGCCAATAAAATTAGCTGTTACGTTTTCACCTTGGAATTTAGTTGTTGTACTTCCTGTATAATTAACATCTACACCAATCCACGTTCCAACTATATCTGCTGAAATATTATTATCGGAATCGTTAGAACAAGAAAATAATGAAATAGAAAGTGAAAGAAATAAAATTGTAAATTTTTTCATATTTTATGCGGTTTATTTGTTAATTCGCTAAACTATGATATTATTTTTAAAATTAAAATTAAACCTTAAATAACAAAAAACGCAATCAAATTAATGATTGCGTTTTTTGTTATGTGATGCTGAAACAAGTTCAGCATGAAGCTAATTATTTTACTTCTTCAAAGTCTACATCTTCCACATCGCTTCCTTCTGCTTGTCCGTTTTGGCTAGCATCTGGTCCTGGAGCTTCTGCACCACCTTGTTGTGCTTCTGCTTGTGCTTTGTACATTTCTTCTGAAGCAACTTTCCAAGCTTCGTTTATTTTATCTAAAGCAGGAGTAATTACTTCTAAATCTTTAGTTTCATAAGCTTTTTTCAATTCCTCTAAAGCATCAATAATTGGTTGTTTTTTATCATCAGATAATTTATCTCCAAACTCTTCTAATTGTTTTTCCGTTTGGAAAATCATAGAATCTGCTTCATTTAATTTCTGAGCGTTTTCAACCGCATTTTTATCTGCTTCAGCATTTGCTTCAGCATCTGCTTTCATTTTTTGGATTTCTTCTTCAGTTAAACCAGAAGATGCTTCAATACGAATATCTTGTGTTTTACCTGTAGCTTTGTCTCCAGCTGTTACATGAATAATTCCATTTGCATCAATATCAAATGTCACTTCAATTTGCGGTGTACCACGTCTTGCTGGTGGAATACCATCTAAGTGAAAACGTCCAATAGTTTTATTATCGGCAGCCATAGCTCTTTCACCTTGTAACACATGAATTTCTACAGAAGGCTGATTATCTGCTGCTGTTGAGAATACTTGTGATTTCTTAGTAGGAATAGTTGTATTTGCTTCAATAAGTTTAGTAAATACATTACCCATTGTTTCAATACCAAGAGATAAAGGTGTTACATCTAAAAGTAATACATCTTTAACATCTCCAGTTAAAACACCACCTTGAATACCAGCACCCAGAGATACAACTTCATCTGGGTTTACACCTTTACTTGGTGCTTTTCCAAAGAATTTCTCTACTGCTGCTTGTACTGCAGGAATACGTGTAGAACCACCTACTAAAATAACTTCGTCAATATCGCTTTTGCTTAAACCTGCTGATTTTAATGCAGACTCACATGGCTCTATAGTACGTTTTACTAAATCGTCAATTAATTGCTCGAATTTAGAACGTGTTAATGTACGTACTAAGTGTTTTGGTCCACTAGCGGTAGCGGTTACATAAGGTAAATTGATTTCTGTTTGAGCTGAAGATGATAATTCAATCTTCGCTTTTTCAGCTGCTTCCTTAATACGTTGTAAAGACATTGGATCTTTTCTTAAATCCATACCTTCTTCAGCATTAAACTCATCTGCTAACCAATCAATAATTTTTTGATCTACATCATCACCACCTAAGTGTGTATCTCCATCTGTTGAAAGTACTTCAAATACACCATCTCCTAATTCAAGAATAGATACATCATGTGTTCCTCCACCAAAATCAAAAACTACTATTTTTTGGTCTGTTCCTTTTTTGTCCATACCATAAGCTAAAGCTGCAGCAGTAGGTTCGTTAATAATTCTACGAACTTTTAAACCTGCTATTTCACCAGCTTCTTTAGTAGCTTGACGTTGACTATCGTTAAAGTAAGCAGGTACAGTAATTACTGCTTCTGTTACTGTAGTTCCTAAATAATCCTCAGCAGTTTTCTTCATTTTTTGAAGAATCATTGCTGATAATTCTTGAGGTGTATATAAACGACCATCAATATCTACACGTGGTGTGTCATTATCGCCTTTTACAACTTTATATGGTACGCGTTCTGCTTCTTTTTTAGATTCAGAATATTTGTTACCCATAAAACGTTTAATAGAATAAACTGTTTTTGTTGGGTTTGTTACTGCTTGTCTTTTTGCTGGGTCACCAACTTTAATTTCGCCTCCTTCTACAAAAGCGATTACAGATGGTGTTGTTCTTTTTCCTTCTGCATTAGGAATAACAACTGGCTCATTACCTTCCATTACAGAAACGCAAGAGTTGGTTGTTCCTAAATCGATTCCAATAATTTTACTCATAATATTTTATGCTTTAAATGTGTTGAATGTTCATTTTAAATTCGTTTTGTATAAGTCAATCATTATGCCAACAAAAAAATGCTGACATGATGTCAGATTATTTTACCTTCAGTCACAGTAGTGGCAAGCAGTCATAACAATCTTTAACATTTTAAAAAGCATATACACAACAAACTCATTTTTATAAAAAGGGCTTATTTACCATTAAAACAATTTATATTTGCGTACCTAAAAACAATAAAGAGTAACATGGAGTGTATTTCTGTTTTTGACATGTTAAAAATTGGTGTTGGTCCTTCAAGCTCACATACATTAGGCCCTTGGAGAGCTGCTGAACGTTGGATAAATGACTTAAAAAAAACTAATAAATTTGATAAAGTTGAAAAAATATCAGTAGACCTTTATGGATCTTTATCTTTAACAGGAAAAGGACATGCCACAGATTATGCCATTATGCTAGGGCTAAGTGGCGCTGATCCTGAAACCATACCTACAGAAACTATCGCTTCGGTTATTGCTGAAATAAAAAGCACTAATATCATTCATTTTAATGATGAAAAAGAATTAGAATTTAACCCTAACACAGATATCATTTTTAATAAAAAATTTTTACCATTTCACTCTAATGCAATGAAATTTTCTGCAACAATTAATGGTAGAAAAACAAATGCTGTTTTCTACTCTATTGGAGGTGGTTTTGTGGTTCAAGAAGAAAGAAAAATATCAAAAGCTAATAAAATTATTTTTTATTGCACGTTTCCTTATCCTATTGAAACTGGTGTTGATCTTTTAAAATACTGTAATCAATTAAATAAACCTATTTCTGAAGTTGTTTTAGAAAATGAAAAATCAATTAGACCCATAGAAACTATTGATTTTGAATTACAACGCATTTGGGATACTATGTTAGAGTGCATATACATAGGATGTCACACGGAAGGCAATTTACCAGGTGGACTAAATGTTAGACGACGTGCCTTTGATACCTATCAAACTTTAAAAGGCGATTTAACTTATAATTCGCCTGAAGAATGGCTAAAAACCATTCGAAATACAGAAGTTAAATTTAGGCAAATATTAAAATGGGTAAGCTGTTTTGCTTTGTCTGTAAACGAAGTAAATGCCTCGTTAGGTAGAATTGTGACAGCACCTACAAACGGTAGTGCAGGTGTAATTCCTGCTGTTTTAATGTATTATATGACCATTGAAAATCATGAAGCTGACTTCAATCATATTAAAAAATTCTTATTAGTAGCTGGTGAAATTGGAAGTATATTTAAAAAAGGTGCCACTATTAGTGCCGCAATGGGAGGTTGCCAAGCAGAAATTGGCGTATCATCTGCCATGGCAGCTGCCGCTTTATGTGAATTAATGGGTGGCACATCAGAACAAGTTCTTGTGGCAGCTGAAATTGCTATGGAACACCACTTAGGTTTAACTTGCGATCCTATTGGTGGTTTAGTACAAATTCCTTGTATAGAACGTAATGCTATGGGAGCTATTAAAGCTATAAATGCTGCCGAAATGGCCTTAGATACAGATCCTAAAAATGTAAAAGTCCCTTTGGATAAAGTTGTTGCTACTATGTGGGAAACCGCAAAAGACATGAATACTAAATACAAAGAAACCTCTGAGGGAGGTTTAGCTATTGGTGTTAACCTTACGGATTGCTAGATAGTTAAATTGAAAACTAAAAAAACATTTTTTTACCAATTTTCATTAAGTCCATTTTTTAAAGCTTTTCTATACTTTTCAATGCTAAAGCTATATAAATCTGGGGCTTTATGTGCGCCTCCTTTTCTTGTTTCATCTAGCTTGTTTAAAATATCATAGCGCAACATTTTTCTATAAAAATTACCACGATTAAGCTTTTTGCCTAATATTATTTCATAAAGTTTTTGAAGCTCAGGCATTGTGAATTTTTCTTGCAACAAATTATATCCTATAGGTTTATGGACTAACTGTTTACGAAGGGTAGCTAGTGCTTTATCAAAAATAAAACGATGATCCATCATAAATTCTGGTAATTCTTCAATGGATTTCCACTCACAGTTAGTAGAAAGTTCATCAACTTTTGGAATTACTTTAGAAAAATCTACTAAGGCATAAAATCCAATTGAAACAAAACGTTGCTTATGCCATAATGTATCAGGATAGTCTTTGAAAAAATCTTCAGAACGATTCAAATTACCAAAAATTCTAAATTGTTGCAAATAAATATCATCTGCACCTGTTCTCACTTTTAATATTCTACTTGCCGCATCATTTATACTTTCTTCCTTTAAAACATAACCTCCTGGAAGACTCCAAACTAAACTATCTTTCATTTTTAAAACTAAAACCTTAAGAGTAGCATCATGAAAACCAAACACAACACAATCTATTGAAAGATTTGGTAAATAAATTTCCCATGACTCCTTAGACTTATCTTCAAGTATTTTTTTTAATTCCATAAAATATAATTCTAAGCAAAGCTAATAATTTGAATTCAACTTTCACTTAATGAAACAGATAACTAGCATCTAAATTCCACTTTTCTTTGGAAATATAAAAAATATAAATTAATATTGCTTCATAATGAAGCAATAACTATTAAACTAAATAAACCATGAAAATCAAAAGTCTAAATCATTTGATGAAAGCATCACTTCTATCAATTTTAATTATTTCAGGAGTTTCCTGTAAAAACAATCAAAAAGATTATGAAAAAGAAGACAATCAATTAATCACCTTAAATGAGTATAGATTTAAAGACTTGAATAAGAATGGAGAATTAGATCTATATGAAGATTCTCGTTTAACAATTGAAGAGCGTGTAAAAGACTTAATTGACAAATTAAATGATGAGGAAAAAGCAAGTTTATTAATAGGCATAGGAATGCCTGGTTTTGATTGGGAGACTATGCAATTTATGGCTGGTGCCGATTTAGGAAAAGTGCCTGGTGCTGCTGGAGGAACTCATAAAATAAAAAGATTAGGAATACCATCTGTTATTGTTGCTGATGGACCCGCAGGATTAAGAATAAACCCAGAGAGAGATAATGATACTATCACTTATTATGCAACTGCTTTTCCTGTTGGAACTGCATTAGCATCAACTTGGAATGAGAAACTAATTAATAATGTTGGTAAAGCCATTGGGAATGAAGTAAAAGAATATGGCGTTGATGTTTTATTAGGACCAGGAATGAATATTCATAGAAACCCTTTATGCGGAAGAAATTTTGAATACTATTCTGAAGACCCAATGCTATCTGGTAAAATTGCAGCTGCAATAATAAATGGCATACAATCTAATGGTGTGGGAACATCTGTTAAACACTTTGTTGCCAATAACCAAGAAAGAAATCGCATGGGTATAAATGCTCACGTAAGCGAAAGAGCCATGAGAGAAATCTATTTACGTGGTTTCGAAATAACTGTAAAAAATGCGCAACCTTGGACAATAATGTCATCTTACAATTTTGTAAATGGAACTTATACTTCTTCTAGTAAAGACTTATTAACTACAATTCTTCGAGATGAATGGGGCTTTAAAGGTTTAGTAATGACAGATTGGTTTGGTGGATATAATAATTCTGGCTTTAATCCAAATATTTTAAAAAATGAAGTAAGTGATGTCACTAAACAACTTACTGCTGGAAATGATTTATTAATGCCAGGTCTTACTAAGCAAAAAGAAAGTATTATAAAAAATATTAAGAATGGTAATTTAACAAATGAAGCTATTGATACTAATCTAAAAAGAATTTTAGAATTAGTGTTAAAATCACCTGCAATGAATAATTACAAATATTCTAACAAGCCTAACTTAAAAGAACACGCAGAGGTTACAAGACAAGTTGCCGCCGAAGCAACCATTTTACTAAAAAATGATAATAATACATTGCCATTTAATTCAAAATCATCTTCATTAGCAGTATTTGGAAATACAACTTATAACTTTATAGCTGGTGGAACAGGAAGTGGCGATGTAAATGAAGCTTATACTGTTTCATTAATTGAAGGCCTTACTAATGCCGGGTTTTCTATAGATAAAGAATTAGAAAGCAAATACTTGCCTTATGTTAAAGAGCAAAACATAAAAGAAATGGCACGTAGAGAAAAAGAAGGCGGATTATTAGCGGTACCAAAAAGAATTCCTGAACTAGAATTAGATAAATCAACTATTCAAAATAAAGCAAATTCATCTGAAATAGCTCTAATTACTATTGGAAGAAATGCAGGTGAATCTGGAGACAGAGAAATAACAAATGATTTTAATTTGGCAAAAGATGAAATTAATTTAATAAATAATGTTTCAGAAGCCTTTCATGCTAAAGGAAAAAAAGTAGTAGTTATTTTAAATATTGGAGGTGTTATTGAAACAGCTAGTTGGAAAGATAAAGTAGATGCTATTCTATTACCTTGGCAACCCGGACAAGAAGGTGGGAATTCTGTTGCAGATGTAATTACAGGAAAAGTAAATCCTTCTGGAAAATTAACTATGACATTTCCTGTAAACTATGAAGATGCAGCAGCTACTAAAAACTGGATTGGAGCTCCCGCTGAAAACCCAACAAGCGTGACTTATGAAGAAGGTATTTATGTTGGCTATCGTTATTTTAATACTTTTAATGTAAAACCATCTTATGAGTTTGGTTACGGTTTATCATATACATCATTTGATTATTCTAATCTTACATTAAGTTCTAAAACATTTACTGATAAAATAAGTATATCTGTAACCATAACAAATACTGGTAAAACTGCTGGTAAAGAAGTTGCTGAATTATATCTTTCTGCACCTGAAAAATCAATAGATAAACCAAGAGAAGAATTAAAAGCTTTTGGTAAAACCAATTTATTACAACCAGGAGAAAGTCAAACAATTACTTTAACTCTAAATACAAAAGATTTAGCGTCTTTTATTCCAAACAAGAATGCTTGGATAGTTGATGCAGGAACATATAAAGTATTAGTTGGTACATCCTCTTTGAATATTAAACAAAAAGCTCAATTCTCAATAGAAAATGAACTTATTGTAGAAAAAACAAATCCTACACTAGCACTAGATTTGCAATTTACTGATTTGAAACATTAGTTTTTTAAACTAATTTATTTAAAATGGATTCGACTTTCTTCGAATCCATTTTTTTATTTCAAAACAATTAGTTTTACTACTTTTACATTCTATAAAAAAAGCAAAAACATGTCTGTAGCTAAAAAAGAATACAAACGCATTACCGTAAAAACATTAGTTGATATGAAGGCTAATGGTGAAAAAATATCTATGCTTACTGCCTATGATTATACTATGGCGAAAATTGTTGATGGCGCAGGTATTGATGTCATTCTTGTTGGTGATTCTGCAAGTAATGTTATGGCAGGACATGAAACGACATTGCCTATTACATTAGACCAAATGATATATCATGCGTCTTCTGTAATTAGAGCTATTGACAGATGTTTGGTAGTTGTAGATTTACCTTTTGGAAGTTACCAAAGTGATCCAAAAGAAGCGTTGCGTTCTGCTATTCGTATCATGAAAGAAAGTGGTGCACATTCCGTTAAAATGGAAGGTGGTCGCGAAATAAAAGAGTCTATAAAACGTATTTTAAATGCTGGAATCCCTGTTATGGGACACTTAGGTTTAACACCGCAATCTATATATAAATTTGGTACATACACTGTTCGTGCAAAAGAAGAAAAAGAAGCTGCCGATTTAATTGAAGATGCTAAAATGCTAGAACGTATTGGGTGTTTTGGAATTGTACTTGAAAAAATACCTGCTAAATTGGCTAAACAAGTTGCAGAGAGTGTTAGCATTCCAATTATAGGAATTGGTGCAGGACCAGATGTTGATGGGCAAGTACTAGTTTTACATGATATGTTAGGAATGACACACGAATTTAACCCTCGTTTTTTACGTCGTTATATGAATTTATATGAAGAGATGACAACTGCTATTTCGCAATATGTTGAAGATGTAAAAAGTGTTGATTTCCCAAATGAAAGTGAGAAATATTAACGACTATTAGAAAAACTAATATGTCTAAAATCCTTTCCAATAAATCCAATTTACAAGTTCTATTTGAGGACAACCACATTATTATTGTAAATAAACGCGCAGGCGATATTGTACAAGGTGACAAAACAGGAGACAAACCTTTAAGCGATGTTGTAAAAGAATATATAAAGGTTAAATACAACAAACCAGGAAATGTTTATTTAGGCACTGTTCATAGATTAGATAGACCAACCACAGGGCTTGTTATTTTTGCTAAAACCAGTAAAGTACTTCCTAGGCTTAACAAATTATTTCTATCAAAAGATATAAATAAAACGTATTGGGCTATTGTGAAAAATGAACCACCAAAAATGCAGGAAACTCTAATTAATTGGTTAAAAAAGAATCCGAAAAACAACAAATCATACAGCCATTCAAAAGAAGTCACTGATAGTAAAAAAGCTATTCTTCATTATAAAATATTAAAAAAATTAGATAATTATTACTTACTAGAAATCAACTTAGAAACGGGTAGACATCACCAAATTCGCTCACAATTATCAAATATTGGTAGCCCAATAAAAGGTGATTTAAAATACGGTTTTGATAGAAGTAATAAGCATGCAAGTATACATTTACATGCCAGACATATTGAATTTATTCATCCTGTAAAAAACGAGCCTATAAATATCACAGCGCCGTTACCAAATGATCCTATTTGGGATGCTTGTTCATCTTAAATGATTATATTTAAAGAAAACAATTGAATACAATACCAGAAATATTATCTGCACAAAAAGTGCTTTTTAAATCTCAAAAAACAAAGTCTATTTCCTATAGACTTACATTTTTAAAAGCTTTAAAAAAAGAAATTCAATCAAAAGAGCAAGATATTTATAATGCTTTAAAAAAAGATTTTAATAAACCAGAATTTGAATCTTTTGTTAGTGAGTATGGCTTAGTGATTTCTGAACTGAATTTAGCTATTAAAAATGCAAATAAATGGTCTAGACGAGAACGGGTAAAATCATCACTTTTAACATTCCCTTCTAAAGACTATATTTATAAAGAACCTTACGGAAACATTCTAGTTATTGCACCTTGGAACTACCCTTTTTTATTAGCTGTAAATCCATTAATAATGGCTCTTGCTTCTGGAAATACTGTCGTTTTAAAACCTAGCGAATTAACTATAAATACATCCAAGTTAATTTCTGAAATTATTCAAAATGTTTTTCCTAAAAATGTCGTTGCTTCTGTTGAAGGAGGTATTGAAACTTCTACAGAATTATTAGCTCAAAAATGGGATTTTATATTTTTTACGGGTAGCGTTTCTGTTGGTAAAATTGTAGCTAAAGCTGCTGCTAAACATTTAACGCCTGTAACTTTAGAATTGGGCGGAAAATCGCCTTGTATTATTGATGATTCTACAAATTTAAAATTAGTTGCTAAACGAATAAGTTGGGGGAAATTTTTTAACGGAGGACAAACATGTATTGCTCCAGATTATGTTATTATTTATTCGAAAGTTAAAGATGAATTTATAAAACATTTAAAGAATGAAATAGTAAATAGGTATGGTGTAAATCCAAAAGAATCACAAGATTTTCCACGAATTATAAATCAAAAAAATGTTTTAAGATTGAAATCAATGTTGCATGATTGTAATATTATTTTTGGTGGTGAAATTGATGAAAATAAATGTTACATCTCTCCTACTTTAATTGATAACCCGAGTTTAGATAGCAACATTATGCAAGATGAAATATTCGGACCTATTTTACCAATTCTTTCATATAAAAATGAAAACGATATAGAATCTATTATTTGGAATTATGATAAGCCACTGTCTCTTTATGTGTTTTCAAATAGAAAAACATTTATAAAGCATATAATAACTAAATATAGTTTTGGAGGTGGTGTAATAAATGATTCATTAATACACTTTGGTAATAACAAACTTCCTTTTGGAGGTGTTGGTGCTAGTGGCATGGGGAATTATCATGGTAAATATGGCTTTGATACATTTACACACAATAAATCAATTATAAAGCGAGGTAACTGGTTGGATCCATCATTACGATATGCACCATATAAACAACAATTCAACTTTATAAAAAAGTTATTTAATTTCTTTTCTTAAATATCAAAAGGATAGTCAATTACTAGTTTAACGCCTTCATTTGGTTTTGATGTTAAATCTAGCTTTGCATTTACAAGTGCTGCTCTACTTTTCATATTTATTAAGCCTGAACCTTTTTCAACAGTATCAATATCGAATCCTTTACCATCATCTGTTGCTGTAATAATTAAATTCTTTGGTTGATAATTTAAAGTAATATTTAAGTTTTTTGCCTCAGAATATTTTACAGAATTTGATAAAAATTCTTGAAGAATTCTAAAAATTATAATTTCATGTTTTCTATTTACAAAATCTATCTTATCGCCTATAATTTTAAGTTCTGCAGAAGTGAATTTCATCTTTTTTAAACGATTCAATTCATTTGTTATAGATTTTTCAAAACCTATATTTAAAACCACTTCATTATTTAATGTTTTAGAAAGTTGTCGTACTTCGGCTAAACTATCTTTAAGAGCATCAGAAGTATCTTTAAATTTATCTTTAACATCGTCTGCTACTTGCATTTTCAAAATACTTAGTTGCATACTTGCAAAGGAAAGTAATTGACCAATATTATCGTGTAACTCCCAACCAATATTCTTTAAAGTTTGCTCTTGGGTTTCTGTTTGTGCTTGAGCAATTTCTTCTTCAAAAGCTTGTTGTTGTTTAATTCTATCTAGTAATAATTTGTTTTTACGTTTTTGAAAAACAACAAAAAACACAATAACTAAGGAAGTAATGATAATTAAAACCATTATCATATATACTAATAAATAGCGTTCTGAAGCTGTACTAGCTAATCGTTCTGAGGTTTGCAGCATATTAAGGCAAATGTAAAAGTTATGTACATAAATATATTAAGAAATAAGAATATTTGCCATTTCAAAAAAACAAAATTCCAATCAGAGGTTGAATTATAAATTTCAAAAAACACTAATGGTGTAATAACTAGCCACCAAATAAATATAGTTACACTGATATAAAAGTTTAATGATTTAAAAACTTTTAAAATTCTATCGCTCAATAATATTTCTGTAAAATAGAGAAATGTACACAAAAATATGATTAATGCTCCAAAAATATTTAATACGCGCAATGAGCTAATAAAAAAAGCATCAAAATTTATAATAATGTAACAAATTGAAAATAGTAAAAAAGTATAGGCAGTATACTCAATAATACTTTTAAATTTAGTGTTTTGTAAAATTTTATTATAATAAAAAGCAAAAAACACAACTGCTCCAACCTTCCAATATAAGCCAGACCACCAATAATTTCTCTCAAATGGAGTGCCTTCCAAAAAACTTAAAAATCCGTTATTTTTTATATAATATGTATAGATTCCTAAAAAATCACAAATGCCAATATAAATTAAAAAGTATATAAAATATTTAGCTGGGGTATGTTTATACTTTTTATATAGTATTACTCCAGTTACTGCAGATAATATCTCTACAGAATGGGTTAATAAACTATAATATTTTATAAGAAAGTCGTTCAAATTAGTCTAAATCCTTGTCATTTTCTGGTTTACAATATATTAAAGCAAATGTAAAGGTTAAGTACATAAATATATTAGCAAATAAAAAAATTTGCCTTTTTAAATTCACAAATGACCAATCTGATATTGTGTTATAATGGTCAAAAAATATTATTGGAGTGATTATTAACCACCATATAAAAAGACCAAGGCTTGCATAAAAGCCAAATGTTTTAAATATGTACAAGATTGAATCGCTTTTTAAAAATTCTATAAAGTACAAAGAGATACAAATAAAAGTAGCTAAAAGACCCAGGAATTGATAAATTTTTGGATGAGAATTCATGAAAATTTCAAAGTGCAATGTAAAATGTCCTAGCATAATAAGCGAAAACAATGCAGCTACAATTTTAATAATAACCTTAAATAGTTTTATTTTTATTAATGAATGAAAATAAAATAGCACAAATAAAATACTTCCAAAAAACCAAAATAGGTTATACCAGTTTATTGAACGAATCCCAATACTTCTAATTAGTTTAATTGGAGGAGATGTTGCAAAATAAAGCAACGAAGTTCCAATGAACTCTACAAAAAAAATATAAATTAAAAAATAAATGAAGTATTCTGTTGTGGTGTTTTTAAATTTCTTATAATAAAATATTCCTGCTAATGCAGCTAATAATTCAAATCCGTAAGTTATAAAATTAAAATTCTTCGTTAAAAACTCCTCCACTAATTAATCATATTAATTTCATTATCTGGCTTACAAAATATTAAAGCAAATGTAAAGGTTAAATACATGATTACATTAGCAGATAAATAAATATATCTTCTTAAATGAATATAATTAATATCTCTATACTCACCATAAATATCGTAAAATACAATAGGTGTAATAATAAGCCACCATATAAAAATAGCTACACTAATATAAAAGTCAATGGATTTATAAAAAGTTAAGGTTCTATCACTTTGTAACATTTCAACAAAATAAAAGACAGTACATATGAATATAATTATTGCACCTAAAACACTTATTATTGGAAAAAAGCGAATAAAATAATCGTTCCAATTAAAAATAATATAAATAATAGAAAACACTAAAAATAAATAACAGCAATATTTTATAACGATTTTAAATACCTCAGTTTTTAAAATTTTATTATAATAAAAAACAAAAAACAAAATAGCTCCAATTTTCCAATATAGAGTTGTCCACCAAAAATTTCTACTAAAAACAGTATCTTTTAGGTAACTAAAAATATCATTATCAGCAATATAATTAACATAACCTCCAATAAAATCACAAAGGGAAAGGTAAACTAGAAACCATATAAAAAATTTAGCAGCTATAAGTTTGTATTTTCTATAAAGTAACAAACCTGTTAGGGCCGACAATATTTCAACACTATGTGTTATTATTGTATAGTTTTTTATTAGAAATTCTTCCAAAAATAGTTAGTTTAAAACATTATCTTTTTCTGGTTTGCAACTTATTAATGCAAACGTAAAGGTTGTATACATAATAACGTTGGCAAATAAGTAAATCTGCCATTTTAAGAATATAAAATTCCAATCATTATAAGAATTATAAATATCGTAAAACACTAGAGGTGTTAAAATAAGCCACCATATAAAAATAGCTACACTAATATAAAAATTAATTGATTTATAAAAGGTTAATATTTTGTTGCTTAATAAAGTTTCAATAAAATAAAATATGGTGCTTAAAAAAATAATTACAGCTCCAAGTATACTTATTATAGGAAAAAAACGAGTAAAATAATCATCCCAATGAAAAATAATATATAAGATAGAAAAAACTAAAAATATTAAAGCACAATAAGTAATTATAGTTTTAAATACTTTGGTTTTCAAAATTTGACTATAATAAAATGCAAAAAATAAAACGGCACCAATTTCCCAATATGCAGTTGTCCACCAAAAGTTTCTAACAAATATTGTTCCTTTTAAAAAACTTAAAAAATCATCCTTATTTATATATTTAACATAACTTCCTAAAAAATCACATACAGAAAGATATATTAAAAACCATATAAAATATTTGGCAGCCGTGAGTTTATACTTTTTATAAAAAAATAAACCTGTAACAGCTGCCATAACTTCAACACTAAAAGTAATAGTGTTTTTATATTCTAATAAAAATTCATTCATTAAAATTATTCTGGATAGCCACCATCTCCTCCTGTTCCTCTATTTAAAGGAGGTACTGGGATATTATAAGGAGGAGTTTGTAAAAACAAATTCACGCTACTTGCCTTTGATGTTTTTTTATTACCGGTAGGCACAATAAACATAGTATTTCTATTCTTTCTAGGTGGTGTTGCATTTTTACCATAATTACCTAAATAGACACGAACTCCAGACATTGTGTAACCTAAAGAATCTGATTGGGCTTTAGCATAAACCAAATACTCATTAACCTCGTCTAGAGACCAAAGAACAGATCTCGTTTTTTTTCTAGGTCCTTCAACATCAATAAGAGAATCTATGTCTGTTTTGTTATATTTTGCCCAATTATCGCTTAATTTAGTGGCTTCGACAACTGTTATAGTATCTTTTGGAACTTTTACTAAAATTTCACACATGTCAATCTTTTCTCTTGGGCAAAAATAATACGTTAGTGCCGCTCCAATAATAAATCCTAAAATAATGTAAATAAGTTTTTTCATGTTTGAAGTATTTGATTAATAATAGCTGCTTAAAAGTAGTAAAAAGATTTAATACTGTAAGGTTTTATATAAAACTTTAAGTTGGAAACCCTAACATATCTCCCATACCAACAGTAAATAACCAACAGCCATATATGGCATGTTCTATTGAAACCAATAATGTAGATTGTGTTTTATTATAAGTTATAGCAAATAGTATTCCTCCTAAAAAGGTTAATATAATCACCAGTAAATTCTTAAAAAATATGTGAGCTAAACAAAATACAATTGCGTTTATAAAAATTAAAAAATTAGTGTTTTTAAAAACGTTTTTATAGCGTTTAAAGAAAAAGGTCCTATAAATTAACTCTTGCGGATATACTGAAAACAAACTATATATAAATAATATAAAAAACCACAATTTAGGCTTGTTTAATAACACGTTAAAAAGTGCTTCTTTATTAGTTAGATTAACAAAAAAACTTGTAATTAAACCTATTACAAATAGTTTGATAAACGTTTCTTTCCAAAACAGATTCCATTTTAAATTTGGTGCAATTTTTAGTTTTTCTTTTTCAACTCTTAATAACACATAAATAACATAAAAGAACCCCATAAAACCTATGACTAGTTTTATCCAAGGAGAGTAATTCAATGCTAAACTTAATGGAAACAGAACAAAAATGATTAAAAACTCACAGCTCTTATATAAAAAGGAATTCATATTCAAAGACTTATTTTAGTAGAATGCTTCACTTCATTAATAACAAACATGCTATGCGTACTGCCAATATGGTTAATGGTAGTTAATTTATCAACCATGAATTCTCTAAAAGCCGCCATATCTTTAACTAAAACTTTTAGTAAATAATCGTAATCACCACTAATATGATAGCACTCTAAAACCTCATTTAAATTAGCCACTTCTTTTTCAAATTTAATTACAAAATCTTGAGAGTGTTGCACCAATTTTATATGACAAAACACAACAAAATTTTTATCAATTCGCTCTTTATTTAATAAAGCTATATATTTATTTATGAATCCTTCTTTTTCTAGTTTTTTAATACGTTCGTAAACAGCTGTAACAGATAAATCTAATTTATTAGAAAGCTCTTTATTTGTCTGTTTACTATCTTCCTGTAAATACTCTAATAATTTTTTATCGATGGTATCAAATATCATAATTGAAAATTTTTCATGAAAACAAGTAATTTCATCATAATTAAAGTAAATATATCTAAAATAATAAAATTATATAGTTTTATTTTCTACAAATACTATTATACATTGTTTTTTACTCTAATTTAATAGAAATTTGATCTTAAATAAACACAACAACTATGGCTTTTAAACCCGTAAACAACATACAAGATTTACAGTACTTTGGAGAATTTGGAGGTGTTAATCCTTCAATATCAGATTCCTCTACTTATACTTTTTTATCAGCAAAAACTATGTTTGATACTTTTGAGGGAAATGCAGATGGTTGTTATTTATACTCACGCCACTCCTCGCCTTCTAATTTATACTTAGGTGAAGCCTTAGCCGCTATGGAAGGTACAGAAACTGCTAATGTCTCAGCATCTGGCATGGGAGCTATTACACCTGTATTGTTGCAATTATGTGGCTCTGGAGACCATATTGTTTCTAGTCGAACTATTTATGGTGGCACTTATGCTTTCTTAAAAAATTTTACACCACGTTTTAATATTCAAACATCATTTGTAGATATTACAAATTTAGAAATTGTTGAAGCAGCTATTACAAAAAACACTAAGGTTTTATATTGTGAATCGGTTAGTAATCCGCTTTTAGAAGTTGCTGATATTAAAGGTTTAGCTGAAATTGCAAAAAGACATAATTTAAAATTAGTTGTAGATAATACATTTTCCCCCTTATCAATTTCACCTGCTGTTTTAGGTGCAGATGTTGTAATACATAGTTTAACCAAATTTATAAATGGTTCTAGTGATACTGTTGGCGGCGTTGTTTGTGGCACTCAAGAGTTTATAAACGACTTACGAAATGTAAATGATGGTGCATCTATGTTATTAGGTTCTACTATGGATAGCTTAAGAGCTTCATCAATTTTAAAAAACTTAAGAACATTACATATTAGAATCCAACAACACAGCAAAAACGCATTATTTTTGGCTGAAAAATTTGAATCTGACGGACTCAGAACAGTATATCCTGGTTTAGCTTCACACCCATCACACGAGTTGTTTAAAAGCATGATGAACTCTCAATACGGTTTTGGTGGTATGCTAACCATTGATGTAGGCTCTTTAGAGAAAGCCAATGAACTTATGGAACTCATGCAGAATAAAAACCTAGGGTATTTGGCAGTAAGTTTAGGGTTTTACAAAACCTTATTTTCTGCACCAGGAAGCTCAACATCATCAGAAATCCCTGAAAAAGAACAAAAGGAAATGGGCTTAAGTGATGGTTTAATTCGCTTCTCAATTGGTTTGGATGCAGATATTGAACGCACTTACAAAATGATGCGTAAATGTATGGAGGAATTAAATATTTTGGATTCAAAATTAAGAATCTGTTAAACTCCTTTAATACGAGTCCATAATGAAACCATAATTTCACTTAAACTATCAAATTTAGGTTCAAAAGGTTTCATATTGAGTCTGTTTTCATCTTTATATAGCAGTAAACTAAAAATAGACGTATTTGGATTATTTTCATCTAAAAGTGGATAACGCAAATCGTTATATTGGTATTCATTTTCATCAATTTTATAAACACTATAATATTGATTACTAAACCAAGCTAAACTTTTAATATCATCAAATTCTGAAGACTTTAAATCGCGTTGTTTTGGAATAGTTTTAAAATTCAAAAATCTCTTTTTTGTATCAAACAAAGAATAATTAGCAACAAAATAAGACGTATCAGTTTCAGCTATTCCATACCACAAAATATTATTAAAAATATATGGTTGTGTACTAAATCGTATTGAATGAATCTCTCTTTCGTTTAAAGATTTTCTAAATAATGAATCTATATATAACTTATTTCCTAACGTAAATAACATGTAAATAGAACTTATACTTAACCCCAATTTCAACCACAATCGTCTTTTATTAGAAGTTCTATTAAAAAACATTAAAACAACCATACAAATTAAAAACGGCAATGTATATATAGGATCTACAACTGCAATGTTATTAAAAGCCACCCTGTAATTACTAAAGGGTGTAAATAATTGTGTTCCGTAAGGTGTAAAACAGTCTAAAATGGGATGTGTAAATAACGATATAAACCATAACCATATCCAATTTTTTTGAGTGGTTGTATTTAACCGACTACCAGAATTGTATAATTTATGCACTAACCAACCAAGTATAAATGCTCCTAAAACAGAAAATAATATGGAATGCATAAACCCTCTATGAAATAACATGGCATCAATATGATTTCCATAAAGAATATTACCAACGTAAACATCTAAATCTGGAATTGTACCTCCAATAGCACCAAACAGTAATGCTTTATTGCCAATTTTTTTTCCTAAAACAGCTTCTCCACAAGCTGCACCTAGTATAATTTGAGTAAGTGAATCCATAATAGCATGCGAAAATACAACTAAAATGAAAGATTGTAACTAAACTAAGTGTTAGCTATTATTTTATGCTTTAATTTATATTGATTTATTTTGGATGTAATATCTATAATATCTTGTTGTACTTTCGCTTTTAAGTTTAAAATTTCTGCCAACTGTTGTTCTATATTATTCTTAAATCCTGAATTAATTTCTACATAAGATAAATAATCTAGAGTTTTTAAATACCTATTTAATTGCTGATAATATTTTTTAAGTTTTAATCTTTTCTCATAATCTAGTCTTTTTCTATTTTTCTTAAAGAAAGTAAAAGATTTACAATCATTTATAACAGAAAGTTTGTTATCAACTTTAAAAATATCGTTTGAAAATAATTTTGAGGTTTGAATAAAAAGAAATTCAAATTTACTAACCCCTATAGAGTAAATATAATAGCTAAATAAAAATAGGTTGTTTGCGAAAAAAAACAAATAGATATGTGACATTAGTAATGATTAAAATAATATACTTTTCAATTTCAATATTTAGACACAACATGTCATGAATAAGTCACATTTTTTTTAGTTAAAAGTGATTGTTACTCTTATTATTTGTAAAAAAAATAAGTTTATCGTAACATTACGAAACTAAAATTTTCCTGATGCAAGAAGAAAACAATATCTCTGAGTTTAAAGCCGATAAACAAAATATTATTGAAAACACAGAATTAAATATATGGGAAGCTCTTATTCCTGTAATTATTTTAATGGGATTATTAGCTTATAACATCTTTTTTGCTGATGGAGAAATGTTTGGCGGATATTCAAATCAAATAATTTTATTAATAGGTGCTGTTGTTGCAGCTATTGTTGGGTTTTATAACAAAGTGACTTTAAATAGAATGCTTATTGAAATTTGGGAAAACTTAAAAAGCATTTTTGTACCTGTTCTAATTTTGCTCTTAGTTGGTGCATTAGCAGGAACATGGTTAGTTAGCGGTGTTATTCCTGCTATGGTTTATTATGGTTTACAAGTATTAAGTCCTAGTATATTTTTACCTGCCTGTGTTATTATTTGCGCCATTATATCCATAGCCACAGGAAGTTCTTGGACAACTTCGGCAACTGTTGGAATTGCATTAATTGGTATAGGTACTGCTTTAGGAATTAGTCCTGGTATGATTGCTGGTGCTGTAATATCTGGTGCTTATTTTGGTGATAAAATGTCTCCTTTAAGTGACACAACAAACCTTGCTCCTGCTATTGCTGGTACCGATTTATTTACACATATACGTTATATGACTATAACAACTGTGCCTACAATTTTGATAACACTTATTGCTTTCGCTATTTTAAGTGCAACTATTGAAACCTCTGGTACTGCAGATGTTAGTAGTTTATTAGAAACCATTAATACGACATTTAACATAACACCTTGGTTATTTATAGTGCCATTAGCTGTTATCGCTTTAATTTTAATGAAAACAAAACCATTAATTGCATTAGGAACAGGTGTTCTTGCAGCAGTTGTTTTTGCTTTTATTTTCCAATCAGAAGTACTAATGAATTTAGGGGATTCAAAACTAAGTTCAATTATAACTTCAATATTTACAGACACTCAAATTGTAACTGATAATGAAAAGCTGAATGAATTATTTTCTGCTGGTGGAATGAATGGTATGCTTTGGACAATTTACCTTATTATTTGTGCTATGATTTTTGGTGGTGTTATGGATGGCATTGGGGCTTTAGCAAGAATAACAAAAGTATTGTTATCTGTGGCTACTTCTATTTTCGGGTTATTTGCTAGTACTGTAATTAGTTGTTTAGGATTAAATGCCATCGCATCCGATCAATATTTAGCCATCGTAATTCCTGGAAAAATGTTTAAAAAAGCATTTGATGATAGAGGTTTGGCTCCAGAAAATTTAAGTAGAACGCTTGAAGATTCGGGTACAGTAACGTCTGTTTTAATTCCTTGGAATACTTGTGGTGCATATCAATCTGGTGTTTTAGGTGTTGGCGTTAGCGAATATTTTGTTTACGCTATATTTAATTGGCTAAGTCCATTTACAACACTTTTATTTGCTGCACTAAAAATTAAAATAAAAGAAATTTCTACTAAATAACTAATACTAATTACATTAAGCCTATACTATAATTAAAATCTATAATTCTATATAGATTTTAAATTTAAATAAAGGGGGTATTATTCCTGTGTGTGTATTTTTGCCGGAAATTATTAATAACAATAAAACAATACACATGGCTTTAGTAGGAAAAAAATTTCCAAATTTAAACGTTAATGCAATGAACGAAATGGGTGATACTTTTAAACTCAACGTTCTAGAAGAAGCAGTAAATAACAATAAAAAAGTTGTCCTATTTTGGTATCCAAAAGATTTTACTTTTGTTTGCCCAACAGAATTACATGCTTTTCAAGCAGCTTTAGGTGAATTCGAAAAAAGAAATACAATTGTTATTGGAGCATCATGTGATACTGCAGAAGTTCATTTTGCATGGTTAAGTACTGCTAAAGATAATGGTGGTATTGAAGGGGTAACTTATCCTATTTTAGCAGATTCTAATAGAAACTTAGCTTCTACCTTAGGTATTTTAGATATTACAAACGAAACATACAATGAAGAAACTGGTGTTGTAACTGTAGATGGTGATAATGTAACTTACAGAGCAACATATATTATTGATGAAGAAGGTACAATTCAACATGAAGGTGTTAACAATATGCCTTTAGGAAGAAATGTAAATGAATATTTAAGAATAATAGATGCTTTAACTCACGTTCAAGAAAAAGGAGAAGTTTGTCCTGCAAACTGGGAAGAAGGAAAACAAGCAATGCAAGCTAATGCAAAAGGTACTGCTGAGTATTTAAAATCACAATTAAACTAAACTTATGGTTCAAGAATTAGAACAAGATAATTTAACACAATTTGTTTCAGATAATGAAACTGTAGTGGTTCAATATTCTGCAACTTGGTGTGGGAATTGCCGAATCATGAAACCTAAATTTAAGAAATTAGCAACAGAAAATGAAAATATAACATTCATTATTGCTGATGCTGAAAAATTTCCTGAATCTAGAAAGTTAGCAACAGTTGATAATTTACCAACTTTTGCAATATTTAAAAAAGGAGAATTTGTTAATCAAGTACAAACTAACAAGTTTGACGTTTTAAAAGATTTAGTTAATGAAGTTACCAGTAATTAAACATTTATCTCAATTCATTGAAGAAAATGATGAAGACTTTGTAATTGAAACTATTGAAACTTTAGAGAGCCTTACCGAAGTTCCTTCACTAAAAGATGAGGAACTTGATGTTATAGGAGAATTAATCTCTAATATGTATGGTGCATTAGAAGTCAATAAAATGATAAAAGATGGAACTACAAAAAAAGAGGCTTTGAATACGTTTATGTCTCGAGTACTAGGTTCTATTGACAAATAACAAATTGATATTTATAACAAAAAAGTCACTTCAAAACGAAGTGACTTTTTTGCTTTATGATATTTAATTATTAATTATCAAGTAACGTAGCTGTACTTTCAAATTTCTTTTCTAACGCATAGTCGTATGCACTTTTGCCATGATTATCCTTAATGGTTTTATCTGCTCCAAGTTCTAGCAATAAACTAACAATAGCTTCTTTACCATAAGTAGCAGAAAATATTAATGGTGTTGTTCCATTATTGTTCTTTGCATTAATATCTGCACCACTTTGTATCAGTTTTTTAGCAATATTTACATTGCCTTTAAAAGAAACACCTATTAAAGCCGTGTTACCTGAAGCATCTTTAACATCAACAGGGGCATTGTGTTCTAAAAGTATTTTTGTGGCTACTTCATTATCAAAATAAGTTGCAAAAATTAATGGTGTAAATCCTCGTGCATCTTTTACATTAACCAAATCAGGATTAGAATTTAACAAACCCAATAATTTATCTTCATCACCAGATCTAATAGCTTCAAAAAAAACGTCTACCTCTTTCATTTTTATATTTTTTTAAATTAAAAAAGGAATGAGTTTTAATCACTCACTCCTTTTCAAAAAAATTATTAATCAGTTATTATTTTAAATCAAAACGATCTAAATTCATCACTTTATCCCATACTTTAACAAAATCATTTACAAATCGCTCATTAGCATCATCACATGCGTAAACTTCAGCAATAGCACGTAATTCAGAATTAGAACCAAAAATAAGATCCACTCGTGTACCTGTCCATTTTACTTCACCTGTACTACGATCTCTACCTTCAAATAATTCCTCATCTTCAGAAACGGACTTCCATGTTGTATTAAAATCTAATAAATTTCCAAAGAAATCGTTAGTAAGTGTTTCAGGACGGTTAGTAAATACACCGTGTTTAGAATGATCAAAATTAGTATTTAGTACGCGTAAACCTCCAATCAAAACAGTCATTTCTGGCGCAGTAAGCGTTAACAATTGCGCTTTATCTAATAAAAGTTCTTCAGCTGTTGCTCTATATTTTCTTTTAGTGAAATTACGGAAACCATCTATATGTGGCTCAAGAGCTTCAAAAGCCTCAATATCTGTTTGTTCTGCACTTGCATCTGTACGACCAGGTGAAAAAGGTACTTTAATGTTATAACCAGCATTTTTAGCTGATTTCTCTACAGCTGCACAACCTGCTAAAACAATTAAATCCGCTAAAGAAACTTTTTTATCACCAGATTGAGACTCGTTAAATTCGTTCTGAATACGACCAAGTATATCTAAAACTTTACTTAATTGCTCAGGGTTATTAGCTTTCCAACTTCTTTGAGGTTCTAATCTAACACGAGCTCCATTTGCGCCACCACGTTTATCTGAACCTCTAAAAGTAGATGCCGATGCCCATGCTGTTGAAACTAACTCGGCAATAGATAAACCTGAAGCTAAGATGTTTTCTTTTAATCCAGCTATATCTTGATCATCAATTAATTTATGATTAACCGCAGGAACAGGATCTTGCCATAGTAATTCTTCTTGAGGTACTTCTGGTCCTAAATAACGATCTATTGGTCCCATATCTCTATGCGTTAATTTAAACCAAGCTCTAGAGTAAGCATCTGCAAACTCTTTTGGGTTTTCTAAAAAGTGTCTAGATATTTTTTCATAAGCAGGATCCATTTTTAAAGAAATATCTGTTGTTAACATAAATGGTGCATGCTTAACATCTGGTCTGTGTGCATCTGGAACTGTACCTGCACCTTCATTGTTTTTTGGTTTCCATTGATGAGCTCCTGCTGGACTTTTAGTTAATTCCCAATCATAACCAAATAAGTTTTCAAAATAAGTGTGACTCCATTTTGTTGGGGTATTTGTCCATGCTCCTTCAATACCACTAGTAATGGTATCTGCTCCATTACCTGTTCCAAAGCTATTGCTCCATCCCATACTTTGAGCTTCAATACCTGCAGCAGCTGGCTCTTCTTTTACATATTTTTCTGGATCGGCAGCACCATGTGTTTTACCAAAAGTATGTCCTCCTGCAATTAGCGCAACAGTTTCATAATCGTTCATAGCCATACGTCCAAATGTTTCTCTAATATAATGAGCAGATTCTAGTGGATCTGGATTACCATTATGCCCTTCAGGGTTTACATAAATTAATCCCATATGCGCAGCACCAAGAGGCCCTTCTAAATCTCCCTCTGCATAACGTTCTTTATTTCCAAGCCATTCTGTTTCAGATCCCCAATATATATCTTCCTCAGGTTGCCAAACATCTTCACGTCCACCTGCAAATCCAAACATTTTTAATCCCATTGATTCATGAGCACAATTCCCTGCTAAAACAAGTAAATCTGCCCAAGATAATTTTTTACCATATTTCTTTTTAACTGGCCATAAAAGTAAACGAGCCTTGTCTAAGTTAGCATTATCTGGCCAGCTGTTAAGTGGTGCAAAACGTTGTGAACCCGAACCTGCTCCTCCTCGACCATCTTGTATACGATAAGTACCAGCACTATGCCATGCCATACGAATAAATAAAGGACCATAATGACCATAATCTGCAGGCCACCAATCTTGACTATTTGTCATTAATTCATATATATCATTTTTAACAGCATTTAAATCTAATTTTTTGAACTCTTCTGCATAGTTAAAATCCTTATCCATAGGATCTACCTTATCTGAATTTTGACGTAGAATACTTAAATTTAATTGATTAGGCCACCAATCTTTATTACTCGTACCTCCACCAGCTACGTGATCCATTTGATCATTTAAAAATGGGCATTTTGCACTCGATTCATTTACATCCCATGCTTTTCCGTTTTCAGGTTGATTGTAGTTTTCCATTATTTTAGACTTTATTGTTATTTTTAGTGTTTGTTATAATTTTTACACCTTAAAATTAAGAATAATATACTGAAAAATAACATTAACTTATTCCTATAAATTATATAATGATTGATAAAAACTATCAAATATCACGACAACTATAAACTAAAACAATAAAAGCGTCTTAAAATAAATTAAGACGCTTTATATCAAAAATTAAGAACCTCTCTAATTTAAGACTTTGGTAATACTACAGTATCTATTACATGTATAACACCATTAGATTGATTTACATCTGCAATTATAACCATTGCTGAATTTCCGTTTTCATCTGTAATATAAACTGCTTTATCTTTTATCCAAGCTACTAAAGTCCCTCCGCTTACAGTATTTAACATAGCTTTTCCGTTTCCTTTTTTAATGAGTTTAATAATATCTTTTGCATTATACTTTCCAGATACAACATGATATTTTAAAACAGTTTGTAAAGTTGCTTTGTTTTCTGGCTTTAATAAGGTTTCAACTGTTCCTTCAGGTAATTTAGCAAAAGCTTCATTTGTTGGAGCAAAAACCGTAAAAGGTCCATCACTCATTAATACATCTAATAAATCGGCAGCTTTAACTGCGGCAACTAATGTTGTATGGTCTTTAGAATTTACTGCATTTTCTACAATATTTTTTGTAGGGTACATTTCTGCTCCTCCAACCATTTTAGTATCAGATGACATCATCTTATTTTGAGAAAAAATAGTTGATACTGTTAATAATAAAGAGAAAAGAATGCTTTTTTTAATCAGATTTAATCGTTTCATAGTTTTTATTTTAAATTAATTATTTACTATACAAACGATGTTTTAAAAAGGTCGGTTTTCAAATATTAAAATTTTAACATCAATTAACATTATTTATCTTAACCACTAATTTATTATTACTTTTATAAAAAATATAAAAACAAAAAAATGGCAAAAATAACAATAGGCGGAAACCCTATAGAAACATCAGGAAACTTACCAGAAACAGGAACTCAAATTCCAAATTTTGAATTAATTGCTACCGATCTTTCTACCAAAACATTAGAAGATTTTAAAGGCAGTAATTTAGTTCTAAATATTTTTCCGAGTGTAAATACAGGTGTTTGTGCAACTTCAGTTAGACAATTTAACACAGAATCTAGTGAATTAGAAAACACTAAAGTTTTATGTATTTCTAGAGATTTGCCTTTTGCTCAAGATCAATTTTGTGCTGCCGAAGGTTTAGAAAATGTAGTTATGTTATCAGATTTTAAATCTGGTGCTTTTGGTAAAGCTTACGGTTTAATAATGACAACTGGTCTTTTTGATGGTTTACTATCTAGATGTGTTATTGTTGCAGATACTAACGGAAAAGTACTTTACAATGAACAAGTTCCTGAAACTGGGGAAGAACCAAATTATAAAGCAGCTTTAGAGGCTTTATATTCGTAATATTTTTTGATGACTAAAAAAGAATCCTTCTTAATCAATAGGCTAAAAAGTGTTGGTTATGCTTTTAAAGGTGCTTTATTACTTTTAAAAACAGAAGCTAGTATAAAAATACAATTTGTAATTGCATTAATAGTTACTGGTGCTGGATTCTATTTTAGTATATCATTAAATGAATGGGCTATACAACTTTTAGCTATTGGACTAGTAATGAGTATTGAAGGTGTTAATACAGCCATTGAAGAAATTGCGAATTTTGTTCACCCAGAACATCATAACAAAATAGGTTTAATAAAAGATATTGCAGCAGGAGCAGTTTTTATAGCTTCTGTTTTTGCTGTAATAATTGGCTTAATAATTTATCTTCCAAAAATTTTTTAATATACGATTACCTCTAGGATAAACGTTAGTAATTTGTATTTTTGTTCAAACTAAAAAGCATTAATGGCTAAAAGCAAACCCAAGACTAAAAAAGCACCTAGAAAAAAATTAAAAACGCCTAGTTTAAAGCTATCTAGCCAACAAAAACTGGTTTTAGGCAGCTTTCTAGTAATATTCGGGATTATACTTTGTATTGCCTTTATTTCTTTCTTTTTCACAGGTGAAGCAGACCAAAGTACTCTAACCGATTTTACATCTCGAGATACAGAAACTCAAAACTGGTTAAGTAAATCTGGAGCTTGGTTAAGCGATTTTTTTATTCAACGTGGTTTTGGTATTGCTTCATTTATATTTTCAGGACTAATTTTCCTTTCTGGTGTTTATGTATTAATGAATCTTAATAAATCAAAACTAAGAAAACATTGGTTTTGGGGCATTTTTATCATCATTTGGTTATCTATTCTTTTTGGTTTCTTCAAAAACAAAAGTGATATTTTGGGTGGTACTGTTGGATATGAAGTCAATACATTTCTACAAGATTATATAGGTAAAATTGGCACTTCACTCCTACTACTATTTGGACTAATTACTTATTTAGCTATTCGATTTAAAGTCACTTTTGAGAGTTTGACAAAAATTTTCAAGTCGGCTAAAAAAGATATAAAAGATGAATTTTCAGAATTAAAAGATAATGTTATTGTTCCGTTAGATAATAATTTATCTGATGAAGCTGAAGCTTTCAAATCAGCATTTGAAATTCCTTTAGAAGACGAAGATTCTAAAATTAAAAAAGAAGAACCTAAACCTGAAAAAACAGCACCATTAGAAGTTAATATCGTTGAAGAAGATGAAGAGGAAGAACTAGAAATTAAGGTAGAAGAGATTAAAGAAGAAGTTTCAGAAAAAGATAATCTTGCTAATAAATTAGTTGAAGATTTTGGTCAATTCGATCCTACTCTAGAATTAGCTAAATACCAATTTCCACCTTTAGATTTATTAAAAAAATATGATTCTGAAGGTATTACCATTAATCAAGAAGAACTTGAAGAAAATAAAAACAAAATTGTAGAAACTTTAAAAAATTACAATATTGGAATTGCCAGTATAAAAGCAACTATTGGACCCACAGTTACACTTTATGAAATTGTGCCCGATGCAGGTATTAGAATTTCTAAAATCAAAAACTTAGAAGATGATATTGCGCTTTCATTAGCGGCTTTAGGTATTCGTATTATTGCCCCAATACCTGGTAAAGGAACTATTGGTATAGAAGTACCAAATAAAAACTCTACTATAGTATCTATGCGCTCTGTTATTGCTTCAAAGAAATTTCAAAGCTCCGAAATGCAACTTCCTATTGCCTTAGGAAAAACCATTAGTAACGAAACCTTTGTGGTAGATTTAGCAAAAATGCCTCACTTGCTTATGGCAGGTGCTACAGGACAAGGTAAATCGGTTGGATTAAATGCTGTATTAACCTCGCTTCTTTATAAAAAGCATCCGGCTGAAGTTAAATTTATTTTAGTCGATCCTAAAAAAGTAGAACTTACTCTTTTTAATAAAATTGAACGCCATTATTTAGCAAAACTTCCAGATAGTGAAGATGCTATTATAACAGACAATACAAAGGTTATTAATACACTAAATTCTCTTTGTATTGAAATGGATAACCGTTATGAACTTCTTAAAAATGCTTTATGTAGAAACATTGCAGAATACAATACAAAATTTAAAGCAAGAAAACTAAATCCTAATGATGGGCATCAATTTTTACCATATATTGTTTTAGTTGTAGATGAGTTTGCCGATTTAATTATGACTGCCGGAAAAGAGGTTGAAACACCTATTGCTCGTTTAGCACAATTAGCTCGAGCCATTGGTATTCATTTAATTATTGCTACTCAACGCCCTTCGGTTAATGTTATTACAGGTATTATCAAAGCCAATTTCCCTGCAAGGGTAGCTTTTAGGGTAACATCAAAAATAGATTCTAGAACTATTCTAGATGGCTCTGGAGCCGACCAACTTATTGGTAGAGGTGATATGTTATTTACACAAGGAAACGATGTTATTCGTGTACAATGTGCTTTTGTAGACACACCAGAAGTTGAAAAGATAACAGATTATATTGGCTCTCAAAAAGCATATCCTGAAGCTTACTTATTACCTGAGTATGTTGGCGAAGAAAGTGGCACAAGTCTTGATGTAGACATCTCAGATAGAGACAAACTATTTAAAGATGCCGCAATCGTAATTGTTACAGCACAACAAGGTTCAGCCTCATTATTACAACGTAAATTAAAACTAGGTTACAATAGAGCTGGACGTTTAATTGATCAATTAGAAGCTGCAGGAATAGTAGGTCCTTTTGAAGGTAGTAAAGCTAGACAAGTTTTAGTGACAGATTTAGCGGCCTTAGACAAACTTTTAGAAAATGAAATATAATTTAAAAAAAGCAATGAAAAAATTTATAACATTAGTATTATTAACACTTTCGGTTTCAGTTTTTGCTCAAAATAAAGGGCGCGATTTATTAAATGAAGTTTCTGGAAAAGTAAAGAGTTATAAGAATATTTCTATTGAATTTAAATACACTTTAGAAAATATATCTGAAAACATAAAGCAAGAAACTAAAGGTGATGTGGTTATGGAGGGTGATAAATATAAATTGAACATCTTGGGAATAACTCGCCTTTTTGACGGTAAAAAATTATACAGTATTAGTACAGAAGATGAAGAAGTAACCGTTTCCTCTGAAAATGATGATGAAAATGATGCTATTACACCTAGCAAAATGTTGTCTTTTTATGAAGATGGTTACATGTACAAACTAGATATTGAACAAAATATAAACGGTAGAAAAATTCAATATGTTAAACTAACACCTATTGATTCTAATTCTGAAATTAAAAATATCCTTTTAGGCATAGATGCACAGACAAAACATATTTACAATTTAATTCAAGTTGGAAAAAATGGGACAAAAACAACACTTACTGTAAATTCTTTTAAAACAAATACCCCATTATCAAAAACCTTATTTACCTTTGATGCCAATAAATACAAAGATTATTACATCAATAAATTAGACTAGGTCCTTTGAAAATATTAGACCGTTACATACTAACCACATATCTAAAAACTTTTGTCAGCGTGTTTGTTATACTCATGCTGATATTTATTTTACAAACCATTTGGCTTTACATAAAAGAGTTGGCCGGTAAGGATTTGGATATTATGGTAATAATGAAGTTTTTAATTTATTTTATGCCTAAGCTAATTCCACTTGTATTACCACTTACTATTCTTTTATCATCAATAATGGTTTTTGGAAGTTTTGCTGAAAACTACGAGTTTGCTGCAATGAAATCTACAGGTATTTCATTACAACGCGCTATGTCTGGTTTAAGTATTTTTATAGTTATAATAGCCATTACAACTTTTTTCTTTTCAAATAATGTTATTCCTTGGGCAGAATTAAACTCATATAATTTACGCAGAAATATAGCTAAATTAAAGCCTGCAATGGCTATAGCTGAAGGACAATTTAATGAAATTGGAAATTATAACATTAAAGCAGAAAAAAAGATTGGTGACAGATATTTAGAAGATGTAACCATCCATTTAAAAGGCAATGATGGCCGTACTAATGCTACAGTAATAATATCGAAAACTGGAGAGTTTGTAAGTAGCAAAAACTCAAATGTTTTAAAGCTTATTTTATTAGATGGACATTATTATAGTGATGTTTATCAAAAAGATATAAAAGCTAGAAATAAAAAACCTTTTGCTAAGAGTAGCTTTGAGAAAAAGATTATCAATATAGATTTATCACAATTGAATAATGTTGATTTTGATGAAAAATCACAAACCGATAAATATAACATGCTAGATGTTATTGGATTAAATAAATCTATTGATTCAATAATAGAAAAAACAGAGGTTGACAATCAATCTTTTGCAAAAAATTTACATCAACGATCAAGCCTTATTAACAATAGCTATATTCCCTTTAAACAAAACAAAGACTCTGTTAACACAGGTAACCTTTTAGATGTTTTTAGTACAAAAAAGAAATTAGAATTACTAGATGTTACTTCAAGGTCTATAAACAACCCAAAACAAATTATTTCTTCAAAAGAAACTATATTCAAAGTACAAAAAGAGCAACTAAGTAGACACCTTATTTCTTTACACGAAAAATTTGCTTTAGGTTTTGCATGTATTATTTTATTTTTTGTTGGCGCTCCATTAGGTGCTTTAATTAGAAAAGGAGGTATTGGTTTACCTATGGTAATTGCTATACTTTTGTTTTTAACCTACCACTTTATTGGTATTTTTGCTACAAACAGTGCTAAAAAAGGTGGTTTTAATCCAATTTTAGCTAGTTGGTTTTCAACCTTAGTTATGCTTCCTCTTGGCATCTTTTTAACTAAAAGAGCTACTGCTGATAAAGGCTTATTCGATTTTGATAGTATTATTCAACCTTTAAAAAGAGCCCTAAAAATAAAAGAAAATAATAGTGTTGATTACAAGTTTTTAGCTTCATACAAAAATGAGGAATTAATAGATGTAATTACTAATTATGAAGCACTTGGACATGATAATGCTTGTAGATACGAAGCATTAAAAGTTTTAAATGCAAGAGGAAATTCTATATCAGATTTACGCAATATTGGATTAACTATTAATGATAGTTATGATACTTCTGAAGCCATAATAAAATTAGATTATAAACCACACAGTAGATTTGCGATTGTTTTATACGCTATTGGAATAGTGCTGCTTATTCTTCATTTCGTTTTTAAGAATAATAAAATGCCTTCATTAGCATCAGCCTCAATTCAGCTTAGTATAGTCTCCTTAGCATTATTTATAATTTATTATATAAAATCTTTAGTCAATATTTTTAAGTTTTACTCACAAATTAAGAAGAAACAAAAAAAGCCAAATCTATTTCTTTTAATATTAGGTTTTCCGTTATATATGATTACCTACATATTTTTAAATGAAAAAATAAAAGAAGACTTAAAACTAAATTGTTTAGAATCTTTAAAATAAGCAATATCTTTGCAAAATGATAGCAGAAACCATGACACAAAAAAAAGCTTCAAAGTTTAAATTAAACACAATACATGAAGCCATAGACGATATAAGAAACGGAAAAGTTATTATAGTTGTTGATGACGAAAACCGTGAAAATGAAGGAGATTTTTTAGCTGCTGCCGATAAAGTAACACCAGAAATGATAAACTTTATGGCAACACACGGTAGAGGTCTTATATGTGCACCTCTAACGGAAAAAAGATGTAAAGAGCTAGATTTAAATATGATGGTGCGCAATAATACCGACCCTATGGAAACTGCCTTTACAGTATCAGTAGATCTAAGAGGTAATGGTGTTACAACAGGTATTTCTGCAAGCGATAGAGCAAAAACGGTTAAAGCTCTTATTAACGATAATACAAAGCCTTTTGAATTAGCCAGACCTGGTCATATTTTTCCATTAGTTGCTAAAGAAGGTGGTGTTTTACGTAGAACTGGACATACTGAAGCAGCCATAGATTTTGCAAGATTAGCAGGTTTACAACCAGCAGGTGTTATTGTAGAAATCATGAATGAAGATGGTTCTATGGCACGTTTACCAGAACTTTTTGAAGTTGCAAAAAAGCTTGATTTAAAAATTGTTTCGATTGAAGATTTAGTAGCTTATAGAATGCAACACGACTCTTTAATTGAGAAAAAAGAAGATTTTGAAATAGAAACTCGCTTTGGAAGTTTTAGACTAAGAGCATATAAACAAACTACTAATAATCAAATACATATAGCACTAACTAAAGGTATATGGAAAGATTATGAAGAAGTTCCTACTCGAATAAATTCTACATTGATAAACAACGATATATTAGGAACCTTAACCAACAACGTAGATGAACAATTAGAGAATATGTTTAAGGTTATTAATAATGAAGGGAAAGGTGCCATTATCTTTATAAATCAAGAATCGCAATCTATGAATATTTTAAATAGATTATCGTTTTTAAAAGAAAACCAGAAACCTAATAAAATTACCAAAGCACCAAGAATAGATATGGACAACAGAGATTTTGGTATTGGTGCCCAAATACTACATGATTTAAATATACACAAGCTACGTTTAATTTCTAATACAGAACAAACTAAACGCGTTGGTTTAATTGGTTATGGTTTAGAAATTGTTGAATATGTGAAGTATTAGTCTAATACCTCAAAAACTTTAAACATATTTTTACTTTTTGAAGCTGGCACTTCAGAAACTAGTGCGTATTTTCCTTTTTTAAGTTCTACTGAAAAATATCCTTTATGTCCTGAAGGCATTTCTTGTAATCCGCCTAAAAAAGTAACACCTTGAGGTGCTGGAGTTATTAAACCTTTTGGAGTAGCCCAATTCATCCAAGATTCTAATTCTTCGAGATTAGCTGTTTCATTTAATCTTACTAAATTCACATCATGCCCTAAAAAGTGTTCATGAAGTTTTTGATCTAAAAAATTTACACGAATTATATGCTTTCCAGATTTTATACTAGGATTAAACTCTATACCTTTTTCTGATGAAATATTGATATCTAAAGTTGGTTTTGGCTCTTCAATGCCACTAGAAGCATCTGATACAATAATTTCTTTACACATTCCCATAACAGAATGAAATTTACCATTAGGCATCTTTACATAACATTCAATTAAATATCTACCAGAATTTAATTGAATTGTTGATATAGCCTTTTCGTTAGGAGAAACTAAACCAACACCTCCATTAAAAGCAACTTGAAAAAACCATGCTGGAAGACTATTAAATGCAGTAAAACCTTCTTCGTTTTTCCCTGCATTAATTAAATCCATTCCTTTATCAAACACCGGAAACACTTGTGACTTTGTACTGTCTATAGTTTTTCCTTCAGGATATTTTTCAAAAACTAAAAAATGTGTTTCGTTAGATTTATTCTCATATTTAATACTATTCCAACCTGAAGGAATAGTATCAGGTCCTTTAAATTCCATAGAAACAGTAGTGTAGTCTATAAATTTATTTGATTTTTTTTCTGTATAATCTAGTGTTTCTTGGTTAGACTTATTAAAATTTTTACAGTTAAAAATTAAAGAAATAAATATTAAAAAAGGAACTAATTTATTATAAGAAGTATTAATCATGACGTAATGTATTAAATATCAAATTATTAAGATAAATATACTAATTATTTATTTATCCCTTTTTTTGATTATTTAAATATCAATAATTACGTTTAATTTTAATTACAGAAAATTTAAGTAGTTCTGTTTACAAATTTTAAAAGTACTAAGGTTCTTTTAAAATTTGTTCTATTTTACCACTTTGTCCACCCTTATAAAGTTGCTCTAAAATAGACTTAAGCAAATTAACATCATTGGAATTTTTCTTGTATTCTTTGTACAATTCAGGATAATCATTTTTAAGTAACAGTCTTATTTTAAAATTATCTAAAATATAATATTGACCATTATATAAATCTAAAAGCACATTACTTTGAGTATTAGACACTAAAAGTCCTAATACTCCAAAAGCTAAAGACATTCCAGTTGCCTTATCCTGGTTAATGAATGCATCATTAAATAATAAATATTTATCTATTAACTCTGTTTTAACAAAGTGTTTTTCTCCAGAATAATTACTAGCATTTAAATAGATGTTTTCCCCATCTGAATAGGCATAATATAAAGTCCTTTTATGAGACCTATCTTCTAAAAAAAGTTTATTAGAACGATGACTATTATCCTTAAATTTAATTAAAGAATCTTCAAATGGTTCATTGGCATACAATTCTGAAAAAGAAGTAAAAAAACCTTTATTTAATGGTTCATTTAAAACAACAGGGATACTCGTAACTTCTATAGAGATTGGTCTTTTAGGTTTAGTTTTATAATCTATATCATTAAAATCCATTAAGCAGTTTTTTAAAACCTGCCTAATTCTATTATCGTGCTTTCCTGTTACATCTGCACTATTCTTTTCTGCATAACCAGAAAAACTTTCTAAAAAATAATAAACATCATCTTTAAAGCTTAATACATCTAAATTCGCAATAGCTTTTCCTGTTTCTTTAAATGCACCTGTTTTTTCTGAAATTAGTAATTGATTCACCCTTATTACAAGAGGTTCTTTTTTGGAATCTGGAGGAAATACAACATTGAAATACTCCATTAATTCCTCTTCAAAAGGCTTGTCAAATTTAGAAAGTACTTTTCTATTAAAAACCCCTTTTTGGGCAATTCCTAAATTGTCTTTATAAACTCTATTATCAATAATTTTTGAAACATAAAAGTTTACATCTTCTATAGTATCATTTTCAATTGGCAATAGATTAACTATGTGATAATCTGATTCTTGAGAAAGAACTACAAATGAATGAATTAAAAAAAAGAATACTAAATATTTTCTCAGCCTAAACATTTCTTTATTTTTTACATATATCATTAATAATTTCAACCATTTTATTTGCCCTAGCTATAACCTCTTCTTTAGTCCAAGAGAGTTTTATTAAGCAAGAAATATTTCGTGCAATGTAATGGTCTGATTGAGGGTATTCTTTAGTCTGAAGATATTCCAATCCTTTTTTTACTTCAGCAGAAATTGGGAAAAGTGATTTCATATCTTTTAAATGATTCCACTTTCTTATGTAATGCCAATTATTATCATAATAATGAAAACAAGCATCTACTCCATTTTTCTTAAAAGCTTCTGATGTTTTACGAGCAGTTTCTAAATCTGGCAAAAAGAAATTCAAAAATGCATAACTTTCTTCACCTACTTCAGGAACAGTTCTAAAAGTAACTTCTGGAATTACTGATAAAGCCTCACGAATTACAATATAATTATTCTTTTGAATATCAAGAAATTCTGGTAAGCGTTTTACTTGCGCTAAACCAACCGCAGCATGTAGCTCTGAAATTCTAAAATTATAACCTAAAAACGGATGGGTTTCTGCACCTCTATCATTACCTACATGATCATGACCATGATCACTATAATGATCTGCATTAATATAATAATCTTTATTATTTGTTATAACTGCTCCTCCTTCACCACAAGTTATCGTTTTTACAAAATCGAATGAAAAACAACCTAAATCGCCTATGCTTCCCAATGGTTTCCCGTTGTATGTCCCTCCTATGGCTTGACATGCATCTTCCACTAAAAGCAAATTGTTTTTGTTGCAAACATTTTGTAAAGCATTCATATCTCCCATACTTCCACACATTTGCACCACCATAACAGCTTTAGTTTTTGATGTAATTGCGGCCTCAACGGCTTTAGGGTTTAATGTTAATGTATCATCTATATCAACTAAAACAGGAATGGCGCCAAGCATCATTATAGCTTCGAAACTGGCTACAAATGTAAATGTTGGCATAATAACCTCATCTCCTGCACCTACTCCAGCAGAAGCTAAAGCTACAGATACTGCAGCAGTTCCGCTTGAAACTAATTGCACATGATTAGATTGAAATGTGTTTTGTAATTCAGATTCGAGTTCTTTAGCCTTCCAATGACCATTTCTCATACCATCAAAACCATAGCGCATTAACACACCATTTTCTAAAACATCGTTAACTTCTTTTCTTTCGGCATCTCCAAATAATTCAAATCCTGGCATAATATTATTTTATTTTTAATGTTGAATTGGATGCTTTTGCGTTAGGGATTGTAGAGGAAATCCTTTTTTAATTTTCTAAAAAAGATTGCAACATAAAGCCCGACCCTTGTGGTAACGCCCAAAACATTAATTTTATTTTATAGTTCTATAATTGTTTCTTCGATAGGTTTTCTAACTTTTTTAAATTCTGAAAACATATCATCTTTCGCTCTAAATCCCACAGGAAGTAATAAAATAGATTTTAATCCTCTTTTGTTTAAACCAAGTAATTCATCGTACTTTTCGGGTATAAATCCTTCCATAGGGCAAGAATCAATTCCTTCTACAGCACAAACCGCCATTAAATTGCCAAGTGCTATGTAAGCTTGATTTTTTGACCATTGTTGACGTTCTGTTACAGACATGTCTTTAATAGTTTTTATTAAACTCTCTCGGTAAGGTTTTAAGATAGTTTCTGAGGTATTGCGTATCTTTTTTATGTTATCGTAATACGAAACCACATCATCATTTAATATGTTTTCTTGAATACAAATTACAAAAAGGTGTGAAGCTTCTAATACTTGTTTCTGATAAAAAGCATGTTCTATCAAAGGTTCTCGCAAAATATCGTCTTCAAGAATAACTAAAGAAATTGTTTGTAGACCAAATGAAGTCGCTGTTAAATTAAAGGCCTCCTTTAGTGTATTTATTTGGTTTTTAGATAGCTTCTTAGAAGTATCAAATTTTTTAGTTGCGTAGCGCCACTTCAAATGCTTAATAATATCCATATAAGTTAAATATAGTTAAGCAAAAATAATACTTGATTGGTGTTTTTAAGGTAAAAAAATGATAAAATAAAGGAATAGTGTCATCAAAAAAAATATTTTTAAAAAAGTGATATTTTATTTGAAAGAATTAAAAAAGGGTTCTATATTTGCACCCGCATTCAGCGAATAGCTGATGAGGCGCTCAAGGAGAAATGGCAGAGCGGTCGAATGCGGCAGTCTTGAAAACTGTTGAGGGTCACACCTCCGGGGGTTCGAATCCCTCTTTCTCCGCTAGTTAAACCGTAATTACTTAAATAATAAGTTTTTACGGTTTTTTTATTCAATAATTTCTCACCAATTAGTCAAATACTCAGAAAATTAAACAATTTTAGACTAACCCAAAAAGTATGTTTAAATTTAAAGTGATAAAAACACTATTAATGTACAAAAACCTTTCACAAGTATTTAAAACATTAATTTTTAACATCTTACACTTAACTTAGAAGCATTTTTAAATGACCTTATATTCTAGAAAATGGCTCTTAAAAATAAATAGAACATTTATAGTATCTTTTTTTTAGACAAGTTTTTATGTTGGACTAAAAACTTTTAATCGTAATCTCTAATCATTTACTTCCTACATTTAATAAAAAAACAGAGAAAGTAATTTCTCTGTTTTTTTATAATAGATCAACCTACATATTTTAAGAAGACATATTAAATATATAATTTAAGATAAATAAATATAAAGTCCAATAACTGCGGCAATAATAGCATAACCAACAGGTTTTAAATGTTTCCATGGCACAATATCAACTTGTTTAGTGTATTCTTGACTATAATCTGTTTCTCTTGGATAAAATTTACTAACAACAAACATTATAATTATTGTTAGTACAAATAATATACCCATTAGATGCAAGAAACTAATATTAGGTTTAATAACATATAATGTAATTAAATAAGTGACTACACTAAATAAAATAGCAATATTTGCAGCTTTTCCAGAAACACGTTTAGAAAATATACCAACAATAACAATAGCTAAAATAGGAACACTATGTGTACCATTTAACTCTTGAAGATAGGTAAATATACCTCCTTCAACCCCATAAAGTAAAGGAGCAATACCCATAGAAAATAAAGCTAAAACAATACCAAATATTTTACCTGCTTTTACTACTTGAATTTCTGAAGCATTCTTATTAATGTATTCTTTATAAAAATCAAGTCCAAATAAAGTTACCGAACTATTTAATGCACTATTAAAAGAACTTAAGATAGCTCCAAACAACACCGCTGCAAAAAAACCAATAAAAGCTACTGGCAGTACCGCTTTAACAACCATAGGATATGCTTCATCTGCATTCGCTAAATCACCATTAAAAATATAGAACGCTATAATACCCGGAAGCACTACAATAAAAGGTCCGAGAATTTTAATAAATGCTGCTAATAAAAGTCCTTTTTGGCCTTCTTTTAAATTTTTGGCACCAAGAGCTCTTTGAATAATGGCTTGGTTGGTTCCCCAATAATAAAAGTTAACTATTATCATTCCTGTAAAAAGAGTCCAAAATGGTACATCTGAATCTGGACCTCCAATAATATCGAACTTCTCTGGAAGCGCTGTAGTTAATGTTTTTAATCCTCTAAAAACATTACCATCACCTATTTTCATTAAACCAAAAATTGGAATTAACGAACCTCCAACAATTAAGCCTACTGCATTAATGGAATCTGATACGGCTACCGCCTTTAAGCCTCCAAAAATAGCATAAATACTACCTATTATACCAATAGTCCAAACTGTAACCCAAAGTGTTGATTCTGCATCCATTCCTAGTGATTCAGGAATATCAAACATCGTGTTTATTGCTAATGCACCTGAATAAAGAACAGTTGGCAACATAGAAATAGCATAACCTAAAAGAAACAGTAAGGAAACAATAGTCTTGGTTGATTTACCATATCTATTTTCTAAAAATTGTGGAATAGTAGCAATTCCACTTTTTAGATATTTTGGTAATAATACAAATGCCGTAAAAACCATAGCAATTGCAGCTACAACTTCATAAGCCATAATTGGTATACCGTCTCTAAATGATACACCATTCATTCCAACAATTTGTTCAGTTGAAAGGTTAGTAAGTAATAGTGAACCTGCAATAACAGGACCAGTTAAACTTCTTCCAGCTAAAAAATAGCCATCTGAAGACTTTTCATCAGTCTTTCTTGTAGACCACCAAGCTATAACTGCTACTAATAATGTAAAAGCAACAAAAGATAACATTCCCATAATTTAATTTAGTTAGTTAGTTAGTTAGTTAGTTAGTTAGTTAGTTAGTTAGTTAGTTAGTTGATTTTTAAATGCACACTTAAATATTGCTATTTTACAGAAAATTTAAATGTTGTTTTAGTGGAATAAGTTTCTCCTGGTTTTAAAATTACTGATGGAAATTCATTCTGGTTTGGTGAATCTGGAAAGTGTTGTGTTTCTAGACAAAACCCTGTTCTATGTCCATAAGTTCCTCCATTAGGCATTGGTAAAGTACCATCTAAAAAATTTCCTGTATAGAATTGTATTCCAGGCTCATCAGAAAAAACCTCCATGAAACGCCCACTAGCCTCATCGTATGCTGAAGCTGCAAAACGCATAGCGTCTTTTTCTCCATTTAAAACCCAGCAATGGTCATAACCTTTACCTAATTTTAATTGCTCATTATCAGTATTAATTTCTTTACCTATTTTTTTAGATGAAGTAAAATCGAATGGTGTTCCTTCTACTTTTTTAATTTCTCCAGTTGGAATTAAAGTCGCATCTACTGGCAAATATGCATCTGCATTCAATACAACATCATGACCTAAAATATCTTTTGAAAAATCTCCAGTTAAATTGAAATAAGCATGTTGAGTTAAATTTACAACAGTAGTTTTGTCTGTAGTAGCTTCGTAAGTCACTTCTACAGCATTGTCTTTAGTTAAGGTATAGACTACCGTAATATTTAAATTACCTGGATAACCTTCTTCTCCATCTTTACTTAAATACGTTAATCTTAATGATGAATTTTCCATTTCTTTAATTGGTTCTGCTTTCCAAATTACTCTATCATAACCATTAACACCGCCATGTAAATGATTAGAACCATCGTTAGTTGCTAAATTGTATTCATTACCTTCTAAAGTAAATTTTCCTTTTGCAATTCGATTTCCATAACGTCCAATTAAAGCTCCAAAAAACGGATTATCTTTTTGATAATCTTCAATATTATCAAACCCTAAAACTACATTTTCTAAGTCGCCATTTTTGTTTGGTACTTTTAAAGACGTTATTCTTCCTCCATAAGTAATCACATTCATTTCAATACCATTAGCATTTTTTAATGCATATTGTTCAATTGAAATGCCATCTTCTGTTTTACCAAATTCTGATTTTTCTATAGCTAATTTTTCTTTTACAATAGTTTCTGACGCTTCAGGTGTTTCTTCTTTTTTATTATCTTTACATTGCATGTTAATAGTTGCAGCAAAAGCAAATACTAAATAAAATAAAACAGGTTTTAAGTTTTTCATCATGAAATAGTTTTTAGTTGGTTATTATAAACGATGCTGAAACATATTATAATAGGCTTCGTTTGCATTCATAGAATCTTTAAATGGTCGTACTTTAGTATCTTGATCAATAACTAATAATTCAATACCTGCGATATCTGCAAAATCCTCCATATATTCAGTAGTAATAGCTTGAGAATACACCGTATGATGTGCTCCACCAGCTAAAATCCATGTTGTTGCTGCAATATCTAAATTAGGTTTTGCTTCCCAAAGTACGCGTGCTACTGGTAATTTTGGTAAATCTCCCATTGGTTTTACTGCTTCAACTTCATTTACAATAAGTCTAAAACGGTTACCCATATCTACTAAAGAGGCATTGATTGCAGCTCCTTCTGGCGAGTTAAATACTAAACGCACAGGATCTGCTTTTCCACCAATTCCTAATGGATGAACCTCACAAGATGGTTTTGCTTCTGAAATAGATGGACAAATTTCTAACATATGAGATCCTAAAACATAGGCTTTTTGTGGTGTAAAATGATAGGTGTAATCTTCCATAAACGAGGTACCTCCTTCTAAACCATATGCCATTACTTTCATTACTCTTACCATAGCTGCAGTTTTCCAGTCTCCTTCTCCACCAAACCCATATCCATCTGCCATTAAACGTTGTACAGCTAAACCTGGTAATTGCTTTAAGTCTCCTAAGTTTTCAAAAGTATCTGTAAATGCTTTAAAATCACCTTCGTCTAAAAAGGAACGTAATCCTATTTCTATTTTCGCAGCTTCAGTAAGAGAATCTCTCATACTTCCATCAACTTTTAGGTTATCTGATAAATTATATTCTGTTTCGTAAACTTTAATTAAGTCATTTATTTGTTGCTCTGTAACCTCATCAATTTTTGCTGTAACATCTGAAGAATCATATCCATTTACAGACATTCCAAAACGTATTTGAGCTTCTACTTTATCGCCATCAGTAACTGCTACTTCACGCATATTATCTCCAATACGAGCGACTTTTAGGTTCCGCATTTCGTCCCATCCTAAAGCAACTCTAGACCAAACACCTATTTTATTATGAACACGTTCTTCCTTCCAATGCCCTACAACTACTTTTCGTTTGATTCGCATTCTTGACATGATGTAACCAAACTCTCGGTCTCCATGAGCCGATTGATTTAGATTCATAAAATCCATATCTATTTCATTCCAAGGAATTTCTGCATTAAACTGTGTATGTAAATGACACAAAGGTTTGTTTAAAATATTTAAACCAGCTATCCACATTTTTGCAGGTGAAAACGTGTGCATCCAAGTAATAATTCCAACACAGTCTTTTGAAGCGTTAGCAGCTTCACAAAGCGAAGTAATTTCTGAAGGTGTTTTTACTGTTTGTTTAAAGACTACTTTAACAGGAATGTAATTTGAAGCGTCTAACCCTTTTGCTATGTCTTGTGAATTTTTTGCAACTTGATTTAACGTTTCTTCTCCGTAAAGGTGTTGACTACCTGTTACAAACCAAATTTCTTTATTAGATATATCAATCATTTATTTATTATAATTTTTAATTATTGTCCGTAATAAGCGTTTTTACCATGCTTCCGCTCATAATGTTTTTTTATTAATGAATCTTTTAATCGCTGTGCTTCTGGGTTAATTTGAAGTGTTAAATAAGCCATTTCTGCAACCACTTCTAACACTTTACTATTATAAACTGCTTTGGCTGCATTTTTACCCCAAGTAAAAGGTCCATGATTTCCTATTAAAATCATTTCTACTTCTTTGTGAGATAAATTTTTATCCTTGAAACAGTTTAGTATTTGAATACCTGTGTTGTGTTCGTAATTTCCTTCTATTAAATCATCGCTCATTGGTGGTGCACAAGGTATATCTGTAGTTAAATGATCTGCATGTGTCGTACCAAAAATTGGTACGTCTTTTTGTGCTTGAGCCCAAGCACAAGAAAATTTTGCATGTGTGTGAGCAATACCTCCAATATCTTCCCAGTTTTTATATAAAAAGGAATGTGTTTTTGTGTCTGATGAAGGACGCATAGTCCCTTCAACTATATTATTATCGTAATCTAAAATGATAATATTTTCTGGTTTTAAAGTTTCATAAGGTACACCACTTGGCTTAATAGCAAACACCCCATTACCTCTATCAACTGCGCTTACATTTCCAAATGTATACACGACAAGATCTAATGCATTAAGCTGCATATTTGCCTCATAGCATTCTTCTTTAAGTGATTTATACTTGGAACTCATATTGTTTTCTTTTTATGGTTTGTTCTACAAACTCGCTTAATACTTTGTATGATTCCATTAAGTTTGAGTACGTTTTTATATTGTTGGTCTGTGGAAAATATTCAGCTTCAAAATCGCTTCCCATAACCTTACTTGCCTCTATAACATTATCATAAACTCCTGCGGCAACTGCAGCATAAATAGCTGCTCCCAAAGCTGGCGCTTGGTCCGACTCGGCTACTTTAATTGGCATGTTTAATACATTTGCTAATGTTTGCATAATAAATGGTGATTTACGTGCTACACCTCCAATACCAATAACAGATTCGATTTTTACACCTTCACCTTCAAAACGATCTACAATCATTTTAGAACCAAAACAAATGGCATTAACTAATGCCTTAAAAATATGTGGTGCTTTTGTTCCTAAAGAAATACCTGAAATTGCTGCTTTTAATTCTTGATTAGCATCTGGAGTTCTACGTCCATTCACCCAATCTAATGCTATTGGCATAGCGTCTTCTAACGAAATTTGTTCTGCTTGTACTGCTAATGTTCTTATAAAATTAGCATCAATTTCATCTTGAAGCTTTATTTTTTGTTCATCAGAAAGAACCGATGATGTCATAACTAAATTATCTATTGGCCAAGATAAAACATCTTTAAACCAAGCTAATACATCTCCAAAAGCAGATTGACCAGCTTCTAAACCTACTAATCCAGGAATAACAGAACCATCTACTTGACCACAAATACCTTTTATGCAATTATCGCCAATTAGTTCTTCTTCTGCAACCATAATATCACAAGTTGAAGTTCCCATAACGCGAACTAATGTGTGAGCATCTATTTTGGCTCCAACTGCTCCTGAATGTGCATCAAAAGTACCAACAGCAATAACTGTTTTAGTGGTTAAACCTAATTTATCTGCCCATTCCTGATTTAAATGACCTGCAATTTCATCAGAAGTATAAGTCTCTTTGTACAGGTTTTCTCTTAATTCCGCTAAGTAAGGATCTAACTGAGTTAAAAAAGCTTCATCAGGTAAACCATTCCAGCTTTTATGCCACATAGCTTTATGTCCTGCAGCACATCTACTTCTTTTAAAAGTTGTTAAATCTTTGTGATCTGCTAACATGTAAGTCATATAATCGCAATGCTCCATCCAGGTATGTGCCGCTTCTTTAACAGTCTTATCTTCTCTAGCAACCTGTAAAATCTTTGCCCAAAACCATTCTGAAGAATAAATTCCTCCTTCAAATTTGGTGTAATCTTCTCCTCCCCAACTTCTAGCTAACTCATTAATCTCATTAGCTTCTTTTACTGCTGTATGATCTTTCCAAAGTACCATTAATGCATTTGGATTTTCTTTAAAACCATCAACTAATGCTAAAGGTATTCCATCTTTTGTAAGTGGAAGAGGCGATGAACCTGTTGTATCAATACAAATACTAACAACCAATTCTGGAGATACTTGACTTTGTGAAATAACAGACTTAATAGTGTGTTCTAAACCTTCTATATGATCAAGTGGATGTTGTCTAAACTGGTTTATTCTAGGATTACAATATTGTTGTTTTTTCCATCGTGGATATATAAACACCTCTGAAGCTAACTCCACTCCATTCTGAGTATCAATTAATACAGCTCTTACAGAATCTGATCCATAATCTAGCCCTATTACGTATGATTTCATATTTTTTACTTATTTGCTTTAAACAAATATAAACAATAATTTATTATAAGTGTATTTATAACACTTATGAAATGATTGATATCTCGGATATAATAAAAAAACAATATATTAGCTTAAATTAATGTACATATGATGGTTGGATATAATCCTGATGATAAAATTTTTCATGCTGTAGATTGTATAATTTTTGGTTTTAATGATGAAGACTTAAAAGTGCTTTTAATTCAAAGAGATTTTGAACCTGAAAAAGGTAAATGGTCTTTGATGGGTGGTTTTTTAAAAAAGGTTGAAACTCTAGATGATGCCGCTATACGCATACTCAATAGATTAACGGGTATGCAAAATATTTACATGGAACAATTATATACTTTTAGTGAAGTTAATCGTGATCCTGTGGAAAGAACTATTTCAACATCCTATTATGCTATTATAAATATTGAAAAGCATAATGAGGAGTTAATAGAAAATTATAATGCCAAATGGTTTAGCCTATCAGAAGTTCCTAATTTAATTTTTGATCACAATGATATGCTAGATAAAGCAATTAAGCGACTAAGAAGACGCACATCTATAAGCCCCATTGGATTTGAACTCTTACCAGAAAAATTTACAATGCGTCAACTTCAAAAACTATATGAAACAATACTAGATAAAGAACTAGATAAAAGAAACTTTATTAATAAAATAAACTCTATGGATATATTAATAAAGTTAAAAGAAAAAGATATGACATCTTCTACTAAAGGCTCATTTCTTTTTCAATTCGAAAAAGCTAAATACGATGAAAAACAAACTAATAGTTTTTATCTAAAACTATAGGGTTTATGTTTTAAACTAGCAACCTGCAGTTTTTAAAATTATCGTTTTCTTATGAGGAATAAATCAATTAATATTTTATTCACTATTCATAAATCCAATTGTATATAAACTGGCAAATGATCTGAAGGATATTGTAAATTCCAATTATCGCTTAAAACAGCATATTTATTTACAGAAATATCAAAGCTTACAAAAATGAAGTCAATACGTTGTGTTACGGGTTCATGAAACTTAAAGCCATTAAAAGTTCCTGTTGGTCCAAACCTAGTTTTTGCAATAGTATTAGAATCTTTTAAATTTTCAAGAATAAACTCAATACTTTCATGTTTGCTTTCCATATTAAAATCTCCCATTAAAATTACAGGTAGTTTATTTGTGTTTATTTCTCTAATCTTATTAATAATTAAAATGGCACTCTTTTTTCTGGCAATAACACCTACATGGTCAAAATGTGTGTTAAACACTAAAAAATTTTGTTTTGTTTCTTTATTTTCAAGTAAAACATAAGTACATACTCTATTGCAAACAGCATCCCAGCCCATAGAGACTTTTTCTGGTGTTTCAGAGAGCCAAAAAGTTGAGGATTTTAAAACATTGAGTTTATTTTTTTTGTAAAAAATAGCAGAATATTCACCCTCATTTTTTCCATTATCTCTTCCTACTCCAACAAAGCTATAATCTACCAAAAGACTATCCATATCTTTCATTTGATTTGGCATCGCTTCTTGAACTCCAAGAACATCAGGTTCGTAAAACTTTATTTGATTGATAAAAAAAGACTTTCTATTCGCCCAACTATTTTCTCCTTCTTTTGGGTAATCAAGCTTAATATTATAAGTCATTACTGAATAACTTTGAGCAAAACTCAAACTTGAAAATACTACATAAATAACGAGAAGAAGTTTCATTTTAAAATTATTTAGTGTACAAAATATCACTTTTTTTTGAAATTCCGTTTTCATTAAATGCTTCTACTTGGTAATAATAACTCTGGTCTTTTGTTAACGCGCGTAACTCGTAATTTGGTGTGTGATACATTAATGCTGAAAGATTGAGCTTATCTTTTGAAATTCCCCAATAAATAACATAACCTGTTGCTCCATCAACTTTATCCCAGGTTAAATTGGTATTTCTTTTATCTTTTTGTCGTTCAACTTTAAAATGAGAAGGTGCTTGTGGTTTGGCTTCATAACCATTTCCAAAGATTCTAAATTCTGAAATTGACAAGTAATTATTACTGCAATACACATGATTATAACGAATGTATCTCACATCTACAGCATCTTTTAATTCAATGTATCCATGAGGCATATCTCGTGTGTTTTCTGAATAATCTGAAATAGTTTCCCATTTTTTTCCATCGAGAGAACCTTCAATAACAAACTGCTGTTTTAAATCGTCTGGTCTACCGTAAATATCACTATTAAAATCCTGAAAATTAATTTGAATAGCTTTTACACTCATCTTCTTCTCTAAATCAACCTCAACATAAATGGAATCGTTATTTGCTTCCGAAACCCAATACGAACGAATTTCCTCATCATTAATTTTAGCGATATCAAACTCTCTTATTTGCCCTAACATATAACCACTATCACTTTCATCTACAACATTTATTTCTTTAGTTACTAAAGGCGAATTAGTTTTAACAGGCTTATTATAAGACAACAACATCCAACCTGTAAAACGCTCTTTATGCTTATCTACTTTGGTATCTGGTAAAAAATGCGGATAATCGCCATAAGCTGTATTCACATACATTTGACCGTTTTCTTCAAAACCAGCAGGATACATACCAATTCTTCGTTCGAATTTATAATTTACAGAAATCGCCATAGTTGCATAATGCCAGTAATTTCCATTGTTATCTTTTACTGTACTTCCATGACCAGAACCTTTTAAAAAACCTCCTGGTTTGTATGAAATGGGATTATATGGTGCATATTCAAAAGGACCAAACGGGCTTTTACTGGTTCGTACACCATCGGCATAAACATTCCATTGGGTTCCTGGCGCACCATATTCTAGATAATAAGTATCGTTATGTTTTACCATCCAAGGGCCTTCTAAATAAGGCTCAATATCCGATTTATGATCTTGACCAAAACGCTCCCAACCATAATTATCTGGGTGCAAATTGAATAAATCTTTCTCCTCTCCCATTGGCACATAATAGTTATCTGCATCTAACTCAACCACACGAATTGGCCATTTATTTGATGATTCTTCATATAGATATACTTTACCATCATCATCTACAAATAAATCTGGATCTTGAATACCACCTGGTGGATCTAATACTGCAAAATTAGTTTTCCAATCTCCTAATTCAGGATTATCTGTTTCTATAATTGGACCACTTCCCGAAGGATCTCCATAAACAATTATTTTTCCATCTTTTACAGCTGCAGCTGGCGCATTACAGCCTTCAAAATACCAACTTTGTGGTTTAATAAATGTCCAATTACTCATATCATCACTCATCCAATACCCATGAGAACGCGTTACGAACATGTAATACTTTCCTTTAAAATTAACTAAAGCAGGATCTGCACCAGAACGATAAGATACTTTGTTTTTAGCTCTATAATGTGACATATAAGAATAATCTATATCTACAGGATTACAGTAGGTTTTATAGTCTCTTTTTTTAATTTTTACAACTGGCTTTTCTTCAACTAAATTATTATTTTCTGATTGCTTTTTACAAGAGAAAATTAGTAATAATAGTATAGTGATTTGTAGATATTTCATATTAGTAGATTTCAATGATGTTGATTTTGGGATACTGTATTAAATTCTAAATCTTACAAACTGCTAAATAAAAAATAACAGTAGACATTTTATAGCCATCCAACATTTTTAATTAGACAGTGTAAATGTTGCCTTTAAATCTGCATCAGAATTTGTACCTACAAATACTTCGAAATCCCCTGGCTCTGCTACAAAATCAAGATTATAGTTATAGAATTTTAAATCTTCAATTGAAACAGAAAAATTAACCGTTTGAGTTTTACCTTTATTAATCATCACTTTCTTAAACCCTTTTAACTCTCTTACTGGCCTAGTTACAGAACCAATAACATCTCTAATATAAAGTTGAACCACTTCTTTTCCATTATAATTGCCAGAGTTAGTAACATTAACAGATATATTTATTTTTTCATTTTTAGATATACTGGATTTATCTAATTTTAAATTACTATAACTAAAAGTTGTATAACTTAAACCGTAGCCAAAAGGATATAATGGTTCATTGCGAACATCTAAATAATTACTTCTAAATTTCTCAAATTTCCCTTCTTTATTTCCAAGGGGACGCCCCGTGTTTTTATGATTATAAAAAATAGGTACTTGACCTACATTTCTAGGAAATGTTGCTGTTAACTTTCCTGAAGGATTAACATCACCAAACAAAACATCTGATATTGCTAAACCAGCTTCACTACCAGGAAACCAAACATTAAGTATTGCTGGAACGTTTTCATTTTCTTCAACAATAGCGAGAGGTCTTCCTGTGAACAAAACTAAAACTACTGGCTTTCCTGTTTTTAGCAACGCGTTTAATAAATCTTTTTGTACTTGTGGAATTTGAAGATTAGTTACACTACTACTTTCGCCACTCAACTCTGCAGATTCTCCAATAGCAGCAACAATTACATCTGCTTTTTTTGCTATTAACAAAGCTTCATCTAATAATTGTTTATCGGTTCTATTATCACGAGGTATATCTTTACCAAACATGGTAATTCGTTTTTCATAATCTAAATCATAATCCACATTACTTCCTTTAGCATAAAGAATATTAGCTTTATCACCAATTACTTCTTTTAAACCATCTAAAACTGAGTTAGATTTTTCTTGCTCTGTAGCAACACTCCATGTTCCAGCCATATTTTCTCTTGTGTTGGCTAATGGCCCAACTAAAGCTATGGTTCCTGATTTTTTAAGAGGTAAAAGCTGATTTTCATTTTTAAGAAGTACCATAGATTCTGACGATACTTTACGAGCAAATGCTTTATTCTCTGTTGTGAAAATTTCAGATTTAGCTCTGTTTTCATCACAATATTTATAAGGATCATCAAACAAACCTAATTGATATTTTGCAATTAAAATACGTTTTACTGCAGTATCAATATTAGCTATAGATACTTTGTTTTCTTCCAATGATTTTTTAAGCGTAGTAAGAAATCCTTCGCCAACCATATCCATATCTACACCAGCATTTAGAGCTAAAGCTGATGCATCTTGTAAATCTCCTATACCATGTTCTATCATTTCATTAATACCCGTATAATCTGTGACTACAAAACCATTAAATTTCCAATCTTCTCTTAATAAGTCTGTAAGCAACCATTTGTTACCAGTTGCTGGTACGCCATCTATTTCATTAAAAGAAGCCATTACCGAGCCTACACCAGCATCAATAGCTGCTTTGTATGGTGATAAGTATTCGTTATACATTCTTGTACGACTCATATCTACTGTATTGTAATCTCTTCCTGCTTCTGCTGCTCCATATAAAGCAAAATGTTTTACACAAGCCATCATAGTTTTATTTTGTTTTAAATCTGTGCCTTGATAACCTTTAACCATAGCTTCTGCAATTTTACTACCTAAGTAAGCATCTTCTCCAGAACCTTCTGATATGCGCCCCCAACGTGGATCACGTGAAATATCCACCATTGGAGAAAATGTCCAATTTATACCATCGGCAGTTGCTTCCTTTGCTGCCATTTGAGCGGTTTTTTCAATCATTTCCATATTCCAAGACGTAGAAAGCCCCAGTGGAATAGGAAATGTTGTTTGGTAACCATGAATAACGTCCATTCCAAAAATAAGTGGAATTTTTAATCGGCTTTTTTCAATAGCTATTTTTTGCATTTCTTTAATACTTGCAACAGTTTTAATATTGAAAAGTCCCCCAACTAAACCCTTTTCAATTTTACTTCCTATATCAGAATTTGTAGCCTGACCAGTTGTGAATTGTCCAGCACTAGGTAAGTTTAATTGTCCTATTTTTTCTTCTAGAGTCATTAAGTTTAAAATAGAATCAATTTTAAATTCAAATGGATTATCCTCTAAGGTGCTACTAGATTTAGTTTGATTTGAATTGCAACCTATAAAAATTAAGGCAACAATAAATATTGAAATAGTTTTTGTATTGATTAGTTTACTCATTTTTAATTTTTAGATTTTGAAAATAACCAAGTTAAAAGTTCTGGTTCAGCTAAAGCAGAATCCCAACTATTGTGATTATCATTTGCATATAATGTAAAATTAGGCTTTCCTCCTGCCTTTAAATAAGCGCTTACCATACTTACAGATAATTGTGGATCAACAATATCATCATTCGCGCCGTGAAATACCCAAAGGTCTGTTTTATTAGCATATTCCATAACACTTTCAGGATTTCCACCTCCACAAATGGCAAAAGCTGCTGCAAACATATCTGGCTTACGAGAAAGGATTTCAAAAGTTCCCATACCTCCCATAGAAAGACCTCCTACATAGATTTTTTCTTTATTTATAAAAGGTTTTTCTAAGTAATTATCCATTAAATCCATCACTAAATTCAATGATTTTGTTGGTTCTTCTTTGACTGGATAATTAAATGAAATAGGCTTAGTATTTCTATCTAATTCTGCATTTGACCAATAACCTTCTTTTGGGCATTGAGGAAAAATAACTATAGCAGGAAAAGCTCCTCTATTCATGTCATTAAGAAATAATTTACTACCATTTACTAATTGTGATTCATTATTGCTTCCCCTTTCTCCTGCTCCATGTAAAAATAAAACTACTGGATATTGCTTTTCTTCAGAAAAATTCTTTGGTAGCAGCATTCTATACTGTAATGTATCATTGTCATTTAAATATAATTCGTATGAAAACTCATTATTTTGTGCTTTCAGCATATTAGAAAGACATAGAAATAATAACGTGACAAAAATTTTGTATTTCATTTTTTAAATCATTTAATAATTAAAACCTAGAGTAGCTAAACCCTTTTGAACATCTGTATTTTGCATGAATAAATTCCATAATAAACCTGTTCTATAATTTTCAATCATAATAATTTGTGGTCCTTGATCAATGGCTAAATAAGCATCTGCTACCCAAAAATTGTAATGCGGGCTAAAGGCATCATAAAAACCAGCTACACCAAATAGCTTATCTTTTTTCTGATAGAGATAGTGCATTACTTTTAAAGATTCTGAAGGTGTATAAGGAATTGAACTAATTGCAGCCGTAGGCGATATAACACCTGTATCATTTGTAGGACTATGTGCTGAATATCCTATTGAGCCATCACTATTTCTAGAATAACTTGCTGTTAAACCCCAACAATCTTCTCCATAATCATAATAGTTATTAGGATTAGAAATACAATATTGACGGTTTATTTTTGTATGATTTACTACAAGGTTCCAATAATTCGCATATTGATCCGTTAAATTTGTTGGATTTAGTCCTAGAAAAGAATAATGACTAAAAAACAAAGGACCTCCAAGATTTGAACCTCCTGCATGATTTAAAACTAATGGGAACCCATATTGTGAACTTGAAGACACAATACTACCATCATTTGCCCAACCCTTTTCATAAGCTGTTTTTGAGATAGAATAATCTGGTGATGCTGCAGCTAAAACATAAGCGATCATAGTTTCGTTATAACCTTTTAGTTTAAGGTTAATTTCAAAACCATTATTTGGACTCCAGTGCCAATATAAAGCATCTTGATTTTGTGTGTACCAGTTCCACTCAATACCTTTCCAAAGGGAATCTGCTAAGTCAGACAAGGATTTTTCCTCGGTAGAACCTTTTTTAAAATATTCCTTAACGCAAATTAATCCTTGAGCTAAAAAAGCAGTTTCAACAAGATCGCCTCCATCGTCTAAGGCACTAAACGGAATAACATTTCCTGTTCCTCCATCTATCCAATGTGGCCAAGCGCCATGAAAACGATTGGCTTTTTCTAAAAAATCTAAAATTTTATTTAATCTTGTAACAGCTTCTGCTCTGTTAACATATGTTCTTTCTATCCCTACCAATATAGACATTAATCCAAATCCTGTACCTCCTGTTGTTACTACATTTTGATTTAAAGTTGGATTCGTTGGATGGTAGCGTTCTTTTGCTGCTCCAGAATTTGAATTTGCGAAATCCCAAAAGTATTTAAATGTTTCTCTCTGCGTTAAATCCATCATTTCCTCATTGGATAATGGCTCAATAACTGGTTCATCATCACTAGGAATGTAAGGTTCTTGATAACCTGGACCACTGTCTGATCCGCAAGAAAATAAGATAAGTGCTATAAATATGATATAATAAAATCTATACATTAATTATTATTTTGTTTATGAGTTTTAATTGTAAAACCCAATTTTTTTAATCCAGTTAAGACATCCTTGTTTTTCATAAATAAATTCCAAAGTAACCCTGTTCTATAATTCTCAATCATCACAGGTATTGGGCCTTGATCTATAGCTAAATATCTTGGTAAACACCAATTATCTTGCAAACTAAAAGCATCATAAGGCCCATATTTACCCACGAGAGAGTCATGATTATAATAAATATTTTTAAGCATTTCCATACTTTCATTTGGTGTGTAAGGAAATGAGGACAGTGCTGCTGTTGGAGAAATAACGCCTAAATCTGCACCAGGTCTATGACCAGCATATCCCTTAATTGAATAACTTGATGTTAATCCCCATAAAGTACTGCCATAACCTTTAAATTTTTTAGGATTATCTACAGCATATTTATAATGAATTTTTGCTTGGTTTTGTGTTAGTTTCCAATAGTCTGCAAACTGATCTGATAAATTATTTGGGTTTAACCCTAAATATGAATAATGAGCCCAAAACAAAGGACCGACTTGAGATTCGTCATGTTCAAAATAATCTAAAACTAGTGGTTCACCATAAAGGGAATCTTTAGATACAATAGCCCCATTTCTAGCCCAACCCTTTTCGTAAACCGCTTTTGTTATAGAATGAGTAGGCGAAGCCGCTGCAAGCACATACATAATTAAGCATTCATTATAACCGCCAACAGGAAAATTCATATCCCAATTATATTCTGGAGACCAATGCCAATAAAGTACATCTTCACCTTTAGTATACCAATCCCATTCAACTTCTTTCCAAAGTTTATCTATTTTTGAAACGAGATCTTGCTCTTCTTTAGAACCTTCTTTAAAATACTCAGAAACTGTTAATAATCCTTGTACTAAAAAAGCAGTTTCAACCAAATCTCCTCCGTTATCTTTTTTGCTAAATGGAGTTACATTCCCTGTTTCACCATTAATCCAATGTGGCCAAGCACCATGAAAACGATCTGCTTTATCTAGAAAATTCACGATTTTAAGATATCTACTTAATGCCTCTTCACGTGTAATAAACCCTCTTTCTATGCCTACTAATATTGCCATTAAACCAAAACCACTTCCACCTGTTGTAACTGTATTTTTAGGTGATGTTGGATAAATGTTATCCATATGTAATCGCTCTCTTGCTAAACCAGAATTTGGTTCTGCACCTTCCCAAAAATAATTTATGGTTTGTTTTTGTATTGTATCCAACAATTCATTTTCCTTCATAGGAATTAAATTATTTTCAACTTTAGATATAAACTCTTTCTTTTTTTTACAAGAAAATAATATGATTACAATACTAAAAAAGAAAATTATTTTTAGTCTATGATATGTCATCTTAATAAAAATTTTAGAAATTTAGCTGTATTAGATTAATACAGCTAAATTCAAATTAAACAAACAACTTCTAAAAAACTACAACTAAAACTTTAAAAAGTATTTCTTTAAAGTTTTAGTTCTTATAATTAGTTATCGTCCATTATTGCTTGTATTTCATCAACAGTTAACACCTTATCAAAGAGATATAGTTCATCTATTTCACTTAAATCTGACAAATGCCCCCAACCTATAAATCCAGGTGCTCCTGAACCAATTGAAACATTAGTACAACCTGCCCAACTTATTGTTTTATCAGTCATGTCTCCACTATTAGTAACTGCTACACCATTAAAATAAATTTGTGTTGCAGTTTCTGAGACAGTGAACGCAATATGAACCCACTCTCCTGCAGTAACATCAATGACATCTCCGTCATTCCATGTATCTCCATTATCTGTACCAAGGTGAAGTTTTATTCTTTGTTCAGTTGTACTCCCTTCTCTAAAAAGCCTAAAACCTGATGACAAATCATTATCTGCGCCATTCATTGGAGGTGCAACAGTTAAAATACCTGCTCTATCTGGTGTTCCATCTACTTTGTACCAAAATGCACCACTAAATTGATTATTAAATAAATTATCTATTGGAAATGATAAATAGGAGTCTGTTGCTCCTAAGTAAGCATCAGAACCTACAGCGCTTTCTCCTGCAAAACTTGGGGTACCAACTACTGTTGGCACTGAATTAGAATTCTGTTCTGTATTACTACCATCAAAAGGCATATATAATGTTGATCCAAAATAAGGAGCAACATAATCACCTCCTACAATAGCAATAACCTCATCACTAGTAAGTGCTTTATTAAAAAGTCTTAATTCATCAATTGTACTATTGTCTGATAAGTGATTCCAATAACTAAATGTATCGCCTCCGGCACCTATTGTAAGTTGCTCACAACCTGTCCAATCTATTGGAGCTGTCATATCTGAAGATCTTACTTCTACTCCATTTAAATATATTTTATTTTGAGAATCTGAAATTGTCATTGCGATATGAACCCATTCTCCAGCTGTAACATCAATAACATCTCCGTCATTCCAACTTTCTCCAGTTCCCATACCTACATTAAGTTTAATTCTTTGCTCAGTCGCACTTCCTTCTCTAAACAATCTAAATCCTTGGTTTCTGTTTTCAGGAACATCATTTCCAACAACTAAAATTCCTGCACGATCTGCTGTAGCATCAACTTTATACCAGAATGTTGCACTGAATTGATTGCTTAATAAATCTCCTGTAGGATGTGTTAAATAAGAACCCGTTGCCCCTAAATAAGCTCCTGAACCTTCATAAGATTCACTATTAAAGCTTGGCGCTCCAACTGCTGTTGCTGCTGTTCCTCCAACTAAATTAATATAAGTATTATCAAAAGGCATGTAAAAAGATTCACCATCATATAAAGGCACATAAGGATTAAAAGAATTAATCATTATTTGAATATCTGATTGCGTTAGCGCTTTATTAAAAATTCGTAATTCATCAAAAGCACTACTATCTGATAGATGGTTCCAGTAACTAAACGTATCACCTCCAGCACCAATTGTTAAAGGCCCAACACCAGTCCAATCCATAGGAGCTTCTAAAGTTCCACTATTCATTTCAATACCATTAAAATAAATTTTACTTTCAGTTTGAGAAATTGTAAATGCAACATGAACCCACTCGCCTGCAGTAACATCAATAACACCTCCATCATTCCAACTTTCTCCAGTACCTGTTCCTACATTTAATTTAATTCTTTGCTCTGTACCACTACCTTCTCTAAATAATCTAAATCCTTGTTGACGATCATCAGCATTAGCTCCTGCTACCAGAATTCCAGCTCTATCTGGAGTTCCATTTACTTTATACCAGAAAGCTGCACTAAATTCATTGCTTTGCAAACCATCAGTTGGGAATGTTAAATAAGAATCTGTTGTTCCTTTATAAGCATTAGAACCTGCATAACCTGAGCCAGAATAACCAGGTGAGCCAACTTCATCAGCTAAATTAAACCCAATTAAATCTCTATAATCGCCATCAAAAGGCATATATAATACTTCTCCATCAAATAATGGACTATATGGTGGTTGTTTACTAAAATTAACATCCACTGATGTTGTTTTACCTTCAATATCTGTAGCTGAAATAGTTAATACATGTTCTCCATCAACTAAATTATCATAAGTGAACTCTTCAAAAACTATCCGATAATCTTTAAAATCGTTAAAACTTTTTATTTCTGAACCATCTAAAATTGCAGAAATGGAGGCTACCTCAATATCATCTGTTACTTTAAATTTCACATCAATTGAAGTTATTTCTTCAAAGACTTTTATAGTAGTTCCTTCTGAAGGTGACATAATTTGCACCACCGGAGCAGAAGCATCAACACCTGGTGCTACTTCTGTAATTGAATCTATTCCATCATTGCATGATACTATGGGAAGCATTATGAAAAGACCTATTATATATTTTAAAATATTTTTCATCTTAATTTAGTTTAAATTGTATTAGTTCTCAAGTGGTAAAAGATCTAATTGATCTTGTGGATATGGCAAATATTCTGCCTCTGCAGTAAATGTTCTACCATCATAACTTAACTCGTCATATTTGTTTAGTCTAATCATATCGAAATAACGAATTCCCCATTCCATACCTAGTTCTGCAAATTTTTCATCCATCACATCGTCAGTAGTTACTCCTGCTATAGGTGTCATATTAACTCTATTTCTAATTAAATTAACTGCTTGATCTGCTGTCATACTTCCACCACTTGCGCCTTGAGTTAATGCTTCAGCATACATGAGTAATATTTCAGCATATCTTATAACTATAAAGTTTTTACTTGAACCATAATCATTTCTTCCAGTTGTTAGTTGATTAGATGGTAAATAATGTTTGCCACTTGCAAACATTGCTCTTGCATAATCGTTAAAAATATCGCCATCCGGAGTTACATTAGAAATATAACTAGGTAATGTTGTATAATCAGGATCTAACATTATTTCGTCTATACCACGAGGTGTAAAACAAACGCTTGTTACTAAACGAGTTTCATCATCTCTATCTATCATAAACTTAATATACTTTAAGCTAGGCTCATAAAAACCCCAGCCTGGAGATGCTGTTGTTACAATAGGCGTCCAACTTGCAGGACCAAATGGTGCATATAAATGATTATTAACATCACCCGAATCGGAATTATAATCTGAAAATTGTAATTCAAATAAATTCTCATTACTATATTGACCAGGTTTTTTAAATAATTCATAAAAATCTGGATATAATGAAAACTTATTTGAGCTAATTATCTGGCCTGTTACATCTGCAACTATTTGATAGTTTTCTAATTCTAAATTTGCCAAAGCCTTTATTGCTAAAGCAGTATATCTTGTAATACCTCCTGGAATATCTGTTCTTTCATTAGGTCTCATATCTGGCAAGAAAGGAATTGCCTCATCCATTAAGTCTGAAACATATTCCATAACTTCTTCTTTAGTTTTAACACCTTTATCTATATCTTCAGAAACATTTGAAGTTGTTATAATAAAAATATCTGACCATAATCGAGACATTTGCAAATGTTGAAAACCACTCAATACCTTTGTTTCTGCTATATATTGATCGGCTAAGTCAATATAGTTACCTGCTGCAAACTCCTTGTACTTCTCTATTGTTTCACGAGAATTTACTATATCTGTTATATCTCCATAAAAGTTTTCCCAAACTTGATTAAACATCCAATAGCCATTATCATAACTAAAAAGATCTGCGTTTGTAAATCCGCCTTGTGCATCTCCAACACCTCCCGCATTAACATCGTCTCCTCTAACCCCAATTAATAATGGATCTTCCCATCCTCTTGAATACGTTTCAGAATAAGCTCCAATTAATGGTAATACCATATTTTCAGAGAGAGTGAAATCTAAATCATCAGCAGAGAGTTGTCCATCATTTTCTTCTAATTTCTCACTACAGGACAATACAGTAATAAACATCACTAACAACATTGTTAGCAATTTCAGTAATTGTTTTAATTTTTTCATATTGCTAATTTTTTAAATTTTTATATTAACACCAACAGTATAAATTGCTGGTACAGGATATGTTTGTCTATCAATTCCATCTGCAACTTCTGGATTAAATCCATTATATTTAAAAGATGTAAATGGTCTTTCTGCCGTAAAGGTTATTTTGGTTTCTGGCATATTCTTTCCTAACAATGCACCAGATGGTATTGTGTATGCCAATTGTATATTTTGAATGCGAAAAAAAGAACCATCTTCTACAAAAAATGTACTCATTTTTTGGTTCCACAACTTTCTCCTACCTGCTGAAGATGGGTATGAATTACTCGTACCTTCTCCATGCCATCTATTAATGGCTAAATCGGCATCCATATTAGTATCATTTGTAAATAAAACTTCTCCTCTTTTTCGGTTAAGTATTTCATTACCTGTTTGACCAAATACTGCCAATGAAAAATCAAAGTTCTTGTAAGAAACTTGGAAATTGCCACCATAACTAAATGAAGGTAAGTATGATCCTAAAACAACTCTATCATCTGCATCTATATCTCCATCTTCATCTGTATCTTTAAATATTAAATCTCCAGGTACTAAATTATTTGCAACAGCAATTGGATCATTTTGCACTTCGGTATCATTTTGGTAAACACCCACAACTTCCCATCCAAAAAATGCTTCTATTGGTTCTCCTACCATAGATCTTTGGCGAAATTCTGCTTGACCTGTATCGAAATAACCAGAAGCGCTATTTATCTTTGTAACCTCATTGTCTAATGTTGCTATATTACCGCTTATTGAAAAATTCCAATTATCATTAATAGATTGATTCCAATTAGCTGATATTTCAAGACCTTTATTTCTCATTTCACCAACGTTCTCTAATACGGTATTACTAACTATTGGTTGATCTACAGGTATAACTAATTTTTTTGTGTCTCTTATATAGTAATCTGCTTCTAGTGACAACTTATTCTGAAACATTCTTGCACTTATACCTATATTAGTTTCTTCTAAAATTTCTCGTTCTAAATCGGTAAAATTACTTGAGCTAATAATCCCATTTGTACTCACATCTCCTATATCTGTTGTTACTTGAGAAACAGTTCTAGTTCCTGCACTACCGCCTAAAGCTCCATTTGCTAACTGCCCCCAACTTGCACGAATTTTCAAGAAATCGAATATGCCATTATCTTGCATAAAATCTTCTCCAGAGATAACCCAGCCAACACCAACTGTTGGAGTTGTTACCCAAATTTCTTTTGGAAACTTTGCATCACCTTCACGTCTTACTGTAGCATTTAGAAGATATTTGCTTTTGTAATTGTATTCTAATCTTCCAAAGTATCCTAAAGCATAAAAACGATCACCTATTTCTTCTACTTGATTACTAAATGATGTAGGATCTGCAAAATCTAAATACCAAGAACTCTCTAAGCCAATACCTTGAATATCCTTTCCTGTAGCCTTTAATTTATTATATTGCTCATCTCTATAAGAAGAACCTACTAATAAAGTTACGTTATGATCTCCAAAGTTTTCTTTAAAAGTTAATGTATTATCCCATATTTGATTAGAGTAGATTTGTTCTTGTCTTATTATAGTTGATGTTTCTCTTTGTGAATTTCCAGAAATAAAATATGGCAGTCTTACATTACGTTCAGAAATCGTTGAATAATCATGCCTATAAGATGTTTTAAAAGCAAGCTTATCTGGTATAATTGAATATTCTAAATATAAACTTGCCAGTATTTTTCTTATTTTAAGTTGATTATCATTAAATCTCATTACTGGAAACGGGTTTTGAGAACTGCGATAACCTATTTGCGTTGCATCTGAAAAAGGAATTGGTGTTGCATTTATATTCAACTCATCGTATACTGGTAAAATAGGAACAGCAAAATAAGCTTGAAACCAAGCGCCATTTTCAGCATTATATTTAGTAGCATTACTAAAAATGGCATTGGTTCCCATTTTTAACCTTTCAGATAATTTAACATCTACATTAGATTGAATATTAAAACGTTCATAGTCATTTTTCATATCCAAAATCCCATCTTGAGAAAAATAGTTTGTACTCACACCATAAGTTACAGATTCGCCTCCACCAGACACGCCAATACTATGACTCATTATGGGTGCAACTCTTAAAACCTCCTTATACCAGTCTGTGTTAACATCTGGTATATTTGGATTAACTCTACTTCTACCATAACGTTGCATGGCGTTTTCCACAAATTGAATATCTGCATCTGAGCCTGACTCATATGCCATAGTCACAAATTGTTCAGCATTAGCCAGCTTTACCACATTTTGTGCAGCTTGAAAACCGGTATAGCCATTATATGTAAATATTGGTTTTTGATTAAACTTACCTGTTTTAGTTTCAATAATTATAACACCATTAACACCCTTTTGTCCAAAAATTGCAACAGAGGATGCGTCTTTTAAAACTGAAACAGTTTCTATTTGACTATTATCTAAAAAATCAATATTGTCGTAAAACATCCCATCAACAACATAAAGAGGGTTGGTGTTATCTCCATTATTATAAGATGAAACACCACGAATTCTAACAGTTGGGGAATCACCTGGTGAACCTGAGCTTGTTACCTGTAAACCAGCTACCTTACCTTGTAAGGATTGCATAACATTACTATTAGGTGTTTTTTCGATGTCCTCTGCCTTAATAGTAGAAATGGCTCCTGTTAAATCTGCTTTTTTCTGGCTACCATATCCTATTACAACCACTTCGTCAAGGGAAGCAATATCTTGTACTAAGGATACATTAACCGTAGTTTGGTTTTGGATAGTAACAGATTGAGAAATAAAACCAAGAAAACTAAACTCTAAAGTTTCTCCTCGGTTTACATTTATTGAATAATTACCATCAAAATCTGTACTTACACCTCTAGTTGTTCCTTTTACTATTACATTAACACCTGGTACAGGCATATTATCATCGGTACTTACAATAGTACCATCAATCAATATATCTTGTGCAAAGGCATGAACTGAAAATAGAAAAATCAACAATAAAGTAAATATTGTTTTCATATAGTCTTATTTAAAAAGTTAGTTTCTACTAAGTTAAAAACTATATAAGTATATGGCAAAAAATGACGTACACATAAAATACGCCATAAAATTTAAAACGTCTACAAAAGCTTATTGACGTATGTTGCAACATGTATATTTATTGATGAATAAAGGAAGTATGCCTGCAATGACGTGGTTATGACGTATTAAAAAAATAGTGATTTTAATAATTTAAAGGGGTGTTTATTTAAAATTTCGTAAATAATCTACTAATGAATCATCATTATCCAAATTTAGCTTGCGTTTTAGTCGATATCTATGCGTTTCTAACCCTCTGATTGAAACATTCATCAATGGCGCAATTTCTTTAGTTAGTAAATTCATTTTTATGTAAGCACATATTTTTAAATCTTTATGTGTGAGTTTTGGAAACTTATTTTTTAATTGATTAAAAAATTCTTCATGTACTTGATTAAAATTATACTCGAATATTTGCCATTCATCTTCATGACCAATTGAACTATCTATCTTCTTTAATAATTTTTTGTAAGCTAAACTGTTTTGAAAACTCTCTTCACTTTTAGTAAGTTCATTTTTAATTTCTAGCATAGATTCATTTTTCTTTACCAATGCCATAGCTGTATTTGCAAGTTGCTTACTTTTTAATTTCACTTCGGTTTTCAATGATTCATTTTTAAGTTGTACTATTTTTTTATCATTTTCTATAGCCTTTTCTTTTAGTAATATTTCTTGTTCTTTTTTAAGTTTTTGGTGAAGCAACTTGTGTTCTTTAGTAATTTTGCGTTTGTGCATCCAATAAATAATTAAACCTGCAAAAATTGTTATTATAAAATAGAAAAAACTGTTTTTATACCATGGGGGTAAAACCCTTAACTGAAGTGTTTTTATTGGTGATGTTTCTCCAGATATATTTACAGACCTAAAATTTATGGTATAATCATCATTACTTAAGCGTGAAAGCTCTAATTTCTCATTCTCTAAACGATTCCAATTCAATACATCTGAGCTTAAATTTGATAATGAATATTCAAAAAATTGGTTACTAAGACTTGGTGATGATATTGATATACTAATACTTTTATTAAAAGGGAGTTCATATGGATCTAAATCGTTAATATCCACTAAATTTTTAGCGATTTCAACACGCTCTATAATTGGTTTTTGTAACGAATCCCTTAATATTTTATGATTAGCATTATTAATAAGCATAAAGCCGCCATAAAGGTTTAATGTATATAGTGAATCTTGTATTTGAGAAACACTTTCTGCATCAACCACCAGCCTTTTTTGAAAAAGCTTACTAGGGAGGTTTATGTTGGTTTCACTATTAGCCAAAGAAGAAACAAAACTTATTTTATCATTTTTATTTTTCGTTACAAGTAAATCTGTATTTGGTTGCGAAATAATATTAGTATCAACTCCAAATTTTTGATTTAATAAATCATTAGGAACAATACTATCAATTAAAGCTTCATATTTTTGCCATCCTTCATTAGTCTTAAAGCAAATATCATTTTTAATATTAAATACTCTTACATTAAAATCTGATAAAAGTCCTTTATCTTTATAATCAACTATTTCAATAATTTTCTCATATTCTTTATCAAATTTTACTCTAAACACGCCTTTATATGCATGTGCAACCCAGGCTGTAAAATCATCTTCAAATACTAAATATTTTATTGGAATTGTTGTTTCTCCCATATGTTTTACATCCCAATTGCCATTAATATATTTATACCTAACTAAGCCAGCATACGTACCTTGTACAAAGACATTTTTGTGCTCTGGAACTTTTTTAATAACCCAACCACCAGTAAAACTTGATATTTTTTTTAATTTATTATCTTCTACTAAAAAGGTTCCATTATTATGCCCGCAAAACAACTGATTATTTATTTCTATTAAATCCCAAACTTGCCCCTGTGAGTCTTCAATAAAATTAAGCTTGTTATCCTTTTCATTTAAATAAAACAACCCTGTATTACTACCAACATATGTTCTATTTTTATACTTAATAATATCATAAACAGCTCCTAATTCCCCAGAATTGTCGTTAAATAATAAATAATTGTAATCTAAATCTATTGCTGTAACACCATTATCTAAACCTACCCAAAGTTTATTCTTTACACTTGTGCATAAACTTAAAACTGTACTATTTTGAAGGCCATTTTCCTTTCCTATATGGAATAATATTTCTCCCGAACTATTAGTAATATATAGTCCGTTTTTAATAGTACCAAAAACCATATTCTCGTTTTTTAACTCTAAAAACTTATTTAGTTGGTGCTCTTTAATTAATCCATTAATCTGTGGCTCCCAAACTTCAAGATTTCCTTTGTTATATAAAAAACAACCATGTAAAGCTGTAGTAATTAGTAACTTATCATTTAATTTTGATACAGATATTACTTTGGTGTCTTGGAGCCCATAAGTGTTTTTTAATGGGTTTAAAGTTTCATTTTGAAGTGTAAATATGCCATGCTCTAATGTTGAAATGTAAATTACATTCTCTACTTTACTACAGGAAATTATTGTAGATTCTGGCTTAACTTTAATAATTCTACCTTCTTTATATATGTATAGATTTGAAAATGATCTAAAATATAATACGTCGTCAATATTTAATATTTCCCAAAATTCTTCATCCAACGAATCGTTACTTTTATTAAAATCACTTAATGATGTATAAGCTAAAATGCCTTTTTTGGTTTTTTTCCAATACCCAAATTCCTCATAAGATCCTGTATAAATAAAATTATCTTTTACTAATACAGATCTTATAATTGTTTTATTTGGTAGTTGATAAAAGTCCCATTTAACACCATCAAACTCTAATAAACCTTTATCATTAGCTACATAAAGCTTTCCGCTTTCTGCAAAAGAAACTCCCCAGTTTTGGTTACCGGCATTAAATTCTGTTAAAGAATAATTTTGAAAAAAAGGTGTGTATTGCGCATAAAACTTACCACTTAGCAGAAAAAAACAAAATATTATAAAACCTTTTTTAAAGCTTACTCCCATAATTAGTTTAAGTATAATAAATATCTACTTAAAACAAATCTAATGAATTTAATATATCTGTTTAAAATTAGTAAATAGAAGTAGTATACTTTTGATAAGACAAAGTATAAAACAAAAAAGCCTGAAAAATATAATTTTCAGGCTTTTAAAATTTTAAAGTCGGGGTGGCAGGATGATAACTAAACTGCCACTATGCTGTAAAATCAATACTTTAAGAAATAGACTAAAACAGTGTGAACCGAATTGTAGACCTATTAGTTAGATTGAAATAGTATTTTTTATCTGAACGTCTTACTACAAATTTACGATTTTAACTCCATTAAAACCAGTCAATTTGCATCAAATATTATGATTAATCTATTAAATATTTGTTGACAATTTCTTCTTCTATTCCGCTGTATTCAACGAATTCTTTTATTGTAACGAATTGGTAAGATTCTTTTCCAAAGTAGTTTTTAACATCATTTAAAAGCTTACGACCATAGCGCTCACTTCTTCCAGTGATACGCTGAATGTCTTTTGGATATATACAAGCTCTTTTTTGATTCATGATACTTTATCTATGCTTTATCTAAACTTAAAAGCATGCTTTATTATTTTATGATGATGGTGATGATGCGTTGTTAAAATGTTGACAACACGATAGTGTTATCAATATTTTAATGACGTTTTTGGTTTTATCGGAATGTATGACCAAAAACGGAATTTGATTTTTTACAACAAGCCATAAAGTTACGTGATTTGAAATATTAATCAAAAAACGAATTATTATGGCAAAACAAACTGGAATTATTAAACTAAAAGGAACTATTGGCGGTATTTCCTTTTACAAAACGACTGATGGACATTTAGCACGCGAAAAAGGTGGTGTAGATGCTAGTCGTATTGCGAACGATCCTGCGTTTCAAAGAACGCGTGAAAATGGATCTGAATTTGGAAGAGCTGGAAAAGGTGGTAAAGTATTACGAAATGCTATTCGTGTGCTTTTGCAGAATGCAAAAGATAAACGTGTTGTAAGCAGATTAACAAAAGACCTTTTGGCTATTGTTAAGACAGACACAACCAATGAAAGAGGATTGAGAACAGTACAGGACGGTAATTTAAGCTTAATGGAAAACTTTGAATTTAATTTGAATGGTAAATTAGGCGCAACTTTATTTGCTGCATTTACAAAAGCATTTGATCGTGTTACTGGTGATGCAACTTTAAACATTGCTGCATTTTCTCCAACTGTTAGAATTGCAGCTCCTACAGGAACGACCCATTTTAAGGTTGTAATGGGTGCTTCTGAATTGGATTTTGCAAATGAGACCTCAACATTTGAAAATGATGAGACTGCCATTCTACCTTACTCTGCTGCAGATACTGCTGCAATTGCCTTAACAGCTTCATTGACTGCTAACTCAACCCTTCCTGTTGTACAAGTGATGGGTATTGAGTTTTATCAAGAGGTTAATGGACAAATGTATGCCCTTAAGAATGGTGCTTACAATGCTTTAGCTGTTGTAATTGTAGATACTCCATAATTATGGAATTAGTGTTGCATAGAGCTTATTTTAAAGAGGGTACCAATGGTACTCTCTTTAATTCTTATAGATTTCTTTGTCATACCATCGAGTTGCCCTGGAATAATAATAAGCGAAATATCTCCTGTATTCCTGAAGGACAGTATAACATAGAACCTCGTTTTTCCAAACGGTTTAAGCATCATCTGATTTTGAAGGATGTGAAAGGTAGAAGTTTTATTCTATTTCATCCTGCTAATGATGCCTTAAAAGAGCTTCAAGGGTGTATTGCTCCAGTAACATATTTGAGTGGAATTGGGAAAGGTGTTTACTCTAAAAATGCTATGCAAAAACTGTTGTCTTTGGTGTATCAAGCTAAAGACCGAAAAGAACCTATTTTATTAACCATTAAATCACAAAATTATGAACATTGTAGAACGTTATAAAAAACCAACTCCAAAATTCTTTAAAACTTTACGAAATATTGGCATTGCATTAGCTACTGCGGGTGGTGCTATCATAGCTGCTCCAATTAGCATGCCCGCTCTTGTTGTTACTATTGCTACTTATATGACTGTTGCAGGAACTGTTGCTACTGCAGTAAGTCAAGCAGTAGTTATAGATGATGAAAACTCTGAAACAGATGAGGCTAACAATGGATTATAATACCAAATCTGCCATTATTGGTGGTACATTTTTTTCATCAATAGCGAATATTGGTGTTGAGGATTTGATTACCACCATAGTTTTGGCTGTTGTTGGTGCTATTGTGAGTTTCTTTGTTTCCCTACTACTTAAAAAGTTAATTACTTTTCTCGGGGCAAAGTGTCGTAGGTGGAAGTGATTATTGATGTTGTAGCGGTTGGAAAGATAAATAAAGGGCATTTGATAAAATGCTCTTTTTTTATGAGCGGTGTTGAGGTGGGTAAATGAAATGAGCGATTCCCTGATAAGGGGTTGAGCGAATGTAATGCATCCTACCGCAGACACATGGCAAACATTAATAATTACTGTAACCTACACCGCTGAAAAGGGTGGTGGGGAAAAGTGGCAAAGTTGTTTGTTCTACACTTCAATTGAAGTTCGGAATTGAGCGTCGGGATAGCGGATATTTTACATAATGGCGTTATAGTACAGAAAATGAATGAATGCTACTATAACAGCGCGTTATGTAAACATAGCTTTGGGTAGTTTTTGGTGTGAGGGTTGGAAACAGCTCTTTGCTTTTTTGTTTTACCTATTTTCTATAAATAATTCCTCTAAACGAAACAAGCAATGTGCTGTGTGAGGGTTGGCAGCCAAAAACTACAAGCGCGTTGGCGAGCGGAACAAACCAAAAGACAGAGGATTTTGAGGAACGAGAAAACTGGGTTTTGGTTTGTGGGGAATTCAATCAGGAATCATTTACGGTATTTTCTAACTTTAAATCTTCATTTATTTTATGTATGGCCAATATTAGTAGCTTCAACAAAATATAGTAATCTCTTTCGTGTTCGTCAACTGATTTAGAATTGCTCCCGTGTAGGTATTTATTTCTTAAATCTAAACCATTTGTAAATTCCTTTTTGTTTAGGTAATAATTAAAATAACGTCTTTCTTCTTGTGTAAAAAAACTATCATCAAAAAACACTAAACCATTCGTTTCCATCACCAATATTTCGTTTCTAACTCTATCGGGATAATACCAATAATTTAGAACACCTTGATAGTGTAAAATACTAATTATGTAAACTAAATTGTTATTATGGATTTTTACAAAATTATCACTGCTTTTGAATAATATATTCTTTGATATTAAATAATTAATTTCTGGGGTCTGATACCTCTTAAAATCAGAATATAAAACATCTTCTTTAGTCAATAACTCGTATAGATTTTTGTGCTTACTTTTGAATTTTTCTGTATAAAACAAAGAAGATTGGTCCGAAAAGAAATCATATTTTAATCTTGAGAAATCATCCCCCTTTCCATATACATATTTTTGCTTAATCTTACTTTTAATTTTACTGTAATAAATAGGTTCTGAACTGAATTCTAGCAATTCAAAATCTATACTGTTATTCTCTACGTAAGATTGATATTGTTTAATTAAAAATTCTAACTCGGGGGCTAAACTTCTAATTTTTTCTTCATAAGAAGTTTCTTTTGTTGGGAACTTAATTCTTAAACCATTGATTGGAAAAATTTGATTTAAATATTCGTTAACAACATAATTCAAGGAATCTTCAATATAGATATTATGGGTTTCAAGGTATTTGGCGTATGATATTATTTGCAGATGGGAAATCAAACTTTGTCTATGAAAACTGAAGCTAATATGAAACTCATTTTTTGATCGCATTAATATGCTCTCTAATGTGTCTACTTCACTTTCTTTATAAACTAAATCAATACACCCTTGGAAATTTATAAAATTAAATAAATGACTGAAATTTTTATAAATACCTATAAAACTTTTTGTGGCATTTAGATAATCTTCACTGTAATTATATATCAACCTTCTATTCTCTTTATCAAAAGAAATATTACTTGGCTCTTTTTGATCTTTTGAAATAGAAACCCCAACTCCTTGGCTTAAAACATTACCATCCTTAAGCGCTTCATCATTCAACTGTTTAGCTTTTTTCTTTGCTAACAATTTTGTTTTATTAGATAACTTAATAGTTTTTGAGTTTACTATCAGTTTAATATAATTTAAGTTAACATCAGAATAATTAATGTAATCTAAAATTAAATTTTCTTTATCTGAATCATTTAAAGAATTAGGAAAGTACAAGGGTTCTTTTTCCCTTCTTTCAGCTTCTTCATAAAATGATAACAATATTTCTGCTGAAGCTGTATTATCAATAAAATAGGCTCTAATTTTTTGAGAGAAGAAATTAACTATATTTTGCTGTTTCAAAAGTGGCCTAACCCCAAAACGATTATTTTTAGTAATTTTTTCAAATGTTTGTTTGTTTATTTTTTTATAGACATTAAACTTATTCGTTAGTAACCAAAAGGAATCATAAAAACCATAATCAACTTCTTCAAACAGGCTAATTATATTTTCATTTTCAATATTATTTAACCAAAATTGTTTTGTAGCTTCTAGAAGTATTAACGCTTTAGATTTATAATTTTCTTTCTCATTTTCTGACCAACTTAATAAGAATAAATCATTTTCAAAGTATATATTAATTTCGTAGAATTCTATATAATCATTTATTGAATAATGGTTCTCTTCACTATAAGAATTTAAAACCTTTTCCGTTTCTTTCAATTGAAGTCCACTGGCCATATCATTTTTAGAATAAAACTTTACTCGATTACGTTCTTTTTCCATCTTAACACCTACTGAATTAGGATGAAATTATTTTCCACCCACCTTTCTACCCACTTAAGGAAGTATATAATTAATTTTCCAATGGCCACCTTTAGCACCACCAACTCTTTCTATAAGACCTAAATCTTTTAGAGCATCAAGGTTATTATCAATAGCAGTAGCACTTAAGCCAACTTTATCTTCAAGTTCTCTTTTAGAGACTTTACTGTTTTCGTGAATAGCTTTAATTATATTAATTCTATTATCAGTAAGATTATCTACCCACTTATCTACCCACTTATTAAAATCAAAAGGTCTTCTAACTGTTACAGTAAACATTCCTTCAGTATTAAATTCAGGTTCAGTTAAATTAGCTTCAATCATTAAGTCTCTCATTCTCCCAATTCCAGAACCCACTTGTTCAACCATTCTAATTCTCTCAAACAGACCAAATATTAAAGGATTTCTACTTAAGCTTCTTTTACCAAATTCATTTTTAGGAATACCACTAATTAAACCTCCAGGATTTGAAATTTCAACTCTATCATTAAATACCTCAATAGTAATACGAGCTCCTTTATCATAATAATCTCTATGAGCCAAAGCATTAATTATAGCTTCTTTGAAAACGGTTTCTGGAATTTCCCAAATTTCATTTCTTGGTTGGGAACCTGCTCCCTCAATATCATAACGTACATCTAATTTTTTCTTCAACCAAGACATTGCCTGTAGATATTGATTGTATAAAGAGCCTGTCATTACTTTATCGTCTTCAATAAACCGTTTATCAATACCATCAAAAGCGATACAACGTATTACAGCCTTTTCAAAAAATAGTTCAGGGTTTTCGGCAAAGAATAATGTAGCTCCATTTTTTAAGAAACCTTCTTTAGTAATCAGTTTAAGGTTATTGAAAACTTGTTCGTTTGAAACTGTAGCGCCTAATCCAGCTAAAGCCCTAAATTGATTAATATTATTATCAGGAACATCTTGATTTATATCAATTGCCTTACAAGGCGCTTCATCAAAATAAATTTTATCTGCTTGCTGAAAAAAGTCTCTCATTTCTTCAACGGTAGTCAATTTTTGCGAATTTGGACCTTGACGAACATAAATTGCCCCAGATAAAACATAGGGTTTATTGTCTCCAGAGGGAACTTCAATAACTACAACATCTTTGGAATCTACAGTTACAGTATGAATCTCGCAATGTAAAGCGGGTGAAATTTCATTAATTGAATTTTGAAGCGCAGAACGTTTCGCATTATTAAAAGCAACTCCTTGAACAATATTGTTGTCGTCTACACCTAAAAGAAGTGTGCCTCCTGCTGCATTGGCAAAAGCACAAATTTCTTCAGTAACATCTTTTATTTTGCTTGGAATACTAACCTTAAATTCAACATTATATCCCTCTCCTGAAGCAATAAGTGATTTTATATTTTTTTCATTTAACATAACAACAAATCTATGAAATCATTTTCAAGTTTCTCTCAAATTCTTTTGTCCTTACTTTCCTTATCAAAAGCTATCAAATTAAACAATTGACGCATTCTAGAACGTACACGATTACCATATCTTTCTTCCAATTCTTGTGCGTTTAGATTGGTAGTTGCATGTGTTCTAATACCGTGTTTAAAAAATAAATCGTAACGTGATAACAAAATTTCTCCCATAACGTTGCAGTCTTTACCAAAATGTCTTCCGGTTGTTTCAACACCTAAATCATCAAAGCAGTAAAAACTACTATTGCCATATTCTTCAATGGTTTTAAAACCAATATTGTTAAATGCAAAAGTTATGTTTCTTGCAGGAATGATTTCATAGGGTTTGTGATGAGGCACAATGTTACGAAGTAATTTCATTAAACTTGTTTTTCCGCATCCTACAGGCCCTGATAATAAAATGCCCTTGTTTGGGTCTAGTTCTAATTTTTTACATGCTTCAAAATCTCTAATAAAATAAATGCATAGCTTGTACAGTACCACCTCATCTTCTTCGTAAATCTTAAAGTTTTTTCCAAATAGTAATTTTCCTTTTGCATCGAGGTATATTAGAATTTTCTTAAAATCGTATGAAATATTATTATCTTTTAGTTCGCCTAATTGGTATTGAACTCCTTTTTCGATTATTATATGTGGTTTTATGTTGTTCATCTAATGCTTAATAAGATTACTTCACTTTGTTCGCAATGACAGTTAGAGAGGTTCGTTATAATTTTTATTTTTACTAATCTTTAGGTTGTCTTGATTTTGGCTAACTGATTTTTGAGTTTCTTTACTCTTTATTTCTTCTGCTTTTAGCATCCAATTACGAGCTGTTGATTGCCAATTGACAATTTTTGTTTTGCCACCTACTTTCCAACCTATGCCTTGATAATGATTGAAGAATTTTTGAGCTTCAATTATTGGCCAGTTTTCTTTTTTAAAAAAATCGATGACTCCTTTTTCATTTTTTGGCTGGTCAAGTTTATTAATGTTTTTATTTGTTTGTATATGTTTATTAATAGATACCAGTGCTTGTCCATTTTTAGGACTGTATGAGTCCACAACTTGTTTAGAGCTTGTCTCAAAATTGAACATCTTAATTTTGCTACCCTTGAATGGATTGTGTGATGGATAATAGATGATATATTTCCAATGGTTTAACTCTTTGATACATTTATGATAAGTGGATTTAGAACCAATTTTTGAAAAACTCATAATCTCTTCACGATTGATATAGAATTCCTCCATAAACCGATTACTATTCCAAATTTGAAATAGTGCTACATATAAACTTATATGTGTTGGGTTTAATCGACTATCTTTTGAGAATTGAATGAATACACCTTTTAGGTGTTTTATATAGTTTACCTTTTGCATATAATAGACCTTTCGACTGCTCTCAAGGTGACAATTAAAACTTATTGTGAATTCTATTATCTTCCATTACTTTTAAAATTTCTTCGTAATCGTAATAGATAACACCACCGACTTTGGTATAAGGTAATGTTCCATTAATACGAAGGTTTTGTAATGTTCCTGGTGAGATACTTAAGAGGTCTCGAACTTCTGGTGACTTGAACCACTTTTTAGGTGCGAAACCTGATTGATGGTTAATGATTGCTTTGATGTCTTCTAATAATTCATGTTTGAATTCTCGAAGATCTTCGGTAGTAATAATTGTTGCTGCCATAATAAAAACGGTTTTTGTTTAACGTATTAAAATCAAAAGATCCCCACTTTCGTGGGGACTGCGACAAAAGGTTTCTTTTGTCTTGATTTGACTTTCGTTTGGCAAATATGAAGTGAATTGATGACCTGTATTCACAACGGGGATTGTGTTGTGAACGATTTTTATTTAAATATTTTGTTAGTTTTCTTAAAGTGGACTGGTTCTCGATACAGTTTTTCTACAAAAAACCACTCGAACTGACGAATGACACACACTTATTTAAGGTTTACATGCCGTCATCGGTATCGTCCATTCGTTTTAAAAGCCCTTTATTTAGTGATGTTAGAAATTTTACTCTATCTGCTTTTCTAGTCCTAATTTCAAGGAATGTGCGACGGTATTGTCCTAAATCTATTTCAAAAATGTGTTCAAAGTACTCTGCAATATCTTTTAAGTCTGCAGCACCGTTATTAAAAACTCCCTCGGTATGTAAACCATATAAAAGTTCTATTAATGCGACTTTTTGGCTTGTCCAAATCATTTTCAAGTTCGGTTTGCGTTGTGATTTTTCACCGTTGTCTTTATTCTCTATTACAACTAATTGGTTTTCTAAATACAACTGAATTAAATCGTTAGCCAATATTTTAGCAACTTTAAAATCGTGAGATGTAGAAAAACTTATATCTGCTTCAAAATAATAACTATCTAAAGACATTTTAATATCAAACTTACTACGCAGAAAATATTTGTGGTCTAAATAGATACTACCAGAGCGATAATATTTGTAAAACTCTAACTCGTTATCGAAAAATGCCTTTAGTTTAATTAGCTCATTATTGTAATACTTTTTTACAATACGATTACCACCATTTGGCTTTTTCATTTCAATTTTGTAGAGTGTATTGTAATAAATAAGTTTTGAGGTAAACTGTGGCTTTATTTCTTTGAAAAAAAATATTTCTTCAGATTCTGTTTTGAATTTTGTTTTAGTAACTACTTTTTTTAATACATCAATACTCTTTAAGATAACTTCAATAGCACGTTCACAAAGCGTAGATTCATTGTCTGTTTCTAAATTTATGAAGCTTAATTGGTCGTTGAGGTTGGCAAGCAGGCTGGTGATTTTTGGGTTCAAATAATTTTACTTTTTGTATTCTCATTTGGTTTCTTTAAGAAATTGATCGTATAAATCTTCGAACGAATTATCTTTTTCAAGGTTTAATTTTTTTCTTAATCTATACCGTTTTGTAAATAAACTATTTGTAGATATGCTATAAATTTCGCTGATTTCTCTTGTGGTTTTTCCGTTTAAAATTAACTGAAGTAACTGCTCATCTTCTTTTGTTATATCCGGAAATTTTTTTGATAAATAAAAAAAGAAATCTATATGCTGTTTGTTAGATAGTGTATTTATTTGTTGCAAGTCGGTTTTGTTATGTAGTAACTCCTGGAATGCTATTTTTAAATTATTTATTTGAGCTTGGTCTATCCCATTTTTATTAACAGTTCTTACTTTAGATTTTAGCTCATCTAAAAAGAACTCTATTTTATTTATTTGATTAGCAAACGAGATTAAATTGTTTTGACTAAACTGCATTTTCTCTTTAATTAATTGTTCTTCTAATTGTTGATTTTTAAGTTTAACTTCTAAACTTTCTTTTTCTAATTGAACAATAATTCGTTTCTTTTTTAAACTATCAATTTTTCTTTTTCTGTTTCTTATTATAAAATAAATAAGCCCAGAACCAAGCAACACAATAATAGAAATACCAACAATTAAACCCAAGTTAATTTTACGTTGGGTTTCTACTTTAAATTCATTTTCTTGTAAATTGTGTTCTAGCAACACAATATGTAACTTATCTTCGCTAGAGGCATTATTTAATACTACCAAACTATCGGAATACTTTCGTTGGTATTCTAACGCTTTTTCAAAATTGCCTGTGGTTTCAAAATAGATGATGTATTTTTTATAAATATCTACTAAATAATCGCTAATATTATAGTCTGTTGCCATTTGGTTGGCTTCATCTAATACTTTTATAGCTTCAGAAAATTTTTTTTGCTCTATGTAGATTGAGGCTATTTCTGTTTTACTATACAGCACACCCTTTAATGTCCCACTTTTTAACAGATATGTTTCTGCTTCCTTAAACGTTTGAATGGCCTTTTCATAATTTTTTTCGTATTTATACCACTCTGCATAGTTGATAATAATAGTTCCTTTAATTTCATCACTTTTTAGTGTTTGGTTTATGGAATCTGCTTTTTTGTAAAACGAATAGGCTTGTTGTTTGTAAAAAGTTATTGGTTTTATTTTTGAATTGGTTTTATACTTTTCACTAAAAACCTGAACACTATAAGTATCACCAATTAAGGCACATATTCTCGCATAATTTAAATTATCTTTTCCTTTTACATAGGCATTAATTGCAGATGTTAAACCATTTAAACGTGTGTTAAAGTCTTCAGAGAGGTTTGCTTTATTTGCTGCCGAAGCTCCTAATAATTTATAATACCCGTATTTTTTGCTAATGGTTTCACTTTTTAAGTAATTTTCAAAAGCTTTTACTTTATTCCCTTTTAGATTCCAAAAGTTTCCTACAGTTAAATAAGTGTCTGCCAAAGCTTCGTTATTTTCCAACTCCTGCGCTTTTTCGAGGTTTTGTATTAAAATTTCGTATATGTATTCTGGTTGAAGCGAATAATTATTATTAAAAATTCTATTTATTTCAATAATATTATTACTGATTTGCAACTCTTTTATTTGCAGTTTTATAGATTCTATTTTACTTGGTTCTTGTGCGTTTACAAAAAAGTATGTAAAGCAACACAGACAAGTGACAATATGTAAATATTTTTTGGCCAATGTTTTATAAATAAAATTGAATAGGTAATTTACTAAAATAAAATAAAAGCCCTCTATGAAATTTTGAGAGGGCTTTTTAAATACAAGTTGCTATTAAAAGTTAGTCGTCAAAAAGCATTTACTTGTTTAGTTCTTAATTATTTTCTGGGTATAAACCTCTCCAGTTTTGGTGTTTACTTTAACAAAATATACTCCTGAATCCATTTTTGATACATTGATTAGCTCATGAGAACCGTTTAAGGTGCGTACCAATTGCCCCATAATGTTGTATATGGTAATATTCTTTACCTCTATATTACCTTTAACATCCATATACAGATCATCTTGAGTAGGGTTTGGATAGAATGAAATTACACTAGTTTCCAAATCGGCTTCATCAATACTTAAAGTTGCGCAAGCATCAATTACTTCTATTTCTGTATTACAACCAGTTGCGTTGTTTTCTATTAAATAGTAATTTGGATCTGGATTAGATGCCAAATACCCGCAAATACTCTCCACTTCACAGGTGCTTAACTGCGAATTGTTTTGAATTAAAGCTGTAATAATATGTTCTGGATTCAAGTTGTCTAATCCCGAAAGGCTTGTTAAACCTTGTTCATTTACGATACCAAGTGAAATAAAAACAGGGTCTGTTAAATTGCTTAATGGTGCTAAACTGGTTAATGCATTGTTGCCAAAATACAGATTAACTGTACTTCCTATATAAGGGCTTTGGTGCAAGCGTTGTAAATTATTTAAACCTGTAAGTGAGGTTAAATTAATATTATTTACAATAACAATCCCTACACCAATATCGGTTACATTTTGTAAGCCCTCGATAGACGTAAGTGATACATTACTATCAATCCATAAATCACCAAGTGATGTTAGACCTTCTAAACCATCTAGCGACTGTAATAATGGATTCCCAGTTATATTTAATTGACTATACATAAGGTCTTCTTCGGTTATAGTAGTTAAACTACTTAATGCTTGAATGTTTGTTAACGCACTGTTTACCGACAATTCTAATGCATAAACCGTTTGCAAGTTGTTTAAACCATTTAGGTTTTGTAAAGCATTGTTATTTACAATAAATAAATCACCATAAATGAAGTTTAGGTTTTCTAATCCATTAAAGGTGGTTAGGGCATCACAGTTCTGAAAATTCACATCACCTGTAATAGAAACGAGATTGGATAGTGCGCTTATATCTGCCAAAGCAGGTAAATTTTGAAACCTTAAGTGACTATATAAGGTTTGTAAACTATTTAAGCCTTCTAGACTTGCTAAATTTTCATTGTCATTAATTATAAAATAATCGTCTAACCCAAAACTACTTGGTGTGGTAATAATGGTGGTTACATTGTTTAATCCTTGTAAACTAGTTAGGGCAGGGTTAAAACTAATTGTTATATTAATGTTTCCTATTAAGGTTGTAAGCCCTTCTAGACCAGATAAGTTTTGCAAATTATCATTTTTAGTGATCCTAAAAGTAATATTTTCTGCACCGGAAGTCCCTACAGATATTAGACCATTTAAACCTTGTAAGTTTGTAATACTTTCACAACCAACTATCTCAAAATCACCACCAATGGAATTCAGGTTTTCCAAACCTGCTAAACTACTATAGCCCATATTTGAATTTATATACAAATCTCCTATAATAGATGTGATGTTATCCAACCCTGAAAGGTCACCTCCAGCATCATTCAAATTACTAAAAACCACATTCCCGTCCAATTCGGTACAGTTAGGGTATTGTATCTTAAAATAATCTAACATTACCCTATCAAATACAAAGTCTCCAGATGGTGGACAATCTGGCAAATTACAATTATTTAATATCTCTATTGATGTGGCTGCACCTGTAGCGTTGCCGCTAATGGTTGCTGGGAAGCTATTGTTTAAGTAGATACAAATACTTGTTGCACTGGCATTGGTTAAATTACTGTTGTTTTGGATGCTTAAGTTACTTATGGTATTTGCAAACACATTATCTAAACCGCTTAATGTGGTTAATGCTGCATTGTTATCAATAATCAATTCTGAACCATTAAGGGTTTCTAAAGCTGATAATGCTGTCATATCGGTTAGATTATCGTTATCACTAATGGTCAAGCCCGCAGTTACAGCAGCAGAGGTATTGATGTTTTTTATATTTTCCAAGCCACTTAAAGACGTTAGGGCATCGTTATTAACAATGCTTAAGTTTCCTTTTAAAGATGCTATGTTAGTAGATAGAGCAGTGGCGATACTTGTTAGTTGGGTATTGCCACTAATTTCAATACTTCCATTTATACCATTTATTGCCAAATCATTTAAACTGGTTAATTGGGTGTTTTGAATGATAACATCACCCGAAAGATAGTGGATATTTGCCAAACCTGATAAATTTATAATATCGGTACCATTAATGGCTAATGCACCCGAAATGGATGTACAATTAGGATATGTAGCACCAAAAGCATCTACCTCTGCTTGTGAGGTTAAGATAACATCGCCTGGTGGGCATAAATCTGTATTACAGGCAGCCGAAACCTCTGTAATACTATTACAACCAGGTGCGTTATCTACTGCAAATAGTGTTACATTTTCTTCCAGTACTGGTATGACATCACAAAAACTTTGGACATTACAAACCGCTAAATTATTACAAAATCCTATACCATAGGTTACAATTCCATTTGCATCTATATTGTTTAACCCTGCCATACTCGATAATACATCATTCGCTACTACCCATATAGTTAAATTATTAACCGTTTGTAAATTTGACAAAGCATCTAATTCAAGTAACAATGGATTATATTCCATGTCTAATAATGCACTCGAATTCGTCCCTTCAGCATTTATAGATGTTAAATTATCAATACCACTAAAAGTTAATAAGCTTGGATTATAAGAAATTATTAATTCTTTATTAACACTAGTAAGTCCTTGTAATCCATCTAAAGATGTTAAATTTGGATTATTTAAAATATTTATTCTGTTAGCACTTATTACCCCTTGTAAACCATCTAAACTTGTTAAATCTGTGTATTGAATAGTAAGATTATCTAATTCCAAATTGGTAAATTGAGATAAACCACTTAAATCTGTAATAAAATCGTCATCCACATATTGGCCGCTTATATACAGTCGGAATAAACTTGCAGCTTCAATTGAAGGACAGTTAGGATAAGCCGCTACAAAACCATCTACATCCGCTTGTGTTTCCAAAGCAATATTTTCAGTTGGGCAACCACTATAACCGCCACAGCTGCCTACTACCTGTAATTCGTTATCACAACCAGCGTCATTATCTGTAATATTAATATTCCCTGAAACCCCTATGTTAAGTGCCTCACAAAGACTTTGTGCCGAACAATTGGTTAATTGCGGATTATAACGTATCACAATACTCCTGATGCTAGAAGCTTCTATATTTTCTAAACCGTTTAACGATGTTAACGCATCGCTATATTGCACAGAAATAGTTCCTTCATTAAGTGTTGTAAGGTTTTGCAACGCTGTTAAATCTGTTAGTACAGGGTTGGTGAAAATACCTAGGGCACTATTTGCTATACTGGTGTTAGTACCAATAGCGGTTAAGCCCTGTAACCCATTTAAAGAGGTTAAACTATCATTATAATATATGTTAAAACTTTCTCCAACGGAAGTTAAATTTTGTAACCCGTTTAAACTGGTTAAGCCAGTATATTGTATAGTAAGACCATCTTCAATTGTTGTAATAAAAGACAACCCACTAATGTCTGTTACAGGATCTGCTGTACCTTGGGCAGAGTTAGAACCTATGGTTAGGTTGTAATTCATTGTAGAGCAGTCTGAATAGAGCGAAACAAACTCATTGACATCTGCTTGTGTTTCTAATGTCGTGTCTGAAAAAAGACATTGGGCTTGAGTGGTGATTCCTGTACCTATAAAAAGGAAAAGAAATACACATTGTAATTTTTTAATCATGATTATTGTTTTTAAGGATTAATTACTAATAAAGGTTGCGCTTTGCAAATTGTATTATCAAACATTATTTTTTGATAATTTTTTTAACATATTTTATATTGTTCCCTGTTATATTTAAAAAGTAAATTCCTGTTGGTAATGCCGATACATTTAGTTTTGTTTGATTGTTTAAGGTTTCCATTTTACCTTTCAATACCATTCTTCCTGTGACATCTGCCAATTGTATGTTTACATTGTTATAAGATTCGTTAGCTGCAAAATAGATGGTATTGTTTACTGGGTTTGGATAGATTTTTAATCCGTATTTGTTTAATTCAAAATCTTCTGTGGATAAGGTTGTGCAATTTGCTAAAGATGCATCTGTATCAGGTGGCAATGTAAAATCTTCTATTTGGTCAATCATAGAATCTGATTCTCCTTGAGATGCATTATAGCCCACACCTCTGTTGGCAAATGCTTCCCAAATCATACATTGGTCTTCTCCACCAGTTAATGCCATATCTGCTGCTAAAATAGCATCGCGTCCATCTACAAAACCAGGGCTACATACCTGAATTTTAAGGGCATCGGTAACTACTTGTAAAATTTTATTGTTACCGCCTGTTCCATTTATAACATCTGGGTCATAACCATATTTATCTATATATTTTAGTGATAAATCCCATAAAATAGTACCCCACACAAATCCAATATTATGAACACTCGCATTCCATTTGGTAGAGCCATCAGCTAATAAAGTTTCATCATTGGTTGCCCCATAGGTATAGTTGTTCACTGTAAAATTTGGGCTGTATTTTGCTGCTCGAAAACCACCTCCATCAGTATCTTGTCCTAAAGTATAAGTCCCTGCACTTCTATCCACATTGTTTGGGTCTTGAATAGTTATCATCAAAGCATACCAATCTGACCAACCTTCACCCATATGTTCAGGGTTTGTTAAGCAAGATGCATTATCTGCTCCACCTGTTAATCGTTTAGTAATGCCATGCGTGTATTCATGGGCAATAATTAAATTGTCAAAATCACCATCTTTGTAATACGGTGGTGCTGATACTAATGACGCATTTATCGTTTCAGAATTTAATAATGCACTAATAATAGCTTCTCCATCAGTTTGGTTTATAAGAATAGACGGAATATTTACATTGCCACCAAAAGTTCCTTCTGTCATATTATAAAAAGTATCATCTGAATTGACAATAATAGCTGCAATGGCACCAAAATTCTGCGCTTGTAATACTTTAAAACCAAACTGGCAATTACCACGTCTTATTACTGCTATTTTACCCGAAATCTCACTAGAATTACTAATTCCTCCACACGCTTCATAATCACCTGTTGTAGTGCCTTCTACTACTACTAAATCTGTGGTAATAGGTTCAGCTACTAGTGACTCTCCAAATAATGCTTCTAAACCATAGTAACTTCCAGCTAAACTCCCGTTATTAATGGTTAATGGCTGCCCAATTTCTCCAGACCTGGACCATAAAAACATTTGCATTCTTGGACTCACACCTTCTACATAAGTTGAAAAAACGGCGTTATTTAAAGCACCGTAATCTTGGGCATCGGCAATTACATAATCACCTCCGAGACCTTCTCCAGTGTAGTTTAGCTCTTGGAAGTTTCCGGCTGCTTCATCAAAACCATAGGCATAGGAAATATCGTGCATCATATTATTTACATAAAATAAATTTGTAATGGCTACATCTTCATATTCTATAGGCTGATTGTTAATATCAAATGGAAAATTAAAATCTAAAGTTGATGTCCCATCTGGTGAATAGCCACCAGAGTTATTGAAATCCCTATCTTCTCTTGCATACACATTATTACCTCTAGTAATGGTGTATTCTGAACCATCTACACCATCTGTATCGTGCCACCCAAAAGGTGATGCGATAGCATCCGCAGGATTAGTTACTAATTGAAAGCTACCATGATTTGGGCTTTCAACAGGCAGCGGTAATACATAGTATTGTGCACTATCATCAGTCATTTGTGATTGTCTGTAGGCGTTTTGAATTGTAGGGATTGTGTTTTTTAAAGTACCCGATTTTATATTGGTTTCTGGGGTGTGAAACTTACACGACACCACCATGTCTTGTTTGTCTAGAATTTCGCCAGTTGTGGCATCAATTCTGACGCTCCACCAATTTTTGCCGTCTGTGGTTTGTATAAAAATATCCCAAGCAAGTTTTAACCCCTTACCATTATTAACTGGCTGATAAACTAACTTCACTGGGATTTCACTTTCTGAAATATTACCTTTTGAAAATTTATATGAATTATTTTTTGAAGATATTTCTTCTAGCACTCCAACACTGCCTAAATTTAGCTTTTCTGCAGCAGCTATAATGGCTTGTTTTGCATTTAATTGTGGTGTAGTTGTATTAACTTTTGAATTGATATTATTGATTGATCGTTCTCCGAAAAAGAAAACCTTATCATTTTTAATAGATACACTAGAAATTGCATTGTGAATTTCTACACCTTGATATGTTTGTGCAAGATATAGATGTGTAACTTTAGAGCGTTTAGAATACACTTCTCTTTTAACTAATAAATCTTGGTAGTTGTAAGAGGTTTTATTGCTACTTTTCTTGTTTGAGTCAACGTAGTTTTTTACTACATTATAGTATCTGTGCTCTGTTAATTTTTCTTGTGCATTAACAAGTTGATAAATAGACAAGCTAAAAAGGAAAAGTAATACGTAATGTTTTTTCATTGATGTTTGTTTTAAGAAATTACTAAATCATTGAAAACATATTAAGCTTTCGATGATATTGTTAAGAATATTTTACCAAAAATAGAATCTATACCTTAAACAGTGGTACAATTTATATAGACACGACATAGACAACTCGTGCCTTTTTAACATAAAAAAGAAGAAATTGAATTATGAAGTCATACGAATTAATTGATTTTGGCTGATTTGTGGATGGTTGAGGTGTTGAGCTTTTCTTTTAATAAATTCATGTCATCACTGACCTTTTGTTCAATGACCTTTGCATAAATTTGAGTAGTTGCGATTTTAGAATGACCTAATAGTTTTGAAACTGTTTCTATTGGAACACCATTACTCAAAGTTATTGTTGTTGCAAAAGTGTGTCTTGCTATGTGAAAAGTTAAATTCTTTTTGATTTTACATAAATCTGCAATCTCTTTTAAATATGAATTTAGCTTCTGATTAGAAATATTAGGGAATAAGGTTTTTGTTTTCTTGGTTTTAATATGTCCTTTATATTTCTCTATTAATTCTCCAGCTATTGCAAGTATCGGAATTTTTACTTTGTTATGTGTTTTTTGTCTATTAGTGATTATCCATCTACCACCATCAATACCAATAGCGATATTATCCTCGTTAAGGTTCATGACATCTATATATGATAACCCTGTATAACAACTGAACACAAATAAATCTTTTACGAGTTCTAATCTTTCAATCTCAAATTCTTTTTCGATAATTGTTTGCAGTTCATCTTCTCTTAAAAACTCACGTTCGTTTTTGATATAAGTAGGCTTGAATTTTATAAAAGGATCTTTATCTATCCATTCCATCTTATAAGCCAATGTTATCATTTTACGAAGACGTTGAATGTGCTTCATCACCGTGTTGTTTTCCATTTGCTTTTGATGGTCCTCTGGAACAAAAGAACGCAGAAACTTTTCAAAGTCAACTAAAAACCGAAATGTGATTTGAGATAAATAGATATCTTGTATTTTCTTTTTGGTCAGAAACAGTTTGATATACTTTTGAGTTGTGAAGTAATTCTTTAAAGTACCATAACTTAAAGATTCGCTCATTTGGGTATTATGGTAATCCACTAAAGTAAGTAAAGAGTATTCTTCGTTATCTTCTCCCAAAAACCTTGCTTTAATAGATTGCGCACAGATAAATGCTCTTTCTTTTACAAGTTCGTCGTGAGCTTCGTAAATTCTATTTTTGACCTGGTCTAAATATCTGTTGAGTAATCGAGATTCTTGCTTATTTCCTCGCGCTCTACCTTTGTTGGAATCCCATTCAGATAGGATTACTTTTCTTTGTAAACTGATATTTGCACGCTTACCCTTTACAGTAATTCTGCCAAAAACTGAAACTTGATTGTTTTTTATGCGTGTAGCATTAACCCAAAATGACAGGGTAAAGGTGGTTTGTGATTGCATAGTTGTCGTCTTTTAGTTAAACATTCATTCAAGACGAAAGTCAAATCAACTATTTCAATTACAGTATTTTAAGTATCTATTCGGTTCACACTTTTTGTGTTTTAAAACTGTGAACCGAATTGTGAACCGAATTAAACCATATTAATTCAATTCTTATGATAGTCTAAAAACCATAAAACCTTGTAAATCATACAATTTACAAGGTTTTAGTTTTCTTTGATATTAATTTTAGTCGGGGTGGCAGGATTCGAACCTGCGACCTCCGCGTCCCAAACGCGGCGCGATAACCGGGCTACGCTACACCCCGAATTGGTTATCTAATATATATAAATAATTTGCGGAGAGACAGGGATTCGAACCCTGGGTACCCTTTTGGGGTACGACGATTTAGCAAACCGTTCCTTTCGGCCACTCAGGCACCTCTCCGTTAATTTTTTGTAAGAACTTTGCATTTATATTTAAATGCGGATGCAAATGTAGCCTTTCATCTTAAAGAACACAAATATTTTTTTTGTTTTTTTTAATTATTATTCAGGGTATTCTATTCTCAAATGATAAATATTTGCAAGCTTGTACTTTAGCACTTTTTTAATAGACTGAATCTCCTTAAAAGTTATATTTGCATTTAAAAATTGACCTTCTTCTATTTGTTTATTTATAATATTTTCTACGAATGCCTCGATTTTAGTTGAAGTTGGCTCTTTTAAGCTTTTTGATGCTGCTTCTATACTATCACACATCATTAAAATAGCTGTTTCTTTACTAAATGGCTTTGGACCAGGATAACTAAAATCTACCTTATCAACATCAGGGAAATCCTTTTTTTCTTGTGCATAAAAATAATATACAACAGATGTTCCATGGTGTGTTCTTATAAAATCTATAACTCTATCTGGCAAGTTATTTTTTCTAGCTATTTCTATACCATTTATAACATGATCTACAATTATTCTAGCGCTTTCTTTATATGATAATTCATCATGCGGATTTATTCCTGTTGATTGATTTTCAGTAAAATAAGTAGGGTTTTTCATTTTACCAATATCATGATATAAAGCCCCCACCCTAACTAGCATAGCGTTAGCACCAATTTCATTTGCAGATGATTCTGCAAGATTAGCGACGTTGAGAGAATGATGAAATGTACCTGGTGCTTTGTTGGATAACTCTTTAAGTAATTTTGAATTAGTGTCTGATAATTCTAAAAGTGACACATCTGATACTAATCCAAAAAGCTTTTCATAAGCATAAATTAAAGGCTGCACAAATAATGTTGCCAATCCACACAAGATAAACCATATAAATGTTTCCCAATTTAGTTCTTTTACACTTCCTTCATGAATTACAAAAAAAGCAAAATAGGCTATAATATAAATGAGTGTTATTTGACCAACGGAAATAAACAAATTAGCACGCTTATATAATTCTGAAACAGTTAGTATAGTTACAATACCTGCAATAATTTGAAGAAACATATACTCATAACTATTAGGCACAATAAAACCTAATAAGAGCACTGTAAGTACATGAGCAAACAACCCTAATCTAGCATCAAAAAATGCTTTAAATACTAAAGGTAAAATACATATTGGAACAACGTAAATATACTTTGAGTTATAATTTACTACCAAAGTAGTAATGAATATTAATAAAGAAATATTGAAAAAAATAAAGGTTACTTTAGTATTATTTTCAAACACACTTACTCTATATTTTCTTAGGAATAAAAGCAACATTAATAAAGCTAATGCCACTAATAATGTATAAGCAAACAATACCCATATGTAATTAGTTTTATTCCAAACCTGCGATTCGTATTCTGATTGTAAAGATTTTAAAATCTGATACTTTTCATCATCTACAACTTCTCCTTTAGATACAATTAAAGTTTGTTCTGCAATACTGCCTCTTGTGTAGGCAATTTTGGCAAACTCATCTTCTAGAACTTTATCTGTAAATGATTTGTTAAACGTTAAATTAGGCTCTATGATATCAAAAAATAAAGCTACAAAATCTGTTTTGTAAGCTGTATACTTATTATCTGATAATATTTTATCAATTACAGGAGATACTGCATCCTGTTTAATCAGATTTGAAAAAAATCCATCCTTAATATTTTCTCTACCATCAAGAATAGATATACTTCTATCATCAGGAAAATCATAGTTTTCATTTAAAATTCCAAACTTGTACAGTTCTGAAATAATATTTTTTCCAACTTTATATAAATTACTAGATAACTGGTTAGAAAGAGAATCTGAAAAGGTATTTTTAAATTGAGAATCATAAGCTGCTTCAACATTGTTTCTAACTGCTTTATCTAAATTGAAATACAGTGGCGTATTGCTAACCAACTCTTTTTTCTCTGAAGTAATTTCTGCATCAGTTTTTTTAATTGCAAAATCAAATGGTGCTTGTAAATTTTCTGATTGCCATGGTTTTCCTCTTTCAAAATTGTATTTAAATTTTCCGCTTTTTGGAAATAAATAAACAATTAAAAAAGTAGTGCATATAAACAACAAGCCTTTATAAATCAAGGAATGGTTTCTGTATAGTTTATTTATAAAGTCTTTCATTTAAATGAATAAGTAAATCAAATGTAATAAAATTATAAGCTTTAACCATTTTTTATAATAAAGGAATCCTTCAAAATTCTACTAAAAAATCATTAATTTCGCAGGTACTAAACTAAAGCATAATATAAATGTATAAAGAAGTAGTAATTGTTTCAGCTGTAAGAACACCTATAGGTAGTTTTTTAGGAGCTTTATCAACTATTCCTGCGCCAAATTTGGGTGCTATCGCAATACAAGGTGCATTAAATAAAATAAATTTAAAGCCAGAATTAATTGAAGAAGTTTTAATGGGTAATGTGGTTCAAGCAGGAACAGGACAAGCTCCAGCTAGACAAGCTGCAATTTATGCTGGAATACCTAATACAGTACCATGTACAACTATAAATAAAGTATGTGCTTCGGGCATGAAAGCAGTTATGCAAGCAGCTCAAGCTATTGCTCTTGGTGATGCTAACATAATTGTTGCAGGTGGTATGGAAAACATGAGTTTAATTCCTCATTATTTATATGCGCGTACTGGAACAAAATTTGGACCTACTTCCCTTATTGATGGCATGCAAAAAGATGGCTTGGTAGACGCTTACGACCAAAATGCAATGGGAGTTTGCGCTGATGCCTGTGCTACAAAATATGAATTTTCTAGAGAAGATCAAGATGCTTATGCAATACAGTCTTATAAACGTTCTGCAGCGGCTTGGGAAGCTGGTAAATTTGATAATGAAGTAGTACCTGTTGAAGTACCGCAGCGTCGTGGAGAACCTATTATTGTTTCTAAAGATGAAGAATTTACTAATGTTAGAATGGATAAAATTCCGCAATTACGCCCTGCATTTACTAAAGACGGTACAGTAACTGCAGCCAATGCATCTACCATTAATGATGGTGCTGGCGCAATGGTTTTAATGAGTAAAAGTAAAGCAGAAGAATTAGGATTAAAACCATTAGCAACTATAAAAAGCTATGCTGATGCTGCACATGAACCAGAATGGTTTACTACAGCTCCAGCTAAAGCTTTACCAAAAGCTCTAGAAAAAGCTGGAATTAAAATAAGTGATGTTGATTATTTTGAATTCAACGAAGCATTTTCTGTTGTTGGTCTAGCTAATATGAAACTTTTAGGATTAAATGATAGCAATGTTAATGTTAATGGTGGCGCCGTATCTTTAGGACATCCTTTAGGTTGTTCGGGTGTTAGAATTTTGATAACCTTATTGAATGTTTTAGAACAAAATAATGCCAAAATTGGTGCAGCAGCAATTTGCAATGGTGGTGGTGGTGCATCTGCAGTTATTATAGAACGTAATTAAGCTTAATTAATGCAATACGGAATTTGTAATTTAAGCATTGTTCCTCTTAGAAATGAACCTACAGACTCGAGCGAATTAGTATCGCAAGTGCTTTATGGAGACTTTTTTAAAATAATAGAACAGCGCAAAAATTGGAGTAAAATAAGACTAGCTTTCGATAAATATGAAGGTTGGGTTGATAATAAGCAATACTTCGAAATTGAAGAAGAACAATACAATACTTTAAAGAAAGAAACTCCAAAGCTATCTTTAGATTTAGTTCAATTCATAGAAGATGTTAATGAGCAATTACATCCTATTTTATTAGGCTCTACATTAAATGGATTATCTATTTTAAATCATAAATATGAAGGCCAATCAACTGATAAAAAAGAGACTAAAAAGCATCTTTTAAATACTGCTTTTTTATACTTAAACGCTCCATATCTTTGGGGAGGAAAAACATCTTTTGGAATAGATTGTTCTGGTTTTACACAAATGGTTTATAAACTTAACGGATATAAACTGCTTCGTGATGCCTCACAACAAGCAACACAAGGGGAAGCGCTAAGTTTTATTGAAGAAAGTGAGCCAGGAGATTTAGCTTTTTTTGATAACAGCGAAGGGATAATAACTCATGTTGGAATCATTATGAAAGATAATTACATTATACATGCTCATGGTAAAGTTAGAATTGATAGACTTGACCATTCAGGAATTTATAATGTTGACAAAAAAGTACACACTCATAAATTACGTGTTATAAAAAAAGTAATATAAAAAAAGCCACTAATTAAATTAGTGGCTTTTTTTATATTAGTATTAGTTTTAAAAATTATTCCCCTCCTTCAAGGACATCAACTTTTTCTTTTAAACTTTTATACTTATCTGTTTCACCAAGAATACTATAAATATTCATTAATGTTTTAGCTGCATTTAGATTTTTATCATCTAACTCTAATGCTTTTGCTAAATAAGGAACGGCTTCTTTATATAAACCTTGTCTTTTTTCTCTTAACTCATCATAGCGTTTGTCATCTGCTTTTGATGTTCCTAAACCATTCATCTCTTCAATAATTGGTTGCTCTTGATTTAATACTAATGCTGATAAATTGATATATGCATTTACATATTTAGGATCTAACTCAACTGCTTTTTCATAATATGCCTTTGCCTCTGCTAATTCCTTTGATTCGGCTGCTATGACTCCTAAATTATATTGTAATTCAGGATTACTAGGATCCATTTCTGTTGCCTTTTGTAGCAAGTTTTTGAACTCTTCAGTATTACCCATTTTATAATGAACATTAGCTTCAGATAATAATAAATTAATATCGTCTGGACTTTCTGCTCTAGCATCTTTCATAGCAGCTAAAGCTTTTTCATTATCGCCTTCACTAACATATATTAAAGCTATGTTCTTTACTATTTCTGGTTTTTTTGACTCAGTTAAACGCTCACCTGGTTTAATGTGACTTTTGGATTTAACATAAATATCTCTAGTGTTTTTGTCTAAAACTACTTCTTCACCAGATTCAACTTCAGTTGCGAAATATTGCTTTTCAATACCTGTATAACCTATATCTTTAAGCTCTTCATATAATGTTAAAGCACGGTCATATTCTTTTACATTAACAGCCGTTGCTGCTGCATAATATAAAAACACAGTATCCTTTTTAGTTAATCTGTAAGCTTTTTCAAAAAACTTAGATGATGTTGAAAAATCTTTTTTCTCGTAAGCAGAATTTCCTTTTGTAAGCAAATTATTTGCCATTTCTTGCTTCATTTGAGCTATTTCTGATGGGTAAGCCTCTTTTGCTTTTTCTAAATTCTCTAAACTACTATCTACATCTGTAATAGATCCTGCACCTCCAGCGTATAATGCTTGTCCTTTTAAGTAGTAAAATTTTGATTTAGTTTTTTCGTCCATAGCAGACATTAAACCTTCTGCCTGATTTAAAGCTAATTTAGCTTCAGCATAGTTATTTGATTTTATTGCTTTCTCTGCTGTTTTCAATTCTTTCTTCTGTGCAAATGAAAAGGCACATATTGAAAAAGATAAAGCAATGATAATTTGTTTTTTCATTTTAAATAATATTAAGTTTAATTTTCAGTGTTATTTTCGTCTATGGAATTATCAAGAGTTGTGCCATCTTTTAAATCATCAGTGTTTTCAATGGTTTCAACGTCTTCAACTTCTTCATCATCATGCATTACTTTTGCAACAGCTGCAATAGAATCATTCCCTTTCAAGTTAATTAATTTTACACCTTGAGTGGCTCTTCCCATTGTTCTTAAGTTTTGAACAGCTAATCTTATTGCGATTCCAGATTTATTAATAATCATTAAATCATCATTATCTGTAACTGTTTTTATAGCGACTAAACTACCTGTTTTTTCGGTAATAGAAATAGTTTTTACACCTTTCCCTCCACGGTTAGTAATTCTGTAAACTGCTTCTCCATCTTCTGGATCATCAATATAAGTTCGTTTACCATAACCATTTTCTGAAACCACAAGCACTGTTTGCTCCAATGGATTCTCTACCGTTACCATACCAATAACTTCATCTTTAGCATTAGCAAGTGTAATACCTCTAACTCCAGAAGCTCCTCTACCCATTGGTCTTGTTTTTGCTTCTTCAAAACGGATAGCTTTACCAGATTTTAAGGCTAACATAACTTGGCTTTCTCCTGTTGTTAACTTAGCCTCTAATAATACATCATTATCCTTAATAGTTATGGCATTAATACCATTTGTACGTGGACGTGAATATTGTTCTAAAGATGTCTTTTTAACTTGACCATTTTTAGTTGCCATTATAACATAATGACTATTTATGTATTCTTCATCTTTTAAATCTTGAGTACAGATGAAAGCCATTACTTTATCATCTTGTTCAATATTTATAAGGTTTTGAATAGCACGTCCTTTTGAAGTTTTACTTCCTTCTGGGATTTCGTAAACACGCATCCAGAAACATTTTCCTTTTTGTGTAAAGAACAACATGTATTGATGGTTTGTACCAACAAATAAATGTTCTAAGAAATCTTCATTACGTGTTGTTGATGCTTTTTGACCAACTCCTCCTCTATTTTGAGTTTTGTACTCGGTAAGTGAGGTACGTTTTATATATCCTGCGTGAGAAATAGTTATAACTACTTGCTCATTAGGAATCATATCTTCTATACTTAAATCGCCTCCAGCATATTCAATAACTGAACGTCGCTCATCACCATACTTATCTCTAACAACTTCTAATTCCTCTTTAATGATATCCATTCTGCGATCTTTCTTATCTAAGATATCTTTAAGATCGATAATTGTTTTCATAATTTCTTCGTACTCAGAACGTAATTTATCTTGCTCTAAACCTGTAAGCTGACGCAAACGCATCTCTACAATAGCCTTAGCTTGAATTTCTGAAAGTTCGAAACGTTTTATTAAATTTTCGCGTGCTTCATCAGCATTTGACGAGGCTCTAATAATTGCGATAACTTCGTCTATATTATCTGAAGCAATAATTAATCCTTCTAAAATATGTGCGCGCTCTTCCGCTTTACGTAACTCATAAGTAGTACGTCTTACAACAACTTCATGTCTGTGTTCAACGAAATAATGAATTAGTTCTTTTAAGTTTAATAACTGAGGACGACCATTTACTAATGCAATATTATTTACACTAAAAGATGATTGTAAAGCCGTGTATTTAAATAATTTATTAAGAACGATGTTAGGAATTGCATCACGTTTTAAAACGTAAACGATTCGCATCCCGTTTCTATCTGATTCATCACGAATTGTAGATATTCCTTCTAATTTTTTTTCATTTACCAAGTCTGCAGTTTTCTTAATCATATCTGCCTTATTCACTTGGTAAGGAATCTCGTCAACGATTATACACTCACGTCCATTTACCTCTTCAATATTGGTTTTAGCACGCATCATAATACGTCCACGACCTGTATGAAACGCTTCTTTAACGCCATCATAGCCATAAATAGTTCCTCCTGTTGGAAAATCTGGTGCTTTAATGTAAGTGATTAACTCATCTATTTCAATGTCGCTATTTTCAATATATGCAATAGTTCCATTAACAACCTCTGTTAAATTGTGAGGAGGCATATTAGTAGCCATACCAACTGCAATACCTGATGCTCCATTAACTAAAAGTCCAGGAATTCGTGTTGGTAAAACTGTTGGTTCTTGTAAAGTATCATCAAAATTCAGTTTGTGATCAACAGTTTCTTTATCAATATCTGCCAACATGTCTTCAGATATTTTACGCATACGTGCCTCTGTATAACGCATTGCTGCTGGACTATCACCATCAATAGAACCAAAATTCCCTTGTCCATCAACAAGCATATAACGCAAGCTCCATTCTTGAGCCATACGTACCATAGCATCATAAACTGATGTATCACCGTGTGGGTGGTATTTTCCTAAAACTTCTCCAACTATTCTTGCGGATTTTTTATGTGCTGTATTAGCTCTAACACCTAGTTCATGCATACCAAAAAGCACACGTCTATGAACAGGTTTTAAACCATCTCTTACATCTGGTAAAGCACGTGACACAATGACTGACATTGAATAGTCAATGTAAGCCGATTTCATCTCATCCTCAATATTAATAGGGATCAATTTTTCTCCTTCTGCCATATATAATCTAATTTAGTTTTATGTGTATTTCAAAACGTGCTAATATAAGAATTTCAATAGTATTGGTAGGTCTTTTAATCGTGTTTTTCGAGTTTTTTTATTAACAATTATACCTGCTTTTTTAGTTAATAAGTATCATTTAAAATATTTTGATTTTATACAGTTTTTTTCGTCAATTAGCATCAAACACATATTTTTAGGTATAGTTTTTGCCTATGGTTAAATGTTTTACTATTTTTAATGCAGAAAGGACACTATTTATGGATGATAATTTTTCCCCAAGAGTAAAAGATGTTATTGCTTTTAGCAAAGAAGAAGCATTGCGCTTAGGCCATGATTTTATTGGTACTGAACACCTAATGCTTGGTCTTTTGCGAGACGGTAATGGGAAAGCAATAAACATACTTAACGCCTTAGATATTGATTTAAATCACTTAAGACGAAAAGTTGAAATACTAAGTCCTGCAAACCCAAATATTGCTGTAGCTTCAAATCAAAAAAAGAATTTACATCTTACAAGGCAAGCAGAACGCGCTTTAAAAACCACGTTTTTAGAGGCTAAACTTTTTCAAAGTACATCAATTAACACAGCACACCTATTGCTTTGTATTTTGAGAAATGAAAACGACCCCACTACCAAACTTTTAAATAAATTAAAAGTTGACTACGATAATGTTAAAGAACAATTTAAATTTATGATTACAAACGACAACAATTATATAGAACCAAAAGCTGAATTCCAAGATGATGACGTAAGTCCGGAAGATGAAGGAACAAAAGACGTTTTTAACACACCTGCTGGAAAATCTAACAAGAAGTCTAAAACTCCTGTTTTAGATAATTTTGGACGTGATTTAACTGCTTTAGCAGAAGAAGGCAAATTAGACCCTGTAGTTGGTCGAGAAAAAGAAATACAACGTGTTTCACAAGTTTTAAGTAGAAGAAAGAAAAACAATCCACTTTTAATTGGTGAACCTGGTGTTGGGAAATCTGCCATTGCAGAAGGTTTAGCACTTAGAATTATAAAACGAAAAGTTTCAAGAATTCTATTCAACAAACGTGTTGTTACTTTAGATTTAGCAAGTTTAGTTGCTGGAACGAAGTATCGTGGACAGTTTGAAGAACGTATGAAAGCTGTAATGAACGAGCTTGAAAAGAATGATGATGTTATTCTTTTTATTGATGAAATTCATACTATAGTTGGTGCTGGTGGAGCTACTGGAAGTTTAGATGCTTCAAACATGTTTAAACCTGCCTTAGCTCGTGGCGAAATTCAATGTATTGGTGCTACAACTTTAGATGAATACAGACAATATATAGAAAAAGATGGTGCCTTAGAGCGTCGTTTCCAAAAGGTAATTGTTGAACCAACTACAGTTGAAGAAACCATTGAAATTCTTAACAATATTAAAGGCAAATACGAAGAACATCATAATGTTGATTATACTCCAGAAGCTATTGAAGCTTGTGTAAAACTAACAAATAGATATATGACAGAACGCTTTTTACCAGACAAAGCCATTGATGCTTTAGATGAAGCGGGTTCTCGTGTTCATATTACTAATATAGAAGTTCCTAAGCAAATTTTAGAGCTTGAAAAGCAACTTGAAGGTATTAAAGAAACCAAAAATGCTGTTGTTAGAAAACAAAAATATGAAGAAGCTGCTAAACTTAGAGATGATGAAAAACGCATTGAAAAGGAATTAGCCATAGCTCAAGAAAAATGGGAAGAAGACACTAAACAACATCGCGAAATTGTAACAGAAGATAATGTTGCAGATGTTGTATCAATGATGACTGGTGTTCCTGTAAACAGAATTGCACAAACAGAAATTAATAAATTGGCCGAATTACCAACCCTTATAAAAGGAAAAGTTATTGGTCAAGATGAAGCGGTTGCCAAAGTTGTTAAGGCTATTCAGCGTAATCGTGCAGGACTTAAAGATCCTAATAAGCCAATTGGGTCATTTATATTTTTAGGACAAACAGGTGTTGGAAAAACACAATTAGCAAAAGTATTATCTCGGGAATTATTTGATAGTGAAGATTCACTGGTTAGAATAGACATGAGTGAATATATGGAGAAATTTGCTATTTCCAGATTAGTTGGTGCACCTCCAGGATATGTGGGTTATGAAGAAGGAGGTCAATTAACAGAAAAAATTAGACGTAAGCCTTATGCCGTTGTTCTTTTGGATGAAATTGAAAAAGCTCACCCAGATGTATTCAATATGCTTTTACAAGTACTTGACGATGGTTATTTAACTGATAGTTTAGGTAGAAAAATAGATTTTAGAAATACCATCATCATTATGACATCCAATATTGGTGCTCGTAAACTTAAAGACTTTGGCACAGGCATTGGTTTTGGTACATCATCACAAAAAGCACAAGAAGACGCTAACGCTAGAAGCGTTATTGAAAATGCGCTTAAAAAATCGTTTGCCCCAGAGTTTCTAAATAGAATTGATGATGTAGTTGTGTTCAATTCTTTAGAGAAAGAAGACATCAACAAAATTATTGATATCGAATTAGAAAAACTTCTACTTAGAATCAAAAACTTAGGTTATAATTTAACAATTACAAATAGTGCAAAAGATTTTATAGCTGAAAAAGGTTTTGATAAACAATACGGAGCAAGACCATTAAATAGAGCTATTCAAAAGTATGTTGAAGATGCTTTAGCTGAAGAAATTGTAGCATCACACTTACAAGAAGGCGATAGCATTAAAATAGATTTAGATAAGAAAAAAGAAGAATTAAGCATATCAATAGATAAGGCCGAAAAGCCTGCAGAATCTTAATTTCTAGATATATCACCTCACAAAAAAGCTCGAATTTTTAATTTTCGAGCTTTTTTTTTACTTTAAATTTATTATATTAGGGTTATGAAAAAAACCTTAAAACTACCTGTAGGGACTTTTTATATTTACAATGATTACCTAATTGTTGAAGCCAATGAAGGAGAAACTGTTACAGTAGAATCTAATGACATTTTAGTAGACATTGCTGACACTTATTACAGTGGAAAAGAATTTGTCTACATAACAAATCGGATAAATTCTTATTCTGTAGATCCAGCAGTATACAGTAAAACGTCTCTAATTACAAATTTAGTTGGATTTGCAGTAGTTGCTACTAATTATATTTCATTAAGTAATGCTGAGATAGAAAAGTTATTTTTAAGCAAACCTTTTGAATCATTTACAGAACTTGAAAAAGCTATAAGTTGGGCGAAATCAATTATTAAACAGAATAACACAAATATAAAAACATCTGATTTTTAAATTCTATCTATTTTTACAAACCAAAATCCTACACTCTTTAAGTCCGTAGGATTTTTTTTTTTTGCAAAACTGTAACAAATAAATAAAGTACTAATCTATACTATAACAATATGTTTTTTTGACGTCAACCAAATTAAATACAGAACAACTTATTCAACTTTGTAAGTCTGGAAACCAATCTGCACAATTGGAAATTTATAACAGATATTATAAAGCAATGTATAACACTTCTTTCAGAATTGTAAAAAACAGTTTTGAAGCAGAAGATGTCATGCAAGATTCATTTCTCTTAGCATTTGCGCAATTAGAAAGCCTTAGAGAAGACAGCATATTTGGAGCTTGGTTAAAACGAATTGTTATAAATAAAAGTATTTATCATTATAAGAAAAAAAATAAATACCAAGAAGTTGCTTTAGATGATATGCTTTATAAAATTGAAGATAATTCTAACGGAATTGATAGTGATTATGAGTTTACAAACTTAAAAGCACAACAAGTTTTAAACATCATGAAAACACTAAAAGATAATTATAGAATTATACTAACATTAAATCTAATTGAAGGGTATGATTATGAAGAAATTAGTGAGATTATGAATTTATCTAATGCTAATTGCCGTACAATAATTTCAAGAGCTAAAGATAGTTTAAGGCAAAAACTGCAAACTGCAATTGAGTATTAAACAAATTAATTATGAGTAAAAATAATTTAGAAAATTTATTCAAGAATTTAGAAAACACCTTTGATGTTGAAATGCCAGAAACTGGACATGAAACACGTTTTCTTGATAAATTAAATACAAAAAAGGAAGCCATAAAAATAATAGCTTCTAAAAGAACTATTTGGAAACCGTTACTAGGTATCGCAGCTTCCATTGTAATAATTATAACCATTTTTATTAGTACACCAAAACAAAAAACCTCGAGCGATTTAGCAAGTGTTTCTCCAAAAATGGCAGAAGCTCAAGACTTTTTTACTTTAACTATAAATGATGAGTTAAACAAACTTAATAGTGAAGCTTCACCAGAAGTACAAGGATTAATAAATGATGCATTATTGCAAATTAAAAAATTAGAAGAAAATTATAATTCTTTAAAAACAGATTTACAAGAAAGTGGTGATGACAATCGAGTTATCTATGCTATGATATCAAATTTTCAAAACAGAATAGACATTCTACAAAACACTTTAAATCAAATCAAAAACGTAAAACAATTAAAAAATTCATCAAATGAAACGAGCATTACAATTTAGAACTTTTATAACATTATTGATGCTACCATTATTCATATCAGCTTCAACAGAAATAAAGGACAAACACTCAAAAACAAAAACTATTAAAAAAGAGTTTTCAGTTAACTCAAATGCAACTTTAAAAGTAAAAAACAGCTACGGAAACTTAGATATAGTAACGTGGAATGAAAACCGAATAGTTTTTGAAATCACAATAACGACTTCGGGAAATAATGAAGAAAAGGTTGAAGAAAAACTAAGCGAAATAGATGTTAAGTTTTCATCCTCTTCAGATTTTGTTTCTGCCGAAACCGAGTTTAGTAAAAACAAGTCTAACTCTTGGTGGAATTGGAATAGTAAAAACAATGTAAACATGAAGGTTAATTATGTTATTAAAATGCCAATTACAAATAGTGTTAATTTAAATAATGATTACGGAAATATTAATTTAGAAAAACTAGAAGGAAGAGCTGAAATTAATTGCGATTATGGTAAAATAACAACCAAAGAATTAATGGCCGATAATAATATTCTAAATTTTGATTATACAAAAGGCTGCTATTTTGAATACATAAAAAGCGGAAAAATAAATGCAGATTATAGTGGTTTTACAATATCAAAAAGTAAAAAAATAGACATTAATGCAGATTATACAAATTCTGAAATTGAAATAGCCGAAGACATTAATTATAATTGTGATTATGGTAATATTAACGTTGGAAAAACAAATAACATTACTGGCAATGGTGATTATTTAACTACTGTAATTGGTGATGTATATAAAAATGTTTCTATAAAAGCAGACTATGGTTCTATAAAAATAAATAGAATGAATGAAAATGCTGGAAATGTTACTATCAAATCAGACTATGTGGGCATTAAAATTGGTTACGCATCTGGATATAACTTTAATTTTGAAATCGATTTAGGATATGCATCATTAAATGATGACAACGACTTAGAATTCACAAATAAAGTTATCGAATCAACAGACAAATACTATGCTGGATACCGTGGTAATAATTCTTCAGGAAATAAAATTTCTGTATCATCAGATTATGGAAGTTTAACTTTATATAAAAATTAATCCATCTCATCTAAATCAACAAAAATGAAAACATTAATCAAAAAACGAGCAGTATTAATCATTACATTACTATTATTTGTAGCAACATCAAATGCACAATGGAAAAAAATTAAAGGTAATGGGAATATGACCACAGAAACTAGAACCACATCAAATTATGATGGCATAAAATGTTCTGGTTCATTCGATTACAAATTAGTAAGTGGTACAGAAGGTAAAATTACTATTGAAGCAGAAGAAAACTTACTTGAATATATTATAATAGAAGTAAAGGATAATAATTTAATAGTGAAAACTAAAAAAGGTACAAACTTAAGTTCTAGCAATAAAAAAGGTATTGTAATAACTATACCTTTTGAAGATATTAGCAATGTTTCACTTTCTGGATCTGGTGATTTATGGAATGAAGATAAAATAAATTCATCTAACTTTTCGGTTTCTTTATCAGGTTCTGGTGATATGATTATAGATTTAAACTCAACATCTGTTAATGCTGCTATTTCTGGATCTGGCGATTTAACAGTAAAAGGAAACACGACTAACCTCGAAGCTCGTGTTTCTGGTTCTGGTGATTTTCATGGTTTTGATTTACAATCAAATAATACTGATGTTTCTGTTGCTGGCTCAGGCGATGCAAGAGTTACCAGTAATGAAACTTTAAAAGCGAGAGTTGCTGGTTCTGGAGATATTGTCTACAAAGGCAATCCAAAAACAGATACTAAAGTTGCAGGTTCGGGGAGTATTTCAAAATAAATTAAACTAAAATATTTTTTAAAAAAGAGTAATAATAATTAATTATTATTACTCTTTTTTATGCATTCTGTTTAGGTACTCTAAACAATAAAACTATCCCAATCAAAAAGAAAATAAACAAAAATAAAATAGCGTTTCGCATGGTGCCAGTAATTTGATCTATAGTAGCAAAAATGACCATGCCTATTACAATTCCAATTTTTTCAGCTACATCAAAAAAACTAAAATAAGATGTGGTATCTTCTGTTTCAGGCAAAAATTTAGAATACGTTGATCGTGCTAATGATTGAATGCCTCCCATAACTAAACCAACTATGCTTGCTGCAATGTAAAACTGAATAGGCGTTTGCATAAAGTATGCATAAAAACATAAACTCATCCAAATTAAATTAACTCCAATAAGTGTTTTTATATTACCAAATATAGAAGATGCTTTCGATGTTAAAAACGCACCTAAAACAGCCACCAACTGGATAACTAAAATGCTAACTATTAATCCTGTTGTTTTTTCACTATCGCTGCCCCAAGCAATTTCTTCTTCGCCAAAGTAAACAGCAACTAACATAATGGTTTGTACCGCCATACTAAACACAAAAAAGGCATATAAATAACGCTTTAATCTTAAATTCAACTTTAATTGTTTCCAAACTTGCTGTAACTCTTTTAGTCCATTAAAAACTACAGCTCTTGTAACTTTATGACCACTAGAGGCTCCTTTTGGCAACCAATAAAATGAGTATTGACTAAATAAAATCCACCATAAACCAACAGTAATAAATGAATAGCGCATCATCTGCATTTTAGATTCCCCGTCGTCCTGACTCATCACCATCCCTAAATTCAAAATCAGTAAAACAACACTACCAAAATAACCTAATGAAAACCCTTTCGCACTTACACTATCTTGCTGTTCTGGAAATGCAATATCTGGTAAATATGAATTATAAAACACCAAACTCCCCCAATACCCTATTAAACCCATAAAATAAAACAAAATACTTAAGTAAATATGATCTAAGCTAAACCAATACAATCCCATGCAACCTAAACCTCCAACATAGCAAAAAAACTTCATAAAATTCTTTTTGTTTCCAACATAATCTGCAATCCCCGAAAGAATTGGAGATGTAAATGCTACAACCAAAAAAGTAAATGCAGTAACAAAAGTTATTAACGCTGTACTCTTAAACTCAAAGCCAAAAGCTTGAACTGTTTTTATTTCTGAGAGAAATAATGCAGAATAAAATATTGGAAATATAGAAGATGCAATGGTTAGTGTATAAACTGAGTTTGCCCAATCATAAAAAGCCCATGCATTTAGAAGTTTTTTACTTCCTTTTTTTAATGTTACCATAATAAAAAAGCTGCCTTTTATTGGCAGCTCCTAAAGTAATCAAATATTTTATATTCCTAGTATTTCCCTAATGGTCTAAAACTAGTAACTCCATATTTTTTGGCCTCAATTTTAGCTTGAGGAGCCAATGCCTTTAAATTAGCAATACGCGAATCATTAGATGGGTGAGTGCTTAAAAATTCTGGCTGAGCTTGGCCCCCACTATTTGCTTTCATTCGTTCCCACAATATAGAAGCTTCTTCTGGATTGTAACCAGCAATTGCCATTAAATATATACCTATTTTATCTGCTTCAGTTTCATGACTTCTACTAAAAGGAAGCATTCCTGCAACATTAGAAACAACCCCAAACGATTGGTTGAAAATACCTTGAGCTTGTTGGTCTTTTGCCAAAGCAACATTACCTGCTACTGCTAAACCTTGTTGCAAATATGCTGCACTCATGCGTTGTTGCCCATGATTTGCCAATGCGTGAGCTACTTCATGCCCCATTATAGCCGCAATACCTGTTTCATTATCTGCAATTGGTAAAATACCTGTATAAAAAGCAATTTTTCCACCAGGCATACACCAAGCATTTACTTGCTCAGATTCAATAAGCGAATACTCCCATTTATAATCTTTTAAATACCCTTCAAAACCATTTGCATTAAGGTAACGCTCTGCAGCTACAGCAATACGTTGACCTACACGAGTAATCATTTCTGCATTTGCTGTTCCTTTTATTATTTTATTTTCGGTAAGCACTTCATTATATTGAGCAAAAGCAGATGGAAATAGCTGATTATTTGAAACAAATGCCATTGTTTTCTTTCCTGTAAATGGATTTGTAGCACATGATATAATTAATAGTGCTATTCCAAAAGTTAATATTATTTTATTCAGTTTCATGGTTATAAATTTTTTTAATTGTTTATAAAAATACAAAAATCATACCTTTAATATGTGACACACTTTAAATTAATTGGTCACGTTGATAAAAAAATATTTTATATTTTCATGTTATGTTCTTCATGTAAACACGACTATTTTAAAATAAAAATAAAATATGAAAAATCTACTGGTTCTCTTAATTGTATTATTCGCATTTAACTGCAAAGGAAACACTCAAAAAAAAACTCAAAAAGCATATACAGTTTCTAAAACTGAAGCAGAATGGAAAACTCAATTATCTGATCAAGAGTTTTACGTACTAAGAAAGGCAGGAACTGAGCGTCCATTTTCAAGTTCCTTAAATAAAAATTATAAAGAAGGAACTTATGTATGTGCAGCTTGTGACACTCCTTTATTTAAAAGTGAGCATAAGTTTGATTCTGGTACTGGTTGGCCAAGTTTTGACCAAGAAATTGAAGGCAACGTTGCTTTTGGATCAGATAATAATTTAGGTTACTCACGTGATGAAGAACATTGTGCTGTTTGTGGTGGACATTTAGGACATGTTTTTAATGATGGACCTAGAGAAACAACAGGTAAAAGACATTGTATTAATGGTGTTGCATTAAAATTTATTCCAAAAAAATAAAATTATATTTGATAATATGGAAAGCTATTTAACAAGTATTATCAAACAATTTGAATACTACAAAAGTTTAGGAGATAAAACATTTTCGCAACTTACTTTTGAAGAAATACAATGGCAAAGTGATGCCGATTCAAATAGTATTTCAATAATTGTAAAGCACTTAGTTGGTAATATGCTAAGTAGATGGACAAACTTTTTAACCGAAGATGGTGAAAAAGAATGGCGTAATCGTGATGATGAATTTGTGAATAATTTCAATTCTAAAGAAGACATTATTGCTGCTTGGGAAAGCGGTTGGTTTTGTTTATTTAAAGCTATTAGACCTTTAAAAGAAACTGATTTAGAACAAATTATTTACATTAGAAACGGCGGGCATACAGTAGTCGAAGCTATTAATAGACAATTGGCACATTATTCCTACCATGTTGGGCAAATTGTTTTTTTAGGAAAACTTTTAAAAGGTAACGAATGGCAATCTCTTTCTATTCCTAAAGGTGATTCTTCAAAATATAATCAAGAAAAATTTAGCAAAGAAAAAGGTAAACGCCATTTTACTGATGATTTATAAATCTAAACTTTATGCCTCTTTTTAAAAGGACGAATAATTAAACGTGCTTCCCTATCAAAACGCACATAATTATAAACCCAGTTTACAAAAACCACCATTCTATTTCTAAAACCTATCAAGAAAAATAAGTGAACAAACATCCAAACATACCACGCAAAAACACCTTGGAATTTAAAGTTTTTTAAATCTACCACAGCTTTATTTCTACCTATAGTTGCCATGGCACCTTTATCTTTATAACTAAAGGCTTTCATGGGTTTATCTTCAATAAATTCTAAAATATTATCCCCTAATTGCTCTCCTTGTTGAATAGCAGGTTGCGCCATCATAGGCAATCCATTTGGAAATTCGTCGTTTGCCATACAAGCAATATCTCCAATAGCAAAAATATGATTAAAGCCTTTTACTTGATTATATTCATTAACTAAAACTCTATTTCCTCGGGTTATAAATTCTTCAGCATCTAAACCTTTTATGGTAGCTCCTTTTACTCCTGCCGCCCAAACTACCGTTTCTGCCTCAAAAGTTAAATCTGAATTTGTGGTAACTGTTTTTCCATCGTAATTAGTAACTCTCACATTTTTCCATACATTAACGCCTAATTTTTCTAAAAAATCTTCTGCTTTTTTTGAAGCGTTTTCACTCATACCTTTTAAAATACAATCGCTTGATTGTATAATATGAATTTGAGCCATACGTGTATCTAAATCTGGATAATCTTTTGGTAAAATCCCTTTTTTAATTTCGGCCAAAGCACCTGCAAGCTCTACTCCTGTTGGTCCACCACCAACTATTACAAAATTCATAAGTGCATTACGTTCTTTTAAATCTGATGTTAATAAAGCATCTTCAAAATTTTCAAGAATTAAACTTCTTAAATTTAAAGATTGAGGTATGGTTTTCATAGCCATACTATGTTTCTCAATTTCGGAATTACCAAAAAAATTGGTTTCAGAACCTGATGCTACAACCAAGTAATCAAAGTTTAAATCTCCAATATTTGTCTTTACTATATTTTCCTTAGCATCAATTTCATTAACATTTGCTAATCGAAAATAGAAGTTTGGGAAATCTTTTAATATCTTTCTAATAGGATAAGCAATAGAATCTGGTTCTAAACCACCTGTTGATACTTGATATAATAAAGGTTGAAAAGTGTGATAGTTATTTTTATCCAAAAGCACAACTTGTACTTCTTGTTTTGATAGTTTTTTTGCTAGGGCAACACCTGCAAAACCACCTCCAATAATAACGACTCTGGGGAAACTTGTTCTTGGTATATTCATAAATAAATACTTGCTATGCAAAGGTAATATAAAGATGTAAATTTAAAGCCTTCTAAATTCTTTATTCAATTTAGGTTTCGTAAATTCGTTGCTTGAAATAACGATTAATTAATTGACATGAGTAAATACGATATTATTGTTCTTGGAAGTGGTCCTGGTGGTTATGTTGCCGCAATTAGAGCATCACAATTAGGTTTTAAAACTGCTATTATTGAAAAAGAAAGCCTTGGTGGTATTTGTCTAAATTGGGGTTGTATTCCAACAAAAGCATTATTAAAATCTGCCCAAGTATTTGAATATCTTAAACATGCTGAAGATTATGGTTTAAAAGTAAAAGATGCTGAACATGATTTTGATGCTGTTGTAAAACGTAGCCGTGGTGTTGCAGATGGAATGAGCAAAGGTGTTCAGTTCTTAATGAAGAAAAATAAAATTGATGTTATTAATGGTTACGGTAAATTAAAACCTGGTAAAAAGATTGATGTTGACGGTACCGAATATAGCGCTGATAATATTATAATTGCTACTGGTGCTCGCTCTCGTGAGCTACCAAGTTTGCCACAAGATGGTAAAAAAGTGATTGGTTATAGAGAAGCAATGTCTTTAGAAAAACAACCTAAAAAAATGATTGTGGTTGGTTCTGGAGCTATTGGTGTAGAGTTTGCTTATTTCTACAATTCTATGGGAACTGAGGTTACTGTGGTAGAATATTTACCAAATGTGGTTCCTGTTGAAGATGAAGACGTTTCTAAACAATTAGAGCGTTCATTCAAAAAAAGTGGTATAAATATTATGACTTCTGCCGAAGTAACAAGTGTTGATACATCTGGAGAAGGTGTAAAAGCAACTGTAAAAACTAAAAAAGGAGAAGAAGTTTTAGAAGCAGATATTATTTTAAGTGCTGTTGGTATTAAAACAAATATTGAAAATATTGGTTTAGAAGATGTTGGTATTGTTGTAGATAGAGATAAAATTATTGTAAACGATTTTTACCAAACAAATATTCCTGGTTATTATGCTATTGGAGATGTTACTCCTGGACAAGCTTTAGCACACGTTGCTTCTGCGGAAGGAATTCTTTGTGTTGAGAAATTAGCTGGACAACATGTTGAACCTTTAGATTATGGAAACATTCCAGGTTGTACATATTGTACTCCAGAAATTGCTTCTGTAGGTTTAACTGAAAAACAAGCTCGAGAAAAAGGTTTAGACATTAAAGTTGGTAAATTCCCTTTTTCAGCATCTGGAAAAGCGAGTGCAGCTGGAACAAAAGATGGTTTTGTGAAAGTGATTTTTGATGCAAAATATGGAGAATGGTTAGGTTGCCATATGATTGGTGCTGGTGTTACCGATATGATTGCCGAAGCTGTTTTAGGCAGAAAACTTGAAACTACAGGACACGAAGTACTAAAAGCAGTACATCCTCACCCAACAATGAGTGAAGCGGTTATGGAAGCTGTTGCTGATGCTTATGATGAAGTAATACATTTGTAGACTACTTAGATTTAAAGAAACCTTAGATTATTAATATAAAAAAAGTTCCAGAAATTTCTGGAACTTTTTTTATATCTATTATTTACTTTAGTAAATTAAAATCTAATTTTTTATACTTCTAATTTAAAACTTTGAATAGCCAATTCATAGCTCTGCAACCCAAAACCAAGAATAACACCTTTTGCATTTGGAGATATATAAGATTGATGCCTAAACTCTTCTCTATTAAAAGTATTTGAAATATGTACTTCTACAACAGGTGTTTCAATAGATTTTACGGCATCACCAATGCCAATTGAAGTATGCGTATAAGCCGCTGCATTTAAAATAATACCATCATAACTAAAACCAGCCTCGTGTAACTTATCAATAATTTCACCTTCTATATTAGATTGAAAATATTCGATTTCTACATTTTTATACTTGTCTTTTATTTTATCTAAAAATTCTGTAAAAGACAAACTACCATAAATAGCAGGTTCTCGTTTCCCTAATAAATTTAGATTTGGACCGTTGATGATGATTAATTTTTTCATGCGTTAAAGATATTTAAAAAAATTGCATAAAAAAAGGAAGCCAGTCGGCTTCCTTTAAAGTATTTATTAGTAAAACTATAGTCCGAATTCTACACCTAAAGTTAATACATCAAATGAACTGCCGTCTCTACTAACACCTCTATAAGCTAATACTAAATCTAAACCTTCACTAAGAGAATATTGAACACGAGGTGCATAATAAAACCCTCCATCGTTACCTTCATTTATGCCAACTGCATAACCTAAATCAGCACCAACAACAAATTTATCAGAAACACCTAATCTCCCTGCTGCCGCTAATGGTAAAAATTGAATGTCATCAATTTCAAAACCACCAATCTCATCACCAAAAGAATGTGAAAACCCAGTAACAACACCAGCGTCAAAAGAATCTGATACTTCAAATAAGTAGCCTAAATCAACAGCTATTGAAAAAGTTGTAAAATCACCCGCATCGCCAACTGGTAAGCCAAGATTTACTCCTCCTTTTAATTGCCCTTGTGCATTCACGTTGCTTATTACGAATACAGCAATAATTAATAACAAAAATAATTTTTTCATAATTTTATTACGTTTAATTGATTAATAGTTGAATAAAATAAAACTATTTATAAAACATTAACAAATTTATTTTTAATATTTCAATCAATTTAAAAACAAATAAGTAGAACTACATATTAAATTTTAAACAAAAATTATAATTAATTTGTTCTATTTTTACATTCATGAAATGGCAGAACGCACTTAAAGACTATCAATTATATTTAAGAATAGAACGTGGATTATCTCAAAACTCAATTGATAGTTATTCTAGAGACGTAAATAAACTAACTGATTTTTTAGAAGAAAATAAAATTGTTATAACGCCTATAACAATAACTTCTGAACACCTACAAAAATTTATTTACGAAGCAGCTAAAAATGTAAATGCTAGATCTCAATCTCGAATAATTTCGGGTTTACGAAGTTTTTTTAACTATTTAGTTTTTGAAGATTACAGAAAAACAAACCCTTTAGAATTAATAGAATCTCCAAAAATTGGTAGAAAATTGCCCGACACACTTTCTGAAGATGAAATAGATAAATTAATTAATGCTATCGATTTAAGTAAACCAGAAGGCGAACGCAATAGAGCCATTCTAGAAACTTTATATGGATGTGGTTTGCGTGTTAGCGAATTAATAACCCTAAAACTATCTGATTTGTTTTTTGATGAAGGCTTTATAAAAGTTACAGGAAAAGGTGATAAGCAACGTTTTGTACCTATTGTAAATACTACACAAAAATATATTAATATTTATAGGAATGAAATACGTAAACATATTAATATTCAAGCAGGTTTTGAAGACACATTATTTCTTAATAGACGCGGAAAACAATTAACACGAGCCATGATTTTTACTATTATTAAACAATTAGCAGAAAAAATCGGGTTAAAAAAAAGTATTTCTCCACATACATTTAGGCACTCCTTTGCTACACACCTATTACAAAACAATGCAGATTTAAGATCAATTCAGCTAATGTTGGGACATGAAAGCATAACCACAACAGAAATTTATGTTCATTTAGACAAAAGTCATTTGGCTAAAATTGTTGAGGAATTTCATCCTAGAAAGCAAAAACCTTAATAATAAAATTAAATCCTTTTACTTATTTATATTTTTAATTTCAACAGATATAATGTATTTTTGACAGATATTACCCATGTAAAACTATAGTAAAGCATCATTGAAACCCAAAATTTATCGTACATCAATACTTAAAAAACTTACAGGTTTATTTAGGTCTCCCAAAATTGAGAATAATACAGTAAAACTTCCAGAAAACACTAAGTGGCAGTTAGCGGTAGATATATCTGATATTGGTGTTTGGGAATATGATGCTGAGTTAAACAAGTTATATTTTTCTGAATCGTCAAAACGAATTATAGGTTTTGGAAATGACGATAATTTTGGCAAAAACATAGATGACTGGAATGACAGAGTACATCCAGACGATAAAGAAAAATATCATCAAGATTATCAAGACCATATTAGTGGATTAAAACCTTTATACGCTAACGAGCACCGAATAAAATGTAAAAACGGTTCCTACAAATGGATATTAGATAAAGGGAAAATTATTAAATGGGATAAAAAAGGTAAACCCATTCGTTTTATAGGCACACATGTAGATATTACAAATCATGTTGAAAGCGGAATTAAATTATCCAACACCTTAAACATTGTTAGCAAACAAAATAATAAACTTAAAAATTTCGCACATATTGTTACTCATAATTTAAAACAACATGCGGGAAACTTTGAGAGTCTACTTGAATTTTACGAAGAAGCTAAATCTGAAAAAGAAAAAAAGGAGTTAATAGATTACCTAAACACTTTATCTACTTCCTTAACAAAAACAATTAGCAACTTAAATGAAATTGTCTCAATACAAAATAATAAAGTTGACAAAATTGAAAAACTTTATTTAGCGGAAGAAGCCGATAAAATTTTAAATATGCTAAGTGTTGTTATTACTGAAAGCAATGCAAAAATTAGCAATAACATAGATCCTAAGCTATATATTTTTTACAATGCAACATATTTAGAGAGTATTATTCAAAATTTATTGACAAATGCTATTAAATATAAGCATCCAGAAAGAGCTCCAGAAATAATTGCAAATACTATTATAACCAAAGAAATTATAAAAGTAATAATATCTGATAATGGTATTGGAATTGATTTAGATAAATTTGGAGACTCTATTTTTGGTTTATACAAAACATTTCATAATAATAAAGATTCTGAAGGTGTTGGTTTATATTTAGTAAAAAATCAAATAGAATCTTATGGTGGAGAAATTACTCTTGATAGTAAAGTAGGTGTTGGAACGACCTTTACCATAACAATACCAAACAAAAAAAATCCAGTTTAAAACTAGATTTTTTTTTGTTTATATATTTTATTTCTTAATTACTTCGCAATATTTACTGCCCTAGTTTCTCTAATTACAGTAACTTTTACTTGACCTGGGTATGTCATATCTGTTTGTACTTTTTGAGAAATACTAAACGATAAATCTGCTGCTTTTTGGTCATCTACTTTTTCACTTTCAACAATAACCCTAAGCTCTCTACCTGCTTGGATAGCATATGCTTTTTTAACACCAGCAAATCCAAAGGCTATATCTTCTAAATCTTTTAAACGCTGAATGTAACTATCTAAAACTTGACGTCGCGCTCCTGGACGTGCCCCTGAAATAGCATCACAAACTTGAATAATTGGTGCTAGTAATGATTTCATTTCTATCTCATCGTGGTGAGCTCCAATAGCATTACATACTTCATCTTTCTCGCCAAATTTCTCTGCCCATTGCATTCCTAAAATAGCGTGTGGAGTTTCCATATCTGCCTCTGCATCTGGCACTTTTCCTATATCATGTAGTAACCCTGCTCGCTTAGCAAGTTTAGGATTTAATCCTAATTCGGCAGCCATCACACCACAAAGCTTAGCGACTTCACGCGAGTGTTGTAATAAGTTTTGCCCGTAAGAAGAACGGTATTTCATTCTACCAACCATTTTTATAAGTTCTGGGTGTAGATTATGAATTCCTAAATCGATAACTGTACGTTTACCAACTTCTATAATTTCTTGTTCAATTTGTTTTTGAGTTTTCTTTACAACTTCTTCAATACGTGCTGGATGTATTCTTCCATCTGTCACCAATTTATGTAATGATAAACGTGCAATTTCTCGTCTTACAGAATCAAAACATGATAAAATGATTGCTTCTGGTGTGTCATCAACAATAATTTCTACACCAGTTGCTGCTTCAATGGCTCGTATATTTCGTCCTTCACGACCAATAATACGCCCTTTAACATCATCAGATTCTATGTTAAATACAGAAACGCAGTTATCAACCGCTTCTTCTGTACCAATACGCTGTATGGTATTTATAATAATTTTTTTAGCATCTTGCTCTGCAGTTAATTTCGCTTCTTCTAATGAACTTTGAATGTATGCCATAGCATCATTTTTTGCTTCACCTTTTAAAGACTCTACTAATTGCTCTTTAGCTTCTTCTGCAGAAAGGCTAGAAATAACCTCTAATTGTTGTACTTGGTTTTTATGAAGCTTATCAAGTTCTTCTTGTTTCTTTTCATAAACATCAAGCCTATGATTGTAGTCTTTAACTTTATCTTCTAAGCTTTGATTTAATTTTGTGCTTTTTGAAAGTTCATTTGAGATTTGTGATTCTTTGTCACGCGTACGCTTTTCGGCTTCTGCCATTTTCTTATCTCTTGATAAAATTACTTTTTCATGTTCTGCTTTTAGCTCTAAAAATTTTTCTTTGGCCTGAAGTATTTTATCTTTTTTAACACTTTCTCCTTCACTATTAGCTTCCTTAAGTATTAAGTCTGCATTTTTTTTTGCTTCTTTCACAAGTTTTGAAGCGTTATTTTTCTCTAGTGTCTTTGCTATAATAAAGCCTATTATTAGCCCTAAAATCACACCACCTACTGCAAATATAATTGAGTTATCCATCGTTATTTAGTTGATTATTGTATATAAAAAAGCCTACACCAGTGTAATGTTTTGTATAAACTCCTTAAAAACAAGTTTAGGGCTAACAAGCTGATCAAGGGTCTGCTCAAGGCAGCATGCTTTTACAACTTAAACTCACCCTTTTTAAAGAATTAACGTTGAGTTTATCAAAAAAAATAACCAATGTAGGCAGTAACTTTTAGTTTATTTTAAAGAACGTTTAAGAGATTAAATGTGAATGTAATAAATCATTTAAAGCATTTAGCTTTTCTTCAACATGCTCACTTACATTCTCTTTATCAATAGTTTTCTGTTCTACTTGAGATGCAAATTGTAAAGCACACATAGCTAATACATCTTGTTTATCTCGAACAGAATAACTTTGCTCAAACTGTTTAATCATAATTTCAATATTCTTAGCCGCTTTACGTAATCCTTCTTCTTGATTTGCTTCAATTGTTAAAGGATATACCCTATTCGCTATAGATAGCTTTATTTTAAGCTTTTCTGACATTGATTTTATGTTGCTTAATCAGAAATTTGACCAATACAATAGTCTATATCTCTAATTAATGCGTTTATTTTAAGCTTAGTTTCTCTCTTATTGTCGTCACTACCAAGTATTGTATTTGCCATTTTCAAGGCTTGATACTTTTCTTCCCAATTAGCAATATGTTGCTTTTGGGTTAAAACTTCTTGCTTTGAAACTTCTAATTCTTCATTCAATTTCAAATTAGTTTGTTTTAAAAGTTCAAGTTTGTGTAATACTTTACTAATTTTGTTTTCTAAAGAATCTACAATATCTTCAATATTACTCATTTACAAATTTCAATACTTATCTCACAAAGTTAACATACCTAGTTATAAATTACAATTGTTTTCTCATAAAATTTCAAAAATCATATATTAAACTCATTCTTAACACAATGGTTTGATTTTTGTGTAATGCTTTGCATATTCACATCAAATTAATACTTTAGCCGTAATACATTTTTATGAAATTTATACTGCCCCTATTTTTAATTATACCATTATTAGCAATTGCACAAAGTAATTATCCACAAGATTATTTTAGCAATCCTTTAGAAATTCCTGTTATATTATCTGGCACATTTGCAGAGTTACGCTCAAACCATTTTCATTCTGGTTTAGATATAAAAACTCAAGGGCGCACAGGCTTAAAGGTAAAAGCTTCAGCCAGTGGTTTTGTAAGCCGAATAAAAGTATCTCATTATGGCTACGGAAAAGCCTTATATATAACGCATCCAAATGGTTACACAACCGTTTATGCGCATTTACAAAAATTTGCTCCAGAAATTGAAAGCTATGTTAAAGCGCATCAATATAAAGAAGAATCCTATGAAGTTGAAATGTTTCCAGCTGCTGAAACACTTCCCGTTTTAAAAGATAGTATAGTAGGATATAGCGGTAATTCTGGTGGTTCTGGTGGACCGCATTTGCATTTTGAAATTCGTGATAAACAGGAACACCCAATGAACCCTATGTTATTTGGAATTGATGTAAAAGATAGCACTTACCCCATTGTAAAATCTATTTACGCCTATCCTTTAGGTGAAAATTCAGCTATTAATAAATCTAACACAAAACAAGAATTAAGATTAATTCCTCTTAAAAATGGTGATTATACTGTAGAAAGTATTGAAGCTATTGGAAATATAGGTTTTGGTATTGAAACTATAGACAGACAAGATTTGGCAGCAAATTCTAATGGTGTTTATAACATTCAAACTTTTATAAATGGTAACAGAAACTTTGAAATAGATTTTAAACAATTTTCCTTTGATGAAACTAAGCACATCAATCAGCTTATTGATTATGAACATTATATAACAAAGCGAGAACGTATTCAAAAATTATTCAGAAAAAACAGTCCTTTAAGTCTTTACAAAGAAGAAATAAATGATGGCTTTTTATCTATAGAAGATAGTACTTATTCCGTTTATAAAATTAGAGTTACCGATTATAAAAACAATGAGTCCTGGGTAACCATTAACATAAAAGGAGACAAAAATGATATTTTAGTTCCTGAAAAAGAAAAAACAACACCATATCTCATAAAAACGAACCAAACTACAAATTTAAAAGAAGGCTCGGTTAGTGTGAATTTTTATAAAGATACTTTCTATGAAGATTTTTATATAGATTTTGAGGTAAAAAACGACACACTAAAACTTCATGAAGATGTTGTGCCTGCAATGAAAAACTTCACCATAAATTATGATGTAAGTAACTATTTAAATGAGGATATAAACAAACTATATATTGCAAGGTTGGTAGGTTACAAAAATTATCCTGCATATACCTACACAAAAAGAAAAGAAAATACTTTAATAGCAAGCACCAAAACATTAGGCACATATGCTTTGGCTACCGATACTATAAGCCCAACAATTTCGCCCATAAATTTTAAAAACGATCAATGGCTAAGTAAATATAGATACTTAAAAGTCAAGATTGATGATGAAGGTTCTGGGATTTCAAATTACAGAGCCACAGTAAATGGTAAATGGATTTTAATGGAGTATGATTATAAAACAAAAACACTAACCTACGATTTTAATGATGCTATTATTACAGATACCAAGAATAATTTAAAAGTAATTGTTACCGATAACGTTGGAAATAATTCTACTTTTGAAGCGTTGTTTTACCGAAAATAAACTTTACAAACTTTTGAGAGCAAAACTTTTACTAACCAACTTTCTTTTTTTTGCTATTACCACTTTAGCTTTTTCTCAAACCGCAAAAGTTAGAGGTGTTATTTTAGACGAAAACAATAAGCCCATAGAAAACGTAAGTATTAAAGCTGGAACTATTGGCACACAAACCAATACTAATGGTTTTTATATTTTAGAAATCTCAGCAAACAAAGATATTGCTCTAGAATTCACACATCTTTCTCATAAAAAAGTTGTCGCTACTTTTAATTTAAAAAACGGTGAAGAATATGAATTCAACCCAGTAATGAGCACGTCGGTTGAACAAATAGCAACCGTAATTGTAACCAATAACAGACGCAAAGAAGTTGAAGGCATCATAAATTTAAAACCTGAAACCATAAGGAAAATCCCTGGAGCTAATGCCGGTGTTGAAAATTTACTAATGACGCTTCCTGGTGTTAGCAATAACAATGAATTGAGTACCCAATATTCTGTTCGTGGTGGTAATTATGATGAAAACTTAGTTTATGTAAACGGTATTGAAGTGTATCGCCCTTTTTTAGTGCGATCTGGTCAACAAGAAGGTTTAAGTTTTGTAAATACCGATTTGGTTCAAAATGTAGATTTTTCAGCAGGTGGGTTTCAAGCTAAATATGGTGACAAATTATCTTCTGTTTTAGATATCACTTATAAAAACCCCTATCAATTTGAAGTGAATGCCGACTTAAGTTTACTTGGTGGAAGTTTATCTGTTGAGAACATTAGTAAAGATTCTAAATTCTCTGGTATTGTTGGTGCACGTTATCGAGATAACAGTTTACTAGTAAATGCTAAAGAAACTGAAACTAATTTCAAACCATCATTCGCAGACTTACAAGGTTATTTTACTTATAAATTTTCAAATAAATTCCATTTAAGCTTTTTAGGAAACGCTTCCCTAAACAAATACAATTACGAACCACAAACGCGTCAAACTAATTTTGGAACATTAAGCGATCCCATTGCGCTTTTAGTTTTTTATGACGGACAAGAAAAAGATAAATACCAAACGGTATTTGGTGCATTTAAAGGTTCCTACTTTGCAAATGATGATTTAACGCTACACTTAATTGCATCAACATATCATACAACAGAAGAAGAGTATTTTGATATTTTAGCACAATACAGGCTTGGTGAAGTTAACACCAATATAGGTGATGAAGATTTGGGTAACGTTGAATTTAGCGAAGGTGTTGGAAGCCAATTAAATCATGGTCGAAACGATTTAGATGCTCTAATCACAAATATTGAACATAAAGGTGATTTTAAAATTAATGATAACCGTTTTGAATGGTCTGTAAAATACACAAATGAAGATATTCGCGACCGTTTAGTTGAATGGGAATCTATTGATTCTGCAGGTTTTTCAATAAGACCACCTAAAACATCTCCTATAAATGAGCAACCTTACGAACCTTACAGCGGACCTTTAGAGCCATTTCAAAACGTTAGAGCAACCAACAATACACAAATAAACAGATTACAAGCTTATGCACAATGGAGCAAACGTAGTACTTTAGGAATTAGCGATGTTTGGTATAATGCAGGTGTTCGAGTTCATAATTGGTCGGTTAATGGAGATTACATTCAATCATCTAACCAAACAGTATTTAGTCCACGAGCTCAATTTGCTATAAAACCATATTGGGAAAAAGATATGCTTTTTAGAGTTGCTGCTGGTTTGTATTATCAACCGCCTTTTTACAGAGAACTTCGTGATGCTGAGGGCGTTATTCAACCTGATGTAAAAGCACAAAAATCGTTTCATTTAGTATTGGGTAATGATTATAGTTTTAAAATGTGGGACAGACCTTTTAAACTAACTTCTGAAATCTATTATAAGAACTTAAGCGACGTAAATCCGTATACCTTAGAAAATGTTAGAATTAGATACAGAGCTTCAAATAATGCTAAAGCATATGCCTATGGATTGGATATGCGATTAAATGGCGAATTTGTACCTGGAACAGAATCTTGGTTTAGTTTTGGCTATTTAAAAACCGAAGAAAATATAGATAACAGAGGTTATATTTCGCGTCCCACAGATCAGCGTTTAAAATTCGCAGCCTTGTTTCAAGATTACGTACCTAATGTTCCTAACATGAAAATATATTTGAATCTGGTATACAATACAGGCTTACCAGGAGGTTCACCAAGTTATGCAGATCCATACGAATACCAAAACAGATTACCTGCCTACAAACGTGCAGATTTAGGCTTACAATTTGTTTTAGTTGATGCTAAAAAACAATTTAATAGCGGTTGGAAAAAACCTTTTAAAGAACTTTCTTTTGGGTTTGAAATCTTCAATATTTTTGATGTACAAAACTCCATTACTAATACTTGGGTAAGAGATGTTTATAGTAAACGCCAATACGCCATTCCTAATTATTTAACTCCTCGAGTATTTAACGTGAGAACAACTATGAAGTTCTAAATTCTTTCTTAATTTTCTCTATTTTAAAAAAAACAATTACCTATTGACAAAATAGGACAATTAATATATAATAGTATTTTTTATATTTGAGTTAACTAAACCATTGATAATCAATCAAACTTTATCAACTAACTAAATATGAATACATTTTATTACAATTCCCCTTTAGAGGAATATGATGCTATTGTTGTTGGCACAGGAATTTCTGGAGGTTGGGCCGCTAAAGAACTTTGTGAAAAAGGATTAAAAACACTCGTGCTTGAACGAGGACCAATGGTAAAACATATTACCGATTACCCTACTATGGGAAAAGATCCTTGGGATTTTAAACACGGTGGAAAATTACCCGCAAGCGAACTTGGAAAGCAAATAAAACAGAGCAGAACAGGATATACAATAAATGAAGCAAGTGCTCATTGGTTTGTTGATGATGAGAAACATCCATATAACGAAGTGAAGCGTTTTGATTGGATTAGAGGATATCATGTTGGAGGTCGCTCTTTAATGTGGGCAAGACAAAGTTACAGAATTGGAGATTTAGATTTTGAAGCAAACGCAAAAGAAGGTATTGGTATTGATTGGCCTGTACGCTATAAAGAGCTAAAACCTTGGTATGATTATGTTGAAAGTTATATTGGTGTAAGTGGAGAAAACTTAGGTTTACCACATTTACCCGATGGTAATTTTTTACCACCAATGCCATTAAACTGTGTTGAAGATCATTTAAAAAATAAGACTGCCGAAAATTACAAAGATAGATTAGTCACCATAAGTAGAACTGCAAATTTAACGGGTGGTGAATTTGAAGGACGCACATCATGCCAATTTAGAAATAGATGCATTAGAGGCTGTCCTTTTGGAGCTTATTTTAGTAGTAATTCTTCAACACTTCCCGCAGCAGAACGCACCGGAAACATGACTATGAGACCAAACTCAATTGTACATGAAGTGATGTATGATAAAGATTCTAAAAAAGCAACAGGTGTTAAAGTTATTGACTCTGAAACTAAAGAAACTTTTGAATTTAAAGCCAAAGTTATTTTCTTATGTGCATCAGCTATAGCATCCACTTCAATTTTAATGCAATCAAAATCTGAAACATTTCCTAACGGAATGGGTAACGAATCTGGCGAATTAGGTCATAATATAATGGATCATCATTTTCGAGCTGGAGCAACTGCAAAAGTTGACGGTTTTAAAGATAAATACTATAAAGGCAGACGACCAACATCATTTTACATTCCCCGTTTTCAAAATTTAGGTGGAGATACAAATAAAAAAGACTTTTTAAGAGGCTACGGACTTCAAGGTGGTGCTAGTAGAACAGATTGGACAAATGCTGTTGGAGAATTAAGTTATGGCAAAGATTTCAAAAACGCCATTTTAGAACCTGGAGACTGGCAAATTGGAATGACAGGTTTTGGCGAAACACTTCCAGACCACAGAAACAAATTCTATTTAGATTATGATAAAAAAGATCAATGGGGATTACCAACAGTAACCTTTGATGCAGAATATAGAGAAAACGAAATTAACATGCGTAAAGACATGATTGTTGAAGCTATGGAAATTTTTGATAAAGCTGGCTTTAAAGATGTTGCTCCAGATGATAGAGAGGTTGGTTTTGGGCTTGGTATTCACGAAATGGGAACTGCTAGAATGGGACATAGCTCTAAAACGTCAGTAGTAAACAAACACAATCAATTACATAACGTCAAAAATGTTTTTGTAACCGATGGTTCTTTCATGACCTCGTCAGCATGTCAAAATCCATCACTTTCATATATGGCATTTACTGCACGAGCAGTCGATTTTGCAGTAAATGAACTTAAAAAAATGAATCTTTAATTAAATTATTATGGAAAGAAGAGAAGCTATAAAAAATTTAGGGCTATCATTAGGTTTTGTAGTAAGCACACCTACTATTTTAAGTTTATTACAAAGCTGTCAAAATAAAACTGAATCTTGGGTTCCTGCATTTTTTAATATTGAAGAAGGTATGGTGTTACAGCAACTTGTTGATATCATTTTACCAAAAACAGATACACCAGGAGCTTTAGATGTTAATGTACCTCAATTTATAGATGCATTTGTAAATGAAACTTTTGAAACCGAAGAAAAAACACATCTTAAAACCGAGTTTTCATTATTAATGAATACCATTAAAACAGAATACAATCAAGATATCAATGACGTAAATCCTGAAAATTATGATAATTTATTGTCCACATATTTCAAAATTGATGAAGTCAAACTAGAAAATTGGGAAGCACAAATAGAAACCTATAAAGCATCAGAAAACCAAACTACAAATGGCATTGAAGATGCTTTACAGTTCGATTTATTAAACAACATAAGATCCATGTCTGTTTTAGGTTATAAAAGTTCTGAAATGGTTGGCGAAAACATTTTAGCCTACGATCCAATACCTGGAGTTTATATTCCTTGTGGTAATCTAGATGAATTAACAGGAGGAAAAGACTGGTCTTTATAAATAACAATCCATAATTATGAAAAAATTATTTGCAATTTGTTTAATTGTTACTATCTATAACAATCAAATTTTAACTAGCCAAAATATTATGACTCATTCAGCAAAATTTGGTGTTTTTGAAAATCAAACCAATATTGGCAACCCTAAAAATAAAGGCGCCATAGACTTTAATTCTGATACACAGGAATATACCATAAGTGGTTCTGGAATAAATGTCTGGGGAAGTACAGATCAATTTCAATATGTATACAAATCTATTCAGGGTGACTTTATTTTAAGAGCTCATGTTCAGTTTATAGGTGATGGTGTCGATCCTCACAGAAAAATTGGTTGGATGGTTCGTAATAATTTAAGCGCCAATTCGCCCGAAGTTCATGCTTCAATTCATGGAGATGGTTTAACATCGTTACAATACAGAAAAATCGATGGTGGTGAAACCGAACAAATTGTTGAATCTTTAGATAAAATGCCTCAAGTGGTTCAATTAGAACGCAGAGGAAACGATTATTACATGTCTACAGCCAAATTTGGAGACTCTTTAGTTACCACAAAGCTAGAAGGTGTTTCTTTAAGAAATGAAGCTTTTGTTGGTTTATATGTATGTTCACATAATGAAGATGTTATTGAAAAAGCTATTTTTAGTAATGTTAGAATTATAAAACCTGCTGCACCAGACTTTCAACCTTATAGAGATTATATAGGAAGTTATATGGAAACTATGAATGTTGAAACTGGACTTCGCAAAACCCTGTTCTATTCTGCACATTCCATACAAGCACCTAATTGGGTTAATAATGACAAAGAACTGGTTTATAATTCAAACGGATTTTTATATCGCTATACATTTGAAAATGGAGAATCTCAGCAAATAAATACAGGTTTTGCCATTAATAACAATAACGATCATATTTTTTCTTTTGACGAAAAATTATTAGGCATTAGTCATCACAATCAAGATGATAATGGTACATCCTCAATTTATATTATGGATCCTAAAGGCGATTCTATTCCACGAAAAATTACGCATGATGGTGTTGGTGCATCCTATTTACATGGTATTTCACCAGATAATAAAACCATTATTTACACAGCAAACAGAAAAGGTAAATACGATATTTATGGGAGTGATATTGAAACCCGTGAAGAGTTTCAGTTAACAGATACTAAAGATTTAGATGATGGAAGTGAATATTCACCTGACGGAAAATATATTTATTTCAACTCCAATAGAACAGGAAATATGCAACTTTGGCGTATGGATGCCGATGGAAGTAACCCTAAACAATTAACTTTTGATGAAAACGCAAAAGATTGGTTTCCACATATTTCTCCAGATGGAAAATGGATAGCTTTTATTTCCTTTCCTCCTACTATTCCATTTGGTGATCATCCTTTCTACAAACATTGTACATTACGTTTAATGCCAACTAATTTAAGCGAAAAACCAAAAATCATAGCATATTTATATGGCGGACAAGGAACCATTAATGTTCCTAGTTGGAGTAAAGATAGTAAGCATATTTCGTTTGTATCTAATAGCAATTAAACTAAAGACTTATGAAAAACAGTATTAAATTATTAGTAATTATTCTTTTTTCATTTGTTTTAAATTGCAAAAACAATAAAAATCAAAAGGAAGAAATAGCGCAAGAAGATAAATGGATTAGCTTATTTAACGGAAAAGATTTAACAGGCTGGGATACAAACTTAGGTATGCATTATGAAGAAGGTCAAGATATTTGGAATCAAAAAGCACTTACTAATTATAAACCTTTTGGTATAAACAATGATTCTTTAAAGGTGTTTTCTGTTGTTGAAGTTGATGGAGAAGCTGCTTTAAGGTTGTCTGGAGAAGTTTATGGTGGCATTTCTACTGTTGATGAATTTGAAAATTATCATTTGCAAGTTGAGTTTAAATGGGGAACATTAAAATTTGCACCTCGTTTAGACGTTGTTAGAGATAGTGGTATTCTTTATCATGGAAATGGAGAACAAGGTACAGAAGCTGGCTTTTGGTTACGCTCTCAAGAAATGCAAGTACAAGAAGGAGATTGTGGGGATTATTGGGGAATTGCAGGAGCACAAGTGAATGTTAGAACCGAAATGCGTGCAGATAGTTTATATCAATACAACCCGAAAGGTGAGTTACGTCATTTTGGTGATGGTAGTGAATTAGGTAGAAATGTAAAGAAATTTCCTGATGCCGAAAAACCAACAGGAGAATGGAATACATTAGATTTATATACTTTTGGTGACAAAAGTGCACATGTTGTAAATGGTGCTGTAACTATGATTTTAGAAAACTCAAGAATTACTATTGACAGTATTACTAAACCACTCACAAAAGGGAAAATACAATTACAAGTTGAAGGTGCAGAAATATATTACAGACATATAAAAATTAAAACTCTGGATGAATTTCCAGAGTTTTAATTTTTTATCTAGCTATTACGTTTAATGATACTGTAAGTAAGTTTCCAGAACCAGTAAAACGTTCTGCCCAAACTTCAATAAAATCGCCAGGAGACATTTGAATTGATCCTACTATAGAAACTGCTCCAACATCATTATTAGCTCCAACTTCTCTGTAAACTCTTGTATTTGGTATAACAACACCATTTTTTGCTAAATAGAAAATGAATATTGCATTATTATTATTCCCTTGAAAAGATAAACTTCCTGTAACACCAAAGTATCTTGTTTTTTTACCATCATAAACAATTCTGTTATTGGTAGCACTAGTGAACCTAAATAAATTATTAGACGCCGTATTTCCTTCTATTTTTTTTGGAACACCAGTTGTAAAGGTAGTTGGAGCTCCTGATCCAATGGCATAATTCAAGTTAATATCGCCAGTTGCAACATCGTCTGTTTCAACTAATATTCCAGGGCTATTTATATCCCAATCTCTAGTGAAATTATATCCTATATAAGGAGAACTCCCGTTTATGTAATTACCTCCACCATAAAAATCTACAATCCGCATTCCTGCTCCTCCATTTATTAAAGTAATCCCAGTTACATCAACAGCTGCAGTTGCTGTAGTAATATTACAAAAACCTCCTTGTTTTGTTATTACATCGAATACTCCAACAAATGTTTCATAAATACCTCCATTTGAACTATCCCATCCTGTAGATTGTAAAAGTAATTGACTAATATTAGTATAAGTAATACCATTTGTATTATTAAGATATTGAATTATACTTAAAAAAACAAGATTAAAATTGGATATGGAACCCACTGAACTAGAATTAGCTACAATACAATCTCTAAATGTAAGTGCTTCAACTCCTGTTCCTACTAAATTAAAAACATTTCCACTTGCAGCTATCAAAGTTAACCCTTTTACAGAACCACCGGAACTACCTGAAAATATATCTCCAGAACCAACTAATACATCTTCATTTGTATCCTCCCCAATTATATAGGCATTATTTAAATTTATAGGAACAGCTAAATTAATAGTTCCATTAATCTCATATAATGTATTTGTGTCGAGTAAATATTCTGTTCCTCCTCCTGCAGTCAATTCATCAGCTAAATCAGCATCAGATTTTATTAATTTGTAATTATCTCGTTTTTCAGCACCTTCTAATGGCAACCAGTTGGTGCTATCGTAAAAATAAAAAACATTCTCATCAATATCAAAAACCAATAAACCTTCAGCAGGTGTAGCAATAGCAATTCGCTGTGCAGTAGTCATTCTTGGTGCCAACATACCTTGGGTTGTTGATTCAATCTCTAAAATAGAAGATGGATCTGGGTTGGTTGTGCCAATTCCAACCTGAGAAAAAGTATTATTACCAATAAGAAAAAATAAGGACACAGCAAAACAGAGAAATCTATTATCCATAATAAATTTGTTAATTAGTTAATAGGGTTAATTTGGGAGGCTAACTAAAGTAAAGGTACAAAAAATACTACATATAATAATAATTACGACCTAAAAAAAATGTCTATATTGTAATTTAATAATCTGAATGTGAAATACAGAAAAGACTTTATTTTAATCAACAAACTCTTTTAAAACACCAATAACATAATCTACTTCTTCTTTAGTATTAAAAATACTGAATGAGAAACGAATTGATGGTTTTTCTAAATCTTCATTACTTAAAATCTCTGTTAAAACATGCGATTTTTTCGAGCTACCACTCTGGCATGCACTCCCTCTAGAGCATGCAATACCTTTTAAATCTAACTGAAATAATAACATAGCGGCCTTTTTTTGTGATATTGGTAAACATACATTTACAAGCGTGTATGTGCTCTTTTTAAAATCTGAAGAATAGCCATTAAAAGCTACAAGTGGTATTTCTTTTTTTATTTTATTTAAAAAGTATTCCTTTAGTTCTTTAACATAAAGTTTTTCTTTATCTAAATTATCGTAAGCCGTTTTTAAAGCTATTTCCAAACCTACAATATTATGAACGCTTTCTGTACCAGCTCGTAAACCTCTCTCTTGTTCACCTCCTATAACCAAAGGTTTTAAAGCAGAGTTTTTTCTAATAAAAGCAAAACCTACGCCTTTTGGCCCATGAAATTTATGAGCTGCAGCAACTAAAAAGTCAATTGGGATCTCTTGTAAATCCAATTTATAATGTCCTACAGATTGTACTGCATCACTATGAAATAAGGTATTATTCGCTTTACATAAATTCGCAACACGCTTTAAATCTAAAATATTTCCTATTTCATTATTAATATGCATTAAGCTTACTAGCGTTTTTTCTTCTGATTTTAGTAAAGTTTCTAAGTGTAAAAAATCAATACACCCATCACTATCTAAATTCACATAACTTACAGATACATGATAATCTTTTTGAAGTTCTTCGACTGTGTGCAAAACAGCATGATGTTCAATTTTTGAAGTAATTATATGTTTTACTTTTAAATCTTTAACGGCGCTTTTTAACACCAAATTATCTGCTTCTGTACCACCAGATGTAAATATAATTTCACTCGCAGAAACGTTTAAATAACTAGCGATGGTTTTTCTAGACTTTTCAATTAACGTTTTTGATGATCTACCAAAACTATGTGAAGATGATGGGTTTCCAAAACTATTTTTCATAACATCAATAATGGCATTTACAACTTCATCTCGCATTGGTGTAGTAGCAGCATTATCAAAATATATTGGATTCATCTATTTGTTTATATTTTAAGTTAAAAAAACATCAGTTTGAAAGACCAAAAATACTTGAAATAAAATTATTATCAATAAGCTACGTTATAAATAACAATTCTATTATTTTTGCCTTAAAACCCAAACACAATGCGCAAGGTATTCTATCTATTTCTATCTGTAAGTTTATTGTTTATTTATTCATGTGATGATGGAGATATTATTACTGTAGAATTAGAGTTTGAAGATTCTTTTAAAGCTTGTCAAGGAAGCAATAGTTTAGTATTATATAAAACCAAAGATGACCCATCAGAATCTTTATCTTTAAGAATTAACAACCTAACACTTACTCAAATTCTTACCGTTGGTACTAATAATACTTTTGAAAGAACTATTACAATAAACTCTACAAACCCATTTAATTACAGAACATATAGTAACACAAAACTCCCAAATGATTTGTTTTGTAATGATATCCCAAATTCTGAAGTAGAAATTGTTGATGACACAGAAAGCACAAGCGGCACAGCATTACTAAAAACAGTTTTAACCGAAGACGATCTTGACGATATCCCTTCAGCTTTTGAAGACTTAAACAGTAATGATGATTTAACTGATGATGATACCGACGGAGATACTATACCTAATTACATTGATGCAGATGATGATGGTGATAATGTTTTAACAAAAAATGAAAACCCAGACCCAAATGGCGATGGCGATTTTAGTGATGCACAGGATACAGATGGTGATGGTATTCCAGATTATTTAGATGATGATGATGATGGTGATGGTGTTTTAACGCGTGATGAAGAAAACGATTCTTCTGATAATAACCCAGCTAACGACCTTACCAATGGTGAAATAACAGATTATTTAAACCCTCTTGTAGCTAATACAGTTCCTGCAACTGCTTATAGAGAACATACCATATCAAAAAGCTATATAGTAACCTTAACACTTTATAATATTGATTTGGGTTTGATATCCTACGATGAGTTTGAATTTGGTGTTTTAGAGGCTAGTGCTATTCCAACTAGTTCTAAAAGCAGAAAGATTACCCCAACATTTAACTAATTTGTAGCTACGTTTTGAAAAATGTAAACTTCGGTTGCGCCTAACCCGTATTTTTGGTAGTTAGCATCGTAAAATTTTACATTATTATAGCGTCCAAAAAGATATTCTAATTCCATTTTGAGTACACCCTCACCTATACCATGAATAAATACTATTTTTTGAATTCTTTTAGATATTGCAAAATCTAGTTTACGCCTAGCAGTATCTAATTGAAGTGTTAACATGTCATGATTACTCATTCCTTTTGGAGATTTAATTAATTGATTAATATGTAAATCTACTTCCATTGTAGGCTCATAACGCTCTTTAGCCTTCGTTTTAACTTGTTTTCTTCTTTTGTGAGATTCTTTTTCAACTACAATATCATTTATATTGTCGTGTAAGAATAACTCAGATTTAAGTGATTGTGTTTTTTGCTTTTTCACAAGTTCATTGCTTTTAAAATTAATTAAAAAACCCTCTTCTGTTTCAATTGAAATCGTATCACCTAATACTTTTTTCACAACACCAGATAAATCTTCATCTAAAACCAAAACAAAATCTCCCACTTTAAATGTCATAACTATTCGTTTTCTAATTTCTTATCATCATTATTATCATTTTCGACATCACGCTTACTAGGTATATTTCTAGATATTCTATAAACACCAATCATAAGTAAAACAATACCACAAATTAGTATATATTGGTTTTGATTTGCTCCTGCTTTAGCATACATAGCTACAAAAGCACCAACAATAATTAAAATATAGTTTAAATATTTCATCATAAATTATTAAAATTCAAACCACAAAATTACATTAAAAATTTATACTCATAGAGTAATTCATTAATTGACTCAAAAATTAATTTTCGTTGAAATGCATTTTTAATTCGTTAAAATACGCTTATTTATAGATAAATGGTATATTTGTTAATATATAACTAAGTTTTTATTTGTATGCTCAACAAATTCACTTTTCTCCTACTGTTATTAACTGCTAATTTTATTTTTAGCCAAGATTTATATGTTTCTGATAATAGCTATTTATATGCTAGAGATGTTGTCGTTTTCGTAAATGATGATATTAGACTTGAAACCCCAACATCAAACTTGTTTTTTAGAGGTGATGCTCAACTTATACAAAACACAGACACAAAAAATTCTGATGCTGGAGAGCTTTCTATATATCAAAACCAAACCACAAACGTATATGAGTATAATTATTGGTGTTCACCAGTAGGAGTTAGTATTGATGGAACTGTACAAGATAATGTAGTCTTTGATGGTACAAATATTCATGATCCAGATGACGACACTGATGTAACCAATGTTTTATCAATTGCTTACTCATTCACAACAGCTTATAATGGAACTGCAACAGAACTTTCCAATTATTGGATTTATACTCTAATTGATGGAGAAGGATACTACAGTTGGAATCAAGTTTTTGATACAGGTTTAATAGATACAGGTTATGGATTCACACTTAAAGGAAGCACAAACCCAAATAATGTTTTAGATTTTAGAGGAAGACCTAATAATGGTACTATAACGGTAAGTTGTGCTTTTGATGGCACAGACAATCAACCAACTTCTGGAACACTAGACACCGCAGAAACATTAACAGGTAACCCTTACCCTTCTGCTTTAGATTTAAAACTATTTATTATAGGTAATACTAGTATAGCGGACGGAGGTACAGCAGCTGCAACTATTTTAAGTGGTGAAATATTTTTTTGGGAACAAAAAGTAAAAAACTCTCATTACTTAGCAGATTATGAAGGTGGATATGGAGTTTACACACCAGGAGAATTAGTAAATTTAGCAGATAACGGTACATACGCAACAGCTGCTTTTGAAGATTACAACCAAGATGGAAGTACAAACAGCACGACTACATTAAATACCACAGATTATAGCACTAATAATGCAAGACGATTTGCTGCTGTAGGTCAAGGGTTTGTAATACAAAGCAATAATGTTACCAATGGTGGTCTTGTAACTTTTAATAATTCTATGCGTCTATATTTACCTGAGGATTCAAATGCTATAGGTAATGGTTCTATTTTTGCTAAAAATGGAAATTCAAAAAATAATGAAGATACTGAAAATGAAATTGTTGTTATGTCTCATAATGGTTTAGACTACAAATCTATTATTGAAAACCCAACTATTGTTCCAGAAATAAGACTTCACACATATATAAATAACACCTTTTATAAAGAAAACGTCATAGCATTTAGAGAGACTACTCCAGATAACAATACTTATAATCGTTTTTATGATGGTGGTAACATAAATGAATTAAGCTCTGATGCTTATTTAATTTCTAGTAATAAAGAATTGGTTATTAAATCAATTAATTATGATGAAAGCACAAGGATACCTTTTGGTCTTAAGGCGTCAAAAGACAATACTTTGTTTAACATTAAAATTCATAAACTAAAAGACATTCCAGAAAGTGTAAGTGTTTATGTATTTGATAATGAAAATAACACATATACAGATGTTAAAAACGGCACTTTGGAAGTTACTTTAAATAGCGGAATTCACAACAATCGTTTTGAAATCACCTTTGCAAAAAACAGTCTAGATATTGTAGATAATACATTCACTGATTTTGAAATATTGCAAAATAACAGTATTTCACAGTTAAAACTTATTAATCCAACTGGCTTATCTATAAAATCTATAAATGTATTTGATGTTTCTGGAAAAAAAGTTTTAGTAGACAAAATAAATTCAACGAAAAGTGAATACAGCTATTCAACAAAATCATTTAGTAATGGTGTTTATATTGTTAAAATTACATCTTCAAATAATCAAATTTTCAATAAGAAAGTAGTTGTTAGTAATAAAAATAATTAAACTTCTTTTATTTATTTCTTAATTCGCTTTTAGTATTTTAGCGCATCATAATTTCTATTATATAAGTTTATGGAAGATTATATGTTACCCTGTTTAAACAAAAAACTACTTGGTTTTGAGTGTATGGGTTGTGGCATACAACGGGCACTTTCTCTAATTTTTCAAGGTGAATTCGTTGAAGCATTTTATATGTATCCTGCCATTTACAGTTTAATTGCTCTTTTTTTAACTATTGGCTTAAATATTTTCTTTAAATTTAAAAATTCGAATATAGTAATTGGAGCACTAGCAATTATTTCAGTAGCTACAATTGTAATAAGCTATATTATTAAAATAATCATTTAAAAATCACACATGGAACAACAAAAATTACCAAATGCCACGATTAGTATTGTTTTAGGTATAATCTCTTTTATAGGCTGTTGCTGTACAAGTGGATTTGGAGGCTTAGTATTATCGGGAATAGCTTTTTTTCTTGCTAAAAAAGATGAAAAAACTTATAAAGAGAGCCCTGAATCTTATAGTAATTATGGTCAAGTAAAAACTGCTAAAATCATAGCAATTATTGGTCTTGTGCTAAGTTTAATAATTGTAGTTATATATTTATATTTAATGTTTACCGGTCAATTAGAGGACATGAAAGATAAATACATGGAGATGCTAGAAGAAATGCAACAAAATCAATAATATAAAATAAATCAAATACATAAATAAAAAGCGACCAAATGGTCGCTTTTTATTTATGTATTATTTTTTTAGAATGAAGAAATTGAAGCAAATATTCCTATGATAAAAATCAAAATATAAATACTTATAATAGTAATAGTAAAAATACCTATATACTTATAATGAGATTTTAAATTAGTAAATGCCAATTTAAAATCATCCTTGTTTGTATTACTTAATGCCGTTTTCATCTTTCTAGAAAAATTGAATAAATAATACACAGGAAAAAAATAAACTAAGGCTAGAACAACATATATAAGTCCAAAATATCCCATTGAAAAACCTAAGCCAGCATACGGATTAACATCTCCTAATGCTCTAGTACTCATAATTGCTCCAAAAAATATTCCAAAAATTACCATAAGACCAATACCTATAAAACCTAATATTGATAAAAAATAACTCCATGAAGTGGTTTCTTTTAGAAGACCTTTTATATCTTCAGTTAGCTCTAGTTCAAAAGTTTCAAATGCTGATTTTTCCTCCATACTATTTATTCTTCAAATTGTTTAAGTGTTTTTGTAATAATACCAACACAGTCTAATAACTGTTCTTCATTCATTATTAAAGGTGGTGCAAAACGAATAATATTTCCATGTGTTGGTTTTGCTAATAATCCATTATCTCGTAATGCTAAACAAATATTCCAAGCTGTATTGCTATCTTCATCATCATTAATAACTATTGCATTTAGTAAACCTTTACCACGAACTAAATTAACAATTTTACTAGTTTCTATATATTTGTTTAATTCAGCTCTAAATAATTCACCTAAAACGAAGGCATTTTCAGCTAGTTTTTCATCTCTTACTACTTCCAAAGCTGCAATAGCTACAGCTGCTGCAACTGGGTTTCCACCAAAAGTACTACCATGATTTCCTGGTTTTATAACATTCATAACAGCATCATTTGCTAAAACTGCAGACACAGGATATACACCACCACTTATGGCTTTTCCTAAAATTAAAACATCTGGTTTTACATCGGGCGTACTAGAACAATTTTTATCAGCACAAGAACAATTACCGCAAGTAGCTAATAATCGCCCTGTTCTGGCTATACCTGTTTGTACCTCATCTGCAATAAACAATACGTTGTATTGCTCACATAAGGCTTTTGCTTTTGCTAAATAATCTTCACTTGGAACATAAACTCCAGCTTCACCTTGTATAGGTTCTACTAAAAATCCAGCAACATTAGGATTACTTTCTAAAGCATTTTCAAGTGCTTGAAGATTGTCATATTCTATTTTAATAAATCCTTTAGTATATGGCCCAAAGTTTTTACGTGCTACAGGATCATTACTAAAAGAAATAATAGTTGTGGTACGTCCATGAAAATTGTTTTCGCAAACAATAATTTCAGCTTCATTTTCTTCAATTCCTTTTACTTCATAAGCCCATTTTCTACAAAGTTTTAAAGCTGTTTCTACGGCTTCAGCACCCGTATTCATTGGTAAGAGTTTATCAAATCCAAAAAATTCGCATGCGAATTTTTCATATTTTCCAAGTACATCATTGTAAAATGCCCTAGATGTTAATGCTAATGTTTGCGCTTGTTGCACCATAGCATTCACGATTTTTGGGTGACTATGCCCCTGGTTTACTGCAGAGTAAGCCGATAAAAAATCGTAATACTGCTTTCCTTCTACGTCCCAAACATAAACACCTTCTCCCCTAGTTAATACCACAGGAAGCGGATGATAGTTGTGAGCGCCATACTTGTTTTCTAAATCTATCGCTTGTTGCGAAGTTAATTGGTCTAAAACAGCCATTTTAATTTGTTTTAAATTAATAAAATAACCATTCCTTATCTACCTTTATTCTTTCGATGAGTTCGAAAAAGCAGCGTGGGAAAGAAATCATCCCTAAGTGGGTGCAAATTACTAAATAAAAACGGCTTGCAAAAACCCAAATTCAATACTTCTAATAAAAATATTTTTTAATCCTTTAAAGTTAATAGAAATAAAGTGACATTTATTTATTGCTATTATTATTTTTGCAGCATGTCTAGAAAAAAAGCAAGAAAACAAGTTTTTGAAAACGTAGAAGTTATTGATGCAGGCGCTAAAGGTAAAACTATAGCTAAAGCACCAGATGGGAAAGTGATTTTTTTACCAAATGCAGTACCTGGTGATGTGGTAGATGTGCAAACCTTTAAAAAGCGAAAAGCCTATTATGAAGGGAAAGCGACAGTTTTTCATAAACTTTCAGATAAAAGAACTAATCCAGCTTGTGAGCATTTTGGAGTTTGTGGTGGCTGTAAATGGCAGGATATGGCTTACGAACATCAGTTATTTTACAAGCAAAAAGAAGTTACTAATAACTTAACAAGGATTGGCCATATTCAACTTCCTGAGGTCACTCCTATTTTAGGTTCAGAAAATCAATATTTCTACAGAAATAAAATGGAATTTTCTTTTAGTGATAGCCGTTGGTTAACACTTGAAGAAATTCAATCTGATAAAGATTTAGGAGATAAAAATGCACTAGGATTTCATATTCCAGGAATGTGGGATAAAATTTTAGATCTAAACAAATGCCATTTACAAGCAGATCCTTCAAACGCCATTAGAAATGCGGTTAAACAGTTTGCAATTAAAAATGATTTAGAATTCTTCAATACTAGAAATCAAACAGGTTTATTGCGTACCATGATGATTCGTACCTCAAGTACAGGCGATATTATGGTGATGATTCAATTTTTTAAAGAAGATAAAGTAAAACGTGAATTATTGTTAGATTTTATCGCCGAAAATTTCCCTGAAATAAACTCTTTGCAATATGTTATTAATGGAAAAGCAAACGATACCATTTACGATCAAGATGTGATTTGTTACAAAGGCAACGATCATATTTTTGAAGAAATGGAAGGCTTAAAATTTAAAATAAATGCCAAATCGTTTTATCAAACCAATTCAGACCAAGCTTTTGAATTATATAAAATAACACGTGATTTTGCAAATTTAACTGGTGAAGAACTGGTTTACGATTTATATACAGGAACTGGTACTATTGCACAATTTGTTGCAAAACAAGCCAAAAAAGTTATTGGTGTAGAATCTGTACCAGACGCTATAACAGCCGCTAAGGAAAATGCACAATTAAATAATATTAATAACGTTGAATTCTTTGTGGGTGACATGAAACATGTTTTTAATGACAGTTTTATTAAAACACATGGTGAACCAGATGTTATTATTACAGATCCACCACGTGATGGTATGCATAAAGATGTGGTTCAACAAATATTAAATATTGCACCTAAAAAAATAGTTTATGTAAGCTGTAATAGCGCAACACAAGCTAGAGATTTAGAGTTAATGGACAAGCAATATAAAGTAATAAAAACCCAAGCTGTAGATATGTTTCCGCAAACTTTTCATGTGGAAAATGTTGTACTTTTGGAAAGAAGATAGACACATCTATTTAAAATTAAAAAATGAAATATTTTAAAATTCTAATAATCCCAATGCTTTTGATAGTTGCTCTATCAATTAGTTGCGAGCGCGACGATATCTGTCCAGAAAACACTCCTACTACCCCGCGTTTAATTATAGACCTTTATGATGCAGCTAATCCCGAAAACAAAAAAAATGCATTCGATTTAGTAGTTGGCGGTATTGACAATGATTTTGTTTTGCCAGGATACAATATAGTTGATACTAATCAGATTGTTTTACCACTAAAAACTGATGACAACACAACAGAATATGCACTTATAATTGATGCTTTTATTAATGATAATGGAACACCTGAAGATGCAAGTGATGATTTTTATGATGGCAGCAACCAAGATATTATTACAATAAGTTACAGTCGAGAAGAAGTATATGTTTCCCGTGCTTGTGGTTATAAAACTATTTTTAAAAATGTAACACTCACTATTCAAGACGATGGTGATAAATGGATGATTTCTAGACAACCTGTAACCGATAACCAATCTGTAGAAGATGAAACAACAGCACACTTTACTATTACACATTAAAATTTTAGTATTTATGCTAATGTTTTGTGTGTCTGTTAATGCACAAAATGATAGTATTTTAAGTACTCAAAACGATTCCACAGCCATAAAATTAAAATACGGACTTCGTGTTGGCGGTGACATTGGAAAGCTAATTCGCTCTTTTGTAGATGATGAATATAGTGGTTTTGAAATTTTGGCAGATTATCGTATTAAAAAGAGTCTATATATTGCAGGAGAAATTGGTTTTGAGGAAAAGAAAACAGTTACCGATTATATGGATATTACAAGCACAGGAACCTACCTAAAAGCTGGAGTAGACTACAATTCATATCAAAATTGGTTAGACATGGATAACATGATTTATTTTGGTTTTCGTGTTGGAGCAAGTTCTTTTAGTCACGATTTAAACAACTTTACAATTTACAGCACCAATCAATATTGGGATCCTCAATTTTCATCAAATGATAAACAGGAATTCAAAGGCTTAACAGCTTTTTGGGCAGAAGTTATATTGGGCTTGAAAGTAGAATTGTTCAATAATTTATACATGGGACTTAACGTGCAACTTAAAATGCTTGCAAGCGAGACAGAGCCGAACAACTTTCAAAATGTATATATTCCTGGGTTTGGTAAAACTTATGATAGCAGTAGTATTGGCACAGGTTATAGTTATTTCTTATCTTACAGAATACCTTTATACAAAAAAAATAAATAACATTGAAATTAGCCTATTACATATCACTTTTTTGCTTGATATTTTTATCATGTTCAAAAAGCGATGTAGGCACAGAACCAGAATCGATTGAAGAACCAGAAGAACCAATCGAAGAAACTCCAAAAAATCCATTAATCCAACTTAATGGGACAGATATTGTAGATGCGAATGGAAATACCCTATACTTAAAAGGCGTTGCCTTTGGTAATCAAATATGGAGTAATTCGTCTACACCTGGCACAACTCACCACAACGAATTAGATTTTGAGCGTGTAAAAAATATGGGAATGAATGCTGTTCGTTTTTATATGAATTATACTTTTTTTGAAGATGACAGCAATCCTTATACCTATAAACAATCTGGTTGGAATTGGTTAGATCAAAATATTCAATGGGCAAAAAATCACAACGTCTATTTAATCTTAAATATGCATGCGCCACAAGGTGGTTATCAGTCGCAAGGTGAAGGTGATGCCCTTTGGGATAATGTTGAAAATCAAAACAGATTGGTAGCGCTTTGGAAAGCTATTGCAGAAAAATATAAAGATGAAGTACAAATAGCTGGATTTGGTCCTGTAAACGAACCCGTACCAACACAATCTATAAACCAATGGAGTAGCTTAGCTCAAAAGCTAATTAATGGCATTAGAGAAGTAAACGAAAATCATTTAATTTTTATTGAAAAAGCTATTTATGTTGAAGGTAATTACGATGTAGATGACAATCTTAATTTCCCTCAAGTAACCGGCAAAAATTTGGTTTACGAATTTCACTCATACGATCCACATACATATACTCATCAACTTTTTGATTGGGCTAATTTAGGTGAAGGCGGAAAATACCCAGATGAAAACATACTTGAAATAACCAATGGGCAATGGTATACCGCCATTTTTGGTAATGATAAATTAAGCTCTGAAAATAGCGATTGGACTTATTTTGAAGGTATTAAATATACTATTGATGATACTCAAATTAGTTATGCCGTTCCTGCTTTAGTTGGCCAAAATGTTGATGGAACAGTTTACTTTGATGATATAATTATCAAAGAATACGATGAAACTGGCAATTTTATAAGAGATATTTATGAATTTAATTTTGATGATGATTCAGGTTGGAATTATTGGAGTGAAAATGATTCTGGTGAAGGCGGTCTTTCTAATAACGAAGGAATAAATAGTAGTTCTTGTTTGTACATCTCTTCTGCAACTTCAGATTCTAATATGAGTGGAACTTCATTTAGATTCATTCCACAACAAGGCTATCAATATCAAATAAGTGGTTGGATGAAAGGTGAGAATGTAGATGCTACCGCAAATTGCAGATTACGCTTAGATTTTTACAATGCCGAAACTATTTTAAAACGAAATAAAGCCTATTTAGAATGGTCTGTTAAACGCTATGTGGATTGGGCAAACGCAAAAGGAGCCCCCTTATATTTAGGGGAATTTGGTGCTGGCATTCATTGCTTTGAAAATAACAAAGGTGGCTTACAATTTGTTGAGGATATGCTCGATATTATTATAACAAATAAGATTCATTTTACATATCATGCCTATCATGAAGATGCTTTTGGACTCTACTTCGGCGGCAATACTTTACCAAGTACTTCTAATGCAAATGGCCCTTTAATAGATCTTTTTACAAATACTTTAAATTAATTTCATTATTTAAAATTAGCTCCATAAAAGTTAATTTAAACTTAAAATTATTAAAGTGATAAGATGTGCTTTGCTTATTTTTAATAAATTACAACACCATACTAATCAACATTTTAATAAACTAAATAATGAAGAAAATAGCAACTCTACTAGTCTTAATTACCACGTTAACACTTAGCTCACAAAACTACCCCGAAGTAACCATTCCAGGTTCTCAAGTAAGGAAAATTACTTCACAAATTGTTTCAGGACAAGAATATAAATTAGAAATTAGGTTACCTTCTGGTTATGAAAATAGCACAAAAAAGTATCCTGTTGTTTATTTAATGGACTCTCAATGGGATTTCCCTTTGGTAACTTCTATTTATGGTGAACAATATTATGATGGCTTTATTCCAGAAATAATACTTGTAGGTGTTACTTGGGGCGGAGAAAACCCTAATCCTGATGTATTGCGAACACGAGATTACACACCAACTAATGACGGAAGAAATATAGAAACTGCTGGTGCTGATAAATTTCTAGAATTCATAAAAATGGAACTATTCCCATTTATTGAAAGCAATTATAAAGCAACAAGCGATAACAGAACCTTGATGGGATGCTCGTTAGGAGGTTTATTTACTTTGCATACCCTTTTCACACATACCGAAATGTTTACAAATTTTGTTGCTGCAAGTCCAGCTGTAGGTTGGGATAACGGTGTTTTATATAAAGAAGAGAAAACATTTTCAGAAAAGCAATTATCAAAACCAGTTCGTGTGTATATGACGGTTGGCGATGTTGAAAATGGCAAATCATACTATACTATTTTTGCTAATAAAATGAAGAGTAGCAATTATAAAAATGTTCAATTACATTCAAAAGTATTAGAAAACACAGGGCACTCAGGTACAAAAAGTGAAACTTACACAAGAGGTTTACAATATGTTTTTAAAAGAAATGAATTGAAATTAGACAATAAAACATTAAATAAATATGTTGGACAATATCAATTTGAAAACGGTGATAAACTAGAAATTAAGAATGAGAACCATCAACTTAAACTTTTTTTCTCACCAAATAACAGTACTCCGCTTTTAGCAAATTCTGAAAGTCATTTTTATGCAACATTTTCATTTTTTAATATTCATTTTAAAGAATCAAATAATATTATAGAAGGTTTTGATTTATTAACATATGGAAGAACTCAAGCATTTATAAAGCTAAAAGATTGAGGTTAGTTAATAAACAAATACCTAGAAATAAAAAAACCTGCTAAAAGCAGGTTTTTTTTATTAAATATATTGTTTAAAATAATGAAATTAAACAAATAAAGGTTTGTCTTTCATCATCGCATTTACTTTTGCTTTTACAGCTTCTAAAGTAGCTTCATCATCAAAATTAGTAATTACTTCGTCAATTAATTCAACAATAGCAATCATATCATCTTCTTTCAGACCACGTGTAGTTACTGCTGCAGTTCCTAAACGAATTCCAGAAGTAACAAATGGTGATTTATCATCAAATGGTACCATGTTTTTATTAGCTGTAATATCTGCCTTAACAAGCGCTTGTTCTGCATCTTTACCAGATACATTTTTGTTACGCAAATCTATTAACATCATATGATTATCTGTTCCTCCAGAAATAATATGATAATCTTTAGCAACTAAGGCATTTGCCATAGCATTTGCATTTTGTTTTACTTGTAATTGGTAGTGCAAAAACTCATCGGTTAGTGCTTCTCCAAAAGCAATAGCTTTTGCTGCAATTATATGTTCTAATGGTCCGCCTTGGTTTCCTGGAAATACTGCAGAATCTAACAAAGAAGACATTTTACGTAAGCTTCCATTTTTTAAAGTGATTCCAAATGGGTTATCAAAATCTTGCCCCATCATAATCATTCCTCCTCTTGGTCCTCTTAAAGTTTTATGCGTTGTTGTAGTAACAATATGACAATGCGGAAGCGGATCATTTAAAATACCTTTAGCAATTAATCCAGCAGGATGCGAAATATCTGCCAACAAAATAGCTCCAACGCTATCTGCAATTACTCTAAAACGCTCAAAATCTATATCACGTGAATAAGCTGATGCTCCAGCAATAATTAATTTAGGTTGCTCTTTTGTAGCAATTTCTTGTATTTTATCATAGTTTAAAACACCTGTCTCCTGCTCTACACCGTAAAAAACTGGATCATATAATTTTCCAGAAAAGTTAACAGGCGACCCATGAGTTAAGTGACCTCCATGTGACAAATCAAAACCTAAAATCTTGTCTCCTGGTGTTAAACAAGCATGGTAAACCGCAGTATTTGCTTGACTTCCAGAGTGTGGTTGTACATTTACATATGCTGCTCCAAACAACGTTTTTGCTCTATCAATAGCTATTTGCTCCACTTCATCAACAACCTCACAACCACCATAATAGCGTTTTCCAGGGTAACCTTCAGCATATTTATTAGTAAGTACAGAACCTGCAGCTTCCATTACTTGGTTACTTACAAAGTTTTCTGATGCTATAAGTTCTATACCATGAAGTTGGCGTTCTTTTTCTGCTTCAATAAGTTCAAAAATTTGTTCGTCGCGTTGCATAAATTAATTTCTTTTTAAATATTGGGCAAAAATAGGAAATACATTAGTTAAATTCATTAAAATATATAGAATTACATGTAAGTTTTTAACCAATTTATTAACGTTTAAATAAAACTCAATTTTTAGGTGATTTTAACATTTAAAATGAAAAAATTGTGTACGTTTGAATATAATTTAATAAAATAAATAATCTATAAGGTATGCCATTATCAGCTAACAATCCAGATAGAAAATCGTGGTTACACGTCGATAAGAATTCAGATTTCCCAATTCAAAACATCCCTTTTGGTGTTTTTTTAACTCGTGATGACATTATAACCATTGGCACACGAATTGGTGATACAGCTATAGATTTAGGTGCTTTACATCAATTAGGCTATTTTGCAGAAATCCCTTTAACTGATGATATTTTTCTTCAAGATACTTTAAATGATTTTATTGCTGACGGAAGAAAAACATGGCGTGCAGTAAGAAATAGAATAGCCAAAATCTTTGATGCTGAGAATAATGAATTAAAAAACAACAAACATCATAAAGAAATTGTATTGTTTCGTTTAGACGAAATAGAAATGCAATTACCTGTTCATATTGGTGATTATACCGATTTTTACTCAAGTATTGAACACGCTACTAATGTAGGTACGATGTTTAGAGATCCTGATAATGCATTATTACCAAATTGGCTACATATACCGGTTGGATATCATGGCAGAAGTTCTTCTATAATACCTTCAGGAATTCCTATACATAGACCACAAGGGCAAACGCTTCCGGCTGATGCTACTGAACCTGTTTTTGGACCAAGTAAATTAGTTGATTTTGAATTAGAAATGGCTTTTATTACTACAGATGCTAACGATTTAGGTGAACCTATTCCTATTACAGAAGCCGAAGAGTATATTTTTGGATTAGTCTTATTAAATGATTGGAGCTCACGCGATATTCAAAAATGGGAATATGTGCCTTTAGGACCTTTCTTAGCAAAGAATTTTGCAACATCAATTTCACCATGGATTGTTACTTTAGATGCCCTTGAACCTTACAAAGTAGAAAGTCCAAAACCTATAAAACCTCAGCTTAAATATCTTCAATATAAAGGCAAAAAGAGTTATGACATAAACTTAGAAGTCGCTATACAACCCAAAGGTGCTAAAGAAGCTGTTGTTAGTAAATCTAACTTTAAATATATGTACTGGAATATGGTACAACAATTAGCACACCATACAGTTAATGGTTGTCCTGTAAACTCTGGAGATATGATGGGAAGTGGTACTATTTCTGGTCCAACTCCAGATAGTTATGGCTCTATGTTAGAATTAACTTGGAAAGGCGAAAAACCACTTAAAATGAAAGATGGTAGCGAACGTAAGTTTATAAACGATAACGATACGGTTATTATGCGAGGTTACTGTGAAAAAGATGGTACTAGAATAGGTTTTGGAGAAGTATCAAACAAATTACTTCCTGTTTATAGTAAAAAATAAAAACCTTTTCGTCATTAGTTATTGTAAACACAATGAAGTAATCTCTTAATTAAAATTTTAAAAAGATTACTCCATTGTTACAGGCTTTTGTAGTGAGGTGATTTATGTTTTAATAAGTTTTATTAATGTTTTATCTGCACTTTAACTATTTTGGCATTACTATTGGATAAGCACTCCAATAAACCAAAACTTTTACCCATGAAAAAAACACTACTCTTAACCATAGTACTTATAATACTTACAGCTTGTAGTACTAGCAAAAAAATTGAAAAATCTTTAAGTATTGGTAATTATGATCTAGCTATTTCTGATGCTATTAGTAAATTACGAACTAACAAAGACAAACGTGGGAAAGCAGATTTTATAATTATGCTAAAAGAAGCCTATAACAAAGCAAACGAGCGTGATTTGAGCAATATTGATTTTCTAAAAAAAGACAATAATCCTGAGAATTATATTCGTATTTATGATGCCTATTTGGATTTAAATGATAGACAGGAACGTATTAAACCGTTGCTTCCGTTATATGCAAATGGCAAAGAAGTCAATTTTAATTTTGACAATTACACCACTCAAATTATCAATTCCAAAAACAGGGCATCAGATCAAATTTATGTTAATGCCACTACCCTTTTAAAATCAAATAATAAATTAGATTTTAGGGATGCTTATAATGCTTTTAAAGATATTGAAGATATTAATCCTAATTACAAAGATGTGCGCCAACTTATGGATGTGGCTCACCAAAAAGGAACAGATTTTGTTTTGGTAGATATGATTAATGATACCAAAAAAATAATTCCTGAAAGACTTGAAAAAGATTTACTAAACTTTAGCTCCTACGGTCTTAATAATTTCTGGGCTATTTATCACAGTACACCAGAAAAACAATTAAGTTATGATTATAACTTAATTGTTAATTTAAGAAACATTGAAATATCTCCAGAACAAATTAAAGAACGTCAAATCATAAAAGAAAAGCAAGTTGTAGATGGATGGCAATATTTGGTTGATAAAAAAGGCAAAGAAGTAAAAGATAGCCTTGGTAATAGTATTAAGGTTGATAAAATGAAAACCGTAAAATGCGAATATTACGAATTCAAACAATTTAAAGCCACACAAGTAAATGGCAATGTAGAATATATTAATTTAAAAACCAATCAGTTAGTAGATATTTTCCCTGTAACTAGCGAGTTTATTTTTGAGCATATTTATGCAACTTCACGAGGCGACCGAAGAGCGCTAGATACTAATTTAATACCTTTTTTGGAAAAACGTGCCGTTCCTTTCCCAACGGAAGAGCAAATGATTTATGATACTGGTGAAGATTTAAAACTTCAGCTTAAAAATATTATTAACTCTTATACTTTAAGATAACAAAAAACTCACAAAGTTATTTGGGTGTTAACAGTATAAAACTTACTTTTAATAATAAGAAACCATAAAACTAAAAAAATGGAAGCATATTGCGTAAAATGTAAGTCAAAAAGAGAAATGAAAGATGCCGAAGAAACTACAATGAAAAATGGTAGAAAAGCCATGAAAGGTAAATGTCCAGAATGTGGTACAGGTATGTTTAGAATAATGGGGAAATCTTAAATTTCCTTTTCTTTAAGATAAAAAAACTCCCAAATTAATTTGGGAGTTTTTTTGTGGCTTTTTTTGATATTATACTCATTATTTATAATTTGAATCAGTTTTAATACTTCGTCTACAATTAGTGAAATTAATTATATCAACCGATAAATAAGTTATATTTTCTTAGTAAAAAAATATAACTAACACACTATTTATCAATAGTATATTTTAAATAATTACCAGAAGTAATTTGTTTTAATCCTTTAACAGGTAAATTATAAAGATATACCCAAGTTTTAAGAGTAGAACCATCTTCTAAAAAAGCGGTTGTAACTAACTTTTTAAATAATTGCGGTTCTGGATATTTCTCTCCTATGCCTTCATAATCATCCAAAACATTAAATACTGCTTCTGGGTTTTCTATTTTAAAAACCATACCATAAACTTTGTCTAAAGTATTAGTACTTAAAATAGCACCAGGAAACCAAGTTACTTTGTATAGTTTTCCATAAAAATAACCTTTGCTAATAAACTTGGAATGAGATGCCAAAAATTTTGACATCTCATTCTCTAAGTCTTTTAAAAGTGTTCCGTAAACAAATAGATATTCCAATAATACTTAAAATTATTTATAAGCTGTAATCCAATTATCAATTTTATTTTCTAAAAGCTGTAAAGGAATACAACCTGTTTCTAACACTTGGTTATGAAACTCTTTAATATCAAATTTATCGCCTAAAGCTTCAGATGCTCTCGTTCTTAACTCTCTTAATTTTAACTGACCAATTTTATAAGATAAAGCTTGACCAGGATTGGCCATATAACGTTCAATCTCGCTAGTAATGTCTTCTTCAGATTCTGCTTCATTTTCTAATGAATATTGTATGGCTTCTTCACGAGTCCACCCTTTTGAATGGATACCACTATCAACCACCAAACGAATGGCTCTATGAATTTCTGCACTTAGCATTCCAAAATATTGATAAGGGTCTTTATACAGTCCTAATTCTTCACCCATAGATTCTGTATACAAAGCCCAACCTTCTCCATATGCGCTAAACCATAAGGTTTTTCTAAAATCTGGTAATTCTTTATTTTCTTGTGCTAAAGAAATTTGAAAATGATGTCCTGGAATGGCTTCATGTAAAAACAAATCTTCTTTGTCAAAAACATTATAGGTTAAAACATCTGGTATTGGCGTAAAGAAAATACCGGGTCTTGTACCATCTAAAGAACCCGGATTATAATTTGCTGCTGCCGATTTTTCTCTAAAAGGTTCTGTTCTTCTCACTTCAAAAGGTGTTTTTGGTTGTTTTCCAAATAATCTATTTATTTGAGGTTTCATAACATTGTAAATACTATCGTAAAAAGCAATGACTTGCGAACGCTCTGTAAAAGGCATTAAATCTTTATTGGTTCTTACATGATTAAAAAATGCTTTTAAATCACCTTTAAAACCAACTTTTTCTTTTACAGCTTCCATTTCAGAACGAATTCTGGCGACTTCACTTAACCCTAATTGATGAATATCATCTGCCGTCATATTAGTAGTTGTGTATTTTTTTATTTGATGTGCATAATACGCATCTCCTAAAGGCGTGCCAGTTATTCCGCTAGAACTCCTACCTACTGGTAAATATTCATTTTGTAAAAAATTGGCCATTTGTTTGTGGGCGGGTATAATTTTATTAGCCACCATATTGGTGTATGCCTTAGTAAATTCTTCATGCTCTGCATCAGTAAATGTTTCTGGAAAATTTTTTACTGGTGCGTAGTATAAATTATTTTCAATATCATCTGAAGCTAAACCTTCAAATTGCGGAATCACTTTTACAATTAATGAAGACGGTAAAACATAACCTGTTTCCATCCCTTTTTTCATATTATCCTGTGCGGCATTTAACCAAAACAAATAAGCATCAACACGGGTTAGCCATATATTATAATCTTCAACTGTTTTAAAAGGTTGCGCATTCGTACCACCAGCAAATTGATTAAAATCAAGATTCGTAGACCACATTTGGTCTATAGGCATCAAATCTTTTTGAAAACTCATCTCTTCAAGATTGATATCACAATCCCATTCCAAAACTGCTTTACTCATTTTCTCGGTATCGGTAAATTGAGAATCGTCAATTTTAGCAAGTGTATCTTTGTACTTTGTATAATAAGCTTTCTTTTTAGCCTTGTATGTTTCAGATAAGTTATTTGGAAATTTATCATTAAACCTGCTATCTCCTGCTCGCGTAGCATTCATCGGGTTTAATTGGTAGCCTTCTTCGTTATAATCTTTTAATAGTTGATTGAAATCAATTGCAGATTCTTGATTATCCGATTTATCTTGTTTGCAAGACATTGCAAATAGCACTATTAGGCTACATAAAACCACTTTATTCATTATATATATATGTTTTGATTTAAACTTATATAAAGATATGAAATAAAAGCAATTGAGATAATTAGATTAATCCCAAAAAAAAAGTAATACTGAGTTAGATAAATTGGCTTAAATCTATATTATTAATAGCGCCATGAGAATCTTGCGTTACAACAATACCATTTTTAATCACCAAAAGTTGAGGCGATTCATGAATAACTTGAAATTTATTAGCTATTTCGTTTGATACTTCTCTATAACTAATTAAGTCTAAATAATACAAATCCAAGTCTTTTTCGGTAAAATTATAGTCATCTACAAATTGATTCATCACCATTCTACTAATGCCACAACGTGTAGAGTGTTTAAAAATAACTTGAGTTTTTGTTGCAGATTTTGTTTCAATTAAATCTAATTGAGGTAATTCATTTAAAGGAATCCAAGGCAATACTTTTTCTTCCTTTTGCTCTGTTGAACCCCCAAATATCTTGTTTAATAATCCCATTTTTTGTATTTTATATTTTATAAGTCGAATGTTTTACAGAATCTTACAAACTGACTAAACGTCACCAAAACAAAGGCTTAAACAGACATTTTGTCTCCTTAATTGTATTGGTAAGATTATTGACTTATTCATTTTGTAAAAGTAAAATAATAAATAGATGAACTTAAATAATTATACAATAAAATCGCAAGAAGCCATACAGCAAGCGCAACAAATTGCGCAAGGTTATGGTCATCAACAAATAGAAAACGAACACCTTTTTAAAGGCATTTTTGAAGTTGATGAAAATGTATTACCATTCATTTTAAAAAAATTGAATGTAAATATTAATGTCCTTGAACAAGCTTTAGACAAACAACTTGAAAGTTACTCAAAAGTTTCTGGTAGCGAATTAATGCTTTCGCGTGAGGCTGGAAAAAGCTTAAACGAAGCTTCCATCATCGCTAAAAAAATGAAAGATGATTTTGTGTCTATCGAGCATTTAATTATTGCTGTTTTTAAATCGAATAGCAAAATTTCACATATGCTAAAAGATCAAGGTGTTACTGAAAAGGATTTAAAAGCAGCTATTGAAGAATTACGTAAAGGCGATAGAGTAACATCTCAAAGCCAAGAAGAAACTTATAATTCCTTAAGCAAATATGCTAAAAACCTAAATCAGTTAGCGAAAGATGGTAAACTAGATCCAGTTATTGGTCGTGATGAAGAAATACGTAGAATTCTTCAAATTTTATCACGTAGAACCAAAAACAACCCCATTTTGGTTGGTGAACCAGGTACAGGTAAAACAGCTATAGCAGAAGGTTTAGCACACAGGATTATAGATGGCGATATTCCTGAGAATTTAAAAAACAAACAAATTTTTGCTCTAGATATGGGTTCACTTATTGCAGGAGCTAAATATAAAGGTGAGTTTGAAGAGCGCTTAAAAGCAGTTATAAAAGAAGTGACTGAAAGTGATGGAGACATTGTACTATTCATTGATGAAATTCACACGCTAGTAGGTGCTGGTGGCGGACAAGGTGCTATGGATGCAGCCAATATTTTAAAACCTGCTTTAGCTCGTGGTGATTTAAGAGCAATTGGAGCTACCACATTAGATGAGTATCAAAAATACTTCGAAAAAGATAAAGCCTTAGAACGTCGTTTTCAAAAAGTAACGGTTGATGAACCAGATACTGAAAGTGCTATTTCTATACTTCGTGGTATTAAAGAAAAATATGAAACACACCATAAAGTGCGTATAAAAGATGAAGCTATTATTGGTGCGGTAGAGTTATCTCAACGCTATATTACAAATCGTTTTTTACCAGATAAAGCTATCGATTTAATGGATGAGGCTGCTTCTAAATTGCGTATGGAAATTAACTCTAAACCTGAGGAATTAGATGTTTTAGATAGAAAAATAATGCAGTTAGAAATTGAAATCGAAGCGATTAAACGTGAAAAAGATGAAACTAAATTAAAATCATTACGTTCCGATTTAGCTAATTTAAAAGAATCTAGAAATGAACTTAATGCAAAATGGAAAAGCGAAAAAGAAGTTGTAGATAATATTCAAAACACAAAACAAGATATTGAAAACTACAAACTTGAAGCAGAACGTGCAGAACGCGATGGCGATTATGGTAAAGTAGCCGAATTACGCTATGGAAAAATTAAAGAAGCTCAAGAGCAATTAGAAGGTTTTCAAAAGCAATTACAAGAAAATCAATCTGGAAATTCTTTAATAAAAGAGGAAGTGACTTATGATGATATTGCCGAAGTGGTTGCAAAATGGACAGGTATTCCTGTTACCAAAATGCTACAAAGCGAGCGCGAAAAACTATTAAAGTTAGAAAATCAATTACACAAACGTGTGGTCGGTCAAGAAGAGGCAATTATTGCTGTAAGTGATGCGGTTAGACGAAGTCGTGCAGGTTTACAAAACCCTAAAAAACCTATTGGTACCTTCCTTTTCTTAGGCACAACTGGTGTTGGTAAAACAGAACTTGCAAAAGCTTTAGCTGAATATTTATTTGATGATGAAAACGCCATGACACGTATTGATATGAGTGAGTATCAAGAACGTCATGCAGTAAGCAGATTAGTTGGAGCACCTCCAGGATATGTAGGTTATGATGAAGGCGGACAACTTACAGAAGCCGTGAGAAGAAAACCTTATTCTGTAGTGCTTTTAGATGAAATTGAAAAAGCGCATCCAGATACGTTTAATATTCTTTTACAGGTATTAGATGAAGGTCATTTAACTGATAACAAAGGGCGTGTTGCAGATTTTAAAAACACTATTATAATAATGACTTCTAATATAGGAAGCCAGATTATACATGAGCGTTTTGAAGCAACAAAAGATATTGATTCTGCAATTGAAGCTGCAAAAGTAGATGTATTAGCGTTACTTAAACAAAGCGTAAGACCTGAGTTTTTAAACCGAATAGACGATACTATTATGTTTACACCTTTAAGCAAAGAGAATATCACTGCAATTGTTGGTTTACAAATAAAAGGTCTTACAAAAATGATAGCGCAACAAGGTATTACTTTTGATGCGACGCCAGAAGCTATTAATTATTTAGCTGATAAAGGTTATAATCCAGAATATGGTGCGAGACCAGTAAAGCGTGTAATTCAAAAAGAAGTTTTGAATGCTTTAAGTAAAGAAATTTTAGCAGGCAAAGTAACAACAGATAGTATCATTCTGTTAGATGCTTTTGATGATGAATTGGTTTTTAGAAATCAAGGAGACTTAGTTACAGAAGAATTCTAGACTTATTAAAAACTGTTTGTAACAAAACAGTACTACTACAGTCTAATAGTTGGTTGGTTAGTTGAAAAGCAACATGAATCTTAGCAATAAGATGATTGTTGCTTTTCTTTATTTATAACTTTAATGTTCGCTTAGAATTCTCTATAGTTTGTTTAAATAATTCTGGTGTTAATTCATCTTTCCAAATAGGCACTATGTCTTTTAACAACTGTTTGCCTTTTTCAGAATTAACTATTTCTGGAAAAGCAATTTCAAAAACTTCCAACATAATACTCGTTGCAGTTGATGCCCCAGGAGAAGCTCCTAGTAATGCCGTTATACTGCCATCTTTACTTCTTACCACTTCTGTTCCAAATTGCAAAACACCTTTTTCATATTCATCCTTTTTTATAATTTGAACACGTTGTCCTGCAACTAAAATTTCCCAATCCTCACTTTTAGCATTTTTTACAAATTGCCTTAAATCGTTCATTTTATCTTCATGGGAAGCAGCAACTTGCTCAATTAGATATTTAGTTAGTGGCAAATTATCCCAAAATGCCCCAAGCATTGGTTTTATATTATCAAATTTTATTGAGCTAGCTAAATCAAAATATGAACCTTCTTTTAAAAACTTTGGACTAAACCCGGCAAAAGGGCCAAACAATAATTCTCGCTTTCCATTAATAAATCTAGTATCTAAATGTGGTACAGACATTGGCGGGTCACCTATTCCGGCTTTACTATAAACTTTTGCAAAATGTTGATTTATTATAGCATCGTTTTTACAAACTAACCATTCACCACTAACTGGAAATCCTCCATAACCCTCTTTTTCTTCAATTTCAACTTTTTGTAACAATAATAAACTTCCTCCACCAGCACCAATAAATACATGTTTTGCATCTAAGTATTGCTTATGCTTTGTATTTGTGTTTTTAATTTCAACAGACCATTCAACATTTTCATCTGGATCTATATCTAAAACTTCTTCATTACATTGAACCGGAGTATCATATTCTGTTTCTAGTATTTTAAATAGTTTTTTTGTTAAAGCCCCAAAATTCATTTCGACTCCTCGTTCTATTCTTGTAGCAGCCATAGCTTCATCATCAGCTCTATCGTTCATTATTAATGGAAACCATTCACTCATTTTATCAATAGCAGTCGTAAATTCCATGTCCTGAAACATAAAATGCTTTTTTAAAGCTTCAAAACGTTTTTGTAAATACACAGCATTTTCTTCGCCTTGAACCCAACTATGATGTGGTACAGATGTTATAAAATCTTCAGGAGAATCTATTAAATCTTCATTAACTAAATAAGACCAAAATTGTTTTGATGTTTCAAATTGCTTACAAATTTTAAAAGCTTTATCACAATTAATCGACCCATCTTCATTCTCTGGTGTATAATTAAGTTCACACAAAGCAGAATGACCTGTTCCAGCATTATTCCAAGCAGCAGAACTTTCTAAACCAACATCTGGAAGTCTTTCTAAAATAAGAACTTTTAAATCAGGTTGAACAATTTTTACTAATAAGGCAAGTGTGGCGCTCATTATGCCTCCTCCAATACAAATTAAGTCGTAATCCTTATTTACATTCATAGTGTTTTTTCTCTTATTTTATAATTTTCATAAAGATAGTTAAGTATTGTATTAATTAACCAAAACACAATATACCAATTGGTATATTTTTTATATATTAGCAGAACTATGAGCAAAAAAGCAAAACTTACAGCACAATACATTATAGAAGTTTCTGCGCCTATTTTTAATAAAAATGGATATGCTGCTACTAGTTTGAATGATATTACTAAAGCAACTGGTTTAACTAAAGGCGCTATATATGGTAACTTTAAAAATAAAGAAGATCTGGCTTATGAATCTTTTAGATATATGGTAAAAGCTTTAATAAAACCATTATCTAAACATCTCGAATCTAGCAACTCACCTATTCAAAAGCTATTCTTAATTACAGATTTTTATAGAAATTATTATCCTTTTAGTAAACAATTAGGTGGTTGTCCTGTCTTAAATATTGGAGTTGATGCTAATAATAGTAATTCCGAATTGCTTAATAAGGTTAGAGATACCATTCAACGTATTCAAGACAAATTATGTTCTATTATTGAAAATGGTATTGAAGATGGAGAAATATCGACAGAAATAAATGCTATGCAATATGCAAAACGGATTGACACCATAATTCAAGGTGCTGTTTTTATGACCTATACTATGAATGATGAAGTCTATATGAAAGACACCATGAATCATGTTGATCAAATTATTACAAACGAACTTAAAATATAATATTTTTTAACCAAAAATATACCACTTGGTATATTACAAAAACACTAATCATGAATCAACTTCCAAAAGTATTAGAAAGCAAAACTAAAATACGATTTCAAGATTGCGATCCATTTAATCACTTAAATAATGGTAGTTATATTAATTACTTTATGAATCATCGTGAAGATGTACTTTTAAAGTATTATGATTTCGATATCTATAAAAAAGCAAAAGAAGAAGGTAAAAGTTGGGTTTCTAGTAGCAACCAAATCGCATACTTAAAACCAACACTTTTAATGGAAACCGTAACCATTGAATCCCAATTAATAAATGTTACTACTAGTGAAATACATGTTGAAATGCGCATGTATAATGAAAGTAAAAGCCAATTAAAGTCTATAATTTGGTGCGGTTTTGTACATTTTAATTTACTGAAACAAAAAAGAGAAATTCATAATGAAGATTTAATGGAATTATTTAAAAATGTAAATAACCCAATAGACGCATCTACTTTCGAACAAAGACTTACTCAACTAAAAGACTCTTTAGTTTCTCGAAATTAATAGAACAACAATAAATCAATCGTTATTAGGTTTAATAAATCAACAATTTTATGTTGATAAATACTAATAAATTATCGATAAACTGTTACAAAAAATCTTTATTTTTGCTTTTATTGAACTCCAATTCGTACAGCGAGATAAATAACCCTATATTTATTAAGCCAATTTTTTACTAACAAAAAACCTACTATTAATAATGAATATTTTAAAAAACATAGACTACATACTATTAAACTCTTCTGCAAGTGAACATGAGATTATTGACCATTGCTATAAAGCAAAAATCAATAATTATTACGCCGTTAATGTAAACAGTTGCTATGTGCCATTAGCAAAACAATTGTTAGAAGATAGTGATATAAAAGTATCTACTGTTGTAGGATTTCCACTTGGTGCTATGTCTACAAAAGCAAAAGTTTTTGAAGCTGTAAACGCTATTGAAGAAGGCGCCGATGAAATTGATATGGTAATTAATTTAGGCTATCTAAAAAGCAGAAATTATGTGTCTGTTTTAAAAGATATTACAGATGTAAAACGCGCGATTGGCGAAGTACCTCTTAAGGTTACTATTGAAATTTCTGAATTAAATAAAAACGAAATTGTTAAGGCCTGCGAAATATGTTTAGATGCCAATGTAGACTACATAAAAACATCTACTGGTTTTTCAAAAAATGGAGCAACACTAACTGCTGTGAAAATAATAAAGAAAATTGTTAAAAATAGAGCTAAAATAAATGCACAAGGTGGTATTGAAGATTACGAAACCCTTTTAAAATATATAGAAGCTGGAGCAGATAGAGTTGGAATATCCTTTCAAATACAAGTTAAAAACCAAGCTCAACAAGAAAGAAATTCTAAAATCTTCAAAAAATATATTGATAATTTAGAAAAAACTGCAGTTACTATTACGGATTCAGTAACAAAAGTATAATTCCAAACTTAAAGAGACTGTTTTTAAGTTATAAACCATTGATTTAATACGAAAAATCAATGGTTTATTTTTATTAGAAAATTAAAACTTCATTTAAAAAAATTTAGCAAAATAGCTTATGAGAAATTATTAGCTATCTTTGATAGTCTTCACCTATAATTTAAATTGATGAAATTAAATAAGTATATTGATCATACTTTACTTAAACCAACCGCAACAAAAGAAGATATTATTAATCTTTGCAATGAAGCCAAAGCGTACAATTTTTTTTCAGTTTGTGTAAATAGTTGCTACGTATCTTTAGCTAAATCTTGTTTAGAAAATAGCAATATAAAAGTTTGTAGCGTTATTGGTTTTCCACTTGGAGCAATGAGTACTAAGGCAAAAGTTGAAGAAGCCAAAACAGCATTAAATGATGGTGCAGATGAAATAGATATGGTAATTAACTTAGGATTACTAAAAAGCAAAGATTTTGATTGTGTTTGGAAAGATATTGAATCTGTAAAAAACATCATGCCTAACAAAACCTTAAAAGTTATTTTAGAAACTTGTTATCTTGAAGAAATAGAAATCATTAAAGCCAGTGAACTAGCCATACAAAGCGGTGCCGATTTTATAAAAACATCTACAGGTTTTGGCATTGGTGGCGCTACATTACACGATGTAAAACTCATGATAAGTGTAGCAAACAATAAAGCTAAAATAAAAGCTTCAGGAGGTATTAAAGATGAAAAAACTGCTTTAGAATATATAAATATTGGTGTTGAGCGCTTAGGAACATCCTCTGGAATTGCAATTGTAACTGGCAAATCTTCTAATTCTAATTACTAAAAATGAGTGTACATATTGAAGCCAAAAAAGGCGATATTTCTGAAACTATATTATTACCTGGTGATCCATTAAGAGCAAAATGGATTGCAGAAACCTTTTTTGAAAACTCTGTTTGCTTTAATAAAGTTAGAGGCATGTTGGGATACACAGGAACTTACAATGGTAAAAAAATATCTGTTATGGGTACTGGCATGGGTGTGCCATCAATTTCTATATACGCTCATGAGCTTATTAACGAATACGATGTTAAAAATTTAATTAGGGTTGGAAGCGCAGGCTCTTACCAAAAGGATGTGAAAATTCGAGATATTGTTTTGGCTATGGCTGCATCATCAAACTCTGGATTAAATGAGCTTCGTTTTGGAGGTGCAGACTATGCGCCTACTGCGAATTTTGAGTTGTTTCAAAAAGCTGTTGACACTGGTAAAGCCAAAAATATTCCTTTAAAAGCTGGAAACGTGTTTACTTCAGATGAGTTTTATGAAGATGATTTTGAATCGTACAAAAAGTGGTCAAAATTTGGAGTGCTTTGTGTTGAAATGGAAACCGCTGGTTTATACACAGTCGCTGCTAAACATAATGTCAATGCTCTATCTATATTAACAATCTCAGATTCCCTAGTTACAGGTGAACATACCACAAGTAAAGAACGGGAAACAACTTTTAAAGACATGATTGAAATAGCATTAGAATTAGCTTAAATTAAAAATATGAAACCCTTCATTTTATTTCTATTTGTATCCATTTTGCTTTTCAGTTCTTGTAAGGACCACCAAAATGCAAGCGATTCTAAAGAAAAAACAACTTCCACATTTTATTTTATTAGACATGCTGAAAAAGATAGAAGTGATTCTTCTAACCAAAATCCTCATCTTAATGAAGAAGGCCTTTTACGAGCTAAAAAATGGAGTGAAGTTTTAAAAAACATATCTTTTGATGCTATTTATTCAACAGATTATAACAGAACACGAGAAACGGCATTACCAACAGCTTTAAGCAATAATTTACAAACCATTATTTACGATCCAAATATGATGGATATCACTAAATTTTTAAGCGATAATATTGGCAAAAATGTATTGGTTGTTGGACATAGCAACACAACACCTAAATTAGTAAATAACATTCTTAAAAGTGAAACCTACAAAGAAATTGATGATAGTAACAATGCAAATCTGTATATAGTTACTATAAATAGTAATGAAATTACAAGCACCCTTTTGTTTATTAAATAGAATTAATACTAACAGATATATTTTCTAACTCTATTTTTGATAGTAGTTCCAATTCATCCTTTTCAAATAGAACATCTATATTTTCCAATATAACATCATTAACCTTTGGTTTGTAATTATTATAATCTACAAACCGAATACCATTTATGTAACGCTCGTTATAAGCTTCTCGAAAACGGAATCCTTTGCCCTCTTTTTCATTATATGAATAAGCTAAGTAAACCACTTTATATGTTTTATTATCAACCCAATATACAAAAACATCTTCAAAATCCTCACCGCCTCCTTTTTGATTAAATGTAACTTTTATTTTATAATAGTTTCCTCCTTTAATTTCTACTTTACCTAAATAAGTTTTATTAACTGCAGCATCATTTAAACCAAAAGGCAATACCGAAAAGTAATGGACAGAGTTTACTGAAGCTGTATATTTTGCAGCCATAGAATCTCTAACTGCCATCGGAAAATTATTTACAAAACGCATAAAACCTTTGTTATTCAATACGTCTTTTACAATACCCAAAGAATCTTTAAACTCACGTTCAAATTGAAACTTTCCCTTTTCACGAATGGCTTTATAATGCTTATCTCTAAAATTGAAATCGATTGTAGACTTTTTAAAAAGTTCACCACCAGAAACCTCGATTGATTTATCTATAATTTCATTAGCATTTTGCAACTCTTGCTTGCAACCTAAAACGAGAATTAAAAACGTAAAGGAGAATATTATTTTTTTCATTTAATACAAGATTTTAAAGTCTGTCGTAAAACTACCAAATACATAACCTAGCCTTTTAAACCTTAACTTAATATTTAGAATTAAGTTTAAAACTAATGGTTTTTCCCGTAAATTTTTGTGCTAAAATATTTAAAGCAGATTCTTTTAATTGCAAAACCCTTGGGTAACCACCTGTGGTTTGGCAATCGCGCATTAAAATAATGAGTTTTCCAGAAGGCGTTAATTGCACGGTTCCAGGAAGCACTGCCGAGGTAATAATTGGTTTTAAATTATTCTCTAAAACCTCCTCTAGTTGATATGCCATTCTGTTATTATCTTTTGAAATAGTAAAACTTTTTAAAAACAAATCGTCTTGTTGTTTTTTTGTAAGTGAATCAAATTCGGGTCCTTTAAAAACTTCAATGGCATTGCAATTCATATAGGAATTATCAAACCTAATAGAAGCGTATTGTGTTTCACTAATTGGTAAAGATTCCAAAATAGCTAATTCATCATTTTTAAGAAGCATAAACTGCTTAGTTATGTTTTGATACATACTTTTACTACGCATCACTGTTTCTGCTTTAAAACCACCTAAAACAGCCAAATAAGACCTAAATCCCATATTTAATTTACCAAACGATAGGACATCATTTGGTTTTACATTTACTATTTTGTCAAGTTTAATATGATCATCATTTAATTTGGCTGACATATCTGCTCCTGAAATAACAATTTGAGTTTGATTATTAAATTGAAGTATTGCTCCAGTCATCGTCATTTCTAAAACAGCTTCATCTTCATTATTTCCTAAAAGTGCATTAGCCAAAGCTGCAGCTTTTTTATCCATAACACCAGAATAAGGCACACCAAAATCCTGAAAATCAAAACGTCCAAAATCTTGAATAGTGGAATAAAATCCTGGTTTTAAAACTTTAATCATTTATCACCTCACTTTCTATTTGGTAAACTTTTGCATCTACCAATATTTTTATATTCTGATACTCTTTTAAGTCAATTGAATAAAACTGAATACGATCTCCTGCTTTTGCAAAACAGGGTTGTTCTTTTGAAACATCAAAAAAATTAATTGGTGAATTTCCAATAACATTCCATCCACCAGGACTTGCATTTGGATAAACTCCTGTTTGACCTCCGCCAATAGCAACCGTACCTTTTTCTAAGTGTAATCTTGGTGTTTCTTTTCTAGGAATATGAAGTGATTTATCAAGACCACCTAAGTATAAAAACCCAGGTAAAAACCCAATAAAATAAACGGTATAAATAGCTTGTGAATGGCGTTTAATTATATCTTCTTTTGAAAGCTTTTTTTCTATTGAAATGTCATTTAAATCAAGCCCAAATTGCTCATCATAACACACAGGAATTCTCCATAAAAATGTTTCTATTTTTTCTAAGGACTCTACCGAGCTATAGATTTTCTCTATAATATCCTTTTCAGCTTTAAAATTATTTACAAAATCATCATATATAATTAACAACGAGTTATATGCTGATTTTAATTCAACTAAAAGTTTAATATTACTTTTTTTGATTTTTTGTTTAAAATTGATAATATCTATTAAAATAGCATCATCAATTTTTGATGGCCATTCAATTAAAATAGCACGTTCTCCAAAGGGTTTATATGTGAGTTTAAAAGCCATTAAAATTATCTAATTCTAATACCATGTAATTCTAATTTTTCTTTTAAATTTTTTATTAAAATTACTGCTTTTGGATTATCCCCATGAACACAAAATGTATGAGCCACAATACCAATTTCTGAGTCCTGAATAGTCTTTACTTTATAAGTTGAAATCATCTTAAAAACATGATTAAACATCTCACTTTCATCCTCAATCAAAGCATCTTTTTCTTGCCTTGATACTAAGGTTAAATCATTATTATAATTCCTATCAGCAAAAGCTTCATAGGTAATATTAATACCATTTTTTAAAGCCAAATCTGCAATAACTGATTTATAAGGCACATAAAGTTTTATTGGCAATGCGATGCTTTTCATAACCTCAACTACCACATTTGCAGTTTTTTCATCTATGGCTGCTAAATTATAAAGCGCTCCATGTAGTTTTATATGATGCAACAATACATGTTCTTCATTTAAAACCTCTATTAAATCATGAATTTGATTTTTTATAGACGAAAACAAAGCAACACAAGAGATTTCCATAGGTTGTCTACCAAAATTTTCTTTATCAGGAAAAGATGGGTGCGCACCAACTTTTACACGATGTAATTTAGCAAGTTTCACAACTCTACGCATGGTTTTAAGATCACCAGCATGACCTCCACAAGCAATATTGCATGAGGAAATAAAAGGCATAAATAGCGATTCGTTATCAATGCCCTCACCTACATCAACATTAATATCAATGATTTTATTTTCCATTAAAATAAATTTAAACCAAACACTTTATTAAGTGTTGCTAGAGAAAGTAAGATACTAATTCCTAGGATAAAAAACCCGAAAACATTTTGTTTAATTGTGTTTTTATACACTCCTAAAACAGATTCTTTATTCATGATCCAGATTAAGAAACCCGAAATAACTGGAAGTAAGATACCATTTGCCACTTGAGCAAATTTTATAATATCGATAGGCTTAATTCCTAATGAAGAAAATAAGACACCTAAAACCAAAATAAACATCCAAATAGCTCGAAACCTTTTAGTTCTCATGTTTGAAGACCATCCTAAACAACCAGTAGCAACATAAGCTGCCGCCAAAGGTGCTGTAATAGAACTTGTTATTCCTGCTGCAAATAAGCCAATTGCTAAAAAATACTTTGCAAAACTACCAAACAAGGGTTCTAATCCTTTTGCTAAATCTGATGTGTTTTTAATATTATCGCTTTGTATTGATGCCGCCGAAATTATTATGCACATAGATACCAAACCACCTAAAATAACAGCTACAATAGTATCTTTTCTGGCAAATTGCAAATCTGTGTTAGATTTCCATTTCTCCTTTACTAAAGCAGCATGCAAGAATAAATTATAAGGCACTACAGTTGTACCAATAAGCGCTATAATATAAAGCAAACTCTCCTTTGGAAACTGAGGAATAAAAGCACCTTTTAAAACTTCTGAAATATTGGGTTTTGTTATAATCGCCGTCATTATAAACGCTAAACTCATTAAAACAACTAAAGCTACGAGTGCTTTTTCGAGTATTTTATAATTTCCTAAATACAATAAAACGAATGCAATACCACCAATAATTATACTTAGCAGATTAATTGAAAAGTCACCAATGTTTAGGCTAGGATTACCTACAATGGTTTCTAAACCTAATACACCTCCAGTGATATTTCCTGCTTCATAAGCTGCATTCCCAATAACAATTGCTGAGAGCATAAGCAGAATAGCCAAAAATTTAAATACGGGGTTATTAATTTGGGTTCTAATAATTTCCGATAAACCTTTTTGAGTAATAATACCTAAGCGCGCAGACATTTCTTGTAACACAATGGTTGCGAAAATTGACAACATCATAGCCCAAAGCAATGAAAATCCGAAATTAACACCAGCCAAAGTACAAACGGTCACTGTACCAGGACCAATAAACGCAGCGGCTATTAACGGACCTGGGCCAATGTTTTTAAACCAGTTTTTAATCATTATTTAGTAGAATTGAGGGCATAAATAGCAAAACTACCTAACCAATGCCCGCCCTCATAACTATCGCCTACAATACTTGGCAAAGAGTAGTTAATATGTTGATTGGCAATATTTTTTAAGTGATTGTATTCAGGTAAACCTTTAGCGATTTTATTTAAACTCCATGCACGTGAAAAGTTAACACCATCTAAATGCACTAAATGCCCATCGGTTCTGTCTGAAACTATACCTACTTCTAAACTGTAATCTTTGTTTTTTAATTGTGGCAAAAAAGCATCTAACCATGTTTTATAATCTTCAATAGGCATTAATCGTTTCATTAAAGCAGCTTCTTCTAAACACGGTGATAAAAAATCACTTCCACTAGGCTCCCAACTCATTGGGCAATTTTCATCTTTCAAAAAGAAATATATTGCACGCTCTTTTATAGCATTTTTTAAAGCATCATTATTTAAGGTTTCTGCATAATCGTAAGCAAAACTTAACCCGAAAGCTGTATTGGTATGTGTTCCCACACGAAGTGGATAGTTTAACTTGGGCAGAAACTCTATATATTTTTGAATAATTAAATCAGTTAAAGGTTCTAAATTGCTTTCTAACTCTCTAGCAATTGCTGAGTCCCAAGTGTGTAATTCTTCGGCAAGTTTTAGTAACCACGCCCAACCATAAGTACGCTCGTAAGATTTGTTATGTTCACCATAAAAATACTTTACTTCTGTTTCTATATTTTCTTTAGATATATTTTGGAGCAAACGTTGTTTTACTTCTTCCGCTTTATCCATATTAGGAAACTGTTTTAATAAACTTACCAAACTCCAATGCCCGTGTACTGCCGAATGCCAATCGAAACAACCATAAAAAGCAGGATGTAAGGTTCGTGGTGGTAATAAATCGGTATCGCTTCCAATAGTTTGTGACAACTTGTTTGGATATTCTGTATTCATACAATGCAATGGTAATTCTGCGAGTGTATTGGCTTCTTTAAGATTGAGAACTGGGATTTGCACAACTTTATGAGTTTTAATCTCCTCTTCGTTCTTTTTTTTATTTTCACAATTAAAAACAACTAAACTTACTAATAAGAGAATGGTTACTTGCTTCATTTTATTTACAGATTAATATCGTTAATAACTAACTTTTTATTTGACTTATATAGTATTAACAGCAAAATAAAGCTTAAATACATAAAAACATTAGCAACAAAAAGCACTGTATATTGTATTAATTTAAAATTCTCGTCTATACCATAATAGTAAAAATGGTTGTAGAATATAAGTGGAGTTGTAACTAACCACCACATTAAAATAACCGTGCTTATATAAAAATTAAAAGATTTATAAAATTCAAGAATTTTATTGCTAGACAACACTTTTACAAAATAAAATGAAACACAAAGAAAAATAATAAGCATATTCAATATATCTATCGAAACAAATGAGTGCCATATAAAATATTTAAAGTTAAACACTATAATAGTAAAAGCATATATTATCAATAGAATTGCAGTGATTTTTAAAATATTTTTATGGCTTTTTATTTTTAATATTAAACTAAAGTAATAAAGATAAAACAAAGAACTCCCAATGTTCCAAAAAAGAGTGTACCACCAATAATTTGAACCCAACCAGGTCATGCCCATACCTTTAACATAATAATTTAGATAAATTCTGGTATAAATTTGCGAAATAGAATCTTGAATAAAGGTGTATATAAGAAAATAAACAAAGTATTTTACAACTGTATTTTTATATTTTTTATAAGTTAAAATACCCGTCAGAGCCGCAAATGCCTCTAAAAAATATACTACTGGTGTGTATAATTGATAAAATAAATCTTTCATTAAATAGTATAAGCTAAATTAGCCCAACTTAATAAATTTATTATTGGTTTTGTAACTTAAAATCACAAAAAAAATTTCTGACTCTAAATTTGAGCGTTTTCAATTTTACTCTGGTTTTTCTTATTTGGAAGTGTTGTAATTTACTACTAAAGTTATGAGTAGAATTAATATTCATTTTTTATTTGGTAACCTCTTTTTAGAGTTGTAAATATTATTATATTAAAATAAAAAATTAAAACTGGTTTATATAAAAGAGCCTTTAACTTAATTAAGTTAAAGGCTCTTTTATAATGAAATTATAAATTTAATTACTCCAAGGAGGTGTTACACCATTGGATCTTGCATAAGCGATTAATTGCCCTTTATGCTCGCCTGAATGCTCTAAAATAACCAGCAAAGTTGATAATCTATTCAGCTTTATAAACCCTAAATCAACTTCTTTATCAAAACTATCAGAATCAATTTGATCTATTTTATCCATAACAAAGACAAACGATTTATTTAAAGCGTCCAATACATTTTCTTTTCCAGTTATTTTTTCCATTCCCATCATATCAACATCTTCAGGTGGCATAAAACCAAGTTTTGAAGTAAAGAAATAGTTTGCAGCTGCAGTATGTAAAATTGCTTCTCTTACAGACCTAATACCTTCAGCAGGTCTCCATTCGTATTGATCTTCAGAAAAAGCATTTGCTAAAGAACTAATTTGATCTTGGTTGTGGCTCAATAATCCTTTCAGACTTGATTGTACAATTTCATCTTGTGCAAAGACTGAAAATGTACACATACATAAAAATAGGGTTGCTAAACTTTTCATTTTAAAATAAATTAAATTATTAAATTACTGGTTTTTAGATATATAAATATCTGAAAATGTATTGTAAATCACATTACAATCTTTATTAAATTTAAGTGAAAATTTAAAATTTACCCCAACCAACCTTCACGATCCAAACTCCTATATTGAATCGCTTCACTTATATGTGAACCATTAACCTCTTCAACACCTTCTAAATCAGCTATTGTTCTTGAAACTTTCAGTATCCTATCGTAAGCACGAGCAGATAAATTTAAACGTTCCATAGCAGTTTTTAAAAGTTGCTTAGATCCTTCATCTAAAATACAATGTTTACGAATTTGCTTCGTATTCATTTGTGCATTATAATGTACAGTATTAGATGCTTTAAACCGTTCTGTTTGCAATTCTCTAGCTTTGGTAACTCGTTTTCTAATATCTACCGAGGTTTCCCCTTTTCTATCTTCCGATAGTTTTTCAAAAGGCACAGGCGTCACTTCTATATGAATATCAATTCTATCCAACAACGGACCAGATATTTTACTTAAATAACGCTGCATTTCTGCTGGACTTGAAGTTACAGGAGCACTTGGATCATTAAAATAGCCTCCAGGACTTGGATTCATACTCGCCACCAACATAAACGACGATGGATATGTAACCGTAAACTTTGCTCGTGAAATAGTGACTTCCCTATCTTCCAAAGGCTGTCTCAAAACTTCTAAAACACCACGTTTAAACTCGGGTAATTCATCTAAAAACAAAACCCCATTATGTGATAAAGAAATCTCCCCCGGTTGTGGAAATGCGCCACCACCAACCAAAGCAACATCCGTTACTCTGTATAATGTGGTGTATATTAAATTTAGACTATAGGCTTTATGAAACACACTTAAACAAAGGGAAAAACCATAAACAAAGCCTTTAAAGTGTATTTATTGAAACCACCCTATTTAAAATACACTATTGAAATATAAATGTTAAACAAATAAAAGTAAAATTATGAAAGATTTAAAAATTTATGTAAGTACGTATGCAAAATACAACAACGGAAGTATAAAAGGTAAATGGCTTAACCTATTAGACTATGAAAATTTAGATGAGCTAAAAAAAGCTATGCAAAATATTCACAATGATGAATTAGACCCAGAGTATATGATACAGGATTTTGAATGTGATGAGATTTTTAAAAACTTAAATTTAATAAGTGAGTCATTTATATCAGACGATATATATAATATAATAGAGGCTTTAAATAATGCTTGCTATGATTTTGAAGTTTATAATAGTTATATAACAAGTTTCGGAATATGCTCAAATGAAATTTATGAAATTATCGACCAAGTTGAAGAGAGTTATTGTGGTGAGTTTTTAAATGACATAGATTTTGTTGAAAACCTATTAAAAGATACAGGTTGTATTCCTGATAACCTCCCTAGCTATATTCATATTGATTGGGAGAGTACAGCAAGAGATATAATGATGGATTATTCGACAGATAACAACCAATATTTTAGAAACATATAATATGGATACTTATGAAAGCACGATATGTAAGAATAAGTACAGCCAGTCAAAAAATTGAACGTCAATTAATTAAAAATCACCCTAACGAGAAGTTATTTGTTGATATTTCTAGTGGTGCTATTGCTTTTAATAAAAGAGAAAAAGCAAAAGAACTACTTGGTCAAATTAAGAACAATGAAGTTAAGTATGTCTCTGTTCATAGTATTGACAGGCTAGGAAGAAATTTATATGACATACTTTACACTTTAGAAACATTTGAAAAGTTTGAAGTCATTCTTAAAGTTGATAATTTAGGGTTAGAAAGCCATATTGCAGGAAAGCCAAATTTCGCTTTTAAGCTCATTATTTCAGTTATGGGTAGCATTGCAGAAATGGAGAGAGAAACTCTCTTAGAACGTCAAAGAGAGGGTATAACAATAGCAAAAATAAATGGAGTTTATAAAGGAAGGTTAAAAGGCTCTAAAGAATCAAAAAGTCAATTTCTATTAAAACATAAAAACACAATAAAATATCTAAACCAAAATCATTCATTAAGAAATGTTGCTAAACTTTGTAATATAAGTTTAAGTACTGTCCAAAAAGTAAAAGAATTATACTCTAAAAATGATATAACAAAAGGATTATAAAAATCTAATCTTTTAAATAAAACCTTAATAAACATAAGACTTTACAGATATTAAATGACAGATTTACTTTTTTGACAAATGCTGCACCAAACATATAAAACAGTATATGACCTAAAATAAACTTAATATGTATCCTAAAGCACCATTGAGAGAGAATAAAAATTTCAAAAATCATGCTTTTTTTTTCAAAACAAAAAAGCCACCCACCAAAATTAAATTGGTTTCACTTTTAAGCTCAATGGGGTGTAATTCTATACATACCCTAATCTTCAACGAACTGAAAAAAAATTTTTATGATTTTTTTAGGTCAAGGGAATACTTATCTAAAAAACTATGACCATATTTAAAACTTCTAAGTTCTGTTATAGTGTTTTGTTCATAATCTCAAACAACTTCAATAAAGAATTGTCTATAGCATAATAGTTAATATGAATGGCTTAGTGATGTTGTTGTCTAAGAAGATGCTTTATCCCAAACTGTTGCTTGTTAATCTTCTAATGTAAGTTTATTGAACTTGAATAGGGTCATTGATTTAGCTAAAATTAAATTTTTTTTATTTACTGTGTTGAGTAAAGTTATTATTTCAGATGTTTTTTCACTTCTTCTTTTGTCGATAAAACTTCTCTATAGTTTTCTTTCCATTCAATATCTCTATTTACATTAATATCTTTGCAATAATTTTCTCCATTAGTAATTAAACTTTCCATTCCTTTTTTATAAACTATATGAGTGCTACAAATAATAGGTTTCACATACTCTTCAACAATTTCTGGTGGTAAAACGATATTAACACCAAAATAATCGGTTTGAACACTTGGATAAATTATACCGCTTACATCTGGATGTAATAGAGCTATATTTGTGTACGCAGAACTAATCTTATATTCCTCAGGATTAACTACTTTCTTTGAAAATTCCTCACTTATAAATTTTAAAAAATCCAAATGAAATGCCATATCTTTTTCTTCCAAATTGTGTTCTTTAAGTAGCTTTTTTTGATTTTCGAATGATTCTGCTATTTCGGGATTGTTTTTCAAAGCATATTCAGAGAAAACAACTTCTACAACTAACAATTCCTTTCTTGTTTCCCAACGACTTACAGTATAATACTCTCCATCCGGACAATCTGTTCCCGAAACTCTAAAAATATGTGACGTTTCAGCAATAGCAGTAAGTCTAGGTTTGTCAATTAGTGAAGTTTCCAATGCCCCATAAAACATAACTTGATGCGGATTATTTGCTCTACCAAATGAACTAAGTACATTATCAATTACATTTTTGTCCTTTATATATCCAAGTTCATTAATATGTTTAAATAATGTCTTCCCTTTATTTTGTCTTACTCTATCTATGTAAGCATTTTTCGAAAGTTTAGCGATTGGAAGTGGAATAAACTTAATTCCATTTTTCAGTAAATCATATATTTCATCATATGTAACTAAAGTTAAATTTTTTGAATATTCCTTTAATTTTTCAAATGCTTCATATTTGTCCATAGAATTAGTTATTAATTATGCATGTATATGTGTATTTTTAACTTTACTCAATGTTTAATTTTTCGAATAAAATTCTGTTACGTTTTCTAGCATCATCTAATACTTTCTCAAATGGAAGAACTTCAAAATAGGCAGAGTAATATTTACTTTTTACTTTAAAATAGCCTTTGCCATCTGGTGTTTTCTCAAACTCTCTTCGTTTTAAAATTTTTTCTAAAGTTGGTGTAACATCACATACTATATAAATATAGAAAGGTGTTTTTTCTGAAACTTCTACTGTACGTCCATTTTTGCTTTTTACTTTTCCGTCTAAAAGATTGTCAATATATTTTTCAGTTTGTTCAATTGGATTTTTATCTTCATCATAATCTTTATAGTCATCTCGCATAGGCTTTTTAAACTCTACTATAGTAAAAGAATTATGTGGAGAGTTTTTCGAATCAGAAAAGGCAAAAGCTTCATTGTAAATTAATAAATCTGACCTTTGAGTTTGGTCAGCACTTACTTCTGAAACACTTTTGAAGGTCTTATCTGATGCTAAAAACGAATGATATGTCAAACGTTCATCAATAAGCCATAAATTTTGCTTATCAGCCGTAATTTCATCAGAATTAGACCTAATTGGAAAAAAGACACTATGAATTAAATCCTCATTTTCAAATTTGTCATTTTCATTTTTCTCAATCAAACCTTCTAAAAGTTCAATAATTGTTTTTCTGTGAACAACATATCTCGCCAAATCGGATTTTCCAATTTCATTGAATTCAGACAGGAATTTTTCATATTTTAGAACATATTCTTCGTGATTAGTGACATCTTTTTTTTCTTCAAGAAGTTCAATTTTATGTTCCTTAACTTCTAATCTCCATTTAGCATCGATTTTATATAATTCTATATCTAGTTTATCTTTTGGCAAATCAGGTGGGAGTTTTAAAATTTCTTCCTTTCTGTAATTTAGAGTACTTCTGTATTGAGGAAGTTCTTCGTTTATTGTTGGTCTGTAAGATTCTACTTTGTGGTTACGGACTTCAGCCAGATATTCTTTAAGTATCTCTTCTATACATCTAACTGATGCTCTTCTTAATTTTGCAAGGTTTAAATCAAACGATTCCTCATCCTCAAGGTCGTTACCATCTGGAAAATTAAACCCAATTCTTTCAGTATCCACGAATTCATCTAAAATATCTCCAACAACATATGCTTGGTAATAATATCGATTTCCTTCATTATCCTTAATAGAATATTTTCCAAGGTCAACTATTAAAGAATATAATCCTTCGTTAATAACGCTTCGATTGTGGGCACAATAATGGATTTTATGACTTTGTATTTTTAGCGATTTTGTAAGGTAAAGTGTGAATTTTTCCTCTTCTATATAAAAGTCTTTATCCTCAACTTCGCTTTTAAACTCTAATGCAAAGAGTTTTGTTAAATCAAACTCTATATTATTTTGGTTTCTTACTATTATTGTTGGTACTTGTTTGCGAATAAAATAAAGTTGAAAGTGAGCGATAAGTTCCCTTGCAATTGATTGTAAGTCATACTCAAGGTTTTTTTGATACTCTTCTCTATAATTTGTTAATCTAACAGTTGTCCCTAAACCTCGACCATTTAATTTTGGTTCTGAAAAATTTTCAAAACCCTCTTTAGTGGATTTAAAATCAAATGCTATTGTTTTTTCTTTCTTTTGTTCATCCAAAAATTGACTTGAAATATTTAACACTTTAAAAGCTTTTAAACAAACAAAACGACCAATGCCTTTGCCTCCAATTTTAAGCTTATGGTCTGTGTCTGCCTCAACAAAAGATGTCAAATTTTCTTTATTTAATCCAATCCCATTATCAGAAATTTCAAAGGAATGTATTGGATATCTATCGATATCAGGTAATTCTTGTAAAGTTTCTTCTTTACCATTTCGAATACAAAGAATAGTGATTTTGCCTTTACCTTTTATTAAGTTTCCTTCTTTTATTGATTCTTGAATTGAATGAATAGAGTTACTTACAACCTCAAATAAAGGCATTAAAGGTTTTGTTCTAGGCAACCTTGTATTTCTGACTTTGTTTGCAATATTTGATGTAGCAAATAATTTTTCCATTCAATTTTTGGTTTATTCGTGATGTTTCTTGTCATGAGGTAAAACAATTAAATGTATACATATTGTCAATACCCTCTATATAGGACTAAGATACTAAATCTTTTATTCCATGAATGACCTATTGGTTACCTTTGTTTATATTTTTGTATTTTTAGTAGAACCATGCCCTAACTAAAGTTAATACGTATAACGTCACTTGCAAATGTTAGCTAATATGTTACAAAATCATTTCTATTTATCTTCAAGTATAAGTATGTTAAATTAGTTTAAGATTTTTTAAAAATCAAATTACAGATAAAAACTCCAATTATAATAATAAACAATGCTATAACCAACCAAGTAATTCTCAAGTAATTTTTTTGAGTCTTAATCCGTGTCTCCAATAAATGCTTTTCACTATCTACTAGCTTTTTAAAGCGTTCCATCTCTAAATCTTTAATAGCTATAAGTCTCAATCTTTCTTTATAAGAACTTATGATTTTTTGCAAAAATACTCCAACTGCTGTAGGTGTTGAAAACCCCATATCTGAGACCCTTTGTAAGAGTGTTTTATCCTCATCATGCCCAATACCAGTAATGAAAGGAATAGGTAGTCCTATTGCCCTCTTACATAGCTCTATTTCATCAAATATCTCTAATCCACTACCTCCTCCTCGAAGGATTATAAGCAAATCCGAATCAGCAAAATTATAGCTGCTCAAAAACTCAATAATCTCAGTTTTAGATGATAAATTACACTTGTGGTGTCTAACATTATAATAATCTATATCATATAACTGATTCATATAATCATCATGTGAAGTAGATTGAATACCAGTTATTATATCTAATGTTGGTTTTTCTTCTCGTTCTATTTTCTTTAGCAGAATATCTTGAATAATAGGAAACTCTCGGTCAAATCTCGCTCTAATAATATCATATTCTACTTTAGTAACTTTTTGAATATCCGCTTTAAGTTCTAGAATTTTAGTTGCTCTGAAAAACACCTTTAATCTTGAATCATTATCTAAAGATTGACCTTTTGAGATATACCCTTGAATGTTATAATAACTTGAATGTTTAAGTTTTGATTTTAAATCTTCTGTGAGCTGAATAGTTATTTTATTTTGTTTGTTTTGGTCAATAAATTCGTCATAAAAAAATTTACTGTAAAGTTTCCCTTTATTATCAGAATAAAAACCTTCTAATAAAATCAATTGACCATCTAAACTTGAAGTGAGACTATTTGGATATAGTGTCAAAAGTGTAGACACAGACATTGACATATTATCTTTTGTCATTAAAATAAGGTATTTAATTCATTATAGTCAACCTTGTTTATTATATCAGGTCTATTTGTGTATCTATTTCCGTAATTAATATCTTGACTTACTGGATATGCCTCGAATTCCTTGGGAGTAAATGAGAATAGTAGTTCTTCTATATCACCTTGTCTTAAATCTGAATTTAACCATTCCACTTCATCATAATCTGCTAAAACCAAAGGCATCCTAAATGTACCTTGCTTTTTTACATTATGTATTTTTTCAAAAAAAGGGTTTGCTATAGTTGTTATAATGGTTGCAGTATATACATCATCATCCAATTCAGAATATAGCCCTGCAAAAGCAAATAAACCATGGTCTTTATATTTACAATATTGAGGAATTGAACTACCATCTACTTTGTGTGGCTCATAAAAACCATCGGACAAAATAATACAACGTTGATTCATTGCGAATTGATTATAAAGCCTGCTTTTAAAAATATTTTCTGCTCTGGCGTTATAGGTGTGATATTCTGATAAGTATTTCGTTCTTTCATTAATATTCAAATTTTCTGGCATTAACCCCCAATATGCAGGTTCAATGTTATCGAACTCATTTTGCTTAATGATATAGAAATTCCTTTTTTCATATCCAGCAAAATGATAGTATGGGTCAAAAACCTCAGGAATATTAAAGCTAGCATCAAAACGTCTTTCGTTTTCTTTGGCTGTTTTTGTATTTGAGGTATGAAAACACATTATAAATCTCTAATAAAATGTTGAACAATTCCCAAGCATAAAATTGTATCATCTTCTTCAACTTTTATGTTTGGGAACGAATCATTATCAGCTATAAGAACATTGTTTTTCTTATCGCATCTCTTTACTGTAAAATCTGTATTATTAAAGGACATTACACCAATTTTATTGTCTGTTAACTCTTTATCCGATTTTACTATTAACAAATCTCCCTTCTGCAAAGTTGGATACATGGAATCTCCTTTAACTCTGACTAAATATGTAGCATCTGGATTTATTAAGTACTTACTATCTAAGCTGATTTTTTGCTCTTTAAAATCATCAGCAGGTGAAGGGAAACCTGCCTGAACCCCATCTGAAAAATATTTTACGTAAAGTTCTTTACCTTTTATATCAAAAGGAACTAGCTCTAACTCTTCACTAAATCTAGGAATCTTAAGTATGCTCATTATTCAACTTCTAATAATTCATTCCAATTTGTAGTATACCTCTGAGATAGTTTTTCCTGTCTCATTTTCCAAGTTCTACCTAAATCTTGACTTGCTAATTTAACTTTGGTTTTCCCTATGCTTTTGTTTAACAGGTCTATAGATTTCATTAAAGATAAATGTTTTGGGTTTTCTTCACAAAAGAAATTTAACTGTCTTTGGTTTTCAGGTACAATTCCCATTACAATAACACCTGCTTTTTTATAATAAAAGCCCTGTTTAAATATTGCTTTTAACCCAATTTGAGCAAATTTATTTATAGTTAAGGAAGAATTGGTTGGATAAGGTAATTTAACAATAATATTTTTACCATATTGCTTGTGGTCTGACCTATGGGAATTAGTATTTACAAATACCAAAAGCAAGTTAGTACATGAATTTTGTTTTCTTAGTTTTTCAGCACATGACACAGCAAAAGTTGAGATTCTTTCCCTGACATCGCTAATATTATTTAAGTTCTTTTCAAAAGAGCGTGTTGTAGCAATAGCCTTTTTGGTTTTAACTTCATCTAATCCTAAAGTTGGCTCTCCTCTAAGTTCTCTTTGCAGTCTTAAACCGACTATTGAGAACTCCCTTCTAACCCATTCTGATGGTAATTCAGTAAACTGTAAAGCATTAAATATTTTATGACTTTTAAGTCGATTTGATATTTGTCTACCAATACCCCAAACATCCTCAATTTTAGTCCATCTAAGAGCTTTTAAACGCTTTTCTACGGTATCTATGACATAGACACCACTTGTAATGTCTTGGTACTTTTTAGCTATCTTATTTGCTATTTTAGACAGAGCTTTTGTTGGTGCAATACCAACAGAAACAGGAATCCCAGTCCACTGTTTTACTTTCATTTTCATATCAAGACCGTAATCTTTCAAATCATAATTTTCATATCCATTAAATTTTAAAAAAGCTTCATCAATCGAGTAAACTTCAACATCAGGTGTGTAAGTTGAGAGTATATTCATAACTCTGTTACTTAAATCTCCATACAATGCATAATTCGATGAAAAAACGTTAACATTGTTTTGCTCAAATAACGCTTTATATTTATATGCTACAGCACCCATTGGAATATTAAGTGCTTTTGCTTCATTAGAGCGTGCAATGACACAACCATCATTATTTGATAATACAACTACTGGTTTATCATTTAAATCTGGTCTAAAAACTCTTTCACAAGAAGCATAAAAACTATTACAATCAACTAAAGCAAACATGAGATAAAATTAATCCATGTAGCTTTCAGATTTTGTTAAAACACTAAAATTTAATTAACAATATTTTTTACGATAAATTATTAGTGGCAAAAGCAATATCAATCCTTTATTTTAAAATAAGGCTTAATGTTCGTACACTATTCGAAGGTTATGTAAAATAATTATGGTTTTGTCAAATGTTGCACTAAACTTATAAAATAGTATATAACATCCGAAATAGGTAAACTAAAGCACTATTGATAGAGAATAAATAATTTTTAATTCAGTATTTTTAGCACTACACGCAAACTTGATAAAAAACTTATTAATCACAAACAGACTCAATAAGCTCTTGTGCATCATGTCCCAGTTCTTGGGATTTTTTTGCATCTAAACATGCTGCATCAAAATCTTTTAATGTTTGCTTACAAACACCTCTATTGTGATAAGCTAACCCATTATTAGGATTAAGCCCGATAGCCTTAGTATAATCTTCAATTGCTCCATTAATATCCCCTAGGTCTTGTTTTACAACCCCTCTGTTGTTATAATATTCTTCATTATTAGGGTTAAGCTGAATGGCTTTGTCAAGGTCTTGTATAGCCCCATCATTGGCTTCAAAATAAGATTTCAAAATAGCCCTATTATTGTAGGTACTAGCATCATTAGGACTTAGCATAATAGAAATTGTATAATCCTCGATTGCTCCAATAAAGTCATCCAATAAGTCTTTAACAAAAGCCCTATTGTGATAGCAATCAGCAAAATCTGGACTTAACTTAATTGCCTTGTCAAAATCTCGTAAAGCTCCGTCATAATCTTTAGAATCAATTTTTTCAACACCCCTGTCATAATAAAATGACGTTGAATCAGTTTCAATCTCTCTTTCTAATCCTTCATTAGATTGAGCATTGTTAATTTGTGTAGTAATAAACAAAATTAATATTAGAATGTTTCTCATAAGATATTTTTAACGATGTTAATTTCCGTACTGAAAATTCATTTTAATTCTTGGTAATTTGGGTTAAGCAATAACAACCAATTATCAAAAGTGTTTGCCAAGATTTTTCAATAAAAATCATGTAAAATATTAATACAATCATTATGATATTTGCAATGATATTAAAATGTTTATTTGTCATATTTGTTTAAGATGTTTTTCCTTTCGCTAAAAGCATCCATATAAAATAGAAAGGAATTAATTGAAACCACCCACTACGACCAATATCATGGCATCTTTTAGCTCCTTGGGCTATTAGTAAATATGAAACAATTAGTTTGACAAATGAGAGAATGTTAGAGTTTTCCTGATTGACAATCAGGGTTAAGCCAATAGCAAAAAAGCAAAAAACTATAAGCGTTAATAAATACTCAATTCTACCAATTCTACCTTTGAAGGATAAGGGTCTAGTGAACATATTAATTTTTAATTGTATCACAAACCTCAAAGTGATGGGTAAATTAAATTATAAAAAAAGCGATGAGGTTTCAAGCCTTGAAGTAGGGAGGTTCGGCAAAACCAACAACACCAAGTACTAACTCATCGCCCAGACGGACGAGAGCATTTGACTTGCTATTTGTGTTGTTTTGAAAATTTTGCCGATTTCCCTACTTAATAACAGCTAACGCTTTTCTCTTATGGTTAATTTTTATTGTATATTCTTATATATCGTCTATGTTTATTATTCAAAAGTACTTATTATTAATTAATTTTTTCTGTATTCAATGAACAACTCATTTAACATATTTAAACTATCTTCAAAGTAAAACTGTTGATTAGTTAATAATGTTAGATAAGCAGTTAATTCATCTACGTAATTAATTTTAGGTTTGTAAACATGTGTCCCATCACCAAAATTGTTTTTTACTTTATCTCGAAATGTGCAACCTAAACTAAATCCTAATCCATTTTCATGAATTTTAATTCCATTTACCCTAGAAGTATAAACAGTCATATATTGCATAGCTATGTATTTAGAGTCAAAATCAAAAACGTCCTTTAGCCATTTAGAACTAAGTGGTATTCTTCTAAACTGATGAGTTTCATTATTATTCTCAATTTCAGTTAAAATTTTGGTATTAACACAAACAATTTCTTTTGAATGAAAACTATAAGTTAAGTCTCCTATTTTTAATTTTCTATGTAACATAATTTATTGTTCTTTGTAACTAAATAGAACGTAAATATAATTTAATTTTACAATAGAAAATACTTACATCTTTATTATATTTAGCGATAATTCTAGTTTAAAGAAATAAAAAACATACTTAAATATTTATGACAAACATAAAAGAGTCAGCTAACTTTATATGGTCTATTGCAGACCTTTTAAGAGGCGATTACAAACAAAGCGATTACGGTAAGGTTATTTTGCCTTTAACCGTTTTAAGGCGTTTAGATTGCGTTCTTGAAAATACTAAAGCAGATGTACTAAAAAAATATAGTCAAGTAAAGACTATGAGTATTCAAAATTTAGACCCTATACTCAATAAAGCAGCAGGCTATAATTTTCATAATAAAAGTCTTTTCGATTTTGATAAACTTATTGCTGACCCAAATAATATAGCATCTAATTTAAGAAACTACATTAATGGATTTTCAGAAGATGCCAGAGAGATTATTGAACAGTTTGAATTTGACAACCAAATTACAAAGCTTGATGATGCCAACTTGTTATTCATGATTCTTAAGCGTTTCCAAGAGACAGACTTGCATCCTGAAAAAATATCCAGTATGGAAATGGGATATATGTTTGAGGAGCTTATTAGAAAGTTTGCCGAAATTTCCAATGAGACGGCAGGAGAACATTTTACTCCAAGAGAGGTCATTAGATTAATGGTCAATCTTTTGTTTATAAATGACAGGGAGATTTTGACTCAAAAAGGTATTGTTAAAACCATTTTTGACTGTTGCGCAGGAACTGGTGGTATGTTGTCTGTAGCAGAGGAATATTTAGCAGAATTGAATCCAGATGCACGTTTAGAGGTGTTTGGTCAAGAGTTGAATCCAGAGTCTTATGCTATTTGTAAGTCCGATATGTTGATTAAAGGACAGAACCCTTCAAATGTAGCAAAGGGTAATAGCCTAAAGCGTAAGGATGACACAAAGCTTAAAGGAGACCAATTTGTAAATCACAAGTTTGACTATTTAATAACTAACCCACCATTTGGAGTTAAGTGGAAAAAGGTTGAAAAGGAGGTTAAAGAAGAGCATGAAGAACTGGGTCATGGTGGACGTTATGGAGCAGGATTGCCTTCTGTAAGTGATGGTTCTTTTTTGTTCTTAATGAACCTAATGAGTAAAATGCAACACCTCGAAAAAGGAGGCTCACGACTTGCCATTGTATTTAATGGCTCACCTTTGTTTTCAGGCTCACCAAGTAGTAAACAAAATGAAAGCTCTATTCGTCAATGGATAATTGAAAACGACCTACTGGAAGCTGTTATAGCATTGCCTAATCAATTGTTTTACAATACAGGTATTAGCACCTACATTTGGCTTATAAGCAACCACAAATCAAAGGAGCGCAATGGAAAAGTTCAGCTTGTCAATGCTATAGAGTTTTCTAAAAAAATGAGTAAATCATTGGGTGATAAGCGAAATGAGTTAAGTGATGACCATATTAAAGATATAACAAGTCTATACGGTGATTTTAAGGAATCAGAACATAGTAAAATATTTGACAATGAGGATTTTGGTTACTCTAAAGTTACTGTTGAACGACCAACAAGAAAAAATGGAAAGATAATTACTGATAAAAATGGTAACCCGAAACCAGATAGTAGTTTAAGAGATACAGAGAACATCCCATTAAAAGAAAACATTACCGACTATATGAAGCGTGAAGTTTTGCCTCATGTACCCGATGCTTGGATAGATGAAGCTAAAACAAAAGTGGGTTATGAAATTAATTTCACTAAATATTTTTATGAATATAAACCGTTAAGGTCTTTGGAAGAAATAAGAGCTGATATTCTGGCTTTGGAAGAGCAGACAGATGGTTTACTTAAACAAGTGATTAACTAATGAGAAGAGAATTAGGAAAACTTAACAAGGTTAATTTGAGAGAATACTGGGCGCATGAAGCACTAGACTTCACACAATGGTTAGCATTAGAACAGAATATTCAATTATTGAGTGATGAAATAGGGATTTCATTAATTAATGTAAGACCAGAGGAAGCCATAGGAAGGTATAATGTTGATTTAGTTGCTATGGATGAAGATTCAGAACGTAAAGTCATCATTGAAAACCAACTTGAATATACCGACCATAAGCATTTAGGGCAAATTATAACGTATGCTTCTGGATATAATGCGAGTATTATTATTTGGATTGTTAAAGAAGTTAGAGAGGAACATCAAAAAGCTATGGAGTGGCTCAATAACAACACCAGTACTGATTTAAGTTTCTTTTTGATACGTATGGAGCTATGGCAAATTGGAGATTCACCATTTGCTCCTAAATTTCATATAATAGTTGAGCCTAATGATTGGGCAAAGGCACTACAAGAAAGTGCCACCACACCCAAAGAACTCACAGATACAAAATTAAGTCAACTCGATTTCTGGAAGCAATTTATAGATTTCGCAAAGAGCAGAAATACCAGTTTAAGAATAGGACGAAAAGCAAGAGCGCAACATTGGTACAATATCAGTTTTGGTACTTCGGAAGCTCATATCGCTTTAACTGTAAGCACGAGGGATAATGTTATCGCTTCAAGTATTTATATTTCTAGGTCTCCTGAACTATTTGAGAAGTTTCAGATGAATAAAGAGGCTATTGAACAAGGATTAGGCTTCGATTTAGAGTGGCAAGAACTAGAAGGTAGGTTAGCATCCAGAATCACAATTGGTCGTCATGCTGACCTTTCAAATGAAGATGAATGGGAAACTTATTTTAGTTGGCTTTTGGAAAAAGCAGAAAAAATGGCAAAGCAATTTTCTAAATATTATTAATGAGAAAATACAATGCATATAAGGACTCTGGTGTCGAATGGATTGGAGAAATTCCTGCAACTTGGAAAATTAAAAGGATTAAACATACAACGTATGTAAAGGGTCGAATTGGTTGGAAGGGCTTAAGGTCAGATGAGTTCCTTGAAGAAAGTGATAGTTATGTAGTAACTGGAACAGATTTTAAAAATGGGAAAATTAAATGGGAGACATGTTATCAAGTTCCTAAAGACAGGTATGATGACGACCCCTTTATTCAATTAAGAGAAGATGATTTATTAATTACAAAGGATGGTACTATAGGAAAAATAGCTGTCGTTAAGAACCTACCAAAGATAGCAACATTAAATAGTGGTGTTTTTTTGACAAGACCCAAAAGCGACGACTACATTTCAGAATATTTATATTGGGTATTAGAATCTGATGTTTTTAAAACTTTTTACGACTTCAATAAGTCTGGTTCTACAATTCAGCATCTTTATCAAAATGTTTTTAATGAGTTTAAATTCACTTGTCCAACGTTGCAAGAACAACTTACAATTGCCAAATTTCTCGATTTTAAAACGTCTCAATTGGATAAGTTAATATCAAAAAAGAGAGCACTGATTAAGCTTCTAAAAGAAGAACGAACAGTCATAATAAACCAAGCAGTTACTAAAGGTTTAAACCCAAATGTACCTATGAAAAATTCTGGTATTGAGTGGTTGGGTCAAGTTCCTAAACATTGGGAAATAAAGCCTCTAAAATATATAGTTGAATTTAATAGTAAAACCCTTTCAGAAAACACTCCTCTCGATGAGGAAATTAATTATATAGAAATTGGTAATGTAAGCTCCACCAAAGGGATTAGCGAATACACAAAATATATTTTTAAAGATGCACCATCTCGGGCAAGAAGAATAGTGTCAAATGGAGATGTTATAGTTTCAACCGTTCGCACATATTTAAAAGCTATTGCCTCTATTGATAATAAATTTGATGGTTTTATTGCTTCGACTGGTTTTGCTGTACTAACTCCAACTTCTATTATATCAACATATTTAGCTTTTTTAGTTAGAAACGAAGGATTTATTGGAAAGATAATTGCCTTGTCAAAAGGTGTTAGTTATCCTTCGATTACCACTTATGATTTAGGTAATTTAAAAGTACCTCTACCACCAGAAAATGAACAGTTAGAAATATCTAAATATATTAGTAAAAGCTTCAATGATATTGATAGAACATTAAACATTATTAATAAAGAGATTAGCTTTTTAATTGAATATAAAACCACTTTAATAAATGAAGTGGTTACAGGGAAGATAGATGTTAGAGAAGAGGCGTTAAATTAAAATATTAAAGAAGATGAATTTAGAAGCAATTATTGAATTATTCACTGACCTTCACCAAGCCAAAGAAAGTGGGCAATTGGAATGGGAATTAACTGCGAACACTCGTTATGAAACAAATTGGAATGGTCAAGACATCGTAGTTGACAGACGAAATAATATTGACAAAAATGAGCAAGAGGTTTATTTAAAGGTTGATGAATTTGAAGAAGCTTATTCACCAATGACAGAGGAGTTTAATTTTTTGGCAAAAATTATTGATTCTATATAATGGAGCAGTTAGTTGATAGGGTAAAAAACATAGTAAATATTTGTTGGGAAAGTTTTTCGGCAAAGGTTGGCTGTGGTCTTATTGTTATAAATAAGGAAGCGTCAATGCAGTTGCAGTTTGCCTATCTTCTAAAGAACACACTTGATTTAGCTGTATATAATGATGATGAGGCAGTTGAAATCGAATTAGAGACTTCTCTGCATATTGAAACTGGATATAAAGAATGTGACATAGTAGTAACTATTTCTAAAGGTGCTGAAAAAATACATATTCCAATCGAATTAAAGTGCTACAAACAATTTCTTCCAAATGTCAATGCAACAGGTGGCTATACTCAGTTTAGAAGCCTTGTATACCATGATATAAGTTTGATGGAGCAATATGCATCATTAAATAATTTCACAAATGGTACTTGTCTTGTAATGACTAATTTTATTGGTATTGTGAATAGGAATGTATATTGGTTAAATGACATATCAAATGGAACTACTATCCAAAATGGTATTGTATCAAACCATAATTATGAAGATGTAGAACCATCGAATATTATAAAAAACTATACCTTTAATTGGATTCAGAAAAATAATTATTATTTCCTAAAGCTTGAAGCTCATGATTAAATGGACTTATATAACCAATAAGGATAATTCTGCAAGATACACATTAGGAAAACTAGGTGACAAGATGTTGTTCTTTATTGGCATAAATCCAAGTACTGCAAGACCTAATGATTTAGATAGAACGGTTACAAGAGTTGAAAATTTTGCCTTTAACAATGGCTACGATGGTTGGTTAATGTTAAACGTTTATCCCCAAAGAGCGACTAATCCAAAAGATATGCATTTAACTAAAAATGCTGATATGCATAAAGAACATATTGAACAGGTTAAAAAGTTTATTCAAGAGCAAAAAAACTTTGACGTTTGCGCAGCTTGGGGGACTGAAATTGATAGAAGAAATTATTTAAAAGATTGTCTAAAAGATTTAGTTGAAGCCATTGGTTATGACACAAATTGGTATTGTTTACATGAGTTGACCAAATTCAAACACCCAAGACATCCTTTGTATCTTCCTGCTAAATCAAAATTCTCTAATTTTAACATCAAAGAATACTTGTCTCATGATTGAATTTGGAACTATTTTTTCTGGTATAAGAACGGCAGATTCACTTGTTGGTAAAGTGTTAAGCAAGAAGGGAACTCGTATTGATAAAAAAATTATTGCTGTTGCGTCATTACAAAGAGCTATAAATGCAACTGAAATTTATCTTTCAACCTCTAATCGAAATTATAGCCCTAATGAAAATTTATCAAATCAGTGGCTCGAAGCATTTACAGCCATGATAAAGATTGATAATAATTTAGCAGGTAGATTAAGAGATAAAAGTAGATTTTGGAGTGACCCACAACGATGGATGCAAGAAGATGGTGCTATGGAATTAGTTCCTGATTTGATAGAACTTAATGAAAAGTGCGAGTCAATTCTGGTTGAATTACAAAAAAGGAAATAATATGGCAAAAGGCATACACACCGAAGAAACATTTGAAGAAGCAATAGTAGCATCCTTACTTGAAGATGGAGGCTATGTAAAAGGTCATTCCCAGGATTTTGATGCACAACTTGGACTTTTCCCTAGCTATATCTCGGATTTTCTTGAAGACTCTCAACCTGTTGCATGGGAGAAATTAAGAAACATTCATAAAGAAGATGTAAAAGAAAAAGTCATTCAGAGACTCTTAAGAGAACTGGATTTACGTGGCACTTTGGATGTCGTTAGAAATGGATTTACTGACTATGGTGTGAAGTTCAAAATGGGCTATTTTAAGCCTGAATCTTCACTAAATGAAGACCATAAGGTATTGTATGGTAAAAATCATTTAAGTGTCACCAGACAACTCTATTATGAGCGTAATGGAAAGAATTCCTTAGACATGGTTTTGAGTCTAAATGGGCTTCCAATTGCTACAATAGAACTTAAAAACCAGTTTTCGGGTCAAGATGTTAGTAACGCTAAAAAGCAGTACGCCTACGATAGAGAACCTACAGAACCAATATTTGCTTTCAAAAAAAGAAGTTTGGTGCATTTTGCTTTAGATGCCAATGAGTGTTATATGACTACTAAACTGAATGGGACTAGCACAAGGTATTTACCATTTAATCTAGGTCATAATGGAGCAGGAAACCCACCGAATGAAGAAGGTTATAGAACTGAATATTTATGGAATTATGTATGGGCGAAAGATAGCTTCATGGATATTGTAGGTAAGTTTCTGCATTTCCATGTGGAGGAGTTTGAATTAAATGGATTGAAAAAGAATAAGGAAACAGTCATTTTTCCAAGATATCATCAATTGGATGTGGTTAGGGAATTAACGAGTCATGCTAAAGCAAATGGAGCAGGAAAGAACTATTTAATACAGCATTCAGCAGGTTCAGGAAAATCGAACTCTATAGCATGGTTGTCATATCGATTATCAAGCTTGCATAATGCTGACAATGAACGGATTTTTGGTTCTGTCATCGTTATAACTGACCGCAAGGTATTGGATAGTCAATTACAAGATACCATTTTCCAATTTGAACACAAGCAAGGTGTTGTTCAAAAAATTGACAAGAACTCACAGCAATTAGCCGAAGCTTTGATAGCAGGGTCGAATATTGTTATTACAACCCTTCAAAAGTTTCCTTTTATATTAGAAAAAATTGGTGAACTGCCAACTCGAAAATATGCCGTCATCATCGATGAAGCTCATTCCTCACAAGGTGGTGAAGCCACTAAAAAAATGAAAGAGGTTTTATCTGCTAAATCTTTGGAAGAAGCAAGCAATTTGGATTATGATTCAGGGCTTGACGAAGATGCAGAAGATGAAATAAGAAAGTCAATGGAAGCTAGAGGGAAACAGGATAATTTAAGCTTCTTTGCTTTTACTGCAACTCCAAAAGCTAAAACTGTTGAGGTATTTGGTTCACCATGTATTGACGGTACGCCAAAACCATTCCATCTTTATAGTATGAAGCAAGCAATTGAGGAAGGTTTCATATTGGACGTGCTACAGAATTACACCACTTATAAGACCTATTACAGACTTTCCAAAGAAATTGAAGATGACCCCAAGGTTAACAAAAAACAAGCCTCTATGGCTATTGGACGTTTCCTTTCCCTGCACCCTCACAACTTGTCTCAAAAAACGCAAGTGATTATTGAGCATTTTAGACAGGTAGTTTCTAAAAAAATAGGCGGTAAAGCAAAAGCAATGGTAGTGACAAGCTCTCGACTACATGCAGTGAGGTACAAGGAGGAGTTTGACAAATACATTAAGGATAAGGGCTATACTGATATAAAGACTATTGTTGCCTTTTCAGGAAAGGTTATTTATGATAGTTATCCAGAAGGTGTTACCGAAGTTCAATTAAATGGATTTAAGGAAAAAGAGTTGCCTAAAAGGTTTGGAACTAGTGAATATCAATTGTTATTGGTAGCTGACAAATACCAAACAGGATTTGACCAACCTTTACTTCATACGATGTACGTGGATAAGAAGTTATCAGGTGTGAAATGTGTACAAACCTTATCAAGACTTAACAGAATGCATGCAGGTAAGGAAGATACTTTTATATTGGACTTCACCAATGATGAACAGGATATTATAAGTTCTTTTCAACCCTATTATGAGCTTACTACTATTGAGTCCAATACTGACCCAAATCATTTGTATGACCTTAAAAATGAAATTGAAAAGGCTCAAATTATTTGGCAGTCCGAAGTTGATAATTTTTGCAACTTTTACTTCAAGTCCAGTAAGACTTTAAATGTCAAAGACCAAAAGAAATTATATGGTTTTACGAGTCCTGCCGTAGAGCGTTTTAAGCAACTTCCAGAAGAGAATACCAAAGAAGATGTACTAGGGACAAAACCCTCACAGGATGACTTTAAACATGCCTTACAATCATTCACAAGAGCTTATTCATTTCTTACTCAAATCATGCCATTTACGGATGTCGATTTGGAGAAACTTTTTACCTATAGCAGGTTTCTTTTAAAGGTATTGCCTAAAAAGAGTCAAAGGGACAGATTTAGACTTGGCGATGAGGTTTCTTTAGAATATTACAGGCTTCAAAAAATATCTGAAAATAATTTAGCATTAGAGCCACAGGGTGAATATGGATTGGATGGAATGTCAGAATCTGGCATAAGAGTGACAAAAGAAGAAAAGGAGGCTCTGTCCGAAATTATTAATGTGCTGAACACAAAATTTGGCACTGAATTTACAGAAGCTGACAAGCTCTTTTTCGACCAGATTGAGGAAGAGTTAGTCGCTGACAGCAAGTTGTCTGAACAAGCGCAAAACAACACCCTTGACAACTTTAAATTCGGCTTTGAAGATGCCTTTATGGATAAGTTAATTGGTCGTATGGAACAGAATCAGGATATTTTCTCAAAGATGATGGATGACAAGGATTTTGGCACTATTGTCAGAAATTACATGATTAAGAAGGTTTATAAAAGGCTGAATCAATAGATTATGAAAATAAACAAAAGTCTAAAGCTTCAAATTCTAAAGGAAATCTTAAAACAATCTCCTCCATTTTATTCATCAATTGGTGGGGATATAATGGAGTTTTTAGAGAAAATATGGGAATTAAAAGCCATGCCATCTACTGATGAAAGATATAAAGATGCTTATGGTGACATAGTTCAGCACATTATTAATAATGATGACTGGACTTTAGAATTTTTATTTATAGACAGGTTGGAATTATTAGAAGACGATTCAAAATTTATTAAATTTTTGAACCTTATGATTCACCCTGATACTCGCTCTGATGAGAATAGTATAATGAATTACTATTATCTGATACAGCCTTACTTAAAAAAAGCTGAATTAAGTTATTCCCTGAAACAATATGCAGATTCTGGATTACCAGTATATGAGGTAGAAAAATTAAAAGAAAGTAGCGATAGTCAATTTGGTATTAGAGAAAATGAAATTCCATTTATTGTTGACCTAAACCCCAATGGTCATGCTGAACATATGTCAGCACATAAACAGATTAATGAATATCCCTTCTTTGCACTAGCTTTTAATTCTGGTTGGAATGATTTTAAAGTGAAGTCTACTTTTCATCTATTTTATCATAGAAATCAGTTTGAGGAATTTTATATTGGTGAAGTTAAAATAATTCATTTAGAAGATATTGATACCTCTAATAAAATCCCGCTTCAATTCACCAAATTAGATTCTGATTTCTGCTCTTTAGGACAGAGTATTCAATATTACAAAAGGTTGCGTGAATATTTTGATAGAGATTTTAAGAATATTTTATGGGCTTTAAGGGATTCAGCTTTTTTTGTAGGGATAAGAGAAGAATTTGAATATATATCAAACTTTAGAAATTCACTTATTAGGGAAAACCAAGCTGAACGATTATTAAGAGAAGCCCAATACCTTGTTTACAACTATGATTTAGAAAATTTGTATTCATTTCATTATAGTTTTAAATCAAAATTTGCCGATAATAATCTTGATGTCGAATTCAATTTTAAAGATTCTGTATATGCATATGACAGAATTTATTCAGTTATTGGTAAAAACGGCACTGGAAAGACCCAACTTATTACTAGCTTACCAAATGACATTTCCAGAAATAAAGAAGAACTATTTACTCCAAAACCTCCAATATTTAGCAAGGTTATTGCCGTGTCATATAGCACATTTGATAGTTTCGAAATTCCAAATAAGTCAGCTACTTTCAATTATGTTTATTGTGGACTCAAAGACAAGGACAATAAAATATTAAGTGAAGTAGAACTTATAACGAGATTTCATCAAACTAGGTTGGAAATAGTGAAATCGGGCAGAGTTGAGCAGTGGGTACAAATATTAGAAAATTTTATCGATGAAAACTCACTTTCTCAATTCATAATATATGAAGAAGAAAAAGAAGCTTTCCTGCCTTCTGAAAGATATAGATTTGATACAGAATCCTTTAATACTGTAAGAGGACATTTGAGTTCAGGTCAAAGCATAATTCTATTTATAGTAACAGAGATTGTAGCAAATATAAGATTTGACTCACTAATTATTTATGACGAACCTGAAACTCATTTACATCCTAATGCTATTTCTCAATTGATTAATACAATCTACGAATTAGTACACCAATTTAAATCATATTGTATAATTGCTACTCACTCTCCATTAATTATACAAGAAATCCTTTCTAAAAATGTGTATGTTATAGAGAGAGAGGGTAATTACTCGTCCTTAAGAAAAATTGGACTTGAATCTTTTGGTGAAAACTTGTCAATACTAACCGAAGAAGTGTTTGGTAACAGAAGCATTCCTAAACAATACAAAATTATTTTAGAAAGGCTTGTAAAAAGGGGGTATAATTTTGAGGGAATCAAACAATTACTGGAATCAGACCAAATACCATTAAGTTTGAATGCAATTGTATATCTAAAAAGTATATTAAATGAGAAATCTTGATTGCTCACAAGAAGTACCAAACGATTTCTTTGACACTGTGTTGGCTTCTAAAAGAAATTCAAATAAAGACCCAGATTACACATTAAGGGTTGAAGGTTATAAACCAAATGTGAGATTGCATTTTGATGATTATAATTTAAGATTTGGCAGTAATACCCTAGTCGGGATTAACCCAATTGGTTATAATGGTCAAGTCCGAGATGATTTATTGAAACTTTATAAATATGATAATTCTGTTATTCAAAAATTAAAAACTGAAATAACTACTTCCATTAATGGTAGAATTATTAATAGTTGTCAAAACTGTACGATTAATGCTGTGAACTCACTCGACCATATTGTGCCAAAAGAGGAAGCAAGTGAATTTTCAGTACATCCTAAAAATTTATTTCCATCATGTTCTCAGTGCAACGGAATTAAGAATAGATTTTGGAGGGAAAACGGTCAGTTCCTTTTTCTGAATTTATACACGGACTCTCTACCAAATTTACAATATCTTTTCCCTATAGTAAATTACAACAATGGGGTTCCTGAAATTAATTTTTCAATTAATAATCCAAACGGAATTGACGGTCATTTATACAATATAATTTCTAGTCACTATACTAGGCTTGATTTGATTAACCGATTTATTTTAGATGCGGATGGTGTAGTTTCCGATTTGCAGTATAGAATACACTCTTTAAAGGGTGAACTATCCAGACAACAAATTATTGATTCTATTATAAATTATGAGAATGCAAAAAGAGCAAATAATGGCTATAATTACTGGAAAAGTTTATTGACAATCGAATTGGTTAATTGTAAAGCATTAATGGATTTTTTCTTTCTTCCTAAAGTGGTTGGCATTTAAACTTAAAATTTTAATATAAAGAAGGACTGAATTATTCAGAAACATAAGTAATTGTCCATTAATGCTATTCCCAAACTTTTATTTTCATATTTGGAGTTACGCCTAAAGTTTCAATAAATGCTTTTTCCATTGTTTCTTTTAAGTCTTTTTCATAACCTAAAGTTGTTATTAAACAGTCATGAAGTGTAAATAAAGGTGCTACTTTAGAATAAGCCTTGTTAAACTTACCCCCTGCTTTATCAATCATACAAAAAGCCTCTAATTGGAACAGTGCATGAGATAACTTGTTATAGCCGTTTTCATTTTTGTAGTTATTTAAATTTTCTAGTATTTCAGGAAACTTATTACTAAATATTTTTTGCTCAATTGTATAATCTTTAGTTTCTGAAAATAACATAGCTAACAATCTTTTTTTAACAAGCTTCCGTATCTGCTCATCTCTATCTTCATAGGGTTCATCACTGATTTTCTTGTAGAGTTTCGCTATTATATTTGGTTTATAATTCTCCCTAAAAGCAGGTATAAAAAAATCATATATTTCACCTGAAATTGACAGCTTTTCAAACTCTTGAATCTCAATAATATCAATGCTTTCAAGATATTTGTAAATCATTAGTAGTATAGGATATTTAGTTACTATGTTTAATGGTAGAGACCTTCTTAATAATACGGCTAAGAAGAACACTATTGAATTAGAGAGGTCAACTTCAACTAATGTCTTATTGTTGTATTTTAAATGTTTTCTATATACTCTAGGCAGTCTTGTTAAATTGGTATGCAATCTTCCATCTGTGTTCTTATTGTAATATATTCTGAATAGCCCATTGTATATGTCTACTATTTGACTAGCCTCATTAAGGTATTTTCCATAATTGTTATGTAATTTACGTCTGGTTTGACATAGTTCAATTGCATTTTCTAAATTGATTTCTAACAGGTTTGGTTTTCTGGGTTCAAAAACGAAATACTTCTTCAAAAACTTGTATTTACCACTATAAACTACTGGGTGAATTTTGACTTCAAGTTCTCTAATTTTTTTTGATAGTTTAATGTCATCAATATAATCTACACATATAGGCTTGTTTTTGTAAATATCCGATGGTCGATAGCTAAATGGTTTTCCTTTATTTTGATTGTCCCATGCAACATATTCCCCTTGGTAAAGAATACTCCTTTTTTGAATAGTCGTTCTTGTTTTTTTGTGGTCTATATAGTTTCCACACAAGAAATTTTTATGCTTTGCATGAATTCTTTCATTAATTCGAGCTTGTGAATATAGAGGTATGTATATAGTTGTAATGTCTTCCATTTCTTTCTCATCTTCTCTCTTTGCTTGCTCTATATGAAAGGCTAAATTTTTAAGTACATGATGTACCAAATATTTAAGATAATTTGAATCTAAAAAATCTGGAGGAGTATTCTCAATTTTTTCAAATTCTAATTTGGTAAAATTAATAACAGCATAGGGCTTCTTCATTGTGCTTTTGAGTTGATTTTAACTCTTTATGTTGGTTATTGAAAAATTGTACTTAACGTTACTTTGGATGCATTAGATATGTCGATAATATTAACTCAATTTTCTATTTTTTTTGACCTTATATTAATAGTTTCAACTGAATCATCATCTACTAAATAAAAATTATCGATGATTGCTTCTCTTTCCTCCGAAGTTTCTTCATATTCACCAGTCTCTACAAATTTTCTCATCCTGTTTCTATTACTTGAAAAAGCATAATTCTGTTCACCAGTTTTAGTTTTGAATTTAACTGTTAGAAAATAGTGCTTTATGTTGTCATCGTACCTAATATAAGCTCTTTTAATATATTTAAAAATCAAGTCTTTCCGTTTATTGTATGGTGTATCTATCCTAATCTTATCCATATCGATACCAAATGTTTGTCTTAGTTTGATGGCTTCTTTTTCATAATCCAAATCATCAATTATGTTTTTCAATCTTATGGTAGATTCATCTAATTTACTTTGGTAACTGCTTTTACTTTTTATTCCTTCCTGAATGCTTAAAAATTCTTCAATAACTAACCTATTTACATTTTTAATATTTGCCTCTATATTTGCAATTTCAGAATGTAAAAGCCCCTTCATTTTATACAGTTCGTCTACTTTGTCTTCTTTTTTGTTCTCTTTTTCTAACTCATCTTTTACGTAAGCATCACCTAAGACAATCTCCCAAATATATTTTTCAATAAAATCTATGTTAACCGACCTATTACCGCAATTAAGTTTTTTATCTCTTTTAGAACTACATAAATAATAGTGGTCTTTTTTGCTTGCTCTAGTCCTACCATACATATTTCTTCCACAAATTCCACACTCCAAAATACCTTTTAAAAGGTATTTATGCTCTACCTTTTTACCTGAATTATTTCTATTATTCTTTAAGTTTTCATTCACTTTTATCCAATAAGAGGGTTCGATTAAAATAGGGCATTGATATGTTTTCCCACCAAACTTCCTAACTCCTTTATAAATGGTGTTTTTTAAAATACCCCTAACACTATTACCCGACCAAGTAATATCGGTTTTTTTGGTAGTGGTAACTTTCCCTGTATACTTGTTTTTAGTATTTATAACCCCTTTACCTATCTTATTGTATCTAGTTAAAATACCTTCGTTTGATAGGTTCTCTGCAATTTTATTAGTTCCTATACCTTTTAAGCTATCATCATATATTCTTTTTACAATTTTAGCCTCTTCTTCATCTATCACTAAAAAACCATTTTCATCTTTTTTATAACCATATGGATATATACTTGAATGTGCCTTTCCTTCTTTCGCATTTCGATGTAATATTGATTTTACTTTTCTAGTTGTCAGTCTTACATAATATTGGTTCATTATTGACACAATATCACCCAACATCTCACTTTGGTCATCCTCTAAATCGACATACCCATTATCAGTATATAATTTAATATTATTTTCCTTGAGTATTCTTTTAATTACAAATCTAACCTCAACATTCCTTTCGATTCTTGACTGGTCGTAAGAATATACAGTTGTAATGATTCCATCTTGAATGTCATCAATTAATTGAGAAAATTGTGGTCTATCATTAATATTTTCTAATGTACCTGAATAACCTTCATCTATATAGACTTTATATTGTAATTTTAACTCATTTGCTTTTTCAATACCAAGTTTTCTTTGGTCTTCAATAGAGCGGTCTTTACCTTCCTCTTTTTCTTTTGAGATTCTACAATAAATGCCTAACATGAATAAAAGATTTATTTTTTATTTGGTAAATATAGGAAAGTTAAATATATTTGTACACATTATAGTGTGCAACATCGCTAATAGTATGATGCGGACTCCTAAAAGGTCTTTGCGCCATAAGTCCTGTATCTTTTACGCGACCAACCACAGAATGTATTTTTGTAGTCTCCAAAGCTTCATGCAAAGTCATTGGTGGTAAAATACTAGGTAGCCGTTTGGCTAGCATGGTTTTACCTGCGCCTGGTGGACCAATTAAAATAATATTATGTCCTCCAGCTGCTGCAATTTCCATACAGCGTTTAATTCCTTCTTGTCCTTTTACATCGGAAAAATCAAACTCTGGAAAGTCTAAATTTTTTTCAAACTCTTCTCGGGTATTTATAATAGTTTGCTCTAAAGGTTCACCTTTGTCAAAATAATTAATAACCTGTTTAATGTTATCTATACCATAAACCTCTAAACCATCAACAATAGCGGCTTCTTTGGCATTTTGCTGAGGTAAAATAAAGCCTTTAAAACCTTCTTCTCTAGCTTTTACAGCAATTGGCAATGCGCCTTTTATGGGTTGTAAACTACCATCTAAAGAGAGTTCGCCCATAATCAAATAACGCTCCAAATCTTCAGCTTCAATTTGTTTTGACGCCGCAAGAACACCTATAGCTAAAGTTAAATCGTAAGCACTTCCCTCCTTTCGTAAATCGGCAGGTGCCATATTAATCGTAATCTTTTTTCCAGGGATTTTATAACCGTTATTTTGAAGTGCAGCCGCAATACGGTAATTACTTTCTTTTATAGCATTATCGGGCAATCCCACCAAATGATAACCAATACCCGAATCTACATTCACTTCAACCGTTATAGTTGTTGCTTCCACACCAAAAACGGCGCTTCCAAAAACTTTTTTAAGCATATTTTTTCTTTACTGCTTAAATGTAAGAAAAGTAATTGGAATGTCATTGCAAGGCACAAAGCAATCTCTTTGTTATTAATTATAACTTATAAAATTGCTTCGCTTAGTTAGCTATAACATATAAAGGATTATGCATACTTTTACCTTTTTCAACTTCAATTGTATAAGACACAACAATGTCTTCATCTATTTTAAGATGTACATCATATTGTCCTTTTTTAGTAAAATGATACTTATAGTTTAATAATCCTTTTTTGTTATCAAACGAAGAAGCTTCAATCTTATCAGATCTTAAACCACTACTAAACACAATGTTTGTTTTATCAATTTTATTTTTATCAGAAATTTTGAAGCTGAAAAGAACTTCTTCATCAACAGAAACTTTAGTTATTAGCTTTATAGGTGCTACAGGAATAACTTCATATTTATATGTTTCTCCATAAACTAATGGCGCTTCAACAAATTGATCAATGGTTGGTTGCTTTTCTAACAACAGCCATTTTTTATCAAGTGGATAATGATTTTTAGAAAACAGTTCTGGTTCTGCTAAAAAATAGCCATCATTATAATTCTTTATGAATTTATTTAAGTTAATGTAAAAATAACCGCTAGCTAAAGTAGCATCAACGAGATACCATTTATCATTCAATTTTACCGCATTCCATGAATGATTGGGGACATCAATTTTATTAACATTAGACGTTACAGTTCTACTATATCCGTCAACTATTTCGCAAGGTATATCAATCAAAGTAGTAAGTTCTTTCAATAGATACGCATATCCAGAGCAAATTGTTTTTCTATCCTTTAATAATCTTTCGAATACCTTAGCTTGAACTTGACTGTTCCAATTAGAAAATGCGATACTATCGTTTTTAAACTTTTTACGTTTTCTTATTGTTTTCTCGCCAAAACTGTGGTCGCTCTCTATGTTTAAACAAACCCAAGTATGAATAGCTCTAAACTTTTCTATTTGAGTATTTAGATTATTGGTAAGCTTATAAGCTAACAAAGGCAAATTGTTTAAGCTATGGTTTTCTAATGCACTGGCTATACTATCTGCTTTTTTAAAGTTAATATGCTTAAAATCCAATTGCTGCCCATAAACAATAATACATGAGAACAGAAAAAGAGTAATTAAAAACTGTTTCATTTAAAAGATACCTTTAATTTTTTGCCACAATGTCCGTTTAGACTTATAAACCTCGTTAACAGCTACTTTCCCCATTAAAACAAGTGAATCGTCACCACTCATATTTATATTTAAAACCTTTTGATTCTTTTCAATTACTACCGTTTGTGTTTCAAAACCAAGAAAACTAAACACTAAAATATCGCCCTCCTTTAATACTTTTGGAAATTCAAATTCGCCATCAAAATTTGTAGCTGTTCCAATCATAGTTCCCTTTAATAAAATATTCGCGCCAGGAAGCGGACCCGTTTCATCTGAAACAACACCTGTTAACAACCCTTCTTGATTCACCTCTTTTTTAACTTGATCTTTTTTCTCCTTCTTAGTCGTCTCAACAACTTCGGTTTTGGGTTCATTCTCTTGAGCTTGTAAATTATGAAGTGAAATTGCAGAGAAAAACGCAAACCCAATAATTCTTAAATATTTGAATTTTGCTGTTTTTTTGAGTTCGGTAGCATGAGAATACTCTTTTATTTGAGATATTTTAAAATATCCACAAGTGTTTCTTTGCCTGTTTTTAAAGTATTCCATTAATTTTTCATCACTCATATTTCTAAAGTCAATAACTTCTTTTTTACAAGAGTTACAAAATGCGCCAGATTCTGTTGTTTTAAATTGATTGAATTTTTCTGAGCACGGTTTGCTGATTGTAAGATTAAATTGTTTCATAATATCTATTTTTTGTCCTACTAAACTATAAACAACATAAAACATAAACTATATAGACTTAGTAAACAGTCACTTTTGATGAGTAAAATGCACTTCTTATTTAGGCTAGTAATTACAATAAAAAATTAGTTATCTAAAAATGTAATCGTTATATTTGAAAAGATATAACGTTAATGAAAATGATATCTATAGACGACGCCATAAAACTTGTTAAAAACACCTCTAAACCTCTTTTAAAAGAGACTATAAAACCCGTTCAGAAAGCAGGTGGTTATTTTTTATTTAAAGATGTTGAATCCCCCATAAATATGCCGCCTTTTAGACAATCTGCAATGGATGGTTACGCCTTAAATTTGCATGATAGTCTTACTTATAATCTTATTGGAGAAGTTAAAGCTGGTGACGAGCATGAGCCAATTTTAAAAAAAGGTGAAGCGGTTAGAATTTTCACAGGAGCACCTGTTCCAAATACTGCAAATGCAGTTATGATGCAGGAAAAAGTTAAAAAAGAAGATGATGAAATAACTATAGAAGAGCATTTAACCGAAGGTTATAATATTCGTCCTATTGGAGAGCAAGTTAAAAAAAACGACATTGCTTTAAAGAAACACACCAAACTCACTCCTGCTGCCATTGGGTATTTAATGTCATTAGGTATTACAAAAGTTTCGGTTTTCAAAAAACCAGAAATAGCCTTGGTTACTACTGGAAATGAGTTAATTGAATCTGGACAAGATTTAACTTACGGAAAAATATACGAAAGCAATTCTAAAATGCTTTTAAGCGCGCTTTATAGCTTAAAGTTTTACGATGTTACAAGTCATAAAGTTGAAGATGATTATAATAAAACGTTAAGCAAACTCAAGTCAGTAATTTCTGAAAATGATTTGGTGATTATAACTGGCGGAATTTCTGTTGGAGATTACGATTTTGTTGGTAAAGCTTTAAATGAGTTACAAGTTGAAGAAGTGTTTTATAAAGTAAAACAAAAACCCGGCAAGCCGCTTTTCTTCGGAAAAAAAGACAGCACGAATGTTTTTGCATTACCAGGAAATCCTGCTGCTGCATTAACTTGCTTTTATGTTTATGTTTTTATAGCGCTTCAAAAAATGATGGATCTTAATAATGACGAATTACCTCGTGTACAAGCTAAATCACTTTCAAATTTCAAAAAATATGGCGATAGACCTCAATTTTTAAAAGCCATTTATAATAACGGAACAGTAGAAATTTTAGAAGGACAAAGCTCTGCAATGCAGCAAACTTTTGCACTTTCAAATGCTTTAGTTTACATGCCAGAAGAACAAACCAATATTAAAGTAAAAGACACTGTTGAAACCATACTATTACCTGTTTAATTATGAGTTATAAAATTAAAAGTAGAATATGGATAGAATCTGAAAAGAATGTCCTTTTAGGTGAAGGTAGAGTGCATTTATTAAAAGCGATTGAGGAAACAGGCTCTCTATCAAAGGCCGCTAAATCTCTTAAAATATCATACAAAAAAGCATGGCATCTAATAGACTCTGTTAACAAATCGGCTAAAAAGCCGGTAACAATAAATAGTACTGGCGGAAAAGGCGGCGGCGGCACAGAACTAACAGATTATGGAAAATCCTTAATAAAAGCTTTTGATGATATAAATAAAAACTGTTGGGCTTTTTTAGATAAACAATTAGAAAAAATAGAAGAAATATAAATGCTACAGAACGAACACATATATCTCTTTTTACTAATCTTACCTATTGTATCCTTTTTTTACTCTAGTGTAGGTCATGGTGGTGCTAGCGGTTATTTGGCGTTAATGGCATTGTTTTCATTTGCACCAGAAACCATGAAACCTACTGCCCTATTACTAAATTTATTTGTGGCAGGAATTTCATTTTATTACTATTATAAAGGTGGTTTTTTTAATAAAAAACTCTTTTTATTATTTGCTTTGGCATCTATTCCAATGGCATTTATAGGAGGAACTATTGAAATTGACGCCTCTATTTATAAAAAAATCTTAGCGATACTTTTAGTATTTGCAATTTTAAAAATGCTGAATGTTTTTGGAAAGGAAAGCGATACAATTAAAGAAGTTAAACTTTGGCAAGGCCTTTTAGTTGGAGGCATTATTGGTTTCTTTTCTGGACTCATAGGTATTGGTGGCGGTATTATACTAACCCCGTTAATTTTATTGTTTCATTGGGGTAAAATGAAAGAAGCAGCAGCTGTTTCTGCCCTTTTTATTTGGGTGAATTCTGCATCAGGGCTTATTGGGCAATTAAGTAGCGGCGTAACACTTGAAAAAGAATCCTTTCTATTAGTTTCAATCGCTTTAATTGGAGCGTTTCTAGGAGGTTATTATGGTAGTAAAAAAATAAACAATCAAAATTTAAGATACATCCTAGCGTTTGTATTAGTAATTGCATGCTTTAAATTATTTTTCACTTAAAATGATTGACAAAAAAGACATAACAGGTATCATTTTAGCTGGAGGTAAAAGCTCAAGAATGGGAACCGACAAAGGCTTTTTAATGTTGAATGGAAAAACGTTTATTCAACACAGCATTGATGCTTTAAACCCTTTGGTTTCTAAAATTATTATTGTTTCAAATAATGAAGATTATAATCAGTTTGGGGCTAAGCGCATAAATGATGTTTTTGAAAATAGTGGTCCAATAGCTGGTATATATTCGGGTTTAATCCAATCTGAAACAGCATATAATCTAGTTTTAAGTTGCGATATTCCTTTGATTAATTCAAACGTTTTAAAAAAATTAATAGATGGAATTGATAACACATCTGAAGTCATACAAATTGAAAGCAATGGTAAAACTATGCCACTTATAGCTCTATACAAAAATTCTTGTGAGCATATTTTTTACGAGCTATTACAAAAAGGAGAAAAGCGCTTACAATATGCCGTAAGCCAGTGCAAAGTTAAAACCATTACACTCGATAATAAGTTTGATTTTTTAACTACAAACGTTAACACAAAAGAAGAATTAAAAGAACTTAAAAATGCTTATAACTATTAAATATTTTGGGCAATTAACCGAAATAACACATTTAGAAGAAGAGTATTTAGATTTTGAAGGAACTCAGGTTTCTGAGCTTTTAGATACGCTTTACAGAAAATATAACACCTTAAAAACTAAAGATTTTCAAGTAGCACAAAATCAAGAATTGGTTGACGAAAATACAAAATTAACAGGGCAAGAAATTGCGTTATTACCACCGTTTGCAGGAGGATAATTATTATGAGTAGATACAGTAGACATATCATATTATCAGAGATTGGACAAGAAGGTCAAGATAAAATTTCCAAATCTAAAGTGCTAGTTATTGGCGCTGGTGGTTTAGGCTGCCCTGTTCTACAATACCTTACCGCTGCTGGTATTGGCTCTATTGGTATTATTGATTTTGATGTGGTTGAAAAATCCAATCTACAGCGTCAAGTCTTATTCGGAACATCTTCTTTAGGTCAAAATAAAGCCATTGCAGCAAAAAAGCGTTTAGAAGATTTAAACGATAGTATTTCCATTATCGCTTACGCGGAAAAACTAACACACCAAAATGCCATACAACTTTTTAATGAATACGATATTATTGTTGATGGTTCCGATAATTTTGAAACTCGCTATTTAGTAAACGATGCCTCTATAATTACCAACAAACCTTTAGTATTTGGAGCTATTTATAAGTTTGAAGGTCAAGTTTCTGTTTTTAATTATCAAAACGGACCAAATTACCGTTGTTTATTTCCTCATCCTCCTCAAAAAGATGCTGTTCCAAACTGTTCCGAAATTGGTGTTTTAGGAGTCTTACCAGGAATTATTGGTAGTATGCAAGCCAACGAAGTATTAAAAATTATTTTAGGTATTGGCAATGCACTTTCAGGAAAATTACTTTGCTATAATGCGCTTACTAATGATACTTCAATCTTAAAAATAAGTAAATCTCAAGATACTATTAATTCAGTTTTAAAAGATAAAGACAACTTTCATGAAAAACAACTTAATACCAGTTGTGACATTGAAGTTATTGAAGTTTCAATTAAAGCAGTTTTATCAAATAAAAACATTCAATTTATTGATGTTCGCGAAGTTCATGAACAACCAAAAATAGATGATTTACAAGTGACTTATATTCCTTTAAATGAATTAGAAAGTAACATAAATAAGATCAAAAAATCAAAAAATGTGGCACTCTTCTGCCAATCTGGAATACGAAGTAAAAAAGCAGTTTCTGTATTAAAAAACCTAAATATAAATAACTGTTTCAGTATTAAAGAAGGTGCTTCAGAAATAAAAAATTATATTAAAGAACATTATAAAACAGTCTATAATGACAAATAAAAAACCAAAAAACGTATTTAAACAAGGCGCTATTTCCTCAGAATTTATTGGAGAATCTATAGCAAAACATCAAACCAAAACGAGTATTGGTGCTCACAATATTTTTTTAGGTCAAGTACGCGCAGATGTTATTGACGAAAAAACAGTTGCAGCTATTGAATATACAGCTTACGAAGATATGGCAAATACTAAATTTGATGAAATTAGAGAAGCTGCTTTTGAAAAATTTGAACTCACTTGCATGCACATTTATCATAGTTTAGGCACTGTAAAAGCTGGAGAAATATGCTTATTTGTTTTTGTATCATCACCTAGACGAAAAGTTGTTTTTAAAGCTTTAGAATATATAGTTGAGGAAATAAAAGCAAAAGCTCCTGTTTTTGGAAAAGAGATTTTTGAAGACGAAACCCATCAATGGAAAGTAAACAGTTAGAAAATGGTAGATATCACACATAAAAGTACCACGTTGAGAACCGCAGTAGCTCAAGCTATTGTTAAGGTTAGTAAACCCGAAACCATTTTAGCTATTCAAAATGACACCGTTCCAAAAGGCAATGTATTTGCTATGAGTAAAGCTGCTGGTTTATTAGGTGTAAAACGCACACCAGACATTTTACCAGATTGCCATCCTTTGCCTATTGAATTTACTAGTGTGGAATATGAAATAAACGATTTAGAAATCACTGTTTTATTTACTGTTAAAACCATTTACAAAACAGGTGTAGAAGTTGAAGCCATGCATGGTGCAAGTGTAGTCGCTTTAAATATGTACGACATGCTAAAACCTATCGACAAAGGTATTGAGATTTATCACATAAAATTATTAAATAAAAAAGGCGGGAAATCCGATTTTAGAGATCGCTTTAGAAAAGATTTAACCGCTGCAGTTATTGTGTGTTCAGATACTATTTCGGCAGGAAAAAAAGAAGATAAAGCTGGAAAAGCAATCATTGAAAAGCTAGAATCTTGTGATGTGAAGATTGCAGATTACATCATCATTCCAGATGAAAAAGATATCATTCAACAAAAAGCAAAAACATATCAAGAACAGGATGTGGATTTAATCATCTACACAGGAGGTACAGGATTATCAGGACGCGATGTCACTCCAGAAGCTTTAATTCCGTTACTAGATAGAAGAATTCCTGGTATTGAAGAAGCCATTCGTAATTACGGACAAGACAGAACCCCATTTTCTATGTTGTCTAGAAGTGTTGCGGGAACTATAAAAAACACACTTGTTTTAGCTTTACCAGGCTCTACTAATGGTGCAAAAGAATCTATGGATGCAATTTTTCCATCGGTTTTACATATTTTCAGAATTTTAAAAGGTGCAAGACACGATTAATGAAAAAAGATAAAAACATATTACAAGACAGTTTTGGCAGAGACCATGCCTATTTACGTATTTCATTAATTGAACGCTGTAATTTACGTTGTTCGTATTGTATGCCAGAAGAAGGTGTGCAATTATCACCTAAAAGTCATTTAATGACATATGAAGAGATTTACGATATAGCCAAAACCTTTGTAAAACATGGTGTTACCAAAATAAGATTAACTGGTGGCGAACCATTAATTAGAAAAGATATACCTATTATTTTAGAGAAATTAGCAACACTTCCAGTTGAGTTATCAATCACTTCAAATGCGATTATTATTGATAGGTTTATTGAAGTTTTAAAAACAAATGGTGTAAAAAGTATCAATGTGAGTTTAGATTCATTAGACAGAGAAAAGTTTAAACATATTACACGTCGCGATCAGTTTGAAAAAGTTTACAACAACATTTTATTACTTGTAAAAGAAGGTTTTAAAGTGAAATTAAATGCGGTTTTAATGAAGGATTTTAATGATAATGAAATCATCGATTTTATTAATTTCACTAAAGATTTACCTATTTCGGTTAGGTTTATAGAATTTATGCCTTTTGATGGCAACAAATGGGATATGAGTAAAATGGTATCTTATGCAGAAGTGATGGATTATGTTAATGCTTCTTTTACCGAAGAGCAGATTGAACGTTTACAAGATGCGCCAAACGACACATCAAAAAACTATAAAATAAAAGGATACAAAGGTAGTTTTGCTATTATTAGCTCAGTAACTAATCCGTTTTGTGATTCTTGTAATAGATTGCGTTTAACTGCAAACGGACAATTAAAAAACTGTTTGTTTTCTGCAACAGAATCTGATTTATTAACCACACTTCGCCAAGGAAAACCTATAGAACCTATTATTAAAAAAGCAGTTCTAGCCAAACTTAAAGTTCGTGGCGGTATGAATACCATAGAAAAACTTCAAGAACCTAAATTACATAACAACAACAGGAGTATGATTACTATTGGAGGGTAATTATCTTCTTTGATGATATTTGCTTAGTTATTATTATCAATTGTCGAGTTTTATCGAGAACATTATAAAAAACGTTCATTAGGTATTTTCAGAACTTTATTGTTAGTTTTAAACAAATCGAAACTTAAAATTTCATCTTTATAATCAACAGAAATTTCATCTCTAACCACATTTTTAGGTAATTTAAAATTTCTTTTAAAATATGCTGAAGCATAACAATAAGAATGTTTAGTATTTGTAACCTCATCTTCGAGAGCTACTTTCTTATTTATTTTTTCTGTGGTAACAACTAGATTATCATTCTTATTTATGTAAAAATTAAAATCTTCTTTCACATAACCTGGTAATTTTAATTCATAATGAAAGCTAGATTCAGTTTCTTTAATTTTTACATCAGATTCATCTCTAGTCTTATCTATTTTAAGTTTAGAAATATTTTTATTAAAATAATTACTTTCCAAATTTCTGGAAGTCCTTCTTAACTGGATGTTTTGGGTTTTACTTGGTGCCATGACTTTTATGATTTATTAAACGTTTAGTTGAATAATTCTATCTAAGAAAAAAATATAAAACACTTAAAGTGTGATTGGCGGGCTAGTAGTTTTCTAAAGATACGATGATGTTTCAAATTAAACAACTCCATAATAACACTTTAACATAGCTTAATAAAAATTTAACACGATTGTTAAAAACCACTTAAACTAACGCTAATAGAAAGCTTTATTCTGAAATTTAATTAAAACTAATTAAATGTTTTAAATTGAAACAAATGCTTTTTGAATTAATAAGCAGCTTCAACCGTAATAGCAACACTTTTTGAAGCAGGAGTTTTAGCTGTATGCGCAAAACTATCTAAAGGCACTAATACATTCGTTTCGGGGAAATAAGTAGCACAACAGTTTTTAGGGATATCGTAACCAACTACTTTAAAGCTATGAGCTTCTCTAACAATACCACTATAAACCGATTTTAAATTAACAACTTGTTTTTCTATTAAACCTCTTACTTTCATATCTTCTCTATTCATGAAAATAACGCGTCGTTCATTATAAACACCTCTATATCTATCATCTAAACCGTAAATGGTTGTATTAAATTGGTCGTGACTGCGAATTGTCATCATAATTAATTCTTCATCTTTCAATTTCCAATGAGGTAATTTATTAATTGAGAAATTAGCTTTTCCTGTTTTGGTATTAAATTTTCGCTCTCTAGCGCCATTTGGCAAATAAAACCCTGATGGATTTTTTAATCGCGTATTAAAGTCATTAAAACCTTCAACTACCTCAGCAATATCATCTCGAACTAAATTATAATCATCTTGATATTGAAGCCAATTTATTTTAGAACGCTCTTTTAAAGTAGCATGAGCAACACCGCAAACTACGGCAACTTCGCTTAATAAATCTTCAGAACAAGGTTCTAAAATCCCTTTAGTCGATGACACTATTCCCATTGAGTTTTCTACACTTTGGGTTTGAACTCCTGTTTTTTGATAATCTTTTTCCGTACGTCCTAAACAAGGAAAAATTAAAGCCTCTTTTCCTGTTACTAAATGCGAACGGTTTAGTTTTGTGCTCACATGAACCGTTAAATTACAATTGGCTAATGCTTCTGCAGAATAATTTGTATCTGGAACAGCCGAAATAAAATTACCACCCAAACCAAAAAACACCTTAGCTTTCTTTTCATACATTGCCTTAACCGCATCAATTACCGAATAACCATGTTTTACAGAAGGTTTAAAACCGTACTTAGATTCAATTTTATCTAAAAAAGCTTGAGGAGCCGATTCCCAAATACCAACCGTTCTATCACCTTGAACATTGGAATGACCACGTACAGGACAAGTTCCTGCACCTTCTTTACCAATACTTCCTTTTAATAGTAAGAGATTCACAACTTCTCTAATATTATCAACCGCATTTTGGTGTTGCGTTAAGCCCATGGCCCAACATATAATAATTTTATCGTTATTTAATATTAAATCGAAAGCATCATCAAAAACATTCTTAGAAACTCCAGAAGCTTGAAGACATTCATCAAAATTATAAGTTTTTAAATCTGAAATAAATACATCATATCCATCGGTAAATTCTTCAATAAAAGTTTTATCAAACACATCGTTTGTAGCCTCTTCCTTTTGTAATAATTTAAGAAGTATAGCCTTAAAAAAAGCAACATCACCATTAATAGTTACTGGCACAAAAACATCTGAAAGTTTTGTACCACCCATTAACATTTTTATTGGGCTTTGAGGATCTACAAACTTCATTAAACCTGCTTCAGGAAGCGGATTCACAGCTATAATTTTACCACCGTTTTTTTTACATTTCTCTAAAGCTGACAGCATTCTAGGATGGTTGGTAGCTGGATTTTGCCCAACAACCATAACCAAATCTGCTTTATACAAATCATCCAAAGTCACAGAACCTTTTCCTATACCTAAGGTTTCAGACAAAGCACTACCACTGGCTTCATGACACATATTTGAACAATCTGGCAAATTGGAAGTACCATATTCTCGAACAAATAATTGATATAAAAATGCAGCTTCATTTGTAGTTCGTCCGGAGGTATAAAATACAGCTTCATCAGGATTATTGAGTGCATTTAAATGCTTACCTACTTTTTCAAAGGCATCATTCCAAGAAATAGGTTGATAATGTGATGCGCCATCAGCTAAAAACATAGGTTCTGCTAAACGACCTGATTTACCTATTTCGAAATCCGACATGGCAGATAGTTCATCTACTGAATGTTTAGCAAAAAATTCTCGATTAATAGTTTTATTCTGAGCTTCTTCGGCAATAGCTTTTATACCATTTTCGCAATATTCCCCAATAGGCGAACGCTCATCATCTGGATCTGGCCATGCACAACCTGGGCAATCAAAACCTCCTTTTTGATTTATTTTAAGCGATAACTTTAATGCATCTGCAGGATTCATATACTTAGCCGCTTGACTAAGTGATGATTTAATAGCACCAAAACCTACACTATTTTTTGATGGTGTAGTAATTTTTAGGCTTAAAAACTTCTCAGATGTTTTTGCTTTTTCTTCTGGGGATTTACTCATTAAGTTATGAATGCTTTAAAAAATTATGGTTAGCCAATAACTTTTTCTCCAACATTCATATTACTCATATAAGGTTGTTTTGTTAGTCTTTTACCGGTTGCTTTATAAATTGCATTAGCTACTGCTGCTCCTACTGGCGGTAAAGTTGGCTCACCTAAACCTGTTGGCGCTAATTCATTTTCTATAAAATGAACATCTACTTTTGGTGTTTGTCCCATTCTAATAAGTTGATAAGTATCAAAGTTTTTAGATAGTGGTATACCATTATTAAAACCAAAATCGGAATACATCGTATGGCCAATACCATCAATAACGCCGCCTTTCACTTGATTTAGAGCGCCCATTGGGTTGACTACAATTCCGCAATCTACAACACAGGTCACTTTTTTAACGGTAGGTGTACCATTATCCATAACAATATCTGCTACCTCTGCAACATGAGAATTATGGCAATAATAAACTGAAAAACCTTGATAAACGCCAGCTTCACTTTTGCCCCAATTCGATTTTTCGACAGCTAATTTAATAACTCCTTGTAATCTTTCTGGACTATATTCTATTTTTGGATCTGGATTGTTCTTTACATTTTCTAATAAATCTAAATGCAATTGGATTCGGTCTACACCCATTTCTTCTGCTAATTCATCAAAAAAGGTTTGTTCTGCACTTGCTAAAAAGTTGGTATAGGGTGCTCTCCATGCTCCAGTAGTAATGTTACTTTTATAATTTGTTGTATCTACTTTATAGTTTTCTACAGCTGCTGCAGGAAAGAAATTTGGAATTAAACCATACATGTTTCCATTAACACAAGCTTCTTTTAAATGATAACCTGTTAGCTTTCCATCTTTTATGGACGCTGCAATTCTGTATTTTGTTGACGGACGATAAACACCAGTTCCCATATCATCTTCTCTAGTAGAAATCATTTTAACTGGTTTATTTATAGCATTAGAAATTTCAGCCGCTTCAATCACAAAATCACAGTACAAACGTCTACCAAAACCACCACCCATTCTAGTCATTTCAACTTCAATATCTTCTAGTTCTCTATCCAATAATGCAGCTGCAACTTTTGCTGTTTCTTCAGGTGTTTGTATAGGTCCAACTAAATGTACTTTTTCTGGAGTTACATTAGCAAAGAAATTCATAGGTTCCATACAGTTATGAGGCAAAAACGGTGCTTCATATGTACGTTCTATAACTTTATCTGCTTGAGCGAACGCTTTTTTCACATCACCATCAGATCGTTGAGTATCAAACTTATCTCCATCTAACAAATCGAATAATATTTTATCGTGATTCTCTGTACTTTCAAGTGGAGTATCATTTTTCCAAGTCGCTTTAATGGCTTTTTTGCCTTTAATAGCATCCCAAGTTGTTTTTGCAACAACCACAACTTTATCTGTACCACTTATAACAGATGTCCAGCTTATAAATCCTTTATCTAAAAATTTTCTAGCTTTTTCACCAATTACGATAACATCTATAACACCAGGTAATGCTTTTGCTGCTGATGCATCAAAAGTATCTAGAACTTGTCCGAAAGCTGGAGGTCTTAATACCGAAGCATAAACCATTCCTTCTTCTTTATAATCTAAACCGAATAATGGTTTTCCTGTTATAATTTTATCTATATCAACATTTCCTGTTGCTTTACCAATTATTGTAAAATCTTTTGGATCTTTAAGAGATACATTTTCAGGAACTTCCATTCCGGCAGCATCTTTCACCACATCACCATACCCTAAAGTATCACCATTTGCATTTGTAATAACTCCTAATTTAGCAGTACATTCTGAAGCATCAACACCCCATTTAGCTGCTGCTGCATTAACAAGCATCTGTTTTGCTGTTGCTCCTGTTTGCCTTAATGGTTCCCAACTAAACCTTATAGATTGGCTTCCACCAGCAACTTGACGTGTGTAATTATTAGTATCTAGAACACCTTGCTCTACATAAACATCATCCCAAGCTACATCCAGTTCTTCGGCAATAAGCATTGGCATTGAAGTTTTTACCCCTTGCCCAATTTCTGGGTTTGGAGAAAATATGGTTACTTTACCTTCATCAGAAATTTTAATAAAGGCATTGAAGTCGTTAAAATTTAACTGACTTATATCTACAGGTACTTTGGCGTCTGGTTTACAAGCATTAAATAAGTTAAAACCTATTAATATCCCGCCACTTGCTAAAGCTGATGATTTTAAAAACGATCTTCTGCTAAATGTCATTGTTTTTGAAGGTGTCATTGTTTTTTATTTATAGGTTGATTAACTTAATTTATCTGCTGCTACTTTTACAGCTTCCTCAATACTATTGTAAGAGGCACATCTGCAAATGTTTCCGTGCATAGCATTTCTAATTTGTGAATCGCTAGGATTTGGATTTTTACTTAAGAAAGCTGACGCCGTCATAATTTGTCCGGATTGACAATAACCGCATTGTGGTACATCAATTTCTTTCCAAGCTTCTTGAACAGGATGTGTTCCATCTTCTGAAAGTCCTTCAATAGTTGTGATATTCATACCTTCTGCCTGCGATACTTGCAATAAACAACTTCGCATTGCATTACCATCTACATGAACAGTACAAGCACCACATTGCCCTATACCACACCCAAATTTAGTACCTACTAAATCTATTTGGTCTCTTAAAACCCATAATAAGGGTGTATCCATATCTGCCTCAACAGTATGAGTTTCATTATTAATTTTTAAATTAAATGTTGGCATAACGTTATGTGAAATTGGTTATTATTGAATTGCTATTAAAAATACAAAAAAATAAAATCCATTTTATGCTTTTATTAACGTTTTAACATAGTTTTAGTAAACTCTAAGGCACGTTTTTCATTATAGTAAATATTATTTCTATCTATAAAGCCTACATGTCCACCATATTGAGGCATTTCCAAATGAAGATTTTGATTGTTTTTAGCTTCTTTTATGGGGTAACATTCTGCTGATAAAAACGAATCGTTTAATGCGTTAATAACCAAAGTAGGTATTTTAATATTGGAAAGATATTGTAAACAGCTTGACTTCTCATAATAATCTAAAGCATCTTTAAAGCCATGTGTCTTTGAGGTGTAAACATTATCAAAATCTAATAATGTTTTTATAGAATTTAATTCTTCTAAACTCAATTCCTTTGAAAAAAGGTTCTGTTTTATTTTTAAATGATTAACTAAATCTTTTAAAAATCGATCATGAAACGGCTTGTTCTTTATTTTATGAAGTTCTTTGCAAGAGCCATGTAAATCACAAGGTACAGAAACTGCAACAGCTGCTTTAATTTCCGCATGCAATTCATCTCTTTCACCTAAATATTTAAGTACAACATTCCCTCCTAAACTAACGCCTTTTAAATAGATTTCTGAATATTTTTTTGTTGAAATAGCATGTTGAATAATGGTTTCTAAATCTTCTGTAAAACCAGAATGATAACTATAATAATATGAATTGGTTTCATCACTGCAGCCTCTAAAATTTACACTTATGGCATCAATATTATTTTCATTAAAAAGCTTCGCAGTACCTGTCATATAAGGACGTTGCGCATTACCTTCTAAACCATGAAGTAAAATAATGAGTTTGCTTGTTTTTTCTTTAGCATAACTCCAATCTAAATCTAAAAAATCGCCATCACTAAGTAAAATACGCTCTCTTTCTTGTTTTAAAGAAACACGCCTTAACAAACCTGAATAGACGGTAGAAATAAATCCGTTTTTAAAACAAAAAGGTGGTTTGTAAGATGAGGAGACTATTGGCATTATTATTTATACTTTAAAGCATCAGTCGGTTTTGGCACAAAATGGTGCTTTCCTCCTGCTCTATCATCATCAAATGTTACTGGAACATCATCGTTAAGTGTGCGTTCGTTCCACGTTAAGTGTTCTGTCCCATCATCTGTTTTAACCATTGTGATACAATTTTCTACAGGGCAAACCAATGAACATAAGTTGCAGCCTACACAATTTGCTTCAATAATACTTGGGATTCGATTTCCTGGTTCTCCTGATAACGAAATGGCTTGATGTGCGCCATCATCGCAAGCAATGTAGCACAATTCACAACCAATACATTTATCTTCGTTTATTTCGGCAATAACTTTATGTTTCAAGTTTAAATGTTTCCATTCGGTTACATTTGGCAAAGCTTTTCCAGCAAAGTCATAAATTGTATGGTAGTTTCTTTCTTCCATAAATTGACGTAAACCTGCTTCCATTTCACGGACAATTCCAAATCCATAATGCATAACTGCAGTACATACTTGCACGGAAGTAGCACCCAAAAGAATAAACTCCACGACATCACGCCAAGTTTCTACACCCCCAATTCCTGAAATAGGAATCTTGCTAATTTCTGGATGTTGTGCCAAATCCTTAATCATATTCATTGCGATTGGCTTAACAGCAGGACCACAATAACCTCCATTGGTTCCTTTTCCGTCAACAACAGGATAAGGTGCAAATGTATCTAAATCGATACCTACAATACTTTTAATGGTGTTTATCAATGAAACCGCATCAGATCCTCCTTGATAAGCAGCCAATCCTGGATCTATAATCTCTGAAACATTAGGCGTTAGCTTTGTTATCACTGGAATATTTGCTGCTTCCATTACCCACTCTACAATGGTTTTTAAAACTGCTGGTTCTTGACCAACTGCAGAACCCATACCGCGTTCGCACATTCCGTGAGGACAACCAAAATTAAGCTCTATACCATCAGCGCCTGCATTTTCTACATCTTTAATTATTTGATGCCATTCTGCCTTACTTTGTACCATTAATGATGCAATTACCGCGTGATCTGGAAAGTATTTCTTTACTTCTTCAATTTCACGAAGATTGTCTGCCAATGGACGATCTGTAATCAATTCAATATTATTGAAACCCATCATTCTGGTATTTCTGTAATTTACAGATCCGTAACGGCTGGATACATTTACAACTGGAACTCCAAGTGTTTTCCAAACTGCGCCTCCCCAACCAGCTTCGAAAGCTTTCATTATTTGATAACCTGAATTTGTTGGTGGTGCAGAAGCCAACCAAAAAGGATTTGGAGCCTTGATTCCCGCAAAATTTACTGATAAATCAACCATGTATTGTTTTTTGTTTTTAGTTGTTTTTTATTGGATAATTGCAATAAAATTCAACCTTAATTCTTAAATCTTACTCTTTATTCAGCCATTGATTGATACCTCGTGCTGCCATTTTACCATCATAAGCTGCATTTACCACTTCCGCACCTCCATTTATTGCATCTCCACCAGCAAAATACTTCGGGTTTGTTGTCTGAAAAGTATCTTTATCCACAACAATTCTAGTTTTGCTATCCAAGTCCAAACCAGAAATTAAATCGTAAAACATCCCTTGTTTAGCTTGACCAGTTGCTTTTATAACCATATCGCATTTAACAATAAATTCATTATTAGTTATTGTTACTAGCTTTCCGTCTATAACTTCAGTTTTGGCAAATTTCACGCCTTCGACTTTAACATTTCCAATAATTTCTACAGGTATAGCATTAAATAAACTATCCACTCCTGCACTAATTGCTAAATCGTATTCAAAATCATAAGCTCCCATACTTTCTCGGGATCTTCTATAGGCTAATACCGTTTTTCTAGCTCCCATTCGTGCACATTCTGATGCTGCATCCATTGCCGTATTTCCACCACCTATGACAACTACGTTTTTTGGCATACTCAATTTATGACGCTTATTACGAAGATCTTCAATGAATTCTACTGCTCCAATCACACCTAATTTATCTTCTCCTTTCAATCTTAAAGTTGCAGTCTTTCCTAATCCTACACCCAAGAAAATTGCATCATATTTAGATTCTAATTGGTTTATTTCCTCAGTTGTATCGATTGGTGTATTATAAATAATATTGAAACCTAACTGGTTTTTTAAATAGTCTATTTCCTTTAAAACTTCTTCATTGGTAATTTTATATGGAGCAATTCCATAAACAGTTAATCCTGAAGGTTTTTCTTTAGCTTCATATATATCAACTTCATAGCCTAGAGTTCTTAGTTCGCAAGCTGCAGAAATCCCAGCTGGTCCAGAACCAACAATTGCTATTTTCTTACCATTATCTAATCCTGGTTTAAATAGCTTTTTATTGTTATCTATAGAATAATTAGTGGCATAATTTTGCAATCTGCCTATTTGAATTGGTGGCACATCTTGATGATTATACACACAAGCTCCTTCACATAAAACACCTGTTGGACATACTACCCCACACGCATTTCCTAACCAATTTGAATCGAAAATAGTCTTTGAAGATCCCGTTAAGTTATCGGTGTGTATTTGTTTGATAAACAAAGGTATATCTATACTTGTCGGACAAGCTTGAACACAAGGTGCGTCGTAACAAAAAAGACAACGAGAACTTTCGTAAAAAGCCTCTGTACTATTCATTAAAGGCTTCTTTTGCTTGAAATTCTTTTTGAATTCTGCTTCGCTTGTGGGTCTTTTATATTCTGCCATACTTGAGAATTATGAGTTTTAAATTATGAATTTTTAAAAACTCATAATTAATGATTTAAGATTAAAGCTCCGTTATTTTACCATAAGTTTCTGGTCTTCTATCTCTATAAAATTGCCAAGTTGAACGTACCTCATCAATTAGATCTAAATCAAATTCAGCTACTAATAATTCATCATCATCACGAGATGCTTCTGCAAATATTTGTCCTCTGGGATCTACAAAATAAGATTGACCGTAGAACTTACCTAAATCCCAAGGTTTTTCTTCTCCCACACGATTGATGCAGCCCATAAAATACCCATTTGCTGCCGCGTGTGCTGGTTGCTCTAACTTCCATAAGTATTCGCTTAATCCTGCAACAGTTGCTGATGGATTATAAACAATCTCGGCTCCATTTAATCCTAGTACTCTTGCGCCATCAGGGAAATGTCTATCATAACAGATATAAACACCAATCTTTGCATATTTTGTTTGAAAAACTGGATATCCTAAATTACCTGGTTTAAAGAAAAATTTCTCCCAAAACCCATTGGTATGGGGGATATGATTTTTACGATATTTACCTAAATACGTTCCATCTGCATCAATCACTGCTGCTGTGTTATACAAAACTCCAGCTTGTTCCTTTTCGTAAATTGGAACTATGATAACCATATTATACTTTTTAGCATAAGTAGCCATCAAATCTGTGGTTGGCCCTGGAACTGATTCTGCTGTTTCGTACCATTTGCTATCTTGACCTGGGCAAAAATAAGGTGTACTAAAAATTTCTTGTAAACAGAGTATTTGAACGCCCTGCTTACCTGCTTCCTCAATATATGGAATATGCTTAGCAATCATTGATTGCATAATTTCTTTCATAGTTCCTTCTCCTTCCGTCATTGGAAGACTCATTTGGATTAATCCTGATTTTACTTTTCTTGGCATAATTATTTTGTTTAACTAGGTCTCGACTGCGCTCGACTTGATACTTATTTTATTTGTTTGTCCCTTCGATCGCAGTCGAAAGGTTATTTTTTTTCTAAATTACAGTTTTAGAAGTTTTCCCTCTTGGTATAAATTTTCCGTTTCCTGCTTTAAGAAGGCATTCTTCATTTTCAATGGCTACTTTACCACGTAGAATAACGGTTTCTGTTTTTCCGGTGACTTCCCATCCTTCATATCCTGAATAATCACAATTCATATGATGTGTTTCAGCAGAAATAATGTGTTCCTTTTTAGGATCGAATATGACGATATCTGCATCACTTCCTATTGCGATTGTTCCTTTTCTTGGATACATCCCAAAAATTTTAGCGGAATTTGTTGAACTTATCTCTACAAACTTAGTTAGTGATATTTTTCCTTTACGTACACCTTCAGAATATAAAAACTCCAAACGATGCTCAATTGCAGGATGTCCATTAGGAATTTTAGAAAAATCATCTTTTCCCATTAGTTTTTGCTCCCACATAAACGGACAATGATCTGTCCCAACCGTTTGAATCAATCCTTGATTAATACCAGACCATAACGCTTCTTGATCTTTCTTTTCGCGCAATGGCGGACTCATAACCCACTTGGCACCATCAAAATCCTTTTCGTATAAAGAGGCATCCAACATTAGATATTGTGTACACGTTTCTACAAATACTTTTTGATTGCGCTGAGTAGATCTTCTAACTGCGTTTAAAGCACCTTCGCACGTCATATGTACAATATAACCTGGACAATTTGTGTATTCTAACATATCAGTAAACCTTCCTGAAGCTTCTGCTTCGGTAACTTCTGGTTGCGATAGATAATGATATAAAGGCGACAAGTTGCCTTCTACTCTATTTTTAGCAATTAATGAGTCAATCATATCTCCATTTGTAGCGTGAACTGTTACAAGTCCTCCGTGCTTTTCTACAACCTTCATAAGCTGTACCATTTGTCCATCATCTATCATCAAGGCGCCTTTATATGCCATAAATGTTTTAAAAGATGTAATACCTTCACCTTCAATTATTTGCACTACTTCCTTAGCAACCTTATCATTAAAATCTGTCACAGCCATATGATACGAATAATCTCCAATTGCCTTATCTTTAGATTTTTGTTGCCAAGTTTTCAAGGCATTATGCAAGGTATCTCCTTGTGTTTGAAGAATAAAATCTATTACCATAGTGGTTCCGCCGTGCAATGCTGCTCGCGTTCCTGTTTCGTAATCGTCGCTGGAATAAGTTCCCATAAAAGGCATATCTAAATGCACGTGAGGATCAATACCGCCAGGAAATACTAATTTTCCTGTAGCATCAATAACTTTTTCAGCTTTATAATTCAAGTGCTTTCCTATGGCTACTATTTGTTCTTCTTTAATATAAATATCTGCCACATACGTTTCCGCAGCTGTAACAATTTGACCATTTTTTATTAAGATTGACATCTTTTTACTTTTGATTTTTCATTAATAAATAATACAAAACAAACGAAATAATAAATCCTGTAAACCAAGAAAGTGAATACAAGAAACTTAATGCAGGTACCCAATAACCAACTAAGGCTACTATTACTCCTGCAAATAAGGCTATCATCGCTGCTTTATTAAATCCTGTTTTGTTATAGGAATAAATACCTTCTTCTTCATACAATGCAGTTAGATCTAAGTTTTTATCTCTAACCAAATAATAATCAGCAATTAAAATTCCTAAAACAGGTCCTAACAAACCGCTTACAAAAACAAGAAATCCTGAAATCTCATTCAGCAACCACCAAGGGGCTATTAAGATACCAATTATTCCTGTTATTATCCCTCCCATTCTGAAGCTAATTTTCTTAGGCATTAAGTTTGAAAATGCGTTGGATGGCGCGATCACATTAGCAGCAATGTTGGTACTTAATGTTGCTATTAGCATAAATATTTGAGCGATAATCACAACCGTCGGGTTTTCGAATTTTGAAATTAACGACACCGGATCCCAAGGTGCATCTTCTGCGATTAAAACATCCTTAAAGTTTATAACAGCTGCACATGTCACAAAAATCCCAACAAAGGAATACAACATCATTGTGGTAGGCAGCCCAATAAACTGACCTGAAACCTGATCTTTTTGTGTGGCTGCATATCTTGTAATATCTGCAATGCTAATGGACATTGTTGCCCAAAAACCAACCATAGCTGTAAGCCATAATAAATAGCTCCACATTTTGCTTGTAGGTTTTGCTGTTGAATCTATAATCGTTGGTGTGACAATACTTGATACTATTGGTGTTTCTGAATTTGAATTTCTGAATTGTATCTGAACGTTTTCAATTAAATTTATGGTAATAGGGTTTTCTGAAAAAGCTTGCCAACCTGAAGTTTCATCTGAAACTATATTGTATTCGTTCACCTTTATATTTCCTTCTTTATCTTTTAACGATTGAAGGTTTAGAAAATAGGCATCTTCATTTTGAGTTATGGTTGCTGCCGTTTTTTCTAATTGATCGCTTTGTTTTAAAACAATACCAAAACCTCCTGCTTGCACATATCCCCAAACAATCAAGGCTATTCCCATTAAAATTAATATAGGTGCTGAATAAGTTTCAAGCCATTTAATGCTTTCTGTTCCTTTCCAAATAAAATACATATTGATGATCCAGAAAATTCCGAAGCCAACAAATTTCCCAATAGACAATCCTAATTCTCCTTCTGCTCCTGTAATAGCATTAAAAATTGCATAAATAGCTAAACCTCCAATCCAAGTTTGTACACCAAACCAACCGCAAGCAATAATACCTCTGGTTACAGAAGCTATATGCACACCTTTTGTTCCGAAAGCGGCTCGACCGATTACTGGAAATGGAACTCCATATTTTACACCTGCGTGCCCATTAAGAACCATTGGTATTGTGATAATTAAATTAGCTAAACCTATAATAACAAGGGCTTCGTGCCAATTTAATCCTGTTTTAATCATATAGGAAGCCAAAAGATAGGTTGGAATGCAAACTGCCATTCCTACCCAAATTGCGGCTAAATGCCATTTACTCCAAGTTCTTTCTGATGCTGGTACTGGTGCTAAATCTTCACTATATAAATAAGATTGAGATACATCCATTTTTAATTCTACTATATCATCACTCATAGGCTAATTGCAGTATTGATCAGCAATTGAGATTGCTTGTGAAATTATTTGTAATCCTTCATCTACTTCTTCCTTGCTAACATTTAGAGGTGGTGCAATAAAAATCCAGTTCCAACGAACAAATGTGAACATACCAAGTTCCCTTATTTTAGCTGCCATTTTGTTTGTAGCTTCCATATCTTGTGGCTTAGCATTCCAAGGTGTTGTAGGTTCTTTTGTTTCTTTGTTTTTCACTAATTCAATGCATCCTAATAATCCTGTATTTCTAAAATCTCCTATGGATGGATGTTTTGCTTTCAACTTTTCAACTTCAGCTTCAATGTAAAGTCCCATTTTAGCTGCCTTGTCTACCAAGCCTTCTTCTTCAATAATTTTTAAATTCTCTAAAGCTGCCGCACAAGACACTGGATGTGCAGAGTATGTAAGTCCTAACGCCAATGGATTGTCATTAAAATAATTGGCAATTGTATCGGTCACAACCATTGCTCCTAATGGCAAATAACCAGAAGTTAAGCCTTTAGCCATAACCATAATATCTGGCGTTACATTATGATGATCTATCCCAAACATTTTTCCTGTTCTACCAAAACCACTCATTGTTTCATCATCTATTAATAAAATTCCGTATTTATCACAGATTTCTCTAACCTTTTTAAAATACATTGGTGGATATTTTATGCATCCGGAAGAACCTGATTCCCCTTCAAAGAGAATCGCAGCGACACTGTCTGGGTTTTCAAAATTAATCACCCTTTCCAGATGTGCTAAAGCACGTTCTCCACATTCTTCAATAGAAGATGAATTCCAAGGACAACGATATGCATAAGGATTCTCAACGTGGACTACATTTGGCATTGCCTGACTATCAATAGCAAATTTTCTTGGGTCTCCACCAACAGATGCTGCTCCATAGGTTGCGCCGTGATAAGATCTATAATGGGAAATGATTTTATGTCTTCCTGTGTAGATTCTAGCTAACTTAATAGCATTTTCTATAGCTTCAGCACCTCCTAAAGTAAAAAATGATTTTGTTAAATTTCCAGGTGTGAGTTCTGCAATTTTTTTTCCAAGTCTTCCACGAACATCGGTTGCCATTCCTGGATACACATAACTTAATTCCTGCATTTGTTTTGCAACAGCTTCTGTAATGCGTTGATTTCCGTGACCAATATTTACATTCATTAATTGCGATGAGAAATCTAAGTATTTTTTACCATCTCTATCATATATGTAAGATCCTTTTGCGTGTGATGCATTAATTGGATTTAAGCCACTTTGTTTAGACCACGAGAATAATGTGTAGTCAAGGTTATTTTTTATAATGTTATCCATTTGAATTACTAAAATATTGTAGTGGATTAGTTGATTTTTGATTAATGAGTTTCCAAATACTGATTTACAATTAAAATATTGTACCTACTTAACTCATCCAGTTGGTTTTTGCTTCTGGATTCCACTTAATGGTTGTCTTTTTGTTTTGAGTCCAGAACTCTATAGAACTTCTTCCAGTGATATCTCCTACTCCAAATTTAGATTCGTTCCAACCACCAAATGAGAATGGTTCACGAGGTACAGGTACACCAATATTAACACCAATCATTCCTGCACTTGCTCTATCCATAACTTGCTTCGCCAGTCCACCACTTTGTGTGAACACGGCAGCTGCATTACCATAGTTAGAACCATTTTCTATTTCTATGGCTTCATCTAAATCCTTAGCTCTAATAATAGAAATTACAGGACCAAATATTTCTTCTCTAGCGACCGACATATCTGTAGTTACATAATCTATAATTGTTGGTCCAACATAATAACCACCTTCTTTTCCTAAAACTGTTACATTTCTACCATCTACTAAAATCTTTGCCCCATTTGCTTCAGCTTCTGCTATATAACCTTCAATTCGTGCTTTAGATTCAGCCGTAATAACAGAACCTAAATTATCTCCAGGAACAAGAGCTTTAGCTTCTTCTACCATTCGATCAATAATATGCTGAACATTATCTACTCCAACCATAACCGAAGCTGCCATACAACGCTGACCAGCACAACCAGCCATTGACGCCAAAACATTAGATGCTGTCATTTCCTCGTGAGCATCTGGCAAAACGATTAAATGGTTTTTTGCTCCTCCTAAAGCCACACATCTTTTAAGATTTGATGTTGCTCTTTTATATACAAGTTTTGCAACCTTAGTAGAACCTACAAAAGATACTGCTTGAATGTCTGGATGGTCGCAAATAGCTTCAACAACTTCCTTACCTCCATTTACTAAATTAAAAACGCCATCTGGAAGTCCAGCTTCTTTTAATAATTCAGCAATCCTTACAGTACTTAATGGCACTAATTCTGAAGGTTTCATTACCATTGTATTCCCTAAAACCAGAGCATTAGGAATAGTCCAATGTGGCACCATATTGGGAAAGTTAAAAGGAGCAATAGAAGCTACTACACCTAAAGGTTTACGCTCAATTCTACATTCTACACCTTTACTTACTTCTTGAACTTCATTAACCACTATTTGAGGCATTGAGACTGCAAACTCACATAATTCCATACTCTTTTCAACCTCAGCTTTTGCCTCACTATAAGTTTTACCATTTTCTAGACGAACCAACTTAGTAAGTTCATCCATATTTTGTTCTAACAAATTTCTGTATTTAAAAAACACCTGAACTCTTTCTTTTAATGTTTTTGACGACCAAGAAGGATAGGCTTTTTTAGCTGCTTGTACAGCTTTATCTACATCTGAATTTGTTGATAAAGGAAGCGTTGATATTATTGATCCATCTAACGGACTAAATACGTTCATTGAGTTTTGGCCATTTCGTTCAAATTGGCCGTCGATGTAGTTTTTCACTTCGGAAAGTGTATCATTTGTATTCATCAGATCTGTTGATTTAGATTTTTTATAAATAAAGAAGAGGACTTCTAAAACCAGTAAAAACTACTAATTTCATCTAGCCCAAACTCAAATATAACAAATATTAATCACTAACAGTCTTTCATACTTGTTAAATAAGGTATTTATGTTAATATGGAATATATACAATAAAGAATTTGTTAAATTCTTAAATTAAGAATAATGAAGCTATGCCTTATTTAACTTCAAGAGATGTGAATTTAAAATCAGTGCCATTAAATAATCCTTTATCACTCAATTTAAGTGATGGAATTACTAATAATGCCATAAACGATAAAGTCATATAAGGTGCATGTAAAGTACTACCTAGTTGCTTTGCCATTTTATCAAGTTCTGCATATTGTTTTCCAACAGTTTCGCCATCTTTATCACTCATAATTCCTGCAACAGGAAGTGGTACATTTTTTTCTTCGGAATTGGAAACTGCGCAAATACCACCCTTGTTTTCAATTAATACATTAACTGCTTTACAAATAACTTCATCAGACACACCTACAACAATAATATTATGAGAATCGTGTCCTACAGAACTAGCAATAGCACCTTCTTTTAATCCAAAATTTTTGATAAATGCTATAGCTGGAGCATCATTATTATAACGATTAACTACTGCCATTTTTAAAATATCTGTTTCTGTATTAGAAACTAAATTCCCATCTATAATTAAAGTGTCTTCAACAATTTCATTGGTGACTAATTGCCCTTCTAAAGCTTCAATAACTCTTATTTTTTTTGATGAAGATTCAAACCTAAAATCTGAAGCCTGTTTTTTATTACAGTTGAAATTATTTAAATTTTTAAATGAAACAGTTTCAATGAATGATTTTCCATTATCAAATACCAACTCACCATCAATATACGTTTGAAGGGCTTTAAAATCTTTTAAATCTTCAACTACAATAAAATCTGCAAAATCACCTACTTTTAACAAACCAACATCTAAATTATAATGCTTCACAGGGTTTATACATGCGACTTGCAAGACTTTAAAAATATCAATATTTTTTACAATTGCTCTGGCGCATAATTTATTAATATGATCTATTATTAAATCGTCTGGATGTTTATCATCGCTACAAAACATCATGTTTTCAAAATGCTCTGGAAGTAAATCGATTAAAGCTTCAAAGTTTTTGGCGGCACTACCCTCTCTTATTAAAACTTTCATGCCCTTTTGAAGTTTTTCTAAACCTTCATCAAAAGTAAAACACTCATGATCTGTTGAGATTCCAGCATTTATATATTTTGTTACGTCTTCACCTCTTAAGCCTGGTGCATGACCATCAATAGGTTTATTGTAGTGTTTTGACCAAGCTATTTTTTTCATAACCTCAGCATCATCAAACAATACGCCTGGGTAATTCATCATTTCTGCTAAATACTTAATATCTGGATTTTCAAGAAGCGTTTTAATATCATCTGAATTTATAACAGCTCCAGCAGATTCAAAGGTTGTTGCAGGAACACAAGATGGCGCGCCAAAATTGAATTTAAAAGGTACTTTTTTGCCGTTTTCAATCATAAATTCTACACCTACAACACCCAATACATTCGCAATTTCATGAGGATCTGAAACTGTTGCTACAGTACCATGCTTAACGGCTAGTTTTGCAAACTCACTTGGCACCAACATAGAGCTTTCTATATGAATGTGGGCATCTACAAACCCAGGAAGAATATAATGGTTTATATCATGCTCTTTTTCTTGAATAGATTGAATTTTTCCGTTTTCAAAAGTAATTTCACCTTTGTAAACACGTTTATTTTCTATATCAACTATTTGTCCTTGTAGTTTCAAATTATTTTAATTCTATTTTTAAAATTTGTTTTGTGGTTTCAATGACTTTAAACCTATTATCTGCACGTCTATTTACTACCCAAATAATATCGTCTTCAGAACAAAGTAACCATGTATTTTCTTTATCTAAAAGTGATAATTTTTCGTCTTTAAAATACTTACTTACTTTCTTTTTACCACTCATTCCTATAGGATAAAACACATCACCTTCTTTCCATTTTCGCAGTATTAATGGGTATTTTAATTTTTCTTTATCAATGTGAATCAAATTTGTTCGTTTTCCGAAAATAGCATCAGCTTCATCAAAAAATAACGTTCCAAATGGTGTTTCTGTCTTTTTATCTGTTTCTAAAATGTATAAAATCTTGTTTTCTTCAGAATTTAAACCACTTAACAATAAATGCTCCCTGTTTTTAATTAAACGATGGGTTTGTGACAACACTAATTTACCAGTTTCAGCATCTAATAAATCGACAACATCGTTCCATTCTGTAAATCCAAAATCTTTAAAAACCTCATATGCATAGGCTTTTGGATTATCGACTTCTTTAAAATCTGAAATTTTAAATTTAACTTCGTTATCACTTATACTTTCTATAGTTTTATTTAAAAAGGCATCAATGCTATCATCTACAATACTGGTTGTGTCTTGTAAATTATTTAATGTTGATTGAAAACTTTGTAGTAAGCTAGGGTTAATTTCTTTTAAAATAGGAACGACATCATACCTTAGTTTGTTTCGCAAATACTTTTTTGATGTATTACTACTATCGTCTCGCCATTCTATATTATATTCTTTAGCATAGTTTTTAATATCTCCTCGTGAAAATGGTAAAAGCGGTCTCACAAATTTCCCATTAACTTCGGGGATTCCTGTTAAACCTTCCAATCCTGTGCCGCGAGTAAAATTGATTAAAAATGTTTCTAGATTATCATCAGCATGATGTGCTGTTAAAATGTAATCGAATTTTAATTGTTCAGCTAACTCTTCAAACCATGCATATCTCAATTCACGAGCTGCCATTTGAATGGATCGTTTGTTGTCTTTAGCATATTTTTCGGTATCAAAATTTTCAATAAAAACTTCTAAATCTAAGTCTTCTGCTAATTGTAATATAAAATCTTCATCTCCATCACTTTCTTTTCCACGTAAATTAAAATTACAATGAACTAAAGAGAACTTTAAGCCTATTTTATGACATAAGTATGTTAAAACCACGCTATCAATACCTCCAGAAATGGCAATAAGAAACCTGCTTTCATTTAAGAAAGGAAGATGGTTTTTAATATGTTTTTCAAGTTTGTCTAGCATGTTTTCAAATATACAACTTTGCCTATTGAATTAAGCATCTAACTTTAATATGAAATGACAATTATCATAAACTAATGTTATAGATTTTGTAACTTTAGAATATTAATTTAATATCTTTTATTATGTGCACACTTGAAAAATTAACCGATAAAGTTACTCAAACTGCTTTTGATAAAAAAGTAGTTTCTGCTACACAACATTTGCAAACCTATGTAAAACACAGGCTCTATATTGCAGAATCTACAGGCATAATTCCTAAAAACATGTATACATCTAGCGATTTAATAGATGAAGGTATTGTTGAATTTTATGAAAATGGTTATGATATAGATATGGACGCCATGGCTATTAAACTAAAACTTTTTAAAACTGTTGATGCCAATTTAGATGAACTTTTTAAAAGAGAAGCTTTTCATCAAAAAACGACTAGTACAGATTCAATTTTGAAAGAGGAATTAAAAGGTTTAGAAGAAAAATATACTATTGACCAAGGTTTTGATTTTATAATGAATGAAGAATTAAATGATATTTCATACAAACAGGGAAATAAACACAAACATTTATTCTTATATGACGAAGATGATAAATCTATACTTAATGCCTTTGAAATTAATGATCTATCATCTATTGATAATAAAAAATTACTCGGTAAATTCTATTCAGCTCTACCGTTTAGAGTATCTGATATTGTCGACCTTTTTGTATTTGGAAGATTAGATTATGACGAAATAGCAAAAGTAAAAAACATTGAAACTAATCGAGTAACACGTATATTAACACTTTCTATAGAGGCTTTAAAAAATAATATATAAACCTAGTTTTCTAAAACCGTTCGCATGGCTTTTGCTTTAACAAGGCATTCCTCATACTCTTGTAAAGGATTACTTTTTGATGTAATAGCACCGCCAACAGAGTAAGAAACGTACTTTTTTGTTTCATTATAGAGTATACTTCTAATAACGACGTTAAAATCAAAATCGCCTTTTGGTGAAAAATACCCAACAGAACCAGAGTAGAGTCCGCGCTTTGTTTCTTCTAAATTTTCAATAATTTTCATTGCTGAAATTTTAGGAGCACCCGTCATGCTTCCCATTGGGAATGTACTTTTTATGACATCAACAGGATGTGTGGTTTCTTTAATTTTTGAAGTCACGGTCGATATCATTTGATGCACTTGGTCAAACGTATAAATCTTGCATAACTCCTCAACCTTTATACTTCCTTTTATAGCTGTTTTAGATAGATCGTTTCGCACCAAATCTACAATCATAATATTCTCACTACGCTCCTTTTCATCATTTAATAAATTTGATTTTAGCAACTCATCTTCTTCTAAATTACTTGATCGTTTTGCAGTACCTTTTATAGGTTGTGAAATAATGGTTTCTTTTTCCTTTTTTAAATAACGCTCTGGTGAAGCCGATAATAAATACTTATCGTAATACTTAAAAAACGTAGCAAAAGGCGGGTTTGAAATCGCATTAAGTTTAGTATAAGTTTCTAATGGGTTTATATCTGTATCTTCAGCATAAAACTCCTGACAAAAATTAGCTTCATAAATATCACCTCTGTGTATATGAGCCAACATATTATTCACTTTTTCGAAGTATTCATCTTTGTGAATGCGAAGTTTTATTTTAATATCATTTGATTGGTTACTACTTTGTAATTCATCGTAATTATTAATCTTTTTTAAATCATCTTCAAGTTCATCTTTAACACCCTTTAAATATTGAATTTCAACTTGATTATCTTTTATTAAAAACAGCTTTTTAGGTTGAAAAAAATATAAATCTGGAAATCCTAAACCATCAAAATTACTGGACTTTAAATCTTCTACATCATTTTTTAAATCGTAGGTTAAATAACCAAAAATCCAATCGTTAGTAAGAGTTTGATATTCCTTTAATTTTTCAAAACTTTGGTAATAATCGGTTTGAATACTTGTAAAGGCATCAACCGCTAAAACGGCATCGTAATTAGCGTATTTTTGAGAGTAATTATTAGAATCTAACCAAACAACGTCATCAAATTGCTGCGCCCAAATCAGTAATTGATTTTTAAATAATTTGGTGTTTTTAAGACTATGAATATGTTTTGTTCTCAATAAAAAAGAATTTCGAAGCAAAGTTACTTAGAATACTTAAAAAATTAAGATTTTTGTACATTAGTTTAAATATACACCTAGCATGCATACATTACAAAATAGTAAACTTAAAATAACAGTTAAAAAAGCAGGAGCCGAACTTTGTGAAATTTCTTCAACAAAAAATAACACTCAATTTATGTGGCATGCAGATCCTGATATTTGGGGTAGTTATGCTCCCAATTTGTTTCCTATTATTGGCGCATTAAAAGAAGACACTTATAATTATGAAGGTGGAACATACTCGCTTCAAAAGCATGGTTTTACTAGACATAACAAAGACATTATTCTGCACGAACAAACTAAAAATAGTTTAACTTTTAAACTGGTTTACAATAATGCTTTATTAAAAATATATCCTTTTAAATTTGAATTTTATATTACTTACACACTTACAGATAATATGATAGAAGTTTTACACACCGTAAAAAACTGCGACACAAAACCTATATATTTTTCAGTTGGCGGACACCCTGCATTTAAATGCCCCGTTTTTAAAAATGAAAACTATGAAGATTATTTTTTAGAATTTGAACTTGTTGAAAACTCTAAAAATCATTTAATAAACATGGAAAATGGGCTTATTTCATCTAACACGAAAAACGTTTTTAATAATTCAAATAAAATCCATTTAAAGCATGATTTATTTAATGAAGATGCTTTAGTTTTTAAAGACATAAAATCTAGAAAAGTAAGTTTAAAAAGTGAACACCTTGGTAATATCTTAACAGTAAGTTACCCAGATTTTAAATATTTAGGTATTTGGGCAAAACCAAGTGGCGATTATGTTTGTATAGAACCATGGTTAGGCATTGCCGATAGTGAAACTACTAATCAAAACATAAAAGATAAAGAAGGGATTATAACATTAGAAGCTGGTAAAACCTTTAAAGCGGCATATACTATTGAAATTGATAATAGCCATTTATAGTAAAATAGAATAATAAGCTTAACTTTGCCAGCAAAATAGCACACTGTGACTTTTAACGACTTAAATTTAAATACGCCTCTTTACAACGCCTTAAACGATTTAGGGTTTACAACACCAACACCCATTCAAGCGGAAGCTTTTAATGTGGTGAGTTCTGGTAAAGACATGGTTGGTATAGCACAAACAGGTACTGGTAAAACCTTTGGTTATATGCTGCCTATTTTAAAAAATTTAAAATTTTCTACGCAAGAAAACCCGCGTGTTTTAGTTCTTGTACCTACACGAGAATTGGTCGTTCAAGTCGTTGAAGAGATTGAAAAGCTTTCAAAATATATAAACAATAGGGTTTTAGGTGTTTACGGTGGCACTAATATTAATACACAAAAAAAAGCTATAGCTGAAGGTATTGATATTTTAGTAGCAACACCTGGAAGGCTTTACGATTTAGCAGTAAGTCGTGTTTTACAATTAAAATCCATTCAAAAATTAGTGATTGATGAAGTTGATGTGATGCTAGATTTAGGCTTTAAACACCAACTTATTAACATTTTTGATATCCTTCCTCCAAAACGCCAAAACATTATGTTTTCGGCAACAATGACGCAAGATGTAGATGTTTTAATAAATGAGTTTTTTAAAAGTCCAGAACGCGTATCTATTGCTGTATCTGGAACACCGCTCGAAAACATTGAACAATCGCGTTACAATGTGCCTAATTTTTATACGAAAGTTAATCTGTTAACGCATATATTAAACGACACCGAAAAGTTTAATAAAGTTTTAATTTTTGTAGCTTATAAACGAATGGCAGACCGTTTGTTTGAGAAGTTAGACGAACATTTTAAAGAAGAATTATGCGTAATTCACTCCAATAAAACACAAAATTACCGTTTACGTAGCATTGAGCAATTTAGAGCAGGCGAAAACCGAATTTTAGTGGCTACCGATGTTATGGCACGTGGTTTAGATATTGATAATATATCGCATGTTATAAATTTTGATACACCAGATTACCCAGAAAACTACATGCATCGTATTGGTAGAACAGGTCGTGCAGAACGCAAAGGGGAAGCGCTTATTTTTTCTACTAAAAAAGAACAAGAAGCCATAGAGCGCATTGAAACATTAATGCAAATGCCAATTCCGTTTTTAGACATTCCTGAATCTGTTGAGATTTCTACAGAACTTATTGAAGAAGAACGTCCGCAAATAAAAGAACATTACAATCCTACTAAACTTAAAGATGAAGATGCTCCCGGACCAGCGTTTCATGACAAATCTGACAAAAACTCCAAAGAAAATTTAGGTGGTTCTTATAAATTTAAAATTGCTGCTAAGTACAAGAAGCCTAAAACAAGAGGCGATAAAAATTACAACAAACGGAATAAGAAATAGTAATAGCTATCATTAAGCTTATCGGTTCAAGAATTTATAAAAGAGTGCTAATTCAATCCATTTCTTTGTAGAGAATTCTATCTTTGCATTATGCAATCCAAAATCCTTTTTATTACGCCACCGTTTACTCAGTTAAACACCGCTTATCCGGCAACTGCTTATCTAAAAGGGTTTCTGGAAGAACATGAAATATCTGTTCATCATTGCGATTTAAGTATTGAGCTGTTTACGTCCATTTTTACTAGTGATTTTCTGCGTTCTGTATTTCAAGAAGCTGAGGAATTGGAGAATTATCATTATCCCGAGGTTTGTAAAATGAAAACCCAGTACATTTCAAGTGTTGATTTGGTTATTGGATTTCTTCAAAAACAGGATATTAAAACGGCAAACAAAATATTAGACCCTAATTTCTTACCACTAGGACATCGATTATCGAAAGTTAATACCAAAATAAAATGGGAACTTGGTGATGCTGGCGTTATAGACAAAGCAAAGCATCATGCCACACTTTTTATTGAAGAAATAGGCGATTTTATTCAAGCGAATGTTGATGAGTTTTTTGCATTTACGCGATATGCCGAACAAATTGCGACTTCAGCAAGTAGTTTTGATGATTTAGATGAATTTTTAAGTTACCAAGCTACCCTCATTGAAGAGAAAATGCTAGATATTCTAGTTGCTCAAATTGAAAACCATACGCCTAATTTAGTTTGCTTTACAATTCCTTTTCCAGGAAATTTATTTGCTGCTTTACGCTGTTCTCAGTTTATTAAACAGCTTTTTCCTAGCATTCATATAGCCTTTGGCGGAGGTTACTGTAACACAGAGTTACGCTCTCTTAAAGATTCAAGAATTTTTGAATTTGTCGATTTTATATCATTGGATGATGGTGAAGGTCCTTTACTAAAAATAGTTAACTATCTTGAAAATAAGGTTACTGTAAATGAACTGGAAAGAACCTTTGTACTAGAAAACAAACAAGTGGTTTACAAGGATAAAATTCCAAACACCATTTACCATCATAAAAACTTACCTGCACCAAATTATTCAGGATTACCGTTTAATAAATATGTGTCTTTTCTAGATGTTGTAAACCCCATGCACCGTATGTGGACGGATGCTAGATGGAATAAACTCACTATTTCTCATGGGTGTTATTGGAAACAATGTTCGTTTTGCGATGTGAGTTTAGATTATATTGGCAATTACCAAAATACGACAGCAGCCGATTTAGTAGATAAAATTGAGAAAATAATAAAAGACACAGGCATTACTGGTTTTCATTTTGTAGATGAAGCAGCTCCGCCTAAAATGTTAAGAGCTTTATCTTATGCATTAATTGAAAGAAACGTAACCATTTCTTGGTGGACGAACATTCGATTCGAGAAAACATTCGATTTTGAATTATGCGAGCTCATGGCAAAATCGGGATGTATTGCTGTAACGGGTGGTTTAGAAGTCGCCTCAGACAGATTATTATCTAAGATGAAAAAAGGCGTTGATATTGCACAAGTGACTAGAGTAACGCATCATTTTTCTGAAAACAACATCATGGTTCATGCGTATCTTATGTATGGATTTCCCACCGAAACAGAACAAGAAACTATAGACTCTCTCGAGGTTGTAAGGCAATTATTTGAGAAAAACTGTATTCAGTCTGCATTTTGGCACCAATTCACAACAACTATTCATAGTCCAATTGGTAAGAACCCAGAAGCATTTGGAATAAAAATAACTGGACCTGTTTTTGAAGGTTTTGCTCAAAACGATTTATATCACGAAGATTCTCAAGGAGCCGATCATACTAAATACACAAAAGGGTTAAACCTTGCATTACATAACTATTTAAATAAAGCAGGGTTTGAAGAAGCATTGCAAAACTGGTTCGACTTCCCTATTCCTCCAACCAAACATTCTAAAGACCTAATCGAAAGTTTTTTATCTGAAATTACTAGTCAAAAGGTAACACCAACTCAATTATAGTTGCCTTTAAAAAAGGGTTTAAATATAATACCAATAGATGCCAATTATTTGGAATAAGTTAATTGTTCTCTTACTATATTTATTTTTAAGGTCAGCTTTTTATATTCTAATAAATATAAAACCTAGTACTAAAATTAACATTAAGAATAACAAGTAATTAAACACTACAGCAAAAGTTACAAACTTTAGTTCTAAATGTTTATAAATAAGCAAATTACACTTTATTTAATAGTTGAAATCAGTGATTTATGTAAATCAATCCAATAAAGGTGTAATTAAATTTATAATTTTATAATTATCTTTAAAGTGTTTGGTTAGTAGTTAGTTAGTTAGAAAAATCCTTAAGAATATTCTAAACTAGCATTTTGAAAGCAGACTTAAATGTCTGCTTTTTTTTTGATTATTTATTTATCGATTTAAAAGATGTAGTTCATACTGAAAACATTTAATTATAGAGGAGTAAAAATTGCAAACGTTTCGCATATCTTAAAAAACTCATTTTAAATACCAATATAATCATAAAATAAAATTACCTTGCTTTAGATCTAATGTATAAATAGTATGCACACATTAGTATAGAATAGTACATATTATTAATATATAAGACAAATATACTATGAAAAAAAATGGCTTTGAAATGGAGAAAGCAATTCCCCATATTATTGTAGAAATCATAGAATATTTGCCTAATGCAGTGGTGAGTAAGACTATTATCAAAAAAATTAGTGGGAATATTACAGCTGTGTCATTTGACACTGGTGAAGAACTACCAGAAAAAATATCTCCTTTTGATACGTATATTCAAATTATAGATGGTACTGCGAATCTTACTATTAACAAAAAAGAATACCAACTAAGTCTTGGTGAAGGTCTTATTATTCCTGGTAACCAATCACACCACTTTACAGCCAACGAACAATTTAAGATGATATCAACCGTAATAAAAAGCGGTTATGAAGAATTTGATTAGTTATTGATTTTTAACCCATTATAATTTAAAAAATCTTATTTATTTAACTTTTATATGAAGTTTTAAACTTCACTTAATAAAATATTATTGTATCTTATACATACATATAAAAGACATTTAAAAAGTTATATACTAAAAAAAATCAATTTCAAATTTGAAAGCAAATTAAGCTTTATCGAAAAAAAATAAAACACACAATGTTTTTTGTGAGGTGCGGTAGCATTAAGAATTAAATAAGTTTAAAGTCTTCTTTTTAAAAGGTTTTTTAGTTAAATAGATATTCATCGTAATGTATAATTCCAAACTACTTCATAAACACATAACATTTTGTAATATAGTTGTAAACTCTCAAACAATTAATTACAATCAAAATAAAATTACAGGCATAATTTTAACCTCTAATCTATTAAAACTGTATATCCAATAAAAACTATCACATGAAACTATATATAAAGTATATGGTAAGTTTGAGATGTAAACTTTTGGTGAAGCAAGAGTTAGAAAGACTTGGCCTACATTATACTAGAATTGACCTTGGTGTGATTGAAATTTTAGAAACTATTAATGAACAAAAAAAGAGAGAATTAAAAAGTAATTTAGCAACTTCTGGTTTAGAATTACTTGATGATAAAAGGAACATTCTTATTGACAGAATAAAAAATGTTATTATAGAAATGATTCATTATACAGATGAAGTGCCAAAAGTGAACTATTCCGAATATATAAGTGAAAAACTTAGCTATGACTACACATATCTTTCCAACTTATTTTCTGAGGTTAAAGGAATAACTATACAACATTTCATTATAAAACATAAGATTGAAAGAGCCAAGGAACTTATACTTTATGACCAATTAAATCTCACCGAAATATCTCATATATTACATTACAGCAGTGTTGGTCATTTATCTTATCAATTTAAAAAAGTAACAGGACATACGCCTTCTTACTATAAAAAAATAGGAAAGAAAAGAAAGAATAATTTAGAAAACCTTTAACAACAGTTATTGATTAAACTGCGCTTAAACTAAAAAAACGAATCATTTAGTAAACAATTCTTTTTTAACATAATCAAAATCTGTGATTTATGTAAATCTATCCAATAAGTATGTAAATTAATTTATTATTTCTTAATTACCTTTATATCAAATAATTAAGTCTAATTAATTTAAGGGAAATTAATTAGTTAAGAGAGAGTCCAAATGAGGAACCTTTAATCTTATTTGGTTTTAAAAAGAAAAAGCAGATTCTAAACTCTGCTTTTTCTTATTTTATAAATATTTGTTCTATTTAAATCCTTTTTTAATTGTGCAGATGTTTTTCTCTTCTTATATATAACTTTTAGAATTATATAGCCTTATTTCAAGAAAGGTAAATATTGCGAACAAGGTGTTTATATATTACTTGTTATTGTTTTAAACACATAAAAAATAAATAGAAAATCCTAAAGAGTTTTTGCTAATTAAATTTAAATATTAAAAATAAGAATTTACATCAAACTTATAAATACATTTAAACACTTGTAAAAAAAACACTTAAAAGAGATTTCTACTTTACAGAAAGGTCTAAACATTAAACTTTTGTTAACTATAAATTATAGTTAAATTCTAATAAAGTAATTCATAAATTTGCAATATGAAAACACTATCTATTTACTTAATTGCTCTATTATTTATAACACCTAAAACCGTAGATACTTCTTATGATTTTTGGGGTGCAACTGGGCATCGTGTTGTTGGAAAAATTGCCGACGACTATTTATGTGGAAAAGCTAAAAGGGAAGTTAAAAAACTTTTAAAAAGACAATCTTTAGCCTTTGTTTCTACATTTGCAGATGAAATAAAATCTGACAAACGTTATAACGAGTTTTATACGTGGCATTACATAAACATGCCTTTTGATGAAAACTACGAAACCTCTAAAAAGAACCCTAAAGGTGATTTAGTAACGGGTATAGAATTTTGTAAAAGTGTTATAAAAGATGAAAATGCAACCGATGATGATAAAGGCTTTTATTTAAAGCTTTTAATACACTTAGTTGGCGATTTACACCAACCTATGCATATTGGTTTAGAAGAAGATAAAGGTGGTAACGATTTTAAAGTACAATGGTTTTATAAAGATTCTAATTTACATCGTGTATGGGATTCTGAAATGATTGAAGATTTTGATATGAGTTATAACGAACTAGCCGAAAACGCTGATGTTTTAACAAAAAAACAAGTAAAAGCTATACAAGAAGGTAGTGTTGTAGATTGGGTAAACGAAACACATGAGTTATCTAAACTGGTTTACAAATCGGCAACACCAGACGAAAATTTAAGATATAAATACTCTTACGACAATTTTAAAACGGTTAGAAGCCAATTACAAATTGCTGGAATTAGGCTAGCTAAAGTTTTAAATGATTTGTTTTAAAAAGAAAAAAAAATAGTATTAAAAAAGAAAAAGCGATTTAAGTTAAAACTTAAATCGCTTTTTTACATTGCTATTAATACTTAGTACAATTAACCTTTTCCCTTATAAAGAGTTATAAAATACTTTGTTTAAAATTTTAACAACAACTATTTAAAATTTACGCTATTAATAAACCATACCATGCGGATTGATAACGAATTTTTTAGCAACACCACTATCAAAATCTGCATAGCCTTGTGGACCTTCGTCTAAAGTAATCACTTGCACATTTACAGCATCAGCAATTTTAATTTTATCATGCATAATAGCTTGCATCAAATTTCGGTTGTATTCCATAACTGGAGCTTGACCTGTATGAAAATGATGAGATTTTGCCCATCCTAAACCAAAACGAACACTTAAGCTTCCTTCTTTGGCTGCTTCAGTTTTTGCTCCTGGATCTCCAGTTACATATAATCCTGGAATACCAATACCACCACCAGCTCTTGTAACCGTCATCGCATCATTTAATACGGTTGCTGGTTGTTCTTCTGCATTAGCGCCATGTCCTTTAGCTTCAAAACCAACACAATCTACCGTACAATCTACTTCAGGAATACCTAAAATTTGTTCTATTTGCTGGCCTAAAGTCGCGTCTTTTCTTAAATCGACCGTTTCACAACCAAAACTTCTGGCTTGTGCCAAACGTTCTGGAATCATATCGCCAACAATTACAACTGCGGCACCTAATAAATGACAAGATGCTGCACAAGCTAACCCAACTGGTCCTGCACCTGCAACATAAACGGTAGATCCTGGTTTAACGCCCGCTGTAACAGCTCCATGATAACCTGTTGGAAGTATATCTGATAATAACGTTAGGTCTCTAATTTTTTCCATAGCGGCATCCTTGTTAGGAATTTTCAATAAATTGAAATCTGCATAAGGCACCATAACGTATTCCGATTGTCCTCCAATCCATCCGCCCATATCAACGTAACCATAAGCTGCTCCTGGTCTGGCATCATTTACGTTTTCACAAATACCGGTTTGTTGTTCTTTACAGTTTCTACAACGACCGCAAGCAATGTTAAATGGCACTGACACTAAATCGCCAATATCCATAAATTCTACATCTCTTCCTTTTTCTATAACTGTACCTGTAATTTCATGACCTAAAATAAGTCCTGAAGGCGCTGTTGTTCTCCCTCGAACCATGTGCTGATCGCTACCACATATATTAGTTGCAACCACTTTTAAAATAACGCCATGATGACACTTTCTATCACCCAAAGCAAGCTTAGGGTAACTTATATCTTGTACTTCTACTACACCTGGTTTGATGTAGACAATTCCTCTATTTGTTGCCATTTTTTTAAATTTTAAAGTTGTTAAAAAAGGGCTATTCAAATGTGAATAACCCTATTGAATAATTTCATGAATTTAGATGGCAGACGCACCAGCTTCTGCAACGGTGTGGTCGTTTTCTACCGAACTTCCACTTACTCCAATAGCTCCAATAATATCGCCTGCTGCGTTTTTAATTGGAACACCTCCTGGGAATGTAATAAGTCCGTTATTTGAATGTTCTATATTGTATAATGAACCTCCTGGTTGAGATAAACCTCCAATTATTCCTGTATTCATATCAAAATAACGAGCTGTTTTCGCTTTTTTAATAGATATGTCTAATGAGCCTAACCAAGCGCCATCCATACGACCAAAAGCGACTAAATTTGCTCCTGCATCTACAACAGCAATATTCATTTTTGTATCAATTTCAATAGATTTTGCTTTTGCTACGCTTATTATTTTTTCTGCTTGTGATAATGTAATATTCATAATTTCCTATTTAGTTTTTTTAATTATGATATAAAATTACGAGGAGAGTTACTTTTTATAGTTATCAATACAGGTCAAGAACTATTGAAAAAAGGTCAACTTTAGAGCTAAAGTATAAGAGATGAATTATTTGGAAATTTGGCTTGGATTAAATCCGAATTTATTTTTGAAGGCAACACTAAAATTTGAAAGATTATTATAACCAAAATCAAAATAGATATCTGAAGGTTTGAATTCGCCTTGTTCTAAAATTTTTTTTGCTTTTTCAAGTCGTTTATCTTTTAACCATTTTCCAGGAGAATCTTTATACTCGCTTATAAAATACCGTTTAAAAGTCGATAAACTCATATTACATAAAAAGGCTATTTCCTCTAGTTTTAAGTTGGAATGTATTTTGCTTTCAATAATTTTTTTGAAAGTTGAAGTTTCGTTAACAATTAATGATTGAAGATAGAGTTCAAAAGTACTGCCGTATTTATTAATTAAATAAAGCAACAGTTCTTCAAATTTTACAGCAAGTAAATTTTCTATTGAAGCTTTTGGAACCTCACTTATAGCCGATAATGAATTTAAATATGAAGTAATATATGCATCATTCCGAATTATAAAATATGGAATTTCTTCCTTTACTATCTGCTTGTTTTTTGAGTGCTTTTCTAAAAATTCGTTTAATATCTTTTCAGAAAAAAAGAAGAGTTTACAGTAATATATAGCATTTGTATCTAATAACTCCGTCCATAGCCAATTTCCTTTTTTAAGTACTAATGATTGCTCTTTATTCACAGCAACAGATGTTCCTGCAAAGTGCACATGCTTTTTGCCAACTTGTAAAAAGCTAAACATATTCATTCCTAAATTTACCTTTCCTTTAACAACATCACTCGTCATTTTATAATCGTAAACGAATAAGTCGGGACTCTTTTTCTTGTCCTTTATGTAAATTTCTGGAATGTTTTCAATTGGCATATAAATTTTTTAGGTTTAATTAATGCTAATGTGTATTCTTAGTTGTGTAGTTAAGCAACTAATTTATAAAAATGGAACGAACCTGAGAAAATTCTGAAGCAATTTCCATGTAGGCTAGAAACAATTAATTATCAAGTTGCTACCCAATATTTTTTATTCCGTTACAGAGCTCCAATTCTCTCCTGTTTTTATTCGGTAAAGTTGCATTTCGGAAATGCCGAATTGTTTAGCAATCATTTTTAGTCGTGTTCTTCGGTTTGGGTCATTTATTTTTCGTTTTATGAGTTTTACTTTTGTTTCTGTCAGTTTTGTATTCCACGGTCTTTTACGTACAATATTTTTGAATTCAGGATTACTGAACTGATGAATTTCCTTTTCTTTTTTTGTTGCCCATTTAAGGTTTTCAATTCGATTGTCGGTTTTGTCATAATTTATGTGAATTACACAAATACCATCTTTCTTTTCAAGAAAATGCTCTGCAACAAGTTTATGCACATATCTACTTGTTAATTTTCCATTCTTTTTTTGTTTGAGAGGTAAATTTTGATAACCGTTTATATAGTATTGTTTTACTAGGAATTCATTTTCGGTTTTACAGTTTATAACTCTTCCATAATTTGATATTTTGAACTTTTCATTTTCAGAAATATTGTCATCAAATTCTACTTCTTTCCATTTTTCATTCCAATAATTTCGTATCATTTTTATTTTTTTTAATGTTGGGTAACACCAGTATATATAAGATTTCTATAATTAGATTATTATAGGCTAAACTAGTTTTTTTTTACATAATGAGTCAACAGATAATATAATAAATTACTTTGAAATAATAAATAAAATAGCGATTTAAGTTAAAACCTAAATCGCCACTTTTTATAATCGTTATTAAACTTAATTATTTCATTTTTCTAATACTGAATAACTGTTTTTCCAATAGTTTTTCCAGATTCTTGCATTCTGTGAGCTTCTTTAAGGTTTTCAGCCGTAAATCCTTTTAAAGTAGTTGTTAATGTGGATTTAAGTGTTCCATCATCCAATAAATCTGAAATATGATTTAAAATTTGATGTTGTCTTTCCATATCGTCGGTCGCAAACATAGAACGTGTGTACATTAATTCCCAATAAAAAGTAACACTCTTGCTTTTTAATATATTTAAATTTAGTGGTTTGCTACTTGCTGTTATAGAAACGATATGACCTTGAGGTTTTATAATTTCTGCCATAGTTTCCCAATAGCCTTCTAAATCGACAAAATCCATAATATAATTAACTTGGCTATGTCCTATTTTTTCAAGTTCTTCTTTTAAATTATGATGATTTACAACAAAGTCTGCACCCATATCTTTACACCATTGTATAGAATCTGGACGAGAAGCAGTTGCAATAACAGTAAGGTTTCCTATTTTTTTAGCTAATTGAATAGCTATCGAACCAACTCCTCCTGCACCAGCTAAAAACAAAACAGTTTTTCCTTTATCTTTTTCTGGATTTATTTTAACACGCTCAAAAAGAGACTCATAAGCTGTTAATCCTGTTAGCGGCATTGCTGCAGATTCTGCAATACTTAAATTTTTAGGTTTACGTCCTACAATACGCTCATCAATTAATTGGTATTCTGCATTGCTTCCACTTTTAGTAAGATCTCCTGCATAAAACACCTCATCACCTACTTTAAATTTTGATGTTTTATCTCCAACAGCTTCCACTACTCCAACGGCATCCCAACCAATAACTTTTGGTGTTTCTAAAACAGTGTCTTTTGCAGCACTCTCTCTAATCTTATAATCTACTGGGTTAACTGAAATTGCTGAAATTTTAACCAACAAATCATATTCTGAAGGCATTGGTATTTCTGTTTCAAACTCAATAAAACTGTTTTCTTCTGTAATTGGTAATGATTCTTTGAATCCTATTGCTTTCATTCTTTCTTGAATTTATATTTAATAATTTATACTATAATTTTTATAGTAGCAAAAATAAGTATAGTTTTGTTGTTAGACAATAACGGTCAAAAAGGATAGTCGTTTTTTTACTTTAAAAAGAAGTATATGCATACAATAAAAGGTAAGCAATACCCCTGTTGCACAAGTGTTACCATGGGTATTATTGGAGGAAAATGGAAAACAGTTATTTTATTTCATCTTATAGAAAAACCTTTAAGGTATAATGAATTAAAAAAACAAATTGATGGTGTTACAGAACGCACATTAAGTTTACAGCTTAAAACTTTGGAAGAAGATGGCGTTGTTAAACGAAAAGTATACACTTCAAAACCACCTTTAAAAGTTGTGTATTCGCTAACCGATTTTGGAAAAACACTTATACCTCTTTTAAAATCTATTGCAGATTGGGGAAATTTTGTTGTTGAGAATTATGCAGAAACTAATAGTTAATGGTTTATAAACAAAAAAATCCCCTTTCAAATTAATGAAAAGGGATTGCTGTAATGATGTAGAGAGGCTTTCTGTAAACAGAAATTAACCAACCAAATTTTAACCCTAACTTAAAGTTAATCCTGAATACTTACTTGACTCTCTACAATATCTTTAATGGGTACTATTAATTTTCCTTTTTCAGTTTTTAAAGTAACTGTTATACCATCTATAGATTCCACTTCACCTTTAATATTATTAAACTCTATTTTCTGTCCTATTTCATATGTTTTTCTAGTATAAAAAGTTCTTAACAAATCGCCTACTACTTTTTGAGCTCCTAAACCTAAAGCTAAAGCAAATGCTAACAAAAAAGCGGAAAGAATTAAAGTGAGGTTACTAGTAATAATCTCGGTATCGACTCCAGCTTGATTTAATGCCGTTATAGAAACAAATATTAGTATTAGAAAAAACACGACTTGACTTATCAATTTTGCTCCTGATAAATCCATAGATTCAAAAAATGATTTTAAGCCCTTTTTTATAACGTTAGCTAAAACTAATCCTATCGTAAATATGACTAAAGCAGCAAATAATCTTGGTAAATAACCTAGCAGGTTACTAATTTGCTCAGATATCATGTGTAATTTCATAATATCTGCAGCCATAATAATTAGCATGATATACATAATCCATTTCACGAAGTTTGAAACAATCTTGATCGTATCAAAGTTTAGCTTTTTACCTTCAATAATCTCAATTTCGTTTAATGTATCATCTAATTTATTCGCCTTAGCTAATTTTAAAGCCTTTTTTATAATTCTAACTACTACTTTAGTTAATAGCCAACCAATAACTAAGACTATTAAGGTTCCTATAATGCTTGGAAATATTTTTGTTATCTCAAACCACATTGATTTTAAAGATTCCATGGCAATGTCTTTCCATTCTGTTGCTTTTTCCATGATTTTATATTTGTTAGGGTCTATTTTTATTTTTTGTCTTTTCTACTTTTCATTACTGTTTCAATAATATCTCCAATATTATATGAAAATAAGGCAGCTAATTCCATTATGAGTTTTGCCATGGCAATATCATTCATAACCTTAGACTTAAGTTCTTGTGGAACTTCTTTAAGTGGTTGGTTTATATGTTTGAAGGGATTCTCCATTAGTTATGACTTTCATTATAAACAATTACAAGCTTATCTTTTGCACGTTTAATTCTCATTTTAACAGCACTTTCGCCAATATCTAAAACACTTTCAATTTCTTTAATTGATAAATTATCTTGATATTTTAATAGCAAAATCATTTTCTCATCTGGCGAAATAAGCTCTAAAGCTTCTTTCAATTTATCTACCTTCATGTTTAGAAAACTATTATCGTCTTCATCTTCAGAAAGGTTTTCTATATCTGTATAATCTACAGATTGTTTTTCAATTTTTTTAGCCGTATTTCTTGTTACATAATTTACACAATGGTTGTATGTAAATGCATATAACCATGTTGAAAATTTAGACTTGCCTTTAAAACTAGCTAATTTAACAAAGAGTTTTAAAAACACATCTTGTGTTAAATCTTTAGCTTCATCTTCATCTTTTGCAAAACCATAACACTTATTATAAACTAGCATAGAATACCTATCATATAAGATCTCAAAAAGCAATGTATCATTATTACTTACTATGGATTTTATCAGATCTTCGTCTGTTTGTTTATTAATTTTATTGAGGGTTTCCAAATGTAGCTTCTTGCTAGTTTAGTTATTGATATTTTTAAGACACATAAGTTTTTAAAAAGTCACTATTTTTTTCTTTTTTAATTTAAGAAAATAAAACTAAAGAAAAGTCAACTCTAGTAAATAAAAATTTAACTACATTGTAAATAATTAATTATTTAGAAATCAACATCTTACAAAATGAATAAAATAATTATATCATTAGTAATCCTAAATCTATTTTTTTCTTGTAAAAAACAAAAAGAACAACCAGCCGATTTTATTGCAATTGAAACTGCCTCATCAAAATATGGTTGTGTGCCACCTATAACAGATGCATCATGGTATAAACAAGATAATATTGCACCTCTTTTAGATGGTTATGATGTTATAAACTATCCTATTACCACTAAAGACACTTTAGTACAACGTTATTTTAATCAAGGTATGGCTTTGGCTTATGCCTTTAATCATGCCGAAGCTGCGCGTTCATTTTATTATGCAACAAAGTTAGATCCAACTTGTGCTATGGCATTTTTTGGTTTCGCTTATGTTTTAGGTCCAAACTATAATGCTGGAATGGAACCCGATAATTATGAACGTGCTTATGCTGCTATTAAAAAAGCACAATCACTTTCTGCTAATACTACTGAAAAAGAAAAGCAATTTATTGATGTTATGGCATTACGGTATGCACCAGAACCTCCTGAAGATAGAAGCGAATTAGACATACAATATTCCAATGCTTTAAGTGAACTTTATAAAAAACATCCTGAAGATTCTGAAATAGCTGTGCTTTACGCAGAATCTATGATGAATTTGCATCCTTGGGACTTGTTTAATAAAAAAGGTGAAGCACAACCTTGGACACCAAAAATAATTTCGCTACTTGAAAGTACTATTGAAAAACATCCCAAACACCCTGGAGCACATCATTTTTATATTCATGCGGTTGAAATGTCTAACACACCCGAAAGATCTGATGCTTCAGCAAAATTATTTGATGATGGTTTAGTTCCTGGTTCTGGTCATTTACTGCACATGCCATCACACACTTATATTAGAACGGGCGAATACCACAAAGGCACATTAGCAAATATCGCTGCGGTTAAAGCAGATAGTACTTATGTTAGTAATTGTCATGCACAAGGCGCTTATCCTTTAGGGTATTACCCACATAATTACCATTTTATGGCAGCTACTGCAGCTCTTGAAGGGAATAAACATTGGGCTATGATTGGTGCTAATAAAGTTTCTGAACATGTATATCCAGATATGATGAAAGAACCAGGTTGGGGGACTTTACAACATTATTATACGATACCTTATTATGTGGCGGTTAAATTTAAAATGTGGGATGAGATTTTAAATATCAAATTAGACACTTATGATTTAGACTATGTTAAAGCCGTTAGACATTATGTAGAAGGTATGGCTTATTTGGGGAAAAATGATTTAGATAAAGCTAAAGCAGAATTATCTGCCCTCGAAATATTATCCAAAAATGAAGCTTTAAAAGAAGTAACTATTTGGGAAATAAACACAGTTTACGATTTAGTACAAATTGCTAAAAAAGTTTTAAAAGCTGAAATTTTAGCCTATGAAAAAGATTATACAGCAAGTATTGCTATTTTAAGAGAAGCCATAGTGATGGAAGATGCTTTAAATTATAACGAACCGCCAGATTGGTTTTTTTCAGTACGCCATAACTTAGGAAAAATACTTACACAAAATGGCCAAGAAAAAGAGGCTATAATATTATATGAAGAAGATTTAAAAAATTACCCAAATAATGGTTGGGCACTTCATGGTATAAAAATAGCTTATGAAGCTTTAAATGATAAAGTGAACACCCAACTTTATAACAATCGTTTTAAAGAAAGTTGGGTATATGCTGATATTGAATTATAAATATGATTTTTTTAGCAAACCAGATTATTGTTTCTTTTTAAGATCTTCTACTTTATTTTTATAATAATCCATATCACTTAATTCATAAGCTTTAACCGCAAATTTTAACGCATTAACATAGTCTTTTTTAGCATCGTAATAACCTGAAAGAGAATCGTATGCATTTGCACTATTTGGGAAATATTCAATTGCCAGTTCAAAATACATTTTTGCTTTTTCATACTGTTCCATATCCATATTCATATATCCAGACATATTTAATAGTTCTTCAGGATAAGGAGACACTTGATATCCAAAATGATTTTCAAGTTTCATTTCGCGGTATTTTATTATTTCTAAAAGCGTTTCCTTTGAAGTATCAAATGAATTTATTTTATCTGTGTTCTCCATTTGAAACCACTCAAAAATTGATATTAAGCCATCCATAATTGAAGGGTAAGCAATAGTACCATGTATATCTTTTGGATAAAATTTCCAACTAAAATCCAATCCGTTTTGGCTGTTTTTCTTAATTAAATTTGAAAACGAAATATTAGAACGGGCAAATATGGTAAAATCCGTTTCATCCTGCATAACGTTATCTATAGTAATATCTGAATTTTGCATATGTAATTGTCCGCTTAATGACAAAAACAAAGACATCCCTTTATAATTTTTATTTGCAAAGGTTTCTTCTGCTTGCTTTAATAATTTTTGTTTGTCCCAATCTAAACTTGGGTCTATTGCTAAATAATTAGCAAATAAATCAGGATGATTAATTAAACTGTAAATGGTAAATAATCCGCCATAAGAATGCCCTATTAAAGTTCTGTAATTTGTTACTGGATATTTATCTTCAACAAAAGGAATAAGCTGTTCTTCAATAAATTTAATAAAATTTGCTGCCTCACCATTTTCTTCATTAAAAGGCATTCCATATTTAGTTTTTATATGCGATGGTGTTAAATCTCTAGTTCTATTTTTATCATTAGAAACACCTATAAGTACCATCTCTGGTATAAATCCTCCACTGTAAAAATCAAGCATATTACTTACAGTTGGCAAAAATATTTCACCATCTAAAATATAAGCTACAGGGTATTTCCTGTTTTCATTTTCATTATAACTATTGGGAAGTTGAACATAAATTGTTCGAGTTTCATTTAAAATTTCTGATTTTAAACTATCTAAAACACCAACGTTATGTAAAAACCGATGCCCATTTGACTGGGCATCAATTGATTGATTGATGAAAATAGTAACTATTAAAATTACTAATATTTTTAATCTATATTTCATATAAACAGACTTTGTTATTCGGTTACCTCATCGGCTTTATTAAGCCATCTTAATATTAAAATACCAAGTCTTGCTATTATAAATGAAAATAAACCAAAGGTTGCTGTTAAAAGCGACACTTTAAGTCCGCCAGCAAAAATTTCAGGACTTGGACTTCCCATGGCTTCAACAGAATCGAAAGCTGTAATTAATCCAATAACAGAACCTAAAAAACCCAAAACTAAACCCAATAAGCTTGAATCTGTAGTTAATCTAATATACTTTTTTGAAAGTTGTTCGTTTTTTTTCATATTGATGAAACCCATAATTATAAAGAATAAGGATAATAATAAACATATTAGTATTAAAGACATAAACAATGGTCCGCCTTCGTTAAAACGATCTACAAATGGGTTAGAAATTAATAATTGTTTTGAGAATAAAGAAAATAACATTGAATTCATAATTGATGGTTTTTAATTAAACATATTCAAACTTACTAACTCTTTTTACTTAAAAATTTAAATTGCGACCAATTACCAAATTAGCGCAGGAATTAACAACTTTGCAAAATCCGTTCTTAAACTGGTTATTCGTCTACAAAACAATAAATCCACATAAAAATATATTATTATTGTATGAATACATTATAAATGCTCTCTAAAAAGTTTATTATAAATAAAATAGGTCATGCGTTTTTACACGTCATTTTTTGGCTTGGTGTATTACTATTTTACACCTATCTTTTTGGTGCAGACAGCAAAACTTTTAACGACACTTTTATATTTGCGTTTTTTTTAATGCCAGTAACGATAGCAGTCTCTTACGTTTCTATCTATAAATTAATTCCCAATTATTTAATTAAAAAGCAGTATGCTCTATTTGCTTTGTACAGTATTTATGCCTTTATTATTTCGGCTTATTTAGTCATGGTTTCTATATTTTTTAGTTTGATTTTTGTGTCAGATTTTGAATATGCACAAATGGCACCTGCTACAAAAAACATGTTATTTATTATAACTGCTGTGTATTTAGTAACTTTTATAGTGAGTGCTTTTAAACTGCTAAAACTTAACTTAAAAAACACCGAACAAAACAATTTACTTAAAACTAAAATTTTAGATACACAATTGAAATTGAAAGAGCAGGAATTGAATTATTTAAAAATGCAAATTCATCCACACTTCTTGTTTAACACCTTAAATACCATGTATGGCTTTGCTTTAAAGAAAGCAGAAGAAACACCAGAAATGATTTTAAAACTGTCTAATTTATTAGACTATCTGTTGTATCAAGCAGATAAACCTTTTGTGCTTTTAACTGAAGAAATCGCTCATATTAAAGATTACATTGCTTTAGAAGAATTACGATTTAACGATACTTTAAAAATTACTTTTAAAACAAATAATATTGATGACACTCAAAAAATCGCACCAATGTTATTACTGCCTTTTGTAGAAAATAGCTTTAAACATGGTGTGATACATAAAGGTGTTTTAAATGTTGATATTGATTTGGTTTGCGAAACCAATAAAATTAATTTTTCAATAATAAATACCAGTAAAAAACCCGATACCACAAGCCGTGGCATAGGCTTAGAAAACATAAAAAAACGATTGGATTTATTGTACCCAAACCAATATGCAATAAAAATTGATAATGAAGCGTCTAGTTTTAAAGTTGAATTAATTTTAAATATTTGAAAAATAACACATCCATATCGTGCTTAATTGTTGATGACGAAATTATTGCAAGAGAAGTTATTGCAACCCACTTATCTAAAATTAGCAACATCAATGTTGTTGCAAGTTGTAGCAATGCTTTGGAAGCTTTTAATTGGATAAATAGCAATAAAATAGATCTTGTATTTTTAGATATAAATATGCCTGAAATCTCAGGGATTTCGTTTGCGAAATCCATTAACAAAGACATTAAAATTATTTTCACAACTGCATATCGCGATTATGCTGTAGAAGGTTTTGAACTTAAAGCGGTAGATTATTTGTTAAAACCCATTGCTTTTGAGCGTTTATTAAAAGCGGTAAACACCTATTTTGAAACACTACAGAATACTGAAAAGCATCTTGAAATAAACACAGAAACTAACGACTTTATTTTTGTGCGTTCCGATAGAAAAATGATTAAAATTGACTTTGATACGATTGTGTATATTGAAAGTTTTAGTGATTATCTTAAAATTCATCTTTTAAATGAAACTATAGTAACTCGAGAAACTATTAGCGCTATTGAAGCAAAACTTTCTAAGCAAAATTTTATAAGAATACATCGATCATACATAATATCTGTGACTCATATAAATTCGTTTACAAACGAGCATATCACTATTTTTAATAAGGCTTTACCTATAAGTAGAAGTTATAAAAAAGAAGTTTTGAAACAGTTGGAGCAATATTGATTTTATAATGAATTTTGTTTACACTTATTGGTTGTTATAAAGGGCGTTTGTGTTAATGCTTTTTCAGTATTTTAACAATTCTATTATTTATGATTTCTGATAAATTCCAATTGTACAATTTAGGATCGGTTGTGCTATAGAACTCTATAACAACAGCATCAAGTTCTTTATAGTATTTGCAGAAACTCTGGTACCCAGGAACCCAACCTCCATGCTCATAATTGTAAATGGAAGTATATATTTCCTGCTCTCCCTCTTTAAACAATGACCCATCGTTTAATGCTCTTACGAAAGTACCCACGTCTTCTGCAGTGGCTAACATGCCGTGGTCGTCCTTCTTTAAATCATAAGGGTATCCTACATGATAGCCGCTCATCACATCGTCTATATTTACTTCGCTTAGCGAACCAAAAGTATTGTTAAGATTTAGTGGCATTAGTATTTCTTCCTTAATAAATTCAAAGTTATTATAACCTAGCTCATTATCCATTATCTTATTAATTAACAGATAGTTTGTATTGCAATACTCATAGTCTTCACCCGGTTCAAAATTGGCTGGCTTATCCAGAATTAATGCAAGACTTTCTTCATAGGTCTTCGTTGGAGCTGCCCAAAAATTGAAAGTATCCGTAAAATTTGGAATACCACTTCTATGCTGTATCATCAACCTTAAGGTGATTTTCTCAGCGTTTTCAATTCTTCCTAAAAGTTCAGGCAAATAATCTGCAATAGTTTTATCTAGAGAAAGTCGCCCATCACTCACTAATTTAGTAACAGCCACAGCATCATATAACTTACTAATGCTAGCAAGCTTAAAAAGTGCGTTAGGTTTGGCAGGTATCTTAGATTCTCGATTATGCCAACCAGAAGCAAAATACTGAGGTGGTTTACCCGCTTGGTCTACATAAACAATCATTCCGTCAAATCCATGTCCAATGGCTTCATCTAGTTGTTCTTGAACCGTATCCGGTAATGGAAGTATCCACGCCTTTACCAAAAGCCAAGGAACAAAATATAAAGAGATTACTGTTCCAACAAGCAGTATAATTCTAATTATTTGTTTTGATTTTTTTTTAGTCATTCTATTTTAAGCAGGATGTTTCTCAAATTAGTCACAACGGCATGCATATATTTTAATGATTTTTATCAGACAATAAGCGAATTTAGTTTTTTAAAGTTTAAAAATCAATAAGTTAAACGCTAGAGACTAATAAATTTATTAACATTATAACAAAAAAAGCAAATCAAAATGACTCGCTTTTTATTATAATATTTCCGTATTAATTACAGATTTGTAAACTATCTATTCAAACGTATAATTTGCTTTTACAACTTCAGTTAACCTAAAATATCCAAAAGCATAGTAATCTGGATTACTAGGGTTTGTACAATTACCTCTTAAAGCCACTGGTGTTGTACTAAAGGGATCACCAACACTTTCGTACTGCTCTATTAACAAACGGATGTAATTATAGAATGGCTCAGAAACTCCATAGAACTCAATATCTACAACATCTCCAACTTCAAATTCTTCTTGATTAATATCTTCATCTTCTTCTCTTTCATAGAAAATAGTCATTTGATTTCCATTTGTAAATTCGTCAGAAATATCAAATAATTCAGGCAAAATATCACCTTCTTTTTGAAATTTTAAGAAATAAAAATTCTCTTCATCTTCAGGGTCATCAAACAACACATTAACTTCTAAAACGTCACTATCAAAGCCATCTTCTCTAGTTTGTGTTATCTCTGCGATATCTACAACCGGTACAAAAGTTTCGTGAGCAATATACGTTTCTCCGTCGTTAATAACCTCTAGGGTGTAAGCTTCATTTAACACAGGAATAAAGCTAGAGTTTATATAATTTCCATCGTTTTGGTCTATAAAAACAAATTCTGTATCATCTGCATCATTCGTGATTTTTACTGAAGCACCTGTTACTATATTATTTGTTGTTGAAGAAAAATAAGGCACAGATGTACTTAATTTTATTAACTGCTCATTACCTGTTGTTCCTTTTTCCCATTCAATGGTTGCTTCAATAACTAATCGTGGTTCTGAAGTAGGAACATCTACATCTATAACATCTGTACAGGATGTAAATATGATTGTAAATAATATGATTAGACTTTTAAAATATATTTTCATTTTTCTAAAATTTAAAGTTATAAGATACTGATGGCACTATACCAAAAATGGCTGTTCGTGTTGCTTCATTAGCACCAGTTTCTCTGTTTTGACCAAAAGATATTGACGCTGCATTTTTTCGATTATATACATTGTATATACCAAAAACCCACTCGCCTTTCCATCTGTTCTCTGGTTTTCTATTAGGCACATAAGTTGCCGAAATATCTAATCTGTGATATGATGGTAATCTGTTAGCATTTCTCTCTGAGAAACTTGTAATAGATAAATCTTCGTATTGATATTGTCCTGTTGGGTAGGTAACTGGTCTGCCTGTTTGGTAAACCGCATTCGCACCAAATGTCCATTTATCGTTAAATTTATAAGCGCCTGTTAAAGAGACATCGTGTGTTCTGTCGTGAGAGGATTTATACCAATTACCATTATTAATTCCTGGTCCGCCAGCATTACCGCCTAAGGTTCTTTGTTCAGCTTTTGATATGGTGTAAGCCAACCATCCTGTAAAATCACCTTTACTTTTTCTAAATAATAACTCTAAACCGTAAGCTCTAGATTCGCCGTTTAATATTTCGGTTTCAATGGTATTTTGACCAATTAAATCTGATCCATCTATATAGTCTATTCTATTATCTACTGTTTTATAATACACTTCGGCTTCTAATGAGTAGATTTTATTAGTAAAATCTTTAAAATAACCCAATGCATATTGATCGGACAATTGTGGTTTGATAAACTTCCCGCTTGGTGTCCAAACATCTAATGGTGTTACAGAGTTTGTATTAGATAACAAATGAATATATTGAGACACTCTAGAATATCCTGCTTTTACAGCAGATGATTCGTTTAATTGATATGACAATGCTAAACGCGGTTCTAAATTGCCAAAATTCTTAATGGTTTCGTTTTTTTTGTAATTCGTTTCTCCTATTTCGGTTCCTGCTTCATAAATACCTAAATCATTATTATAAACCACTGGTAAATCATTTTCATAATCGGTTAACGGTTGTCCTCCTAATCGAGTAAAAGTACTATAACGCAATCCGTATTGCGCCGTTAATTTATCGGATAGTTTGTGTTCTGCATTTATATATAAACCGCCTTCAAAAGCTCTTTTTTGATCTAATTTTAAAGGGTTTATTGCAGAGGTTTCTGAAGTTGGATTAATTTCACCTGGATCGAAATCGTAATAAATGCCGTTAACACCAAAATCTAATTTAAAAGCATCATTAAAATAATACTTAAGGTCGTATTTCAAATTATAATTGTTGATTGATGAAACCCAATCGAATTCGAAAAACTTTAATGCTAGCTTATAATCGTATTTGCTATAAATAAGCGACACGTTTGAAAATAACCTGTCATTAAAAATATGATTCCAGCGTAAATTTCCTGAAAGGTTGCCGTAGCTACTTTCAAAACTATTTCCAAAATCAAACGAATCTCTACCAAAGTAACCAGAAAGATAAAGCTTGTTGTTTTCGTTTAATTTATAATTCGTTTTTAGGTTTAAATCGTAAAAACTGGCACTATTATCTTCGCCAGCTGCTTTTAAAAGCAAATGTGCGTAAGAGCTTCTTCCTGCAACTAAAAAGGAACCTTTATCTTTAAATACTGGTCCTTCTGCTGCCAATCTACTTGAAATAACACCTATGCCTCCTGTTAAATTAAATTCTTTACTATTTCCGTCTTTTTGGCGAACATCTAAAACAGAAGAAACACGTCCTCCAAAACGTGCAGGAATGCCTCCTTTATACAATTTCACATCTTTAATGGCATCTGCATTAAAAACTGAAAAGAAACCTAAAAGATGTGATGTATTATAAATTATAGCTTCATCTAGCAATACTAAATTTTGATCTGATGCGCCACCACGAACATTAAATCCGCTAGAAGCCTCACCATTATTTGTAACACCTGGCAGCATTTGAATAGACTTAATAATATCTACTTCACCTAATACAACAGGCATTTTTTTAATAGTTTCTACCTTTATTTTAGAAACACTCATTTGCGGTGTTTGAATATTAACACGTTCTGATTCTTCTGCGTTAATAACAACTTCTTCAAGTTCTGTAGAAGACTCTGTAATTTCAAAAACTAGCTTTTGATCTTTATCTAATACAATCTCTTGGCTTGTATTTGAAAAGCCTAAATAAGATACAATTAAAGTATAAGTGCCTTTTTTTGCTGTAATAGAATAGAATCCATACTCGTTACTAATTGCGCCTATGTTAGTGCCTTTTAAGAATACAGAGGCTCCAAAAACTGTTTCTCCATTACTTGCATCTTTTACTGTACCACTAACTGTGAAGTTTTCTTGAGCTGATAAGATTAATGATGCAAGCAAAGTAAATAGTAATACTATTTTTTTCCTTTTTTGTTTGTTCATTCTTTGATTGGTTTTTTCTTGATTGATTTTAACAACTTTTTTATTAACTCCTAAATAGACTGTTTAATATATTATTTGTTACTTCTTTATAATTATTTAACATCTCACAACAAAAAAGAGCGAACTCTTTGAGTTCGCTCTTAAATATTATATTTAAAAAAATCTAAATATGAAGTGCTCTATCATCAGTCGCAGCTAATGCCGCTTCTTTAATAGCTTCTGTAAATGTTGGGTGTGCATGAGACATACGAGAAACATCTTCAGCCGATGCTCTATATTCCATAGCAACAACAGCCTCTGCAATCATATCGGCAGCACGTGCACCTACCATGTGTACACCTAAAATTTCATCTGTTTTTTTATCTGCAAGAATTTTTACAAATCCGTCTAAATCCATACTTGCTCTACTTCTACCTAAAGCACGCATTGGAAATTGACCAACTTTATAATCTACACCAGCTTCTTTAAGTTGCTCTTCCGTTTTACCAACTGCTGCAACTTCTGGCCATGTGTAAACAACCCCAGGAATTAAGTTATAATCTATATGTGGTTTTTGTCCTGCTAAAGTTTCAGCAACAAAAACACCTTCTTCCTCAGCTTTATGAGCTAACATAGCCCCTTTAATAACATCACCTATTGCGTAAATATTACTTGCACTAGTTTGTAAATGATCGTTTACATCTACTAAACCTCTATCTGTTAGTTTTACTCCTGCAGCTTCAGCATTTAAACCATCTGTATAAGCACGACGCCCAACAGATACTAAACAATAATCTCCTGTAAAAGTAACTTCTTCACCTTTTTTATTATCGGCTTTTACAATAACCTCATCACCTTTACGCTCTACAGATTTAACTTTATGAGACGCATTAATGTTGAATTTTTGCTTCTTTAAAACTTTATTTAATTCTTTAGAAACACCAGCATCCATTGTTGGAACAATTCTGTCCATGTATTCTACAACAGTTACTTCTGCACCTAATCTTTTATAAACTTGACCAAGCTCTAAACCAATAACACCTCCACCAATAACAATTAAGTGTTTAGGTATTTCTTTTAATTTTAAAGCTTCGGTAGATGTGATTACGCGCTCTTTATCTAATGTTATAAAGGGTAATGTAGATGGTTTAGAACCTGTAGCAATAATGCTGTTTTTAGCTTCTATTTCTATAGTTTCTTTTCCTGCAATTGTAATATGAGTTGCATCTTTAAAACTTCCCAAACCTTCGTAAACATCAATATTGTTTTTCTTCATTAAAAAATCAATCCCTCCAGTTGTTTGATCTACAACAGATTGTTTACGAGCAATCATTTTTTCAAGATTTACTTTTATTTCACCAGGAATGTCAATACCGTGTTCTTCAAAATGCTTTACAGCATCTTCGTAATGATGAGAAGAATCTAAAAGTGCTTTACTTGGAATACAACCAACGTTTAAACAGGTTCCTCCTAAAGTTGAGTATTTTTCAATTATTGCAGTTTTCATCCCTAGTTGTGCGCAACGAATTGCTGCTACATATCCTCCAGGACCAGAGCCTATAATGGCTACATCGTATGAATTCATATTATATTGTTCTATTTTTAAACAAAAAAGATGCTTTGTCATCCACTATGACAAAGCTTAAAACAAAAATACAAATGTTTTATGGGAAGGCAATAAAAAAATGACGCTTAATGCTAAGGTTAGTTTGTTTTATAAATGTCGTTTAAAATCCATTCTAATTCTGTATCGCGATTCATTTTTCTATCTTCAACAGTAGGTATTATTTTTATATCTGGTTTAATACCATAACCATCTGGATTTTGTTTTTGAGGTGCTTCAATTTGCATTAAACCCATCCTTATTTTAAGTTTTGTTTCAGGTAATTCATAAATCTTATAAATTCCTGCTACTGTACCATTATATGCACCACCTGTTTCTTCTCCAACAAAAATCGCCTTTTTATTTGCTTTTAAATGTGTTGAAATAAGAGACGATGCAGAAAATGAATTACCATTAATTAATACATAAATTTCACCTTTAAAATTTAAAGGATTAGGTTCTTTTAATTTGGTATGTTTATTAAATCTGTAATAAAGTTTACCATCTTTTTTTCTTATTTTAAGTAAATTATGAGCTATAACTATTGGAGAAAGCAACCCTCCAATAACTTTAAGACTATTAGGAGATGTATTACTCATAAATGATTTTAAGAAAGGAATTCTACTATTTACTTCGCTATCTGTTATAAATTGATACTCCTTGTTGGTTAAATATGAGTATAAATAATCTATTTCTGCTATTCGTCCGCCTCCATTATCTCTTAAATCTATTACTAAATATTTTGTATTGGCAGAATCTAGTTTTGTAAAACTTTCTTTGTAGAACTTTTTATAGTTACCGTTTGTAAAGCTTCTAATTTTCATAAAAGCTACAGTGCTATCTTTACCTATATAATTAAAATTACGAGTATATTCATTTCTTTTAGCTAAGTATCCATACTTTTTATTATCTTTTTTTCGCTTCTTTCTTGCTAATCTATTTTCAACCTTTTCTGCTTTTGAGAGTTTTATTGGTTTTTCTTTTTTAACAGAACTACTATCTGCTTTTTTTTCTTCTTTTGATATACGCTTAAAATTTCTAACAAATACAGAATCTTTGTTTTTAAAAGTTACTTTTAAACTATCTAAAAACCCTTTATCTCTAACATAAAACGTTGAAAACCCTTTACCAACAAACCTATCATGTAAAGTTGTATTATATCCATCAGACGCAAAACGTGTTTTGTAAGTATTTACTAATTTTAGTACCGGTTCATCATCAATACTAATCACTTCACTCCCTACGAGTGTAGAATCTTTTCCATAATTATTTTTAACCCAAAGTTTGTTTTCTAAATACTCAAAATCTAAATCATAAAACTCAAACTTTTGTTTACTAAGGGTTTTTCGCTGCTTTTTTGTAAATCTTTTAACAGTATAACCTACAGAAATATGACCTTGTTTAACTTGTGTAACCACTGGCGCTAACTTTTTATAAAATTCGGGTGATGTAAGTGGTTTTTTTATTGTGTTTTTTAAACTATCAAACTTAAGATCTAAGTCAGTTTTGGAAGTATATTGATAAAGTTTAGGATGATGCTTTTTTAATTGCTTGTATAATTTGTCTACATCGTTTTGTAAATTTTCAGCAGGATGTAATTCTGTAATTTGTTCGTTATACGTTTTAACACTGCTACATGATGTTAACAAGAGTAAAACCGTTATAACCAAAATTTGTTTTTTCATATAAGCTAAAGTAATTGTATTTAAGTTAATTTAAAACGGATTAATTTTTCTTTAACTTTTCAATTAAAACGAATATAATAAACAGCATAAATTTATGTAGTTTTGTGCTTTATGCAAAAAAATATAAACATACAAAACAAGAAAGCCCGCTTTCTATACGAAATATTAGATAAGTACACTGCTGGTATTGTTTTAACTGGGACTGAAATTAAATCTATTAGAAGTGGAAAAGCTTCAATTGTTGAAAGTTTTTGTGAGTTTAACGATAAAGGCGAACTTTTTGCAATAAACATGACCATACAAGAGTATGCTTTTGGTAACTACTACAACCACAGACCCAAAGCCGAAAGAAAACTTCTTTTAAATAAAAAGGAATTAAAAAAACTTAGAAAAGATGTTGAAGCAAAAGGTCTTGCGATTATTCCGTTGCGATTATTTATTAACGATAATGGTTATGCAAAACTAGAAATTGCATTAGGAAAAGGTAAAAAACTGTTTGATAAACGCGAAACCATGAAGGATCGTGATAATAAACGTGATTTAGATAGAATTAAGAAAATATATAAATAAATCATCCTTTTTACTGTAATAAGAAGTTAAATTTAAACCTCTAATCAAAGAAATGGTTTTAAATTTAAGAGTATCTTAACGCTTCAAAACTATCCCATTTATTTAATTTGTAATCATTAAATACTTTATAATGAAAAAAATACTACTTACAATACTTATTTGCTTAGTTACAATAACAATAAAAGCTCAAACCGAATCTAAAAACGAAAACATTAAAGCTATTATCGAACATAAAGTTGATAGTTCTCTTGTTTTATCTTTAGATAGTACTATTAAAACTTTATACGGTGTTATATCCGGAGAAAAAGGTGTTGAACGCAACTGGAAACAATTCAAATATTTATTTAAACCAGATGCAAAATTAATTCCTTCCATTAAAGACAAAGAAGGTGTTTTTAAAGTAAGATTTTTATCTCCAGGAGATTACATTAAAAGCTCTGGGAATTGGTTAGTTGAAAATGGTTTTTTTGAAAAAGAAATACACCGAAAAATAGAAACTTTTGGAAACATAACTCAAGTATTTAGTACTTATGAATCTTTTAAAAGTGAAGCTGATGCAGAACCTTTTATGCGAGGTATTAATAGCATTCAATTATTAAATGATGGCAAACGCTGGTGGATTATTAATATTTACTGGACACAAGAAACTCCCCAAAACCCGATACCAAAAAAATATCTAAAATAGAAAAATACATTTCCTATGAATATTTTCCTTAAAATCAAACCTTTTTTAGTTACATCTATTTTTGTTGTAAGTTTTGTTCTTACTTCAAACGCTCAAGAAACTACTGAAAAAGCTAAACCTATTTTTAGTGATGGAGAAGCTCAAATTGTAGAAGCTTTTAATGACGCTGATAAATGGATACGACATGATTTATTTGTAGAAACAACTTTTGATACCGATGGCGATGGGAAATTAGACCGCATGCATGTTGATGTAACTAGGCCTTACCAAACCGATACAGAAGGATTAAAATTGCCTGTAATTTATGAGTCTAGTCCATATTATGCTGGTGTTGCGCCAGATGTAGATGGTGTGTTTTGGGATGTTAACCACGAACTTGGTGACACAGCAAAAAAACGTGTACATCCTGAGGTTATACGATTAGGCGAACGTCCTATTATATCAAATTCACAAATTAAAACTTGGGTTCCCAGAGGTTATATAGTTGTTCATTCCTCATCTCCAGGTACAGGTTTATCTCAAGGTTCTCCAACAGTTGGTGGCGATAACGAATCTTTAGCACCAAAAGCAGTTATAGATTGGTTAAACGGACGTGCAAAAGGATATACAGAACCTTACGGAAGAGAGGAAGTTAAAGCCTTTTGGAGTACAGGAAAAGTAGGTATGACAGGTACATCATATAACGGAACACTTCCATTAGCAGCAGCAACTACAGGCGTAGATGGATTAGAAGCTATAATTCCAATTGCACCAAATACCTCATATTATAATTATTACCGTTCTAATGGATTGGTACGCTCACCAGGTGGCTACTTAGGTGAAGATATTGATGTTTTATACGATTATATTCATAGCGGTGACGAATCAAAACGTCCTTATAATAATGCCAAAATAAGAGATACTGAAATGAAAAACGGTATAGATAGAATTACTGGTGATTATAACGCTTTTTGGGCTAGTCGAGATTATTTAAATGACATGAAACCTATGAAAGCTGCTTTATTTATGTCACATGGGTTTAACGATTGGAATGTGATGCCAGAACACAGCTATCGTATTTATAAGAAAGCTGAAGAAATGGGCTTACCAACTCAAATATATTATCATCAATTTGGACATGGAGGTCCGCCACCAATTAGCATGATGAATAAATGGTTTACACATTTTTTACATGGTATTGAAAATGGCGTTGAAAACGAACCAAATAAAGCTTGGATTGTTCGTGAAGATGATGAAATGAGTAATCCTACACCATATAAAGATTATCCAAATCCTGATGCTAAACCAGTAACATTTTATTTAACTTCAGGAGCACCAAATATTGGTGGCTTAACAACAACAAAAGCTGTAAAACAAGGTAAAGAAACACTAGTTGATAATTATTCGTTTAATGGAGAAGCCTTAGCAAAAGCAGAAATTACTAATCATCGTTTATTATATGTAACACCTAAACTTACTAAAGATTTACATATTTCTGGAGTCTCCAAAATCACGGTTAAACTCGCAAGTAGCAAACCTGCAGCAAATCTATCAGTTTGGCTGGTTTCACTACCGTGGAATGATAGCCGAAGATCAAAAACTACAGATAATATTATTACACGTGGTTGGGCAGATCCACAAAATTATAAATCGTTAACAGAAAGCGAACCTTTAAAACCTGGTAAATTTTATGAAGTAACTTTTGACTTACAACCAGATGACCAAATTATAAAAACCGGACAACAAATAGGATTAATGATTTTTTCAAGCGATAAAGAATTCACATTACACCCAAAACCAGGAACAGAATTAACCATTGATTTAGATGGAACAAGTTTAACATTACCTGTTGTTAGTGGTTTTGATGGGTTTTAAAAATTCATAAAAATGAGCAAACTACTCACCAAAATAACTCAAGAATTACAGGATTTCATAAAAAATCAAAAAATCTTTTTTGTGGGCACTGCTGCTCAAGATGGTCGGGTAAATGTGTCTCCAAAAGGTCATGATACCCTTCATGTTTTAAACGCTAATAAATTGGTTTGGTTAAATCTTACAGGAAGTGGAAACGAAACAGCAGCTCATGTTTTAAAAAATGATAGAATGACAATCATGTTTTGTGCATTTGAAGGCAAGCCTTTAATATTGAGGGTTTATGGAAATGCCAAAATCTATCACGAACGTGATGCAAAATTTCACGATTACATTAAGCTATTTGAAGAAAATACAGGATCACGACAAATTATAGAATTAGAAGTTGATTTAGTGCAAACTTCGTGTGGTTATTCTATTCCTTTTATGGATTTTAAAGAAGAACGTGGACAGTTAAATTCTTGGTCTAAAAAACAAGGTAAAGAAAAAATAGAAACTTACTGGCAAGAAAAAAACACAAAAAGCATTGATGGTTTTGAAACTGATATTTTAAAGAAGTAATTAAACGTCTTTCCGTTAAGAAACGAAGATGCAACCTGCTTCTAATTAAATAAAATTATATTTAGTTTTCGAATGATAAGACAACTTCGTTCATACTTTCCGCATTATGACACAATACAACTAAAAATAGTGAACTAATTCTTATCCTCCAACAAAGGCACAAATCTAAACTCACCAAATTCTTCTTGCTCAAATTCCTTTTGTCCTTTTCTAATAAAAAGTGTCATTATTTGCACATCGTCACCCACAGGAATAACAAGTCTTCCTCCTATTTTTAACTGACTCAACAATGGTTTAGGCACAAAAGGTGCGCCAGCTGTTACAATTATACTATCAAATGGCGCTTCTTCTTTTAGTCCTTTATATCCATCTCCAAAAATAAGTTTCTTAGCCCGATAGCCTAACTTAGGCAAAAAATTACTCGTTTTTTTAAACAACTCTTGTTGGCGTTCAATACTAAAAACTTTGGTTCCTAATTCACATAATACAGCTGTTTGATAACCACTTCCTGTGCCTATTTCTAAAACTTTATCTCCAGATTTAACTTGCATTAACTCCGTTTGAAACGCCACAGTATAGGGTTGAGAAATAGTTTGGTCTGCAGCAATAGGAAATGCTTTATCTTGATATGCATGATCTAAAAAACTGGAATCCATAAACAAATGTCTAGGTATTTTTCCAATAGCACTTAGTACCTTTTCATTTGTTATTCCTTTATTTTTTAATACGTTAACAAGCTGTTGTCTTAATCCTTTGTGCTTAAAAGTGTCTTTCAATTTTGGTGGGAGTTTAGTTTGATAAAATTAGGCAAACATTTTAAGGCTTGAAAACTATTTATTCAGAATTTATTTTTCATAAGATTCATCCAAAAAATTCATCTTAATTAACTAAATTCATACCTTAATTATCTTATTTTTGTTGAAAACGTAAAAAATTATGCTAAAAGCTGGTGTACTAGGTGCTGGTCATCTTGGAAAAATTCATTTAAGACTTCTTAATCAATCTGAAAAATATAATCTCGTTGGTTTTTATGATGCAGATGAAGAAAACGGTAAAAAAGTAGAAGCTGAATTTGGATATAAATTTTTCAACTCGATTGATGATCTTATTGATGCAGTTGATATGGTTGATATTGTAACACCTACCCTTTCACATTACGATTGTGCAAAACAAGCTATTGCAAAAGGGAAACATATTTTTATTGAAAAACCTATTACAAACACTGTTGAAGAAGCTGAACATATTAGAGAACTTTTGGCAGAAAACAACCTTCGTGGACAAGTAGGACATGTAGAGCGTTTTAATCCTGCATATTTGGCGGTAAAAGACGAAATTAATTCGCCAATGTTTATTGAAACACACAGGTTAGCAGAGTTTAACCCAAGAGGTACTGATGTTCCTGTGGTTTTAGATTTAATGATTCATGATATTGATATTATTTTAAGCATTGTAAAATCTAAAGTAAAAAACATTTCGGCTAGTGGTGTTGCTGTAATTAGCGATACCCCAGATATTGCGAATGCTAGATTAGAATTTGAAAATGGCTGTGTTGCTAACTTAACAGCTAGTAGAATTTCACTTAAAAAAATGCGTAAAGCACGTTTCTTTCAAAAAGATGCTTATATATCAGTAGATTTTTTAACCAAAAAATGTGAAGTAGTTAAAATGAAAGATGCTCCAGAAAACCCTGGAGATTTTGATATGATACTTCAAAATGCTGAAGGATTAAAAAAGCAAATCTATTTTGATAATCCACCAGTTCCTGATAACAATTCTATTTTAGATGAATTAGAAACTTTTGCCGATGCTATAAACACAAATACAACACCTGTTGTAACATTACATGATGGTACTGAAGCATTGCGTGTTGCTACCCAAATTATTGATTGCTTTTAACATGAAAAACATTGCTGTAATTGGCGCTGGAACAATGGGAAACGGTATTGCTCACACGTTTGCCCAAAGTGGATTTAAAGTAAGCCTTATAGATATTAGTGAAGCGTCTCTTAAACGAGGTATGGAAACCATTTCTAAAAATTTAGACAGAATGGTTGCCAAAGAAAAAATTAGTGAATCTGATAAAACTGAAACTCTATCTAATATTTCAACATACACAAGTATTCCTGAAGGTGTTAAAAATGTAGAATTAGTTGTTGAAGCTGCAACAGAAAACATTGATTTAAAACTTAATATTTTTAAACAATTAGATGAAGCTTGCGTCGAAGACACAATTTTAGCAACAAACACTTCTTCCATATCTATTACACAAATAGCAGCAGTTACTTCTAGACCAGAAAAAGTTATTGGGATGCATTTCATGAATCCTGTACCAATAATGAAACTAGTCGAAATTATTCGCGGTTACAATACTAGTGACAAAGTCACCAAAACCATTATGAGTTTATCTGAAACTCTAGGTAAAGCCCCAGTAGAAGTAAACGATTATCCGGGTTTTGTTGCAAACAGAATTTTAATGCCAATGCTAAACGAATCTATAGAAACACTATATAATGGAGTTGCAGGTGTAAATGAAATAGATACCGTTATGAAATTAGGTATGGCACACCCAATGGGGCCTTTACAATTAGCAGATTTTATTGGTTTAGATGTATGCCTATCTATACTAAATGTGATGTATGATGGTTTTAAAAATCCTAAATACGCACCGTGTCCTTTACTCGTTAATATGGTGCGTGCAGGTAAATTAGGTATTAAATCTGGAGAAGGTTTTTATGATTATTCCGAAAGCAGAAAAGCAGAAAAAGTAGCTTCACAATTTTCAAAGTAATGATTCATACTAAAAAATACTCCTTAACAAAAAAAGATTACACTAAAATTATCCTGTTAAAAAGATTAAAAAAATCATGGTGGCTATATCTATTTATGTTCGTTTTAGGTATTTTATATTTACCTAAATTTGGAGAAGATAGTTTTAGTACATTTTTTACGATTTTTTCTTTTTCATATCCTTTTGTAATGTTTACCTATCTTTATTTTTGGGCAAACTCTAAAGATCATCAACCTATTTTTTCTGAAACTCATTTATCTTTTGATAATGAAAATATCTATTTAAAAAGAAATGGCAATGAATCTAAAATAACCTCAAATAGTATTCAAAAAGTAATTTCAAATACTAAATATTGGATGTTATATATCTCTAAAGGGCAATTTATTTATATTCCGAAAAACATATTTTATTCTAACGAAGATTATAATAAGTTTTCTGCTTTAATTAATTGAAAATAAAATACAGAGAGGATTAACTATTTACAAATTCTAAAAAAATGTTTTATGTTTAGTTGTAAAGTGCGTTATAATTTTTTCAACTAAACAATACTTAATAAAATACAATGTCGATATTAGAAAACCTCAACAATATAAAACAAACATTACCAGACCATGTTACTTTAGTAGCAGTATCTAAAACCAAGCCTGTTAGCGATTTAATGGAAGCTTACAATGCTGGACAGCGTATTTTTGGTGAAAACAAAATACAGGAAATGGCCGATAAGTATGAAGAAATGCCCAAAGACATCGATTGGCACATGATTGGGCATGTTCAGCGTAATAAAGTGAAATATATGGCCTCCTTTGTGCATCTAATTCATGGTATTGATAATTTTAAATTATTGGAAGAAATTAATAAACAAGCCAAAAAATATAATAGAATTATTGACTGTTTAATTCAAATAAAAATAGCTGAGGAAGATTCTAAATTTGGTATGACAGCAAGTGAAGCATCAGAAATTATTCAATCTAAAGATTTTTTAGAATTACAAAATATAAAGATTATTGGTGTTATGGGAATGGCTACATTTACTGATGACCAAAATCAAATTAAAAAAGAATTCAGCCGATTAAAAAATACTTTTTCAGAATTAAAACAACTAGATACTAAAAACTGTAAGCTTGAAACTATTAGTATGGGAATGAGTGGAGATTATCAATTAGCAATTGATTGTGGTAGTACAATGATTAGAGTTGGAAGTAGTATCTTTGGTAGTAGAAATTATTCAAATTAAAACATAAGTATATTTACGCAATATTAGACATAGAAACTACCGGAGGGAAGTATAACGAGGAAGGTATTACTGAAATAGCAATCTATAAATATGATGGGCATGAAGTTGTAGATCAATTTATAAGTCTTATAAATCCAGAACGAGACATACAACCTTTTGTAGTCAACCTTACAGGTATAAATAGCAGCATGCTGCGCAATGCACCAAAGTTTTATGAGGTCGCAAAACGCATTGTAGAAATTACAGACGAATGTATTTTAGTTGCTCACAACGCGCAATTTGATTATAGAATTTTATGTACAGAATTTAGACGCTTAGGCTTTGAATATGAACGTAGATCGCTTTGTACTGTTGAACTTTCTAAAGATTTAATTCCAGGTCAAACATCTTACAGTTTAGGTAAATTAGTACGCTCACTTGGTATTCCCGTAACCGATAGACATCGTGCTTCTGGTGATGCTTTAGCAACTGTAAAATTGTTTAAAATGTTGCTAGATAAAGACACCACAAAAACAATTATTAAAGAATCTGTTAGATTAAATCCTAAACACCAATTAGAACCTAGGCACTTAGATATTATAGCTGAATTACCATCAATAACTGGTGTTTATTACATTCATAATGCTAATGGAGATATTATATATATTGGTAAAAGTAATAATATAAAAAAGCGCATTAATCAGCACTTTACGGGTACTAATCAAAAATCAAAAAAAATACAAGTACAGGTTCATGCTGTAACTTACGAAGCTACAGGTAGCGAACTTGTTGCACTTTTAAAAGAAAGTGAAGAAATAAAACGTGTAAAACCTATTTTTAATAGAGCTTTACGACGTTCCATTTTTACACATGCTTTATATAGTTTTAAAGATGAAAATGACTATATCAATTTAAAAATTGATGTTGCAGATGGTCGTAAAAAGCCCATAACAACATTTAGTAATAGACAAAGTGGAAAAAGTTTTATAACTAATGCTGTTGATGATTATAATTTATGTCAAAAATTAACAGGGCTTTACAAAACAAAAACCAGCTGTTTCAATTATGATATAAAAGCTTGTGAAGGAGCCTGTATTCAAAAAGAATCTTCAGATTTATATAACAAACGTGTAAAAGCTTTGATAGATAAAAATAGCTATGCAAATAAAAATATGGTAATTATTGACAGAGGTCGCGATGTTGATGAACGTAGTGCTATATTTATTGAAAATGGTATATTTAAAGGCTTAGGATTCTTCAATTTAAATTATCAAATAAATAATATTGAAGTTTTAGAATCTATTATAACACCCATGCAAAATAATCGAGATACCCAACACATTATACAAAGTTATATTAGAAGAAATAAAAGAATTAAAGTAATAACATTAGATTAAAATGAAAAAAACTATTTTAATTATCCTTCTTTTTAACAGCATTATAATAACTGCGCAATCAAGTTTCAATTCAGAAGATTTAAAGGTTACCAAAAGTGATTTAACAATAAATACTTATGAAAAAGACTCAACTGCAAATGCTTTAGTTTTATATGAACAAGGAAATAGCTATTTTGATAAAAAAGATTTTATTTTAAAAACCGAAGTAAAACACAAAGTAAAAATTTTAAATAGAGAAGGATTCGATAATGCAAACGTTAAAATCTATTTATATAATGATGATAATAATAACAAAAAAGAAAAAGTAGAAGATATTATTGCTACTACATATAACTTAATAGATAAAGTTGTTATTACTACTAGACTGAAGAAAGCCGATGTTTTTGAAGAAAAATACAATGATAATACAACGCTTATAAAGTTTACACTACCAAACATTAAAGAAGGTTCTGTAATTGTATATAGTTACACATTAATATCTCCGTTTATGTTTAAATATAAAGATTGGAGATTCCAAGATGACATACCTAAACTTTATAGCGAATACCGAGCAAGCATACCAGGAAACTGGATTTTTCATAAAAAATTAGTTGGAGGCAAAAAATTAGCTGTTAGCACTATTGAAATTAAGAAAGATTGTTTAACAACCTATAATGGTGGATCGGCCGATTGCGAAGAAAGTGTTTATGCCATGAAAGATATTCCTGCTTTTATAAGTGAAGATTATATGACTGCTGAGAGTAATTATTTAGCACGAATTGAATATGAACTTGAAACTATTAGAGGTATGGATGGAAGAATAAGCCATTATACTAAAACATGGGAAACTGTAGATAAAGAATTTAGAACAGATGGTGATATTGGTAGACAGCTTAAAAAAAGCGTTGACGCAGAAAAATTATTAAGTCAAGATATTTTTAATGAACCTGATACCTTAAAAAAAGCTAAAGCCATATTTAATTATTTACAAGAAGATTATACATGGAATGAAAAATACAGAATTTTTAAAGATGTTTCTGTTAAAGATTTAATTAATGATAAATCTGGCAATGTATCATCAATAAACATTTTACTTCATAATTTATTAGAAGAATCTGGTATAGATGTAAAACCTATTTTATTATCTACAAGAAATAATGGTTTTGCAACGAAACTTTACCCTGTAATTTCAGATTTTAATTATTTAATAGTTCAGGTAACAATCAATAAAAAAACATATTTTTTAGATGCTACAGACAAATATTTAAGTTTCGGTGAAATTCCATTTAGATGTTTAAATGAATATGGTAGACTTTTAGATTTTAAAGAAGGTAGCAAATGGATTGATATTAAACCAAGTAAAAAATCATCTATAATGTACAATGTAGATATTCATTTTGATGAAGAACAAAATTTAGTTGGAAAAGTAAAAAACAGGCTAACTGGTTATCATGCATTGCATGCTAAAAAATCTTATTATCCCAGTGAAGATGGTTATTTAAATAAACTAGAAAACAATTCGCCTTTTATTGAAATTTCTAATCACGAAGTTACAAGTAAGGGAAAAACAAGTGATAAATTTTCAGAATCTTACGACATAGAATATAATATTGATGAGATAAATCAAACCTTATATTTAAATCCTTTTATTGTTAAATTCTTTGCAGAAAATCCTTTTAAACTTCAAGAAAGAACATACCCAATAGATTTTGGCTATAAAGACAATTACTTGTATTCATTCAAACTAAGTTTAGGTGAGAATTACTCAGTAAAAGAAATGCCAAAAGAAATTAGGTTGACACTGCCAAACGATGCAGGTAACTTATCTTTTGCTAGCAAAATGGTGGGTAACGATTTGCATTTACTTTTTAAAATTGATTTTAAAGCACCTGTTTACCCTGCTGAATATTACCCCTATTTAAAGGAGTTAATGAGTAAGATTGTTGATATTCAAAAAAACTCACTAATTGTATTAAATAAAACATAAGTCATCTTTTATTACTTTTGAATAAATGAGCATATCAAAAAAACATTGGAAAATAAGACTTCATGAAATTATTTATGAAGCAGATACTCCTGCAGGAAAGCTGTTTGATGTGGTTCTTTTAATTATAATTCTTGCAAGTATAATACTGGTAATGCTTGAAAGTGTAAATAGTATTGATGCAAAATACCATAGCATATTAAACATTTCAGAATGGATTATTACCATTATGTTTAGTTTAGAATATATTGCTAGAATAATAACTGTAAAAAAACCATTTAAATATATATTTAGCTTTTACGGTATTATAGATTTCTTATCGACGATACCTAAATACATTTCATTAATTTTTGGTGGTGTGCATGCATTAGCTGCTTTACGAGCGCTACGTTTACTAAGGGTTTTTAGAATTTTAAAACTGGCTCGCTTTCTTGGTGCATCAAACAATTTAGTTAATGCTTTAAAAGCTAGTAGAGCAAAAATATCTGTGTTTTTATTTGCTGTTATAATTGTTGCTGTTATTCTTGGAACCATTATGTATATGGTTGAAGGAGAAGAAAATGGATTTACAAATATCCCAAAAAGTGTATATTGGTGTATTGTAACATTAACTACTGTTGGTTTTGGTGATATTGCACCACAAACGCCATTAGGTCAGTTTATAGCTTCTTTAATTATGATTTTAGGTTACGGTATAATTGCTGTTCCTACTGGTATTGTATCGGCAGAATACACGAATCAAACAAAACCAAAAAAAGACGAAGAATTACATTTAAACTCACAATCATGTGTTAATTGTCTAGAAGATAAACATCAAGATAATGCTACGTTTTGCCACAAATGTGGGCATCCTTTACACTAATTTTACTTTTTTAAATTAAGAATCACAAGCCATCAACTCAAACACTAAATATCTTATTTCCATTGTAGGGCCAACAGCTATTGGCAAAACAGCGTTAAGCATTAAACTTGCTCAATATTTTAATACTGAAATTATTTCGGCAGACTCTCGCCAGTTTTTTAAAGAGATGCATATTGGTACCGCAGCTCCAACAACTGAGGAATTAACTGCTGCGAAACATCATTTTATTCATCATAAATCTATTAAAGAGGAATACAACGTTGGCGCTTTTGAAAAAGAGGCAATACAATGTTTAACCATACTTTTTAAAAGTAATGACATTGTTATAATGGTTGGCGGATCTGGTTTATATGTTGATGCTGTAAATAAAGGTTTAGACGATTTCCCTGTGGTAGAAAAAGGCATCAGAGAATCACTAAATATTGACTTAGAAACGAAAGGGTTAGAATATTTACAGAATAAATTAAAGGAACTTGATAAAGTATCATACCAATCAATGGCTATAGATAATCCACATCGTGTTATTAGAGCTTTAGAAATTTGTATTGGTTCTGGTAAGCCTTATTCTTCATTTTTAAATAAAGACAAAAATAAACGTTCGTTTAAAACTATAACTCTTGGACTTACTGCAGATAGAGAAATAATATACGATCGTATTAATAAACGTGTTGATATTATGATGAAACAAGGTTTACTTAAAGAAGTAAAAACATTGCTTCCCTACAAAGATTTGAATGCTTTAAACACCGTTGGATACAGAGAATTATTTAATTATTTAGATGGAACTTGGGAGTTAGATTTTGCTGTTTCTGAAATTAAAAAGAACTCACGGCGTTTTGCAAAACGGCAACTTACTTGGTTTAAAAGAAATGAAAATACGTTTTGGTTTGATTATACAAAACCTATAGATACTATTATTAATAAGTTAAACGAAGCTACAAAATCTTAACTCAGACTAAAATGAAAATTAATGAAGATGCTTTAGACAATCCTGTTTGGAACGCTTTAACAGACACACATTTTAACCAAAGTATAGACTATGGTAACGTAAAGTTTTACCAAAGTGATTTTGCGCCATTTGGTGCATTTATTAATGATGAAGATACTAGTCACGCCATTGAAAAGCACTCCAAGTTAATTAAAGATTTTTTTATTGTTGGTAAAGAACCTAAAATGCCTTCTGGTTTTAAGCCTGCAATAAAGTATGTTGGTTATCAAATGATAATTTATAACAAAATAAATCATCTTATAAGTGAAGATATTGTAAAACTTAACGAAAAACATTATAACCAACTTATAGACTTAATTAAACTCGTATATCCAGAATATTTTAAAGCGAAAACTAATACGTTAGGAACCTATTATGGCATTTTTAAAAACAATAAATTGGTTGCAGTAACTGGAGAGCGTTTTCAAACCAAAAACTTTGTTGAAATAAGTGCAGTCATTACACATCCAGATTACACAGGAAAAGGATATGCCAAACAACTTATTACACATACTGCTAATGGTATTTTTAATAAAAACAAAATACCTTTTTTACATGTAGATGTAACCAATTTAGGACCTATAGCTTTATACAAAAAGCTTGGTTTTACTATTAGAAGAGAAATTGAATTTTGGAAGATTGGGCATTAAAAAGGCTTTATAGGAAAGGAGAATACAGCCTATTATTGCATAGTTATATTACTATACTTAGCATTTACAACAATACTTTTACCGTTAGCTAGATCTCCCGTTGAGAAATTAGAAGTGTTGTCTTTTGAAGTTTTTTTAGGATGTACAAATCGAGAACGAGTTCCTTTATACTGTAAATTATAATCTACTTTTGGAAGCTTTATAACGGCATCAATATTTTGAAGTATCACATTTAAGTTACTAAAAGCATCATCAATATTTAGAATATTTAAATCGCCAATATTTCCGTCAACAACTGCGCTTCCTATTAAATTTTCAATGTCAATATTTGATGATATAGAGTTTAAAACTAAATGTTTTACATTCTTTAATTCAACGTTTTTTACATAATTTAAGTTTAGTTCTCCTAAATTCCAATTCGTAACATGTACGGGAGAATATGAAGCGTTAATGGAAGTTGAACTTCCATTAACGCTATATGCTGTAAATTTTGTATGTGATAAATCTGCTTTTAAATTATCAATATTTGCTGCAAATTCTATTTCACCATGTCTAACATTAACTTTTAACTTAGCACCTTTAGGCATCTTTATTTTGATTGTTTTTTTAACATTAGAATTAGATTCAGGACTCACAAGTTTTTCTACTAGAACACGTCTCTTTTCTGCTAGTTTTTCTCGTTCTTTAGCATGTTTTTCATGCTCCTTTGCCACTTTTTTATGTAATTCTACTCGTTTTTCATGCATGTCTTGCAAACGCTCTTGTTCAGCTGCAGTGCGTTCTGCTTGTGCCTCTATTCTTTCGGCTTGTCTTTCCATTTGAGCTGCGAATCGCTCTCCCCAAGCTTCCATTTTTTTGCCATAATCTTCACCAAACTTTTCTCCCCATGCTTCCATCTTTTTAGTATACTCCTCACTATTCATTTTGCTTTCGAAATTCTTAGCCCATTCCTCCATTTTCTTTCCATATTTCTCTCCCCATTCTTCACCAAATCTTTCTCCCCAAGCTTCCATTTTTTTAGCATAATCTTCTCCATACAAATTTTCAAATTTTTGAGAATATTTTTCAAGATATTTATCGCCGTCTCTCTTATATGCTTTATAATCAAACTCCATAGAACCAACACCTTCTGGCAGTTCTGGCAATTCTGGAAACTCAGGCATTTCTGCCATTTCTGGCATGTCAAAATGAAAATCGAAATTCATTTCTGGTAATTCTGCTATTTCAAATTTTAATTCTGTTAACATAGCATTTACCGCATCACTATCTCCCTGTTCACTACTCGTTGAATAAGTCCAAACATTACTTCCTCCTTCTCCTTTCGTTTTTATAGAAACTTTATCATTAGTGGCATCTATATCTACATCCCATAATTTTAAAGCTTCTTTAAGTTCTTCTTTGTTTAATTTCTCTCCTTCAATGTAAGCTTCAATTTCTACTGTACTTTTATTCCAAGTATCAATTATAATATTGGTATGGCTAGTATTTAAGTCTATAACCACATCTTTGTTAACGTTTATAGATTGAGATACTTTAGTTAATTTTTGTTGCGCTAGTAAACTTCCTGTTATTAGAAAACAGAACGCATAAAGTTTGATTTTTATAATAGTATTGTTCATTTTTTGATTTTTAGATTGATTGTTTTACGCCTTCATCAGGAGTATTTAGTTCTTTTAATTGTGATCTTAAGCGATACAATAAGTTTAAACGAAGTTTTAAATTATCAATTAATGCATTTACTGTTAATTCACTAGGCCCAGATTCTGTTAAATCAAGAGATAAACGTTTGTATTCTTTATCCAGCTCATCCAATTGTGCTAAATAATCATCAAATAAATCTTTGGTTTCTGGTGTATAGGTCATTTTAGATAGCTCTAAATTGATGCTTGCCAAATAGTAATCTTCAACCTTTTTTAAACCTGGTGAAATATCACCTAATGTTTTTGTTACAACTGTTTTCGTTGTTGCTACTTCTGTTGGCAAATTATCAACTTGAGGCTGGAAATATTTAAAAGCACCGAAGCTAAAGCCTAAAAGCACGATAATACTAGCTGCTATATGCATCCAATTAAATTTCGAATGTTTTACCTCTGGTAATGCTTCATCTAGTTTTTTAAGAAATCGGTCTTGATGATTTTTCGGCATATTTTCATGTGCCATTTTATCATCTTTAAACAACTCTCTAATATCTCGTGCCATTTTTTTTAAGTGTTAACAGTTCTTGTAATTTTACTTTACCTCGTGATAGTTGTGTGCGTGATGCGACTTCTGAAATATCCAAAATTTCTGAAATCTCTTGGTGATCATAACCTTCAATTAAATAAAGCATCACAACATACTGGTACTTATCTGGTAATTTATTAATTGCATCTTTTACATCTTCTAATGTAATTGCATCTTCTACTAACCATTTGTCGTCGTTAGGTGTATCAACTACTTTTAGGTGCACCTCATCTAATTCAACAAGTTGTTGCTTTTTAGATTTTAAAAAGTCGATACTTTTATTAACTACAATACGTTTTAACCATGCGCCAAAAGTAACCTCTGCTTTATATTGATGTAGTTTAGTGAAAGCCTTAATAAAAGCTTCCTGTACAACATCTTCGGCATCGGTAGCATCTTTCAAAAATCGCTTAGCAACAATATACATCCCGTCGCAGTACTGGTTGTATAACTGCAATTGTGCTTTACGATTGTTTTGTTTACATTGCTCAATAATGTCAACTTGAAACATACTAATTCTACTTTTGGTTTAAGTTAGTTCGTTTAAAAGACGATAAAAAAATTGTAGTGTTGCAAAAAAGATTATTTTTTTTGAGTTATATAACAAAGCTATAGAAATCTTCGTTTGTATTTCTTAAATTATTACTTTTTAAAGTATATTTACGCCTTATTAAATTGCTCTATATGAATACCTTTTTAAAACGTACCTTAATTACATTATCTGTTATAGCCTTAGGGTTATTTTTATATTCTGTTTTTGTTGAAAATATTTTCGAAAAGCGATTAAGTCCAAAGGACACCGTTAAATTTGAATTAAACGACTTAAAACTAAAAGTGTTTTACAACAGACCTTTTAAAAAGAATCGTGAAATATTTGGAGCACTAGTACCTTACAATCAAGTATGGCGAACAGGTGCAAATGAAGCTACAACTTTTGAAACTAATGAACCTTTAGAAGTAAATGGCATACCATTAGCTGAAGGAAAATATACGCTTTGGACAGTTCCTAGAGACTCTGTCTGGACCGTAATATTTAACTCAAAACAATATTCTTGGGGTGTAAATGCTGAAATGAAACCCATGTGGGATCCAAACTACGATGTTTTAAATATTGAAGTTCCCGTACATAAACTAGATAGTATAGTAGAACAATTTACTATTTCTTTTGATAACTCTACGGACAATCTTTCTTTAACTTTGGCTTGGGATGATGTTAAAGTTTCTGTGCCTTTAAAATAAGTCATTAATCACAGTATTAGCATAAAGTCTAATGAAAATAAAATTGTAAATTAGACAAACTTTCGTGCATTCGTGGCTAAAAAAAACAAATCAGCATTAGAAGAAAAAAAAGGGGTTTCTGTTTCAGAAATTACAAATTTATCTTCTATAAAATCTATTCAAGATAAGCGCAAAGCGGAAATTGATACTGATGCATTAACAACTTCTATTTTAAACAAAGACATTACAGCCTTAAGTAGAGCGATTACACTTGTTGAAAGTAAAAACCCTAAACACACAGATAAAGCAAATACTGTTTTAAAAAAATGTTTACCATATGCTAATAAATCAATCCGTATTGGTATTACTGGGGTACCTGGAGTTGGAAAAAGCACATTTATTGAGACTTTTGGTAAGCACTTAACTTCTTTAGGAAAACGAGTTGCTGTACTTGCCATTGATCCTACAAGTTCTATTACAAAAGGAAGTATTTTAGGTGATAAAACCAGAATGGAAGAATTAGTAAAAGACAATAACGCTTTTATTAGACCATCTGCATCTGGAGATTCTTTAGGCGGCGTTGCTCGTAAAACTCGTGAAAGTATAATTTTATGCGAAGCTGCTGGATTTAACGTCATTATTATTGAAACTGTTGGTGTTGGACAAAGTGAAACCACTGTACATAGTATGGTCGATTTCTTTTTATTATTGAAATTAGCTGGTGCTGGTGATGAATTACAAGGTATAAAACGCGGTATTATAGAAATGGCTGATGCTATTGCTATAAACAAAGCAGATGGTGACAACTTAAAACGTGCAAAGCTAGCAAAAGTAGAGTTTAATAGAGCACTTCACCTCTACCCAGAAAAATCATCGCAATGGCAACCTAAAGTAAGTGTTTGTAGTGCTTTACAAAATAAAGGCATTGATACTATTTGGGAGATTATTTTAGACTATATTGATATAACTTCCAAAAATAATTACTTCAAGCAAAAGCGAAACGAGCAAAACAAATTTTGGCTTATTCAAACTATTGAAAATCAATTAAAATCAGATTTTTTTAATTCACCAAAAATCAAAAAAGAGTTCTCAAAACAATTAGAACTCATTAAAAATAATGAAACTACGCCTTTTGCTGCAGCAGATTATTTATTAAAATTAAATTGAAAAAGATTATTTTAATTGAAATCTACTTTGAATATACTTATCTAATCTATAAAATCCATAACCAGAAACAGCCCCAAACAAAGCTCCTGAAAATACATCTAATGGGTAATGTACACCAATATAAATTCTACTATAACCCATAGCTGCAGCCCAAATAATCATTAAATAAATTAAATATTTATATTTTGATTTAAGTGTAAAACCTGTAAAAATGGCAACAGCCATTGAATTTGATGCATGACCAGAGAAGTAACCAAATTGTCCTCCACAATAAGATTTTACAAGTCGCATAACACTAAAAATTTCGTCATCATGGCAAGGTCTTGGGCGTTTTACAAAAACGTTTTTAAATAAGTTTGAAACTTGATCTGTAAACGAAATCATAAGTACAACCACCACCAATGTTAAGATAAACATTTTGGTATTTAACTTTTTGTACATTAAATAAACTAATATGGCATAAAATGGAATCCAGTTAAATTTAGTGGTATAAAACATCCAGAAACCATCCCAAGTTTCAGTTCCTAAACCATTTAAATAGATGAATAATTCTTTATCTAACTGTACTATTTGATCTAACATGTTTTATTGTTTATTCTTCATACTTTGCTATTTCAGCATCATAAAAGTCTGTTGCTTGTTTTATAGCATTCTCAGTTTCTATTTCAAGTTCTTTTTGGTCATCGTCATCAAAATCTTCAAACCATTCTACCTCATCATTTTCAAGGTTAATAATGAATCTTGGAAATTCAGTATGAATTACAAAAATAGCATTTGGATAATCTGAGTTATCACCTAATATAAATTTTGGAAGTGTCATTTATAGTTATTTATTGTTTGACAAAATTAACTTTTTAGTTAGATAATTAAATCGAATATACAATAAAATAGCAGCAGTAGTTAATCCTCCTAATAAGCCTAACCAAATACCAAAACTACCATAAGCATCTTCTTTTCCTAAAAACCAGCTAATTGGAAACCCAATTAACCAATATGAAATAAAAGTAATTATAGTAGGTATTTTAACATCTTGCAATCCGCGAAGTGCACCTAAAACTAAAACTTGAATACTATCGCTTATTTGAAAAATAGCTGCTGCAATTAATAATTTTGAAGCTATACTCACAACTTCAGTATTATCCATTAGATTTTTAGTATCATCAAAATCGACATAAATTTTTGGTAGTTGATTATGAAATAAGAAGAAAATTATAGCAAAACCAACAGCAAACATAATACCCATTAAAAATAGAGAGAATGCAATACGACGTAATTCAAAATATGCTTTAAGCCCTTTTTGATTACCAACTCTTATCATGGAAGCAACACTTAAGCCCATGGCAATCATAAATGTCATGGACGATAAATTTAATGCAATTTGATTAGCTGCTTGTGGATTTTTACCTAGCAACCCACTTAACCATATAGCCGAAGTAAAAATAGCTACTTCAAAAAACATTTGCATAGCACTTGGCGCTCCTAAATTGATGATTTTTTTAATCATCAATTTATCCAAAACAAAGAATTTAATATGAGTTACAAAAGCTTTCGATTTTTCTTTTCCCTTAAGTAAAAACCATAAATACCAAACCATTATAATTCTTGATATTAGGGTTCCGTAAGCAGCTCCTACAATGCCCATTTCAGGAAAACCAAACTTTCCAAAAATTAATAAATAGTTTAGAACGACATTAATAATATTTGCTAGAATAGTAGCATACATTGGATAGCGTGTCATAGACAAGCCATCGCTAAACTGTTTAAAACCTTGAAAAATAATTAGTGGAATTAAAGAAACTGCAACTAAATCTAAATAAGGAATGGCTAACTCAACAACCTCAACGGGCTGTTTCATTAAATACATTAAAGGTTTTGCGAAAAACACCATTAAAAAAAGGAGTACTCCTAAAATGGTACACAAAAATAAACCATGTTTAAAAAATGATTTTCCTTTAATAAAATCTTGTCCTGCATCTGCTTCTGCAATAAGTGGCGTTATAGCTGTAGAAAAACCAATACCTAAAGACATAGCTATAAACATGAAACTGTTACCTAAAGATACCGCAGCAAGTTCTGCAGTGCCTAATTGCCCTACCATGATATTATCAACAAAACTAACAAATGTATGCCCCAACATACCCAACATTACCGGAGCAGCAAGTTGCCAATTGTATTTAAACTCTTTTGTATAATCCCTTAATTGCATCTGGCAAAAGTAATCTTTAGCCTTTGTTTAGACCAATTTTATCATATTCTTTTCTTATTTTTTCAAAATTAACAAATGTTAATAAATAGTTGAAAAACTTAACATTTGTTAAGTTGATTTTTCATACATTTGAATGGCTTTGAACAGCTCCTCTCTCTAATAATATAATAGCATAGAAACCTTTAGCACTATTAATTTTAAAGGGATTAAAAACATGAGAGCTTAAAGTTTCGATATTTAAAAGGAGGAAAAATCTTCCTCCTTTTATTTAAATAATATTCTCTTTATATTATAAATAATAGTTTACCATTACTTATTTTTCTTTTTATATGTTTGCTTATTTTCAGAGATTGATTTTACAATTGTTTGTCCTGTTATAATTTGTTTTTGATCTTTAATTTTTGACAATGAGTTTATGTATGCTTCGCTTACTAGGTTTTTAATATATTCTTTTGGAAATTGAGTCTTGTCTTTTACTAAAATATAGCGATACTGATTGTCTTTCCCTAATAGAATTTTGTCTGGATCTGAAAGTTCACTACCCCAATAAAAACCAAAGTGAATATTGTTATTAATTCTATAAATGGCATTTGAACAAATAGTATAACCTAATTTATCTGTTGGACCTCACCAAAAAGCAACAGCATTATAGTTGTCATAAATGAGCTCATAGCATCAGGGCATAATTCCCATGCAAAATCTCTCAACCACATAACTAAAACCTATTGTACTGTCTCCAAATGGCTTAAGAAATTTTAAAGATCTTGTGTTTGTTCTTTGCTTATTATTAAAAAGTATTAATCTTTTTTAATAACTATTAATTAAATAAAAAGAGATTTTTATAGTTCCTTACTATAAGGATACTAAGTTTTGCTTAGCATCATTAAACTCTTGCATAATATCTTTTACAATTTGCTCAACAGATTTTACATCATGAATTAATCCTGCTATTTGACCAATCTCCAATTCACCTGCTTCCAAATCACCTTCGAACATCCCTTTTTTTGCTCTAGCTCTTCCTAAAAAAGTTTTTAGTTCTTCTATTGTTGGTGATGTTTTGTAAAGCTCTTGAACTTCATTATAAAACTTATTTTTAATTAGTCTAACTGGAGCTAATTCTTTTAAGGTAAGTTGAGTGTCTCCTTCTTTTACATTAATAACGACTTGTTTGAAAGCAGCGTGTGCCGAACTTTCTTCACTAGCCACAAACCTACTCCCAACTTGTACAGCATCTGCACCAAGTATCATAGTTGCTAACATGGCACGACCTGTTGCTATTCCTCCTGCTGCAATTAATGGAATGTGTATTTGCTCTTTTACCATAGGAATAAGTGTTAAAGTAGTGGTTTCGTCACGTCCATTATGGCCGCCAGCTTCAAAGCCTTCTGCAACAATAGCATCAACACCTGCATCTTGTGCTTTTAATGCAAACTTAACACTGCTTACTACATGTACCACAGTAATACCTCGTGCTTTTAACCAAGACGTCCATGTTTTAGGATTCCCTGCAGAAGTAAATACAATCTTAACATCTTCTTCAACAATTATATCCATAATCTCTTCAATGTTTGGATACAACATTGGAACATTTACACCAAATGGTTTATCTGTTGCTTTTTTACATTTTTGAATATGCTCCCTTAATACATCAGGATACATAGAACCTGCTCCTATTAACCCTAATATTCCAGAGTTACTGGCAGCAGATGCTAAACGCCAGCCACTATTCCAAACCATTCCTGCTTGAATAATTGGATACTTAATATTGAATAAGTCTGTAATTCTATTTGGCATTTAATCTTTTATTAGTTTTAAAGATATTGAACTATTTTCTGATTCTATTCTAGCAATATAAATTCCTTTTGATAATAAAGAAATATCCATGACATTATTATTTTTTGAAACTAAAAGTGTTTTTACTTGCTTACCAATAATGTTGTATAATGTCACTTTTACTTCACTTAAATTTAAAGGATATTTAAAATAAACCAATGATTTTGATGGATTTGGATAAAGTAAAAAACTAAAACCTTCTTCAACATCATTAATAGAAAGTGCTGTATTTAGAGCAGCTTGAAAATCTGGAATCCCATAACCTAGTTGATAATCTGGTGTGCTAAATTGTGATGCAGATTCTCTTAGAAGTTGCATAATTTCTGCATTGGTTTTATTAGGCAAAGCCTGCATTAAACAGGCTACTGCTCCAGCCATAATTGGTGAGCTAAACGAGGTGCCATTATTTTGTACAATAGTATTATTGGCATTAATCATATAAGGTAATTGCCCTTGCGCTACAACATCTGGTTTTAGTGAAGGTTGTATGGCACTACCAACAGAACTAAATGACGCATAATTTCCTGAAGAATTTACAGCTCCTATAGAAAATACAAATTCAGAATCTGCTGGTGCTCCAACACCAGAAGCTCCAGAATTCCCAGCTGATGTAACTAATAATAACCCCTTTTGAAAAGCTATATTTGCTCCTTTTGTAATAAAAGCCGTATTACCGTCCATATTTGAAGCTGTGTAATTGTATCTTGAATTATCAAAATCTAAATATCCTAAAGAGGTATTAATAATGTCTACACCTAAACTATCTGCACGTTCTGCAGCCTCAACCCAATAGCTTTCTTCAACAGGGTTTTCACTACCATCATCTTCTGTTCTAAACAAATAATAGGAGGCATCTGGTGCTGTACCCACATAGTTATTTTGAATAAACCCTGCCATAGTACTTAAAACTTGTGTACCATGACTAATATTAGCAGGCCTAGGATCGTAAGCATACACATCTGCAGTTCTATTTACAAAATCATAACCACCAAGCAAATTACCATTATCTCTTATGCGTTGAAAAGCTCCCATGGTATTTACATTAGTAAACGATGCATCAATTACTCCAATTGTGACGCCTTCACCAGTATAATCTGTAACATGCAAATCATCTAGATTAATCATATCTATTTGATTTTGAGTATCACCATATGTAAAATCAACAAATGAATTTTCTAAATGAAATTTGCTTTTTACTTTATTTATTTTTGATGTTTTGCTTGAATTTAAGCTTTTATCGGCAAAATCAATATGATCTATAAAAGCTAAATCTGGATTAGTCAATAAGTTTTTAATATCAATTTCTGTCCCTCTAACATGAACCGCATTAAACCATTTAGATTTCGCTAAAACGCTAATGCCAGATTCATTCTTTAAAAGTGAAATATAGGATTCGTTGACAGGTACATCGCGAGCATCAATAGATACGCCATGCTTCGTTTTTCTATTTATCGCTTTTTGAGTTAGAATAGTTATTGGATTTGCAATAGAACTTGCAACATCCTCTTTATCTGTTAAATAAACCCATGCATCTTCTTGAGAAAAGGCACAAAACTGAAAAAATAATATACTAACGAAGATTAATTTTTTCATTTTTTATTGACAAGTTACGAAATAACTCCAGAACCAATAAGTTCATCTTCCAAATACCAAGCTACAAATTGACCTTCGGTTATTGCGGATTGAAAATTTTCAAACTCTACATATAAACCACTATCTACTTTATAAAGTGTCGCATTTTCTAAAGCTTGTCTATAACGAATTCTAGCTTTTACCTGCATGGTTTCATCAATTTTTAAAGCTAAGTCTTCTCTAACCCAATGTAATTCTTCATTGGTAACAAATAACGCTTTTTTTAATAGCCCAGGATGTTCTTTACCTTGTCCTGTATAAATTACGTTTTCTTCTACATCTGTATCAATTACAAATAGTGGTTCTATAGTTCCTCCTACAGCCAATCCTTTTCGTTGCCCTTTAGTAAAATAGTGTGCACCTTGATGTTTTCCTACTATTTTACCATAATCGACTTTATAGTCAATTTTTCTAGATAAGAATTTTAGTTTTTCTTCTTCCGAATCAAAATTTGTTTCAACCGTATTAAATACTTCTTGTTCTTTTGAAATTTCAACTATAACACCTTCTTTTGGTTTTAACTGTTGTTGAAGAAAATCTGGTAATTTCACTTTACCTATAAAACAAAGTCCTTGAGAATCTTTTTTATCAGCAGTAACTAAATCTAATTCTGTTGCAATTTCACGAACTTCTGGTTTGGTTAATTCACCAATTGGAAATAAAGATTTTGCTAATTGATCTTGAGATAATTGACATAAAAAATAAGATTGATCTTTATTACCATCTACACCAGCTAGTAACTGATAAGTTTCTTTACCAGCTTTTTGAATAACTCCTTTTCTGCAATAATGACCTGTTGCAACATAATCTGCTCCAAGTTCTAAAGCTATTTTCATAAAAACATCAAACTTGATTTCTCTATTACAAAGCACATCTGGGTTTGGTGTTCTACCTTTTTCATATTCATTAAACATGTAATCGACAATACGCTCTTTATATTGCTCACTTAAATCTACAGTTTGAAAAGGAATTCCAAGTTTCTCGGCAACTAACATCGCATCGTTACTATCATCTAACCAAGGACATTCGTTAGATATTGTTACAGTATCGTCATGCCAATTTTTCATAAACAAGCCTATAACCTCATACCCTTGCTGCTGCAATAAATAAGCTGCAACACTAGAATCAACACCTCCAGAAAGTCCAATAATTACTCGTTTCATTTATAAAAAATTAGTGTACAAAGATACATATAATAATAAAATTTTCCTTTATAAAGGGCAAAATGTAATAAAGTCAAAATTAAATTTTGTTTATTTATTTTAAAAAAATATTAAACAAAATTTGGATTTTTGTTTATTTATTTTATATTTTTGTTAAACAAAATAAAACCTTACAAAAAATGAAAAATCTAAATTATTTAAGAAAGTTTGTGTTTTTATTTATCATTATTGGAATTATTTCTTCATGTAATAATGATGATGACAACACAACCATCAAACCTGACCCTTTAAACATTGTTGAAACTGCACAATCTGTACCTGAGTTAAGTATTCTAGTAGATGCTGTTGTGCAAGCTGGATTGGTAGATGCTTTATCGGCATCAGGAGATAAGACTGTTTTAGCGCCAACTAACGCAGCATTCACAGACTTTTTAGCTGATAAAGGCTTTAATTCATTATCTGAAGTACCAAATGATGTTTTAACACAAATCTTATTAAATCATGTAATTGCTGGTGCAAATATAGAATCCTCTGCACTTATTGGCACTTCTGGTTATACTAACACACTAGCAGATGGACCAAATTCAACAAAATTAAGTCTATATTTTGATGGTACCTCAGGAGTTACCTTTAATGGTAGTGCTTCTGTAGCTATTGCAGATGTAGAAACATCAAATGGAATCGTGCATGTTATTGACAGAGTAATTGATTTACCAACAATAGCAACATTTGCAACTACAAATCCTGCGTTATCCATTTTGGTTGATGCCTTGGTTTACGCAGATAGTGGAACACCAACAGTACCTTACATTGATACTGTATCTGATGAAACAGCAGGCCCGTTTACAGTATTTGCTCCTACAAATGATGCTTTTGTATCATTATTAGCAGAATTAGAAGTTAATGCGCTAACTGACATTCCAACATCAACTGTTGATGCTGTTTTATTAAATCATATAGTTAGTGGAGCAAATGTACAATCAAACCAATTAACTAGTGGAACAGTAACCACGTTAGGTGGTGATATAACTGCAGATGCTACATTATTTACATTAACAGATGCGAATGGTAGAGTGAGTAACATAGTAACAGCATTAGTAGATATACAAGGAACAAATGGCGTAGTACATGTCATTGATAAAGTTATACTACCAGCACAATAAAAATATTAGTTTGGTTTGTTGGTTTTATAGACAAAATTGGTTAGTAGCTTAAAAATTGTCTATGAAAAAGAGGCTCCTTAAGAAATTAAGGAGTTTTTTTTATGTATTTAGGTTTATAAGTGAAGTCCTTTTCATTAATTAATTTACCATTCTCATAATATTTCCAAACCCCATCTTTCTTACCTCTTTTGTAAGCACCTTCGGTAATTAATTCTCCTTTTGGATTATAAAATTTAGAGCTACCATGCAATTCTCCATTTACATATATGTATTCTTTTAAAACAATATCACTTTCAGAATACCACGCAGAAAGTCCGTTTAATTTTCCATCTAAATAATTTTGTCTTTCAGCTATTTGTCCATTAGGATAATACACTAATCTCTCTCCAGTTAACCGACCATTAGCATTATAATGTTCAATCGTTAAAAGTTTATCTGAGTTTTTTTGGTAGTATTTCCATGTTTCAATATATGTTTTACCATCCATTTGTCCTTCGCTAATAAGTTTTTCATTTGAAGCAAAAAACTTAACATCGGCAATATTGTCATTTTCATTAAATTGTTTGGTTGCTGTTAAAATGGCTTTTCCTTTTATGTTTTTATAAAATTTAAAAAGTCCAATTTCTTTTCCGTGAGAGAAGGCGCCTTCATACCTCAAAACTTGAGTCTCTTCAAAGTTTTTCTTCCAAATACCATGACGCTTTCCGTTTGCATCAAATTGATTAATATCCTGTGCAAATAGGATACTGCTGCAAATTAAAAAAAACATAAAGCTATATACTGTTTTCATTTTAAAACTACTTATTTCGCTTTCGCTGAATTTATGCATTATAAACGATTTTATTTTAAATTTCTTATAACAAAAAAGCTGCCAAAATTTCTTTGACAGCTTTTATATATTTTATAATAATTATTTACGCTTTTGTTGCGCTTGCTTTTGCTTTTCTGCTTGCTCCATCATTTCAGCCATTTTTTGTTGAAAACGATTTTGCTTTTTAGGTTGTTTTTTCTTCTCTTGTATTTGTGCATGAATTTTATCTTCATCAAGAATATAATTCTTAATAACTAAAATAATACCAATACTAATTAAGTTAGAAATAAAGTAATACAAACTTAAACCAGAAGCGTAGTTATTAAAGAAAAATAGCATCATTATTGGTGAAAAGTACATCATATACTTCATCATTTTAGCCATATCTGGCATACCTTCTTGTTGTGGTTGCGAACTCATTTGTTGTCCAGTAGTTAAACGCATGTAAAAGAAGATTGCTATAGATGCTAAAATTGGGAACAAACTTACGTGATTACCATAAAATGGAATACGAAATGGCAAGTTAGCAATAACATCATAAGATGATAAATCATTAGCCCATAGGAAACTTTTTTGTCTTAAATCGAACGCTGATGGGAAAAACTGAAACAAGGCATAAAACACAGGCAACTGTATTAAAGCTGGCAAACAACCCGCCATTGGACTGGCTCCTGCTTTGGTTTGTAACGCCATAGTTTCTTGTTGCGCTTTCATTTTATTATTCTTATGCTTCTCACGAATTTCGTCCAATTCTGGCTTTAATATTTTCATTTTAGCTTGAGATAAGAATTGTTTGTACTGTACAAACGACAACAAAATCTTTACTAAAATAGTCATAACCACAATAGCAATACCATAAGGCATAAAACCTCCTAAAAACCCAAATAAAGGCATAAAAACATAACGGTTTATCCAACCAAAAATACCCCAACCAAATGGTACTATTTCATCTAGATTTCTATTGTATGCGTTTAAAACTTTAAAATCACTTGGTCCAAAATACCAATCCATAGGTAAATTTAATTCACCTCCTTGTAATTCTAAAGGAATTTTAGCTTCAAATTGTTTTGTATAAACCGTATCAATAGCCTCATTTTCAACTAGATTTTCTGTTTTAATATGAGCTGTTTTAAAAGGCTTATCTGTTAATAAAACAGAAGTAAAGAAATGTTGTTTATAGCCAATCCAAGTGACATCTTCAATTTCCTCATCAGCATCTCTTGCACCTGTATAATCGTCTTTTCCGCCTTCATATTCATAATGCGTATCTGTATATCTGTTTTCGTAAGAAATACTTTTAGCATGACGGTAACCTTTTAAATCCCAATCTAAATTAATGGCTTGCGAGCTGTTAATGACATCGTTTAACCCTTGAGAACGGATTGTAAAATCCATCATGTAATCACCCTCTTTTACCTCATAACGGTATTCTAAAAATTTACTTTCAGAAACTTTTAGTTTCATTGAAACTACCGTTACATCTCCATTCTTTGTTACTGTTGGTTGAAATGGTAAATCTTTAGTATTAAGAATTCGACTATCTGTAGTTCCGAAACTTATATTGAATAATGCATTGTTATTCTTTATTAAATAAATAGGAACAGAATCGTAATCAACAAAATTTTTAAGTTTAACTTCTGATAGGTAACCTCCTTTATTACTAAATTTTAATGCTAGTAAATCACTTTCAACAATAGTTTCTTCATTTGAAGAATTTAAAGCCGAATATGCAAATGCACCTAATTTGTTGTTTAGTTTTATTAATTGAAGAGAATCTACATCTGAACCAACAGCATAATCTTCAGCTGTAGTAACTTTTGTTTGATCTAATTCTTTTACTTTATTTTCTGCTTCAACTTGTTCTTGTTTAGCTTTTTCTTGAGCTTCAAGTTCTTCTGGCGTTGGTTGATTTTGCCAAAGCATGTACATTAATATTCCGAAAATAAGTATAAATCCTATTATCGAATTAATGTCTAATTTTTTTTCTTCCATGTATTCTTTCCGTGTAAATTAAAAAGATTCCTGCACAAAACAGGAATGACAATAGTTTATCAAAAAACTATCCACTATTTATTTTGTGCCATACTGACACCTTTATTCTTTTTTTTGTGGGTGTAAGCAGCCTTAACAAAAGCTACAAACAATGGGTGTGGATTAGCAACTGTACTTCTATATTCTGGATGATATTGTACACCTACAAACCAAGGATGACTTGGTATTTCAATAATTTCCACCAATCCTGTGTCTGGGTTTAAACCAGAAGCTACCATGCCAGCTGCCTCCAATTGTGCTTTATATTTACCATTAAACTCATAACGGTGCCTGTGACGCTCTTTAATACTTTCTGCTTTATATATATCTCGTACAGAGCTTCCCATTTTTAAATCGCAAGCCCAAGCTCCTAAACGCATTGTACCTCCTTTATCTGTAATAGTTTTTTGATCTTCCATTAAATCAATTACAGGATTTTCTGTGTCAGGACTCATTTCTGTAGAATCTGCATCTTTTATTCCTAATACATTTCTAGCAAATTCAATAACTGCCATTTGCATGCCCAAACAAATACCAAAAAATGGTATATTATTTTCACGCACATATCTTACAGCATCTATTTTACCTTCAATACCACGTTCTCCAAAACCTGGTGCAACTAAAACACCATCTAAATGCGATAGTTTTAGCTTAATATTATCACTATTTAAATATTCAGAATGAATAGATTCTATATTAACTTTCACTTCATTTTCAGCACCTGCATGAATAAAAGCTTCTAATATAGATTTGTAAGAATCTTGTAATTCCACATACTTACCTACTAATCCTATAGTTATTTCTGTTATTGGATTTTTATGACGTTTTAAAAACTGATTCCAACGTTCAATATCTGGTTTTGAACTTTTAAGATTTAATTTTTTAAGTACTACTTTATCTAAACCTTCTTCAAGCATTAAGTTGGGCACATCGTAAATTGTTGATGCATCTATAGATTCAATAACAGCTTCTTGTCTAACGTTACAGAATAAGGCTAGTTTTTTACGTAAATCTTCTGGTAAATGGTGCTCTGTTCTACACACTAAAATATCTGCTTGCACACCACTTTCCATGAGTGTTTTAACACTATGTTGTGTTGGTTTTGTTTTTAATTCGCCTGCTGCAGAAAGATATGGCACAAGTGTTAAATGTATAACAATACCATTATTATCACCTAAATCCCATCGTAATTGACGAACTGCTTCAATGTATGGTAACGATTCTATGTCACCAACGGTTCCTCCTATTTCTGTTATTATAATATCATAATCACCAGAATTCCCCAAAATTTGAACTCGTTCTTTAATTTCATCGGTTATATGAGGTACAACTTGTACTGTTTTACCAAGAAATTCTCCACGTCGTTCTTTGTCAATAACACTTTGGTAAATACGCCCAGTTGTTACATTATTTGCTTGACTTGTAGGAACATTTAAAAAACGCTCGTAATGACCTAGATCTAAATCGGTTTCTGCTCCATCTTCGGTTACATAACATTCGCCATGTTCGTAAGGATTTAGAGTTCCTGGATCTACATTAATGTATGGATCTAATTTTTGGATGGTTACTCTATAGCCTTGTGCTTGTAATAGTTTGGCTAAAGATGCTGCGATTATTCCTTTCCCTAAAGATGAAGTAACACCGCCGGTTACAAATATGTATTTTGCTGTAGTTGTCATGTTGCGCTTATAAACGCAGGCAAATTTACAAAATTTAAATAGTTATTCTCGAATTGTTTTTTAGTTATTTAAAGGGTTTTGTTAACAATTACTTTTAGTTGATTATAATTAAGATGTTTAGTTTTAAATTAAAAAAACAATTGCTTTTGGTTGACTATTTTTCTAACTTTTCAATTCTCTCTAACAAACTTTTTAATAATACATCTTGACTTTCAATCTTATTTTTAAGAGCTTCTATTTCTTTTTCTTTTAAAGAAAGCTCCTGTATGGCTTTAATTATAGGAGAAATCAAATCGGTATATCTTACCGAAAGATAATGATTTTCAGAATTATCTTCGGAAACTATTCCTGCATTTTCATAATTTAATTCATCAATAGCAGCTTTAAGTTCTTGTGCTATAATACCCCATTCTTTTTGCTTAGAGTCATTGTTTTTTCTAGTATATTCAACAGGTCTTAGACTATTTATAAAATTCAATCCCAATGGAATATCATTAATGTCATCTTTAAAACGACTGTCTGAGGTTGTTGTAAGTGCTACTTGAGCTTCGACTACAGTAACAGCCGTATTTCCAATTCGTACCTTATTACTAGCATTTACAATAGCATCATAACCAATAGCTGTTGCATTTTCTAGGCCAGAAGAAACAACATCAGAATTATATCCAATGGCTGTATTTCTAATACCTGTAGTGTTTGAGTTTAAAGCATTTTTTCCAATTGCAGTATTATTTGATCCAGAAATATTATCCCTTAATGCATCATAACCAATAGCTACATTCTCATTACCTGTTACATTAACAAACATAGCTGCAAAACCAACACCTACATTTTGATTACCACTCTCATTATTTATTAATGATTCCGTTCCTATAGCTGTGTTTTTTTCACCTATATTGTTATCTCGTAATGCATCTTTACCAATAGCTGTATTTTCTTTACCTGTAGTGTTATGTGGTAAAGCGTTACTACCAACGGCACTATTGTTAAACCCTGTTGTATTATCGTTTAAAGCGTGTCTGCCTATAGCCGTATTTTGATCTCCATCTGTGTTAGAAATTAACGCATTTTTACCTACAGCTGTATTTTGATCACCTATAGTACTAGAAGCTAAAGCATTTCTACCTACAGCCGTGTTTTCATTACCTAAAGTATTAGATGTTAAAGCATGCCTACCTAAAGCCGTATTCTCATTACCTTGTGTATTAGAAACCATTGCATTTTTACCTATAGCGGTGTTTTGATCGCCTAAAGTATTAGATATCAAAGCATGTCTACCAACAGCTGTGTTTTCATCACCTTCAGTATTATTCCGTAAAGCCTGTCTCCCAACAGCTGTGTTTTCTTTACCTATGGTATTAAAACGCATTGCTTGACTACCAATAACTGTATTTTGTTCACCAGTTGTATTATCACGTAATGCTTCGTCACCTATAGCAGTATTATCGTTACCTGTATTTACATTTCCAGATAAATATCCAAAAAATGTTTGTCTAGCATATATTCGTCCAGCTTTTTGAGAATTAACTTTAAAATTTAACGGAACATCATCATTAGTACCTAAATAATGAGTACCATCTATCGTTCCTGAATTTCCAGTAAGAGACCAATTACTATTATTCGTCATTCCAACCCATGTTGCTAATGGATTGCTCCAATAGTAAAAACCAATAGGGTTTACTCCAAATGGAGAAGATGGAACAGTAGCAGTATTTAAAAAAACTAGCATCCCATTTTGATCTATAGTTGGATTTGTGACTGGAAAATTATCTATTCTGGGTATCAAAATACCATCAGTGTTGTTTGGAGTCGTAATATTGGATGCCTCAATATGCAACATTGATTTAGGATCTGTAGTCCCAACACCAACTTGAGAGAAAGAATAGCAACTAAAGAAAATAAGAATTATTGCAATACTTAATTTCATGAGAGAATAATTTATAAAAGCTAAATTAACAAAAATATATTATGAAATTAAGTTTTTATCAATGAGGTGTGTTTTTTGTCTTATTTTATAGATAAAATTTTGCTATTTTTTCAATCTGAATATAAAAATAGAGTTTTTGGGTTTTCAAGATTTAAATAGTTATTCTCGAATTGTTTTTTAGTTATTTAAATATAATGAACTTATTTTTCTATTGTAAGAAGTTTAAGTAAATTCGTTTATACGTTCAATCTAAAAATAGAATTTATGAAATATCTTTTTTTATTAATTATCCTTTGCTTATCAACTTTTTCTCAAGCTCAAAAAAATTATAATATTGAAATTGATGGAAAAACTATTAGTATTGAACTTGATAAAGAATATGAGGTTTTAATAAATAAAGATAAAGTTAAATTTAAAGTTACTTCTAAAGATTCTTTAACATACAAAGATGACATGCTTACCTTTAACTATCCAAAGGAGTATAATGTAAGTAGTTCTAAAATTGATGTAGGCATTGAACAATTAATGCTAATGACAGCTGAAGGTTCTGGTTTTATAATTCAAAAATATAAAACTATAAATCCTTCAATGTTAAATGAGATGATGCTTAATGAAATCACTAAAGAAAGTGTGAGCTATGGTTTTGAATTAAAAAGAGAAGACTATGAGCGAACTCTAAAATCTGGTTTAAAACTTAAGGTTTGTAAAGCCGTTTTAAATTATAAAGATGAAATCAATATTTATGAAATAGTTTCTTTTGGAAAAAAAGATGAAGGTATTTTATTTATGTCTATGGTAATGGAAGATGTTGAGAATTCCTCAGGAAGTAACTTAATTAATATGATATGGGATACATTAGAAATTTATTAGTTTTAAAAAAATGAAAGTATTATTTATTGGAGGAACCGGTATTATAAGTTCTGCCTCATCAGAGTTAGCTATTAAACGTGGCATTGATTTATATCACTTAAACAGAGGTGAAAGTTTTAGAAAAATAGATGGAGTAAAAACCATAATTTCAGATATCAGAGATGTTGAAGCCACAAAAAAAGCCCTTGAAAACTATGAGTTTGATGCCGTTATAGATTGGATTGCCTTTGAGCCTAAACATATTGAAAATGACATTAAATTATTTACAGGCAAGACTAAACAGTTTGTTTTTATAAGTTCTGCTTCTATTTATCAAACACCACCAGAACGTTTGCCTGTCACCGAAGAAACACCTTTATATAACCCAATTTGGGAATACTCGCAAAACAAAATTACCTGTGAAGATTTGTTAAGAAAGACTTATAAAGAAATAGGTTTTCCATACACAATAGTACGTCCTTCGCATACATACGATAAAACATTATTACCAATGGAAGGTGGTTATACTGTTTTGCATAGAATGAAACAAGGTTTACCCGTTGTTGTTCATGGCGATGGAACGTCTATTTGGACCTTTACTAACCATCGTGATTTTGCGGTTGGCCTTATTGGTTTATTAGGCAAACCGGAAGCTATTAATGAAGCTTTTCATATAACCAATAACGAATTATTATCATGGAATGATATTTATAGAATTATAGCAAATGAAATGGGTATTGAAGCTAATGTAGTTACAATTCCCTCAGAATTCATATCGAAATATGACAAAAACATAGGTGATAGTTTATTAGGCGACAAAATGTATAGCATGATTTTTGACAACTCAAAAATTAAAAAATTAGTTCCTGAATTTAATCCACAAATTTCATTTCGTGATGGCGTTAAAGAAATGGTTGCTTGGTATAACAAACCAGAAAACCAAGTAATTGACGAGCATTTTAATAGTATTAGTGAAAAAATGATTTCAGATTATAAGAGCCTCTAAATTCTTAATTTTACAATAAAAACTAAGTTATGAATTTTAAAAAATACGTTTTATATCATTTATCAATTATCATATTATTTTTTTCTTCATTAGCCTATTCTCAAACAGAAGAAACTATTTATTTATGGCCTAATGATGTTCCTGGAGAAAAAGACACAAAACATCCACCAAGACAAACAGACGATATAAGTGGCAATGTCATTCGGCTAACCGATGTTACAAACCCTATTTTAACAGTTTTTGTACCAGATAAACGAAACAATTCTAATGTTGGCATCATTATTAGCCCTGGTGGAGGCTATCAATATTTAGGCGTAAATAAAGAAGGTTATGAAATAGCAAAATGGTTAAATGACCTTGGATATGCCGCCTTTGTTTTAACATATAGAGTACCAGATAAGCAAGAAGGTGCATTAAATGATATACAACGAGCCTTAAGAATTATAAGAAATGACTCAAAAAAATACAATATAAACCCTAAAAAGATTGGTGTTATGGGATTCTCTGCTGGCGGAAGCCTTTCTGCAAGAGCATCAACAAATTTCAATAAAGATACATACCAAAAAATTGATGACATTGATAACATTTCATGTCGTCCAGATTTTTCAATGCTTATCTATCCTGCCTATCTTGATAATGGAGAAAACCGAACTCTTACTCCAGAATTAATTATAACTGAAGAAACACCTCCGTTTTTCATATTTGAAACCGCTGATGATCCTTATGGCAACAGCGCTCTTGTTATGACGACTGCTTTACGTGACAATAAAATACCTGTTGAATTACATTATTTATCTAAAGGTGGACATGGATATGGTATGCGTTCTGGCAATATTGCTGCCGAAACATGGCCTTCTTTAGCAGAAAACTGGTTAAGTATAATGTTTAAACCAAAACAGGAAAGATAGATTAGTTGAATAGGTCTTCATAAAAAACAATTAAATTATCTTTGCACCACATAAATACTAACAATGCGCATCGATATTATTACTGTTTTACCAGAATTACTAAAAAGCCCTTTTGAAGCCTCAATTTTAAAACGTGCTATTGAAGCTAATTTGGTTGAAGTTCATTTTCACAATCTACGAGATTATACAACTGATAATTACAAATCTATCGATGACACTCAATTTGGTGGAGGCGCAGGCATGGTAATGATGATTGAACCTATTGATAAATGTATTACTGCTTTAAAAGCAGAGCGTGATTACGATGAAGTAATATACATGACACCTGATGGAGAAACCTTAAAACAAGGTATTGCTAATCAATTATCATTAAAAGAGAACATTATTATTCTATGTGGTCATTATAAAGGTGTAGACCAACGTGTTCGCGACCATTTTATAACTCGAGAAATATCTATTGGTGATTATGTGTTGTCTGGTGGCGAATTAGGTGCTGCAGTACTTTGCGATGCTATTATTAGATTAATACCAGGTGTTCTAGGCAATGAGACTTCTGCCCTAACCGATTCTTTTCAAGACAATTTATTAGCTCCACCAATTTACACCAAACCTCGTGAATATAAAGGATGGAAAGTACCTGAATTACTTTTTGGAGGAAATTTTCCTAAAATCGAAAAATGGAGAGAAGAACAAGCGTATCAACATACCAAGGAACGTAGACCTGATTTATTGGATGATTAATCAAAATCATCTCTGTAATCAATAAAATTATCATCAAATTCCCCAGTCATTCCGTAATGACTTCCTCCACCATATTTTGTATATTTTGTTACTAAAAAGCTAATAATAAAATTATAAAAACACCTCCTCCAAGAGTAAGCCACTCATCAAAAGTTGGATCATAAACAAGTAAAATAAAATGCATTGAAGTGTTTTTATATAAAGATAATAAAAAGAAAAATAATCAAATTAAAATTAAGTAATGTATATAGCTTTTCATAACCTATTGAGGTTGTAAAAGCAAACACCAAAAAAATATTAATAAAACGTTGCAGATAACTAATTAATAGTTATTTTTGCACCCAATTTCGGGTTAACCTCTGGCGAGAATCGTGAACGTTGTTCTGAATTAATTATAATTAAATATAAAGATATGGAATCTTTAGTAAAGTTTATACAAGACGAATTTGTAACAAGAAAAGATTTTCCAGAGTTTGGTGCTGGAGATACAATAACAGTTTACTACGAAATTAGAGAGGGCGAAAAAGTTCGTACTCAGTTTTTTAGAGGAGTAGTAATACAAAGAAAAGGGACTGGCTCATCAGAAACTTTTACTATTAGAAAAATGTCTGGTACTGTTGGTGTAGAGCGTATCTTCCCTGTTAATTTACCTGCATTACAAAAAGTTGAAATTAACAAACGTGGTAAAGTACGTAGAGCTAGAATTTACTACTTTAGAGGTCTTACTGGTAAAAAAGCCAGAATTAAAGAAGAAAGACGTTAATAATATACTACTGCAACTGCAGTTTTTTAAAGCCTTGACAATGTCAAGGCTTTTTTTATTAACTATTGTTAATAACTACGGTTTATAAGTAGTTGATATCTAGTTGCCTGAAATTTTTGTGTTTTTAAATTATGATGCTATCTTTAGCATAAGAAATAATAACAATTTATTTTGGTTTCGTCTCAACAGCGAATTTATATTATATTCTAAATAAGGTAACGTTCTTTATAAAATTGTTTTTTGAGGTTTAATTGAAATCACGTGTATACGTGTAAAAGCAATAAACCATGATATTATAAAAAGTGTCACACGTCAAACAGGTGAAAACTAATATAATTGAAAGCTAGAAAAGCAACAGAAACGAAAGTAAATGTTGTAATTAAAGCAATACTAATAACAAATTTAACGTGTAAACGAAGAGTGAGTTTTTAAGTATCAAGAAAAACAATTAACAGAAACATATTAGGTAGTATGTCAATACATTTTGAAAATTGCTGAAGTGTTTCGTTGAAATAACAGTTTATAACTGAAAATAATTTAGATGAAAATTTTAAATTAATTTTAGTATTTATTATTAAATAGGTTAAATAATGTTATTTCAAAAAGCCATATCAGAGAAGATTAAATTCTTCAGTGATATGGCTTTTGTTTTTTGTGTCTTCCTGTATTCTTTTTTATAAGAAATCCTCACCATAACTAGACTTTTTTTAAATTATGGTAAATCTCATTAATTTAACCATTTTCATTAGGTTTTTAAAGATTTATAAAAGTCATTTTTTGTATATTCGCAACGCTAAAAACCAAACCGATTTCACTAAATCTAGTTATTAGCATATTAATAATTCAAAAAAACGACCTTAATGTCTAAAATTATTTATACAAAAACTGATGAAGCTCCAGCTTTAGCAACACGTTCATTCTTACCAATAGTTAAAGCATATGTAAAATCTTCTGGAATTAATATTGAAACTAAAGATATATCTCTAGCAGCTAGAATTTTGGCTGTTTTTCCAGATTTTTTAAATGAAGATCAAAAAGTTTCTGATGATTTAGCAATACTTGGAGAATTAGCAAAAAAACCAGAAGCAAATATTATAAAATTACCAAATATTAGTGCTTCAATTCCGCAATTAAAAGCAGCTATAAAAGAATTACAATCTCAAGGTTTTAAGATTCCTAATTATCCTGACGAAGCAGAAAACAACACTGAAAAAGATATAAAATCTCGCTACGACAAAATTAAAGGAAGTGCAGTAAACCCTGTGCTTAGAGAAGGAAACAGTGATAGACGTGCACCTAAAGCAGTAAAAAACTACGCAAAAAAGAATCCGCATTCCATGGGAGCATGGTCTAGCGATTCTAAAACACATGTAGCAACTATGGATGCTGGTGATTTTGCGCATAATGAAAAATCGGTGACTATTAAAGATGCCACTAGTATCAAAATTGAACATACAGATAGTCATGGAAAGATTACTATTTTAAAAGATAGTTTTCCTTTATTAAAAGGAGAAATAATTGATGCCACAGTAATGAGTAAAAAAGCACTAATAAGCTTTTTTGAAACACAAGTTGCAGATGCTAAAGCAAAAGGTGTTTTATTTTCATTACACATGAAAGGCACCATGATGAAAGTGAGCGATCCAATTATTTTTGGTCATGCCGTAAAAGTTTTTCTAAAAGATGTGTTTGCTAAATACAACAATACATTTAATAAAATTGGTGTAGATGTTAATAATGGATTTGGAAATTTAGTTGAAAAACTAAAAGAATTACCTGAAGCTGAACAAAAAGAAATTCAAGCAGCTATTGATGCAGCTTTTGACAAAGGTCCATCTATTGCTATGGTAAATAGTGATAAAGGCATTACTAATTTGCATGTACCAAGTGATGTTATTATTGATGCTTCTATGCCAGCAATGATTCGTACATCTGGTCAAATGTGGAATGCAGATGGTAAACTTCAAGACACCAAAGCAGTTATTCCAGATAGTAGTTATGCTGGAATTTACTCTGCAACTATAGATTTTTGTAAGAAGCATGGTGCTTTCGATCCTACAACAATGGGAACAGTTCCTAATGTTGGGTTAATGGCTCAAAAAGCAGAAGAATATGGATCTCATGATAAAACTTTCGAAATTCCATCAAACGGAACTGTAAAAGTTATTGATGCTTCTGGAAATGTATTATTACAGCATAATGTTGAAACTGGAGACATTTGGAGAATGTGTCAAACAAAAGATGCTCCAATTCAAGACTGGGTAAAATTAGCTGTAACACGTGCCAGAGCATCAGAAACACCTGCTGTTTTTTGGCTAGATGAAAACAGAGCGCATGATGCTGAATTAATTAAAAAAATAAACACTTATTTAAAAGACCATGATACTTCTGGTTTAGATTTAAGAATATTATCACCAATAGATGCTACTATTTTTACTTGCGAACGTCTTATAAAAGGCGAAGATACTATCTCAGTTTCTGGAAATGTATTACGTGATTATTTAACAGATTTATTTCCTATTTTAGAAGTTGGTACTAGTGCAAAAATGCTATCTATAGTACCATTAATGAATGGTGGAGGTTTATTTGAAACTGGCGCTGGAGGTTCTGCTCCAAAGCATGTACAACAGTTATTAGAAGAAAATCATTTACGTTGGGATTCTTTAGGTGAATTTTTAGCGTTAGCAGTTTCTTTAGAGCATTTTAGTGAAGTTAATAATAACTCCAAAGCAAAAATCTTGGGTGAAACTTTAGATGATGCTACAGAAAAGCTATTAGAAAACAAAAAAGGTCCATCTAGAAAAGCTGGTGAATTAGACAATAGAGGTAGTCATTTTTACTTAGCTATGTATTGGGCTCAAGAGTTAGCTAGTCAAAATAAAGACGAAGCGTTAAAAAAAGAATTTACTTCAATTGCTAAAAAATTAGCAGATAATGAATCTACAATTATAAAAGAATTGAACGATATACAAGGTAATCCTGTTAGTATTGGTGGGTATTATGAACCAAATGAAGCGCTTATTAATCAAGTAATGAGACCAAGTAAAACTTTTAATTCTATTTTAGAATAAATATTATAACAAACAAAATATAAAAAGCTCCCCAAATGGAGCTTTTTATATTTTTAACCATTCTATTAACTAATCTAAAATTGTTTATTTTTGAGTTATGGGTTTCATTAAAACTACAGAGCAAGATTCAAATTATAATCATCTCGAAAAGATGAGTGTTTCAGAATTGCTTAAAAATATAAATAACGAAGATAAAACAGTACCGCTTGCTGTTGCACAAGCACTTCCTCAAATAGAATTACTTATTCAGCAAATTGTAAACAAACTAAACGATGGTGGACGGTTATTTTACATTGGAGCAGGTACAAGTGGAAGATTAGGTATTTTAGATGCGTCTGAATGCCCTCCTACTTTTGGGGTTTCTCACGATTTGATTGTTGGACTAATAGCTGGTGGAGATTCAGCCATTAGAAAAGCAGTCGAATTTGCTGAAGATTCTTTAACGCTTGGATGGGAAGATTTAAAAGCATACAATATCAATTCAAATGATGTTGTAGTTGGAATTGCTGCATCTGGTACTACACCTTATGTTATTTCAGCTTTAGAAATTTGTAATAAAAACAATATTATTACTGGTTGCATAACCTGTAATCAAAATAGTCCATTATCCGAAACAGCCCAATTTCCTATTGAAGTTATAGTAGGTCCAGAATTTTTAACAGGAAGTTCTAGAATGAAAGCCGGTACTGCACAAAAGCTAGTACTAAATATGATAACTACAACCACCATGATTCAACTTGGGCATGTAAAAGGGAACAAAATGGTTGACATGCAATTAAGTAATAACAAGCTAGTTGACAGAGGTACAAAAATGATAATGGCTGAATTAAATATATCCGAAAAAGAAGCAAAAAAATTATTAGATACATTTGGAAATGTACGATTAGCAATTCAAAATTATAAAAATGGAAACAAATAAAACAGACAAAACAATTTTAATGAAAGGTGTAAAAACATTAATATTTGCTTTATTAAGCTTATTTATGGGGCCAATACTTTTAAGCATCGCTTTTAATAGTCCTGAAAAACCCCTTTATACACCTATACTTATAGTTGGTTGTTTAATTTCTGCATTTGCTATTTTTCTTTTATTTAAAGGAATTAAAATAATTATGAACAGCATGTTTAAAAAGAAATAATTTGTATTTATTAATTTATAGATACTTGTTTTGGAGTTGTGGGATTATATCCAAAGTCAGAATCATTAACTGCAATTCCTAATCTGTCAACAATATAGTTTATAATCGCATAATGATGTATGGTATGGCTATTAGCTTGAGCTAATAAAGCACCATAAGTATAAGGTATTTCAATCTTTCCGATACCTAAATCGTCAATGACTGAAATAGTTTCATACATAACAAAATCTAAATTATTAAGTTTTTTAATAATTGAATTTAAATAATCACTAGCATAATTACATTTAGATTCTACTTCTTTGTTTCTAGATCTAGCCGTTAAATCAATTTGATTTTCAGAATTAATATTGAATATACATTCATAAAAATCTAATATATGTCTAACATGACTACCTATACTAGAATAATAAGGTGATACAGATGAATCACATAGTAAATCATCTTCTAAATTATCTAATAAAGATTTAGTTTTGTGAAGTGTTTTTAAAGTAGATTCGATGATGATGTTCATAGACACTAAAATAGCTAAATTAATTGAATTTAATAAATAGTTTCCTTTTAGTCTATCACTAACAAAATCCTTACAAATATAAATTAAGGCAACACTTTAAGTTTTTAAATCATCAAGAACCAAACGTAATTCACCATAAGTATATTTATCATCTAATTGATGCTTCAAATCGGAAACGTTTTCAAAGGTTGTCTTTGGGATGGTTTGTTTTAATTCTTTGTAATGCGCAGCAGATATCAAATCTGTAATTTTTACTTCTCCAGAATCAATAAAACTAGCTAAATGTCCAAAAATTGTATTCTCATTTAATTCACGTGCATTAGCAATTTCGATAATAGACTTTCCGTCTTTAAATAATTCTAAAGATATTTTCTTAGTATCACCTTTCTTTTTCTTAGGTTTAGTTTCTTCAAAAATATCTACTTCATTAGATGCTTCTATATCATTTTCATCACAATAGTCTTTAATCACTTTTAAAATAGCAGCACCATATTTTTCAACGCGTGTTTTTCCCATGCCATTTACTTGCAGCAATTCCTTTTTGTTAGTTGGTAGTGTTTCACACATTTCATATAAAGCTTTTTGAGTAAAAACTTGAAAGTGTACCAAATCTTTTTCATTGGCAATCTCATTTCTAAGCACACGTAACAATTCAAACAATTCTACATTTGCGGTACCATCTATAACCGTTTTTCTAGGTTTTTTTTGTTTTTCCTTACCAAGAAACACAGATTTTGCTCTTAATTCTAAAAATGATTTTGCAACAAAACTATTAGATAATCCATTAAAATATAAAACCTTAGCTGCAAGTAATTCTTCAAGAGCATCTAGGTTTTTAGTAATATCGCTACCTACAGCTTGATTATCGGTAGTAAAGCCAAAAGCTTTTAATGGTGTAACTAAATGCGTTTCAGTTTCAGCTTTAAAATACCCAATCGCCTTTTTAAAACGCTCTTGAATTGTAGTACTCGTTTCTGGCAACAATTCATCTTCACAAAGTTGTTTTAATTGTGCATTAAAACCATTACTCACTTTTAAAAAGTTAGTCAAAGCCGTTTTAATCGTTAAAAAAGTAGATTCTACAGAACCTTGAATAATCGTTCTGTTTTTATAATAAATATCTAAAACTCTATTTACAGGATACAAAAATGGATAAAAATCAAAAATCTCAAATATTAAATCCAACTGAAATGTTTTCTGTGAAAGCTTTAAAACCGCTTCATCAGGTTCATTCTGCTCCGCATCTTTATTAAACGAAATTACATTACTATCGCTAATAATTTGGCTAGAATGTATTTTGCTCTTTAACACCAACCCTTCTAAAGATTTACATCTACTCAAAGCCACATAAGTTTGTCCATGCGCAAAAGCAGCCTGTGCATCAATAATCGCTTTTTCAAAAGTTAAACCCTGGCTTTTATGTATAGTAATGCTCCATGCTAAACGCAAAGGCATTTGGGTGTACGACCCAATTTTTTCTTCAGAAATTGCTTTGGTTTCAGCATTAACTGTATAATTTATATTTTCCCAGATTTCAGGTGTTGTTACAATATTAAAATCATCATCCGGACAATTTACAACCACTTCTTCAGAATCTAATAAAATTACTTTCCCTATTTTCCCATTAAAATAACGCTTTTCAGTGCTACTATCATTTTTAACAAACATCACTTGGGCGCCAACCTTTAATTCTAAAGATTCATTATTAGGGTAAGCATACTCCGGAAACTTCCCTTCTACTTCAGCATTATAAATATGAGTTTTGGTATTTAACTTATCTAGCTCCTTTTTATTGGTAGCTTCGGCTTTATTATTATGTGTGGTTAAGCTTATATAACCAGCATCAGGCTCGGGTGTAAAATCTGGAATATAGCGTTTGTTTAATTCCAATGCTCCAGCCTCAGATAACTCATTATTTCTAATCTCGTTAAGAATTTCAATAAATTTCGGGTTATCCTGTCTGTAAATATGCTTCAATTCAATAGTTACTGCACTGCATTGTTGATAAGCATGACTACTAAAAAAGAATCCATTCTTATAAAACTGTTTCAACAAACCCCATTCCTGCTCCTTAATAACGGGCGATAATTGTTGCAAATCTCCAATCATTAAAACTTGTACGCCTCCAAATACTTTATTTCTATCCCTAAAACGGCGCAAAGTTCTATCAATACCATCCAGCAAATCGGCACGTACCATACTAATCTCGTCAATAATTAATAAATCCATCGACTTAATAATATTGATTTTCGTCTTGCTAAACTTCCTGTTAAAACCCTTAGAAGCATTCAAATCTGTGTCTGGTAAAATAGGACCAAAAGGCATCTGAAAAAATGAATGTATGGTCACACCCTTAGCATTAATCGCCGCAACACCCGTAGGCGCTACCACCACCAAGCGTTTTAAACTATCCATTTTTAATCGGTGCAAAAATGTCGTTTTACCAGTCCCCGCCTTACCCGTTAAAAAAATAGATCGGTTTGTATTATTCACAAACTCCCACGCCAATTCCAGTTCCTTATTTATAGCCATTAAGCAATATTAAAAATAGATTTTGAAGATAATAATTTGATTAATGTTTTGGGCGGGTTTTTAAATTTAATATTCAAATGAAACAGCCTACGGCTGTCTGAACGGTTAGAACAATTTAAAAACCGCGCTATCCACTATATCTTTTTATACGTCATTGCGGAGAAGAGCAACGACGAAGCAATCTGTTTAATGTATGTACTAAACTCAAACAACAGAACTTCCAACGCATAAAAAGGATGCCGTTTCTATCGCTCCCGCAACTCATCCGCCTAAGTCAAAGACCTAACAATAAACCATTTCCATTTTCTAAGCACAATTTCTACTTATTAAATTTAAAAAAGTGCTATTATTCTGATAAAGATTTCTATTTTTATAATTATATAAAAGGGTAAACTATTCATGTCGTTATATCAAGTATCTGTTTTAAAAAAGCACCTCAAATTACAAGACCAAGATAAACTAAATAAAGCCTACAAAAAATACACTAAATACTTCTTAAACCCAACTATACAAGACAACATTCGTAATTCTAAAGAAGAAGAGTATCAAGGTATATTTCTTACCGAACTTTTTGTAAATCTGTTAGATTACACCTTAAAACCTAACACAGATTTTAACTTAGTTGCCGAATATAAAAACCAAAATAACGCTCGTAAAGCAGATGGAGCCATATTACATAACAATATTGCCATTGGTGTTATAGAATTAAAAGGAACAAATACTAAAGACTTAGAAAGTATACGCAAACAAGCTTTCGATTATAAAGCTAATCAAAAAGGTTGTTCTTATATAATTACATCAAACTTCGAGAAGCTTCGTTTTTATATTAATGATGCGACTGAGTTTGAAGAATTCAATCTATTTGAATTACCACAAGAACGTTTCGAGTTATTATACTTATGCCTACAAAAGGATAATATAATTAACAACATTCCTTTACAAATTAAGGAAGCCTCTATTGTAGTAGAAGAACAGATTACAAAGCAATTTTACAAAGACTATTCATTATTCAAGAGAGAGCTATTTAGAGATCTAGTAAAACGTAACGTAAAAAGAATTAAAGCAGAAGCCTTATTGCGAGAAACGAAGCAATCTCTAGAAGAACAAGCAGAAACACTTCAACTAGAAAAAAACGTTAAACTTACACTCTTTAAAAAATCTCAAAAATTAATAGACAGATTTCTCTTTATATTCTTTGCAGAAGATAGAGGTTTACTACCACCAAATAGTACGGTTCAAATATTAGACAAATGGAAAGCAGATATAGATTTTGGAGACGAAAGACCTCTTTATGATTTATTTAAACAATACTTTAAGTTTCTAGATCAAGGCAGACAAGGCACAAGTAGTAGAGCCGAAATTTATGCATACAATGGCGGTTTATTTAAAGAAGATAACATATTAGATAGCCTAGACATAGATAACGAATTACTATACAAATACACCAGGCAGTTAGCAGGATACGATTTTGAAAGTCAAGTAGACGTTAATATTTTAGGGCATATTTTTGAAAACTCACTAAACGAAATTGAAAGTGTAAATGCCGAAATTGAAGGAGGCGATTTCGATAAACAAAAATCTAAACGTAAAAAAGATGGCGTATTCTACACACCTAAATACATTACCAAATACATTGTAGAAAATACCATAGGTAAATTATGTGATGAAAAGAAAACCGAGTTAGGTTTTAAAGAAGAAGAATACTTTAAAGGCAGAAAAAACAGAAATAAAACCACCATTGCAACATTAGTTAATACTCTAGATACTTACAGAAACTGGTTGTTACAACTTACCATTTGCGACCCCGCTTGTGGTTCGGGTGCATTTTTAAACCAAGCCTTAGATTTTTTAATAAAAGAACACACTTATATTGATGAGTTAAAAACCAAAGTATTAGGTGGCGGTTTACAGTTTCCAGATATTGAAAATACCATTTTAGAAAACAATATTTATGGTGTAGATTTAAACGAAGAATCTGTAGAAATCGCAAAACTTTCCCTTTGGTTACGCACCGCACAACCAAGACGAAAGTTAAACGATTTAAGTTCTAATATAAAATGTGGTAACTCTTTAATAGATAGCAAAGCAGTTGCTGGCGATAAAGCTTTTAAATGGGAAACTGAGTTTCCACAAGTATTTGAAAAAGGTGGTTTTGATGTGGTTATTGGAAATCCGCCTTATGTTAGGCAAGAACTATTTAAAGAATTAAAACCTTATTTAGAAAAGCAATACAAATGCTATAATAGTGTAGCAGATTTGTATACTTATTTTATTGAAAAAGGAATCAACTTAATGAATAAAGACGGCTTGTTTTCTTTTATTCTACCCAATAAATTTCTAAAAGCTACTTATGGTAAAAACATAAGAAAAGTAATGAAGGAAGATGCTAATCTAGAATTATTATTAGATTTTGATGATTATCCTGTTTTTGCTGATGCTACTACATATCCTATTATTTATGTGTTAAATAAAAAGGCTGATTATAAGAAAAAAACCTTTTTGTACTCTGAAATAAATAAAAGAGATAACACAAATGACCCAATTAATACTTTAGAACTAAAAAAACACAAAGTACCTTTTAAATCTTTAACTGGTGATATGTGGAACTTCATTGATATTAATTCATTTAATATTCTTGAAAAACTAAAAGTAAATTCTATAACTTTAGGCAACTATATTGATAATAAAATATTTTATGGTATTAAAACTGGTAAAAATGAAGCTTTTGTAATTAATTCTAATAAACGAAAAGAATTAATAAGTAAAAGCTCTAAAAATAGTAACCTTATCAAGGTTTTAGCAACAGGAAAAGAAGTAAAAAGAAATACTTTCGATTTTCAAGATAAATATTTATTGTTTACTGGTTACGATGAAGATATTCCGACTAATTTTCCCGACATCCAAGAAGAGTTAGATATTTATAAAGATTCATTAATAAAAAGATATGACCAAGGTTTAAACTATTGGAATTTAAGAGCGTGTGCATATTATGAAGAAATGCAACAATCTAAAATTATATATCCAAGAATAAATAATAAAGGAAATTTTTATTTTGATGAGAAAGGAGAAGTATTTTTATTAGATAATAACTTTTTCATTTCTACAGACTCAAAATCCTTGTTAGCTTTATTAAATTCTAAACTTGTATTTTTTTATCTAAAAAATATTTGTACTACATTACAAGGAGGTTTCTATGATTTTAGAAGAGATAAAATAACAACAATTCCTATTTCAAATAATTTTAAAAATATTGATGGATCATTATCAAATATATCTAATAGTTTAATTGATTTTACTAATCAGAAAAATTCACTTTTAAATAAATTTCAAAAATATTTAGAATCCCAATTTCAACTACAAAAACTATCCAAAAAACTCCAAAACTGGCACGAATTAGATTTTGGAGACTTTATAAGTGAGCTAAACAAAGCTATAAAAGTAAATAATAAAACCTTGCAAACCGAAGGAAAAGAAGTCGTTGCAGAACTTACCAAAAAAGATGAGTTTGAGTGGTTAGACCTCTTTGAAGAAAACAAACAAAAAGCACAAGCCTTACAAACCCAAATAAACCAAACCGATGCAGAAATAGATACTATGGTTTATGAGTTGTATGGGTTGACTGAGGAAGAGATTAAAATAGTAGAAGCTTCATAAATTAATAAAAAACATAACTAATTTAAAACCTATAATGACTAAATTTTTAACAGGAAGAGAGCTTGAAGGCAAGCTAACAGATATTATATGGAATGCAAAAAAATATATTTTAATAATATCGCCATTCATTAAATTGGACGACCATATAAAAAAAGTATTTAATGATAGAAATAATAAACATGATGTCAAAGTATTTATATTGTTTGGTAAAAATGAAGAGTATAAACACAAAAGTTTCAGTAAAGTAGATTTAGATTTTTTTAAAGAGTTTAATAAAATAACAATTTTATATAATAAAGATTTACACGCAAAACATTATTGTAACGAAAATGAAGGTTTAATAACTTCATTAAATTTGTATGGTTTTTCAATGGTAAATAACATTGAATATGGTGTACATTTTAGTAAAACTTTACTTAATCCTTTGGATAAATTGTTTGAAGAAACAGAAGTAAAAACCGATGAAATTGTTTTTGAAAAAAGTGAAGTAATTTATTTAAAAGAACAACATTATACCAATAAATTATTAGGAATGAAAAAAGTATATCATGAACCTAAGGTTGTTTTTGATATTACAAATGATTTTTTTAATGGAAAAAAATATGAAGTAAAATATCTAAAGGATTTTGAAGACGAAAAATATGAAGAAGAAGAAAGGTTAGTTAAAAATATAAAACCCATAAGAGAAGAAACAGAAATAATTCCTAAAACATTTATTAAGAAAACTCCTTATAAAAAGAAGCTGAATGACATGGGTTACTGCATTAGGACTGGACGAGAAATACCTTTTAATCCAGAACAGCCAATGAGTAAAAATGCTTGGAAAACTTGGAATATGTTTGGAGACGAACATTATCCAGAACAATATTGCCATAAAACGGGAAACGAATCAAACGGAAAAACTTGCATGGCTAATCCAATTTTATAATTTGAAATTAGAATATGAAAGCAAACGAACTACCAATTACTAATTTTTTACAAGCTCAAAATATACAGTTTATAATACCTGTATATCAACGAAATTATGACTGGACAAATAATGAATGTAAAGAATTGATAAATGATGTAATAGCTGTTGAGAAATATAATAGAGGCACACACTTTATTGGTAGTATTGTTTTTATTCACGAAGGTATTTATAGCACAAGCGAAGTTAAAGAGTTAGTAATAATTGATGGTCAACAACGCTTAACAACTATTAACATTATATATGTGGCATTATTCCGTTTTGCCAAAGAAAACAGCATGCAAAATGAAGCAGATATGTTGTTTAATATGTTTTTAACCAACCAATACGTACAGCACGAATCGAGTAAACTTAAACTAAAACAAACCGATACCAATTCGTTAGCATTTAAAGCTATTATGAATGGTACAGAAAATGAGTTTAACCACTACTCCAACGTTATTGAAAATTTTAATTATTTTAAAAGCATAATCACCCAAGAAAGTTTTCATACCATACTAAACGGACTAAAACGATTAATTTTTGTTGAAATATCATTAGAGCGTGGTAAAGACGACCCGCAACGTATTTTTGAAAGTTTAAACTCTACAGGTTTAGATTTATCACAATCCGATTTAATTAGGAACTACATTCTAATGGATTTAGATCCTAAAAATCAGAATAAGATATTTGAACAAATATGGAATCCTATTGAAGAAAACGCAAGAGATTTAATTAAGCAAAAGTCTTTAGTATCCGAGTATATTAGAGATTATCTAACTTTGCGTACCAAAAAAATTCCTAATAAAAATAAAGTTTACATAGAATTTAAGAAGCTATATTCAATAAAAGACGAAGCATACAATCAAGAGTTAGAGAATATTAAATCATTATCAATACACTATAAAAAGTTTATAAATCCATCCACAATCCAAGACCATAATGTTAGAAGAGAATTGGAATATATTTCTCGCCTTGAAATTAATGTGGCTTTCCCTTTTCTTTTGCAAGTATTTGAAGATGCAGAAAATGGGTTAATTACAAAAGAGGATTTAATAAAAATATTAAAATTAATCCAATCTTATACTTGGAGAAGATTTGTTGTAGGATTGCCTACTAATGCCTTGAATAAAATATTCATGACCTTATATTCTGAAGTTGATACAGAGGAATATTACGATTCTATTGCATTAGCTTTAATAAAAAAACGTGGTAGTGCAAAATTCCCAACAGATGAAGATTTAAAAACCGCATTAAAGGATAAAGACTTATATAACATTCAGTCAAAAAACAGAAATTATATGTTCGAGTTGTTAGAGAATTATAACAATAGAGAATATGTAAATACCGCAAATGAAAATATTACTATAGAGCATATTTTTCCTCAAACACCTAATGAAGATTGGAATAAGGCTATTACACCTGATGATTATTTTATGTTTAAAGAGAAATATGTAAATACAATTGCGAATCTTACATTATCTGGTAACAACGGTGCTTTAAGTAATAAGTCTTTTAAAGATAAAAGAGTTATGAATAGACAAGGTGCAGAACAAGGCTATAATTTTAGTCGTCTTTGGTTAAATGATTATCTTAAAACTATTGATAAATGGGATGTTGCTAACTATAATGAACGTTTTAATTTAATTTATACTCGCTTTCTAAAAATATGGGAATACCCAGATATTATAATACCTTTTTCGGAAAATACAGATGAACAAAATCTCTTTAATGCAGAATCTCCAACGCATAAAAAATTAGAGTATTTTATTTTTGAAAACACAAAAGTAGATGAAGAGGTAATTGCTCAAATGTATTTTTATGTTATTGAAAAGTTATATGAAAAGAACGCTCAACTTTTACTAGAAGCCAAAGATATATTTAAAATAACACGTAATGCATCAGAATTTAGAGCGCCGCAAGAATTACAAAGTGGCTATTTTATTGAATCAAACATAGATAGTAACTCAAAATTTAGCACTCTTAAAAAACTACTTCCATTGTTTGAAATTGAAGATGAATTAGTTATAAAATATTCAGATAATGATAATAGTAATACCCCAAAAAGATATCACGTACGTAAAGATTACTGGAAACAACTTTTACCGTTAATTGAAGGCACAGAATTATTCTCAAACGTAAATCCTTCAAAAGATTCTTGGATAACTGCTGGAGCAGGATTAAGTGGTTTGGGGTATGCTTTTGTTGCAACAAGTAAATATGTAAGAATAGAACTTGCTATTACTTCTTCAAGTAAAGAAAAAAACAAAAAATATTTCAAAAAATTATTAAATAATGAAGAAGATATTGAAAATCGTTTTGGGAATAAGTTGGAATGGGAAGAATTGCCAGAAAATAAAATGAGTAGAATTAAATATGAATTACAAAATGTGAATTTATACGACAAAGCAGATTGGAATAAGATGAATGATTTCTTGATTAAATACTTACCAAAATTTGAAAAAGCATTTCTTCCTTCTATTAAGAGTTTAAAATAACTATGCTCTAAAAAATTTAATAATAACAGAAACAGTATTCACAACTCAATCAACACCTTCCTAATTATTTTTTGAATATCGTTATTATCCTTTTGAGGTATTAAAAAGGGTTCCAAATCTTGGGTGTTCTTAATTTGTTCAGTTTTATCAATAAAACCATAACCAAGGTAAGTACCCTTTTCAATCATGATAAAGGCTTCTTCGGCGTCGTGTCTGCCTTTTTGTTTTAAAATAAGATCTTTCCTGTTGTTATTTAGGCTGTCTATAGCTTGTATAACGCATTGGTTATACTGCTCATAAGGTTCTTGGTCTTTACAAATGCCTTTACAAGTATGTATTTTAAAGTGGTTGCATGTGGCAACGGCTTCTTGTAAATGGCAATATTTTGGGCAGAGTTCAAACTGACTACAAAGCTGTTCTAACTGCTCTCGGCATTCTGTAATAGAATTTAAAGTCAGTATTGGGTTCGGTGTGGCTTTAAGTGTATTATACGCCATATGTATAATACCTTTTCGGTCGGTATATCTAAAAATAGCATACATTTTAGGGGCACGTTTGGCAACTTGGTTGTATTCTGGGTAATGCTGTTTAATAGCAGCATCTTCAATGAGTAAAGCAATAAGTTCGGTTCCAGAAAGCGCGAAATCTATATCGGCCGTTTCACGACACATAGCCAAAGATTTCTCTGCTTTACTATAAAAATGACTTAATACACGCTTTTTTATGTCTTTAGCTTTACCTACGTAAATGATTTTACCCTTTTTGTTTTTAAAATAATAAACACCAGGTGTGTTTGGTAAATTATTAAAAACTGAGGTTTGTAAATGTGAAGGTAATGTCGCTTCTTTGGATGATTTTTTCAAAAACTCATTAAATACAGTTTCTGCATGCTCTTGATTAAGTAAAAGTTCAAATAAAATAACGGTAGCTTCAGCATCACCTCTAGCCCGATGTCGTCCTACAATATTGATGTGTAGTGCATGGCAAAGTTTTCCTAAACTATAAGATTTATGCCCAGGAATCAGTTTTCTAGCCAAGCGAACAGTACATAATTTTTTCCTGTTAAAATCAATACCTATGGCTTTAAATTCATTCCTAATAGCATTGTAATCGAAATTCACATTATGAGCGACAAAAATACAGTTTTCGGTAAAAGACAAAATAGTATTGGCGATTTCCGAAAAAGTAGGTGCATCGACAACCATGCCATTATCAATACCAGTAAGTGCTGTAATGTAATGTGGAATTAATGACTCCGGATTAATTAACGAGGTAAATTCATCTATAATATTGGCACCATCATATTTAAAAATGGAAATTTCGCTAAGTTTATTACTTCTACCTGTGGTTTCAACATCTATAATCGTGTAAATCATTTTAAGAATACTAAAGATATTAATAAATGAGATACAACTTTAAAATTTAAAATAACTATTTCAGTATAACATAAAGAAAATCTTCAATCTATAAAGTAATAAAATTAGCTTAAATTCCACCTTAATCGCAATCCAAATATATTGAAATATAGAATTATAAGTTTTTCGATGCCGCTTAAAATGACAAGGAGACCACTTTTTGAGACAGTTTTTTTAAATTCTAAATCAAAAAAAAGCCTCTACGCTTCCCAAATACAGTATCATCGGCGCTAATGGTTTACTTATTTTTCACTTCAGTATAGCACAAAAAAAATCCCGATTCTAATAAAAGAATCGGGATTCAAAAAAGGCAACGACCTACTCTCCCACAAATGCAGTACCATCGGCGCTAATGGGCTTAACTTCTCTGTTCGGAATGGTAAGA
>NZ_FPKV01000005.1 GCF_900114265.1 Flaviramulus basaltis
CTAAACCAATGGTTGTTGCTCTGTTTGTTAGCTTCTGATTTTCCTGCGGAAAATCCTCGCACACAAACCTCGCAACTTTCCATACATTTACCGTTGTGCTTAATTTAAACAAATTGCGAAAAACCAAAATAAATATAGGAATTTTAATCATTTTACCTGTTTTGACAATTTTTATTTCTTGTAGTTCGTACAAGGATTTAAAAAAAGGACAATCAGCAATCACATTTTACTCAATCTTTGAAAATGATACTCTGAATGTAAATGTGAATGACTCAATCCTACTTCAGAACCATAAAATTGATATGATTCCTGAATTAGGAATTTCTAAATACTCAGTGATTTATGTAAATGGAACTGAGTTTAGAGTATCTGGAACTTATAAAACGACCGAAATAATTGACAAAGAACTCGGATTAAAATTCAATCGGACTTTGGAATTCGACACAATATTAAAAGCAAAAAACGGTAGATATATTGACATTGGCGCAAATGACAAAAAAGTTATTATTGTCCAAAAAAAGAAAACAAAAATAGTAGAATAAAAAAAACTAAGCACAACATTGTATATAAAAAATTGCTAGTTTTACCTAAACCAATGTTAGTTGCTCGTTTGCTTGCTTCTGATTTTCCTTCGGAAAATCCTCGCACACAAACACGCAACTTTCCATATACGTAACCGTTGTACCCAATTTAAGAAATGACCGATAAACAACAAAATTTGAATTTAAGTGATATTGGAAAATGGATTTCTGATTTCCTACAAGACCCAATTATTTTTCGGATATTTCTACCTGTTTTTTTACTTGTACTTGGATGGATTTTAAAAAGTTATTATGATAAATATTACGGAATCAGACCAAAATTATTTTTAAAACTTAGCAATCCACTTTACGGTCAAAAATTACTCGGACTTGAGGTTGGTCATATATTAACTTGGCGCTATGAAGCTGAATTAAAAAATAACTCAAAATTCGATGCTTATAATATCAAACTTTTTGAATTAGAAGCTGAAGATATAATTATCAATAATGTAGCGGAATTAAAATACGTTTTTAAAGAAAATAATCACCTTTCGAGTAATAACTTAATGCAGTTTGAGATAAAAAAACAGATTGAAGTTGATGCAGACGTTTTAATCCAAAGTCGAGTGGAAAATGGAATTAAATACATTATTCCTGGTTTAAAAATTCCAGAACCACAGAATGCGCTAAAACCAGAAGTTTTAGAAAATATAAAGCTTGTTGTAAAGTTTGAAAACGAAAAAGGAAAGAAGTTTTATATAAAATTCACAAAACAGAATGGAAAAGAAACGAGTAAAATAAAAACTATTAGACCATTTTGGTTTAATAAAGTATTGAAATAAAAACTGGGTACAACAATGTATAAAAATAATTGCTCAATTTTGGGCTTAACCAAAGGTAGTTGCAATTTTACTACGTCTGATTTTCCTTCGGAAAATCCTCGCACGTAAACCCGCAACTATTCTTATACGAGACCGTTGTACACAAGCTTGACCCGTCCTGAAATATGTATACACTAAACAACAAGTATATGTGTAAAAATGATGGATATGTAAGACGCTATAGCGAAAGCTTTAAACTCAAAGTCCTTGACGAACTTTCCAAGGGAAACCACTCTAAAAGACAAATAGGACTGCTCTATGGCATACAGCCAAGCACTATTAACGAATGGATTAAAAAGTACAATCGTAAAGATTTAATGAACACCCGCGTACTCGTGCAAACAGACGATGAACTTACCCGAATAAAAGCCCTGCAAAAGGAGCTCAAACAGCTAAAGGAACTTCTCATAAAGAAAGACCTAGATAAACTTATTGATGATAGTTATCTCAAAGTAGCGGCTAATAAATTAGGCTATAAAGATGTTTTAGAACTTAAAAAAAAACTAAACATCTAGCACTAATGGAAACTATAGACAATAACCCAAAAGAAATACCCTTTAGCATCTTCACTATTTGCAAGGGATATGACTTGACTCGTGATGCATTTTATAAATACAAAAAACGATTTGTCAAGCGAATAAAAATTGAAAATCAGGTATTGGAAATCGTTCACAAAAGAAGAAGGACATTACCCAGAGAAGGCGCTCGAAAGTTGATGCACTCACTAAAAATGGACTTTGAGAAACACAATATCAAAATAGGTAGAGACCAGTTATTATGTATCCTTAGAGATAATGACCTATTAATACGGAGAAAGAAATATTCCTCCAGAACAACCAATTCACATCATAGGTTTTACAAATATAAAAACAGTATTAAAGAAGTAGAAATAAATAGACCAAACCAAGTCTGGGCAGCAGACATAACATACATCAGAACCATAAAAGGATGTTGTTACTTAGCGCTATTAACCGATATGTACTCGCGTAAAATCGTAGGATATGACCTAAGTGATAGCTTAGAACTAACAGGCTGTGTAAGGGCTCTTAAAAAGGCATTGTATCATAATACAGGACTGAGGAACCTGACACACCACTCAGACAGAGGAATACAGTATTGCAGTAATGTATACACCAAAGAACTCAAGAGAAAGAAGATAGAAATCAGTATGACAGAGGAAAATCATTGTTATGAAAACGCTCTCGCAGAACGTGTAAATGGAATACTAAAAGATGAATTTTATCTCGACCAGACCTTTGCTAGTGTGCAAGAGGCAAAAAGAGCAACCAAAAATGCAATCAAATTATACAACTCTAAAAGATTACATTTATCTTTAGACTATAAAATACCTAATAACGTGCACCAAAATGCAGCTTAATTTTAATCAATAACCTGTAGACGTATTTTAGGACGAGACAAGATATGGAACGTGATTATATTTTATCTGTTTTAAAATTATGTAAAGGTAAAGTTTATGGAGGTGGTGGCGCATCTGAAATCTTGAAAATACCGGCATCAACATTAAATTCAAAAATCAAAAAGCTAGGTATTACAAAAGAAGATATTTATTCAACATAAATAAACACAAAACTTAAGTTTTGCTTTAAGTCTAGTTTTAGTAATATATAAAAATTTAAAACGTGCATAAGACGGAAAGACCCCAAGGTATTGAAACATGTTGCTTATTAACTGAGGACATATTACATTAATCACATTATACATAAGAACAATTATAGTACAAATGTTATCATTGGTATTTTATGAGAGAAGTACATTTGATAGCTATAATGTAGTATTATGTAAAATATGATCTTTAAGAATACTCTAGGCAAGTTTGGATGGAAATAGAAGTTTAATAGACCCTTCTATCTTGTTTCTTCTTGATTTGCTAAATTAATATACTTCATCACTTTGTATAACTTAAAAAAGTGCTAGCGGTTAATCTGCTAATGCAATTGCACTTAGCAGCCTACTTGGTTTTGACAGATAGACATACTTTAATCATAAAAGTTATAAACTCGAACATGCCTGCTTCATGACATACATTTATAACCAACAGCAATTAGTAGTTTGTTTAAAAAAAGCATTAAAACAAAAATCTTGATTCAAAATCCATAGTTTTTATCATGAAAAGACATTAATTAACATCAATTCTTATGGTAAACACGAAAAAAGCATTATTCTGTACCTATTCTGTACCCATAGAAATAAAAAAAGGGTATCAATCTCTTGAAACCCTTGTTATTCCTAGTAGCGGGAACTGGACTCGAACCAGTGACCTTCGGGTTATGAGTCCGACGAGCCACTTATTGCCCTACTCCACTATATATTAAATCACTGAAAAACAGCATGTTATTATTTATGTGAATTATCCAAATCGACTTAACCGTATGCGGTTTTGTATGCGGTTTGGAAGTACTAAAATACATCTTTTATTTCGAAAATCAATAGATAAGTAATGAAACTTTTAGAAGCAAAATCGAATATTTCAAATAAAGAAATACATCGTAGACGGAAGCTACAAAACTTAATATTATTTTGTTATGCGTATCAGAATAGAAATATTGGTGAAAGATGCAAAGTTTGGAGGAGTGATTGAAATGGATGAAATTTATTTTGGTGGTAAAGCAAGAAAAAAAAACAAAAAGGAGTAAGTGTACTGGTAAACAAAAGACAGTAACAAATTAAAAGAAAAGCTTATGGTATTTAATAATATTATACAAAAAACCCTACTTACAGAAGCAGGGCGGTTTCAAAAAAAGGCGCAGACCTTATTACTTAATTTTTGTCGTGTTATAAATTATAAAGTAACTGATTACTACTAATTTTACAACATCGAAGATAACTGTTACAGGGATTTTGACGTAAACCTCCTCTGTATTCAATCTGTTTTTCATTGGTTCTGTGTTTAAATTTTAAGTTTAAAAACAACAATGCTGTACGTACAGATTATCATCGAAAACAAAGCTATATAAAGTATTTCTATTATTCCTTAAGGAGTATATATATTAAAAGCAATAAATGAGTAAAATAGAAATTAAACCTAAAAAAGTCATCATTCCATCAAAGTGATAGATACGTAAAATTATATTATTCATGTTAACCCTTGAATAACTTTTTGCGATTTTCAGTCTTGTGTCACAAATTTTTAAGCTTTAGATAAAAGAATACTCCACATAAAACAAAAAAAATATCAATATATGATTGCTAGTATAATGATAATTATCAATATATCTAATGAGTGAATTATAACGAATTAAATGATATTATACCATTGTAATAGAACTATTTTTTTCTATTACAGCTATCTTTGTTAATACTAAAAACTACTTTTTTGGTATGGCAAAAAAAAAACAAACTTCAGGCATTAGAGAGATTGCAACTTCCAAGCAAACAGGAGGTGGTGGTTTCGTTTTTGAAGATAAGGTGTCAGCATGGTTTTTATCGCATTTCTTGGCAGACATAAAACCATTTACGCCAGAAATAGGAAAAATTAAAAGAATCGATTATCAAGTTCGAGGAGATGGATGGTTACTAGAGGATCTACTATTGACAACAGAAGTCAGCAATGATATAGAAATAAAAATTCCAATATCTAGTAAAAGTAATGTTCAAATAAATAGTAAAGGCCCTAACAGTGAATTGCTAGGTGACATTTGGAATGAGTACTTAAACATTGCCTCTGATGTATTTGATGCATCTAAAGATTACTTATGTATCATCAATTCCAAATTACACCCAAAAATCTCAAAAGAGTTAAATAGCTTAATAAAATTTTCTAAAGAGAATGATGCTAAATTATTACATCAGAGAATTAATCAAGATGATAAAGCTTTCTCTAAAGATTTAAAGAAATTATATAAGGGGTTCTACTGTCCTGTTAATATTGCTAAAGCCCATAATATAGATGAAAGTGAAACTGTAAAAATTTTAAGTAGGATTATATTAGTTGAATTTGATTTTGAAAATGCAATTTCTAATGATGAAAACCAGATTATTGAGGTCTGCAAGAATTGTTTACTAGAGACAAGTGGCAGTACAGAGCACCAATTGTACAAGAATATATGTTCTATAAGAGGAGAGCTTGCACCATTGTCTGGCTTTATAGATTACCAAAAATTAATTAAAAAGCTTAAAAATCATTTTCAATTGAGGGGCTTTACTAATCATAATAATGATTGGAATAAAATACTTGAAACTAGTAGGTTGAAAATTGACTCTATACCAGACAAAATTGGAAATAAAGTTAGTTTTTCAACTTTGAATGAATTGGAAGAGATACAAGGGTTAATACAAAAAAATAAAGCCGTGTTTATTCTTGGAAAATCTGGTTATGGAAAATCTGTTTTAGTCAAAAAATATATTCAAGAAAAGCTAAATCCAAACGATAAATTTGTTTGGGTCGACGCTCAAAGCATTCAAAATAATAAGCTGGAAAACCATTTTGGAGTACAACATAACTTAACTGATATCTTCAATAAAGTGCAACAGTCTAATTGTTATTTATTTATTGATGGCATTGATAGATTTTTTAAAGAGGCAGAACTAAATTTGATTTTCCCCATTCTTTCAGTCGCCAGTCATCCTTCTTCTTCGTGGAAAATAATCTTTACCTGTCAAATAGAGGATTATGAGAATGTTCTAGAAAGGCTTTACAGGATAAATATAACTTTAAACATAGTCGACTTTGAACTAAAAACGAATGTATCTAATTATGTTTCTCAGTTAAAAACCCATTTTCCTGTTTTATCAGAATTATTTAAACATAATCATTTAGCACCTATTTTAAATAATCTAAAATATTTAGATCTATTAGCTTATAACCTCTCTACAACGGCAAATATATCAAAGGCTGATTTTATTGGAGAATCTACTATTATCGATTGGATTTGGAAAAAAGAGATTGACTCTATAGGCGCTTCGAGTTCAAGATTCATTCAAGATTTTTCTGAAAAACAAGCCCAAAAACTTTCTGTGAGTATACCTGTTTCAGATTTTAGCATTTCCGAGATATCTCCACTCGATAAATTAAAAGAAAACAAAGTTTTTATTGAGATTGAAGATAGGCTTTATTTAACACACGATTTATTTGGCGATTGGGCAAGATATAAATTAATACGTGCAAATAGTAGAAACTTAAAACCATTTCTGCTGTCAAAAGATTTATTCTCACCACTTTGGTGTAAAGCCATTAGATTATATGGGATATATCTTCTTGAAAATAATAATGATGCTTCTGAATGGATAAAGTTATTTAATTCCCTTGTAGCTTCAGAACCGAATGAAAAAATAATCCAAGATTTACTTCTTGAATCAATTATATTTTCTGCTGATTCATATTCACATTTAACAGCTCTATGGGATGTGTTTCATCAAAATGATGGAGAACTTTTTAATCGTTTTCTAGACCAATTTTTGCTAAAGGCGACCCTGCCTAATAAGAATGTATTAAAACTAGCTGAAGAAATTGGTGGATATAGTGTTGCTGAAGCATCTACCTATAATAGAGTACCCAACTATTCATATTGGGGAGATATATTAAACTTTATCCACTCAAAAAAAAATAAAATCATAAATATATCAAGAGCAAAGACCGCCACAATAACTAAGATGTGGTTAGAATATACGCCATTGAATTTTTTATATAGGAGTGAATGTTCGGAAATAGCCCTAGCCAATGCAGAATGGATGTTTGAGTTTAAACATAATCGTGGTTTTGTGAAGGGTGAAGTTGATCAAAATATCTACAAAGCCTTTTTAATGGGAATTAATGAATTTCCAAATGAAGTTATTGAGTTGGCATTGAAATTAAGTAAACGTATTCAGGTTGAAAAATCTGAAAAAAAACATGATGAAAATTCTAATCCAAACAAGCAAGTAAAGTCCGTTTTTAGACATGCAAAGATTAGAGACAAGATACAATGGCCCGATGGTCCATATGAACGAGTGGATGATGCTTTTGAAAAAATCTGTATTGATGAAAATGCATTAAATCCAATTATCGATATTTTTCCAGAGAAAGCGAAAGAGATATTACTTGCTCTATTTATTGAAGCTCCAAAAGAGATTTCTTTTGGTTATGACAACCACTATGATCTCGATATAAATGAGCCTCATAATTGGTTTCCTCCTTTTTATACTAGAGGTCCTTTTTTATATTTCTTAAACCATCAACCAAAAACTGGGATTGAATTTATTGTTTCTTTAGTAAATTTTGCTACTAATCAATGGACTAATTCTTTCAAGCATAAAGAATTGAAAATACCAAAATTGTCTTTTAAACATGATGATAAAACTTTAGACTTTATAGGTGATGAGAGAGTCTATTTTTGGTTTAGAGACGCTACTGGCGCTCCTCATAGTATTGTAAGTACATTAATGGCTCTAGAAAAGTTTTTACTTGATAAGGTTCATTCTGAAAAATCAATTGCTGAATACGTTGAGATTATTTTAAAAAATGGTAATTCTGTTGCATATTTTGGCGTTTTAAATTCCATTGGGAAATATTCACACAAATTATTTCTAAATGAATTGAAACCCATGCTACAAGTTTATAATTTTTATGAATGGGAAAAATCTTTAGATTATGGTGCACATAATATTGAAGGCCATCAAATGATTGGTTCTAATTTTTTTGGCAAGAAAACATGGGATTTGGCAAAAGAATGGCATGACATGCCCCATAGAAAAACCTCGATTCAAAGTGTATCTCTTTCCTTATTCTTAAATAATCAAGATTTAAGAGAATATTATAGTTCAGTAACTGATTCATGGAAAAAAACATTGAGTAATATTGAATCTGAAGGCTATGAAAATGTTTATCTAAATAAATTAATTTCCTTTTATAATTATGACAACTATGATCCCATAGAAAATGAAGGCCGTTTTTACTATCAATACAAAGAACCCGAAAATTTAACCATTAAATATAAGGATGCTAGAGAGCAATTAACCGAGAGTAATGATTCCTTTATTTTTCCTTATCAGTGTTTTCAAGAAGTAGAACAAGAAAAAAAGTATTCGATAGAGGGTTGTGAAAAATTATGGAACAAAATTCAAACATATGCTAATTTGAATGATGAATATCCTTATTCTCATTTATCAGGGAAGCATCAATCTGTACTAGGAGGAGGTGCTTTACTTATACTCAATAAAAATGTTTGGATAGATAAATACCCAGACATTTTAGAATGGATAATAGAATATGTTGATAAAGTTTTACTTGATTATTCAATGGATAGGCACGATATGTCTCAAATAGGTATGGGACACTCTTGGTCACAGTTTACTGCAAACATTTTAGCAATGTTGTGGCCTACAGATTTAAATAATAAGAGCTTAAAAAAGCAAATAGCACTACTTCTTACTAAAGCAAGTTATGACACCATAAAAATATTATTCGTTTCACTTTCTAAATATCTTAAGTGGTCTGATAAAAGCTTTATACAAATCCAAAATCTAGTAATAATCTGGAGCTCAATTCTCTATAAAGATTATAAACAGACCCAAAATTATAATTCCATTGCTAATCAAGAAGATTTAAAGATAACGCATAATGATTTAACATTAGATGAGCATCGTGAGAAACTGTTAAGTGATTTTGTAGATAATAAAATAAATAGCACTCTAATTGACTGGTCTAAATTACGAACAGTTGAGCCTAAAATTAAACAAAGAAACTGGCGTCATGACTCCGATTTTACCATTGGCAACAAGCCAGGAATAGATTTAGAAATATTACAGCATGCTTTTAGCTCAATTCCTGAAATTGAAATAGTAGATGATAAAGAGCGGAATTATCTTTTGAACCTTTGGAAGCAGATAACTGAGCAGATAGTATTTGAACTTGGAAATATAAATGAGAATAGTAAACAACAAGAAGACTATCCGAATCAATTCCATATATGGGCGTTGCAAAAAATACCCAAATTAGTATCACAAATTAAACCCACAGATAATATAAAGACAGATTTCTTTTGGGAGCAAATACTACAATATGGCCATTTAGCAAGTCATTGGGTAGATATATTTTGCTTACATTATTTTTTAAATAATATTGAAAACAAAGAGTACCATAGCGGCTTCTTCAAAGAGTGGAAAAAAATGATTGCCTATGCTAGTGAATGCAAAACTTGGAATTATAAAAGGCATTATAGGGAAAATGAAATTTGGGAATCTTTGATGGGAGTGTCTAGTTCAATGATTAAGTTATGGGATAATGATGACTATATAGACTTCTTCAAAAAGGTGATTTTAGAAGATATTAAACTAATGAACAAAAAAGCTAATGACCAAGATATTATTTATAAAGTATTACTTGTTTTAAAAACAAAACCGGGTTTATATACTCTTAAAGAAGGGATTGATATAATTAATAAGTATCTGAATTTTAGAAAAATATTAGATAAAATAGGTACTCCAGACGGTTTTGTCAGAGTAGATTTTGAACATGAGGACGCTTTAGCACAAACTACTAGTTTTTTATGGGAAAATCATAGAGATAGAATAATCAATAATGTTTTAACATTAAATGGATTTAAGCAAATAATTTTATTTTTAGTAGCAAATCAAAACCCAATAGGTATAGAATTACAAAGAAGAATTTTAATGCACTAAATTATTAAACTGAAGAAATCTTTAAAATTATTAGGCACTTGTATTTATATACATTTCTATTCATATAAGGACATCAATAAATAAATATGTTTGACTAATAAAAAGCCTGAATTGAAGAAATCCATTAATATTTACCCTATATTTTTAAAATCTTTGATTTATACTATTTACGATTTTAATTAATTCTCTAGTCCTTAGGTAAGAAAGCACAAAGAGTTTATAGGTTCATAAAATTAACTTTAGGGCTTGAAACCAAAGGCCTCAAATGGATTATCTCTGAACTCTGAGCTATTAGACATTTTAGGATTTTGAAAATATCCGAATTCCTCTTGAATTTTAGTGGCGTTTTTTAAAAACTCATCTGTAAGATTTGGAATGTAATGATGGCATATATCAAAAACACTTTCTCCTTTAGTATTTGAACCAATCGCTATACCAATTACATTATGAATAGACGGGTTTAATTTTCGGGCTACAATGCACCTTAACTCAAGCTCTTGTTCTTTTCCGTCCCAATTATCTTGAGTTAATGGAATGAATACGTATAGATGGTTAGCATTTTCTTGGGGTAGTAACATCCTAGCATTAGACTTTTTATTAATTGCATCGTCTAAACATATTCCTAATTCTATTCTATTCATCCTATTTTCTTGATTAATCAATCTAACCGCAAACTCCATATTATCTCTTCTTTCTTGACTAGTAGAGTCTGTTATGTGGTAATTGAAAAGATGATTTATCATATAATCCCATATAAAACTCGGCTTAATAGTTTCTCGCCAATTATAATACTCTTGTGATGTAAGATAACTTACCCACAAATCATCAGGACAAGTTAAAACATCAACAGGTTGATCAAACTCTAAAGTTGTTTCTATATAAATTGCCAGAAAATCAACCTCACAAGCAACAAGTAAATTACAATTTTCAAGAAATTTTTCTTTTGCAAATAGATAGTTTGTGAAATCGGTAATTGTGTCCAACTCAGAAAGTATAGTTGCAGTAGATTTCTCATCAAAAATATGTACAAACTCCTCTTGATAATTTCCAATAGGAATTTGGTAATCTTTATCACTACCAAAAGCAATGGCTATTCTATAAATTACCCTTTGATCTTTTTTTGGCAGTTGAATAGATGTCTTTCTATCTTTTAGAAGAATACAATCTACAGAATTTAAGTGTCGTTCAGCTCCTTTTATCTGATTTATGGAGCTTTCGATTGCTTTCTTCGACCAACGCTTTTGCTGTATTTCTTGATTTTTATGTTCTGAAAACTTGATGTCTTTTACAGATATAATAATGACCGTATTAGCACATACTACAAGTAAATCGCAAAGTTCTTTTCCGTTTTTCCCGATTGGGTTTGGAAAGCTCCAAAACGGCAAGAAAGATATTCTGCATAAATGTGCTATATACTTTTCTGAAGGTGTCATCATATTTTAACAAGGCCTTTACCTTTAACTTTTTTCTCACTGATATAAGAATATACTTTAGGTAGATTAACAATATGACCAGAGAATCCAGAGGCTTTTAAAAGTAAAATCGCAGTAAGCTTATGCACAATCATACTGATATGAAATAACCCTTTGAACTCAGCTTCATAGTCTAGGCTATTTGATAAAAAATCGTCACCGTGTAAAAATTTATTACGGTCAATAAATACTGCATCGGATTCATCTTGACTTAGTTTATAATTAAACTTATCAAAAGGTTCAGAAAGTTTTTTGTTGTTCGTCCCACGATTAAGTCCATCTAATTTTGAACATATTCGGGCGTAGTTAGCTTTATATGCTTTTAAATCTGCTTCAGATAGATTTTTAGGCTCATTATCTCTTTTTAATTGGTTGACTTCTTTTTTAGCGTTATAGGTGATTTTTTTTAGTGCTTTTGCTATTTCAGTCTCTTCTATAAGTGTTGATTCTCCTTTGTCATTTTCAGCAAACATTTTCGATATATTTTCCAATGCAACAAACAGGGAAGGTACTTTTAATTCTAAGGTGTTGGAGTGACTATTAATTAATATTATTATAGATCTTAATACCTGTCCATTAGAATTAATCAAAGAGCAGAGGTTTGAATAGTTCTCCGTAGGGAATTCATTCATATATTCTAAAGAGGTATTACGATTAACTCTTTGAAGTACACCATTTTTATCTTTTTCAATTTTCATTTCTTGAAACTTCATATACTTGTGAGGACTTACTGTATGAAGCTCAAAACCTTTTAAATTACTTTTTGCGTAATCTATAGTTTTTATTCCTAGTGGATTTTCAAACTTATTATAATTATAAGAGAAAATATACCCTTCTCCACCAAAGTATTTACCCTTTAAAAAGGCATAAGTCATTAAAATAGAATTACAAACCCTGGTGAATTCATCGTAACTAATTTTGGACTGAGAATCTATACCTAGAAAAGTTTCTTCTTTCTTTTTGACGGTATAAAAATGATATTCTTGTGAGTCTATGCTTAATTTGATGAGTATGTCTGGATTGTTAAGATTATCTATCTGTATGCACCAACTGGGTTGGAAATCTCTCATTAAAATGGTTGCATCCTTTATTGGAAGTAATAGTCGGTAATACTTCTTTTTTTTATAATGAGTTTTACTTTTGTTAGAAATAGAGTGAATATTTGAAATGACTTTTTTGGTGATTGAACTATTTGTCGCCGTTGGATCATCAAAATTTGGGAAAGAAATATGTTTTGGTATAATATGCTTTCCTAACATGTAATAGTCAATATCAGTACAACTTAGTTTTATTTCGGTTTCAGCTTTTATTTTATAATCTGCTCCTTGCATTTTTTTAGTTATGTATGGATCTGGCTCTAAGGTGATATTATCAATAAAAGATATATTACAATTTAGGTTTGTATAAGGATGTTTGGGTGATGTGTCTACTTCTAAAACACCTTTACGGTCAGTCCTTAGTGATTTTAGAAGTTGAAGGTTGGGAACTATTAGTTTATTAATTATTGCCATCAAGTATATTATTATTTTCAATCATTATTTTGAGGTTGTTTCCTTCTTCCGTAATCCAATGATTTTTATGTATTAATTCTTTAATGAGAGATATGTCTCTTTCTGAATAAAATTCTTTTTTTAAACCAGATAAACTATCAGGATTCTCAGAATCCTTCCAATGACTTTTATGATCTGTATCTTTTATACCTCTAGAAATTCCATCGGGATGTAAAAGCTGTATATCTGGAATTATATTCTTCACTAATTGATATATTTCTAAACCATCTTTATCCCAATCTGCTGAATAATAAATGGGCAATCCTCTTCTTAATTCATAAGTATACTCTAACTTTGGAACATTCTTACCACCAGCATACCACAGTTCATACCCATTTTCTCTTGGTAATTTATCTCTGTTTAAAAAATTCCCGTTCTCACATAGAATAATAAGTTTTGGATCATAGCATTGTAAAACGTACAAGAACTGTTGGCTTTTATTATCTACAAGTTTTATATTAAAAATAGAATTGATGGCGTCGACAAGAGAAGGATGCTTATCTAAATATTTTTCATTTTTAAAAAACATTAACGAAAATCCTTTTACGCTTTCTTGAGCTTTTATAAGATCAGCTTTTAGCTTCTCTAGGCTTCCATCTTTAATACCTTCTTTAAAGTCTATTAATAATTTTATGTCTTTTTCCTCAAACCTAAGTTGAGGCTTCAATAGGTTTTCACTATCTAAAAAAGTAGCATAACGGCTATAATCTTCAAGATACTTATTTTCATATACCTCTATAAAATCTAGGTTTCGACTAAATGTTTTTCTATTACGCTTAATTTCTAAAGCAGTCTCGTGATTTTTAAAAACGGGACTTTTACTTATTGTCTTATTTAGTTTTACTTCTCCAGTCTCATACAGTTTGTGTAGTGCCTTTATTTCTATCCAATTCATTTAGTAGCCTTTCTTTTTAAATACCCCTGTAACTGTTCGTTTTTATAGTTTGTTTTAAAGCTACTATTAGGAATGGGATAATTACGATTTTTGTCTGTTTTACCTTCAAGAAGTTGATGCAAATACCAACCATCTTCTGTATTAGAACCAAATGGCTCTGGTGTCATTGTTATAATTTGATAACCATATTTTTGAGCAATTTGAGGGAAGGTGTTGAAATTGTCATCATCTAAATTAGATACTTCCTCAAGTATTAAAAATCGTAATCCGTCTCTTTTTTCTTTGGATGTTATAGACAACCTGCCAATGCCCAAGAGAACTCTAGCTGTATAACTCTCTCCTGTACTACCAGGATATTCTTTACCGTCGCTATCCTTAAATTCTGTTTTGAGCGTGAAATAAGTCTTTGGGTCTAGAAGATCTGAAAACTCTATGTTTTTGGAATAACCAGAGATATCCTTGAATGCTTCTTCAACAAAATTTTCAACTGTTTCTGACTCAAACAATCCTGCTGTTTGAGCTTTAGAAGACAAGCTATTTATCCAATTAATTTTGAAGTTGACATTTGGATCAAAGACGACTTGAAAATAGTATTTTTTACTTATCAACTCTCCTTTAAAAAAAGTATTAAGTTTAGCTACCACAGATTTATAATTATCATATTCATTCTGAGTCTTATGAAAAATCTTTAGCATTGTATCTATTATTGCCGAGGCCAGTTTATTCCTGTCTTGATGAATACTACCTAATACTTTTTCAATATTTTTTGTGGTAACAATATCATTACCTAATAATTTTTTCTCAAGAATTTTATACTCAAAAGTCTCTGTTTCTTTTTCAATTTCTTGTCTTACCTCAATATCATCCTTTAGTTCTTTATAGTTAGTTAGTGAGGATTTGTAGCTGGACTCATATGCAGTTTTTGCCAGTGCGAATTTTTCTTGAATAGAAGTAAGATTATCTACAGATGTAACATCTTTTAATAACGCATTTTTTAAGCTTGGATATTTAATCAATATAGCTTTCTCTTCTGCTTCAATTTTTTTGAGTCCTTCAATTTTTAAATCTTCAATCTCTTTAGGATTGTAGTTAACCTTTTCTAGTTCTTCAGTTTTAGTATTTAATAGGGTTTTTGTGCTCTCAAATACTCCATTTGCCTCAAGTTGGCCGGTGTTGAGTTTACTTTGTTCTGCACTACATTTGTTTATTTCTTCATCTAGATTTTCATTTGAAAATTTGAAAGGAATTTTCAAAGACAATGTATCTAGTTTTTCTTTCATATCAGCAATAGAGGCTTTTATATCAGCTTTAAAATTATCTAGATTCTGAATCATTATTACAGAGGATTTATACTCTTTAACTTTTCTTTGGTCTGGGATATTTACATCCCAATTAAAATCTAAATCAAGAGATTCTATACTATCTAATAGACCTTGTTCCAGTTTTTTTATACTACTAAGTTTCTTATCTATTTTAGTAATTTCTGTAATTAAATTCTGCTTTTTAATACTAAAAGCACTGGACAAAGCATCTTTGTCATCAAACAAACGATCTGTAGAAAGTGATTTTATAAATCTTTTTATGCCTCCTATGCTATACCACCATCCTTGGTTTTCTTCATCTTCTTCTATAAACGCCTCGTTGAGAATATCTAAACTAGAGGTATACATTACTTGATCTACAACTTCTTCCGGAAAATTCCATTTAGTATCTAACAGAAAAGAGCGAAGTACGGTCTCTTGTCCAAGAGAAATACTCTGCTTCTTATTAAGAAGCTGTGATGCAAATGAGGTGTCATCTTTGAGTTCTAATATTTCAGATAACTTTTCAAGATTACCTTTCTTTTTTAAGAGTTGATTTTTTAGGGTGTTTAATTTCTCATTTTGCTTTTGATATTGCTCTTCTACGCCTTCAATAGTTTTATATTCCTTAACTACATTTGTTACATCCTTAATTGACTGAATAATTTGTTTTACAGTCAAGTTCTTAAAATCAAAATCAATATTACCATTTTGAACTATTTTGGGCAGTTTACAATCATTTAAATCATTTAAATCTTGTTTTGTTTTAAGATAATCTGAATAGTTATTCTTATAAGTGTTAAGGTTGCTAAGAGCTTCAGAATATGATTTGAATTTTTCAATTGCCTTTTTCTGTTTTTCTTCTAAGTCTGGAATAGACTTATTGTATTTTTTAATTTCTGCATCAAGCTTATCTACTTTTGTTTTTGTATCGTCCCAAGTCTTACATTGTTGATTGAAGGTGTATTTATTTACGTAAAATTTATTCAACAAATATTCTTTTTCTGTTTCCTGATGCGTTATTGAAAGCTCTTCTAAAACTTCTAAGTACTCTCTCTTACCAGTAAGTGAACTTATTAAATCGCTTAGATTTTTGTAGCGCTCAACATAATCATCTAAGTTTTGTTTATTCTGTTTGTACTCAGCTTCAATTGCGTTTTTCTTGTTCTCAAATAAAAAACTCTTTAGACTCTCATCTTTATCAGTTTCTAGGGTGTTTGCTTTTGAAAATGCCTGTAAAACTTTCGCGAAAGCGGTAAGATGTGTGTCTTGGCTTAGATTAAGAGGAAGTATGTTTTTATCAAAAAAGAACTGGTATAACTCATTGCGTTCTGCTTTTCTGGTAAATACATCAAGGTATAATTCCTTTTCGTCTCTTAGATGTTTAGTAAGTACATCGATAGAAGGTATGGAAGGTTTTGTCCCTTTTGTAATAAAATCATCTTGATATACGAGCTTTTGTTCAGGTATTAAGCTACTTCCAAGGCTCTGTCTTTCTTTTTTAGTTTTTTTTGAATCTTTTTCTGAATCAAAAGGTTCGTTAAGAATTCTGAATAATTTGATTTGACTTGAGCTAGAGTTGGGTATGTTTACACCAAATGTGATATACATTTTATGCTCAACTTCTATGTTTAGAAAGAAATAAGCATTGGGCGTTTTATAAGGAATGGTATGAATTTGACGGTGTTCTTTTTTTACACTATCAGTTCCGAAATGTATTTTCTTGCGCTCGGCAATAAATAGAATTTGTAGTAAATCTGCTAAAAGGGATTTACCTATCCCGTTAGGACCAGTAAAATCTGTACGTGTATCGTGTATAAGATAGTCTTGGTTATAGTGCTTTATAATCCCTACAGTAGATATGGAATGTATTAATGGTAGTTTATTCATTATCTGTTTCTGTTAGGTTACTTACAAACTCTTCAAAATTTGATATTTCGTACTCATACATCATCTGAAAGCGATGTATAGATTCTTTTATAACAAAAGAAAAATCGTTTTCTCCCTTTTGAGTTAGTTGATCTACCCAACCTAACTGTTCAAAATCTTGAATAACATTTTTAATATTTTTCGTTACATTGGCCCACTCCTTTGGTGTAAAATTATCTCTTGCTCCATTTTTAAAGAAAACAGATTTGTACAGGCTACTAAACTCGCTACCTAAAATTTTTGATTTGATATCTTTTAAAAAGGAAATTTCTTTTACATTTTCAAAGTACCTATCATAATACATTTGAAGCAGGGTAATTGCTGCGATTGTCTCAATAGCAGTTAAATCTCTATGTCTGGTATGATCTGAAAGTATTCCTTTAGACTCCTCGCTAAAGGTTAAGAAGAAATAAGTTACTCCTTCAAATGTTTTCTTATCTAAAACAAGACGATAGAAAACATCATAATATTTTTTGAACTCTATGTAGTATTTTGATAGAATTCTATGATGATAATGTTCATCATCCTGAATGTGCTTTCCTTTCAGTAGTTCGATATTTAAATCTGCAAAATGTTTTTGAACATCTCTTAGCTTAAAAACATCTATAAAATTATAATTTAGCGTTTCTGCCATATGTTCATCTGCCATATTAAAATATTTTTATCCTGATAGTCCTCAGGTATTTGTTGAAGTATCTTTATGTCATAGTCCTTATGTTTACTAGCATATTTTAGGACATCATATATTACTTTTAAAGCAACTCCCTCATCTTTGGTTTCATCTAACAATCTGTAGAACTCCTTAGTAATGTCAGTGTTCTTATGTTTTGATAAGTTGATTTTGAGTATGTTGAGTTGACGTGCAATTTCCTCTTGCTTTAATAATAAACTATTAGCACTCTGTGTTTGTTGTAATGCATAAACAGGATCTATTTCTTGAGTAAGGACGTAACTTTTTTTCTTTATAAAGTTGTTATACTTTTTAACGTTTAAGAATTTAAACGACTCTTCTGGAATGTTTTTTAAATCAATATTTTTATAAAACTTAAGACCGTCTTTTCTATCATAAACAGATGCTTGAAGACTAGCTTCCAAAAATTTACGTAGATTTCTCTGGAATTGTGTTCTGGTTCTAAAATTCTCTTTAAAATTGGCTAGCTGTTTATCAGCATAAATATATCTTTCGATAATCTGCTCTAATTTCTGCTCAATAATTTCAAAAAAAGTATATACTTCATTTTTGATTTTAAGAGCTATTTCATAATCGGCTTTTAATTTTTCTAAGACTAAAGGTTCTTTTTCTATTTTAGTGTGTGAAACTTGCGAAATTTGACTTTCAAAATAATCCACAACAATTCTTATTTGTCCTTTTAAACTACCACTGAGTTGAAGGGTCTCTTTAATCTCTTCCGACCTAGCCATACTATCTCTAAACAGCGTAGTGAAAGCATCAAGATTTTCTAAAGCTAGACTATCTGTATTGGTAACGATAGTGTTAAGTCTAATAATAGATTGATTAACCAGATCTTTAAAAGCCTCTAAATGGTCTTCAATAACTGTTTTACTACTATTCTTAAAATTATGCTCGTACCAAGATTCAAATTCTAAAATCTCTTTAATTTCTTCAGCTTTAAAAAGTCCGTAATTTTGAAATGTTTTACGAAGCGGAAAATGTTTATGTTCATTAAACAACTTCTTTCCAACAAATTGAATAAACCTTACTGCGTGTGGTGTTAGTATATATTTATAAGGTTTATTAGGTGGATGTTCTAAAAAAAAGTGAAGTAAATTTTGTGTAAGTTTTTCAATTTGTGGTTTTGCTTCAGGAAAGAAATCTGATGCCTCACCAATGGCGCGTTCAAGATCAATCTCTTCAAATTCATTTCCTATATAATCCAATTCAATTCTTTTATGAAGGATATATAGAAGTAACCCCTCTGCTTTAGAGGGGACAAGTCTATCGTAAAAATCATTTATATCTTGTAATTCGGTTTCTATACTACACTGGTATTAAGTAAATTCCCTAAGATAAAAATAATTGAATTTTTAAGTATAGATATTTTAAAAAGAATTTAAAAAACTTGTTTTCTATATATGATTTAATAATGACTCCACTAGTGAGCACAAAAGACAAAAATTTTAAGTTTTTAAATTTTGATTGAAGCATTTAACCAACATTTTATATAACTCTGGATGTTTCTTTTTGAGTAAGTCTGGACGCTCGAAGAAATATTCTGAAGCTACTGCAAAAAATTCAGCCTGATTTGCACCTCCATGTTTTCGGATATCGGAAAGTTCCATATTAAAAAGAGAAAATAATTATAAGATACCCTATTAACAATGCGGCAGAACAGAAAAATAAGGCTATTTTCTTTTAAACCAACAAAACAAGAAGTTTTGATTTGTATCAAAGGGCGTTTTATGGTCAATTCTAATACATTTTATTTTGTCAAAAGACGCTTTAAATTGATTGGTCATAGTTGTTTCTGAATATTGTTTGATATCTAAACCACTACACTTTTTTGGACCATTTTCAGAAAAAGTGCCAATGACTAAATTACCATTCTTATTAAGATGCTTTTGAACAGTCTCAACATAATTACTTATACTTTCTTTATCTGTTAAAAAATGAAAAGCAGCCCTATCATGCCAAAAGTCATAATTTTCAGGTGGTAAAAAATTAGCGGCATCAGCTACTATCCATTTTATACAATCAGCATTATCTTTTAAACGTAGCTGTGCTCTATCTAATGCGGCTTCAGAAATATCTAATACTGTAATATCTGTATATCCCAATTTTAATAAATGGTCTACCAAAAAGCTATCACCTCCTCCAATATCAATAATCTTTGCGGATTTAGAAATGTTAGATTCTTTAAAAAAGGATAGCGATGCTTCAGGAATAGGTTCATACCAACTCACTTCTTTTAAGGATTTTGTTTTAAAAACGTTTTCCCAATGTTCTTTTTTATTCATAATTGGTATTTTAGTTCCAACTCATTTTATGTAATCTAACTGCATTCAAAATGGCTAATAACGCTACTCCTACATCTGCAAATACCGCTTCCCACATGGTTGCTAAACCACCCATTGCAATACCTAATACTGGTGCACTATTAGTGCCATTTAAAGATAAGTATGTTGGTTTTTAAGTGTTCTTGCATAAGTAATGAGGTGTTTTGGGTTTACATAGAGGAATATTTTTATTTAAAGTTTAGCATCAATTTTTGCTTTGATTGTTTTAAGCTCATTTATACTTTCATTATCAGGACTGAAATAATTATTAAACTGTTTTTCTATATCACCAGCATACTGAAGGCTGTAAACTTCAACATCCCAAGTTTTTTTTCTAATTGTCGAGGCAAATTCTATAATATTTCGACTACCTAAGTCATCATATCCTTCATCCCTTCTTATATCCATTGCAGCTTGAATAAAGGGTAATAACAGGTTATCTGATATATACCTAAAATCCGGTACATCTCCAGCATCTTGAATTTCTTGTAAATACGCGTAATGGGTTGGGGTGTATTCGTTAATTAAATTTGACCAAGGTTTTGTCAAATAATCTGCTGCACCAAATTTTATTCTATAATCATCTACTAATCTAGAATTAGCATTTAATAATTCCATCATATCAGAAGCAATTTGCTTTTGTTTAGATACTTTATCTTCGATATGGAATGTGTACTTCTTCTTTAAATCTTTAAATGCTTCATTATAAAAATCTGATATTTCATAAAGGTTAACAAATTGTTTTTGCCAATCTTCTTCATCTTCACTAAAAAAAGCTTGAAAGGCTTTAAAGTTGGACAGAATATCCATTTCAATGACTCTTTCAAAATTTTTGTTAGTATTAAAATACATTGTATTCATTGTTGATGGATTTTCTTTTTCAGCTTTGAAAAATACTTCCATTCGTTCACCGTGACGTATTATATCCTTTTCTAATGTTTTTAAATAATTAGTTAATAATAATAGACGGTCCTTTAAATCTTGAAGTTTATCATTAGTAGCGTCCTGCCTTTCTATAATTAAATGTTCTCTCTGTTCATAAACTTGATAAAGCACAAAAAGAATTGAGAGGAAAGCTAATATCCCACCAATTAATGAGCCATAAGCTGATATTATGTGGTCTCTCTTGTTGAAATCTACATCAAACAACTTCCAATTATCTGTTTCATAAATAGCTTGAAAAGTAAGAAATACAATTAAAGCCATCGTTAACCAAAAAACCCATTTGATTATTTTTTTATAGCGAGATAATGATTCCATAAGAATTACTTTTATTAGTTTTTAAAATAAATTACACATAAAATAAGTAAAATTATTTCTGATAAATAAATCGGCCATATTGTTGGTCTAAAAGCTATTCCCAATGGATTTGTCTTACTCTTAAGAGCCGAAATATCCATAGACATTGATTTAACTTCCTTATTTATGACAGCATCGTATAGTTTTCTAAAAATTTTTTCAAGCCACAAATAATGAGAGTCCAAATACCAGAATATCAAAGAAACTGGGAAACCTATAATAAATATTTTGTAATCTCCTTTATCAATACCAAATGCCATTAATGCCGTTATTGCTGTAATGCTCCAACTTTTAACCAAAAAAGATTTATGAGATAATCTATCAATAACATTATGAATCAATTCCAAATGCTTAATTCTTGTTTCTTTCATATTTTAATTTCTTTCTGAAGGTTCATATCCTTTTAGCCAACTATCCATTATAATATACTTATTCACACTTTCTCTAATCCATAGTTTAATATTATCCGTGTTAGCAATTTTATTTTGTGTTATGTACGGATAAATTCCCAAATACTCTGTTCCATTGAAATTATCAGACTCATAATCTGAAATAGGTAATACAGCAACTCTTCCTTTAATGCCATCAAAATACCCTAACTCCCAAGGCATCCATTTTGACAAACTACTATTTCTCGAAAATGCATATACTAATGACTTACAATTTTGCATTCTGTACCTTATTCTTTCTGCTGTTTCTTTAGTTACTGAATTGCGATTGAGTTGGTAATCATCAATCCAATCAACATAAACAGTAAAACGAAAATCTTCCAAGTAAATTTTTAGACTTGCTATCTCTTCTTTATCCAAATAACTATGTGATAAAAATATATCGTACTCTTTTTCAATACTGAATGATTCATTTAAAATCTGGGGTGCACCCAAACCTTTACTAAAATTAACTTTCCTGTAACTCGTTACTCGACTTAAAAGGTCTTTTGTTATTAAACCCATATTAATTTTTTAACCATTCTATTAACCCTATTTTTTTACCGTCTGGAAAAATAACATTGAATTCGTCATCCCATTCTAAACTTTTATATTTTTTGTCTACATAAGGATAGATTTGTAAATATTCATTTCCATTCCAATTACCTGTGTTATCCGCAACAGGCAAAAGAACTATGTTACTAATGTATTTATGAACATCGCCGATTCCCAATTCCCAATTACACCATTTTGATTCTATACCTTCATTTGTTGCTAACAGGATAAACTTTTTATTACCTTTTATCATTTCTTTAATTTTAATAGCAGTTTTGCCAGAAGGCGGATATGATAATTCATCATCCATCCAATCTACGTAAACTTGTATTTTTAGCTTATTAAGTATACCAACCAAATATCCTACTAAATCAGAATTTTTATGACTATGGCTAATAAATACACTTGACTCAAATTCATTTCTTTTTTTAGCAAGTTTTGAGGACATTGCTAACAGCACAGCCATACTTCCTTTTAAACCATAATCATCTTTACCAAGAGTAGATTTTAATTGTTCTTTAGTAATAAAATCTGCCATATCTTAACTATTCTCTACTATTACACGTTCTTCTTGGGTAAGGCCATAGAGGTCGTAAACCATTGTATCTATTGTTTTTTCGGTTTGATTTATTCGGGTTTGTAGGTCTTGGGCTTTCTTCTTGTTTTCTTCAAATAGCTCTAACCATTCAAACTCGTCTTTTTTGGTAAGTGGCTTACCACTTGCTTTTTTTATGGCTTTGTTGAGTTCTTTTATAAAGTCTGAAAAGTCTAACTCGTGCCAGTTTTCGAGTTTTCGGGTTAATATTAATAGAGGGAATTTTGATAAAATATAAGTCGAAAATCTATTAATAATTATATTAAAATCATTCTTATACTCAATCAGAATATTTGTTTGATTAGTTATTGAATCTTGCAAATCAATTGAAGCATTTTTAATCGGCAATTTCTCAATATATTTTGGTTTTATATTATAATCAATATGAACATTTTTAAAGTAAACGTTCATTAATTTTGAGTTCAAAATAGCCAATAAGTACTCAAGTTTAAAACTCTGATTTATTGATTCTACGAAAGAAAAATTATTAAGAGGATAAAATTTTCCATTATTGTCCAAAGCGCATACTAATCTTGTAGGCATACTTAACTTTCTTATATATTGAATTAAAATTTTTCTCCTTTCAAAACTGTTTTTAGAATAACCAGAAAGATGTTCTCCAAAATCAAGTTTATCTCCATCATAATTAATCATATATTTTTTCACACAACTTGCGGAAGGAATACAAAATTTCCAATCATTTTGAGAATCATTTAAATCTTCTTCTTTCTTTACATATTTCTTGTTATTACCTGTTTTAATACCATACCTCACATTGAAAATTTTATTTAATGAAACTGTATCCTTTTGAATTTTCAATAATAAATTTGTAAGATTAGGTGTTAATTGTAAATTAAACGATAGGCTCTGAAATCTTTCCCAATCCTTTGGTATGATTGAATTAATAATAAATTTATTGTTTTCAATTAAGTAATTTGGAATGTTATTAGTTTTTAACTTGTAAGTGTTTATTGATTTATTTTGATTTATAAGTAAATTTCTTATAATAAAAATAGCTGGAACAATATCCGGTGCATCAATGAATATTCTTTTCTCTAACTCAATTAATGTTAGAATCTCTTTCTTTAGGATATCTTTTCTTATTAAATAGTATTTGTCTAAATAATACCAAGTGTTTGGTGTGATAAATCCAAGAAACCCATTTTTCTTTATTAACTTATTAAGTGCTAAATCTGTAAAGTGAACATAAGTTTCTATTTCACCTTTTTTACATACATAATTACTTATTATATAATCCTTTTGTTGTTTCGGAACTTTAGCACCCCAAGGCGGATTTCCAATCACAACATCAAAGCCACCATTTAGAAATATTTGCGAGAACTCGGTTTGCCAATTAAAGGCTTTATCTCCTGCTACGGTTTTGCTATCAATTAAAGAGTTGCCACATTTTATGTTGTTACTTAAATCGTTGAGTTTACGTCGTGGTTGTGCTGTACGTAACCATAAGGATAGTTTGGCAATTTCTACAGATTCTTCGTTTAGGTCAACCCCATAAATATTGTTTTCCAGAATGGTAGTTTCTATGTCGCTTAAAATGAAGCCACCACCTAAAACTTTAGCTTTTAATTCATCGATGTAGCGGTGTTCTTTTATTAAAAAGTCTAACGCTTGGTTTAAGAATGCTCCAGAACCACAAGCTGGGTCGCAAATGGTTATTTGCAGTAGCCAATCTCTATAGGTATCTAACACCTCTAACAGTTGTTTTTTAGTGTTTTGGTGTGTGCCTCTTTTAAGCTCAAAATAGGCTTCTTCTTTAAAATCTAATGCTTGTTTTTTCTCTTGGCATAGTTTACCAACGGTATTTTCTACTATGTATTTGGTAATATATTTTGGCGTGTAGAATACACCATCTTTTTTACGTTTGCTTTTTTGTTTGTCGAACTCACCACCTTCAATTTCGGCATTTACGCTTTCAATTTCGTTAAGTGAGTTTTCAAAAATATGCCCTAAAATGTTGACATCTACCTGACTGCTAAAATCGTATTTAGCAAGTTTGTAGGCGTGTTTGTACAGTAATGCATCGTCAATCTCCAAACTATCTATAATAGCGTCCGGTTTAAAGAGACCACCATTGTAGGCATAAATTTCGGCTCTTGAGGTTGTGCCTTTTCTACCTTCGTCTAAAAAATGAAAGTATTGCTTAAAGAGGTTATACAATGGACGTTCGTCACCAAAATCGATGTCGGCTTTCCACTTGTCTAAAATCTGTATGGTTGAGTTTGGTGGTAATAGGTCTCTATCTTCGGCAAAGAAAATAAATAGAAAACGGTCTATTAATTTTTGAGATTTTTTGAATAGGGATAATTTTACGTTTTTTTCGAGTGCTTTGTTCTCATTAGCGTTGTTATCTTCAAGAGATTGCTGCGCTTCGCTCGCAATGACAGCATCCATTTTAATGCGTTTGGCGTTGCGTTTTACCAAGTCTCTAAAGAGTTCTCGTTTAAATACCGAGTAATCATTATAAAACTGTTTGGTAATTTTATCTTCCTCTACCAAAGAGGCTTCTTTAATAGTTAATGGAAGATTGTTTACAATGTTGTCTTTTTGTAAACATAGATATAATAAGGCAAATTCTTCTGGTGCTAATTGAAACAGATTGAACTCTAAAAACTCGGTGGCATCATTGATGTAAAACCTCAACTTCTCGAAGTTGGATGTTATGACATAAACGCAACCTTTTTGATTGGCTTTATAGTCGAATGCTTGTTTTCGGATGCTTTCTAAATCTTTGGTGTTTGTCCCTTTTAATTCTATGACACCAATAGCGTTTCCTTTGCTTAAAATAGCGCCATCTGCTTTTCCTGCTCCCTTTTGGTTTTTAAACTCTGTAGTAATGTTGAAGTCAGGCTTTGGATTAAGCGTATAATCCAATACATTTACAAACAACTCGTCTAAAAACTTGGCTTGGTATTGCTCTTCTTTAGAGTTTTTAATATTTTCTTGAATGGTAAGGTTGTGAAAATACTTGGTGAATTTTTTATAGGCACGCTCTACTACATGACTGTCTTGCTGTGTGATATATGTTTTTAAAACGGATGTTTGGAATAATGGCATTTAATTTCTTTTAGTTACAACAAAGCATGACTCTTATGACCTCATAAAAGCAAATGCTTAAGGTGTTAATAGTTAGGGAGAATTACGTTTCTAAAATAGTAAAAGAAAACAACATCTAACTAAAGACAAACATTATTTTAAAAGTAGTTCTTAACATTTTACTATTTATGCGGGAAACTGTATCCTGAAAAATGAATGTTAAAAATATTGAGGATTTAAAGGATTTTAAAGAAATACAATTCGCATTTCCTTAAAATCCTCAATTCCCTAATTATACTTTTGTAGAATTTAAGGAAAATAACAAAAGGAAGTTACCCCGATAATGTAGACTTCCTTCATTTCTTAAAAATATTGATAACGTATTTAGGGTTTTCATTGGGTTTATCTCAAAAACTTAAATGACTATTTATTCAAAATATGCCTTTTAACTATCGTTCCTAAATCTTTTTCCGAGAACCAAATATCCTCTGGATGAAGGTGAATCACAGGAGCCATTTCGCATTTATTATTACAGTCCATATCCTCCACTTCAAGTTTATCTTTCAGTTTATATTTCTTTATATAAAAATCTAAAAGCTTTCCTTTTTTCTTTCGGCAATTTACGCCATCACATCTATAAATGATGGTCTTGTTATTTTTAGAATCTGCCATAATTTTATTGTTTACGATGAATGTTTTTAGGTCTTAAAAAAATAACCACCAGCACTAATATTGCTAATGTAATTATACCCCCATATAAAAAACTTTGATTGGGAAATGTAGTTCCTAAAAATCCTGCAAGTGGATATGCAAACGCCCACCATAGATGGGAAAATGCAAAATGAGAACCGTAGACTTTACCTTGTTCTTCGATGGTTACTGTTTCTCCGATAAGTGTTTCGGATGGAATCTCTGCGAGACTTTGACCAAGTCCTGCAACAATCCATACAATGAATAACATTGAAAAATCGAGGTAATTGGCAAAACTTATGGCAACCCCTAAAATCAGAGCTCCAATAATGAGAGAGATACGTCTTGATTTGGATTTATCAATTGCTCCAGAAACGAAGGCTGCTACCATTGCGCCAATAGCGAAAGCTGCCATTATGATTCCATAGTCCTTATCTGTAAGTTCCAATCCACCTTTGACCAATACGATGGTATTGACCAAGATAAGTGCGCCAGCAACCGCAGAAACAAATTCAATGAATAATGCGAAGCGCACGTATTGATTGGAAAATAGTAGTCTAATACCCTTTAAAACATCTTGCCAAGTGGTTGGCTTTATTTTACTCTCGATTTCGTCTGGAACTACATCCAACTTACTTTTTGGAAGGCTCAATAATAATATACCTGCGATAACAAACGTAGCGGCATCGACAAAGAATATTTCCCTTGCACCTAACCAAATCGCTAAAATTCCTGCCATTCCTGGTCCTAAAACACCTAACAATTGATACGTGGCTGCTGATAAACCTATGGCTTGACGGTAAATGGATTTATCTACAACCTGTGGAATAATAGACCGATACGTCGGACTGAAAAACGCATTGAATACATTCATCAGAAAAATGAGAACATAAATTTGCCATTCTTCGGTTACAAAGGGCAAACAGCCTACTATAACCATTCTTATAAAATGTGTAGTGTACAATATTTTCTTTCGACTTATCCTATCTGCCAAGACGCTTGCAAAAGGCGAAAATATAATGAATGCAGTAACTCGTAAAGTAAGAGCTGTTGCCAATATGACCGCAGCCCTTTCTTCGCCAAACTGATATGCCAAAAGAGCCAATCCGACCCACGTAAAGGCATCGCCCAATAAACTGATGGTCTGTGCCAAATAAAGTTTTGCGAATAAACGATTACTTAAAGCTTGGAATGGCTCTAATAGTTTTGACAGTTTCATTAATTCTCTAAATATTAATTGAGTTCAAAAGTTTAATTTGTGCCTGCTGAATGGAAGGGTATTTCAATTGGGCGTAGAAATTGACCTTCCATTGCAGGACTTTAGGTTATAATGTATACTGACCTTTGAGCCTCAAGTTTACTGTTACATCTTCATTACTCGTATTTCTGAAAAACCAACCGTGTTTGCCTTCATAAGGGGCTAAAAAAGTGCCAACCATATTATGGGAATTTGAAATCGTATAACTTTCAAAATAAACTTCTTTAACCTCCTCTTTTTGTTTTACCTCGCCGTGAAAATCAAAGTATAGAACTTCGTTATTGGTTGTTGTCCATTCATATTTCATTGTTCCGTATTTGAGCATATTTATTTTAAATTCAATGCCTTTTCCTGCCGGAACTATCACTGTAGTTTCATCCTCGCGTGCAGCTAATTGCTCTTCGGGTGCTGGAAAATCTGCCTCAACGGGTCGAGCGACATCGGGTCCCGACCCAGCTTTTTCGAGTTTTATTAATGGAAGATTTGATGTTGAGACCATCATTCCCAAATCATCAGTTTGATTGCTTTCAGGCACATAGAGTTTGCTAAACCCTAAAACTTTACCTGCTCCTGTTGGGTCTATACCATATTCCGCAGGTAATACTGCTACAACCAAAAGAAGTGCTCCAACAACTAATGCTATGACGGTTGCCTTTATAATTTTACTTTTTTCCAAGATTGGATGTTTCATTTCTGACATAATAATTTTTTTTTAAGATGTAAAATAGCCTGTTAATTGGAAGCCGAGCAATAAAAACCCTGCTGCCATAAGTGCTGTATTTGTAATTGTTGAAAATTTCATAAAACTGGGTTGTCTTCTCCAAATTGTAATAAGGATTAACACAACTGCCAAAGCAATAAATTGTCCTATTTCTACACCTATATTGAAACCAATTAGATTAGTAAAAAGGCCGTCTTTATCAAATTTAAATTCTTGCAGTTTACTGGCAAGACCAAAACCGTGAAACAGACCGAATATCAAAACTGCTGCTTTCGTGTTAGGTTGTTTGCCAAAGAAACGTTTAAAGCCACCCAAATTGTCGAATCCTTTATAAACAATGGATAGCGCAATGATAGCATCTATTAAATATGCATTAATATTTATATCGGCTAAAACACCTAATAGTAACGTGGTACTATGGCCAATGGTAAAAAAGCTAACATATAAAAGCACTTCTTTCGGTTTATACAGGAAGAAAATAACGCCGACCAAAAATAGCAGATGGTCATAACCCGTAATCATATGCTTCGCTCCTATATAAAGAAAGGGGCCGAATGCCACGCCGCTGTTTCCTAATAAAAATGTTTGTGTGTCTTCATCTACTCCGTGAGCATACGCCATTGAACCAAATGCTCCGCATAGAAACAGAATGAGAAAGGCGTATATATTTTTGATTTTCATAATAAAATTGTTTAAGTCCCATTGCACATCGAAGTGCAATGGAACTATGATTATTAATGGGCGTGCCCGTGGGATTTAACTTGTTGTATGCTATCCAATCTTCTATTTTCTTCTCTTACTATTTCCAAGCTATCTTCCCTTTGGCTCATTTCTTCTGGGCTTAAAATTGTTTCAGTATTTTGATTTTCTACGTCCTTATTTTTATTGGATTCTCTGCAAGATGCTAATAGGGTTAAGCTAATGGTTGCGATAAAAAGTACTTTTTTCATAATGTTTAATTTTTATTGTTATCGATTTTTAAATTATTCTTCTTCTTCAGAATTTCTTAATGCAGACAAGATGGAATAAGCGTTTTTAACAACAGGTTTAAAATTTTGAACAGTAGCAGTTTCAGCAAAAGTTATGGCTGTATATCCTTCCTGCTCAATTCCTTTTTTAACCTGTTCTAACTTGAATGTATAGCCATTTTCCGTTTCTTCGGTTTGAAGAACTACAAAATCTTTTCCTTCATATTGAACTAAAGCTTCTGAAGGGATTGCATTTTGCTTATTTGTGCCGCTTTCTACCCAAGCCTTTACGTACATTCCTGGTAATAATCCTTTTTTGTCTTCTTTGTTTAAATGGCTATAAACTGGCGTCATACGGTCACTACCAGTCGCTTTTCCAATTAAGAAAACCTCGGCAGTACGATTGAAGGTATTGTCATCAGAAAGTGAAAATTTAACGGTTTGACCAATCTCCAACTTTCCCAAATCTTTTTCAAAGGCATTCAATGCCAAATGAATATCGTTTAAATCGACAATTTCAAATAGAACATCCTGTGGTGATACATAATCCCCAATATTTACATTGCTCGCTTTTATAAAACCTGAAATTGGCGCATAAAGATTTGCGGTTCGTGTTATATTGCCATTTTGGACAGAACTTCTACTTATTCCCGCAAGCGCAAGCTGCTGTTCGTATGCCTTCACTCTTCCTTGTGTTATTTTATAATCAGAAGAAACCTGTTGAAATGTTTTTGCTGAATTGATGTCCTCCTCTCTCAACTTTTTCTGGCGATTAAATTCTTCTTCAAGAAATTGAAGTCTGCTTAAACTTTCCAAATAGCCCTGTTGGATTTGGATAAATTCAGGGTTTTCAATGGTTGCCAAGATTTGCCCTTTTTTAATTGCTTCACCGGGCAATCTGCCAGCCGTTTTTAAATAACCTCCTAAAGGTGCAGATACAGAAGCCATACTTTCAGGCTCAACATCTATGGTTCCATTTAGTTTTATGATATTACTTAAATTCCGCATTTCAATCGCACCGGTTTCAATTCCGGCAAGATTGTATTGGTCTTTGGTAAAAGTGATTTGTTTGCTTCCAGTTGAAACTGGTTGTTCTTCTTTCATCGAAGATTCTTCGGAAGATTCCATTTTTTCGGAATCCTTATTGCCACAAGCCACCATAAATAGGGTGGATAAAATGAGCAGCGAAATTTTTGTATTGAATTTAATTTTCATCTTTTTTATGTTTTAATGTGATATCACAAGTTTTTTACAAGCCCAATAAGGCTTCGATTACTATGATGGACTGGTTATATTGATATAGTGTGTTTAGATACTCTGTTTGAATACTGTTCGCCAAAGTGAGGTTTTGCAAGTATTGCGTATAGGAAACATCCCCGCTTTTAAAGCTCTTTTCTGAATTATCAATGATAAGTTCCGCTTGTGGCAGAGCTTCATTTTGATAGTAATCTAAAGTACCTTGAAGTTTGTAATATTCTTGCAATAAATTTTGTAGTTCCCCTTGTAATTGCGTCTTATTTAACTCAATTTGAGATTGGACGATGTACTCTTCGATTTTGGCAGTTTGAATTTTGGCACGATGTCCACCAGGAAAAAGAGGAATTGAAATACCTAACTGAAAGAATGAAAATTGGTCATTGTCACTAAAATTTTGGTTTGCTATACCGCTATTTTGAGCCCCAATAAATGTTTGGCTATTATAACCGAACATAATATCGGGTAACACTTTATTCCTTTCTACATTGGTCTCCCTTTTCCTTAATTCCAACTGTTGTTTTAAATAAACGTAAAACGGACTTTGCTCCACAGACTGGTTTTCAATATCTAAATCTATCTCACGACGAACCAGTTCACTATCTGTAATGCGAATGTCATCGTTTGTGTTCAAAACTACCTGAAGCCGCTTTTTAGCGATTCTCATATCGGCTTCGTTTTGTTGAAGCTTGTTTTTTATTTGCATCGCTTGCGTTGCCGAGGTTACACTTTCCAATTTTGTGGATTCGCCAGATTCATAACGCATCGAACTTGAACGGTTGAGATTGCCATATAGACTATCTTGACGCTGCAATAATTGTTTGTTCTGAATTAAAAACACAACTCTGAAATAGGCAGCTTTTACATCCGCAATCAGGTCATTTTCTTCTATAACCTTTAGTTGTTCACTGCTATTAACTCTTGCTTTTGCGAGTTTGAATTGACTGGTATACACAGTAGGAAAATTGATTCGCTGTGTAATTCCATACAGATTATCCTTAACTGTAGGCGTATTAAATTCGCCACTTGAATATGAAAATTCTGTTCTGGGAATAGTTATAGCACCGTATTTTCCCTTTTCTTCAACCTCGATTTCATATTGAGCTATTTTTATACGGTTATTGTTCTGAAGTGCCATTTCAATAGCCTGCTGCAATGTAATTTCACGTTCTTGTACCATACTTGTTTCTTGTGCTTGAAGTTGCATTGCTGGAAAGAATAGGCCACCAATCACGATTAAAGTAATAACAATTTTCTTACTTCTAAAATTGAATTTAGCCTTTCTATCAGTAAAATAAATATACAAGACTGGAAGAACGATTAGCGTTAATGCGGTCGCAGTAATCAATCCACCAATAACTACAGTTGCCAATGGGCGCTGTACCTCTGCACCTGATGAATTTGACAATGCCATAGGTAAAAAACCTAAAGCAGCTACGGTAGCTGTCATTAACACAGGTCTCAATCTCACACGAGTTCCTTTAATGACGCGTTCATAAATATCGCTTACACCTTCTTTATCAAGCCTGTTGAATTCTGCCACCAGTACGATTCCATTTAGAACGGCCACACCAAATAGGGCAATAAATCCAATTCCAGCTGAAATACTGAAAGGTAAGTCTCTTATGATTAGTGCAAAAACACCACCAATGGCTGATAAAGGGATTGCCGTAAAAATGAGCAAACTTTGTTTCATTGAACCAAAAGTGAAATAAAGCAGCACCAAAATCAGCAACAAAGCGACAGGTAAAGCAATCATTAAACGTTGATTAGCTTCTTGCAAGTTCTGAAATTGACCGCCATAAGTTACATAGTAACCTGCTGGCATATCGACCTTCGAATTCATAATTTGCTTAATGTCCTCAATAATACTTTGTACATCCCTGTCACGTACATTGAAGCCAACAATAATTCGACGCTTTGCATTGTCACGCTGAATTTGCACAGGACCTGGTTCAAATGAAATGTTCGCCACCTGACTTAATGGAATTTGATTTCCCTGTGGTGTACTCACATACAAATTTTGTACATCGGTAATATCGGTTCGATAGTTCTTGTCCAACCGCACAACAAGGTCAAATCTACGTTCCCCTTCATAAACAAGTCCTGCCGAAGTACCCGCAAACGCAGTTTCGATAGCATTGTTTACATCCTCGATGTTCATTCCGTATTGAGAAATCTTATCTCGGTTCATTTGAATATTAATCTGTGGTAATCCGGTCACTTCTTCAACATACAAATCTTCAACACCTTCTACCGATTTTATTTTGCTCCCAACATTACCAGCCAAATCTGAAAGAAGATTGAGGTCTTCTCCATAAATTTTGATGACAACATCCTGTTTAGCACCTGTTAAAAGTTCGTTGAAACGCATTTGTATCGGTTGTTGAAAACTAAAAGTAGCATTTGGGATTATTGACAGGGATTCTTTCATTTCTGCTGCCAGTTCTTCTCTTCCGCCAGCTTTTGTCCATTCGGATTTTGGGCTTAAAATAACCATCATATCTCCTGCTTCAATAGGCATCGGGTCTGTGGGAATTTCCCCTGAACCAATCTTGTTTACAACTTGCTTTACTTCATCTGGATATTCATTTAATAATATGGACTGCGCCTTTTGAGAAACATCAATCATCTGGTCGATGGAACTTCCAACAGGCACTCGGGTTTCAACCGCAAAATCTCCTTCGTCCAATTGCGGAATAAACTCACCACCCATATTTGCAAAAACTATCAGCGTTATAATAAATAATCCTACTGCCAATCCAAGTACCAACAGTTTAGCGTGCAGGGCAGCTTCTAAAATAGGTTGGTACATACGCTGAAAGAAGTCCATCATTTTATCGGAAAAATTCCGTTTATGTTCCGTCTTGCGACCCAGTGCAAGGGCAGACATCATTGGAACATAGGTAAGCGATAAAATCAATGCTCCAAGAATAGCAAACATTACCGTTTGAGCCATTGGATGAAACATTTTTCCTGCAACCCCGCTCAAGGCCAAAATAGGAACGTAAACAATTAATATAATGATTTGTCCAAAGGCAGCGGAATTCATCATTTTTCCAGCCGAGTGCCTTACCTCGGCATCCATTTGTTTAGATGACAGCTTTTCAACGCCTGCATATTTCTTTTTACTGGTATGAATCCCAAACATTACAGATTCAACAACAATTACCGCCCCATCCACGATAAGACCAAAATCGATTGCACCCAAACTCATTAGGTTTCCGGAAACCCCAAAGAGGTTCATCATCGCGATTGCAAAAAGCATTGAGAGTGGAATGACCGAAGCCACTATCAAACCACCTCTTAAATTCCCAAGAAAGAGGATTAATACAAAAATTACTATTAAAGCACCTTCCGTAAGATTTGTGGTTACCGTTCCTATTGCACGGTCCACCAAACCTTTCCTATCCAAATAAGGCTCAATGGTTACGCCTTCGGGTAAAGTTTCTTTAATCTGTTCAATTTTAGCTTTTACATCATTGATAACTGCGGAAGAGTTTGCTCCCTTTAGCATCATTACAATTCCTGTAACAACTTCGCCCTCTCCATTTCGCGTAGCCGCTCCATAGCGCACACCGTGACCAAATTGTACTTTGGCAACATCCCTTACAAGTACTGGTGTTCCGTTATTTACTTTAACAGCTATTTTCTCCAATTCTTGTAAATTGTTCACAAGTCCTTCGCTTCGAATAAAATAAGCATTAGGACCTTTATCTATATAAGCGCCACCCGTGTTTTGATTGTTTTTTTCCAGCGCGGTAAAAATATCTTCAATAGAAACCTTCATACTTTGAAGTTTATCTGGGTCTATGGCAATTTCATATTGTTTAACCAAACCACCAAAACCACTCACTTCTGCAACACCAGGTGTTCCTAAAAGTTGTCTTTTGATAATCCAATCCTGTATAGTTCTTAATTCGGTGGCATCATATTTATCTTCATATCCTTTTTCGGTATGAATTACATATTGATAAATTTCACCCAAGCCGGTAGTTACGGGTCCCATTTCAGGTTTTCCGATGCCTTCAGGAATATCTTTGGCAGCCTGCGTTAATCGCTCTTGAACTTGTTGCCTTGCCCAATATAAATCGACACTTTCCTCAAAAACAATAGTTACTATAGAAAGCCCGAATCGAGAAAAGGAACGCATATCCTTAATACCAGGAATACTAACCATTGTTTGTTCTACTGGAAACGTAACTAATTGTTCTACTTCTTGTGCCGCTAAAGTGGGTGATATGGTAATAACCATAACTTGATTGTCTGTGATGTCTGGAACTGCATCAATGGGTAGCTGTGTTAGCGAATATGTGCCCCATCCAATTAGAGCCAGCGTAAATAATCCGATAACAAGTTTATTGTTTATCGAAAATGCAATGATTTTGTCTAACATTATGTTTAAAATATTTTTAAGTCGTAAATAATAAAAATGAAAATACCATAGGAGTGAACATCAGATTTGAACAACAAAGCCGATGATTAATTTTTAATACAAATATGGTAGAGGCAATGGCATTGAAGCTGACATTACCTAGGCACAATAAAATGGCAAATACAAATATTGTATTATGCTAATTTTATTAAGCTAGAAAGAAAATTAACAAAGAGGAGGCCCACGAAGGGAATAGGAGTAAAAATTAACGGAATAAGGCTTAACCAAATAATCTCGAAAACGTTGTTTTTCTCGATTGGTGTGCCATAGTTCCTGTTTTTCTAATTCAGAATATAAAAAATTATTAGCAATTGTTTTAGTTGTTGTTTTTATCACTTTTTCAACCCCTGTTAAGTAGGTCAAATTCCTGTCATTAGTGAAATGTTGAAAGTGTTCAAAAATATGACTTAAATCTGAATGGCTATGTTCTACCTGAATTTCAAAACTTATACTGTTAGAAATATCATTAGAATGTATTTCATCAATATGGGGTACCACATCGTGACCTATCATAATGAAGGCTGCTGTAAAGAACAGTATATTTCTAAATAGCTTCAAAGAATATTAAATTCAAAAATTAGTTGCGAAATTAGTTGTTTTATTCTAAACACCAAAATTTTTCAATGAATATGATCAGCAATATACATATTACTGTACAAGGCTAAAATGAATAATAGAAGTACGAAAATAACAATTGAAACAATAAAGAAAATTTTCAATGCTTTATATTTTTTTGCAATTTCTATTTCAGATTTTTTTCTATTTTTCTCTAGCTTTCTTTTATCTCTACGGTTTTGTGACATTACTTTAGGTAATATTATTTTAGTTAATGAGTAGTATTTTTAATACTAATTATGAATAATCGGAATAGTTATGACAAAAGATTATTGTATAACTAGATTATGATACAAGTAGCATCAAGCTCAATAAATACTTGAATAATATATCACTTTAAGGAATTAGCTAGAAGGAGGACCCCGAAGGGTATGGTGGGATAAAGTTGTAAAATATAAAATTTTAGGATAATCCCAAAAACGCTGCTTTTCAAAATTTGTATGCCAAATAAATTGATTATCAATATTAACTATTAAATCAGAATTTTGGAGAATTTTTGTCTTTAAATTCAGAGTTTTAACAGCTCCAATTACATATTTTGAAGTCCTTTCATTAGAAGAATGCTGGAAATGTTCAAATATATGACCTAGATCAAAAAATGGCTATGCTCTAATTGAACTACATAATTCGTGTTAGTAACATAAGTAGAATGTAATTCATCAATATGAGGTACCACATCGTGACCAATCATAATGAAAAGAGATACGCTAAATAATAGGCTTCTAATTAAATTCAAGTAATTTTTATAGAGGATGAGAAAATAATAAAATAATTCAAAACATAATTGAATTTATTACCACATATGAATTAGAAAATTGAATTCTTTAATTCTAATAACTTAAAAAAAATATTAATTTTAGGACTTTTCATTATTTCATTTCATCCTCCACGCTTCCACAAGCCAACACAACATATCTAAATCAAAATATGGATTGCTAATTTATCAATATACATATTAAAAATACAGTATTAATTTATAAAATATCGTTTCCCAGCAGTCTATTCAAATTTTATCCATTTTAAGATTCCATATACTTAAATAGCATTTGCTGATTTTTGATTGAAGCATTTTACCAACATTTTATAAAGTTCTGGATGTTTCTTTTTGAGCAAATCAGGTCGCTCAAAAAAATATTCTGAAGCTACAGCAAAAAATTCAGCCTGGTTTGTGCCTCCATATTTTCGGATATCCGAATGATTATCATTTATCGCTTCCATTTCCTTATGGATTAAATTCAACCAAGGCATCGCATATTGATGTTCTAATAACCGTTCTGGCACACCGTCTGTCTGGTCATCTATTTTATCAATAAGATGAACAAATTCGTGTATGCCAGTATTACTTTTATCGGTTGTGTTATTGAAACCGTGATACAATGCTTTTTTAGATAAAATCATTTGCTTCTCAAAACGTCCGTTTCCAACTATGCCGCCAATGTTTCTTGAGTTATCCTTGCTGCTAAATTGCATATCCTCATTAAAATAATCTGGATATAAAAGGATGCCGCTTAAATTGGTGTAATGCCATTCTTTAAAGCCAAAAACAGGAATTACCGCACTTGCTGCAATTAAAATTTTGTCTAATTCTTCTAATTCAAACTGCACACCATCAATATACACCTCACTTAAAAACTGCATCATTTTTTGTTGAAAAACAAGTTGCCTGCCTTTAGAAAGATTTTTATAATAAAGAACATTCTCCATTAATAATTTTTGCCAATGCTCTGGAAATGGCTTTACGGTTTGTCTTTTTGCTTTTCTGTAAAAATGAATAGCAAACAAAAGAATCACCACAAAAATTAACGTATAGACCATATTATAACAAAAGTATTAATCTACAGGTTCAGCCTTGAACCCTACTTTTTGCAATGTAGCCTTTACATCTTCTTCGGTAGCACCATCGCTTTCTACTGTTAGAATTTTATCTGGGTTGGCGGTATCCACTTCCCAGCTTTCAACACCTTCTTGCTTGTTTAAAATAGGGGTTACTTTTGATACACAACCACCACAATTGATATTTGTTTTAAATTTTAAAGTTTTCATCTTATTTGAATTTATAATTAATATTAAAGTTTTACTCGTTTAAGTCTTAAGCTATTTAAGACTACAGATACGCTACTGAAAGCCATTGCCATTCCTGCAATCATTGGGTCCAATAAAAATCCATTTATGGGATACAAAACGCCTGCTGCAATAGGAATACCAATGAGATTATAAATGAATGCCCAAAACAGGTTCTGACGTATGCCCAACACGGTTCTTTTTGACAGTTCCAATGCTTTTGGAATGGATTGTAAATCTGATGTTATCAAGGTCATTTTTGCTACGTCCATCGCTATATCTGAACCTTTTCCCATTGCAATACTCACATTGGCTTGCGCCAAAGCCTGGGAATCATTAATACCATCGCCAACCATTGCGACTATCTTTCCGTCCGCCTGTAATTTTTCGACAAAAGCCGCTTTGTCCGAAGGCATTACTTCGCCTTTATAATTGGATATTCCTACCTGATTTGCCACGGCAGAAGCCGTTTTATAGTTGTCTCCAGTGAGCATATAGACCTCGATGCCCCTTTCTTGAAGCGTAACTATAGCCTTTTTTGAAGTTTCCTTAATCTTGTCTGCAATGGCGAGTATCGCCAGCACTTGCTTTTCATTGCCAAGGAAAATGACTGTTTTCGCTTGCTCTTCGAGACTTTCTGCTGTTTGCATTAAGGAAGCGTCGATTTGGATATTTTTCTCAAGCATTAGTTTATGGTTTCCAACATAGTATTGTGAACCTTTTTCTGTTTGAGCTTTTACACCCATCCCTGTAATACTTTCAAAAGAAGCAATTTCAGCTTTTTCAATATTCTCATCTTTTAAGTGGTGGACTACCGCCTCTGCCAAAGGGTGTTCTGAATGTGCTTCGATTGCCAAAAGAATTTCCTTGTATTCGTTTTGATTTTCAAGTTCATCCTTCCAAAGTATATCCGTTACCAAAGGTTTTCCTTCCGTAATTGTGCCTGTTTTATCAAGAATGACCGCATTCACTTTATATCCGAGTTCCAAACTTTCGGCATCTTTTATAAGAATATTGTTTTCTGCGCCTTTACCAATTCCCACCATTATGGCGGTAGGTGTTGCCAATCCTAATGCACAAGGACAGGCTATAACCAATACTGCTACCGAGGTTAATAAGGCTTGTGAAAAACCATTATCGCCACCAATAGACATCCAAACTATGAATGTAATGATAGATATCCCCAGAACAACTGGAACAAAAATACCTGCAATCTTATCGACCAGTTTTTGGACAGGTGCCTTACTCCCTTGGGCTTCTTGAACCATTTTAATGATTTGTGACAACAAGGTTTCTCCACCTACTTTTTCGGCAGTAAATTGAAAACTTCCTTTTTGGTTTACCGTGCCTGCAAATACTTTTTCATTCTTTAATTTTTCAACTGGAACAGGTTCTCCCGTAATCATACTTTCATCTACATAAGAGCTTCCCTTGGAAACTAGGCCATCCACAGGAATCTTTTCTCCAGGACGAACCAATATGGTCTGACCAACTTGTACAGAAGAAATGGGAATTTCTTTTTCTTCCCCATTCTCAATAATTTTTAGCGTTTTGGGTTGTAATCCCATCAGTTTTTTAATGGCCGAAGAGGTATTTGATTTTGCCTTTTCTTCCAAAAGTTTCCCCAAGGAAATAAATGTGATAATCACGGTAGCTGCCTCATAATACACGTGAGGCTCGATACCACGACTCAACCAAAATTTAGGAAAAAAGGTATTGAATACACTAAAGATAAAAGCGATTCCTGTGCTCAAAGCTACCAAGGTATCCATATTTGCTTTACCGTGTTTGGCCTGCTTGAAAGCATTGATGAAAAAGCTACGCCCGAACCAAAAAAGAATTGGAAAAGTCAACACCAAAGAAATCCACTTACCTGGTTCCCATTGCATAAAAAACATTCCTAATACAAAAATTGGAAGCGTAAGTATTGCCGACCAGATGGTACGGTATTTTATATCCTGATAGTGCTTTTGTTGAAGTTCTTGTTGTACTTCCGAAGGATTTTCTGCATCTATGATAATATCATAACCTACCTCACGAAGTGCATTTTGAAGTTGATTAGGACTCAACGCTTTGTCGTATTCGACAAGAACTGAACTATTGGCAAAGTTTACGCTTGCATCAAATACGCCATCTGTGTGTTTTAAAACGGATTCAACGCTTGCTGCGCAAGATGCGCAGGTCATACCTGTAACTGGGAACGATTCTTTTATTCCCTGTTTATGGTTCTTTTCTTTGGTTTCAAATATGTTGATTGTTTCCATAATCCTATTCTTATTTGTAAACTACAAATTTCAGGATTAAAGGGCTTTAAACTGTTACGTTTTAGGCTGAAAGATTTGTAGAATTTGCTTAATTCGTTTCATCTATTGCAAAAGCATTGTTTCTAAATAGATATAAAATACTTTAGGAATTGCAAGAACAGTACAAAGCAAATTAACACAATAACAACGATTAGAATACTAATCCAAATTATTTTATCTTTTTTGGTAATGCTATTTTTTACAGAGGGTACTTTATTGCTTTTTTTATTTCGTCTATTCCGTCTATTTCTCCTGTTTTCTGACATAAAATATCATTTTTATTATATATCAATCATTTCCACTTCAATTTTTGTAATCACACAAACCAGTTGAATATTATATCCTGTTAATTCATTAATGCTTATAAATATTCCCTTTTAGCACAAAATATTGAACTTATCTTTTTTTGTGATTTTGTTATTCGATGATTTTTTAACTTTCTTATTTCTTTTTTTTTCTGTTTTTGATAAATCGTTTTTGATTATTTCCATTTCATCTTCTGCAATCGCACAGCGTTTATAATTGCCAACAATGCCACCCCTACATCGGCAAAAACTGCTTCCCACATTGTTGCCAAACCGCCTGCACCCAAAACCACAGCTTTTACCCCAAATGCCAAACCAATGTTTTGCCAAACGATACGACGTGCTGAACGACCAATTTTAATAGCTTTTGCTATTTTGCTCGGTTGGTCTGTTTGAATAATTACATCCGCTGTTTCTATGGCCACATCGCTGCCCAAACCGCCCATTGATATCCCAACATCGCTCGTGGCCAAAACAAGTATTATGTTGCCCTAATTAATTTTAATTATTCTATTTCTATAATTACTCAAATAATAAAGCAACATAAGAACCCCAAGTAAAACCAATTGTGACATTTGACTTTCCAACGTAGGATAGATTCCCAACCAATCAATCTTAAATGAATTTGAAAAACCTGTTACTGAAATCCATCCAGCCTCCTGAATGGCGTGAACACCCTTGCCGATAAGGATTACAGCCAAAAGGGTTATTATCCAAGAAGAATATCTGAAAAGTTGTCGAACAGGTATTTTTTTTGAATATTTCAGAAAAAGAACGGCAAGTAAGCCTATCAATGCAAAAGCCGCCAACACTCCAAACCCGATAGATGATTGAACGCCTGATTGGGTTTCCAAACCAATTGCCTGTAGAAAAAGGATCGATTCAAAAGCTTCGCGGAAAACAACCATAAATGAAAAGAATGCCAGACCAAACATTTTTTCACCATTCAATTGTGCCCCGACCTTTTTTTCAATAAACTCTTTCCATTTTTTGGAATGTGAATGATTGTGTAGCCAAAAACCGACAAAGGCAAGTACAATAACAGCTATCAAAGAGATCATTCCTTCCATTATCTCTCTGTTTTTCCCACTTATATTAATAACCCAATCCGAAAGTAACCATCCTGCCACTCCCATTAAAATAGCAGTTATCCATCCGCCGTGAATATAAGGTAAAGCTTTTTTCGCCCTTGGGGTACTACGTATGAGAGCCAAGATAAGTGCAATGATCAAAAATGCTTCCAGTCCTTCCCGAAGCATTATAGATGCCGCTAAAAAGAAAGACAGCCAATAGTTAAGCTTTTCATCTTTCATCATTTTTTCGGCGCGGTCAATTGTTGAGAGTGCACTATTTATTTTATTTTCGACCTCACTTGAATTTTCGCCCTTTTCAATTCCCTGCCTTACGTCCATCATTTTTTGCTCCAAATGGGAAGTAAATTCAGGATCATTAGCTTTTAGCCGTACTTCTACGGGTTCAATCCCTTCTAAATAGGCAGCCAAAGCATTTTGACGGGCTTCATCCTTATTGCCATTTTTATAGCTATTTAATGTTTGATGCAGATAATCTCTCGCAATGGTTAAACTGGATTGCGATAACTTTCCCGAAGGGGAAAAAATCCTTAACGCTTTCAGTTTTTTTTGTCCTGGTATATCTGAACCGAGCTTATTCAATAATTCATTATCGGATAGCGTGGCAACATCTTTTAGGGAGGTGTTACCATATTCCTGATCGAATGTTTTTTTCAGGGATACAGAATCTATTTTTTGTTTTTGAAACCGTAGTGATTTTGCATAAAACGCCAAATCCCAGGCTTCTTTATCTGTCAGTTCTGTAAATGCCCTCATCGCTGTACCTTCTACGCCCAGTTTTATAGTATTATAGGCTTCAAACGGGGATAAGTCCGTCATTAGGGAATCATTTAAAAAATTTGCGGGTGCTGGTTTTAACCCGACCGCTAAATTTCCATTTCCATCACCTGTGGCCCCGTGGCATTGAACACAGTTCTGCAAATACAGGCTTTGGCCATTTGCTTTATCCGGCCAATTTAAGGGGGCAACTTCATAGCCGGTTGCTTTAATAATCGCCCATTTCACTTTTTCAGTTAAATCCTTTATTTTTTTACTGGAAGCTTTATTCTTAACAAAGGTTTTTAAATCATTTAAGTCAGAAAGGATAGACTGACCTGATTCGGAAGGTAGGTTTATTGCTTTAGCCAAATTAAAAATCTTTAGGCTAAACTCCTGCATCTCTGCATATTCTGCCTTGTCGATTATTTCACCATCTCTTACCGCCATTGGATAATCTTTTGAAAGATAGTCCAGAAGGTGGATTATACTTTGAATATTAGTATTTTTTTCCTTGGCAGAAACCTGAAAGGAAGCAAAAAATATAAAAATATATGGGAAGTATACTGGGATTGAATGAAGTTGTAATCTCATTGAGATAATATTAAATAACTAATTATTATTATTTAGACCAAATACAAATAAAGGTTTTATATTTGACTTACTTGTAAAATCACTTTAGAATCTAACGGTAAAACCTGCATATAAACTTCTGCCAACCGATGGTATAATTCCTGGGCCAGGATATTCATCCGCTCTTCTGGTAAAATACTGTTTGTCGGTCAGATTGTTTGCCCCAAGTTTTAATACAAAGTTCTTGATTCTATAACTTGCACTCAAATCCAAAACCGTATAGGCAGGAATGTAGCCAGCAACTGCACCATCGCTTTGTCTTGCATTTGTGGCATCGCCAAAAGCATCGCCTACGGAATTTACCTGAAACGTTGTTGAAAATCTTTCATTATTGAAAATCAGTCCAACACGATTTATGGTTTCTGCGGCAGTTTCCACACGGTTTCCTTTAAATTCTCCACTGGTGTATTTAGCATCAATATAGGCGAAAGAGTTAAAGATACTTAAACCGAACTCTGATTCTTGGTTTATGAACTTCAATATATTGAACTCTACATAGCTCTCAATTCCTTTATGGACACTATTGGCAACATTGGTTCTTAAAGTGTATTCTACGTTTGTGACCGGGTCATTTTTTAGTACTGTTCCAATTCTGTCGTTATAGGCCAAATAAAATGCTCCTATATCAAAATTCAAGTAATTCTTAATGGTTCCCCTATATCCCAAATCAGCATTATAACCAGAAGCATCTTTTAAATTTGGGTCAATTCTTGACGTGATGCCAAATGGTTCTAATTCTCCATAATCTATAGGACGATAGGCTTGACTGATATTTCCATAGATGTTGGTGTTTTTAGAAGTTTTGTATTCCAAGCCTACACCAGCCAATGGAATGTACCTATTGCGACTTTCGTTTGAAATTATTTTTTCGCCGTCCTCTGTTTTATAGCCTTTTGCTGTACTCTTTAAATATTCAAATCTAAATCCAGGTGTAACGCTGAATTTATCTCCGAACCTAAAAATATTTTCGACAAAGGGGGCAATATTGGTAGTTGTAAAATCCAAATCATATCCCCAATCCCCCGTTATTGATAAATCGAAATCGCTGCCCGTTGTTCCCTGTCCGCCACCTAAACGCTTGAACCAGCCGTAACTAAAACGAATACCTCCAGCTACGGTTGCTTTGTTGTTTCCTATATTATATTGACTTGATACCCTTAATTCCGTAGTCGAATTATTAAAATCCTGTTTGCCCACTTCACGCGGTACATATTGATTTGTTTCTGGGTCGATAGCATCAACTGCATTTGCCCCACCATCCTCGTTTCTCCAAACTATGGAACGGTTGCCGAAAAGATAGGTTGATTTTAGGCTAATGAGTATGTCTTCCGAAGGGGTGTAATTTGCAAATGCCGTGATAATGTTCCAAGGGGTCTTTAGCCAATTTCTTGACCTTGTCGATTGTTCGGGGTCCTGATTAAACTGTTCATCGGTCAAACCTCCCGGCATTTTGATTTTATTACGAAGCAATGAGTATTCAACCCCGAAATTTAATTTGTCCGAATGATTGTATTGCACCTTGCCATAACCCGAAATTTGCGATTGCTGGCTGTTTGGTCTGTAGCCCTCCATATATCGGTACTGCAAAAAGCCGTAATAGCTTATTTTTTTGTAGTTGCCACCTACAGAGTTGAAGGAATTATACAAACCGAAACTCCCCAAGGTCTGTGATGTCACAAATTCAAAGGGCTTGTTTTTTGGTGCATCTTCAAGTACATAATTGACCAACCCCCCGAATTGGGAGCCAAATTGCAATGACGCCGCCCCACGAACCAGTTCTATCCTCTTGACCGCTTCCATCGGTGGGAGATAATAAGCTTCATTATACCCATAAACATCCGCGCTGATGTTATACCCATTTTGCCGGGTATTCATTTCAATGCTCTGCACGGGGTTCAATCCACGCGTTGCAATCCCGTTTGCGGTAAACCCGCCAGTTTCTGTCTCCACGATGTTCAACCCTGGCACCCTTCCTAAAATTTGCCGTGTATTGTTGAGTGCCTTATTGGCATCCAGACTATCGACCAGGATAACTTCATTTTTTTTACCTGCGTATATAATGCCGTCTTTGGTTTCTGGAAGATGCCCAACACCATTGACTGTTTTGTAACCTCTGACAATTACTTCGTTTAAACCAATTATACTGTCTTTCTTCTGTGCGATGGTCAAATGGCTTACTAATAAAATGGTTGGGATTAAAATAAGTTTTTTTAAATTCATTCCTTTTAATTATTTGGTTGATAAATATATTTATTTAGACTAAATAAATATAGCTGTAAATATATTGTAGTGATTTCAATTTTCAAAATTATTTAGAATAATTCTTAATAAATGTTTTTAATGCTTATGTATATTCCCCTTTAACACAAAAAAGTAAAGCAGAAATGCGGCTATTACCATAAGGATTATCATAAGAATACCCTTGACCTTATCTCTTTTTGTGATGTCGGGATTCGATGATTTCCGATTTTTTTTGTTTCTTTTATTTCTTCTATTTTGAGACATTCTTTTATACTATTTCCAATTCATCTTCTGCAACCTAACCGCATTCAAAATGGTTAACAAGGCCACGCCTACATCGGCAAAAACTGCTTCCCACATTATCGTTACACAATTTATTTTATAATATACTTTTGTTTCTTATTTCAACATCTAATCCACATTGTTTAAGGATAATTTTTAAGAGCAAAAGAAAAATAAATTACAATTAAAATTGTAGCGATACCTGTAACTATAAATGTAATAGATGCACCAAATTGAAACCAAATAAAACCAGCCAAACTACTTGCCAACATAGCACAAATGCTTTGAAAACCCGTATAAAAACCGATGGCTGTCGCCACCTCATTTTTATTTGAAATTTGACTAATCCAAGCCTTTGAAATTCCTTCTGTCGCAGCTGCATAAATTCCATAAAAAAGGAACAACAATCCTATTACAAATAAACTGGAAGCCGAACTCATTCCAAAATAGACAATTGAGAAAAGGATTATACCAATGATGTACATCTTTTTTAAACCAATTTTATCAGCAAGGATACCAACTGGAAAAGCAAATAAAGCATATATAAGGTTGTAGAAAATATAAACCCCAATTACCATTGTGTCATTTAATCCAGCTTCTTTGGCTTTAAGTAATAGAAAGACATCAGAACTATTGAATAAAGCAAATACTAACAAACCACTAACTAATTTACGATACTTTATAGAACTGGTTTTCCAATAGCTTAAAAATGAAAACAACTTCACTTTTTCATTTGCACAAACTGCATTATCGGGCTTGTCTTTTAAATAGAATGAAGTTATTACAGCAATTACTCCTGGAATGAAAGCGATGTAAAAAAGAGTGATATAATTTTCAGGATAAAAGTAAAGATAAAGTAGAGCTAAAGCTGGACCCAATACTGCTCCAAAAGTATCCATTGAACGATGGAAACCAAATATTCTACCTTTATTTTCAAGAGTAGCCTCACTTGAAAGCATAGCATCTCTTGCGCCTGTTCGTATTCCTTTTCCAAAACGGTCAACGGTACGTGAAAAGAAAATCCACAAGGGATATATTGAAAATGCCATCATTGGTTTAGATATGGCACTAAAAGCATAGCCAATCTGAACAAACGGTACTCGCTTGCCTGATAAATCAGAACGTTTTCCAAAATACCCTTTGCTTAAACCAGCAATTGCCTCCGCAAGCCCTTCAAGAATACCTATAAGTACAATTGAAAACCCAATGGTTTTTAAATAAATAGGCATTATAGGATAGAGCATTTCGCTTGCCGTATCAGTAAAAAGACTAATCAGCGACAATGTCCAGACTGTTTTTGATATATGTTTAATTTTATACATTTAATATATTATGAAGCCCACTGCATTCTTTGCAATCTAACAGCATTTAAAATCGCCAACAAAGCCACGCCCACATCTGCAAAAACTGCTTCCCACATAGTTGCCAAACCGCCAGCACCCAAAACTAAAACCACGGCTTTTACTCCGAACGCCAAACCAATGTTTTGCCAAACAATACGACGTGTAGAACGCCCAATTTTAATTGCTTTTGCAATTTTGCTCGGTTGGTCTGTTTGGATGATAACATCTGCGGTCTCAATGGCGACATCGCTACCTAAACCACCCATTGCAATACCTACATCACTTACTGCCAAAACTGGCGCATCGTTGATACCATCGCCAATGAACGCAACTTTGTTGTCGGTTTCGGACATTAGTTTTTCGACTTCCTTCAATTTATCTTCTGGAAGCAAACCGCCTTTTGCCCAATCTACACCCATTTCTTTTGCGACTTGTTGCGTAATGGAATCTTTATCTCCGGAAAGCATTATAATTTTGGAAATACCGGATTCACGAATTTGTTGGATGGCTTCGTGGGCATCTTCTTTTAATTCGTCTGCAATGGTGACATAACCAGCAAATGTGTTTTCAATGGAAACCATCACAATAGATTCAACAATATCGTCTGTTTCGGTAGGAACTGTGATATTATTTGAAGTCATAAGCGCTTTATTACCTACCAATACCGTTGTGCCATTTACTGTTCCTTTTAAACCTTTTCCTGCAACTTCAGTTACTTCGGTCGCCTGAAAATCTTCGCCATCAACTTTGTATTCCATTATGGCCTTGGCAATGGGATGGGTGGATTGTTCTTCCATCGCCATTAGGTATTTCATCATTTCGGCTTCGCTCAATGACCCATTGTTTACAACAACATTTTTGATTTTAAAAACCCCTTTGGTCACGGTTCCGGTTTTGTCCATTACAACCGTAGTTACCTTTGTCATTTCGTCCAAAAAGGAAGCTCCCTTAAATAGAATTCCATTTTTTGAAGCTGCTCCCAATCCACCGAAATAACCCAACGGAATAGAGATAACCAATGCACACGGACAGGAAATGACCAAGAAAATCAATGCTCTGTATAACCATTCACTAAAAACATAATCATCCACAAAAAAGTAGGGTATAAACGTCAATCCAATTGCAAGAAAGACAACGATTGGTGTATAGATTCTTGCGAACTTTCTAATGAACAATTCGGTTTTTGATTTACGAGCCGTGGCATTCTGGACCATATCAAGTATTCGTGCAATGGAACTGTCCTTAAATTCCTTGGTGGTTTCGATTTCAATAACGCCATCAAGGTTGATGCTTCCTGCAAATACTTTTTCTCCTTTTGCAATGGTGTCAGGTTTGCTTTCGCCTGTTAATGCTGCGGTATTGAACGAGCCTTTTTCAGACAATAAAATACCATCCAAAGGGATTTTTTCGCCCACACGGACTTGCACTTTTTCGCCAATGGCAACGGTTTCGGGATTTACAGAAACATAATTGTTGTTCCTATAGACCAAGGCTTCATTAGGTCGTACATCCAGTAATGCCTTGATGCTTCCCTTGGCTTTTTTAACCGCAGCACTTTGGAACAATTCGCCCACGGCATAAAATAGCATCACGGCAACACCTTCAGGATATTCGCCAATGGCGAATGCCCCTATTGTGGCAATTGACATCAATAGAAATTCGGTAAAGAAATCGCCTTTTTTAATACTTTCCCAGCCCTCTTTGATTACCGGGAAACCAACAGGAAGGTAAGCGATTGCATACCAGACGATACGTATCCAATCTTTAAAAAATGCTACGTCAAAATAATCCATCGCAATGCCAATAATCAGCATCACAAAACTGAAAATTGCTGGTAGATAGGTATTAAAATTCACTATACTTTCTAGACCGCTGTGGTTGTAGCCATCATTGCGCTTGTGATTATCGGATGAAGTTTTATTTAAATCTCTTAAATTCAGTTTCTTTTTTTTCATTGTTCTACTATTATATTGTCCTTTCAAAAGCTCCAATTCTAAAATTTATTGTCATTCTAACTTTAATACCAATTGAGCAAATTGTACCTCTAAAGTTTTATCCAAGTCTTGTATTAATTTGTCTAATCCTGTATCTGAAACCAAAACCTGCCCTCTGGCACTTATTAAACAAGAAGTAGTTGTGCCTTGGTCAAAATGGGTAAGGGTAGTTTTAAAAACTGATTTATAGGTTTTGTCTTTGTACGTAACCGTTACCAACCAATTAAAAGTAATTGGGTCGTGCCGTTTTGTTAAAAAATCTTCAGATGGAATAGTCCCTGTAAAGCGCAGCATAAGAGGTTCTTCTTCCTCTTGTAAAATGGAATTGATTTCTGGAATATCCGTAGATAAGGTTTTTATGTCAAGTACACCATTAACCACTTTGGAATCATAATCAAGATATAAGGCCAATTTATGGCTTTCTGCCTTAACGGGTTTATCATCAACCAAAGTCATCATCATAATATGACCTTCTTCAGTTGTATAAATTTTTTGAGCGTTTACTTTATAATAACTAACCAACAAGATTATTAAAATACAATGTTTAACATTCATAATATCCATTTTTAATTGTAATTAAAAAAAAAAGCAGCTTCTACTTTTGCTTTTAATGCTATTAATCATTTTGCTTTAAAAAAGCATCATAAAAGCTGCCTACTATTAATTAAGTTTTTACTTAATTAATTTTAAATAAAAAATTTCACTCTTTCACATAACCAGTTACCACTACTTATTATCTATATCCTTTTCTCTTTTACCTAAATAATACATCAGCGCAATACTGGCACCTAATAATCCAAACAGAATATTCTCAAAAATTTGATTCCCATTGATATTCAAAATTTCAATGAAATTATTTATTAAATATTGCCACCAATTGATTTCGTAATTCTGGCTGCTAAACGTGAAAATTGTTATCCCCAAAGGTTGAAGGATAAAAACACCTATGGCAAACCCAATTAGTATGGTAATAAAAATATTCTTTTTATTCATCGTCTGTCTTTTATGGAAGTAAGCTTACTGGCTCTCAATCCAACTTTTGGCATCTTCCTTTTGCTCTATATAGAAATACTTAATTTCGGCGTTCGTAAAAGGCTTCATAAATTGGGTTATCCATTCCTGCAATTTTTTATCTCCTACCATTGCTATTTTTTCATAGTCCTTGGCGTGGGCCGTATCCATTTTGAGGTCTTCCCATAAACCAGGCAAGTCCCAACCCGTAAAGTTGTCCATCTCAAAATACCAACGGACTTTCATTCCCTTGTCCAGTATAGCGTGGATAAGTGGATGGATTTTTTCTATATCTTCTTTACGTAGCTTACCATAGGCTTTGGATGCAATTACATTGTCATTGGTCAATTCTATTATCTGTAACATAATCCTATTTTTCATTGTTATCCTGCTAAATCGCAGAAGCATTCTTCGATTTTTATCCGTTTTTTTTTGTTCAGAAAGAACTCCTTTGCATATTTCAAAGCTGCCATCTTAATGTCCTAATCCATTTCAACATTCCTCTTTTGGCTATCCTTAAAACAATCTTTTCCTATTTCTAAAAGATTATACATACTTTAAACAACATAAACGCAATTCAACCAAAAAGATGCGACATCCTTCGCTTTGGGTTTTTATTTCAGGCATTTTTCACATATTCCCTTTAATACCAGATTCACATCGTTCACTTCATAATCGTCTGGCAGGCTTTCTTCCGATATTTTATTTGGTAAACAGATTGTTTTCCTACAATTGGTGCAATGAAAGTGCATATGTAAATCTGTACCGTATTTACCTTTGGCGTTTTCATCAGAAATCGCATATTTTGCCACTCCGACCCCATCATTAATTTGATGAATCAGCCTTTTATCCTCAAAAATCTTGAGATTACGATAAAAGGTAGTTCTGTTTGCTGTTTTATTGGTTTCGCTCTTTTGAACAAAGGCCTTTTCCAAATCGGAAAAGGACACGGCACTTTGTTTCCTTTTTAGGAACTTGTATATCTTCGACCTCATTTTAGTAGGTCGAATCCCGTGATATGATAGTATCTTTTCCGTTTTGGTCATTTTAACCTTTTCAAAAGCAACCCTTTTTTATTAAATTTATTTTTTATAAGCCAAAAGCCTTAACGCATTAAAAACCACAAGTAACGTTGAGCCTTCGTGGATGACCACTGCAATACCGATATTGGCCCAACCCATAATGGTCGATGGAATAAGCAATGCCACAATACCGAGGCTTACCCAAAGGTTTTGCTTAATAATGGTCTTTGCCTTCCTGCTCAAACCTATGGCAAAGGGCAGGGTTTCCAGTTTATCGGCCATTAGGGCAATGTCCGCTGTTTCCAATGCTACATCACTGCCCGCAGCACCCATTGCGATTCCTACGGTGCTGTTTGCCATTGCAGGGGCATCGTTCACACCGTCGCCTACCATTGCGACTTTGGATTCCTGTTCTTTTAATTTTTTAATGGCATCAACCTTTTCCTCCGGCAACAGGCTTCCCCAGGCATCGGTCAACCCAATTTCTTTAGCAACGGCATCGGCAACCTTTTGATTATCCCCGGTTAGCATTATCATCCGTTTGATGCCGATTTCCTTTAATTTTTTCAGTGTTTCCTTGGCCGCTTCCCGTGGGGTATCCATCAGGGCGATGATACCGATATATTCTTTGTTCCTTCTTATGAGCATTGTGGTATTTCCACCACCTTCAAGTTCTTTTACTTTATTCGATATTTCTTCGGATGGTTTTGCTTCATCGAGGTCTTCGTACAAGTCAAGGTTTCCAATATAGATTTTATCCTTGCTCAAGGACGCTTTGATACCTTTTCCGAGAACCGCTTCTAAATCTGACGCATCGTTAATATCAGTACCTTTCAGACGCTCTTTCCCATCCCTTACGACGGCTTTTGCCAAAGGATGGTCGCTCAATTTTTCAACAGCAACGGCTATCTTTAACAGTTCATTTTCTTCAATATCCCCCAATGGTACCACTTCGGTAAGTTTGGGCTTGCCTTCTGTAAGCGTGCCTGTTTTATCAAAAGCCAAAGCGGTAATGACCCCTAAATCCTCAAGTGGTCGCCCACCTTTGATAAGAACACCGCCACGTGCTGCCCTTGCCACACCGCTTAATACGGCACTTGGTGTTGAAATGGCCAGTGCACAGGGACTTGCAGCTACCAATACCGCCATTGCACGATAAAAGCTGGCACTAAACGGTTCATCAATGACCAGAAAGGCAAAGAGCAGGATGCCAACCAGTATCAGTACGGATGGCACAAAATATCTTTCAAATTTATCGGTCAACAGCTGTGTTGGTGACTTTTGGGTCTGTGCCTCGTTGACCAACTTGACCAAGCGTGATAAGGTTGAATCCTTGGCTTCTTTAATGACCTTTATTTCCAGCGTATTATTACCGTTGATAGTTCCTGCAAAAACACGGTTTTCGTCTTTTATATCATCATCTGCGGAATAGTCCCTGCTCGTATCTTCCACGGGAATTTTGTCCACGGGTACACTTTCCCCGGTAATAGGTGCCTGGTTGACGCTGCTTTTTCCATTGACCACGACGCCATCTGCGGATATTTTACTATTGGGCTTGACCACTATAATATCGCCAATACTCAATTCCTCAATTCCAACTTCTTCGGTCTTGCCATCTTTTTTGAGCAATGCCGTTTTTGGTGCTAAATCTGCCAGTGCCGCAATGGACTTTCGGGCCTTTTCCATTGCATAATGTTCAAGGGCGTGCCCCAAACTAAACAGGAACAGCAACAAGGCACCTTCTGCCCATTCTCCCAAAATGGCTGCCCCAATGGCTGCAACAAGCATTAAGAAGTCAATTTCAAAACCGCCTTTGGCGACGGTCTGTACTGCTTCCTTGGCCGTAAAGAAACCACCGAAAAAGTAAGCACCAATATATAAAGTAAGACTGACCCAATCTGGGATGGATTCTACATAGGAAAGTCCGAAACCTATTCCGAGAAGTGCCCCACAGATAATGGAAAAAATGAGCTCCGTATTTTTACCGAAAATACCACCGTGGGCGTGCTCTTCTCCTTCCCCGTGGGTCTCGCCCTTTGTGGAAGTTTGTTCTTTAGTATCTTCCTTCTTTGAACGCTCCTGTTTTTTGGATGCTTTGGTGTAATCATTTTCGTTTGAAGCACTCCGCTGAATCTGAAGGTTTTCTTTTTCAATTTGTTTACTTATTTCATCAAAATTTGTTTGCTTTTTATCAAATTCAAGTCGTACCATTCCAGAGCCTGAAACGGAAACTTCCAAAACTCCATTGATTGTCAAAAGGCTTTTCTCTATGGAACGAGCCTGCCTTGTGTGTCTGATTCCTTTAACTTCAATGAGCAAATGCCCGTATTTTTCGGTAATCTCGGCACCAGTACTTTCGGCGAGGGATTGAATGCGGTCAATGGAAATGATATCTGGGTCATAATGAAAACAGAGCTGCGGCACATCATCTCCGTTTTCATCGGCAATGTGCACTTTTTCGATGCCCTCTTTAGCTTGTAGTTTTTGAATAAGCCTTTCAACACAAGAATCTTTTTCGTTAGGAACTTGCGGAAGGATGACCGGTATTTTTAGTTGTAGTTTTTCCATTTTTTATTTTTATTTTATCCACTCTTTGGCATCGTCTTTTTCTTCGGTCTTATAAAATTTTATATGAGCTTCTGAAAAAGGAAGCAATACCTCGGTAAATTGCTCCTGCCATTTAACGCTACCCACCAAAGCAACACGCTTTAAATGCTTTTCATTCGGAAGGTTTAATTCAATTCCCTTCCAATGTGCCTCTGCTGTCCAACCTTCAAAATTTTCCATCTCGATGTACCAATACACCTGTGGATGGGTTTTTATATGGTCTGTCAATTCAAGGTTTAGAGTTTCATAGTCTTTTGCGTCAAGTTTATGCTGCGCCACGATATATACCGTACTTTGTTCTTTATAAATTGATATCATTTCTATAATCTTTACAAATCAATATTTTAGCTTAAACACCTTTTCTTATAATTAGCTTTTATTTTTATTTACTTTTTTGAAATAGGGTAATTTTCGGGCGACCAGCAGCAAGATGATAAGTAATGTGCTTGTGATACTCAACAAGTACATCCCAAACCCTAAAGCAATACCTACTCCTGCTGTTGCCCACACTGTAGCGGCCGTGGTTAAACCCACTATAGAGTTGGTTGAATTGTCCTTAAAAATAATTCCCGCTCCCAAAAAACCAATACCAGAAACAATATTTGCAACAATCCGAGTTTGGTCTGCCACATCAATATGTGTATTGATGATTGTTAAAAGTGCGGCTCCAAGACATACAGCTGCATAGGTTCGGATACCGGCGTCGTGGCCGTCAGTTTCCCTGTCGACTCCAATCAAAATCCCCAATAAAACTGCCAACCCTAATCGTGGCAATAACAGTAGTTCAGTTTGTAGGTCCATTGATTATATTTGATTCTGTCTTATAAAATTAATAATCCGTTGTTGTTTACGTTCGGTTGCCGCAATTAGGACAAAATTTGGCATCCAAAAGAATATCCTGCCTGCAATTGTCACATTTTCCTTTACCTAATACTAAACCGCATTTTTGACAAAAGGCCGCACTTAATTCATTTTTCTCATCACATTTTGGGCTTTTTATCTTAACCCTTGAATCTGAATAATTATCTCTGTTTTCATAATCGTGTTTGCGGTTATGTCTCCTTGAATGATGGCCTCCTCTGCCTTTTCCTCCTAACAAATGTTTTAAAAACCCCATAATATTTCGTTATTATTATTACTGTTTTTCAAATTTTAAATCAACATCGATGATTCCATTTTGACTAAATTTCAATCCATTTTTGTGCATTACTTTTTTGCTTTATATCAAAGTATTTTATTTCGGCATTTGTAAAAGGTTTCATAAATCGGGCTACCCAATCGTGCCATTGTTCTTTACCTACTATTGCGATTTTTTCATACTCTTTTTCGTGTGCGGCATCGATTTTTAAATCTTCCCAAAAGCCATTGATATTCCACCCTTCAAAATCTTGCATCTCAAAATACCAACGGATTTTTAACCCCTTATCCAGAATAGTATGTATTATGGGGTGCACTTTTTCAATATCTTTTTGATGTAATTTCCCAATTGCAATTGTTGTGATTACATTTTCTTTCTTAATATCTAATATTTGTAACATTTCTTTAAAATTAAATATAGTGTCCTCATATAGGAAGAGCAATTATTACTTGCTACATTTCTCACAAATGCCCTTTACCACCAAGTTGATATCCTCGGTAATATAACCATCAGGTAAGTTGATGTGAGGGATTTTATGCTCTGTTAAACAGACCGTTTCATTACAATTGTTGCAATGAAAGTGCAAATGAAGGTCGTTGCCGACCTCGCATTCACAATTTTCTTCGCAAAGGGCGTATTTTATAACTCCCGTACCATCCTCGATTTGATGCACAATCCCTTTTTCTTCAAACGCTTTCATAGTCCTAAATAGGGTACTTCTTTCACTGACCTTAAAATCTTTTTCCAAGTCGCCAAGGCTGATGGCCACATTCAACTCTGCCAACCGCTTATAGGTCATAAGGCGCATAGCCGTAGGTCGTATCCCTTTGTTTTCCAGAAGTTGAACTATTTTTTCCATTTGTACTGAAGTGTTTTATAGGTCGTACCGTTTTAAGGAATCCCCAGTTTTAATCTGAAAGGCATCTTCAATATTTGCTATATAGATAATGCCGTCTCCAGGTTCTTCCGTTTTGCCATTTTTTAAAATTATTTCAATGGCAGCTTGGGCTTCCTCATTTTGACAGACCAATTCCAGCTTAACCACAGGACTATCGGTAATACGAAAATCCAACGAAGGTCTTGCACCTTTTGCCTTGAATGCGCCAGTACCTTCTGCTTGTGAAAGGGTCATACTTTCAAATCCATTATCTGATAGTGCTTCAATGACTCTTTGGATTCGGTTCGGTTTTACAAATGCTTTTATTTCTTTCATCTTAAAAATATTTTTATGTTTTAATCGATTTTGAACCGAGCTTGTTTTCTAATTTTTAACTAACTAATTAAGACGATAAACAAACTCGGAATCAAAATCTTTGATTGTTATTGAATTAATGTCCGTGTTCCAGTTCGCCTTTAACCATTTCCGAAGACAGGTTATACGCTCCGTTTATCACGACTTTGGCGTCCTTTGAAACTTCGGCAGGCAGGTTGACTTCAACAAAGCCTAAATCAGTAATACCAACCGTTACGGGTATCATTTTAAATTTCATTTTGTTCGCTTCCATTTCTTCATCTTCATCCAAAATAAAAATAAAGGATTGCTCGCCTTCTTTTATAATGGCAGCTTCCGGTACGGCGAAACCCTTTTTTTCGCCCTGCACTATTCGTCCTTGTACGTACATACCCGGCAATAGGTTTTTATCCTTGTTTTCAATGTCTGCCAGAACTTCCAAAGCTTTTGGGTCGGTGTTGAAGGTTTTGCCCACAGACCGAACGGTTGCTTTAAGCAGTTCATCTGGACGAGAAGCTGTTGAAAAATATATCTGTTGCCCTTTCTTGATTTGCTTTATGTCTTTTTCATATACTTTGAAGTTGACATAGATTTTTGAGTTGTCGCTTATTGAGAACATTTTGGATTGTTGTGCCACGTAATCGCCAAGGCTAATCATTACTTCATCCACATACCCACTTATGGGTGTGGTAATGGGAACAGCGGAATATATTTGGCCTTCCGCCACTTTGTCCGGGTTAATGCCCAACAGTCTCAACTGGGACCGCAAACCATTGACGCTGGATGTTGTGGAACGAAATTTTGACTGCGCCATCTGAAATTCCTTGCCAGAAGAAACACCTTTATCATAAAGGGTCTGCTTACGTTCAAAATCCTGTTTCAAAAAGACCAGTTCGTCATTTTTTTCCTGATAATCTTGTTGCATTGCAATGATATCTGGGTGTTCTATATATGCCAACACCTGACCTTTCTTTACGTTATCTCCAGGGATTACTTTTATGGAACTCACATTTCCACCAACAAAAGGACTTATGTTCGCCTTGTCCTGTGGGAAAAGTTCCAGCGTTCCTGTTACTTTAATGTTGTTCCCTAAATTGCGTTCCTCCAAAGGTTTCATTTCCAAACCTATGGTTTCGGCCTGTTGCTTTGTGAGTTCCACAACGCCTTCTTCCTCGCTGTGACCTTCTTCTTCTCCTTCATTGTGGCCTTCCTCGCCGTGTGCATCTTCCCCAGCTTCATTGGTTTTTGATACACCTTCGGCTTCGTTATGCCCAAGTTCAGATTTTTGGGAATCATTACAACTCATAAACATAAGTGTAAATAATACGGTACTTACTAATAGTATATTCTTCATTTTTCTTTTTTTAGATTATAGATTACCCAGTTGGTATTGCAGCTCGACGAACTGCTGATTAAATTGATTTATAAACTGCAAATGGTTTTGTTTGATTCTGATAGCACTATTAAGAATTGTAATGTAGTTTACATAGTCTATTTCACCTTCTTTTGATGCCAGTTCTGCCGTAGCGATTTGCTGTTCTGCCAAAAGTAATGCGCCTTCCTCATAATAGGAAAGGGTTTTTTTGGTCTTTTCCAATGATTTTAATAGTTGGGAAACCCTACTTTCGGTCATTGCTTTTTGTTCGAGATATTGGTTCTCGGCAACCATAGCATCTGCCTTGGCAGCCTTTACCCTTGATTTCTGTGGAAAGAACCAAAGCGGTATGCTAATACCGGCCTGATATGCGCTAAAGCCAGACACATCATTGTACTTCAATTTATCATAACTTATGCTGAATTTTGGTAGGAACTCGGATTTTTCAACACCTATATTCGCTTTGCTTACTTCGGCATTTTGCATAGCATATTGAAGCAAAGGATTATTGGCTGCGGAAGCCGAATCCAAATTGGCCAAAAAATCCATTGGTTCATAGGTCAAATTCACAGTTTCAATTTCTTGGTCAATGCCCAAATACTGCTTCAATGCTCTTTTTGCAATTTCAATATCATCATAGGCTTGTTGCCTTAATACTTGAATCTGCTGATATTCGGAAGAAGCCGCAATAAATTCCAGCTTGCCTGTTTCCCCTGTATCATAGCGCAATTCGGCAGCCGTCCTAAAGTTGGCATAAACACTGTCCAACTGTTCCGCAAAACGCAATTGTGCTTTGTTATAATTGATAAGGTCATACGCCTGCATCACATTACGAATCAATTGCTGCTCATTGACAGCATAGAATTTTTCGCCCAATTTAACCCGTTCTTTATAGAACTTGTTTTTTGAAAAACCAGAAAGCAAATCAATATTGCCCTGTTGTACGCCATACGTACGCAATATTCCTTGTTGCACCCCTTGGTCTTCTCTACCGGTATATAAAGAGGTGCTCCCCAAATCAAAACTTGTTCCTTTCATCGCCTGTTCTCTTTGGATTAAAGCTTGACTTTCCTTTAGGGAAGGATAATTTTCCTTGGCCATAGATATGGCTTCTTCCAAAGTAATTGTTTGAGCCATCTGGCTATTCTGCGCAGTAGCGGAATTTGAGGTCAGAAAGCCTCCCAAACTCAATAATATAATAATAACCGTTGCGCCTTTCTTAATGTAACTTGTGTCACCACCATTATCCTTCTTTTCTTTTCGGGATTCAAGCCAATAGTATAATACGGGGAGAACCACAAGCGTTAAAAACGTCGCTGTAAGTAATCCACCAATAACCACCGTTGCCAATGGTCGCTGCACTTCTGCACCTCCAGAGGTAGAAATCGCCATTGGGATAAAGCCCATAATGGCTGCCGTTGCCGTAAGCAAAATTGGACGTAAGCGTTCGTGCGTTGCTTCGTATATTCGTTTTTTTAAGTCTGTCATTCCACTTTCTTTTAGTTCATTGAATTTGTTTATCAGTACCAATCCGTTTAAAACCGCAACTCCAAAGAGCACAATAAAACCAACACCTGCCGATATACTAAAAGGCATTCCTCGTATCAATAGTGCAAACACGCCACCAATGGCCGCCAATGGCACTGCCATATAAATCATTAATGATTGCGAGAACGAACTCAATGCAAAATAGAGCAATATGAATATTAGGAAAAGTGCAATAGGCACTACAATCATCAATCGGTCTGAAGCACGTTGAAGGTTTTCGAAAGAACCTCCGTAGGTTACAAAATAACCAGGTGGCAGTTTCACGTCCGTTTCTAATTTTTGCTGAATTTCCTCGACCATCGATTTTACATCGCGCCCACGAACATTGACCCCTACCGAAATACGACGAGACGTGTTGTCCCTTGAAATCTGCATCGGACCAGGCTTATAGCTGATATCTGCAACCTCCTTTAAAGGTACTTGCGCTCCGTTTGGCAAATCGATATAAAGATTTTTAAGGCTGTTGATGTCTTGTCGAAATTCCTTCGCCAAACGAATGACCACATCAAACCTTTTTTCGCCTTCAAAAATCACACTTGCCTGTTCTCCAGAAAATGAAGCACTCACATAATCGTTCAGCTTGTCAACGGTTACACCGTATTGTGCCATTTTCGCACGGTTATATACCACCGTCATTTGTGGTAAACCGCTTGTAGCTTCCACATTGAGGTCAGCTGCTCCGGGAACGGTTCTGATGACTGCTGCGATTTCCTGTACCTTGTCTGCCAACACGCCCAAATCTTCTCCGTACAGTTTGATTGCTACGTCCTCACGAACCCCTGTAAGCAATTCATTAAAACGAAGTTCTACAGGTTGGGTAAATACGAAATTTACGCCGGGAACGACTGAAATTTTTTCCTGTATTTTTTCTATGAGTTCTTCTTTACTCTCTGCGGAAGTCCATTTACTCTTATCTTTTTCAAGAATAATGTAACTATCCGCTATATCCATAGGCATTGGGTCTGTTGGTATTTCGGCCACACCAATCCTTGAAACTACCGTTTTTACCTCTGGAAATTCATTGATTAAATTTTGAAGTTTTTTTGAAGCCTCAATGGATTCTGTAAGACTGCTCCCCGGTTTTATCAACGCCTGAAACGCAATATCGCCCTCATCAAATTTTGGAATAAATTCGCCACCCATATTGCTGAAAATAAATCCCGCAATCAATAGCAGGGCAACAGCGCCCATAACGACTCCAGCCCTAAAGCGAAGTGCAAAATTGAGCAATGGTACATAACCTCTGTTTAAACCGGACATTATTTTATCACTAAACCTATCAATCTTGTTTTCAAATTTGGCAAACCAACTATTCTGATTTTTAGCAGGTTTTAGGAACATTGCAGAAATCATTGGAACATACGTAAGACAAAGGATAATCGCTCCTAAAACTGCAAATCCAAAGGTAAATGCCATTGGACGGAACATTTTTCCTTCTACACCCGTTAAAAAGAGAATTGGTGTAAAGACGATAAGGATAATAAGCTGTCCGAAAAATGCCGAATTCATCATCGTACTTGCCGATTCATAGGCTATTTCATCCATTTCAGACTGGTCTATGGCGGTTGTGGTTTTTTTCATCCGTTGATGAATGTGGAATACCATTCCTTCTACAATGATTACAGCACCATCCACGATGATTCCAAAATCGATTGCACCCAAGGACATTAAGTTTGCCCATACACCAAATTGTTTCATCAAGATAAATGCAAAGAGTAATGATAAAGGGATTACCGAAGCTGTAATCAAGCCACCACGGAAACTTCCCAAAAGCAAGACAAGCACAAAAATCACAATCAATGAACCTTCAATAAGGTTTTTTTCAACGGTGCTTGTGGTTCTTCCAATGAGTTCACTTCGGCTTAAAAATGTATCTATGTAAACGCCTTCGGGTAGGGATTTTTGTATTTCTACAATGCGCTTCTCCACATTTTCGACTACGTTGCCTGGGCTTTCGCCTTTCAGCATTAAAATTTGTCCACCAACAGTTTCGTGTCCATCTTGGGTAAACGCACCATAACGCACTTGATTACCATAGCCTACTTTTTCGGCGACATCCCGTATTAAAACAGGGCTTCCGTTTTGTGTGGTTACAACTGTATTTTCCAAATCTTCAATGCTACGTGCCAAACCTTCTCCACGAATGAAATTTGCTTGGTGGTTTTTTTCAATGTAAGCACCACCAGTATTGGCATTGTTCACTTTCAAGGCTTCAAAGACCTGATTCATTGTAATACCGAAACTTTTCAGCTTATTAGGGTTTATGGCAACTTCATACTGCTTTACGTAACCACCAAATGCATTTACCTCAACGACTCCGGGGACTAATGCCATTTGACGTTTTACAATCCAATCCTGAATGGTACGAAGCTCCATGGCATCGTATTTATCTTCGTAGCCCTCTTTTAATTTTAAGGTGTATTGGTAGATTTCGCCCAGACCTGTAGTTATTGGTGCCATAAATGGCGTGCCGAAACCTTCGGGGATTTCTCCAGCAACTTCGGTTAATTTCTCTTGTACCAATTGCCGTGGCAGATAAGTGCCTGCCTCGTCCTTAAAGACAATGGTAACCACAGACAGCCCAAAACGGGATACCGAACGCAGTTCGATAACGTCAGGAAGATTTGCCATTGCCAATTCTACCGGATAGGTAACAAATTGCTCAATATCTTCAGTACCTAAATTTGGGGCAACTGTAATAACCTGTACTTGGTTGTTGGTAATATCGGGTACAGAACCCAGATTTATAGTGGCCATAGACCAAATGCCTATACCAACAAGTGCCACTATAAAGAGCCCAATAATAAATTTATTATTGATGGAAAATGAAATGATTTTGTTAATCATAGAAAAAGTATTAATTCAGTTTAAACATCGCAATGCAATTAGATGCAATGCGTTTATAATGCGATGCTTACTTTGAAAAGCATCACGGTAGGATATAGCTATCCTAAAAAAAAAACTGAATTATACTTGAGGGGGTTGGAAAAGCGATTCCAGATATCTGGAAGTGAAGTTTACTTTATGTAAGTTAAACTGTTTTTTCTCTTCAAACTTTAGTCGATTGGTTAAAGCCGAATTGTTGTTCGCAATAATTAATACTAAAGGATGACAACATTGATTATGGGGATGAACTGGTGAATTCTCCTTAACTGGGTTATTATGATGCCCTTCATTTTTTGCATCATTGTCAATGTAATCTTCAACTACATATTCAAGGAAAGAGTCGCCATAAACTTTATGGTCTTGATAATGGGTAATAATACTTGAAATTTCTTTAATTGGCCCACAAAAGTCCATATCTATGCTAATCCCTTGAAAAAAGAATAGAAGCGACATTGATATGGAAAAGAATATTTTCATAAAGTTTTACAAATATACAAATTAATCGATGCACAGGTTGTGCAAAGAAATTATCAGCAACTTTTATTTTCTTGAATCGGTGGACAGGGTATAATTCCAAAAGAGCAATAAATACAACAGTCTCCTTCTTTTGGTTTTAATACTTTCTCGCAGTTTTCAAATTCATAAAAGAACTGGCATTCCCTTTAAAACCTTTTATTTTGAATTAACTCGCACAGCAACTTAATTTAGAAACATCTTTTCCAAAGGTAATTGCTGCCAGTTTAACAGCTTCCCCTAAAGTTAAATATGGATAAAAACTTTCTGCCAAGTCTTTTACAGTGATTCCAAATTTAATAGCCATACTTAATTGTTGGATGAGTTCGCCACCTTCTGTTGCTATGACTCTTGCGCCTATTAATTTATCGGTTTCAGTGTTGCGCATCAGTTTTATGAACCCTCTGGTATCTTGCGCTGCCAATGCTCTTGGAACGTGAATTAAATCAAGTTTACTGACTTCAAAAGGAATTCCCTTTTTTTCTGCTTCCAATTCGTCCATACCTGCTCCTGCAATTTGAGGGTCTGTAAATACTACCCAAGGTAAAGATGAATAATCCAAAATGGTTTTTGATAATGAAAATGCGTTTTGTACTGCTGCACTGCCTTCGGTTGCTGCTGTATACACAAATGCTGGTGTATTGGTAACATCTCCTGCTGCGTAAATATTGGAAATATTAGTTTCCATTTTTTCGTTAACTAAAATATGTCCTTTTTCTGTCAGGTTTAAGTCAATATTCTTAAGACCTAATTTAGATGTATTTGGTTTTGTTCCTGTAGCTACGACAATATGGCCTTCTTCAATTATTTGAGTGGTAGAGTCATCAGGACATTTGCAATGAATAATAGTGTTGTCGCCATCTTTTTCAAATTTAATGGCTCTAAAATTTGGAAGGATTTCAATCCCTTCAGTTTTCATTTGTGTTTCTAAAACATCTGTAATATCGTTGGTTTGACTACGTAATGGTCTATCTGTAAATTCTATGATACGAACCTTTACTCCCAAGCGGTTATATGCCATTGCAATTTCCAAACCGATATAGCCAGCTCCCATTATGGTTAAGCTTTTTGGTTTTTCTTCTAAATCGAATAAAGATACATTCGTTAAGTAGCCTACTTTATTTAGTCCTTCAATGTTTGGAATGTTTGTTGTTGCTCCTGTTGCTATAATGATGTTAGTTGCGGTGTATGTATCTTTTCCATCTACAAGAATGGTTTTATTATCTACAAATTTTGCCCAACCTTTAAGCATTGTTAAGTTTTTGAAATCACTTACCACATCCATATATTTATGTTGCTGTAATGTGGATACTAATGCTTTTTTGTCTTTTATAATTTGAGTAAAATCAATTTCAACACCTTTGGGTTTAATTCCTTTAAAATTAGAATGTGTTGCGTGATACACTGTTTCGGCAGCTCTAATCAAATTTTTAGAAGGTACACAGCCAACATTGACACAGGTTCCTCCAAAATCTAATCCATCATTTACCATTAATGTTGTTAAGCCAATGCCTTCGGCTTTTATAGCTGCTGAAAATGCTGCTGAACCTCCACCAATAACAATTAAATCGAATTTATTCTTTTCATCATAATCTTTGGTATTTGTAACACAGCAATCTTCCTTTTCAATATCTTCAATAACTGAATAATTTCCTATATTGTTTACTGCATTAATAACATCTTGATTACTTATCTTATTGGTGTCATAAACAAATTTTCCTTCTCCTGTTTCGTGATTTACAATACTACTTACAATTCCGTCTTTAACGTTTAAATCTTTTTCAATATGTGATGAACACCCAGAACAAGTCATTCCGTTGATGTTTAAATTTATTATTTTATTACTCATCTTTTTCTTTATTAATTACTTTATACCCTGTTGAGTTTATTGCTTTTTCTATATCCTCTTTAGTCGTTTTTGTATTATCAAACTCCACTTCTGCGTTTGCCTTTTCATAGGAAGCATTGATATTTACAATACCTTCTAACTCATTAACTGCGTGTTTAACGTGTTCTTCACAAGATGCACAAGTCATCCCTTTAACATCAAAATTTAATGTTTGAATATTGGATTGATTGACTATAACCACTTCTTTCTTATTATCAGGATAAAAAATATGAGCATAATAAGGAAAAGCAATTGAAACCGTTGCAAACAATGTAATACCAACTAAAAAACCTTTGGTTTGATACCATTTTGGTTTTGCATCAACTTCACAACCACAATCATCGGCATTTTTTGGTTTTAAATAATTATACCAGGCATAGCCAATTGCGACTATAGCTAAACCAATTAAATAGGGTCTAAATGGTTTCATCCAAGATAGTGCAGACGCACTTCCTCCAACGCCAGCAATTAATGCTATAACAGGTGGTATGCAACAAGATGATGCTGCTACTGCAGCAAATAAACCTGTGTATGCCGCATTTTTTGATGTTTTTTCTGTTTTCATTTCTTAATAAATTATGCTGTTTTTCTAATTAATTCTATTGATTTAAAAATGCTATTAAATATCTCTGTTTCATCTCTATTTAAAGAATAGTAAAGCGTTTGACCATCTCGTCTTGAATTGATTATTCCTGCATCTTTGATTTTGCGTATATGTTGTGAGATTGCAGGCATACTCATTTTTAGAATATCTGCTAAATCACAAGGGCATAGCTCATTTTCTAAATTCAATAAATAAAGAATTTTCAATCTTACATCGCTTCCGGCAATTGATAAAAGTTTTGTCATTTTTTGAAAACTTCCTTCCATTTCATCCAATGTCTCCATACAGTTTTGTAACTGCTTATGGTTGGCTTCCGCCCTTGTACAGGTTATTTCTAATTTCATAAGTCACTATTATTTTTATTAAAGTTATTCGGTTTGTCGCACAAACATATAATTAATTACGTATTTAAGCAAATACTTAAATAATAAAATAAACATTTGATTAAAGTACTTTATTGTATTACATTATTTACTATATGATTTATAGAATATAGTGATATACCAAACTGTTGCCAAAGTTTGTTTAGTTAATAGTAGTTTTATAGGAAATAGCGTTTAATGAATTCTTTGTTGCAGCAAATTTTATTCCACTTTAATTGAAAAATTATCAACAAATAATTCAATATTACCCGCAGTAGGATTAGCTGTTGCTCCAATTTGCACCCGTTCGTAAAAGGTAGGTTCTTGTAAAGTAAAATCAATTCCTTGGTTTGCAAATACATCACTAAAAACCTGCGCATTTGGCATATTCATAGCACTCTCATTCAGAACTTCTGTTCCGTTAATAAGTAATCTATTAAGTCCGCTTTCGGTATCAGACATTGTCATTTCCCAATGTACCGAAACCCATTGGGTTCTTGGAAAAGCAACATTTGTTTGCTGTAAGGTAGTTCCTGATATTTTTCCTCTTTCAATGGAAAGATAATCATTACCTCCAGACATCATAAGTCTAACTCCAGGACATTGATTTTCCGAACCATAATTGTCTCCAACCGAAGGATCCCAGCAAGAACAACATTCTAAATCAATCAGTAATAGATTTTCTAGGGATTCATTACTATTTATATAAAAATCTGCTGTTATAACTACCTTATCTCCTGCTTTTATATTTAATCCATTTTTCTCAATATCTATTTTCGATAATTGCGAATCCGATTGATATACAAGAAAGCGAAGTGCATTTTGTCCTTCAGAAAATTCAGAATTCGTTATAGAAATTTCATTAATAGCATTTGAAGGGTTGGTTTGTTGTATTGTAGACCATCTAGTACCGTTTGAAGGAAACAGTTCATCTAACAAATCATTTTGGGGTTCAAATCCGTCTTCGAAAATGAAGTTTTGAGTTGTAGACTCTTTGTTGTTTTTATCATCTGTATCGCAAGCCACAAAAATTGACAAGAAAACAACAAAAAGAAAGATTTTATATTGTTTCATAACTTACTAACGCCTCAATTAAAAATTTGTTACTACCGATTACGTCAAAATGTACAACAACAGTTTATTTTTATTTTATAGCAATTACTGCACTTGAAGGTCCGGTCAAAGGCATAACGGAAGTTCGTGTAAAACCACATTCTTTGGCCCAACCATCAAAATCTGCTGCAGAAAAGTCAAAGCCTTCATCTGTTTCTATATTCATAGTTAATGACATCATTAGACCAAAAGCATTTTCACTTCGATTATCATCAATGATATTCTCAATAACGACTAAAACCCCTCCTTGTGGTAGCGCATCATATGCTTTTTTAATTAGCATTTTCTTATCGTCTATTCCCCAGTCATGAAGAATGTTACCCATAGTAATTATATCAGCTTTAGGAAGGGCTTCGTTTAAAAAGTCACCAGATTGTGTAGATATTCTATCATCTAGCCCCATCATAGTAATGTTTTCTCTGGCAATAGGTTCTACAGGTGGCAAGTCAAATGAAACACAAATCATATGTTCATTAGTCTTGGCTACTTGAATGGCAAGATTTGCTCCTGCCCCTCCTATGTCACAAAGTGTTTTATAATTGGTAAAGTCAAACGCTTTAGAGAACATCATGAAATTACCCATTTGGATACCACCCATAGCTTTTAAGAATTCCCTTAATTTTTGCTCATTAGCATATAGGGCTTCAAAAATGGGAACACCACCCGTTTTTGTTTCATTTTGAGGTTTTCCTGTTTTTAGTCCTTCTTCAAGATCGTTCCAAAAAGGATATAAACGATTATTTGCCATTTCAAGCATGCCACCAATGTAACTTAGTTTATTCTTATCGAGAAACAAGTTCGCATCTTCTGCATTACTGTACATTGAAGTTTCCTTTAGTCCACTTCTTTTTAAAAACCCTAATGCAACTAAGGTGTCTAAGAAATCATAAAGACCTCTGTCATGTAGTCCTAATTTTGTCTTGATATCTTGCCCTGACAACTCTCCATTTGCCAGATGTGTAAACAATTCCATATTTACCGCTGTAAGGAGTGTTTTGGATGCCCAAAATCCCATGCCAATTTGCATTATTTTAGAAGGATTTACTGTAGTTGTTTCCATTTTGTTGTGTTTTAATTATTAAATTGATTATTTTATTTTCGTTTCTAAAGCTTGTGTATGCCTAGGTATATAGTTTAACACTATTAATATAGTAAATATAAACCGAACTGACCGGCTGGCAGAAAATACGTAAGTATTTTCGTGATCAAGAAATGTTTTATACTACAAATTCTAATATAAGGCTTAATATCTATTAAAAACAAACAACTATTCCAATTTTAATACTAGCTGAGCAAACTGTACTTCAATAGTCTTATCTATGCCTTCTATTAGGGAATCCAAACCTGTATCTGACACTAAAACCTGACCCCTTGCGCTTATCAAGCATGACATCGCTGCTCCATGCTCAATATGTGTAATGGTGGCTTTAAATTGTGACTTATAAAACTTCCCTTGATAGGTAACGGTTACCAGCCAATCGAAATTGATAGGATCGTGCCGTTTTGATAAAAAATCATGCGAAGGGATTGTGCCGGTAAACCGAAGCATCAAAGGGTCTTCCTGCTCTTGTAAAATGGTATTGATTTTAGAAACATCCGTTGACAAGGTTTTCAGGTCAAGAACACCATTAACTATTTTGGAATCATAATCAAGATATAGGGCCAATTTATGACTTTCTGCCTTGATGGGTTTATTGTTTACCAAAGTCATCATCTTAATGTGACCTTCTTCCGTTTTAAAAGTTTTTTGGGCTGTAACCTCACAAAATGTTATTAAAACAATAATTAAAGTAAATAGTTTTGTTTTCATACTGTTTGTTTTATTTGAATATTTTTTACACTTAAAACTTTTAAAATTGACATCAATAATTCCAAAAAACATCAATTAAAATGAATCTACTTTTTCTTAATAAATTCTTAAATACCATCTAAATGTTTTCTGTTTTTATTTGTACTTTTTTTGAATTTAGTAGGTGTCATTCCAGTAACCTTTTTAAACTGGCTACTCAAATAGGCAACACTACTATAGTTAAGTTTAAAAGCTATTTCACTCAAGTTTAACTCGTCATAAATGATGAGTTCTTTTACACGTTCAATTTTTTGGTTGATGATGTATTGCTCAAACGTGATACTTTCAACAGATGAGAAAAGAGAGCTTAGGTATTTATAATCAAGATGCAGATTTTGACTTATATAATCTGCCCATTTAATATCCAATTCATCTAATGAGTGATGGATTTTATCCACTACTAAAGTTTTCATCTGTTCAATAAGCTGACTTTTACGGTCGTCAATCAAACTAAAGCCAGAATCTTGAAGTGCTTTGGAAAAAGCATTTTTAGTTTCCATATTTAATGATGATGTTAATTCAACCTCTCCTAATTTAATTGAGCTATATGGAATCTCTAGCCCTTGTAAAATATTCGATACTGCCGAGATACATCTTGGACAGACCATATTCTTTATGTGGATAGTCTCACTCATATTCTATTTGCTTTAAAACAATGTCATTCCTGCTTTTGAAAGAGAATAATAATAGGCCATAACCGTTGCTAATATGACAATGATGATTATTGCAATTATACCAATAATTTTATCCTTTCTTGATATATTACTTTTCTTTTGATGCTTACTATTCTTATTCTTTCTTCTATTTCTTCTATTTTCACTCACTTTTTTTCATTTTTATAATTTTCTTAATACTTGGTGAAGAAGTGTACCAAAGCAAAAAACCACTTAATACTGTTATTAAACCCAATATTGAGAATGCCCTTAAAACAATGGTGTTAAAATTGTCTCTTCCTTCATAATCCATAGTATGTGTCATCCATAAAAAGTCGAACCAGCGCCAACTGCGGTGTCTTACGGTTTGGAATTTTCCATCATTCACAGAAACATAGGCTTTAAGTGCTTCATCATTATCATAAGACATCACATATGCTGGTAATAATCTCTCACGATATTCATGTTTTTTATCAACTTCACTAATTAATTTAACATCAATGACCTTTAGGGATTTGTCCATAAATTGATTGGCAACATATAATGCTTCACGTTCTGTAATCCCTTTTTTTAATTCTCCGTTTGATGCATTATAGAGCTGATTTTGATTTATCCAATAATATGGCATATTATCTATATCTCTTATTTCAATGGTCCTGATTCCTTTTGGTACATCTAATTTAGAGGGACTGATAAGATTCTGGAACCCTTTAGGTTGGTAATGTGAATTTCTAAATTGGTCTCCATGAATGTCATCAATATCCGTCCAACTAAAATACAAGCCACTAATGGTCCACATTAAAAATTGAACACCAATGAAAAGACCTAAATAACGGTGAACCTTCCTAATTTTAAGTGCTGTATGCTTGTTTACCATTTTTAATTATTTTTTAATACTTTAAAGTATTGGTTTTAGAAACTTTATTTATCAACATGTATTCGATTAATATTTGCAATACCAAAGACTAGAACGAAAAAGCTTAAAAACACTTCCAACATTACCATTATTTTTCCTGAAACAGAAATAGGTACGATATCTCCAAAGCCAACGGAAGAAAAGGTGATTAAACTGAAATATAAAAATTCGAAAAATTGCCGAATAAATGAGCCATTTCCTGTGAGTGATGTTTTAAAGCTATCAACATCCATTATATAAAGGGTGTAATAGTCAAACGAAAACGAAAAAACAATTAAAAGGATTAAGACTCCAAAAAGTATTAGTACATGACTAAGCTTATGGCTTTCTCCAATTATTTTACTCAACTGTATAAATGTTAATCGCACAATAAAAAAGGTTTTTATAAATGCTAAAAATACTATAATATAAGATAAGAATGGATGCGTAACATTAAGGGATGCAAATAGTACATAACTAAGCGATAAAGTAACAACTACAGTTGTCGTTAATAAAAGCTTCTTAAATAGCTGTTTATAGAATCCTTTAAACTCAGATATGCTGCTTTTTTTTTGCATTATTAAATAAAAAAATTTTAACCGAATAGCTGAACTATCAAAGCTCCCAATACTATAACCGTAATTATTGTGTAAAGTAAATAATTAAACCAGGTTCTTAGGTCCGTTTGTTTTGTTTTGTTTTTACAATACGTTTTACAACATTCTTTCATCTAAATCCTATATTAAATTCTAGTATCGTTCATTAAACTTCTCCTTTTTAAAGTTTCTGTATCGCCTGACATAGGAAGAGAGATGCTATTAATCAATCACTTAGGGAAAATTTCTCTCTCCCTTGTACAGGCTACTTTTAACCAAATCAACTTTTTTAAAATTTTTTGTGCCTAACTAGGGAAGGGTTAAACACTAACCATCAATATTGACCCTTCCCTAAATTAGGGCTTTTTTTCTTGATATTTTTTATATCATTTTAAGCTCAGTTTTTTGTGGTATTTCCAAATTGATATTTTGCAAATATTTTTACCACGGCCTCTTTGATTTCTTTTTGTTTATCATTTGTATCTGCGTGGAGCACATCTGGCGCAAATCCCTGCCAGACCAGTTGACGGCGGGACATATCTATGAGCTCTACAACCACACCACCTTCCTTGTGCTCTTCAGAAGATTGATAATTGCCGTAATAGCCATAGCCGTAAGACCCAAAATGGCCATAGCCGTGACCGTAGAATGGAAAATACGGATAGCTGCCGGAATTGTAGTTTATATTTCTGGTTTTGACCACAATACGTGAATCTACCAATAAATCAGGATTGGCTTTGTCCATTACATATCCTTTCTTTTCCATTTCGTCCTGAATGGCCGACTTTAGTCTTTTTTTGATCAATGTATTGACAAAGAGCGGTTCTTCTTCCTTTCCGCTATCTATTTGAAAATCATCTGACCAATAGAAGGTCTTGTATGTCCCAAACTGTGCCTCACGGTCATAATCGGTAACAATGGCCGAAGAACTGACCGAACAACTGACTGCGGTAGCTGCTATTAAAAGGCAGGCTACCATTGTTTTTAATGTTCTCATCATTTATTTATTTAGTTAAACATTTATTTTTATTTTTTTACATTTGGTATTCCATCACTACTTAGTTTAGTTCCCTATTTAAAGTGAGGCTGCTTGAGGCACTGTGTTCGTTTTCCAGTGTATCGTCCCCAAATAATTCCCAGCCGGATCGAAGGCCTGCAAACACAATAACCAACACTATTAAAGCCATAACAATAAGCCTAGAAACCAATTGGGCTTGTTTTTTATGATGGGTAGTGGGTGAGCCAGATACCGCAAGCCCAAACATTTCACTGTGTATTTTAGTTAGTGGAACTTGCAATTGTCTCAAATCCTTGATTACAGCGTTGATCATAAGTGGAGGACCACATACATAATAATCATTTTGTAGGAGCGAGCCTGAACAGTATTTTTCCAATAATTTAGTATCGAACCGTCCTTTTTCCCCTTCCCAATTATCTTGCTTACTGAGTATGTGTACCACTTTTAATTTAAGGGATGTGTTTTCTGAGATATGGTATAATTCTTCCCTAAAGGCAATGTCCGACTCGGTAGCATTAAAATAGAATAGGGTTACTTCCCGCTGCTCGTCCTTGTCTGCCATATACTGCAACATACTTGCAAATGGCGTTATACCAATGCCTCCCGCAATAAATACTATAGACCCCGAATGTGATTTTTCTAAATGGGACATCTTGCCGAATGGCCCTATGATTTTAACCTTATCACCTTTTTGAAGTTGGTGTATCTGGCTTGTAAAGTCACCAGAAGCCTTTATGGTAGATGCCAAATGTAACTTTTGGCTTGGGCTTGAGGATATGGTAAATGGATGCTCTTCAGGCTTTAAATGCTTACAATCCGTAAATTTGATAAAATGGAACTGTCCTGGGTTATGCGAATAGGGTGCATTCCCGTTTACAGGTACAAACTGAACGCTGTACGTATCCTTGGCTTTTTTAACGACATTCAGCACTTCATATTTGGGTGCGAAAGTGAACAAAAAGTACCGTTGCCATATAAAAAAGGCTATGGCAGTAGGTGGGAGAATGAACCATAATACCTGTAAGGGCAGCAACTCCAAATCGTCTCCTGCATAAAAACTGTGCACAAACATTAAGACGAGAATACTGATGGCAAAAACGTTGTGCATCGTTCGCCAATGCTCATAGCGAACACTTATTTTTTTGTGGCCGATACTTACCAAAACCTGAACCAAAAGTATTAAAAACGTGATTTTACCCAGATTGATGTACCACGGTTCGTCATACCCCAAAAGCATATCGAAGGACTGCTCCGATAGGGTAAGCATCACAAAATGAACCATAATAAATACAAATGCCCAAACTCCCATCCTTCTGTGAAAATCGATTAAGTTGTTATAGGCAAACAAGCGGTCTAGCCATTTTATTCTGGCAGAAATGATAAATTGAAAGAACACCATCATTATACCGGATAAACCCATTAGCATCCCTATTTGCGCAATAAATCCTTCTTTAGTAGTTGGCATTAACCAATACACCATTACCAATGGAATGGCCATCGCTATAAAATAGGTGCTTACTACCAAAATATGTTTTATATTCATCAACTAAATTTTAGAATCTATTAATTAATCTTCCGCAGGGTTTTTATAAATACAGTCTATTTTTCTTTAAGCAACACATCGACCCTTAAGAAGTGTTTGTCTTTAACTTTTATAAATGCAAAGCTTGGGCGTTCCAAATTATAATCGGTAATCAATAATGACCAAGAAGTGTTTAATTGAATAGTACCTTCTGAAACAAGCTCTAAGTTTATGGGAATGTTTATTTGTCGAGTCGTTCCGGCAAGGCTAAAATCACCCTTTGCTTGGACAGATTGAATTCCATTTCGTTTAAAATTAAAACCGCTTATAAATTTTCCTTTGAAAACAACATTGGGATATTTTTCCGCTTCAACCAACTGGTACATATGTTCATCCCGTTTTTCATTACCAGTTTTTATGAATTTTACAGGTACTGAAAAAGTTAAGGTTCCGGCCTTAAAATCTATAGTGCCTTTTACATCATTAGATATGCCTTCATATGAGATAAGAGGTGTTTTTGCCTTGAAAGATGCACTTCCTTCCTTAACCACATACTCTTGAGCGTTGAGAAATATGTTGCTTGCCAACAGCAATATTAATAAACAAATCAAATTTTTACCCATTACTGTTTCGTTTTTTAGACCATTCAATCAATTTGAATAAATCTCCTGATAGGTTTTGGTCTCGTTCTCATTCATTCGCTAGAGAACATATTTTTTGTCGATATCATTTCAGTTCTCAATTCCCATTGATTTAAGAAGTTCCTTAAACCCTACAACTGTTCTTATGATAAAAGCTACCCAAGATAAGACCATTGTTGTTATCCTGGTAGGGCATCTAAATTAGATTAAGTGATTTGGACACAGCCCACCCAGAGCAAACATATTCCTTTTATGCTATATCAAGTATCTGCTCGAAAGGCCAATATTCTTTTAAATTATTCTCCAACCAATTGTAGCACTAATGCACCAATCAGTATGGCAGCCAAAATGCCATACAAAATATAATTGAACCATTTTTTGAAGCCACTTTTCTTTTGTTCGGTCTTAATACCAGTCTTGCAACAATCTTTCATCCTATTTGATTTTGTGCCTAACGAGGGAAGGGCCTAACACTAACCATCAACATTTTCACCCTTCCCAGACTAGGACTTTTCTAATACCATAAAATGAAAAGTTTTAACTAACAACCAATCAACAATGAAAAGTTCCTTTTCCATTTTATGAATTAGATATTTTATTCCTTTACTCTAAAAGATATGCTCTAATTATTAATCTCTCTTTGCACTTTTCCACAACTCGGCATTTTTTTGCCTAAGTACGGATTTCTTACATCGTTACTAGTACTCAACCAAGCACTACCCTTATCGTACATTGGGCAAAATTGTTCGTATAATTTTGATGATGTACCAGTAATAGCAACCATATCCGTGATATCCTTACTTAGTGTTTTAAAATGTTCGCGTTGGTGTTCCATTGGACTTTTCGAAATGTGTTCTGCGTGTTCAGTTGCATCTTCAATAATATCAATCAGTTCTTTTTGATCTTCTTTACTATACTTGGTCATATCGAAAGCCTTTAGAGAGGCCATTAGTTTAGTTCCAGCCTGTGCTGCTTTTTTAGTGTCATCACCTACCAATGCATCTTTCATCATAAAATAGTCATTAAGAACTACCTCGGCTTTGGCGTCTTTCATTTTGTCCATGTTCATTTTACCATGATCCATGTTCATTTTTTCCTTTTCCTGTGCATTGGTAAAAGAAACTGCTAACAATAGCATTGCTGCTATACTCATTTTTAAATTTTTCATTTTTATTTGTTTTTAAATTATTGTTTCTTAATTATCTTTTAATTGTGTCAACCATGTAATGACTTTCTTTTTATCATCTTCTGAAAAGCTAGCATCTTTATGTATTAAGGTATATGAACTCAAAGGCATTTCATCATCTTTAATCTGACTTATAATAGATTTTAATTTGCTCTTCTTTCGTCTATCTGAATAGTCAGCCCATTCGTTAAAATTGAGTTCCTCTTTTCCTTTCTTGATATGGTCTTCCATAAACCAGGCAACAGGTTGAATTTTGTTATACCAAGGATAAGCAGTATTGTTGCTGTGGCAATCATAACAAGAAACCTGCAACTTGTTCTCAATCTCTTTAGGGACATCATTAACCAACATAAAATCTGTTTTTGGTACAACATCGCTTTGGTTTCGCTCTGTGGGCACAAACTGTATGCCCACAAACGCTACCAGCAAAACCAAAACTATGATCTTAACAATTTTCATTTTAGTTAATTTGCTTTTTAACATTCCCACAGGTTAGCATTTCACTACCATAAAATGGATTTTTGATGTCTTTGGTTTCGCTCAACCAGCTTACTTTTTTCATTGGGCAATAATCTAGATATAAGGTTTTATCAGTACCTAAAAGGGTAATTAAATCATTAATATCCGTACTCAAGGTTTCAAAATGCTCTCTTTGATGGTCAATAGGGTTTTCTACAATATGTTCTGCTTGTTCCTTGGCACTTTCTGCAATTTCCATATATTCTTGACGGGTTCCATCAGTTAATGTTTTCATATCAAACTTTGAAAAGGCAGCAAGTAATGCTGTACCTCCTTTTGCAGCGTTCTCTTTGCTATCGGTTACTAAAGCATTTTTAATTTGAAAGTAAGCATCAATAATCGCTGAAGTTGCTCCATTTTTTTGGGTAGATACTGCTATATCCCTTGCTTCAGAAGTCATCTCTGCGCTATCTCCATCATGATGCCCATCACTGTTATCGTGAGTTGCTTCTTCATCATGGTGACCATCGCTGTTGTCGTGGTTCATTTCTGAATGATTTTCTTCAGTGCTCATTTCAGATTGATGCTCCTCTTCATTATTTTGTTCTTTTTTTGCATCTTTACATGATGCTACAGTTAGGGTTGCAAATACAATTGCTAAAATTCCCATTGATAATTTTAATTTTCTCATTTTTATTTGTTTTAGTGTTTATTCCTTTTTAAAGTTTTTCAATTACATTTTTAAGTTTAGCAGTTATTTCATCGGCAATTTCCATCAATTGCTTGTTATCTACTGCCATCATAGAAGCCATCGGGTTAATTGCTGCCACTTCTACAATTCCGGGATTAATCTCCTGAACTATGACATTGCATGGCAACATGGTTCCAATTTTATCTTCTGCTTGCAAAGCTTTATGCGCATAGGGTGGATTACAAGCTCCTAATATCCTATACTTTTTAAAGTCTATATCCAGCTTTTTCTTTAAGGTTGCTGTTACATCAATTTCTGTAAGAATGCCAAAACCTTCATCTTTTAGTTCTTTTGTGACTTTTTCGATAACATCTTCAAAAGTTCCACTAACCGTTTTATTAAAATAATACTTCATTTTTTTATTTTTTTGAATTAATGCTTTGTTTTCTTTCTTCATATTCTTCCTTGGTAATTTCACCATTAGCATAGCGTCTGTTTAAAATATCTAAAGGGCGTTCTCTCTTCAGTATTTTATTTCCGTTTTTACCTGCATATAGGATAACCGCAAAGACAATTACTCCCAAAACTATTATCCATGTGTACATCATAACTACCTTTATTACTTAAAATCTTACCGACAATCCTCCACCACCGCCAAAACGGTTATCGTAACTTCCTAGCAACGATATGTTTCTGGATAAAAAATATTCAGCGCCAGCACTCCAAACGGTTTCTGATTCAGAATTAACACCAGATGGTAAGGAGTTTACCCAACCAAAATCTAATTGATACTCGTAGTAACCAAACACCGAAAATTTTGGAAATAACATGATACTCCGCCCAAGACCAATTCTAGGTCTTAAATCACTATCAATCCTGGCATCGAGGCTAAACAAATAAGGGGTTAAAAACCTGATACCAGCAACAGCAGTAGTTTTGAACTCATTTAAACTGTCATCAATTTCATTTTCAATATTTACACCACCAAATACCCTTAAATAATCATGCAAATATCTTTCGTAAGTAAATTCTGCTTCTAGGTTTTCATTATATCCATATTCAACAGAAGCATTAAATTGGTTTCTCATGTTTGAAGCTACCAAGTTTAAAGTTGTGTTTTGTGACGATGCATCAACCATTCCCCAAGAATAATAACGATCCGTTTCGGCTACTGCAATGGCTGCTGGATAGCCTTTCATACGAATGTCTGGAGGGGTATCATAACTCATAACGCGTGCCATTCCGCCCATCAAATGATATAAAATGTGGCAGTGAAAAAACCAATCGCCATACTCATTGCCATAAAACTCTATGGTCACTTCCTGCATTGGTGGTACATTAACCGTATGCTTTAATGGTGAATATTCCCCATTTTTATTAATGACTCTAAAAAAATGCCCATGTAAATGCATTGGGTGATGCATCATGGTTAAATTGTTCAATGTTATCCTAGTAACCTGATCTCCTTCTATTTTTATATTATCAGTTTCAGATAAAGGAACGCCGTTCATGCTCCAGATATAACGTTGCATGTTCCCTGTGAGGTTCAGTAAAATTTCCTTGATAGGCGTACCTTCGGGATAGCTCGTTTTTTCTGGTGATTTTAGAAAGTCGTAATTATACTCTGAAAATAAATTCATGCCTTCCATATTGCCCGTTTTCATAGTATCCCTTTGATCATTCATCTGCATGCCTTTCATAGCATCATCATTGTTCATTTCCATCCCTTTCATTTTGGAATGGTCCATTTGCATTCCTGCCATAGTGGAATCCTTATCCGTTTTCATGCCTTCCATTTTCATGGCCTTCGTATCAACAGTCTTGGATTTTTCCATGTTCATACCGCTCATATCATCTTTCATCTGCATACCATACTCATTTTTCATTTTGAAGCTTTCATCTTTGCTTGGGCGATATTTTAGAGCGTGCGCTCCCATTTTCATGTCCATTTTGGCCATGGTTTTCATCATTCCTATTTTATCAGGTCTTTGCAAGGTTTCGGCTGCAAACACTTTTCCATTTCCAAAAAATGCCGAAGCAGTTCCTGAACCATCTTGTGCCATGATCTTAAGTTCTATCTTACCTTCTTGAGGAATGGTTACTATGTAATCATAAGTTTCTGCGATGCCAATAAAGGTTTTGTTTTTTGCTATAGGCTCTACATCAATACCGTCTGCCGATACCAACAGTGGGTCTTCACCACCAAAAGTCATCCAGAACGAGGTAGAAGCACCACCATTGATAATACGTAATCTAACTTTTTCTCCGGGATTAAATTCTGGATATTCAATAGATTCTTCACCATTGATTAAAAAGGCAGGATAATAAACATCGGCAATATCGGCCCCATTCATACGTTGTCTCCAAAAATTTAATTGCGCTCCAAAAGCTCCGCGTGCAATAACTTGATTTAATGGTGTAGCTGTTCCTTTTCGTATGCCATACCATTCATTGCCACGTTTTAGGTTTCGCAGTACATGCATGGGGTCTTCATTGGTCCAATCGGATAGCATTAATACCAATTCTTTATCATACTTCAAGGTTTCGTTCTTTGGATGGATAACAAAGGATCCAAAAACCCCACTTTGTTCCTGTAGGAGCGTATGCGAATGGTACCAATAAGTGCCCGATTGTTTTAGGGCAAACTCATATTTTTGTGTATGTCCAGGTTCAATGGGTGGCGTGGTCAAATAAGGTACGCCATCGTAGAAGTTTGGTAATAAAAGTCCGTGCCAGTGGATGGAAGTTTCTACGCTCATTTCATTTTTAACATATATCACGGCATACTCACCTTCGGTAAATTCCAATACGGGTCCAGGAATACTGCCGTTTATGGTCATGCCTTTTACAGCTTTTCCAGTTTTATTGATAGTGGCCTCATTAATAGTAAGTGTGTATTCCTTTACAGGTAAATTATCAACATTGCCTTCAACAGATGGCTTGTCTTGTGCGAGTGCACCAATGGTCACAAAAGTTGATAAAAAAATTAGTGTTTTTATTTTCTTAGTTAATCGTTTCATTTGCATATTGTATATTTTTTTTTCAAAAATACTCTTGATTTTCAATAATTTGTGTCATAATTATGGGCATTATCTATACAATTTTGTCCAAAGAATTCCTAAAGCTCTTATATTGGGATTTATATGCTGACATGCTCATTCCTGTTTCATTTTTAAACTGACTACTTAAATGGTTGATATGGCTATAATCCAGCAGTTGTCCTATTTCGGTAAAATTGTATTCTTGTATTTGGATAATCTCTTTTACCTTTTCAATTTTCAATTTTATAAAGTACTTTTCTACGGTAACCTGTTCTGTATATGAAAAAACCTTACTTATTTTGGAATAATCCTGGCACATTTTATTTTCTAAATAAACCGATAGGTTTTCATAGAGTTGTAATGGTAGATGCTGTAGCAGTTTTATAAGTTCAATTTTTACTTGTTCAACCAAAAGCTGTTCTGGTGTATCAATTAATAAAAACCCGTTTTCCTTTAGGATATGATCCAACTTATTCTTGTCCATTGCATCTTTAAGATCAAGTTTAATTCTGCCCAATTCAATTTCTATAACCTTTGCCCCAGCCTGACTTAATTCATCTTTCAACACTTTGATGCATCGGTTGCAAACCATATTTTTTACAAAAATCTCTCTTATCATAATTAGTTGCTAAAGTTATTGACAATGGCGAACTGAACGTAATTCTGATTTATAGGTTCTAGTTGCTCAATCCTGAACTTAAAATCACAATTCTTGAATATAAAAAGTGGTATTATAAACGATTCATCCAAAAACACTTTATTTTGATTTATTATATTTCAAATAATTTTCTTTAGATTCAAAGTAGGCTACATCTCCTTCTTTTTTTACCAAAACAATATATGCCTCTGTTTTATCTACTGTCTTACCACTAAAAGGGTCTTTCGCTGTTCTAGCAGTTTCATTGTCGTTCAATGTGCCCACACACATTTGGCAGCAACCATAGTAAGTCTTTCCATTAACAGGAACAGGCATTTGGGGCTTACCCATATACGCATTGTTCACCATACAGACCAATTTATTTGGTACCTGAGAGCCTACTTGGTAATCCTCTTGTGTTGTTTCTGTTTTAACTTCAACTTTGTTTTCAACTGTGACTTCAGCAACTTCTGCTTTCTTGGTTTCATTTTTGCAACCAATCAAAGTAATGATTGAAAGTGCTATAATAATGCCTTGTTTTATCATGACTTTATATTTATTATGCCTTACGGCTACTATTATTATGTTCTCCTGTTTTAATTCTTACGCTATAGTCTATATTACTAACATAGATGAGTCCATCACCGTTTTTGCCCGTTTGGGCATGCTTTGTTAAAATATCTATAACTTTATCTACTTTTTCCTTTTCTATAACCATTTCTATTTTAACCACTTTATGGTGTAAAAACGGAAAATCTAAACTTGGAAATTCTGTCTCTGGATCTATATAATCACCAACTCCTTCACCTTCAAAAACTGTAAAACAACAGAACTGATTTTCTTTTAAGTGCTTTGCAACTTCATTGAGTTTTTCTTTTTGTATAAATGCTTTAATTTCTTTCATGTCTTTATTTTTTTTGATTAATAAGCTGGCTTAAAAATGTCATAAAAGGCATTTATAAACCAGCTTCTGCTATCAATCACATAGACTTAAATGTTTCTTTTAAACTTCCACAACTGGCCATAGCTTTATCCATATAAGGGTTTGCAATTTTGTTGGAATTTGAAAACCAGTACGAACCTCCATCGTTTGCCATGGGACAAAAATTCTTGTAAATTTCACCTTCGGTTACATTGTCTTTTAATAAAGGCTCAAATGCTGTTGTAAGTTTTGAAAATATGACACGTTGGTCCATAATATTGGACTTTGATGCCATGTCTTCGGCCACCTTTTGCGCATCAGTTGCTTTACCGTATTTCTTTAAAATTCCAACAAGCATTTTAGATGCTTTTTGTACCTTTTCAGCATTGGCTTCAATTAAAGCGTTGTTTATCATGGTGTAATGCATATATGCCTTGGTAAGGTTTTTATCGTTTAACTTTACCATAGATTTATCATGATTCATCATATTATGATCGTCCTGTTTCATGTTCATTTTGCTATGATCGTGCTGTGCACTGATAACATTAGTTACACTCATTATTAAAGCAATTATTACTACTGATTTTAAATTTTTCATTTGTTTTTGTTTATAAAGTTTTTTTATTATTTTACAATGACTGTTTTCGTGTCTCCACAAGTAAGCATTTTAGCACCTAAATACGGGTTCTTAATAGGCTCATTAAGGCTTAGCCAGTAAGCACCTTTATTGTTGTCGGCCATTGGGCAAAATTGTTCGTACACTTTTTGGTTTACTCCAAATAGTTTTACACCTTTAGATAAATGTGCCGATAAGTGCTTAAAATGGCTGCGCTGTTTTTCTATATCCGAAATTTTTGAAATAGAAGTTGCAGACTCTGTAATTTCTTTGGATATGGTCATCCAATGGTTATGTGCATTATGATCTGTCAATTGTTTCATATCCACATTTTTCATGGCACTCAATAACGTTTTGGCTGAAGCGCTAGCGGTACTGTTATCACCTTTTACAAAGGCATCCTTTAATTTAACATAGGCGTTAAACACTTGTTCCAACTGGTTTTTAAATCCGTCCGTTGTTGTAATGCGCTGGTTCATATCTGTATGATCGGTCTCCTTTTCCATTTTGCTATGGTCTGGGCTTATTTCTCCTTCCATTTTTGAATCACTCATGTCCATTTTAGAATGGTCTTCGCTACTTGCTTTCGTATCGCCACCCATATCCATTCCGGCATGACCACCTAGGTTTACCTTTCCGCCTTCTGGATTCATCATACTTTTTTGCCCCAATAATTGTGCAGAAGCATCTATTCTAAATACACCATTTGTTGCAACAGTTTCACCTTCTTTCAAACCCTCCTTAATACTATAAAATTGTCCCATATCCTGTCCCAGTGTAACTTCTCTATACAGAAAGGAGATGGTCTTTTCGTGTGGAACCTTTACATAAACAACCGCTCGTTTTCCTGTCCATAGTACAGCTGATTTTGGGATGACAATGGTATTGTCCATCCCTTTCATCTTTGCTTTAATAATACCACTAGCATACATTTCTGGTAAAAGCATGTTTGAAGGGTTTTTTACTTCTACACGTACTTTGGCAACCCTTGTATTCGATGACACAAAAGGATCTACGTAGGTAACTTTACCTTCAAAGTTTTTTCCAGGAATAGCCTGTATCGTAAAGCTTACCTTGTCGTTAATGTGTATCCAAGGAATATCTGCCTCATAGGCTTCAAACATAACCCATACTGTACTCAAATTAGCAATATCGAACAGATTACCACCAGCCTTAATATAATCTCCAGTGTCTACATTTCTACTCATTACATAACCAGAATGATCGGATAAAATATCAATCTGTTCTTGAACCTTTCCAGAAGACTCAATAGCCTCAATTTGTTTGTCCGACAGTTTCCAAAGCTTTAATTTATTACGTGATGCGGTATATAACTGTGGATAAACATCTTTAGACTTAATAGCCTCAAACAATTCTTTTTGCGCAGAAATTAATTCTGGCGAATAAATACGCACTATTTTTTGACCAGCATATACTTTTTCGCCAGTAAAATTAACATACAATCGTTCTATACGACCAGGTATATGAGACACTTGAGAATACAATCTACGCTCGTCAGGTTTTACACGACCCAATAATCGTATTTCCTTATTGGCACTAGACTTTTCAACTACTGTAGTCTGAATATTTGCCAACTGATAGGATTCTTCATTCATTACAATTTCGTCGTCTGCAATGTTTTCTGAAGAGCTATCCGATGCTTCCAGTGGAATAAGTTCCATACCACAAATTGGGCAATTCCCTGGTTTTTCCATCTTTATTTGTGGATGCATTGAGCAAGTCCATAATTGTGTTACAGGATCTTGAACATATTCATGTTCACCTTCTGTATGTGTTTTTTCTGAGTCTCCACCAGAAAATACATTTCCCAAAATCATCCCGAGTATTAAAATACCCACTGCTATGATATATTTTTTATATTTCTTCATGATATTCATTTTATTGTCCTATTAAATAATCCATAAATGCCGCTGCAGCATTTTTATCGGTTAATGCTTTTTGATGTTCTAATTCGTATTTAAGTAATTGGCGTTCTATGCGTAATACTTCTTCAAAATCCTTAGAGTTCGTAGAGTATGAAACTATTAAAATGTCCAAAACTTTTTTTGCGATTTCAGATTGCCTTAAATTTAAAGCAATACGTCTGTCTCCATCATTAAAATCTTTATATGTATTTTCATAAACTGAACTCAAAGTATTCTTTTTATCCTCTTTTCTGGATATTTCGGCTTCCTGTCTGTATTGTGCTTCTTTTATTAAAGCTTTATATTTTTTACGATATAAAGGAATTTTAACCCCTACCGATGGAAACAAAAACACATCTTTACCATTATCTGATGCTGTTGACATAGGATTTTCACCAACTATGGTATAATTTACACCAACAGTAAACTTTGGTAATCCTTCTTTTTTAGCTACAATTTCCTGATTTAAAAAGGCGTTTAACTTATGTTCTATACTTTTAATTTGATGGTTTGAAGTATAGATTTCATCAAGCATATTTAACTGTTCCAAAGGAATTTCTTCTTGCCACAATACATCTGGAACTAGTATTTCAGAAACAGCTTCCCCGTTTAATAAGTTGTTAAACTTTATTCTTAAAACATCTTTTGTGTCCAAAAACAATTCTAATTGATTTTCCAAATCATTTAGTTCCAACTCAACACGTAATTCATCTACAATAGAAGCATTTCCTGCTTCAATTTTAACCAAAGACAAACGTTTAAAAACTTGAAGGATTTCAATATTCTCTTTAGTTATCTCAATGGCCTTTTCAATAAAATAATAATTATAATAAGCTGTTTTAACCTCGAAGAAAATATTGGATTTTGTGTTTTCAAAATCCTCGTACATGGCTTTTGCCATTTCAGTCGCAACATCCTCTTTAGCACTTAACAAACCGAACCAAGGAAAGCTTTGCATTAAATTAAAGTTTGCCCTTTGCGGGCCAACCCTTGTTTCTACTGGTTGAATAAAATATCCAAAAGCAAAAGTAGGATCTGGTAAAGTACCTACTTGAGGTACTTTTTCCATAGCAGCCATATAATCGTTAAATTTAGCTTTTAAAGCAGGGTTATTATTGGCTGCTATTTCCAAATAGTTATTCAAATTTTCTTGACTAAAAATACTTGTTGTAAAAAGTACAACTAGACTCAAGAAAAGATATTTTTTAGTATTCGCTGTCATCTTTATAAATTTAAGCATTACTTGATTTTAATTGTTTTTTTAATCCTTTCTCCTTCCACATACTGTAAAGCACAGGAACTACAAACATGGTCATAACCTGTAACAGCATACCTCCAAAAGAAGGGATTGCCATCGGAATAACTACATCGGCACCTTTACCCGTAGCGGTTAGTACTGGTATTAAAGCGATAATAGCGGTTGCCGCGGTCATCATTGCAGGTCGTACCCTTTTGGAACCTGCCGCAATTACTGAAGCCCGTATTTCTTTGACTGTATCAGGATGTCTCTTATCAAAAACCTGGGTCAAGTAAGTTCCCATGATAACTCCATCATCTGTAGCAATACCAAATAGAGCTATAAATCCTACCCAAACGGCGACGCTCAGGTTTATGGTATGAAGCTGAAATAAATCTCTCATTTGGACTCCAAAAACATCAAAATTCAAGAACCAACCCTGGCCATATAACCAAATCATGATAAAACCACCAGCAAATGCTACAAATATTCCTGAGAATACCATAAGCGCGGGAACCATAGATTTAAACTGGAAATATAATATTAAGAGAATCACAATTAACGATATAGGCACGACAATCATTAAACGTTTTGATGCCCTAATTTGATTTTCGTAATTTCCTGTAAAACGGTACGTCACACCATCAGGTAACTTGAATTCACCAGAATCAATTTTTTTCTTGATAAGTGCTTGAGCATCTTCAACCACATTGGTTTCGGCATAGCCATCTTTCATGTCGAAAATAACGTAGCCTGTTAAAAAAGTATCTTCACTTTTAATCACTTGAGGACCTCTAACGTATTCTAAAGAAGCCAACTCACCCAATTCAACTTGAACACCTGCCGGTGTTGGTATTAATATTTTTTTAATATCATCTGGATTATCTCTAAATTCTCTCGCATAACGCACACGTACAGGGAATCGTTCCCTGCCTTCTACAGTTGTTGAGAGTTGCTTTCCACCAACGGCTACCGAAAGTTGCATTTGCATATCTTTGACGGATAGTCCGTAACGAGACATCGCTTGTCGATTTAGCTTTATTTCTAAGTAAGGCTTACCAACAACACGATCTGCAAACACTGTTGGCGGATTAACGCTAGGGACTTCTTTTAGAATGTTTTCTAATTCAAACCCAACTTTTTCAATCGCTTCCAATGTAGGCCCAAACACTTTTATACCCATTGGTGCTCGCATTCCTGTAGCCAACATGATTAATCGTGTTTGTATTGGTTGTAGTTTTGGTGCAGATGTTAATCCAGGGAATTTCGCATGTTTAACAATTTCATTCCAAATATCATCTGGTTTTTTTATGTGCTCTCGCCATTGCCTGAAGTTTTCTCCATCTTCATCTAGGATAAGCTCTTTTTTGGTTATTTTTCTAAACTCGTCCGTACCATACGCATAAGTTGTGCCATCTTTTAAAACAAAAGCATCATATTTATTAACTTTAAAACGCTCTCTATGCCCATCTTCATCTAAAATATATTCTGGAATATAATTTATAGTGTTTTCATACATAGATGTTGGCGCAGGGTCTAATGCAGAGTTTACACGCCCCCATTTACCTACAGATGATTCTATTTCAGGTATGGTCATTACGTGTTTATCTATGCTTGCGATAACTTCAGTATTTTCAGTTATACTGGAATGCGGCATGGTAGTTGGCATCAATAAGAATGAACCTTCATTTAATGCTGGCATAAACTCATTGCCTAGCCCAGGGAAGTTTTTGTCCAATTTCTCCCAGACCACATTGTTTTTAGTGAATTCCGGCATAAAACCAAGGACTTTTCCAAACCCTAACCATATGGTTACCCCGAAGAAAACCACCAAAATAGGGATCATTAAAAATTTCCACTTATTATCCAAACACCATGATAGGATTTTTTTATAAAAATGCACTATCGCCATTAATGCCCCTAAAACCAAACTTATAACTAATGTTACAAAAATGAAATTGACAAATACCGAATTAGATGCTCCCAAAGGCATCCATTCTATAGTCAGAAAGTAGACTAAAATTATAATTGTAATGGCTATATTGATATAATTGGCTATTTTTTCGGTATAAGGAAGTTTTATTTTTCCTTTCAAAAATGTTTTTTCTGGCACTTGCGTGAGTAAATTATTTATACCAATAGCAATTAGGGCTATAGCAATAATACTACCATAAGCAAATAGGAAAACAAATCCAAAACCGATCAAGGTTCCATTAAATATTCGGCTCGTTCGCTTTGTATTAATTCTAATGGAAAACAAAATTTTTGCTAAGGCCGGAATAAACATAATTCCAATAAAGAGTGCAGAAATCAACGCAAACGTTTTGGTCCATGCTAAAGGTTTAAACAATTTACCTTCGGCAGCTTGCATTGCAAAAACGGGTAAGAAACTCACAACTGTGGTAGCAAGAGCAGTGATTACTGCCGATGCGACTTCCACAGTAGCAACATAAATAACCTCTATCAATTTTTTCCCTCTTACACCTTCATTTTCTGGCATTTCTAGATGCCGTACTATATTTTCGGTAAAAACAATCCCCACATCAATCATGACACCAATAGCAATAGCAATACCGGAAAGTGCCACAATATTGGCATCAACTCCAAAATATTTCATTAATATAAAGGTCATCAATACGCCTACTGGTAATATACTTGATATTAACACGGATGCTCTAAGATTAAGAACCAATACAATTACCACTAAAATACTAATCAATATTTCGTGTGAAAGCGAAGATTCCAAAGTCCCTAAAGTTTCCTGAATTAAACCAGATCGATCATAAAAAGGAACAATAGTTACTTTTGAAACCGTTCCATCAGCCAATACTTTGGAAGGTAAACCAGGAGCAACTTCATCAATTTTACTTTTAAGATTATGAATCACTTCTTGCGGGTTGGCACCATAACGTGCTACAACCACACCACCAACAGCCTCTACACCACTTTTGTCAAGTCCTCCTCTGCGGCCTGCTGGCCCAAACTGTATTTTGGCTACATCTTTAAGACGTATTGGAACATTATCTCTAACGGTCACCACACTTTCTTCTAGATCACTTAGGTTTTTAATATACCCTAAACCTCTTACCAAATACTCAACCTTATTAAACTCTAAAGTTCGTGCGCCAATATCAAGATTACTGTCTTTTACAGCCTTCATAATCATACCAACATCTACGTTGTTGGCTTTCATGGCATCAGGATCAATCTCAACTTGATATTCCTTTAAAAAGCCCCCAATGGAAGCAACTTCTGAAACTCCAGATGCAGCAGTTAAATAATAACGTACATAAAAATCTTGAATGGTTCTTAATTCTTGAGGATCCCAACCTCCTGTTGCTTTACCTGTTTTAGGGTCTCTTCCCTCTAAGGTGTACCAATACACTTGACCCAAGGCCGTTGCATCAGGGCCAAGCGCTGGAGTCACTTCATTAGGAACTGTACCAGGTGGCAATGAATTTAGTTTTTCAAGTATTCGTGTCCTGCTCCAATAGAAGTCTACATCTTCATTAAAAATGATGTATATACTGGATAGCCCGAAAATGGAATTACTTCGTATGGTTTTTACACCAGGAATCCCTAGTAAAGAGGTCGTTAATGGATAAGTAATTTGATCCTCAATATCTTGAGGAGATTGCCCCATCCATTCAGTAAATACAATTTGTTGGTTTTCACCAATATCTGGTATAGCATCAACTGGCACAGGGTTTCGCTCTATCAATGAGGTTTCCCAGTTAAAAGGTGCTGTAATAAATCCTCCAACAATAAATGCGGCGAGTAATAGAAATGTTATCAACTTGTTTTCAAGAAAATAACGGATAGTTTTATTTAACATAAATTTGATAATTAAACAATTAAACATTGGTATCAAGAAAATACCGAATACCTGCCTACCGGTCAGGCAGGCAAAAAACTATCCTAATGGAAAAACATCCATTGGATAATAAAGTCTATTGTTTAAAAATCAAATTAAATAAGTCTCATCAAGCTTGTAGATATTCTTGACAATAAGTGGTGGTGGATATTGTGAAAATGAGGATACTTCGTTTTCTAAACCTTCAAAAAGGTTGATATAGGCATATACAAATGTAGCAACAAAAATTTGCTGATCATTTGTGAGATTATCAAACGAAACGTTTAACTCATTTTGCCCATTTACGGTAATTTGTTCATTATTACAGCAATTCTTTCCTTCAAGAGTATCTTCTTTTGATGATTTAGTTTGTGCTAAATCCATACCACAACTTTCGGCAGAACCAAAATAAGATGAATCCACTAAAAAATCACCACAATAATGACTTTCAATAGTGAAAGACACCGTTGAGAGCATGACTAATAATGCCATTAAAAAGGATGATATTTTATAAAAAGTTTTTTTCATTAACATTGCAAAGTTAAAAAAAATTGAATTCAAATCAGTTGTTTAACAAAAATTTATATTTTCAAAATCTTTTTTTGTTTGAAAATAGTAGAGCTATTTTGATTATTTTGAAATCTAAATAACGTGATTTTCATTTCAACTAACTCCACTAAATTTGTTTGCAAATTAAAGATACCTGTTCTTTATATTTTATGATAAATATCATCGTTTCCTTAAATTTTCAATTTATTTGATACTTTTTTTTCAATGATAATTAATCTTGAAACCAAAATTTGGTACTCAATTATGACTATTTATGATGATAGCCACAATGAACCAAAATATTATTAAGAATTATTCTAAATAATGTTGGGATTTTAAAAGTAGCTTATTATATTTGCCGCTTATTCAAATTCATTCTAAATTATTTATCACATATGAGAACTCTTTTTTTCCTTATTTCCATTTTACAATTTTCTTCAATATGGGCACAAACCAATCCTAAGAAAGAAGATAGTATTCAACAAAAAACCGAACAACTAAAAGAAGTAATTGTGTCTGCCAACACCATATTAGGCAGCAAATTTGAGATTAAAAACAAAACGGGTTCTGCAAGCTATATTTCCGAAGAGGAGTTAAAAAAGTTTTCTCACACAAATATCAATAGGGTATTGCAAACGGTTCCAGGAATTAACATCTATGAAGAAGATGGCTTTGGGCTACGCCCAAATATAAGTTTGCGAGGCACATCGCCTGAGCGTAGTGCAAAAATCAACTTGATGGAAGATGGTATTCTGATTGCGCCTGCACCCTACAGCGCACCTGCCGCCTATTATTTTCCTACCATTGGGCGTATGCAAGCCATTGAAGTCTTAAAAGGAAGCAGTCAAATTCAATACGGACCCAATACTACAGGTGGTGCCATTAATATGATATCTTCCCGAATTCCAGACAAATTTTCTGGACGAGCTTCCATTGCCGCAGGAAATTATGATTCAAGAAACACCCAATTAGTTATTGGTGATAGCTATAAAAACTTTGGATTTGTCACGGATTATTTTAACTATAATTCTGATGGTTTTAAAAATCTCGATGGCGGTGGTAATACAGGGTTTGATAAATCTGATTATTCTGCTAAATTTCGGGTTAACTCAAATTTAGATGCGATAACGTATCAGTCATTAACGTTTAAAATCCAATATTCTGAAGAAGAGGCAAACGAAACTTACTTAGGTTTGACAGATGAAGATTTTGAAGAAAGCCCCTTTAGAAGATACAGAGCTTCTTCAGAGGATGTTATGAACGCCGAGCATCAACAATATCAACTTACCCATTTTATACGATTATCATCATCATTAGACATAAGCACTACCGGTTACTTGAATAAATTCAAACGTAATTGGTACAAATTGGATGATGTAAATTTAGGCGAAAGAGTAAGCATTAGTAATATCCTTTCATCGCCACAGAATTTCCCATTAGAATACCAGACCATTTTAGGTAATGAAAACACCCAAGACGATGTTATGGGCGTAAAGGCAAACAATAGAACATACACGTCAAATGGTGTTCAATCCATTGCCAAACTAAGATGGGGTTCTGATTGGTTACAAACTTTAGAAGCCGGAATACGTTACCACGAAGATGATGAGGACAGATTTCAATGGGTGGACAGATATGCATTCTTGAACAATGAATTAATACGAACGACAGTAGGTGAAAAAGGGTCTGATGCTAACCGCATAAGTGGTGCAAAAGCTCTCGCCGCACACCTCTTATACACCCTAAAAGTTGAGAACCTGACCCTAACACCTGGCTTACGCTATGAGAATATAACTCTAACCCGAATGGACTATGGTACCAATGACCCTTCGAGGACTGGTCAAGATTTATCCATTCGCGAAAACAAAGTAAACGTTTGGATTCCTGGTATAGGCGCAAATTATAGATTTAACAACGATTTTTCGGTTTTTGGTGGTGTGCACAAAGGGTTTTCCCCTCCAAGTAATACACCGGGGCAAAATGCCGAAGAAAGTATTAACTATGAAGTAGGTACTCGATTTAGCGTTAAAGGGCTTCAAGGGGAACTTGTTGGGTTTTACAATGACTATCAAAACCTACTTGGAAGTGATTTGGCTGCTACAGGTGGCACGGGAAGTCTTGACCAGTTTAATGCAGGTGAAGTACGCGTCAGCGGAATTGAATTTTTACTGAATTACAACCTATTATATAATAAGTCAGAAAAATTTAAACTTCCTCTATCGATTTCCTATACCCTCACGGACACAGAATTTCTGACCAGTTTTGATAGTAACGAAGATATTTATGGGGTGGTGACCAAAGGGGACGAAATACCATACATTGCAAAAAATCAATTGAATGCAACTTTTGGACTAGAGCATAAGAAATTTGAAGTGAACTTGAATTCACGATATACTGGAGCATTTAGAACTAGATCTGGTTTAGGATCTATTCCTGAAAATTTTAAAGTGGATTCTAACTTCATAGTTGACTTATCTGCTAGTTATTTTCTTAATGAAAATTTTACGCTATCAACAAACATCATAAACCTATTTAATACAAAATATGCTGTTTCTCGTGTGCCAGCAGGTTTACGTCCTGGCCATCCTTTTGGAATTAACTTTTCTGTAGCATATGGATTTTAAGACAAATTTAATTATATGACAAAAGTCATATTTCTGTTTAATCTTTAAGATTACATTTGTGTAATTGCATTATTGTTATTATATATAACATATTGATATTTAGAATTATAAATGAATTTTATTTAATTCATAAAAAAACTAAATGTTAAACATTAATGCCTACCTTCAAATGTGAACTCTTTTTTAACTAAAATATTATCCTTTTTTCTAGCAGTTTTTATACTGTTTTCAACCTCTTCATTTGCGGTAAATATGCACTTTTGCTGTAATAAATTGGTGGATATGGCCATTCTAAGTAAAGCGGAAGCATGTAAAGACAAAGTTCAAAAGAAAGATGTCTCGACCAAGAAATGCACAACATTTCAAGAAAAAAATTGTTGTAACAGTAGGTCATTTTTAAAAACAGGAGATGATATTATCAAAAAAGCCAACAATGAACTTCAGGCTGAAGACATCGTTTTCCTAAATACTTTTTTTTACACTTATATAAATCTATTTGAAGGACTAGATGAAAGTGTTGTTCCTTTTAAACATTACAGGCCGCCCTTGTTATTTAAGGACATACAAATTCTCCACGAGACTTATTTAATTTGATTTTCTACATCGCAGATTAAATTTAATCTACGTCTATTTTAGCCATTATTTCACTTCTGGCTAGCAAATTGTTGTACCCATTTCTCAACAACACTATTTACACCATTAATCTTGTAAAGGCTCCGTCTTTGCGAACTATTGAGTTTAAAACGCAATAGTAATACATTAAAAACTATGAGCACACCAAAGGAATTTTGGATTAAAAACATGGTATGCAATCGCTGTATAAAAGTCATTAGGCAAGAACTGATAGAACTTGGAGTAACTATACTTTCTTTAGAATTAGGAAGACTCTTGGTAGAAGCTCCTAACAAAACTAATGATGAAATTATTAACGCTGTAACAAATATACTTCACGCCAATGATTTTGAAATTGTACAGACTGAAGAGGAAATGCTTGTAGAGAGAATCAAAATTATTTTGATTGAAGAATTGCAAGAGTTGCCACTACATATAAAAGTAAAGACTTCTGAACTTTTAGCTTCTGCACTTCATCGTGACTATAAGACATTGAGCAAATTGTTTTCTGCTAATGAAAAGACCACTATTGAAAAATACTTTATCAAACTGAAAATCGAAAAAGTTAAAGAACTCATACAATTAAAGCAGTATTCTTTTTCGGATATAAGTTATTTATTGGATTACAGTAGTATAAATCACTTGTCAAGACAATTTAAAGAAGTTGTCGGAATGAGTATGACGGACTATAAAAACACAGAAAACTGGAAACGTAATTTCTATGATGAAATTATATAAATAACAACGAAAGTTATGTAAATGAAAAATCTGCAAGACCATTAAATTTAATAATTCTAAAAAACCAATAATATGAAAACAAAAAAAATCTTAATCAGTATCACATTTACTGGCTTCCTTTTTTTACTACTAGTAAGCTTTGTGAAAGCGCCAAAAAATGATTACATAACTGTACAACAAAAAAAATGGGTTGCACCCGCGAGTGCAGACAAAATAGTCAATCCTTTAAAAGGAGATGCTAATGCCGCTACTTCTGGCAAAAAACTTTATAAAGTCATGTGCTTTGTATGCCATGGTCCGAAAGGTAAAGGCGATGGCATGGCAGGAGCTGGTTTAACCCCTAAACCAACAGATTTAACCAGTGATGAGTTTCAATCTCAATCAGATGGTGCCATTTTTTGGAAAATTGCTGAAGGTAGAGCTCCTATGGCTAGCTACAAATCATCTATTCCAGAAAAAAAGCGCTGGGAAATTATTAACTACATAAGAACACTTAAATAATGAAAAAGCTAATTATATTATTAATGATTGTTGGATTTGGTCATATTACTTATGGGCAAACGTACAACAACTTTGAAACTGACAGCGTAACTGCGTCTCAGCCATTTAAGCCAAGTAAAACTCAGTTTATGATTAGAGGCTATGGCCATACTGGATTAAACTTTATGAATACCGAAGGCGAAAAGGAGTCTTCATACGTTGGTTCAGCCTTTGCTCCTATCTTTTTATTCAAACATTCAGACAGACTTATGTTTGAAGCAGAACTTGAATTTGGGCTTGAAGATAACGAACTTGAAGTAGGCTTGGAATACGCAGATGTTATGTATATATTAAATAAGAACATGACGGTTCGTGCTGGTAAATTTCTGCTTCCTTTTGGTACGTTTATGGAACGGTTACATCCTGCTTGGATTAATAGGCTTCCAACAACACCATTAGGCTATGGTCATGATGGAATTGCACCTTCATCAGGAATTGGAGTTGAATTAAGAGGTGCTTTTGATCTTGGAGGACCAAAACTTAATTATGCTGTATATTCAACCAATGGTCCAAGACTAAAGGACGGCAGTCTAGAACCCGAAGAAGCTGGAATGCTTATGTTTCAAAATTTTGAAGATAACAATACCAGTAAAGCTTTTGGAGGCCGTATTGGGTTATTGCCCTTTGCAGATTCATCCACCGAAATAGGCTTTTCTACATATTCAACAAGTAAAGTTGGAACGACAGATTCAGAATACGAAAATACTGGAGCATTTTTATATGCCTTTGATTTTGCTTTCATAAAACAAATACCCGCAATTGGTGGGTTTATTGATATAAAAGGACAGTATAATAATTCTGATATTGATGATGCTACTTATATTGAGATAGAGGATGATATAGAAGAAGAATATACTTTTGATAACAAGAGTGACTCTTTTTACGCTCAATTAAGCTACCGCCCTACAATGGCCAGCAATGATTTTCTGAAAAAGTTAGAACTAGTTGGAAGATATTCAAATCTCAATACACCAGAAGGTGCGGAATGGGAAGAACAATCCGACCAATATGCCTTCGGCTTAAATTATTGGTTAACCTGGAGATCGGTTATAAAAGTGGCATATCAGACAACGGACAGCGTTGGGGGTCATGATGGAGGTGGCACAGCAAATGGCTTCTTTATGCACTGGGCCATTGGATTCTAACAAACATAAAAACACAAAGATTATGAAAACAATACATAAAATATTTACCGTGGCAATACTGCTCTTCATTTCAGGAGGAACGATTGTTGGCTGTTCATCAACAAAAAACAATTATACAGCTGCAACAGATGTCCAAGAGGAATTTAAAATGGAAAAATCTGGCGCCCAAATGTGGGGAGAAGCCTGTAATAGATGCCATTTGGCACCTTCACCAGCCGATTATAATGACACAGATTGGAGCACTATAAGCTTGCACATGAGAGTTAGGGCAAATCTCGCTGAAAATGAAATTGCAAAAATTGAAACCTTTTTAAAATCTGCGAATTAATAGCTAGTAACCCATTCCCGTTACTATGGCTAATAGACTATTGGGAATGGGTTTATTAAAATGACTTATTATGAAATTATATAAATAAGAACGAAAGTTATGCAGATGCAAAACGAGAATCGTCACTAAATTTAACAAAACCAAAATCAATTTAAAATGAAAAAACTACTTATCATATTATTATTAATTCCCTTTATTGGAATTGCACAAACTTTAGAAGATTTAGAGTATATCTCGCCTTTTGTCGATGATGTAGCAGCAATTAAGAAAGGAAATGAATGGGCCTTTATAAATAAGAATGGCGACATAGTTATCGATTTTAGAAGTGACCTCGTATCGTCAAATATAGATGGAGAAAACTATCCGTTATTCTATAACGATAGATGTTTGATTGCACATCATAAGGAAGGGGTGCTGTATTACGGTTATATAAATAAAAAAGGGGAAACCACCATCATACCTCAATTCCTCAACGCTACTAATTTCGAAAATGAGAAGGCATTAGCGCTAACAGTTCATAAAGAGACCATTGGTTACAATGATATTTTCAACAAAGACGTGGTTAGCTACCATTATTTTGAAGTAGTTATAGATAAACAAGGAAAAACCATTGACCATTTAACTCAGTTGGCCATTCACATCTCACCCAAAAATAAGAATGATAAAAATCCGCCTGTCATTACATCCAAGCTTATTTCCAACGATTTAGTCTTGGTTCTAGACAAAAATAATAAGGGGACATTAAAAAAAATAAATAAACAATAATATCTAAAACTAATAAAATGAAAAAAAATCATTGGATATGGATGGTTATTGGTTGTGGCTTACCACTATTGTTCATCTTTTTAGCACCCTCATTTGGGATTGGAGGCGGTTCTTCCCTCTTCATTTTTATCATTTTTATGTTTGGCATTCATCTATTTATGCCTCACGGCTCGCATGGACATGGTGGGCATAAACACGATAGTGAAAATCATAAGGGTCACGACCATAAACAAAAAGAATCAACAGAGAAGCCAATAGAAAAACACAAAGGGCATCAACATCACTAAAAGCTAAACACAATGAAACAAAAATTTCAAATAAACGGAATCACTTGTGGCGGCTGTGTGGCAAGGGTCAAGATGACCTTAGAAAAACATCCCAAAATAGAGAAAGCGGAGATTTTCTTGGCACCTAAAGGAGCTACAATCATCACGATGAAAGAGGTCCTTTCAATTGCTGAGTTACAAAAGCAACTCAGCAAACTTATTGGATATACAATTACTGAACTAAAACAATAACAATTAAAACCTAAAAACTATGCATTTATACGACGGACATTTTGGAGGCATGCACCTAATATGGTGGATTATATGGTTCATCTTTATTATGTGGATATTCTTTATCCCAGTGGATATTCCATATCAAAAAACAAAAAAAGAAAGCCCACTGGATGTTTTGAAAAAGCGTTTTGCAAAAGGCGAAATATCCAAAGAAGAATTTGAAGAATCTAAAAAGATTTTGGAATTAAAAGATTAATTAAAAAAAACATGTAAAAAAACCATTAAAAAAAAATGAAAAAAAGAGTAATTATTAGCCTAGTATTCTTGGTAGGAATACTGCAATCAGCACAAACCGCATTCGCCCAAGCAAGTGATAAAACCAAACGGCAGATGTCTATTAACGGTAAAGGCGAAGTCTTAGATCGTGGAACAAAACTCGGCTATATAAGCAAGGAGGATATTGTCTATAACAACCAAGGAAAGAAACTTGGCTTCATAAAAAATGGTAAAGTAAATGATGCAGAAGGTAATTCATTAGGAAAAGTAAAAAAAGGAGGGCAATATTATAATGAGAGTGGACAACTAGTGCTTTCTGTTAAAGGGAACGATGAAAAATGTGAAATTTTGGACCCTAAAGGTCATGCTATAGGTTACGTTCATAAAAACTACAAACTTCATGCCTGTGCCATCCACTGCTTTTTTGGAGAGAAGAAGATAGGAGATGATATGGATGCCATAATATCAGGGTACCTGAACATTGAAAATGCCTTGGCTGCCGATAACAGCAAGTCTGCTCAGGAAGCGGCAATAAAACTACTGAATGAAGAAACTGCCCTGAATGAAACTTATATGAAAAAGACATTGGAGCAACTATCAAAATCCACGGAAATTAACGAACAACGAAATCAATTTGCGAATTTGTCCAAACAACTGTACACTGTTTTTAAGGAAATCAATTTAGCTGGAAAAACACTTTATTGGATCCATTGCCCAATGGCCATGGATGGTAATGGTGCTAATTGGCTAAGCCTAACCGAAAAAATCAAGAATCCTTATTTGGGTTCAAAAATGCCCAATTGTGGCTCGGTAAAAGAGACTTTAAAATAAAAACATCATTTGTGCATTTTGATTAATGTGTCACAATTCGAGCAATTTTTGATTGAAAATTGCTCGAATTGTAATCAAATCAAGTTTTAGATTTAATGGATAAAAACTCACAACAGATTAAAAAAAATTAATAAAATATCAAATTAAACATTATGCATTTACACAACGGACATTTTGGAGGTATGCACCTAATATGGTGGATTATATGGTTCATCCTTATTGTATGGATATTCTTTATCCCTGTAGATATCCCCTATCAAAAAACAAAGAAGGACAGCCCACTGGAAATTTTAAAAAAACGTTTTGAACAAGGCGAAATATCCAAGGAAGAATATGAAGAATCTAAAAAGATTTTAAAATCCGAATAATAAGTTTTAAATATTAAAATTAAATAAAAATGAAAACAACATTAAAAAGAACCGTAGGAGTGATATTGATAGCCCTAGTACTATCTTCTTGCTCACAAAAACAAGAAAATTCTATTAGTGAAATGCTTAAAGACCCATCACAACAAGAAAAGGTTTTAGCATTGATGACTGAAGATCACGACCTAGGTAAAAAGTATATTGGCAAGATGATGAATAATGACCATGCAACAGGCATGATGGTAGACGAGTTGGTAAGAGCTGCTGCAAATGACACCATTTTGGCAGGCAAATTAAGTACTATGATAACCAAATACCCCGAACTTATGGTTCTCACAAACCATCATTTTATGCCAATAATAGCTTCCGATGAACATTTAAGCGACACTTTTTGCGACCATGCCTTGGAGCATGATAATATAGCTAAATCAATGTGTCAGAAAATGAATGACAAAGAAGGAATGGAACCTTGTCATTAATTAGTAACTCTAATAATTAATTAAATACAACAATTTAAAACTAAAAACCTATGTATCGGTTAAACGTAAAAAAACTCGGCTTTGCTTTTGGGCTTACAGGAGCACTGATTTATTTGGGTTGTATGATCGTAATGAATACGGCAGGACAAGAAGGAACTATTATCTTTTTCAACAGCCTGTTGCACGGTTTAGATACAAGCCAGATAATAAGAATGGATATTCCCTTATTGGAAGCACTGTTTGGCATTGTTCAAACATTCATTCTGGGATGGCTTATTGGTGCTTGTATTGGCGCTTTTTATAATGCTCAAATTAAAAATAAATAAAATTATGAACAGAAGATATTTTTTAGCCACAGGAGCCGTATCAACAGCCGGAATGGTGTTTTTCCCTGGAAATTTATTAGCAGAGGAAGCAAAAAGCAATAATAAACTTGTACAACCATTGCCTTTTAAAATGGATGGTGAATGGAAAGAGTTTGAACTTTACATAGACATACATGTACATGAGCCCGCACCAGGATTTAAATACCATACGTTAGCATTTAATGATATGATTCCTGGACCAGAAATAAGAGTAAATGCTGGAGATAAGGTACGGGTAAAATTCATTAACAAAACAGATTTAAACCATACTATACACTGGCATGGTATGCATGTACCTTGGCGAATGGACGGTGTTCCATTTGTAACGCAATTGCCCGTAATGCCAAAAAATGAATTTATTTACGAGTTTGAAGCCCAACCAGAAGGAACACACTTTTACCACTGTCATTGGGGAACACTTATGCATATGCAAGCAGGAATGTTTGGTAGTCTTATTGTTGAAAATCCAAACGACCCAATTAAAAAGAAATTTTCTTATGAAAGAGAATATACTTTAGTGTATTCGGCTCACGATACCAATTATGTACGTGGAGAAATGAACGGAATGCTTGAGCGTATGAAGCAACAAAGTTTTCTTATGAAAGAAGGACGTTTTACACCTGAAGAATGGTCTGTTTTTGATAGCAAAGAGCAACTACAGGAAAGTATGTCAAACGGTTTCATTCCACCATACGTTAACAGCAGAAGATCTATGCCAGATTTACCACAGGCAAACTGGTTTACGGTTAATGGAAAATCGTACCCATCTACACCATACTTGTTTATTAAGTCTGGCGAGAATATTCGTGTTCGACTCATAAATGCTGGTGCAGAAATTCATCATTTACATTTACATGGTCACGATTTTTGGATGGTAGCCGATGATGGGATTCCTATAGATAACCCATGGAAAAGAAATACAGTAGCATTATCGCCAGGTAAAACATACGACATAATTATAGAAGGCAAAAACAGAGGTATTTGGACGTTTCATGATCATGACACGAGAAAAGTAACGAATAATGGATTGTACCCAGGTGGTAATTTATTGGCATTGGTGTATGAAGATTTACCTGCTGATGAATTAATTATCTCAAAACATTCAGGAAACCCTATGTATAATTCTAAAGCAGGCATGAGTGGTATGAAAGGAATGGACGCAATGAAAGATGGAGAAAAGGGCAATATGAATAAAATGATGTTTGGGCAGGATAAATTACCTAAAATAGCTCTAGACGAATAATTCTTAAACTAAAAAAATGAAAAAAATTATATATGTACTCGTATTTATTACAGGAGTGGTAAATGCACAGATTACCCCAGAGTTTGAAGTTGGGGCTAAAGGAGTCTTTTCTGGTAATTTTAATATAAATTCAGACGAGTCCAGCGCAGTAACAGATTTTTCTGATACTCAGTTATTACTAGGATTGCGTCAAAAACTTTATAACAATTGGAGGGCTCAATTTGTTTTAGGTCTTCAGTTTCCAGATGCTAACTCAAACTTAGGAGAAGTGTTTTACAATAACATCTTTATGAGAATAGAAGATGAAAAAAACATAGTAAAAGTAGGGCGTACCCTTGCCCAAACCAATCTAAATCAGTTTCCAACCTTAAGAGATGATGACGCAATACAGTTTACATATGCATTGAACCCGTTTTCAGATGGAGTCAATACACAACGAGATCAATATGCCAATGTACTTGAATATGCACATATTTTTAAACAAAGATATATTTTGTCTTTGCATGGCGAAAATTTTCACAACAGCTTAAACCCTAACGATTTTAAACTAAATTCTATGGGTTTGTCTTTTATGTACAAAGTACCATTCAGTCAAAAATGGGACCGGAATATTATACAAGAGATTGGCTTAAGTTATAATAATTATTTTACCGATAGACCGGGTTATTCTGATGATTTTAAATCTTCAATAAAGAATCTTGTTTTTTCGTCCACATTAAATTTAAAACCTGACCCTATAAATTTTATAGATTTTAAGCTGCAGGCCATACAAAACTTTGGTTGGGATGAAATTACCGCTTTAACCGATTATTTTGACTATACCAGAACACAATCTACATCGGTTTTTGGAACCTTAAGATATATGAAACGCAAACAAAAAAGACCTAATTACCAGTTTATGCTTGGAGGAGGCTATAAAAGCCTATCTAATTTAAATATGGATTCAGATCAATTTATAATGATGGCTAATAGCTTTTATCGAATGGGAGAAAATTTTGATGTAGGCTTACAATACAGGTTTACGAGTAATAATGGCTATACTAAAACATTATTTGGAAAAAACGAACACCGTATTCAATTAGCATTGGTTTACTCTTTTGATAAAATATTTAACAAGCAATTTGGCGATAGGGACCAAATCTTGAATTTAGAACATAGTTATATAAAATAACGCTATAAAAGTTTAAAAGGAAAATGGCAAAAATAAAGATCATATTAATACACTTATTGTTGGGAACAGGCGTGTTCTATTTCATAGTACACCCATTTACAATGGCCCTGTATTGGTTTGAATATAGCAATACGCCATTATCAACTTCACTTTTCATAGATACTTTAAATAAGAATTTTCTGAAATCTTTCAGTTTTGAAATGAGAGGAATGAGTACTTTATTAACCCTTTTTGGAAGCGCCTTAGGTTTGGTTTCTGGATTTTTTTGGAGCCAACTTAAAAAGAAGGACAATCTAATAAATGTACAACAGCGTTTATTGTATCGAGACATTGCCGAAATTATCGCAGATGGCGAAAATGAGATGGTAGAATTCAAGTCTTCCATACGCTATGACTATTATCGTAAAGCAACCAACCGCGACCTTGAAAAGGTTATTGCTAAAACCATCACAGGTTTTATGAATGCAAATGGTGGTAAATTAATTATTGGCGTAGATGATGATGGAAATGTTTTAGGATTAGAAAAAGATTTCAAAACCCTAAAGCACAAAAACAGGGACGGTTATGAGCGCGAAGTTTTCAGAATCATTTCTACACAATTAGGCCACGAAGCTTGTTTCAGCAATCACATTTCATTCTATAGTTTAAATGAAAAAGATGTGTGTTTAGTAGATATAGAACCTTCTGAAAAACCTATTTACGTTAGCGATACCGAAAATACCACCTTTTATGTTCGGACAGGTAACGCTACTTATCCACTATCGGTTAAAGAAGCTGTTAATTATTTAGAAACTAGAAAATCATAAAGTTATGCAATACGTCTGGTTTATATGGTCACTTATCATTCTTCTCCTATGGGTAATTATCTATATGTCAAAAAAAGGGGTTAGAAAAGAAATGCTAAAAATGAGCCTGATTACCATGCCGTTTGGTTTAACAGAACCATTGTTTGTGCCAGAATATTGGTTTCCGCCGTCGTTGTTTGATTTGGCAGAAAAAACAAGTTTCGATATAGAGAGCCTTATCTTTTCTTTTGCTATAGGTGGCATTGGCACGGTGCTTTACAACCTTATTTTTAAACGCAGCCTTGTCGAAATACCACATACTGAACGCACTCACCAAAGCCACAGATTGCATATTTACATTCTTTTTACACCAGTGATTGTATTTATTATTCTGGCGTTGTTTACTTCACTCAATCACATTTATTGTGGTGTCATAGCTTTATTTATCGGTGGGTTGGCAACGCTTTACTGCCGTCCAGATTTAAAAGGAAAAATATGGGTTGGGGGCATCTTGTTTATGGTACTGTACTTCATTTATTTTGGAAGTATCCTTCCGTTTTACCCCCTTTATGTGGAGCTGTACTGGAACCTTGACAACCTGACCCATATTCTTTTGTTAGGAATTCCTATTGAAGAATTGCTGTTTGCCTTCACTTTTGGAATGTACTGGTCAGGATTATACGAACACCTGTATTGGCGAAAATTAATAAAGGCAAAAGCTTAATAGCCTAAAAAACAAAAAAATAATTTAATGTATAACCTAAAAAACATATATCATGAAAATAGTATTAGCCATAGACGGTTCTGAACACAGTAAAGTTGCCGTTTCTCAACTTGGAGCTCTGCCATTACCGATTGAAACCGAAGTATGTGTTATAAATGTTTACGAACATACTATAATAGTTGGCCCAGCGCCTATTCCTATGGGAGGTTTTCCAAGCGATTATTATGAGGAAATGATGTCCAAAAATAAAAAATCTGCTGAAGAATTTGTTTCCAGTGCATCGAAATTGTTAAAGACTTTAAATCCCAAAATTAAAATAACAACCACTATTGTTAGCGGTCTTCCAAAAAGAGAAATTTTAGAAAAGGCAGAATCCTTTGGTGCAGACTTAATTGTGGTCGGTTCTCAAGGTCATGGAGCGTTTTCAAGCTTTTTATTAGGTTCCGTTTCACAATATTTAGCAACCCACGCCAACTGTTCAGTAATGATTGCGAAAGAAAAAGAGGAGAAGTAATGTATGGCTAACATCAATGCTCTAAAGAAAGATATCAAGTCTAAAATTAAATATGAAAGTTAACGACTCAAATAATAGTATAGGAGGATCTACTTGCAAGATAACAGATGAAATTTGCCTTCCAGATTCCAATGTACCTCGTGTTGTTATCATTGGTGGTGGATTTTCTGGTTTGGCACTGGTAGAAAAATTGAAGCATAAAGAAGTACAGGTGGTATTGTTCGATAAAAACAACTTCCACCAGTTTCAGCCTTTATTTTATCAAGTGGCAACGAGTGCTTTGGAACCTGATAGTATTGTATTTCCTTTCAGGAAACAAATCAATGGGTATAAAAATGTATTATTTAGACTAGCGGAAGTCGAGGAAATCCAACCCTCTTCAAACATCATTATAACCAATAAGGGAAGGGTTCATTTCGATTATCTCGTATTGGCAACTGGAACAACTACCAATTTTTTCGGTATGGAAAACGTCGAGTCCCATAGTCTTGGAATGAAAGACATACGTGATTCTCTAAATATCCGTCATATGATGCTTCAAAATTTGGAAGAAGCAGCCATTACCTGTGATGATAAAGAAAGGGATGCCTTGACCAATTTCGTTATTGTTGGTGGCGGTCCTGCTGGCGTAGAGATGGCAGGAGCTTTGGCTGAATTTTGTAAATACATACTACCAAAGGATTATCCGGAGTACCCTGCTTCCATTATGAATATTTATTTAATAGAGGCCATTGATGAGTTGTTAAGTACAATGTCTGACAAAGCATCTTCGAAAACTCTAAAATATTTGAAGGACTTAGATGTAAAGGTACTATTCAATGAATCGGTAAGCGATTATGACGGCTCAAAGGTCACTACAAAAAGCGGGAAGACCATTTTAGCCAAAAACCTAATCTGGACTGCGGGTGTTAAAGGACAGTTCCCAAAAGGTATAGATGAAAAACACGTGGTTAGAGGCAATCGTTTAAAAACCAATTTTTTTTTAATGGTAGAAGGTTATGAAAACATATTTGCCATAGGTGATATCGCAGCTAATATTTCTCAGCATACGCCCAAAGGGCACCCACAAGTAGCACAAGTAGCGATTCAGCAAGGCAAATGGTTGGGTGATTCATTACTAAAAATTATTAACAATGAAGGCGTAAAACCTTTTGAATATAAAAACAAAGGTTCATTAGCAACAGTAGGAAAACGAAAAGCAGTAGCTGATTTGGGGAAGTTCAAATTTGCAGGTTATTTCGCTTGGTTGCTATGGTCAATTGTACACTTATTATCCATAAGCGGATTTAGAAATAGATTGATGGTTGGTTTTAATTGGGCGGTAAGCTATTTCACATATGAAAAGAGCAACCGCCTAATTATTAGAAACTTTAAAAAAGAAACCAATAATGAACAAATAATACCAAAAACAGTTAATAAAGAAAAAATCAAACACACAACTCAATAATGCTGAAAAATAGAACATACAGTGCCATACGAAGCTTGTTTATTGCCATATCAAAAGGCTTAAACAATACAGGTATTGTACTTCTCATCACCGTTATCATTGCAATGATATGGGCCAATTCACCTTGGCAAGAATTATACCGAAGTTTAATGAGAACGGACATCTCTTTGGCCGTGGGTAATTTTGAAATCACAGAACCTATGCTGATTTGGATTAACGATGGGTTAATGGCTTTGTTCTTCCTACAGGTTGGTTTGGAATTAAAACGTGAAATATTAGGAGGGAAACTATCAAACCCTAAAAATGCAATACTTCCTATAGGTGCTGCTATAGGTGGTATAGTTTTTCCTGCATTTATCTATTTTCTGTTCAATACTTCGGGAGAAGCTTCTCAGGGATGGGGAATACCTATGGCAACAGACATAGCATTTTCCTTAGGTGTGTTAGCCCTTTTTGGAAAACGTTTGCCCGCAGCATTGCGAGTATTTTTAATAACACTAGCAATAGTTGATGATTTAGGTGGTGTACTGGTAATTGCGCTGTTTTATACCTCTGGTATCTCTACAATGGATTTGTTTCACGGCTTATTGTTCTTTGGACTTTTAATCATTGGAAATTATACGGGTATTAGAAATACATGGTTTTATGCCATTATCGGTATTGGTGGTGTTTGGTTAGCCTTTTTCTTTTCGGGTATTCATCCTACAATTGCGGGTATCCTTACGGCAATAGCAATTCCTGGAAGGGTAAAAATAAACAAAGAGACTTTTCTTAAGCGTTTAAGCACCTTGCACTCCCGTTTCCTGAAAATAAAACCTGTAAAAGGAACACTTATTTCCAACGAACAACTTGAAATATTAGAGGAAATTAAAGCCACGAGTTCGGAAGCCGAAACCCCACTTCAGAAATTGGAAAAGGCGTTACACCCAGTCGTAAGTTTTTTGGTACTACCGCTTTTTGCCTTGGCAAATGCAGGTATACATTTACACGGAGAAATAGGAAAAGTGTTGCTCAACCCTATTAGTTTGGGTATAGGTGCTGGATTGATTTTAGGGAAATTTTTAGGCATAGTATCTTTTACCAGACTACTTGTTGCCTTTAGACTTGCCAAATTACCAGATACTGTTAATTGGAATCAAATTTACGGAGTTGCCTTTCTTGGTGGAATAGGATTCACAATGTCATTATTCATCAACGAACTAGCATTTACGAACGAAGAATTTATATACACGGCAAAGGTGAGTATTCTTTTTTCTTCACTCATAGCAGGAATTATTGGTTCTATCATTTTAATAAATAATTCGAGAAAACCACAAAAACTAAAAACAGCATAATGACTAAGAACACCACAAAAGAAAACAATAAACTTTCCTTAATAGGTTCTATATCTCTAGGTACAGGCGTAATGATTGGTGCTGGGATTTTTGTTCTTATGGGACAAATAGCGGAGTTGGTAGGAGATTTATTTCCTATTGCCTTCATTGCTGGTGCTATTGTGGTAGGTTTCAGCTCATATTCTTATGTTAAGTTCTCAAATGCCTTTCCATCTTCTGGAGGTGTTGTCAAATTCTTTAATAAAGCCTATGGACCGGGAACCACAACTGGTGTCTTTTCTTTGTTAATGTATGTTTCAATGGTGGTCTCAGAAAGCTTGGTGGCGGGTACTTTTGGAGCCTACACGCTTCGGTTGTTCCCAGAAAGTTTTGCCAGTTACGCATCCATTCTCGCCATCCTGCTTTTGGTAACTGCCTATATATTGAATATTTTAGGCAATAAAGTTATTGGAGCAACCGCCACCTTTACAGCAATTATTAAGGTTGCAGGTATTGCCTTGCTCGCCATTGCGGGTCTAATAATTTCTGGGATTGCAGATATTACAGGGGATTATATTCCTGAAAATTCCGAAACTATGCCGCAAGGACTAGGTTTTGTAGCAGCACTAGCGTTATCAATTCTTGCCTATAAAGGATTCACAACAATCACAAATCAAGGTGGAGATATTAAAAACCCTCATAAAAACATAGGTCGATCTATTGTGTATTCAATCCTTATCTGCACTGTCATATATGTAGCATTGGCACTTGCTGTTGCAGGAGGTTTAAGTATTCCTGAAATAATCAAAGCAAAAGATTATGCCTTGGCTGCGGCAGCAAAACCTGTATTTGGAGAATGGGGATTATGGATTACCATAGCCATAGCAATTGTAGCAACATTTTCAGGCGTGTTAGCTAGTATGTTTTCCGCATCACGTTTATTGGGAATGTTAAGCAATATGAAACAAGTACCATCCTTAAAAAAACTAGGAAATTTTAAAAACCCTGCACTCATATTTACGGCTTCTCTTGCCATTTTACTAACTGTTCTCTTCGATTTAACGAGGATTGCTTCCATAGGAGCTATTTTTTACCTCATTATGGACATTGCTATTCATTGGGGACTTTTCCGTTATCTTAAAAAAGAAGTAAAATTTCAACCAATCATTCCATTAATAGCCATTGTAATAGATATAGCCGTACTCGTAGCCTTTCTTTATTTAAAATACTTGAACGATCCACTGGTACTTATCGTGGCGGCAATTGGAATTATCCTGATTCTTGTTGCGGAACGTTTTTTTATGAAGTCACATACAGATAATGAAGGTAATATGGAAATGGGAATGAAAAATTTAAGTAACAAAAAACAATAAAACAAAATTAATTAATAAAACAATACATATGAAAAATATAGCAGTAATAGGATACGGAGTCATTGGAAAAAGAGTAACCGATGCCATCAGTTTACAAGATGACATGAACCTTGTTGGGGTTTGCGATGTCATTAGCGATTGGCGTATACAGAACGCCGTGAGAAAACAGTATAATATCTATGCAGCAACCGTAAAAGCCGAAAAAGAAATGAAGGCTTCCGGCATTTCGGTAAAGGGAAACTTGCAGGATTTATTGAATAAAGTGGACCTTGTGGTAGATTGTACACCAAAAAGCATAGCGGCAAAGAATGTAGAGGTATATAAAAAACAAGGGATAAAGTTCATTGTCCAAGGTGGCGAAAAACACGAAACTACAGGCCATTCTTTTAGTGCTGAAAACAATTATCAATCAGCTCTAAATCTAGATGCTACAAGAGTTGTTTCCTGCAACACCACTTCTATCTTAAGAACATTGACCGCTTTAAAAAGAGCCGATTTATTGGATTATGCCAGAGGCACACTATTGAGAAGAGCAACAGACCCTTGGGAAAGCCATTTAGGTGGTATTATGAACACTATGGTGCCTGAAAAAGATATTCCGAGCCATCAAGGTCCTGATGCTAAAAGTGTTGACCCCGATTTGGATGTCATCACTTCCGCTGTAAAAGTACCCGAAACCTTAAGCCATATGCACTATTGGAACGTGAAGTTAAAAAAACAAGCTTCAAAAGAAGAAGTCCTTGATGCTTTTAAAACGTCTAGTCGTATCAAGCTAATTCAATATGATCAAGGCCTAGTTTCTAACAACACTATTAAGGAAATGTTTTTGGATATGGGAAGACCTTGGGGCGATATGTATGAAGTTGCCCTTTGGGAGGATATGCTGAAGGTAGTGGGCGATGAACTTTTTTATGCGTACGTGGTAGATAATCAAGCTATCGTAGTACCTGAAACAATCGATGCCATTAGAGCACTTACTGGAATTGAAACAGATGCAGCAAAATCCATTGCCAAAACCAATGAAAGTTTAGGAATTCATTAATTCTATTTAAAATGAAAACAGATATAAATATTACAGAACTATTAGGTGAAAAAGCGTCCTTCTATTTGAATCACGTTTGTGAAAAAATAACCAAGGACGAATTGCAAACACCTAGTAAAACGAGCCTAGACAAGGTATTTACTCAAAGTAATAGAAATCCGCAGGTACTACGAAGCCTTTCACAATTGTATAACCACGGAAATCTTGGTGGCACAGGCTACTTGAGCATCCTTCCAGTAGACCAAGGTATTGAGCATAGTGCAGCTTATTCATTCTATAAAAACCCAGACTATTTTGACCCAGAGAATATCATAAAACTCGCTATTGAAGCTGGCTGCAACGGAGTGGCTTCGACATTTGGTGTTTTAGGACTGAACGCTCGGAAATATGCCCATAAAATTCCCTTTATCGTAAAGATTAACCACAATGAGCTGCTTACCTATCCCAATAAATATGACCAAACACTTTTTGGCAATGTAAAAGCTGCTTGGAATATAGGAGCCGTTGCTGTGGGTGCTACCATTTATTTTGGTTCCGAGGAAAGTAACAGACAGCTTAAAGAAATAGCCGAAGCCTTCGAAGAAGCACATAATTTAGGAATGGCGACCATCTTATGGTGCTATACTAGAAACGAAGCTTTTAAAACTGAAAAAGAAGACTATCACACAGCTGCCGATATAACAGGACAAGCCAATCATTTGGGCGTTACCATTCAGGCAGATATCATCAAACAGAAACTGCCAACAAACAATTTCGGATTTAAAAACATCGAATTTGGAAAATATGATGATGCAATGTATGATACGTTGACGACAGACCATCCCATTGACCTATGTAGGTTACAAGTAGCCAATTGTTATATGGGTAAAATAGGATTGATTAATTCCGGTGGCGGTTCAAAAGGAGAGTCCGATTTAGTGGAAGCAATTACTACAGCGGTAATCAATAAAAAAGCTGGGGGTTCTGGGTTGATTATGGGAAGAAAGGCATTTCAAAAGCCCTTCGGCGAAGGCGTTGAAGTATTGCAATCCGTTCAGAAAGTTTATTTAGACCATAAAATAAGTATTGCATAACAAAATAAAAAATGTTCGAAACAGAAGTAAAATCACTTAAGTCACTAAATCACTATCTGGTAAAACTGGTAGAAAGCCGCTTATGGCTTAAGGTTATTATTGCTTTATTTTTAGGTGTTGGATTTGGATTGCTATTGAGTCCTCAAAATGGTTGGATTACCAAAGAAACAGCTGATGCTTTAGGAAATTGGTTGGCATTGCCAGGCGTACTCTTTCTAAAACTGGTACAGATGATTATGATTCCTTTGATTGTGGCTTCCATCATTACAGGAATCGCCAGCAATGATAAGGATAGTCTAAAAAAATTAGGTGGTGGCGTATTATTATATTTTCTGGGTACTACCATAGTTTCGGTAAGTCTGGGCGTTATCCTATCACAACTTTTTAGACCTGGTCGTTTTTTACACCAACAATCGCTATCGGAACACAACGAAATAATGACTACCTCTACGGAAGATGCCGAACTTTCTTTTGGGCTAGAAAATATTCCAGATGCTATTTCAAATCTGCTTCCCGAAAACCCCTTGGCCTCTATGGTAAATGCCGATATGTTAAGTATTGTGATTTTCACAATTATTATTGGTGTGGCTGTGTTGTCACTTGATGCAGCTTTACTACGCCCAGTAAAGGTGCTCTTAAGTGCCATTCAAGAAGTCTGTATGACGGTGGTGAAATGGTCTATGTTGTTAGTTCCTGTTGCTGTTTTTGGGCTTATGGCACAGCTTACTTCTAGTGTTGGTTTGAGTTCTCTTTCAGGACTAGCCTACTATGTTGGGGTGGTGTTGCTCGGTCTATTGATACTGGTGTTTTTCTATTTAGGATTAGTTCTTCTTATTGGAAAAACCAACCCAATGTATTTTCTGAAAAAAATAAGAGATGTTCAACTATTGGCCTTTTCAACCACAAGCTCTGCGGCTGTGATGCCCTTATCACTACAAACAGCGGAAGAAGAACTAAAAGTAGATAAAGCCATTAGCAATTTTATCATTCCCATTGGTGCAACCGTCAATATGGATGGAACGGCGCTCTATCAAACTATAACGACTCTTTTTATAGCTCAAGCCTATGGACTGGAAATGAGTTTACTAAATATTATTGTGGTCATCGTAACCATAGTAGCTGCTTCCATTGGCACCCCAGCTATTCCTGGAGGAGGCGTGGTTATACTCGCTTCTGTTTTAGGAAGTGTTGGTATTCCAGCGGAAGGCATCATAATCATCATTGGTGTAGAAAGATTGCTCGGAATGTTTAGGACTGCTGTTAATGTAACTGGTGATTTGACTGCCTGTATGGTTTTCAATAGATTCTATGGTAAAACCCCAGTCTTGGAAAGTGAAAAAACAAATGATAAATCAAGTTCAAAACAATGACACTTCTACTCATATTCATATTGTTCATTCTTCCCGTTGTAGCTATAGCAAGCTATCAGCATTACAAGATTAGTAAGCAACCAGTCTATAATGCCAAAGAAACACTGTTGAATTATGAAATAATAGGCTCTGGAGAAAACAAACTTATTTTGTTACACGGTTTAACAGGCTCATTGCATTATTGGAAACGCAATTTAGAAAGTATTACAACTACACATAAGCTACTTTTAGTCGACCTGCTAGGTTTTGGTGATTCGCCAAAACCACAAAGTGATTATTCCCTTTCAATACAATTGCAAGCTCTTGAATTGATTCTAAACAAAGAAGAATTCAATGATGGCAAAACAATTATTGCGGGACATTCTATGGGAGCTATGATTTCATTGGCACTATTGGAAAAGCAACCAATTTGGTTCAAAGCAGGAATTTTTATAAGCATACCCGTTTATAAAGATACAAATGAATTTAAGGAAATTATGTCATCCCATTCATTTGTAGATAGGATTTCAACAAGCAAATTCTCGAAATACATTTGTATGATTCATCCCATTTTTATGTCACGCGCATTCAAGCCTGATAACCTAACAGATGAAGTTTATGAAGATGCAAAAAAGCATCATTGGCAGAGTTATTATTATTCTCTTACAAAGGTCATCTTGAAAACAGATTTATATGCGATGGCAAGGAAAATTGAGGCAAAAGATGTGCTTTTTATTCACGGAGAAAAAGACACCACTGCGCCTTTAGAAAATGCCATAAAATTATCAAAGGAATTTAAAAACGCACAAATAATTACTTCATTTGAAGGAGACCATCAGTTCTTTCTGAAAGAAGCAGAATTTGTTTGGAGCACAATTCAAGATTTTACTAATTCGGAAAAAAAGTTACAAAAAACAATATCTAATGAGCACAAATAAAATTAAACATATAGGCGTATTCACATCTGGAGGCGACAGTCCTGGGATGAACGCTGCATTGTACGCTATTACAAAATTCGCAGAAGTAAATGATATAAAAGTGAGTGGTTTTCGGAAAGGATATGAAGGATTAATCGATGGTGATTTAGTTCCATTGAAATCACACGAATTACAAAAAATAACCCAAAAAGGCGGTACAATATTAAAAACAGCACGAAGCAAACGATTTCTTGAATTGGAGGGTCGTAAAAAAGCATTGCAAACTCTAAAAGCAAATAACATAGATGCTTTAATTGCTATTGGTGGCGATGGTACTTTTAAAGGTCTATTGGCTTTTTCAGAAATATGCGACATCCCATTTATAGGTATTCCTGGGACTATTGACAACGATATTTCTGGCACTGATTATACCCTTGGTTTTGATTCCGCAGTAAACACAGCCATTGAAAATATTGATAAAATAAAAGACACTGCCGAATCTCACAACCGCGTATTTATTGTGGAAGTAATGGGAAGGGATTCCGGTTATATTGCCATACATTCAGGACTGGTGGTGGGTGCCGATGCTGTTTTAATACCTGAAAGTGGTAAAGATTTTATCTACTTACTAAGTAAAATAAAAGATTATGAAAGTGAAGATGCCTTTTTAGTAGTGGTTTCTGAAGGCGATGAAATCGGTGCCGAACTAGTCGCATCAAAAGTTAAGGAAATCAACCCCAGTCTTGACTTACGTATTACAAAATTAGGACACGTACAACGCGGTGGAAATCCGTCAGCTTTAGATAGAATGTTGGGTATTAGACTTGGAGTGGCAGCTGTGAAAACAATTTTACAAGGCAAAAAAAATGAAATGGTAGGAATCTTAAATAATCAATTACATCTAACCTCTTTTAAAGAAGTAGTCAAGCAACATCAGGTTAATGATGAATTAATGGAACTTTTAGAACTTTTCGGTAAATAAAAACAAGAAAATGAAAACGATATTATCAAGCTAAAGGACAAATACAACCGGGAATACCCAAAATAAATGTAGCAATATGGAACATACACATCAGATTAATACCAAGATACTCGTAGAAAAAAAAGGAATACTGCTCAGTCCCACCAAAAATCCCTTTGAAAGCAACGGCGTACTCAATCCCGGAATATTTCAAGAGGGCGAAGATGTGCATATTTTTTACCGTGCAGTGGAAGACGGCAACTTTTCCACCATAGGATATGCCAAAACAAATGAGTATTTAGATCTTATAGAAAGGAAAACGAGTCCACTTATAACAAGAGAATTCGACTATGAAAAACATGGTGTGGAAGATGCACGCATCGTTAAAATCGAAGACACCTTTTATTTAACATATACAGCTTATGATGGTGTTAATGCTATGGGTGCGTTGGCAACTTCCAAAGACATGATACATTTCGAAAAAAAAGGCATCATTACCCCTCCTCTGAATTACAAGGAGTATAAATTTCATTTAGAACACTGCAATCAAGGTAGACTCAATCCAAAATATTTTCATTATTACAACCTTTTTGCCGAAATAGGCATGGTAGAGGAAGAACATAGGTTGTTAAGGGACAAGGACATTGTACTCTTTCCCAGAAAGATAAACAATAAGTTTATAATGCTACACCGTATATGGCCCGGAATACAAATAGTCCAGTTTGAAAACTGGAAAGACCTTACCAAATCATTTTGGGAAGATCACATAAAGAATCTTACCAATCATATCCTTCTGGATCCGTTCTATGATTTTGAAGTTAATTATCTCGGAGCAGGATGTCCACCCATAGAAACAGAAGATGGTTGGCTGATGATTTATCACGGCGTTTGTGAAACAAACATCGGAAAAACGTATCACACGGCCGCTGCCCTCTTGGATATCAATGATCCCAAAAAAGTAATTGGACGGTTGCCTTATCCCTTATTCTCCCCATCAATGGAATGGGAATTAAAAGGAGTTGTAAACCACGTTGTATTTCCTACTGGAACAGCCTTATTTGATGATGATCTCCATATATATTATGGGGCGGCAGATAAACATACGGCAGTGGCCAAGGTAAGCCTACAAGAATTATTAAATGAATTAAAAAAACAGACTAAAAATGAAAACACATAAAATTTTATTCGTTTGTTCCTATCCTCCACGCGAATGCGGAATTGCTACTTTTTCAAAAGATTTGATTACGTCTCTAAAAAACTGTTTTGGTGCTACCATGCAAATCGAAGTTTGTGCACTAGAAAATGAATGTTGCGATATGGATGATTATCCAGAGGAAGTTTCATATAAAATAAATGCCCAAGAGTTAAGTTCATTTTTCAAAGTAGCGAATAAGTTAAATGAAAGAGATGATATTGGGATGGTTTGTGTACAACACGAATTTGGACTTTTTGGAGGTGACTATGGTAGCCATTTAATAGCTTTTCTGCTTAAGTTAGACATTCCCATCTCTTGTGTGTTCCATACGGTTCTTCCCCATCCAGATAAAAAACGGACCAAAATTGTGCAGGCTTTAGGTGACCTCACCGAGAAACTTATTGTACTAACAAACAAATCTGCAGAAATTCTAGAAAGGGATTATCACATAGATAAAAACAAAATAGCTATCATACCTCACGGTACCCATATTGTACTATGGAAAGAAAAACAAAGACTAAAAAATAAATATGGCTTTCAAAATAAAAATGTGCTCTCTACGTTTGGGTTATTAAGTGAGAATAAAAATATAGAAACAGCACTTCGTGCATTGCCAAAAGCAATTCATAAATTCCCAAACACAATTTATCTGGTTTTAGGTAAAACCCATCCTGAAATAATAAAAAGAGAAGGTGAAACATATAGGGATTCACTCATAGCAATGGTCGATGGTTTAGGCATTAAAGACCATGTTATTTTTATAAATGAATATCTGGAACTAAACAAATTATTGGAATACCTATCCTTATCCGACATTTACCTATTCTCATCAAAAGACCCCAACCAAGCGGTAAGCGGTACTTTTTCTTATGCCATGAGTTGCGGAAACCCAGTTATATCAACTCCAATTCCACATTCCAAAGAATGCCTTAATCCAAGTACTGGTATTTTATTGAATGATTTTGAAAATCATCTCGAAATGAGCAATGCTATTATTGACTTGCTAGAACAACCTCTAATAGCATCATCAATGGGAAAAAATGCTTTTACTAAAATGCGCGCTTTTAGTTGGGAAAATGCGGCCATTTCCTATTCCGATATTTTTCAGGAGTATTTGCAATATGACGCCCCTTTGGATTTTAGTTTACCACCCATAAAAACCGATCATATTGAAGATATGACCACTCATTTTGGCATGCTTCAATTTTCGAATTTCAGTGAGCCGGATACGTCTTTTGGTTATACGCTTGATGATAATGCCAGGGCATTAATAGCAATGCTTATGTATTATAAGCGAAAAAGAACTAACAATGTCTTACAACTAATTGAAATTTATATGGATTTCATCGTGTTTTGCCAGCAAGACAATGGCCTGTTCTACAATTATGTAGATTACAAAGAGCAATTTACCGAGCAAAATACAGAAGTGAATTTAGAAGATTCCATTGGCAGAACTATTTGGGCACTTGGCTATGTATTGTCTAATACAGAAAACCTACCAAAAGGTTTAGTAACCAAATCCGAAAACTGTTTTAAAAGCGTCATACAAAATGTAGCAAATTTTAAATCCCCAAGAGCCATTGGTTTTATATTAAAAGGACTTTATTATTATCAAGAAAATGAATCCAAAATCCAATATAATGAAATAGCGGAAACATTGGCCGAAGAGCTCCTGCGTATTTTTCATATAAGCAATGATAAAGAATGGGTATGGTTTGAAGATTACCTAACCTATGCAAACAGTGTATTGCCAGAAGCCTTATTATATGCATGGCTCATTACAAAAAATAAAAAATACAAGGACGTTGCCGAAACTACCTTTGACTTTTTATTGTCACAATATTTTATGAAAGGGGAAATCAAAGTCATATCCAATGATGGATGGTTCCACAAAAGAAACAAACGCACCTTTCATGGTGAACAACCCATTGAAGTGGCTTATACTATTCTTTCATTAGACATCTTCTATAAGGTTACCCATAAAAAGAAATATGCCAAACAATTACATACTGCATTTAGCTGGTTTTTAGGCAATAACCATCTCAAGCAAATTATGTATAACCCTGTTAATGGTGCTTGTTATGATGGTCTTGAAAAAGAAAATATAAATATCAATCAAGGGGCAGAATCCAGCATTTGCTATTTGATGGCCCGCCTTATTGTTGAACAATATCCATTGGGGACAAAGCAGACCATAATACCACCCAACATCAAAACCTGGAATGAATTTGGCGCAATAAAAAAAAGGAGGAAAAGGTCAACACATAAAATTGAAACTGTAAGTGAAAAATAATGTAGGAAATCTAAAAAAGGTATTTCCTGTAGATACAAAAGTTTAAAACAATGACAGAAGCCTTAAAAAATATGAATCCCTTTATACTTGGACTACTCATCAGTCTGGGTATTGGTCTTATTCTCGGCTTGGAACGTGAATACGACAAACTGAAGGAAGAACAAGGCTTTGCCGGAATAAGAACCTTCCCGATTGTCGCCATTATTGGTTTTATCTTAGGAAATCTTTCCACAGCCTATACGTCTTGGTTGGTCATTATCATTTCGGCAGCATTTCTTTTGTTTCTGTCTTTCAGTCACCTTTCCTTAGTACAAAAACATTTAATGACTGGTATTACCACCAATATGGCATTGTTCGCTACATTAATTTTAGGTGTTATGGTTGCTAATCATTTGCACAAGGAAGCAGTTGCCACCGCAGTAATTGTGGTTACATTATTATCACTAAAAACTACCTTTAATACGTTCATTAAAAATATTACTTCAGAAGAGCTTTTTGCTTTTATTAAATTTTCGATTATCGCACTACTGATTTTACCTTTTCTACCAAATCAAGACTATGGACCAGAAGGTTTACTTAACCCTTTTGAGATTGGAGCAATTATAGTGATTGTCTCTTTTCTGAATTTCATCGGCTACTTTCTCGTAAAATATGTAGGCTCTAAACGAGGAATTTTGCTCACTGCAATTTTAGGCGGATTAATTTCAAGTACAGCAGTAGCTTGGATATATTCTTCGAGAAGTAAGGAATCGCCAGAGCTTTCAAAAGAATATGCTGCGGGTATTATTATAGCTTCAGCAATAATGTTTCCAAGGCTTGCGGTGTTAGCCTATATTTTCAATAGTGCCATACTTTCTTATTTAGTCGTTCCCTTTATCATCCTCACGCTTATTTGTTTGATAAGTGCACTTCTGTTTATTAAAAAAGATGCAAATGTTCCAAAGACGGATATTAATTTAGGTAATCCACTTAATATCCTGAATGCTCTTGGGTTTGGCGGTATTTATGTGGTTATCCTATTTGCAGTTTTTTATGGAAATCAATTTTTTGGCGAAAGTGGTTTATACTATTCAGCCCTTATTGCAGGATTAGCAGATACAGATGCGATAACCATAAGTATGGCAAAATTTGGCGCTGTGGAAGACAAACTTACGCTCGCAACCAATGTCATTATTACAGCAACTATAAGCAATATGATAGTGAAGCTGGGTATTACCTATTTTAAAGGTTCCAAAAAAACTGGAAAACTCGTGATGCTCATTTTTGGAAGTGTGGTTATCGTGGGTATAACCTATATTTTAATACAGTTATAGAATTTAAAAAAAGAAGAATGAAGACAACGGTATTCAGTACCCACAAATTTGAAGAGTCCTATTTGGTATCCGCAAATAAGAGCAAGCACGAGCTTAACCTCCTTGAAGTACGGTTGACCGAAAACACAGCTTCCTTGGCACAGGGCTCAGAGGCTATCAGTTTGTTTACAAGTGATGATGCCTCGGCAGAAGTACTGGAAAAGTTAAGTGCCTTGGGCGTTAAGTACATCGCCCTTCGTACCGCAGGGTATAACAACGTAGCTACTGAAAGAGCAGCTGCACTGGGTATAAAAATAGCCCGTGTCCCCGCCTATTCACCTTATGCCATAGCAGAACATACAATGGCTTTGATACTCGCATTGAACCGAAAATTAATCAAGGCTCACAATAGGGTCAGAGATATGAATTTCTCATTGAACGGTCTAACGGGTTTTGACCTTAACGGAAAAACAGTTGGCGTTATTGGAACTGGAAAAATCGGTACCATCCTTATAAAAATACTGCACGGCTTTGGCTGTAAAATACTTGCCCAAGATGTAACAGAAGATAAAAATCTAATCAATTCTTACGGCGTAAGCTATACAGAATGCGAAACCATCTGTAAGCAAGCCGATATTATAAGCCTGCACGTACCTTTAGTCCCTTCCACCAAACATATGATTAATGCCAAACATATTTCATTTATGAAACAAGGCGTCATGCTCATCAATACCAGTCGTGGAGGATTGGTAGATACCAAAGCTGTTATTGAAGGACTAAAGACCAAAAAGATTGGCTATTTCGGGATTGATGTTTATGAGGAGGAGGAGGGATTGTTCTTTGAAGACCATTCTGATGACATTTTGCAAGATGATGTGATTGCTAGATTAATGACCTTCAACAATGTTTTGATAACCAGCCATCAAGCCTTTTTAACTGAAACAGCATTGACAAACATTGCCGAAACCACAATATACAATCTAGATTGTTTTGAAAAAAATAAACATTCTGGAAATGAAGTTGGCATAGCTTAATTTATAAATCAAAAAATTATACAAAATGAAAAATATACTAGTACCCACGGATTTCTCTGAGAACTGCACCAAATCTGCACATCTTGGGATTAAAATGGCAAAATTATACAATGCTGAAATACACTTTTTACATTTAATGACCACACCCGTAGATTGGGTAAAACTGGATAAACTAAAAGAAAAAAGATACCCTGAAACATTGAAACAGATAGGCATTGCAAAAGCAGCTTTAAGAGCGTTGGAAAAAAATGCAGAAAGTCAAGACCTTAAATGCCGGACCTTTCTTCAGTTCAATTCAGGAGAAAAAGATATTATAGAGCATTCAGGTCATTTTCATCACGATTTCATTATTACTGGAAGTAGTGGTACGAAAGGTGTTATTAGAGAAATAACTGGCAGTAATGTGGAGGAGATAGTGCGAAAAGCAAAGGCGCCCGTTATCGTTGTAAAAGATGAAGAAGTAATATTTCCTTTTAAGAATATAGTTTTTGTATCAGATTTTAAAGAAGACCTAGCTGGTGCTTTTAAACAGGTAATATCCATAGCCAAAAAATGCAATGCTCGAATTCATTTATTGCGTATAAATACTCAAACAGATTTTAATAGTATTGAGCTTGGTTTGAACCCAATTGAACAGTTATTGCAAAAATTTCAAGAGTTAAAAAACTACTCAATGGCGGTTTATAACGAACCATCTGTAGAAACGGGCATCAATACTTTTGTAAAAGAGCATCCGACAGATTTAATAGCGATGGTTACACACGGTAAGAGTGGGTTTTTAAGCCTATTCTCTAAAAGTATTGCTGAAGGTGTAACCAATCATTCTACCTTACCCGTAATGACAATACATATATAAACAATGGGTAATACAATAAATATAGTAAAACATTCTGGAGATACTGTTCCATTTGATGTGGATAAGCTTATCAATTCCTTAAGACGTGCACAAGCGAGTGAAGAATTGGTTCAGCAGATTGTTTTTCAAGTTGAAGAGCAAATATATGATGGCATTACCACTAAAAAAATCTACCAAATGGCATTTAAGATGCTTAAAGGTAAATCACGTGTAAGTGCCTCAAAATACAAGCTTAAAAAAGCATTGATGGAATTGGGCCCTTCTGGTTTTCCTTTTGAAAAGTTGGTAGGCAAACTAATGGCGTACGAAGGGTTTACAACACAAGTTGGTGTGATTGTGCAGGGCAATTGCGTTCAGCACGAAATAGATGTGATAGCGCAAAAAGACAATAACCATTATATGATTGAATGCAAATATCACAGTGACCAAGGCAGATTTTGTAATGTAAAAATCCCATTATATATCCATTCAAGATTTTTAGATGTTGAAAAACAATGGGAACTCCAAAAAGGTCACGAAGCTAAACTTCATAAAGGAGGTGTATATACTAATACAAGATTTACCACAGATGCGATACAATATGGTAAATGCGTGGGACTATTATTGACAAGTTGGGATTATCCAATGGGAAACGGTTTAAAAGACAGAATAGACAAGTTGGGACTGCACCCTTTAACAGCTTTAACAACGTTGACCAAAGCCGAAAAAGCAAAGTTATTGGATAAAGGTATTGTGCTCTGCAAAGATCTTCACGAAAATCCTACGCTATTGAAGCAGATAGGAATTGATAAAAAAAGACACAAAAAGATTTTAGAAGATTCAGAAGCGCTATGTAAAAGCACTTAAGGATTATTAATAAACCTTAAAACAAAACTTATGAAAACAGATGAACTGCAAAAACAGAACAGCATAGATTTAGAGCCATTTTACCAAGCACTGGAAGATGATTCTAAACTACTTGAAGAAGCCCTTGAAATATTATTGGGGATGGTAAACTTTGAACCTAAATCCGTAAAGAAATTGGCGCTTCTTATTAAAGAAGATTCCCGCAATCTATATAATGAAATAGCGGAATTGAGCAAATCAAACCAAGATAAAGGAAACACACCTTCCTGCTGTGGTGGAAACTAAATAAATACTATAAAGATGAAAAACAATAAAATAAACATCCACTTTTTAGGAGCGGCAGGCACCGTAACTGGCTCAAAATATTTAGTGGACATAGGAAATAAAAAAATACTGATAGACTGCGGACTTTTTCAAGGATTAAAAGAATTACGACTCAAAAACTGGGAATATCCACCAGTTGAAGTTTCAGAAATTGATGCAGTATTGCTTACTCACGGCCATTTGGACCACACAGGTTATCTGCCTCGATTGGTAAAACAAGGATTTAATGGACCTATCTATGGCACCAATCCCACCTTGGACATCGCTAAAATCATTTTGAATGATAGTGCGAAAATACAGGAGCAAGAAGCTGAACGTGCCAATAAGGAAGGCTATTCCAAACACAGTCCGGCAGAACCACTTTACGATTTAAAGGATGTAGAAAAAACCATTCCGTATTTTAAGAACGTTCCACAATCGCAATGGATTCCACTGTTTGACGATATTAGAGCTCGATTCCAGTACAACGGACATATTCTAGGTGCTACCTACATCGAATTGGATGTAAATGGAAAACGTTTTGTTTTTTCAGGAGATATTGGAAGAACCAACGATTTATTGCTCTATCCACCTCTAAAACCTAAAAAAGCGGATGTACTATTAATAGAATCTACTTATGGCGGAAGGTTTCATCCCGATGAAGTGGAAGCACTTCCGCAAATTGAAAAATTGGTCAATGACACCATTAATAAAGAAGGAAGTTTATTCGTTCCAAGTTTTTCAGTAGAACGTGCCCAACTGATGATGCTGATTTTTTGGAAATTACTCAAGGAAAAGAAAATCCCAAAAGTACAAATGATAATGGATAGCCCAATGGGAGCTAGTGTATTGGAATTGTTTCATCGTACAAGGGATTGGCACAGATTGGAGGACAATGAATGTGATGAAATGTGTTCACACTTTACGGTCGTAAGCAGTTATCGTGAAACAATGGAATTACGAACCGACGACAAACCAAAAATCGTGATTGCGGGAAGCGGAATGCTTACTGGTGGTAGAATGCTCAACTATCTTGAAACCCAAGCACAAAACCCAAATAACACTTTGCTTTTTGTAGGCTATCAAGCTGAAGGCACACGTGGAAGAAAATTATTAGAAGGTGAAAAAGAATTAAAAGTGTACGGAAAATGGGTCCCCTTTCATATGGAAGTAGCCGAAATTCAAGGCCTCTCGGCACACGCAGACCACGCTGAACTTATAGATTGGATGAGTAAAATAAAAAATAAACCAGCACGAATTTTTATTGTGCACGGAGAAAAAGAAGGTGCGGAAGCCCTTCAAAAAGGAATTAAGGAAACCTATGGGTGGGATTCTGAAATCCCACAACTCTACAACATTGAAGAAATAGAATAGGTTTTGGAAATCTTGAAAATTTAAAAATTATGGAACAACACTCAAACATTCTAAAATATAAACGTCTTGGCATTTATACACAGAACGAAAACGTAGTATATATGCATGAAGATTGCCACGTCTGTGTTTCTGAAGGTTTTGAAGCGCTCACACGAATAAGGATATCAAATGCAACCACATCAATTGTAGCAAGTCTTAATGTTTTAAATTCAGATATTCTGCTACCAAATGAAATTGGGTTATCAGATGCTGCCGCGAAAAAACTAAATGTTTCTCAAAATGACACGCTGTATGTTTCCCATTTGGAGCCTATTGAATCTTTAAGCCACGTTAGGGCTAAAATCTATAATCAAAAACTGGATTGCAAAGCTTATAACGAAATTATAACCGATATCGTGGAAGGCGATTATTCCAATATCCACCTTTCGGCATTTATAACAGCCTGTGCAGGCGACCGAATGGATATTGATGAAATATCTGATCTCACAAAAGCAATGATAGCATCTGGTAAGCAACTGAATTGGAAAAAAGAAATCGTGGTCGATAAGCATTGTATTGGCGGATTGCCTGGCAACAGAACAACACCACTGGTAGTTGCCATAGTTGCCGCTTATGGGCTTACAATGCCAAAAACATCTTCACGGGCTATCACTTCGCCGGCAGGCACAGCAGATACTATGGAAGTACTGACCAATGTCACCCTTTCTTCCGAAGAAATAAAAGCTGTGGTTGAAAAAGAAGGAGGCTGCATAGTTTGGGGCGGTACAGCCCAATTGAGTCCTGCGGACGATATTCTTATTAAAATTGAAAAAGCTTTGGATATTGATAGCGAAGGACAGCTCATTGCTTCGGTACTTTCAAAAAAAGCTGCGGCAGGTTCCACACACGTTGTCATTGATATTCCCGTGGGAGAAACTGCCAAGGTGCGCAGCATGGAAATGGCACAAAAACTAAAAAACCATATGGAAACTGTGGGTAACGCTGTTGGACTTAATGTGAAAGTTATTATTACAGATGGCTCACAACCAGTTGGTAGAGGCATTGGTCCGACTTTAGAAGCCATCGATATATTAAAAGTTTTAAAAAATGAAACTGATGCACCAAATGACCTAGAAAAAAGAGCATTGCTTTTGGCTGGCGAACTTATAGAACTTTCGGGGAAAGTCGGAAAAGGTAAAGGAACGAAAACCGCCAAAGGAGTACTTAAATCTGGTCAGGCTTATAAAAAATTTCTTGCCATTTGCAATGCACAAGGTCGCTTTTCAAAGCCTGTTTTAGCGCCCTATAAAATAGAAATTAAAGCAGAAAAGTCAGGAGTTTTAAAAAGAATCGATAACCGAAAAATTGCAAAACTCGCCAAGCTTTCAGGAGCACCTCAATCTAAATCCGCAGGAATTCTTTTAAATGCACATTTGGGAGAATCAATTAAAGAGAACCAATTACTATACACTATATATGCTGAATCCAAAGGCGAGCTCAACTATGCGTTGGATTATAAAAATAACCACAACGACATCATAACCATAATTTAAAAAATGTACTATGAAAACAATATTATTCAGTCTTCCCGGAAATGAAGAACTCACAGAGCTTTTGGTAAAAAAAATGGATGCAGAAATAGGCAAAGCCACTTTGCGCAACTTCCCTGATGGAGAATCCTATACACGTATCTTATCTGATGTGAAGGATAAATGTGTTGTACTGGTATGCACCTTGCACGAGCCAGACAAGAAACTGTTACCTCTCTATTTTTTAAGTCATACTGCCAAATCACTAGGAGCAATGTGTACGTGTTTAGTGGCACCCTATCTCGCCTATATGCGTCAGGACAAAGTCTTTAATGAAGGTGAAGGTGTTACTTCGAGTTTCTTCGGAAAATTGATTTCAGGTTTTGCCGATAGCATTACCACGGTTGACCCACACTTACATAGAATTAGCTCTTTAGGGGAAGTATATAAAATTCCAAACAAAGCAATTCACGCTGCCGATGCTATTTCAGATTGGATAAAAGAAAACATAGAAAACCCTGTACTTATAGGTCCAGATTCTGAAAGTGAGCAATGGGTTTCTGAAGTTGCTAAAAATGCAAAAGCACCATTTACGGTATTGCAAAAGGTGCGTCACGGCGACCGTCATGTGGAAGTCTCGGTTCCAGATGTAGACAAATACAAAGATGCTACACCTATTTTGGTAGATGATATTATTTCCACGGCGCGAACAATGATTGAAACCGTACAACATTTGAAAAAAGCAGGGATGAAACCACCTATATGTGTTGGTATCCACGCAGTATTTTCAGGTAATGCCTATCAAGATTTATTGGATTCTGGTGTAGAAAAAATAGTCACTTGCAATACCATTCCGCATCCTTCAAATGAGATTGATTTAAGCGATATAATGGCAAAAGAGGTAAAGAAATTAATGCACCATATATGAGAAAAAAAGGCTTCATATTACTATTCATCTTATTCAGTATTACAATGACTGGACAAACTGAAATGCTCATTGGGCAGATTTCTGGAAGATTTGTCATTCGGGAGAATTTTGATGAAAAAGGTGCTTTTCTCAACAAACAAACTTTTGAAGCTGGTAAAACAATTGAGAAAAATGGCTATTATGAAATTGAGGTAATCACAGAATTATTTGACAAAGAAAAAAAATCTACCAACAAATACACCACGACCTATCGCTGTAAGCCTGATGAAGCCAGTATAATGGTTATGGCATTTCCATTTTCCAAACCAAAGTCAAAGGAAACCGAAATCAATACCACTTCTAAAAATTTTAAAGAACTATACGATTTAAATATCCTTGAAGATATAGAATTGGAAATGAGTTTTGATTCGGGCTTGTTAAATTTCTTTGGTTCCAAAAGTATGATAAAAATATACAACCGTGAATCGGAAGTTGGTCAAGACAATAACAACATCAAGTCCAAAATTAATATTAAGGCCTATGCATTGGGCATTCGTATTATGCAACTTAACTATACCGTCAACGAAAAATTAAATCTGAACGGCCTATTGTCCTTTCAGAGATTTACAGAAGAAGATAACAGTTATTTTACAATGACTTATAAATAAAAGAAAATGAACAATTACGATACTCTTTCAGAAGCTATAAACGATTTACAGGCAAATGGTTATACTTATGATTTTAACCTGAAACCGAAATGTTTGGAATGTGCTTCATTAAAACTGGAATTAAACCCGGAAGATTTTGAAGTGGATGAAACTTTTCGTTTTGAAGGGATGAGCAGTACCGATGATAACAGCATACTATATGCCATTTCATCCAAAAACGGAATAAAGGGTCTTTTGGTGGATGCCTACGGCGTCTATGCCGAAAACATTTCAGAAGCAATGCGAAAAAAATTACGATAACACTTAAATAGAATAATATGGACAATAACAAAAATCACAAGGATAAAAAAATGGACCATTCGAAGATGGATCATTCTAAAATGAATCATGACAAAGATGACCACTCAAAAATGGATCACTCGAAAATGGATCACTCGAAAATGGAAGACCCAAAATCGGACGACCATAGTAAGATGGACCACAGTAAAATGGATCATTCCAAAATGGACCATTCCAAAATGAAACACGACCACGGAAGCATACCAATGGGAATGGCGGGTCACGACCATCATAAAATGATGATAGCCGACTTTAGGAAACGGTTTTGGGTAACCCTAGTACTTTCCATTCCAATATTGTTCTTCTCGCCAATGATTCAAGATTTTTTTGGATATGAATTTTTACTTCCCAGCAATCCTTATGTGCTTTTTGCACTTTCATCTGTTGTATATTTTTATGGTGGTTGGCCATTTTTAAAAGGATTTTGGTCTGAAGTAAAAAAGGCAGCCCCTGGAATGATGACCCTTATCGCCATGGCAATAAGTGTGGCATATTTTTATAGTTCCGCAACGGTCTTTGGTTTAAAAGGAGTGGATTTCTTTTGGGAACTAGCCACTCTAATCGCCATTATGCTTGTTGGTCATTGGATAGAAATGAAAAGTGTTTTGGGTGCATCAAAGGCATTACAGCTACTGGTAAGTATGATGCCTGCCGAAGCCCATAGAGTCAAGGGTGACACTATTGAAGATATTGCACTTGAAGATTTATTAAAAGATGATGTAATATTAGTAAAACCCGGAGAAAAAGTTCCTGCTGATGGAATTATTACAGAAGGGTCTAGTTATTTGAACGAATCAATGCTTACGGGAGAGTCAAAACCAGTAAAAAAAGACGCAAAAGACAAAGTGATTGGTGGTTCTGTTAATGGTAATAGTACGTTAAAAGTTAAGGTAGAACATACAGGCAAAGATAGCTATCTCAACAAGGTAATCACAATGGTTGAAGAAGCTCAAAAAACCAAATCTAAAATGCAAAACCTTTCTGATAGGGCTGCAAAATGGTTGACATATATCGCTCTAGCCATAGGTTTTGGGACACTTGCAGTTTGGTTGATTTTGGGCTTTCCATTTGTCTATGCTTTAGAAAGAATGGTTACCGTTATGGTTATTGCTTGCCCACATGCACTTGGTCTTGCTATTCCTTTAGTAGTAGCAATTTCTACCGCAGTATCTGCCCAAAATGGACTATTGATTAGAAATAGAACTGCCTTTGAAGAATCGCGTAAGATAACCGTCTTACTATTTGACAAAACTGGAACATTGACCAAAGGAGATTTTGGTGTTACTCGAATTGAATCTGTAAATGCTACTTATTCAGCTGAAGAAATTTTACGCCTTTCAAGTTCATTAGAGCAAAGTTCAGAACATCCTATTGCAGTAGGAATCATTAAAAAAGTCAAGGAAGATAATGTTGCTATTCCAAATCCTGAAAACTTCAATGCCATTACTGGCAAAGGTGTAGAGGCAAACGTGGAAGGTAAGCAAGTAAAAGTAGTAAGCCCTGGCTATTTAAGAGATGAGAAAATAATTATTCCTGAAGATGCCTACAGTGATGCGGCAGAAACTGTTGTATTTGTTTTGATTGAAGGGGAGTTAGCAGGATATATTGCGCTTGCAGATGAAATTAGACCAGAATCCGCAGATGCTATAAAAGTATTTAAAAAGAATAATATTAAAGTATTTATGGCTACTGGTGATAATGAAAAAACGGCCAAAGCTGTTAGTGACAAACTTGGATTGGATGGCTATTATGCCGAAGTGTTACCACATCAAAAAGTAGAAATTGTAAAAGAATTACAAGGTAAAGGAGAATTTGTTGCTATGACTGGTGATGGTGTAAATGATGCGCCCGCATTAGCACAAGCCAATGTTGGAGTTGCAGTAGGTTCAGGTTCTGATATTGCTGCTGAAACTGCCGATATTATATTGGTAAACAGTAATCCGCAAGATATTGCAAACCTTATTTTGTTCGGAAAGGCTACCTACAATAAAATGATTCAAAATCTAATTTGGGCAACGGGTTATAATGTAGTGGCCATTCCATTAGCAGCTGGCGTACTATATTCTTCAGGATTTGTTTTAGGTCCTGCCGTAGGAGCTGTATTTATGAGTTTAAGCACAATTATTGTGGCTATTAATGCGCAATTATTAAAGCGAAAAATCGGTAAAAAATAATGAACAAGAAAGAAAAGCTCAATAGGATTTTTTTAATCCTATTGAGTTTGTTTGTGGTAATGTTGGGCTATGGTATTTTATTGCCTACCCTTCCCTACTATACGGAGAGGCTGGCGCTCAAAGATAATTTGGATACTGATCTAGTCAATTTTCACATTGGATTACTTACCAGTATTTACCCCCTATTTCAACTACTTTTCGTCGTGATTTGGGGAAAACTTTCAGATAGATATGGACGCAAACCCATCATTATTATTGGTTTGATTGGTTTTGTAATAATGCAATTACTTACAGGTCTTGCCACATCATTAACAATGCTTTATGTAGCACGCATTTTTGGAGGTATATTCACTTCTTCAGTTATTCCGGTTAGTAATGCATATTTAAGTGATATTACGTCCGCGAAACGTAGAACCAAAATAATGGCTTGGTCTGGAGTTGCCATTAGTTCGGGCGTTATATTTGGTCCTGTTATAGGAGGATTCCTATCTCAAGTACCTTTGCATTTAGAATATTCTATTGGAACACTGCACTTAAATCGATTTTCAGTACCATTTATTTTTGCCGCACTAATTGGGTTAATAGTCTTACTTATTATATCAAAATGGTTAAAAAATACAGCACGAGTAAATAAGTTTACTACGGAAAAAATGAGCTTTCGATTTTCATTCAGTAAGTACTTCATCGTTATTTTAATAATATCTTTTGTGATGCAATTCGTCGTCACATTATTTGAAACTGTGTTTTCTATTTATGGTAAAGACGAATTGGCATTTAACAGTAACCAAGTCGGCATCGGCTTTATGCTTTGTGGATCGGTAATGGCAATTTTACAACCTGTATTTGCCAGTTATGGTGAAAAGATTTTATCGGCTAAAAAACAAATCGCATTAGGATTGTTCATTTCAGGAATTTCACTAATCGCTTTTCCTTTTTTTAAAAATGAATTCTTCATATACGGGCTAATTATTGTCTTTGCCGCAGGTGGAGCTATGGTAACACCAAACTTACTCTCGGCAGTCTCATTAATATCACAGGAGAATACGGGCAGAAATATTTCCATACAAAGTTCGACCAATAGTATCGGTCAAATTTTAGGTCCCGTTTTAGGAACGTGGTTAGTTGCTGGTGGTTTTTATTACCCTTTTATTATCGCTGGGTCGGTTGTTTTAGTTACTATGGGATTTGTTTTACCCTCAATGAAATTGAATAATAAAACGTAACGAATACCTTAGAGTGAAATTTATAATTTAAAAAATAACCAATAATAATACTAAGCATTTTGATGATTCATAGATCAACAATTGACAAACTTCACCATAGTACTGATGATAATGGATATATTAAATTGCTGCATTCTGGTGAAGAGTATTTTCTTCGACTAAAAAAAATAATTCAAGATGCACACAAAGAAATACATCTACAAACCTATATTTTTGACAACGATGAAACAGGGAACAGCATAGCAAACTGCCTGATAGAAGCTGCACAACGAAATGTAAAAGTGTATGTTTTATTGGACGCTTATGGGAGTGCAGCACTTCCCTATAGTTTTGTACAGGATTTGATACATCACGGTATTTTTATCCGTTTCTTTTCCCCTATTTTTTCCTTGAACAATTTTTATCTGGGCAGGCGTATGCATCATAAAGTGATGGTTGTTGATGGAAAAATGGCACTGATAGGTGGAATTAATATTGCCAATAAATACCATGGAAATCTAGAATCGGAACCTTGGCTTGATTATGCCGTACAACTAGATTGCCCTGCAGCCGAAGATTTGCAAAAATTATGCAGAGATTACTTTTTTAAAAAAGGAAGTTCAAAAAAAATAAAGCCAGTCTTGCATTCAGCTGGCAGAGCACTTGTTGGAATTATTCAAAACGACTGGTTAAAAAATAAAACAGAAGTTTGTGATGCTTACACTAATGCGATACTTAGTGCAAAAAAGGAAATAGTTATATTGGGTTCATATTTCTTACCGGGAAGAAAGATGTCCAAAGCACTAAAAAAAGCTAGTATCAGAGGCGTGAAAATAACAATAATTTTAGCAGGCATTAGTGATGTACCTCTGGTACGAAGGGCAACCGAACATTTATATTCAACCTTTCTCCACAATCACATTCAAATATATGAATGGGAAAAGTCTGTATTGCATGGCAAAGCCGCGGTAGTAGATAGTCACTGGTCAACAATTGGTTCTTTTAATCTAAACAGTCTTAGCTGCTATGGCAGCATAGAAATGAATGTGGAAATATATTCATCTATTTTTGCCGAAACATTACACTCGGATTTTAATAGGGTTATAAATGAGTGCAGAAAAGTCACCAATAACAAACTTAAACAAAAAGCAAGTATCCTTAACAGACTAACAGATTGGTTATCCTACCACATTATAAGATCTACAATGCTTTTTTTGACTTTTTTACCACACTTGAGGGCTTTGAAAAAATATCGTTTATAAATGCCTTGAGACTCGGTATTGGCAATTATACGATCTGTATTAACCAATTTATAAGGAAAAGGTTTTTATCAACCAGAGAACAATTTGTTTTGAGGTTATTCATTTTGGGAATTTCATTAATATCACAAGAGAATGCTGACTGAAATATATCTATACAGAGTTCTACTAACAGTATTGGTCAGATTTTAGGACCAATAATTGGAATATGGCTGATTACTGATGGGGTTTTCTATTCATTCACTATTGCAAGGTTAATTATGATATTAGTTACAGGGTTAGTTTACTATTTGAATAAATAAAATATGAAATTGTAACTCATAATATCCTTTTACAATCATATATTTCAATGAATTTACCTTTTTTAGAAAACCAAAAAAACATTTATGATTAACAACGTCTAAAATTTAAGACCTCTTGAAAGTTCTATAAATTCAAAATATGCATGATTTTGAATAGTTCTTCTTTTACTTTCTAGATATGTTAAAGTGCACAACTATTTAAGTTAGAACTGACTTCTATATTCATTGACGTAATCAGAAAATTTTGAAAAAAGTTTTGGACTCGATATCGGGTTTGCTTAGTCTTTTGGTAAGTCTGTTGCATTCCGGTTTCAGTCTCCAAGATGCCTTCGCTTCGCTCAGACAATCTTGGAGAATTCACCTTCATTACACAGACCCACCCAAGACCGCGCATAAAGACAAAGGGAACTTAAAAAAGTTCCCTTAGACTTTATTTTTTCCACAGCCCACCCTAATAAACATTAGTTAGTTCGTTGATATGAAGCCAGATTTGTAAATAGAATTTTATCAAGAGGAACTTTATATATTAAAGATAGGGTATGAAGGTGCTTCAATGAAATATGAATAGAACCTTTTTCAATTTTACGATACCCAGATTTGGATATCCCTAAACTATCACCAACATACTCAAGAGTATAACCATTTAGTTTTCGCAAGTATTCTAAATTTTTCAAAATCCCTTGATGTAGCTCTATAAAATCATTCATTAAACAAATATATATAAAAAAGTGGATTTAAAATACACTTTTTTATATATATTTGTTATCTTTGTATCATTAACCCCACAAATTATATATCATGAAAAATACACAAATCTTACTGGCTACCTTAGTGCTTGCAGGTATGCTGTTTTCTTGCAACAATGATGATGACGGTATCTCTGTTGGAGATAGAGCAACTGCAATTTTAGGTCAATGGGAATATGAATCTATAATGTCGGATAGGGCAGTAGATTTGAATGGAGATAATATATCCAATATTGATTTATTTGGAACGCAAGAATTGCAACAATGCGTTAAGGATAATATAACCACATTTACTGATAGCGGACCATCGGATAAACCTGAATTTAACGTTACCGAAAACAATTTAGCATGTAGTGGTAATGATCCATTTTCGTTTGTATACGAAGACTTTTGGACACTTACCAACGATAATTCCGTCATTAGTTTTGAAAATCAAAGCTCCTTTAGGATAATAGAGTTCTCAAACAACAAACTGGTTGTGGAAAAGGATGATGTTTTTGATGGTTTGGAATATGTTAGAACCATAGTTTACACAAAAAAATAGCAAGAAAAGAGGTCGTCTAAAAAGTAATTTTTAGACGATTTTCTTTTTAATATAATTTCTATTTTGAAGATGTAGGTAATTTTAGGATTTAAAAGAGGCTCGTAAAAAGTTTGTAAATTGGTTTATATAGTTAAACTGTACTTTTTAAGGTTGTGTGCCATTGCAATTAATCCTATTTCTATATTTACTTTATCGATTCCTCTTAACATAAAGCGCTTAAAGTTCATGTTTTGCTTAATATTTCCAAAAACAGCTTCCACATCCCAACAGCGTTGTTTTCTTTTGGCTACACCTTGCTCACTAGTTAACAAGGTCTTAGCTTGAGACTTTAATCGTATCAGGTTATAGTTGCGTTCTATAATACGATTCGTTTTAGATTTATGGCAACGAGTTCTAAGCGGACAGCCCTTGCAGTTTTGAGCTTGGTATCTGTGGAGTTCTTGCTCAAAACCATTTGTAGTTTTCTTTTTATAACTTCCAATATTGGTCATCGTTTGCCCCATTGGGCAGAAGTAAGTGTCTGTTTCTTTATTGTAATGCAGTTGATCTGGATGAAAAGGATTCATTTTTCCTTTCTTTTTATCCTGTTGTTCCTTGTGGAAGTAATTGTATTTTACAAAAGCTGTTATGTTTTTATCTTCTAAATCGGTGTAATTCTCTTCACTACCATAGCCCGCATCTGCTGTGAGTGTTTCTGGTTTTTCGTTGTAGTTTTCAATGTGATTGTTCAGATGATCTTTTAATGTAGTGGTGTCCGCTGTGGTTTGTGCTAAGGTGTAGTTAGTAAGGTATTGATTGTTGGTGGAAGCTTGTATGTTGTAGGCGGGTTTGAGCTGTCCGTTCTGCATGTGATCATCCTTCATGCGCATAAAAGTAGCATCTGGATCCGTTTTACTATAACTGTTTCTTTCTTTTAAAATGGCTTCCTGATTTTGGTATTTAGCCATATTTGTTGGCCAGTTTTTCTTGGCATAGTTAAGCTTTTGTTTTATTTTTTTATCAATCTCTTTACCCTGTAGTGCATTATTGATTTGATTGATGGTTGCTTCAACTTTAGCTGCATCAATGGCTTCAAAGTCTGGAGTGTTGGGGATATGCTGTTCGTCTTTATAGACTTTTTCTACATAAGACCAAAGTGCTTTTAATTGTTTTTTAATACGCTCCTTACTGGTTTTTATTGACTTGCCCCAAACAAAAGTATAACGATTGGCATTGGACTCAATCTTAGTGCCATCTATATAAATATCTTTTAAACTAATAATGCCTTGTTCAACTAAAAGCAAAACTACTTGGTGAAAAATTTTCTTTAGATGGCCTTGCAGACGCTTGCCTCTAAAGTCGTTTATGGTATTGTGATCTGGTTTACTTTGTCCGCTGAGCCACATAAAATGAATGTTCTCATGTAATGCTTGTTCTATTTTACGAGAAGAATACAAATTTCGTAAGTATGCATAGATAATAACCTTGAGCAACATGCGTGGATGGTAGCTGGAAGTTCCGCCACCTTTATAGCTTTTTTCTAAAGCACTAATATCAACATGATCAATTATCGTATTTACGATACGAACGGGATGATTAACCGGTACCAAATCATCATACCTTGGAGGTAAAAGACTTAATTGGTATTGATTATAAGTCTTAAAAACTACTTTTCTACTCATTCTTAAATTTAAGAATTTACTAGAAATATGGCAAAAAAAAAGCTGCCTTTTCAGACAGCCTCTTGCTTTTAGACCCTTATAATGCTTCCCCTCTCGGTTTCACTCCATTGTCCATTACTATCCTGAATTCTGACCTCATACCTTTGGTCTAGGTACTTCAAATCATTTTCTTTCCCCATTGTTTCTAAAGTAAAATATCTGTTTACTCCAGTGCCTCTAGCATCATTATAGCTAAAAAGGAAAGTATCCCATTTGCCACTTTTCCTGTTCCAAATTCGTACTTCTACTCTTTGCAACGATGCTCCATTGAAAGCTTCTGAACAGCTCACGTCCCAGCATGTGTGTATTCTCACCGTATAATCACATCCGTTCCAACCACCACAACTTATATTATGCTTCTCTCCTTTAACTTTAACCATCGGTTTTTTAAACATTGTAATGGGTTCACTAACAGTTTGTGCGATTCCCGTAGAATTCTCAACTCTAAAATTGATGGTGAAATTTTCATCAGTTTGCGGATAAAACTGCAAAGGAGTTGAACCGTAGTCCAATGGTATGGACTCACCTTCCCTGTAACTTCTACCCTTATAGGTTATAAACCCTGCGGTTGCTCCTGTAAAGTTAAATGTCATGTTATAAGTAACTTTTAAATCATGTTCAGATGTGGCGCTAGTAACGGCAGTTAGCAGAAATGGTTGATTCTCGTACTTATCTTGAGAAGATTGACTAACTGTTAAATCAAAAAATTCCTCATACTTTATGTATTGAATATTTACTGTAGCTGTTTTGGGAACATCTGATGAAGACCTTACATTGAATATAATTACATGGTTTCCTTCCGAAATACCTGTGTACGTTCCAGTAAATGAACCAACAGGAACCGAAAAAATTTCTCCTGGTGCATACGTCTGACCGTCATATTCAAGACTACCATTGCTGTCTCCAGATGTATAGAACATGGTATACGTTTCCCCACCAACATCCAATTCTGAAATATTGAAGTTCACCGCAACAGGGTTACCCGTAAACTCATCAGTATCCAATGCATTTGCTGTAAATAGATAGTCTTTATTAAGAACCATCAATATTAATTCTTCTGTTTTTGTTGCTCCATCTGGAGCTTTGGCTGTTACTATCAATTTATGTTCCCCTAGGGTTTCTGGAAGATAACTCAATTCCGACTGACCTTTAGGTAATAAAAATTCTTTCCCCTCTCCATATTCTTCATCTTCATAATACAGTTTACCTGTACCGTTTTCAACTTGATAAGTCATTACAAACTCATTTTCTTCATCCGTAACAATGTTGCGAATTAGTGTAACATTAATTGGGGTTTTTGAATTGATGATAAATTTATTTGACCCTTTATTAAGTAGAAAGCTGAAGTCTGAAAATTTAGTGTCATATAATAACTCTAATTCTTTTTTATTGGAATTGCTGTCCCATGCTATAACTTTGACCTTGTGAATCCCGGTGTTTAGAGGCATGTAATTATATGCAAAATTCAATTTTGAAACATTCAAGGTATCGTTAGCCTTTATGGTATCACCTTCAATAGTTAAAAAATAACCTTCTGCATCAGAAATATTATATTTCATATGATAACTTACAGTGGTAATTTCTTTTTCAGGAATCAAAGAAAATGATGTTTTTGTGGGCGTAAATACAAACCCATCCTCATCATGCTCTTCGGTGAAATTAAAGTCGAAGTTATCAAGGATGATAGGGTCAAAATCTTTGGAACAACCAAAGAAAAGAAGAATTAGAAATGTGAACAGCCCGAACAAGGCTTTAATAATGTTAGCGTGTTTTTTCATTTTGTGTGGTTTTAAAAAAGAAAATATCGTAAGCCTATGCCTGCATATGGATAAAACTTTCCGATATCACTATTTGCATGATAGTATTCATTTGCTTTTATTAAGATTGTAAAATTATTTCCTAAAATTATTTCGCCTTCTAGCCCTACAAATACCCCATATATCAATTGACTTTCAGCATCTATTATTGCACCTGTGTACAAGGTATTGTTCCCATTGTTTATCGACTCATAACCAATGACTCCCCCGCCCCCTATATTAAGTGTATATCTCTTAAAACTGGGTTGTTCCCACACTTTAATAAAATAACCAGGTTGAACCGTAAATATGTTATATGGAATTTCAAAGGTTCCTTTGTCTTCTGCTATAGCAACAAAAACATTTAATTGTGCATAAGTCTTTCTATTTAAATGGTAATTATATGTGGCCATAAAGCCTAAGCCATCTTCAACATATCCAGCGCTTACGCCGATTGATGAAGCATAGTTTTCACCTCTCTGAGCCGAAACGACTAGAACGGTAAAAAATAAAACGGAATTGAGTAGTGCTTTTTTCATGTTTAAAATCGTATAGGTTTATTTAAAATGTCCTTACCTATCCGTAAAGACAAATTCCGATTGCCAGACTCTTCATCGAGTTCAATCAAAAGTGATTTTTTATTATCTAGTGTGAATTGTTTAAACACTAAGACAAAATGATTCTCCGTATTGCCTTTGACTGTTCTAGGCACCTTATACTCATAGAGCAAACCACTTTTTTTGGTTATAGGGATTTTCTGTTTTGTTGTGTTTTTATAGGAACTTTCAATGAAATATTTAATGAAATTTATATCTAAATCAATTCCTTCCTTGTTTTCAAGTTTTAATTGTACATAGAGTTCATTATTGTTATAATATACCCCCTTGAGCCATAAGAAAACATTATCTTTCCGTGCAAAGTAGCGGGGTATTTTAGCTTTGTCAAATTGCATATAAAAACTCTTTCTCCTATAATATTCATAAGGGTTGTCGGCGTATAGAGTCTGTGAAGTAAATTGTGGTATCGAATCATTTGGTACTTCAACATTTTGGTCTATGTCTTCTGTGTGTATTTCTAATGAAGAGCCTAAATTCTTCTTTTTTTTCTCCTTATTAATATTCACTTCCGCCATATCGGAACTGATATTCCATGTCAAATTATTAGGACTATATGAGAGTTTTAGTATAAAGTCATATAAATTTCCAGATTCAGTAATAACCGTAAGGTTTGTAAAATTCTCTTTTTCAACAGCAAGGTCATCATAATAAATTTTCAGTATTCTGCTATTGAATTTGCTTCCTATTTCTTTTGGAAGGTCTATTGAAAAGCCTATATCACTGCCTATAATGCTCTCAGCGATATTTTCTTGAAAGATTAATATTGTTTTAAATTTTCTGGAAACCTCTATGGTGTCTCGGATTCCCTGTCCAAAGGAGCAGTATCCGAAAATTAGAAAAAGTGGGAGTAGTAATTTTGTATTCATATGATATGATTTTTTATTTAGATACTAGGTACACTTTGTGTCCATTCATGAGTAATATTTCGTCACGATTCTTTTTTTTCTTCTGTCCGAAGAACTTACCAAATGCTCTAATAGCGTTATTCGTCATTGGAATATCCACATTATCAGAGAGTTCTTTTGAGATGTCTTGAACAGTACCTTCTTGCACATCTGAATAAAACTCCATAAGTAACTCTCCAGCCTTTTCATTATGTATTCCAAGCCTGTCATCTTCTTCATCCCTAACTTCTAAGGGTATTTGAAAACCATCAATATTCTTTATATCCAATAAGACTCTGGATTGTTTAATATTTGCAGTTGCATAAACAAAAGTATTTTTAGGGAACATTTTTCCGTTAAAATGGAAGTCTTCACGTAAAATCAACGTAACCCTATTACCTGGGATAATAAATTGATCTCTATAAATTGTTGCTCTAATATTCACTTTTGAAATAAGCTCATTTAAATCCGTATTATTTTTAATAGGGGCAGAATAATCTTGACTTCGCGCCTTTCTTTCTTCTTTGGCTTGCTGGAGCATTTTTCTATACTCCAGTCTTTTTTCAGATTCAGAAAGCTGTTTAGGTTTAGACGAATAAGTACTTGTGGGTTTTGAATTTTCTGCTGACAATTTATTATTATCGTATAAATTGGAACTAATGGCATTGTCATCAATGGAAAAACTGTCCAAATCTTCCAATATGCGTTCAAGGGAATCTTTTTCTTCTTCCCTACCCATTATATTTTTAATTGAACCTTTGGAGCGTGAACGCTCCAAAGAATCTTTTATAGACTCTTTAAAGTAAGAATTCGGGTCTTTTATTTCTAATTCATTGGATTGATTGGGTAACGAATTATTGTATCCGTTTTCTATTTGTCCGTCATTGAAGGATACCTTCATCCCGTTAAGACTGGTAGTGACAAAGTATATTAGTAGTAAAATTACGACTGGAGAAGCAAGGGCAAATAACTTATGTTGCCTAATCCATGTATTAAATTTTTGAGTGTTCAATCCCATAGTAAATCAGTAGGTTAAGTCTTTATTGTCCAAAACAACAAAACGAACAATTTTTAGCCCGTTAAGATTGTTTGGAGTAGTTTTGGTTTCTTTAATATAGCCAGTCGTTATCAGACTTCTATATTCGGTATCTCCATCTTTTTCTATTCTTTGTTTTCCAATAAACTGAAATCGGAATGGATATTTAGAATAATCAATGATTATAGTATCCTTTTCTAACTCAATCGAGTAACTACTTTTGGCAATGTCTTCATAATAATCCTGGTCAACTAAACGGTTGTAAAGGCGGGATCCAGAATGGTCCACCATATAAAGCGCCTTTTCTTCTATATTCTTTTTTATAAACTCTAAATCTGGTTCTAAAGAGAAAAAGAGTTCATGGAAAATATTTACATGGCCTTCACACAATATGTCGATTGCTCTTTTGTAGTCCTTAACCCTAACCATTGCCAGTTTTTGGTCATTATCCAAAAGGTAAAAACTGTTTTTTGCGTTTTCATTTGTTCTGTAAATAAAATAAATACAGAACAAGCTACAAGAAAACATGAGTGTTAAAGATAATAAAACCAGTTGATTACTTCGTTTCTCTGACGTATTAATCTTGTTAAAAATCTTATAATTGTCGTTTAATCGCATTTTTTTATTGAATTAATGTTCTTATGCCTTTTGTAGTCCCTCCTGTTTTAACATCCATTGCGGTTTGGGCTGCTTTTTTGCCATAATGTTTAGTTTTATCTTTTAATTGACTAGCACTTACATTCATTCCTTGTACAATAAAATTGGCAAGTGTTGGAGCTTTTAGATAAACAAATAAATTCATCATTATCAAAAGTGCGCTAGTTAAAACCAGTCCTAAATTGGCGTCATTGCCAAGCAGAAGGGAATCAATCAGTTTCTCCATTATTTTTAACATGAAATTATCGATGAGGTACAACATTGGAATCCAAAGGCAAACACTCATAAATTTTTGTAACCAAGCCTTCCACATCCCCGAAAGGGCTGGTATAAATGATAATCCAATGTTTAGTGGGCCAAATATTATCAAGACAAATAAATAAACCACCGACATAGCCTTTATACCTATGAAAACAACCGTTGAAATTATTGAAGCAAATGAGGTGATTCCAGAAGTCATTCCGCTTAAAACCAGCGATTCCAAGGCCGCTGAATCTAGCGTAAGCAAACTCCAAGAGGAACCCACATCTTTCATAGCTTCAGTTTGTGCATAATAGATTTTTAATTGCAGTACATCCCAAGAAACATCATTGACCTTTAAAGAATTTCCTATCCCTTCATAAAAAGTAAAAATTGATTTTGCAAATACTTTGTACTTAAAAAGCATAATGGCTAATGGCACCCATTTTAGATATTCAAAAAAATCAGCTCTCTTTTCCTCGTTCATTAAGACTTTTAGTGCAATTATTCCAATTCCGATATATGCAAACTGCTGTCCAATACTTATAATTGGGTCAACAGAATCAAATGCATCAAGTATATATTGGTCAAACAGTTCGTTGACCACTTCGCGAATCCCCTTATCTGTCTTGTTCAGGTACATAAATCTGGATTTAGTTTTTATTCAAATCAATTAGTGTTTTACGAATATCCCTTGTAGAATTAAGTTGCTTTAACTTTTTTTCGTAGGTTATAAGGTTATCGAATATTTCCGTTAGTTTTATGCTTATTTCATCTATCTTTTTAAGCCGTTCTTCAGGTTGTATAATTGATCTGGTATATAATATGGTTTTGCATTGCTTGAACAAATCTGTAGTTTTCATTACGGCATTTGCGATATACGTAAAAAATTCTTTACTCTCTTCCTTATCTAGGTTCTCAAAGGCTCTAACACTTTGCTGAGAAGCTCGATAAGCTTCAAGAATTTTGTTCTTTAAATTCACAACAGTAATTAATTCCGTTGATTTCATTACATAATCTGGAGCCGTTTTTTTTGCCTCAAGCTCCTCTTTCAATATCTCTTTGGATTTTGATGTTAGGTTGTTATTTTTTTCCAAAAGACTTATCAATCTATCTAAATTCTGGTTCATTGTAGTTAATTGAACGCCCATAGATTTTATTTGCATATTTGTTTGCAATAGTTGACTGTTAATCATTCCCAATGTGGCATTGGCGGCGGCATCAGTAACGGGAATTTGTCCAAAGGCTAACATTGGGATTATACTGATTAAAAAAAATATTTTTTTCATGTCATAAGATTTTAATTGGAAGACCGATAGGCGTATTCCTTTGCGGTCAATTCCCAGTTATTATTATTTTTTTCATATAGGGTATTGATTCTATCACTTTGAGTAGGGTTGGTTTCATAGATACACTTTTCTACTAATGAGGTTTCAACACCATAAACTTTCACCCTATCCATCCAACAAAAAGCCACTTCCCTAAATTTTCTTTTTTCTGATAAGTCTTTGTTTATGGAGAGTATTAATTGCTTTTGCTTTTCCCCTAAGCCCATTACACTTTGGATTTTTTCAAAAGACCCCTCGAAGTCTCTCATATCTAAGAAAACTTTAATATGTGAATTGACCACAATGGCATTTTTTATCACTTTTGATGCAATAAAATCATCCACTTTTTGAGAAATAAAAATGGGTTGTCCCCCATATTTTCTAGCCATTCGGGACTGATTATTAAAATAATCTTCAAGCTCGGTTCTAGCTAGAGCTTTCCATGCCTCATCCACAACCATCATTTTATTGATGGCGAGTTTGGATTTATCATTCAACTTTTTGTTAAAAATTTCCATAATCATAAGGGCGGTTATGGGGAATAAAAGCTCATTATCTATAAGCTTTCCAAGTTTGAAATAAACTACTTTCTCATTGCTTAGGCGGGTAATTCGCTCGTCCTCTCGGTTAAGTAATTTTCCCCTTGGATTATCTTTATAGTATTTTTCCAAAAGGAAAAGGAAAGCATTTGGGTCAAAGACATCTCTTGCGACTTTCTTGGACTTGGTTTGTTCATTTAAATGACTTCGGCAATATTCGTAGAAAGTATTGAAACAAAAATTTTGGTTTTCTTTCTCCCACATTTGGTTGTAATATCCAATAACAAGGTTTTCCAAAACCGTTTTTTTGACTTCATTGGACATTGAATTGTCTGTATTTTTTTCGTCACCAGTTATCAATTTCAATAGCGTGACGAGATAGACAATCTTATCTTCTGTTAACGTGGTTTTGTTATTCCCGTGGTAAACAGTATCATAATTGTCGAGCATGAACGGGTTGAAAGTAAATGGGCTTTCATCATCATGTTCAATTATAATCCCGTCAAAAACTTTAGTAAGTTTATCATATGAGTTACCGTCTTCCATAATTATGGCTTCTGCACCTTGTCGAAGCTCAGAAGAAATATAATGATTGGCTACATAGGATTTACCACCACCAGAACCAGAAGCAATTAGCATTCCCCTATTAAAAATCCAATCATTTTTCTCTGGTTCCCTGTAAACACTCACGGTTAATGGTCTTCCAGAAATTCTATCTACGAGTCTTAATCCATCAACAGCTTTTGAACTGTCTTTATATTCGCCTTCAAAATATAACAACGATGCAGCCATATCACTGGACATTGGCAAATACATATCTGATGAAAGACCAACTGCATTACCCGGAACACCAGCAAAGAATAGATTTTTACGATCTATTGTATTTTCCTTTGCATTAACTTTTAGTTTTTTAAAAGCACCTGCAATAGTATTACACATTTTTCGATGTCCTTCTTTTTTGTTTTCAAATCCTAATACATTCAAATGGTAAAATACTATCTCCTTATGATTTTCGAGAATATCACTATTAAACTCGTAGATTTGGTTGGCATAGATACCGTTGCTATCATCTTTCCTTCCATTTCCAAATTGGTTAAAACGTTTGGCTTTCTTTCTTAATTGACCCAGTGCTTTATCTTGTTCTGGGATATAGATATATTGATTGATAATGTGCTCGTGAGGTATCTTGAACCCAATCGAGAACAAATTCCCTATTGGAAATTTGTTATGCCTAGTGGTAAACTTTCCATATAGTTCATTTTGCCCTATATGCTCTTTTGTAAACTGGTCAAGGTTTTCTAGCGTATAAAATTGTGCTAGTTTCTCTCCAATTTGTATCTGATTATTTGAGAAGTCGATATCGGGCAAATTTTTATTCTGACAGGAAAGACTAAAGTATTTTGCATATAAACCGTTGTCATCAAATAAATCTTCATAATTGAGAATGGTGGATTTAATTAAACCTGAACTATTTATTAGGTCTGAGACATTTTCCACTTTACTTTCAAAATCCAGTAAAATATCAGAATTAACAAATTCTTCTGGTATTGTTTTTTCTAAGAAATAATCTCTTTTTTTGGATAAAAAAGAGTTTACCCTCTTTGACCCATACTTAATGTAATTGGTAGGTACTATGCTGATAAAAAGAAAATGACTGGCTCTCAAAAAAGTCCGTTCATTAAAGTACAACTCATTGCCTCTTTCCATAAAATCTCCTTCCAATCTTTGACCAATGGGTTTGTAATTTTCTTCAAAGAAGTAATCTTGTCGATGCAAAAGTTTATTAGGCCCTAATATGTTAATCACGTTGAAAAACAATTCATTTAGAATTGTATAATCTGTTTGGTCAAGGGAGAATACTTCTGGAAGTTCCAGTTTTAATGGAATAGTAACACACCCCTTTTCCTTTGAAATCAAGGATTTTCTTTCATATCCATAAATTGGAAATGTATCTAGTAATTCTACTCTTTTTTCCATATCAACATTTTAGAGAATGAATTGGAGACCCTAATCTTTTTAGGTTTAGACTTATCAGCAATTTTTTTCAGGAATCCATTAGCACCATAAGTCTTTGAATAGAAAAGAAGTATTGCAAAGACAAAGAGCATTAAACAAGCCGTAAAAACCAATGCAAGAGCTGTGGAAATAACAATTGATAGACCAAAGCCGAAAGCAATTATACCTAAGCCTATGTATATACAATAGTTTATGTACTTAGCCTTTAAACCTAAGAACAAGACTTCTTTTTGAAGTCCTTTACGTATTTGGACGAAGTGGTTTTCCATATCGAATAAACTTAAGAGCGCATGCTATCTCCGACAGCCAACAGAATCCAGAAAATGGCAATCCCAATGATAACTTGCCCCACTTTTTTGGACAAATCACTTTGTTGATCTCTTAAATACAAGAATACCAACCCTCCAATAATTATAGAAACACCAGCAATTGTTTTGACCGCTCGAATAATAATGTCTGCAATCCTTTTGATGTCGCTTTCTCCTTGTTGAAGTTCTTGAGCTAATTCGTTTAATTGTCCGTAAGATATTCTTGGAACAACAAGGAGAAAAACTATAAAAAATAGTTTGATTTCAAAGTGCGGAATATTTTCTCCCTGAAGAATTCTTGCTAAATCAGATAATCTAAGTTTCGGAGTCGGAATCTTTTTTGTTCGCAGAATCTTTGTTGCGAATGACTTTAAATGTTTCATCATTTTTACGAGTTAAGGAATTGTTTAAATCGTCACGTTGTGAACTCTTTTTAAAAGCCTCCAAGAGTGCTGAGTTGTTTTCAACTTCATCCACTTGGCTGAGTATGGTTTCTAAATCGATTGCTTGTTCATTTTGTGATTCATTTACAAAGTTATCATTTATTTGCAAATAACCCTCATTTTTTTTACTTTTTTTAATCTCTTTGGATTTTGTATTTTTTCCAGATAGCAACACCCATATAACATATAAGTAGTATATAGTAAAAATAATTAATAATATTTTCCAGAAATTATTCAAAATCAAGTCTTTAAAGCTTTGTAATTATATTTTCCAATTTACTTTTTTCGTAATGCACATAATATTCCAATACCTTTCGGATAACTGAATTCCTAGAAACTTTATTGCCCGTTTTATAGGTTACTCCGTTAGCTATATTCTCAAATTCAGAAAGGCACTTACCACTTAAAGACATTAGAAACGTATCTTTTTTGTCTCTATAAAACTCTGCATCAAGTAATTTATTAAATTGTTCCCATGTTTTTGCCTCACTTTTTGTAAGGTTGGTTTTTTGGGAATTCGTTATACTATCATCTTGCCCATTAACCAATTCAGCCCTGTTTTCTGACTTAATATTTTTATTTTGTTGTTCATCTAAATCTTCTATTGTTCCTTCAATAGAATTAGTAAGCCTATCGTTTTTGATTTTTTCTAATTCATTAGAAGAACTTTTTTTCGTAACTATAATACTCTTAATAAAGTCTTCAGTTTTTATTTTTTTCTTTATCATAACCCGACCATTTTAATTTTCTAACTCCTTAATTTCTTTACTTGTCAATTCCATGATTTCCTTAAAAAATTTTTTAATATCCAGTTCCCCTAATTCTTTGTTATCAGGAATGGGAAACAACGTATTGCGATATTGTGTGCGATAAATTTCCTTTTCCTTAACAACATTTTTCATAAACGGGAGATCCACAGACATTAATTGTCCCTTTAAAACTGCAAATTTATTCTTTTGAATTTTTCTATATTGATTAAAGAAAAGGTGTACAGATTTTAAGACCCTTTCTTCATTTTCTAAAAAATTACTTTTTAATGTTAAGTAGAAATTGTAAGTGCTATCGATCTCCAATTCATCATGGTCAAATGGTATAAAAATATGCTCTACAAACATCAGACCTTCAATCATTTCTTGGGTCAGGCCTCCATGAAAATCAATGATGATATAGTCAACTTTTCCATAATATTGAATTATGGTATTTTTTATGTTACTTGTCGACACTTTTTCTATTGGATAAATCTCTAAATCATTTTTTTCATTTTCATCAATGCTGTTCAATTCTCTTTCTCTTTTTTTAAATACAGAATATTGAGGATCGTCGTAATCCATAAGAACAACTTTCTTTGAGTATAAATGAAATAGGTTTGTGGCAAGCATTATATTTAATGTAGTCTTACCAACTCCTCCTTTCTCTCCCGCAATCGAAATAATCTTTGTTTCCATAAATATATATATTAATAGTTATTTAATTAAATACATATATAGATGAATATATAAATATATGATCATATATCTATATATTCATCTATTTTATGTGATTGATATTCATTAAGATAAATTTTAATTAAGTTTTGAAATAGCAATTATTACATTGAAACCTCAAAACAAAAACGCTAAACTGGAAATTAGAAGTGCGTACAAGCAAGATAAACTTGCCTTTTAAGGTTTGGTTCTGAATTATATTATATTTGAGACTTAAACTCAGCTAAAGCACCTGAAATAACAGTCTCAAGAACTTTGAAATTATCTTGTACATCTGATTGATAAACTAAATTTTCTCCCAAATTTTTCTTCGGAATAAATTCATTTTCAAAAGCAATAACCCACATCGGGTTATATCCCAACTTATAGTAGTATAACAAGAGTTTAAAAGTAGTTACAGATATGGTTCCACGTTCTAGGTTTGACATTGTATGATAATCAATGCCCAATCTCTCAGCTGTATTTTTTATTGAATAAAGGCTATTTCGTTTATCAGATGTTTCATCGGATGCAACAAGGTCTTCTCGTATTGATTTTAGTCTTTTGCCTATATAATAAAAATCTTCAGCTTTTGCTTTTTTTAATTCTTCGATATTTGTCATTGGTCTATGTTTTCAATTGGATAAGAGGAATAGGGTTCTGATTCAAAAAGATCCTTCTTATCTAAAAATTTCGTTATTTCAGGGTTTGGGACTGGAAAAACTTCAAAATTAGGGTTTTCTTTTCCCGAATCAAATTCGCTCAATAAATCATTTGTTGACTTCCTATTGAAGTCCTTAATAAAGTTTCTAGCAATTTCCTTGTTATCGTCAATTGTAGCTTCAATTTCATTTGTTATTTTATCTGGATCAAAAATTGTAAATTCGGGGTATTTACCTTTACAAGTATAGTATTCATTTTTAACCAAATTGTCAATATCTTGAAGAACATTAATGAAGTTCTCATCCAGCACTCGCTTAATCTCTTGGTCAATAAACATTCTGTCTACTAAATTGTCAATAAAGACTTTTACTTCGGCAGTGCAATTGTGATTCTTTTTTATCATCGTTTTTAAGATATCAAGATGATCGAACAATTTAAGTTCCCGTACAATTTTCACGAATTGCTTCCTCTTTATTAGATTCTCAAAATTTTCTATTGAGAAAGTATTCAAATAGCTATTATAGAATTCTATGTAATCCTTTTGTTCTAAATCTAACTTAGTTAGAATATGATAAAAGTTCAAATCGTTAAATAACAATAGCTGTTCACTTACCAATTGGTCATGGTTGGGAACTTTAAAATCACGAACAATTGGAGTATCAAATTTATTTTGAATTTTTTTTGACTCCATATTAGGTTTTAGCAAACCATAGCAGAGCTTTTGATTGATAGGATTTTCAAAAGTATCTGCAACAATACCACCAAAATAACCAGTTGACATACTAGTTATTTTGCTCTTTGGCATTAACTCCATCATTTGGGTGCTTACGTTAGTAGTTGTATCGTTTTTAGACATGGTTTTAGAAGTTTTTTCTTGATGTATTTTTCCAAATATTTCACTAATTCGTCTTGAAGTTTCTCCTTTTGCGGCACCACTGAAAACATTTGCACAGTTGTCAAACAGAACATCCGCTAATTCTTTACCATAATCAACAACAAGTTGTGATATACTTTGAACACCCACTACTGTTGCAATCAAATGTGATCTTCCTGTATCAATTAATTTACGAAGTCCCATTAAAAATATTGTGGGTAGTTCATCTAAAATTACACCCATTGGCAAGCACCCTTTCTTATTTACTACTTGGAGCGTTTTATTGATAATCAATCCTATAGGAGCAGAATAAACTTCCGAACGGTCAGGGTTGTTTTGTATACAGACAATCTTTGGTTTTGATACACTGTTTATATCTAATTGAAAATCGTTTCCTGTCATTACATAAAAAATTTCTTTTGTTGAAAGCATGGATAATGATATTTGTGCACTTGCAGTTTGACCACTCAATTGCTGACTAGCCTCCCTTTCCAATGCATCTTTAAAAGGTATCATCAAACTACGAACTTCCATATCCTTGAGAATAATCTCCAATAAGTACTCAATATTGACAGTAGAAAGAATTATTACATGGGGTAATGTACATATATTGGTTCCCGTTTCTTCAGCTTTCTTTTTTAGATACCAAATTAAACCAGAAACAAAACTTATGGCACTTCTAGAGAAAAAATCATTCTGCTTTATCCATTCTCGATTAAGGTTTTTCATAATAATTGTTGCAGCATCAGCGGCATCAATTTGGTTTTTCATCAAATAAGGATTGATGGGATTATTTCTATGGGCTCTTTCTGGGTCATCAAACGAAAGGGTGTAAAACTTGGGTAAAAGATGTAACAGTTCTGGATTATTTTTTTCTACCTGGTCTTTTTTTCTAAGCCAATAGTTGTATGCAATTCGTGTAAGTGTATCGAACTTAAAATCATATATTAATAAAGTAAAAGATTTATTGATGAATTGCTCAATAATTTCTTCAATTAAAGCAAATGACTTTCCACTACCAGGTGTACCAATTATCAATAAAGCTCTAAATAGATTAACAAAATTTATCCACCCATTACGTATTTTACCCTTGTATCTATATTCATATGGAATGTTTACAGAATGAATAGTATCAATTTTCTCTTCCATTTGAAGAAAACTTTCATTTTTTTCATTGAATGGATCTTCTTTAGCTGGATTGTTGAATGATAAGACTTGAAACAAATGATTACAACCAGAAAGTGAAAACAAAAAACCCAAAACATAAAATATTGTTGACATCCAATATATTTGGATGTTGGCTATTTTCATAAAATCACAAAAAACTAATAAACCGATTCCAAAAGCTAGATATAATGCTCCTTTGCTATAAGTTTTGCCTTCTTCTTTTTTTGGATTGTAAAGCATGACAGCCGCTACAATAGCCATGAGTAATATCAGCTTGTTATGGTATCTGTATCTAAGAGGCTCAAATTTTGTCAGAAATTCATAAAGAATTTTTGTTATTGAATTATCCCAATGATGATAAATTACCAATGGATAATAATCCATAAATCCTATTGCTAGAAATAGAAATATTGAAATGAGCATGGCCGAGTACGCCATTTTTTTGTCATTCATTTTAATTGAGTTAAGGAGTTTTCTATAAAATTATTGGAAGGTTTTCTCCTTCCATTCTTTAATTACGATTTGTGAAGCTTCAAGGAAAGAAACTTCCTTATCACGTCTAAGGACTATAGTATTTTCCATTAATACTTTAGATTGCTCCTGGATAAATTGGGTATAAAGGTCACCTTTCTGGAGGCGGTTTTTAAGTTCCATATCATTCTCTTCGATTAATGCATCTAAGAGTGTTAAATAGTATTGTTCGTTCTTTAATTCTTCAGATAGTTTTTCCATAAGTTTATAGTTTTATTTGGTTTTTTGAATTTACTTCTTTGCTGAATTCCTTTATTTTATTAGACTCGTTTGACACTAATTTTAAATGGGTTTTAATCGCATTCAATGGAATCAAGTATAGAAACCGAATACCAAAATCTGCTAAAACTCCTGATTTACGAACGCTGTTCACAATACCGGTATTAATAGTGCCTTCAGGACCACAATCCGTTTTGAGCACAATTTTATCTCCATGTTGTATTTCATTACATTCGATGGTGTTCATTGCTATGAATCTACCTTTTTTTTTTGAATCCTTTAAATCCTGATTCCAGTCTTCTCCATAAGATTTCAGGATATTTGTTTCAATCGGTAAGTACAGTTTATTTAATGTTAATAGTAATGCTCTAAATCCATTCATATTTTCAAAAGGCGCACACCGTGCTTTTATCAATTCAGACAAAGAGAACTCCAATAAAAGCTTATCCAAAAAGACAATATTTTTAATCAAATGGTCATTGAATAAATCTGTTTTGATGAAGCTTTCAATTTTCTTGCTATCATTACCTATTTGATTTCTTAAATCAGCATTGTAATGAATTTTTATGGTAATAACACCCTGTTTGTAATTGTTTTCAAAGTAAATGCCAGGGGCCAGTTCATTGACCATTTTAGTAAACACTTTAAGGTCGTATTCATACCCCGCAATATCATTATCAAATATGGATACCAATTCAGTATTCTTTTTAGAAATAATTGGGGTTATTAATTGATAAAAGAAATCTAATTTTTCCGTGTATACATTTCCACCAAATGAAATATAAAAATCCCCTTCTTTTCCCCTAAGCTCGTTGAACGATAATAAGTCAATCCCGCTTTCTCCAATAATAATCCGTCTCACCCCTTTTTTCGGAAGATTTGAACTGAAGAGAAAATGGTCTTTCTTGTTAAGTACTAGTTTGAATTTTTTCATTTTCCCAGTACTTCTATCTTTATAAGGTCTATTGCATATGATATAATTTTGTGGGTTTCCATTAACATCCGATTTTGGAAAGGCTATATTGGCAATTTTACTACCGTTATCATTATGATGGAATGCATTAAAAATTCTCCCTTTAAAAGAATCAGAATTAATCGTTTTTATATCAATTAATCTTTCTTTAGTGAGGTATATTGGGTTGCTTAAAGGGACTATATTATAATTTTCTTCTAAAGATTTTTTTTGAGTTGATTTTTTAGCAACATTTATGTTTTTAATTTCATGTTCATAGCTTCTATTAATAATCTCCAAGCCATCTTTTATGGTTTCGTAAAAATTGGTTTTTCTACTTCTGAGATACTTAAAGAAAAGGCCTTTATCTTCAGAATCGTTCCTATTAAAATAGGTTATAGGGCTTCTTGAAGTCGTTAACACAATTTTATCGTTATCATTAATAAACTCCATTGATCCCGCACTCTTATCGTGCAATTTGTACCCCTTATGAGTCAAATAAGATGCAAAATCAACTTCTTCATTGATTTTGCGTATTAAACGCTTATAGTGTTCTGGGTTGTCCGTATAGCTAATTCTATTTACCATATTTTAAAAATTAAAATAGCTGGTATATGTTTATATGCCAGCTATTATTAACAAATTGTTTAATGGCTACTTAGTGAGCTATCCCTTTTTGTGGCTTTATCTTTTTTTTTTGATTGTCAATCATTGATTGTACTTTTAAATCATTGACATTCTCCTTTTCAAAGGTTTTGGTAATAAAACGTGCCGATTTTGGACTATAATTAACCATATAGGTCTTCTCTCCCTTTTTAGTATTAATTGTTATTTGGGCAGATTCTCCTTTATTCATTATGGTTGCTTGCTCTTTTGTTAGCTTTTGCCCATAGAAATAGTTGTTTTCAGATAATGCTGATTTAGTTCTTATATCATTCAATTTTGGCTCGTAATAAGCCAACTTTGAAAATACTTCACCATCTTTTGAGCTTCCTTGGAAAACTACCTGTTTCCCTTGCTTAACCATTAAGTCAAATTCTTCTTTTGTGAATTGATAGTTATAAGCGATTGCTTCAGCTAACTTTACAGGCTCATTTCTTTTTATTTGGACATCCAATTTAGAACCAGTTTGTCGGTTGTACATCAGCTGTACGGCTCTAACATTTTCTTTTAATTCACCTTCGTGCACATAGGAAGAACTATGCATGTATTCTTCACCTTTCACTATAGCATCCTGAACATTATTAGGAAGTTTGTTAAAGCTTATATAAGCCCCTTCGAGTTTTTCTTTTGCATCACCATATGCAAATTTTTGTGCTGGGTTTTTAATTTGTTCAACATATTGACTTGATTCGTCTATATTAAACTCCATATTTTCTGAAGTTTTTACTTTTAGGGTGGTACCGTCTTTAGAAACGATTTCACCTTTTTGCCATACTTGGTTTATTTTAACGAAAACCTTTTGTACATCTTTTTCCATTTTTGTGAGTATTTAAATTGTTAAGGAAATTTAATTTTAGTAATTTTGTTGTTCTTCAATGCGTGTTTCGCATTGAGTTAAGGAAATTGTTGGAGAGAGAGAGCAGGAGTGCGCGATCTCTCCTTTTCTTATAATGCTATTTTGTAATCTTCCACTTGTTCCTCCTTTCCTTTTAAAGTTAGACTTTGACTTACTTCCCATTCCAAATACCAATTGTTTTGTTTTGGTTTGAGAATTTCTATTGATTTATTTAAATAATTTTTATAATATGACCAAACAAAATATTTGATGGCATTGACTTCCAATGGAACTCTAACATTAATATTATCTTTCTCTTTACTGATAATAAAACTGTGTTTGTTTATAAGATGCTGATCCATCACTTTATTGTATTTCAAGAAATTTTTTGCCAAACCCTGATTAAAGGTTTGTATTGATTTGTAAAAACGTGAAAAGGACTTTTTTTCACCTATATGAAATCTGATTTTAACATCATCATCGTTAAGTTTTAAAAAGAAATTTGAATCATCCTTAAAAGACATAAAATAAAGGTCTCTTAGATAGCCTTCAATTTTCTTTTGACCAGTAAACGATAAAACAATTTTTTTTACCTTGGTTAGCTGATGAATTTGATATAGTATTTTAGTGGTCTCATAATTTATTTCTCCCAGAGCCAAATAAACAGCGTTTTCTAATCCAAATTTTTCATGAAAAGCAATGGCTTCTTTCGGATTGTTAAAGATTACAAGCCATTTAATCACTTTGGGAATATTTGAGTACCACAAAGATTCTTTTGTATCAGACTCCTTAAATTTTTCCACCCTATCCTTGCCATCAATAAAGTAACCACTTATCTCATTTTGTATATTTAATAAAGGGAAGAGCGGTTCACCAGTTACACTTTCAAAAATTCGGTCTTGAAAGCAATTAGACTTGGTTATATTTGAGTAAAGGCCACTTTGATGAGTTTTTAAAGGAAATTTGTAGGAAAGAAAGTGGTTAAAGTCCAAAGGGACCTTTACTAAATTATTATATTCTGAATCGTTCAGCTTTAAATCTTTTGAATTAAGGACTTTATTGTAATAGTCATTTACCTTATCCCAAAGACTTTTATTTTTTTTACCCTCTATTCTGGAAACTTCTTCAATTATTAGACTTGAGGGGGATAATTTTTTTTGTGGACTTTCAACATGATAGTACAGAAAACCATTATCAGTATAAAAAATTATTCGATAGCGATTATTTCTTCTAAACACAATGTGGTTTTTTTCTTCAATAGTACGCTCATACCCAAAATGTGCAAACAAGTTTGGAAGGTCTATTGTATGATCTTTATCTAACCAAGTATTTAGCATATTGTAAAAAATTTGTTTATTTGTAAATAAGTTATAAATTTGTAAATAATACACAAATATATGAATTTTTTTGAATTACCAAATATTTTCCAGAAAATAAATTTAAGAACCGTTAATAAACTATTTGGGCTTCTTAGAAAAAAAGAGCTTAGATATGTCATATTTACCGTGCTAATTATTGGTGTTTATTTTTCTGATGGTTTTTTTTCTTTATCACATAAAAAGATTGAAAAGAAAGCAACTACTATGAACTTCTATAATGAATCCTTAAAAATAAATGTTGAAAATCCTGTTCTTGACAGTGTTGTAAATGATAAGGAACGTGAACAACTACTGTATGCAATTGAAAATAGAATAGTTCAATTCCTTTACGAAATTCCAGATTATTCTTTAATGCCTTCCTTGGAAACCTATTTGAGATATAGCCCTAGGTTATTGGATGAAATTCCATCATGTGTGCCTTTGGAAAAAGGAAATTATGATTTACGGAGTCAATTTGGATATAGAATTCACCCAATATCTGGAGGAAAAAAGAAACATTTTGGTTTGGATTTTGCAGCCCCCAAGAATAAGCATGTTTTTGCAACCGCATCTGGTACTGTTGTCTCTATCTCTCATTCAGAAGTGGGGTATGGTACTCATATTATTATTAAACACAGGTTTGGCTTTCAAACGCTTTATGGGCACTTGACAAAAGTTCTTGTAAGTAAAGGTCAATTTGTAAAACAACACGAACTTATTGGAACTGTTGGGGCTTCCGGTGCTTCTACTGGTAACCATCTACATTATGAAGTTATTAAAAATGGGGTTAAGGTTGACCCCATACCATCTTTAAACCTTAAAAAGAATATCCTTAAAAAACTTATTAATTAATTAATAATTCAAATTCCTTAACAATTTAAATACTCACAAAAATGGAACAGGCAGAAGAAAAAAAAGAACTCACTTTAGTTCAAAAACTAAGAAAAATTTATGCTCAACTAAAAGTCTTCAAATCAAAAATGGTAAATGAAGATTTTCGGCAATTTAGGACTTTAGAATATGGAAAAGTCGAGCCCGAAGAAGTAACCGATATTCAGAGGCTTAAATATCTCAGGAATTTAAACCTCGCTGAAAAGGGCTATATTAATACCGATGTCGCCAAATTGATTGATTACTATCAGAAGAGGGAGGAACTCATAAAACTGGATATAGAGATTCTTCCAGTAGGACATATAAAGTTTAAAGAGGAAGGAATATTTAAGTCGATGATACATTTAGGATTTAGTGAAAAACTAAACGGTTATAAAGTTGCGTATAACGGCCATGACAATATCTTGATATGGAAACCATTAGATGAGTCAAAATTGACTCGAATTATCTCGCAATTACATCCTAAAAAAGGAAATACAATACAATTCGAACACTCTTTTTTTCATAATGACATCAAAAAAACTTTTCCAAAAAATTGGGAAAGTGTTGCCAAAAAATATAACGAAATCATTCATAAATCTTTTAAATCCAACAAATATTTTGAAAATGGAATTATAAAATTAAACTTGGATATATTAAAAAACCTATCGGAAAATGAGGGACAAACTTTTCTTTTCCCCCTTCCATATAGAGGGCATCAAATATTCAAATTGACAGAAGCTAACGATCAATATTTGGTTTTCCAATCCTTTCTGGAAACTACCCCAACTCCTAATACTTTTTATTTTTCCCATGATGATATTAAAAAAATATGCCTTGATGCTAAAATTCAAACAATGGCAAAGCTAAAGCACAGTCTGCTACTTGGCGTTGAAAATGGTCAATTATTTATTGGAACAAAACATGATAAAGCTAACCAATCAATTGTTTGGAACACCTTTAAAGACACCTTAGTTAATCCGGAGTTTAGTAGCATTATTAAGCATTATTTGGCTAAAGAAGTGATATCGAAAAAAAACTTTTTGATTGAGGATGGAGCTATTGAACTTAAACACGAAAAATTAATAGGGCATTTAAAAAAACATTTTAAAACAAATCAATGGCATTATGCCGATTGTATGGAAGGAGAGAAAAATCTTAATTTTAAACCCATAGGGAATAACATCGAAAACTATATCAAAAAAGCTTTTCCAAGTAATACCAACCTAGATCGTATCATGGGAATGATAAATAAAGATGCTATAAAAAATTCAGAGAAGAAGATAAACGAAATCAAAATTTGAACAATATAATATGATATTCATTATAACCATAACCGACCCAAACGAAAACATAATTTTTAAGGACTTGTTTCTCATGGACAGCGAATTGGAAGTTAACACAAAGTTTCAGTTTCTTGAAGAAACTGAACAACCTGATGAAACACTTCCAGAATTTCATTTGGAAATAAAAACTATTAGAGAAAAGTTAATCAAGGCTTCAACAAGCTCAATAACCACCATACAAAATTATAAAGAAAAAATATATGATTTAATAATCGAAAAGCTGAAAGAAAATCAGCAACAAAACACGCATTGATACTATAATGCGATTCCTTAACTCAATGATTTATGAAATACTCAAAAAAAAAATATCTGGACTATATGGTTCGGACGGTTAACGCATTAGGTGACTCTGAAAATTCAATCCACACTTTTATTAACAATCCTGGTTTTGGAAATATTTTTGATATACTCAAAAATGAGAAGTATAGTCAAGAATTTTTAAACTCATTAATAGCATATGTCGGAGAAGATTATTCTCAAACTATTATTGATAGTCTAAAAAAGGGTTCCTTAAATTCATTTTTCACCCCTACTCCTATCATTAGAGCAATTTCAGATTACTTGATTGCTATTCCCGATTTTTTACCAAAAACCATCCTAGAACCAAGTGCGGGAAATGGATTGATTATACGGCAATTGCTACGCCAGTTTCCAAAAGCCAATGTTACTGCTTTTGAAAAAGAAATTTTGACAGCAAGAATTCTCGAACACAACTTCAAGAATATTAGTAATGTGCAGGTCTTTGGTATTCCATTTGAGAGCATTAATGATACCAATGCAGCCAAAAACTATGATTTGGTTATAAGTAATATTCCCTTTGGAGCAAACAAAGTCTTTGACTCTGATTTACTTAATCATCCTTTACGTAGTGACCTTACAAAGAATATTCATAGTTATTTCATTTACAAGAGTCTTAGTTTAGTTAAACCAAGTGGACTTGCAGTTTTAATTTGTACTAAAAATTTCCTTGACAGAGAAAAATATAGCCAAATTCGAGAACATGTATTAAGAGGCAACAATTTTCTAGGAGCAGTAAGATTACCCAACAACGCCTTTGAACAAGAAAACACTTCCGTAGTAACGGACATTCTGGTTTTTCAGAATAGTAAAACACTTCAGCCAACAAAGGAACAACAGGAAATAAACAATCTCTTTAAGAAATCGGTCAAAATCAACTTGGAAGAGAACGAAGTTCAATTTAGTGCTTATTTCGATGCTCACCCCGAATACGTTTTAGGGGAACTGAAACCGGGGGGATTATATAATAATTCAGATTACACAGTAGTAAACGCATACAATATTGACACCCTTGAACCTACTATTAAAAGTTCGCTAAACAAATTTAAGCCTTCATCGGTAAAAGTAAAGGAGATAATACTCGAACAAAAAAAAACTAAGAACAAAAACACGGAGAAACCCACTCAAATTTATAATGGCAATTTAAAGTCTGGAAATCTAATTATAGTCAATCAAAAAATTGCGAAGATTACAGATTCAGGACATTACTATTATTTGAAAACCAAGCCACAGCAATTTGAAAAACTAACCAAGATAATTTCACTTAGGGATATGTATTTGAAATTATTAAATCCAGAAGTCATTGATGGACAAAAAATATTGAATGACCTCAATTATGAATATGACGTGTTCAACTTCCAATTTGGAAACTTAAATACTGAACCAAATTATCATTTGGTCACTTTGGATTTTCAAGGGCCCTTAATTCTTGCATTAGAAAGTCCGAAAAATGGTGTCTTCGAGAAAAGTCAATTTCTTATTGAACCATGGAAATACAAGGAAGAAAAAAAAGAGATTCTATCTCTACAGGATGCCATTTATTATTCTTTAAATAAATATAATCAAATAAATATTGAAGATATTTCTAAGGTTTCTGGTAAAACTTCTGATGAAGTAATCAGAGAGTCCTTGACCAAGGGTTTATTGTTTGTTAATCCATCAAATAATGGAACTAAACTTGACCCCAAATATATATTTCTATCTGGTAATATTTCGGAAAAGATTAAATGGTACCACAAGAAAAGATTCGGGGAATTTCAATCCTATATAGATAAAGACCTTGTTTCAAAGTCCATCTTGGAATTGGAAAAAATCAAACCACCAATTACACCTTTTGAAGATTTAGATATAAAACTCCATGAACCCTGGTTTCCCATAGAAATAACACAATCATTCATTTTTGATGAATATGGTACCATAGCACGTGTGAACTATAATGAGAGTACATCCAAATACATGGTAAAAATTGAAAAGAATGACTATACAAGTATTAAAAAATTTAATGTACGCTCCGAACACCGATACTATGGTTTTAAGGATATTTTGGAAGGCGCTTTAAACTCCACGATACCTTATATTACAAAAGGTTCTAAAGATTATAAAAGAATAGACAGGGCCAAAATGCAGGAAGTAAAAATAAAATTTGAACTTCTTTATAAAGAATTTAATGATTATGTTCTAAAAAACAGTGAATTAAAAAAATCATTGGAACTTCAGTTCTATTCAATTTATGATGCTAAGATAATGCCTAAATATGATGGAAGTTATTTGAAATTTAATGGACTACAACATTTCAAACCATACCAGAGTCAAATGGATACTGTTGCTGGTATTGTAATTAATCAAGGCCTCTTGGTCAATAAGGAAGTTGGATTTGGAAAAACATTGGATATGGCACTTGCGGCAGTAAAAATGAAGGAACTGAATTTATCTGGAAAAACGTTGATAACTGGTTTAAAATCTACCTTAATACAATTGGAAAAAGAATTCCTGAATGCCTTTCCAACAATGAGACTATTGGTTGCAAATGACAAAGAAATTAATGGCCTCCAAAAGAGAAATGCCTTTTTTGCAAAAATAGTCACTCAGCAACCAGATGTGGTGCTAATGAGCCATGACACTTTTAAATTCATACCTCAATCACCCGAAGTCATAAAAGATGTTATACAAGAGGAATTAGATAATTTAGAAAAAGACCTAAGTGTAATTTATAAGAACAAATACGATATCAACAAGCGGGTGCTAAAGGGGTTGGAAATTAGAAAGGAAAACCTTTCAGCACAACTCCAAAGCACTTATCACCAAATTGAAAAAGGCAAAACAAACCTACTTACGTTTGACCAAATGGGATTTGAGCATATTATGGTTGATGAATCCCATAAGTTTAAAAACTTGATGTACACCACACGTCATTCTAGAGTAGCGGGTTTGAATACCAGCAAAGGGTCAGAAAGGAGTAAAAACCTTTATGTTGCCATCAAAACATTGCAAAAAAAGAAAGGGCGAGATTTTCAAGCAACATTCTTGTCTGGAACTCCTATTTCCAATTCAATTACAGAAGTGTATGTATTATTTAAATACTTAATACCAAATAGGTTAAAGGAGATGCATATTTCTTCTTTTGACCAATGGGCTCAGGTATTTGCCAATAAATCCTACGAATTTGAGCCAACGGTATCAGGGGACTATAAAGTACGTGAAAGATTTCGTTCCTTCAAAAAAATGAAACTCCTGTCTTCATTGTATAATGAAATTTCAATTATTGTCAATTCAAAGACCCACCAAATTGATAGACCCAAACTAAAAATTGATGTTCATACCCTTAAGCCAACCCAAGGACAATTGGAATATTTTGAAGAAATAAAATCCTTTCTTAAAACAGGGAACAGTGATTATTTGTATGGAAATAAATCCTATTCCGAAGATCAAAAAAGTGCATTGTCATTAATTGCATTACATCATATGCGGCATGCTTCTATTGACCCTAGGCTATTAAATCCTGACCTAGAAGATATTGGAGAAACTAAACTCAGAATAATTGCTACCGAAGTTTATAATACATATAAGGAAAGTAACAATTTTAAGGGAACACAAGCAGTTTTTTCCGATTTGGGAACACCCAAAGACTCCTTTAATGTGTATTCTGCAATCAAACGAATGTTGATTGAGGAATTTGATGTGCCTCACGAAGAAATTGTGTTCATCCATGATTTTAAAACTGATACAAAAAGATTGGAGTGTTTTAAAAAATTCAATTCGGGAAAGTATAGAATCATCATTGGTTCAACTGAAAAATTAGGCACGGGTACCAATATACAAGAAAGATTAATTAGAATTCATCATGTGGATATACCGCATCGCCCTACTGATGTTGACCAGCGTAATGGTAGAGGTGGAAGGAAAGGAAACATTGGGGCTAAACAATATTGGAACAATAGAGTGATAGTTTCATTTTATATCGTTGAAAACAGCACTGATGGCCTCATGCTTAATAATGTCAATACCAAAAAGAATTTTATAGAACAAATTACAAATGGAACCATTCAATTTAACAAGCTTGATATAGGGGCAGTAGACGATAATGGCTCAATTGATTATAAAACCTTGCTTGCAGTTGCAAAAAACGACCCTCTATTTTTAGAGAAAGAAACTTTGGGAAGGAAATTAGAAGAACTGCTATTGGAACAATCTATTTTCAAAAAAAATAGATTGGAAGCAGAAAACAACATACAATACTATACCAGAGAATTATCCGAGGCATCTAAAAACCTTGAAAAATTAAAATTGGATTTGCCATTGTGGAATCAAATACAGAATATAGAAACCTATTACAACGCTATTAAAAAGGTACTGAAACTACCTTTGGATACTAAAGAAACCGATATTGGGCAAGCCATCATTAATATTGCAGAAAAATATAAATCACAAAATTCAGAACATGCCCTACTAACGATGAATACTGCTACATTATGTATTAATGTAGAAGATAAATTAAATCACTCACTCTATGTTAAAACCCAAAATACCACTTATGGATATGGGTTTAAGAGAGTGGTTACCAACTTAAAAAGTATGGCCGATTATATGTACAATGCATTATCCAAAATTCCCAAATCAATTGAAAAACAAATTGATTGGAAATTGGAATATGAAAAAAACATCAAGGCCAATCAAAAAGTATTGGATTTGGATTTTGATAAGATTGATGATTTACTTAGCATAGAAAGCAGAATGGTAAAGATAAGTTTGGATTTGGATAATAAGTTTGACCCTAGCCCCACAGAAGAAGAAAAAACAAATTCAAAAACTTTACCAAAAGTATTATTAAATAAAAACTCATTGTAGACTAAATAAGTAACCCTAAGTAATTACTTGTAAACATAAATTAAATGAAATTTCCTTGTTTCGGATTAGAACAAATCAACTTCCAATTTAGCACCCTAGCGGGTGCTTTTTTGTGGAAAGGGAGAAAGAAGAAAAGGGTGGAAATTCCATTGGTTTTACCTGTATTTCTTGCTGTTTGATTGTATATTTATTATAGTTAAGTCATTGTTTAACAGATAAATACAATTAATATGAATCAATTTTTCGCATCCCTAAAAAAGACAGGGATACAACAATTAGGAATGAGTATCACTTTTGAAAACGAAATGGTTTCCGTTTCAATTCTACCCAATTCCAAGGAAAATAAGTTAAAATCCATGAAACCGCTTGTCCTAAGTGCAAGCATTGAAGAAATGGATGAGAAATTCTTTGAAACAATACAAAAGCCATTGGAGAAGACAAGGAAGGCGTTTGATAATGTAGAATCTTACCAAGCATCACTCAAAACCAAAGCTTCCGTTAGCAAAAAGGAAGGTGCTAAAAAGCCAAAGGATTCCATTTCTAAGAAGCACACAGAATTGCAAACTTTTATAAAGGGGAAGAATTTTAACGCTTTAAAAGACCATGAAAAAGCAACGCAAATGGCTAAGGGCATTTTAGCCTTGAACCCCGAACACAAGGAAGCCCAAAAAATAGTGGAACAAATGGCGCAATACGAATCACAAAATTTATTTCAAGATGCAAGTAACTAGTATAACAAGAAAGTTTGTCCTTTTAACAGGCAATAAGGAGAAAGTGGAATTGGAAGATATGAACCCAGATTTGGGTAACGAGCAAATAATGGAACATTACTCCATGATTTACCCCGAACTGACCAATGCGAATGTTTTGGATAAAGGCATCATTGATGGCTTTCATGAAATCCATTTTCAATCCATTGCAGGAACAAAAGGCTAATAGAATGAATGTAGATGAATTTTTAAACACAGGAAAATGCAAAGCGAAACCCAAAATAATCACTTCAAAGAACTTGGTTCAATTTCACAACATACTTTTCAAGGCAATTCAGCAAGAAAGTTACCGAAACGGAACAAAAAGAATGAAAGTGCTGAACAGAAAAACAAGCTGTTTTCTAACCTAGCAGTACAACCAATCCTTGCCGAACCCATATTCGATGAATTCACCGAGCATGAGTTTCGGGAACTGTCAAGACTGATGGTGAATGCTACACGAAATTTAACAGGCAGTATAGACACTTGGAAGTTCAGCAAAAAAGATAGTCTGCAAGATGTAATCCTAAGGTGTGGCAATAGGTTAAGGGATAGGGCGCAAGTAGACCATATTGATGTTTTACACAATGATGGGGAGCGTTTAAAGCTTGGATTAAAGCGATTTATTGGTAGCAGGGAAAAGGTGTATATCATTTACCTAAAGCCAATTTTAGCGATGAAAAACAAAAATAGACTGTTGTACAATGTGCTTCTTTCCTTTGTAAAAAGCCTTCCTTTTGATTCCATTTTCGATACGGACGAGGACGAGAATACAAACGGAGGTGTCATCGATTGGATTTGGTCATGTCTATTGGGTGAATTAGAATCCTGCAAAGCATATGATTCAGACGAAGAGTATGCGGAAAGATTGGAAGGTTCTGTGAATTTCTCCACTCGGCACAAAACTGTTTACAGAAAGTTCAAAGCTAAGGATTGGAAACCCCAATTGGAGAAATACTGCCCGAAAAAGAAAATATATAAGGAAATCAAGGAATTATTATTGACAGCGGAAAAGGTAGATTTTAACACGCCGTTCAGAGTTACGGTCAGTGATGATTCTGAATGTGACATGGAGCATTACCAAACTTTTTTAATAGCTGATTATGACGAAAGCGATTTTATATCCACATATATCGATATGCTCAATGCAAATGCGAATGAATATGATATGCTTTCTGCTTACACATATGCCATTGTAGAGGATGGAAATGTTGAAAAATTTGAAGAAAATATTACTCAAGAACTGATAAAGGTCGAGGATTTCATTTGTAACCTAAACAACCTTTTAGATAAGATTTATTATGGATAAACTAAAAATTGATATTGAGGAACACTTTGTTCCAAAATTTGCCTTAATAGGGTATTCCAAGACTTCTAATGATTACCAAACAAACCATTACATTTCATATCACAAGATCATTGGAGAAAGTTTAACGGCAGGTATGCCTTTAACAATAGAAACAGCCCGTAACCTTCTTAGGTGTTTGGAAGTGGATTTGGTAAAATTTTCTTTTAAAGGAATACTGCCCAAAAACCTTATTCATTTTGATTTTAAGGAAAGCCTCCGTTTGCTTTGGATAGTACACCCTAAACAACACAACTTATTTTTTGATACCAAGACTGGTATTAAGAGTGGCTTTTATCCCCTGCCAAAACTTGTTTTTTCGTTGAACGGAAATACGTTGCAAGTTTTCGCATTGAAAAGAAATACGGATCTAAATGAGAGTACAAAACTCTATCACGCACCTTTACTAAATATCAATCTGCAAGGTGGGGTGTGCATGGGTAATGTATCGATAGATTATGAAGGATTTGAATTCTACGAAGATATTATGGGATTCATTGAAAAGCAGTTTTTCAATTCAGTATTTACAGAAAGTCATCATAATAAATTGGTAAAAGGAAATTTTGTCGAAGTGATAAATAACTTGAACGGAAAACAAAGATTTGATGATGCTTTACTTATACATAGCAACCTAATTTTAAAACAACTATATGAAAAATAGAATGCACATAGCACCCAATTATTTTTTTAATCCAACCCACCCAATAACCATATCTCTAATTGGTGTAGGTGGTACAGGTTCATTAATGCTCGCAAGATTGGCAAGAATGGATTACGCGCTTCGTCAAACAGGACATTCTGGATTGCACGTCAAAGCGTTTGACCAAGACATTGTAGAGCCAATGAATATCGGTAGGCAGTTGTTTACCCCACATGATTTGGGAGAAAATAAGGTGGTAAATTCCTTGACCAAAATCAATAATGCCTTTGGACTGCAATGGGAAGGCATTCCCTTGAATGCCATGGCACATGGAGAGGATATTAAATCAAATATAATCATAACCTGTGTTGATAATGCCAAGTACAGATTGGCACTATCAAAAGCATTACAGCATCCTTATCAAGGTTCTGGGTACGAAACCATGTTTTATTGGATGGACATTGGTAATAGCAGGAATACAGGACAATTCATTTTAGGGAGTTTGTTTGAACAAGAAGGGAAATTGGAAAGTGAATTCTTTGAACCTGTCCATAAACTTAAATCCATAGTTGATTTGTTTCCAAATTTGAAGGAATATGATACAGAAAAACTTCAAGGTATGGGTTGTGCATATGCTGATAAACTAAAGGAACAATCATTGTTTATCAATGATGTTTTGGTTGCACATGCAGCGGACTGCTTGTTTAGATTGTTATTGAATAAAGAAACATTGGTTCATGGCGGGTTTGTGAACCTAGAGAATGGAATGGTCAACCCAATAAAAGTATAGAACGAAATGAATTTAGAACAAAACAAGGTTTATATAAAGACCTCAAATTATTGGGCTATCCATGATTTTGCCCTGTTTGGTAATAGGAGCAGGATATATGGAACAAAATTGAAAGCACTCTATCATCTTGTTCAGGCAAAGGGTGAGGCTTTGGATTGGGGCAGTTCGCACAAGTATGAGGGGGTTAAAGTATTGGATTATGGTAATGGAGAATCTATTGGTTTTATTAGAACTGGATTCAAAAGCAACTCATTTTACCCCTGTAAATTATATTTATTATGCCTGCAAGCACTTGGTGGGGTTAAATAGAAAATTAGAAAAATGAAAAACTTGTTAAACTCATTTTCCGATGTCATTCACATAGGAGACATTTTTGAAATATCAATCCCATTGTACCAAATGCCCATTGGGACACTAATCGTGGTATATCGAATAGAGAAAAACGGGATTCACTATTTATCTGAAGAAAACATTACCTTTTACATGGGGAACTTTGATAACTCATGGAATAGCCTACAGTTCCTTCAACGTTCTGGAATCAATTATCAGTATGTTGAAAGTGAATTTAAATCGGACTTAAACGCTGCTTACTTCAAGCTTCTATTCTTTAAGTTTAAAAGGCTGGATAGGCTCAATTAAATTTCCTAAACTAAATTAAATACTATAGATTATGACTTTTACTGAATTATATAATAACCTTCCACTTTTAGGATTTATCCTCGTAGTTCTATACACTCTTTTGGGAATTCTTAGGATTAAACGATTGCTAAGAGTACCCTTATTGATACTTATTATTCTTATGGGCATTATCCCAGGGATTTGGTTCGCTTTACCAGTTTTTGCTGTATTTGAATTGACAATGCAAATTATGAGGTTCATAAAGCCTCTTTTAATGGATAAAAGTTCTTGAAGCATAAGAATTGATTGGTACTTGCCTTTATTTCCCCCTCTCCACTTTTTCTTTATACACCTTCCTTACTATTTGTTTTCTTAATGCAAACATGACTCATTTTAAAGTTTGTGATTTTGTTTTTTTTCATAGCAAAATCACAACCAAAAATCGATACACAATTTCGCTACGCTCATTGCTAAATCGATTATTTGGTTGAATGCTGATGGCATGAAAAAACAAAATCGAATATTAACTTTAAATTCAGAAATTATGTATTTTGAAAGCAGATTAAACAGTATTAAAGATGTAACAAATTTAAGTATTGAAGAACAGGTAAAAGCGATTAAACAACTTGGTATTGGTAATGCAATTAAAATTGGGAGTGTTCTTTGGATAAATGACGAAAATCCATCTGGAACAGGGATAAAAGAAGCAGCTCTATTATATCAATTCTCCAATAAGACCGTACAGTTTGAAAGCGTAACTGTTGATTGGTGTAGTGATTTACAGATTATGAAACTCATTATTGAGTATGGAAATACCGAGCTTTTAAAAAGTGATTATGGGATTGACAATCTTAGTCCCATAAGATTCAACGACCAAGAAGCTATGAGCTGGTTCGATTGTGGTTGTTGCGGAACAGGTTTTAAATCAACAATTTCATACCAAAGTAAGTTTGACCAAAATGCTGGTTATGGAGTTTGTACCGATTGTGATTCTTATTACAAATGATAATTAATTTTATTAAAAATTCCCTTATTGGGAATTTTTTTTTATCTTTGTTATGTGAGAATATTTTCAAAAGGAACTTTAAGGACATTTTGGCAAAAACACCCTGATTCGGAAGACCAATTAAGGTCATGGCACAAAGTGTTCAGTAATATAGAGTTTAAAAGTCCGAATGAGATTAAAGCCCTGTTCGGTTCTGCTGATTTTATAGGCGATGGGAAAATGATATTTAACATATGTGGGAATCATTATCGCCTCATTGTTAAGATTAATTATGAGAAACATTTGGTTTTTGTGCTATTTGTTGGTACTCATAAAGAGTATGACAAATTGGAAATAGAAAAACTGTAAATTATAAACAACATGGAAATTACAATCATAAAAAGCAAGAATCAGTACAATGCATATCTTAAACGTATGCACGAAATTTTCGATGCCAAAAACGGAACTCCAGAAGGTGATGAGCTGGATTTGTTGGCACTCGTTATTGAAAAATATGAGGATGAGCATTATCCCATTGAGGCCCCAGACCCTATAAAAGTCATTCAGTTTATGATGGAACAAATGAACATGAACAAAAAAGGATTTGGCTTGGTCATCAAAAGCCAAAGTAGGGCAACGGAAATCCTTAAAAAGAAACGCCCCCTAACCTTAGCTATGATAAGGAGAATCCATGGTCATTTGGGGATTCCTGCTGAAATCCTTATCAAGGATTATAAATTGGCTAATTAAGCTATCTTTTAAAACTTCTTTTTTTAAAGAATATTAACATCTATCGAAATTTAAAATGCCTGAGGTTACATATAACATATTGGATTATAATGTTACAATCAGTGAAAAATCATTTCAGGATTTAATCAAGGAAATAGATTCCAAAAAATTGGACATTAATGATGTTCAACTTTCCAAGGAACAGCTAAAAACTTTCTTATCGGTATTGTTTGTATATGGTATGCATTACGATACTGTTGATAAGGAAAAAAGAACTTCTCTTTTGAAGGCTATTGCCGAAGAAAAACTCCCTTTGTTTCAAATTCCAAAAAAGTTTTGCCTGCATTTGCTTAATAATCTCGATGCACCTGCTCAAGTTGAGTTTACAGAACTTCATGGGATGAGGCATAATCTGTCCAATCCTTTGTCCAACGAAAGAATACTCGATTTTGTTGAAATGGAACTCATGGATGTTTCAGAATCGTTCAGAAAATGGGAATATGGGCGTTTTGTTTCGGAAAATATATCTGAATATTTTTTTAAAAATATCCAATGGGACAGAATACAAAAGGCATTAGAGGGAAAACCAAAAAAAGCTAAAAAATATCTGGAAGTACTGGAGAAACAAATTGATAAGAGCGGTGATAATTTAAGCGCACATGAAAAGTTGTTCCTTCAACTTATAACACAGGTGAAGTTGTATCCTGAAAAGGTCAATATGGCTGATTATCTTGCTATAAGCACCATTTTTCAAAAGAAAATATTCAATCTATCCCTTAACATAGATAAGCTTGAAAAGACATTGGGAAATGCCGTAAAAGAATCAAAATTTAAGGGAAAAGATAAAGGGGGGCAAAGTTTATGATTACTTCTGATAAGCTTTTAAACCATCTTAAAAAACTCGAAGATGAAGAACATCTTTTGATTAATAATAATCAATATACATCGTCACAAGTTCGATTGGCAGAACAAATTGTTAAAGATTTAGAAAAAGAATTAACTCAAGCTTCAATAAAGCCGAAACTTTCTCGCAGAAGGGCATTTATCGTCATATTGGAGGAACTCTTTTATGACGTATTTGTGTACCCTAAAGACCTTACTCTTGATGGTATTCATAGAAGAGCTTCAGTAAGATTTGAATTCATGAATCGAGAAAGCAGGGGCTTTGAAACCCCTACACAAGTACATCCTAAAAATCCATGTCTCTACTATGAGGACAACGGACACGGAAAAGCACGTTACAAAGTTGCCCTCAAGCATTTGGTTAATGAATCCCATAGATACTTTCAAGTACCTGAAGCAGAAACTTCACTTAAGATAATATTCAATGAAGTAAAACTTTGTTAACCTAATTTACCGTACAGTACTCTGTGTACGGGAAGTCCATAATATACTGTTAAATGGCGATAAGTTTGTCCTATGTCAAACAAATCAAATTTAACAAGATGAAAAGAATCTATATTATGGACGAAGGAGGGATTCAAGAATATATCCCAATTAATAGTCAAGACAATCAATTATCTAAAATTGATTCTGAAGAGCTATCAGATACAAAAACTGAAGATTCTTTATTGACAATTTCCGACCTCTTAAAAAAATTTCCAATTTCCAGACCCACAATTTATTCTTGGGAAAAAAGCGGCTTGCTTAAAAGAATACCTATTGGTGGACGTGTTTTTTTTGACCCTGACGACATACGGGCGCTTATCAAAAAAAAGAAAACGACCTGAATCCTTAAAATCGAAGTTTATCGGAAGTCACGGAGCAAGCCATGTTTTTGCAAGCAAAAACTGCTCACTTCGTTCGCATCGCACATTGGTAATTCACTTTAAACCTAATAATTATGGCAAGACCAAAAAAAGACATACAGTCATTAAAAGCAATACGGATAAATGTTAGAATGACCGTAAATGAATATCTGATTGTTTCGGACAGCGCATATTCTCTGGGTATTGGAATCCCGGATTACATCAGAAAAAAAGCGACAGGGAAAGCCCTTCCGAGAACAAAAGTAGTACCGGAAAACAGAAAGTTGTTTATTGAGCTGAGCCGTATTGGGAACAATATAAATCAACTCGCAAAGCGGGCAAATATAGGTATCAAAGAACCTAGAAATCTTCATGAACAGTTAGTGGAATTAAAAAACACATTAGATGCTTTTAAGTCAAATATTGTAAAAGGTGATAGCAAAACAGATTAAAGGAAAAGACTTTTATGGAGTTCTGGCTTACAACGAGAAAAAGGTTGAGGAAGGACATGGGTATGTTCTTGATGCCAATATTACACATGGAAAAACCATCAGCATGACCAAGGAATTTAATCTCGTTAGACAATTGCGCCCTAGGCTTGGAAAAGCTGTTTACCATGTTTCATTGAATTTGCCCCACAATGATAATTTGACGGATAAAGAATTTACTTCATTGGGTTATGATTATCTACAGGGAATGGGGTTTGATGATAATCAATACATCATGTACAGACATATTGACCAGGATCATCAACACATCCATATCATTGCGAATAGGGTACAGTTTTCTGGTGATGTGGTCAGTGATAGTAAGGATTATGAACGAAGTGAGGTATTGGTTCGAAAGCTGGAGAAAAAATATGGCCTGTCCCAATTACCAGATATAGAATTGGTAACAAAAGCAACGCTTACCCATAAAGAGATTGAAAAAGCCATACGGACAGGCCAACCACCTATGAAGTTAATACTTCAGCAAAAAATGGCTAAAGCCTTATCCAAATCGAATAACACTTCACAATTCATCAAGGAATTAAAAGAAAACGGAATTTCCCCAAAATTCAATATAAGCAAGAATACGGGAAGGGTTTCGGGCATATCCTTTAAATATCAAGATATAATCTACAAGGGTAGCACATTGGGAAGGAAATATTCATGGAACAACATTATTAAACATATAGATTATGAACAAGACAGAGACCGTTCAATTATTCTCGAAAATGATATTCCAAAACGAGGAACTAAAGGAGTTGGTATTGAAAGTGATAGCTCAACAAATGGAGGCTCTGGAAAGGCAGGACGCGCTTCGGGAAGGACAGGAAAAACTGATCCGAAACCAAAATGTCATTTGGAAAAAGCTCAAACAATTGGATTGATTGAAGATAACGAAGATGGAGTAGATTGGACTCCTTTTAAATTAGAATTTGAGGACAATAATCGTTCTAAAAAGAAAAAAAGAAAAGGAAAAAAACTCTAGAGTAAGATGAACGCGGGTTTAATAAACGATAAATTACTGGATGCCTTGGTGGATACTTTATCCGTTGAAGAGTTGGAAAATATTTTGGCTCAAAAGAAAAAGAAGGCTTCTCCTAATTTCAAACCCGAACCGATGACAGAAAAACAACGTTTAAAAGATCATTATAGAAAGCTTATGATTTCTATGGGTATAGTTTACACTCCGAAGCACTAAGAATTAGTGTTGCTATTTATAATGATAGATTTTAATTACAGTACAGAAATTGTCCCATTTAAGAACATTGTAGAAGGTAAAAATTTGCTTATTCTTCTTTATATAGACTGCAAAAAACGGTCAAAGTGAACCACTAAAAACGAAAAATTTTGAACCACTTAAAAAATCATTTCAACCTATTCTATAAAAGGAATTGCAATAATTATTGATATGCTCACTTTAATCCGCTGAAGGTGGTTCATTTTGACCACCCTGTCCACTTTAGCTTATTACCCTTTTACTATTCCCCCGTAGTCATGAATTAGTAGTTTTTATAGATATTTGTAGATGACAAGTTTATTACTGATCAATAATTTATTATTGGGGATACACTTGATTTTTGTGTTGTGCGATTTAATTCTAAATTCATTTTTTTTAATAGAGGAATTACTTACTAATATTTATTATATTTAACTTCTCCCTATTAGTTAGTAATTAAGCATTTTATTTTAGAACGCTTACGGTTTTCCATATTAAATATTTTGTAAAACAATTTACATTCATATTTACATTGTTTTTATTCTTATTTGAAATGAAGAAACATGGATAAAAGAAGACCAAAGCAACCAAAAGTTACGTATAGTCATCCAAAACGGATGTCTAAAAGTATAAAAATTCTACATATAAATAAGTTGTAAGCAATGTAAACAACACGTATGACGACTGAAATAAGAGAAGAATTTGAAAAACTTTATTCTAAAATAATACACTTAGACGGAGAAATTTATCAATCTGGATTCCCGTTTAGAATTATTATAGAATCTTGGGAGGATTCTAAAAAATTTGCACCAAAAGACCCACTAAAAAATACGGACGAAATAAAAGAGTATATAAAACACAAAATAGGTTATTATCCTGACCCAAGAATAATTTACGGTTAATCTAATAAGTATAAAACAGATTTTAATTTATCAACTATTTTTTGAACTTCTTGAGAATAATACAAAGAACCTTCTTTTGATAAAATACCTAAAGGAAAATAACTATTATCAAAACGTTTGAGAAACAAGTTAAGTTCAGAATTTAATTCATCGTTTTGTTTAAAATATTCTACATCATCTTTTATGTGGTAAAATAAGTTAAACATAACACTTTGAATGGAAAACAAATCTTTTTGAACAAAAAAGGATTCTAACCATTCATCGTCATTATAAAAAGCCAAGTAATGAGAAATATGCCTAACAAAAACATCACCATATTGTTGATTTGAGGATTCTAATAAAAATACGTTCCAAATATGATTGTAGTTCAATTTTATATTAGAACCTAACCGAGAATTAAAATCGCCTAAATTAAGACTTACGATTTCCAATTGTTTAGTGTGAAAATCAAAGTTTGACTTTTTAACACCATCGGAATCGTAAATAATATTTTTGCTTAAAGACATAATAACTTAAATTAGACAACGAATATATAAAATAAAACACAACCGAATGGCAACAGCGTAAAACCCCTTACGTTCCATAGCCGAGACCGTTAGGGGCAAGCTAAACCACGCATACAAAATACCGTAAATGAAAGCAACTTTTTTAGGACACGGACTTGATTCGGGAGACAAAAATAACGTCGGAAAGCAAATCGTGACATCTTTAGAAAGTAAAGACTACAAAATTTTCAATGGCTTCGTTGCTTTTGCTTCTATTTCAGGTGTTAAAATGCTTCAACCTTACCTTAAAAAAGCTAAATCCAAATATGACCATATCCGATTTTACATTGGAGTTGATAACAGAGGTACATCAAAAGAGGCTTTAGAATCTTTACTAAATCAAAAAATCAATACTTACATATATTACGACAAAAGAAACTACGTAACATATCATCCAAAATTATTCATATTTGAAGGAGCAAAATTTACAAGAATAATAATTGGTTCGTCAAACCTAACCAGTTCTGGCTTGAAATCAAATTTGGAAGCTTCAATTCAATTAGACTTCCGTTCAAAAACCGACAAACAAGGAATAAATTTAATCAATGAAATTAAAGATTATTATTCCGATTTACTAGACTTATCTTCATCAAAACTTGAATTACTTACACAAGAATTTTTACAAAAATTAATAAAGGACAATTTACTTTTTAACCAATTTGGGGAGAAAGGAAAAATTAAAGAACCTAAGAACAACGATGGCGAAAATTCGGACGAAAAACAAAAAGATATAGAAATTACTGATTTTGATATTGAAGATGGATTTGAACAGAAACATACAACATCAACCAATAGAGATAATTCGAAAAGTTTCGGTAAAAACGACTATGAAAAGTTCGATACACTAATTGAAAGATATATCGTTTATAAAAAAAACGAAAGACCATCTGGAATGGTAAGTAAACATACAGATGATAGGGAATTATTTTATTGGTATCAAAAAATGCACTCTTTATACAATCAAGGGATAAAATCGTTTCCATTTGAAATATTCGAAAGATTATTGGATGCTGATTTCCCATTTGACGGAATTGGTCGAGAACGTAAGCGTTTAAATAAATGGAACAAGGATTTTAAGAAAATAGTAGATTACAAGAATAAAGTTGACCCAAAAAGTGAATATACTTATGTTCCTCAATTTAAGGATAAAACCAACAAATACTATAAAATAGGTAGATGGTGTGCTGACCAAAAACAACGAAGAAAAGGTAATAGAAATTATGGTGCTATTTGGACTGAATTTGAGGAAGAAAAAATGGAGTCAATCAATTTTATTTGGGATTCATCCAGTATTAGCAGTAGGCCAAAAGATGATAGTTGGACAGATAGTTTAGTGCTTTTAGAAGAATATTATAGTAAAAAAAAGAATTATAAAAGTGTACCTGCTCAATCAACTTATATTGGACATTGGTTAAATGACCAAATGACCTCAAAATTGAGACAAGACAGAGAAAACAGAACTGATTTAATAAGTGAAATTAGAGAAGAAATGTTAGGGAATCTTCTTGCTAAAAATGGTGTGGAATGGGAATGGGAGAAACAGAAACATCGAGAAAGTATTGAATATAAAATTGATAGTTGGAAACTTGTCGAAGAATTAAAAAGAACTAATAAAATCAAAGAATTTAGAGAAAAGAATCCAAAAATTTTAAAGAAACATAGGGACAATGTTGCACAATTAAGGAGTCAAAGCAAGAAATGGAATAATGACAGAAACACATGGAAATATGAACTTTTAGACAAAGCAAATTTCCCGTATGAAAAACAATAAAAGCCAGCCCCTAACAAAGTATAATTTATTGCTAGTTCTAGCCACTTACGAAAATCCTTGCGGATTTCTATTCGGTTTATATTTGCTAAATTAGGTGCTTAAAACACGCAACAAACCATATAAACACGTTGGCAACAATTTGAGAAATGGCATCATCCAAGAAAAAAAGAGAAACATTATTCAACCAATTCTCTGGTCAATTAAGTTCATTAGCTTTAGAAGGTTTGTTGGATTTTGAACTGAAATACGAGAGGACATTTATTTGTCCCGTTTGTATGAAACAATTTTCAGAAGATGCGCTTGACACCACAAAGGAAAATTTTCTGACTCTTGAGGACGCACCACCAAAATCCTTGGGAGGAACCGCAAACTCTTTGTCTTGTAAAAAATGCAATAACGAATTTGGACATCAAATTGACTATCATCTGACCGAGTATCTGAACGAAATAGATTTACATTCTTTTTTACCAAATACTGGTTCAAAAGCAACAGTCACTCATAAAGAAATTAAAGTTCAAGGAACAGTTAATGTTAATGAGAACGGAAAGATGACAATAACTCATTTAAAAAAGGTTAACAAACCTGGAACTTTAAAAGAATATGTATCTAAAACAGGAGATGGAGACATTACAAACATCCAATTCCCTGCAACAAGAGTAGAGTATAAAAAATTTGAAATCGCTCTTCTAAAATCAGCATATTTTATGGCATTCGAAAAATATGGCTACCCATTAATTTTAAGTAAAACCTTCGATGTGATAAGGGAACAATTAAACAATCCAGAAAAAGAAATTTACCCGATAGGGTTTTGGTCAAAACAATCTGTTTTTAAAACTATAAATTCAGGAGTTTACCAAATCATAACCAAAGGATTTGAAGGATTTCAGGCGATTTTCACTCTGAAAACAAAAGCATCTGAATCAGGTTATGGAGTTTATCTACCAGTTTCAGCAAAAACCTATAAGAATGTCATTGATAGTTTAAAAATACAAGAAGCTGGCTTTGCATTACAATATATGAATTATGCAGAATCGGACTTTTTTAATGACAAATCGAATCAGAAAATGTGTGTTGAATTTATGGCGAAAAAAGGAAAATAAAAACTGTTGCCAGCCGTGTATAATTAATTGCTTTGGCAAGTGCTTATTTGAAAAATTCCTTCGGAATTTTCTCTGGCAAGTTTTTGTTTACTAAATTAGTTGCTTAACCACGCAACTAACCAAGATACACAAACACGTAACCTACAAAAACTAAATGAGTCTATTAGAAATACAAACACTTGAAAATGGAGCTAAATTTTATAGAGCAGATTTGCATATTCACTCTTATGGCACTTATGCTTCGTATGACGTCACTGATACTCTAATGACTCCTGAAAAGATAATAGATGAGGCAATTAAAGAAAATATTTCAATAATAAGTATAACTGACCACAATGAAATTGGAAATATCCAAGCAGCATTAAATTATGCCGTTAATAAAAATATTTTAGTTATACCTGGAGTTGAGCTTTCTACAAGTCAAGGTCATTTTTTAATGTACTTTGAATCTTATGAAAATATAAGGTCATTTATTGGAGAATTAAATATTTCGGTAGATAAATAGCAATGTGATACAACCATTACTGGTGCTTTAGATATAGCTCGGAAATATAATGGATTTGGGATTGCAGCACATATTGACATTAAAGCGGGGTTTGAAGCTTATGCGGTTGGATATACTCCCTTTAAAGAGGCAATATTAAAACATGAATTACTTTATGGCTTTGAGATTTCAGATAAATCTGCAACAGATTGGTTTACTGAATTAGATAGTAATCCTGATAGAAAGAGATTATTTAGAGCTAGAAAAACACATTTGAAAGAAGACAACTCATATAATATTGCTAAAATTATGTCATCTGATGCTCATACTTTAAATGCATTGGGTAAAAACTTAAGTGGAACAAAAAAATTAACTCGATTGAAATTGGATTCATTAGATTTCAATTCCTTTAGGGTAGCATTTCTTGATGCAAATGCAAGAGTAAGAATTGAAGAAAATATTCCAACAGCTTTTCCTAAATTTTTAGGAATTGAGTTTGAAGGTGGAATCTTAAATAAAAATAAAATTAATTTTAGTGATAATTTCAACTGTCTAATTGGAGGTCGAGGTACTGGGAAATCAACTACGTTAGAATGTATAAGAGCAGTTTCAGGGAATGACACAAGAGGAGATATTATCGATAGTGAAGTTTGGCCAGATACTATTAAATTATATTATCAAGATGAGGCTGGACAAATTATTGAATTTCAAAAACAAAAATATAATAGTAATATAAACTTTACAGACCCAACTAATGGTATACAACAAATTACTATTGAAAGTTTTGGACAAGGGGAAACGGCAGCTACAATTCAAAAGTGTGGAAAAGACCCTGAGATTTTATTAAAATTCATTGATAATTTTATTGAAACTAGTCCATTTGAGGTAAAGGATGAGTCGATGCGCAATGAATTATTAACTAATCAATCATTAAAAGAAAGGTTAAAGCTGGAGATAGATAGAATTCCATCTTTGAAAAAAGCATTCATTAATGCCAAAGCTCAACTTGCAACATTAAAGGCAAATAAGGCAAAAGAAATTGTAGAACTTGAAGAAAGTATAGCCAATGAAAGGACTCTTAGAACTGACCTTTTGACAAATTTAGAAGCCCATATTCAAAATATTACTGATGGTTTAAATACAGAGCTACTTAAAGAATCAATCCATTCAATATCCGAATCTGATATAAAAGTTGGAAAAGAAGAATACAAAGTAGTTTCCGTTTTAATGGATGGATATATCGAATCTATTGGTAAACAATCTTCTCAAGTAGTCATAGACTCATCTTCTTTTAAAACAAAACTAAAAGAAGAAATTGAAAAATGGAAAATTAAAGAAGTCGATATCATAAAAAAAATAGATAAAAAAAGGACAGAATTGGAAACAAAAGGAGTTAAACTTGACATTTCTTTTATAAGAAAAGTGACTAAAGATGTTAGCGAGTATGAAGCTAAATTAAAAGCATTAAAACTTAAAGAAACTCAATTTAAAGAATTAATTAAACAAAGAAATAAACTTCTTCTTGATAGAAAATCTAATTTAGATGAGTTGTATAATGAAAGATATAAATTCATACATACTGTTAATCAAAATTTAAAAGGCTCGGTTGTTGATTATGAAGTAAATTTAAGTATAGAAAAACAAAACTTATCTCCAAATATTACAGAGATAATTAAGACCGTAATGGGTTATAGAACAGCTCAAGTCCCTAAAGCAGAATTTATAGTTGAAAAGGTTTCATACTTCAATTTAATTAAAGCAATTTATAAAACAGATATTAAAGTATTAACAGGATTGTTAAACTCAACAGGTCAACAAATGTTTCAAAATGATGAAGCAACAGACATTCTAACGCGTCTAAAGGAGATTAATATACTTGGGCAACTTGAAAGAGCTATAGTTAAGGATAAGCCTTTTATAAAAATAAAAAAAGTAATAATCGCTGATGACGATTCAAAACTAGTAGTTGAAAGAGATTTTTCAAAACTATCAATGGGTCAACAACAATCCATATTACTAACACTTTTGCTTTATTCAAAAAGGAATTGTCCATTAATTATTGACCAACCAGAGGATAATCTTGATAGTGAGTTTATTTATAAAACTTTAGTAAAAAATCTTAAAAGAATTAAAGAACATCGTCAAGTAATAATTGTAACTCACAATGCTAATATTGCCATGTTGGGAGATTCAGAATTACTAATTCCGTTAAAAAGTACAAATGAAAATACTTCTATTGTTGATAGAGGTTCAATTGACAAAAACAAAACAAATAAAATGGCTTGTAATATTTTAGAAGGAGGAGAAACAGCTTTTAAAAAACGACAATCTATTTATAATTTATAAAAGCACAATAGGTAACAAAGAACTGAGATGAAATTTCTATAAAGCCAATGCTTTAGTAAAACCCGTAGACATTTATCTTGTTTTGGTTCTAAATAATATTTAAAAAACCCCTAAGTAAAGTAATTTATTTTAAGTTCATTTATAGTACCGTCAACAAATCGGATAGCAGTTTGTTTTTAGAGCTTATAAATGCTTAACATGCAGCGTATTGAACATAGTGAGTGGATTCCTGCCAAGATGATATGAAAGATATCATTGTAATTCTAAAACCAATCAGATAAGTCTCTTTTAGAGCCAAATCATTATACTGTTTTCATTCAGCAGAAGACAAGTTATATATCTAACATTCACCTTTAAGTGTTAAGGTCTAAAAATCCACTATAATCCTCTGGAAGTTCGGCATCGATATCCCTCAAATATGCTTTTAATGCCTTTAAAGTACTGTGTCCAGTAATGAGCATTAATTTATCACAAGCTTGAGTATATGATAATTCTTTACGGAACTTCCTAAAAAGAAGGGTTATAAAAGTGTGCCTGAAGGAATATACAGTATATTCACTTCCTAATTCAAAGGTTTCTCCTTGCTCCAAAAGATACTTATTGTATTTCTCTTTTATTTTTTTGAACCGTTTGGAAAAATAATCCCTTTTATAAGATTCTTTTATTTCCCAAGATCCAATTCCATTAGGTGTGAACAAGAAATAATCAGGGGTTGAAAAGTCAAGTCCAATTAATTGGCTTAGTACAATGTCTGGAATGATTTTCGTTTTTTCTGGTTTGTTCTTTGCTCTAAAACGTAGTAGTTTTTGAGATAAGAAAATATCCTTGACTTGAAGTCTACAAACTTCGATAGGACGTAAAAAATTATACGAAACAAATTTTACAAACAATAATAATAAAGGATCGTTCTTTTTCATGAAAGCAAATAGGCCTTCCAATATGTCCAGCGAGTAAGTCTGATGGCTAACAGATTTTGTATTAAGTACATTTATACTATCCATGAAATTATCTGGTATGATATCATTATCCTTCAATAATCCAAAAAGAGAGCTAAGGACTATGCGTGTGTTGTTGCGATTTCGAGCACTACTTGTCGCAACAATTCCGTTAAGATATTCAATTACATTTTTTTTGTTTATGCTAAGGATACTTTTTTCAAGCAGGTTCTTTTTTTCAAGATATCCCTTAAATTGATTGTATCTACTGCGATAATCAGGTATGCTAGTCTCCGATAGGGTTTTGGTTTTTAGCGTGTATGCAAAGTCTAAGGCATCCTTAGCGGTATATTCCAAGGATTGAGCATCAAAATTTAGTTCATCCTTATGGGGTGAGTAACCGTCTTTTAACATAGCATGAAGGACATCCCTAATTAGACCAAAATGGAAAAGCCGCTCTTCTTTGGTCTTGAACCTTTGGTTGACCTTTAACGTAATGGGGGGTCTACGTTCCATTACTGGGTTACCATGCTTGTCCCTTTTTGTTAGATGTTGGTATGAATAATACACATACCACCGTTTGGAAAGATCAAAATTCTTTCCACCATGATAGATTCTAGGTTCTATAAATTTTTTTTCCACGCCGTGTTTGTATGCGGTACTGTATGCGGTCTGCAATATATCAAAAAAAGAACCCATTGGCAACAGTTTTAAATAACTGTTAATCAATGGGTTTACTTAGTAGCGGGAACTGGACTCGAACCAGTGACCTTCGGGTTATGAGCCCGACGAGCTACCTACTGCTCTATCCCGCGATTTATAACAAAAACAATTTACTTAGTTTCTAACTTTTGGCTCATAATACCAACCAGATTGTCTTGTTTTGGAATGCAAATATACAACCCTTTTTAATTCCTGCAAGCATAAAATTAGAAAATATTATTGTTCAATACTATTTGCTTGAAAATCTGTTAATTCCAAATTATTAAACTTTGTTGAAATCTGAATTGGGTTACAACAAACTTCACAATCCTCAATATAAGATTGGTTAGATACTGAGTTATCTAAAAGCATAGATATATTCTCCCAACAATAAGGGCAAGTAAAATAGTGTTCAAACATATACTATAAAGCTAAAAAAAATAGCCATCAAAATGACAGCTATTTATTAAATATTTATTAAAATTTATGTTCCTATTCTTTTTCAATATCCATTACAGCTGTAGAATTTTGCATATCTAAAAGCCCTAATATTGGTGGATTTTTCCCTGAAACACTAATATACTCTTCGTTTAGGTTATTATCACTAACCATTACAGTGTTTAAATTAGCTAAATTCATTAAGTCTATTGGTAAATCACCTGTAAATTGATTTGTTGATAACAATAGCTCTTCTAAGTTTTTTAATTGAGCAATTTCAGCTGGAATCTCTCCATCCATTTTATTGTCCATAAGACTTAGTTTTTGCAAATTTGTTAATGCATAAATCTCATTTGGTATATTACCTGTTATATAGTTGCTTCCTAATAAAAGTTCTTTAAGATTTATTAAGCCCATTAATGAACTTGGTATTTCACCTGAAAGTTTATTACTATATAATTTTAAGGATTCTAAGTTCTTTAATTCACCTAATTCTAGAGGAATATTGCCTTCAAAACGATTCATGAACAATTCTAGAGCAGCTAAGTTTTTAAGATTCTTTAAAGATGATGGAATTGCTCCTGTAAGTTTATTAAAACCTAAGTTTATCTTTTTTAAATAAATTAACCCGCCTATTTCTTGTGGCAAAACACCTTCAAGATTATTAAATTGAAGATTTAATTCAACAACTTTATTATTTTCAATTTTAACTCCATACCAAGAATCTACTGAAGCATTTAAATCCCAAGTTGAATTCCATTCTGAACCATTTGTAGAATTGTATAATGCAATTAAAGCATCTTTCTCTGCAGAGGAAATATTAGCAAATGAAAAAAAGCTTGTTAATATAAGTGCTATTGTTAGTTTTAAGTTCTTCATATCTCTAGTCTATTTGGGATTAACTCTTACAAAGATACTGGGAGACAGGATTAATTGCTATTTTATTCGATGAAATACTTTAAATTTTAACAAACACTATTAGACGAAATGCATCTTAATAAAAATTCTTCTTTAAAATCTTCTTAATTAAAAAATAATATTTAAAATTTCTCCGCTTAATTTAAACAACTGTAGTTCTGCTAATTTAGCTGAATATTTTGCTTGATTCCTAATTAACTCGGCATTTAAGAGATTTATTTGAGCTTGCCTAAACTCAATAGAATTTAATTGTCCTAACTTAAATTTCTCTTCTGTTCTATCAAAATTATTCTGTGAAGTTTTAATATTATCTTCCTGAAGTCTGTAAATACTTAATTTATTCTGATAATCGTCCCAAGCGTTATTAAAATCGCGCTCTAAAGTAACTAAAAACTCTTCCTTTTGAATATTTTGAACTTCTAAATTAATTTTTGCGTTTTTAACTCTGGTTATTGTATTTCCTCCATCAAACAAATTCCATCTTAAATTTAAACCTCCAGAAAGCCCTGTATTTGTTGATACAGCTAAAAATGACGCTGCATTATTATTACTTTTATTCCAACCATAACTTCCAGTTAAATCTACAGTTGGCAGGTAAGCCGATTTTTCAGATTTTACTATTAAATTATTAATTGCTATGCTTTTATCTATTTGTAGTAAAGAGTTATTATAAGATTTTGCTTTTTGAAAAAGTTCATTTTTATCAAATAATAAATTGAAGTTAATAGCTGTGTCTATATCAAAATCCTCAGATAAAGTATTGCCTAAAACAAGGTTTAAATCTCTTTTAAAATTCTTTAGCTGTTGTTTAGAATTCATTAAACTAATACTATCGTTGTTAATATCAACTTCTGCATTTAATATTCCTAATTTAGTAGATTGACCATAGTTAAATTGATATTTTGCACGAATGAGTCTATCCTTTGAAATAGTGAGTGTTTGGGTAATAGCGTTTGTGTTTTCCTCAAGCTCTGCTACATTGTAATACACTGTAAATAATTGCAAAATGGTATTTTCTATAGTTTCTCTAGCTTGTAATTCTGTTAATTGCTGTGTTTCTTTTAGCTCCTTATAATTGTAGGCTCTCCCTAAACCATCAAATAAGGAGTAATTTAAATCTACAGAAGCGTTATATCTAGAACTTTCTGCACCATTTAACTCGGTTACACTTCCATCTGAAAATTCGGCTTCTGTATTATCAATATTATAAGTAGCTCCAGCATTTCCTGTTACGGTTGGCAAATAACCAGAGTTTAAAATATTAGCATTATTTTTAGCAACTTGAACATCACTATTTGCTAATTTAATTCCGTAATTATTTTCTAAGGCTAAACTTACCGCTTTGTTTGGTGTAATTAATTCTTGCCCAAAAAGCGTTACTTGAGATAATAATAAAATGTTTAAAAAAATAAATTTAATGCTCATCTTCTTCTTTTTGCTCTTTAATAGCGCGTTCTACTTCCTCTTTAGTAACATTTTCACCCGTTACTAACCATTTCCCATTCTTTTTAATGCTATTACTAAACGACAAAAACAATGGTAAAACTAATAAGGTTAGAATAGTTGCATAAGCAATCCCAAATGAAATAGATATTGCCATAGGTTTTAAAAATTGTGCTTGTCTGCTTTTTTCTAGAAGTAATGGTGCTAAACCAGCTATAGTTGTTAATGATGTTAAGAAAATAGCTCTAAAACGCGATTTCCCAGCATCTGTTAAAGCCTCATCAAACAGCATACCTTCTTTTAAATTATTATTAAACTTGCCTATAAGAACCAAACCGTCGTTAACCATAATTCCTATTAGAGCAATAATTCCAAGAAGTGATAATATATTTACTGGAAAATCTAATAACCAGTGTCCCCAAGCTACAGCTGTTAAGCTAAAAGGAATTAATAAAATGAGTAGTAATGGTTGCGAATAACTTCTAAATGTAAAAGCAATTGTTATATATATAAGTAATAAAATAATTGGTCCTGCAACTTTTAATGAACCCATTAATTTATCTTTCTCTCTATTTTGCCCCTCATAAGAAGCTGTAATTGTTGGGTAATGTGATTGAAGATTTGGCACGAAATTGGTTTTTATGTCATCTAAAACATCTGTTGCACTAGTACTTGGGTTTTTTAAATCTGCATATACTTGTATTTCCCGTTTTCCTTCTAAATGATTTATTGCAACATCACCACGAACAATGTTATATTTAGCAATGTCTTTAAGGGTTACGCGTTCTCCTGTTGGTGTTACTATTCGCATTTCGTCTAGGTTATTTATAGAACTTCTGTTGTTTCTATCATAACGTACCCAAACTCTAATTTCGTCTTGCCCGCGCTGAAAACGTTGTGCCTGCGTGCCAAAAAAACCAGACCGTACTTGTGACATAACTGTTCTTAAATCCAAACCTAATAGGTAAGCACTTTCTTTAAGCTCTAACCTAATTTCCTTAATACCAGCAGGATCATTATCACCAATATCTTTTAATAATGGATTGGATTGTAAATACTTTTTAAGTTCTTCTTTTGAAGCTTTAAGCTCTTCTATATTATTACTTAATAATGACACCGATACGGGGCTTCCTCCAAAATTTCCACCAGAACCATAAATTAAACGCTCCGTTCCAATTACAGGACCTACTAATTCTTCTAAACGGTTAGTTACTAAAAATGATTGAATTTCATCTGGACGTTCTTCACCTGGCAATAAATTAATTCTTAATCTGGCACTAGAACTACTACTAAAATTCACAATAGTATTTTCAAAAAGTTGTTTATCTGTTCCTTTTAAATATTTCTCAGTTAACTCCTTATTTACAATGAATGATTTTTCTTCAATCATAGAAATTATAGAATCGGTAATTTTCACATTAGTTCCTGTTGGCATTACCAATTCAATATTAACAGTATCGCTGGCTACTCTTGGAAATAACGTTACCCCTATTATTCCTCCACCAAGAGATCCAAATGTTAAAATTAGTAACGCTAAAAATATGCCCAAAGACAACATTTTAAATTCTAAAACAAAGTTTAAAGCTGGAGAATATAATTTATCTCTTAAAAAAGACATAATCTTATCTCCTATTCTATTTAATCCTTTCATGAAGGAGAAAAATTGTTTTATTTTAGAGGGATTATTATCTGCTTTCTGAGCTCTTAATGCTTTTGAATGTGCTAAATGAGCAGGTAAAATAATAAGTGCTTCTAATAATGAAACAAGTAATGTAAGGATTACTATAACGGAAACTTCGCTAAAAAACTCACCAATCCCACTATCTAAAAAGAAGAATAATGAGAAAGCTAAAAGTGTTGTGATAATTGCTGAAACTACTGGTGGAATAACCTCCATTGTTCCATCAATTGCTGCTTGAATTGGCTTTTTACCTTTTTCGTAATGCTGATAAATATTTTCGGCTATTACAATACCATCATCAACCAAAATACCAATAACTATAATCATTCCAAAAAGTGATAATACATTTATGGTTACATCAAATTGAGCTGCAAAAATAAACATACCTAAAAATGAAATAGGAAGTCCAAAAGCCACCCACAAAGCTAAACGTGTATTTAAAAATATAGATAGAAAAATTAATACTAAAAGCACACCTTGCCATGCGTTTTTAAGGAGTAACCATGTACGCTGCATTAACGGGATAGATCTATCGCTAACCACGTCAATTTTCACATTATTATACTTTTGGTTATACCCTTCAATATATTCGTTAACCTTATTTGCTGAAGAAATTAAATCTTCATTATTGGTACTTGTTATTGAAATATTTACTGCTAATTCTTTATTAAAGTATGTGGCATTTGGAGTTTCTGAAAAACGATCTCTTATAATTGCTACATCTTTTAAACGCACCACTTTACCATCAGGTGACGCACGAACAACTATATTAGAAAGTTCCTTTCCATAATACTGCTTATTATTTGCTCTAATTAAATACTCTTCAGCTTCGGTTTTCACATTACCACCTGTAACCAAGATATTAGCATTACTAACCGCTTGTGCAACCTCATTAAATGTTAAATTATAGGCTAACAAATTGGTTTCGTTTACTGCTATTTCTATTTCTTCGTTTGGGAATCCTGAAATTTCTATTTGTGAAATTCCATCTATGGCTCTTAAATCTGTTTCTACTTGGCGTGCTAACTGTTTTAATGTTGCTAAGGGAATATCCTGTCCGCTTAATGCAAAAGAAATAGTTTCTCTTATTGCTTCTTGCTTTGAAACCACCAAAGGTTCCATTCCTGTTGGAAAAGACGGTACTCTATCAACAGCATTTTTTACTTCAAGCAGCATAAAATCTAAACTCTCACCTTTTTCAATTTCAACAGTTATTCTTCCGCTGTTCTCACTAGAAATTGATGTTACTCTATCTACACCTTTTAATCCTTTTAAATTATCTTCAATTTGAAGCACAATACCTTCTTCTATTTCAAGTGGTGCTGCACCAGGATAGGTTATAGATATATTTATAATTCTAGATTCTGTAAGTGGAAAAAATGATGATTTTAACGATAATGCACCAATAATACCGAAGATAAAAAACGCTATAATAAAAATATTTACAGCAACATGATACCTTATAAAATATTCAATTATTTTTCTCATTATTGAACAGAATCATTAGTGGTTGTATTTACTTCTACTGCTTTAACATGCATTCCTGCATAAGCACCAGGCACTGCTTTTTTAAGAATAATGGTTCCATTTGGAATATTTTTTAAAACCACTTTTGTGTCTGAAAAATAAATTGGCTTTACATTTATAACATCTAACAAACTGTCCTTAATTATAAAAACTTGTTCGTTATCTAACAGCAAATTACGATCTATTTCTATAGCATCTTGTTCTTCTTTTGCATTTAAGTTAGCCTCTAAGTACATGCCTTCTTTAAGCTTAGTGTCCTTAACTTCAATGTAAGCAGTAATGGTTTGTGTAGTAGCATCAATACTACCATTTACACGAGACACTTTACCTGTATAAGCCTCTGTTTTATCCAAATTAGTTAAAGTTACTGCTTCACCAACCTTCAATAGTGTTGCGTAAGATTTACTTAAAGCAACCTCCATTTCATAAACTGATGGATCTATAAATTCTCCTAGCTTTTGTCCGCTTCTAATCAAAGAACCTTCTGTAACTAAGGCTTCCGTTAAAATTCCTGAGAACGGTGCCACTATATTATATTTAGATAAGCGTTGTTCTAAATTTTTAACATTATAGTAACTTGAAATAATACCACGACCTGTAATGAAATAATTTTCCTTTTCTGAAGTCATTTCTGGAAGTTTAGGTGTTGTTTTACTTAAATCGAAACCATTAAGATAGGTTTGCCATTTTTGAAAAACTTCTGAAAAATCTAAACGTAAATCTGGCATAATAGCCGCTATTGCGTTATACAAATTACTTTTTGAAGATTGCACACTTGCATAATGCTCTGATGCATCAATACGTATTAAAGCCTCTCCTTTACTATACTTTTGACCCGGCTTAAATAGTTTATTTGATGGTTTAAAAATACCTTGAACTTCTGCATAAAGTTCAACTCTACGCTTAGCTACTAAGCTCCCATTTGCCTGAATTACAATTTTAATATTACTATTAAAAACCGTATCTGTATACACAGTTTTAACAACTTTTGCTTCAACAGGCTTAGGTTTATTCTTATTCGCAATTAATTGTTTAGCACCTAAATAAGAAGCCACGATTAATAAAACCCCAATTATCGCAAGTAAAATTTTTCGCATTAGTTAGTATATTAAACTTATTAGATTACAAATCTACTTTTAAGTTTAATTTAATTTTCTTAAAAAAAACTTAAAAAACTAATTATCTAATGCTTCTATTTCAAACTGAAGTGTTTCCCATTTTGTCATAAAACCTTGTAAGTCTGATTTCTTTTTTTGATAATTATCAAAGAAATTTGGCTTAGAAGTTACTTCTTCATAATTTATTTCCAACTGAGCATCAATAGCTTTAATATCGCGCTCTAATTGACTAATTTTAGACTCTACGTTACTTAGCTTGTTATTTAATGACTTTAATTTTTTTTGATCTTCGTAGGATTGCTGTTTTTTTTCTTTTGGTGTTTCCTTAACAACTGTTCGCTTTTCAACTTCACGTAAGTTTTCAACTTTTCGTTGATCTAAATAATAATCAATATCACCTAAATACTCTTTTAATTTATGATCTTTAAATTCATAAACTTTATTGGTTAATCCTTGAAGAAAATCACGATCATGCGATACTAAAATTAAAGTACCTTCAAATTTTTTCAAAGCCTCTTTCAACACATTTTTAGACTTAATATCTAAATGGTTTGTAGGCTCATCCATTATTAACACATTAAATGGCTGTAGCATTAATTTTGCTAATGCTAAACGGTTACGCTCACCTCCAGAAAGTACGCGTACATATTTATCTGCCTCATCACCACGAAATAAGAACGACCCTAAAATATCTCGCACTTTACTTCTATTGGTTTCATTTGCAGCATCAATCATGGTATCTAAAACGGTTTTATTTCCATCTAAATACTCTGCTTGATTTTGAGCAAAATATCCTATTTGAACATTATGTCCTAACTTTAAATGCCCATTATATTTTATATCGCCAACAATAATTTTTGCTAATGTAGATTTTCCTTGTCCGTTTTGCCCAACAAAAGCTGTTTTACTATCGCGCTCAATAAGCAAATCAATATTTTTTAAAACGTGGTTATCACCATAATTTTTTGAAATTTTCTCCGTTTCAACAACCACTTTTCCTGGTGTTATTGATACTGGAAAATTAAGCGTCATCACACTATTATCATCTGCATCAACCTCAATTCTATCAATTTTATCAAGCTTTTTCATAAGCGATTGTGCCATGGTCGCTTTTGATGCTTTAGCACGAAATTTTTCAATTAATTTCTCTGTTTGCTCAATTTGTTTTTGTTGATTTTTTTGAGAAGCTAATTGCTGTATTCTTAATTCTTCGCGTAAAACTAAATACTTTGTGTAAGGCTTCGGATAATCATAAATTCGCCCTAATGAAATCTCAATAGTTCTATTAGTTACATTATCTAAAAACATTTTATCGTGCGATACAATGGCAACTGCTCCTGCATAATTTTTTAAAAACCCTTCTAACCAAATAATAGATTCAATATCTAAATGGTTTGTTGGCTCATCCAATAATAAAATATCATTATTCTGAAGTAATAGTTTTGCTAACTCAATACGCATACGCCAACCTCCAGAAAAAGTATCTGTTAGTTTTCCAAAATCATGACGCTGAAAACCTAATCCTTGAAGAATTTTTTCTGTATCACCTTGATAATTATAACCTCCTAAAATTTCATATTGATGTTGAAGGTCATTAATATCAATCATTAATTGATGATAACCATCACTTTCATAATCCGTACGTTCTGCCAACTGTGTGTTAACAGCATCCATTTTAGCTTCTAAACCCTTAATTTCCGTAAAAGCTTCATAGGCTTCTTCAAGTACTGTTCTACCTAAAACAAAATCAATATCCTGTTTTAAAAACCCTATTTTAAGTTCTTTATCTGCTGCAATTTGCCCAGTATCGGGCTCCATTTCTTTAGATAAAATTTTAAGCATTGTAGATTTTCCTGCTCCGTTTTTACCTATAAGCCCTATTCGATCACCATTTCCTAATTTAAATGTAATGTCTTCAAAGAGGTATTCTCCTTGAAATGAAATGGATAAATTGTGAATGTTCATCATAGAAATGTAACTTTTATTACAGAACGTTTATTATTAAAATGTATTTTTACCCTGTAAATTGCGCTTGCAAAAATACACAAATATTATGTTTAAAAAAGGAACAAAATTATATAGTATTCTAACAGGAACTTGCCCAAAATGTCATGAGGAATCTATGTACACAAATAAAAACCCATATAATCTTTCTGAAGCGTTAAGTATGCACGAAAAATGCTCTAATTGTGGGACTAAATATAAGATTGAACCTTCATTCTTTTATGGCTCAATGTATGTTAGTTATGGTGTTGGAATTGGGTTTGCTGTTGCGGCTTTTATTATTTCGCATTTTGTTTTTGAAGCAGGAATTAATATCGTTTTTGCATCTATTATTGGAACATTAGTAGTTTTTATGCCCTTAATTTTAAGATTATCTAGAAATATTTGGATAAACCTGTTTATGCATTACGATAAAACATTGGCTAAGAAATAATTATTCAAAACGCTTAATATCAATCTCTTTTTCTAAAGGAATTCCTTTTTCAATAAAATTATAAAGCTGTCTAGCCACATAAGGCCCAATCATCACACCACGAGTTCCTAAACCATTTAAAACGTACATGTTTTCATATATAGAATGTTGGCCTACCAAAGGCCTTCTATCTTTAACTGTTGGTCTTACACCTGCTACTTGACTTACTACTTTAAAAGGGCTATTTATAAGCTTTTTAAGTTTGCTTAATAACTCTTCTTTTGCTTCATTAGTAACTTTGTTACTTAAATCTTTCCACTCATAAGTTGCTCCAATAATATATAAATCTTCTCCTAAAGGAATTAAAAAAACACCGGCTTTTAGAACATAGTCTATTTTTAAATCTGGTGCATGTATGGTTATTAATTCTCCTTTTGCTGGGTTTAATGGTAATTGCTTAAAAAAGGGGTTTTCTTTAATACCAAAACCTTCTGCAAATACTATGTTTTTTGCTACTATGTTATGATATTTAATATTAACAGTTTCTATTATTAATTCATCATAATCAAAAACACTTTCTATCAATAAATTATTCTTCAACAGGTCTGTTTTGTAAACTTCTAACATGGTTTTAACATCTACTCTGCCTGTTTTTAAAACTTCACCAAAACCAAAAGGAGCGTCTATAGCATCATTTTCATTTCTAATGATACTTGCTGAAAGGTGTTTTGAAAGTAATGGTTTATCTGATGCTGCAAACCAATCATTTTGTTCTTCAAGTGATGCAAATTTCCTGTAAACTGGAATTTTATAATCTAGCTTAACACCTAGTCGTCTTTCAATACTTGCGTAGAGTGGTAATGCGATTTCTAGCTGTTCTTCACTTTTCCAAACAGATGTAAATCTTTTTAAAACGACAGGATTGTACAAACCACCTGCAACTGTTGATGATTGCTGCGATGCATTATCAAATACCACAAAGCTTTTATTATTAGTTCTTAATTGCTCGCAGAAGCTAATACCAGCAATTCCTATACCTACAACTATATAATCTACTTCCATCATATTGCGAAGATAATTAGAAAAGAAGTTTCTATTTGGAAAGAAATAATAAAAAAAACGCCCACTAAAAAAGTGGGCGTTTTTAAATATTTTAATTAATTCTGAATTTTAATATGTCCACATATCAAGTTCAAAATCTCTAATTTTATCTTTAATCCTTTCAGATTCTAGCAATTGCATTAAAGCATTTTCAGAAACATACTCGTTTACAGCTCTATCTCCTTGTACATTTTCTTCTCTAAAAATATAACCATGAAAACGTCTTGCGTTTAAAACATGATCAAAAGAGAATGGCATAGAACTATTTTCATTATTGAATGATTTAGCTTCATGTAGAACCTCTCTAGCATCTGGGAAAAACACCCAAAATAAAGGTACTAGATCTGGATCCTCTTCATCTATAAAGTTAACATCTGGAGCAACTGGGGCAATACCAAGTAATCTGTATTTCATTTCAGCTTGACGCTTATCAAAATACCAAAGACCTTTAATGTGATACTCCTTAATATCTGCGGCGGTTATATCTCTTCTGTTAATGTACTCTGGAGACAATTGCTCACCAGCATTTAACTGCTCAATACCTAACTCAGTAGTATCAATCATAACTAAAGCTGCTTCAATATCCTTTAATGTACGTTTTGTTGTAAAATAAGAGTCATCATAAATGTTTTTTATGTCACCATCTTTAACGGCTTTCATAAGTACATCATATAATGATCTTCTATCGCTACCAATATTATTGGTATCAATAGGGTAGTATAACGGAAAGTTAGAGCGTTCATCTAGAACTACTTTTTCCCAAACCATCTTAGAAAACAAGATATCTCTATCGTCAACATAACCATATTCTAATGGTTTATCATTGTCGACTGCCTTTTGAGCTTCTGTTCTTACACCTATTTCTTCAGGGCTTTTAGCATTTAATATATTTGCTTGTGCGAACATACTTGATGCTGTAAAAACAGTTGCAACGGTTAATAACAAACTCTTTAAATTCATGTTTTTAATATTTATTGTTCTTCAATGGTCACATGTAACATTCATACTTACTATAAGCTAAACAATTAACTTTTTAGCCTATATGGATGTTTCATCTTATTCTTATTTTACGTTTTTATCTCTAAAACTAAATGTTAATAATTTTAGTTTGTTAGCTCAACAAAAACTGGAGATACTTTTTTAAGTATCACGCTCACACCACTAGCTTTAGCTTCAATTTCAAATATTTGAACATCTGATCCACGTTTTGCTTTGCTTAATGCACCTTTTGCTCTACTATCTAACTTATTTC
>NZ_FPKV01000024.1 GCF_900114265.1 Flaviramulus basaltis
TTTTTAAGGTTAAATGTTTTAAGAATTAAAGCGAAAAAATTAAAGATTTATATTGCTTTTTAACCGAGTGAGCGCATTGTACACAACGGTTTTGTATATGATACGTTGCGTGTGTAAGCAACTAATTTAGCAAATAAAAACCGAATAGAATATTCCGCAGGAATATTCGTAAGTAGGCTAGAACTAGCAATGGATTATATACTTTGTTACCTACAGTTATTTATTCCGATTTATTGCAAATACCAAAGTTGAATTCGGTAAAAGTTTGATTGCTTTTCTAATTTTGCTATCGTATCGATTAATTAATTCTATTTCTTTCGTAATTCGGATAATTAGATATTCAGTACTCTTTTCAGATTCATAATAGTATTCAAGTCCGTTAATAACTAAATCACACGCTCCATCGATTAACGTTAAATTATAAAATTCTCCTTTGAATTCAATTCCGATTGAGTTTGCGTAAGCGTAAGTTTCGTATTTTATTTCCGTTTTTCCGCTCGTCGTTTTTCCTGAATATTTTTTGTAACTCGTATCATAAACTTCGTGTTCGTCTTTTTCAATTTCCAATTTCGCAAAACTGCCTTGAAAATCTAATAGAGATTTACTGTTTTCAGAGTCTTTAACGATTAAAACTCCGTTTACAGTTCCGCTAAAATTTCCCGATTCTAAATTTTGAAAAACAGAGTCAAATCCGATTCCGTCGATCGCACGTGAATCATTTTGTCCGAATGTAGAAAATGACAATGAAATCAGAAGAATAATAATTAGAGTTCGGATGTTTTTCATAATTGTAGGTAACGTGTTGTGTATGATAAGTGCGATTTTGTGACTGGCTGATTTTCCGCAGGAAAATTGGACAAAGCAAAATTGCACGAACCTTTGATTAAGCACTAAAGTAAGCATTTTTTATACACGGTGTTGCCAAACGTTTTTTTATTCAATTGAGCCACTTTTTCGTTTCTCTCGTTTTTCTTTAAAAAATAAATTTAGTCCATAAATCACAAGCCCGAATCCGATAATAGAGACAAATATTTTTATAAAATTTAAACCATATTCGTGGTCTGGGTCAAAAAAAGAAGGGGATTTTAAAAATAAAATTCCAATCGCCAAAAAAATGTAAGAACGTTCTTTTTTCGGTTGTTTTTTTGTTAGAGTTTTTGAATTATTGTTTTCAGAAGTTGGTTTGTAAATCAGATAAATTCCATAAGCAATGAGTGCAATTCCGATAGTCAGTTTCAGTTCAGATAGGATAAGTTCGGATGCACTTTTTCTAATTCCCATTATAACTGCTAAAAATCCGAAAAATATAATTGCGAAAGGTTTGTTCATTTAATTTAGAGTTCGTTTTTTACAAATGTTTGGCAACGGTCTTGTGTATGGAAAGTTGCGTTTTTTGTGTGCGAGGATTTTCCGAAGGAAAATCAGACGTAACAAAAAATGCAACTAACTTTGGTTAAGCACTAAACTACGCAATTTTTTATACACGTTGTTAGGGCAAGTTTTTTATTCCGTTAATATCGTCTTCTGTTTTTAAAATTCCGTCTTTGCCTTTTGAGATAAGAACGTAACTATTTCCGTTTTCATTTTGTTCATAAAAGAATTCATTATTCCAATAATCAGATGTAATGTTTTTTCTTAAAGGATTATTTCTAATTATTGTATTCAGTTTTTCAGGATAGATTCCGAGCGAACTTTTTTCTTTTTCAAGAATCAGTTCAATTTCAGTCATTTTCTCCGCAGTCTTTTTAGTACCAAAATCAGAAAAGTATAAATGTCCAATTACTAATTTTGAGATAAAGGCAAAAATCAAAAAAAATCCGAATAATTTCCAAACAGGATGAATCATAAATTTTTTAGGAAGATTGTTTTCCTTTTCAAATTTACGTCTTGCTTTTTTCTGTTTAGAAAATTTATAATCTTCACGCCAAAAAAGTAATTCTCCAATTATATCTAACATTCGATTTTTCTCTAATTTGCCCTAACGGTTACGTATAAGAATAGTGCGGTTTTGAGAGCGAGGATTTTCCGAAGGAAAATCAGCAGCTAACAAAAGCGTACTAACCTTTGATTAAGCA
>NZ_FPKV01000003.1 GCF_900114265.1 Flaviramulus basaltis
AAAGTAGATTGTCCATTATAAGTGATTTCTTTGGCTTGATAACCCACGTAAGTAAAGACAATAATATCTCCATTTTTAACTTCAATTTGGTAGTTCCCATCAAAGTCTGATGATGTGCCTGTGGCTGTTCCCTTTATCACAACATTAACCCCAGGAAGTGGTATGGAGGTGGATTGTTCTGTTACTGTTCCTTTAAGCGTATTTTGGCCGAATAAAAAAACAGGCAAAATAAGCATAAAAAACAGTAATCGTTTAGTGTTTTTTTTCATAAAAATTAGTTTAATTAAATGTGTTTAGTCAGTTTATATTTTCACTTCTCATACCAAATCTATGTAAAGAAATTGTAAAGGAATAATTAGATTTTACGAAATTCGTAGCGAAAACGTTTTCGTGTTGACAACTTTTCATTTTTTAACACTATTAATGATAAAAACACATAAACCAATCAATAGGGAATAATGTGATATCTTTGTTAAATCCAATTAAAAAGTATTCTTAGAAGTAAATTTTAAACAATGAAACGAAAGATAACTTTAAAGCAAATAGCACGAGAATTAGATGTCTCAATATCAACAGTTTCAAAAGCTTTAAGTGGTAGTAAAGAAATTAGTGAAGATACTACTCAAAAAATACAAGCTTTTGCAAAATTATATAATTACAGACCTAATAATATTGCCTTAAGTTTAAAAAATAGGAAAACAAAAACTATTGGAATTTTAATCCCTGAAATAGTACATCATTTCTTTTCAACGGTTATTCGAGGTATAGAATTAGTAGCTAATAAGCGAGGTTACAACGTTATTGTAGGATTGTCAAACGAGTCATTTACCAAAGAAATTATCAATATGGAAATGCTCGCAAATGGTAGTATTGATGGGTTTATTTTATCAATTTCTAAAGAAACATTACTTAAACAAGATTATCATCATTTTAATGCTACTATAAATCAAGGGATGCCTATTGTTATGTTTGACAGAGTTGTAAATGAAATAAAATGTGATAAAGTAATTGTTGATGATTATAAAGGTTCTATAAAAGCTGTAAATATGCTTATTGAAAAAGGATCTAAAAACATTGCTCTAATAACAACTATGGATTATGTAAGTGTTGGTAAATTAAGAACTCAAGGCTATTTAGAAGCTCTTGAAGCTAGCAAAATAGTGCCTGATTCTAATTTGATTTTAAAAATAGATGATAGTCTAGTGGACGAAGATTTAGAGGATTTAGAAAATGAAATTGAACAATTTTTTAAATCTAATAATAAAATTGATGGTGTTTTTGCTGTAAACGAATTGTATGCTGTAACCGCTATGAAAGTAGCAAGAAAACTAGGTTTAAGTATACCTGATGATATACAAGTTATTGGATTTACAGATGGTGTGTTATCTAAACATGCTACACCAAGTTTAACAACGGTAAGTCAACATGGTCAAAAAATTGGAGAGCAATCCGCAGATTTACTTATAGATAGATTAGAGCTAGAAGAAGACGAAAGTCTGGATTATACTGATGAAAATGAAAGGAATGAAAATTTCAAAACAATAATCATTGAAACCGAAATTATTGAAAGAGAATCTACCAAATAAAATATTTTTTAGAAAAAGTTAAAATCTTTTATATATTTGCAAACAAATCAAAACTTATATTTTCACTTCTCATAATAAGTTTTGGTAAGTAATATCGCTTATCAAATAGTATTAATTTAACACATACTATTTAATGAAAAAGCGCATTCTTAGTTTCTGGGAAATTTGGAACATGAGTTTCGGTTTTCTAGGAATTCAATTTGGTTTTGCACTACAAGGAGGCTTTATGTCTCGTATTTTTCAAACGCTTGGAGCAGAAAAAGATGCTATTCCATTATTATGGATTGCTGCACCTTTAACAGGATTACTCGTACAACCAATAATAGGTTATTTGAGTGATAGAACTTGGCATTCTCGTTTAGGCCGCCGCCGCCCTTATTTTTTAATAGGAGCTGTTTTAAGTTCTATTGCATTATTTTTTGTGCCATATTCTCCAGCGCTTTGGGTTGCTGCAGGGTTTTTATGGATTCTTGATGCCTCTATAAATGTTTCAATGGAACCATTTAGGGCATTAGTTGCAGATAAATTAACCGAATCTCAACGTACATACGGTTTTGTTGTACAAACACTTGTGATTGGAATAGGAACTTGGGTTGCCAGTAATTTACCTTGGTTAGTTTCACAACTAGGTGTAAGTGATTCTGCTGCTTCTGGAATTATTCCAAACTCAGTTAAAGTAGCTTTTGCTATTGGAGCTTTTGTATTTTTAATAAGTATTCTTTACACAGTTTTTACGACATCTGAATATCCGCCTGAGGATATGGAAGAGTTTAAAAAAGAAAAATCAAAGAAAAATCAGTTCATTCCAGATATTCTAAATAATATAGGCAATATGCCTACAACTATGAAAAAATTGGGCGTGATTCAGTTTTTTTCATGGTTCGCTTTTTTTACGATGTGGAGTTTAGCAAATCCAGCACTTACAGAGCATGTTTATAATACAGCCGCTCCAATTCAATCTCTTTATGATATGAGTAATGCGGTTGAAGTATCAGCTTTTAACTCAGCGAATACAGCCTTCCAGAAATCATCAAATTTAGTAGGTTCTGCCATGGGTATTTACGGATTATCTTCAATGGTATTTGCTTTATTATTAGTGCTATATACTTCAAAAAGAAAAATTAATAGAAAATATGTACATATGTTTTCTTTATTTCTGGGTGGTTTAGGATTTATTTTAATGTATTACGCGTCTCCCGAAAATTTAAAGTACTGTTTTGTACTAATTGGTTTAGCTTGGGGTAGTATACTTTCAATGCCTTATGCCATGTTATCTAGCTCTGTTGATCCAAAAAAAATGGGCATGTTTATGGGTATTTTCAATATGTTTATAGTAATTCCTCAAATTATTGCTGCGCTTGGAGGAATCAATTTTGTGTCAGGATTATTAGGAGACAAAGCTATAAACGCTATGACAGTAGCTGGAATAAGTTTAATAATTGCAGGTTTATGTAATCTTTTAATTACTAATAAATCTGCAATTTCATATCAATCATAATTAATTAATGAATAAAATAGGAGTTATATTCGATTTAGACGGTGTTATTGTAGACACTGCAAAATATCATTTTTTGGCTTGGAAAAATCTTGCTGATGATTTAGGTTTTGAGTTTACAGAAGCTCATAACGAATTATTAAAAGGTGTAAGTCGTGTTAGATCATTAGAAATTTTACTTAGTATAGGAAATGTAAGTTTATCCGAAAGTAAAAAACAAGAATATCTAGTTAGTAAAAATGAAGATTATCTAAACTACATAACTAAAATGGGACCAGAAGAAATACTTCCTGGAGCCGAAAAATTATTAGATAATTTAGATGACTTAGGTATTAGTTATGTGTTAGGTTCGGCTAGTAAAAACGCACCTTTAATCTTAAAGCAAGTTAATTTGTTTGATCGATTTAAAGCAATTGTTGATGGGAATAGTGTGTCTAAAGCAAAGCCAGATCCAGAAGTGTTTTTAATAGGTGCAGAAAAACTTAATCTTTCACCAGAAAAATGTATTGTTTTTGAAGATGCCATTGCTGGTGTTGAAGCCGCTAATAAAGCAAATATGACTTCAGTAGGAATTGGAGATGAAGACACTCTTAATGAAGCAGATTATAATTTTAATAACTTAACTGAAATCCCTAAGAATTTCTTCGAAAAATTTCTTTCAGAAAAATAATATTAAAAAAATGAATCAAGATTATATAAAACCAGACAATTGGTCAATTATTGAAGAAGGCTTTGATGTAAATCGTGTTAAGTCATCCGAAAGTTTATTTAGCATTGGTAATGGAGCCATGGGACAACGTGCTAATTTTGAAGAAGAATACTCTGGCTCAACTTTTCAAGGAAGCTATATTGCGGGTGTTTATTATCCAGATAAAACACGTGTGGGTTGGTGGAAAAATGGATATCCAGAATACTTTGCTAAAGTATTAAATGCGCCAAATTGGATAGGAATTAATATTCAAGTTAATGGAGAGTCTTTGGATTTATTTACCTGTAAAAAAATAGAAAATTTTAGAAGAGAACTTAACATGAAAAAAGGTTGGTTGTCTAGAAGTTTTAAAGCGATTCTTAAAAACGACATAAAAGTTGAAGTTAAAACTAAACGGTTTTTAAGTTTAGATTTAGATGAAATTGGAGCAATTAAATATGAAGTCACACCAATAAATAGTGATGCAGAAATTGTTTTTCAACCTTATATAGATTCGGGAATTACTAATGAAGATACCAATTGGGATGACAAGTTTTGGGACACTTTAAATGTGAGTCACAAAAATAACCAAGCATTTATTGAAGCTAAAACCATGAAAACAGATTTTTATACCTGTACATTCATGGAATCTCAAGTTTTTATTAATGGAAAATCTGTTTTAATTGAGCCTAACATTCAAGCGGATTCTAATGTGTCAATATTTAGTTATTCGCATCATGTAAAACAAGGTGAAACGTATGCTATTCATAAGTTTGGTGGTTATACTGTAGATAGAAATCATGATAAATCACAATTAGTTTCAGTAGCAAAACGTGTTTTAGAAACAGCTACAGAAAAAGGGTTTAGTCAACTATTAGAAGATCAAAAACAAGCTTGGGAAACTATCTGGAGTATGTCTGATATTACAATAGAAGGTGATGTAAAAGCACAACAAGGTATTCGATTTAATATTTTTCAGTTAAACCAGACTTATTTAGGGAAAGATTCAAGATTAAATATTGGTCCAAAAGGATTTACTGGTGAGAAATACGGAGGAAGTACGTATTGGGATACAGAAGCATATTGTATACCATTTTACATGGCAACTAAAGACCAAAAAGTTGCTAGAAGTCTTTTAGAATATCGATATAATCATTTGGATAAAGCTATTGAAAATGCTGAGAAATTAGGTTTTTCAAACGGTGCCGCTTTATATCCAATGGTAACCATGAATGGTGAAGAATGTCATAACGAATGGGAAATTACTTTTGAGGAAATCCATAGAAATGGCGCTATTGCTTTTGCGGTTTATAATTATTACAAATACACAGGAGATTACAGTTATATTCCAGAAAAAGGATTAGAAGTGTTAATAGGAATTGCTCGTTTTTGGCAACAACGTGCTACGTTTTCAGCAGATAAAAACAAATATGTTATTCTAGGAGTTACAGGGCCAAATGAATATGAAAACAATGTTAATAATAATTTTTATACCAATTATATAGCTAAATGGTGTATCAATTATGCATTGGAGAATATTCAAAAAATAAAGGTTGAATATCCAGCAGATTATAAGCGTATAATGGATAAAGTAAATCTATCAACTCCTGAATTAAATGATTGGAAAAAAGTAGCAGATAATATGTATTTTCCGTTTTCAGAAAAGCATAATGTTTATCTTCAACAAGACGGATTTTTAGATAAAGAACTAATAAAGGTTACAGATTTAGATAATTCTCAACGACCAATTAATCAAAAATGGAGTTGGGACAGAATTTTACGTTCTCCTTATATAAAACAAGCTGATACTTTACAAGGATTTTACTTTTTTGAAGACGAATTTACAAATGAAGAATTAGAACGTCATTTCGATTTTTACGAACCATTTACTGTTCACGAAAGTTCATTGTCACCTTGTGTTCATAGCATTCAAGCAGCTAAATTAGGTAGAATGGAACAGGCCTATACTTTTTATTTACGTACCTCTAGATTAGATCTTGATGATTATAACCATGAAGTACACGAAGGTTTGCATATTACATCTATGGCAGGAACTTGGATGAGTATTGTTGAAGGTTTTGGTGGTATGCGTGTAAAAAATAACACTTTATATTTTGAACCTAAAATACCAGAACAGTGGAAAGAATATTCATTTAAAGTGAATTTTAGAAATCAGATTTTAAAGGTTAATGTTTCTAAAAATCAAACTCATTTTCAACTAGAAGGAACAGATTCTTTGCAAATATCTGTTAATAGTAAAATGCTAACTATTACGCCTGATAATTTGGTAACCATTTAAAAAAAATAGTTATGAAAAAATTAATCAGTTTATACGTTTTAGGTATAATTGCTATTAATGTATCGTGTAAAAAACAAGATGATTTAACTATAAATAATAAACCATCTATAGTAGTTGAAAGTCATGATATTGAACGTGTAGAACCTGGAAATTGGTGGGTTGGCTTTAAAGACTCAGAGTTACAACTTTTAGTTAAACATCCAAATATTTCAGAAGCTGTACCAAGTATTTCTTATGCCGGTGTTTCAATAGAAAAAGTTAATAAAGCAGATAGTCCAAACTATTTGTTTATTGATTTAAATATTGCCAAAAACACAAAAGAAGGTAAATTTAATATCATTTTTAAGCAGGGAAATAAAGAGGATTTAATTCAGACGTACGAGTTAAAATCTAGAGTAAAGCCAGCCGAAGATTATATTGGTTTTAATAGTAGTGATGCGATTTATTTAATTACACCAGACCGTTTTGCAAATGGAGACGAATCAAACGATGTAAACACAAATCTATTAGAAAAAACGATTGATAGAAACAATGATTATGGACGACATGGTGGCGATATAAAAGGTATTACAAACCATTTAGATTATATAAGCGATATGGGTTTCACGGCAGTTTGGCCTTGTCCTTTATTAACTAACGATATGCCGGAAGCTTCGTATCATGGTTATGCCATGACCGATTTTTATCAAGTTGATCCTCGTTTTGGAACTTTAGAAGAGTACAAAGAATTATCTAAAAAAGGACAGCAAAAAGGTATTAAGCTTATTATGGATCAAGTGGCGAATCATTGTGGTGTAGAACATTGGTGGATGAAAGATTTACCATTTAATGATTGGGTAAATCAGCAAGAAGCCTTTGAAGATAATAAACCATTAAATAATTCAAACCATCGTCGTACTACAAACCAAGATTTATATGCGTCGCAAAGAGATAAAGACGATATGACTCAAGGTTGGTTTGTGCCAACAATGCCAGATTTAAATCAGAAAAATCCATATTTAGCTAAATATTTAATACAAAATAGTATTTGGTGGGTAGAGACATTAGAATTAGGTGGTATTCGTCAAGATACATATCCTTATCCCGATAAAGACTTTATGAGTAATTGGGCTGGAGCAATAATGACCGAATATCCAAACTTCAACATTGTAGGAGAAGAATGGAGTAGTAATCCATTATTAATTGGTTATTGGCAAGATGGTCATGAAAATAATGATGGATATGATTCTAATCTAAGGTCTACAATGGATTTTGCAATGCAATCTAACATAAGTCAGGCGCTTAATGAAGCGGAGTCTTTTGATGGAGGTTTAATGAGAATGTATAATGGTTTGGCTAACGATTTTGCATATACAAGACCAAAAGACATTATGGCTTTTCCAGATAATCATGATATGAGTCGCATTTTTACTCAGCTAAAAGGCGATATTCCAAACACAAAAATGGCGTTAAATTACATACTTACTTTACCAAGAACGCCTCAAATATATTATGGTACCGAAATTTTAATGAACGATTTTGATAAACCTGGCGACCATGGTTTATTGCGAGGCGATTTTCCTGGAGGTTGGCAAGGTGATACTGTAAATGCTTTTACTGGAGAAAACTTAGCCGAAGCACAAAAAGACATGCAATCTTTTCTTAAAAAAGTATTGAGTTATAGAAAAGAGAGTAAAGCTATACATGAGGGAAAAACAATTCATTTTGCCCCATTTATGGGAACTTACTTTTTATTTAGAATATTAGAAGATGAAGTTGTGGTTTTAATACTTAACAAAAATGAAGAACCAATAACTATAGATTTAAAACGCTATAACGAAATAGGTTTACAAGATAAAACCTTCAAAAACGTGATTACAGGCGAAGATTTTATCTGGAAAAATAGTATCGAATTAAAGGAAAGAGGAAGCATTTTATTAACTACAAAAATTTAAATACACACATAAATTATGAAAAAATTAATAGCTCTATTTTTTGTCTTACTACTAAGTTTTTACTCATGTAAAAAAGAACAAAAAGTAGAAAAAACAAATGATGAAACGACTTTAGAAATTGCACCTGTATCTCCAGATATGATGGAGAATGCCGTAATTTACGAAGCTAATATTCGTCAATATTCACCAGAAGGCACATTTAATGCTTTTGCAAAAGATATATCTGTTTTAAAAGAATTAGGAGTTAAAATAATTTGGGTGATGCCAATTAATCCTATTTCTGAAATAAAAAGAAAAGCAACAGACGGTTCTTTTACAAGCGATATTGATGATGAAGAAGAACGTGCAAAATACTTAGGAAGCTATTATTCGGTTTCCGATTATAAGGCTATAAATCCTGAATTTGGAACCTTAGAAGATTTTAAAAATTTAGTTGCTACAGCTCACAAAAACGGTATTTATGTTATTGTAGATTGGGTTCCAAATCATACAGGTTGGGACCATCCTTGGATTACAGAACACCCAGAATGGTATACACAAAACGACAAAGGTGAAATTATAGATCCTATTAATCCTGATACAGGAAAGTCTTGGGGTTGGACAGATGTAGCAGATTTGAATTATGATAAAGAGGATATGCGTAATGAAATGATATCCGATTTAAAATATTGGTTAAATGTAGCAAATATTGACGGTTATAGAATGGATGTCGCACATAAAGTTCCAGTTGATTTCTTTGAAAAAGTAACCGAAGAATTAGAAAAAATAAAGCCTGTATTTATGTTAGCTGAAGCAGAACAACCAGATTTACTTGTTAAAGCTTTTGATATGCATTACGCTTGGGAAGCACATCATATTTTTAACGACATTGCTAAAGGAGAAAAGTCTGTAAAGGATTTTGATAAGTATATGGTTAAAATTGATTCCACATTACAAGATGATGATATCAATATGAATTTTGTTACCAATCATGATGAAAATTCATGGAGTGGAACACTTAAAGAACGTATGCCAAATAACAAGGAGATTTTCACAGCATTAACTTACGCTATGCCAGGTATGCCGTTAATTTATAATGGGCAAGAATATGATATGGATTATAGGTTGAAGTTTTTTGAAAAGGATTCTATACCAAAAACAAGAGGCGAATATTTTGAAGTTCTAAAAAAATTAGGGGAACTTAAAAACTCTAACTCAGCATTGAATGGCGGGAAAAAAGCAGCAGCATATAAGCGTTTAAATTCTGAAGAAAATATTTTAATGTTTGAAAGAACTAAAGGTGACCAAACCATATTTTTTATAGGGAATTTTTCAAATGAATTAGATAAAATTAGTCCTCCAAAAGGAAAGTTTTTAGATTATATGACTAACACTCCAATAGAGTTAAAAGGAGATACTTTAGAACTTAATCCTTGGGATTATAAAATATTAATTAGGTAAATTAATTAAGTGACTAATTCAAAAAAAAGTCTTCTAGATATTCTAGAAGGCTTTTCTTTTTTTACTGAAAATAAATTTGCTACTTTTGGCAGTAACATAAAATCTATAAATAAAAATAAATGAAAATTATGAAATTTTTAAGTCTAGTAACATTGGTTTTACTAGTAGTGGCATGTAACAATAATGGTGTTTCAAAAAAACCATTAAAAACAGAGTTAGACTCAGTTAGTTATGCTATTGGGTTGGATGTAGCTAAAAATGTAAAAAAGAGTTTTGATGAGTTTGATAACGACTTGTTTATTCAAGGGTTTGTAAACGCTTCAGATTCTACAGATATTATGATTGATGAAGCAAAAGCACAACAGCTAGTTAGAGCTTACTTCCAAAAAAAGCAACAAGCAGACATGGCTAAAAGTCAAGAAGAAGCTAAAGCCAATAAAGAAGCAGGAGATAAATTTTTAGCTGAAAATAAAACTAAAGATGGTGTTGTAACAACTGAAAGTGGTTTACAATACATAGTTTTAAAAGAAGGAACAGGAGCAAAACCAACTACAGCATCTAAGGTAAAAGTACATTATCACGGAACTTTAATTAATGGTACTGTGTTCGATAGTTCAGTAGATAGAGGAACACCTGCAGAATTTGGAGTAACTCAAGTTATAAAAGGTTGGACTGAAGGATTACAATTAATGCCTGTAGGATCTAAATATAAATTTTTCATTCCAAGTGATTTAGCTTATGGAGCTAACCCAAGACCAGGAGGAGTAATTACCCCTAATTCAGCATTAATTTTTGATGTAGAATTATTAGAAATAGTTGAGTAGTTAAAATTAACTTTTATAAGTAATATTAAAAAAGCAGGAAGTTTAACTTCCTGCTTTTTTTGTTTATGATGTTTTTACTAGAATAAACCAATCAAGATTGTAACTTTGCAGCATATTAAATATAAAATAAAATGAACCATAAAGCAGGTTTTGTAAATATTATAGGAAATCCAAATGTAGGTAAGTCAACCTTGATGAATGCCTTTGTAGGAGAGAAATTATCAATTATTACTTCAAAAGCTCAAACTACAAGACATAGAATTTTAGGTATTGTAAATGGTGATGATTTTCAAGTTGTTTTAAGTGATACTCCAGGTATTATAAAGCCAGCATACGAGCTTCAAGAATCTATGATGGGATTTGTTAAATCTGCTTTTGAAGATGCCGATGTTTTAATTTATATGGTTGAAATTGGTGAGCAAGAATTAAAAGATGAAGCCTTTTTTAAAAAAATAACAAGCTCTAAAATTCCAGTTTTATTATTATTAAATAAAATTGATAAGTCCGATCAAGAGCAGTTAGAAACTCAAGTACAACTTTGGGCTAAAAAAGTACCCAATGCTGAAATTATTCCTATTTCTGCATTAGAAGGTTTTCAGGTAAAGGAAGTTTTTGATAGAATTATTGAATTAATTCCTGATTCACAACCTTTTTATCCAAAAGATCAGTTAACAGATAAGCCAGAACGCTTTTTTATAAACGAAACAATACGAGAAAAAATTCTTCTTCATTACAAAAAAGAAATTCCTTATGCTGTAGAAGTGGACACTGAAGAGTTTTTTGAAGAAGAAAAAATTATTAGAATTCGTTCGGTAATTATGGTTGAACGAGAAACGCAAAAGGGCATCATAATTGGGCATAAAGGAAGCGCATTAAAACGTGTAGGTGTTGAAGCAAGAAAAGATTTAGAAAAGTTCTTCGGAAAACAAATTCATTTAGAATTGTATGTTAAGGTTAATAAAAATTGGAGAAGTAATCAAAACCAGTTAAAACGCTTTGGTTATAATAATTAATATCTTGATTTAAAATCTAATAGTATCTTTTTAATTAGGTAACAATTAGTTAATATAATAATTCAATATTTGCATAAGTCAAATTAGTTTATTGGCTGTGTTTTGAGTTAGTTAGTTTTTAAAAAGCTTTAATTGGTCTTCTTCTTTTTCAATTAGGGCTTTTTTCAATTTCTAAAATATTGTGTATAAAATCGTTTAGTAAACGCATATCATTTATACTAGTAGCTTTTCCGTAACTTCCAACAAAATATAAGGTTACCCAAAAAAGTACCATTAAAATAGTTAAACCAGCTGGTATAGTTAAATTTTGTTCGAGTGACCAATTTGTATAAGTCCAAATACCAAAAGCAATAAACAAACATCCAATTAAAAAGTGAAGAAACATAAAAAGTGTCCACACTGTTGGGTTAGGGCCAAATAAACCCTTTATAGAACTGGAGTTCTCATTAATTTTATGTATTTCTAAATGTAACTGTGGCGACCAAAAATGTTGTTTATCTTTTGGAAATCTTATAAAAACGTGCTCTTCAACTCTAACAACAATAAATTCAGATTGTGTGGCTTTAGCATTTTGAAAATCACTTAAAATCGCTTCGTTATACCTAGGTATTTCAATTTTAAAACGAGGTCGCAAAACAATATCATTACTTAGTGGCATCTAATACTTTATTTAGGCACAGTAAATTACTAATTTTTATTTAAAGAAGAAATCTATCAATCTTTATAAAAAAACGACTTTGCGTCGTGTAGATTTCCTATTTTTGCAAAATATTTCTAAATAGAAATACAATTCATCAGTGTAAAGCTGTTTTACAAGACAAAATTATGAGTAATATAGTAGCCATAGTAGGAAGACCAAATGTAGGGAAGTCAACATTTTTTAATCGTTTAATTCAAAGACGTGAAGCAATTGTTGATGCAGTAAGTGGTGTTACTAGAGATCGTCATTATGGAAAAAGTGACTGGAACGGAAAAGAATTTTCACTTATCGATACTGGTGGATATGTTTTAGGAAGTGATGATGTTTTTGAAGCAGAAATTGATAAGCAGGTTGAGTTAGCAATTGACGAAGCTGATGCCATTATTTTCATGGTTGATGTTGAGGATGGCGTAACAGGAATGGATGAAGACGTAGCAGAATTGTTGCGTAAAGTAAATAAGCCTGTATTTTTAGTAGTTAATAAAGTTGATAATGGCACACGTGCTAAAGATGCTGTAGAGTTTTATTCATTAGGTTTAGGTGAGTATTATACTATTGCAAGTATAAATGGAAGCGGAACAGGAGAATTACTTGATGCCTTAATTGAAGCTTTACCAGAAAAAGAAGAAGTTGTTGAAGAGATATTACCTCGATTTGCAGTAGTTGGTAGACCAAATGCAGGAAAATCTTCTTTTATAAATGCTTTAATAGGTGAAAATAGATATATTGTAACCGACGTAGCAGGAACAACACGAGATTCTATTGATACTAAATACAACCGTTTTGGTTTTGAATTTAACTTGGTAGATACTGCAGGAATTAGAAGAAAATCTAAAGTAAAAGAAGATTTAGAATTTTACTCAGTTATGCGAAGTGTTCGTGCTATAGAACATAGTGATGTTTGTCTTATAGTTTTAGACGCTACTAGAGGTTTTGATGGGCAAGTTCAAAATATATTTTGGTTGGCAGAGCGCAACAGAAAAGGTATTGTTATTCTAGTTAATAAATGGGACTTAGTTGAGAAAGACCACAAATCTGTTAAAGAATACGAAAAAGCCATAAAAAAACAAATGGAACCTTTCACAGATGTTCCTGTAATATTTATTTCGGTATTAACAAAGCAACGTATTTTTAAAGCTATTGAAACTGCTGTTGAGGTTTATAAAAATAGAACCAAAAAAATTAAAACAAGTAAACTTAACGAAGTGATGTTACCAATAATTGAAGGTTACGGACCACCAGCTTACAAAGCTAAATACGTTAAGATTAAATACGTAATGCAATTGCCAACACCGCAACCACAATTTGCATTTTTCTGTAATCTTCCACAGTATGTAAAAGATCCATATAAACGCTTTTTAGAAAACAAACTTCGAGAAAATTTTGACTTCACTGGCGTTCCAGTTAGTGTTTATATGCGTAAGAAATAGATTAAATTTTAAGAAATTTTTAAGTAAATTAACACTATTGCTTCCGTATTTTCGTTTTTGAGTTGAGTTTTTAACTTATAAGCTATATTAATCAATCAAAAACAACTAATGCGCAAATTAATTTTTGTTGCAACTTTATTGAGTTGCGTATTCTCTTATAGTCAATCAAAAGATTTTAAAATTACAGGTAAAATTGTTTCAGAAGATGATCAAACACCTCTTGAAGCAGCAACTGTTTATTTAGAACGTAAAAAAGATAGTAGCTTAGTAACTTATACTATTTCTAATAAAGATGGTGGTTTTGAGTTAGAAGATAAAACTTCAGATGAAAATCTAAATCTTTTAGTGTCTTATGTTGGATATCAAACTTATAAGCAACAAGTAGCTATAAACAAAACCCAAATTAATATAGGAGATATTAAACTTAAGGTTAGTACAGATGCTTTAGATGAAGTTTTAATTAAATCATCAGCGCCAGTAACTATTAAAAAAGATACTTTAGAATTTAACGTAAGTTCTTTTAAAACAAAAAAAGATGCTAATGTTGAAGATTTATTAAAGCAATTGCCAGGTGTTGAAATTGATGATGAAGGTAAAATAAAAGTAAATGGTAAAGAGGTTAACAAAATTTTAGTTAATGGTAAGCCATTTTTTGGTAACGATCCTTCAATTACCACAAAAAACTTAACCAAAGAAATTATTGAAAAAATTCAAGTTGTAGATACTAAAACTAAGAGCGAAGCTTTTACAGGAGAAGAAGGAGATACCGAAAATAAAACTATAAACTTAACTATAAAAGAAGAGAATAATAAAGGTGTTTTTGGTCGTGTTGCAGCAGGTGTTGGCACAGATAAACGTTATGAATTTGCAGGAATGTTTAACCGTTTTGATAACGACCAACGGGTTAGTGTTTTATTAGGAGGCAACAACATAAATTCACCAGGCTTTAGTTTTGGGGAAATTGAAAAAATGTTTGGAGGCGGCGAAAATACTTGGTTTAATAGTAACGGTTCTTTTAGTATTAATGGACGACAATTTGGAGGAGGAGAAGGTATAACAACTTCAAAACTGGCTGGCACAAATTATGCTGATAATTTTGGTGAGAAAACAGAAGTTGCAGCAGATTATTTTTATTCAAAAAGTAATTCAGAAAATGATAAATCTTCTCAAAGAGAAACTATTTTGTCTGATTCTAGATATTTTTCAAATTCGCGTTCAACCTCAAGTAATGATACACAAAGTCATACCATTAATACCGATTTTGAAATAAAAATTGATACTACTTTCATGATAAACGTTAAACCTTCGTTTGCGTTTTCAAAAACAACAACAGATTATGTTAGTGAAGATGAAACTTTAGATGAAAATTTAACGCTTACAAATCAATCATCATTAAATTCCTTTGTAGAGAGTAAACTCAATAATTTTTCAAATGAAATTAGTGCTACAAAAAAGTTTGGTAATAAAGGAGCTTATTTAAAATTTGAAATAGATAATAGTTTTAATAAAAATGAAAGTGATGATTATATTAACTCTAATTCAGAAGTTTTTGGCACTTCGCCTGAAACTATTATAAGGAATCAGTTTACTGATGATAGTAGAAAAAGCAATGACTTTTCAACAGATGTAACCTATAGATTGCCAATAAAAGCAAAAGAATTTTTTGTGAATTTTGAATATGAATATCAATATAATAAAGACGAAAACACTAAAAGTACTTACGATTTTGATGAAACAACAAATACTTATAATAGTTTTAATGAAGCCTTAAGTACAGACTTTAATTATACAGATGTAAAAAGTTCTCCGGGTGTTCAATTAAGCTATAGAAATGAGAAATTTTCGGCAAGATTTGGTATGGATTATATATTTAGAACCTTAAAAAATAAAGATGGATTAAGACCTCAATTTGATGTAGAAAGAGATTTTAAAGCTATAGAAATGTCATCTAATTTTAATTACAAGTTTAGTAAAAAAGCATCTGTTTATGCAAACTACAGACTGAGAAACAGACCACCTTCCTTACGTCAATTACAAGCTTTTGAGGATGTTTCAAACCCTTTAAACACAATTGTTGGTAATCCAAATTTAGAACCTACTAACGAAAATAATTTATACGTTGGTTTTAATGCTTACAATTGGCAAGAAAGAACAGGATTTTACATGTATGCTAACCTTACAAAAAGTAATAATGCTGTTGTTTCTAAAACAATTGTCGATCCAGAAACATTAAAACGTACTACAACTTATGATAATGTTAATGGAAACCAAAATGGTTATTTTGGATTAGATTACAGTAAAAGTTTTAAAATAGATTCTTTAAGGACTATTAGAGTTAAAATAGGGAATTGGACAAATTTTTCAAAAAATATAAATTATAACAATAATGTTCAATATGCCAGTAAAAGTGTTGGGTTTAATCCAAATGTAGGTGTGGATTTTATTTGGAAAGATGTTTTTGAGGTTAAACCTAGATATCGTATATCATTTACAAATAATAAATACGATATAGAAGCTTTTAATGATAGAAATTACACCTCTCATAATATAGATATAAACACAGCGTTTTTCTTACCAAAAGGTTTCGAGTGGCGAAATGATATCACCTACAATTACAACTCTAATATTGCTGATGGTTTTCAAAAAAGTGCTTGGTTTTGGAATGCGAGTTTAGCTTATTCTGTTTTAAAGGATAAGGGAACGCTTAGTTTAAAAGTTTATGATTTACTTAATCAAAATACAAATGCAAGAAGAAGAGCAACACAAGACTATATTGAAGACACACAAAGTACAGTATTACGCCAATATTTTATGCTTAATTTTAGTTGGAAATTTAATAGTTTAGGAACAAAAGGCGAAACTGAAGGGAATGGGCATTATTATGTAGATTAATTTTATTTTAACTCTATAATTACCAACTACCACCTGCGCCTCCACCAGAGAAGCCACCGCCTCCAAAACCGCCTCCAAAACCACCACCGCTAGAACTTCCGCCCCAACCGCTTGATGATCCTCTTCGGTAATTACCGCGGCCCATATTACTTAAAATAATAGCTTCTAAAATATCAGACCCTGTAGTTCTGTTTCCTCTATTATTGCCACCGCCACGTTTGTTTTTAGAGATAGATATAAGTATGATGATAAATATAAAAATGAGAATGAATATTAAGCCAATGGGAAATTCATCATTATTTGAAGATTTACGAGTACCTTGATATTCGCCATTTAGTATTTCAAAAATAGCATCACTACCTTTGTCTAAACCACTATAATAATCGTTTTTCTTAAATTCAGGAATTATAATATTTCTAATAAGTTCACCAGTAATACCTGCTGTTAGTTTATGCTCGACACCGTAACCTGGGGAAATCCAAATTTTCCTATCATCTCTTGCTAATAAAATAAAAACACCGTTATCTTCCTTGGCTTGACCAATACCCCATTTTTGAGCCCATCTAGGTGCTAATAAACCTATGTTTTCACCTTTTGTTGTACTTATTATTACGACAACTATTTGTGTTGAGGTTGTATCAGAATATTTAATAAGTTTTTGTTCGAGATTATTTTTTTGTGAAGGTGATAATAATTTTATATCATTATCATAAACACTAGTTTGTTCTTCAGGGATTTTAGGAATATCATATTGAGCAAAAGAAAGATTGAATGATATTAATGCAATAAATAAAGTAAAAACATAAAGGTTTCTTTGAATTTTTAATGACTTTATATTTTTTATTGAGTACTTCATATTAAAATTTAACCTTTAGAAATATCATTTGGTAATTCATTAACATCACTTTGATCCCAAGGAAAATAAGTTTCTAATTTTTCTCCTGCTTTTAAAATCCCTTCTATTAAACCTTGTTTGAAATTGCCAGATTTAAAATGTGATTGCATAACATCTTTTGTGGTATCCCAAAAATCTTTTGAAACAACATCATTTATTCCTTTGTCACCATATATAACGAAGGTTTTGTCATTAACAGCAACATAAATTAAAACAGCGTTTTGAAGTTTGGTATTATCCATTTTTAAATTATGGAATACTTCCATTGCACGATTAAAAACATCAGTTTTTGTTGTTTTCTCTATGTGTACACGAATTTCACCAGATGTGTTTTTTTCAGCTAATCTAATAGCTTCTATGATTTCCTGTTCTTCTATGGTAGATAGAAAATCTTCTATTTTAGACATGATTTTTAGTTTGAAAAATCGACGTTTACAGGTTTTTCAGCTCCAGCTTCAGCATCGAAATAAGGTTTTTCATCAAAATTTAACATACCAGCAAGTATAGAGTTAGGAAATGTATTTACATGAACATTATAAGGTTTTATGGCCTCATTATATCGTGTTCTTGCAGTTTGAATGGTATTTTCTGTGCTGGTTAATTCGTCTTGTAGTTTTAAAAAGTTTTGATTAGTTTTTAATTCCGGGTAGCGTTCTACAGTTACTAATAATCTTGAAAGCGCACTGCTTAGTCCACCTTGGGCTTGATTGAATTGTTTTAATTGTTCTGGAGTAATATTAGAAGGGTCAATAGTGGTTTTAGTAGCCTCACTTCTTGCTTTTATAACAGCTTCTAGAGTGCTTTTTTCAAAATCAGCAGCACCTTTTACAGTATTTACTAAATTACCAATAAGGTCATTTCTTCGTTGGTAAGATGTTTGCACATTTCCCCAAGATTCTTTAACATTTTCATTAAGGTTTACAGCAGTATTATTAAACCCTTTACCCCAAGAGTAAAGTGCAAATGCTATAACTGCAATAATAATTACTGGAATGAGCCATTTTTTCATGATAGTTAGTTTTAAAGATGTTGTTTTAATTATTGTTTATTAGACACATTATATTTATAAAAGTTACATATTTAGTGACTTTATAAAAAAAACTAGAGGTGTTCTTTTATTTTAATGAGTTGATTTTTAATGTCCTCAAGCTTACTTACAATTTCAAAATTACTAAGGGCTTGCTTTTTTTCTTCTTTTAAATGAGTTTTGGCACCTTCAAGAGTAAAACCACGCTCTTTCACAAGATGGTAAATAAATTTAAGATTTTTTATATCTTCTGGTGTAAACTTACGGTTACCTTTAGCGTTTTTTTTTGGCTTAAGTACATCAAATTCTTTTTCCCAAAAACGAATTAAAGAAGCGTTAACATCAAATGCCTTAGCCACTTCGCCAATGCTGTAATAACGTTTTTCAGGTAAATCTATATGCATTAATCTAATGATTGGTTTTCTAATGAAGCATGCTCCAATAGTTTGTTAAATTCTTCAGCAGTTAAACTACCGTAATAGAAATTTATAGGATTAATTTTATCACCATCTTTAAATATTTCATAGTGTAAATGAGGTCCTTCAGAACGTCCTGTACTACCCACGAAACCAATTAAATCACCACGCTTAACCTTTTGGTTTTTTCTAACATTGTATTTGTACAAATGCGCATATAAACTAGTGTAGCCATAACCATGATCTATTCTTATATGATTACCATATCCAGAAGAATTACTATCTGCACGAGCAACAATACCATCACCACTAGCATAAACAGGTGTGCCTCTGGGAGCTGTAAAGTCCATACCCCAATGCATTTTTCTAACCTTTGTAAAAGGGTCTGATCGCATACCATAACCAGAAGCCATACGTGTTAAATCTTCATTACTTACGGGTTGAATAGCAGGAATGGCAGCCAATAATTTTTCTTTTTCTTCAGCAAGTATAGCAATCTCATCTAATGATCTGGATTGTACTACAATTTGTTTTTGTAAAATATCTATACGTTTATTGCTTTCAATTATTAATTTAGAATTATCGAAACCTTCTAAGTTTTTATATCTATTAATTCCGCCAAATCCAGCTCTACGTTGTTCGTCAGGTATAGGGTTTGCTTCAAAATAAACACGATAAATGTTATTATCTCTATCAGCTATATTAGATAGTACATTTTCAGCTTGCCCCATCTTTTTATTAAGTAATTCAAACTGTAATTGAGCGTTTTGTAATTCTCTTTTTAAAGCACGTTCTTTAGGTGATGAAACATATTGACTGGCAACAAAAACGAATATAAAAGCGAAAAAAATAGATGCTAATATAAATATACCTGCATATTTAAATGTAGTACGTTTTTTGCGCTCTATTTTTCTGTAAGATAGTGACTCCGAATCGTAATAATATTTTACTTTACTCATTTCCTAATTTATGCTATTTTTGCACTTTATGTTAAAAGCAATTTACAATTAATTAAAACCTTGGTTTTAAAGTTTAACTTTAAATAAACGAGTAAATATAAAAATTGTTTTGCAATTAATATAATTTAACAATCCAGTAACTATTTAAGTTAATGAAGTCACAAGATATTAGATCCCAATTTTTAAGTTTTTTTGAAGAAAAAAAACACAGTATAGTTCAGTCTGCACCTATGGTTCTTAAAGACGATCCAACCTTAATGTTTGTAAATTCGGGAATGGCGCCTTTTAAAGAATATTTTTTAGGCAATGCACAGCCAAAAAATAATAGGCTTACAGATTCGCAAAAATGCCTACGTGTTTCAGGTAAACATAACGATTTAGAAGAAGTTGGTTACGACACTTATCACCACACGTTATTTGAAATGTTGGGTAACTGGAGTTTTGGAGATTACTTTAAAAAAGAAGCTATAGCTTGGGCTTGGGAATTATTAACGGAGGTTTTTGGTATTGATAAAGATATCTTGTACGTCACTGTTTTTGAAGGTGATGATGAAGATGGTATACCTATGGATACTGAAGCTTATGATATTTGGAAACAATACATCGCAGAAGACCGTATTTTAAAAGGAAACAAAAAGGATAACTTTTGGGAAATGGGTGACCAAGGACCATGTGGACCATGCAGTGAAATACATGTTGATATCCGATCGGCAGAAGAAAAAGCAAAAATTTCAGGTAAAGATTTAGTTAATGAAGATCATCCGCAAGTTGTTGAAATTTGGAACTTAGTTTTCATGCAATACAACAGAAAGGCAAATGGAAGTCTTGAAAGTTTACCAAATAAACATATCGATACCGGTATGGGTTTTGAGCGTTTATGCATGGTTTTACAAGGCGTTCAATCTAATTACGATACAGATGTTTTTACACCAATTATTAGAGAAATTGAAACCATTACTAATAAAAATTATGGCAAAGATGAAAAGATAGATGTTGCTATTCGTGTTATTTCAGACCACGTTCGTGCTGTAGCTTTTTCAATAGCTGATGGACAATTACCAAGTAATACAGGTGCAGGTTACGTAATTCGTAGAATATTGCGTCGAGCTGTGCGTTACGGATTTACATTTTTAGATATAAAAGAACCATTTATTTACAAATTAGTTGATGTTTTAAGTGCAAAAATGGGAGATGCTTTTCCAGAAATTAAAACTCAAAAACAACTGGTAAAAAATGTAATTAAAGAAGAAGAGCAATCGTTTTTAAGAACTTTAGACCAAGGTTTAATTCTCTTAAATAGAATTGTTGAAGAAAATAAAGGTGATACAGTTTTAGGTGAGAAAGCTTTCGAATTATACGATACGTATGGTTTTCCGATAGATTTAACTGCTTTAATTTTATCTGAAAAAGGCTTAAAGTTAGATGAAAAAGGATTTAATGAGCAACTACAAAAGCAAAAAAATAGATCGCGAGCGGCAAGTGAAATGAGTACAGATGATTGGACTATTTTAACTGATGATGCTGAAGAAGAATTTATAGGCTACGACACGCTTGAGGCTAATGTAAAAATAACTCGATATAGAAAAGTAACCTCTAAAAAGGATGGTGAAATGTATCAGTTGGTATTCAATTTAACACCTTTTTATCCAGAAGGCGGAGGGCAAGTAGGAGATAAGGGCTATTTAGAAGATACTCACGGTGATGTGGTTTATATTTTAGACACTAAAAAAGAGAATAACGTCATTATTCATTTTACTAAAAATTTACCAAAACATATTAATGAAAGTTTTAAAGCTGTTGTTGATGAAAACCAACGTTATAGAACCGAGTGTAACCATACCGCAACACATTTATTGCATCAAGCTTTAAGAGAAATTTTAGGAACGCATGTAGAACAAAAAGGAAGTGCTGTTCATTCTAAATATTTACGATTCGATTTTTCACATTTTTCAAAATTATCTCCAGAAGAATTAAGCGACGTAGAGAGTTTTGTAAATGCAAGAATTGCTGAAAAACTGCCATTAGTTGAAAAACGTAATATACCTAAAGAAGAAGCTATAGCAGAAGGAGCTATGAGTTTGTTTGGTGAAAAATACGGAGATAGTGTTCGTGCTATTCGTTTTGGACAATCCATAGAGCTTTGTGGAGGAACACATGTTAATAATACTAGTGATATCTGGCATTTTAAAATAGTATCAGAAGGAGCTGTTGCTGCAGGAATACGTCGTATTGAAGCGATTACAAATGATGCTGCAAAAGATTTTTATTTTGAAAATAGCCGTGCGTATTCAGAAATGAAAGCATTACTTAACAATGCACAAGAACCAGTAAAAGCGCTGCAAAATTTACAAGATGAAAACTCAGATTTAAAAAAGCAGATAGAAACCTTATTAAAAGATAAGGCTAAAAATATAAAAGGAGAACTTAAAAATGAACTTACAGAAATTAATGGCGTTCAGTTTTTAGCTAAAAAACTAGATTTGGATGCTGGTGGATTAAAAGATGTTGCCTTTGAATTGGGAAGTCAGTCGGATAATCTATTCTTGTTATTCGCAACAGAAAATGATGGAAAAGCATTATTATCATGTTACATTTCTAAAGAATTAGTTGCCAGTAAAGGTTTAAATGCAGGACAAGTAGTTAGAGAACTTGGTAAGTATATTCAAGGCGGCGGCGGCGGACAACCATTTTTCGCAACTGCAGGAGGTAAAAACCCAAGTGGAATTAATGAAGCTTTAGAAAAAGCTAAGGATTATTTGAAATAAGGTTTATTTAATTCCTAAAATTCTATTAAACGTTTTTAATTCGCATTTATAAAACTTTATAAGCTTTTCTTTTAACGATGTTGATTTAATATTTTTATTGTTTTTCATAATAGTATTAGAATTATATTGATAACAAGTTAGTAGATTAATATCTAGAAATGTTACAAAAAATGAATTTCAGAACTCAAATACCATTAGAAAAACAGTCTAAAAATCAAATAGACTATAATTCTAATATATTATTAATTGGGTCTTGTTTTTCAGATAATATTGGTAAAAAATTAGACTATTTTAAGTTCCAAAATTTTCAAAATCCTTTTGGTATTTTGTTTCATCCTAAAGCCATTGAAACTTTAATAACTAACACTATTGATAAAAAAGTATATACAGAAAAAGATATCTTTTTTCATAATGAACAATGGCATTGTTTTGATGCGCATTCAAAATTAAGTAATGATTCAAAAGATGATTTGTTAAGTGAATTGAATTCTCAAATTCAATTAACACATCAGCAAATAAAGAAATCAACACACATTATTATTACTTTAGGAACAGCTTGGGTATATCGCTTTAAAGAAACAAATGTAGTTGTTGCAAATTGTCATAAAGTGCCTCAAAAACAATTTGCTAAAGAGTTGCTTGCTGTTAAGGAAATTGTAGATTCACTTCAAGCTATTATAGATAAAATTAATCAAGTAAATTCTCAAGCATCAATTATTTTTACAGTATCACCCGTTCGTCACATAAAAGATGGGTTTGTAGAAAATATGCAAAGTAAATCGCATTTAATATCTGCAATTCATCAAGTATTAAATAATAAGTTACTTTATTTTCCATCGTATGAAATTATGATGGACGAACTTCGCGATTATCGTTTTTATGCAGAAGATATGATTCATCCCAACCAAACCGCTATAAATTACATTTGGGATAAGTTTCATGAGGCTTGGATATCTAATACATCTTTTAAAATTATGCAGCGTATTGAAGTTGTGCAAAAAGGATTAATGCACAAGCCATTTAATATTAAAAGTAAGCAACATCAAATTTTTTTAACTAATCTTAAGGAAAAAAAAAATCAGCTTAAAAAAGAATTTCCACATTTAAAGTTTTAAGATACATATTATGATTTCACATAATCTTGAGGAGACAATGTAGTTACTTTTTTGAAAGCACTAAAAAAAGGATTATAGGAAGCAAAGCCTGTTTTGTATGCTAAAGACTCTAAAGTGTTAGTTTTTAAATAGTCTATTTTTATTAAGTTGATGCTATCTTGTATTCTACTCTGCATTCGGTATTCCGAGAAGGAAATATTGGAATGGTATTTAAATAAATATACAATATGGCTTGTTGGTAAACCTAATTTATTTGCAACATCTAAGGCTGATGCTTTTGGGTTTCTAAAAATAAGCCCTTCATTACTTAATTTATCAACTCCTTGTGTATAACTAAGAATATTAGAATTAATTTTTTCTTGTAATTTTAAATCTTGATAGTTTTTTTGACTGGATGTTTCTAAAACCCAATTATCATTAATTGGCTTTTCTATTAGGTTATTTTCTTCTTCAGGCAAATTGAACTTTAAAATTTTCTTATTAAGAATGGGTAATCCATATAAAATTTCTGGGGTAGTTAAAATTTTAAAAAAGATAAATAACCAAAATACTAACAAAAACATGGCCATGGATTTTCCCGAAAGACCAACTTGTGTATTTACTTCATTATAAATCGAGACCATTAATGTTATACCCATTAACACATTTAAGGTAAACAAATAAATAGTCCAACTTTTAACCAATTTGAAATGCCTGTTATTTATAAGTAAGTCTTTTTTAAACCATATGTTTTTACTTAATACTCTGTAAATCAAAGTTAAATAAAAAAGCAAGAATATTACTACTAAACCAAAATTGGTTAATGAACCGTAGTGAAATATGAAACTTTGAGCTAAATAGGTGTTTGAATTTATTGTATATAGAAAGACTAAGAAAATAACATGTTTTAAATCGGTAATGTTGAATGCTTTACTTTGAAAAACAAGGTTTTTATGATATAAATAAAAGCAAGGGGCAATGATTAAATAAAATACAGAAGGAAGTTTTTGATCTGGTGACAAAAGAGTTTGTAAACCTAACCCAAAGCTACCATGAACTAAAAACCGAAAGGAAACAATGATTATAATTAATAATAAAAAAGCGTTATAAAATGGATTTGATTTATAAGAAGTAATTATTAGCACTAAAGTAACCACACCAATAATACCAGTAAATAAAAATAAAAATTGTTCTATCAATTAAAAGAGGGGTTTATTATACAATAATAATGAATTAAGGTGGTTTTTCTTTTTTGAAAATTGCCAAATAGAGAGGTTTTGTTGTATACAGTTGATACACAGATACAAGATTGAAAATTTATTTTTAATCTGATTTGATAGAAAACAAAACTTAATAATAAAGATTTGGTCAGGTTCTTACTTTTTTTCTTACTGATATCATAAAATACTTACTGATATGATTAAAAAATCGATGAAACGTTTATTTTATTCGGTTAAATGCATTTTTTATTCTTACGTTTGTCTCGAAGATAAAAAATAGCATAAAGTATATATTAATAAGAGCCCTAACTAATCAACCCAATTCATGAGACTATTCCTATTAATAAGTTTTTGTTGCATTTTTCAGCAACAAGTTTTATCACAATCAAATTCAATTATAAGATCGACAACAGGGGTTTCTGGAGGTTCAATTCAAGTTTTAGAAGGAGATAAAACATTTCTTATTCAACAAAGTGTGGGACAGCCAAGTGCTATTGGTACATATAAAAACAGTCAATACATTTTGCGACAAGGATTTATTCAACCAAATGTTTTAGCTAAAATTATAGATAAAAATGTACCGCTAGATCTTAAATTAAGTATTTACCCAAATCCATTTGATAAACAAATTTCATTAGTTTTTAATGAAGAAATTAGAAGTAAAATTAACATAACAGTATTTGATGTTTCTGGACGTTTAATAGTTACAAAAGCCTATCAACCATATCAACACCTAGATGTTAAATTAGAGAATTTACCTTCTGGAAGCTACCTTTTAAAAGTTGTTGCAAACCAAAAACAGTTTATAACCAAGATTCTGAAAAAGTAAAACGTGTTTTAAAATTTAATGCAACCCTATTTAACCTATAAACCAACCCAAAAATGAATGCCAAGAAATTTATCCAATTATTATTGTTCTTTATTATAACTACTGTAACAACAGCACAACAATTATATCTGGAAACCGGAAAAACATCATCATCATTTGATTATAGCAATTCCCAAGGAGTAGGACTAGACAATTTACAAGCAAGTACTCATAGTTTTATGACCATGGGTTATAGAACTAAGTTTTTTGTTGAAAAATTAAAAACGTCTTTTGGTATTGGTTACTTCGGGTATGGGGCAATTGGAAGTGATGATACTTTGGAAGGTATCTTAGATTGGGATGCTAATTATTTAGAATTAAATGCAGGTTTAGACTATAGTTTATTTGCCATCAATAAAATAGAGTTTTATATAAAAGGAATGGTTTCAACTGGATTTTTAATTCAAGGAACCCAGAGCTTAAATAATGAAATTATGAACCTTAAAAATATTGACGATTTCGATAAAGCTATGTTAAGCTTTAAAGCAGGAGTTGGTTTCTTATATCCAGTTTCAAACGATTTATCATTTTATGTACAATACTTATTTGGTAAAAGTTTAAATCAAGCAGGTAACCGAGATAACGAATCTTTAAGGATTGAAAGCCATAATATTAGTTTTGGTGTGTTAATAGATCTGTTTAAAAACGGATAATCATTTTCATATAATCACTTATAAAATAACAGTATCAACTAACAGATTAATCCCAAATATTTAAAAAATAATTACTTAACCTCATTAATGTTATGAAAAAAATAATACTATTACTTTTGTTCATTGTTTGTAGTTTTCAAGGTTTTTCTCAAACTCCTGGAATAAGTTATCAAGCAGTAATTTTAAACCCGAATACAAAGGAACTTCCTGGAGCAAATGCTCAAGCTAGTATTTTGGCTAATAGTAAAGTTTTAGTTCAGTTTACAATTATAAACGAAAACAATAATCAAGAGTACCAAGAATATCATAAAACAAGTACTGATGTTTATGGAATGATAAACCTTCTTATAGGACATGGAACTACAACATCATCTTATAATTTTGATGATATTATTTGGAATGGGTTCTCAAAAAAATTAAAAGTAGAAATCGATTTTTCTGGAATTGGAAATAATTTCACCTCTTTAAGTGAGCAAGAATTAACTTTTATGCCACAACCTGTGCTTAGTGCGGATTCTGATGCGATTTTGAATAATAAAGCTGATATAATAGCCGAACAAAATAGAGCAATTGGGGTAGAATCATCTTTGCAATTATTAATAGATGAAAACAAAGGCGAAACAGAAGTTGCGATTTTGTTGAATTCTAATGGATTAGCTGAAGAAATAATACGAGCAACTAATGCCGAGACATCTATTACAACAAAATTAGCTAAAGAAACTAATGCGCTCATCTCAGCTGATGCCATACTACAGACAAATATAAATACTGTATGGGAAGACGTAAATGCCAACCTTGAAAATGCTATAACTGCTGTACAGGACGATGTAGACGTCAAGGAAATAGCAGCAAATACAGCTATTGCAAATGTTCAATCCGGTGTTGATGCTAATGAAGCAGCTAGTGAAGCTTCAGATGTCACCTTACAAAACAATATAAACACGGTTCAGTTGGATGTTGATGCTAATGAATCTGCGAGTACTTCAGCAGACATCATACTTCAAACGAATATCGATGATGTTAAGTTGGATGTGGATACTAATCAGGCTTTAGTCAATACAGCTATTGCAAATGTTCAATCCGATGTAGATTCTAATGAAGCAGCTAGTGACGCTTCAGATGTCACTTTACAAAACAATATAACCACGGTTCAGTTAGATGTTGATGCTAACGAGGCAATAAGTACTTCAGCAGATGCCATACTTCAAACAAATATAGATAACGTTCAATCGGATGTCGATGCTAACGAAACAGCAACTAATAATGCTTTAAACTTAAAAGAAAATTTATCCAACAAAAGTACCAACGTTGTAAAAGATGCTGCATCAGATACAAAATATCCAAGTGTGAAGTCAGTAAAAAAGTATGTAGATACTAGTGCAGATGCTAAAGTAGAAGATGCTATAGTTGATGCTGTTACCACAGTAGCTCCTTCACAAAATGCTGTTTTTGATGCTTTGGGATTAAAAGCGAATATCGCTTCACCAACCTTTACAGGAACAGTATCTGGAATAACTTCAACAATGGTTGGCTTAGCCAATGTAGATAATACAAGTGATGTTAATAAACCAGTTTCAATGGCAGGACAAACGGCTTTAGACTTGAAAGAAAATTTAACGAATAAAAGCACAAACGTAACAACAGATGCTGCATCAGATACAAAATACCCAAGTGTAAAGTCTGTTAAAAGCTATGTTGATGCTAGTGCAGATGCCAAAGTAGCAGATGCTATAGTTGATGCTGTTACCACAGTAGCTCCTTCACAAAATGCTGTTTTTGATGCTTTGGGATTAAAAGCAAATTTGGCTTCACCAACTTTTACAGGAACACCAATATTACCAACAGGAACAACTGGGATAACACAAACAGCTGGAAATAATACGACAGCTGTTGCAACAACTGCTTTTGTAACAACTGCTACTTCTGGTAAGTTTGTAGATTTAACTACAAACCAAACAATTTCTGGAGTTAAAACTTTTAATTCCAATGTAAATGTGAAGGGGCTAATAATTGGTCTAGGATCTAAGGGTGTTGCATCCAATACATCAATAGGTGTTAATGCATTGGTATCTAATTCTACAGGAATTAATAATGTCGCTATTGGTGAACAGGCTGGGTTTTCTATAACAGGAAGTAATAATGTTGCTATTGGTACAGCTACTAATAGAAACGCAGCCGAAGGAGATAGTAATGTTGCAATTGGGAATGGTGCTAATTATCAAGGAACTTCTGGGTCGCATAATATATCATTAGGTACTCTTGCATATAGACAGGGAGATAGTGGGTCTAGCAATATAGCAATGGGTTTAGCGGCATTATATCAAGAAACAAAAGGAAGTAACAACATAGCATTAGGAAATAATTCAAGTAGAAATAATAATGGGGGAGAAGGAAACATTACTTTAGGATATCAGGCAGGAAATAAAATATCAACAGGAAATTACAATGTTGTTATTGGTTATGATGCGGATGTTTCTAGTGGAACTTTAACTAACGCAACAGCTATTGGTAATGGAGCTATAGTTGATGCAAGTAATAAAATACAATTAGGAAATAGTAATGTTACTGCTATTAATACCAGTGCTGCAATTACATCAACTTCGTATATAAAAATAGGGGGAACATCTAGTGAATTTTTAAAAGCTGACGGGACGGTTGATGCAACTACATATGCTCCTTTAGCTTCACCAACCTTTACAGGAACAGTAAGTGGTATTGATAAAACAATGGTTGGCTTAGGAAATGCAGATAACACATCTGATGCTAATAAACCCGTTTCAACAGCAGGACAAACGGCTTTAAATCTAAAAGTGGATAAAGTAACAGGGAAAGGCTTATCTACAGAAGATTATACAAGTGCAGAGAAAATAAAATTAGGGGCAATAACAGGGACTAATACCGGGGATCAGGATATTTCAGGAATTGCATCAAATACCTCTAATGCAGGCGATTTGTCAAGTTTAATAACGACAGCTAAGTCTAATTTAGTAGCAGCTATTAATGAAAATAATGGGGATATAACAACCCTGCAAACCAATGTTAACAATGCAATTACAGAAGCTGATAAACAGTTTAATGCTATAAGGTTAAGTGTAGGTCTTGATGTTGATGGTGACTACGTTGCAAATACAAGTACTAATTACATTAAGACATCAACAACCTTAGTTGAGGCATCAGAAGATTTGGATGCGCAGGTAAAAATAAATGCCGATAATATTATTTTAAAAGCGAATTTAGCTTCGCCAACCTTTACTGGGACACCAACATTACCAACAGGAACAATTGCAACTACGCAAACTGCAGGAAATAACACGACAGCTTTAGCAACTACCGCTTTTGTAAATGCTGCAAATACAACCAATGCGAATTTAACAGGTATGGTTACTTCAGTAGGTAACACTACCTCTTTGGGTTCATTTACTTCAGCAAATTTATCTGGAGCAGTCACGGATGAAACAGGAACAGGAAAAGTAGTTTTATCAACTTCACCAACGTTGGTTACGCCAGCTTTGGGAACGCCATCTGTACTTGTTGGAACAAATATAACAGGGACAGCTTCAGGTTTTACAGCAGGCAAAGTTACAACCAATGCAAATTTAACAGGAGAAGTTACAAGTACAGGAAATGCAACTACTTTAACCAATTCAGCAGTTATAGGTAAAGTATTGACAGGATACACAAGTGGTGCTGGGACTATTGATGAAACAGATAACATTCTTGAAGCCATTCAAAAGTTGGATGGGAATAATGCCACCAATGCGAATTTAACAGGTATGGTTACTTCAGTAGGTAACACTACCTCTTTGGGTTCATTTACTTCAGCAAATTTATCTGGAGCAGTTACGGATGAAACAGGAACAGGAAAAGTAGTTTTATCAACTTCACCAACGTTGGTTACGCCAGCTTTGGGAACGCCATCTGTACTTGTTGGAACAAATATAACAGGGACAGCTTCAGGTTTTACAGCAGGCAAAGTTACAACCAATGCAAATTTAACAGGAGAAGTTACAAGTACAGGAAATGCAACTACTTTAACCAATTCAGCAGTTATAGGTAAAGTATTGACAGGATACACAAGTGGAACAGGGACTATTAGTGCAACAGACAACATTTTAGAAGCTGTTCAAAAGTTAAATGGAAATGATGGGTTAAAAGCAAATTTAGCTTCACCAACTTTTACAGGAACTCCAACATTACCAACAGGAACAATTGCAACTACGCAAACTGCAGGAAATAATACGACAGCAATAGCAACTACAGCTTTTGTTAAATCGGTCATTACTGGGAAATTTGTAGACTTAACGACTAATCAAACCATTGCAGGTGTTAAAACCTTTAGTTCTGATATTTTAGTTAATGGTTTAACTTTTGGTTTAGGAAGTGGTGCAATCTCTAATAATACTGCAATAGGTAGTGAAACATTGAAAGCAAATACTACAGGTTTTTTTAATACTGCCATGGGAGTTAAATCCCTTTTTGCAAACACTATAGGGGCTCGAAATACTGCAATCGGAAGTCAAGTGTTATCTTCTAATAATGGTTATGATAACACAGGGTTGGGGTATATAACTTTACAAAAAAATACAAGTGGTAGTTATAATGTGGGTGTTGGATCGGAAGTGTTGTTTACTAATACAATTGGAAATAATAATACAGCGCTAGGTTCTCGATCATTAAAGTTAAATCTAAATGGTTCTAATAACACAGCAATAGGGTATCATTCATTATTAAGCAATACTTCGGGGTCGGGAAATACTGCCACTGGACAAAATTCTTTACCTAGTAATACAACAGGTACATATAATGTTGCTTATGGTGTTCAATCTCTAGAACAAAATACTAGTGCAAATCAAAATACAGCCATTGGAGTTGCTGCTATAGATAGAAATACAACAGGTAGTAGTAATGCCGTTTTAGGAGCTTTTGCTGGTCGCTATATCAGTGATGGAACAACCTACAATACCATAATAAACAATTCTGTGTTAATTGGGGCAGAAACTAAACCTAATGCCGATAATGAATCTAACCAAATAGTAATTGGTTATCAAGCAAAGGGTAATGGATCAAATACCATACAATTAGGTAATACAGCTATTACAAATGTAAATACAAGTGGTGCAATAACTGCTAATTCCTATATCAAATCTGGTGGAACTGCTAGCCAGTTTTTAATGGCAGATGGTTCTGTTTCAACAGGAGCCGCAGCGGTTAGAGAAGTTGCTGATGAGTTTACAGCAACTGCAGATCAAAGAAGTTTTACTTTAACACAGACTCCATCAACAAATAGTAAAGTAAAAATGTATATTAATGGAGTTAGAATTAGTAATGCTGCTTACAGTACAAGTGGAACTACTTTAACCTATGTGCCTGCAAGTAATGGGACATATGCTTTAAAAGTTACAGATAGAATTCAATTTGATTTTTATTATTAAAAAATTAATGTTTCAAAAAAACAAAATATGTATCTATTTTTATCCAATCTTAAAAAAGCAATACGTTTCCTTAGTCTTTTTGCAATATTAGCAATTATTAACATTACTCAAGCACAAGGCGCACTTGAGTTCAATGGTACGAATAGCTATGTTGAAATTCCACATGCTGCAACAAATAATACAGCACAATTTACTGTAGAATTTTGGGCTCGAGTAGATGGAGGTACAGGTGCTTACAGAGCGCCATTAAGTAATAGAGATGACAATCCATTAAGAGGCTATAATTTTTATGCGACTACTGGAAACATATGGACATTCAGTGGTGGTACTGGTGCGACTCCATGGGTAGATTTGGAAGGGCCTGCTGTTATTATAGGTGAGTGGACCCACTTGGCAGCAACGTATGATGGATCTACCTATCGTTTTTATGTGAATGGTATTTTAGAGGGCACCCCGCGTGTGGCAGGTTTTTCTCCGAACACAACAAGACCTCTTAGAATTGGAGCGGGAACAACTGAAGGTGCACCTCAATTTTTCTTTCCCGGAGCTGTAGATGAAGTTAAAATTTGGAATTATGCTCGATCTGAAAGTGAGATTAATGATAATAAAAATATTGATTTACCTGTGCCACAAACAGGGCTTATATCTTACTATCAATTTGAAGACGGTTCAGCAAATAGTAAAATAGGAAATAATAATGGAATTTTAAACAATAGCCCTACTCTAGTTACTGGAGTAAGTATGGGAACTACTGCACCTACAATTATTTCTGGAGCGTCTGCAATTTGTATAGGTAATAGTACCACATTGACAGCCTCTGGTGGAACTACTTATTCAAACGTAGTGGATGTTTGGTACGCTGGTGCATGTGGTGGTGAAGCCTTTTCTGAAGGCTGGGATACCCAACCGTATGCCACTGGATCAACCACTGTTAATTCTACAACCAATGGAATTTTGAATGTGACATCCACTTCAACAGATCCAGCAATTGAGATGTATGATATTGGTTCATTCAATCCTCTAGTTAATAAATATATAAATATTCGATATAAAGTTGTTTCCGGAACAGCAAACCATGCACAAATTTTCTATTTAAATGAGGCAATAACAGTTCCTGATGGCGGATATTATTTAGACGTCCCTTTGATATCTGATAATACATGGCGTATTGCAACTCTAGACATGTCCGCTCATCCAAACTGGACGGATAGTAATATAACAGGTTGGAGATTTGATTATGCAACTAGTAACGGTGTGACTATGGATATTGATTTTATCCAATTAGTGGCAAGCCCTATTATAGGGACAGGCACTTCCATAAGTGTAACGCCTAATGCAGATACTACATACTATGTAAATAGAAAAGGACCTAATGCTAATACTGTTTGTGTCTCTCAAGTAGTAACCGTAAATGCACTGCCAATACCAACATTTACCGCACAACCAGTTGGAATAATAGCGGTGAATACCGATGTTACTTATACCACGGAAGTAAGTCAAACAAATTATGTTTGGACAATTCCAGGTGTTTTAAATACTGATTATTCAATCACTTCAGGTGGAACAACTGCCGATAATACCGTTGTTTTAAAATGGTTGACAGCAGACAGCAAAGCGGTAACTGTTAATTATAGCAATTCCAATAATTGTTCAGCAGCAGAGGCAACTTCGTCAGCATCAATTATCACAAGAATAAGAGTGCTTAATAAGTTTGGAAATCAAATTATAGATACTTCAGAACAAGTTAATCAAAATGGGGCTGCAGGATTTGGTTCAGGGCTTTCTAAAAACGGTATGTCAATTCAAATAAAATCATATGTTTTAACAGATGGTTTAGTTATGCATTTAGATGCTGGTGATATTGCTAGTTACTCAGGTACAGGAACAACGTGGACAGATTTAAGCGGTAATGGAAACAATGGAATTCTACAAAATGGTGTTGGGTATAATAGTGCTAATGAAGGGGCTTTGGTTTTTGATGGAGTAGATGATTATTTTGTAACAGATAATAATTTAGACTTATCTGATACTGATAAAATAACAATTCAAATTGTTATAAAATATTCATCAGTACCAGTATCAATGATTTTAGAACACAGTACTGATTGGAATTCTAATAATGCCTTTGGCGTTTTAAGTGGACAACCAAGTGGCAAAATGCAATTTACAGATCACAATCAAGGTTATAATGCACCTCACTCAACAAATACTTTAAATGATAATAATTGGCACTTTTTCTCAGTAACCGTAGATAGGAGTCAAGCAGCAAATAATCAAAGTCTAATATATGTTGATGGAGTATTAAATCATACTCAAACCTCACTAAACACAGACACCAGTGGGAATTATTCTAGTTTGCCCCTATTCATAGGGTCAAGAGCTGGTATTAATTATTTTTTTAACGGAAATATAGCGCAAGTGTTAATTTACAAAAGAGCACTTACCGCTGCAGAAGTTCAACAAAATTTCAATATGGCAAAATCAAGATACGGCTTATAGGAATAAATTAATTCTTACTGATTCGCTAAAATACTTATTGATTCCTTTAAAAAAGCTGAAGAGATTATTTGAGAATCAGATTACTTAAATTTTAATCAATATGTTTACACAGTCGTTAATTCAAAAACAGTTAATCATAATACTTTATAGTCCTAAAATATAGGCTCGTTAATATATTATGAATTATTATTTGAATTATTTAGGACTAAGATTTTTTAAGGGAATAATTATTTATTGAAAAGGTTGTCTTTGTTAAGGCAGCCTTTTTTTTCTCCCAAACTTCCTAAGAATACTAAATATATTTAATTCATCGTATTGATTCACGCTCTTTTAAATTACAATTTTGTGGAGGTATTTTGTAAAAGAAAACCTGATTGACTTGATATAAAGTCAATGTGTATTTAATGTTGAAACTAATGACTAGAAAGTAGCATTAAAATAATTTTAATTATTGCTCGAAAAGCCCATTTTGATATTATAATGTAAGGCAAAAAGAATTATAATCACAAGCTCTGGTTATTTGTGATAGCAAATAAATAAATAATAAAAAAATATCTTATAAACTATAATGCTAATTATATCAATAGCTTACAAAACGAATATTAATGTAGAGTTTTTTGATTAGACCTTGTCATTCATTCTTACATTTAATCTTTTTTAATAACACTTTGTCGAAAAATTAGTAGGGGTTTCACATAATAAATTAATTTTATTTTGCTATTAATCAGTTCAAACAATAAAACATCAATTATCAATATCATTAAAATGATTTGAAATTGGTGTTTTTTTATGCATTAGTTTAAAGTTAGTTTAACTTTAAACTAATAAACTTACAAAAGATCTAATTTATCTTTGCACAGTTAGTAGTAACATTTATTTGCATTAGTTAGATTTCTTATGTCGAAGGAAACTAATGTTTTTTTGTTTACATTAGTATATGCGAAAAATTTTATTCGGGGTTGTAATCACATTAATTGTTTTGTTCACTTTTAAATACTGTGGAGATAAACGAGAAGATAAAATAGTACTTCAAGAAAGCTCATCACTTATACAAGAGCAAATAAAAAACGTTGGAAAACTCATAGTTACTGAAGGTCATTTTAGTGAAGTTTTTAATTATAAAAACTCTAAAGATATTTTTGGTGATTATTTTACTTCAGAAAAAAAAGCACTTGTAGTTGTAAATGCAGATGTTACCATTGCTTATGACTTAAGCAAAATTGAATTTGAAGTAGATGAGAAAACTAAAACACTTACCATTTTAAATATTCCGAAAGAAGAAATAAAAATTAGCCCAGATTTAGAATATTATGATATTCAAGCAGATTTTTTAAACCCTTTTAAAGCTAAAGATTATAACGATATTAAAAATATTGTTAAAGCATCATTAAGCAAAAAAGTAGAAGCTTCAGATTTAAAAGCTAATTCTAAAAACAGACTAATTAGTGAACTTTCTAAGTTTTATATTCTAACAAACTCTTTAGGTTGGACATTAAAATATAACGAAAACCCTATGCAATCTATTGAAGACTTTCAAAAAATAAACCTATAATTTACTTTTTAAACTCATCCAGCCACCACCATTCATAGCTTCAATACCGTTGTTTTTTAAAATAGTTGCAGCGCTTGCAGAACGCATACCACTTGCACAACAAGTAATTATTGGTCTGTTTAGTTTTTTTATATAGCCAATTTTTGAATTGATAATTTGTAAAGGTATATTTTTTGAATCTGCAATAGCACCTTGATTATATTCTTTAGTAGTACGAACATCAATAATAATAGCCTTTCTGTTTTGAAAGTCTTTAATTGCATCTTTTTTATTCCCAAACAAGAAATCTAATAATCCCATAAATTTATATTTTTTACAAATTAATTTAAAATTTTTTAAAGACTTGGTAACATATGTTACTTTATAGTTCATCAAAAAATTATGTATCTTCAACCTTTATAAATTAAGCATTATTATAGCACAATGAATGAGCCGTATGTAATATTAAATGTTGAAAAAAAAGTGGGATATATTGAGTTTTTTCATCCCAATAGAAACTCCATGCCAAGTGATGTATTAATGCAATTAGAACAAACTATTACAGACGCAGGAAATAATGATGCTATTAAAGTTATTGTGTTAAAAAGCGGCGGAGATAGAACATTTTGTGCGGGTGCTAGTTTTAATGAGTTAATTGCTATTGAAGATGAAGAAAAAGGAAAACAATTTTTCTTAGGATTTGCAGATGTTATAAATGCCATGCGAAAATGTCCAAAATTAATTATTGGTCGAGTGCAAGGAAAAGCTGTTGGTGGTGGTGTTGGTTTAGCGGCAGCAACCGATTATTGTTTGGCAACAAAATATGCCTCAATAAAATTAAGTGAGTTAAGTATTGGTATAGGTCCTTTTGTTATAGAACCTGTAGTTTCTAGAAAAATTGGAAAGACAGCGATGTCACAAATGACCATAAATGCAGAACAGTTTTATTCAGCAGAATATGCTAAAGAAAAAGGTTTATATGGAGAAGTTTTTAATACGACTGAAGAATTAGACGAAGCAGTTAAAACTTTAGCAGAAAACTTAAGCACTTATAATCCTGAAGCTTTAAAAGAAATAAAAACTGTTTTTTGGGAAAGCACAGAGCATTGGGAAACCTTATTAACTGAACGTGCTAAAATTAGTGGGAAATTGGTGTTAAGCAAGTTTACTAAAAAGACTTTGAAGCGGTTTAGATAATAAATTATTTAGACTTTGACGTTTTGCTTAATAATAGCCAATCCATCATCAATTAATTTACCAACTTGTGGTTTGTTTTGTTTTATGGTTTCTAAATGATGTAAAATATTCTCACAAAGTTGTTTTTCATTTCCTAAAAAAGCTAATTCATAAAGTTCTATTGTTAATAGCCAATCTGTGGGATGTTTTTCAATGAGTTGCTCCAAAACTTTAGTTCTCGAAATAGTTCTGTTTTTACCTTCTCTATAATCTCTAACCTGTTGGTAAAAGGTTTCTAATTCCAAGCGTTTTTTAGATTTTTTTATGTGAATGGTTTCTGATGATGTTTTGTGGGTAATTAAATCGAAACTATTTAAATCTGCAGGTCCAGAAAATGCTGAAATAATATCTTTTCCAACAGCCATATCATAAATGCCCCATTCTGGTTTAAATAAAATTGTATCACCATGAGTAACGGTGCAATTGTTGAAACTGATAAGTATTATTTTTCCTTGAAGATTTCGTTTTCCTGTAATAATTTCTCCTGAAACTTTTATACCACCTTCAAATTCTAGAGTAATTGTTTTTTCTTCATAAATGCTATAAGCGCTTAAATCTCTAGGACTCATATCTTCAATGGCCAAATTAATACCTTTAAGTTTGCCAATTGGAGAGCCAAAACCATTTGGATGATTTTTAATACCATGACCAACTAATTCTTTTTCTCTATAAGATAAAGCTGTTTCACCTAGGGTTTGAATGTAAATAGGATTTCCGTTAGTTTCTATAACATGATTAAAGATACCAGAAATTTGAATGCCGGTGCTCAATTCGATTGTTCCCAAAGCATTCGAATTTATAAGTTTATTAACTCCAGAAAGGCCTCCTTTACGTAAAGCCATAGTATTAGCAAATTCTTCTAAAACTAGGCTTAAATGTGCAAAATCGGGTGTTACAAATAGCTGAGGTTGCGGTTTTGTAATATCAAAATCTTTATAAGTAGCAGATATGTTATAAAGTGATTTTTTAACTTCATCTGTCATGCACCAAGCGCTTTCCCCAATTGAGGATAGTAATCCTGCGCCGTAAATTTTAGGGTTTTCAATGGTACCAATTAAACCGTATTCAACTGTCCACCAATGCAAATTTCTAATAAGAGCCATTTCACTTGGTTCACCCATATTCTGTTGTAAATCTTCAACTTTTTTTTCAGCAGAAGCGATATCTTCTTCTTTGGAATTTGGTGCCTCTTTTATAATGGATAAATGTCTAACAGCTTCATACAGTTCATGATCTTTAGCCGAAGAAATAGCTTTACAGCCAATTTCACCAAAGCGTCTCAAATACTCGGCATATTCAGGATTAGCAATAATAGGAGCATGTCCAGCACCTTCATGAATAATATCTGGTGCAGGTGTATATTCAATGTGTTCTAATTGACGAATATCACTAGCAATTACTAGTATATTGTAAGCTTGAAACTCCATAAAGGCATTTGGCGGAATAAAACCATCAACAGCCACCGCTGCCCAACCAATATCTTTTAAAATACGGTTCATGCCATACATGTTTGGAATACTGTCTATAGAAATACCTGTAAGTTTTAAACCATCTAAATACGACTTGTGTGCTACAGTTTTTAAAAAATCAACATTTTTACGCATAACATATCGCCAAACAGCTTGATCAATTGCTGAGTAATCCTCATAGTTTTGAGGTTTTATAAACTGTTTTAAATGTTTTGGTAAACGGTTTAAAATAGAGTTAGATTCAATTGTTTTAGACATAACTTATAAAGCGTAATTTTCTATGTAAAAATACAAATAATGGAAAAGATATAAAGAAGAGAACTATGTTAAAATAAAAAAGCAACTCAATTGAGTTGCTTTTTTATTTAATTTTATTGTTGTGCACCGGGAGGATATTTCCCCATTATTTCGGAAACAAATTCTTTAATACGCTCTTCTTTTTTTTCCATATTTTTACTTAAGTAACCAGTACCCATACCTTGCCAAACTAATTCTTTTTTATTGGCATCAATAAGGTCTATATATAAAACACCTTGAGTAGTTACCGATGTGTTTGGTTGGTTATAACCCCAGCCCCAAGGACCGTAACCACCCCAACCCCAGCCGCCATAGCCCCAGGAGTTGTTGTAAACATCAACACGTTGTTGAGATTTTGTAAAAAGACTCACTAATAAGTCAGGATTTTCAGATTTTGTAAAACCTTTTGCTAAAAGTTCTGCTTCAATAGCACGAAGAATTCGGCGTTTGTCTAAATCGCTAATTTCAGCCTTATCAATTCCTGTTTTAAAAAAAGCAAAAGTTTTATATTCACTAAAATTTGCTTTTTGATCATAATCTGCAGCTACTTTAACAGAGCTACAAGATGTTACTATAATTAATAATGCTAGAAGCGGTAATGTTTTAAATAATTTTTTCATAGCCATATTTTTATGTTAATTTAAAATAAAGTTATCAGTTTAAAAATCATGATTTTACAACTGCTTTTTATTTGTTTAATTCATCAATAACCATACCAAGCGTTTTAATGAAAGGGCTTATTCTCTTTTAATTTTATTGGTATTAGTTTTTTTGTTATAACCATAAGGGCAATGTCTACAATTACTCTCACAACAATAGCCTCTTTTTAAATGGTATTGCTCAGTAAAACAACGATAACCTTCAGGTGTTAAGTAGTAATCGCCTTCTTCAATGGGTATTATTTCTTTCATCTTTAACAAAGATAATGTAATTTGGATTGATTTTTGAAATGCTATAAACATGATTTTTATTTCTAAATATTTAGTGCCAAAAGGTTACACAGGAATCACTATTTTTCCTTTTGTGTTTTTAAAATCCAAACATTTAAAAACGGATAGTGTTCTAATAAATCACGAAAAAATTCATTTAAAACAGCAGTTAGAAATGTTGTTATTACCTTTTTATGTTTTCTACACAATAGAGTTTGTAATAAGATTATTTCAATATAAAAAATGGCACAGTGCTTATAGAAATATTTCTTTTGAACGAGAGGCATACTTAAATGAAAACAATTTAGAATATCTTAATAATCGCTCATTATGGGCTTTTTTAAAGTATCTTCGCAGGCATGATATTTAAGCTTGAAAATAGCATTAATCAGCATGTAAAACTACCCAAAGAAAAGCTTGTTGATCTATATATAAAAAGAGAAGATAAAATACATCCTTTTGTATCTGGTAATAAATATAGAAAACTTAAATACAACCTCGATGAAGCAGAAAAATTAGGTGTAAAAAAACTACTTACTTTTGGTGGTGCGTATTCAAATCATATTGCTGCAGTAGCTTCAGCTGGACAAAATTTTGGTATAAAAACTATTGGAGTTATTAGAGGTGAAGAGTTATTTGATAAAATAGACAACAATCCAACATTAAGTTTTGCAAAACAATGTGGAATGCAATTTAAGTTTGTTTCTAGAGAGGTTTATAGAGATAAAAATTCTGAAGCTTTTTTAAGTGATTTAAAAGATGAATTTGGAGATTTTTATGCCATTCCAGAAGGAGGTACAAATACTTTAGCTGTTAAAGGTTGCGAAGAAATTTTAACAGAAGCAGATAAAGCGTTTGATTATATATGTTGTTCTGTAGGAACTGGAGGAACAATTTCTGGACTTATAAATTGTTCAGAACCTAGTCAACAAGTTTTAGGTTTTCCTGCTTTAAAAGGTGACTTTTTAAAACAAGATATTAGTAAATTTGCAACGAAAACGAATTGGAATTTAATTACCAATTATCATTTTGGAGGTTATGCTAAAATAAATACCGAGTTAATAAGTTTTATTAATACGTTTAAAAACAACTATCAAATACCTTTAGATCCAGTTTATACTGGGAAAATGATGTTTGGAATTTTTGATTTAATAGAAAAAGGATTTTTTCCAAAAGGTTCAAAAATTCTAACAATCCATACTGGTGGTTTACAAGGAATATCTGGTATGAACACCATTTTAAAAAAGAAGAATTTACCAATAATTGAGTAGTTTAATGAAGAGAATAATTTTAATAATATGTTTGGGTTTTTTGGTGTTTAGTTGCCGATCAAAAAAATCTGTTGTTACAAAAAGACCTAGTCAAACAAGGCAAATAGAAAATAAGCCTGTAGAAGAAGTGAATACTAACGAAACGCCTAAGGTTTATGCTAGTAAAACAGAGCAGTATATTGATGATTATAAAGCTGTAGCTCAACAAGAAATGAGCTTGTATGGTATTCCTGCAAGTATAACATTAGCACAAGGTATATTAGAATCTGGCTCAGGAAATGGTAGATTATCGGTTGAAGCAAACAATCATTTTGGTATTAAATGTCATGAATGGACAGGCGCAAGAATTTATCATGATGATGATAAAGAACAAGAATGTTTCAGAAAATATAAAGATGCTAAGTATTCATTTAGAGATCATTCATTATTTCTAACTGAAAGAAAACGCTATTCAAAATTATTCGATTTAAAAAAGGAAGATTATAAAGGTTGGGCAAAAGGATTAAGAGCTGCTGGTTATGCAACTGATAAACAATATCCGCAAAAGCTAATTAGTTTAATAGAACGATATAAACTTGATGATTTGGATAAAGAGGTTTTAGGCGATTCCTACACCAAGTTCGAATTACCAAAAACAGCAGAAATGGTAACTTATACAGTTTCTAAAGGAGATACTTTATATTCCATTTCTAGACGATATAATATTACAGTAAAAGAACTTCAAAATATTAATGGTTTAAATGATACAGCAATTAGTATTGGACAAATATTAGTTGTAAAACCGACATCAGAAAATTAATAAAATTAATGATTTACACGAGAAGCAGTGCGTTATTTGTACAAGCCGAAAAAGTTATTCCTGGAGGCGTTAATTCGCCAGTTAGAGCATTTAAAGGTGTTGGTGGAACACCAATTTTTGTTAAAGAAGCCAAAGGAGCGTATTTATATGACGAAGATGGAAACCGTTTAATTGATTACATAAATTCTTGGGGACCTATGATTTTAGGACATGCTTTCGAGCCTGTTGTAAATGCTGTTATTGAAAAAGCAAAAAAAGGAACTTCATTTGGTATGCCTACAGAAATTGAAACAGAAATTGCAGAATTAGCAGTTTCTATGGTGCCAAATATAGATAAGATTAGATTTGTTAATTCTGGTACAGAAGCCTGTATGAGTGCGGTGCGTTTAGCGCGTGGTTTTACAGGAAAAGATAAAATTATAAAGTTTGCCGGTTGTTATCACGGACATAGTGATTCGTTTTTAATACAAGCGGGTAGTGGTGCCAGTACATTTGGTACACCAAATAGTCCAGGAGTTACAAAAGGTACTGCAAAAGATACGTTGTTAGCTCGATACAATGATATAGATAATGTGAATGAATTAATTCAAGCTAATAAAAATGAAATAGCCTGTATTATTATAGAGCCAGTTGCTGGTAATATGGGCTGTATTCCGCCTGCAAAAGGATTTTTAAAAGCACTTAGAGATTTATGTGATGCAAATGATGTTTTGTTGGTTTTTGATGAGGTCATGACGGGTTTTCGTTTAGCTAAAGGAGGTGCGCAAGAACTTTATAATATTAATGCAGATATTGTTTGCTTCGGAAAAGTAATTGGTGGCGGTTTACCTGTTGGTGCTTTTGCTGCTAGAAATGAAATTATGAATCAATTAGCGCCTTTGGGTCCTGTTTATCAAGCGGGAACTTTAAGCGGAAATCCATTAGCAATGGCAGCTGGTTTGGCTATGTTAACAGAATTAAATACTAAGGATGAAATTTTTGAACGTTTAGCGAGAAAAACAGAATACTTACATAATGGAATAACAAAGGTTTTAACAGGTAATAATATAACGCATACTATAAATAGAGTAGGTTCTATGGTTTCGGTACATTTTGATGAAGGTGCTGTTATAGATTTTGAAACTGCTGCAAAAGGAAACAACGAAACCTTTAAGAAGTTTTTCCATGGATTATTAAATGAAGGTATTTATATAGCGCCAAGTGCTTTTGAAACTTGGTTTATTACAGATGCTTTAACGTATGAAGATTTAGATTTTACAATAAATGCAATAAATAAAGTCGCTAAAACATTATAAAAAAAAAGCGTATTTCTAAATTCTGAAATACGCTCTTCATTAATAAACTAAACTAACTAAACTATTTTTGTTCTTTTTGGTACTTACGTTTTTTCATGTCGTGTTTTTTCTGCTTACCTTTCATTGCCATTCGCATTTGTCCTTTTTCCCATTTAGCAAACTGCTCTTCATTTAAAATGTCTTTCATTTTAGCTTTCATAGCAATTTGATGGTCTAATTTTGCATTTTTCATTTTAAAGCGATCTTCATCAGTAGGTTTTTTTAGCTCACCACTTTCTTTCTTTGCTTTAAAGTTTGCCATCATTTCTTTTCTTTTTGTGGCATTCTCAAAATTCATTTTTTGAATTTTCGCTTGTTGAGATTTGTTTAAATCTAAATGTAAAGTCATTTTCTTGGTTTGAAGCGTTGCGATTTCTTCAGCAGAAAGATTCATCATTTTTTTACTTCTATCGTGGTTACGAGGTGTTTCTTTAGGTGCGTCTTGTGCTATTGCTTGCATACCTATAAAAGCAATGGCAATTAATATCAGTTTTTTCATCTTAATAAAGTTTTAAATTAATTACTAGTAAGACTTAGCAATTATAAAAAAGTTTAAAAGAGATATGAGTTTTAACTATAAGTTAACAACTTCATTTTTTGTGAATTTGTTTTAACTATTTAATTTTTAGTTGAATACAGGTATTTTTAAGCTTATGCCTGTTTGTAAATCGGGGGCATTGTTAATTAGAAAATCTTCCTTAAAGTAAATTGATAATAACATATTTGGTCGTCCATAAGTATATATAAAAGACCAATTTGAAAGCGCTTTGTAGAGTGTAGATACGCCGTGTTGCCAACCGCCATTTATTTCGCTCCATTTGCCTTTTAAAGTGTAGTAATCTGCTTCTTCTTTTTTATTGTAGCGAGACTGTATTTGATAGTTAACACCTAGTGCATTAAAATTCCCCTTTCTTGTAAACTTCGCAATTTCTAGATTGCTTTCAAGGGTTGCTAAATACTTATTGTTGCCTAGATCAATAACATCTTTAAAATTAATTAGATTTTTACGCAACAAATTTGCACCAACAGCAAAACTAAATTCGTAATCATTTTTTAACGGAATTTTTTTAATAGCATTTGCAGAAATACCAACATCTATAGATGAGTTAAATTTTGAAGTATTTAAACCTAGGTGACTTCCAAAATTTATAAATATATTTTTGGTTTTATTAATTGAAAGCGTTGGATAATAAAAATGATTTATCTCTAAACCGCCAATAAAAAAATCGTTATTATTAAGTTCTAATGTATTTCCGTTTCTATCAAAATATTTAAAATTAACTTGATTTAACCCATAATAGCGCCTTCCGTATGGGTCTTCGCCGCCTGCAATATTGCTGTGAAACCATTCAATACTTTCGTCACTTGTAAAAGGAGAAAACGGATATTTTCCTTTGGTAATTAAGTAGGATCTTAAATTTATACCTAATTCATGTTGTTTTGCAATGGGGATATTTATACCTATTCTAAACTCTTTAATAACCGCATCAACAACAATATTCATATAATCTGCAGGAGTGGTTTCTTGGTCAACAAAATTAAAGTGTCTATTATGCCAAATAGTAGTACTAAATTGTTCTCTAATTTCTGGATCTTTGGGAAAGTACCCTTCCACAAAAGGTTGAAAATTATTACCACTTACAGCATTTATAGATAATGTTGTGTGTTTTGGAGGGGTTAGTTTAAAATTAGAGTTAATTCGGCTGCTAAAAATTCCAAAGTGATGTGTTGTTAATAGGCTAGGGTTGTCAATACCATTTTTTATTGATAAACTGTCTTTTTCTTGCGCGATTGTAATGTTACTGCAAATGAAAATTACAATAAAAAGTATTTTTTTTAGCATCACGTAAAAATAGAGAAAGTTTAAATATTAAATAATTATGTTTAAGTTAATTCTTTTCTAGTTAAATTTTAATCATTGCTAAAATGAAAGTATAAAAGTTTGTATAAGTGTTCCTTTTTAAAGGGTTTAGAGAGATAGTTATTCATGCCGCTTTCCAAAGCTTTGTCTATAGCATCTGTTGTGACATTTGCAGATAGTCCGAAAATTATAATATCATTGTTAATTTTTCTAATTTCTTTAGTTGTTTCCCAGCCATCCATTTCTGGCATATGAATATCCATGAAAATGAGTTGGTATGGTTTTTCTTTGAACTTTTCTAATCCAATTCTTCCATTTTTTGCTGAATCGGCTTTAATGCCAACATCTTCTAGAAATTTTTTAAGAACAATAATATTTATATTGTTATCATCTACAATTAAAACATTTAAATCTGTAAGGTTAATGTGTTTTTGTGTATTGTTTGGAGCTTTTTGTTCTTCTTTTTCTGCAATAGGAAATACCACATCAAATTTAAATTTAGTACCTACATCTGGAATGCTTTTAACAGAAATTATACCTCCCATCATATTAATGAAAATTTTACTAATAGCTAATCCAAGTCCGCTACCTTCATATTGTTTCTTAATACTATTTTCAACTTGTGTAAATCTTTCAAAAATGGTGTTTATCCTATTTTTAGGAATACCAATTCCAGTATCTTTAACCGAAATTATTATTCTTATTTGGTTATTCTCTATAATTTTTTCTTTGTATGTTAGTATTACACCTCCAGTATTTGTGAATTTTAAGCCGTTTTTTACAATATTATTAACGACTTGCATTAATTTACTTTCGTCTCCAATAACTCTTAAATCATTAGTTTTATTGAATTTCGCTTTTAAGAAAAGATTCTTTTTTAAGAATATAAATTGATTAACTTCAATTAATTCTTTTATTTTTTCTGAAGGGTTGAAGGCTACTTTGGTAAGTTCTATTTTACCAGACTCTATTTTTTCAATATCTAAAATATCATTAACAATATTAAGTAAATTACTTGATGATTTTCCCATCAAGTCTAAATACTCCATATCTGTTTTTTTTAGCTTACTGTCTTTTAAAAGTTCAATAAAACCTAAAATAGCATGCAGAGGAGTTCTTATCTCGTGGCTCATGTTTGATAAGAATTCTGTTTTAGCTAATGAGGCTTTTTCAGCTCTATTGCGCTCATTGTTTGATTTTTCATTAGCTTTTAAAAGTTTAAAATTTGACTCTAAAGCGAGTTTTGTTCCTTCTTTAGCTCGTAAGTAAAAGTAAATTAACAAACTTGTTAAAAAACATAAAACCAAACCAACTATTAATGCAATATTAACAATTGTTAAACCTTGGGATAAAAGTAAATTATTGCTTGCAGTAACTTTTAATTTCCATTTTTGATTGTCTAAAGAATCAACTAAAATACTATCTTCAAAAATGTAGTTATACTTGCTTTCAAGCTTGTCGTTTTTATTTAAATTATAAAAAAAAGTTTTTTCATGATCTTGGATTTCAACGGCATATTGATTTTCTAAACTGGTAGTTAGCTTATTGAAATTTTCTTTAAAGTCCATGCCACCAGTAATAGTTCCTTGAAATTTATCATGAAAGTAAACAGGGATATCTACTAAAAAAGCATTGCCGCCTTGAGTTAATTTAGCCCATGGAGTTATATTGGCAGTGTGAGTTTTACTGTGTTCTATCCATTCATTTCTCCGATATTCAATTTTAGAAATATCTAAATTAATAGCATTTTCATTGCCTAATAGTGGCGTAATTTTTCTAATTACCATCGTGCTATCAATCCATTCTAGAAATTTAAATGAATCATTCTGCTCTAACAGCATACTAGCATCTTTTTCCCAATGCTCTAAATAAAGACCATTAGTAAATTCAATTCTATTTTTAAGATTTTTTAGTCTGGCTATATCTGCTTTTAGAATATTTTTAAACTCTTTAGAAATAAGATGCCCAGTTTGTAGAACATCTTCTCCAATTAATAGTTTGTATGTATTTAAAGCCTTACTCCAAACAGAAAATACTATTAGAACAGTTATAATAAATGAAGCTAAAGGTAGTAAGACTACTTTTTTGTTAAGTTTATAAAACATTGCAATATTAGTTTGGGGCTAATGTGAGAGCAATTTTAAGCCAATTTTTATTCATTATAAAACTTAGAGAGCTTTTTTAGGAGTAAATAAGTTTTTGATTAAACAATTTAATTAAACTAAAAGTATTCTTTTAGGAAAGATTTACAAACAAACCATCATCGGTTTTTTCAACTTTAGCCAGATTGTTTTTTGTAAGTTCTTTTATGCTTTTATCCCATTTTTTATTTGATAAACCAGACTGAATTTTTAAGTCATTCAATTCTAATTTTTCTGCTTTTTTCAAAACTTCAAAAACGGCTTTAGCATCTTCACTAATAGCAACTGGTTTTTTTTCTGGTCGCATCTGTGGGAAGAATAAAACCTCTTGTATCGATTGGTTATTTGTTAAAAACATAATTAATCTATCCATACCAATACCCATACCCGATGTTGGAGGCATACCATATTCTAAAGCACGTAAAAAGTCGTAATCAATAAACTCTGTTGCTTCATCATCACCTTTAGCAGCTAGTTTTAATTGGTGTTCAAAACGTTCACGTTGGTCAATAGGGTCATTAAGTTCAGAATAAGCATTAGCAATTTCTTTACCACAAACCATAAGTTCAAAACGCTCTGTTAATTCAGGATTGTCACGATGTTCTTTACATAAAGGGCTCATCTCTTTTGGATAGTCTGTAATGTAAGTTGGTTGAATATAATTCCCTTCACATTTTTCACCAAAAATTTCATCAATAAGTTTGCCTTTACCCATGGTTTCATCAACCTCTACACCTAAATCTTTGGCAGCTTGTCTAATTTCAGCTTCACTTTTATCAGTAATATCAAACCCAGTAAAGTGTTTTATAGAATCTGCCATAGTAACTCTGGCATATGGTGCTTTAAAATCTATTTCATGTTTACCAAAAGTAGCTTTTGTAGTTCCATTTACAGCTATAGCACAATGCTCAAGTAAGCGTTCACAGAAATCCATCATCCAATTGTAATCTTTATAAGCTACATAAATTTCCATAGCTGTAAACTCAGGGTTATGCGTTCTATCCATCCCTTCGTTTCTAAAGTTTTTAGAAAACTCATAAACACCTTCAAAACCACCTACAATTAAACGTTTTAAATACAACTCATTAGCAATTCGCATGTATAATGGAATATCTAAAGCGTTATGATGTGTCATAAATGGGCGCGCTGCGGCACCACCAGGAATAGGTTGTAAAACTGGTGTTTCAACTTCAAAATATCCAGAATCATTAAAGAATGAGCGCATGGCATTAAACAATTTGGTACGCTTAACAAACACATCTTTTACATGTGAGTTTACCACCAAATCGGCATAGCGCTGTCTGTAACGTTGTTCTGGATCTGTAAATGCATCATGCACATTCCCTTCTGCATCAGTTCTTGGTAAAGGCAGTGGTTTTAATGCTTTACTAAGCAAAGTGAAATTTTTAACTTTTACTGTTTTTTCACCAACCTTTGTTATGAATAATACGCCTTCAACACCTACAAAATCACCAATATCTAAAAGCTTTTTGTAAACATCGTTGTATTTGCTTTTATCATCACCTTGGCAAATTTCATCTCTATTAAAATACACTTGTATTCTGCCTTCACTATCTTGTAATTCGGCAAAACTAGCATTTCCTTGTATACGTCTAGACATTAATCTACCAGCAATAATAACCTTGCTTCCTTCCTTGAAATCTTGTTTTATCTGTTTAGAATTATGCGATACTGCATACAAATCTGCAGGGTAAGGATTAATACCTAATTCGCGTAATTTTACTAACTTTTCTCTTCGTACAAGTTCTTGCTCTGATAATTGCGACATAATCTAAATTCTGTGTAAAAATTTTAAAGGCACAAAGATAATCATTTGATTTGCGATTTACGATTATTGATTTATGATTTTTTTGAGCGTTACCACAAGGGTCGGGCTATTCATTGCAATCTTTTTGTTCGTATCTCACAAAAAGGATTTTCATTACTATCCCTAACGCAAAGTGTAACAAACTTTATAGTTTTACGTCAAATAGGTAATCATCAATCATTAAAAATCAAATCATGAGTTTTTGGAGAGTTTTACTGTCTATTATTTGTCCACCTTTAGCTGTTATCGATAAAGGTTGTGGCTCTATTATTATTGTTTTCCTTTTATGGCTTTGTGGCTGGGTGCCTGGAGTTATTGCAGCGTTAGTAATACTTAATAATCCTAAAAATTAAAATATAAAAATATCGTAATTTTGTAGTCTATGAATAAAGAAATAGAACTGCAAGATTTAGGCCTCAAAGACTATAAACAAACTTGGGATTACCAAGAAGAATTGTTTAAAGCTATTGTAGATACTAAAATTAAAAATAGGCGAGAAGAAGCTGGTTTAGAAACCAAAAATTATTTTTTGTTTGTCGAGCATCCGCATGTTTATACTTTGGGTAAAAGTGGTGATTTTTCTAATTTACTTGTTTCAGAAGAGCAATTAAAAGAAAAAAATGCTGTGTTTTATAAAGTAAATAGAGGTGGAGATATTACTTATCATGGCCCTGGACAAATAGTGGGTTACCCTATTTTAGACTTAGAAAATTTTTTCACAGACATACATAAATATTTGCGTTTTTTAGAAGAAATGGTAATTCTAACGCTAGCAGATTATGGCTTAAAAGCTGAAAGAAGCCCTGGTGAAACTGGTGTTTGGTTAGATGTTGGCACACCGTTTGCTCGAAAAATTTGTGCTATGGGCGTGCGTGCAAGCCGTTGGGTAACTATGCATGGTTTTGCACTTAACGTAAATGCTAATTTGGGTTATTTTGATTTAATGATACCTTGTGGTATTCGTGGTAAAGCAGTAACATCTTTAAATGTTGAATTAGGAAAGAAAACAGTTGATGAAGTTGAGGTTAAAGAAAAGTTACTAAAGCACTTTAGTAATCTTTTTGAGGCAGAGTTTTATAACTTATGAAGTTAAGACGAATACTAAAAATAATACTTTTAATTTGTAGCTTTGTTGTAACAGGCATCATGGTTGTTGCGGTCTATTCTTTGTTAGTAAATAATAATACACCTTTAAATTTTGGAATGTATGTTAATATGCTTATTTGTATTACAGGTATTTTAAGTATAACATATCATTTTAAAACTTTTAAGTTTTATAAAAAAGAGAAACACAATAAGATTTTAAAGGATACTTCACTTTGGGTGTCGAATATAATTTATGCACTATTGCTAATTTATATATCATCAAGAATAAGTTATTCTTTTTATAAAATGAATAAAGGTGATACAATAGATTCTGAATTTTATATCATGTATCTATTTTGCTTTTTTGTTTTCTTATTGGGAATATTTTTAATTATTGAAGAAAGATGGCTTTATAAAAGTATTAAAAATAGCGAAACCCAATCTCACTTAAATGGTATTGATAATATAAAAGGCCATCTAGATGATGACCTTTAGTTAAAGTTTATAAGTAGAGATTGTTTTTATTCAAATACTATAGGTAAATTAGTTTTTGGTATTTTCACAATATGATAAGGTTGAGTCATTACAGTAGTTGCATTACCTTGTGGAGCTAAATCTGTAATTTTTACAATAATATTTTCAGTATTGGAAAAAATATTTAATTCCAAACTATGACCTCCATTCGTCTTTATTTCATCAAAAATAGCGATAATCAAATACTCAGAAAAATCAATATCAACTTCTGAAAAGTTACTAGATTCATTGTTTGTTGTATTCATTTTTGTTATTAACTCATCCCAAATGCTTTGGTCAGTTATAACCATATTTTGCTTACTAAGTCCTTCGCTACCATTGCCAAAAAGATTGTCTTTAGCAATTAAGGTAGACTCAATATTTATTGTATTAGAATTGTCATCATTATTGCAGCTAATTACTATTCCTGATGCAAGGAATAGTAATGTTAAAAATTGTGCTTTCATAGTTTCTTTTTTTTATAAAGATGCAAGAATAGCAAAGTGGTTGCGTAAACCTTACAATAATGTCAGGAGAATAAGCAAATAATTAGTTCTTATCGATTGCAGAGAAACTAATACTATCTGAAATAGAAACATTCCATTTATCAACTAAACTTGCATTAATTTCTAAAACATATTTAGCTGGATCATTTGATGGAAGTGAAGATTCATCAAAGGGTTTAGCGTTTTTTTGAAAGCTTACTATTTTGTTGTTTTCATCAATAAAAATTAAATCTAAAGGAATTTGTGTATTCTTCATATAGAAAGAACGAGGAGCAACATCTTCAAAAATAAATAACATTCCTTGATTTGTTTGCATAGAACTTCTATACATTAAACCTGTTTGAGTTTCATATTCTGTATCGGCAATTTCAATATCTAAACTTACTGTTGCTGAATCTTTTTTAAAAATGGAAAGCTCACCTTCTTTTTTAAATGCAACTTCAGTTTGTTTTATAGCTTTTTTATCTTCTTTACAGCTAGAAAAAACTAAAAAGTAAAATAGTGTTAAAGGCAATATGTATCGTTTCAATAACATACTATTTCACTGCCGATTTTGGTTTGTATACAAACATGAAATACAAACCAATTAATATAAATGGTATACTTAACCATTGTCCCGTATTAAGTCCTGCCCAATTAATGTATTCTTCACCTTGTGGCTCTTTTACAAATTCGACAAAGAAACGAATGGTCCAAAGTAGAATTAAAAACAGTCCAAATAAAAATCCTGATTGATCTCTTTTTGTCGTTTTTGAGTAGAAATACCAAAGTATTAAAAACACAAAAACATAACAAAATGATTCATATAATTGTGCAGGATGCCTGTAAGGAACAGCATCTAATAAATTTTGAAATTGCGGATTATTAGTCACAGCATTATAGGCTTTTTGAACATCTTTAATACCTGTAAGTTGTGTAATTTGACTTTTATAATAGTAATCTTGAATAAAACGAACTCCAAAACTTGAATCCGTTACTTTACCAATAATTTCAGAATTAATAAAATTACCAATTCTAATAAAAACAGCACCAGAAGCCACAGAGATAACAACGCGGTCTAAAATCCAAAGTAACGATTTGTACTTGTATTTTCTTCTATATAAATACATCCCTAAAATAATACCAATAGCAGCACCATGACTAGCCAACCCTTGAAAACCGGTAAACTCAAAGCCTCCTTTAAACTTAAATGGTAAAAAGATGCTGAAAAAGTCTTCAGAAATTAATTCGGATTGATAGAATAAAACATGCCCCAACCTAGCACCAAGCATAGTGGCTAAAACGGTGTAAATAAAAAGAGGGTCTAAATACTCTAAGGATACTTTTTCTTTAGTAAAAATGCGTTTCATGATGTACCAGCCTAAAATAAAGGCAATAACCCACATGAGGCTATAAAAATGAAGTTTGAAGTTTCCAACAATATCAATTCCTGTTAAAGGATTCCAATCAAGTTTTAGTAGTTGCATATGTTTTGTTTTTCAACGTAAATATAAACGTTAAAGGTGTCTTTATTGTTAAAATTTAATTAAGAAGTTCAATAATTTCTACTTCAAATATAAGGTTAGATTTTCCTGGAATGCCCCTAGTTCCATATTGGCCATAAGCTAAATGATAGGGAACAAATAAGGTGGCTTTATCACCAATATTTAATTGTTGAATACCTTCTTTAAAGCCTTGAATCATACTTGCATCTGGGCCAATATCAGCAGTTATGGGTTGGTATTTATCTGCAGCTTTACGTTTTTCATTAACAACATCTAGTGCTTCGGCTATTTCTAATTTACTTGTTTCAAGTAATTTTCCGTTTTCAAAATATACGGCATAATGCATGAGTATTTTAGCATTATTTGGTAATTTTTCACCAGAACCTTTTTCAGAAATAAAATACTTTACACTAGATTCTAATGTTGTTGCCTCAGCTTCTTGATTATCGAATTTTTCTTTTGTTGCTTTTAAAATGGCTTCGGCTTTAGAAATTTTTTCTTTTTCAATACGTTCAGCTTCGGCAAAATGATTTATAAAAATATTAGGAGCATCAAACTTTTTTGCTGCTTTACCTTTACGTATAATATTCAATTCTTCTATAACAACATCTTTTAGAGGTTTGTTCTTTTTATCAACTTTAACATTTGAAATGGAATCTTGAATGTTTAATCCTATTACTAATTGTCCAAAAACACTATGTACATTATCTAGATGAGGTTTTGGTACTTCCATAATAAAAAACTGACTCCCATTGGAGTTTGGGCCTGGATTTGCCATTGATAAAACACCTGGTTTGTCATGTTTTAAATCTGGACGAAACTCATCCATAAATCTATATCCGGGACTACCTGATCCTGTTCCAGTTGGGTCTCCACCTTGTATCATAAAACCATCCATTACACGATGAAAAATGAGTCCGTTATAGAATTTTTTACCTTTATAAGCGTCATCAACCATTGTATTAGTGCCTTCTGCAAGTGATACAAAATTAGCTACAGTTACTGGTACTTTTTCACTTTCTAATTTTGCAACCATAATACCTTTGTTGGTTACAAACTCTGCATAAATGCCGTCTTCAAGATCTGGATATTGGGCTTTGCACGATGTTAAATTTAAAAATAACGCAAGCAATATGAGTTTTATGCCATTTTTAAGTAGGTTCATTTTAATTTGTTTGATTTTGGGTAATTGAATTTATAGTAACTTCACAAATTAGCGGTATGTTACTAGTTATTTTGTTTTCATCACCATAATAACCATAAGCTTTTTGTGATGGGAAAAGAAAGGTTACGGTTTCGCCAGTTTTCATTAGTTTCAAGCCTTCGCGTAATCCTGTAAATAACTCCTCTTTATCCATGGCGTAGGTTTGTGTTTTAATATCTTCAGTTGAGTATATTAAGTTGCCATTTAAGGTTTTAACATTGTAATTGTAATTTATTATATCGCCAAATACAGGTGTTTTTAAAGTGTCTATTTCAATCTTGTTATTGTAATAGTACCAAAATCCGCTTTCTGAAGCTATATAGTCTTTCTCATGTTGTTTCATAAGATTTTCTATAGATTCTTGCTCTCTAGCGTTTAGTTTTTTATTTCTTTCAACTGAAGCATCAATAAAAGAACCAGATTTTACAGAAATTGGGCGTCTTGCCTCAGGTGTTTTACAGCTAAATATCAGTAAAACAAAGACTAATGTTAGAAATTTATTCATCACTCAGGGCTTTATTATAGCTAGACAATATACTAATAAATTTTTCAACAGTATCTTTTAATGATAAGTCACTCTTGCCACCAGCAGCATTTGTATGTCCGCCACCTTCAAAATGAGCTCTCGACATTTCGTTTACAGAAAAGTTACCTTTGGAGCGTAACGATATTTTTATAATACCTTCTTGCCTATCTTCTATAAAAATGGCTGCTAGTTTAATGTTATCAAGCGATAAGCCATAATTCACAAAACCTTCAGTATCTCCTTTTTTATAATTAAATTTATTGAGTTCGTCTTGAGAAAGGGTTATGTAAGCTGCTTTAGATTCAGGAACCACCTTTAAATTGCTTAGAGCACAACCTAAAAGTTGCAGACGTTCGTAACTATTAGTGTCGTAAATATTATTATGAATTTCTGTATTATTGGCACCTTTTTCAATAAGTTTTGCTATAATTTTATGTGTAGTGCTTGTTGTAGAAGCAAATCTGAATGAGCCAGTATCAGTCATGATTCCAACATACAAACAAGTTGCAATATTTTTGTCAATTAAATTGGTGTCTTCTAATATATCAATAAAATGATAGACCATTTCGCAAGTCGAACTCATACTTACATCACTAAATGTATAAGTGGCATAATCATCTGGTGCTTGATGGTGATCAATCATTATTTTTAAAGCTTTACTTTTTGTTAAAACAGTTTCCATGCTTCCTGTTCTGTGAAAAGCATTAAAATCTAACGTAAAAATAATGTCAGCATCATTAATTAAAGCATCACATTCTGTAGTTTGAGAATCGTGTTTTAAAATAGTGTCATTTCCGGGAATCCATTTTAAAAATGTTGGATAATCGTTTGGGACTAAAACATTAACTTGATGATTGCCTTTTAATAAGTAGTGATATAAACCAAGAGTAGATCCAATGGCGTCTCCATCAGGGTTTTTATGAGGTACAATAACTATTTTTGTTGTTGTTGATAATAGCTGTTTAATGCTTAAAATATCTTGTTTATTCATAGTTGACGAAGATACAATTTTTTTAAAATGGTTTATCTTGTTTTAATTAGAAATACATTACTTTTGCACAAAATTAAAATTATATAAATGGCAACAAATAGAACATTTACAATGCTTAAGCCAGATGCTGTTGAGAAAGGACACATTGGTGCAATATTAGAAAAAATTTCAGCTTCAGGATTTAGAATTGTGGCTTTGAAGTTAACTCAAATGACTAAAGCAGATGCACAAGCATTTTATGCTATACATAGCGAACGTCCTTTTTATGGAGAGTTGGTTGAATATATGACTCGTGGACCTATTGTTGCTGCAGTTTTAGAAAAAGATAATGCTGTTGAAGATTTTAGAACTTTAATTGGTGCAACAAACCCTGCTGATGCTGCAGAAGGAACTATACGTAAATTATACGCTGCTTCTATTGGGGAAAATGCTGTACATGGAAGTGATAGTGATGAAAATGCTGCTATTGAAGGTGCATTTCATTTCTCAGGAAGAGATATGTTTTAAACATTTTAAAACTAATTTATAAAAAATCCCGCAACACAGTTGCGGGATTTTTGTTTTAAAAAAGTTAACTAGTATATATTAAACTACTTTTACGTTTACTGCGTTTAAACCTTTTCTGCCTTCTTGTAAATCAAATTCAACTAAGTCGCCTTCACGAACTTCGTCGATTAATCCAGAAATGTGAACAAAATGTTCCTTGTTTGAACCTTCTTCTGTTATAAATCCGAATCCTTTAGAATCGTTGAAGAATTTTACTGTTCCTTTACTCATTGTTTTAAAAATATTAAATTAATTACTAATTGAATTGCAAACTTTGTGCCAAATAACAATTGTCTATTTAACAGTGAGTTATGCGATGAAAAGATAAGAAATAAAAAAAAGTCTGCCAAAATTATTTTGACAGACTTTTAAGTTGTAATTGTTAAAGTATATTTATTAGATTACTTTTACGTTTACGGCGTTTAATCCTTTTTTACCTTCTTGTAAATCGAATTCAACTGCGTCACCTTCACGAATTTCATCGATAAGTCCTGAAATGTGTACGAAATGTTCTTTGTTGTTGTCATCTTCAGTGATGAATCCAAAACCTTTAGAATCGTTGAAGAATTTTACGGTACCTTTACTCATTTTATTGATATTAAATTAATTATATATTGTAAAGGTAATACCAATTAGTTTTATAAAACGTTTATTTTGTTGTTATTTTATTTTGAAAGTAAATAAAAACAAAAAAGTCTATCAAATTGATTGATAGACTTTTAATTGTAATTGTTAAAGTATATGTATTAGATTACTTTTACGTTTACGGCGTTTAATCCTTTTCTACCTTCTTGTAGATCGAATTCAACTGCATCACCTTCACGAATTTCATCGATAAGTCCTGAAATGTGTACGAAATGTTCTTTGTTGTTGTCATCTTCAGTGATGAATCCAAAACCTTTAGAATCGTTGAAGAATTTTACGGTACCTTTACTCATTGTATTTATATTAAAATAATTAAGCGCCAAAGATAATATAAAAAATGATAGATAGGTATTTTTAGTTGTAATATTTATATTAATTTTAAAAGTATAATTATCGCAGTATCAGTTTTTTAATAATTTCTTGACCTAATTCTTCATTAAGCATGTTAATTATTTTTTGTTTACCGTAGCTTAACTCTTCTCTTAGTACACTAGAGCTTAATTGAATATAAAGAGTTTCGCGTTCTAAATTTACTGCCGTTGTATAGTTGTTTACACCGTTACCCATGAGGTTTGCCCAGGCATCAGCAACATTAACTTTGTTTAAACCTTTTTCAAGTTTGTTGGTTTCAACAAATTCTTTTAATGCATCACTTATACTTATATGTTCGTTGTTGCGTTTTGCCATGAAATTGGGGTTAATTAAAGATTTAGATTTCGAATTTGAATAATGTTTTTACATGTTTTTCTTTTTGATACCAGTCATTATATACTAATTCAATATTTTTTACTTTAAATGTACCAAAATTATAATACTTAAAGTCTTCAATCCTTTTTAAAAAATCAGATTTATTTTTTAGGTTTTCACTAAAACGTACTACAGTAGAGTGTGTTGTTTGAATAGCATATTGTTTATCAATACTTTCCTCTAAATTAGTATTTTTAAAGTTTTCTCTTAAATTATTTCTTATCAAATTTAGTGAGTCATTATTCATATAACCTTGAATCATAATACAAGATGGTGAGGCTGTTAAGCCTTTAAACTCAATTTCTATGTTAGGGTTTGTAATTAAACTTTTTTTAATGATGTCAATATATTTTGGTATTTCTATATGTTTTAATTCAAAACCATTATAACAGGATATAATGGACATTACTGTAATATGGATATCTGAATTTTCGTAATAATATTGATTAGGTTCAACAATTTTAAGTTCATTTAAAAATTCTTGAATTTCATTTTTAACTTTTGCAGAAGGTCGAATTAAAAGCGTAATTCCAAATCGGTTGTCATTGGGATCGTGAATTAATTTATCAATTTGATAGTCGTCGTTGTTGATTTTTTGGATAGACGATTCGTATAAACTACTGTAATGTTTTTCTAGATTCATAAATATCTTATAATTTAAAAATATCATAAGATTGATGCACTTGTTTTACAGCATTTTCGGTGCGATCTGCATGTGTATCACTAATAAAGAGTTGCCCAAAATTTTCATCATCTACTAATTTAATAATTTGAGAAACACGGTGTTCATCTAATTTATCAAAAATATCATCTAATAAAAGAATAGGATTTACGCCGCTTTGTGCTTTTATGAAATCGAATTGTGCTAATTTTAATGCAATTAAAAATGATTTTTGCTGCCCTTGACTCCCAAACTTTTTAATAGGATGGCCTTCTATATGGAAGTGTAAATCATCTTTATGTACACCAACACTTGTGTATTGCAATGTTTTATCCTTATTAATAGCCTGTTGTAAAAGTGTGTTTAAATCATCTTCAAATAAATGACTATAATAAACTAAATCTACATTTTCATTGCCGTTACTAATTGCTTCGTAGCGCGATTTAAAAATAGGTATAAATTCTTTTAAAAAAGCGTCTCTTTTTGCAAAAACCTTTGTGCCAAAATCAGTTAATTGCGTGTTGTAAACATCTAACGTGTCTTTATTAAATGTGTGGTTTAATGCAAAATACTTAAGTAATGCGTTACGTTGCGCTAATATTTTGTTATAATTAATTAAATGACTTAAATAATTTTTATCGCTTTGTGAAATTACACTATCAATAAATTTTCGGCGTGTGTCGCTACCTTCAGTAATTAAATCTCTATCAGCTGGAGAAATTATTACTAAAGGTAAAAAACCAATATGCTCGCTAAATTTCTCGTAAGCTTTGCCATTTCGTTTAATAACTTTTTTTTGCCCTCTTTTTAAACTTACAGCTACTTTTTCGGTTTTATCATCCTTATTATAATCGCCATTAATCACAAAAAACTCCTCATCATGCTTAATATTTTGAGTCGCAACAGGGTTAAAATAACTTTTCCCGAAGGATAAATGATAAATGGCATCTAGCACATTTGTTTTCCCAATACCATTGTTTCCAACGATGCAATTTATTTTATCATTGAAAATGAATGACTTGCTGTCGAAGTTTTTGTAATTAAGTAAAGAAAGAGATTTTAAAATCATACAAAAGGTAACTTAAAGCGTGTTTTGAGGCTAAACTCGTAAAAAGAAGTGCAAATTATTGAAAAATATCAAATAAATACCCTTTTAGTTATGAAGAAAAATTATATTTTTGCGCCACAATAATTTACAAAGAATTAGATGGCAACTTATAATAAAAGAGGTTACAAACCAAAAACTAAAGAAGAGAAACAACATAATATTGAAGAAGGCTCTACAACTGCAGAGGTTTTCAATACACTAGATGAAACAGCTTCAAAAACTGAAGCATTTGTTGAGAAAAATCAAAAATATATTTTCATAATAATAGGTGTAGTGGCACTTGTGGTTTTGGGTTCTTTAGGATATAAAGAATTTATTGCTAAGCCAAAACAAACTGCTGCAATGAACGATATGTTTCAAGCACAAAAATATTTTAACGATGCTGTAAATGGCACAGCTAAAGATTCTTTATATAATTTAGCTTTAACAGGTGGTGAAGGTAAATTTGGAATGTTAGATATTATTGAAGAATATAGCGGAACACCATCTGCTAACTTAGCTAGTTATTATGCTGGTACGGCATATTTAAGATTGAAAGATTACAAAAATGCTGTAGAGTATTTAGGTGACTTTAAAAGTGATGATGAAATTTTAGCGCCTTTGGCTAAAGGTAATATTGGTGATGCATTCGTACAATTAAATCAGCCAGAAGATGCTTTAGGGTATTATGAACAAGCTGCCGAAATGCGTGATAATGAATATACAACACCAATGTATTTATATAAAGCTGGTGCAATTGCTTTAGATTTAGGGAAACCAGATAAAGCATTAAAGTATTTTAAAAGAATAAAAGACGACTATGCTAATTCTACTGAGGCTTCAAAAGTTGAAGTGTTTATAGGAAAAGCGCAAGTGTTGGCAAACAAATAATATGGCTACGATAAATAAAAATTTATCCGATTACGACAAAACAACAATCCCAAATGCGAATAAATTTCGGTTTGGGATTGTTGTTTCTGAGTGGAATGATACCATTACAGAAGGTTTGTATCAAGGTGCTTATAATACGTTAATTGAGCATGGTGTTATACCAAGTAACATTATTCGTTGGGATGTTCCTGGAAGTTTTGAGTTGATTTACGGTAGTAAAAAAATGCAAGAACAAATGGTAAATGCCGTTATTGCGATTGGAAGTGTTATTAAAGGTGAAACCAAACATTTTGATTTTGTTTGTGAAGCTGTTTCTCAGGGTATTAAAGACTTAAATGTTATTAGAGAAACTCCAGTTATTTTTTGTGTGTTGACAGATGATAACATGCAACAAGCCCTTGACCGTTCTGGCGGAAAACATGGTAATAAAGGTACCGAAGCTGCTATTGCGGCAATAAAAATGGCCGAATTACGTAAGAACAGTTAAATTTCATTTGTCCTTGCAAAGCAGGAACGCCTGTGTCAATAGGCTCCTCGTTATGCAGACTATCACATTTTACAAAAAAGTAAAACTCGTAGTGACCTAAAGAGTTTTGTTAACAATTTTTGGCATTTCAATTCTAAGTTTCTGTCTATTTTTAAGTACTTTTGAGGCATAAGCAGTACTAGATTTTGTTTAAACAACGCAAACATAGAACTTTCAATTATCAAGCTCGGTTTTCTAAAGAAAACCAAACAGATTCTAGTTTAGATAATGAAACTAAAACTAAGGACTTTATTTCCAAATGGCGAGATAGTAGAGGAAAGAGATCCAAAGCTAAAGGCGCTATGCCCATAAAAACCTTAATATTGGTTTTGGTATTATTATTGATTTGTATGTATTTATTAGAAAAGAAATACATATAACCAAAAACTTAGAAATCATGGGACTTTTAAAAACACGTAAAAACAAAAAATTCAATTATACACCACGTTATTTTGATGATAAAGGTGAAGGCAACCCATTTGAAATTAAACATAAATTTGATGATTTTAGAAAGACCGTCGGAAGCAATAAAGGTTTAAAAACAAAATTTAACGAAGCTATTGAAGATTATAAAAATCCAGATAAAGCCGCAAGCAAGCGTATTTTAATTATTGTTGGTGTGCTTATTTTGATATTTTTATTTATTATCGATTTCGATTTATCTATTTTCTTTTCTAAATAATATATGGCAGACATTATACAGCTTTTACCCGACCATGTAGCAAATCAAATAGCCGCTGGAGAAGTTGTACAACGTCCGGCTTCTGTGGTGAAAGAACTTCTTGAAAACGCCATTGATGCAGGTGCAGATTCAATAAAACTTATAATAAAAGACGCAGGAAAAACACTTGTACAAGTTATCGATAACGGAAAAGGTATGAGTACTACCGATGCTCGTTTAAGTTTTGAGCGTCATGCAACGTCTAAAATTCGTACTGCAGACGATTTATTTCATTTACATACTAAAGGTTTTCGAGGCGAAGCTTTAGCAAGTATTGCTGCGATTGCTCATGTGGAATTAAAAACTAAGCAAGAGCATGATGATGTTGGTAATACCATTGAAATGGAAGGTAGTAAAGTGGTATCTCAAGAAGTAATTGTTACTCCCAAAGGTACGTCGGTTTCTGTGAAAAATCTTTTTTTCAATATTCCTGCACGACGTAATTTTTTAAAGTCAGATACGGTGGAACTCCGTCATGTTATCGATGAATTTCATAGAGTATCATTGGCGCATCCTAGTATTAGCTTTGTTTTATATAACAATGGTAGTGAGAATTTTAATTTACCAATAAGTAATTTTAGACAACGTATAGTAAACATCTTTGGAAATAAAACCAATGAAAAGCTAGTGCCAGTTGAAGAAAATACAGAGGTTTTGAAAATTTCAGGATTTGTTGGTAAGCCAGAATTTGCTAAAAAAACCAGAGGCGAACAGTATTTTTTTGTGAATAATCGTTTTATAAAAAGCGCTTATTTAAATCATGCTATTGCTTCAGCATTTGATGGATTGTTGAAAAATGGAACACATCCAAGCTATTTTTTAAATTTAGAAGTTGATCCACAAACTATTGATATTAATATTCATCCAACAAAAACAGAAATTAAGTTTGATGATGAGCATACACTATACGCATTATTGCGTTCGGCAGTAAAACATAGTTTGGGGCAGTTTAATATCGCACCAGTTTTAGATTTTGATAGAGACCCAAATTTAGATACACCTTATAGTTATAAAAGTAATACTGCTAGTACACCAAAGATTGAGGTAGATAGAAGTTTTAATCCATTTCAAGAAGAAACTAATTCACGAGCAAGAGCCGTAGCTTATAAAAAAGAACCAGCTACAAGTTGGGAAAGTTTATATGTAGGATTAGAATCAAAGGGAAATCAAACAAAACAAGATTTTAGTGAAGTTCATTTTGAAAGTGAAGAACAAACAGTTTCTATATTTGAAGATGAAAATGAGATAAAACAGGTTAATACAACCTATCAACTTCACAATAAATATATAGTTAGTACAATTAAATCGGGTATGTTGGTTATGGATCAACATCGAGCACACCAGCGGATTTTGTATGAAGATTTTCTAAAAAATATGACTATTAAAGAAGCTACAAGTCAACAATTATTATTTCCGCTTCAGCTTCATTTTTCAAAACAAGACATAGATATTATAAATCAGTTAAAAGATGATTTAGAACATACAGGTTTTATGTTTTCAAATATTAGTAAGGAATCTATTGATATTATAGGAGTACCGGTTGGAGTACCAGAAAGCGAAGTGTCTATTATTTTAGAACAGCTTATTAGTGATGTTGAAAATGAGGTTCCAGATAGTAATTTTAGTGCCACAGATTTGTTAGCAAAATCGATGGCAAAAAGTTTAGCAATTAAAACAGGGCAGTCTTTACAAAAGGATGAACAAGAACACTTGGTAAATAAGTTATTTGCTTGTAAAGAACCAAATGTGTCGCCTACTAATAGAACAACATTTGTAACAATGAGTGTTGATGAATTAGATAAAAAATTTATTTAGAATATGATGAGGATTTCAGAAACCGTTAAACATTTAATAATCATTAACGTGATTATGTTTATTGGTACACTTACAATAATGAATGGTGTTTTTTATGATTGGTTCGCTATGCATTTTCCTAAAAATGTAGCATTTCAACCATGGCAAATACTAACACATATGTTTATGCATGGAGGTGCAATGCATATTTTATTTAATATGTTCGCTCTTTGGATGTTTGGTACACCGGTAGAACAAGCTTTAGGAAGTAAACGTTTTTTATTTATATATTTTTCTGCAGGATTGGGTGCAGTTGCATTGCAAGTGGGTTACTATTATTATGATTTTTATAGTGCTTATCAAGGTATTGCAGATTTACATATGAATAATGATTTATTAAGAAAAATTGTTTCAATTGATGCGAGCAATGGACAATATATAAAAGGAGAAATATTAAGTAAACAAATGATACCATTTTTAAATGAGTATAATTTCGATTCTAATTTAATTGATAGTAATGCTTTTAAGGCTTTGTTTGATATGAACATAATAGCAAGAAATACCATGGTAGGAGCATCAGGTTGTATTATGGGAATTCTTGTAGCATTTGGAATGATGAATCCTGAAGCTAAATTGATGATGATATTTTTACCAATTCCCATAAAGGCTAAATACTTTATTCCAGGTATTATTATTTTAGATTTAATTTCGGGCATTACAGGTCAATCTTTTTTTAGTCCTAGTAATACGGCTTATATGGCACATGTTGGTGGCGCATTAACAGGATTTATAATTATGTGGTATTGGAAAAGAACACAGTTTAACAAAAATCGCTGGAATTAATGAGTTCTCTTTCTCAAGACATAAAACAAAAATTATCTAATCTTAATGTATTAGAAAAAATAATAGCCGTTAATGTGGTTGTTTTTGTGGTTGGTTATATACTAACTAAAGTACTGTCTCTTTCAGATGAGACTAGTTTAAATTGGTTAGAACTACCAAGTAGTTTTTCTGAGTTAATAACTAAACCATGGGCGATTATTACCTATGCTTTTGCGCATTACGATTTTTTACATATCCTTTTCAATATGCTTTGGTTGTATTTTTTAGGGCGTATGTTTTTAAATTTATTTAGCCCCAAAATGGCCTTGAATATTTATTTCTTGGGTGCTATTTCTGGTGGTTTATTATTTATGTTGTGCTATACATTATTTCCAAGTGTATTTGGTAGTTACTCAAGGTTACTTGGTGCTTCGGCAGCAGTGAGAGCATTATTGATTTTTTTATGTGCTTATATGCCTAATCAAGAGATACGTTTTTTTACCTTTAATATAAAACTTTGGTATGTAGGTGTTGCCATTGTTATCTTAGATGTTTTTGGTATTATAACGGGGGTAAATGATCCAATAAATGGGAATGCTGGTGGTAATTTAGCGCATTTAGGCGGCGCATTACTAGGCTGCTTTTATGCAAAACAATTAGTGAAAGGTCAAGATATAGGTAAAGGGTTTGAGCGTTTTGTAGATCGTCTTGTTAGCATGTTTAAATCATCAAAAAAAGGACCTTTAAAAACAGTCCATAAAAACAAAAGTAAGGTAGGCGGTTATACTAAAGCCGATTTTAAAGAGTTTAATAACCAAAAGAAAATTGATGTTATTCTTGATAAAATTAGTAAAAGCGGTTATGATAGTTTAACTAGCGAAGAAAAAGAATTTTTATTTAAAGCAGGGAAGTAATTTTTAAAAGTACATGATTGAATTAGATAAATGAAAAAATTAAGTTTTATAAATAAAATTATCTATTTCATAAATGTAGTAGTCGCAATATTACTACTCTTATCATATATTTTACCTTTTTTACCTCCAAAAACATTTTCCATTTTATCTGTAGTTAATTTAGGTGTTTCGTTTTTAATTCTAATTAATGCCTTATGTTTTTTGTATTGGTTAATCAGGTTAAAAAAGCAATTAATGTTATCGCTTTTAGTCCTTGTAATAGGCTATTTTTCTTTTGGCTCTTTATATAAGTTTTCATCTTCAAAAAAAATTGAAAGCCATGGAAATTTAAAAGTCATGAATTATAATGTGAGACTTTTTAATTTGTACGATTGGCTTACAGAACAAGATATTGAAACCAAAATTATAGATTTTGTAAAGACAGAATCACCAGATGTGTTAAGTATTCAGGAATATCATCCGCAGGATAATATAGATTTATCTTTCTTTAAATATAAATTTGAAAAACTTTCTGGTAAAAAAATAAAATCTGGACAAGCAATTTATTCGAAATATCCTATTATTAATTCTGGTTCTGTTGAGTTTCCAAATACAGCAAATAACGCTATTTATGCCGATATTGTTAAAGAAAAAGACACCATAAGAATATATAATATTCACCTAGAATCATTGCGTATAGATACAAAAGTTGAAAGCTTAAAAAAGGAAAATTCAGAAAAACTTTTTAATAGAATAGGAACAACTTTTAAAATGCAGCAATTCCAAACTGAATTATTTTTAGCACATAAAAAAAAGTGTCACTACAAAATGGTGATTTGTGGCGATTTTAATAATACCGCTTTTTCGTATGTATACAGAAAAATTAAAGGTGATTTAAAAGATACATTTAAAGAATCCGGAAACGGTTTTGGACGTACTTACGATTTTAAATTTTTCCCAGTTCGAATAGACTTTATTTTTGCTGATGATGCCTTTTCAGTAAATGGATTTAAAGCTTATAATGAACATTATTCTGATCATTATCCAATAATGGCGACTTTGAGTTTAGAATAATTAACTTATTGCTGAACGACTTTGGTAACCTGTTTTTTTATAAATAAGAGTATTACATTAAAGCACAATCTACCAAATCTGCAATAATATGTATCACTAAGCCTAATGCTAATAATCTTGATTTTTTAGGAAATAAAAGAAACAAATAGAATGTAATCGCAAAAGAGGAGTGAAGCGGATGAAACCCAATACTACATCTATTTGGGTCAAAAATTGGATTTGCCAATAAGTGGTCTAAATCAATTAGCATACCAGATAGCATAATTAAAAAAGCGACCTTCCATTTGGGTTTATACCAAATTAAAGCAACTATTAATGGGATAAAAATATGGCACCCATAATGCGCTAAAGTTTGTAGCATTATTTGAGAGCTAAGGTTTGAGATTCTAAATAATTTAAAGTATTTGGACCTTCATTAAAAAGTAAATCTAAGATGCTTAAATTGGGAGTAAATCCATGTTTGTCACTAAAAACTTGGGTGTAATTATCAAACTGTTGCAACATTTCTTTTTTAGCATTTACTAAATATCTAAAGTCTGTTTTATCCTCAATTATTTTTTGGTAAGTTTCGGTTTTAGAAATATTTAAATCTAACTGTAAACAATCGCAAACAACTTCAAAGCACTTTAAGTTGAAGTCTAGAATATAATCAGCTTTTTGGGTGAATAAAGGTAAAAGTTCATCTTCATAATATTCGAAAAAAGGAGAAGTTCTGTATGCAGAAAGCAATGATTTCCAATGAATATCTTGCCAATTTTCTTCATTAAAAATTTTTACATCTCTATATTTTTGACGATTTTTTTGTGAGTGAATAACAGGAATATTTAATGCCAGTTTTCCGTTAGCCCCGTATATGTAAGCGCGATTTCTATAAGTTTGCTTTAAAAAACTATCATCCATTTCAAAGACGATTTCCTTAGCATTTATCATTGCTGCAAAATGTGCTATGTTAGGGAAGTATGTTGGATGGATTATAATGTTCATTAGTTAATTAACGTTGCCATTTTTAATTCTTCAGAAATTCCATTCACATAATCATTAATAATATTCAGTTTTTCAGCAAGCTCAAAACCTTTAAAACCGTTTATATCTTGATAATTAATATGCTTACTATAAAAGTTAAGATATTTGGTTGCCAATGGGATATAAGACCAATGCCACATTTCTAAATTATAACCTGTTCTACCATTTTCTTTATTTGTATAAACCTGGTAAAATCCATATTTACTGGCGTTTTTCACTAACCATTCATATTCTTTTTTTCCTTTGCCTTTTTTAAAGTAGGAATTGCTTAAACTGTTCAAATCCATATCAGTTCCCCAATGATGTCTTGAAGTTGTCGGCATAGAACTATATTCTAAAATTTGTTTTGCACGGTCAATAGGTTGAAGATTTTTATATTTATCCCATTTTCTCTCCCAAATAGATTTCTGTTCACTAAAATTTCTAGTTCCAGAAATAATTTTTAAATCAATACTATCTGTTTTAGCCTGATTAAACATGTTAGTAAAAGCATTATAAACCTCTTTATTTAAGTAAATAGTTTTTGAGGAATGTATAGGGTTTACCTTAACAAAAAGCTTGTTGTTTTTATAGTTGAATTTGCCTAATACTAAATCTTTATAAATAATATCATGTTGAACAGTATCTTGCGAAACAGCTTTATTTTCGAAACTGAAAATAATAGAAAAACAAATAACTATAAAACTTTTAACGCTCATAAAATGTTTAATCGTTTCTTTAAAAGTTAAATTTCGGTAAAATAATTATTCTTTTTGTAATCTTTTCCTTGACCAATATCTAATACCAAAATAAGCTATTAATAGTACGATAAAGGGCAGAAGATAAGAGGTTGCTTTTCCATTTCCACTAACAGTGGTAAAGAAACGCTCCCAACGTGGGCTTTTTCCATCCCAACTCATCCAAATAAATACAGGTTTACCAACAACATGGTTAAAAGGAACAAAGCCCCAAGCTCTTGCATCTATAGAGTTGTGACGGTTGTCTCCCATCATCCAATAATAATTTTGTTTAAAAGTATAAGTGTTAGCTACTTCTCCATTAATTAAAATTTGATTGCCTTTTACTTGTAAAGTGTTGCCTTCATATTCCGTAATAACACGTTTATAAAGCGGTAAGACTTCTAAATTGATATCAATAGTTTTTCCTTCTTCAGGAATATATAATGGACCAAAGAAATCTACATTCCAATTATAATTAGGGTCATGAGGAAAAACACCAGAATCTCTAACTCCTTTTTCTTTTATATTAGGTGTTATACTAGCAACATTAGGATGGTTTTTAAATTTAGCTAAAGCTTCATCAGAAATTGCTGAGAAATAGTAAGTATTTTGATTATTAATGATGCCAAATCCATCTGTAATATCGTAACGATCCTTTAAAAATTTCGGGTTAAATTGATTTGTTTTAGGTTGAACTAGGTAACTAAATTGTAAGTGAGCTCTATCTGGTAATTCATTTTTCACACCATTTATATAAACAAACCCATCACGTACTTCAAGCGAATCGCCAGCTATTGCAACACAACGTTTTACTAGATTGGTTTTTTTGTCTATAGGTTTATAGTAGTTTCTGTCTGGATGAAAATTATTCATATCCAGAAGTGTATCTGCTGGTTGATTGAAAACCACTATTTCATTTCTTTCTATCTTTTCAAAACCTGGAAGTCTTAAATAGGGTAATTGTAATTTGTTTTTCCAAGATTTACTGTCTTTATGATCGTCAAATAAATAGGATTTCTTTCCTAAAATAGGAATAGTATCATGTACCATTGGCGCAGCAACCGTAGTCATAGGAACTCTAGCGCCATAATTAAATTTACTTACAAACAAGAAGTCGCCAACCAATAATGATTTTTCTAACGATGATGATGGAATTGTAAACGGTTGTATAAAATAAGTGTGTACAATAGTTGCAGCTACAATTGCAAAAAGTATAGAACTTGTCCACTCTCCAGAATTTGATTTTGGGTGTATACTTCTGTCTTTAATATAATTTACATCAGCAATATAATTCAAATAAAAATTATAAAAGCCTAATGTAATGACAGCTAAAAATGTATCTAATGTTGTGTTTTTTCTAAAACTTCTAGCAGTTTCTACCCAAACAACCGCCAGCATAATAAGGTTAACGATAGGTAAAAATAATAGAATAACCCACCACCAAGGACGATTGATTATCTTCATTAAAATAACACCATTATAAACAGGAACAAAAGCTTCCCAAGCTTGTCTTCCAGCTTTAATATATAATTTCCAAGTACCTAAACCGTGAATTACTTGTATAATTAATATGAATATAAACCATTGTGTCCACGTCATAATCTTAAAATTTTATTTTTTATTAGTAGTAACAAGCATTGAAGTTGTTACATATTTAAATAGTATTAACCAATATTTAACACGTCGTTCATGGTGAAAACACCATTTTTTCCAACAATCCACTCCGCGGCAATAACTGCGCCTAAAGCAAAACCTTGTCTGTTGTGAGCAACATGTTCAATAGTAATAGTATCAACTTCGCTTTCGTAATTTATAGTATGCGTTCCAGGAACATCTTCAATACGTTTAGCCACTATAGGAATAATGGATTCTCCTTTTTCGTCTAATTTCCAATCCTTAAAATTTTCATTATTTGAAATAATATCATTGGCTAGGGAAATAGCAGTTCCGCTTGGAGCATCTAGTTTTTGAGTGTGATGAATTTCTTCCATAGAAACACTATACTGTTTTAGTGTATTCATCATTTTAGCAAGTGTTTTATTTAACTCGAAAAATATATTAACACCTAAGCTATAGTTTGATGCGTAAATAAAACCACCATTTTTTTCTTTACATAAGGCAACTGCCTTATCATAATTATCCAACCAACCAGTTGTACCAGAAATAACAGGCACATCATTATTTATACAATTAGAAATATTGTTAAAAGCCACAGTTGGGATACTAAAGTCTATGGCAACATCGGCTTTAGTAATATCATAATTACTATCACCTTTATCAATTTTTAAAACAATATCGTGTCCGCGTTTGATGGCGATTTGCTCAATAGTTTTACCCATTTTTCCGTATCCAAGTAAAGCAATTTTCATTCTAAAATTTAAAATTTAAGGTTAATCCAAGACTGCTAGAAGCATCAAATTCGTCTATCTTATAATGCGGCGCTAATGATAGATTTTCATCCACATTATATTGCATTAAATGCGCATCTACATTAGCGTCAATAATATTTAATGCATAAAGCCCAATAGTTACTAAAAGCGATATTTCTTTATTTTTTCTATAAAATTTTTGTGCGCGTTCTAAGCCTTCAATAGTTACTCTAGGAGTAGCTAATTGATTGCCTTGGCTATCTAAATAAAATTCATCATTTGTAAATCCGGCAATTCTGCTTTTATAGGCATCTCTATATCTATTGTACTCCTTATTATTAGTTACATAAAAATAAACACCTGTACCAATGGCACCATAAACTAGCGGAATTTTCCAGTATTTTTTATTGTAGGCTTGTCCTAGACCAGGTAAAATGGCAGAATAAAAAGCAGCTTTTGCTGGAGAAAGGGGGTTTATAGGTTCTCTTATTTCTATAATAGAGTCTACAACAACTTCTTCAAGAATTTGTTTTTTTTTTGAATCTTTATCTTGAGCTATCAAAGAAAAACAACACAAAAGTAATAGTATACTTGCTATTAGATATTTATTTAGCACCTTCAACTAATTTTTTAATACGATTAAAATCTTCTTCTGAATGAAATGGAATAGTGATTTTTCCTTTTCCGTTTTTAGAGACTTTAACGTCAATTTTGTGTCCAAAGTATTCTGAAAATGTGCTAATTCCTTTTTTGATGTGTTTTGGAATCTCATCATTTTCTTCATTTTTTGAAGGTACAGTACTATTTTCTGCAGAATTAAAGTTACGAACTAAACTTTCAGTTTCTCTAACAGATAGTTTTTTAGATAGTATTTTTTCATAGATATCTAATTGAATAGTTTGATCTTCAATAGTAATTAAAGCACGACCATGCCCCATAGAAATAAAACCATCACGCATACCTGTTTGAATGATAGGATCTAGTTTTAATAGGCGTAAATAGTTAGCAATAGTTGAACGTTTTTTTCCCACACGCTCACTCATTTGTTCTTGAGTAAGATTAATTTCGTCAATTAATCTTTGGTATGATAATGCAATTTCAATAGGATCTAAATCTTGACGTTGAATGTTTTCAACCAAAGCCATTTCTAACGATTCTTGGTCGTTAGCAATTCTTACATAGGCAGGAATAGTTTCTAAACCAATTAATTTAGAAGCTCTAAAACGACGCTCACCAGAAACTAATTGAAATTTATTTAGGCCTAATTTTCTAACTGTAATAGGTTGAATAATGCCTAATTCTTTAATAGAAGAAGCTAACTCGCGTAAAGATTCTTCGCTAAAATTTGTACGTGGTTGAAAAGGGTTAACCTCAATAAAATCAACATCTAACTCAACAATATTACCTATAACTTTATCGGCATTTTTATCTTGTATCGATTGAATGTCATTACTCGGGTCATTTAATAATGCAGATAAACCTCTACCTAAAGCCTGTTTTTTAGTTGCCTTAGCCATAAATTAGGAGTTTTTATTGATAATTTCTTTAGCCAAACTTAAGTAATTAGTAGCACCTTTGCTACTAGCGTCGTAATTAATGATACTCTCGCCATAACTTGGTGCTTCACTTAGTTTAACGTTACGTTGTATAATAGTATCGAAAACCATATCGTTAAAGTGCTTTTGTACTTCTTCTACCACTTGGTTAGATAATCTTAATCTTGAATCATACATGGTTAGGAGTAATCCTTCAATATCTAATTCAGGATTATGAATTTTTTGAACACTTTTAATAGTGTTTAAAAGTTTTCCTAGACCTTCTAATGCGAAATACTCACACTGTATAGGTATGATTACAGCATCAGCAGCAGTTAAGGCATTTAAGGTTAATAAACCTAGCGATGGTGCGCAATCAATTAGTATATAATCGTAATCATCTTTTATTTCTTTTAATGCTTTTTTTAGCATGTACTCCCGTTCGTCTTTATCAACAAGTTCTATTTCTATAGCAACAAGGTCAATATGTGCGGGAATAATATCTAAATTTGGTGTTTCTGTGCTTATTATAGCTTCTTTTGCTGTATTAGAATGTTCTAAAAGTTGGTATGTGCCAATTTCTACAGATTCTACATCTATACCTATTCCAGAAGTTGCATTTGCTTGAGGGTCAGCATCTATAAGTAAAACTTTTTTTTCTAAAACGCCTAGTGAAGCGGCTAAGTTAATAGAGGTAGTTGTTTTTCCAACTCCGCCTTTTTGATTAGCAATTGCAATGATTTTACCCATTAAATGATTTGGTTTTATTAACGGTAAAAATACAATTATTTATGAGGAATAAAAACGGAACTTGTTAATAAATAGCTAAACTGAAAACTCAACTAATTAATTTAATATGCTGGATTTTAAATATTTTTAATTCTTAAAATAATTTTAACATTTTTAAAAATCTTAAGTTATATATTTAAGAAATAAGAAAAAACAACATAGTCATGAAAAAAATCAATCAAATTATTATGCTTTTCTTAGTTACTGTAACTCTAAACTTTACAGCAGAAGCACAAATGAAACAAACAGCTCAAGTTGAAGGCATTACTGAATATATGCTTGATAATGGGCTAAAAGTATTATTGTTTCCAGATAATTCATCACAAACCATTACGGTTAATATTACTTATAAAGTAGGATCAAGACATGAGGGTTATGGAGAAAAAGGTATGGCGCATTTATTGGAACATATGGTTTTTAAAGGCACGCCTAATCATCCAGACATACCTAAAGAATTAACTGAGCATGGTGCAAGACCAAACGGAACAACCTATTATGACCGTACAAACTATTTTGAAGCTTTTAATGCCACAGACGAAAATTTAGAATGGGCTTTAGATTTAGAGGCAGATAGAATGGTTAACTCATATATAGCTAAGAAAGATTTAGAATCTGAATTTTCAGTAGTAAGAAATGAGTTTGAAAGTGGCGAGAATTCACCATCAAATGTATTGCGCTTAAAAGTTATTAATACAGCTTATTTGTGGCATAATTATGGTCAAGCTACAATAGGTAATCGCTCAGATATCGAGCGTGTTCCTATCGAAAATTTACAGGCTTTTTATAAAAAATATTACAGGCCAGATAATGCCGTTTTAATGGTTACAGGTAAATTTGAAAAAGAAAAGGTTTTAGAACTTATTGATAAAAAGTTTTCTGGAATTAAAAATCCAGAAATTCCACTAAATGATGTTCCAACTATAGAGCCTGCTCAAGATGGTGAAAAACGCGTTACTTTAAGTCGTGTAGGCGATTTACAAATTTTATCAGCGTTATATCATACACCAGCAGGGTCTCATGAAGATTATGCAGCTATAACAATTGCTGAAGAAATTTTAACTGATAACCCATCTGGTAGATTATACAAGGCTTTAATTGATGGAAAAAAAGCAGCAAGCATGTATTCTTATATTCCTTTTACAAAAGAGCCTAGTTTCATGTATATTAATGTTAATGTACCTTCAGATAAATCACTTTCTGAAGCTGAAAAAACAATGTTAACACTTTTAGATGATTTAAAAAATAACCCAGTTACTAAAGAGGAAGTAGATAGAGCCAAAGCTAATTTGTTAAAACAATACGATCAAATTAGTAGAAATTCAGCTTACTTAGGAACTTATATGAGTGAATTTATTGGAGCAGGAGATTGGAGGTTATCTTTAATTCAAAGAGATCGTGTTGAAAGTATGACCATTGAAAAAGTAAATGAAGCAATTCAAAGATATTTTATTAATACCAATAGAACTGTTGGAAATTTTATTCCAGCTGAGAAACCTATTCGTGTAGAAATCGAACATACCCAAGGCTTAGATGAATTAGTGAAGTCGTACAAAGGAAAAGAAGCCTTAAACGCTGGTGAAGCTTTTGATGTATCTTATGAAAATATTCAAAACAGACTAAATTCTGGAGAGCTCAACAACACACCAATTGAATATGGATTTATTCAAAAAGATAATAGAGGTGAAACTGTAACACTATCGTTTACTATTAGAAACGGTAATATTAATGACTTTATGAATAAAGGACGTATAGCAAGCTACACTTCCAGAATGTTAGATAAAGGAACCGCAAATAATACTAAACAAGACATTCAAGATAAGTTAAGTGCTATAAAATCTTCAATTCGTTTTTCAGGTTCTAATGGAAGAATTAGTGCTAATATAAATACGACAGAAGAGTATCTTATGGAAGCATTAGCATTAATGACAGACATGCTTAAAAATCCAAAATTTGACGGAGAAGAATTAGAAAAACTTAAAACACAAGATTTAGCAAGTATTGAGCAAAATAAAACAGAACCTCAATTTTTAGCAAGTAAACAATTAGGGTTGTTAAATCAAAAATATGAAAAAGGACATCCGTTACATGCAACAACTATTGAGGAAGATATTGACGAAATAAATACAGTATCATTAGAAGCTATCCAAGCTTATTATAATGATTTTTATGGTATTTCAGACAATGCCAGTTTAGTTGCTATTGGTAATATTGATGAGAAAAAGTTAAAAGATTATTTTGAAACTACTTTTGCAGATTTTAAAGTAGATAAGCCTTATGAGCTAATTAAAGATAAATATTCACTTAATATTGCAGGTAACGAAAAAATTAAAACTCCAGACAAGAAAAACGCTATTAGTATAGGTGTTATGAATTTTGAGGGAAGTCAAGTAGATGAAGATTATGCAGCTTTAGAAGTAGCGAGTTCCATATTTGGAGGAGGATTTTTAAATTCAAGAATTGCTGGTCGTTTACGCCAAAAAGATGGTGTAAGTTATGGTGCAGGAGGACGTGTAAGTGTTGATTCAAATCCAGAAGAAAAAAACTCTTCTATTTTGGTATATGCTATTTATGCTCCAGAAAATGCATCTAAAGTGCAAAAAGGTTTTAGTGAGGAAATTGCCCGATTTATTGAAGATGGTATTACTGAAGATGAGCTTAAAGTAGCTGTAAATAGTTGGGTTCAAGGCGAAAATGTCTCAAGAGCGAAAGACAACGAGCTATCAGGAGTAATTAATAATAACTTGTATTATGACAGAGATATGATGTTTTATAAAAACATTGAAGACCAAGTAACAAACTTAACTGTTGAAGATGTAAATAAAGTTATTAAAAAATACTTTAAAACCTTTGATAACTGGACTGTTGTAAATGCAGGAGATTTTGTTGAATACGATATTAACAAGGAAGAAAAGAAAGTAGATTAGTTTAAAATTTTAAATAAAAAGAGCCAATTTATATTTTATTAATTGGCTCTTTTTTGTTTTAGGCTTATTTAGACAATTAGTTGCTATTTTGATTAAGTATAAATAATAGTATATAGTTAATGTTTCTAATAATAATCTGTGGGTTTCGTTTTTTAATCTTGTACTTCTGGTATAGGAGCGAAGGGGTGGATGCCAAAGGCAGGGTATACTTCACTTGGGTAATAAAAAGTGCCACCACTAGATACCATTGAAATAGTTTTTATGGCTTTGATATTCTCTACTGGATTTCCAGGAATTAAGAAGAAATCAGCCAATTTGCCAGGAGCAATACTTCCAAGATTCTCATCCCCTAAATATTTAGCCATATCATAGGTAGCCAGTTTTACCAACTCTGCAGGTGTATAACCTAATTGTTGGTAAAGTTCTAACTCACGATGGTAGAAAAAAGCGCCTCCCAAATCTGTTCCAGGAACAATAAAGATCCCTTTCTTCTTCATCATTTTTAAGGTCTCAACAATTTTTTCAAAACCCTCACTATAAGCTTGGTCGTCTTCTGCGGAAGCAATATCTGATAAGGCCACCTTAAACCCTCGTTGGGAATTTGGAGGCATATAATCTATGAAATCTTTAGTGCCTTCCCAGACTTCCCCATTTCTAGCTTTCATCAAGACTTCGTGGATAGCTAAGGTTGGGTCGATTGCAGTCTTGTTTTTAACAAATAAATCCAAGGTTTCCTGTACCTTGGGACTATTAAGGTCTAGTGAAGGGAATCTTTTTAATGCCGTAAGACGAAGTAGGGTACGTGTGTCTTCTTCTGGTTCCAGCACCCAACCCAACATGGTTTGATTGATATGGGTCATTTCGTCAAAACCAGCTTCTAACATGTTATTAGCATTGGAGAATGCAGGCACATGACCACATACAAACATTCCATACTCATGCGCCTTTTTAACAATAGCTGGTGCCCAATCTCCATTCATAGAATTGTATAGTTTTACTCCGTAAAAGCCCATGTCGTGGTAACTTTCTACGGCTTTTAAAGCTTCTTCTTCGCTGGAAACCACAATTCCATTATTAGCACTATACTCACTCTGTCCTTCAATAAAGCCCAATCGATGAATTCTAGGTCCAGCCAAAACACCTGAATTAATCTTTTTGACTAACTCGTCCAGTACTTCATTATGATTTCCCATATCCCTAAAAGATGTAACTCCTGCCAATATATTTAGTAAAGCATCTTCATCTCCAGTATGAGCATGCATTTCATACATACCAGCTACCAAAGTGCCATTTGCACCGTCAATAACAACTTCATCTTCTCCCTTGGCATCAGGTGCTTCGATACTTTTGATAAACTCGCCATCCACTAATACTGATTAAAGTGCTGTGAGAGATAAAGTATTGGGGTCAAATATTCTTACGTTGGAAATACGCACCTTTTTTCCATAGTTATGGGCATATTTTTTTTGTAGTGTTTCAAATCTTTCAGTAGAATATTTTTCGGCATAAGCTCGAAGTTCTTTTTCTTTTACTTCAAACCCTTTGCGCACAATAACAAACGATGGACTAATAACAGCAAACAAACGTTGGTTACTATCGCTAATAAAATATGAAGGATTCAAATCGGCTCCAGATATAGCATAAGTGGTAAGGTCTAAGGTTGTTGAATCAACTTTAATAGTAGTTTTTTCCATTTCTTTAATCTGCAATCTACCTGCTGGTAACACATTTGCTGAATAATCGGATGATTTTAATAGACTACGTGCTGTAAGAATTGCTGAATAAGGACTTCCTGATTGATTCACATACCACAAAGCGTTATCTACTGTAATACTATCACTACCTGTCGCATCAGTCCATGAGGCATTAGTTCCATTTAGTGTATAATGTTCATCTATAGCATTTCCAAATGTAGAGTTTCCAGTAATATTCCATTGAACAGGAAAACCATCTATATTTAATATAATAGTTTCTTTCATAGTAGGACCTCTACCATTATTTTTATAATCATAATCTACTTGAATGGTATCTCCAAAAGTTTGGGTTTTAAGATGTCCTACAGTGGTATTGCCGAAAATGACGGAATATGTTTCATCTCCTTGATAATTGACCAATGAGGATACTTTGGGGTCTTCTTGTTTACATGAATTAAGCAACAATAAAACGAAAGGCAAGTAGAGAAATTGTATTTTCATATTTGGTTGATTTTTAGTAATGTAGGAAGATAGTAATTTATATGTTTTCTACAAAATGGATTCTTTATAGTATATCAGCAAGCATAAACAATTTGAATGTGATTTAACTAAATGAAATGAAATCGTTTTGATGCTTTGTATCTAATGTTAAGTGAAATTAGGGAAGAACTTTAATCAATCAAAATTTCTAAAATCTTAATAGCTGCATCGCTAATTTTAGTGCCAGGTCCAAAAACAGCTATGGCACCAGCATCAAATAAATATTGATAATCTTGTTTAGGTATTACGCCACCAACAATAACCATAATATCATCGCGACCATAATTTTTTAAAGCTTCAATAACTTGTGGCACTAAAGTTTTGTGCCCTGCGGCTAATGATGATACACCTAAAATATGCACATCGTTTTCTACAGCTTGTTTAGCAGCTTCTTGAGGTGTTTGAAATAATGGACCAATATCTACATCAAAACCAACATCTGCATAACCTGTAGCAACGACTTTGGCACCGCGGTCGTGACCGTCTTGTCCCATTTTGGCAATCATTATACGTGGCCTTCTACCATCTTGTTCAGCAAACTTATCTGCTAATTCTTGAGCTTTTTTAAAAGATTTGTCGTTTTTAATTTCTTTACTATACACACCAGAAAATGATTTTATTTGAGCTTTATAACGTCCAAACTCAACTTCTAAAGCATCGCTTATTTCACCAAGTGTTGCACGTTCTCGAGCAGCATCAATAGCTAAAGCTAGTAAATTTTCTTGTCCTGTACGTGCAGCATCCGTTAATTTTGATAAAGTGGTTTTTACTTTTTCTGAATTTCTGTTGGCTTTAATCTTATTTAAACTCTCAATTTGGGCGTTTCTAACGGTTTGATTATCTACTTCTAGTGTTGAAATAGGATCTTCTTGTGCAAGTCTGTATTTATTAACTCCAACAATAATATCTTGGGAAGAATCTATTCGAGCTTGTTTTTTAGCGGCAGCTTCTTCAATTCTAATTTTGGGTATTCCAGCTTCAATAGCTTTTGTCATGCCGCCAAGTTCTTCAACTTCTTCAATAAGTTTCCATGCTTTTTGAGCGATATCATGTGTGAGTTTCTCCACATAATAGCTACCTGCCCAAGGATCAACTGTTTTAGTTATTTTAGTTTCTTCTTGTAAAAATATTTGTGTATTACGTGCTATACGTGCTGAAAAATCGGTTGGTAAAGCAATAGCTTCATCTAATGCATTGGTATGTAAACTTTGCGTTCCTCCAAAAGCAGCAGCAGCAGCTTCAATAGTTGTTCTGGCTACATTATTAAATGGATCTTGTTCTGTTAAACTCCAACCAGAGGTTTGACAATGCGTACGTAAAGCTAAAGATTTTTCATTTTTAGGATTGAATTGCTTTACAATTTTCGCCCAAAGTATCCTTGCTGCTCGCATTTTGGCAATTTCCATAAAATGGTTCATGCCAATAGCCCAAAAGAAAGATAGGCGAGGAGCAAAGGTGTCAATATTCATACCTGCATATAATCCTTTTCTTATGTACTCTAGCCCGTCTGCTAAAGTGTACGCCAATTCAATATCACATGTCGCACCAGCTTCTTGCATATGGTAACCAGAAATACTAATACTGTTGAATTTAGGCATGTTTTTACTGCTAAATTCAAAAATATCTGAAATGATTTTCATTGAAGGAGTTGGTGGATAAATATAAGTATTACGCACCATAAATTCTTTTAGAATATCATTTTGAATGGTTCCTGCAAGCTGTTCGGGTTTTACACCTTGTTCTTCGGCAGCTACAATATAAAATGCCATAATAGGAAGAACGGCGCCATTCATGGTCATTGAAACCGACATTTCATCTAATGGAATTTGGTCAAAGAGTATTTTCATGTCCTCAACCGAATCAATAGCAACTCCTGCTTTTCCAACATCTCCAACTACACGTTCGTGGTCTGAATCATAACCTCTATGCGTTGCTAAATCAAAAGCGACAGAGAGGCCTTTTTGTCCTGCGGCAAGATTTCTTCTGTAAAAAGCGTTACTTTCTTCTGCAGTACTAAAACCAGCATATTGACGTATAGTCCAAGGTCTGCGAACATACATTGTGGAGTATGGTCCGCGTAAATTAGGAGCAATCCCAGCTACAAAATTTAGGTGTTCTAAACCTTCAACGTCTTTTTTTGAATAAACAGATTTAACCTCAATTCCTTCAGCGGTTAAAAATGTTTTTTCTTCTGGCTTTTGGCTTTGAGTTTCCGACTTTAGTTTAATATGTTGAAGATTTTTCCTCAAATTATTTTGCTTCTGTGTTGGTATTTGATTTTTGCGGAATTACATTGAAATCAAGATTTGCTTCATCTGGCTTGTCTAAATTCACTTTAGAAAAATCGATATCAAATAACTTGGCATAATATAAATCTAAAGCAATATATGTTGCCAAATGTTTATCGTTTAAAGCCGTTCTGTATTTAGTCATTAAAGGAGTTCCAAATAGTTTTGGAGACATACTATTGGTTGTTACAAGCGCATTAAAAGTGGTTTGTAGATTTTTATCCTGCATATTATTTGAAATACATTTAACAACCTTACTATTATAGTTTAAATGGCTTTTTGTATTGTTTGCATCCCATAAATTGACTTCATTTTTTAAAGCTTCAAAAACTTTAAGTGTGTGTGCAGAAATGATGTCTTCATATTTTATTCTACCATAAATGGAATTTCTCATTAATTGAGAATAGGATGAAACTAATGTTGCTTTTGCGTTGTTTTTGCTGTAAAAATTTAAGATGTCATCTTCAAAACTATATAATGCTTCTTGATATAGTTTTACGTTTACTCCATCACAAGTTAAAAATGCTGGTTTGTCCGCATATTTATAATCTGTAAAAGTGTTTTCTTTTTTGCAACCAAAAAAAGTAAATGCTAATAAAAAAGTAATAAGTGTAATTTTTAAGTTCATTTTAATTTTCATTTTTTAATCGTTTTTGTTCTAAATTTTCTGCTAATCGTTTTTCTATTATGGGTTCAATCAAAGTTTTTTTTTGATTTGTTTTTACAAAAGGATAAATTTCTAACTCATTTTTCATTTTGTCATTTGTATTAGGATGTATGTTAGTACCTAATAAAACTTCTTCGCCATCGTTAAATTGTTGCTGTTCTTTTGCTGCACTTTCTTTTATTTTTCGCTGAATAGTGCCTTCTTTTAATTGATTTAAAAAACCACCATTTGCTTCAATATTTTTAAATAAATCTAAAGCTTTTTCGGCTAATTGATTGGTTAAGTTTTCTATGTAGTATGAACCATCTGAAGGATTATCTACTTTATTAAAATAGCTTTCATGTTTTAAAATTAACAACTGATTTCTTGCTATGCGTTCGCCAAACTTATTGTCTTTATGATAAATAGCATCATATGGTAAATTACATATTGTATTGGCACCACCAAGTATAGCACTCATGCATTCTGTTGTGGTTCGCAACATGTTTGTATTATAATCATAAAGTGTTTTGTTGCGTTTTGTTGGTGTTGCAATAATTTGGCAATTTTTGTTGATGTTGTATTCTGATGCTAAAGTATCCCAAAGTTTGCGCAATGCTCTTAATTTGGCAATTTCAAAAAAATAATTAGTGCCTATAGAAACTTTAAAAATGGCATTAAGTTTAGATGATTTTTCATCTAGAATGTTTAAATATTCATTTGCATGAGCTAAGCCATAGGCAAGTTGCTGCACCATTGTTGCTCCAGCATTTTGATAAATAGAAGTATCAATAGTAAATGAATTTGTGATTTTTGTAATGTTTTCAAATTTTTGAAAATCTTCTTTTAAGCTGTTAAACCAATTTCCAGTTTTAGTAAGATTTTCAATGATATCTAAGTGAGTATAAATTCCTGCTTTTGCTGAAATTACTGAGAGCTTTTTTGTGAAATTTTCTGAAAGAAATTGTAATTTAAGATGAAGAGTAATTTTATCTAAATCTATATTTTTAATTAAATTTTCAATAGAAATGTCTTCTGTTGGAATAATAAATTGAATGCTTTCTGCACCTCTTTCAATTGCGTTAATAGCTTTTAAATTCGATTTTTCTACATCAGCAACAAAAATAGATTGACAAATTTTCCACTGTGTTGCTTTTGTATTCGAAATTTCTGGTAATTCATTAAAATCATCTGAGTGGTAAAAAGGTTTAACAGAAATATCTTCATTAGTTTTCCAAACTAGAGTATCGTTATAATCAGCTCCTTTTAAATCAAATTGAATTTTTTGTTTCCACTGTTTTGAAGAAACCGAATTAAATTCACTAAACAACTTGGTACTCATGCTTATTCAGTTTTTAAACTATCTTCATATTCAATAATATAAATTTCTTCGTTTTCACGCTTCATGTAATATTCCTCTCTAGCAAATTTTTCTAAACCTTCTTCTGTACTTAATTCTTTTATAGCTTTTTTGTCTTTTTGAATTTCTTTTTTGTAATACTCTTTTTCGTTTTCTAAATCTTCAATATCCGTATTTAATTCATGATGAATTAACCAGGAATTAGCATCAAAAAAAAGCATCCAAACAGCAAATCCAACCAGGAAAAGGACGAATATGTTTTTGAATGGTTTAAAATATTTATGCTTGAAAAAAGACATTTTAAAGTTTATCGTTTATTATTGTTTTTACAATATCTATAGCTACAGTGTTGTAATGGTTGTTAGGAATTATAATATCTGCATACTCTTTTGTGGGTTCTATAAACTGATTGTGCATTGGTTTTAACGTTGTTTTGTATCTGTTAAGAACCTCATCTAAATCTCTTCCACGATCTGTAATGTCACGTTTTAAGCGTCTTATTAAGCGTTCATCACTATCTGCATGTACAAATATTTTAATATCAAACATTTTTCTTAATTCAGGATTTGTAAGAATTAAGATACCTTCAACAATCATTACTTTTCTTGGATGTGTTAAAATAGTATCACCAGTTCTATTATGTTTAACGAAAGAATACACAGGTTGGTGTATTGGTTTTCCTTTTTTTAATTCTTTTAAATGTTTAACTAAAAGATCAAAATCTATAGATCTTGGGTGATCAAAGTTTATTTTTACACGTTCTTCATAGCTAAGATGTGTAGTATCTGTGTAATAAGAATCTTGGGAGATAATACCAACTTCACCTTCAGGTAGTTCATTTATAATTTGGTTGACAACTGTTGTTTTACCACAACCTGTACCACCTGCAATTCCTATTATAAGCATGATTTTTTGTTTAATTAACGTTGTGCAAAGTTAGTTAAATGTTAATCATTTATAATTAAATTATCTATTTTTTGATATTTGAAACCTCTTGTTCTGTGACTATTTTGTCATTTTTATTACCCCAACTATTTGTAATGTAATTCATAACGTCGGCAATTTCATCATCACCCAAACCTAACGGTGCCATATAACCATTGTAGGTTTTTTTATTTACAACAATTTCACCTTTTTGTCCATACTTGATGCCTTTTATGCTGGCTTCACGGTTTTCCATTAAATAATCGGATTTTGCCAACGGTGGAAATGTATTTTCAACACCTTTTCCAGTTGGCATGTGGCATGTAATACAGAAATCTGTGTAAATTTCGCTACCTCTTTCTATACTCAGTTTTAAAGAGTCGGTTTGAGAAAAAGCCTCTGTATTAGAGTTTAATAAAAAAAAGAATATTATTGCTGCAATTCTAGTTGCTATCAATTTCATTTTAATTAATTTTATTTATTTGGAACAATTTTAACAATCCCTTTTCCTTCAATAGCTACATAAATATAGCCATCAGGACCTTGAATTACATTTCTAACACGACCTAAACCTTCTAATAATTTTTCGCGTTTTACAACTTTGTTGTTTTTTAATTCTAATCGCTCTAAATACGAGAATTTTAATGAACCAACCAATATATTACCTTTCCAATTTGGGTATATATTAGATGTAACAAAAGCCATACCGCTTGGAGCGATTGATGGAACCCAATAAAAAAGTGGTTGTTCCATGCCTTCCTTTTCTGTTATATCTGTAAAAGAGGTGCCGCTATAATTTATTCCATATGAAATTACTGGCCAACCATAATTCTTTCCTTTTTCTATAATATTAATCTCATCTCCTCCTTGTGGACCGTGTTCGTTAACCCAAATGGCTCCTGTATAAGGGTTTTTTGCCATGCCTTGGGGGTTTCTGTGGCCATAACTAAAAATAGCTGGTTTCGCATTTTTATTATTTACAAATGGGTTATCAGTAGGGATGCTTCCATCGTCATTTAATCTGTAGATTTTACCGCCATCGCGAGTTATATCTTGCGGATTTATATCGCGCTCACCGCGTTCGCCAGCAGAGAAGTAAAGGTATCCATCATCATCAAATTCTATACGAGAACCAAAATGTTGCCCCTTTTTTGTGTTAGGTGTGGCCTTGTATAGTAATTGTTTTTCAACAAGTGTATTACCATTTAATTTAGCTCTAATTAATGCGGTGTTTCCCCCATCTTCATCTCCTTCAGATGAGCTGAAGGTGATGTAAATCCAACCGGTTTTTTCGTATTCTGGATGAAGCTTTATATCTAATAATCCGCCTTGACCTCTAACATATACTTCTGGAGCACCATCAATAATTGTTTTTTTACCATCTTTAAAATGAATTAATTCTCCAGTTTTTTCTGTAATTAGCATGCTGCCATCAGGAAGAAATGTCATTCCCCAAGGAATATTTATATCTGGAACTACCAATTCGGTTGTGTAATCTATATTAGTAGGCTCTTCGGCTTTAACCTCAGATGCTGCTTGTTGTGCACAAGCATTAAAAGTGATAAAAAGGAATGACAGTAATGAATGGATGTATTTCATTTTTTTATATATGGTTTACATTAAAAAATATAATTAATATTTATTCCTGTATAATAATTTACAGGGTTTCCAGGATAATAATATCTAGGTGCACTACCACCAAAACCTGAAGTATTTATCAGAATTTGAGATGCATAGTGTTCATCAAAGATATTATTTAAGCCTAAGAAAGCATTTAATTTTAGCTTTTTATTAAGATTTATTTTATAACCAATTTTTAAGTTGGTAAGGTTGTAGCTTGAAGAATACAAACTATTACTATCTGTTATTGGCATTTCACCTATATATTGATAATTAATGTTTCCATAAAAGCCTATTGCCATATCAAAATCAATTCCTGCATTAAAAACATTAGATGGAACTCCGGTTAAATCATTTCTAGAATAGTCTTCTGTATCATCAATAAATTTTTTAAAAGTGAAATTATTTAACGTGTAGTTTATAAAAGAGCTAATTGATACGGATTCTTTTGAAACCCATTTGTAATTTAAATCTAGTTCTAATCCATTATGTTGTGTTTTGCCAGCATTAACACCAATATATTGGTCTTCGTCCACTCTACGAGAAACCAAAAGATTTTTAATATTTAGTTGATAAACGGAAGCGCTAAATTGTAAACGATTGTTTAAAATAGATCCTCGTGTACCTATTTCAAAATTCCAACCAGTTTCTGGTTTTAAGCCAGTATTTATTTGCCCATCTGGAAGTAGAGTTTCTTCAAGTGAAATAGGTGAAAAACCATGGCTTACATTAGAGTAAACACTTAAGTCTTTTGAAATTAAATGTGATATTCCAAATTTTGGCGAGATTATGTTTTTAAATTTAAAATCACCTGATTGGTCTGGATTTGAATCTGAAACCGGAAAATTATCATTTAATTTATAGGATGTTTTGTTTAAATTTAAACCAATAGAAATAGTTGTTTTTTCTGAAAATTCATAATTTACTTCAGCAAAAACATTGTAGTAATCTCTGTTTTCTTTAAAATCTGATAGTCTGTTGCCTTCAACACTCCCTGTGCCAGAAGTGAAATCTTCATATAAATTTTCAAAAGTTCCGTAATTATAAGTGTCCTTAAAAAACTCAGCTCCTAAAGTCCATTCAAGATTGTTTTTAAATAATTTAAATTTTCCTAATAATCGACTTCTTAAACCTATAGCAAAGGTTTTTTCTTTTAGTATATTAAAAGGTCGTGGTTCGTATGCATTTCTAAATGAAGTGAAAATACTAGTTGCTTGTTTTAAAGTAGTATTGTATTCGTGGTTCCAAGAAACCCCAAAAATACCTCGTTGAGAATCTTCGTAACCTTTTGCTTGTTTCCATGTAAATGCTGCTGATTTTGGATTTGTTAAATAAGTATTTTCATCAATTGAACTTGGTATGAATGCTTTTAAATCAACATAACTACCTAAAAAAGATAATTCATCTTTATCACTTAAAAAATGATTTGATGTTAGAGTAATAGTTTGCCTATCATATTCATTATTTTCACGATAACCATCACTATGTGTATTACTGTAAACAGCTCTGAGACTATTTTTTGTTGTACCATGATTTACGTTTATAATACCTTTAATAAGACCAAAAGAACCAATAGATAATTCACTATTAAGATTGAAGTTTTTTAAATATGCATTTTGAGGTGTTAAATGAATAGTACCGCCTAAACCAGCGCCATAAATACTTGAAGCAGCACCTTTAATAATTTCGAAACGTGATATTGAGGCTAATTCGAAATCTTCAATTGTGGAAGATCCACTGCCATTAGTTAATGGAATATCTTTAAAATAAGCTCTAATTTTTGAAGTTCCAAAAAGATTTCTTGAGCCAATACCTCTTATTGTAATCCGGTTTGTGTTAAGTGCACCACTTTGCATAAATACACCTGGTGTTCTATTTAAAATGGGAGCGAAGTCTGTATTGTTTGAGCGTTGAATATCTTTATAAGAAATAATACTTATAGAAGCACTTGCTTTTTTTAGTTTTTTAGGAATGTGATTTGCGTTTATAACAATTTCATTTAATTCAGAAGGGTTAATGCTAAGTTGTATGATGTAATACTGGTTTACTTCAAGTTCTATAATTTTTTCAAAATACCCTTCTTTTTTAAATGAGTAAGTACCAGAAATATTAATTTCAAAAGTGCCATCTATATTTGATGTTATAATCGAATTAGTTTCTGCATTCTTTATTATAGAAAGCGCTAAGGGTGTAAAGTTATCATTGTCTACTATTTTACCTTTGATATTTGACTGACTGTAACTACAGTACGTCGTTTGAATAATTAAAAAAATTAAAAGGCTTTTTTTTATAAAATGCATTCAGGCTCATTCAAAATTAATAGATGCTAAATTATTGATTTTTATACAAAAAATATTTTTAAAAATTATAATTGTTAAATGAATAAAAAAAGTATATTTGCATCCCGTTACAGATAACCAGAATCGGGGTGTAGCGTAGCCCGGTTATCGCGCCGCGTTTGGGACGCGGAGGTCGCAGGTTCGAATCCTGCCACCCCGACTTTTTAACAAATCAATAAGTAACAAAAACTTGGTAATCGTATGATTATCAAGTTTTTGTGGTTTTAGGGCTATCATTTAATTTGAATTGGTTTGGTCAAAAATGTGACCAATTCGGTTACCAAGTCTTAAAACGTATAAAAAAGGTAACCGAATACTTTGATTTGACTTTTGTTTTTAATGTTCAATCTTAAAAACAAAACGTATGAAAAACACAAACACCTTCAGTATTCTGTTCTGGTTAAAACTAGCCAATGCCAAGAACGGAAAAGCACCCCTTTATGCCCGAATTACAGTGAATGGAAAACGTGCAGAATTATCACTAAAAAGAAAACTCCTTGTATCCAATTGGGATGCCAACAAAAACAGGTTAAAGGGACTGAGTGACGTGACCAAGATATTCAACAATTATCTGGAGCAGGTACATTCTGAACTTTTTGAAAGCTATCAAGAGCTTAAGGATAAAAACCAATTGGTAACAGCACAGTTGATCAAATCATCATTTCTGGATAATGGCATAAGCAACCATGCATTATCAGACATTATAGACTATCATAATGAGCATATGAAGTCCACATTACGATGGGGAACACAGAAGAACTATTTTACGACCCATAAATACCTTTATCTTTTTCTAAAGCAAAAGCACAAAACAACGGATATGTTTTTATCCCAATTAAGCTATAAGTTCATCATTGATTTTGAACGCTATTTAAGACACCAAAAATCCATGGGCAACAACACGGTCATGAAGCATATAGAACGATTGAGAAAAATGGTCAGTCTAGCTTATAAGATGGAATGGATAGAAAAGGACCCATTCATAAAGTTTGAGGCCAAGTACGAAAGAAAGGAAAGAACGTTTTTAACAACAAATGAGTTACAAACCATAGAGGATAAACAGTTTGACATTCCAAGATTGCAACTCATAAAAGATTTGTTTGTTTTTAGTTGTTATACTGGGCTGTCCTATGGTGATGTTATGGGTTTGACCAGAGATAATCTGTGTATAGGCATAGATGGAAAACAATGGATATATTCACAAAGGGAAAAGACCAGTGTTCCAGTGAAAATCCCATTGTTATCAAAAGCATTAGGCATTATAGCAAAATATAAAACACATCCCAATTCCATAAATAAGGAAACTCTGTTCCCAACCATATCAAACCAGAAGTTGAATTCCTATTTAAAGGAAATAGCGGATGTTTGCAGGATAAGAAAGAACCTCACATTCCATATAGCAAGACACACATTCGCTACCACGGTAACCCTGAGCAATGGTGTACCTATTGAAACTGTATCAAAGCTTTTGGGACATAGAAAAATCACAACTACCCAGATATATGCAAAAGTGATTGAAAGAAAGGTGAGTGAGGATATGGAAAGATTGGAAAAATGTTTTTGAAGAACAAACCAAGAGAAAAATGGCTAGAGAAGTATTTGTACTATAATGTTCTGCTTTATGTAACTTGAGCTTTGGTTAAAAGCGAAAGTTCTTACTACAGTTTCTTTAAAAAATTTCTTCTCAAAAGTTTCTTCTACTAAAGCTAATAGAACACTTTTTATGCGACGACCTAGGAGGGAAGCGTAATGTGTATGGGATAGAATTTCAGTTTAACACTTATAATAGCCCAATTCTATCATTGTACTTAAAGTAGCCATAAATCCATTTTCATTTGGATTTTCTTTGGATGGACTTAAATTGGTGTACATATCTTTATGAATATCATTGTAACTATACTCAACTATAAGATAATAGGTATCTAATTTTGGGGCGTATATTTTGTTGCCAACTTTTAATTCGGTTAATTCTGTTATTTTATTCATAATTCTATTTTTATTAATTTAATTATTTAGATTATTAAAACCATCTAAATCTCTCTGTATTCTGTCTTTTGGCAAACTCTTTAAAAACCCTAATGTACCTAAATGACAATTTTTAATTTTAATTTCTTTACCACAAACACAAAATTGATTTCTACCTGGAATATCATTATTCTTAACAGATGTGAGTATTTTAATAATAACAGAAACATCATTCAATTTAAGTCTTTCTTCGTAGAATTGTATTACACCATCAAAATGATGCATGTATTCTTCATTAGCATATTTACCATTTTTCATTTTATATAACACGTTTGTGAAGAATGGGTATACTTTTTCTTGATAGAACGTAATAATATTTATACCACGTTTTGACATAAATTCTAGTTCATGATCTATATCCAAACAACAAAAGCCATCTTCACTTATATGCCATTCATCAATTCTTTCTATTTTCGTACTTGTTTCCTTAACAATTGGTACACAATATGGATATTTTTGTTTTTCTATAAAGATTTCAATTTTAAATGAATCCCAATAATTGCCATCAACATCGCAAATATCAATCAAACCTTTAAGGATAGAACATTTCTTTTTTGGACGTTCGTAATACTTGAATTTTGGATATGTATTTAAAAAGCTATTAATATTTTTTTCTAGTAGACTATTAGTCATAAGAAAAATATGGTTTACTTAATTTTGCAATAGGTTTTAAACTTGAAACAGTTAAAGGTTCTAAAATGTTGTTGGCTTTAGGAATAGCATTACCAAATTGGTCTACTGCAATGAATGGTTGCTTTTTCAAGAACAGCTCCCAATTGAAATCATATTGAGTATAATTGAAATTTCTATCTGCAATTCTATAAATATATCTGTCATTTTCATTTCCAGTTCTGCGACTAACTGGTTTGAATAAATCATCATTATTTTCTAATTCGGATTTAACAAATTCGCCAACGACAATACCATTAGTTTGTGCGCTAGATTGCATTTTACTTGCTAAACTCGTATGTAAACTACAAGTAGTTACTTCACTTATCTCCCCAATACCAGCATTTCCCCATAATACGTCTTCGGTATGCCCTAAATCTATTCCAGTCCTGATTGATATATTTTCAATCCCTTGAGAATTAAAATACTCTTTTAAATCGTTTTTAACAAAATGGGTGTATACACTAACAGCTTGTAGTGCTTGTAAAACAGCCTTTTCTCGCGACATGTTTTTACCTCCGAAATAAACAAAAATTCCATCACCTTGTAATCTATGTATATAACCACCAAAAATTAATGCTGTATGTATTCCTGCTCTTTGAATAGCATTAGTAATTAAAAATATCGTTTCCTTATCAAATTTCTTGAATAAGTTTGTACTTCCTTTTATATCAATGAAAGCTGAAACAATATAATGTTCTTCTGTTGAATTTGAATTTTTTAAATGCCCAAAATCTGGATGAAGACCTAGTTGTTGTTCATAATTTATTGTTGTTCCTATTTGACTCGAAAAGCTTTTTAAGCTATCTGCAATATCCTTTTGAGAAGCCTTAAAATAGATATTATTAAATTGTTCTTTCGATCTTTGAATTACAGGTTGACCTAAACCTTCTCTTATGTAATTGGATGAATCAGAGCTTACAGCTTCTTTAATTACATCCATATAATCTTTATATATGTTCATGGTTTAAAATTTATTTATTAAAAAAATTATTATTAATGGGACTAGTCCAATAAATTGAAAAACTAACAGTCGTCCCGAAAGTTTTAAGCGTTCAAACTTTTTATTGAGTCCTTTGGATAAAATATGTACTTGACTTCTTAAATCTTTAAGTTCATCTTTGGAATCATATTTTTTCGATTGCTCAATGAAGTCTTCTTTAGATAGCGTACCAATTGTGCCAAAATAAAAAAGAGAATTTGGCTTCTTGGAAAAATAAGGAATACTCGCAAGAACGAGTATTATTAAAGTAATAAGACCCAAACCTAGTATTGCACACAAAATTAAATTGAATATATCTGTATACTCCTTAATGTACTTATCTATATTTACGTAACTAGCTAAAACACCACTTAAAACAAATGTATTTATAGCTATATAAACAGCAGTCTTATTATTTACACTTTCAAAATAGTGGTCAAATCGACTTATTGTATAGATTAATCTATCTTTTTCCATTATTCACTTTGATTAATTTAGATGTGATTCCGAACATTATAATCAAGAATAAAATAGTTACTTGAACACTATTCTCTTTGCCTTTTTGTACCCAATTAGCATAATGCTCACAATTAAAATTTAGCAAACTGTATTTTTGACCTAATCTATGATATGCTCTATTTATCGCTTGGTTTCTTTGAAAATCTGTACCTTCAAATGGTTTTATTCTTATAGGCTCATAGTCTACTAGTAAATCAGATAATTCTAATTCAGATAAAACTTTAACACCATCTTGAAGGTTTCCTATAAATGTTTCGTTTCCTACATAAACAACATAATGATTAAGTATTCTACCTAATCCATTTCTTTTTTTTGCTACAATTACATCTGCTGGATATAATTGAGAATTCAATTGTAATTTTTTAATCATACTTTTTTATTTAAAATTATTTTTCTTTTCTAACTCCTTTAAATTTACCTCCAGATGTTTTTACGTCCATAAATTTTCCAGTTTCTGTATCTCGTTTTACATAAAGGTTTGTTTTAGTATTTAGCACTTGTGAGCGTTGTTTTACTGCTCCTTTTCTTGCGTTGTCTCCAACCGGTTTATTTTTTGCCATAACTTTGCTTTTAAAATTTATATTATTATTACCTTGTAACTCATTGCTTACATTTATATATGCTAAGCAAATGCAATTAATTACCATGAGAATGGTAATTTTTATTTTTTAATCAGCATTAATTAATGAGAGTAATACATTCTGGTAAACTAGAGATTAAAAGCAACTATGATAAAGTAGAGTGGGAGAGAGTGATTCCTGTCCTTATAGCTTTTGCGTATAGTTTACTAGGAAACAAGAAATTTACTAATAGGAGAGACCAGCTTGCTTACGATTTTGCAATTGAGACAATTACAAAATATCTTGAGAATAAGGATAAATTTAATCCAAGTAGAAACCCTGATTTAATCAATTATTTAAAATATAATATCTTGCGACAACTAATTTCTAATTTTGAAAATTCAGCAGGTATTAGAAAAAGAGTTATTTTAGAAAACACGAATGATAAAAATGAAACTAATTCAAAATACTCATTAGAACATTTATACAAAGAAGATAAATACATAGAAAATAATATTGATGAGAAGGTTTTCGTTCAAAAGATGGAGCAGAAACTTAAAAATGATTCTGAGTTAAAAGAAATTTTTGATTTACTTTATTATAAAGATTCAAAAAGAGCTGAAATTTGTAGCGATTTAGATATTCCATTAAGAGAATTTGATAATAGGTATAGAAGGTTAAAACGTCTTTTAGATAATGAAATGAAAATACTACTTAAAAGCAAGTAATGCACAAAGATAGAAAGCTTAATAATATTAATCAATTTGAAAAAGACTTTGCTGAATCCGTTAGTTTTAACGAGGATATTGCTAGAGATTATTTAGAAGAGAATGGAGTTGATATAGATAAATTCATTAAGAAAGGACTTAATCAAATTCAAGCCTCTTTTAAGAAAAAAGAAATGCAATTGAGTAAAGCATTGTTTTTTAAAAGGGTAGTATTAGGTGCTGAAATAGTATATAAGTTACACAATGAGAGAACCTTTGGACATGTAAAGTTTATGAAACTTATGTACTTGTGTGAACAAGTATCTAATATGGAATTAGCAGTTAGATATGTAAAACAAGCAGCAGGACCATTTGACGCTAGATTTATGCATTCAATTGACAAAGAATTTATAAGACTAAAATGGTTTGATGTAAAAGTAAATTCTGGAAGAAAGTTTAATACTTATAAATATATTCCAGATGAAAAAATCATGTCATATAAAACGTATTATAACAAGTACTATTGCAATGACAATAAAGGAATAGAATGGTTAATCAAAACTTTTGGAAAACCACCAACTAAAAAAGTCGAGCTAGTTGCTACAATATATTCATGCCTTGATGAATTTATTAAAAAAAATGAAGAGTTTTCTACTGAAATTCTAATTGAAAAAGTTTTTGATTGGTCTGTAGAGAAAAAAAAGAAGTTTACTAGAGCTAATATAGTTAGTGCTCATAATTGGATGATTGAAAATAGATTAATTCCAGTTTCATAAATATTATTTAAAATAAGAATCTCGAAGGTTACCTTGGCCTCTTAAAATTTTGCCTATAACAAAAGGTGAAATGAATGTGTATATTTTAATGGTTTATTTCTTGAATGTTACTTACAAAAGATAATTTGTTCTAAACCTCTAAAATTTAAAAAGCTCATATAAATCAACCTCTAATGAATTGGCTATAATTAATAAAGAATAAGTAGTAGAGTTGACCTTTCCATTCTCAATTTTTTCAATAGCTTGACGGTCTTTACCACACGCACGGGCTAAATCAGATTGACTTAAACCTTTTTTAGATCTAATTTCAACAATTCTTTTTCCAACTTTTTTACTCAATTGGTCTTTCGTCATATAGCAAATGTCATATTATTACACGACATTATTGTCATACAAAAATATGACATATTGAATTTTTTGTTATATTTGTCATATAATAATACGACAAAATCATTATTAACATAAAGAATAGGCTATGAGACATGATACTAAACCTTTGACACAAAGTAACTCCCAAAACGAATTATTATCTATACTAAAAAAGGAACTAGCTTTACATTCAGTATATGTCATCAGCTGTTATAGGGAAAAGAGGGCACAGGAGACCAACATATTGCCATCCGATAAGTCCACCAAAGAATTCGTTACCTATACCTTACTCATCATAGCACATAAAACCCATTCCAAGGGATTGGGGGACCTCATGGACGACCTCTATGGAAAAATGCAACAACGCTGTAGGGTCTATATAATCTTTTATACCATGTCCAATGTGAAAAAACGGTTGGATTTTGGAGATAATTTTTTGACACAGGCCATTTTCAAAACCCCTTGCATCCACAAAGAAGATGACACCCTATCAAGGTTCAGCCTCTATGGTTCGCTTTACCACCAAAATGTCTATGACCTTATCCTAGAGACCTGGACGAACCGAATGGACAGGGCAGGGTACCTGCTTTCCATCATTGGCAACATTGAGCCCAAAGAGGATTCCTTGGCGATGTTGTCCACCATGCACCATGCCTTGGAACAAATATGTTTGGGGCTTCTGTACCTGTTCTGGGAATTCAAGCCACAACACTATTCATTGCCCTATATGTTGCACCTGTGCAGCCACTTTACGACATTGCCACAGACCATATTCCCAAAAGAGACCTATGGCCTGCACCGTATCTACTATATGCTTTGCAATGCGCACCATATCATGCGCTTCAAATCAAGTAACGAGTTCACGTATAAGGACACTGATAAGGCCTATAACCGATGCGAACGATTTTATGATGAAGCCAAGGCGATAGGAGAAACACACTTGGAACACCTCATGGAAATACATTCCAGCCCATTCCCCAAAATGTCTAAAAACCCCATTTCGGAAAAAGCGCTTCATTAAGAACATCTTGAACATGTGCCCAAAACGCAAAACAAAAGCATTTTGGGCACAAGTTCGCTGGATAAAGAATTCCGGTTCCAATTTTTTGTAAAGTCCATGTACCACATTCCCATTCCACACTTTAAAAAAGTGGAACACTGATATATCCATACAATATTCCCGAAATGTAAACGTCGCAAAATATTTGCCTGCAAATTTATCTGCATAAAAAATCGGAACCCCCAGAGGTTTCCCCCAATTTTTCACTTGAAAATTTGGGACAAAATTTTGGCTTCCGTTTAGTGTGCGCTCAAATATTGTTTAACTTAAAATCATGTAATCATGGAAACAAAAACAAGAGCGAACGGAAGTGCAAAGAAAGAAACAGCAACCGTTAAGAACGAGGTGAAAAAGCAATTGGCGGAAGAAGCGATCGGAAAGGCCCAACAGGTCAAACAGGAGATTGTCAGCAAGCAAACGATCAATTTGGCAGAGCGCATCCAAAAGTTTGAAAAGCTACGGGGATTGGCCACACAAAGGGAACGCCTGAACGAGACCTTGAACGAACTGACCAAGTTCAACTACAACCAAGGGGATTCGGCATCGTTTTTCATTCGTGATTCCCATAATCTGGAGTTCAAGACGACCAATACCAATTTGATTAAGTTGGTGACCACACATTTACAATCCACTTTGGAGATTCGTAAATCAGAAATTGAAAACGAGATTATACAGTTTGAACTGTAACCAGATTTTCAAAGAACCGTTAAAACCTATTCGAAAGAGTAGGTTTTTTCTTTATAGTTTAAATTATTTGTCCTTTCAATGTCATAATATAAGATTAATAATCTATACTATAAATAAGTATTTGTAATTATCTAAAACTTTTAAAACTTCATTGAATTGGTATGGTTTAGACTTATGTGCAAGGTAGATTTCTTGTAAATCATTCTTTAACTTATAAAAATAGAATAGGTCCACATTCTTACTTTTAATTATGATTTGCTCCAAGCTTTCAATAATACTTATTGCGTCAATTGTCGTATTAATAGTGTTCGTTTTACAAATATTTACTATGGTCTCACAAGAAAATCTCAATGGGTCGTCAAATCGCCCACTAACATTTTTGATATTTGGGTGTATTAAGCACAATTCAATAATTTTAAACAAATCTTTCAGAGCTGTATTGTTTGTATATTTTGAAGATTCACTATCTCTAAATTCATAAACTTCACTTATTGATTTTTTTAATTGATTATTATATAGAATGAGTAGTCTGTTAAAAACGGTTGGATTGTTTAATGTGATGAGTTTTTTAATTAAATCAATTTCAGTATAAATGTTCTCTTTTATTAAATTTGAGTAATTTTTGATGATAAATGCGTCTGCAATTTTTCCCTCTCCTTTTTTGATTAATAAATCCATAATATTATTTAGAAAAATAGCATAGTTGTCTGTTTTTCCGTCGTAATTTAAAAACTCTATAAGTGTATTTATATCTTCAGAAAAACACAATTCTATTAAGTTATTTGCGTAATAAGTATCCTTTTCTATCAGAGTATAAATTTTCCCTTTAACATCGATATTCAGGTGTTCAAATTGAACGTTATTTTCTATGCAATATCGTATATGGTTAAGAAAACTTAATTTATTGGGAATACCTTTTTTTAAATTATCTAATATTCTTTGATTAATCTTTTCAATCCTAATATGGGTATTCATATAGTCAATATTAATTCCATTCGCCTTATGATTAAACCAAAGCATGTTCAATAAAAGTTCATCATCCAAATTAAAATTATAATGCTGTTGTATTTTATAAATATCTTCACATAGAATGTATTTTTGGGGATTCCAAGATTGTTTAACAAAGAGGTGGTTTTTAAAATAAATATTAGCTTCATTAGTCTTACTCATGCACCATGCTTCTAAAAAAGCTACTTGAGATTCAGATATATTAACATCACCGTTTTCCGTCGGAATTTTGCTGACTATATGGTGAACAATATTATTTTGCATTGAAATTATGGCATCATGAACAACATTAATGTTGAGGTTTTTATTTTCAGGATAGTAATCTCTGAAAAATTCATAGAATAAACTTTTTACATTAGAATATACGAGTTTTTGTAGTTCAAGATTCCCCCAGTAATCGTCATCAATTTCATTGATTTTTTTAAAGTTTAGGTTTTCAACATTATAATAATTGTAGAGTTTCACTATTTGATTTGTAATTTCATCTATATCAAATAACACATCAAAATTTTTCTGATTATGTGACTTCCAAAATTTTTTGTTTTCTAACGCTTCTTCAATCGTTATTTTTTCTTTAAAACGATAAGTAGTTTTACTTTCAACCATTTGTTCAAATCTAATGCTTAAATCCATACTTCTATGGCTTAAAACATTTCTAAATTCCCTAATAAAATCATCATTTAGTATATTTCTATTATACATATCTATTATTTCATGAAAATTTGATTCCTTAACTAAAAATGATAAAAAATGTTTGCTGAAGGAATTTCCTTGAATTTTATTTAATACTATCTTAAAAATTTGATGTCCTATTTTGCAAGAATTAATTATGCCCAATATTGAATCATCTTCGTAGTATCTAATCTTATTATTGATAACAGCATCAGATATTATACCTGTCAAAGTTTCGTAGTGTTCAGTTTTACCTTTAAATATTAATTCAATATGCTTGGAAAAATCTTTAATCAACCTTTCATTTATTGGGAATTTATATCGTTGGATACAAAACGAATATATAATTAGTAATATTTCTGGAGTTTCAATTCTTTTAAAAAGGTCAAATAAGCTTTCTTTTCTTGAGTAGATTGAATTGTATTTTGATTTTGTTTTCCATTGCTTATTACCAATAGCTTTATCAAGTATGTCTAAAAAATAATGAATGTTAGTTTCAACCGATTTCGTCGGTACTGAGGTTACAATAGCACTTACAATTTCTTTAGCATCATTATCACTCATTAGTCTAATTATTTGATTAAAAAAATCAATATCATTATTTAGATTTAGACTTTTTGAGAGTGAAATAACTTCTTGTTTCAGATAAACATCTTCTTCACTATTTGATTTTTCTTCTTTAAGAATATCTAGTATTAATTTTTTTAGTTCATCATGAAAATCGTTCCCTATTTCCATATGAGAAATAAGCGTTACTGCTGATACTCTTGCTCTTCTATGGATTTTGGTGTCCTTTAATTTCCTAATTAAATAATTTATGTTCGAGTCTGTTTGGCTGAATGAAGCTATCCTTTTTGCATCATTTATCCAAAGGGTTTCGTTAACACATTTTTTTATAAAAAAATCTTGAAGGACTTTCGTTCTTATATCTTTGCTGATACGATTAGAATCTGCGTTGAAAAGGATTTCAAAATCATTATTTAATAGACAATCTACTAAAGCATCGTGTTTTGTTTTATCTAGTTCAAGATTTAGCATAAATGTTAAAACATTGTACCAAGTAGGATGTACCTTATTAGTGTTTTTGTCTATTGTAATAAAACTAATTATTTCATTAAATGATAAATCTTGAAGGAGCCTAGCAACGAAATATTCTTGAATATTTTTTTTAACAAATGACCAGCTACCGTCCAAATTTTCTTCTATGAAAGGGTTCTTCGAAAACTCTTTAACGTCAAGTTTTATAACTTTTTTTATTTCTAATGAAGTTAGAAACGGTTTCTGCATTGCTTCTAAAGCAAATGCCGCCCTTTGTGTATAACTAATAGTTTTATCTGTATCAAAATTTATATCGTTCTGATACTTATTTTTTCTGTCATCTTCTAATCTTGAATCAACATATTTATCAATTAATACTGCTTTGTTTGTTAACAGGACTTTCTCTTTTTGAAAGTTTGAACCAATAAGTTCCAAATAAAAAGGGTTTTCTAAAAGTTCTCTATGTTGTTGTATATCGAAGTCTTTATGCTCAGTGATTTTTAAATCAAACTTTTTTCTAAGAAAAGATAATGCACTTGGTAAATTAATTTCGTTTAAGAAATTAATATCAAAATTACTTATGTTCTTAATGAACTTTTTATAAACATTAGTTCGACAACTAATTAAAAATTTCATTTTAGAATTATCAATATACTCAGAATTTTGTGCGATGAAGTTGCGAAGTTTGTTACTGAAATCTATAATATTTTCTATTTCATCTACTCCGTCCAATATTAGAACTATATTATGAATGAATTTGTAATTGCTAGGCAGTAAAGATTCTATGCTTGAGTCTGAAGAAAAGTTTTTTAGTACATAAAAAACTGGAATTAGATTTGTCTGATCTCTGTTTTGCCATAAATCTATTGCAAACCTTGATAATTCATAAGATTTTCCATAACCAGGGTTTCCTAATAAAACAATGCCTAAATTGGTTTGTTCGATAGCCTTTTCAAGAGTATCAATATTTGTTTTTTCTTCATAAAAATATTTTCTATTTTGTGAATCTCTTATGGTTCTTTCTATATAAAAATCAGGCTTTTTAATTTTTCCTATGAATTTTTTCCTATCTCTTTCATCAACAATAATTTTATTGAGGTTTTTGCTTGAAAAAATAAACCTGTCAAATTTCCCAAGTAACATTGCTCTGTCATCTTTCGATAACTCCGGGGCGTTGACCGAATACGTTTTTTTGTAAATATCTGGATAAAGAGAAAAATATTCATTAACCAATGTTTCTGGACTTAAAAAAGTGATTTTAAAATCTTTATTACTTAAAATCTCTAAAAAGGGTTTGTTTCTGGTTTCTTCAAAAATATTAGAGAAGTCTCTTTTGGGAGAAATAAAAAGCATCAAGTCAATATCATTGTGAGTTGTGTAAAGCTGAGGTATTTTTATGAAAGCATTAGTATAGTTAAGTTCAGTTGTATAATCTTTGCATTCACAATATATATTGTAACTTCTATACTTGCCATCAACAATTTCAACCAAATTATCAAACCCATCTTGAGTCCCAGAAATTTGTATTCTTTTACGAACAACCGAATAATTCAGTTCTGTGAAAATTTTATCAAGAAAATCAATTGCTAATATCTCAAAATCACTCCCCTTTTTAGCCATTAGTATCTTTTTTATCTAAAATATGTAAAAGTAATTGGATTGACATCTATATACAATTTACTACAACTTTCGAAAATGAAATTTAGAAACGCTGAAAGGCGTTTTTTTATGAAGATAAGCACCTAAGCTATTCCATTGACCGCCACCAGTTCGGCAGTCGCAAGAAACAGGCATTTTGCCCGATAGGTCTTATAAAACCAAAGAGCAAAGTATATCGACTTCCCTTTCTTTTTGGGTTCGGGTATCGATACCTCTAATAAATCGTCCAATGACGTGTTTATCTTTGAAGCCTTTTCTTTCTTTTGTAGGGGCTTTTTTTGCTTTTTATCTGTTTTTTCTGTCATTAATCATAATAATCTAATGTGAATACAAATATAGTATATATTTAATACCTTAATTAACAATTAGATAGAAATGGGTAAGAATAAAAATTCTCAATCATTATTAATTTCCTTAAATATATTTGCTACAATAACCGCAATTGTTTTTGCGATTTTATCTGAGACTGATGATTCTTTTGATTTTATTAGTAAATGGCATATTATTCTTGGTGTGTTTATTCTTTACTTAATAATCAATTTCAGTAGAGTAATACAATTTATTGATAGAATTAAATCTAGAATTAAATTTTTGCTAAATATTGTTATAGAATATAGGAGAGGGCATTTAGAATTTATTGATGTTCTAGGAGAAGAAGTAATGTATAATGAAGAATGTTTATTCAAAAGGATTAGAAGAAAGAAAGTTTATACTAGTAGCATTGCTGTTGATGGGAAGGTTGATAATGTTATTCATACTTATAATTGTTATAATAGTCTAAACCACAAAAACAATATAGTAACAATATCTTATGGGAAAAAAGATGAAAATAAAAATATAGGTCATAATAAAAGACAATTGCAATTTGGGTTTGTTGTAATATTACGTAATACTTTCCCTAAAAAAACAGAATCATGGGATACTGTTTGCAAACATTATACTAAAGTTTATGATTTAAAAATGTCTTTTTCTAAAACCAACCCTCCTAGAGATGTTTGTCTTTTTGCTGTTAGTGAGAACAGTAAAGGGAAAGAGGTTCTTACTCCTTTAGACATAGACCCCTTAATAATGCAAAAATATAATAGAGTAGTTATGAAGATTAAGTTACTTCATATGCAAAAAGGAGATAAATTTAGAGTAAAATGGACTTGGGATTCGCCTAAGATTAAAAAGAAAGACAAGAAATCTAAAAAGCCTTCTAAAAAGAAGGCTAGTTAGTATTACGTTGAGGCGGTACCACCATTTAAATTTTCAGCTTTCATATTTTATTAATTTAGATTTGGCTATTAATCGTTGTTGATAAACAAATATATGTAAAAAACCTGTTGAATTATCTGGAATGATTCTAAATTATAATTAGCTATGAATATACATATTTTCTATAATAACCAAAATGTTTATACTATATATACGAGTAAAACCTATAAATGTTACACATTTATACTTTATTTAACCTAAATTTAACGTGCATTGGTTAACTTCTTATAACCCAAAATACTAATTAATTGTGTACTCTTTTAGAAGCTTCGTAAGCTTAGTGCTGGCTTTTTAAGTCCATTATAAATGGTTGGTTTATAATCACTAATGTAGAAAATTTCGTAGCAATAAAAAAACATAACGTAATCAGAGTATTTGTATACTTAATTGCACAAAATTATTCATTAAATTCAAACCATGCCCTTATTTCCAAAAAAAGACAAACTATTCAACGATTACAACGATAATTATATAAATAGTTATAGGCAAACCGCTTTATCTGGTCTTGCTATGGCTTGTATTGGTGGTTCTATATATGGGATTTATAAGCTTGTAGAATGGTTGTTCTTTTAACTTTTCTAAAGCCAAGAAATTCTACCATATTCCAAAGACATCAATATTACATATATAATGGATATTATTACGAGCGATACAATAGCCCATTTCATAAGCCATAAGAATAAATCAACAAGTTTTTTAACCTTCGATTCAGTGCAGTTTCAAGCTGTAGTAAATTTCATTTTCGAAAGTTGTAGTAAATTGTATATAGATGCCATTTGATTGATTGAAATAAAAGTTTAATATTTAAAATTATCTTTTCGAGAAAATGACTTTTAATGTTTTGAGTTTATCTGCATAATTTGTAATGTTTGTTGCAATGGCATTTGAGTTTTCTCTTTTTACAAGATTTTTTCATTTTATTGTTGAAATAGAACAACTCTCAAAATATCGAGTTGTTTCCAATTCAACAATCCACCATGCTTTTTTTAAATTAATTTTAAAAAAACCTGACGCTGGATTTTATAAAATGTATCTCAATCCTAAATTTTAAGACCAAAACCCATCAATTGAAAACATCCCGTGTTTCAATTTTACTCATTAAACACATACATTTATATGACCAGTGATCCAAAAAAAAAGCAACTGATGAAAATCAGTTGTCGAGGATTTTGTCAAGCCAAAGCTTGACGAAATGGAGAAGCAAGAGGGTAACGCGCAAAGCGACGTTACTGTTTTTATATTCAACTGATATTCAGTCGAATAAGCTTGTTTTTAAGAGCTATGGTTTTTATGGTTTGTAGTAAAAACAAAAATGAACCCAGTAAAACCGCACAATCATTGTAACAATTCAATAAGATATGGATGATTTTACCACAATTCGATTAAAGAAAAAGGTCATTAAAAGGTTCAAGGGATATTCGAAGAGGACCAGTCCCAGTTATTCCGAAACATTGGATTTTATGGTTGCCTTCTTTGAAGACACAGGGCTTTCACCCTATGATACCATGCGCAACCCTATTTTATCCTGCACCGTTTCAATGAATAAAAGAATGGATGCTGTAGTGTCCATTTTAAGGAATATAGAGAAAACACAATTGATCCCTACCCGTGAAATGTTGGAATCCCTATTTAAAGAAGTTGGGGATGAAGAGCCTGTTTATATTGAACGCACCCAAAAGGAAATAGAAGCTTCAAAAACCGAGACCGAAAAGCTTTTGGATTATTACATGAGGGAACTTGATAAGAACAATAAAGAGCTATATAAAATAAAGAATGAATTTAGCCATATGTTAAGAAAGGCATCCTATGTTAAAAGCACATTTGGAAAAAGTTACTATCGACTGGATATTCCAAGGGAAAAAATGGAAGCTGTAATGTCAATTTTTATTTGATAAGTTGCAATATGGTTATCATGGAACAGTAAATTTTTGACTAGGCATAAAATAGACATCATTTTTTATGGTGTTTTATAAATGCAATGAAGTTGAACAATACCATTCTACCTCATTATTTTCGTAAATCATAATCAACCAAAACTCTTTAATAGAACACTGGCTTGCAAAAAATGCTTCCCAGTTCTAAAGTTTTTTTTCCTTTCAAAATGCAGGTTTGTGATTTCCCCAAACTTGGTATCCTGCTCCAGTTTATGGATAAGCTTTAAGATAGCATTATAATCGCCTTCCAAAGTAAATTGAAAGGTATTCACTTTTAAATCATTTTGTTCAATGATATGAGGCTCTAAAAAACCAACCACCTTAATGTTGGAACTATCGGCAAAAGCATTGATGGTTTTTAAAAGGCCGTTTTGCAATGAGCTTCCCTTTATTTGATATTTGTTCAACAGGGAGTCATAATACTTTTGTTTTTGCTTTAAGAGTGAAATTTGTTTGGGCGTGTTTTCAAATAAGGCCTCTTGTTGACTTAATGCATTGTACTCATTTTTAAGCACTAAGGTCTTTGAAATCGCCAATTGATAGCACAATACCAGCACTAAGATAAAACCGATCCCAAATAATATGTTCTTAGTCTTGTTGGTCATGGATCATATTAAGTTTTAGGCTGAATTTTGAGCTGGATTTAGAAAGATCCTCATAACTTACAATCTCAATATTATCTATCCACTGCATAGCCTCTAAATCGGCAATCCATTTTGAAAAAGAGTCACTGTTATTGGATTCACCAGATATCATCATAGTATTTTGATTGAGTTCAATAGGTTTATCCTTTTTAATGCTTTTTGTTAACGGTTGATAATTCAACTCAGACAATAAAATAGAATTTGGCAAACCCTGAACAATGTCATTTATATAAAAGGAGCTTTTGGAAGCACTGCTTTTGAGCATATCATCCACCATTTTCTGGGATTTGTTGACAGCCCCATCAAGCTTCAAAAGTTTTTCTTTGGTGGTTTTATTCACTTGTGAGGTTTGTTGCAAGGTGTTGACTTCATTGAAATAATGGTTAAACACAAAGAAGTTGATGAGTAATATGCCCAGAATAAAGACCAATCCCATTTTTAAAAATTGACCAGAATATCTGGACTGGCTATAATCACCTTTTAGATCATGTTTTATATTGTTTAAATTAGAAATGGATTCAAAATGATGTAAAACAAAATCCAATGCTCCAGCAAAGGATAGCACTTGATTATTATTGACTTGCAAGCCATTAATATCGTAAGATTCACATGCTTTTATCTCTGTTTTTTCAATGGCAGCAATTTTATTGTTTTCAAAAGAGACCCTAGCATTTGAAGTAAAAAGTGATTCATAAGCTGTAAATTTTGAGATACCTGAGGCCACTAAATTCCCCAATGACATATTAATAATAGGTATCCCCTTTGTTTTATAATCAGAAATAAGCGCATCCAAATATGTTTTTCTACAAATGGAAATAAGATGCGTTTTACCTTGTGATATGATCTCATAATAAAAGTCATCCAAATTGATATTTGAAAACGCACCATAAACAAGGTTCTCAGGGTTTGATTGCTCACTTTCAATTTGTTTAGTCAGAATTTGATCATTGTTCACAACCAGAAAGACTGCTTGGTTCTTTGGAAGCTTTGTAGCGAGGGTTTCAATCGAAGTATCATTGAAACCGCATTCAATGTCCAATGCTTTTTTGGTCTTTTTTAATAAGATTCCATAATGTATCTCTTCACCATTTTTACTGGTTAATTCAACACCACAAAAGCGATTGCCGTAAAGTAGGTATGTTTTAAGTGCCTCCAGCATTAATAGATGACCGTTGGTTTAATAAGTACCGTTAGTTTCGCTTTGGAATCGGTGCGCTTTCGTTTACTGAACAGCCATTTAATGACCGGTACCCTTGCTAAAAAAGGCACCCCGGAACCCGAATCATTTTTTTCTTGCTCTTCCAAGCCACCCAATACGACTATATCCTGATCCCTTACCCTTATAATGGAGGTAAATTCCCTAGAACTTAAATCTGGTGGCGCATCTTCAGCTACCCGTAATCCAAAGCTGGATTGTACCACAAAAATGTCTAGGGTCACTTGTCCGTCACCGGAGACCATAGGTTTTATGGTAAGCCCCAATTCAGCATCAATGGGCTCATAATTGGTGATTTCCGAGGTTTGTGGATTATCGGTACCATAAATATTACGCTGGGTCACCGCATAATAGGAGGTTTGCCCGTTGGAAAAGGTGGCCCTATGACCGTTCAAGGTAGATAGCTTGGGCGTGGAGCGTATTTTAATATTGCCATTGGTTTCCATAGCTTTTATGGTCGCAAAAAAATTGGGCACGACTTTACCAATATTGACATGGCCAAAGCCATCAAACCCATTGAGAACCCGATTGATGGTTTTGGCACCTAAGGTTAAATCCGTAGTTGGGTACAATCCCCCTTTGGTTTCAACAGGCGCATCTCCAATACCCCAACCTACACCAGCCTCAACAGTGGCATTTCTGCTCACTTCAATCAACATCACTTCAATCAAAATGACTGGAACGGGTTTATCTATTTTTTTTACAAAACTTTTAAAACGTTCGATGTTGGCTCCTGAACCCGTTACATAAAAACTGTTGAGCTCATAGTCAATTTTGATATTCAGATCTTGGGTAATCTCATCGGGAAGGACACTCAACAAAGCTTCTGCTTTAGTACCTGACTCACTAAAACTATTTCTTGTACCAGTATTAACGGACGTTCTATTTGAGGTGTTGTTGAGTCCATTGCTATCAAATTGGTTGGTATAATTCCTGTTAAAATTATTGGAACCATAACCATTATAGCTATTGGAACTTCCATAGGTTCTTCCCACAGTTCTATTTCGATTGCCACCGCCCGCTGGGTCTGCCAATAACTCCACAGAACGATGCTGTAAATGGATGATCTCTACAGAACGCACGCTCAGTTGGTTTTCAGTTCCAAAAAAATAAGTACTACCTTCTTTTTTAAAGGTGAAATTTTTTGATTGGGGACTATTGTTGTTTTCTTGATTTGGGTTATTTCTGTTTACGTTATTGGGTTGAGAAACGATTGAACTGGATTCTGTTTGCGATTCAAACATTTTGACGAGCAGCTCATCAAAGGTGATGGCCTTGGTTTTAAAAGTAACCGTTCCCGCTTGGTCCAATGGTGCAGCGGTAAAGATATCGAGTTGAAGTTCATTGCCAATATCATTTATGATACCCGCTATGGGTGTGTTATTAAAATCCACTTCCAAGAGTTGGGAATAGGCATCCAAAACTTTATATGAGGTATCGGAACGCTTTCTTGTTGAGGCTGTATTATTGGTGCCATCATTTGAAATGGAAGCATCCTCGAAAACAAAAAAATTATCTTTCGTTTTTTCAACATAAAATTGATTCGATAGAGCAAGGTTGTCCATAGCCACATCAAATACCATATCCTTAATATAGGATGTGATTAGTTTGGTTTCAAGACCAGGTGTAAACACCAGGTTTTTACCAGATTCATCCATAATGCGTTTAAAGACCTCATACAGTTTGTCTCCTTTGGCATCTATGGAAATGGTATTGTTATCAGGATTGTAAACTACGGGAATAATGCGCTCTTCAGGTTGTTCAATGGGAGGTGTATATTTTTTTATGGAAAGGATATTGCCCGTAAAATCGATGGTCAGTTGGTATTCCTTGCATAAAAACACCAAAAGGTCGGCAACCGTTACATTAGAGAAGTTATTGACTATGGTAATTTGATTAAGTTCGGGAGAAAGGTTTAAATTGACCTTGTGGATATTGGACACTGCCAACAAAAAGTTGGACAACGAAATATTGCTAACGCTAATCTCTGTTTTAACTTGTTCGGACAACCCAGCATTATCCACTGCCAAAACCTCTAACTGATTTTTAATGGTTTCAATACGGGCATCGTTGTTCTGGGAAAATCCAAAATGTATTGTTAATATAAATACTATAAAAAGCAGTTTTTTCATATATGGTTTTGCTCAATGCTATTTTTAGCAATTTTTTTCAATAGTTATTCAATTCTTTTTTGATTTATTGGCTTAACAAAGCATACACTTCTTCCACCGAGCTTATCCCTTGCTTAATTAAATCAATGGCATTTGTTTTTAAGGTTGCAATGTTGTGTTCCTTTAAATAAACATCAATATCCAAATCGTTTTGCTTAATATGGTTTACCAATTCTTTGGTTATTGGGATAATCTCGTAAATAGCCTTTCGTCCTTGATAGCCAGTATGGTAACAGGCATTACAACCCATAGCTATAAAATGCGTTTTTAAATCTTTTGGAATATTAAAATGCTCTGGAAAAACGTCTTTACTAACGGATGCCTCCTGTTTGCAAGTATCACAAAGTTTCCTAACAAGGCGTTGCGCCACACTAACGTTTAAGGTGCTGGCAATTAAAAAGGCTGGTATTCCCATGTCGATAAGCCTGGAAATGGTTGCCCATGCAGAATTGGTGTGTATGGTTGATAATACTAAATGCCCCGTTAGAGCAGCACGAATCGCCATATTAGCGGTTTTGACATCACGGATTTCACCTACCATGATCACATCAGGGTCTTGGCGCAAAAACGTACGTAAGGTACTTGCGAAATCAAGCCCAATATTTTCTTTAAGCTGAACCTGATTGACACCTTCCAATGTATATTCAATGGGGTCTTCAATCGTTAATATATTGGTTTTGTCGTCATTCAACAGTTTTAAAGTAGCATAGAGTGTGGTGGTTTTTCCAGAACCTGTTGGACCAGAAATAAAAACAATCCCGTTGGGCTTTTTAACGGTTTCCTTGTAGGTTTTGAGTTCTTTTTCCGTAAAGCCTAAATCTTCCAATTGAATATGCCCTGCATCCTTGCTTAAGATACGAAGCACTATTTTTTCACCATGAAGGGTTGGTAAACTGGACACCCGAATATCAAACTCGTCCGTATTGGTTTTCATGGTAATACGCCCATCCTGGGGCAAGCGTTTTTCAGAAATATCGAGTCCTGCCTTAATCTTTAGTTTATTCACAATAACCGGGTATTCCGATAGGTTGATCAGAAATTGTTCTTTTAGCTTGCCATCCAATCGGTAGCGCACCCTGCATTTGTGCTCATAAGGCTCAAAATGAATATCGCTACTGCCAATTTGTTTTGCTTTTAGCAAGAGTTTTTCAAGAAAATCATTACTGTAATGTAAATCTTCTTTAACTACCGTTGATTGTTGCCTGAAATTGGTCGTTAGGTACTGATTGATGTTTTCAAATGTTTCCGGTAACAATTGAATTTGCTTCCCCAGAACCACTTGCAATTCTTGTTTTAATATATTTGAAGGGCTTGCTGCCCTGAAGATGATATGCCCATTTTGGGCTTCAAAGGGTACAATTTTATAATGATAGGCTTGTTCACTGCTAATAAGTTGCACTAAGGAGGTTTCAATATTGAAATCTGTTTTTACCATAGTCTAAAATTGATATATGGTATCAATCATTCCAGACCAAAATCCTAAAAAAGTGATGCTAAAAAACAAACCCATATAACCCGCCAAAGGCACTGAGGTGTTTTTTTTAGATTCAGATAGCATGAGATGCAACACCAATGAAAAAATGAGCGCACTTGGTAAGAGCACCATAAAGGAAATGGAGGCGCATGCAAATATTAAAAAAAAGAACATAAGGATATCTCCCAGTCCAATGATGTTTCTAAAATCTGTTTTAAGCTTAAGTTTGGCATATAGATAAACAGCACCAAGTAACATTGAAACAAAGGCTAAATTGAACAAAACTGAGACATAAAACAATTCAGGAAGGGTATTCAGAAAATATAAGATGCCAAGGCATATACCAACTATGGGGAATAAAAACCAATAGACCTGACGCTCTTTGATGTCCTGGAATGCAATGCATACCAAAACTACAATCAGCAGTATTTTTATAAAGATTATAAACATCAATCTTTTACAATTTGTTTTGGATTACCATTTTCATCGATCTCCCAAACATTAAAAATGCCGTCCCCATCAAAATCGGTAATGGCGGTTGCCCTTACCTTAAAACTATTGTTATTGGCATTAACGATCTCATAAACATAGTTACTGGTACCATCTTCTTTGACGGTCTTTGGAGGTGAGAAATCAATCTCGTTCAGGTCGTTGGAGAATTTTGAATACATGTAGCGATAACTTGTCTGTGAATTATAGATATACTTTAACTGGGTCTGTGCTTCAATGCTTTTGGCTTTACTTATTAAGGGCATTAAATTGGGCAATGCCAATAACAATAGAATACCTATGATAACCAGTACAATCAAAACTTCCTGTAAATTATAAGCTGCTACCTTATTTGATTTGATGTGTATATTTTGAAATAATTTTGCTGTCATAGTGGTGGGTTATTTTATAAGAATCCTTTTTCTCTTGCCAGCCTTAATAATACTTTATCTGATTTCTTGTCATTGTTAAAAATCTGATTTAATCGTCGCTTTCTGCGCTCAATACCAGCTTGGGATAGGTGCACAATCTCTGGCAATTCTTTGGTCTTTGCACCCAGTGATAGGTGGTAGAGCATCTGTCGGTCAATATTATCCAAGTTAAAATCATTGGATATATGCTGCCTAACGAGTTTTAAAATAGGCTTGCTATAAAAAGGGACATCATTGATGACATTTAAAACGCCTTCGGTTAATATTTTAAAGTCTAAATCGTTTTTAAGTAACAAAGCATCAGGCTTAATGGTTTTTAAAATATTGACCAGCCTGTAATTGTTCTCTAAGTGTGTAGCAATGATGATTTTCACTTTAGGGAACAAAGACTTTAATTTAATCCCTAAATCATCTCCTGATATCAGTTTTCGATCTTTTGAAGGTGGTAAACTGATGTCCAAAAACACTAAATCCATAATGTGATGGTGCACTGCATATTCAATTTCAGCATTACCTTCTTCACAGTTTTTAGCAGTCCTTATCTTAAAATCCAGATTACCATCGTTTGAAGAAATATGATCTAAAACCCTTTTATATCCTTCAATAATAAAGGGATGGTCTTCAATGATTAGCGTGTTTAATTGGTTTATCATAGTAAACAATTTTTGCACTCAAAAAAATATGGGTTTGCATACAATGTTTCTTGAATATCATACAAACAACACAAATCTATTTATATAACATTAAAAAAAAGTAAGGCAAACCCTTACTTCGAGTAAGGGTTATTTTTTTTTAAATGATGAGACCAAAATTGTTCTTAGGTGAGACTATGTGGGCTAATATAAATAAACTTATTGAAATTTCAAGCCCCTCATATTAGTATGGATAACCCTTACTTTTTTTCCAAAAAGGGTTTTTAATTTTATCATTTCGGAATTAAAAATAAATATCATGTCTAAACATCTATTTTCATTTTTGTCATTAGTGCTTATTGTCAATTTTGCAACTTCTCAAGATTTACCTGAAATTATACCACCTTCGCCAACAGCAGCATCGCTAGCACAATTTGCCGATGTTCCAGTAAGTGAATACACTGGTTTGCCAAATATAACTATACCAATTTATACTATAAAATCTGGGGACTTGTCCTTACCAATTTCATTAAATTATCATGGTGGTGGAATAAAGGTTGCACAAGAAGCTAGTTGGGTTGGATTGGGATGGTCTCTTAATGCAGGAGGTACAATATCTAGAATTATAAAAGGACATGATGATTTAGATTATAGTTCTTCAGGAAGTCCATCAGGAGAGGATATACCATATATATATTCTCAAGATGTTCCAAATTGGAACGCCACTGAAACAGAACTTAATTCATATTATAAAAACATTGTTTTTAATAGGCATGACCCTGAGCCGGATATTTTTTTCTATAATTTTGGTTCATACAGTGGTAAATTTATAGTCGAAAAACCCACGCAAGGAAGTAATGAAGTTAAAGGTAGGCCCCTAGATGCTCAAGCTGTAAGTATTAGTTATTTTATTGCTGAACGCATATGGGTAATTACTGACCCTATGGGGATTAAATACCAATTCAAGGTAGCAGAAACAACAACCAATTATTCATACAGCACCAATACTAGCATTTCAAATGTTCTAGCTAACAGACATACTCTTATGAATAGTGGATCAGCCCCTTACCCAGTAGTGACCAGTTGGTACATAGAAAAAATATCTTCTCCAATAAGTGAACATGAAATTACCTTTGAATATGAAACTGATATACACAACACAAAAAGCCAAATTAGGGTTACAGAAGTCGTTCCAAAAAATTTGACGCAGCAAGTTACGTGTAGCTCAAATACAAGTCCTAATACTTCACCTGACCCTTCCAGAATTGTTTATGGATCTGTAGACGTCACACAAGATGTCTATTTAAATCAAATTAATTTTTCAAATGGATATGTAGTTTTTGATACAGAAGATAGAATTGACTTAGATACTAAGTCTCCAAGTGATCCTGACCCACAAAGGCTGAAAGATATAAAGGTTTATAGAAGTACAGGTGGGGCTCCGATAATCACGGCAAATCTCAACTTTGATTATTTTCAAAAAAATACAACCACGGCTGAAATACCAGATTATTACAGGCTAAAGTTGGAGGGTGTTAATATAAATGATCAAAATTATCAATTTGAATATAATGACCCAGGTAGTTCTCTTCCATCTAAAATTTCTTTGGGTATCGACCATTGGGGCTACTTTAATAATGCTAACAATAATAGTTTAGACTTATGGGGAACAACCAGCAGTTCTGTTAAGGGCACACTTATTCCTGGTATTACAACCCAATTTCAAGGTCAAACGATATCTGTAAGTGGAGCAAACAGATTTCCTAATGAGAATTACACTAAATATTTTGTTTTGAAAAAAATTATATTGCCTACTGGAGGTTCTCAGACTTTTAATTGGGAGTCTAATGAGTATTTTGGAACTGAGATAATAGAAAATAGCCATACTGGAGCTTTTCCAAATGCTAATCTTACAACAACTACAAGTGGATTAGGGAATATCATGAATACTTATACAAGTGATATATTTGAGATTACTGATGCAAGCGTTAGAATACATGTGAATTTTTTAATACAAAAAGTTACAAACCCTGATTATATAGCCAATACAGACGAACATCCATATGTTGGATATTATAAATTGGAAAATGGCTCTTGGGTTTTACACCAATTACCATATTTAGCTTTTAATGACGTTTATGGACCAAACAGTGGTTATTCAATAAATCTTGACTATGAAAACATAACTACAACTTTTACACCAGGTAAATACAAAATGGTATTAACGTATTTAGATAACCTTAGAGTTGGTTACAATTGGTCCTATACAGAAATGTCAACAACAATGTTTACTGGAGTCAAAGGGGGAGGTCTTAGAATTCAAAGCGTTGAATTGGATGATGGCAATGAAACCATAGTTAAGAAATATGGGTATTTAATGAAGGATTCAAATAAGAGTTCAGGTATTGCTATGGAAAATCCTGTATACCATTATATAAGTCCAATCATAGGTGGGGTATTTTATAGAAGTGGAAATAGTAATTGTGCAATATCTGGAAGTTATTTAATAGGTAATTCAAATAACCTTCTTCCGGTAAGTGGAACAGGTGATAATTTTATAGGTTACGGTTGCGTGCAAAGTTCATATGAAGGGAGCACGAATCTAGGAGAAACTATTACAGAGTATTATAATTTAAAGCCAATAAGTATAGTGTCCAATCCACCACCTAACTTTCCTACTGAGTCAGATCCAAAAAATGGAAAACCATTCAAGATGACAATAAAAAAATCAGATGGGATAACCGTTGACGAAACAGATTACTTTTATAAAATAGAAAGCAGCTACAGAAAAAATGCTCCCGGAATGTTTGTATATCAAAACCCATTTACTCATTTATTACCAAGTGATCCCTATGAATATCAAGCACTCCCTCCATACCTTACTTTTTATAGGCATAATAACTACACAGATTGGTGTTTTTTAGAAAGCAAATTAAACGTTCGTTACGATTTGAATGGTAATAACCCCATAACAACAAGAACAAATTATAGTTACGAAAATGACGAACATCTTCAGTTAACAAAAACAGAAACTATTAGTAGTAAGGGTAATAAAATCATAACCAAAATAATTTATCCTGATGATATCTCTACAGCTTCCACGCTTTATGATAATAGCACAATTGAAGGTGGTGCTTTGAGTACAGAATCTTTTAATGCGGTAAAAAGGCTTAAACACCCCAATAATGAAATCAATGGATTGCACCGCATTGCAGAAGCAATTCAAACAAGTACTTATGAAGATTTTGATAATGATGGTATCGCTGAGCCAGATGAGTTATTGAACATGGTACGCAATAATTTTAAGGATGTAGGTAATGACTTTGTTTTGACAAAAAATATTCAAACTCTAAATGGTGCATACAATGCTAGTACAAATTTGCCACAAGAGAGGATTGTATTTCATAATTACTATGATAATGGAAACCTTAAAGAGGTTTCAAAAAAAGATGGTACACACATCGTATACATATGGGGTTACAATGATGAATATCCAGTAGCAAAAATAGAAAATGCTACGTACTCATCTATTGAAAACCTTTCTTCATTTGGCACTAATTTTTCCATTGCTAACGGGCTTAGTCCAACTCAAGAATCAGACTTAAGAAGCCTATCAGGAGCATTAGTAACTACCTATACCTATATGCCCTTGGTTGGATTAATTAGCTCTACTGATCCGAAAGGTTATACAATATACTATGAATACGATTCTTCAAATCGCTTAAAGCGAATAAAGGATGAAGACCAAAATATTTTAAGCGAAAACCAATATAACTACAAACAATAACAATTGATGATTATGAAAAAGTTATTATTTACACTAGCGGCTATTTTTGTTACATCAATTGTTAAGGGACAAGTAACAGCAACTGAGAATTATATAAAGTCTACAACATTTCAGGTGGAAACCCAAGATGGTATAACTAACGCAAATACCCAAACCTCTTTGTTGGATGAAGAAAGAATACAAGCCATAACTTATTTTGATGGGTTGGGGAGACCAAAGCAAAATATTGATGTAAGGTCTGGAGGGAATAATACTGATATTATTACCCATATGGAATATGACGAGTTTGGAAGACAAGTCAAGTATTACCTTCCTATTGAGAGGCAAAGCGGTACTTCTGAAAGTTTCCATGCAATAAATATCTTTTCAGACATAAATTCATATTACCAGAACAAACACCCAAACGATTTTATTGGATTAAATACTGAAGAGGTTAATGCCTATTCTGAAAGTGTTTATGAAGCTTCACCATTAAATCGAGTAATTGAGCAAACAGCACCTGGTAAAGATTGGAGTAAAAACGTACACACTTATTTTACGATTGACGAAAGTTGGCCATATATAGATTTTATATCTCAAACCTCTGGTTATACTTCGGGAAACCCAGTGGATTTCTCAATAGATGAAAATGGATTGATGAGCTGTTCTTTAAGTTTTGGAGGTGCTGGGAATGGGATTAAATTGCAACTAGGCGATGTAAAGTTTTTGTCAAATAATATTCCAGATACAGATTTGGGATATATTTATGATGCGTTTTTTCATGTTACCACATCCTATCATGTTACTATACAGAATGGTTTTTTGCATATCGACTCACCAAATCAAGAATTTGTAAAGGGAGCCAGTGCAGCGTTTACCCACCAGTTTGATTTTAGTGACCAAGAAGTAGTTTATGGCGGACACACTATAAAGTTTGAATATGGTACTAATGTTGAGACAGACTATGTAAGACGTTTTGGTGTATCTTTTGTTAATGGCAATACCGAAGAACCCCAATTGGTCGATAACGATCTGTATGCACCCAATGAGCTTTATAAAACCATTACAAAAGATGAGAACTGGCAACCTAATCAATCCAAACCTAATGACCATACAACCGAAGAATACAAGGATAAACAAGGGCGAGTTATTTTAAAAAGAACCTTTGATGCAGGTAAATGGCATGACACCTATTATGTATATGATGATTTTGGGAACTTAACTTATGTGTTACCTCCAAAAGTAACTACCTATCAGGATATAACACAAAATTGGTTAGTTAAAACCTATGATTTTTTTGATGTTTCTGGTTTATTTGCACAACAAACAGATTACAATGAAATATCCTTTTATTTTTCTCCTAACGGTGTTTTGAATTTCTACATTTACGCCGAAGCAGAAGAAATAGAATTGGCAGATGGACTTGTAATGAATTTAGACTTTATCAGTCCATCGCTACCTAATATTGATTTAGGAGATATGTTTTTTTCTAATTCAAATAATCTTGCTGGGGATGCCTATATTCAAAATGGGAATTTATATTTTAATAGTGAGGGGTCCATTGACTACGGGGATACTGAATTTGACTTTTCAATCTATTTATCCAATTATCAAAATATTTTTACTCCTCCAGTTATTACCCAATCACAATTGGATGAATTAGCCTATCAATACAAGTATGATAGTAGAAACAGGCTTATAGAAAAGAAATTACCAGGTAAAGGTTGGGAGCATATTGTTTATAACAAGTTGGATCAACCAGTATTGACTCAAGATACAAATTTGCGAAGCCAAAACGAATGGTTATTCACAAAGTATGATGCTTTTGGGCGTATTGCCTATACAGGTAAATTAAGCGAGGCCGATTTAAGGCCAGCAGCACAACTTTATGCCAATGGTATAACAAATCAATTTGAGGAGAGAACAGTTACCCCTAACTTTTTGAATGGAACCTATGTTTATTATACACATGGTGCTTATCCAGAGGACGATGGTAGCTATGAGATATTGACTATTGCTTACTATGATGATTATATAGATTTACCTACAGGTCTCAACCCAACAATTACCACATACTATGGATTAACGTCTTCAACAAATACTAAAAGCTTATCCACTATAAGTAAAGTACGCGTTTTAGGAACAGCAGATTGGATAACCACTGTTACTTATTACGATGATAAAGGAAGACCTATTTATACATATAGTGAGAATGAGTACTTAGATACAATTGATATTGTTGAAAGCCAACTAGATTTTACTGGGAAGGTACTGGAAACCAAAACCACCCATAAAAAAACAGGACAAACAGATATTGTTACTATAGATACCTATGAGTATGATCATGTTGGTCGACTAATATCCCAAAAGCAAAACATTAATAACCAAGGTGAGGAGCTTATTGCCAAAAACCATTATGATGAATTGGGGCAGCTTGTAAAGAAGGACGTTGGTAACACAGAAGCACAACCATTACAGGAAATAGATTACACTTATAATATAAGAGGTTGGCTTAAAACTATAAACGACCCAACAAATCTTCACCAAGATAATGATTTATTCAGTTTTGGACTTAATTATAACAAACCTGAAGGACCATCAACATCATCTACTTATAATACACCATTGTATAATGGCAATATAAGCCATACCTATTGGAAAACCGATAATATTGATGGAGGACTAAGACATTACTCCTACAGATATGATGCATTAAACAGATTTAAAAATGCATATTTTGCAGAAAACCATACTTATAATAACAAATTTAATGAGTATATTTATAATTATGATAGGAATGGTAATATAGGTCGAATATTTAGGTTTGGGCTAAACCCGACAAACAGCCAATATAGTTATCCAATGGATAATATAACTTATACTTATGATGGAGGTAATAAATTAATGGGTGTGCAAGATAGTTATGGAACTAATACCACATCAAACTCAATGGGCGGTTTTAAGGATGGTAACACCGTTGGGTATGATTATAGTTATGATGATAATGGAAATATGTTAATAGATAGAAATAAAGGAATTATAACTCAAATTAAATACAATCATTTAAATTTACCTTACAAAATTGTTTTTAATGGAAATGATCCCCTTTTCGGAAATACGGCAGAAGTTATTGAATATTATTATACAGCAGATGGAGTTAAACTAAAGAAAGTTGTGAAAACAGGTACAACTCCTGGCAGTAAAAACAATGCGCGAAAGAATGTTGAAACCATATATTCTGGTAATTTTGTTTATCATAACTTGGATAACGGAAACGGAGAACAATTAGAATTTTTTAACCACCCCGAAGGCTATGTAGAACCAAAAAACGAGAATGATTTATCACAAGGTTTTGATTATATTTACCAATATAAGGATCATCTTGGAAATATTCGTTTGAGTTATAAAGATAGTAATCATGATGGTGTAGTGACAGGTGCAAGCGAGCAAATATTTGTTGATGATTTTGAAGATTCAGTTGAAGGAGTTGATTGGAACGGTACAGGAAATAGCTGGGGTTGGGATGTTGATGAATTTGATAGCAATTTTAAATTTAAAGGAAATAAATCAGCAAGATTAGATCCACACCCAACAGTTCATCATGAAAACGTTGCACACAGCAATGATTGGATTACGATTAGTAATACCCAAACGACTGATTATATATATTCGGCCTGGGTGTATCTTGAAAATGTTTCTGGGAACCAAGCTGATATTTTCCTGTTTATGAATGAACCGAATGAAACCGGGTATTATACTTTAATAGATTCTCAAACAACCAGTACTAAAGGAGTCTGGGTGTATTTAGAAAAGAAAGTAAGCGTTCCCCCTAACATCTCTGAACTGAACATACGTATTGACAATAATTATTCAGGTAGTGTTTGGTTTGATAATGTAAGCATTCGTAAAGCCAACGACCCCAATGATATTGAAATTGTTGAGGAAAACAACTACTATCCTTTTGGGCTTAAACACAAGGGGTATAATGATAATCCGTCTGCTTTTGCTAATCCAGCTCTAAAATGGAAATACAATGATGTTGAATTTGAAGAGGTATTAGGTTTGAACCTCTATGAAATGGATGTTAGAATGTATGACCCAGCCATAGCTAGGTTTAATGGTATAGACCCTGTTACGCATTTTTCTCAAGGTACAAGTGTAGGTTTTGATAATAATCCTATTTATTGGGCTGACCCCAGTGGTGCTGATTCCATAAATGGGGAAACCATTGGAGCTGATGGGTTGACCAACTCTCAATGGATGGAGCTTTCAAGACCTGGAGGTGGTGGTTTTGATGCCATGAGACAACAGGCTTTTGCTAACAGTACTTTTTTAGCTGAACAGAGAAGGAATGTTTCAGTAATTACAGGTGATTTACAAGATGGCTGTGTCGACTGTTCACTTTGTCCTGAAACTTGTATGGAAACGATTAGATCACGTTACGCACAAGTTGATATGGAAGGGACCCAGGAAAATTTACTAGCCATGGTTTGGGCTATTGGAAAAATTGATGGTTCTTTTAAATATGCGGATTATGCTGGTGCCTTAATTGTTCTAGAAGCCCTTGGTTTAGTCGGGATGATGAATCAAGCATTAATATTTACTCAAGACCATATTTATGTCCAATATTTATATAATAGCTATTATGCAAAGCAGGAAAAGGAAATTCAAAGAATACTCAGCAAAGAAGGAGGGCCTCCAGGCTTTATGTACTCTTTGATCGTAAATCACGACACAACTACTATGGATGTAAGAGGTAATATTGTACACTTAAATGCAGGTGATGTATGGAAATATGGAGAAACTACAAATGGTTTTAAAAGATATAGTGATGGTGAGTTAAGAACAATGGTACCTGGCGGTGTAACTATGGTACCTATGTTCTTTGGCAATACTGTTCAAATTAAAATTCAGGAAAAAATAATGATTTACGGACATTACTTAGCGACTGGCAGTTTGCCTCCAGGAAATAAGATCTTCAGATAATTTTAAATTTAAATAATTATGGAATTTTATATTGGTAGTCAATTCTCAAGAGAATTCAGTTTTGAAGAAAGTAGAGTAACTCAAAAGTTGGCTGAGGAACTTAATCTTTTCTTTAAAGACAAAGATTATGGAGAAAGAATAAAAAATATAGTAGTTGGTATAATATGTGTCTCAAAAGATTTTGAACCATTCTTTCCAGTACGACGAACAAAGGTTATGAGAAAAGAGCCCACAATTAGCTATGAAATTAAATTAGATTTTGAAAGTTTCAAATCGTCAAATGTAGACGAACGAAAATTACTTTTGGTTAAAGAATTCTTTAAAAAGACTAAAGAATATTTAACTGAAATAACTATCAAAGATTTTAAAAAGGATGAATTTATAAACGATTTGGAAATTTATTTTAAAAATATATCTAATTAATAGAAATTAGTAATATAAAACAAAAGTCATCATTGGTATAAAACAAAAGTCATCATTGGTAGTGTCCAAAATTAGTACATGGCTTTGATTGGGTAGTGTCCCAGATTAGGACATGGCTTTGATAAAAGAGATCATTAAAGAACGATAGCTAAAATAAATGTGAGTTACTGTTTTTTTAATAACATGGAAGAAGAACTTATAGTATATCAAGAGGTCGCGCTTCAAATTAGTGGGTGGTCATTATGTCTACTGTAACCATTTAAAATCAATCACATAAAATAAATAAAGTTTAAAAACAGGTGTATTTAGGTGTGCCTGTTTTTATTTTTGGTCTTTAAAATCAGTTAGAATAAGCCCATAGAATTCTTACGGTTTAAATTAGTGGTTAAATAATTTTAAAAACCCTTATCAACAGTAAGGGAAACCCTTATTTTTAATTTTTATTATTCATGTATTTTTATTACTAATTGAAATAAAATAATGACACGGAATTTCTTAAAATTAATAAGCATACTTCTAGTCCTTACAAGTTGCAAAACCATAGATTTTAACCAGGTTTCTCAAACCAAAACCACGCAACAAGTAGTATTGGGAAGTATCGGTTCGGAAAAAGAATTTTTATTGCAAACGGGTTTTAATAACAGTGCTGTCCCAAGCTATAAAAGCCCTATTAAGCTATCGGTAGTAATCAAGCCATTTACCAAACATACCCACAAAACGTTTTTAAAAGCTAAAGCCGTACAATCTGCTAATATTATAGTTAGATATGTGGACTCCCTTCCCAACAAACCAACATATACACAGTTACAAATAGCTGATAAAGTAGAACTTATTAAAGCATTGAACGCTGATGAAAATACCCAGGTTAAAGATTACCTAAGCCACAACCCTAAAGGCCAAGTATTAACGGGTATATCGTTGACTTTAAACAAAGAAACCCTAGAAGCAATAACAGGGGCGGATGCAGTTTTTTTAGTGGAACAAGGTTATAAAACCTATGCCATCCAATTGTATAAAAACAAAGTAAAAACACAAACTATTTATGTAAATGAAGGTATTGTTTTTGAATACCAAACCTCTTACTGTTGTTGGCAGGAAAACAACAAGCACCAATTGGATATTGTGGATTTGGTGAGTAAATACAGTGGGTGCCCCAACAATACGTACCGTTCATCAAAGCGAGCCAAAATGAACATTAACTATTATAAACTTTAAGGAGATGCAGAAAGTCATTTTGTTATTTATTCTAGGTTTTGGTTTTATAGCCTGTGATGACATTATAGAAGTAGTTGATATATCCAATAAAAGCGTGAGCATATTGGCACCCACAGAAAATAGTGCCATAGATATCACATTAGTCACTTTTTCTTGGAATCCTGTTGAAGATGCCGAGTCCTACCATTTACAAATAGCCACACCAAGCTTTGAAAATGCCATCCAAATTTTGGAGGATACCTTAATCACCAAAAAAAATTTTACAAAAACTTTGGAAGCCGCCAATTACCAATGGCGTATTCGTGGTGAAAATTCAAACTATCAAACCCCGTATGTAACAACTGGGTTTTCTGTAGAATAGTTAAACAATGAAAAATAAAACAAAAACATATATTTTATTGACGCTAGTTTTAGGCATTTGGGGCGTAATTGGATACAGGATAATGTCTGCATTGAACCCGACAGCACCAGAAATGGCTAAAACGAATTTTGATGTATCCTTTAACCCCAAAAAAAACACTGCTTTAGACACCTTTTCAATTCAAACAAGTGAACGAGATCCTTTTTTGGGAACATTGTACATAAAAAAGAAAATTGCTTCAAAACCCATAAAAACCGAAACTGTTAATTGGATGCCCATAATATATCATGGCACCGTTTCAGGGCAAGAAGGTAAGAACCAGATTTTTGTGGTGTCCATAAACAGTGAGCAACATTTGATGAAGCAGGGGCAAACCATCAATGACGTAACATTTATTAGAGGCAATAAAAGTCAAATTAATTTAAGCTATAAAGGCGAAAGGAAAACAATCAATAAAACATGAAAGGGCTCAAGGTAAAAGCGGGTGCCCTACAATTGACCATGTTTATCACAGTGGTGATTGCTTTATTGTTGGCGGCCTTTATCATTTTAATCCATACCCACAAACGCTTTAAAATACAAACCGATTTTGTAAAAGAAACCATTGCCAATGCCGATATGGGAATGGATTATGCTATAAATAATAACATCCGTTTAAATGATACCATTTCCCTAGATTTAAAAGAAGAGGACTATAAAACGGTTAAAGTACACAAAGACCATTGGGGAATTTTTGAAAAGGTGATTTCCATTTCCCAAATAAAACAAAATCGCTTTAAAAAAATAGCCTTGTTAGGAGCTTCACAGTCCAAACTGGATAGAACAGCTTTATATATTGAAGATAACAATAGACCTTTGGTAGTAGTAGGGAACACCAAAATACAGGGCATGAGCTATTTGCCAAAACAAGGCGTTAGAACAGGCAACATCTCTGGGCATTCCTATTATGGTAATTCGCTAATCTATGGCCCCACAAGAACCAGTAAAACGGAACTCCCAAAATTATCAAGCCAAATGCTTGAGCAGATTAAAACAATTCAAGAACAAATTGAAACCTTGAACCAAGAACAGTTTATAGATCTGGACAAAAATAGAACACATCAAAATTCATTTTATAATCCGTTACAAGTTGTTTATAGTAATTCTGATATCAATCTATCAAACGTGTCACTAATTGGGCATATTTTGGTTCAGTCCAAAACAAAAATCATAGTAGAGGCAAGCTCCAAATTAAAAGATGTTATTCTGGTCGCTCCAGAAATAGACATTAAAAGCAATACTAAGGGAACTTTTCAAGCATTTGCTTCCAAACAGATTACCGTTGGAACGCATTGTAAATTGGAGTTTCCAAGTGCATTGGTATTGATTGAAGATGCCAAAAATGATATCGAGGTTGCACAATCAAATAACCAAAAGGAAACACCATTCATAAAACTGGATAAAAACACGGAAATCAAAGGAACTATCATCTATTTGGGAAACACCAAAAACTATAAAGCACAGGTCTTTATTGATGAAAACACTGAAGTTACAGGCGAGGTGTATTGTTCACAAAATATGGAATTTCTCGGTAGTGTTTTTGGCAGTGTGTTTACATCCAATTTTATAGCCAACCAATCGGGGTCATCATATCAAAACCATTTGTATAACGCGACTATATCAATTGAGAATTTACCTGGAGAATATGTGGGATTGTCATTTGCAAATGCTAAAAAAAACATCGCAAAATGGTTATACTAAAAAAAATAAAAGCCTCCACACTCATGGAAACCTTAGTGGCCTCGGTACTAATAGTGGTTGTTTTTATGATTGCCAGTATGATATTGAACAACCTGTTTTCAAATACCATAAAAAGCAATACCAGAGTTATTGAAGCCCATATCAATGAATTACAATATTTATATAAAAATGAAAAACTTACGCTTCCATATTATGAAGATTTAGATAAGTGGAGTGTTGAAGTTAAAACATTCAAAGAGCAAAACATGCCGAAAGTTTTATTTGAAGCAAACCATATGGAAACAAAACAGAACTACTCAAAATCAGTTTATGCCAACAACTAACAAAATACAAGCCTTTACGCTCAGTGAAATGGTTGTGGTATTGATTTTAACCAGTATTGTTATTGGATTGTCCTTTTCAGTATTGAATTTGGTACAAAAACATATGGGTAGCATCCAAAATAATTTTAAGCAAAACACAGAGCTAAATAAACTGGAGCAATCACTATGGTTGGATTTCAATAGATATCCACAAATAAAATACGACGTATTGGAAGATGTTATCACATTTAGAAATGAGATAGATTCCATAACCTATCAAATCCATGAAGCTTATATCATCAAGGAGTTGGACACCTTTAATATCACTTTACAATCCAAGCAATTTTTCTTTGATGGCCATAAAACAGAAAAAGGGATCATAGATGCCTTGAAATTGGAAACCACGAAAGCTTTTCAAAACCAAACCTTATTTGTTTTTGAAGAAAACGACGCAACCCTTTTTATAAACTGATGGCTTTTGATTTAGATAACATAGCGGCACAAAACCCAGTTTTAAAAGAAGAGACCAAATCAACCTCTTTTTTACAAAAAGAGATCACGCTTTTTAATAAAGCCTTTACCAATAAAATAAAGGAAGATTTTTATACGGAGTTGAGTGTGTTATTGAAAGCAGGAATCACTTTAAAGGATGCTCTAGAATTAATTGAAAATTCCCAAAATAAGAAGCAAAATAAAGATATCCTAAACCTTATATCAAAAAACATTTTATTAGGGCAAATTTTGTCCGAAGCTCTAAAGACCCAAAAACAGTTTACTGACTACGAGTATTACTCAATAAAAATTGGTGAAGAAACAGGAACCTTGTTTCAGGTTACAGAGCAATTGGGAAGTTTTTTTGCACGAAAAAATGAACAACGCAGAAATTTAATAAGTGCCTTAACCTATCCTATCATTATTTTGAGCACCGCCGTTTTGGTTGTGTGGTTTATGTTGCGTTTTGTGGTGCCTATGTTCCAGGATATCTTTAGGCAACAAAATGTAGAGCTGCCAGCTATTACGAAGTTTATAATTGGTCTATCAGAATTTTTGGGAAATTATGGATGGCTAATCTTAATAGTTTTAATAGCCCTGATAGTTTCAAAATCGTTTTTAAACAAAAAAAAGCGATTTAAACAATTTAAGGACACATTCATTTTAAGACTCCCTTTTATTGGTAGTTTTGTAAAAGCCATCTATTTGTCCCAGTTTACACAAGCTGTTTCTTTACTTACGGCTTCTAAGGTCCCCGTAATAAACAGCATCCAATTGGTAAAACAAATGATCGATTTCTATCCCTTGCAAGCTGCTTTGGAATCCGTCGAGCAGCATATTTTAAAAGGAGCTTCTTTAAGTAAAAGTTTAGGTCAACACAAACTGTTTGATGATAAAATGATAGCACTAGTTAAAGTAGCCGAGGAAACCAACCAGACCGAGTTTATTTTTGATAGGCTCAATATGCAATATAATACCCAAGTGCAGCAACAATCCAAAATGCTATCGACCATTATGGAGCCAATTATCATTTTGATCGTGGGTATCTTGGTAGGTGTTATATTGATCGCTATGTACTTACCGATGTTTAAGTTGAGTAGTGCAATAGGTTAAACATAAATTTAGTTCAAAATAAACTTAAGTTTTTATACCTGTTGCTTCTACAAATCGTATCTTTATACAAGTAAAGTAAAACAAAAGTTCTTATCAAATAAGTTACTTATTCGGTTACCATAACCAATTTAAAGTATGGAACTTATTGATTTAAAGGAGATAATAGGGTTAAAGGAACTTCCTGCCACCCCGACGAACCTAGAAATAGGAAGTATTAAAACACTGTTAATCGTATGATTATAAGTGTTTTTTGCTTTTAGGTATTTTATTTGATGCCAAATGAAAGCAATTAAACTCAATAAAAAGGAGTACAATCAGGTGTGCACTTTCTCACCAGAATTGTCGTAAATTTAATGAGCATTTAAAAGCAATTTGACTTTCGTTTTTACAAAAAAATGTCAAACTAAAGCGATTTAAAATGCAGACAAACAGCACCTTTTCAATTATTTTCTATACAAGAAAATCAAGAAGTACTGCGAACGAGTTATCGATCTATGTACGCATTACCGTATCTGGACAACGTTCAGAAATTAGTCTAAAACGAACGATTCTGTTTAAAGAATGGGACAGTTCCAAAAACAGAGGACGTGGAAGCACTTATAAAATAAGAGTTTTGAACACCTATCTAGACCAAGTTTATAGCCAATTATTGGATTGCCACAAACAACTGTTGGAAGAATCCAAGATCATTACAGCCAATGCCATAAAAGCAAGGTACTTGGGCGAGGATGATAACCATAAGACCTTAAAGGAATTAATAGCCTATCATAATACCAATATGGTCAGTGTTTTGAAACATGGTACAATGAAAAACGATGCTACCACAGAAAAATACTTGGATAAATTCCTGAACCAAAAACTAAAAGCAAGCGACATTCATTTAAAACAATTAAATTATCGCTTTATCATTGACTTTGAACAGTATTTGAGACACTATAAGAACAATAAAAAGAAATTGTCCTTATCTAACAATGGTGTCATGAAACATTTGGAACGCTTCAAGAAAATGATAAACCTAGCGGTAAAACTGGAATGGATATTGAAAAACCCATTTGCACAATTCCAAATGAAGTTTGATAAATATGATAGGGCATAACCTAACGGAAAGAGAACTGGAGCAAATTGAAAACACCTATTACAACAACGATAGGTTAGAGCGAATAAAAGACTGTTTCATATTTTCTTGTTATACGGGACTGTCCTATGTCGATGTCAAGGAACTGACATTAAACCAAATCACCATAGGAATAGATGCGACCCATTGGATATTCACCAAACGGGAGAAAACGAACGGAAGGGTAAACATACCCATCCTGCCCCAAGCCATGGCTATTATCGATAAATACAGGGATGCCAGTGAAAAGAAAGAAAACAGCCTACTGTTGCCTCTTTGCTCAAACCAAAAGGCAAACAGTTACCTAAAGGAAATATCCAAGGACTGTGGCATACACAAGAACGTTACTTTCCACGTTGCTAGACATACTTTTGCCACTACGGTGATGCTATCCAACGGCGTTCCCATCGAAACAGTGTCCAAACTGCTGGGACATACTAAACTATCCACCACTCAGCTCTATGCGCGGGTAGTGGAGACCAAGATAAGTGAGGATATACAAAATCTTCTCATAAGGTTTGAAACAAAAAAGAAAAAAGCAATGGAAGTTTTAGAGGGCTGAAAACCGTTTTTAAAGGGATGGATTCAGAGGCTGGGTATTTAAAAATGGTTTTTGTAACAGTTCAGAAGTGTGCGCGGTGAATCCATGGCTTTAAAAATGAAGCAAGCTCGCCCGAAGCGAGCGCGGTAGGTCAAAGCGCATCTTCTTCTAATTTTTCATTTATGGTGTTGTATTGTTCAACGGTCAATTTTAAGGAATAATGATTGGCACTAAAAGTATTTTTGACTAACCTCATATTTTTAAGGATATCGCCAAGTCTGTACCTAATTTGTGTCAATTTCTCATTGTTTTTCGAATCGGCATCGCGATAGTACGCTAGTTCCTCATTTTCAGTTATAATGTTTGGTTCTCCAAATTCATTTTCTGCTACACTTGGATTTTGAACAGTTTCCATTTCATCAAATAGCGATTCTAATAGTTTCTTTGTGGATTTTAGTTGTGTTTCTTCAACATTTCTTAAAATAGATACAATGGCATCCATGCGTTTATTTAATGTATTTGTAAAAGATATATTGTTCGGACCCAAAGTGTCATAGGGAGATAAATTGTTATCCTCAAAAAAGGCAATCATAAAATCCAGAGTTTCAGAATAGCTTGGGCTTGTTTTTTTAGAATATTTCTTGAATTTATCAATGGTTTTTTTCTTTAACAGAATGGTATTAAAATCATCCATAATATATTAAATTGTTACAATGAAACGTTGAATTTACTGGGGTTAAAATCAAATTTAGGGCAAATTTGAAAAACAACAAAATCCTTAATGAATTTAATCAATTGAAAATCAGCAAAGTACAAATAAGTAACATCGCGCAGCGTGTTACCCTCTTGCTATTTCCCCCTTAGTTTTACAAACACGCTTTATTTAGGGATTATTTATATGTTAGTGAGTTTCTTTAATTGTTAACTTTCTATCGGGGAATACTCTTAAAAATTGAATCCAAAAACTAAATTAATATATAATATATAAGTAACAATTTAGATTTTTCATGTGCAAAATTGATGTTTAAATCAACAGGAACTATTTTTATGATAAAAACAAAGTTAAATTCCACTCCTGCCCAAATAGGTACGCACATACGAATGTTCACCTGTTAAAAAACTCCTTGGACTATCACCAATTAATTTTTTAAAATCATTAATAAAATGCGCTTGGTCGTAGTAACCACAATCTAAAGCTAGATGATGTAGTTTTTCAGTATCTGATGAGTTTAACATTTCAAACACTGTATTAAGCTGTATAACTTTACAAAAATACTTAGGTGATACACCTATAACTTCCTTAAATTTTCTTCTAAAATGACGGAGACTAATTCCAAGTTTTTCTGCAAGAGTTTCCTGTGCTATTATTCCATTAAGTTGATAAATATGTATTAAAGCCTCTTCTAACCATTCAATTTTTGGTAAACTATTAGCGGAAAGATCTTTTAAAAATTCAAGCATAAAAGACACACGATTAATTGGCAATTTACATTTAGTTAAGTTTTTATAGAGGTTTTGTGTATTGTTAGGTGAAACCTTATTGAAGCTACGCCATTGGTTTAAAAAATAATCACCATTTTTATGAAATAAGTAATAAGGAGCTGAAGGATATAGTATAAAACCAATTTGTCCAAATTCACCATCTATTTTAATTTGAATATCAGTATTATATACTTGGCCAGCAACATTCAATCTTGAATCAGGTTTTATAATTTGATTATTTATATGAAGTAAAGGAATATCACGGTATATATTAATTAACAATGGAAAACCATTTGGGTGAACAGGATATGTTGTAGTAATTACAGATTTTGATTCACCTTGAATTACTGCTACAATATAAGGTTGCAGTTCTTGAGGGATATTATAATCTAACTTTTTAACAAAAGAATCTATCATTTATTAAATTATCTTTTAATCTTTACATCAATAAGGATGTCCGAATTTTACAATAAAGCATAATTCAAAAAAGCTATTTTCTAATATAGAATAATTAAAAGAAAAATAGATAATTAATTATGCATAAAATAGCGCTTAAATCGTTTTTTTTAAGAATCATAATCCTTTTATGTTATATAGTTTTCTTTTCAGAAGGTATTGCTCAGAATCAAATTACTTTTAGGCAACTTTCTGTAAAAGACGGACTTTCTCAAAATAGTGCGGTATCCATTTCTCAAGATAGTATCGGTTTTTTATGGATAGCAACTCAAGATGGATTAAACAAATATGATGGAAAAAAGTTCACTACCTACCCCTTCAGCTTTATAGATATTACAAAACCTAATTATAGTAATCTTGGAAAAGTATATACTGATAGAAAAGGGGAAGTATGGATTATACCTATTAGTAAAATACCTCATAAATTAAATAGAGAATTTAATGTATTTGAGCCTATCTCAACAATCGATGATGCAAGTGTAATTTATCAAGACACAAATTTTAATTACTGGATTGGTACGTATTCAAGCGGTCTTTATTTAATAAACCCATACACTTACAAATCAAAAAAAATAGTATCTACGCAACAACTCAAAGGCACTGTTTTTCAAATAGCCGAAAACAAAAACTCAGACCTTATATTAACCAGTGAAAAACAAATTATAGAGTTAAACTTAAGTTCTAATATTGCTAATTATATTAAACCACAAACTATATATGGGGATAGCATTAAACAAAACTTTAGTACTATTGTTTTTGATAAAAATGAAAGACAATGGATTGGAACTTATGGCGACGGACTTTATTTTAGAGACAAAAAAGATGAAATATTTAATAGAATTTCTAAGCTTTCTTTTACAGATCCTTTACCGATAGATCTTAATATTTTAGCATTATATATAGATTCAAAAGGCCGACTTTGGATTGCGAGTTATGGTAGAGGATTATATATGATAGATTTTGAAAATACCAAAATATCTCATTTTAAGGTTGAAAAACAAAATCCTAAAGCACTTCATTACAATGATATTTTAAATATTTATGAAGATTATTCTGGTACTTTATGGTTTGGTTCAGATGGTGCTGGAGTTAGTTATTATGATGAGTATCTAGAAAAGTTTAATTCATTCATTAATTTTCAAACACCCGAAAATATAAGTATTGATGTAATTAGAGCAATTACAACAGATGCCAATAATAATATATGGTTGGGTACTTCAGGTAAAGGATTAACTCAATACAAGCCAGCAACAAATAGCTGGAGAACATTTAATACAAATATAGACGCTAAAAACACTATTTCTTCTAATAGAATTATGAGCCTTTTTGTAGATGATGATAATGTATTGTGGATTGGTACACAAGCTGGAGGGTTAAATTTACTAGATACCAGTAATTATATAAAAAAGTACACAACTACATCTAATCCTTTTTTGTCTGCAATAACAATTTGGGATATTTTTAAAGATAACCAAAACAGATTTTGGTTAGGGACTAGAGATAATGGTTTGATTCAATTTAATAAAACTAAGGGTGAAATTAAAAAATATACGATAATAGATTCCTTACCTAGCAATAATATAAGAGTAATTGAACAAAGTAATTCTAATAGTTTATGGTTAGGCACAGAAGAAAATGGTGTGGTTTTATTTGATATGAAAAAAGAAACATTTAAACAATATAAATTTCAGTCTAATAAAAACTCTTTGTCAAATAATAAAATTAAAACACTGTATTATGACTCTAAAGATATTTTATGGATAGGGACAAATGGTGGTGGTTTAAATGCCTTTGATACTAAAAAGGAATATTTTTATCATTTTACAACTAAAGATGGTCTTGCTAATAATGTTATTTATGCTGTATTGCCCGATAAAAATGGGAATCTTTGGTTAAGTTCTAATAAAGGGATTACTAAATTTACCCAAGGCAAATCATTAGAAGATCCTCCCAAAGTTATAAATTATGATAATTATGCTGGTTTAGCAACAGAGTTCAATACTGGAGCCTATTATATAGATTCAAAGTTTAATCTTTACTTTGGAGGATTAGATGGGTTTTATTGGTTTAATCCTAACAATATTGAGGAAAATAGGATACTTCCTAAAACAACAATTACGGGCTTTGAAGTACTTGATGAGCCTCAATTATTAAAACAAGGCACAAAACTAAAACATAACCAAAATACATTATCTTTTACTTTTTCGAGTTTGCAATATTCACTACCCGAAAAGAACATGTATCAATATCAATTATTAAATTATGATAAAGATTGGGTACAGGCAGGTAATAATAATTTTGTTCGTTATCCACAAATACCTCCTGGAGATTATGAATTTAGAGTAAAGTCTAGTAATTATGATGGCGTTTGGAACGAAATCCCCGAAACATTTAAATTCTCAATAGCAACGCCTTGGTATTTAACCACTTTGGCAAGGACTATTTATGTCCTTTTACTACTAATTACAATTTTTGGAATATATTCATATTTAAAATGGCGCTGGAGGATACAATTAGACTTGCAATTGAAAGAAAAAGAAGCCGAACGATTTAAAAAACTCAATGATTTTAAATCAAAATTGTATACAGATATATCTCATGAATTTAGAACACCCTTAACACTTATATCAGGTCCTATAGATGCAAAACTAGGGGAAGGTAAAATATCAGACTCTGACTTTGCTAATTTCTCTATGATTAAACGCAATACAAATAGATTATTATCCCTTGTAGATCAATTATTGGATTTAGCTAAACTAGATAAGGGTAATTTAAAATTAAAGATCTTTCAAGGTAAAATCGACTTGTTTCTTAATAATATTGCGGCTTCTTTTGATTATAAATCGGAAACAAAAAAAATAAATTACACAATAAATATAGAGTCTATAAAAAATGCTTGGTACGATGAAGATATACTAGAAAAAATAGTAACAAATTTACTTTCAAATGCATTTAAATACAGTCCTGAAAATGGTATTTGTATGTTTATAGTCAAAAGAGACATAAGTAATATAGAGATTCATGTAAAAAACACAACCGAGAATCTTTCAGAAGTTCAATTAGAAGATCTTTTTACCCGATTTTATCAAAAAGATGAATATGCTGAAGGTGCTGGAATAGGACTCTCATTAGTAAGAGAGCTAATTCAGTTATATAATGGTGAAATATCTGTTAATCTTGAAAAGGATAATGTGATTGATTTTATGGTGATTCTCCCTATTTATAAAAAATCATTTAACAAAGAGGATATTTTAAAAGAATCTCTAAAAAAGGAAACACCTAATACAGTTATTTTAGATACTATAGATGTTGAACAAGATTTTGTAATAGAAGGCAATGAAAATGAAATACCTATTTTGTTAGTAGTAGATGATCATACTGAAGTTCGTCAATTCATAAAATCAATATTAAAACATAAATATCAAGTATTTGAAGCCGAAAATGGAAAACAAGGAATAAAAAAAGCCATGCAATTGGTGCCAGACATTATTATTTCAGATGTTCGAATGCCAATTTGCGACGGGATTGAGTTGTGTAACTCACTTAAGGCTGATGAACTAACCAGTCATATTCCTATTGTGTTATTAACAGCTGGAACTGGAGAAGAAAAGGAATTAAAAGGGTTACAATCAGGGGCTGATGATTTTATAACAAAGCCTTTCAAATTAAGAATACTTGAAACAAAAATAGCAAACCTTATTGAAATTCGGAAATCATTAAGGAGTCGATATAGTCAAGAATTTATATTAAAGCCTAAAGAAATATCCATTACTTCAACAGATGAAGCATTTTTGAATAAAATACAGCAAATATTAGATAAACATTTGTCTAATCCAGATTTTAATGCAGTTTCCTTTAGTAAAGAATTAGCCATGAGCAGAATGCAATTACATAGAAAATTATTGGCTTATACAGGTATATCAACTTCAGCATTTATAAGATCTCAAAGGTTAAAACAGGCATTACATATTTTAAAAACTTCTGATGCAACAATAAATGAAGTAGCTTATATGGTTGGCTTCAATACCCCTTCTTATTTTATAAAATGTTTTAAGGAAGCATACAAAAAAACACCTTCTGAATATTTTGAATCCCTTTAATAGCAAGATTTTTCAAAGCCTGTTACATTTCTTCTATCATTTGTTACATACGTAGTATTCGTTTCATGGTAATGCGTTTAGTTTTGGTTTAGAATTTTAAATCAAATTAAGATGAAACTGAAATACATAATGTGCCTAATCACATTTTTAATATTTGGTTTACACCTAAAGGCACAAAATTCTCAAACCGAATCAAGCGAAGAATCTTCAACAAACCAATCTGAAGTAAAAGTATGGTCAAAGTACAACTTTGTACCTGGTGACGAAATTATTTTTCAAGATGATTTACTTGTGGAAGAAAATGGCGAGTTTCCTTCACGTTGGGATTTATTAAAAGGAAATGCTGAAAATGCCGTTTTTGAAAATGAGAATGCTATCAATTTTGAAAATAGAAGTATTGTAACGCCACTTATAGATAAGCAAAACTACTTACCTGAAATTTTCACCATTGAGTTTGATGCCTATTTTAATGATGTTTACTACAGTTGGCAGAGTTATAATATCCGTTTTTGGAAAGGAACAAAAGAGTATATAAAACTAAACAGCGAGAATGACGACATTTTTAAGACACTAAAAATCCATAATAATGGCGCTTATGCTGAAACACGCATCGAAAAATTTACCAAAAAATTTGAAGGTTATGATGATAATATAAAAGGACAGCTACCTGGTTGGAAACATATTGCTATTTCTTTTAACAAGCGAACATTAAAAGTATTTGTAGATCAATACAGAGCTTTAAATATTCCAAATTTAAAAATTAAGCCAGAAATAGTAAGCATCGAATCATATACTAATAATAAGGATGGGCTTATTATGGCTATTAAAAATGTTCGAATTGCTGAAGGCGGTAAAAAGTTATACGACAGGGTAATGTCTGATGGTAAGTTTGTTACCACAGGTATTTTATTTGATGTAAACAAAGCTACTTTAAAACCTGAATCTATGGGTATCATAAACGAAGTAGCTAAAATGATGCAAGAACATCCCGATTTAAATTTTAGTATTGAAGGCCATACAGATAGTGATGGTGCCGATGACTACAATCAACAACTTTCCGAACAAAGAGCCAACACTGTAAAAGGAACTTTAATAGAGTTGGGTATAGATGAAACAAGGTTACAAACAAAAGGGTTAGGCGAAAGTGTACTACTTAATGATAATAATACTGCCGAAAACAAGGCGAACAACAGAAGAGTAGAATTTATAAAAATTTAAAACTATGAAGACAATAATAACACGGTGTTTAATCCTATTTCTATTATGTGGAACAACTACACATGCACAATTTTTTAAAAAATTAAAAGAGCGCGCTAAAGATGCAGCAGAAGAAACGGTTCTGCGTAAATCAGAAGAAAAGGTTGCGCAAAAAACCGATCAAACTATGGAGAAAATCTTCAATATTAATTTCGGTAAGGGAAAAGCTATAGATCCATCACTTTTATCATCAAGCTACAACTTCAATTGGAGGTACACCTTAGAGATGATCACTAAAGAAGGTAATTTAAAAATGCACTACTATCTAAACGAAGATGCAGACTATTTTGGAAATCAACCAGAAATGCCCAATGGTAAAGGTTCAGGCTCTATGGGTAATATGTTTATGGTCTATGATTTGAAGAATGAGTTAATGGCAATTTTTATGGCAAACGGTACTAAAAAAACTGGAATGGCCATGAGTATACCTAAAATGGACGAAATAGTTGAAGATCAGGATTTTTCTGAAACCTCTTTTAAAGAAATCGGTACCAAGGAAATTTTAGGTTACACCTGTCAAGGTTTTGAAATGGATAGTAAAGAATACCATATTGTAATGTATGTCGCTTTTAATACACCAGTAAGTTTTAATAATTACAAAGAAAGCATGTCTAAAAACCTACCTAAGGGATTTAATAAAAAATGGCTGGAAAAATTAGAAGACAATAGTCTTATGATGGAAATGACCTATACCAACAAAAAGAAAAGTAAACTTTCTGGCACCATGACATGTGTGGCTTTAGTAAATGAAACCAAGAGCATTCAAGTTTCCGATTACTCCTTTGATTTTCAAAAAGGTACAGAAAAAGCCACTGAAGAAAGTAAAAATGATTATTAATTTAAAACAAGAAGTTATGAAAGCAAAAATTTTAATTCCTATTCTTTTTTTAACGCTGAGCTTATTTAAGGTTCAATCTCAAAAATTGACCATTCAAAAAGAGACAAAAGTTGTCCTTATAGTTGATAAAAAAACGAACATAGCAACCAATTTGGCTGATTATTCGGAAATACAGGATCTAATGAACTCAAGAAAACTATTAGCTAAATACCCAAACAGCATGTTTTTTCCAGGTATAATTAAAGGAAGTTATGTTAGTAGTAAAACACTATTAGGATTGCCGATAGATACCATGTTAACTATTTATAATGATAAACCACTTTTCTCTGGTGATCATTTTTTTCTAGGAGATCACTTCAAAATTACTAGCAGGGAAGTATCTATAATGTCGAGCCAAAAGGGAGAATTAGAGTTAAAAATTATTCGTTAACAAAATACAGAATAACTGTTCTTATAATCAAAAAAAAGAAAATCATGAAAAAAATATTAATAATTACGTTGTTAGTAATTATTTGTTTGGTGTTTGCAGCAGCTAACAAAGTAGATATTTATAAAGATGAGAATAGTGTAAACACTATAATAGAAAACAACGATATAGAGTTAATGAATGCTGCTTTGGTGGCGCCAAATGGCAATGCTTATTTTTTTAAAGGCATTTGGTGTCATCAATATAATATTAAAACAGACAAACTTATTGCAGTTCGCAAACTAAAAACAGATGCCTTTAAGGGGGTGGAAACCAATGTTGATGCGGCTTTAATGCATCCTACAAATAGCTATGGCTATATTTTTAAAGGGAATACCTATTACCGGTTCGACTTTAAAAAAGGGCAGAGGGATAAGATGGGAATTATTGGAAAGAATGGTTGGTCTGGACTCCAAGGGCCTTTTGATGCGGCACTTGTTCACCCAATTAATAAAAATGCCTATTTCTTTAAAGGAAGAAATTATTATCGCTATAATTTGTCTTCAGATAAAGTTACAAAAGTAGGCACAATTGGTGTAGATGGGTGGAAAGGAGTACCTCTAGATACAGATATGGCGGTAATACACTCCAATGGTAAAGCGTACTTTTTTAAGGACGATTATTACTACCGTTTTGATTTCCAAAAAGATAGAATGGATAAAAGAGGATTTATAGGTAGAGATGGATGGCCAGAACTTTTTAATAAAATTGATGCAGTAGTATATTCATCAATTTCAAATCAACGTTATTATTTTAAAGGACAAAATTGTTTTATACCTGATTATAAAGCAACAAGTGGTAAAGTTTCTAGTGAACGAGATGTTGTTCATACGCCTTATAAAATAGGATATGCTATTTTTCCTGGAATAACCTCAAATATAGACGCAGCTTTGGAGCATCCTAAGAGTAAAAAATTATACTTTTTTAAAGGTAAAAAATACTACATCTATGATAAATCATTGGACAAAGTAATTGATATTAAAACAATTGGAGTTTATGACTGGAAGGGAGTACCAGCTGATGTAGATGCTGCAACGGTTTATAAAAATGGATATGCCTATTTTTTTAAGGGGCAACACTATTATAGATATGATTTTATCAAAAAAAAAGCTGATAACCCAAGAACTATTGGATTAGATGGTTGGAAGGGAATACCATATTATATTGATGCTGCTGACGCCAATGCTTTCTATAAAAAATCTATTGAATATCAGTATTCCAGTGAAAAATTAACTATTAAGTATCCTATACCCAATTCTATTTTCAAATAACTAAATATGAAAGTATTAATCACATTACTTGTAATTATCGTTTTACTTATTAGCTGTAAAGAGAGCAAAAAACATGAAGAAAAAACCATCTTAAAAACTGAAAAGGTTGAGGTAGAAAACGCATCTAAAGGAACTTTGAAACTCACTTTAAACGGCAAAACCTATGTATATAATAATATAGACTGGGAAAAGAGCCGTGTAAAATACGATGATAACATTAGGCTTTCGATTGTTCAAGAAAGAATGCCCCAGCTTAAATTTTGGTTTCCCGATGTGAAGGAATCCTTAACAGCACAAAACAACTTTAAACTGCCTGATATACATAGAGGGAAACTTCCCATCTCAATCAATTTCATTCTCTATTCAGAAGAGGGAGGAAAAAGCAGAGAGGCATGGATTTTTAGAACGGGTGAACTCAGAGCAAGTCTGGAAAATGATCGATTTCAAATGACCTTTAAAGGTGAAGGTGGCCCCTCGTTAGATTCCTCAAAAAGATACCCTATAAGTGGGGAGTTAAATATTAAAATGTAGAGGTATGAAAAATCTAATATTAATTTCTTTTTTGCTTGTAGTTTATATAACCAATGCCCAAAGCAAATTTACTATTCTAAATAAAAATTCCAGAACGACAGGGATTATAAAAATGCAATTTGAAGTATATAGTTCTGATAGGGTATATGTACGAATTTGGGCAAAATGCAATTCTAACGATTGCTTCTAGGGTAATTTTTTAACCAAAAAAGATATAAGTTATCCTGAGTATTTGCAGCGACTTAAAGGTGACTGGATTCCGTATTACAATCCTATTAAATAAAAGAATCGTTTGTAGAGCGTCATATAACTATTTACCAACATCGTAGTGACCATAAATACTATAAAGTAAAAGTTAATAATAACTATAAAGGCCCAAAAAAGGAAGACACCAACTATAGCTATACATTAAAAGAACAATAATCGATGAAACTAAAATTATATATAATACTGATTTTCAGCATGCTTTCAATGGGTTTTGTTAAAGCTCAAACTTTATCTACCAAAGAAACCAAGATAGTACTTGTAGTTAATGAAAAAACCGATGAGGTTAAGCATATAGAACTTTTCAGCAATTTCAAAAAAATAACTCAAAAAGAGATGTTAAGTAAGTACCCAGATTATAAATTTTATATAGGAATACTACAAGGCAAGTATAGCCTAGATCAAAACAGAGTTATACTTCATAAAGATGCTACCATAACCTTATATACAAATAAACGCTATTTACCCAATGAAGATCTATTTCCTAGTGATGGTCTATCAGCTGGCGATAATTTTACTTTAGGCAAAACTACAACTGAGGTTATATCGAATAAAAAAGGAGAGCTTATTCTAAAAACAATAGAAAAATGAAAAAGAAAGGAATACTACTGCTATTGTTCACCTTAATACTAGTTATACCAAACGTAGAGGCGCAATTATTAAAAAAATTAAAACAAAAGGTATTAGGGAAAGATAGTAAAGAAGGCTTACTAACAGGCATGTTTGTGAGTGAAACCAATCAGGTTTTTAAAGACTGGGATATGGGTGAAGCCGATATTGTATTGTCTTTTCATCCTGCAGATAGTACCCAAAAAGGAACACAAAAAATAGGTAAGATATTGGATGATGGTAGTTTTAGCTATCAACTACCAGATTCCATACTTACCTCAGTACCTGTTCGTTCATTTATTTCAGAATGCACCAATAAAGAGGAAACCATTGTGAAAAATGATTCAGTAACCATTTCACCAGCTTTTATTAGAGTTGGTCAAAATAATAAGTTTATTGGCTATATAGTTCCTGCAAGCTCAATAAAAACATCTTATAACACCATAAGTGGAGGACTCATAAACAACGGGCATTTAGGGCATTATTATTTACCAATTTATGCCAATGGTGAAGCAACAATTGAGCTAAACTGTGTTAAAAAAGTGAAAATGGAAGATGGTAAAGGCTTTGCATTTAAAACCAAAGTACCAGTTGACGAATATTTTAATTATGAATTTAAAAAAGGATGGAATCTTGTTGATGTACATGTTATTGACAATCTTTTAGTTGGCGAATCTTATCATTATATCGAACGAAGTTGGTCTGTCATAGAAAAATTACCCAATAACTCTGTATGGGTGTTTATCCCTGTTATTAATAAATAAAACTATATAAAATGAAAACATACATTAAAACTTTAGGAATTATAATTCTCTTCTTCGGAAATGTAGCATTTGCACAAATAAAAAATGAAGAAAAGGAGTATATAGAAGAAGTTCAAAAAATATCACAGCTTATGGCGAAACATCCTGAGAAAATGGACAGTCTAATGAAAGTAATGGATGTGATGGATAAAAAATTCAGAGCCAATAAAACAAAAACAGAAGTAGCTAAAAAGCAAAACAAAAATTCAACAAATAAAAAATCAACCAGTCATCTAGACAGGTTTATAATCAGCGAAACAAAGGCTAGATATTTTAAAGATTGGCAATATGGTGATGCTGTAATATTTTTAGTGACCCAACCCTACAAGCCTGAAAATAAACGAGAACTTAAAGTAGGCGATATTAATGCTCAAGGAGAATTTAAATTAAATGAACCTGAATCTGTATTATTTGATAGAAAAGTCAGCGATTTTTTTAAATGTCAAGGTGCTAGTTCACAAATAGAAACTACGTATTCATCACCTGAAATAGGAATAATACCAGCATTTTTTAGTATAAAGAAAAATGGTGAAGAGATTGGTGTATTAAGTTTAGCAACATCAAAACAACAAGCCTATAACAATTCACCAATTGGGCAATATACAGGAGATGCAGGGTATAGGGTAGTGTTGTTTTATGTTGAAGAATCTGTAACTGTTCAAACAGAATGTGCAAGAAATATTCAAGGTACTGATTATGGTGAGAATCAAAAACAATTGGAGATTGTGGATTCGTATAATTTGTCTTTTCAACCTGGTTGGAATTATGTAAAAGTAGCTATTAATGGAAGTCAAAATGTTGGAGAAGTAAGCTATTACAAAAGAAAAGAATATTCAGTTATTGAAAATAGAGGGGAAGATGTAAAATGGGTTTTTGCTAAAAATTAAAAATAATTAAAAAAAATAGTTATGAAAACAAAACTACTAATCTTGCTTACAAGTATATCGTCACTTTTAAGTTACGCACAATTAACAAAAGCTGAAACGTACATAATAGGTACAAAAATAGGTTTCTACCCCAACCAATGTGGTAATATTATACCTGAAGCAACAGGTAAACTATCATTTTGTGACAGCAACAATAACCTTGCGGTTGTTGAAAAAAGCTTCGGTTTAAATGATAGAGGTGTAGAACGCATGCTACCAAATTATTTTAATGAAGATGAAGTATATGTAACAGGTAAAGGCTTATCTATTAGAAATACAGATGGAACTTGGGAAAATGTGCCCAATATTGCAATGCCAGAATCTAGCACACAATACGAACGTAATACGCCAATAAGAAATGGGCTGGTTTTGCCTGATGGAAAAATTATAATTCAAGCAACTAATACAGGTGTTAATTTTCAAGTATATGATAGAGTATTAAAAACTTTGACTCCAGTTAATTTTCCAGATAATAAATATCCTTATCTATTTGCATACGATTCTGTTAGAGGGCTTACTTGGATTTTAACCCAAAATGGAAGTAATCGTTATTTATTTACTTACGATGGATCTTCGTTGAGCGAAATTGCAAACGTGACTTCTGGCATAGCGACCAACATCGCTGTGCTTTCCGTTAATTTTGTATATCATGACAATAGCCTGTATGTGGGAAGTAGCAATGGTTTATATAAAATAGATGTCAATACGCTTATAATAACGCAATATAATTCGAGTACAACGCCAAGCTTACCATTTGATTCAGTGGGAGATTTAAAGTTTGATAGCAATGAAAATTTATGGTTGGCACATTACGGTGGAAGTGCTGATGGTGGGATTGTAAAATTTGACGTGATCAATGAAACATACGAATTATATCAATTGGAAACCGAAAACAATCCTAATATTAATCATACGTTTGAAAATTTGGCTATAGATGAAAGCGGAATGATTTGGGCTACAGCAATCAATTATTTAGGTCTGATAAAACTAACATTCCCAGGTGATGTCGCAACGTTTGAAACAATTCCAAGATTAGATTTTAATACTTTGGGTGTACCTTGGATTTACGTTCCAAATAATATTTATTATCGCAATAACAAGTTCTATTTTACAACAGTTGATATTTTATCAAGTCCAAATTTTAATTATGAAGTGTTAATTAATGAAAACGGCTCTTGGTCCGGTAGAAACGACGACGAACTTGGTAATATCTCAACCAGCATGAATTGGGGATTTAATGAAGCTTTACCAGATGATAATGGTAATGTATGGTGGTTTGGAACAACTGATATTATTATAAAAAGAGATGAAAATGATAATCATCAAACGCTAGTTTTAGAGAATTTAGGTCAAAACGCAGCTATAGATTCTGATCAAAACGCTGTTGTAAAAGGAGGCAATCCTAACGAATTAAGAAAGGTGAATTTTCCAAATGCAACTTCCATACAAGGGGCGCCAAATAGTGCTGTACAAATACAGCAATATAAAGATGAAATATGGGTGTACGATAATAATTTAAAAAAAATAGATGTATATAAAAATGATGCGCTTGTAGATACATACAATCTTGATGAAAATGACTATCAGAATATTACCAAAATGGCAATTGATGATACTGGAGACGCTTGGTTTTCAAGGTATATTGGCACAAATGATCTTGTTATTAAAAAGTTCAATACCGTTTTAGGTACTACTACGACTTTTAATAGATTAGAAAATATAAGCACCATTAAAAAAGTTATTGTAGCTCCTAATAATGGCGTTTGGTTTATAGGACAATTGGGAGCTATTTATTATAACGGAACAAATTTTTACCCATTTTTGGCAGCTGATTATAATGAAATTTACAATCTTGTTAATGCGGTTGTTGATATTAATGGTAAAATTTATTTATTAAATAACGATAGTGCTTCTATCACAACTATAGAAAATCCAGAAAGTGTTACTCCAATTCTAACCGAAACAAAGCTCGAAAATACGAATGCCATTTTACCAGCTTTAGATCAATATAAACCTAGCACTATTGTTATTGATAATAATGGAAGTGTTTGGACGCATGCTTCATTAAACACTTTTAAACTTATTGATAATGATTTTGCTACCCAATATAAAGTCCAAGAAACGCTAAGTGTTAACCAACTTGATTATTTACAAGCTAACATTAATGTTTACCCTAATCCTACTTTAGAAACCATATATATAAAATCTTCAATTCCGATAAGTGAATTATCGATTTTTGATTTATTAGGTAAAGAAATGGTGAAAAATAAAAATAGCCAACAAATAAACCTATCTGGATTATCAAGAGGAATTTATATTCTACAAGTAAAGGCAAATAATAAGGTAACAAGTAAAAAAATTATTTTGCAGTAAGGTTAAAGATAAATATTATTTGCCTTTAAATAGTTCTTTTTGACTTTAGTGTACAATTCGGTGAACCATACTAAATTAAAAGCGTTTAAAATACTGATATAAAAGGTGTTGTGGATTATTGATTAATCCTTGCCTCCCCGACTTTTAAAATTTAAAAAAGCCTGAAAATTATAATTTTCAGGCTTTTTTTTATGATGTTAATTTAAATGAGTAATTTTTAAATATTATCTATTCTTTTTCTAATTTAATCATTAAAACATCATGTGTGCCAATTTCGGCTTTCAAATTACTTTTGGTATTTCCCAAATTTTTATGATTAAATAAATCTCTTATTCTAAAGACACTATTTTTTAAGTCTAAACTTTTTCCATTTATATCATCTCCAATGTCATGTTTTTTCCAATCAAAATTGATAGTAGTTGATGTGTCTTTCATATTTATGAATACGATTGCCCAAGCATCATTATCAAGCGGTTTTAACCATATTTCTAAATCGTTTTCATTTGAAAATCGAAATCCTTGAATACCTAATTTATCTTGATTTATAGCTATTACTTCTTTGCTAGATAATGTTTTGATTGTTTCTTTTGAAGCAGTTCTTAAATCATTTCCCATAATTAATGGTGATGCTAACATGGTCCACATGGCAAAATGACTTCTGTCTTCTGCATCAGTCATACCATTTCCAACTTCCATCATATCAAAATCATTCCAATGACCTGGACCTGCAACTTTACGAATATCTTTTCGCATATTAATAATTTTCCAAACTCCCCACGATGACCATGAGCCATGTCCAACTTCACAATCCCAGCAATTAATAATATCTCCACTTACTCTCCATAAATGTCCAACATCTTGTGCCCATTTCCAAGGTTCATTGTCTCCCCATTCGCAAATACTAAACACAATAGGTCTATTTGCTGCTTTTAATGCGTCTCGCATGGTCATATAAGCACCTTCTGCATTAAGTTTACTTGTATTGCACCAATCGTATTTTAAATAATCTACATCCCACGATGCATATGAACGTGCATCTTGATATTCGTAACCACGACTTCCAGGGTAACCAGCACATGTTTTAGAGCCAGCACAATTGTACAGTCCAAATTTTAATCCTTTAGAATGTATATATTCTGCTAATGCTTTCATACCACTTGGAAATTTTATTGGATCTGCAATTAAATTACCATTTGCATCTCGTTCTTTTGACATCCAGCCATCATCTAGCACTATGTACTCGTAACCAGCATCTTTTAAACCTAATTCTACAAACTTATCAGCAATGTCTTTTACTAATTGTTCGTTTATATCTGTTGCAAAAGTATTCCAGCTATTCCAGCCTAAAGGTGGGGTTTTTGCTAATCCTTCAAATTTTTGTGCATTAACATTAAAATTGGAGATTAGTAATAATAGTATTATTGCCTTTTTCATTTTTGATGTTTAAAAAATAATCCCTGAAAAATTACTAACAGGGATTATTTATAAGATTTAATTGTTTAGTGGATTGATTAAATCTAAGATTTATTATTCATTTTAATTTGCCTCAAAGCGAACATTGTCAATAGCAAAGTTTAATAAAACGTCAGCGCCTTCAAAAGCCATTCCAAACTCTTGGTTTACAGCTGCGTAATCTGTTTGAGCCATTACAGATAATGGGATTTCTACTGTAATCCACCCGCCTTCAGTATCTAAAGGTTCTCCTGTGTCATTCCACGGAGCCCAATCATAAAAAGAATCGATTGCGTCACTATGGAACCTAATCCTAAATTGTCCTGCAGTTAAAGGGGTTATTGTTTTTATATCAAACTTCAATACATAATCATTAATGTTAGTACCTACAATATCTTGTCCATTCATTGTAGAACCATTTCTCCAGAATAAATCTTGCCATCCAGTTCCTCCTGTTGAGAAATTTGCTCTGCCATAATTAGATCCATCTAAAGTATGTGCAGGATCATTTTCGATAGTTAGATTACCCCAATATTGATCTTTACCATCCCAATCAAAGAATACTAAATCTGTGTTATCAACTGGGTCTGGACCACCACAACTGTATCCTGGTGCATCAAAACGTACATTGTCAATAGCAAAGTTTAGTAATACATCTGCACCTTCAAAAGCCATTCCAAACTCTTGATTTACAGCTGCGTAATCTGTTTGAGCCATAACTGATAATGGTATTTCAACTGAAATCCATCCTCCTTCAGTATCTAAAGGTTCTCCTGTATCATTCCACGGAGCCCAATCATAAAAAGAATCTATAGCATCGCTATGGAATCTAATTCTAAATTGTCCTGCTGTTAAAGGGGTTATTGTTTTTATATCGAATTTTAATACATAGTCATTAATATTAGTACCAACAATATCCTGTCCATTCATAGTTGAACCGTTTCTCCAGAATAAATCTTGCCATCCGGTTCCTCCTGTTTGGAAGTTAGCTCTAGCATAATTAGATCCATCAAGACTATGTGCTGGATCATTTTCGGTAGTTAAATTACCCCAATATTGATCTTTGCCATCCCAATCAAAGAATACTAAATCTGTATCGCCTACAGGATGCGGGCCATCACAACCACCAGTGTCTATTCCTAAATTGCTTAGTAAAGCATCAGGAATCATTACTCTATTAATTTCGTGCACAATACCGTTAGTAGCGCCAATATTGCCATTAACTAAACCTGAAGGAATTGCATCTGCAAAAGAAGGCTTTAACCTAGGGTTATCTCCAGTTAAATCTACAGTAAAGGTGTCTCCATATATTGTAGTAATAGAGCTATCATTTACTAAATCACCTACCATTAATTGACCATTATATAAATGATAATTAAGTAAATCGGTTAATAATTGAATGTCTTCTGGAGTATCAAAATCATCTAAACTTTCAAAATTGTTAGTTAATAAGAATAATGCTATAAAAGCATCATTATTTGGTGCGAATAATGTTAAATCTTCAGTTGTTGCTAATATATCTGTCATACCTGCTTTTTCAACAGCAGCTAAAAAAGAAGTAAACCCTCTGTCATCACATCTTTCCACAATATTTAATGTTGCTCCTAATATATCTTGAAAAATTGTATTTGGTAATAATACTTTGTCGGTACCATGAACAATACCATTTACACCTTGTACATCTGTTAAAATAATATTTCCATTATTATAACTTGCATCATCAATCACTGTTCCTGAAATAGAAAATGATTCACCTTGCATTGAAGTTTGAGATGTGCCATCAACATCTTCAGCTAAAGTATTGGCACCAGCTATAACATGATACTGTATTATTTCTTGAAGTACATCAACAGGAATATCTGCTAGGGTAGAGTACCCAAATGCTCCATTTAATTGAGTCATTAAATATTCCATTGCTGCATTATTTGGTGCGAACAATGTGAATGGATAGTTGTCACTATCTGGGTCTGAATCTGATAAAACATCAGTTAGACCAGCTAATTCTATAGCTTGTGCAAAAGAATTGTAATCTGGATTTGCTAAAGCATGATCTACTATTGTTGGAGGCATTAAAACACCATCAACAACATGTAAAATACCATTTGTTGCTCCAAAATCTGAAGAATTATCTACAACAGCGCCCATGCCATTTAGTGTTACGCCCGCAGATGTATTTGTGTAAAAACTTAAGTTAGTTTCGCCAGGTCCTGCAGCCATAGATGTTAAATAGCCTGTAGACATTGTTGATATGAAATCTGGAGTAACTGTACTTAAAACATGGTTTAACAACACGTTGGTAAGTTGTTCTTCAGTTAAAGCTGAAACATCTACTCCAGAAAAAGAATCATTGTTTGGAGCAAATACAGTATAAGTTGTTGTAGTACTTAAAATACTATCTAAACCAACTTGTACTAATGCGGATGATAATGTGGATAATTCCGAATTTCCAGCAATAATTTCAGATATATTTTGCGGATTTTCGCTTAGCTGTTGACTTAATACATCGTCATCATCATTACATGATGTAATAAGAAGTACCAACACTATAGATAAAAACCTATATAAATTTTTGGTTGTTTTCATTATAATTTTTTTTAGTTTATCTTTTTAGTTTAAATTATTGTACAAATCCAAATTGATCTATATAATATACTGCAGTTCCTTCTACGGCACTTTGAAAATCTATTCTTGTAATTTCATCTGGATAATCTCCATTTGGATAAAATGAATTCATATCTAAAATTATTTTATTCCATTCTCCTGGTACAAGGTCTATCTTGTAATAATCAGTTTCTGAGTTATTTGATCCTAAATCAACATCATTCATTCTAATTTTAAGTCGAGTAACTCCGGCTTCTGGATAAATTGAGATAACCATTGTAGAATAATCTTCAAAAACAAGTGAGTTTACACCTGTAAAATTAAAAGTTAATCCTTCCCATTGTAAGCTTGTTTTTTTAATTGAAGTTGAGCCTAAAGCTACTTCGGAAGATTCTTCTTGAGGTTCTCCCCAACCACCAAAATCCCAATCATAGAATTGATCTGTATAGATGATATAATTGAATCCATAAGAATCAGATTGTGCTGAAGCTCCTCTTGTGGTGTTTACAAAAATAAATGCTTGTTGAATTCCTGAAGGGACTTCTACAGCTATTTGTGATGCTGTTTTATAAATAATATTTGTTACTGGAATTTCAACTAAATTACCATCTTCTTCAGATCCACTAACAAATACTACACCATCATCAGCTACATCAGTAAAATCACCTCCATTAATAACAACAGCATTTACACCATCAATTAACTCTTCTGTAAAGTCTGTAATAGTTAATAATGAAAAGTTATATTCAGCAAAACCTGCTGGATTATCAATTCTTAAAACATCGGATTGATCTAAGTATGGTGTGTCTTCTGAAACTTTAATAAAAATTAGATTATCGGTTCCAAGAGCAGGTGATATTGATGCAGGGTAGCCATTAATAGTTATAGAAGTAAATGATCCTAAATTTTCACCACGTACTATATATACACCTTCTAATACACCTTGAGTAACAGATTTATCTTCTCTAGCTTCGCTCACACTAGTGATTACAGGAGGAAGGCTTTTAGAGTTATAAGGGTTCTTATCGCTATCAAATTCATTTTCACATGAAGTAAATGATAGTAATGTCATTAGTATTAAAAAGAACCTTGAAGTATTCTTTTTAATGGAATTAATATTATTTTTCATATCAAACATTTTTTTATTAATTAAAATCATAAGGAACAGGTGCTTGTAACAAAGCAGGGTTGTTTTGTGTTTCCGTTGTTGGATAAGGAAACAACAAGTCATCAGCTGTAGCATCAAAATATTCTGAATTTAAAACGGCAGGTGTAACACTGCTATCAAAAGTTCCTCTATCAGTATTGCTTAAGTAATCTAATGCAAAACTTGGACCTCTTCGAACAATATCGTACCAAAATTCAAATTCGAATGCTAGTTCAATCCTTCTTTCTTGAAATACATCATCTAATGTTGGGGCAGCAATTTCATCTAAACCGGCTCTTCTCCTAATTTTATTAAATGATTCTATACCACTTGAAGTTGATCCACCTCCTTTTAAAGCGGCTTCTGCATGTATTAATAATAAATCACCGTATCTTAAAATATAGGTGTTATTTGATGATGTGGTTTGCCCGCTACCATCATCTCTAGATACTGCCGCAGCACTACCAACTACATATTTTTTTAATCCATGACCAGTTCCTTGAAAATCAACATTATCAGGTACAGTGTAACCGCCATTTAAATTAGGATATACAGCTCCTGGTTCTGTAATTGTGGCATAATATCTTACATCTCCATCTTCATAAGCTTCTAATAAGTCTGGTGAAGGTCCAACAGCAGACCATCCATCGCTACCTCCAGTGAAACCACCGCCTGGACCGAATAAAGATTGTATGCCATTACCTTCTGCATATCTGCTAGAGCTTGTCCATTGTAATGCGAAAATTGATTCTGGGTTATTGTCGTTTTCAGGAGTGAAAAGATCGTAATAACTTCCTGATGGATCACCATCTTCAGCATCACCTCCAAATAATTTAAATTCACCAGAGCTAATTACTTCATCTGCCATTTGATATGCCATTGGATAATTTTCTTCATAAAGATATATTTTTGCAAGTAAAGCTTTAGCTGAACCGCTTGATACTTTTGCGTTTTCATCATAATTAGCTCCTCTAATTTTTTCGTAACAATTAGCAATTGCATATTCTAAATCTAATTCTATAAACTTGTATACATCTTCAACTGGATTACGCGGTACTATAGGTTCTAATACATAATCATTATTATCTGCTATAATTGGAATAGATCCAAAAACCCTTACTAAATAGAAATAAGCTGTAGCTCTAATAAAACGAGCTTCTCCAACAGCGTTGTTTACAACTTCTTGTGGAATATCAGGATTAGCGAACTCAGGTAAAGTATTAATTACAAAGTTTGCTTGCGCTATTACTGCATATAATGATTCCCATGCTTGAGTTAAAGTACTGTGGTTTCCATTAATAGCAAAGTTTGTGAAATCTGCATTTCTAGGATCCCAAGTACGCCCATTACCAGAACTTAGTTCTCCTATACACCAAATAGTATTGGTGTTAAAGTTAAACCATGGTGCAGCATATAAAGCATTTGTTGCTACTTGAACTTGTTCTATTGTTTGATAAAATTCATCAACATTATAAGAATCCTCAGGAGGTCTATTTAAAAAGTCTTCGCTACAAGAAGCCAATGTTAGCATTAATACTAACACAAATATTAATTTTCGTTTAAATAATTTTTTCATTATTTCTTTTTTTTTAATTTCTAAAATTCAATATTTACCCCTAAAGTATATGTTCTAGGTGATGGGTAACGACCAGCATCAATACCTGTTAACAATGTGTTTTGGTTGTATGATCCAATTTCTGGATCGTATCCTGAATAGTTTGTGAAAGTATACAGGTTTTGAATACTTCCATATAGTTTTAATTTGCTTAACCCTATTTTATCGGTTAATTTAGAATCTAGTGTGTAACCTAGTGTTACATTTTGAATTCTTAAGTAAGAACCGTCTTCTATATATCTGTCTGAAACTTCAATATTACGAGTGTCGTTTCTTGCTAATCTAGGAGCATTACCATCTGGATTCTCAACAGACCAATAATCTAACACTGATGATAACTGGTTTGTATAAGTTCTGTTACCAGCTGTTAGCAATCTGCCAATTCCGTTAAACACATCATTTCCATAAGAACCTTGTAAAAATAATGATAAGTCAAAGTTTTTATACGCAAACGAGTTTTGAAAACCAAAAGTAAAATCTGGATGAGGACTACCTATTACAACTCTATCATTATCATCAATCACACCATCATTATTTTGATCTTTAAATTTAATGTCACCTAACCATGTAGTTGCAAAAAGAGCATCTTCAAAAGGTCTGCCATATTGGATTGCTGCACCTTCAAAATCATCAACAGATCTAAACAATCCTTCAACTTCTAAGCCATAAAATAAACCTAATGGTTGTCCTGGTTTAGTTATAGTTATATTTTGTTCACCATCGTAGTTAATGTTCATTGTTCCATTAATCTGAGCAACATTATCTAAACTTTTTACTTTGTTTTTATAATGAGAAACTGTAATTGACGAATTCCAAGAAAAATCTTTGCTTGAAGTGTTGTAGCTTAATGTTACATCAATTCCTTTGTTTACCATTTCTCCTAAATTTACCCAAGGTGCTTGAATAGCTCCAAAAGCACTACCTCCTGTAATAAAATCTGTAGCTGCGTATTGGTATAAGAAGTCTTTTGAAACTTTGTTATATAATTCTATTGTTGCATTTAAGCTTGAATCAAATAAAGAAAAGTTTAAACCCAAATTTGTTTGTGTAGAGGATTCCCATGTTAAATCTGGGTTTGCAAAGTTATATTGTAGAAAACCTGTCCCTAATCCTGTGTTTACAGTTGATAATCTTGAACCATAAGCAAAATTTGGAATATTTTGATTTCCTACTTCACCATATCCTCCGTAAACTTTAATGTTTTGTATAGCATTAAAATCACTCATGAAATCTTCATTAGATAACTTCCAAGCTGCGGAAACTGAAGGGAAGTAACCCCATTTTTTACCTTGGGCAAATTTAGAAGATCCATCAGCTCTCATAGAAGCTGTAAGACTATATTTGTTGTTTAAAGAGTAAATTACCCTTCCGAAATAAGATTCTAATGCTTGACTACCTTTGTATTGTGTATTGTTATCATCAGCATTACCTGTTCCTAAAATAGGTACTTGGTTTCCAACAAAATCACCATCAGTAGAGGTTGTTCCTCCATAGCTTGCTTCTTGAGATTCTGCACCTAATAAAACGGTTAAATCATGTATTTCATTAAATTTATTATGATACGTTAAAAAGTTTTTTATAATCCAGAAATCATTGTGTTGGTTTGTTACGCTTAACGTGTTTGCTCCTGCAGGAACACCACCATAGCTATAACTTGGTGTAAATCTATCTTGTAAGTTATTACCAAAAGATCCACCAAATTCTGTTCTGTGAGTAAGATTTTCTGAAATTTTAAACTCGGCATAAATATTACCTAGAATAGAATTTTTTCTTAATTTATTTCTAAGACTTAATGCTTCAGCTATTGGGTTTCTTAAACCAAATGCAATTTCATCTGGAGTCACAGGGCCAGCAAAAGATCCATCTGGATTATAAACAGGTATAGCAGGATTGTTTAATAATGATAAACCAATAACACCGTCACTTCTTCCGTTTAAAGTTAGTTTTTCGTCTGTTCTGCTTGCAGTTATATTTACGCCAACATTAACTCTTTCGCTTAATTTAGAGTTAATATTTGCTCTTATTGTCGCTCTATTAAAGCCAGAACCTATTACAGTACCATCTTGATCAACATAACCTGCAGATATAAAATAATTTGTACCTTCTTTACCACCTGAGAAAGATATTTGATGACTTTCCATTATGGCGTTTTCGAAAATTTCCTCTTGCCAATTAGTACCTTTACCTAATAACTCTGGTCTAATGTATTCTATGGTTTCATTTAAGCCATAAATGTCGTTAATAGCATTTTGAAGTTTAGCATAGCCTTGTAAATCTAAAACATCAATCTTATTAGTAGGTTCTTGAATGGCAACAAAAGAATTATATGAAATAACACCTTTATTATCCTTACCTCTTTTTGTTGTAATAATCACAACACCATTAGCTCCTCTAGAACCATAAATAGCTGTAGCAGATGCATCTTTTAGAATGTCAACAGATTGGATATCATTTGGATTTAATGAGGCTAGCGGACTTGTTCCTCCATCATCAGAATCACCAGAAAGGGGAACACCATCAATAATGTATAATGGTTCACTAGATCCTGAAATTGAGTTAACTCCACGTATTCTAACAGATACAGAGCTCCCTGGTTGACCAGAGTTTGTAGTTATACTTACCCCTGCAGCACGACCTTGCATCATTTGGTCAATACTAACCTGAGGAATTGATTCTAAGGCTTCAGTATCAACTGAGGATACAGAACCACTTATGTCCTCTTTAAGTTGAGAGCCATAGCCAATTACAATTACTTCATCGAGGCCTTGAATATCTTCCTCTAAAATTATGTTGATACTAGATTTGTTAACTAGGATTTCTTGAGTTTTAAATCCTAAAAAACTAAAAATTAGGGTGGCGTTATCATTAACTGTAATAGCGTATATGCCATCAAAGTCTGTAATTACTCCATTGTTAGTTCCTTTTTCGAGGACAGTTACTCCTGGAAGAGTTAAACCATTTGCATCAGTCACAGTTCCTTTTACCTGTGTTTGCGCTAAGGTGACTTGAGTAACCAGAAAAAACAAAATCAGCATATAGTAATACTTTCTACCGCCAATTTTATTTTTAAAAATTGTTTTTTGCATGTCTTTTAGTGTTAGTAGTGTTAATTGATAATTTTCGATTAATTATTTTATTATATTTATAATTAAACAAGTAGTTTTTTGATAATATCAAAATTAAAGTAATTGTTAAATTAAGGTTAATATTATTTTGTCATTTGCTAATGAAATTTTTTCGATTAACTGAAGAGTTGCTGTAAATATTAGAGAAATAGGTTGGGAAATGAGAAGTTTTAGATGTGGTATTATAAAAAAGTAGTTTTGTTATATAGTGTCTTAAAGTATTCTTTTAATGCCAGAAAAGTCATTTTTGTATTGGCTAGGTGTGCATTTTTTTGACTTTTTAAAAACCCTGTTAAAATTGGCTATATTATTAAATCCACAATTAAATGCAATTTCAGAGATTGTAATATCTTTTTCAATTAATCTAATAGCTGCATGGCCTATTCTTACGTCATTTACGTAGTCTACAAAGGTTTTTCCTGTTCTTTTTTTCATAAACCTATTGAATGATACTTGACTCATATTTACGAGTTCAGAAGCTTCTGCAAGTGTTATTTTTTTGTCAAAATTCTCTTGAACATACTCATAAATCTTCTTTATTTTGTCGCTATTTTCAAAGCTGTCTCTGTTAATTGTGTAGCTTGAAAGTAGTCTCTGACTTCTTGAGTTTGCTAAATCATGTAATATAGAAACCAATTCCAAGAAATAGTCCATACTGTCTAATTTTGAAACTTGAGAAAGGCGCTCGTACAAGTCTGTGCTTACTTTTTTAGAGAATAGAATACCATGTGCGGATCTTTCAAACATTTCTTTAATAGGCTTCATGATCTTTCTCGATAATAATTCATTGTTAAATAAATTTTCATCAAACTGAATCGTGATTTCTCGCATTTTATTGCTTTTGCAATTATTGTTCAACCAAGCATGGTGTAAATTTGGTCCTATCAAAACAAGTTCAATATTATCTATCTCTTCAATACTGTCTCCAACAACTCGATTAATGCCTTTTCCATTGTGAATAAAGTTTAATTCATATTCAGGATGAAAATGTACAGGGAAATCAAACTCTTCTTTAATTCTGTCAAAAACTAAAAAACTATCTTCAGGAGATAAAGGGGTTATTTCTCTATGTACTTTGTTTAATATATTCATCTTAGATGTAATTATAGTTTGTAAAAATGATAAAATAATATCATGTTTGTGGTAGGTATAATTATTAATTTTGAATTTAATAAAATTGTAAAGACAAAATTATATATTTTGTAAATTAAATAGTGTAAAATTATCAAAAAAGTACAAATTAATGCATAAAGGTCAAAAAACATTCAATTTTAATAAACATTTTGTCACTATAGTAATAGTTCTTTTTTTTGCTTTTTTAAATTCGTGTAAGCCTTTTTATAATTCTGTTTACAAAAAACCACAGTTAGTTGATAGTAAACCGTCAAAAAGTATAAAACAGCTCCATAAAAAATTGTTCTACATTTCAAAAGAAGGTTTTGCAATAGGACATCAAGATGCTACATCTTATGGGATAGGATGGAAGGAGTCAGATTTTCCAAATACTATTAAGAGTGATGTAAATGATATTATAGGAGACTTTCCAGCGGTTTATGGATTTGATATTGGAAGAATAGAGCATGGTTATGACAAAAATTTGGATGGAGTTCCTTTTGAGACTATGCGTAAATTAATGATTGATGCACACAAAAATGGCGGAATAATCACAGTTAGTTGGCATGCAGACAACCCCAGTACTGGTGGAGATTCTTGGGATAAAACGGCTGCAGTAAAAGATGTTATTAATAATGGACAATATAAAGATAAGTATTTATTGTGGTTAGATAAAGTTGCAGACTTTTTAAATTCTATAAAGTATAATGGAGTAAAAGTTCCGATTATTTTTAGACCATTTCATGAAATGAATGGTGCTTGGTTTTGGTGGGGTGATCCAAACTGTACTACTGCAGAATATGTACAATTATGGAAGGAAACAGTTGATTATTTGAAGAATAAACATAAATTGCATAACTTAATTTATGCTTATTCGCCAAATAAATTAAATCCAAATGATGATTACATGAAATATTATCCAGGTGATGATTATGTAGATTTTTTTGGAATTGATATTTATGATTTTAATAACTCAGAGGATTATAAAAAATCAGTTGTCAACGATTTAAAAATTGTAAAAGATGTAGCAACATCAAAGAATAAGCTATATGCCTTTACAGAAACAGGAATAGAAGCTATACCTACTAATAAATGGTTTACAGAAGTTGTATACCCAAGTATAGAAAACACAGGAATAGCATATATTTTATTTTGGAGAAATTACACTAAAAAGCATCATTATATGCCTTATAAAACACATTCTAGTGAAGAGGATTTTAAGGTGTTTGAAAAGCTTCCAAAAACATTATTTTTAAAAGATATTAATAACATAAAATACTAATTAAACTAACTAAACCACCCATGAAATTATTGCATACAGTTGACATTTTAATCATTGCGCTCTATTTAATATCTATAATAGTTATAGGGTTGGTGCTTAGAAAAAAGGCCCAGCGAAGTAAAGACGATTATTTATTAGGAGGGAAATCTATTCCTTGGTATATGTTAGGATTGTCAAATGCTTCTGGGATGTTTGATATTTCTGGTACTATATGGTTGGTAACATTAATGTTTGTTTATGGTATTAAAAGTGCTTGGATACCATGGTTGTGGCCAGTATTTAATCAAATTTTCTTAATGGTTTACTTATCTAAATGGCTAAGAAGATCTAACGCTACAACAGGTGCGGAGTGGATTGGTACAAGATTTGGATTTGGAAAAGGTGCTAGAATGTCACATATTATTGTGGTAGTTTTTGCATTAGTTGTTTGCTTAGGATATTTAGCTTATGGTTTTATAGGTTTAGGGAAATTTGTTGAAATATTTGTGCCTTGGGAATTTGTTAGTAACTATGTCCCTTTTGATATATCTGCTGAATATGTCCCTCATTTTTATGGTACTATTTTTACACTATTTGCTGTATTTTATTCTTTATTAGGAGGTATGTCTGGAATTGTTTGGGCAGATGTTGTTCAATTTACAATAATGACGATTGCAGCTTTAGTTATTGGTTATTTAGGTTGGCAAGCAGTAGGTGATTCAAATTTAAATGTACCTAATGGTTGGATGAATCCATTTTTAGGAGAATTAAGTATGGATTGGTCGCAAATTATACCTGAAGTCAACCAAAAAATAAAAGATGATGGTTTTGGTGTTTTTAGCATATTCTTATTTATGATGTTATTTAAAGGCGTGCTAGTAAGTGTAGCTGGTCCTGCACCAACATACGATATGCAAAAAATACTTTCTACCAAATCACCAGCTGAAGCTTCAAAAATGAGTGGTTTTGTTTCTGTTGTATTGATGCCAATTCGTTATTTAATGATTGCTGGTTTTGCAGCATTAGCCTTGATTTATTATGAAAAATTAGACTTATTAAATGCTGCAGGAAATATAGATTTTGAACTTATTTTACCAACAGCTATAAAAACATTTGTACCAGTTGGATTATTAGGGTTATTGTTAGCGGGATTAATCGCTGCTTTCATGTCAACTTTTGCTGGTACATTAAATGCTGCTCAAGCATATTTGGTTAATGATATTTATTTAAAATATACAAAGCCAGACGCAACTACTAGTCAGATTAAAAATATGAATTACTTAACAGGTGTAGTTGTAGTAATTGTTAGTATTATTTTGGGCTTTTTTGCAGAAGATGTTAACTCGGTTTTAAATATTATAGTATCTGTTCTTTATGGAAGTTATGTAGGAGCAAATATTTTAAAATGGCATTGGTGGCGTTTTAACGGAGAAGGATTTTTCTGGGGAATGGTAGCAGGTTTATTAGCAGCTTATATTGCTCCAATGTTATTTCCTGATGTAAATGAATTGTATTTATTTCCAATCCTATTAGTAGTCTCGTTAATTGGAAGTATTATAGGTACATACTCTGCACCACCAACTGAAGAAGAAGTGTTAAAAGCTTTTTATAAAAATGTAAGACCATGGGGTTTTTGGAAACCAATAAATGATAAGTTGGTTGCAGAAGATTCTAGTTTTGAGAAGAATAAAGATTTTGTTAAAGATATGTTTAATGTAGTTATTGGTATTATAGCACAAACTACATTAGTAATCTTACCAATGTACATCATATTTAGACAAAGTATGCCAATATATATATCGCTTGCTATTTTAGTAGCTTGTTTATTTCTTTTGAAAAAGTATTGGTGGAATAAATTGAACGAAGAATTAAATTAACCAAAAATTAAAATAAATTGTATAAAATCGATTCACACATAGATCAGGTAAAGAAACAATATTCCAAATTAATTAATAAAGGAAATGAGCAAGTTTCTAAATCAAACGGAGTTTACAATAGGTATAAAAATCCAGTTGTAACTTCAGCACATATTCCAATACATTGGAGATATGATTTAAATCCAAAAACAAATCCTAATGGTTTAGAACGTATTGGATTTAATGCAGCATTTAATGCAGGTGCCATGAAATGGAATGGAGCTTATGTCATATGTGTTCGTGTTGAAGGAAATGATAGAAAATCATTTTTTGCCATGGCAGAAAGCCCTAATGGTATAGACAATTTTGAGTTTTGGGATAAACCATGTGTTATTCCTCAAATTGAAGGTAATCCAGATATCAATGCATATGATATGCGTTTAATAGAACATGAAGATGGTTGGATATATGGTATTTTCTGTACAGAGAGAAAAGACCCGAATGTACCTGTTGAAGATACAAGCAGCGCTATAGCAAATGCAGGTATATTAAGAACAAAAGACTTAATTAATTGGGAACGCTTACCAGATTTAATTTCAGGCTCAGCACAACAACGTAATGTGGTACTTCACCCTGAATTTGTAAATGGAAAATATGCAGTTTATACAAGACCTCAAGATGGTTTTATTAGTGTAGGTTCTGGTGGAGGTATTGGATTAGGCTACATTGATGATATGACTAATCCAGTTGTTGAAGAGGAAAAAATCATTTATAGTAAAGTGTATCATACTATTTACGAACTTAAAAATGGTTTAGGGCCAGCTCCAATAAAAACAGAAAAAGGATGGTTGCATCTTGCTCACGGAGCTAGAAATACTGCTGCAGGATTACGTTATACCATTTATATGTTTATGACAGATTTGGATGATATTTCAAAAGTAATATACAGACCAGGAGGTCATTTTATGGGGCCTATTAACGGAGAGCGTATAGGTGATGTATCTAATGTGTTATTTTCAAATGGATGGATAGCTGAAGATGACGGAACAGTTTATATTTATTACGCGTCATCAGATACTAAAATGCATGTTGCAACTTCAACAATAGATAAATTAGTTGATTATTGCATGAATACACCTCAAGATAAGTATACTTCAGCAGGTTCTGTGGAAACGATTATTAATCTTATAGACAAAAATAAAGGTCTTTATTAATGACTAATGCTTATAAACAGCTACAATCAGAGTTAAGTTCTGAATTAAAAAATATATTAAGTTACTGGACTCAAAACACATTAGATAATGAATATGGAGGTTTTGTTGGAAAAATAGATCACTATAACAAAGTTGTTCCAAATTCATCAAAAGGTATAATTTTAAATTCACGTATACTTTGGTCCTTTTCAGCAGCTTCAAATCACTTGCAAACCAATGATTATGAATTGGTTTGCGATAGAGCTTTTGATTATTTAAAAACCTTTTTCAACGATAAAGAAGATAAAGGTGTTTTTTGGGAACTTGATTATCAAGGAAAACCAATAAATAAGCGTAAACAAGTTTATGCCCAGGCTTTTACAATTTATGCATTGTCTGAATATTATATTTTTTCAAAAAATGAAAATGCTAAAAATTGGGCAATAGAAATTTTTGAACTTGTAGAAAAGCACGCAAAGGACGAGTTGAATATTGGCTATTTTGAAGCCTTTAATAAAGATTGGACTCCTATTGAAGACATGCGTTTAAGTGATAAAGACATGAATGCTTCAAAAACCATGAACACTCATCTTCATGTTTTAGAAGCTTACACCACTTTACTTAAAATTTATGATAATGAACAATTAAGAACCTCCTTAAAAATGCTTGTTGAAGTGTTTTTGGAAAAATTCTTAAACGATAAAAATCATTATGAATTGTTTTTCGATGATGAATGGAATTTGTTAAGTAATTCTGTGTCTTATGGGCACGATATTGAGGCAGCTTGGTTAATAATTGAAGCTTCAAAATTACTTAAAGACGATGATTTGTTAGAAAAAGTAAATGAGTTAGCAGTAAAAGTAGCCGATACATTTTTAAAAGAAGGAATAGATCAAGATGGCTCTGTTTTAAATGAGAAAAATTTAACCACAAACCATATTGATACTGATAGGCATTGGTGGCCACAAGTTGAAGCTTTAATAGGTTTAAAATATGCACATAATCTAAAGCCTAATGAAAAGTATATTAATGCTTCGCTTAAAATATGGGATTACACTAAAAAGCATTTGATAGATTACGAAAATGGAGAATGGTTTTTTAGAGTGTCTAAAGAAGGAAAAGTTTACACTGAAGAAGATAAAGTAAGTATGTGGAAAGCGCCTTATCATACCTCTAGAGCATTTATATTATTAAATGAATGATGAAATGAAGAATTTTAAATTAATATTTAGTGTTTTATTAATAGCTATTTTTTTTAATAGTTGTTCAAAGGATTCTCCAGAAGAAAATCCAGAACCTGCAACAAATGCAATAAAAGTTAGTATCTCAACAGCAACAAATATTGTTGTTGAACCTTCACTAAATGGAGCGTTTACTGTTACGTTGTCAGAGGGAATCAGTAAAGCCACAAAAGTTAGTTATACAGTAAGTGGAACTGCAACAAATGGTGAAGATTTTGAAACAATTAGTAATAGTTTAACCATACCTGCAAATACTTTGTCCTCAGTAATAGCAATTAATGTTTTAGATGATAATATTTCAGAAGACAACGAAACTATTATAATCACACTTACAAGTACAGACAATGCCAACGTTGTATTAAATTCATCAAAAACGGCTACAATTACCATTTCAAGCAATGCAGAATCATTTTCGTTAAATCCAGAAGACACATCAACTTACATGGTGAATCCTAATGCTACACCAGAAACTATTGCTTTGTTTTATAATTTAAAAAACGTTTCTAGAACCAATTTTATAATAGGTCAGCAAGATGCATTTAATAGCTTTTATAATAATAATGTAGGTGATTCAGATATCAAAAAAACGACAGGTAACGACCCAGGTCTATTGGGGTCTGATTTTATGTTTATAGCTGATGATAATAATGATGGAACCGCTTCTAATTGGTGGTATCAACAAGAACAGAAAATAAAAGCAGATGCTATTGAAGCATATAATAAAGGCATGGTAAATGTTTTTATGTGGCATTTAAGAGAGCCTTATGAGGGAGAGCATTTTTACACTTCAGACATGACAGTTTTTCAAAAAAACAATGCTTTTAAAAGTATTTTACCAGGTGGTGATAATCATGAATATTACAAAGAAAAACTTCAAATAGTAGCAGATGTGGCTAATAATTTGGTTGGAAACGATGGGAAATTAATACCATTTATTTTTAGACCATTTCATGAGTTTGATGGCGATTGGTTTTGGTGGGGGGCTTCTTATTGTACGCCTCAAGAATATATAACTCTTTGGCAATTTACCGTTGAGTATTTAAGAGATACTTTAAATGTAAATAACATGCTTTTCGCATTTTCACCTGATAGAAATTTTAATTCTGAAAGTGAATATTTAAATCGATATCCTGGAGATAATTATGTAGATATATTAGGGATGGATAATTATGGGGATTTAAATAACATGGGTCAATCTGGAATAGATACAGCAAACGAAAAACTTCAAATTATTGATAAACTAGCCAAAGAAAAGGTTAAAATAGCAGCCTTTACAGAAACAGGTTATTTTGTAACACCAGGACAAAATAATCCAATTTCAGGGTTTTATGCTAATAATTTATATCAAGTAATTACTAATAATAGTATAGAAATTGCTTTTATGATGTTTTGGAATAACACTGAAGATACTTATGTGACACCTGTGCCTGGGATGTCTAGCGCATCAGATTTTATTGGGTTTACAAACAAACCAAAATCTTTGCTTCAAAATGAATTGCCTAATATGTATGTTTTACCAAATTAATTTTTAAAATGAAAATCAATAAATACTTATATTTTATATTATTAGTTACGCTTTTTTCTGCATGTAAAAGTGCAAAAAATATTAAAACCGTTAAAACGTTAGATGTTAAACAAATAACTGTTCAAGATTCTAAGTTTATGAAAGATGGTAAACCATACTATTTTGTAGGAGCAAACTATTGGTATGGGCCATTAATAGGGGCTAAGAACATAGGAGATAGAGCGCGATTAATTAAAGAATTAGACCTAATGAAAGAAGTAGGTATCGACAATTTGCGCATTTTGGTTGGAGGTGAAGGAGATGGAGGAGATTCTAGAGTTCACCCAGCTTTACAGCCAGAGCAAGGTGTTTATAATGAAGATTTATTAGATGGTTTAGACTTTATGATGGCAGAAATGCGTAAACGTAATATGTATGCCGTTTTGTATTTAAATAATAACTGGATTTGGTCTGGAGGTATGTCTGAATATTTAAAGTGGAATGGCTATGGCGAAGTTCCAAACCCATTTTTAGAGCAATATTCTTGGAATGAATATATGACTTATACCAGTCAATTTCATAGCTGTGAGCCTTGTAAAGAAGCCTATTATAACCATTTAAGATTTATTATTGGAAGAACAAATAAGTATTCAGGATTAAAGTATACCGATGATCATACAGTAATGTCTTGGCAAGTGGCAAACGAACCTAGAGTTTTAATGACACCAGATCATGAAGAAGCTTTTGCAGGTTGGTTAAATGAAACAGTTAAGTTAATCAAAGAATTAGATCCTAATCATTTAGTATCAACAGGAACTGAAGGTAAGCATGGTTTTCTTGAAGATATCAATATGTTTGAAAGATTGCATAACAATAAAAATATTGATTATTTAGCGATGCACATGTGGCCTAAAAATTGGGGTTGGTATGATATTAATGATGAAAAGGAAAGTACACAAGTGTCTATTAAAAATGCATACGAATACATGGATGAACATATTGTTGTAGCCAAAAGGTTGAAAAAACCAATTGTAATGTCAGAATTTGGATTTCCACGTGAAAAGGAAAGCTTATCACCTGAAGCTTCAGTAGAAAATAGAAATGTATTTTACAAAGCTATTTTCGACAGAATTGTAGAGAGTTCTAAAGATAAAGGTATTCTTGCGGGATTAAATTTTTGGGGATTTGCAGGCTATGCTATAACAAATCCTGAAAATGGTAAATGGAAACATGGCGATGATTTTAGTGCAGATCCACCACAAGAACCACAAGGTTTAAATTCAGTTTTTTCTAGTGATATATCAACATTAGATTTAATTAAAGAAGCTAATAGTAAATTATTAGATTAAATTTAAGACTAGTCTAAATAAAAAAAGCCTCAGAATTAATCTGAGGCTTTTTTGTTTCTTATATGTTTAGAATTTCTAGTTTAACTCAAACTCCATTTCTTTATCTGCAATCATAACTTTAAAGGTTCCATCTTGGCTAACCCAATCAAGATTGTTATCAACAAAACTCATGCTTTCTTCTGTTATTTTAAGAGTTACAGTTTTAGTTTCATTAGGATTTAAAGAGATTTTTTCAAAGCCTACAAGTTTTTTAACTTCAGGTGTAATAGACGCAAATAAATCATTTAAATACAATTGAACAACTTCTTTACCTTCACGAGATCCTGTATTTGTTACATCTATTGAAACATCAATAGTATCACCTTTTTTAATTTCTGTGGAAGATAGTTTTAAGTTACTATATTCAAAAGTTGTGTAAGATAAACCATGACCAAATTCCCATTGCGGATTATAAGCATTATGCCCAGTTACGCCTTCACGACTTTCTGTGTATTTTCTATTGTATTTGGTTAATGCATTGGTGTATCTTGGATAGTTAAAAGGAATTTTACCACTTGGATTTACATCGCCAGTAATAATATCAACTAAAGCTCTTCCACCTTCGTTTCCTGGGTAATATGCATGAACTACGGCATCCATTTCGCTTTCAAATTTGCTTATTATTCTAGGGCGTCCTTCTGCTAAAACAAGAATAATTGGTTTGTTTAATTTTGATAATGCTTTTGCAAGTGCTATTTGTGGTTCTGTGATTTCTAAATCACTAATGTCTCCTGGTGTTTCTGTATAATTTTGTTCACCTAAACACAGTAAAATATAATCAGCATTTTTAGCAAGACTAACTGTTTTTTCAATATTAATTTCTTCCGTTAACGATACGCCTTCAGAGTATAAAACATTGTTTGTTCCTAATTTATCTTGAAAAGCTTCTAAAATGGTCATTTTATCGGCTGCAAATTTATCGGCATTTTCACCTTGCCAATTATAAGTCCACCCACTATTTAAAGATTTCATGGTGTTTGCGGTTGGTCCTGTTACTAATATTTTGGCGTCTTTTAAAATTGGTAAAAGACCATCATTGTTTTTCAATAAAGTAATTGATTCTGCTGCGGTATTATAAGCTTCTTGAATAAATTCATCTGAACCAAATTTGCTGTAATCATTAGTATTCCAAGTTGGTTTTTCAAATAAACCTACCTCAAGTTTTACCTTTAAAATTCTTGAAACGGCATCGTCAATTCTAGACATTGGTACTTCACCTTCATTAACAAGCTCAACTAAATAATTAAAAAAAGAAAAATCATTTGGAACCATACTCATATCAATTCCAGCCATAACACCTATTTTCACAGCTTCTTTTGGAGTTGCAGCAACTTTATGACGATTGTGTAAGTAAATAATATCTTCCCAATCTGAAACAACAAAACCTTCAAAACCAAGCTCGCCTTTTAAAACATCTGTTAATAATTTTTTGCTGGCATGAACAGGCGTTCCGTTAATTTCACCAGAACTAATCATAAATGTTTTTGCACCAGCTTTTGCTCCTGCTGCGTGAATTGGTAAATCATATTGACGTAAAACACGCTCAGGAATAATACTTGGTGTTCTATCTTTTCCTGTAGTTGTGCTACCATATCCTAAAAAATGCTTAACGCAAGCAGCAACATTGTTTGGGGCTGAAATATCGTCTCCTTGAAATCCCTCAACCATAGCTGTTGCCATTTGAGATGATAAATAAGTGTCTTCACCAAAAGTTTCCCAAAAACGAGACCAAGTTGGATTACGAGGTAAATCTAAATCTGGAGAAAAAACCCAAGGTATGTTAGATGCACGCGTTTCGTAGGCGGAAATTTGGGCGCCTCTTTTAATTAATTCAGGATTCCAAGTTGCTGCCATTCCAATTTGTTGTGGAAATAAGGTTGCGCCTTGAGTATAACTTGACCCATGTATAGCATCAATTCCAAAAAGTACTGGAATTTTTAAATTAGATTTATTTGTTTCTGTTTGAATTTCTTCTAATATTTCTTGCCATCTTTCACGGGTTGGTGCTGTCCCTTCTGGAACATTTAAAATTGAACCTATATGGTATTTTTGAATGGCTTCTTTTAGTTTGTCTTTGTCTAAAGCGCCTTTTGCGTTTTGTTTTTCAACTACCATGTAAGTGATTTGGGTCATTTGCCCAACCTTTTCTTCTAAGGTCATTACAGATAAAAGAGAGTCAACTTTTTGCTCAATTTCTTGATTTGCATTATTTGAAGTTTGACTTTCTGTGCGTTGGCAGCTAGTAAGTAATAAAGGGATGAAAATTAATAAAATTGCTTTTTTCATTATATAGTATTAGTTGTTTTATAAGCTGTTTTTAAATATTACCAGCCGTTATTTTTAATGATTTTTTTAAACCATAAAGCTGAGGCTTTAGGAGTTCTTTTAAGAGTTTTGTAGTCGATATAGTTTATTCCAAATCGAACAGAATAGCCAGAAGCCCATTCAAAATTATCAAAAAGACTCCATGCAAAATAGCCTTTTAATTTTATTCCATTTTCAATGGCTTCATTACAAGCTTCTAAATATTGTCTGTAATAATCTAGTCTTTCTAAGTCATTAACTTCTCCATTTTCTAGAGTATCATTGCAAGCAAAACCATTTTCGGTAATATAAATATCAGGATTGTTGTATCGTTTGCTAATCCATTCAAGTAATTTATAACATCCCCAAGGGACAACGGACCAATTAAACGCTGTTAAAGGCCAAGCTTCATCTTGAGTTAAAATGACATCTTGATCTTCAGAAATCCCTCCATTTCCATAAACACTACTTTTTATTCCTGAGTGATCATCTTCTGCAGCATACATGGTTGTGTAATGATTTAGTCCAAAAAAGTCTGAAGAATTTTTAATTAATTCTTTTTCGTCTTCAGTGAATTTGGGCAATCTATCTCCAAGTCTATCTTTCATTACTTGTGGGTAATCTCCAAAATAAATAGGATCTGCAAACCAGCCTAAAAAGAATAATAAAGCGCGTTCTGCTGCTTCAATATCAGCAGGTTTGTCGGTAAGAGGTTCTCTCCAATCACAATTATTTGTAATTCCAATAGTGCCTTTTTGATGTGTGAAGCTTGTTTTATAAAGTTTAACTGCTTTAGCGTGAGCTAATATTAAATGATGTGCTGCCAAATATGGTTCTGAATTTGAACTTCTTCCAGGAGCAAAAACACCTTGTCCATAACCTAAAATGGCAACAACCCACGGTTCGTTTAAAGTAATCCAGTTTTTAACACGATCTCCAAATCTTTCAAAACAAATTTTTACGTAATCTTCAAAATAACTAGCGATATTAGGGTTTAACCAACCATCATTCTCCATTTCAAGAGCCAAAGGTAAATCCCAATGGTATAAAGTTACCCATGGAACAATATCGTTTTTTATTAACTCATCTATAAGATTTGAGTAAAACGCAATACCTTCTTCATTTACTTTGCCTTTTCCTTCTGGCATAATTCTAGCCCAAGAAATTGAAAAACGATACGCTTTAAAACCTTGCGATTTTAATAAAGCAACATCCTCTTTATAGCGGTGGTAATGATCTATCCCAACATTACCGTTTTCATTGTTTTTTATTCGATTAGGAATGGTACAAAAACTATCCCAGATAGAAGGTCCTTTTCCATCAGCATTATGAGCGCCTTCAATTTGGTAAGCCGAAGTTGCTGTACCCCATATAAAATCAGTTGAAAATTTAATCATTCGGTGGTGGTTAGTCAATTAGTTATTTAATGTTCAGTTGTAAATGTTGATGCAGGTAAATTAGCTTCATTAAAAACATTTGATTGAGTAGTGTTTTTCCATGCAAAACGAACATATTTAGGTTTTTTTACTTTTTTTGATGTAAGTATTATATAGTCATTTTTAATTTTTGATTTAGCATCATAAAATATTTTGTCTTCTCCTGCAATTTCAAAAAGTGAGTTATCTCCTTTAGTATTAAGCCCTTTTGAATTATCAAAAAAGACTTTGGTTTTTCCTTTTTCAAAAGAAATATTTTTAAAAAGAGGGCCATTAACAATACCATCAAAATTTTTATAATGATTTTTCAAAGCAAGATTGGCTAATCTAATTCCAACTGTTTTTTTGTCTTTTGGATGAATATCGTCAGCCGTTGAAACATCATCAATAACAACCATGCCTGTGTTTTCTGAGAGATTTAAAACTTTACGTTGAGCGTTTCTAATTTCTACACCACCAAAATGGTCTTCACCATATTCATAAGGAGCAATTTGAACATAGTAAAACGGGAATTTTTTATGCCATAAATATCTCCAAGAATTAATTAATGTATTAAGAGTTTTGTCATAAACAGGTGAGCCAACATTTGCTTCTCCTTGGTACCATAATGCGCCAGCAATATTATATCCGACTAAAGGGTTTATCATAGCATTAAAGGCTCTCGCAGGTTCTGTAGGACCCCATTCTACGGGTTTTAAATTATTTGCTGCTTCGTTGAGAATTGAATCTTTTCTTATGGTTTCTTCTGGCATCCAAATTTCAGCAGGAGTTCCTCCCCAAGCTGAAACTATTAGTCCTACTGGTATATCTTTTAAGTTTTCTTGCAGTCGTTTTGCAAAAAAGTAGGCAGCAGCACTTGATTTTTTCATTGTTTCAGGAGTACAGATATCCCAATTTGCTGTAAGGTTATCTTGAGGGTATTTTGAAGCGCTTTTTGGTATAGTAAAAAATCTGATTGTAGGATTGTTTGCTTTTCCAACTTCATCCATATTTTTGATTCCGCCACCCCAGTTTGCAGACATTTCCATGTTAGATTGCCCTGAGCATAACCAAACTTCACCTATTAAAATATCATTTAAAACAATTTCATTATATCCTTTTATTGAGATTGTAAAAGGACCACCATAACTTGGTGTTTTTATAATTAGGTCCCATTTAGCTTGGTTGCTGGCTTTAGTTTTATAAAGCTCACCATTCCAAGAGGTTTGGATTGTGACTTCTTCATTTGGATTTGCCCAACCCCAAAATTTAACTTCATCATTTTGCTGTAAAACCATGTGGTTTGAAAACAATGAAGGTAAAATAACGTTGGCAAATGATGTTTTTGCAATAAACAGAAATATTATAATTGATAAAAACCTCATTATTTGTTACTTAATATGTTTTTGAAAAAAGGCGTTAATTGATCTGCTAAAACTTTATGATCTTCTACACTAGGATGGTAATTGCATCCATTAACAAAGAGTTTATCAAATTGAAAAATTGCAATATTTTTATCTTTAAAATGATTTTGTACCTTTTTTAAACACGACACTAAAGTATCATTTCTTTCTTTTGAAACCATAGGGCTGTTCAATAAAGCTACTTTAGTGTTTGGGTATCTGTTGTAAACCTTTTCAACAAATTGAATATAATTAGAGGTATATTTTTCAGAATTAAAAGGAAGTCGATTTTTTATGCCATCACCATCAGACATATCATTAGTTCCTAAACAAATACTAACTATATCTGGTTTAAAAATGATTTTGTATGGTTTTGATACATCAGTATTTAAATATAAGTTATTGTAAACTTGTGGCATAATAGGTTCTTGAATATTTTCATCATTCCAATTTCTATACATTCCCATTCCAGAAACTGAGCTTAAAACATATTTAGCATTTAAAGTTCTCGCCAATCTTGGTCCGTAAGCTAAATAAGCATTGTGTTGATCTAAATACTCACCTTCGTTACAATCAATATCGCTATTATCTGCCAAAGCACCACAAGTAATAGAATCACCAATAAATTCTATTGAAATAGAATTATTTTCATTCAAGGGAACTAATTCTTCGGTTTCAATTTTATGAATAATAATAGTTCCACTTGCAGCTTCAGTTGCTTTATGAATTCCTATTTTATTAATTTCGTTTTTTGGTAACTGCAACGTTATTTTGTTGATAGTATCACCTTTAATCTGATAACGTTTTTGGTATTCATCATTAATTGTTAAAACAACATAATTGCGTGGTTTAACTTCTGATTGAAGAAATAAAGAAACTGAATCGCCTTTTGTGTTAAATTCTGAAGATGCAGCAGAACCAATTAATGCTGTTGTACTGTCTGTTAATTGTTCAGTTCTTCCAGTATATTTTAATAGTTTATCTGTGGAGTTATACATTTTGGGAATGTTTTCTTTACATGAAACTATAATTAAAAAGATTGAAAGTGTTAAACAGAATCTAAGCATTTGCTGAGTTTTTTAAGTGTGTAAAATTAAGCTATTTTTCTTTTTAATGTTTAGATAAAAACTTCAAATCCTGATATTATTTATACACTTAAAAGCAAATGTTTACTGAATAAAAGCATTAAAATTAAATTCATATTCTGGATGAAAATTAATTATAAACAAGGCATCAACAGGTTTTAAATATGTGATTTTTTTTATTCATTTTATATTTTCAAATTGACTTTAATCGTATTTATAAGAACTTATATTTTTCATGTATTTCATTGTTATGTTGTCTTTTAGTCTTTATTTTCTTTAAAAGAATCTTTAAATGCATTCTGTGAAAACAATAAAGAATTATTAAAGCAACATTGCTTCTGAAAATAATTTTTTAAAAATAATTTAAAAATAAGTTGCTTGATTTTACCTAATTCATCAAAAGCTAATACTATTTATTCTTTTTTGACAAAATAGTATTATAGTATTATTCTTTCTTTTTTATGTATACTAACCGCTTAACACCTGTTAATAAAGGGGGTTTTGTTGATTGGTTGTTGTTTTTTTGTTATAAAGAATAATTTGTGTCAATAAGTGATGAAATACTATTAATATTTTAAGGGTTTAGCTATTAATTTTGTACATGATGTGGTTAATATAGCATATGTTGCTTATGCACATCATCTAAGCTATTAAATATTAATAAAAACCAACTATTTATGAAAACAAAAATACGTAACATCCTTACCTTGTTCGTAACTCTTTTAATGTTTGCTTTTTCGCAGGCACAATCGATTTCTGGAACAGTTTCAGATGAAAATGGTCCTTTACCAGGGGCGAGTATCATCGTGAAGGGAACATCTAATGGTACAGCCACAGATTTTGATGGTAAGTACACATTAAATAATATATCTGCAGATGCTATTATTGTTGTTAGTTTTATTGGATACGTTACCCAAGAAATTAATGTAGCAGGAAGAGCAATTGTTGATATCAATTTAGTTCAAGATGCAAATGTTTTGAATGAAATTGTAGTAACAGGTTATACAGCACAAAATACTAGAAATATTACTGGTTCTGTAGCTGTAATCGATTCTGAAGTGTTGGCTGAAACAACACCATCAAGCCTTGAACAAGCATTGCAAGGTCAAGTGTCTGGTGTTACCGTTGGTTCAGAAGGTGGTCCTGGTGGTAAAGCTGCAGTACGTATTAGAGGTTTTGGTACCGTAAATGGTAATGATCCTTTATATGTAATTGATGGTGTGCAAACGGGACAAGGATTAAATGAAATTAATCCAAACGATATTGCTTCTATACAAGTATTAAAAGATGCTGCTGCGGCATCTATTTATGGTATTGGGGCTGCAAATGGTGTGATAATAATTACAACTAAAAGCGGTAAGAGAAATCAAAAAGCTAAATTTACTTATGATGGTTTAATTGGTAATGATTTTGTTCCTAATAGTGCTTTCCCTGAAATGGCGACACCACAACAATTGGCAGATGCTTACTGGAAAGCTTTAGCAAATGATGGAAGTGCATTAAGTCATCCACAATATGGAACAGGAACAACACCAGTTTTACCAGAATTTATTAACGATGGTGGTGGAAATCCTTATAGTTTCCCAGATAATAGAATTACAAGAGCAAATCAAGCTGGAACAAATTGGTTTGATGAATTTTTTAATTCTGCAATAGTGCAACAACACAATATTGGTATTCAAGGTGGTTCTGAAACTTCAAAATTCTTTGTAAGTTTAGGATTGTTAGATCAAGAAGGTGTTGCGGTAAATACATCTTATGATCGTTACAGCATTAGAGCGAATTCAGAATTTGATATTACTGATAACTTTAGAATTGGTGAAACATTAAGTTTTTCTTATTCTGAATTAATAGGAGTAAATGATCCATTAGGTTCAAATTCAAATCAAAATAATGAAAGCCAAATAGCATCGTTATATAGAATGCACCCAATTATTCCAGTTTATGATGAAGGTGGTAATTTTGCAGGAACAGCTGGTATATCAGGAGTTGGTAATGGGTATAATCCTGTTGCAGTTGCAGATAGAAATAAAAACAATGTAAATAAAGTGCTTAGAACTTTAGGTTCTGTATATGCTGAAGTAGATCTCTTTGAAGATTTAAAATTTAGAACAACCTTTACAGCAGATTTAAATACATCAAATTTTGGTTTTTTTCAACCAATAGATTATGAGAATTCTACTGCAAGAACAGTAAATCAATTAAGAGAAACTACAGCAACAGGAATTAATACAAACTGGTATAATATTCTTCAGTACACAAAAACTTTTAACGAAGTACATAATGTAGATGCTTTTGTTGGTACTGAATTCAAGAAAAACACTTACAAAAACTATTATGCTCAAATTACGAATTTCTTATTTACAGAGCCAGATGCAACGTATTTAAGTGCAGGTACTGGTAGTCAAACAGTAGGTGGTAATCAAAATAAATCGACTTCATTTTCAACTTTTGGGAAAGTAGATTATGATTATAGTGGGAAATATTTGTTTAGCGCAACTATAAGACGTGACCAATCTTCACTTTTTGAAGGAGGAAATCAAGTAGGTGTTTTTCCAGCTTTTAGTGCGGGTTGGAGACTTTCAGATGATTTCTTTGCAGGTTCTGTAGATGTGAATAATTTATTATTAAAAGTAAGTTGGGGTCAAGTTGGTAACAACTCTATTCCAGCAGGTAATGCCATTACATCATACGGTTCAAACTTGGCTTATAATGATTACGCAGGACAAACAGGATATTATTTAACTAATATTGGAGATCCAAACTTAACTTGGGAAACAACCACCACTACAAATTTTGGTATTTCAGGTTCGTTTTTTGATAATAGTATAACTTTAGATTTAGATATTTATAAAGCAGAAACTGAAGATATGCTTCTAGCAGTTCCTGTTGATCCATCTATTTATGGTAACACAGTAAGTTCTCTTTATAAAAATGTTGGTCAAATGACTAATAAAGGTTTCGATTTAGGTATTAGTTATAATAATAATGTATCGGAAGATTTTAGTTATTCTATAGGAGCAAATATTTCTCATTATAAAAATAATGTAGACTATTTAGTGAGTGGTGATGAATCTATTGTTGTCCCTAATCCTAATTTAGGAGCGCAAACAGGTTTTGAAACAACAAATACTGTTGCGGGTTACCCAATATCTTCATTTGTAGGGTATAATTATGATGCAACAACTAGATCTGTAGATACAAGTGGAGATGCCAGAAATGTAATAGGTAATCCACATCCAGATTTTACTTATGGTATAAACTTTAACGCTGATTATAAAAATCTAGATTTCTCTTTATTCTTTCAAGGATCTCAAGGAAACGAGATTTATAATTTAACAAAATTCTGGACAGATTTCTCTGGTTTTGAAGGCGGTAAAAGTTTAGATTACGTAAATGAAACTAGACATGATTTAACTTTAAGTGCTGCAGATGCAACGGGTTCTTCTTATTATATAGAAGACGGTTCTTATATAAGACTTAAAAACATCTCATTAGGATACACTTTAAATGATGCTGTAACATCTAAATTAGGTTTAGATAAAATTAGAATCTTTTTACAAGGTAAAAACTTAATTACCATCACAGATTATAGTGGTTTAGATCCAGAGATTAATTTGTCAAACTATACAAATCAGCAACAAGCCAACTTAGAAATTGGTGTTGACAGAGGTGCTTATCCTATTTCAAGATCTCTTAATTTAGGTTTAAATATCACATTTTAAAAAATATAGAATATGAAAAAAATAATTTATAATAAAAACATGAAAAAGACATTCTTGTCTGTGTTAGCTGCAGCAGCCTTAATTGTAGCGACTTTTCAATCGTGTAATTCTGATTTAGAAGTGCCTTTACAAGGAACTTTTAGTGCAGATGTAATTCCTTATGATGTAGATTGGGTAACTTCTCAAGTAACAACAGCTTATGGAATGTTAGATGGTAACTTAGATCAGTCAGATCCATGGAGATCAGCTGCATCAAACTGGATTTATGGTGAGGTTTCTTCAGATAATGCATACAAAGGAAGTACACTTGGTGATCAACCAGTAATGAATGGTGCGGAGTGGTATCAAGCAACGGCTAATGAAAATAATTTTTATGGCTATAAATGGAATGCAATTTATGAAGGTGTAGCAAGAGCAAACGAAGCTATAAGAGGTGTTGCGTTAGGAGTTGAAAAAGGAAATTTGACTGCTGGAGAAGCGGCATCTTTAGAGGCGGAAGCTCGTTTTTTAAGAGCACATTATCATTTTGAAGCTAAAAAAATGTGGGAAAATATTCCTTATGTTTTTGAAACAGATACAGAGTCTAAACCAAATACTCTTGACTCATGGACACCAATGGAAGATGATTTCCAATATGCTATAGACAATCTTCCTCCTTCTTCAAGATTTACTGGAGGAGCTAATAGTTGGTCTGCAAAAGCATATTTAGCAAAAGTACATATGTATCAATTGGATTATGCAGCTGCTAAACCAATATTAAATGATGTAATTACATCTGGGCCTTATTCATTAGCTCCTAAATATTCAGACAATTTTAATGCATTAACAAACAATAGTTCTGAGTCTATATTTGCAGTTCAAAATACTGTTGGTGATGGACCGTCAAATGATGAAAATGGAAACTGGGGAGATGCATTAAATTTACCTAATGATACGCCAGTTGGTGGAGGAGGTTCATGTTGTGGATTCTATCAACCATCACAAAATTTAGTTAACGCCTACAAAACTGATGCTAGCGGTTTACCATTATTAGATACTTTTAATAATACTGATGTAACAAATGACGATGGTCTTGCAGATTCTGCTCCTTTTACACCTTATACAGGTGAGTTAGATCCTCGTTTAGATTGGAAAGTTGGTCGCAGAGGTTTAGATATTAATGGTTGGGGCATTATGCCTGGTGCTTCATGGATTAGAGATCCAGCCAATGGAGGACCATACATACAAAAAGTAACAGTTTGGAGAGCAGATCAAATGGGTGATTCTGGAATTGATGCGCCTAATGCTTGGGCTGGTGGTGTAAGTTCTATGAACACTAATATAATTAGATATGCAGAAGTGTTATTGTGGAGAGCAGAAATCATGGCAGCTGAAGCTGAAGGTGATATGGGGGCATCTCTAGTAGATGAAGTTCGTTCTCGTGCAGCTAACCCTGCTGATTTTTATCCTGAAGTTGATGCTAATGGTGATGCAACTGGTGATCCTGCTGCAAACTATGTAATTAGTACTTATGGTAGTTTTGCTTCTCAAGCAGAAGCTATTAAAGCGGTTGCTTATGAGTACAGAATTGAAACAGCATTAGAAGGACATCGTTTCTTTGACTTAGTAAGAAGAGGAGATGCAGCTACGGTTTTAAGCGCATACTTAACTGTTGAAAAAACTAAAAGAGATCACTTAAGTTCAGCGTCTTTTACACCTGGAAAAAGTGAAAGATATCCTATACCAAACCAAACCATTGCAGTAAGTAATGGACAGATTGTACAAAATACAGGATATTAATATTGTTTTTTGAGTTAGTTTAAAAGCAGCGTAAAAAAAAATACGCTGCTTTTTTTATCATAAATTCTAATTTTTTAAAAAAATGCTTAATTTTAATTTTGTCGAAATCTAAGCAAAGAATTATATAAATATTAAATAATCAAAATGTTAAAAAACATCAGTTTTCTTATACTTTCTGCAACAATAATATTAAGTTGCTCTAAAAAAGAAGAAGAATTAACTCATAAGGTTTTTTCATCTTTAAAATCATCAGGAATTGATTTTCAAAATATCTTAACGGAAAACGATTCTTTAAATTATTTCACATATAGCTATATATATATGGGTGGAGGAGTTGCTACTGGCGATATTAATAATGATGGTTTAATAGATGTGTATTTTACAGGAAACCAGGTTGAAAATAAATTATATCTAAATAAAGGAAATCTTCAATTTGAAGATATTACTAAAAGTGCAAATGTTGCAGGTGATGCTCGTTGGTATACTGGTGTAACAATGGCTGATGTTAATAATGATGGATTTTTAGATATTTATTGTTCTGTAGCAGGAAAATTTCAGCCAAAGGAAAATCAATTATTTATTAATAATGGAGACAATACATTCACAGAAAAAGCAAGTGAATATGGTATAGCAGATGCAGGCAATATTATTCAGGCAACTTTTTTCGATTACGATAATGATGGTGATTTAGATTTATATAATGCCAATTATCCAATAACTAATTTTAAAGCTCCTAATGGGTATTATCAATTTAAAATGACTCATAGTAAAGATTTAGAAACCGATCATTTGTATAGAAATGATGGCAATACATTTACAAATGTTACTGATGAGGCTGGAATTAGAAATTTTGGATTGTCGTTAAGTGCTACTGCGGGAGATTTAAATAATGATGGATGGCAAGATTTATACATTTCAAATGATTTTAGTAGTCCAGATTATATGTATATCAATAATCAAGACGGTACATTTAAAGAAGTTATTAAAAAGGCAACCTCACAAACTGCTTTTTATGGCATGGGTGTAGATATTGCAGATATTAACAATGATGGCAATTTAGATATCTTTCAAGTAGATATGGATGCTAATACAAATCGTCGTCAAAAAGCCAACATGGCAAGTATGAATCCAAGTCTTTTTTGGGGTGCTGTAAATGCAGGTTTTCATTATCAATATATGCATAATATAATGCAAATAAATTCTGGAGTTATAACAGATTCTATTCCACATTTTTCAAATGTATCAAGATTAACAGGAACATCATCAACAGATTGGAGTTGGGGCCCCCTATTTGCGGATTTTGATAATGATGGAAATAAAGATTTATTTGTTTCGAATGGAACAAGAAGAGAAATAAATAATAGAGATTTTTTTAATGAAATCGAAAAAAAGCAAAACAATAAAGACAGTTTATTAGATTGGGTACTTCGAATTCCTTCTGAGAAAATAGATAATTTCATATTTAAAAATAAAGGGAATTTAGATTTCGAAAAAGTAAATAAAGAATGGGGAATTGAGTTCGAAGGATGGTCTAACGGTGTATCTTATGCCGATTTAGATAATGATGGAGATTTGGAAATTATAACCAATAATATTGATGATATTGCTTCAGTTTTTGAAAATCATAGTTCTGAAAACAATAATTATTTAACTGTAAAATTTAATTCTGAAACTAAAAATAAATTTGGTTTAGGTAATCGTGTGTATGTTACTTCAGGTAAAAATACTCAAATGCAAGAACTTACACTATCACGTGGGTTTCAATCATCCGTTGCGCCAGAATTACATTTTGGATTAGGTAAATCAGAAAAAATTGAGGAATTAAAAGTAGTTTGGACAGATGGTAAAATAGAAAAACTTAAAAATGTTAAGGTAAATCAGTCATTGGTTTTAAAACATGAAAATGCAGTAAGCCCTAGTGAGATTTCTGAGGAAAATACAGCTATTTTTCAAACAGTTACCTCTAATATCTTTCCAAAACATAAACACCAAGAAAATATTTATGATGACTTTGATACTCAAGTATTATTACCACATAAAATGTCTTCATTTGGACCAGCCATAGCCGTAGGAGATTTGAATGGTGATAATAGAGATGATTATTTTATTGGAGCCTCATCTAATTACCAAGGAAGTTTATATTTTCAAACTGAAACCGGATTCGAAAAACAGCAAACAACAGTTTTTGAAGAAGATAAGATGAGTGAAGATGTTGGTGCGCTTATTTTTGATGCTGAAAATGATGGTGATAGTGATTTATATGTTGTAAGTGGTGGTTATGAATTTAGTTTAGATTCAAAAAGGTTACAAGACAGGCTATATCTTAACGATGGTAAAGGGAATTTTACCAAAGCAAATTTTAATACGTTACCTAAAATGATTACTAGTGGATCTAGAGCATATTCTGCAGATTTTAATAATGATGGAAAACTAGATGTTTTAACTCTTGGAAGGCAAATTCCAGAAAATTATCCTACTCCAGCAGATAGCTATGTGTTATTAAATAAAAGTGATGAAAACTCGGTGAAATTTGAAATATCATCTGCTGATGTTTTTAAAGATTTAGGAATGGCAACAAGTGCTATTATTACCGATATTGATAATGATAATTGGCAAGATATTATTATTGTTGGCGAATGGATGCCAATTAGAGTTTTTAAAAATACCCAAACAGGTTTTAAAGAAATTTCTAAAGAGAAAGGGCTAAATAAAGATACTACAGGTTGGTGGTGGAGTATCAATGAAGGAGATTTTGATAATGATGGAGATATAGATTACATTGTTGGTAACAATGGTTTAAATTATAAGTACAAAGCAACTGAAGACGAGACATTTGATATTTTTGTAAACGATTTTGATAGAAACAATAAAAGTGATATAGTACTAAGTTATTATAATGAAGGAGAGCAATATCCTGTTCGCGGACGTTCTTGTTCATCACAACAAATTCCAGCTATAAAAAGCAAATTTAAAAATTATGAAGAATTTTCAACAGCAACTTTAGTAGATGTTTATACTAAAAAAGACCTTGAAAACTCATTGCATTATCAAGTAAAATCCTTTGCAAGTATATATCTAGAAAATAAAGACGGTAAATTTATTGTACATCAGTTACCTATCGAAGCTCAAATGTCATCCATTAATCAAATTTTAGTTGACGATTATAATAAAGATGGAAATTTAGATGTGCTTATTGCAGGGAACCTATATGTTTCAGAAATTGAAACACCAAGAAATGATGGTAGTTATGGTCTATATTTAAAAGGGAATGGAGATGGAACTTTTAAGTCTGTTCCGCCAAATAAAAGTGGTTTCTTTACTCCTGGAGATGTGAAAGATATGGCTACTATAAAAGTTAAGGATGATACTTATATAATTTCTGTGAAAAATGATGACTATTTACAATTTACAAAATTGACTAACTAATATTTTGTTACTGCTTTGCGTCTGTTCTTTCAAATTTTTCTCTAAATTCTGAAGGTGTTGATTTTTTAGCTTTTTTAAATTGTCTATTAAAATGAGTAATATTATTATAACCACATTTAAAACTAATTTCGCCAATACTCATGTCTGTCTCAATTAGCCACCTTGAGGCAAAACTTAAACGCGTGTCATTTACGTATTCTACAAATGTTTTTCCTGTGCGTTTTTTTATAAACCGGTTAAAGGAAACAGGGCTCATGTTTATTAACTCAGAAATTTCTGAAAGCGAGATTTTTCGTGTAAAATTTTCTTGAATAAATTCGTATACTTTTTTAATTCTAATACTGTTTTCATATTCACCATCAACATTAGAACTACTAGAGGAAAGTAGCCTTTGGCTTTTTGAAACTGCCATTTCTTGCAGAATATTTAAAAACTTAATAAATTCATCAACAGTGTCTATTTTAGTTAATGTTATAATTTTAGGCATTAGTTTTTTTGATGTTTCTTTCGAGAATTTTATGCCATGATTAGCTCGCTTAAACATGTCATTAATCTCATTAAACATTCTAAGTGAAAGTAGTTTTTCATCAAAAATACTATCATTAAACTGAAAAGTCATTTCATAAATTGGAGTGTTCTTGCAATTATGATTTTCCCAACCATGTTTTACATAAGAGCCAACTAGCACAAGATCTATATTACTTAATTCTTCAACACTATCTCCTACAACTCTGAGTACACCTTTTCCGTTTAAAATGAAATTTAGTTCATATTCAGGGTGAAAGTGTATAGGGAAATCAAATTTCTCCTTTACCCTATTAATTACCAAAAAACCATTGTCAGGCTCTAATAGTGTTATTTCTCTATTTATTGTCCTACTCATAAACTTTTATGTTTACTATAGTTATTTTTTAAAGAGTTTAATCGTATTTGTATGAGTTTATTTTCTTTTTGAAATATTTTCCGTGTCTTGATGGTTTATAAGTTTTCCAATCTTCAAATAATCTTGGAGCCCATTCTCCATCAAAAACCCATACAACATAAGAGATTTCTTTATCGTCACAATAATTTGTTATGGCATCACCATAAGATTCATCGCTAATTACAGGTATATGTGCACCTGGGTCCTCTGGTCCGCAAAAACCAATTTCAGTAAGTATTAAAGGGTATTTATCTTTAACAAAACCCCAATCTTTTGTCCATTTGTCTTTCCAAGGTTTTTCTCTTTTTTGTGGATAAGGATGATCTACATATGCAATTCCTTCTGCATTAATTGGGTTTTCTCTAACGGGTGTTAAATCGTATGCCCAATTAAAACCAGCTACTAACGGAATACCTTCACCTCCATTTGCTCTAATAATAGTTATTAACTCTTCATTTATTTTTTTCCATTCTTCCCAAGTTGCAGTACCCAAGGTATTATTGAAGGTTGTAGGTTCATTAAATAATTCATAAAAAGCAACTGTGGTATTTTTACCATATTTGGCAGCAATAGTTCTCCAAAAATCATAGGTTTCCTTTAAAGTTGTATCATACATGTCGTTTTGGTACATTTCTGTTTGTAAGTTACCTATGCTGTGCCAATCTATGATAACATATAAATTGAGTTCAGTGGCCCATTTTATACCATCGTCTAGTAGTTTAAAATAGTTTTCTTTTCCTCTTTTTACCCAGGCTGTTGGGTGTACGGGAAAGCGAACAATATTAGCGCCCCAATTTTTTATTTCTTTAAAGTAAGATTTGTCCCAATGTCCTTGTGTTTCTAATTTATCTGGGTCACTAGTATTGTAACCTCTAAATACAATTGTCTTTCCGTTTTCAAAAACAAAATCATTTTCATTAACTAAAATTTTTTCTAATTTGCTTTGAGAAAATGCTGTAGTTAAAAACAAACCACAAATCACTAATGTGAATTTTACTTTAAAATTTTTCATAATTTACTGAAACTTAATTTTATGATAATGTATCATTTATAGCAAGTTATTTCATTATAAATTAATCTAAAAATAAAACGTAAGAATTGATTAAATTTCAAGTGAAAATGACAAAATTGTATATGAATTCTTGTTTTTTGTACTCTATGATTTACATGAAAATGTAGTTTAAGAGGTTTTATGTAGATTTTAATTTCCTAATTAATTATTAGTTTGTATTAAACGAAACTTTTAAAAAATTAATAATATAATTCACCTTTTATATACACATCCTCAATTAAATTTGATCCAAACGCATAAGGAAGATAGGCATATGAATTAATAGGTTTAGTTAATATTAAATTGGCAACTTTTCCTGTTGATATTGATCCCATTTCTTTTTCTAATCCCATAGCATAGGCACCATTAATTGTGGCAGCATTAATAGCTTCTTTAGGGGTCATTTTCATTTTTATACAAGCTGTTGAAACTACAAAATTCATATTGCCAGATGGTGTAGATCCTGGGTTATAATCTGTAGCTAAAGCTAAAGGTAAACCAGCGTCAATCATTTTTCGCGCTGGTGTGTAAGGAATACTTAAAAAATAAGAACAACTAGGTAATGCTACTGGCATGGTTAAAGTTCCTTTTAAAGCCATAATATCTTCTTCTCTCATTTCTTCAAGATGATCTACAGATAATGCATCAAACTTTATTCCTGCTTGTACGCCACCTATTGAATTAAATTGATTGACATGTATTTTTGGGATAAGTCCATATTTTTTACCGGCTTCTAAAATGAGTTCGGTATCATCAACTGAAAAGTATCCTGTTTCACAAAAGACATCAACATATTCAGCTAGATTTTCTTTATCCACTTTTGGTATTAACTCATCAATAACTAGCTGTAAAAAATCAGCTTTATTGTTTTTATACTCTTCTGGTAAAGCATGTGCTGCTAGAAGTGTAGATTTAATTCTAATCGGGTAATTTTCTTTTAACCGTTTTATTACTCGAAGCATTTTTAATTCGGCTTCTACAGTTAGACCGTAGCCAGATTTTATTTCAATAGCTCCTGTGCCTAATTTTATTACTTCTTCTAAACGAGTTTTGCTTTGTTGGTATAAGTCTTGTTCTGAAGTTTCTTGTAATTTTTTCGCTGAATTTAATATACCTCCACCATTGTTGGCTATTTCTTTATAGGTTAATCCATTTATTCTGTCTACAAATTCACCTTCACGATTTCCTGCATAAACAATATGTGTATGAGAATCACACCACGCAGGTAATATAAGCTTACCTGTTGCATCAATTACATTTTCAAACTTAGAAGTTGGGCAATTAGCCATGGAGCCGAAATCTGAAATTAGTCCATTTTTAACAACCAAAAAAGCGTTTTTGATAGTTGGTAGCTCTTTCATGTTAGAACCTGAAACAAATGAAATAGGTTCTGTTCGAACTTGAACTAATTCTTTAATGTTTTTAAAAAGTGTGGTCATTAAAAAAGGTCTTTTAATAATTCATCTGCAACTAAGTTAGGCAAAGTAACTTTAAGATTAGGTGAGCGTTTCATTTCTCTTTTTATAGCGAATATGGCTTCATCATTTCTTGCCCAACTTCTACGAGCAATACCATTATTTACATCATAAAAAAGCATATTTTTTAAACGGGCTTCTGCTTCTTTTGTTCCGTCTAGTAGCATGCCAAAACCACCATTTATAACTTCACCCCAGCCAACACCACCACCATTATGGATGGATACCCAAGTGGCGCCTCTAAAGCTATCGCCAATAACATTATGAATAGCCATGTCTGCTGTAAATTTACTTCCGTCGTAAATGTTAGATGTTTCTCTGTATGGAGAATCTGTTCCGCTAACATCATGATGATCTCTACCTAATACGATAGGTCCAATCTTTCCTTTTGAAACAGCATTGTTAAAAGCTTGAGCAATTTTGACTCTTCCTTCTGCATCTGCATATAAAATACGGGCTTGCGAGCCGACAACCATTTTATTCTTTTTAGCATCCTTTATCCAAGTGATGTTGTCTTGCATTTGCAGTTGAATTTCTTCTGGTGAATTTTCCATAATTTCCTGTAAAACAACTGCAGCAATTTCGTCGGTTTTATCTAAATCTTCAGGTTTTCCAGAAGTACAAACCCAACGAAAAGGACCAAAACCATAATCGAAACACATGGGCCCTAAAATATCCTGAACATAAGATGGGTATTTAAAATCGATATTATTTTCAGCCATAACATCTGCTCCAGCTCTTGAGGCTTCTAATAAAAAGGCGTTTCCATAATCGAAAAAATACGTTCCTTTTGCTGTGTGGTTATTTATTGCAGTAGCATGTCGCCTTAGTGTTTCTTGTACTTTTTGTTTGAAAACTTCAGGTTTCTCACGAATTAATTGGTTAGATTCTTCGTAGGAAATATCAACCGGATAATAGCCTCCTGTCCAAGGAATGTGCAGAGAAGTTTGATCTGAACCTACGTGAATAAAAATGTTTTCTTCATCAAAACGTTCCCAAACATCAACTATGTTTCCAATAAAAGCTATTGAAACGACTTCGTTATTTTTTTGAGCTTGTTTTACTCTAGAAATTAACTCCTCCATAGAATCAATTAAAACATCAACCCAACCTTGTTCGTAACGTTTTGTGGCAGCTTTAGGATTAATTTCTGCAGCAATGGTAATACAACTAGCAATATTTCCTGCTTTTGGTTGTGCGCCACTCATACCTCCTAAACCCGCAGTTAAAAATATTTTCCCGTTAGGTGATTCATTTTTTTGTAAAATCTTTCTGAAAGCATTCATTACAGTAATGGTTGTACCGTGAACAATACCTTGCGGGCCAATGTACATAAACGAACCGGCAGTCATTTGACCATATTGTGTAACACCGAGTGCATTAAATTTTTCCCAATCATCGGGCTGAGAATAGTTAGGAATCATCATGCCATTAGTAACAACAACTCGCGGAGCATTTTTTGACGAAGGAAATAAACCCATAGGATGACCAGAATACATATGTAATGTTTGCTCATCTGTCATGATTGCTAAATATTGCATGGTAATTAAATACTGTGCCCAATTTTGAAATACAGCACCATTACCGCCATAAGTAATGAGTTCTTCTGGATGTTGTGCCACAGCAGGATTCAAATTGTTTTGAATCATTAGCATAATTGCTGCGGCTTGATTAGATTTTGAAGGATATTGGTCTATTGGTCTTGCATAAATATCATAAACCGGTTTAAATCTGTACATATAGATCCTACCGTAATCTTTTAATTCTTGTGCAAACTCTATAGCCAATGCTTCATGCCATTCTTTAGGGAAATAACGAAGTGCATTTCTAATAGCTAGCTGTTTTTCTTCAATAGATAAAATATCCTTTCTTTTAGGTGCTCTATTTGCTTTATTAGGATATTCTTTTTTAAGTGGTAATTCTGAAGGAATTCCTAGTAATATTTGCTCTTGAAATGTCATTCTTAAATTTTATTTAACTACAAAAGATTGATTGATTACCAAGTTAATCATATTATCAATATCAGGTTTTAAAACTCTGTCGTCTTCAAGTTTTTTGACTTTATTTCTTATGATTTTGAAATTTTCTTCTACTATTTTTGAAAAGGTGTGAGGCCTTCTGAATTCTAAAGCTTGAGCAGCATACATAAGTTCAATAGCTAGTATTTTATCTAAATTACCTAATATTTGGTTGAATTTTCTACCCGAAATACTTCCCATCGACACATGATCTTCTTGCCCTAATGATGTAGGAATACTATCTGCAGAAGGAGGGAAGCATAAAGATTTATTTTCGGTTACTAAAGCTGCTGTTGTGTACTGCGGAATCATAAAACCAGAATTTAAGCCACCACCAGTTGTTAATAACCGAGGTAAACCATACTTGCCTTCTATGAGTAAATAGCATCTTCTGTCTGCAATATTACCTAATTCTGATGCGGCAATTGAAGCATAATCTAAAGCCATAGCTAAAGGTTGACCATGAAAGTTTCCGCCAGAAATAGCTACAGTATCACTTAAAACGATAGGATTATCTGTAACCGAGTTCATTTCTATTTCAGCCAATTCTTTTAAATGATAAAACGCATTTCTTGAAGCGCCATGAACTTGCGGAATACAGCGCATAGAGTATGGGTCTTGAACACGTTCGCAATTTTCATGAGACATAATATTCTCAGAATCTTTAAAAAGCATACGCATGCGTTTAGCTACTTTTAAATTTCCTTTAAAAGGTCTAATAGTATGTAATGCTTCTTTAAATGGTGAAGCACTTCCTTTATAACCTTCTATGCTCATGGCGCCAGCTAAGTCAGCTAAATCGAGTAAATAATTCATTTTATTTAGACCTAAAATAGCATGCGCTAAAATAAATTGAGTACCGTTTATTAATGCTAATCCTTCTTTTGCTTGTAATTTAATGGCTTTTAAGTTATGCTTTTTAAGAACGTTTTTTGCATTTACTATTTTGTTTTCAATCCAAAATTCGCCTTCACCAATTAATGGTAAAAATAAATGTGATAAAGGTGCTAAGTCTCCTGAAGCTCCAACCGATCCTTGCTCGGGAACAACCGGAAGTAAATCATTTTCAATAAAATAAAGAATACGTTTTATAACTTCTAAACGAATACCAGAAAAACCTAAGCATAAAGCGTGAACTTTGCATATCATCATAATTTTTGATAAACGCTTATCAATTGGGTTTCCAACGCCTACAGCATGTGTTATTAGTAAATTTTCTTGAAGTTTATTGGTTTCCTCTGGTGTTATTTGGACATCACATAAAGGTCCAAACCCTGTATTTATACCATAAATAGCCTTGTTAGACTTCGCCATTTTTTCAACTCTATTTCTGCTTTCGTTTACTTTTAAAACAGCACTTTCATTAAGTTCAGTTTTTAGTTTTCCATTAGAAATATTAATGACCTTGTTAACAGTAAGTTTATCTATTCCATATTTAAACATCAATAATCAATGTATTAATTATTATAAATACAAAGTTATGTTTATTTTTAATGACTTTTGTTTTAATCCGAAAGCCTATGCGATTAAAGTGTTTCTGATTTGTTTAGAAATAAATACAGAAATGTCTAGGAAAGCTTTTATTTGAGGAGGGTAATTGCTTAATAATTAAGTTAAAGAACCCAATTTTTATAAAACCATTTCCTTGTAAGAAATAATAGTTTCAAAACCTTTTTCTTTAAAATAATTGGCTGGATTTATTTTGGAAGTAACTAATATAAAATCGCCACCCCAAGCACCAAGACTTTTGATGCAGCCTTCAAAATCATCAAACAAAAGATTTTTTACAGGAGTTTGTTTTGTGATTTTAGAAATGATGGTTTCATGCGTGTTTATTAAGTTATCAAAATCTTCTAAAGTTTTACAAATAATCATTTTTTTTGTAATGTCTTCAATTTCTTTAATAGCAGATTTTGAATCTTGTTTATTTGCATGATAATGTTTAATACCCTCTCGACTATTTTGTTTTTTATTTAAATGAATAAAATATAAATGGTCTTTAAAAGTGGGATTGAAATCAATTTCTTTAGCTATTGGCTTATCATTTTTAATTTGATAAGTAATAGGATGGTTATGCTTTGCACATGCAATGTCATAACCACTTCCTCCAAAAGTTTTTTCTAAAAGTTGGTAAGCATCAACATTTGCCCATTGTGCTATATTATTTATTAATGTTGATGAGGTGCCTAGGCCCCAATTATTAGGAAAATCTAATTTGGTAGTAACTTTAAAACCTGTTTTCGTATTTAAAAAATTTGAGTTTAATTGTTTCGCTGCATTTAAAATTTGAATAAGTCTTTCTGCAATGTCACTGTTAGGAGTGTGCGATGTAGTAATCTCATCAATTTTGAATATTTCCTCAAACCATACATCTCCCTTTTCATCTAAACTTTTCCAAATAATTTTGGGTTCAGCTATATTTTCAACAATTAAAGATTGGCCATGTTTTGTTGGAACAGCAAATGACAATGCACCATCAAGTACAACATATTCTCCTGTCAATAATAATTTCCCGTTGCTGTAAAATGTACTCACTATTAATTTTTTACTCTTAAGTTATTAATAGCTTCGGTTACAGCGCTATGCGTAACCGTGTTGTTTTTAAAGTACTCAGTTAAAGTTTGTTTTTCAAAATCACTAGCTTCAAACTGGTTTAAAATATTCATTAAATGCATTTTCATATGGCCTTCTTGAATACCAGTTGTTGTTAACGAACGAAGTGCGGCAAAATTTTGTGCTAAACCTGCTACTGCTACAATTTGCATGAGTTCTTTAGCCGAAGGTTTATGTAATAATTCTAACGATAATTTCACTAAAGGGTGTAAGCCTGTTAATCCACCAACAGTTCCTAGTGCTAATGGGATTTCCATCCAAAAAGTGAAAATGCCATTTTCAACTTTAGCATGTGATAAACTACTATATTTTCCACGTCTTGATGCATATGCGTGTACTCCAGCTTCAACGGCTCTAAAATCGTTTCCTGTAGCTAAAATAACAGCATCAATACCATTCATAATACCTTTATTGTGAGTTACTGCGCGATAAGGTTCAACTTCAGCAATATTTACAGCTTGCACAAATTTATTAGCAAAAGTTTCACCCAAAATAGAGCCATTTTCGCTTAAATCCTCAACTTTACAACTAACTTCGGCACGCACTAAACAATTAGGAACATAGTTAGATAGAATACTCATTATAATATCAATTTGTTTTTCTTCATCAGAAAACAAACCAAATACTAATGCTTCACTTTTAAAAGTTTTAGCAAACTGCTCTAAACATGAGTTTATAAAATTAGCGCCCATAGCATCAAGCGTTTCAAATGATGCATGAAGTTGGTAATAATTTTCTATATCTTCTGTTTTGTCTCGTAATTTTATATCAATAATACCACCACCACGTTTTTTCATGTTTTTGGTGATAGTTTCTGTGTCTTTAAAAAGTTTAGATTTTACACTAATAAAAAACTGTTTTAATTTTTCAAAATCACCTTTATAAGTAAAATGAACCTGACCAATTTTTGTAGTAGAAATTACTGTTGTTTTAAATCCGCCTCTATCTAACCAAAACTTTGCAGATTTACTGGCTGCAGCAACTACAGAGCTTTCTTCAATAGCCATTGGTATGGTATATAATTTTCCGTTTATTGAAAAATTGGGTGCTACACCAAATGGTAAATAATAGTTTGTTATGGTGTTTTCAATAAACTCATCATGAAGTTGTTGCAGTTTTTCGCTACTATTCCAATATTGTTTCAAAATGCGTGTAGCATCTTCAGCATTAGAAAAATAGGTGTCAACAATCCAATCAATTTTTTTTGATTTAGACAGTTTGGAAAAACCAGAAATAGATTTACTCATAACATGTTAATTTGCAGAGCAAAGATACTATTCTTGGTGTGAATAATAAATATCTTAATTCTAAACTGAATTATTTAAGTGTTAATGTTGGTGGTTTTTTACATAATTTTTAGTAAACTTGACACCCTTTTAAGAATTAAATAGTTTTTTTAATGAAATACCTAAAAATCTCTTTTTGCGTTTGCCTTTTTTTATCTACAATTTTAACGGCTCAAACAAAAAAGATCACACTTGAAGACATTTGGAGCAACGGCACTTTTAGAACAGAAGGCATGGATGTTTTGCATTCTATGGCTAATGGACAACAGTATTCTGTTTTAAATTTTGATAGAGCTACAAGAAGCACTTCTATAGATATTTATGATTATAAAACCTTGAAAAAGGTTGAAACTTTGGTAAGTTCTACTAATCTTGATGATGTACCATACTTTACAGATTATACTTTTAGTACCGATGAGAATAAAGTGATTTTGGCAACAAATGAAAAATCAATTTATCGTCGTTCTTCTTTAGGAAATTATTATGTGTATAATGTTAACACGCAATCTTTATCCTTAATTTCAGAAGAAAAAATTCAAGAGCCAACATTTTCGCCAAACGGAAAATATGTTGCTTATGGTTTTGATAATAATTTATATGTTAAAGATTTAGACGCTGATAAAATTTCACAAATAACATTTGATGGAAAGAAAAATGAAATTATTAATGGCATTACCGATTGGGTTTATGAAGAAGAATTCGCATTTGTTCGTGCTTTTGATTGGAATGTAGATAGTGATAAAATAGCCTTTATTCGTTTTGATGAAACCAATGTGCCAGAATTTTCTATGGATGTTTATGGTGAAGGTCTTTACCAAACCCAACAAGTTTTTAAATACCCAAAGGCAGGTGAAGCTAATTCTGTAGTATCTCTTCATATATATGATTTGAAATCTAAAAAGGCAGACGAAGTAAAAGTTGATAAGGCATACAACGATTTTTATATTCCGCGTATTGAATGGACTAATAATCCTGATGTTTTAAGTGCTCAATACATGAATAGACATCAAAGTGAATTGGATTTGTGGATGATAAATGCTAAAAACAATACGTCTAATTTAGTTTTAGCTGAAAAAGATAAAGCCTATATAGATGTAACAGATAACTTAACTTTTTTAAAGGACAATAGCTTTATTTGGACCAGTGAAAAAGATGGGTTTAATCATATTTACCATTATAATAAAGATGGAAAGCTGATTAATCAAATTACAAAAGGAAATTGGGAAGTGACTAATTATTATGGTTATGATGAGAAAAATAATACTATTTTCTATCAATCTGTTGAAAACGGTTCTATAAATAGAGATGTATATTCCATAAAATTAAATGGTCGCAACAAAACCAGACTCACAAAAAGTGAAGGAACAAACAATGCTGCTTTTAGTGCCGATTTTTCATATTTTATTAATACATTTTCAAGTGCTACAACCCCACCAGAATATACTTTAAATAGTGCGTCTTCTGGGAATTTAATTAAAAGTATAAAAGATAACGATGTGTTATCGCAAAGTCTTTCAGATTATAAAACATCAAAAAAAGAATTTAGTACCATTCATGTTAATGGTAACGATTTAAATATGTGGATGATTAAACCTGCTGATTTTGATGAGAGCAAACAGTATCCACTATTCATGTACCAATATTCAGGTCCAGGCTCTCAGCAAGTAGCCAATCAATGGAATAGTGCTAACGATTATTGGTTTCAGTATTTAGCGCAACAAGGTTATATTATTGCATGTGTTGATGGAAGAGGAACAGGGTTTAAAGGAGCAGAATTTAAAAAAGTAACCCAAAATGAATTAGGTAAGTATGAGGTTGAAGACCAAATTCAAGCCGGAAAACAATTAGGAGAATTACCTTATATTGATGCAAGTAGAATAGGTATTTGGGGTTGGAGTTATGGTGGTTTTATGAGTAGTAATGTTTTATTTAAGGGTAATGATGTTTTTAAAATGGCTATTGCAGTAGCACCAGTAAGTAGCTGGCGTTTTTATGATAGTATTTATACAGAGCGTTACATGGCTACGCCACAAGAAAACGCGAGTGGTTATGATGATAATTCACCAATAAACCATGTAGATAAATTAAAGGGCGATTTTCTTTTGGTACACGGATCTGCTGATGATAACGTACATTTGCAAAATACCATGCGTTTGGCAGAAGCTTTAATTCAAGCCGATAAGCAGTTTGATTGGGCAATTTATCCAGACAAGAATCATGGTATTTATGGAGGGAATACAAGACTTCATTTATACAAAAAAATGACTCATTTTATCAATGAAAAACTAGGTGATAAAATAGAGAAACAAGAAGAAAGCAAACAAAAAGAAGAAGTTAAAATTAAAGGGTGAACTAAATTACTAACTAAATAATAATTATATATGGCAGCTACTACTGTATTAAAACCACATCAAAAAGAACTTTTTGGACAACCAATAGGACTATATATTTTATTTTTAACCGAAATGTGGGAGCGTTTTTCTTACTATGGCATGCGTGCATTATTGGTTTTATACATGACAACTTCAACACTTGGAGACGATGCTAGAGGAGCTGGTTTAGGATGGACTAGTAAAGAGGCATTAGCGCTTTACGGTTGGTATACTATGCTAGTTTATGTAATGTCTATTCCAGGAGGTATGATAGCTGATAAATTAATTGGACAAAAAAAGGCTGTTCTTTTTGGAGCAATAATATTGTGTATAGGTCACGGGGTTTTAGTAATGACAGATATTTGGGCGTTTTATACAGGTTTAGGTTTGGTTATTTTAGGTGTAGGTTTATTAAAGCCTAATATATCTACAATGGTTGGAGGTTTATACAAACAAGGAGATATAAGAAGAGATAAAGGATTTAGTATTTTTTATATAGGTATTAACTTAGGGTCTTTACTTGCAACTATGATTGTTGGAGGTGTTGTAGCAAAATGGGGTTGGCATGCAGGATTTGGTCTTGCAGGTATTGTTATGCTTTTAGGCTTGATTAATTATATTGCTGGCCAAAAATATTTAACTCAAGTTGGCAATTTTGTTCCAAGCACTAATGATGAAAATGATGTGTCCTATGGTAAATTATATTCAAGATTATTTACTTCACCTAAACAATTATTATATGCGGGGGCTTTATTAATAGCTTCTATTGTTGGATGGTATTTTATGGATTGGGGTTATGGTATGTTATTTCTTTTCTTAACAGCAATTGCAGCTTTATTAATGATGATTTATAAAGAATTAGAAACTCAAGTTTATAAAGATCGATTTATGGTATTATTATTATCATTTATTATGGTAATAATATTTTGGGGAGCTTTTGAACAAGCTGGTGGATTAATGAATTTATATACCGATACAAAAACTGATAGAAACCTTTTTGGATGGTTTGAAATACCAACAGTAATGTACCAAAGTTTAAATGCTGGTTTTATTATATTATTTGCAACTCTAGTAGCTAGTATATGGGCAAAACGAAAATTAAAAGGAAAAGAGGCTTCTTCATTATTTAAAATGGCTTTGGGTATTATTATCATGGGCTTTGGTTTTTTGTTTATGGTATTTGCAGCTATGCAGTTTGAGAAATCGGGAACATCTAGTATGATTTGGCTTGTGTTGGCTTACTTTTTTCATACAATTGGTGAGTTATGTATATCTCCAGTGGCATTATCTTTTATTACTAAATTAGCTCCTGCGAAATATGCGTCTTTAATGATGGGGGTTTACTTTGCAGCAACTGGATTAGGTAATAAAGTAGCAGGTATTGTAGGTGAGTCTGCTTCTGAATTTGGAGAACTTACTATATTTTCAGGAATAGTTATTTTTACAGTTATAGTTGGCATATTATTTATAATGATTTTAAAACCCTTAAAAAGGTTAACTCATGGTGTTGAAGAAAGTGAGCGTATGATGCATTCAGACGAAACTGAAGGTTTTGAATTAGCAGATAATTAAAATTTATCAACCCTCTATATAAGGGTTTCCTTTATTGTAACTAACCATTAAATATTCTTTTCATGAATACAGACATTGAAAACCTTTTTAAAGATAAGGTTATAGGGCATCCAGCAGGATTATTTGTTATATTTTTTACAGAAATGTGGGAGCGTTTTTCATTTTATGGAATGAAAATTCTCTTAGTTTTATTTTTAACAGCCCCATTTTTAAGTGATAATCCTGGTTGGGAGTGGTCGCGCGAAAATGCCTTGGCTTTAATAGGAACGTATTCTTCTTTATTATACTTAACTCCAATTGTTGGTGGTTATATAGCAGATAAAATAACAGGTTATAAATGGGCAGTAATTATTGGTTGTTTTATTATGATGTTGGGACATTTATCAATGGTATTTGAAACAACTTGGTCACTATACTTAGGATTAGCATTGCTAATAATTGGGACAGGTTTTTTTAAACCTAATATGACTTCTATGATTTCTGAAATGTACAAGGGGAAAGAGTCTAAAAAAGATGGAGCTTACACTATTTACTATATGGGAGTAAACGCAGGCGCATTTTTTGGAATGATGTTATGTGGTTATTTAGCTGAAAATATTGGTTGGAGTTATGGTTTTGGTTTAGCAGGAATTTTTATGCTTGGTGGTTTAATTCAGTTTTGGTTAGCCAAGGATTTATTTGGACAAATAGGAGAGAAGCCTTCAAAAGTTTATGAGGTTGAATTGCCTCAAAACATAAACGAAGAACATCCAAAAGAGCATGATACAAATGCCACTAATGAAAAGTTAAACCCATTTACTTCATTAGATAAAATATTAATAGTTTTATCGGCTTTAGGTGGACTTTTATATTTATTTAACGACCCATTGTCAAAAATTGGAAACATAAATTTATTGCCATTCAATTTAGGCGGTTTAGATGGGTCGAATGCTACAATTTTAATAGCATTAGTCTTGTTTTTATATCTTATAATTTCAAGGATGTCAAGATATAATCCAGTAGTTAGAGATAAAATTATAGCAGTTTCGATTTTTGGAATATTTACAGTATTTTTCTTTGGTGCTTTTGAGCAGTCTTTGGGATCTATGACGCTTTTTGCAAGAGATTATACTTCAAGAGATTTAGCAGGGAATTCAGCTTTAATATTCAAAATTATTGACACGATTCTAACAATCGTACCATTAGCTATTATTACATGGGTATTGTATTTGTTATTCAAAAAAACATATTCAAAAATCCCGTATTCTAATATTATATTAGGGCTCACATTTTTGTTTTTATGGTATATCGTATATTATAAAGTTAATAATGAATTTAGTAAAGAAACGACTGAAGTTGGTGCTTCATGGTTTGGAATTTTAAATTCATTTTTCATTATTACATTGGCACCTTTATTCTCAAAATGGTGGGAAAGTAAATACAACCCAAGTGTTGCCATGAAATATGGTATCGGTTTAATTTTACTAGGTTTAGGTTTTGGTATTTTAGTATTTGGTACAATGGGAATTCCCCAAGGAGCTAAAACTGCTTCTGTGAGTATGATATTTTTAATTTTGGCTTATTTATTTCATACTATGGGTGAGTTATGTATTTCACCTGTTGGTCTTTCTTATTTAAGTAAATTGGTGCCAGGTAGAATGATAGGTTTTATGTTTGGAATATGGTACTTGGCTATAGCTATTGGTCAAAAAGCAGCTGGAACTATGGGAGGAATGATTGATAAAATAACAGAACAATATTCATTAAGTACATTTTTCTTAATATTTACATTAGTTCCTATCGGTATTGGACTAGTTTCAATGTTATTAAATCCAATATTGAAAAAACTCATGCACGGTGTGCGTTAATCGAAAAAATAGTTAAAAATATTCAAAATGCTCCAAATTTGGAGCATTTTTTGTAAGTTCGGAACACCTTTTGTAACCAATATAATCATGAAAAAAATAACCTACATATTACTTTTAGCTATTTTAGTTAGCGCTAATAGTACTTCCCAAGAAATTAATTGGGTATCGTTTCAAGAGGCCTTAGAACTTCAAAAGAAAAGTCCAAAAAAAATCATGATGGATATTTACACCAATTGGTGTGGGCCATGTAAAATGTTAGACAAGAATACGTTTCAAAATATAGAAGTATCAGATTATGTAAATAAGCATTTTTATGCGGTAAAGTTTAATGGAGAAGGCAATGACTTTATAAATTATAAAGAGCAATCGTTTTCTAATCCTAATTATAATCCAGCAAATGAAAAACGTCGCAATTCTGCACATGATTTAGCTAGATATTTGCAAATTAATGCTTACCCAACTATAGTGTTTTTTGATGAAAATGGAGATGTTATAACACCGCTTAGAGGTTATCAAACACCAAACCAGTTAGAGCTTTATTTAAAAATGTTTAAAAAAGACGATCATAAAAATATTAAAAGTCAAGAAGAATTTAATGCTTATTATAATGCTTTTAAAGCAGAGTTTAAGAGTTAAATTATAACGTGTTTTGTTTTAAGAATAATAAAAATTAATTAATGAAAAAGATATTATTTATATTTTTAATGACTGTTTTAACATCGGCTAATAGTGTTGCCCAAGAAAAACTAACTTGGCATACAGACATGAATAAGGCCTTTGAAATTGCTAGTAAAGAAAATAAAATATTGTTATTGTTTTTTACAGGTTCAGATTGGTGTGGATGGTGTATTAGATTGCAAAACGAGGTTCTTAAAACTTCCGATTTTGAAAAATGGGCAAAAGATAATGTGGTTTTGGTGGAGTTAGATTTTCCTAGAAAAACACAACAAGAAGCAACAATAAAGTCTCAGAATTCCCAAATGCAAAAGATGTTTCAGGTAAGAGGTTATCCAACAGTATATTTTGCAAAACCAGAAAAGACAGCTGAAGGAAAAAAGAATTTAAACACTCTAGGCAGTACAGGATATGTTAGAGGTGGTGCTGAAAAATGGTTGGAAGTTGCAAATAATATTGTAAAGAATAATTAGCACATTACTTAATAATCTATAATATAAGCTCCCTTTTTACTAGTTTGATGAAAAGGGAGTTTTCTTTTTTTACAAATAGCTTCCCAACGCTCAATATAAGATTTATAATTACTTCCATCAGCTATAATGTACTTGGGTTTTAAAGAATCTATTAAACGATTCAAATTTATTTTTGGTGATTGCCTAAGTAAAATATAATCAGGTTTAAACGATTTTATATTGTAAACGCCCAAACTATCTATAACCAAAAGGTTTTTATTGTTAAGTAGATAAATATGTTGAATCCTATTTTCTTCAATAGAACTAATATAATTTCCAACTGTATAATCCTTAATGATATTATTGGTGGATTTTGTTAAGCTGTCAAAATCATGAGCGACTATAATTTTATTGTTATAGGTATTTCCTAAAAGGCTGTTTCTACTTTTATGAAACACAACAAATTCATTGGAAGGTTTATTGTATTTAGTATAAATGAACGTAGTTTGAATAATTAAAACAGAAATTAAAAAGTATTTTAAGTTTGAATGATTCCTTTTAATCCAAAGACGAATAAGTGAAACTAATAACAAATACGAAACAAAAACGTATAAAATACTAAAAGGAATGTTTTTAAATAAAAAGGATTCTTGAAGAGAAACCCAACCCACAAAATCATTCATTAAGCTAATAATATATCCGTAAATACTTGCGATAAAATTTGGAAGTATATTTAATGCAGCAAGAAGAATAACAATGATTCCAAAACCTAAAATGATTCCTAAAAAAGGAATGATAAGCAAATTTGAGACAAAGAATAAACTCGGAAATTGATGAAAATAAAATAAGCTAACAGGAATAATTCCAAATTGAGCCGAAATAGTTATGGTAAACGTATGCCAGAATTTATCTAAAACCCAATATTTTGGTTTCCAAAGTTTATATAAATATGGATCTATAGCTACAATAGCAAAAACCGCCAAATAACTTAATTGAAAACCAACATCAAATAAAAAAAGTGGTTTAAAAAGTAAGATAACAAACATAGAAATGGCTAATGTGTTATAAATATTGGTAGGTCTTTTTAAATTTAAAGCGATAGTTACAATGCTAAACATAGTCACTGCTCTAGTTACCGATGCCGATAAACCTGCTATTAAAGCAAAACTCCATAAAATACTTACAAGTAAAATTGTTTTAATAAACTTACCATATTTTAAACGTTCTAACGGTTTAAAAATAAAAGTTAGAATAATTAAAATAATACCTACATGTAAACCTGAAACTGCTAGAATATGAATAGCGCCAGCATTGGTATAACTCGTGTAAACCTCTTCACTTATATCTTGTTTTTGCCCCAGTAAAAGTGCGTTTATAATGGCTAATTCATGTGGTTTGAAGTTATAAGGTTCTAACTTTTTGTTGATGAATTCGCGAATGTTGCTTGCTATACCAAAAAAGGTATGTGTGTTTGTACTAATTTTTAATAGAGATTCATTTGTAATAAAGAGTTGATGATAAATGTATTTTTTCTCTAGGTAGTTTTTATAATCAAATTGATTTGGATTTAATGGGTGAATGAAGTCTTTAAATTTTGTTTTACTTATAATAATATCATCTACTTTTAATACAGGTTTTGTTGAATCTTTTTCAATGTTTAAAAGCGATTTCCCACTTACTTTATTTTTATTAATTTGTAAAATATCAATCACATATTTATCATAATAATTACCAGGTTTTAAAACTTCTCTAATTCTAAAAGATACCGTTTTTAAGGAATCATTTTCTAATGAAATTTGATGTATGTAATGGTTTGAAAAGTTTTTTTGATTATGAATATTAGTGGTTAGAATTCCTGCAGATATCATTATTAAAAAAGCTAGTAAGCCAAACCAAATGGTTTTATTAAAGTGCTTTTTTGCAATTAAATAAAAGATAAATAGAAGTACTAAAAGCGCTAAAGTTATGATTAGAGATGTCTTTAACGGTATAGTAACAAAATGACCAATTACAATACCAATAATAAGGTAGAAAGTAAATTTAATTATTGTGAAATTGAGTAGTCTCATACTCACGTAAGATATAAAATATCTTACAAAATCCTACGAGCCTCTGTAAATGCTTTTAGCCAATAAGTTTCGTTTAACCATGATGTCATAACGCCTTTGCTAGTTGTAGCGTGTATGAATTCGATATTATTATCTCTTATGGAAATAATTAAACCAACATGGTTTATGGAGTTTCTTCTATTTCCTGTTTTAAAGAAAAGCAAATCACCTGTGTTAACATTCTTTAAAGAGATTTTATCACCTTGCTTTGCCATATCTCTAGAAATTCTAGGTAATATAACATCGTAAGCTCTAAAAGATTCGTAAACTAAACCAGAGCAATCCATTCCTGATGTTGTAGTGCCACCCCATTTATAGCGAACACCTTCAAATTGTTTAGCATAATCTATAATATATTCTGCTCTAGATTTGGAAGTTTCTTCTTCTATGGAAGCTTCATTTTTAATATTCTCTGAGTTTTCAACTAAAAGGTCTTCTTTATTTTTTTTAGTGATAATTTCTCTTGAAGATGGGTTTTTGTTTTTAGCTCGTTTTGAAGATTTACAACTGCTAAAACTTAAAAATAATACAATTATGAAAACTATTTTTTTCATCTAAAAAATTAAGATTGAATAGATTTATAAATTAGGTTAGCAGTTTTTTCACTAGCACCTTTTCCGCCTAATTTCTTTTCTAATTCGTAATAATCTAAAAATATTTTTTTGCGTATTTTTGGATCCAAAATAGCGTCTAATTCTAGTTTGAGATTCTTTTTATTAAAATCATTTTGAATAAGCTCAGTAACTACTTCTTTATCCATAACTAAATTTACCAATGAGATAAACTTTAAAGTAATGATGCGTTTTGCTATTTGATAAGAAATAGTGCTTCCTTTATAGCAAACTACTTGTGGTACTTTAAATAAAGCAGTTTCAAGAGTTGCTGTGCCAGAGGTTACCAAAGCTGCAGTTGAAATACTTAGTAAATCATACGTTTTATTAGAAATAAATTTAACATTATATGATTTTATAAAAGTTTCATAAAAACTATAATCTTGACTAGGTGCGCCTGCAATTACAAATTGATAATCGGGATAGTTGTCAACCAAACTAAGCATTACCGAAAGCATTTTGGTGATTTCTTGTTTTCTACTTCCCGGTAGTAATGCAATTATAGGTTTGCTACTAAGTTCATGTTTTTCTCTAAATTTAAATTCACCAACTTGGTCTCTATTAGCTATAGCGTCAATTAAAGGGTGTCCAACAAAAGTAGCATCGTAACCATGCTTTTTATAAAAAGGTTCTACAAAAGGCAAAATAACATACATAGCATCAATATCGCGTTTTATAGCCTTTACTCTATTTGCTCTTGAAGCCCAAACTTGTGGTGAAATATAATAATTGGTCTTAAAACCTTCTTGTTTAGCCCATTTAGCGATGCGAAGATTAAACCCTGAATTATCAATGAAAACAATAACATCTGGATTAAATTTTTTGATGTCTTCTTTACAAAAAGAAATGTCTTTAAATATTTTTGAGAGATTCATGATTACCTCAATAAAGCCCATAAAAGCACGCTCTTTGTAATGTTTTACTAAATTACCGCCAACAGCTTGCATAAGATCGCCACCCCAAAATCTAATATTTGCATTTGCATCTACTTTTTGCAATGCTTTCATTAGGTTTGAGCCATGTAAATCTCCTGATGCTTCGCCAGCAATAATGTAATATTTCATTGTTTAGAAAAGTTTAAATACAAAAGTAAAAACAGCAATAAAAACAGTAATTAATAACACGCCTCTTGCTCTGTAATCTTGTTTTTTTCTAATAAAAATAAAAAAAGCTATTAAGTTTAAAATGGCTCCTAAGCTTATTAGTTTTCCTAAAAAACCTTCATTAGAAGCAGCTTTAATAACGGTTGTGAAATCATCTCCTTTTCCTAATAAAGTAGCAGTTAAAAATAAACCAATTGCATTAGCTATTAATCCAACTAACATGCCTATAAAAATGTCTTTTTTAATCATTTAAATTCCAAGTATTTAATTCTTTTATAAAATGGTGCGCTGTTAAATCAAATTGTATTGGTACTACCGAAACATAATTATTTTCTAAAGCCCATTCATCGGTATCTTCACCACCATCTAAATTAACAAATTTACCCGAAAGCCAATAATAATCTTTTCCTTGTGGGTTTTTTCGTTTATCAAATTCTTCAACCCAGTTGGCTTTAGCTTGTCTAGAAATTTTAATGCCTTTTATGTTTTCTTTTAAAATATTAGGAACATTTACATTTAAAACAATACCATCTGGTAAACCTTCTTTTAAAACCTTTTTTGCTATAGTTTTAACAAAGGATTTTGATGCTTCAAAATTAGCATTCCATGTATAATCTAGTAAAGAGAAACCAATGGCAGGAATGCCTTCAATACCAGCTTCTACTGCAGCACTCATAGTCCCAGAATAAATAACATTTATGGATGAGTTTGAGCCGTGATTAATACCAGAAACACAAAGGTCGGGCTTTCTGTCTAGAATTTCTCTAATAGCTAGCTTTACGCAATCTGCAGGTGTGCCAGAACAACTATATTCTTTTTGCGGCCCATCATTAACAAAAACTTGTTCAGCATAAAGTGTAGAATTTAATGTAATAGCATGTCCCATGCCACTTTGTGGACTGTCTGGTGCGACAACAACTACATCGCCAAGGGTATTCATAACACTAATTAAAGTCCTGATACCCGGTGCGTTAATTCCGTCATCATTAGTAACTAATATAAGAGGTTTCTTTGTCATGTTTATTCTTGAAATAACATCGCTAAAATACATAATTTAGTCAGGAAACTGCTAAATTGAATGCTTTAACAAAAAATTAGTAGCATTTGACTTTATTGGCATGGTTTTTTCTTTATTTTAGTAGAAATTATGTCGTGCTTTTTTTTAGGCTATTAAATATTAATTGATGAAAAATATTATGAAAAGGAATTATAAAGTTCTGTCGTTAGTGCTGCTTCTAGCATTTGCGTCATGTAGTTTTACAACGAAGAAATTCGATAATCCAGATAAAGATAAATTATTAATACAAATAATAACATTTGTGCTTGAACAAGGACATTTTGATCCTATTGCTTTTGATGATGTTTTTTCTGAAGATTTATTTAAAGATTATATAGGAATTATAGATCCTGTTAAAAGATACTTTTATGAATCTGACTATAAGGATTTTGAGAAATTCAAATTAACTATAGACGATCAACTTAAAGCAACAGATATTACTTTTTTTAACGTTGTAAATGAGCGTATGTTAAAACGTATAGAAGAGGCAAAAGTAATTTATAAAGAAGTGTTATCTGAACCTTTTGATTATACAAAAGAAGAGTATTTTGATACTAATTATGAGAATAGTGAGTTTGCTAAAAACAAAAAGCAAATGAAAGAACGCTGGAGACAACAACTTAAGTTTTCAACACTTTCGAACTATGATGATTTATATGAGACTGAAAAATTGGCTAAGGCAAAAGAGGAGTCTTATGTTATGAAAACCGATGCGCAAATTGAAAAAGAAGCGCGTGAGTCTACTTTAAAATCATTGAATATTTATTTTGAAGATTTTATAGATGATCAACAACGTGAAGATTGGTTTGCAATTTATGTAAACACTATTGTAGAAGAATTTGATCCACATACATATTACTTAGCGCCAAAAAGTAAAGAAGATTTTGATGAGCGTATGTCTGGTAAGTTAGAAGGAATTGGTGCTAGATTACAAAAAAGAATGGACTATATTAAAATAGTAGAACTTATTTCTGGTGGTCCAGCTTGGAGAAGTGAAGAGCTTGAGGTTGAAGATATTATTTTAAAAGTAAAGCAAGAAGATGAGGAAGTACCTGTAGATATTGTAGGTATGCGTATTAATGATGCTATAAAATATATTAAAGGTCCAAAAGGAACTAAAGTAACCTTAACGGTTAAAAAAGTTGATGGTACTATTAAAGATATTACTATTACTAGAGATATTATAGAAGTGTTTGATACTTATGCGAAATCATCAATTGTTGAAAAAGATGATAAAAAGTTTGGAGTTATAAATTTACCAGCTTTTTATGTCGATTTTCAAGATTATAAAAACATAAATGCTGCTACAGATGTAAAGAAAGAAATTGAGCGTTTAAAAGCAGAAGGAATGGAAGGTTTAGTGCTGGATTTACGTAATAATGGCGGTGGTTCTTTGCCTACGGTAGTTGATATGGCTGGTTTATTTATTAAAGATGGTCCTATTGTGCAAGTGCGTTCTACTGGTGAAGCTAAAGAAGTTTTAAAAGACCATGATAAGTCTATTTCTTGGGATGGGCCTTTGGTGATTTTAGTTAACGAACTTTCAGCATCTGCCTCAGAAATTATGGCGGCAGCAATGCAGGATTATAAGCGTGCAATTGTAATTGGTAGCAAGCAAACGTATGGTAAAGGTACAGTTCAACGTGTTATGGATCTCAATAATATGCTAAGAAGTAATACAAGTGGAGATTTAGGAGCTATAGCATTAACCACGCAAAAGTATTATAGAATTAATGGAGGATCTGTTCAGTTAGAAGGTGTTAAAAGTGATGTGAAAGTTCCTGGTCGCTTTAGTTATATTGATGTTGGGGAGAAAGATAAAGCAAATCCATTGCCATGGGATGAAATTGATGCAGCTGCATATACACCATGGGAAAACTATTTTGATTATGATGCTACCATTAAAAAAAGTGAAGGGCGTATGAGTAATAATGAGCAGATGAAGCTTATTGAAGAAAATGCAAAATGGTTAAAAAGTAAAATTGATGAAACAGTTTTTTCTTTAAACTATAAAAAATATAAAGAAAAAAATGAGTCAAATGAAGAAGAATCAAAACGATTTGATGCTATCTTAAACTACAAAACAAACCTAACGTTCGAATCTACAAGTTATGAAAAATCACTTATAGCAAGTGATACTACCGATTTGAAAGAAAAACGTGAGCGTTGGCATGAAAGTTTAAGCCAAGATATTTATATTGAAGAAGCTCTAAATGTATTAGAAGATTTGAAAATGTCATATCCTGTTAAAAAAATAGCTTCAACAGTAAAAAAATAAATGTATTTATGAGTCATAAATCAAACTCATTAAAACAGTTAGCGCTCCAAAAATTTAAAAAGAATTTTTGGGGCGTTTTCAGTTTCTATTATATTGTATTAGTTGGTTTGATTTCTGTATTCGCGTACGTTTTTGCCCCTGATAATTCGCAGTATGCCAACCAAATGCATTTGGCAATTCACTCCAAAAAACCAGGATTTAAAGTGATGATGCTTACTGTACCATCACAATTAGAAACAAAGCAAAGTGTTTTTGATAAGTTATTTTTTGGAAAAAAAAATACAGATACAGAAGTTCCAATTAAAGAATATAAAGTTAAAGAAAAGGTTTTAGCTTATAAAGAATATGCTTCAGATGGTTTGGAAGGTGCAGAAAAGTCGATTAACATAAATACATTTCCTAATAATTTGGTTCAAGACTTTATAAAAGAAAAAACCTTTCTTTTTGGCACTGATAAATATGGTCGCGATTTATTAAGTCGAGTTTTTGTTGGTGCTAGGATATCATTTTTTATTGGTTTTGTGGCTGTTTTTATTTCATTAATTATAGGCGTATTTATGGGAAGTGTCGCTGGTTATTTTGGAGGTAAAGTAGATGCTGTTATTATGTGGGTTATAAATGTTACATGGTCTATTCCAACTCTTTTATTAGTTATTGCCATAACATTAGCTTTAGGCAAAGGGTTTTGGCAAGTGTTTATAGCAGTAGGTTTAACTATGTGGGTTGAGGTTGCTAGAGTAGTGCGCGGACAAATAATTAGTGTAAAAGAAATGCAATATGTAACTGCGGCAAGAGCCTTAGGTTTTAATGATTTTAGAATTATAACTAAACATATTTTACCAAATATTATGGCGCCTGTTATTGTAATATCGGCAGCTAATTTTGCTGGGGCCATTTTAATAGAAAGCGGACTTAGTTTTTTAGGCATAGGTGCACAACCACCAATGGCTAGTTGGGGAGCCATGATAAAAGACCATTATAATTATATTATTTTAGGTAAACCTTATTTGGCAATTATTCCTGGGCTTTGTATTATGAGTTTGGTTATGGCATTTATGCTAATTGGTAATGCCTTACGTGATGCTTTAGATGTGAAGAATTAATTTTCTTCTAATCTTTCAATCATTTTTTTCATCTCTTCTATTTCTTTTTTTTGTGCTTCAATAATTTGATTTGCTAGTTCTTTTACTTCAGGATCTTTCAAATCGGCACGATTACTAGTTAATATTGCGATGGAATGATGGGGTATCATGGCTTTCATCCACCTAACATCGTTTATTGGTATTTGGTATCTAACTAAGTAAGTAGAAACAGCCATTAATAAAAGACTGCCTAAAATTATAGCAACATTTTTTGTTTTATTGCTATACATTTTTTTCATAAATAAAAACATAATAATAGCCATTCCGCTAACGCCTATAAAAGTCATATACATTCTAGTCCAGCTAAAAAATATGTGACTAAATTCAAAGGTGTTAAAATACATGGTTATATACATAGAAATTGCAGAGCAAATTAGCATTAGAATAAACGTGGTATAATTTGATTTTTTCATTTTTATAAGAGTTTTTGTTGCAAACAATGTGTTTCAGTTTCTTCTTTATTAAAATTCCAGAAGATTTATTAAAAGAAAGTTGTAGATGAAAATGCAACGGTTATTGATTAACTCTAAATTATGAAATTATTTTTAAATGATATTATAAGCTAGCTTTTTCTTTGTTCTGTCCTTAGTGTTATCGTAATCAGTATTAATTATTTCAAACTAATTTTTCCAATTTTGAAGACGATCGAGATATAAATAACTTTCTACAAATTTTCTATGTTCAGGGCTAGTCATTTTTTCTAATAAATTTAAGGCTGAAATGTAGCTTGCTAAATTTCCATTTGATGAACTGAATTTTCCGTCTTCAATAAAAGTCACTAAATTATCGTCTTGTACTTTTAGATTAGGATAGTCCTTTTGTAATTGTTCTCCACCACCAATCCAAGTTACAATTTTATGGCCGTCAGCAATTCCAGATTCACCAATTAATTGAGCTCCTGCACAATTGCTCACAACATATTTTGTTTCATTATTTTTCTCTTTAATAAAATTCACAATTTTTTCGTTGTGTACTTGTGCGTACATGTCGTATGCACTTGGTACAAACAAAGCTGTTAATTTCGGGCAGTTTTCAAATGTATAATCAGGAACAAATTGCATTCCTTCTTCGGTTGTTATTGGGCTATTTGTTTCAGCAATTGAAATAACATTAAAAAGCTGCTTTCCATCTTCTGTAGGTTTTGAGAAAACATCAGATGTTGCAATAACTTCGCTTTGCAGAACACCATTATACATTAAAAGACCAATTGTTGGCAATTCCTTTTTGAAAGGTTTTAGGTGTTTTGTAAGCGTGTCGGTTTTCTTTTCGTTTTGTGTAGTAGGCTGGTTATCTGTCGTGGTTTTTGACTTATTTGAGTTACAACTAATCAAAATAGTTAAAAAAATGATTGTTATTAGAGCTCCAAATTTTTTCATTTTAGTATAGTTTTCTATTATTGTTTGCTAATGTTTAATATAAGAATAGTTGTTGGTTTATGTGCGAATAATTTCCAGTATGAAAGTCGGAATTAATAAGCAGTACAAGCAGTTATCTTCAGTTATTTGTCTTTTGAAAAGAGTCTATGCTAGCATTTAATTTGTTGGGCTCAACAACATATTTTTCACAGAATTATTAATGAATGCGTAGGTTAATTAGTTAGAATCTAACTCCATATTCTCATTTAATTCATCAATATAATTTAATACATCGTCTTTCCCAATATCTTTAGATGACGAGGTGATAAAGTAATTAGGCATGTTTTCCCAAGTTTCCAAAAGAGAGCTTTTGTAATCCTCAACATGGTTTTCAATAGCTTTAGGTTTTAGTTTATCGGCTTTTGTGAAAATAATAGAAAACGGTACGCCATTTTCTCCTAACAATTGCATAAATTCTAAATCTATTGGTTGTGGTTTATGTCTAATATCAACCAAAACAAAGGCAGTAACAAGCTGTTCGCGTAAGCCAAAATATTGGGTTATGAATTTTTGAAATACCTTTTTTGAGCTTTTTGAAACACGAGCATACCCATAACCAGGTAAATCTACCAAATGCCAATTTTTATTAATTAAAAAATGGTTTATAAGCTGAGTTTTTCCTGGTCTGCCAGATGTTTTTGCTAAGCTTTTTCGGCTTGTTAGCATATTAATAAGTGATGACTTGCCAACGTTACTTCTACCAATAAAAGCATACTCTGGCAACCTACTTTTAGGACATTTTGCAACATCGGAGTTGCTCATAACAAATTCGGCAGATTTAATATGCATCTATATTAACTTTAATTGTGATTGTTTTTAGAAACTATAAATAATAATTAGTTAAAGTTCTCTTTTTTGTAACCAAGTATCTAATATGTTATTAAACTCTTTTGGATGCTCCATCATAGCTGCATGACCACATTTGTCAATCCAAAACAAATCAGAATCTGGTAAAAGTTCATTAAATTCTTCGGCAACTTCTGGAGGTGTTACAGTGTCGTTTTTACCCCAAATAATACAAGTTGGCACATCCATATGAGGTAAATCTTTAGCCATATTATGTCTAATAGCGCTTTTGGCAATTGCTAATGTTTTAATAAGTTTATTACGGTCGTTTACGGTTTCATAAACTTCATCAACAATTTCTTTGGTTGCAACATCAGGGTCGTAAAAAACATCTTGGGCTTTCTTTTTAATAACTTCATAATCGCTACGTTTGGTATAGCCGCCGCCCATAGCACTTTCGTAAAGCCCAGAACTCCCTGTAATAATTAATGCTTTTACTGTTTCGGGATATAATTTTGTGTGGTATAAACCAATATGTCCGCCTAAAGAATTTCCCAATAAAATAACTTCTTTATAACCTTTAAAAAGTATAAAATCGTGTAAGTATTTTGCGAAGCTTTTTACATTTGTTTTAAGTAAAGACATGCTGTAAATTGGTAATTCTGGAATAATGATTTTATAGCCTTTTTCGCTAAAAAAATCTGATACTCCACTAAAATTACTTAAGCCTCCCATAAGGCCATGCAAAACAATAATTGGAGTGCCTTCACCTGCTTCAATATAACTGTAATTTCCTTCTTTTTTTAATCTATGCGCCATTAATTAGTTGGTCATTGCTTTAAAAACAAATATAGTTATTTCATTCATATTACAATGGTTTTAATTAATTGAAAAAAACTTTCTAAAAACTATATTTTGAGTATTCCAAATAAGTTTTGATTCCGCATAAAACCTGATTCTATAATTATAGTTTATAAACAAAAATGTTAACAACAAAACTATTTTTATTTTTTTAGTGTAACCTGTTGATTTTAAGTGATACCGCCAATTTTAGCTGTTCAAAATCAATTATAAAGGCTTTTTGGGTGGAAATTTATTAACAAAGTGGTATAAAGTGGTATAAAGTGGTAAAATTTTCAATATATTTGAATCTGAAACATTTAAATTTCAAAAACCCGCTTTGGACTTAATTACAGGAACATACGATTGTAAAGTTGATGCAAAAGGCAGATTAATGATGCCTGCTGCGATCAAAAAACAATTAGCATCAGTGTTGCAAGATGGTTTTGTATTGCGTCGTTCGGTTTTTCAAAAATGTTTAGAGTTGTATCCAATGAGTGAGTGGCAGATACTCATGCAAAAAATGAATAAGCTTAACAAGTTTAAGAAGAAAAACAACGATTTTATTAGAAGATTTACCGCTGGTGCAAAAATGATTGAGGTTGATGTAAACGGACGTTTATTGATTCCTAAAGATTTAACTGTTTTTGCAAATATTTCAAAAAACATAGTGGTGGCATCAGCTATAAACATTATTGAGATTTGGGATAAAGATTTATACGAACAAGTTATTGATGATGCTACTGTAGATTTTGCAGATTTAGCTGAAGAAGTAATGGGACAAGACGATGATGACAATGGAATATCATAATCCAGTATTATTAAAAGAAACTGTTGATGGTTTAGATATAAACCCAAATGGTGTTTATGTAGATGTGACTTTTGGTGGCGGTGGACATAGTAAGGAAATATTAAAACGCCTTGGTGATAAGGGAAGACTTTTTGCTTTTGATCAAGATTTAGATGCTCTTGAGAACACTTTAGGTGATCCTCGGTTTACGCTAATAAATGAAAATTTTAGACACATAAAACGTTTTTTGAGATTTCATGGTGTGAAAAAGGTTGATGGTATTTTGGCTGACTTTGGTGTGTCTTCACATCAATTTGATGTAGCTGAACGCGGTTTTTCAACACGTTTTGAAGCGGATTTGGATATGCGAATGAATCAAGAGAATAAAATATCTGCTTTTCATGTTGTTAATGAATATGAGGAAGAGCAATTAAAGCAAGTGTTTTTACAGTATGGTGAGTTGCGTGCTGCTCCAGCTATGGCAAGATTAATTGTTGAGCATAGAAAAACGGATCCAATAATTACTAGCGAACAATTAAAAACTGTTTTAGGGAAGTTTTTGCCGCCGCGTCATGAAAATAAAGTGTTGGCTCAGATTTATCAAGCTATTAGAATAGAGGTGAATCAAGAAATTGAAGCTTTAAAAGAGTTTTTGCAGCAAACACCAGAACTTTTAGAGAAAGGTGGTAGGTTGAGTTTTATATCCTATCACTCATTGGAAGATAGATTGGTGAAACGTTTTATAAGAAATGGCATGTTTGAAGGAGAACCAGAGCGCGATATGTATGGGAATTTTGAGGTGCCATTAAAAAAAGTAAATGGTTTAATAGTGCCATCAAAAGAAGAAATAAGAATTAATAGCAGAGCTAGAAGTGCCAAATTAAGAATAGCTGAAAAATTGTAAATGAAGGAAAGCATCTATAACATATTAAAAGGAACGTTTTTAGTTAGTGATGACTCTTTTAAGAATTGGAGGTTTATTCTGTTTATTTCAGTATTGGCAATTGGTATGATTGCGAGTTCGCATAGTGCAGATCAAAAAGTATACGAAATAGCACGATTAAAAAATGAAGTAAAAGAAATGCGATCCGCATTTGTTGATGGTCGATCCAAGCTCATGGAGCTAAAAATGGAGTCGGCAGTAGTAGAAGTCATGAGGGAAAAAGGAATAACATCATCGGTTATTCCGCCCAAAAAAATAAAAGTAAAAACCCAAAAATAAAGTCTAACCTTGGCAGTAAACGAGAAAGGCATATTAAACCGATTGTATTTTATAGCAGGATGTATGTTCATCTTCGGGATTGCTGTGGTTTTTAAATTGCTAAGCATTCAGTTTTTGCAAGGTGATAAATACAGGGCGCTAGCTACAGAGCGTGTTGTTAAAGATGTTATTATACCAGCAAATAGAGGTAATGTATATTCTGTAAATGGTAATTTATTAGCAACTTCAATTCCTAAATATGATATTCGTATAGATGCGTTAGCGCCGTCTTTAAAAACTTTTGAGGAATATGTAAAACCTTTGTGTGATTCGCTTTCAAAATATTCAGGTAAATCTTCAAATAAGCTTGAGAAAGAAATAAGAAAAGCTCGTGCTAATAAAAACAGGTATTATCTATTAGCTAGAAATATTGGGTACTCAGATTATATACGATTAAGAAATTTTCCATTGTTAAAGCTTGGTGCTTTTAAAGGTGGCTTAATTGTGGAGCAAACTACTAAACGTGAACATCCAATGGGTGGGATTGCGCAACGTTCTATTGGTTATGAGCGTTTTGATGAAAAAGGAAATGTGACTCGTGCTGGAATTGATGGTGCCTTTGGAGTGAAATATTTACGTGGTGTTGATGGGAAAAGAAAAAAACAACAAATAGGAAAAGGGCAGTGGAAACCCTTGAGTGATGCTAATGAAGTTGAGCCACAAGATGGTTATGATGTTTACACCACTATTGATGTAAATATTCAAGATATAGCACATCATGCGCTTTTGGAACAATTGGAAAAATATAAAGCAGACCACGGTTGTGTTGTGGTTATGGAAACTAAAACAGGTGAAATTCGCGCAATTTCTAATTTAGGACGAAATAAAAACGGTTACTATTATGAGCGCTTAAATTATGCTGTTGGTGAAAGCCATGAATCGGGTTCTACATTTAAGTTAATGGCATTGGCAGCTGCTTTTGAAGATAAATTAGTTGATACCAGTGATGTGGTTGATACTGAAAATGGTATTTTGAGTTTCTACGGGAAAAAAGTTCGAGATTCTAAACATGGAGGCTACGGTAAAATAACAGTGTCTAAAGCTTTTGAAATATCATCTAATACAGGTATAGTAAAAGCGATTGATCAAGCTTATAGAAATCAGCCTGAAAAGTTTGTAGATAGGCTTTATGAAATGAACCTTAATAACGATTTAAACTTACCAATTATAGGAGAGCCAAAACCAATTATTCCAGATCCTAGAATTAAAAACGGACGCTGGAGTGGTATTGCTTTACAGTGGATGGCTTATGGTTATGGAGTTTCATTTACACCGCTACAAACATTGACTTTTTATAATGCTGTAGCAAATGATGGTGTTATGGTAAAGCCAAGGTTTTTAAAAGAAGTAAAAGAATTTGATAGAATTGTGGAGCCTTTTAAGGAAGAGGTTATCAATAAGCAAATTTGCTCAAAGGAAACCATTTCAAAACTAAAGCAGCTTCTTAAAAATGTAGTAGAGAAGGAGTATGGAACAGGGCATCGTTTGTATTCTGAAAATTTTTCAATGGCAGGGAAAACAGGAACTTGTCAAAAGGATTATAGAAATAAAGAAAAGCTGAATTATATATCATCATTTGCAGGATATTTTCCAGCAGAAAACCCTAAATATTCTTGTATTGTAGTTATTCACGAGCCAGATAAAAGTGTTGGGTATTATGGCGCTGATGTTTCTGGCCCAGTATTTAAAAAAGTAGCTCAAAAAATATTTATCGATACACCAATTGTAGATGAAATAGAAACACTAAATATTAGTGAAACTTCTATTGAAAATGAATACCAAAGCTTTTATGAAACTGCTCAAAAGTATAAAACCATCATGCCAAATTTAGTTGGAATTCCAGCTATGGACGCTGTAGTGCTTTTAGAAAACATGCAGATTGATGTTAAGGTAAAGTTACAGGGTAATGGTGTTATAAAATCACAATCTGTAGATAAAAACACAAAGTTAAAGAGTAAGCAAACAGTAGTTTTAACAGCTTCATGATAGGATTAAAAGACATATTATATAAAGTAACTATAAACGCAGTTGTTGGTAGCACAAGTGTAGGTGTTAATGCTATAGATTTTGATTCCAGAAAAATTAAAAAAGGCGATTTGTTTGTGGCTATAAAAGGAACAGTTTCAGACGGACATAAGTTTATTGATGTTGCTATAAATAATGGAGCATCAAGTGTTGTTTGTGAAACATTGCCGGATAATCTAGTTGAAGAAATTACCTATATAGAGGTAGATGATTCTAGTAAAGCACTAGCAATTATTGCCTCAAATTATTACAATACACCATCAGAGAATTTAAGACTTGTTGGGGTTACGGGAACTAATGGTAAAACTACAGTTGCTAGTTTACTTTATCAACTATTTAAAAAAGCAGGTTACAAAGTTGGGTTATTATCAACAGTAAAAATTATGGTTGATAATATTGAATATAAAGCAACACATACAACACCAGATTCATTAACTATTAATAGATATTTAAACGAAATGAATGCTGTAGGAGTAGAGTTTTGTTTTATGGAAGTGAGTTCACACGGTATTCATCAGCATAGAACAGAAGGCTTGCATTTTGAAGGTGGTATTTTTACAAACTTATCTCACGATCATTTAGATTATCACAGCACTTTCGCAGAATATAGAGATGTAAAAAAGAAGTTCTTTGACGAGCTTTCTCCAAAAGCTTTTGCGCTAGTAAATATAGACGACAAGAATGGCTTAGTGATGTTGCAAAACACCAGAGCTAGAAAATATACTTACGCCTTAAAACAGTATGCCGATTATAAATCTCAAATTTTAGAAAATCAGTTTGGTGGTTTATTGCTTAAAGTGAATAATAGCGAAGTTTGGACTAGGCTTATAGGGAATTTTAATGCTTACAATGTATTAGCTATTTATGCTACTGCGGAATTATTAGGACTTGAAAAAGTTGAAGTCCTTCGTTTAATAAGCGATTTAGAAAGTGTAAGTGGGCGATTTCAGTATATTATTTCTAATGAGAAAATCACAGCTATTGTTGATTATGCACATACACCGGATGCTTTAAAAAATGTATTAGAAACTATTAATAGCATTCGTACTAAAAACGAAGAACTTATTACGGTTGTTGGTTGTGGAGGTGATAGAGACAAAACAAAGCGTCCAAAAATGGGACATATTGCAACAGCTTTAAGTACAAAAGTAATTTTTACAAGTGATAATCCTAGAAGTGAAGACCCGGAAGCTATTTTAAAAGATATAGAAAAAGGAGTTGAGCCTCAAAACTATAAAAAAGCGCTTACTATTTCAGATAGAAAACAGGCTATCAAAGCAGCTTGTCAAATGGCGCAACCAAACGACATTATTTTAATAGCAGGAAAGGGACATGAAACATATCAAGAAATTAAAGGTGAACGCTTTGATTTTGATGATTATAAAATAGTGCAAGAAGTTTTAAATCAATTACAAAAATAATATGCTGTATTACCTATTTGAATATTTAGAAAAACAGTTCCAATTCCCCGGAGCATCTCTTTTTGGGTTTATAACCTTTAGAGCTGCTTTTGCTATGATTTTATCGCTGTTAATTTCTACAATTTATGGTAAAAGAATTATTCGCTTTTTGGCTAAAAAGCAAATGGGCGAAACTATTAGAGATTTAGGTTTAGAAGGTCAGCAAGAAAAAGCAGGAACACCAACAATGGGTGGTATTATTATCATTTTAGCCACATTGATTCCTGTGTTTTTATTGGCAAAACTGGAAAATGTTTACATTATTCTTTTAGTGGTTACAACGCTTTGGATGGGAACTATTGGTTTCATTGATGATTATTTAAAGAAGTTCAAAAATGATAAAGAGGGTTTAAAAGGACGTTTTAAAATAGCGGGTCAAGTTGGATTAGGATTAATTGTTGGTCTAACATTGTTTTTTCATCAAGATGTAACGATAAAGGAAAAACTCCCACTTAAGCAGCAACAAGAATTGTTAGCAGAAAACCCAAGTATATTGCCATCTAAACTTTTTAAAGCAGAAGAAAAATCTACTAAAACAACCATACCTTTTGTAAAGAATAATGAATTTGATTATGCGAACCTTATAACTTGGATTAGCCCAGATTTAAAGAAATATGCATGGATTATTTTTGTTCTAGTTGCCATTTTTATAATTACAGCCGTTTCAAACGGAGCTAATTTAACAGATGGAATTGATGGTTTGGCAGCGGGAACTTCGGCAATAATTGTACTCACATTAGGCATATTCACCTTTGTTTCTGGGCGTATCGATTTTTCAGATTACCTCAATATTATGTATATCCCAAGTATTGGTGAAATCACAATATATATAGCTGCTTTTGTAGGTGCGCTTATTGGGTTTTTATGGTACAACACGTATCCAGCACAAGTTTTTATGGGCGATACCGGAAGTTTAACTATTGGCGGAATTATAGCTGTAATTGCTATAGCAGTTCGTAAAGAGTGGTTAATACCAGTGTTGTGCGGAATATTTTTAGCAGAAAATTTATCGGTGGTTATGCAAGTGAGTTGGTTTAAATATACCAGAAAAAAGTTTGGAGAAGGGCGACGCATTTTCAAAATGTCACCATTGCATCATCACTATCAAAAATTAGGATATCACGAAAGTAAAATAGTAACACGTTTTTGGATTGTTGGCATTTTGCTGGCAATACTTTCAATAGTGACGTTGAAAATTAGATAAATGAAAAGGCTGGTAATTCTTGGTGGTGGAGAAAGTGGTATAGGTACAGCGCTTTTAGGAAAGGAAAAAGGATACGACGTTTTTGTTTCCGATAAAGGAAAAATTAAAGAAAAATATAAAGAAGTTCTTATACATAATGAGATTGAATGGGAAGATGAAAAGCATACAGAAGAAAAAATTCTGAATGCAGACATCGTAATGAAAAGCCCTGGAATTCCAGATAAAGTGTCGTTGATAAAACAACTTCATGAAAAAGGGATTTTGGTAGTTTCAGAAATTGAATTCGCCTCAAAATTTACTAATGCTAATATAGTTGGAATTACGGGTAGTAATGGTAAAACAACAACTGCAACATTAACACATCATATTTTAAAGCAGGAATTGAATGTGGGTTTAGCAGGTAATATTGGTGATAGTTTTGCGAAGCAAGTTTTAGAAAAGGGGTTTGAGAATTACGTGTTAGAGATTAGCAGTTTTCAGTTAGATGATATTAAAGATTTTAAACCAAAAATTGCAGTAATCACAAATATCACGCCCGATCATTTAGATAGATATGATTACAAATTTGAAAACTATATCGAATCTAAATTTAGAATAGCTATGAATCAAACCAAAGATGATTATTTGATTTATGATGCTGATGATGAAGTGATAGTAAATCATTTAAAAAACAATCCAGTTCAATCCACATTATTGCCATTTTCGTTAGTAAAGACCATAGAAAACGGCGCGTATTTAGATAAAGAAGACATTAAAATAACAATAGATAACAATCAAATAATTATGCCAACATCAAATCTAGCATTAGAGGGAAAACACAATATTAAAAATGCCATGGCTGCTTCAACGGTAGCACATTTATTAAAAATAAGAAAACAAACAATTCGTGAAAGCTTAGAGAATTTTCAAGGTGTTGAGCATCGTCTAGAGCAAGTTCTTAAAATTAATAAAGTGCAATACATAAACGATTCAAAAGCAACCAATGTTAATGCTACTTATTATGCTTTAGAAAGTATGGATGCGCCAACGGTTTGGATTGTTGGTGGAACAGATAAAGGGAATAATTATGCAGAGCTTTTTTCGTTTGTAAATGAAAAGGTAAAAGCAATTATTTGTTTAGGTGCTGATAATGAAAAGTTGATGAACACTTTTGGTGGTATGGTTGATGTTATTGTTGAAACACAATTTATGAGTGAAGCTGTTAAGATTGCTTATAAAATTGCTGAAGCTGGGGATAATGTTTTGTTGTCTCCTGCCTGCGCAAGTTTTGATTTATTTGAAAACTACGAAGATAGAGGACGTCAATTTAAAAATGCAGTCAGAAATTTATAATAATAATTATTTCGTACTTGATGCGGAATACATAAACAATAAAAATTGATTCTGTATCGGAGAGCAGAATTACAAAACAGAAAATGCAAACACTATTTAAAAACATAAAAGGAGATAGGTTAATTTGGGCGATAGTTGCTTTATTGGCAATACTCTCATTTTTACCAGTGTATAGTGCTGCAAGTAATTTAGCTTATAAAGGCGGCGGTAGTAATACCTTCACGTTTTTTGTAAAGCATTTTATGCATTTGTTTTTAGGGTTTGTAATCATGTATGGTGTTCATAAAATCCCATATAGATATTTTAGAGGATTATCATTAGTCATGATTCCAATAGTTTTGGTTTTGTTGGGTATGACCATGTTACAAGGCACCACCATTGAAGGTGCTAATGCAAGTAGATGGATTCAAATACCAATAGTTGGAATGTCTTTTCAAACGTCCACTTTAGCGGCTGTTGTTCTTATGGTATATGTAGCAAGATATATGTCTAAAATTCAAGATAAAGCTATTACGTTTAAAGAATCTATTTTACCACTTTGGATTCCAGTATTTTTAGTGTTGATATTAATACTTCCAGCTAATTTCTCAACATCTGCAATTATGTTTTTAATGGTGATTATGTTGGTTTTTTTAGGAGGATATCCTTTGCGTTATCTAGCAGTTATAATAGGTTCTGGAATTTTGGTTTTAACGTTATTTATATTAATAGCAAAAGCATTTCCTGATGCTATGCCTAATAGAATTGATACTTGGATGGGTAGAATTGAAAGTTTTTCAAACCCTGAAGATACTGAAGCCGATTATCAAATAGAAAAAGCAAAAATAGCCATTGCATCTGGAGGAATTCAAGGAGTTGGTCCAGGGAAAAGTATGCAAAAAAACTTTTTACCTCAATCTTCTTCCGATTTTATTTTTGCCATTATTATTGAAGAATATGGGTTAATAGGTGGTTTTGTAATCATGATTTTATACTTGTGGTTATTATTTAGAATTGTGATTGTAGCCCAAAAATCAGATACCGTATTTGGTAAACTTTTGGTGTTAGGGGTTGGTTTACCTATAGTATTTCAAGCGTTAATAAATATGGCGGTTGCTGTAGAATTATTTCCGGTAACAGGTCAAACATTACCATTAATTAGTAGTGGTGGTACATCAATTTGGATGACCTGTTTAGCAATAGGAATTATATTAAGTGTTAGCGCAAAACGCGAAGAGATTAAAGAACAAGAAATAAATGAAGATAATCCATTAGAAATTTTATCTGAAGCAATATAAATGAGTAACTATAAAATCATATTATCTGGAGGCGGCACAGGAGGTCATATTTATCCTGCTATAGCCATTGCAAATGAGTTGAAATCACGTTTTCCAGATGCTGAATTCTTATTTGTTGGAGCAAAAGATAGAATGGAAATGGAAAAAGTGCCACAAGCTGGATATGATATTAAAGGACTTTGGATTTCTGGAATTCAGCGAAAACTAACATTAAAGAATTTAATTTTTCCTTTTAAAGTGATTAGTAGCCTTTGGAATGCTCGTAAAATCGTAAAATCTTTTAAGCCTGACGTTGCCATAGGTACAGGTGGTTTTGCGAGCGGTCCATTATTGCAAATGGCTGCTTTAAAAAATATTCCAAGTTTAATACAAGAGCAAAATTCTTATCCTGGTATTACTAATAAATTATTAGCGAAAAAAGCTAAAAAAATATGTGTTGCTTATGATGGTTTGGAACGTTTTTTTCCAAAAGATAAAATTATAAAAACAGGAAACCCAGTACGCAAAGGTTTACTTGATATTGATACAAAAACAATTGAAGCTAAGAATTTTTTCAATTTAAAAAATGGGAAACATACGTTATTAGTTATTGGTGGTAGTTTAGGGGCAAGACGAATAAATCAACTTATTGAAAAAGAATTAGATTTTTTAGACACTCAAAATATTCAAATTATTTGGCAATGTGGTAAGTTATATTACCAGCAATATAAAATTTACAATAATACAAATAATGTTCAGGTTTATGAGTTTTTGAACAATATGGATTTTGCTTATGCAGCTGCAGATATTGTTATTTCAAGAGCTGGTGCTAGTTCGGTTTCAGAGCTTTGTATTGTAGGTAAGCCAGTTATTTTTATACCATCTCCAAATGTAGCAGAAGATCATCAAACAAAAAACGCCATGGCTATTGTTGATAAAGATGCTGCATTGATTATTAAAGAAGAAGATTTAGATGCAGATTTTGAAAATAACTTCTCTCAACTTATTGCATTTCCAGATAAGCAAAAAGAATTGGGGGATAATATAAAAAAGTTAGCCTTAGTAAACGCAACAAAACAAATAGCAGACGAAGTTGAAAAACTTCTCAAAAAAAGTAAATGAATTTAAACAGTATACATAACATCTATTTTATTGGCATTGGCGGTATAGGCATGAGTGCTTTGGCACGCTACTTCAATGCCAATAAAAAACATGTGGCTGGTTATGATAAAACCCAAACAGATATTACTAATAGTTTGTTGGATTTAGGTATTGAAGTGCATTTTGAAGATTCTGTTGCGAGTATTGATGCAAAATTTTTAAATCCTGAAAACACGCTAATTGTTTATACACCAGCAGTTCCTAAAAATCACTTAGAGTTAACTTATTTTAAAAACAATGGTTTTAATATTTTAAAGCGTTCGCAAATTTTAGGAATAATAACCGAAAATACTTTTTGTTTGGCAGTTGCAGGAACCCATGGTAAAACAACTACAACAAGTATTCTTGGGCACTTAATGAATGAATGTAATGTGCCATTAACTGCGTTTTTAGGTGGAATTAGCGAAAATTATAATTCTAATTTAATATTAAATGGCACTGAAGTTTCAGTAGTTGAAGCTGATGAGTTTGATCGTTCTTTTCTAACACTATCTCCAGATATAGCATGTATTACATCAATGGATGCAGATCATTTAGATATTTATGGAGATGCTTCAGAGTTAAAAAAAGCATTTGAAGAATTTTCTAAAAAGGTTAAATCTAACGGAAAATTATTCGTTAAAAACGGATTGCCAATTAAAGGGATTACTTATGGTATTGAAGATGATTCAGATTATTCAGTCCAAAATATAAAAATAGAAGATGGTACTTATGTTTTTGATGTGAAAACACCAAAAACAACACTTAAAAATTTACAATTTAACCTACCTGGTAGACACAATTTGTCGAATGCATTAATAGCCTTGGCGATGTCTGTAGAGTATGGGTGCCCTCATCAACAGCTCGCCAAAGCATTAGCATCATACAAAGGTGTAAAGCGCAGATTTACTTATCAAATTAAAACTGAAGATTTAGTTTTTATTGATGATTATGCGCATCATCCAGAAGAAATTAATGCCGTCCATCAAGCAGTTAGAGAAATGTATCCAAGCAAAAAAGTATTAGCCATTTTTCAACCACATTTATATAGTAGAACAAGAGATTTTATTGACGATTTTGCTAAAAGCTTGTCTCAGTTTGATGAAGTACTATTGTTAGACATTTATCCAGCGAGAGAGTTGCCAATAGAAGGTGTGACTTCAAGTTGGTTATTAAATAAAATTAATAATAAAAATAAAAAATTAGTAAACAAAAAAGATTTAATATCTCAAATTCAATTGAGTAATGCGCAAGTTATTTTAACTATTGGTGCAGGAGATATTGGAGAAGAAGTAAAACACATTAAAAAAAAATTAAGCATTGCGAGTTAATTGGAACTACATAAAGATGATTGTTTTATTAGGCTTGGTAGTCTTCTTATTTGCATTTGCATCAGGCAGAAATGCAGAAAGAGAAATATCAAAACCTAACGTTAAATTTATTGGAGAAAATAACCTTTTTATAACCAACGAAACTGTTAGTAAATTGTTAATACAAAATTATGGTAGTGTTAAAAATGTAGCTAAAGAAACTTTAGATTTGAATGTATTAGAAAACGCCCTAAAATCTAATTTAATGATTAAAAAGGCAGAAGTGTATGTTGCTGTAAATGGTACGCTTAACGCCGAAATTGAACAAAAAACACCTATTGCTAGAGTTAGTACAAATGCGTCTTATTACATTGATGACGAAGGTTTTTATATGCCTCTGTCAAGTAATTATTCAGCTAGAGTGCCATTAGTTACTGGTTATGTTGAAAAAAACAATTTAAAAAGTGCCTATAAAGTAGCACAAAAAATTAAAGAAGATGAATTCTTGAAAAAGCATGTTATTGAAATTCATCAAGACATGAATAAAGGAATTTATTTGCGATTAAGACAGTGTGATTTTATAGTGCAATTAGGAGATGTGAATTTTATAGATAAAAAAATAAATAACCTGAAAGCGTTTTATCAAAAAAGCCTAAAAGAAAAAACACTTAACAATTATAGTAAAGTTAATTTACAGTTTGAAAACCAAGTAATATGTACCAAAACGTAAACCATGGAGCATAATTTAGCAGTAGGATTAGACATAGGAACCACAAAAATTGTGGCCATGATTGGTCGTAAAAACGAATACGGAAAGGTCGAAATTTTAGGTATTGGTAAATCTAAAAGTTTAGGGGTTCACCGTGGTGTAGTAAATAATATTACACAAACTATTCAGTCTATACAGCAAGCAGTTCAAGAAGCTGAAGTTGCTGCAGAAATGAAAATTGAAGATGTTACGGTTGGTATAGCAGGGCAACATATTCGTAGTTTACAACATAGTGATTACATAACCAGATCAAATTCTGAAACAGTTATTGATGAAGATGATATTGATAGACTTATAAACCAAGTACACAAGTTGGTAATGCTTCCAGGTGAAGAGATTATTCATGTTTTACCACAAGAATATAAAGTTGATGGTCAAGCTGAAATAAAGGAACCAATTGGTATGTATGGAGGTCGTTTAGAAGCGAATTTTCATGTGGTTGTTGGGCAAGTATCGTCTATTAGAAATATTGGACGTTGTGTGCAAAGTGCAGGTTTAAATTTAGAAGGCATTACTTTAGAGCCTCTAGCAAGTGCAAATGCAGTTTTAAGTCAAGAAGAAAAAGAGGCTGGTGTAGCATTAATTGATATAGGTGGAGGAACAACAGATTTGGCTATTTTTAGAGATGGAATTATTCGTCATACAGCAGTTATTCCTTTTGGAGGAAATGTGATTACTGAAGATATAAAAGAAGGTTGCTCAATCATAGAAAAACAAGCTGAATTACTAAAAATAAAGTTCGGTTCTGCGTGGCCTGGTGAAAATAAAGACAACGAAATTGTTTCAATTCCAGGTTTGCGAGGTAGAGAACCAAAAGAAATCACATTAAAAAACCTGTCTAAAATTATTCACGCACGAGTTGTAGAGATTGTAGAGCAGGTTTATGTTGAAATTAAAAATTACGGACACGAAGAACAAAAGAAAAAACTTATTGCAGGTATTGTTTTAACAGGTGGTGGAAGCCAACTAAAGCATTTAAAGCAATTGGTGGAATATATAACAGGTATGGATACTAGAATAGGCTATCCAAACGAACATTTAGCTGGCGATAGTGATGATGATATTACAAGCCCTTTATTCGCAACAGCTGTAGGTTTGGTTTTAGATGGTTTAAAACGTCAAGATAGAAAAAAATTAGAGCAACAAGAAAATGTTGTAAATGAAGAAGAAAAGCCAAGTGATGATGAGGAAGTTAAAGAACAACCACCAATTAAGGAAAGACGTTCGTTTCTAGATAAATTAACAGATCGTGTTAAAGATTTTTTAGACAACGCAGAATAATTAAATAATCCATAGAATTAAAAATATTAAGTATAAAACCCCAGTAAAATAGAATTTATGAGCAGCAAAAAAGAATTCGAAAGCATCGCATTTGATTTACCTAAGAATCAATCAAATGTTATTAAAGTTATTGGTGTTGGCGGTGGTGGTAGTAATGCTATTAATCACATGTTCCAACAAGGCATCAAAGGCGTAGATTTTTACGTTTGTAATACAGATGCACAAGCACTTCAAAACAGTGGAGTTCCAAACAAAATTCAGTTAGGTGTTAACTTAACAGAAGGTTTAGGAGCAGGAGCAAATCCAGATATAGGAGAACAATCAGCAGTTGAGAGTTTTGATGATATTTCTCAAATGCTTGACACAAATACCAAAATGGTTTTTATCACTGCTGGTATGGGTGGTGGTACAGGTACTGGAGCAGCACCCATTATTGCTAAAATGGCTAAAGATTTAGACATTTTAACAGTGGGCATTGTTACTATGCCATTTCAATTTGAAGGTAGAATGCGTATTGAGCAATCTCAAAAAGGAATTGAAAAATTAAGAAATGTTGTAGATTCATTAATTGTTATAAATAATAATAAACTTCGTGAGGTTTATGGAAATCTTGGTTTTAAAGCAGGATTCTCTAAAGCCGATGAGGTGTTAGCTACCGCTGCTCGTGGTATTGCCGAAGTTATTACACATCATTATACACAAAATATCGATTTACGTGATGCTAAAACAGTATTAAGTAATAGTGGAACGGCCATTATGGGGTCTGCACTGGCATCAGGTCAAAATCGTGCACACGAAGCCATTCGTAAAGCGCTTGATTCACCATTATTAAACGATAATAAAATTACTGGAGCCAAAAATGTATTGCTGCTTATTGTTTCTGGTTCTCATGAAATTACTATTGATGAAATAGGTGAAATTAATGACCATATTCAAAGTGAAGCTGGTCATGGTGCTAATATTATTATGGGTGTTGGTGAAGACGATGCCTTAGAAGAATCTATTGCGGTAACTATTATTGCAACAGGATTTAATGTAGAGCAGCAAGATGAAATTTCAAATACTGAAACTAAAAAGGTGGTGCATTCACTTAGTGAAGATTTGGATTTAGATGCAAAAGAAAAAGAACCTGTAATTATTGCACCAATTATTGAATTAGAGGAGAAAAAAGAGACGCCAGTTGTTCGCCACACTTTAGATTTGGATACTAATGAAGATGAGTTAAGTAATTTAGAAAAAAGCTTTATTAATAAGCAAAAACTTACTAGGCCTACTGAAAATATCGATTTAATACCAACATCAGAGCTTATTAAAAACATTGAAGTAGTATATAATGAAATAACCGCTAATATTGAAGATGATGAAGATTTCATTATTAAGCCAGTTACTAGAATGGCTACAGAGGTAGATGATATTGAAGTTGTGTCAGATGATTTTGAAGAAGAAAAACAAATTACATTAACTTTCGATTTACCATTATCTGTTAATAAAAGTGAAGATAAAGAAGAAATAAAAGAAGATATTATTTCTCATGATTTAAATGAAGAGATTAAAAAAATACCAGTAAATGATTATGTAGAGTTAATAACAGTAACAGAAACCAATGAGAAAGGCGATGTTCGATATGCACTTGATGATTATATAGAAGTAGAATCTTCAATTAATAAAAAGGAGACAAAAACAAAAGAAGTTTTAGAAGAAGTAGATCAAGATATTGTTTTTGAAAAGAAAATAGTTAAAAAACAAGTTATAGAAGAAGCTACCGAGGAGATTGATCCTATGGATATGCCAATTTCTGAAATGCTTAAAGAAAGAGCAGATGAACGAAGACGTAAAATGAAGGATTTCAATCATAAGTTTAATAGCTCAAAAATTGACGATATAGAAAAAGTACCAGCTTACAAACGTCAGGGAATCGCATTAGATGATGCAAAACATTCATCAGAAACAGATTTCTCAAGAACGAGTGTAGGATTAGATGATAACGACGATATTCAAGTAAGAACAAATAATTCGTTTTTACATGATAACGTAGATTAATATCTAATAAATTACCCCATCTTACTTAAAACCCGAAATGTAACTCTCACCTTTTCGGGTTTTTTATTGATTGAAATTTGTTGTAAATGCTAAGAAAAGAATCTTTTTTTTCTTAGTATCTTCGCATACTAATAAATTAGAAAAAATGAGTTTACAAGAAGATGTTATGTCGGCATTAAAAGAAGCGATGAAGGCTAAAGATCAAACTGCTTTAACAGCTTTACGTGCTGTAAAATCTGCTATTTTACTAGCTCAAACAGAAAGTGGTGCAAAAGAAGATTTAACAGAAGAGCAAGAGCTTAAAATACTTCAAAAGTTAGTTAAGCAGCGTAAAGACAGTGCTGCAATTTATTTAGAACAAGATCGTAAAGACCTAGCTTTGCCAGAAATTGATGAGGCAGAAGTTATTAGCCAATTCTTACCAGAAGCATTATCTGATGAGGAAATTGAAAAAGTGGTTGTTATGACTATCGAGGAAGTAGGAGCAGAAGGTATGAAAGATATGGGTAAGGTTATGGGGATTGTTAGTAAAGAACTAGCAGGAAAAGCAGATGGGAAAACCATTTCTACAATAGTAAGACAAAAATTAGCTTAAAAAATAAAGGCTGCGTAGTTCAACTGGATAGAATATCAGATTTCGGCTCTGATGGTTGGGGGTTCGAATCCCTTCGCGGTCACAAAAACAGATTCAATTAATTTCATTACCCCACAGTTTCTTAGGAACTGTGGGTTTTTTTTTTCAGTTGGGTTCATTAATATTCGTTTAAAACCACATTTTTATTTCACTATTATTTCATCATTTGAAATAATATTTCACAAAAATGTTAAAATTTTGAAAAGGTGTGAAATATCCACACTTAAAAACGAAAATGTTTAGGTGATTAATTTCAATTGAGTTCATGACAATTCATTTGATGTCAATTTTTTGTTCCACAAATATTTTATAAAAATTTAAATCTTTAACAAAATTTAAAAATATGGGAACAACATTGAAATTTTACATTAAAACCCCAAAGCAGATTGAGAATCACAAACGATATCCTATGTACCTGCGTATTATTCACAATCTTAAAAAATCAGAGGGTAAAATTAGCACCACAAAAATAAGCTGTAAAGATATTAAAAACTGGGATGAAGATATGCAACGATTCAGTTCAAAACAAAAGCATTTACTTGAGCACAATATTTTGCTTAATAAAATACAAAACGAATTTCATAACTATCTGCGTACCCATATTACTAAAATGGCAGAAGTGAGACCTCACCAAATTACCGACTATTTGCTTTCAAGAGAAAAGAACGAGAATATTACAGTTATAGATGCAGCCAATCAATTTTATGATAAAGTTATATTTCCGGATGTTGATAAGGCTCCAGGGACAAAAAGAAACTATAAAAAATCAATCAATCATCTATGTAACTTTTTAGAGTATAAAAAACTTGATTGTTTGGGTGTTAAGGACTTTAAAAAGCTTCATGTTTCAATGTTTATCGATTATCTTAAAACACCATTTCCAAAGCAAGACAAAATCGGAATGAATAATCAATCAGTTAATTCAATTGTTAAGAATGTCAAGCCTATATTTAGTAAACTACTATTTGAGGAACGTATAACAACCAACCCATTTATTGGTGTTAAAGTTCCATTTAAAAAGGCTGACAAACCGCGTTTGTCGAATGAACATTTTATTAAAATAGCAAAACTGGATTTGTCAAAAAACAGTACTTTAGAAGTGTATAGGGATGTTTTTCTATTTCTATGTTACACAGGATTAAGTTTTTGTGACGCAATTGATTTAAAACAGTCGGAAACTGAGGGTGAAATAATTCAATTAAATAGAAAAAAATCAAATGTACAGACTAAGCAATTTTTACCAAAGCAAGTTTTGCGAATCATTGAAAAGTATAATGGTGATACTCCAGAGGATAGAATTTTACCTAAAAGAAGTTTGGATAAAATGAATCTAAACCTAAAAATCTTAGCAGCTAAAACTGGAGTTGATTTTTCACTTAGCACCTATACGGCTAGACGCTTCTTTAGGCAATCTATTTTTGAGTCTGAGATAAGGGAAAGTCTAGTTATTAAAAGCTTAATGGGGCACACCAGTAGTAATGATATTGATAGCCATTATTTTAATGTTAGCGATAATATTTTAAAGGATGCCAAAAAGAAGTTACAAAAACATTTTAAAAAACTATTAAAATGAAGGATAAACTTAAAATCCTAAATGAAGAGTTTAAGGAAAAAACTTTTGACTTATTACAACCGAACAAAAGTCAATTCATCAATCATTTAAAGAATCATAAAGAGGAGTATTTGAAACTTAATGAATTGCAACGATTTGTTGCAATTGGTAAGTATGTAGACTATTTATCTTTTTATAAAGATGATGAAGTTATAAGTGTAATTAAGAATTTGGGTTTGGTAAAATATACACCTAAAATTTTTGTTTGTTATTTGGACATTTTTAATTCATTAGATAAATACCAAGAAGAAACAAAATATTTATACCCGTATGAAACTATATGGGGTTTTTATACATTACATAGTTCGTCTGTAATTAAGGAAAAAATGGCATTGGATTTTAACATGGATCTGGCGGCCATTGCTGGTAGAGTGAATCGACAAATAAACAACCTTAATTTTCCTCCATTTTTGAAAGAAGTAATAGAGGAAAATCAAAATCTTTTTGAATTAATTAAAAAAGAAATACCAAATTATAAAATCAATATTTCTGAAAAGAATCCATTCACTTCAATAGCGCACACGATAAAATATTCTCATAAAAATGAATTATATAATTTATATATGTTTTTAGTTGATTTTAACAAAAAAGTTGGATTCATTAAGTTCTATGAGCCTGACTTTAAAGTTGAATTTTATGATTTGTTAGAAATAGTTTTAAGGGAAAAAAGTATAATAGACTATACTGATGAAAGAATAAAAGAATATAAAACTTTAAGACGATTTAAGATTAAGCAAGTAGAACGATTAATTTTGTCCTAGTCAGTTTTTTGTTCCATGTTTTGGTAGTTTTTTTTCGGAAATTTGAATTCAAGTAATTTCAAATAAAAACTTATGGAAACTGAAACTAAAAAAACAATTTTAACCCCCCCCACGGTATTTAATGATTGGATACCTAAAAAAGTAGTCCAAGAATTTTTTGGTTATGGTAATACCAAAATGTCAACTTTCTCATTAGATTATAACATTAGAACATCAAAGGTTGGAAAACGGATATTTTATAATTCATCAGATATATTGAATTTGATTAACAAAAACATCATCAATGTAGAATAATACATCATAAGGTGTTTATAATTAGTATACTAACTTTAAAAATTAATAAATGTATAATAATATTAGAAAAATAAACCATCGAGGAGAGGAATATATTTCTTTAACCGATGTTTTAGAACTGGTAAAGAGATGTAATGATTTAACTCATTTTGACATAATGGTCAATGGGGAATCCTATGATTTCAAAAATTATAAAACCGATTTGGATTTGGAAAAGAAAGAGCCTCCTTTTTTAAAAGTATTTTGATTTTTTAGGATAAGATTATTTAAGGGTACTTACTTAACACTCAAGAGCAAGTTAGATAAAAGATTTAAACAGTTCTTTAGTATCTAAAATATCTTCCAGTTTCATATCCACATATTATACTATTAAATATTAAAACCAACCAGTTTATGGTTTAATAAGTGTTTTATTAAGTCAAACTCTGCTATTTAAAATTTTGTTTTGTACTTTCTCCAGATTCATTTTTGCTTGTAAGACTTTCATTTTTAAAAGGAGTAAATTTCCAAATTTACTTAAAGACCTATCTGTTGTCCTTATTTGATCTTCCAATAATTTATAGTTAAATTCTAAGCCTTCCTTTGCTATTTCCAAGCTTTCTAAAATAAGATCAATATACTCAATTTTGTTGTAGCTATGTTTATGTTTACATAGTATATGATGTGCCCAATTTGATTGACTAGTGCGATTAGTTCTTGCTAGGTACTTAAACATGAGCTTTTCGTTTTTAGTAATCCTAATTGTAAGATTTTCGTTTTTTGGGTTAGATTTCCATTCCATAATAAATTGTTTTAATTAGTAATTCTTATACCTTAATTAATAAACTGCTAATAAATGTTTGCCTATTTAGATACATGTATTTATCTGTAATTAATGATGTATACCTAATGTATCCATTTGTATATGTATGTAAACAGACATGGATACTTATGTTGGCATTAATTATTTGCGATTTACAAGATGTAAGCAAATGTAGGCACAGACCTTAGAAATAAATGGAACAAAAAAATGACCTTATAGTGTGTTTAAACTAAATGTGTTTTTAGGATTAGATGAAGAATGTTTTGAGTAAAATATTATAAGTATTCAGACAAAAAATTATTTTAAAAAATAAAAAAACATACAATACTAATTTGTACTATAATTAGTCTTATTTAAAAGAAAATTCCTTAAAGACTATTACTTATTTGTAGTTTTTAAACTTAATTATATATTATGTAAAATATCGCTAAATCTGCAATTACATTACCTTTGGTATATATTTAATCTTAATAAATATCTTTTTTTTAATTTTAGAATTTAATATTGACGTCGGTACTTTTGGTTGAATACCTCGAAAACAACTATCCGATGTTCCAATGGAAGATTTCTAGAATCTTCCATTGGAACTAAAATGCAGTAAAGCAATACAGAATAGTTTAAAATTAATGATAATTAAAAGGTTAAATGCTGTTCTAAAAATGCTTTCATTGTTATATTTAAATCGTGTTGATTTGCCATTGGTTTTTGATCAAAAGGACTTTGTGGCATATATGGAAAAGGACCAAATTCTGGAGTTATAGCCATTTGCCTGTTTTTATCATGAGAGCGAATAATTCGCTGCCAAAAATCTAAACAACTATGTAAATGTTTGTTCCATTCTGGAGCGAATGGATTATTAACTTGTGGTGCTTGTTCAAATCCCACTCGGGCATGGATATGATGAATATGTGGAATTACCTTATTTATAATTTCTTCTTGATCTTGTAACATACTTTCAGAAACGACCCACCAATGTGATAAATCGCCCACAAGCTTTAGTTGAGGAAATACTTCTAAATATTGCAAGGTTGTTGCAGAATGAAACGTAAAACGACCACGATGAATTTCATGATATATAGGGGTTTTTGATTTCAAGGCAAACTCTTCAATAGCATCAATAATTTTACAGTTTTCTGAAAATGAATAATGGTCTTTCCCTGTATGAGAGTTGATGAAATTTGGTTTATAATGAACCATGTTTTCTAATCGATTTAGAACTTTAATTAGATAGTCTTGAGGCGTCTCATTTTTAATTTCAAAAACTTGTTGAAGAACACATACAAAGTTTGGATTTGCTAGCCTTACAGTATTAAGTGAGTTATAAAAATCAGTTTCAAATACTGGTTTATTAGGAATGTTGATTTCAATACCATCAAAGCCATTTGAAATAGCAAGATCTATAAAGGATGTTGGAGTTAAATGTTCGCTTCCCCAATAAGGATATAAAAATTTAATTTTCAACATCTAATATAATATCGGATTTAAAGGTGAATTGATAATTTCTCCAACCTTGGCACCTGGACACCATGTGTTCCAGTCATTAATTTGACCATCATTGCTAGGTTTTTTCAATTTCATTTCTTTATCCATGTAAATTATGGTCATTACTTTGCGCATATCATTAGTCGTATTGGCTCCAGCACGATGAAATACCCAACCAGAATGAAAGCTGACTTCACCAGCATCAAAAGGCTCGATGACATGTTTAAAGTCGGTTACTTTAAGTCGTTTTTGAATTGCTATTTCACTTTCATCACTAATAGAAAGGTCGCGTCCATCTAAAATTTTATGACTCCCAGCACTAAATTCTAAAGGGCCCATATCTAGAGGTGTTGCTTGTAGAGGTATCCAAGCTGTAACTGTTTTATCTGTTTGTAATGGCCAGTAGTGTTGATCGGAATGCCAAGGGGTAATGCCTCCTTTAGCTTCTTTAAATAAGGCTTGGTCATGATACAATCTTACACCATCAACCTGCATCAAATCTGAAGCGATTTTAGCCATTCGCTTTGAGAAAATAAGCGATTTAATGGTTGCATTTTTCGTCCAAAGATTAAACAATTGCAAAAAAGCTTTTCCATAAGTAGATCGCGATTCTAATGGAGCTTCGACGTCGTTGAGTTCTTCTACTTTTTTTGTAATGATTTCACTAAAATGGGCCAACGTTTTTTTGTCTAGAACATCTTTTAATTTTATAAATCTATTTTTTTTATAAAAGGCTATTTGTTCCTTCTTTAAAGGGTAGTTTTCATTGAGAATTGATGCAGTAATCATGGTATTGGAATTAAGTTTACATTTCAAAATTACAGGTATAGTAAACAAATTAGTTTATCAATTTTAACTAGAACTATGAGTATTTAAACATTATTTTGTATTATTGGTTGTAATTAGTGTTAATTAAAGTCATTTGAAACCAAAATTAGAACACATAGATCTAAAAAATGCTCAAAGTTCATTTCGATTTTTTAGAAGAGAAGCGGCTGCTTTTTTGCCGTTTTGGCATTACCATCCAGAGTTGGAATTAACATTAATTACTAAAGGACAAGGTACACGTTTTATAGGCGATTCTATTTTGTCATTTTCAGATTTTGATTTGGTTTTAGTTGGTGAAAATTTACCACATCATTGGGTAAGTATGCACCAAATTGAAGCCTCTCGAAATGAAGCATTTGTGTTTCAATTTGATAAACAAATATTTAGCCTTTTTCCGGAATGCAGAGCGTTTTTAAGCTTATTTGAAGAAGCAGAACATGGCATTCATTTTACAAATCCAAATAACAATTTAATTAATCAAATTATTAACTTTGAATCCAAATCAAAAATTTCACAGTTAGCCACATTTATAGAAATATTGCAAGGCCTTGTTGAAGATAAAAAGCGTTTAGTGCTAAGCTCTAATAGTTACCTAGACAAGTATCATAAATACGGAACACAAACCAAAATATCAAAAACAACAAATTTTATACTGGAACACCTTGACCAAAAGTTAACGGTAAATCAAATGTCAGAATTTACTAATATGGTGCCACAATCGTTTTGCAGATGGTTTAAAAATCATTCGGGGCATTCTTTTATATCCTTTTTAAATCAGACAAGGATACAACGCGCTAGCCATCTGTTATTAAGTACCAATTTGAATATTCAGAAAATTGCTTTCGCATGTGGATATGAAAGTTTAAGTCATTTTAACAGGACGTTTAAAAAGCTAAAAGAAGAAAGCCCTAGAGAATTCAGGAAAAAATGAGCTCATAAAATTTTGGTTAAAGCAATAGGAGAGAGAAACCTAATATTTTAGGGGTTTAGTAATACAATTTATTAAAAGTTTCAATTATACAATGTATTGCAAAGCAGTCTTGATTTTTTTTGTTTTTTTTCATCAAGGAAAAAAGATATAATCAAAACTTAAAGATCTCGAAATTTCAAATTCTATTTTACATTATATTAATAATTATAATCAAAAAGTATAAACAGTAACGAGAATAGAATAAGTACTTAAAATTTTAAGCACTTACGTTAAGTTGACGAGGATTGAGTAGAAAAAAATTATTATATACAAATATTCAAATACGATAATTTTATAACATTTAAAAACTAAATTTTTTTTTTTGGAACAGGCAAGTGTTGGATAATTAATTGTGTTAAAAATAAATTCCCATAATCTTTTGATTCGCTTTGACAACGTTTTGAAAGGTTTTCGTCAGCATCGTAAATTTTGGGTTCTAAAAATAAAGGTTTGTGTTCTAATTCGTCTTCTAAACCGTGTTCCGTATGGGATTCAAAGGTAATTAAATCAATAATATTTTGTATATAAAAATGGTTTAAATTGATTTAAATTGTTAATTTGGAGGTGTTTTGAATATTTATAGAGCATGCAGAAAAAATGTCAAACCAAATTATTATTGTTGAATTAAATAATTTTCATCATTAAAAATCAACACTATTCTTAGATATAGCGTCTTTATACCAATAAGCAGATTTTTTTGGTAAACGCTCTAATGTTTTAAAGTCTACATAGTGCAATCCAAATCTTTTTTCATACCCCAGAGCCCATTCAAAATTATCCATAAAGGACCATGCAAAATAGCCTTTAAGTTTTACACCTTCATTTATGGCTTCATTGCAAACCTTTAAATAGCTTTGGTAAAAATCTAATCGTTCCTGATCATTCACCTGACCATCAATAATCTCATCTGCATAAGCACAACCATTTTCTGTTATGTAAATATTTGGATGGTTGTAGCGTTCATTAATCCAATGTAATAATTTTTTACAACCCCATGGCACTACTGCCCATTGCATAAGTGTTAAATTCCAGTTTTTATCCAAAGATAAATCGACACCTTGATCTTTAGAAATACCACCATTACCGTAAACGCTTCCTTCTTTAATAATTCCATTAGAATTTGAGGCATACATTGTTGTGTAGTGATTCAATCCAAAAAAGTCAGAGCTTCCTGTAATCATTTCTTTCTCATCTTCAGAAAAAACGGGAAGCCTATTACCTAGGCGTTCTTTCATAACCATCGGATAATCACCTTTATAAATAGGATCGGCAAACCATGCTAGGAAAAATTCAAGAGCTCTTTCAGCTGCATCTTTATCTTCCTTGCTATTTGTAAGTGGTTCACGCCAATCGCAATTATTGGTGATGCCAATTAGACCATTTTGATGTTTGTATTTACTACGATATATATTAACAGCCTTTCCATGAGCAAGAATTAAATAATGGCCAGCTAAGTATGGTTCTGATGATGATATTCTGCCAGGAGCAAGGACACCTTGACCATAACCTAAAATGGCAACTACCCATGGTTCATTTAATGTAATCCAGTTTTTAACACGATCTCCAAACCGTTCAAAACATACATCTGCATAAGCTGCAAAATAATCTGGCATAGAGTCTCCCAACCAGCCATCATCTTCCAGTTGAAGTGCCAAAGGTAAATCCCAGTGATACAATGTAACCCAAGGCGTTATATCTGCTTCAATTAAAGTATCTATCAGATTATTATAAAATGAAATACCTTCTTCATTAATAGTTTCTTTTCCTGTTGGCATAATCCTTGACCATGCAATTGAAAATCTATAGGCCTTTATGCCTATATTTTTCATTAGTTGAATGTCTTCTTTAAACCTGTGATAGTGATCACAGGCCACCTCTCCCGTTTCACCATTATGAGTTTTTCCAGGAATACGAGAAAAAGCATCCCAAATGGATGGACCTTTTCCATCAATAGCAGTTGCACCTTCTATTTGGTATGATGAGGTAGCTATACCCCAAATAAAATCATTAGGAAATTTTTTCATTTGTATTGTTGTAATATTTTTTAAATCTGTTCTGTTAGTTGTGCTTCTCTTCTTGCATTTAAATCGGAGATCATGATATCCATTTTTTTCTTATCGAGAGGATACAGCATCATAACCACAGCCGCCGAAATTGCTATAATGGCTGGAACCCAACTCATAAGCATTATCATGCCAGGAATAGCACCTTCTATTGCTGCTGCGTTTTGACCATTATAATGAAAATAAGAAAGTACAAACCCAATAATAGCTCCAGCGATACCTCCACCAAATTTTGTTGCAAGCGACCCAGCTGAATATATTAAACCTGTAGCTCTTCGTCCATTTTTCCATTCTGAAAAGTCAGCTGCATCACCCAACATCACAAATAATAGGGTAGGAAACATTGCAGAGGCAGCTTCAGATATGATACCTATAATAAAAATAGCTGTAGTATCTTGAGGTCCACAAAAAACAAACAAACAATTGACTGCTGCAGAAAAAATTAAAGCGTAAATAAATAGTTTCTTTTTACCATAAAGCTTACCTAAAGGAGCTACTAGCATAGCGCCTCCAATAGATGCTAAAGTTAATGCTATCATAAAACTAGCTGCTAAAAGTTCTTGATGTAAATAATGTGCAAAATATATAACAACGATGCCTTGTTTTATTGATGTATAAATATTGAACAATAAGCCTATGATTAATAAAACTGCCCAAGGTTTATTATTAAAAAGTTGTTTCAAGTCTTTTTTTATATCGCTTTCTTGATCATTAGGAGGTTTTACTCGTTCTTTTGTTGTTAAGAATGTTAGAATCATAAAAATCGCCAAAAACACTGATAATAAATACATAGATTTGCTATAACCTTCTTTTTGATTAATAATGGTTATGCGTTCTGGCTTAAGATTATTAATATCTGAAACAATAAAACGATACGTTTTATTAGCCTCCATTTGAAAACTTTTACTTGCTGTTGGTTCATCTAAAACGGCACTATCTGCCCAGGCAAATTTGCCAATCCCTTTATCTAATTTTATACGAGCACTTTGCACATCTAAAGGAGCAGACACAACAACTTCATAATTTGAAGAATTGGGAATATTATTAACGGTAATTTCTGGATTTACATTTCCAAAATAAACAACTAAATATAAAAGAGCTCCTTGTACTAACATGCCGCCAGTAAAAGCACCAACCATACGATAAGATCCTAAACTAGTTCGTTCTTTATCATCACCGGTCATAACGGCCATAAGAGCACCATAGGGAATATTGTTGGCTGTGTAAATAAGGGTGAATAATATGTATGTTATATAAGCGTAAACAATTTTACTTTGTTCTCCTATTTCTGGTGCTGTAAATAAAAGTGATAAAATAAGAGCTAAAGGCACTGCAGTCCATAAAATCCATGGTCTAAATTTTCCATATTTTGAATTGGAGCGGTCTCCAATAACGCCCATAATCACGTCACTTATACCATCACTAGAACGAGCAACTAGCATCAGTAATCCAACGGACACAGGGTCTATGCCAAAAACATCCGTATAAAAAATAAATAAAAAAGTAGATACACCTCTCCAAGCAATATTAGCAGCTCCGTCACCCAAAGCATAGCCTATTTTTTCTTTTATTGAAATTTTATCTGTCATTTTCTATGCTTTAATTTAAGTTTTTCTAATAATTGTAAAAAACATCTATTAATAAAATAAGGTTACTCTATACTGTAATTAAAATCTTTGGTATTGCTTAAATAATTAAGGGATAAAATTTCTCCAAATCTCTTTTTTAAGATATGGTTTAGGAACAAACAAAAACAAATCATTATTCTCTTCATATTGTTTATATATTGATTTTTTCTCTTCAATCCCGAACTCATCATAGTTATTTGGGCTTTTAATAATTAAGGTGGATTTTTCATAATTATCATTACCCACCCAAGTTAATTCTCCTGTGTCCAAAATTAAAGGAAACCAAGCTAGACCATTATGTGCTCTTATCTTATCATATTCAAACCCATATTCTAAATCACACCATGCTCCAAATGTTAGAGGTGTTTCAACATCGGCACTTATAGTTGCATGTGCCCACTCTGGTGGAACTATTATAATATCTCCAACTTCAGCAAATACTGCATAACATTTCCCTGGATTGTCATCCGCGTATTCCTGCATATAGATTACTGCTTTTCCAGACCATATTTGGTATACTTCAGGTGTAGACCAACCTTGTCCATAAGTTGATTTTTTATGAATATGCCCTTGACTTCTTATAGGTTCTTTTCCCAATTTTCCTTTAGCATAAGTTACAATTCCAAAAAGCAAGTGTTGCTCTTTTAATTTCTGATAGTGTTCTTTTTTACCAACATCCATAGCTATGGAATAGACAATATCAGGACCATCACAGTTTATATCCATAAGACTTTTACGGATATCTTTAAGTTTTCTATTTTCTATTTCTGGTCCAAAACAATCCTCTCCATATTTAAACCCTAAGGGACTTGTTTGAGAAATAATATTTAAACCTGATTTAAACTTTTCCATAATTAAGTCCTAACAAATGCTTTAATAGTTCCTAATCTTTTTCCGATACCTTCTCCAAAAGGTGATATTGTATAAGCTCTAATATTGGCTGGGACAATAAAAGTTTCTGCATAATTCACAATAAATGGTTCAAACTCATTGACAGGGCTTTCTACAATAGCCTGACTACCTTCTATTAAACACAATACATTTAAGTTTCCTTCTGTATTATGAGGTACAGTTTTATTAAACCAATGTCTTCTTGTTTCTATAAACTCTCTCTCGTGTAATCCCGTTCTCTCTTCGACCCAACCATCACCTTCATCAACTTTTACTATTTGATTGATTAAATTTTCTTTTACCCATGAAGATGTTCTACTCCAATCAATGACATTTTTACCATGCTCTAAATTTATTGGTCTAGGTTTTCCGTCCATACCTAATCTATCCCAATCCCATAATTTAAAAGTGAAAATGTATGGGGTGGCACTTATTTCTAAAACCATGCTTCCTTTTCCAGAGCAATGAATTGTTCCTGCAGGTATTAGAAAATGGTCATGTTTTTTTGCTGGCCAAGATTCCACATAATTATCAACATCAAATGGCAAACCTTCCTTCTGTGTTAACTTAAGGTTATTCCACATTTTCTCTTTTGATATACTTTCTTTTGTTCCTAAATATACCTTTGCATTTTCATCGGCATCTAACATGTAATAACTCTCATCTTGTGTGTAATTAACTCCAAAATATTCTTGTATATATTCCGTTACTGGGTGTACTTGTAAACTTAAATTACCACCTTCAACTGTATCTAAAAAATCAAAGCGAATAGGGAATTCATCACCAAATCTTCCATAAACAGCCTCTCCTAGCAACTTTACTGGATTACAAAAAACCAAATTTATTGAGGGTGTCTCAAATACATCATTTTCAAATTGAAGAAACAAACTATTCTCTTCTGGCACACAATTAAAACACCAAGCATAGTTTTGTTTTTCTTTATCTAAACCACAAACTTTTTTCATCCATTGCCCACCCCAAACACCAGGGTCAAAAAAGGGTACCAAACTAAATGGTTTATTATAGGTTAATGTTAATGACTCAATGTATGTTTTTCCGCTTATCATTTTAGGTTGCATCTTCTTATTCGTGTCAATAACGTAATTCCATTTTGCCATAAGTTTCTTTTTATGCTTGTCACAAATACGCCAATCAACAAAATATCCTTGTTTATATAATAAACTATAATCTGTTTCTTTATTATTAACACCAATATTATTTACTTCTTGTTGACGCATTCTTAACTGGATTTCCCACCGAGCCATATCTAAATATATTAACAAATCACACTCATCTGTTACAATTGAGGACCCAATACCCGAAACAACTATAAGTCCTTCTTCAACATTGTTTATTACTTCCTTTATCCTTTCTATCCTATTTTGGTTAAAGTATTTATCAAGACTCAACCTTGTCATATAACCAAAAATTCTATCATCTGTAACATCTTGTTTTATCATTTCAGAAATTTCATTTTCTGACAAAAAAGCATCTTTAGATTCAATTATCAATTTCGGCTTTAGTGCTCTTATTAATTCATTGTTAATTTCATCTTCAGCTACTCCATGATAAAAATCTAAAACAACAATTTTTTTACATTTTTTTATTTTAGTTAATTCATTTCTAATTTTATTAGAAATGTTTCCCCAATTTGAATAACATTTATATTCAGATGGTATTTTAACAGATGGATATTTATTAAATTTATTATTCATTTTTATTTTTATTATTTCCAACCAAATGGTAAGCACCAAGTAAAGCAGATCTGTTTGGTATTTCAGATTTAATTATTTTGACTTCACCCCAAGGTGTCCAAGCGTGTTTTTTAATTTTATTTTTTACAAAAGGAATTATGGTATTTGCACTTTTAGTAATTCCTCCCCCTATTATTACAATTTCGGGATCAAATGCGTGAATATGATTTATTATACCTGCAGACCATACCTCGAGACAATAGTCTCTTATATCTTTACTCAACGTGTCTCCTTGAGCCGCGCATTTAAACAACGACTCAAAATCTAAATTTGAACCTTTAATATTGCTTTTTGGATATCTTGAATCTGAAGTTAATAATTGGGATAATTTCCAAGTAGATGCTTCAGCTTCGACACAACCTAAATTACCACAAGTACATTTTGCTCCATTCATTTTAACCGTAAAATGTCCTCCTAAATTTCCCGCTTGAAAATGTTTTCCTAATAATATTCTATTATCCATTAATACCGCGCTTCCAACCCCAGTACCAAGTGTAATCATAACAATATTTTGATACTCTTTTCCTGCGCCATACTTCCATTCACCTATTAATGCTACTCGGGCATCATTTTCTAAAAAAACAGGAACATTATATTTTAATTTAGCCCATTCTGTAAAGTTGAAACTTATTGAATCGTCATACTTTTTATTTGTTGAAAGCACTTTCATATTAATTGAATCTACAATACCTGGGAATCCAATACCGATACCTTTTAATTCCCTTTTTGAAGTATTTGATTTCAATAAAATATCATCTATTGTATTTTCTATTAAACTCATTGTCTGTGAAAACTCAATATTTGAGATTGATTCAAAAAAGGTTTTACAAATAATTTTAGCTTCTTTTACCAATCCTATTTTCACAAATGTTCCCCCTATATCTATTGCAACAATCATAATAGAATTACCTTACAGGGATTAATTGAGGTTTACCTTTAATTTCTTTTAACCTTGCCGAAAAACCATTATCCATTATTTCTTGATAATTGTGTCCTGCGTCTGAAGGCCAACAGGCACCAAAAGATAAAATTGACTCTCCTATATTAATAGTACGATGAGCAATATGACCATTAATATAGTGAAGACTTCCTGGATACATTTTTTCTGCCCATGTGTTTCTGTTTTTATCCATAAGCAATAAGATGCCCTCTCCTTGTATCCCCCAATAAAATTCTCCTCTATCTGGTTTTTCATGAAAATGACCTTTAGTCATAAAATACTCGTCTCCTATTTTTCCTGGATAAATAATTGTTTTTCCAAAAAACAGTCCTCCTTCTAAACCTTCTTTAACAGGTAAAAATGCTTGTACTTCATAAATAATTTTATTTGGATCAGTGTTTTCAAAAGACTGCTGATCTTCAAAAATATTTGGTAATTCTTTTAAGTATTTAGTAGCATTTATTAAAGATTCACCTTTAATTTCTCCATTGGAATAATCTATGGTATTTGCTGTATCAATAATTGATAAATGATTTATTATATTCATTATTTACTTAATAAAAAAGTTAAGGGAATATTTTAATGTTTTCTTCATAATATTTTTGAATGACGAGATTATAAGCGAAGTTTAAGATTTTTAGGGATAAAATCCTGACTATAGACTATGCTCTTAATTATTAAGTAAATAATGAATAAAATTCTATTATAATTAATTCTTGTCTCCATAATCTCTATTAATATCAATTTCATATGAAAACTTATCAGCCCTATAATAGCATATATTATATTCAACAGGTCTCTTTCCTGGATCATAAACTCTCCTTAATCGTTTTAGTATTGGGGAGTTTACCTTTGTTTCTAATAATTTTGAAATTTCTTCATCTGAAAGCATAGCTTTAATTTCATCTCTAGAGAGGTTTACAACAATAGAATAATCTCCTTCTAAAATTTCATATAATGGCCTTTTAAAGTCTTCATCTCCTGTCAATCCAATTCTTGGATGGAAGTAAGAAACAAAGTATACAAAAGGACCATTTTCATCACCTCTTAACCTACACAGCTTAATAAGTTCTGTGCCTTCTTTAATTTCAAGAGCAGCAGACACCTCTTTATTTGCTTTTTCTTTAGTTACATCAAGATTAAAATTCACAACTGTTATCCCTTTATGTTTCATTTCTTGAGTGAATGACATCCAACTTTGTAATTGAGTACTAATATTCCTAACAACCACTTTTGTTCCAACACCCTTTTTTCGCTCTAATGAACCCTCAAGTACTAGTTTACTAATAGCTTGTCTTACTGTATTTCTTGATATGCCAAGTTTTTTAGCCATATCAACTTCTTTAGGAAATAATTCTCCGTTCTTATAAATTGGGAATTCAATCATTTCTCTAATTAATTTCTCTACTTGTAAATGTAATGGAGTACCACTGTTATGGCTAATTCTCATGTTTATATATCTTTTTTTAATAAAAATTACCAAGCAATGGTGTCTAACCAAGCAAAGCATCTAGTATATTGTTAATTAGTATCAAAGAGAGATTGTGTCAATTGTCCGATTATGCATATGGGAACAAAAACACTAAGCTGTTCAAATTTGTTTTCTTATAATACTTTAGATTAAATATGTTTATTTGTAATATTTGATATGTTCATATGTTTGAACATATCAAATATAATAAAAAATTGTTATTCACAACTTAATTCTTATTTATTTTGGATTTGTGTTGTCCTGAAATATGGCTAAAGTTTGTTGATTTACTGAAAGATTAATTATTTAATTGAATTTATAAAACTTCTCTTAATTCAGGATAATCAATTTTATTAACAATTGATTCCGTATAACCATCAACTCTAGGACTAAATAAATATTTATTTGAGAATCAATTATTTTTGATTTTAATCAAAAAAATAAAAACAAGTAAAATCCCAAAACTTATAGAATTGAATATTTTACTTTTTGTTTATTAAAAGCACTGAATAATGTATAGAATAAATTTAGCTTCTGGGATATTTTACATAATACCATTATACCCTATATAGCTTTAAATATCAAAAGTTTGTTAAGCCTTATTTTAATTATGAATAATCCAATGGATAATCTATAATTAAAAATGTACTATAATTTATTCTTATTTCACTTAATTATTTTGAGGGTTAAGAAACTCAATAAATAAAGAGTTTTTGGAACAAGATTTGAATCTTTTTGGGTGGTCACTAGAATAAAACCTAATATATTATTTATTAATGTGTTAGATTTTTTTACTTTTTTTGTGATCATCATTAATCTTTTTATTAAGATTATAAAAATTGTATATCTTAATTTGAATTATTAAAATAGTTTAAGTTTTGTCTTAAATTAATGATAATTAAAAACTTGGAGGTTTCTGCATTTAGACTTATTAGGTGCTAATTTCCAATCATGCTAGGTGTAGCAACAGTTCTAAATCCAGTATGGTCAGATCCTGAGTCTGGACTTATTCCCATTTTAGCAGAAATCCTAAAACTTGCACAATATGATGCATGGCATAAAAAAGAACCACCTTTTATTACATGCTCCTGCTGGTTAGGGTTATCTGGACTATATCCTTTTTCTGCTCCTTTAGGATTTGTTATCGTTTTTAAGGTATCTAATTCTTTATAATAATTTACATTAAACAGATCACTGGTTATTTCCCAAACATTACCCATCATGTCATACAAACCGATGCTATTAGGAGGATAAGATTTAACAGGTGCTATAAATTCAAAACCATCTTCCGATTTATTTTTTATAGGAAAGACACCTTGCCAAGTATTAGCATTTTGATTTAAAACATCAGGGGAGTTACCCCAAGTATAAATTTGATCTGTTCCAGTACCTTGAGCAGCAGCTTCCCACTCAGATTCAGTTGGTAATCTGCGATTATCCCATTTACAATAAGCTAAAGCATCTTCATAAGCTATATGTACAACAGGAAAATTATCTTTACCTTCAATCGAGCTTTCGGGTCCTTCAGGATGTTTCCAGTTAGCACCTATTTTCCATATCCACCATTGGGAATAATTGCCCATAGTTGCTACCTTATTTAAATTTTTATTAAAAATCAAACTACCGGGTTGCAATATAGAATCATGAGGTTTTGGTGTGCCTTCTGGTAACTGCTTTTTCATACCTTCCCAGTCTATTTTTCGTTCTGCAACAGTTACATATTTAGTAGTATCAACAAATGCTTTAAACTGTTTATTAGTAACCTCTGTCATATCCATAAAAAAACCATCAACGGTAACTTGATGCGCTGGTTTTTCTCTAGACATGGCATATTCATCCCCACCTTTAGCACCTTGTATAAAGGTTTTAGTATTTACCCAAATCATACCTTCTGGAGCAATTCTATTTTGTCTTTTTTCTGAGAGTATATTATGTGACTCTTTATTATTCTTTTTACAATTAAATAATAAAAGTGTCAAAAATAAATAAAGAAAAAGAGGAAATATAGTTTTGACTTTTACAAACATGAATTTGTTTTTAGAGAAAATTAAAATAAAAAACTTTCACAAAATTAAACAACTAATAAAATATAAAGGGATGTTGATTGTTAAATATAGATGCAATAATTGTTAGAAAGACTAAAATAGTTTGCAAATCTTCATTTTTGATTTAATAATGTTTGTACATTAATGTATTGAAAATGAGAGTGAATTTAGAAATCTAATTAAACTTAATGTATAAATAGTTGTCTTATAAATAAATATTTTTTTTAAAATGAAAAAATCGGTTTTATGGTCTTTGCGTTTGGGATTTAGTTCTGCACAATCCAAAAAAATTAAAACATTAGGTTTTGAAAAATTTCTTTCCACCTCTTTAAATGTGAAGGTAGACAAGAATTTACCTGATTGTTTAAAAGATGAACCCAAATCGTTTGAAGATTTTAGAAAATTGCGTAAAAAAACAAAAAATGCTACAGCAGAAAAGAAAAAGGAGTTTTGTTCAAAACAGCGCAAAGTAGCAATTCAACTTCAAAAATGGTGGCTCAATAAAATGATGACTTCTGAGTACCCGTTAATTGAAAGTATGGTTTGCTTTTGGCATAACCACTTTGTATCAACACAACAAAAAGTAAAAGTTAATTATTGGATTTACCAACACCACATGATTTTAAGAAATCATGCATTTGGTAACTTTAAAACATTAACCAAGCAAATCATAAAATCTAACGCGATGATTAGCTATTTGGATAATGCTAAAAACCGAAACAATAACTTTAATGAAAACCTTAGTAGAGAGCTCTTAGAGCTTTTTACTTTAGGCATTGGCAATTATACTGAAGACGACATAAAGAATGGAGCAAAAGCACTTGCTGGATTAAATTATGGAGAAGAATCTGGAGTTTACAGACGTTTTATAGAAAATAATGATACTATTACATATTTAGGAAAAACAGGTTTTTTTAAAGCAGATGATATTATAGATATTATTTTTGAGCAACCTGAAATACCTTATTTAATTACTAAAAAACTTTTACAATGGTTTATTGAAGATGAACCTAAAGAAGAAAAAGTAAAAGAATTAGGCGATTATTTTAAAAGTATAGATTTTGAAATTCAACCGCTTTTAACCAAGATGTTTACCGAAGCTTATGCTGATGATTTGAATGTAACAAAAATAAAAGACCCTTTACGTTATATTATTCAACTAAAAAATGAGATGAATATAGACATTGAAAAACCAGAACATATTCTTTTCTTTTTAAGACAACAAGGTATGGAATTGTTTAACCAACCCAATGTTAAAGGTTGGGATGGAGGTAATGGTTGGCTATCTTCTCAAACCTATTTACAACGAAATAATGTTGCAGATTTATTGTGTATGGGGAAATTGATACGTGGTAAGAAAATGGAAAACAAAACTAAGCCTCGTATAAATCTTTATAAAAGTAAAATGAATAATAAAGAGATTATAAAATCACTTACCGATAATTTAGTTTTTGAAGTTAACGATGATATGCAGGCAGATCTGGAAACTATTCTTAAATACGATTTTGATGCTAGTAGCCCAAATGCTAATACGGTCGTTTTAAGACTGTTTAATTACATTATAAAAACTCCAGAGTTTCAAGTCATTTAAAATGGAAACATTATGAACAGACGTCAATTTTTATCTATTTCTGCAACATTTACGGGAGGTACTTTAATGATTCCAAACTTTCTGTATGCTTTAAAAAATCAACCCTTTGTTAATAGCAATTCAGAATGTTTAATATTCATTCAGCTTGATGGTGGTAACGATGGATTAAATACTTTTATTCCTTATGATAATCCTTTGTACAAAGCGTTAAGACCAAATATTGGTTTTGCTAAAGATGAGGTTATTAACAAAAGTAATGGAATGGGGTTTCATCCTATTCTTAAAGGTATTTCAAATATTCAACAAAATGGAGATTTAAGTATTATTCAAAATGTAGGTTATCCAGAACCCAATAGGTCACATTTTAGAAGTCAAGAAATATGGCAAACAGCTTCATCTTCACATGAATATTTAACTCGTGGTTGGTTAGGGAGATATTTAGATTTACAGTGTAATGAGCATATACCTACAGCAGGAATTAATTTGGATACTATTGATAATTTATCATTAAAAGGTGAAGAACCCAATTTTATAACTGTTAAAAACTTAAATCATTTTAAGAAGCGAGAAAATGAAAATGAATTCATAAAACTATCGGGGAATCCGCAATTAGATTTTGCTCGAAAAATATCGTATTCGGTAAGTGAAGGTTCAAAAGAAATTCAAAAAGCTTTAAAATATTCAAAAACTGAGATTACATATCCTAAATCTCAATTATCTTCAAAATTAGAATGGATTGCTCGCTTAATAAAAGGTAATTTAAATTCAAAAGTATATTATACTTCGCTTAATGGCTTTGATACCCACAACAATCAATTAGGTTTACAAAAACATAAATTAAAGGAATTAGATGAAGCTTTAGCTACATTTTATCAAGATTTAAAAGACTCTAAATTATTAGAGCAAGCCACAATAGTAATATTTTCAGAATTTGGAAGACGTGTAAAAGACAATGGAAGTGGTACAGATCATGGTACTGCTGCACCAATGATTATTATTGGAGGTCAAAATAAAGGCATAGTATATGGAGATAATCCAGATTTAAAAAACTTAGATAATGGGGATTTAATCTACAAAACTGATTTTAGAAGTGTTTATGCTACTTTGCTAAATGAGAAAATGAAATTTAACCCTATAGATATTGGCTTGAATAACAATCTGTTAAAAGGGTTGTTTTAAATATATATCTTGTCACTATTTAATTTCAAAATTATAGCTTAATTATAAGCTATAAAACTAACAGCGAAAATTTTCCAAAAACCGTTGTTGAATAAGCCAATCGTAGAATTATCAGAATTAATAATAGTCTTTATTAATGTTTTTCTGTAAAAGCTTACTAAGTATAATAAATAAAAAACCACAAAGCAACCAAGCTGGCAGTATTACAAAGGATAAGAATACATCAAATTCTATTGAAATAAAGTAAAAGAAACCAAAACTTATAGCCCAAGCTAGCAATACTGATTTGTTAAATTGAATATTTGCTACTTCAGCATAATTTTTAATAATTCCTGCCTTCTTATAAAAGAAATGTTCAAAAACAATAATCGCACCAAATGGTGCCAAAATAAATCCATATAGAGCTACAAAGCTTAGTAATTTCATTGCAAATGCTGGAAATATTCCTGCTATGGTTGCTATTGTTCCTGCCAAAATAGTCGCTTTTGCTGTTGATAGCTTAGGCAATATGGCTTGAAATGCCAAGCCAGCTCTATATATTGTTGGGTTGGCTGTTGTCCAACCAGCTAATACAACAGTAATAATTCCAAAAATCCCAATGGCGTTGTTTGCTAAAGGACCAGGAGCGACCAGAGGTGCTTCACCATTAGACAAGAATGCTTGGGCTTCGGGCGATTTTAAATATACAGCATATAATAATGCAGCAGCTATCCACGCTATGTAATGTCCTACATACATACCGGCAGCAGTTGTCCAACCTGAACTTGCTTTTTTAGCGAAACGAAATACTGATAAATCAGACATTCCAATATGCATTGCTGCATTAGCAAACCATGACCAAATAACCACATGTCAAAACGTATATTTTATTTGTCCAGGAAAAGGATTAGAACCTTCTCCCCAAATATTCCAAAAATCTAAAAAACTAGAAACGCCAAGTTGATTTAAAGCTACTATAGCACAAGTAATAAATGCAAGAACAATAACAGGAGACATCCAGTTTGCAGCCTTAGAAATTGTATTGTAACCTCTTGCAGCTATAATGGATATTATAGCGCCGATAAGAATAAGGATAACTATCCATGTTATCCCATTTGGTAATGTATCTGTTAATTTAGGCATTGGCATATTAAAAGGAATACCAACAGCAGTAGCAGAAACGGTAATCATAGAACCAGCTAAAAAACAAAACAAGATACCATTTGCTAAGTTATAACCAGTTACTAATTTTTTACCGCAAATTTTTTCTAATTGAAAATAAAGTGTCAACCTGTTTTTAACTGCAATTTCTGCTGTTAAAAATCGCCAACTTAATACTGCCAAAAAATTTCCAATTAATAGGCCTATAATTAAATCGAAGGCATTTACTCCAGCTGTTAAAAACAAAGGCCCAATCATAAATTCAGTACCTGCAGCATGTTCACCAGCGTACATTCCTAAAAAGCTTTTCCAACCTCTGAGTTTAGACTGAGGTACTATTGTTCTTTCAAATTCTCCACCAGATATTTCTTCAATTTCCTCTTGAATATTATATTGACTCATAAAATTCTAGTTATAGCAACGTGTTAGTGATTAAATGTTTTGATAAGTCTTCAACCTTTTCGCAGCAAAGTTGTTCCATTATTTGTTGCAATTGTATTTTTAGTAACGAAATAGTATGATCACCTCCTTTTTTTCCTAAGGCTGCAGTTCCATACATAAAGGAACGTCCCATAAAAGTAAATTTTGCCCCACAAGCTATCGTTCTGGCTATGTCTGGACCAGATCGCAAACCACTATCCATCATCACTTCAATTTTATTCCCGTATTTTTCAGCAATTCTTATTAATGGTTTTATTGAAGATTCCCCTGCATCTAGTTGTCTTCCACCATGGTTTGAGACAATAATACCATCAAATCCTAAACGAATAGCTTCTTCTGTATCGGCTTCTGAAGCTACACCTTTTAATACAAGTTTACCCTTCCACATATCGCGAATTGGTTTTATGCGTTCTTCATTTAACCTACCACTAAAAGTTTCATCCATGAACTTACCTAGCTGTTTTAAATCTAAACCTTTAGGCATATATGGTTTTAAGGTCTTAAAGTTGGGTTGCCCATATTTTAGAGTATTTAAAGCCCAATTGGGTTTTCCTAATATTTGTAATATATTATTTATTGACATTTTAGGAGGCATAGCTAAACCATTTTTTATATCTCTAGGTCTAAAACCAAAAGTAGGGACATCACAAAGGATCACTAATACTGGGCAATGGGCAGCTTCAGCTCTTTTAATAATATCATTTCTCACCGTTTCTTTAGCTGGATGATATAGTTGAAACCAAGATTTACCTTCGGTTATCTCACAGGCACGTTCAATGCTTGTTGTAGTAACCGTACTTAAAATAAATGGAATATTATGTTTGAATGCTGCTTTTGCCAATATTTCCGGTGAATTTGGCCAAATTAATCCTTGTAGACCTATTGGAGAAATTCCGAATGGAGCATCATATTCAATACCAAATAACTTTGTTTTTAAACTCGCTCCATTAAATTTCCTAAGGTATTGTGGTTTTAATTGTATATCTCTTATATCTGACGTATTTCGGTGTAAATTTACGTCTTCATTGCAGCCACCGTCCAAGTATTCGAAAGCAAATTTTGGTATACTTTGTTGAGCCTTATTCCGCAGGTCGTCAATAGACGGATATTTTGTATCAAATTTTAAGGCCATATCTATATTATTTAATTATGAATGGAACATGTTTTTTAAGTGAATAATTCTTTTTAAGGAATTTAGAATTTAATTTTTTATCTGAAATACAAATTGCAGCACCTAAAGCAGATCCTAAAGAAGAATCAGTAGTTCTTAATTTTTTATCCCTAAAATAATGAGATAGTAGCTTTATGTACAGATCATTATCACTAAATCCTCCATCAACATAAAGTTGTTTAATCTCATCATCTCCAATAACACTTTTTATACTCTTAATTTGCAACAGCATTAATTCTATCATTAATTGATGGTATGCATGTTCAAACTTATCATAAGGGAACTTTGTTTTTAATGGCATATCTTGATCAGAAATACTTTCCCATTTATACATATGTTCAAAATCCTGAATAATCTCAAAATAGGTGTCGTAATCAAACTTAATATGCCTATGGTAATCTTCAGAGACTACATAATGTTTATATAAATTTCTGACTTGAATTTTATATTCATTTCCTAAAAATAAACGGGTTGCTTTAACAGGTTTTCCATTAATTCTCATATAATTTACAGAATTTATGTCTTTTGAATTAGTTGATAATAATTTTTCAGTAAAAGGATTTAAAGCAATACTCCAAGTTCCAGTAGATACTAGAACAAATTTCTTTTTTATACTTCTAACATATGGTAATAATGCAGCAGAACTGTCATGAATACCAATTCCTATTTTAATTCGATTACCATTATAATTCATATTTATACTTGTTTCAGTTGAAACTATAGGAGGTAATACCTTGTTAATTTCTTCTTTATAAACCCAATTATGATAATCTTTTTTACTGTAATCCCATAAAGCTGTATGACAACCTATGCTGGTGAATTCGCTTAAAGGAACACTTGTGAATATATAGCTTAGATATTGAGGTAGATGTAATGAATACCTTATTTTTTTGAAAATTTCAGGCTTAGTGTATTTAATCCAATAAAGCTGCATCCCAGAATTTAATAAGCTTAAGTCAAAACAACCTGTTGTTTTTAAAAAGGTTTCTTTGGGTCCGTAGCTTTCTAAAAAGGAATCAACTACACTTTTTTCTAATTTTTTAGTGTAATTATAGAGTGGAGTAAGTACCTCTCCATTTTCATCTAAGTGAACAAAGCTAGCTCCGTAGGTTGAAAAGTTAATTGCTCTTACGTTATACTTTGATTGTTTAATAATTCTTTCAAAAACACTTTTTATCCATTTTTGAAGTTCAACTAAATTTTCGGTTGGATGTCCATCTTCATCTTTTATTTCGTCAAATAGAATGTATTCTTTATGAACCTCATGAAAATCATTATCAAAGAGGAAGAATTTTTTATTGGTTTTTCCAATATCGAATATGGCAGTTACATTCTTCATATTATAAAATTATAACCCAGTTGCAACAGAATGTCTTCCTCTTTCTTTAATAAGTTCTTCTCTTATATTTAATAAACGGTATGCTTGCAAAGGATTTATTGCACCTCCTGAAATGAATCTTGCTTGTTGGATTAACGGTCTTACATCTGTTCGATAAGCATTTTGTAAAATTTCTTGACAAGCCACAACATCATTTTTGTTTTGTGCCATTTTAAGCTCATTTTGATCTACTAATAATGCTTTTGCATAAGCTTCTTGTATAGCTTCAAGTGATTGGATTAAATCTTCTATGGGGTCTTTTATGTTATGACTAGCATCAATCATCCAAGCTAAATCTGGATTTCTTGTATTGTTTTCCATACCATAAACCAGTTCGTTAAAAATTAAGAACAAGGCATATGGTTTTATACACCCAACAGTTAAATCATCATCACCATATTTGCTGTCATTAAAATGAAAGCCCCCCAATTTGCCTTTTAACATTAAAATTGAAACAATTTGTTCAATATTACTATTCGGTAAATGATGGCCTAAATCAACTAAGGAAAATGCTCTATCACCACATTCATCAGCTAGCATAAAAGATGTACCCCAATCTTGTATAACAGTACTATAAAAATTAGGTTCAAACGGCTTATATTCAATAAGCATTTTCCAATCATTAGGTAGCTCTTTATAAATTGACTTTAAACTATCCTGAGTATTTTGAAATGCAGTTTGAAAGTTATTTTGACCAGGGAAACAAGATCCATCTGCTAGCCAAACGGTTAAGCTCTTAGAACCTAGTTTTTTACCTATATTAATAACATCTATATTATGTTGAATAGCTTGTTGTCTTACGGCTTCGCTTGTATTGCTTAAAGAACCATATTTGTAACTTTCTTTAGACTTTTTTTGATCTTGAAATGTGTTTGAGTTTACCGCATCAAATTTAATATCCAAAGAATTTGCTAATTCTTTAATGGTGTTATAATCTTCAGGAATATCCCAAGGTATATGAAGCGAAATAGCACCTGCAGTTTGTGTTAATATGTTTAGTAAACCAATATCTTCTAATTTTTGTTCTAAGCTTGAAGGTTCTCCATAAAATGAAAAACGTCCAAAACGAGTTCCTCCAGCACCTAATGCCCAACTTGGTATTGCTACTTGAAATTCTTTTAATTTCGCTATTAAATTGTTGACATTAACCCCTTTGTTATTTAATTTATCTGCTAAAAAATCGAAAGATTCTTCATGAGATTGAAGACTTTTACTATTTGTATCTTGTATATGACTTTGTTTTATTTTCATATGTATTTTCTTATATAACTCCCATATTTAATGATATCCTATAGATATTTCCTGAAACTAAGCTAAATAAAAAAAATCATCTTACAAATGCGTTAGCCATTCCACCATCAACATTTATAATATTTCCCGTGGTTTTTTTTAAAATTGCAACTAGTGAGAATACGCCATTAGCTATATCTTCTGGATAAATTATTTCGTTTAGTAAATTACGTTTAGCATAATGAGCAGGTAACTCTTCTACAGTAATACCATAAGCTTTTGCACGACCTTCTGCCCAGGCACCTTCCCATATTTTACTACCCACAATAACCCCATCTGGGTTTACTGTATTTACGCGTATTTTATCTGGTGCTAATTCAGCAGCCAATAAACGAGCCATGTGTTGTTGTGCTGCTTTTGCTGTGCCGTAACCAACATTGTTTGGTCCAGATACTAATCCGTTTTTACTAGCAATACTTATAAAGTTACCGCCTAAATTTTGCTTTCGCATGATTTCTACTCCTACTTTCGCTAATTCAAACTGACCTTTAACTAAAACGTCTTGTAAAATATCCCAGTCTTTATCTGTCGTTTCTTCTATAGGTTTAGAGATTGCTAATCCTGCACTATGTACAATTATATCTACCCCACCAAATTCTAAACATGCTTTTTTGTAAGCATCTTTAATAGATTTGTAGTTAGTAACATCGCAAACAGTATAAGTAGATATATCGCGTTTATAAGTTGCATTTGCTTCCTTTAAGCGATCTTCATTTATATCTGTTAATACAACAGTAGCACCTTCTGCAGCTAATTTGTCTGCAATGGCTTTTCCAATACCACCACCTGCTCCAGTAACTAATGCTACTTTACGTGATAATGGTTGTTCTTTTGGCATACGCTGTAATTTAGCTTCTTCTAATAACCAATATTCTATATCAAAAGCTTCTTGTCTTGGCAATGATGTATATTCTGTAATAGCTTCTGCACCACGCATTACATTAATAGCGTTAATATAAAATTCGCTAGCAACACGTGTAGTTTGTTTATTTTTAGCAAAACTAAACATACCCACTCCTGGATAAATAATGATTACAGGATTTGTGTCACGCATTGGAGGACTGTTATCTTTTTTACAAGTATTATAGTAGTCTGCGTATTCTTGTCTATATTGCTTGAATGTAGGCTCTAATTTTTTAAGAATTGCAGCTCCATCAGATAAATCTTCATTAGGATCTAAAGTTAATACTAACGGCTGAATTTTTGTGCGTAAGAAATGATCTGGACAAGATGTTCCCATAGGAGCTAATCTTTTTAAATCATTACTATTAATATATTCTAGAACAACGTTACTGTCAGAAAAATGTCCAATCATTCTATTTTCGGAAGAACATAAACCTCTTAAAAAAGGCATTAATTGTGAAGCTTTTTCTAAACGTTCTGCTTTTGGTAAACTTTGTATTTTTTGTCCGCCAAAAACATTACCTTGTTTTTTAATTTTATTTTCAATGTATTCAGAAGCCATTTCAATAACTTCTAAACTATTAATATAACATTCGTATGATGTATCTCCCCAAGTAAATAAACCATGGCTGCCTAAAACAATTCCTCTAATACCAGGGTTATTATTAAGGCATTTTTCTAATTGCAGACCTAAATCGAAACCTGGACGTTGCCAAGGCACCCATCCCATTGTATTCCCCCAAATTTCTTTAGTCACTTTTTCGCTGTCTTTTGCAGCAGCAACAGCAATTAAAGCATCAGGATGTAAATGGTCAATATGAGCAAATGGTAGCAAACCATGTAATGGTGTGTCAATTGAAGGAGCTTTACTATCCAAATCATAAATACAATGATTAAAAAGACCAACCATTCGGTCTTCATCTTCTAAACCGCCATAAACATTTTTCAAATCGCGTAATCTTCCTGTGTACAAACCAGCAATACCATTACGTGTTAAAGTACCAATGTCTCCACCAGAACCTTTTATCCACATAACTTCAACGTCTTCGTTTGTTAAAGGGTCTTTTTCTGTAGTTTTACAGCTTGTATTTCCACCACCATAATTAGTGATTCTTAAATCTGCTCCTAATATATTTGAACGGTATAAAAAAAGGGCTACTTGATTTTTTTTAAAAGTATTAGCTTTACTATCATCCCAAAGGTAGTCTACGTACTTAAATTTTTTTGTAATTGTATTCATTAGAATTATTATGATAATTTATAGCTAAGATAAAATAACATAAAAATAAATCTATCCTGTAGTGTACTGTATGCTGCTAATAAAAGTTGTTAATTTATTTGCAATTTAAATGTTATAGTATTTGGTTAAATTTTGTTCAGTGACTTTAATTGTTTTTTTTTGTAGATATAAAAAGCAGATTTATGGAAATGATGAAATTTATTAGTATTGATGAAAGTTCTCGAGTACCAAAATATAAGCAAATTATAGATTCAATTATTTATAATATTTCTGTAGGGAATTTAACTATGGATCAAAAAATTCCATCAATAAACCAATTTAGTGAAGAGTTTTACTTATCAAGAGATACTGTAGAAAAAGCTTATAATATACTAAAAGAACGAGACATAATAATGTCTATAAGAGGTAAAGGTTATTACATAAACCGAACAAAATTAATATCAAAAATTAATATTCTATTTTTAGTTAACAAATTGAGTTCTTATAAACTGAGAATTTATAATTCTTTCATAAATACTATTGGAGTAACATCCCATACAGATTTGCATATATATCATTGTGATGAATCACTGTTTTTAAATTTATTAAATAAATATAAGTCAACTTACGACTATTTTGTTATCATGCCACATTTTAAAAACGAAAATTTAAATCATATAAGTTATACAGATGAAGTAATCAATTTTTTAAAAAAAATACCTAGAGAAAAATTAATTATTTTGGATAACATAAAACCAGAAATTGAAGGGGAAATTGTTGAAATATTTCAAGACTTTGAAGATGATATTTATTATGCCTTGAAAGAAGGTCTCTCAAAAATATCTAAATATGAAAAACTTTTTTTGATATATCCAGAAAGTGCTATTTATCCTTATCCAAGAAGAATATTGCATGGCTTTAGAAAGTTTTGTATGGAAAATATTATAGATTATGAAATTATTAATCAAGTTTATGAAGATATGATTTTGAAAAAAGGTGATTTATTTATAACAATAGAAGAGGCAGACTTGGTTAATTTAGTAAAACAAATTAGGGAAGATAAATTTGTATTAGGTAAGGATATTGGTGTTATTTCTTATAATGATACGCCTTTAAAAGAATTACTTGGTATTACCGTAATTTCTACAGATTTTAAGATTATGGGAGAAACTGCTGCTAAAATGATTATAAATAAAGAAAAAGGAAAATTTAAAGTACCTTTTAATTTTATTGAAAGAAATTCAATTTAATAAAAATTATAAAAAGTTAGTTATGTGATTTATAAACTCTTCAGCTTAACTTTACTTTTTATTAATTCTGGTTTAGTCGTAATAGCAAATTTGTATTTATCCCCTCGATAGTAAGACTGTTCTATTTCAACTATTTTACCGTTATCACAGAATATAGCACCATCCAAAATAAATATAGCGGTTGGAACTTCATTTTCAAAGTAATTGTTTGGTTCACGTGGAGAAAAAATAGTGTTTCCCAATGTGCGTTCAACATTTATTAACTTTAAATTGTATTTTTCTTGATAAATTGAAATTAAGGGACGGGAATCTAAATCCAATACATTGATTTTAGGACAATGAACCATAGAAATATACTTGGTTTCATCCTTTAATAAAGTCTCATCTGCGTATCTCAATTTGTGAATTTTAAGAACGGGACCTTCCATAATATAATGACGATTATTTATGTTTGAGGAAATTCCATCATCTAAAATAGTTTTTTCCAAAATCACATTTTTTGGTGTAAAACCTTCTTTAATTAATTTATCAGTAAAACTTTCTTTTACAGCATTAAAAGAGCCTAATACACGGGTTAGATGTTTGTCTTCAAATCTATTAAGTACAAATGTCCCTTTTCCCTTTATTCTTTTAGCCCAACCTTGAAGTTCTACTTCAAGCAAACTTTTTCTTGCGGTAGTATTACTTATTGAATAAATTTCTATTAGCTCATTTTCTGATGGAATTTTGTCTCCTGGTTGAAACTCTCCTGATGATATCTTCTGTATTATTTCTTTACTTATAGTGATGTATTTAGGAATTCCTTTCATTATTCAATATTAAATTACGATTTCGTCATAAAAGTATTAAAACTATTTGCATATAATCAAAATAAACTTATATTTGTTAAAAAAATAACTTAGTGCGTTAAGTATGAAATATTCAAAATCGCTTCCTTGGATTATTGTTTTAATGGTATTTATAGCAACAGCTTTGAGTTTTTTGGATCGTCAAGTGCTTTCTGTTCTAATAATCAAAATTAAGGAAGATTTTCCGATTTCGGATACTTCTTATGGATTAATTAATACAGGTTTCTTAATTAGTTACGCTATTATGTTTACAGTCGGTGGTATTCTTATAGATCGTTTTGGAAGTAGATTAGGTTTGGCATTCTCAGTTGGAATTTGGTCATTAGCGACCTCTTTACATAGTGTTGCTCACAATGTATTTCAATTTGGTGCTTTTAGATTTGTTCTTGGAATTGGAGAAGGTGGAGCCTTTCCAGGCGCTATAAAAGCTGTGGTAGAGTGGGTGCCTAAAAAAAAGCAAGCGTTAGCAAATGGTATTGCAATTGGTGGTTCAGCTTTAGGAGCAGTTGTGGCGCCTCCTTTGTGTATTTATCTTATGGCGATTACTGGCTGGAGAGGTGTGTTTTTAATTACAGGTATTTTTGGAATAATATGGGTATTTGTTTGGCTTTTGTTTACTAAAAAGAGAAAAGGGGCGGGTAATACTACTGTTCAAAAGAAAGTAAAACCTTGGAGAGAAACAAGAAAAGGACTTAGAGAAATATTAAAAATTAAAGAGGTATGGGTATTTATTCTAATTCGTTTTCTTTTAGATCCTATATTTTATTTTTATATGTTTTGGATTCCTAAATATCTTAGTGATGCTAGAGGGGTAAATCTTGATAAGATTGGAGAACTTTTTTGGATACCTTTTTTAGCTTTAGGTGTTTCAAATATGCTAGGAGGTTATTTTTCTGATGGGATACTGAAGAAAACAGGTAACCTTAATTTGTCCAGAAAAATAGTGATGGGGGTTGCAGCATTATTAACTATACCTGCATTATTTGTTAAGTATGTTCCTTCAGAAGAGTGGGTAATTGTTATCATGGTTATAGTTTTTTTCGCACATGGACTTTGGATTACTAATTACATTACAGCAATAAGTGACACATTTGGAAAAACTATTACATCAACTGTTGTTGGGTTTTCAGGCACAGCTGGAGCTTTGTCTGCAATGGTAATAAATCCACTAATGGGTAAAATTATATCTAGTTATTCGTATGATCCTATGTGGATTTATTCAGGTATAATGTATGGTGTAGCCTTTGTTTTATTTATGGCCTTAATGCCTAAAATATCACTTTTAAAAAATATTCCAGAAATATAATTTTTTTTCAACACACTTTCTTAGTGCGTTAAGAAAATAAGTGAAAGCATTATTAAAAAAAATGATATATGAAATTAGCGATTAAAGATGAGCCACAGCGTATCGGAGTCTTTGGAGTTGGGTACGATGTTTATTGGGGGCAGTTTGATGGCCTTTTAGACGAATTGATGCAAAAGCAAGAAGTTTTTTTGCAGAAACTTTCTAAAAAAAGTGCAACCATAGTCGATTTTGGCATGATTGATAACCCCAAAAAAGCCTATGAAAAAGTTAAAGAAATACAGTCTGCTAATTTAGACCTGGTTTTTTGTAATATGCTAACATATGCGACTTCTGGTACTTTTGGAATTATAATAAAGACACTTTCTATACCAGTAGTTATAGTTGCTTTACAGCCTAGAAAAGCTTTAGACTATTCGAAAGCTTCGACTTATATGCAACTTGTAAATGATGATATTTGTGCAGTTCCAGAATTTGCTGGTGTAGCTGTTAGAATGGGAAAGAAAGTTCCTGATATGATTATAGGAACACTTCATGATGATACAGAAGCAGAGATACTCATTGATGAATATTGTCGCATAGCTAAAGTACTTCATGATCTTAAAAATGCTCATTTAGGGCATATAGGACATCCTATTAATGCTATGTTGGATATGCATACAGATGCCACAATGTTAACATCTGCATTCGGATGCCATGTAGTAGAATGTGAAGCTAATGAAATAATGTCCTTTTATGATAAAGTGAATGAAAAAGAAATTAAAGATAAGGAAAATACAATCTTAGATTTTTTTGATACGCCAGATCCAGTGTCCGACCCCATATCTTTGAAGTTAATGAACGGTGATTTGCGAGTAGCAGCTAGAGTTAGTGTAGCCTTAGATCAATTTGTTAAAGAGAAAAAACTAGACGGCTTAGCTTATTATTATGATGGTGCAGTAGGAAGTGAATTAAGAAAAATGATGAGCAATTTAATAATTGGTAATTCAATTTTGACTTCAAATGGTTTTCCTATGTGTGGCGAATCTGATATGAAAACATTAATAGCTATGCTTATAATGGATAGATTAGAAATTGGTGGAAGTTTTGCAGAATTTCATCCAGTAGATTTTGCTGAAGATTTTGTATTAGTTGGTCATGATGGACCTCATAATATTTCTATCGCCGATGGTAAACCTGTATTACGGAGTTTAAAAAAATATCACGGAAAACCTGGAAATGGAGCTGGAGTAGAATTTAAAATTAAACAAGGTCCTATCACTATGTTGTCAATAAGTTCAACTTTCGAAGGCAAATTCAAATTTATTATAGCAGAAGGAGAATCAGTAAAAGGACCTATTCCACCAACTGGAAATACTAACACAAGAGGTCGTTTTAAACCAGACGTTAAAACTTTCTTATATAAATGGATGAGAGAAGGACCTACACATCACTTTGCACTAGGCATTGGGCATCATTCGCAAAGTATAGCGAAAATTGCTAATTATCTTAACATTGAAGCAGTAATTGTTACAGACTAAAACCAACCGAATAAATAACTAAATTTAAATATATTATTATGAATATAATGAGATTGTTAAAGAAGGATAACCTGTTATTTATAAAACACTTATTCTTTTTGTTTGTAGTATGTTCTTCTTTGAACATGACGGCGAGTATATCATTTAATGATGTGTTTGTATCATTGCAAGCAGATCAATTAATGATAACAGGAAAAGTAGTTGATGCTAATGGTATGCCAATGCCTGGGGTTAATATTCTAGAAAAGAATGTTGCTAATGGAGCAGTAACTAATTTTGATGGAAATTTTGAAATCAAAGTAAACTCTGAGAAAGCTGTTTTAGTTTTTTCTTTTATTGGTTTTGTTACTAAAGAGATTTCAGTTTCTAATCAGAAAACTATTAATGTTACATTAGAAGAAGATGTCAATAAACTTGATGAAATTGTGCTTATTGGTTATGGTGAAGTTAAAAGAAATGATTTAACAGGTTCAGTTTCTACTTTAAAACCAAAAGAAGACGCCATAGCCCAAGCTCAAAATATAGAATCTTTATTGCAAGGTAAAATTTCTGGTGTTCTTGTACAATCTAATGGTTTTGAGCCTAGTTCTCCTTCAAGTATAAAAATTAGAGGGATTAATAGTTTAACTAGCAATACAGAACCTCTATATGTAGTAGATGGAATTATAATGGATTCTGCTACAGAAGATGTTGCTAATCCTTTAGCTAGTGGCAATAATTATTTGGCACCTCAAAGTGGGGGTATAGCAGGTATTAATCCCAGAGATATAGAAAGTCTTGAAGTTTTAAAAGATGCATCTGCAACAGCAATATATGGGTCTCGTGGAGCCAATGGAGTAATACTTATTACAACTAAAAAAGGTAAAGAAGGAAATGCAACTATTAATTATTCCGTTACAACTCGTATGGGTAGTATTACCAATAACATTGAAATGCTTTCAACACCTGATTATGTTGATTTTCAAAACGAAAAAAATGCTAATATTGGTTTTCTTCCTGCTTTTTATCAGTATGGTGATGGTAGCTATGCCTATTTCGTAGAAAGTGAGGAATTTATGGAAGAAAACTCAGCAAATTTTGACAGACTAACACCTATAAATTGGAGTGAAGATATCTATAGATCCTCTTTAAGTACCAATCATAGATTGTCCGCCTCTGGAGGGACTAAAACAACCAAGTACTATTTTTCAACAGGTTTTTTCAAAAATGAAGGTCTAATTCCTAATGCTTATGCTAAAAAAATAGACTTTAATGCAAACCTTTCATTTGATTTGAACGACCGTCTTGATTTAAAAACAAAATTTGCCGTTGAAAACACTAAAAACTCAGCTTCTCGAGGTACAGAAAACTTGGGAGCAGTAAATGCTAGCTTGGTAAGATTAACTGTTTCAGGAGTACCCTTTTTAAATGCTGCAACTAATAATCTTAGTGGTGATCCTGAAGAAACTTTAGATGGTCCAAGAGCATGGTTAAAAGATTATGATGACTTATCTACAGATACAAGGTTTTTAGGTTCCTCTATTCTAAGTTATAAAATTTCCAATGTGTTTACTTACAGACTTCTTTTTGGCTTTGATTATAGAGTTAAGGAGCGCCAAATATGGTATGGTACAGGAATTTATCGTGGTGAACAAGCAAATGGTGAAGCAGGAATAAGTAGATTATCTCGTTTTAGGAACAATATAGATAACACTTTAATGTTTACAAAAAGGTTTAACGAAAATCATAGAATTAATGGCACAGTTGGTGTAATTATAGATAATAGAAGTTTACAAAGAACAAGTAGTCAAGCGGCAGATTTTGCTAATAAGGATTTAAGAGCAGATGGTATTAGTTTTGGACAAGTATATCAGCCTCTGCAACTAAATAAAGAAGAAGAAAGTATTATATCTTTTTTAGGGCGTGTAAACTATACTTTTAAAAATAGATATTTATTTACAGGAACTTTTAGATCTGACGGTAGTAGTAAATTTTCTGAAGGAAATAGATTCGCTTACTTTCCTGCATTTGCATTTGCATGGAAATTAAAAGAAGAACCATTTATTAATAAATTGAAATCTGTAAGTGATTTAAAATTAAGAATGAGTTGGGGTTTAACAGGAAATCAAAATATTCCTAATTATAGAACTTTAGTTCCTTTTGGTACAACACCAGGGCCTTATACAAATGGAAATGGTGATGGAGTAACTGCTGTTATTCCAACAAACCTTGCGAATGATGGTCTTAAATGGGAAACAACACAACAATATGATTTTGGACTAGATATGGGATTCTTTGATGATAGATTAACAGCAACTATAGATGTTTATCATAAAGAAATTTCAGACCTATTGTTAAACGTAGAGATTGGTCCTTCAACAGGATTTAATAGTTATTATGCCAATCAAGGTAACTTAGAAAACAAAGGAATTGAATTTAGTATAAATGCAGACATTATTAAAACCAATAACTTTAAATGGAATTTTTATGGAAATATTGCTTCTAATAAAAGTAAAATCACTAAATTAGGTATAGAGCCATCTGTCTTTGGTACAGAAACGTATTCTGCATTTTTAGGTAATGAAGTTTCTGGTGGTACTTATTTTAGAGTTCCTGCAAACATTTTTATAGAAGGACAAACACCAGGGTTATTTTATGGGTATAAAACAAATGGTATAATATCAAATGACGAAGATCTTGCAAATGCACCTTCACTAAGAGGTGTTGCGTCAGAGCTTGGTGATGTTTTTCTAGTAGATCAAGATGGAGATAACGATATTACTGATACGGATTTAACTATAATTGGTGACCCAAATCCTGATTTTAATTATGGTTTTGGTTCTTCATTTACTTATAAAAATATTTCTTTAAGCATGTTTTTTAATGGTATACAGGGAAACGATATAGCAAACGGAAATCTTATATTAGAAGCGCACCCAAGTTCTACAGCATTAAATATTCGTCAGGAAACATTCGAAAATGCTTGGAGTTTAGATAATCCAAATGGAACTTATCCTAAATTAGGTTATAATAAAGCAAAAGATTCAGGTTTTACAGATCGTATTGTAGAAGATGGTAGCTTCTTGCGTTTAAGCTATATAACACTGGGGTATGATATGCCTTTGGTTAAAGATTCATTTTTTAAGAGTGCCTATTTTTCTATATCTGGTCAAAACCTACTTTTATTTACTAAATATAGTGGTTTCGATCCTGAAGTAAATAGCTTTTCTTGGGATCCTGCTCGTGTAGGTATAGACTATAATTCTTTTCCTAATCAGAAATCATTTTCAATGTCATTAAATGTAACTTTTTAAAATAAAAAAGATGAAAAATTTTTTAACATATAGCTTATTATTATGCTTTGTAGTACTAAATAGTTGTGAGGATTATTTAGACAAAGCACCAAGTACTCAGCTCACCGAAAGTCAAGTATTTGCAAATGAACAATCATTGGAAACAGCCATAAATGGTATGTACTATACTTATGGCGAATACAATTATCATGGTGCTTCAGTTCAAGGTTTATTAGCTCCTATATCTGGAATATATTATTCAAGTCAAAATATAAATTCTGATGCTACTGGTCTTAATTGTCTTCCTAATAATACTTGGCTTATAAGATTATGGCCAGCTATGTACGAGACTATTAATGTGGCTAATGTAATTATCGCTAAGCTAGAAAACTCTTCTAATAGTCTTGAAAATAGAGAATCTGCACTAGCACAAGCATATTTTATTAGAGCGGCAACATATTTCGATTTAGTTAGACTTTTTGGCGGTGTCCCTTTACGTACATCTCCTAGTACATCAGAAACAATACATCTAGCTAAAAGTTCAAAAAGTGATGCTTATGATTTAGTAATTTCAGATTTTGAAAAAGCAAAACAAATGCTGCCTGAAATAGGAGAAAACATTATTGGAAAACCTTCAAAATATGCTGCAAACGTATATCTTTCAAAAGTTTACATGACTTTAGCAGGAGAAGATGGTGGAGATTCTTCATTATGGCAAAATGCCTATGATGAATTAATACCTGTGTATGGAAAATTTAGTTTAGTTTCTACTTTTGCGAGTTTATTTGAACTAGGTAATGAAAACACTCAAGAATCTATTTTTGAAATTCAATATGGGCACAATGGAGCGTCAAGAAATTTTGATGCGATAAGACAATTTACACCTGTAAATAGTACTTTTGTTCCAGTAGGTCAAGTAACATATGGGTTTTTAAGACCAAACAAAGAAACCTTTGATAATCACTTTTATCAATATCCTGAAGATCCTAGAATTGATGTAACATTCTTGTATAACTCTTACATAAAAAACGGTAATTTTCGTACTATATACCCAATAAGAACAACAACACCAGATGGTTTTCCTGCTTTAAGAAAATATTTTGACGAGACTTATAATGGAACCACAACAAATCGTAATTTTATAAAACTAAGATATGCAGATGTTTTACTTATGCTAGCTGAAATTCAAAATGAGCTTACAGGTCCAGAAGATGCTTATCAATACGTAAACGAAGTATTAACCAGAGCTCGTAATACTGATGAAGGTCCTGTTTTAGAACCAGCAGATTGGTCTGGAATGAGTAAAGATGAATTCAGACTTCGAGTTTTAAAAGAACGCCAATATGAGCTATTAGGCGAAGGGCATGAGTGGTTCGATACTAGAAGAAGAGGTTTTGATTACTTATTGAATGAAGTAATAATTCCGCATAACGAAAATCCAACGCGTGATCCAGCTCGTGATTTTATCTATCCTACTAGTGAAAAAAACATGTTGTTACCTATTCCGTCAAACGAAATTTCTGGAAATCAAGAAGTATCACAAGAAGATCAAAACCCAGGATATTAGTATTAATAGCTAAGGATTTCCCGACACATATGTGTCGGGTTTTCTAATAAAACTATCAAGTTAAATTTATTTCAGAATCCTTATCTTTTGTATAAAGATTCGGATGTTAATCATTTAAAGACTTTTAGATTCTATTTAAATAGTTAGTTTTAAACTGTTTTTGAATTAATAAAATTTTTAGAACTTAAATAATGAAACATGGTTGCTCCAAGTTAATTATAAAATACAGTATATGAAATTCTCCTTAAGAACCACACATTTAAGATTTTCTTGGCTTATTCCTCTTATTTTAATTTGTGTTTTTCAAAATATATGCGCGCAAGAAATTAATAATTATGAGAGGTTAAAAAAAGAATTTAAAAAACCTCCATTAAAATCATGGCCAAAAACGTATTGGTGGTGGATAAATGGTAATATAGATACTGTTAGAATAAGAGAAGAAATTATCTCAATGAAAAATGCAGGACTATCAGGTTTTGATATTTTTGAAATTGGAGCAAAAAAAATAGATTCTATTATACCTACTGGTGAAATTACCTTTATGGGAGATGATTTCTTAAGGGCTATGAAAGTAGCTCTTGATCAAGCATCGAGTCTTGATATGGAAGTTGGGCTTAATATGGCTAGTAGTTGGAATGCTGGAGGGAGTTGGGTAACACCAGAAAACTCAGCAAAATCTATTTACTTTTCTAAAACGGCTTATAGTAAGGGGCAATTAAAATTACCTTTTCCTAAACTTGTAAGAGTTCTAAAAGAAGGACAGATTACATTTCCTGATGACGATAAGAGTATGTATATTGACTATAGCAAAGACGGAAAACCTGTTTTTTATAAAGAAATAGCAATTATAGCTGTGCCTTCTAAGTCTGATGTGAAGGTTTCTGAAATAATAGATGTAAGCCAGTATTTTGATAGTAAAACTGAAACTTTGAATTGGGATTCTGAAGGGGATTACAATATATATCGCTATGTGTGCTCCAACTCAGGTGAGCAATTAAAAGTGCCTAGTAAAAATTCGGTAGGACCTATTATAGACCATTTTGATGCAAGAGCCACAACCGCACATTTTAACTATATAATAGATAGATTAAAAATAGCATTTGGCCTAGATTTAAGTAAAACAGCTCTTAAAAGCTTTTACTTAGCAAGTTATGAAGCGAGAGGTAATGTTTGGACAGAAAGTGTACTTAAAGAGTTTAAAAGACTTAATGGTTATGAAATTAATCGTTTTTTGCCAGCATTGTTTAATAAAACATTGTTTTCGGAAGAAGTAACAGCAAAATTCATGAAAGATTATCAGTTTACATTATCTGAGCTTATGATTGATAATTTTTATAGAAAAGCTAAAGAGATTTGCAACGCAAATGGTATTTTAATTAATTCAGAAGCAGGAGGTCCAGGTTTTCCATTGCATAATGTACCTGTAGAACCTTTAAAGTCATTGGGTATAATGGATTTACCTAGAGGTGAATTTTGGATAAATCATTCAAGGTTTGATGAGCATGGAATAAATATTAATAGGGTAGTGAAAGAAGCATCTGCTGCATCACATATTTATGGTAAAGGAATTGTTGAGTTAGAAGCTTTTACAACCTTTCAGCATTGGCAGGAAGGACCTTTTGACATGAAACCTTATGGAGATCAAGCATTTTGTGAAGGAATGAATAAAGTTGTAATTCATGGTAGTAGTCATAACCCAAGTGGTATAGGAAGCCCGGGAATATCTTACCATGCAGGCACACATTATAATGATAAAAGAGTATGGTGGCCAATGATAAAGCCATTCAACACCTATCTTTCACGAATTTCATATATATTACAAAACACAGACTTTGTAGCTGATGTTTTATATTATTATGGTGATGCCGTTCCTAATTTTACGGGGCATAAGAATAGTCGCTTTATGGTTGGTTCAGGATATGATTATGAAGTAATTAATACAGAGATTCTAAAAAAACTTTCTATTAGGAACAATCAATTGGTATTACCCACGGGTAGACAATTTAAACTACTGTACTTAGAAGACGAAGGAGAGATTGACCCTGAAGTATTTTTAAAACTTAAAGAATTAACTGCAAAAGGAGCAAAAATAGTATCAGAAAAACCAGAAAAAATAATAGCTAGAGAAAATCGGCCTGATTTAAAAGTCTCATTAAATGATATTAATAAGCTTTGGTTGGATGTTGGAGGTTCAGTTAAAGATATTACTAAAATTAATGGAAAAGTATTTTCGGGTATTAGTAGTTTAGATCTGTTGAAAAAGATAGGTGTATCACCAGATTTATATTATGAAGATAACGAATTTTCTACCTTAGATTATATTCATTACAAAAAAGGAACTACAGATTATTATTTTGTAAGAAACACAACTAATGAATGGGTGTCTCGACAATGTAGTTTTAGACAAACTAATAAAACACCAGAAATTTGGGATCCAGTAACAGGCGATATAAATAAAGTCAATATATATGAGCAATTAAACGAGCAGGTAAACATGCCAATAACACTGCCTCCTTATGGTGCTTTTTTTGTTGTGTTTTCAGAGGGTGTCAAACCTGCAACATATTCAAAAATTAACTCAGATGAGTTAAATCCTCCTCTTTTACAATATACTACAAATGGAACTTTTTTTCTTGAAGAAGCAAAAATCGATTTGCTTAAAAATACAGAAACAAAGCAGGTTTCTAACTATATAAAAACAAGAGAATTAGAAGGAGCGTGGGAGGTTTATTTTACAGAAGAGCAAAAAAAATCGGGGGATAGTGTTATTTTTCCAGAGCTAGTATCATGGACAAAATCAGAAAATGATAGTATCAAGTATTTTTCGGGCATTGCTAAATATGTTAAAACATTTCAATACGATATTAATTCCAGTACTGCAAAAAATCAAAAAGTTTATCTAGATTTAGGAGAACTTTCTAATGTTGGTGAAGTTTGGCTTAATGGTGTTTCCTTAGGTGTAACTTGGACAAAACCTTATCGTTTTGAAGTGACCAATGCTTTAAAATATGGATATAATTTATTGGAAGTGAAAGTAGCAAATACCTGGTCCAATCGTTTAAAAGGTGATGCTGTCAAAGGAGAAAATTTTACGTACACTAATATTTTAGAAACAGTAGTGCCAGGTTTAAACAAGAAAAGAGTGCTTTGGAAAGATGTACCATTAAAAGATTCTGGTTTGATGGGGCCAGTAAAATTGATGTTTATGAAACCGATAGAGTAGGTTTAAACTTATTAAATAGTCAATCTAAATTTATAATCTAAAATTGTTTTATGTTTAATTCTTTTTTATCAACAAAGTTAGTGTCAGTTGTTTTGTGGTTTGTGTTGTTTTTATTTAATGGAGTATCGGGGCAGACAAAAGAAGTTAATTCTAGCAAAAAGCCGAATATTATTTTTATAATGACTGATGACCATGCATCTCAAACAATAAGTGCATACAATGACATTTATAAAGATGTGGCGCCAACACCAAATATTGATAGATTGGCAAAAGAAGGCATGTTATTTTTAAATACATTTTGTACTAATAGTATTTGTGGACCAAGTAGGGCAAGTATTTTAACAGGAAAGTATAGTCATCAAAACGGATTTTATAAAAATACCGGTCGTAAACCTTTTGATGGAACACAAGAAACATTTCCTAAAATCCTTCAAAGGGAAGGATATAACACGGCAGTTATCGGGAAATGGCATTTATGGAGTGAGCCAACAGGATTTGATTATTTTAAATACCATGTGCTAAACGGAGAGCAAGGTGTTTATTGGGATCCCATTTATAATGATAATGGCAAAGAAGTTCAAGAAAAAGGATATTCATCCAATCTTACTGGTGAATTTGCTTTAGATTGGTTAGAAAATAAGCGGGATAAATCCAAACCATTTATGCTGATGTATCAATTTAAAGCTCCACACAGGCCTTGGGATCCAGATACTAAATATGAAGATTTATTTGAAGATATTAAAATGCCTTACCCAGAGACCTTTAATGACGATTATAAAACCAGAGAACTTACAGCAGGTAAGACTATGATGACCATTGAAGATAATCTGACTCATGAAGATTTAAAGATGACACCTCCAGAAGGTCTAACACCTGAAGAATTAGCTAAATGGATTAGGATAGGAGATAGAGGAGAATATATATCACCATCTGATACGCTTACAGGAACAGCCTTAAAAAAATGGAAATATCAAAAATTTATAAAAGATTATTTAGCTTGTGTAAAATCTGTTGATGATAATATAGGGAATCTTCTTAAGTATTTAGATGAAAGTGGACTTGCAGAAAATACAATTGTTGTTTACACATCAGATCAAGGTTTTTATTTAGGAGACCATGGTTGGTTTGACAAGAGGTTTATGTACGAAGAGTCTTTAAGGATGCCATTTATTGTAAGATATCCTGATAAAATAAAAGCAGGACAGCGAAATGAAGATATCAATTTAAATATTGATTTTGCTCCCACTATTTTAGATATGGCAGGTATCAAACCTTCAACTGACATGCAAGGCAAAAGTTTTAAGTCATCACTATTAGGTAAAAAAAATAAAGATTGGAGAAAAGCCATGTATTATCATTATTACGAATACCCTAAATGGCATAATGTTCAACCACATTATGGAATAAGAACTAATAGATATAAATTAATTCATTTCTATTATGATGTAGATGTATGGGAATTATATGATTTAAAAAATGACCCAAATGAATTAAATAACATTTACGGGAATAATGATAGCAAGGCATTAATTAAGAAATTAAAAAAGAAATTGTTGGAACTTCAAAAAGATTATGAAGATAATATATCTGTTGAAGAAATGAGAGAGCAGACAAGGATAGGAATGGAAAAATATTAAATTTTTAAAAGGTATTTTAATCTATAAATAAATGAAAATCAAAGATATATTTTTAGGAATAATCATATTGTTCTATACAGTATCTACATATGGTCAATTAAAACTTCCGCAGATTATTTCTTCTAATATGGTTCTGCAACAAAACGAATTGATCAGTGTTTGGGGTTGGGCAATATCAAATAAAGAAGTTATTGTTAAAGTGAGTTGGAATGATAAGATTTACACTTCCATTTCTGATAAAACAGGAAAATGGAAATTGAAAATAAAAACTCCAGCTACTGACGGAAATCCTCAAAAAATTACAATTTTTAGTGAAACAGAATCTATTTTATTAGAAAATATTTTATTGGGAGAAGTATGGTTGTGTTCGGGTCAATCCAATATGGAAATGCCCATGAAAGGGTTTAAAGGTCAACCAGTTTATGGAGGTAATTCAGCAGTTGCGCAATCCTTTAATAAAAACCTTCGCTTATTTGATGCAGGTAAGAATGTGAGTTTAACTCCTGTTGATACATTGATTGGTTCAACAAAATGGAAAATAGCAGAACCAGAATCAGTGGCCACATTTAGCGCAGTAGCATATTTCTATGGATCACAATTACAGAAAGCTTTAAAGGTTCCTATAGGAATTATAACATCTTGCTGGGGTGGAACTCCAATTGAATCTTGGATGGGCGAAGATGCTCATAAGAATGCTAAAGTTATAGATCTAAATGGGTTTACTTGGAGTAAAAAAAAACAAAGAACACCAACAGTATTATTTAACGGTATGATTAATCCTTTAATACCATTTTCTATTAAAGGAACGCTTTGGTATCAAGGAGAAGCAAATTCTAGAGAATACCAAGAGGATTATAAAAAAACGCTTCCAGCTATGGTTAATGATTGGCGAAAGAAATTTGAAGTTGGTGAATTCCCTTTTTACTTTGTACAGATAGCACCTTTTAAATATGATAAAAATGTCATTACTGCACCATATATGCGTTCCGTTATGATGGAGTGTGTTGATGTCATACCCAATTCGGGAATTGTAGTTACTACAGATTTGGGATCCGAAGACTATATTCACCCTCCTTTTAAAAAAGAAGTGGCAGATAGACTATTTTATTTAGCGATGAACAAAACCTATGGATATAAAGCAATTGATTGTGAAGGTCCAATGTATGAAGGTGTAACTTTTGAAGAAGATAAAGCCATCATAACATTTAAGGAAGATAATGAGGGTTTATATTCTCCTGAAAACAATATATTGGGTTTTAAAATTGCTAGTATAGATAAGAAATTTTATGATGCGAAGGCGCTTATTTCAGAAGACAGGAAATCGGTGCAAGTTTGGTGTGATTCTGTAAAAAAGCCCGTTGCAGTTCGCTATGCTTGGGGAAACTATACTAAAGCTAGTTTTTTTGATAATTCAATGCTCCCAGCATCTTCATTTAGAACAGACAAATGGTGAAAATAGGCATGTAAATGGCAACCATTAATTTGATGTTATATTTTAATTATTTAGTTATATAAAATGAAAAAAATAGCAATTTTAATCTTTATCGTTACAGTTGTTTGTAATGCACAAACAACTGTAACGTATAAGGAAATAGGCCAAATTCAACTAAATATGGATATTTACTATCCTGATCATATGGATTTATCTAAAACATATCCAGCAATGGTTTTTTTCTTTGGAGGCGGTTGGAAAACAGGGTCTATTTCGCAATTTGAACATCATGCCCAGTACTTCTCAAAGAGAGGTTTAGTTTGCTTTTTAGTTGATTATCGTATTGAAAGCAGACAGCACACGACTCCTTTTGAGTCTGTTAAAGACGCTAAATCTTCCATGAGATATATTAGGGAACATGCAAAAGAGTTTCATATTGACCCTGATAAAATTATCGCTTCAGGCGGGTCGGCAGGTGGTCATCTGGCAGCCGCTACAGCCTTAATTGATGAGTATAATGAAAACACAGATAATTTATCAATAAGTTGCATGCCTAATGCTTTGGTACTTTTTAATCCGGTAATTGATATTTCTCCAGGAAGCTATGGTTTTAGTAGGATAGGAGCTGATGAGTATAAAAATTTTTCTCCCTTACATAATGTGAGCAAGGTAGCTCCTCCAACTATCTTTTTTCTAGGAACTGAAGATCATCTAGTTCCTGTAGCGGCTGCCCAGTATTTTAAAATGGCAATGAATAGAGTTAATTCCAGATGTGATTTAAAGTTGTACGATGGTGAAAAACATTCATTCTTTAATTATACTTTCATTGATAATTATAAGCAGACTGTTAAAGAAACTGATCTTTTTTTGCAATCACTCGGTTATTTGAGTAAGACTCCGTGTGTAGAAATTAAATAGTATAATATAATTGCATGATAAAAAGTCAACCAAAAAATAATTTTATTACTTCCATACTATGTTTACTCCTGATTTTATTGGCAAACTTAGTAGTAGCACAAAAAAAGATTTCTTTTTAAAAGATTATTTTATAAATAATCAAGACACACTTTATTAGAGAGTGTTATGGCCCAATAATTTTTCAGAAGATAAGGAATACCCAATCGTTTTATTTTTACACGGAGCTTGTGAAAGAGGAAATGATAATGAAAGCCAGTTAATAAATGGAGGTAAATTATTTACAAATGAAATGAATAGAGATGCGTTTCCTGCAATAGTACTATTTCCACAATGTCCAAAAGATGATTTTTGGTCTAATACAATAACTGATAGAACTACCAATCCTGTTTCGAGAACATTTCCAAATACGCCACCCACAAAGGCTTTAAATTTAGTGATGTTGTTGATGGAAAGTTATTTGAATAAGCCATACGTAAATAAAGAGAAAGTATACGTAGGAGGCTTATTAATGGGTGGTATGGGAACTTTTGAAATATTGTATAGAAAGCCTGATGTATTCGCTGCTGCAATTTCAATCTGTAGTGAGGAAATCCAGAAAAGGTAAAAACATATGCAAACAAAACAGAGTTATGGATATTTCACGGAGCAAACGATAGTATTGTAGATCCGCTATTATCTGTAAATATGGTAAATGCTTATTTAAAAGCAGGAGGCAGGCCTAACTTTACCCTATATGCCAATTGCGCAATCATAATAGTTGGGATGCCGCCTTTGCAGAACCAGAACTTCTAACATAGCTATTTTCTAAATCAAAAATTAAGTTGTAATCAGCTGAATTTAACTCAAATTTTAAACGACTTATTTAGGTGGAAGGTTGTTTAAAAGCAACGTGTCTTTGGTCACCATTTTTCCATTATACCATCCTTCTGCATATAAAACATTATTTTCTACAGATATTGAGTCCCATTGAAAACGAGTGTCTTTTCTTGGGCCTGAGTTCTTTATTCTTGTTCCAAAGGACTTTTTGCCATAATCATTAAACAATTTCACAGAATCACAATTACTATAAACCCAAACATCTTTACTCTCTATTGTTTTCCATCTATCTTTCCAACTTTCAGAAACAATATAAACCATAGGAAGGTCTTTAGCTTCTCGATACATACTTTGATATAGATAATAGATGTCTTTTTTTGTTTTATGATCATATAATATCAACCCCTTTTGGTTCATAAAAGGAATAGGATTGTTTTTTCTACCAGCTCTTGGTGAAGCAAAATCGAAAGCTACCCAAGCAAAATGTCCTGGAAACAACTCTTTTTGGCTTTCTCCTAGCGAAATTTTGTACTCATGAATAAAACAACCAAACTCTTGCGACCAAAAGGATTGTTTGTTGGCTGGATTATAATTTTTAGTTATATCAAATTTTTGGTCAGAATGATTAAAATAGTCAATACTTGCCCCGTATTCTCCAATAATAGCATCAGGGTTATAGGCATTTAAAGTATCAGAATACCAACCACTCCAATCTTGTGGAGAATATACATCAACCAAATCTTGATTAGATTTAAACTTATAATTACAACCTAAAACAGGACGGCTAGGATCTAATTCATGGGCTAAATCTACTAACGCTTTGAACACAGTATTAGATATTTCCTCTGTACTTGAACGATCGGATTCGTTACCAATACCCCATGCTATTACTGAAGGATTATTGTAATTTTGCTCAATCATTTCGGTTAGTTGGGACTTACAGTTTTCTAAAAATTTTGGTGTATCTGAAGTGCTTCCTGTTAAAGGGATTTCAAGCCAAAGCATTAACCCTAATTCATCACAAGCTTTAACAAACTCTGGATCGGCAGGGTAGTGGGCATGTCTCACTGCATTAAACCCCGCATCTTTTATTAGTTTAGCATCTTCTATATGTTGTTCATTGGGTAGGGCATAGCCCAAACCTTCCATGTCTTGGTGTCTATTTATGCCTCTAAGAAATGATTTATTGCCATTTAAACTAAAAGCTTGTTTATTGGCTAATGTGAAATAGCGGACACCAAAAGTACTTTCTACGTTATCTATGGTGTTTCCGTCATAACTTATTTCAGATTGTACTTTGTATAACTTAGGGCTTTCGGGACTCCAAAATTGAACATCGTTAAAGGTAGATGCAGATTGTTTATAGGTTATGGTTTGTCCTGGTTTAATTTTTTTGGATGTTTTTAATTTAGATAGTTGATTCCCTTTTGGGTCTAAGATAATTGTTTTAAGATCTACCGTTTTTTCTTTATCAGAATAATTTTTTACATAAGTATCAATACTTACTGATGTAGGAGCTTGAGCACCGCTAACTGGAGTGTTTAAAACTTTTTCAATTTTAATAGGATCTGTAACGGTTATCCTTACATCTCTGTAGATACCTCCATAAATGCCATAATCAAAACTATAAGGGAAAGATTTTGTTTCATCTTTCATCCAAGGAGCAATATTAGGGTTGTTTGAATTGTCTGAACGTACAGCTATCACATTGGGCTTACCATACTTAATATAATCTGTAATGTCAAATTCAAAGGCCGTATAACCACCATCATGAGAACCTACTTCTTTTCCGTTTACCCAAACTTCTGCGCGAAGCGAAACAGCTTCAAAGCGAATGAATATGCATTTTCCTTTATGCTTATCATCTATTTGAAGTGTTGTTCTGTACCAACCTGGACCTTTGTATATTAATCGATTATCTAAATCGTTGTTGAAATCAAATCGGCCCTTAAATATATCTGAATGTACACCATCAACACCACCATTGTAGTCATGTGGTATTGTTATACTCATCCAAGCATCATCCTTAAAGTTTGATTTGTGTGCATTTTTTACATCTGCACGATTAAACTTCCATTCATTTTTATTTATTGAAAACTCCACCCTTTTATTTTGTTCAGTTAAATTTATAAAACTAACGAATGAACATGAAAACAATAAAAATATAAGGTAAACTAATTTTTTTCTATGTAGATTTTTCATTTTACTTTACCAATTGTTATATATTTAATCCCCATTTTGAAACAAGAAAGTTAGCACATCTTAAGTCATATCGTTCTTTAGAACTAATGTCTTTTCCGCTTTTTAATAAATTCACAACAATAGACTTAATTTCTGGAGTGTTTTCGTTAACAACATCTACCACATTTAGAGCATGGGTTCTTACCATTTCATTTGGATCTTGAATTACTCTTATTAGTTCTTTTCTGGCATCATTCTTAGCCCCCAAGCCATATAATGCTTCTATGGCTACGGCCGCAACATCGCCAGAACCATCCTTACTGGCAAGCTTTAATGCATTTAAAGCCTTATTTGCATCATTACCAAGTATGAGAATTCCTGTAGCCCCCCAATAGCGTATGGATTCATTTTGTGAACTCAATAATTCTATTAAGGGCTCTAGATCGTTTTTGGTGGCAGAAGTAGCAAAATTAGCAGCATCAATAATGTTTTCAATATTTACATTTTCGTTTCGCATATAATCGTAAGCTGCTATATCTTTGGTTAAATTAGATAGTATTCCTTCTGGAATTAAACCAGTATCTTTAATATCTAACATCCATTGTTTGTTAGCTTGTCGCATTCTTTTTAAGACTTCGAAATAATTAGGATTTAAAGCCAAATTATTTACTTCCCAAGGATCCTTTTCTGTATCATAGAGTTCTTCTGTTGGTTTTTTCTCCCAAAAGGCACTTTGAATGGCATTGCATTCACCTTTATTATAAGCATCTTCCCATGAACCTATGGAAGGAGCGCGCCATAAATAGTCTATATGCTGACCATAAATACGATAAGGCATGTAGTTTTTAATATAACGGAATTTTTTATCTCTTACAGCTCTACTCATATCAAAACGTTCATCCATTCGGTCTCGAAACATATAAGCATATTTAGGGTCTTCAGTTTTTTGCTCACCTAAAAAAGCAGAACCCTGCATGAAATCTGGAATTGGAACATTAAGTATACTTAAAAGAGTTGGAGCTAAATCGACAAAACTAATTAAACGTTCTTCCTTAGTTCCAGTTTGTTCTTTAGGATATAATTTTTTATATTTTTCTGGTATGTAAACTATAAACGGAACTCTTGTACCTGTTTCGTAAACATATCTTTTACTTCGTGCAAGCACACCTCCATGATCACCATAATACATGATGATAGTGTTTTCGGCTTCCCCACTTTTTTGTAATTCGCTAAGTATTTGACCTACTTGCGTATCCATGTCTTCAACCTTATCATAGTATTGAGCCCAGTCATGACGCATTTCGGGTGTGTCAGGATGATATGGTGGCAAAGTGATATCTTCAGGTTTGTGCCTTAGTTCTTCATTAGGAATATAAGTGTGTAAAGAACTTTCGTGGCTTACCATGATGTTGAAAATAGAAAAAAAAGGTTTACCTTTTGGACGGTTTTTATAAGTGGCAGTTTCACCTAGTTCATCCCATAAATTTTGGGTTTGATTTTTATTTATGTTGAAATCTTCCTTTTCATTATTAGTGAGATAGTAACCTTTTTTCTTTAAAATTTCTGGATATAGTTTTACATTAGAAGATTTGTTATAGAAGCTTCTCATGTATTGATTTCCTCCGCTATTTGCGTATACTCCAGTAATTATTGTGTTTCTTGCAGGAGCACAAACAGGTGCATTTGCATATGCATGTGTATAAAGAAACCCTTTTGTAGCTAAATTATCTAAATTAGGTGTAGTTGCGAAAGTATCACCATAACAACCTAATAATGGACTATTATCTTCACTTGTAATCCATAAAATATTTGGCGTTTCAAGTTTGCGTTCTGAACAAGAGCATATTAACGTAGCTAAAATTAAATAAAAGAACCTTTTTAATATCATACTATTTTTAATATAAATTATTTAAAATATGAGTTTTTATTAAAATTGAACTGAATCATTATGATTTTAAGTTCATAATGATTCAGTTTTAAAGAAACAGTTATAAATATTTAACAAAACTAAAAAAACACTTATTCTTTTAGGATGCGTTTAACAACTGTACCAGAATTTGTATTGATTTTTATTAAATAAATGCCATTAGCAAAACTTGATAAGTCTATACTCTTATTATTTAAATTTTTATTTAATAATGTTCTTCCATTAATATCGTAAACACTAATTTGGCTTTTCTCTTGTTTATTTTTTACAAGTATATTTACTAATCCAGTGCTAGGATTAGGATAAAGACTTATACTAGTTTTTAATAGAATGTCATTTGTGCTCAAAGTAGATTGATATTCATAGGCACCTAAATCTATGGTTGTGTCAGATATTCGGTTTTGCCCTGTCATGTCTGTGGCTGGTGTTGTATTTTTACTATTGTCACCAGCATTAACCAATATACTTGTGCTAGCTGGAATTAAACCATCATCAGAAGTGCCAAAAGTATCATCTGGACCATTAGGATCAGTATCATTTGAAAATAAATCTGAACCTGGTAAAGCACTAAGTTCTACAAAATTAGTACTAGCCGATATTGTTGCTTTATCTGAAGCATTATTACTTGAAGACGCATCAATAGACCCTACGATGTCATCAACATTTCCTGTGGTATCATTAGTGTTATTAAAAAATACAGTATTGTATAATAATGGGTTTGATGAACCATCACTTCTCATTCCGCCTCCACTAGAAATTGCTATATTTCCATAAAAAGTAACATTAATAAGAGTTGGAGACGGACCAGAGGCGTTATTATACAAACCAGCTCCATTATTAGCAGTATTTTCAATAAACAATACATTAGTAATAATAGGTTTATTATCTGCTGTAACGTTGAATATACCACCACCGCTACTAGCATCGTTATTAGAAAACGTACTATTACTTATTATAGGGTTTGCTGTACCTCTATTATATATACCACCACCGCTACGGCTAGCTTTATTATTATTAAAAAAACAGTTATCTATTACAGGAGAAGAACTCGTATTGTTAAATATCCCAGCTCCATCTACTGATGCATTGTTTATAAACGATGTATTACTAATTGTAGGGCTTGAAGCCGAGTTATATATGGCGCCACCACCAGTAGTTGAATGAAGTGCTGTATTTCCATCAAAAATAACGTTGTCAAGTATTGCTGATCCTGTTAAATTGCACAAGCCACCACCACGACTAGCGGTATTATTTAAAAAAGTAACATAGCTTAACCTTGGTGAGGATCCAGCACCTCCTGTATTATTGAGCATTCCACCTCCAAGACCTGCTGAATTATCTGCATTTGTTAAAATTAAATGATCAAAAAGTGCTGCATTTGTTAATTCAGTTGTTGTTATAATTGAAAAACCAGTTGAGCCGTTAGCATCAAAAGTAGTATACCCTGTTTGGGTATCGCTAATGGCACTATAACCGCCATATATTTCAATATCTATAGTTATGGTAATACCTGTAGTTATAGTATAGGTGTCTTCTGTAATATAAATTTTGTCACCAGGCATGGATGCTGTGCCAAACGCAATATTAAGAGATGTAAAAGCATCGTTCCAAGTAAGGCCCGTGTTGGCTCCTGTAGCTGTTTGATCTACATAATACGTAGTCTGAGCAGTAAGTTTTATGCTTAAGCATAAAAGAGTAAAAAAGAATAATTTTGTTTTCATGACATTTAGTTTTAAAATTTAATTTATGTTTAAAAAAATTTAGTAGGTATCATCAATATGTGTGTTTTTATAAGGGATAAGCTCATAGGCTGTATTTGTGGTTTCGTAAGGTGGTAACATAACGCGGCAACCGTTAGGTCCAGAAAAAAAGACTTCTCCAGTAATTGGTGATACTGCCAAAGCATTATAATAGGTGTTAGGAAAACCGGAACTTATATTAATCCATGATTTACCTCCATTCTCTGACATAAAAAACTTGTTTCCTGTATTAATACGTTGATTCATTGCATACATTATGTCTGGGAATTTTGGGTCAATTACAAAGCGATTAATATAAAAGTTTTCTTCAGTTTCACCATTCAAAACATCTATATCAGTTTGGATTGTTTTATTAGAGCTTAAATCCCATTGGGTAACACCTCCTTTTTCATTACTTGTATAAACAATATTTGGGTTTGTTGGATGTACATTAAAAATTAAGTGCCTATCTGGTCCTGGTACTGTAAGATCCCAGTCTACTGAAATAACAGGTTTTTCTTTCCAAGTATCTCCCTTATCTAAGGATATCCAAATTTTTTTAGCAACTCCTCCTTTTAGATTATCCACAGCATAAATAATATCGCCATTACTAGGTGACATACCACATATCATAGTGTTTTTAGGCATAGATTTTAATTCTTTCCAAGTGATGCCGTAATCATCTGATCGTTCTCTCCACTGATAAGCATATTGAGGATTTTGATGATGAAATGCTACAAAGAACCTAGATTTTAAACCACTACTAACAACTTCCTTCCATGTTTTTCCATTATCATTTGACCGTAGAAGCTTCCCGCTGGGTGTTTTATTAACACTTGCTAAAAGAACTTTTGATGAGTCTATAGAAGGACACATAGCTGCACCATAAACTGTTTTATGAATACCTTCAAAGTCAACTTTTTTTATCGTATTATCATTAAAATATCTTCCTCTATTTTCAGTAACGTGAACACCTCTATCAATCATGAAATAAACAAAATGGTCTGGGTTATTTGGGTCAAACATTTGTTGCATGTTCATACCTGTATATTGTGATCCATTAAACCCACTACTTGAATCAACCCAATTGAGACCTCCATCATCTGTTTGATGAAACTTAGCGTGACCTTGCGCAAAAGCTCTATCAGGATTTCTAGGATCTGGAATTATTCTTGCAAAAATGCTATTAATGCCTTGATTCCAGTTTCCGTCGTTATAACCAGGTCTCTGCTTGGAATTTATGTTAGTATGCCAAGTTGTTCCACCATCTTTACTTACTCTAACTTGTCCTTCTGTTGTATTTGAACCTGTAGTATAAATAACATCAGGGAAACCTTCGTTATAAAAAGCTAAAAGCACGTCTGTCCATGCATATAGAAGATTCCAGCTTTTTCCATTATTTATGGATTTGTACATTCCTGTGTTTGCAACTGGTACAATTAATGTATTAGAATCTTTCGATATATATACTTTACCATAAACACTGCCTTTTGGCAATCCATTAGTGCCACTTATTTTAGTAATTTCGTCATTTGAGTCGGGAGCATTATTTAAAATAAATAAACCTTCTTCTCCGTATAGAAACAATTTATTCTCATTTAAAGGGTCAACCTTAATACCATAGATTTTATTCCCAAATAAAGAGCTAGGTAGTTTTCGTATTTCTTGCCAAGTATTACCACCATCATTTGATGTTAAAAGACCATCATCAGCAGTGTTGGTTGAACCGTTTGCTTCCTTTCTATATTCACTAAAGGCAGCATACCATCGTTTAGCATATCCTAATGCTTCAGATTTACTTGAAGGCGCATAGGTTATTAATTTTGTTGAACCTCTAATCTCTCCTAATTTAGTTCGAGGCGCTACTTTTTCCCAGTTTAATCCACCATCTTTTGATAAATAGATTCCTTGATAATCTAAATGAATGGTATCATAAAATCTACTTTGTGCAACCGCTAAAACTCTATTTTTATCAAGAGGATCCGCTTCAATACTAATCATAGCTGGTGCATATAACCCTTTATTCTTAAGTGTGTTCCAGTTTCTGCCGCCATTATTAGAAACCCAAACACAACTTACATCTTGTGCCGCATATATTCTATCTGGATCAGATTCGCTATAAGTGAAATCTAAAATAAATTGAGAATTATCTCCAGGTATTAAACCTTCATCGTATTCTTCTTTAAAAACAACTGGAAGTAATTTGATTTTTGGTTTGTGAATAGAATCAGATATAGCAATACTGTTCCCACTATTTCCTAGCTTTTCTTTTTTACCAAAAGAAGTGCAGTGTATCAGCGTGCCGCATGCTAAGAAAATTGAAAATAAAATTACCTTTTTTTTCATTGTTTACTTCTTTACAAATTTGAAAGTATCGTTTTTAATTTTTAAAATATAAATACCATCAGCTAAGCCTGATATATTTATGGTATTGCTATTAGAGTTTACTTGTTTTATTGTTATAAGTTGACCTTTTATGTTATAAATGCTTGCGGGAATATTTTCTTTTAAGCCATTAATATCTATATTATCACTAGTAGGATTAGGAAAAATGAAAACATCTTTGCTTACTGCTAAATCCTCTAATGATAGTACCTTACTATCTTCTGAATTCCCCATTCTTGCTCCTATTGTATAGCCATCTATATAATTTTCGTTATAATTAACTTTACTATAAGATGTCATGTTTTTTTTGGTAGTAAAACTCGGATCAGATAAGTTAATACCATAATGGTTTACACTGTCAAGATAAGGTGGGAGCATTACTCGAGTTCCATTTGGGCCTGCAAAATATACTTCACCTGTTTCTGGTGAAACTGCTAGCCCTCTACAAAATGTATTAGGAAAACCTTCACTAATATTGGTCCAACTATAACCATAATTCGTAGTAACAAAAAACTTTTTTCCTGTATTAATAGGGTTATTCATTACATACTGAATATTTGGATATTTAGGATCTATAGCAAATTGTTCTATATGGAAATTAGCTTCATCAGATTCTGGAAGTCCAATTTCAGTGGTGTCAGATGTCATAAAATTCCACTTAGTAATTCTATTTCCTGATGGATTGTTTGTATACACAACATTTTTATTGGTTGGATGGGTAACAAATAGAAGATTTTTTGAATCACCCTTAGTAAGTTTCCATGAAGGATCAATTTCAGCAACATTAATTACAGGATTGGCATCCCAGTTAAGTCCTCCATCAGTAGACCTAAAAATTTTCCTACTTGTACCCCCATTTAAATTATCCATAGCATAAATATAATCTCCATCACTAGGAGACATACCACATACCATAGTATTAGGAGGCATATCTACCATTGGAGTCCAAGTTGCTCCATAATCAATCGATCTTTCATTATACTGATAAGCGATATTTGGATGTTGAGGGTTAAATGCAACAAAAAACCTTGGCACTTTATTGGATGAAGCTACAGTATCCCATGTTGCTCCAAAATCAGTTGAGCGAATTAATCTACCCTTGGAAGTAGTGCCCGCACTTGCCAAAATAATTTCATTTCTATTTTTAGTATCACCATCATACAGATTATCATAAGGGCATAAAGCAGCTCCATAAATTGTTGTATGGTCAAGGTTAAGAGCTTCTTTATTTACTTCATTATTATTAAATGTAATACCTCCATTAGTAGTAGTAATTACACCTTTATCTATCATAAAATACACAAATCGATTGGGGTCATTAGGATCAAACATCTGACTTAAATTCATACCTGTAAACTGTGAGCCATTAAAACCGTCACTAGAATCTGTCCAGTTAAGCCCCCCATCATTCGTTTTATGAAATACGGCATTTCCTTGGGCAAAAGCTATATCAGAGTCAGTTGGGTTTGGTATTACATTAGCAAATGGCCCACTAATTTTAGATGTCCATGCATTTGGTGGATTAGTTCTCCCAATAGAAGATGAATATGCAAAGTTATCTCCATTACCATCCATGGTGCGTAAAACATTATGTAAATCATTACCTGTAACATAAATTTTTATATTACTTAAAGTTTGACTTTCATAAAAGTGTGCTCGCATAGTATCAGACCAAGGCTCTTCTTCAATTGGAGTCCAATTAAAACCACCATCTGTAGACCGGTATATTCCATGACCAACTACTGGAACTATATAGTTACTTCCATTATCAGAAATATAAATATTGCCATAAACTGGCGCATCTGGTAAAGAATTGAGAACACTTGTTCTTTTACTTATATTAACAGCTACTGATGTTTCATTAGCTACGTCTGGTATAACAATTAATCCTTTTTCACCGTATAAGAAAAGTTTATTGTTATATTGTGGATGAACCTTAATGCCATAGATTTTATCACCATAAAAAGTAGTGTCTAGTGTCCTTTTTATGTCCCATACATATCCACCATTGTCAGACATATATATATAATTCTTAGCATCAAAATGCTCTATTGTATCATCACCTGATTTTGTGGTATGTGAAAATTGACTAAAAGCGGCATATACACGATTAGTTTTACTATTAGTTATTTCAGTTTCGCTAGGATTAGTACCATAAGCTATTAATTTTGTTGCTCCTCTGATTTCTCCTAATTGTGATATGTATTGTGTTCTATCCCAGGTAATTCCGCCATCTGAAGTTAAATAGAGACCCTGTTGCTGTTTTTCATAATCACTTTGATAATATCTTGTATGTGCAGCAGCTATAACTCTATTTTTATTTAAGGGGTCTGCTTGAATACTTATAATTCCAGGAGCTAACAATCCTTCATTTTTAAGATTGTTCCAAGTTTCACCAAAATTCTCAGAAACCCACACACCACTTACATCTTGTGCTGCATATAATCTTTGTGGATATGATTTACTATAAGTAAAATCTAGCATAAACTGCGCATTATCACCTGGTTGTATCATTAAAATATCCCTTTCATACTCAGAATAAATCGGTAGTGATTTTATTTCTGCTTTATAGCTAGGTGATGAAAAAAAGTGATTTTCAATCGTTTTATGAGTTTCTTTTTTATCAAAAGAAAAATGAGCTTTAATTATTAAAAAAGAGAAAATAAAAAGTGAAAATGGAATAGCTAAAGTTTTCATGATTTTATTGTTTTATAAATTGATAAGTGTATTGCTTAATTTTTATAAAATAGATACCATTTACGAGATTTGAAACCTTTATTTCGTTGCTGTTTGCTGTTAATTCATGTGTTGTTATATGCTGTCCCGTTATGTTATAAATATTAACAGAAGTATCTTCATTTAAACCACTAACGAATAAATCATTATTTGAAGGATTAGGATAAATAAAAATTTTATTAACATCTTTAATTTTAAAATCTTCAGTACTTAATGCATAGTCAGAAGTTTCATCTATATAATTATCATCATAATCTACTTTGTCATAAGATGTTTTAGAACGATCGGTATCATAAGGAGGTAATAGAACACGTGAACCATTAGGTCCAGCAAGAAACACTTCACCAGTAATAGGGGAAACTGCTAAACCATTATGAAAAGTATTTGGAAATCCGTCGCTTATATTTGTCCATGTGTCACCAGCATCTTGAGAGATAAAAAGTTTATTCCCAGTATTAACACGCTGATTTAACATATACATAATATTTGGATATCTTGGGTCAATAGTAAAACGATTTACATAAAATCCTACTTCAGCAGCAGCTTCTATAGGTGCTATGTCTTTATCTGTATCTGTACTTAAATTCCATTCTGTAATAGTTCCTGTTGCACTGTTTGTATAAAAAATATCTGGGTTTGTTGGATGTACTACAAATAAATAATTTCTTGCACCACTTGGCACATTAAGTTTCCATGCATTATTAATAATAACAGGAGTCCATGTCTCACCTTTATCTAGAGATCGATATACATTTCTACTAGCTCCTAAATTATCAAGGGCATAAATAATATCGCCATTACTTGGTGCCATACCACATATTGTAGTATTTATAGGTATATTACTTAATGTTGTCCATGTCTCACCATAATCATCTGATATATCTCTATATTGATAGGCATATTGAGGAGATTGCGGATTAAACCCAACAAAATGCCTTTGTTTAAGTTCATCTATACTAAGTTCCCAAGTAACCCCAAAATCAGTAGAACGAACCAATCTACCACTTGAAGTTGTATTTACACTTGCTAAAATAATATTAGAATTAGAAGGACATATAGCAGAACCGTAAACAGTTGTTCTATAACCAGAAGGAAGAAAATCTTTTACAGTACTTTCTTTAAAAGTTATTCCTCCATCATTAGTAGTCATTACACCTCTGTCAAGACAAAAGTAGGCAAACTTGTTTTCATCAGTAGAGTCGAACATTTGTCCTAAACTAATACCATTATAATGAGTACCATTAAATCCATCGCTAGAATCTATCCAATTTTTACCGGCATCATCTGTTTGATGAAACACAGCATGACCTTGTGCAAAAGCTCTATCGGGATTTCTGGGATCTGGTATGATGTTGGCAAAACGACTACTAATCCCATAAGTCCATTCACTAAATTTATTGCCTAGCCTTCCTTCTGATGATGTGTAATTATAAAAAGTTGTTCCACCATTTATTGTTGCTCTAACTTGTCCTTGACTACCATTAACCCCTACGATATAAATCACGTCAGGATAGCCTTCATTATAATAGGCTAATTCTAGATTAGACCAAAAGTATAAGGGACTCCATGTAGTTCCTCCGTCTGTAGATTTATATAAACCTTTGCTAGCCACGGGAACAATAAGTGTTTGGGCATCACTAGAAATGTATACCTTACCATAAACAGACCCTGCAGGTAGCCCTCCAACTCCACTTACGTTGGTAACTTGTCCGCCTGAAGTATTGGCATTATCTAACTTAAACAATCCATCAACTCCATACAAATACAATTTATTTTCATTTAAAGGATCAATTTTAATACCATGTATACTAGTTCCAAATGTTGCTTGAGGTAGCTCTCGTATTTCACTCCATGTTTCTCCACCGTCATCAGACATTAAAAGGCCGTCGTCAGCATTATCTGAGTCTGCTGGTGTTGCTTCTTTTCTGTATTCGCTAAAAGCGGCATACCAACGTGTTGCATATCCTAAAGCTATAGATTTAGTTGAGGGAGCATATGCTATTAATTTTGTAGCAGCTCTAATTTCACCTAATTTAGATCTAATAGCAACCCGATTCCAATTTAAACCTCCATCTTTTGTAAGATAAATTCCTTGATAATCTTGATGGGTATCATCATAATACCTACTATAAGCAGCTGTTAAAACTCTGTTTTCATCTAGTGGGTCTGCTTCAATGCTAATTATACCTGGTGCGTGTAATCCCCTATTTCTAAGATTATTCCAGAATTTACCACCATCCTTAGAAACCCAAACGCCACTTACATCTTGCCCGGCATATATTCTATCTGGATTGGCATCGCTATAAGTAAAATCAAGCATAAATTGCTCATGATCTCCTGGTTGCAAACCCGCATCAATTTCATCTTGAGTCATTATCGGGAGCAATTTTATTTGACTAGCGCTATTAAAAGTGATAGCTAAAAATCCAAAGGATAATAAAAAGAACTTTCTCATTTCAATATTTTTTTAATTTTAATTAGAATCTTTATTTCTTTAATGTTTTAGTTGTTATCTTTTTTTACAAAAATGCTTTTTTTGAGTAAATCTTTATCAAGAGATGATGATCCTACCATTACAATAAATTCTCCAGCTTCTACAATTGGTTTTAACTTTTTGTCTAAAAACATTAACTTATCGGGTGTTATGGTAAACTGTAATCTTTTTGTTTCTTTTGGTTTTAGTGAAACACGTGCAAAGTCTTTTAGTTCTTTTACTGGTCTTGTGACCTGACTAAACTTATCTCTAATATATAGTTGAACAATCTCTATGCCTTCCATGTTTCCATTATTGGTAACATCAATACTTACAGTTGTATTTTCGTTCTTATTTATTTCAGTTTTTGTTAATTTAAGATTACTGTATGCGTAATTATTATATGATAAACCAAAACCAAAAGGAAATAAAGGTTTGCTAGAGTTTATGGCATATGGATGAAAATATTGAGAAGGTTTGTGATTGTAAATCATTTGAATTTGTCCTGAGCTTCTAGGAATTGAAATAGGAAGTTTTGCTGATGGATTGACTTTCCCATAAATAATTTCGGCTATTGCTTGCCCGCCATACATACCAGGTTCCCATGCTTGTATAACCACATCTACATCATCTAAAACACTTTCAATACTTAAAGGTCTTCCTGTAATAAGAATTAAAATAGTTGGTTTTCCTGAAGCGGCTACTTTTTTTATAAGTTCATTTTGTAGACCAACTAGGTTAATATCTGAGCGGTCTTTATCTTCTCCGCTAGTTTTATCATCCCAACGAAAACGCATCATATATTCTCCAGCAACAACAATGTTTAAGTCACTTGATTTAGCTACTTCAGCAGCTTCAGCTACTTTTTTTGCATCCATTTTTTGTGGATTCCATCCTTGGTCTACAAAGGTGTATTCAACATTAGGAGCGACCATTTTAAGTCCTTCCAAAATAGTGATTACATTTTCGTCTTTCTGTATAGCACTCCAATCTCCCAAAATATTTTGGTCATTTGCATTGATTCCGGTAACCATTATTTTTTGGTAAGTCTTTTTTAAAGGTAATATATCCTCGTTTTTCAGTAGTATTATACTATTTCTAGATGCGTCCAATGCTGTTGCTCTATGTTCAGGATTTAAACGAATTTTCATCGTTTTATCTACATCAGCGTAAGGGGCTTCAAATAATCCTAATCGAAATTTTATTTCTAAAATTTTGTAAACCGAAGTATCTATGCGAGATTCTGGAATATGTCCTTCTTTTACTAATTCGGTAACCAATTTATTCCACTCGACTCCATGCATATGTAAATCCATTCCTGCCATAATTGACTGGTAATAGGCATCTTTTAAGCTCGTAGCTGTGCCATGTAAGTCGTGTAAGTGCTCTATATCCATCCAATCACTTACAACAAATCCTTTAAAACCCCATTCATCTCTTAATACGTCTTGCATTAACCATTCATTACTATGACAAGGAATGCCATTTAGCTCATTATGTGCTGTCATTAATGACATGGCACCAGCCTCAACAGTAGCTTTAAATGGAGGAAAGAAGACTTCTCTTATAGTACGCTCAGATAAATCTGTAGGTGATCCATTAGTACCATTAATAGGTTGGCTACCACCAACAAAATGTTTAATGCAAGCTAAAACATCTTGGTCTGAATCTAAGTTTTGTTGGTACCCTTTAACAGTTTCAATACCCATAAGTGATACCAAATAAGGATCTTCTCCATAAGTTTCACCAACACGTCCCCAACGTGCATCACGAGCTACTTCAACATTAGGATTAAATGTCCAGTGCATATTCATAGCTCTCATCTCTTTAGCTGTTTGTCTAGCAATGGTATATGCCATTTTTGTATCAAATGAAGATGCCAAACCAATGTTTGTTGGATACACTGTATTATCTAATGCATTTGAATTGCCATGAATAGCATCAATACCAAACATTAAGGGGATTTTTAAACGACTCTTCATAGCAAGTGACTGTAAATAATTAGCATCCTCAATAGTAAGCACATGAAGGTAGGAAGAGACAAGTCCTTTTTTAGTTATTTCTTCTAAGTCGTTTATAGAAATACCTGGATAAAAAGCATTTGCGGTATTTGTTTTTAGGTCTTCCTCCGTCATATTACCCATATTTCTTTTAATATGTTCTAATCCAACAAATTGGTTCATCTGTCCAACTTTTTCTTCTATAGTCATTCGACTTAATAAGTCGTTTATTCGATCTTTTAACAATGCTTTAGGGTTTTGGTAATTATGATTTTGACCAATAGCAATAATAGATATCAGATAAGTAAGTATCATTAAAGCTTTAGTTCTCTTGTACATTTTTTATTTGTATATTTTATCCTTTATTTAACAAAATGTATTAGCTCTTATGGCGAAACTGAATAAAAAGCAACTTAATTTTTAAAATCACGATAACGCTTTTATATATTTTCTTAACGCACTAAGTAATTTTATTAACAAATATAAGTTTATTTTGATTATATGCAAATTGTTTTAATACTTTTGTGTCGAAATCATAATTTAATATTGAATAATGAAAGGAATTCCTAAATACATCACTATAAGTAAAGAAATAATACAGAAGATAGAATCAGGAGAATTTCAGCCAGGAGACAAAATCCCATCGGAAAATGAGCTAATAGAAATGTATTCGATAAGTAATACTACGGCAAGAAAAAGTTTGCTTGAAGTAGAACTTCAAGGTTGGGCTAATAGAATAAAAGGAAAAGGCACATTTGTTCTTAATAGGTTTGAAGATAAACACCTAACACGTGTATTAGGGTCTTTTCATGCTGTAAAAGAAAGCTTTACGGATAAATTAATAAAAGAAGGATTTACACCAAAGAATGTGGTTTTAGAAAAAACTATCTTAGAAGATGGTATTTCTACAAACATAAACAATAGTCATCATATCATGGAAGGTCCCGTTCTTAAAATTCGTAAATTACGATATGCAGATTATTCTTTACTAAAAGATGAGACCAAGTATATCTCTATGCTTCATTGTCCAAAAATTAATATATTGGATTTAGATTCTCGCTCATTAATTTCAATTTATCAAGAAAAGTACAATTTGAATTTGATAAATGTGGAGCGTACTTTAGGGAATAAAATCTTTCTATCATCAGATCCAAATAATTACTTTGAGAATGAGATTCCAACTGTTATATTTATTTTAGATAGTGCTATATTTTGTGATGGTGGTGAAATAGTTGAAATAGAACAATCTTACTATCGAGGGGACAAATACAAATTTTCAATCACAACTAAACCGGAATTAATAAAAAATGAAATATCTGTTATTAGCTAGGTTGACGCACTAAGAATAATAGTTTTTAGTTTTGAACTAAAAACTATCTAATATGAATTATTAGGTAAAATAAAACTTCACAATTACAAATTATAACATAATATATTGCCATACACCACTAAAATAAAAATAGACCATTTTTATTTTTTTTTAAAAACAACTATTTAATGAATATTAAATTAGAACTAGAAAAAATATTGCCTAATAACAGAGTAAAAACAAGGTATTTAGAATTAGTGTCTTTTGCATCAGATGCAGGTTTCTATCATTTAGTTCCTAAAGCAGTAGTGCGACCTATAAATGAAGAAGAAATTATTGATCTATTTAAATTTTCTCAAAAGCATGCAATTCCTTTGGTGTTTCGTGCCGGTGGAACAAGTCTTTCAGGTCAGTCTATTACAGACGGTATTTTGGTTGATTTGAGTAGTTCTTGGAACAAAATAAACGTTGAGGAAAATGGTAATACGGTTCGTCTACAACCAGGAATAACTGGAGCCATGGTAAATGCATATTTAAAGAAATTCTCGCGAAAAATCGGTCCAGATCCTGCCAGTATTAGTGCAGCTATGGTGGGAGGTATTGTTTCTAATAATTCTAGTGGTATGTGTTGCGGTGTTAAATTGAATTCATATCATACAGTAAATTATCTGCGTTTTATACTCCCTAATGGAAACACATATTCTACAGAAATTAAGGAAGATTATACAAGATTTGAAGAAATAGAATATAAGTTATTCACTAATTTATCTAATTTAAGAGCCAAAATTTTAACAAATCCAGAGTTGCACGATAAAATCCGAAAAAAATATCTTACCAAAAATACTGTTGGATATTCTTTAAATGCTTTTATAGATTTTAAGCACCCTTTAGATATTTTAGCTCATTTGCTAATTGGTGCAGAAGGGACATTGGCTTTTATCTCTGAAGTTGTATTAAAAACGGTGCCTGATTATAGTCATAAATCAACCGCATTATTATATTTTTCTACTATATCTGATGCTTGTAATGCGATTGTTCCATTAAATAATTCAGGAGCTTTAATGGTAGAATTAATGGATAGAGCTTCTTTGAGAGCAGTAGAAAATATGGAATCAATCCCAGATTTTGTAAAGACATTACCTGAATTTGCAGCCGCTTTATTAATAGAATATCAGGAAAATAATATTGAAGAATTACATAAAAAAGTAGAATTTTTTTTAAAATCATCTAGCTCATTAAACTTATTAAAAACAATAGAATTCACAAGTGTCCCTTCTGAAATGGCTTTTTTATGGAAAGTTAGAAAAGGGTTGTTCCCAGCAGTAGGGGCAATTAGAGCAAGTGGAACAACCGTAATATTAGAAGATGTTGCATTTCCAGTTGAAAAGATGAGTAATGCTATTGTAGATTTACAGCAGTTGTTTATAAAGCACAACTATAATAATGCCATTATTTTTGGACATGCAAAAGATGGCAACATTCATTTTGTAGTTACCCAATCTTTTAATTCTGAAAAAGAAATTAAGAGATATGACTTGTTTATTAAAGATGTAGTTAAGTTAGTTATCGAAAAATATGATGGTACCTTAAAAGCAGAACATGGAACAGGTAGGAATATGGCGCCTTTTGTAGAAACAGAATGGGGTGGATTGGGGTACGAAATCATGAAAATTTTAAAACAATCTATTGACCCATATTTGCTTTTAAATCCGGGAGTAATTATTAATGATGATAAAAATACACATATAAAGAACTTAAAAGAACTACCAACTGTTGAAAGTGAAGTTGATACTTGTATTGAATGTGGGTATTGTGAGCATAAATGTCCAAGTAAGAATTTAACTACTACTCCAAGAAGGCGAATTGTAGTTAGAAGAGCTCTAAAAAAACTTAAAAATGAAGGGGATAAGGAAAACTATAAATTGTTAAAAAAACAATATAAATATGATGGACTAGATACTTGTGCAGTTGATGGGCTATGTGCTACAGCCTGTCCTGTTGATATTAATACTGGTGATTTGGTTAAAAGACTTCGTAGAGAAAATCATTCATCTATATCTAATTCAGTAGCTTTAATAGTTGCAAAAAACTTTAATATAGTTCAATGGGTAATTAGAACTGGTATAAAATCTGGGATGGCTATTAATAATGTTTTTGGTAAAAAATCTATGAACAAATTAACAACTCAAATAAGGAAGGTAATTCCTAATACACCTTTATGGACAAGTCAGATGATATCACCTCCCAAACTTTTAGTTTTAAAATCTAATACATTAAAAAATAAGAATGAATCTAAAATAATCTATTTTCCTTCATGCATTTCAAGGTTACTTGGAACTTATGAAGAGAAAGAAAAGAATATTATGGAGACCTTTATAAGTGTTTGTGAAAAATCAGGTATTTCGTTATCTGTTTTAAAGAATGCAAATAACAGTTGTTGTGGACAAATATTCTCATCAAAAGGTCATCAAGACGCATATAATTATACAGCAAACATTATTGTAGAAAAACTTTGGAACGCAACTCAATCAGGTATAATACCTGTTGTGATAGATGTGAGTTCTTGCGCTTATAGTTTAAAACAACTTAGTTCTGTCTTAAACATAGTAAACAAAGAAAAATATCAAAAGCTAAAAATCTATGATGCTGTAGAATTTTTACATAATATGGTACTTCCACAAATTCAAATTAAGCAGCGTAAAAACAATATTATTCTACATTCGGTTTGTGCTCTAGAAAAAATGAAAATTGAAGATAAGTTTCTTAAAATAGCCAAACATTTTGCCAAAGATGTTATTTTGCCAAAAACAAATGGATGTTGTGGAATGGCAGGGGATAGAGGGTTTTTATTTCCCGAACTCACCAAATCAGCAATCAATACTGAAAAGCAGGAAGTACAAAATGTGTCTTGTGATGGGTATTATGCCTCAACAAAAACTTGTGAAATGGCTTTGTCTGAGGCAATAAATAAAAATTACGAATCTATTTTGTATTTGGCTGATGAATGTATATAATTTTGAATGCTAAGTTATAAGTTTGTAATTGAATCAAATTTTTTTAATTCCAATATTAAAAGGTTCGATATTTTTTCTGTTCGCTCTACTAATCAATATTCAATTGTTTTATATTATATGAATTTAATAATTATTAAAAAAATAGTATATTTGAATTGGTAATGGAAAATTAATATTTCACTATTGTTTCAACATATTTATCGATAAAGTTTGATGGAACAATAAATATAGGGTTTTAAGCAAATAGTTCGAATCCCTTCGCGGTCACAATATAAATCCTAATATATTAATATATTAGGATTTTTTTTATGTAAATCAATTTTTAATTATCATTTATAAATTGATTTACATAAAAATATTAAAGTACATGCTGTTTATTTTCTCATTTTTTGACACAATTTAAGTTGAAGGAAACCCATTACTCAGTTATTGGTGAGAATTTTATAGCAGTGCCTCCACCAGGTGCTAAGTTTAAATTTAATACAACTTTGTTATTTACAACTTGTTTAGAGATAGCAACAGGATAAGGGTTTGTTTTATAATTAGCATCAATGCCATCAGCATAAATTTCAGCTTCATATGTTGTATTATCATCTAAAAAAGATAAAGAAATATTTAACTTTCGTTCATTTTTATTAGTAATAGAACCCAAATACCAATTTTGTTCATTCCAATCCTTGCGTACAATTGTAGTGTATTCTCCTATTTTTGAATCCAGAACTTTTGTGTCTGACCAGATAGAAGGCACTTCTTTAATAAATTGAAATTCTTTTGGTTTTTTTGAATAATTTTCTGGTAAATCTGAAGCCATTTGTAAAGGGCTAAAAAGAACGACGTAAAGTGCTAATTGCTTTGCTAAAGTAGTTTGAACCATCGCATTGTTAGGCGTTTTATAATCAAAATCAAAGTTACCTGGCGTAAAGTCAAAAGGACCACATAACATTCTGGTGAAAGGTAAAATTGTAGTGTGTTCTGGCGTATTTCCACCATCAGCCGACCAAGCATTGTATTCTTGTCCACGTGCGCCTTCTTGAGTCATTAAATTTGGATATGTACGTTGTAAACCTGTACCTTTTACAGGTTCATGATTATCAATCATAATATGGTATTTAGCGGCAGTTTCTATTACTTTTCTGTAATGTTTTACGCCATATTGACTATCGTGCCATTCTTTATTGTCTAAAAACTTGTTTACATAACCCGTTTTCACTGCATTTATACCTAATTGGTTATATAGTGCAAACGCATCATCTATTTGAACTTCATAATGTTTAGCAGCTCCAGCTGTTTCATTATGCCCAATTAAGCGTACATTATTTTTAGCCGCATATTTACATATTTCTTCCAAATCAAAATCTGGATAAGATTCTGTAAAATTAAAAGCAGTACCATTGGATGTCCAATCTCCATCCCAACCTATATTCCAGCCTTCAACTAAAACACCATCAAGGTTGTTTTTAGCCGCAAAGTCGATATATTTCTTTGTGTTTTCAGTAGTTGCGCCATGCTTTTCTCCTTGTCCCCAAGTATATTTTTCTAAATGCATACCCCACCAAATACCAATATATTTTGAAGGTTCAATCCAAGAAATATCATTAATTTTTGATGGTTCATTTAGATTTAGCATTAATGTTGAGGTTATTAAATCTCCAGGTGTATCGCCTACAATAATAGTTCTCCACGGTGTATTAAAAGGTGTTTCTGCATATACTTTAACACCATTTGCCCAGGGAACTAAATCGCTTTCCAATTGATTGTTATTAGTTTTACGTAAAGTCATAGATGCAAAGTCTGTTAAGTTTGCTTCATGTATGGCCACATACAAGCTATCTTTTGTTTCAAAAGTTGCAGGTGTGTTTATAGTGTCTGTTTTACTTATGGGTGTTTTTCTATAAAAACTTTCGTAATAACTATTTTCAGAATGTACAGGAATCCACCAAACATTGTTATCAAACGGGAATGTAAATTGTGTAATTTCATTTGATATTTTCACCTTTTTAAGGTTTTCTTGTTTTGGAAAAACATATCGAAATCCTAAACCGTCATTAAAAACTCTAAAGACTATATCAACTAAACGCTTTTTTCCTTTTGATTCTTTTAGATGAGCAATAAGTTCATTGTGATTGTCTGTTATTTTTTTAAATTCTCCCCAAGGTTGCTCCCAAACTTTATTATAACTATTTTTTTCAATATTTATAAGTTCAAAACCTGAAGACATTTTTTCAATATCCTCAAATTCAAAACCTAATAATGAAGGTTCAATTACTACCTTATTATTATGTGATAAAGTATATTGAGGTTCTCCTTTTTTTGTTAAATTAAAAGTTAAGATATTATTGTTGTTAGGAGATTTAATTTGGTGTGTATTATTGATTGAATTGCATGATAAAAATGTTAAGACTATAAATAAGACAAAAGTAATCTTGGAAAGTGAATTTTTCATTATTATATTAAAAATGGTTAGGAGTATGATTTATAAAGTTTCTAATAATGTTATAGCCTTGTCACTTTGTAATGACACAAAATAATAGAATGCTTGATCTAACTTTTTTTGAATACTTGCATTATTACTATATTCTTTTCTTAAGTTGTATAACTTGCTTATGTTGCTAAATGCGTTTCCAGTATTTTGTACTCCAGCAAATGTTTTAACCTTTTCTATATAGGAGTAACCAAATTCTTTAGTTGGCTCAAACATGGTGCCTTCTCCAAAATCATTCCAAGTAATGAGTTGTAAATAATCTAAATTTGCACTTTTAGCCATCGCAAGAGTTTCATCTAAGGTTGCTCCATTATTATGGTTGATTTCCCATCCGATTACAGTAGATGTTCCACCTTCTTCATAAAAATCGTTAAAACCAGGATATGCACTTCCTATGCCTACTTGAAGATTTGGAAGGTTGTTAGTGTAAAAATCTGCAAGGTGTGTATTGTCTTTATACACCCAAGAATATTCTCCTTGAGCATTGTTTCCTGCTTCTGACGATTCGTGCCATAAAGTTAAAAATGTTGGTTTTGGACTTAGTGAGCTAAAAACATCTGTCCATTGATCCGAAGAACTTAATGTAATAGGACCAAAATTTAGGAGTAAAGGTTTGTTGTCTATTCTGATATAATTAGCGTTATTAAAATAATTGTTTTGCATGTATGTCATGTCTTTTTTAGCAGCACTTACTATAGTTGGTGCCAATTGAGCATCAACTATGTTAGGTAAAAATCGATCTTCATACACAATAGCATATTCTAGTCCAACATAATCTAGTTTAGCAATTAGTTGTTCTGAGTTTTCTTTTAGTATTTTATAATCATTCAAATCGTATGTGCCATACCAATCAATTAAAATACCGTCAATACCTGCATATTTCATTAATAATAAGTGGTTCTCAATAACATCTTCATCACCAGAATGATAAGGTCCTATTAACGGGTAATAATGTGATGCTATTTCTCTTTGTCCGTTAGCATCTATAATTTCTGGATTCTTATTTTGCATGGTCCAATGGTAACCCCATTGGTTATTTGAACTACTTTCCTTCGTTTCAAACCAAGGCATATAATGCATAAAAACTTTAGTATTATTTGTTTTGTTAATAGCTACGGCATCAAAAACCTCAAGTTCAAAAGGGGATTGCTCTTCATCTTTTGGGGAAGTATTTGAATTGGAATCACAACCTGCTAAAGATGCGCAAAGTGTTATTATATAGAGGTTAAGGATAAACTTAGTCATTGTTTAGGAATTATGTTAATAATGATGATTTTTAATAGTTAAAAAATGTTAGCCTTCTAAAAAACTAAATCAAAAAATTAGAAGGCTAATAAAAAAACTAAATTAATTAGGGTATCCAGAATTTTGGTTAAGATTTGTATTGGTATTTAAAACAGATGTTGGAATAGGGAATATGGCTCTATAAGCTTCAGTTGTTCCTTTTTCCCACCAAGGTTGAAAAAAGGTGCCAAATCTTATGTTATCTGTTCTTCTATGTCCTTCAAAAATAAATTCGCGAAGTAGTTCTTTATCTATGTATTCTAAATCAATAATATCGGGTGTTTCCATTCCAGCTCTTTCATTAATTTGATCTAGAAAAGGACGAGATAAATCTGGAGAATTTAAGCGTACATAACATTCGGCTTGCATCATTAAAACCTCAGCGTATCTTATTAAAACAAAATCGTTATCGCGTTCCCATTGGTCTCCGGCATTAATTTCATATTTATTTAAGCGAACACCTTCATTTTGTTTGGCATCTTCAAAATTAGAGATGTCCTCGGTATAAGTTAAAGGTTGCCCACTGTCCATAATAATTACCGAACCAGTAGCTAAGTTTATTTGATCGCCTTCTAACAGTGCTGATTTACGTCTATCTAAATCATCAAATGAAGAATAAACCCCAGGTTGTGCACACATACCATTTGCAGACCATTGGTAATCGCCTGTTGGAGATACAGCAAATTTTTGCAAATAATGATAAGACATAGAGCTCATGTAATTACCTACAGTTCCTGCATCAGAATCGTAAGGTATAGCAAGTATGGTTTCGGTTGATTTTTCATTTTGAGTTGCAAAATTTGCAAAATAATCAGGTTCTAAGGTGTACCCAGAAATATTTTGGCACATATCAATACAATCTTGCCAACGTGGCGTACCAATAAATGCCTCAGAATTTAAATACAATCTTGCTAATAATGAATATGCCACGTTTTTAGTGAATTTTGAATAAGCAATATTTGATGGCAAGTATGGTAATGCTTCTAATAATTCGCTTTCTACAAAATTATAAACGTCTTGTCTAGATGAATTTTCAGGTAATCCTAAATCCTCGAAGTCTGTAACAATGGGCACGTTACCAAATAAATCTAAAAGCATGTAATAATAGTAAGCTCTCACAGACTTTAATTCAGAAAAAATAGGTTTTTTATCTTCTTCCGATAATCCAGATTTATCTATTTGATAAATGATGGAGTTTATTTTGGCTATACCAGCATAACAGTATCTCCAAGCCGATAATATCATGCCATTATCTGCTGTCCAAGTGTGTCTTTGTGCATTTTGATATTGACCTCCATCATACCAATCTGTTCCTCTTGTAGGTATTGTAGCTTCGTCTGAAACCACTTCATTAAGAAAAAACACATATTCAGAAGCAGGATAAGCATTAGATATGGCATCACTAAATCCTCTTAATGATGAATATGCTCCTCCAGCAAGTGCTTCTATCTCTTTAGGTGTTTTTCCGAAATTCTCATCTTTAACTCTATCAAATAGTTCTTCATCTAAATTTGTACACGCAAAAACAGATAAAGCAGTAAATACTATTAAGGTTATATTTTTAATTTTCATTATTATTAGTTTTATCGTTAATATTATTAATACCCTAAATTTAGATTCAATCCTAAAGACACTGTTGTTGGTCTTGGGTAGTTATTAAATCTGTCCATTCCAGGGTTTGATAAACCTGTTAAGTTTACTTCGGGATCAACACCTTCATAATTTGTAAATACCGCTAAGTTTTCTCCTAAAACATAAATTCTTAATTTAGAGGTTGAATCTTTAAACGGAATGGTATAACCTAAAGACACAGTTTGTAGTCTTAAAAAGGAAGCATCTTCAATCCAATAACTTGAGTAGGTAGGAGCCGAGTTTATGCCGCTATTTAAAAAGGCATCAGGAACATTATAAGCTGGTAGTCTGTTTGGATCGTATAGCATCATATTTGTAGCATTTAATACATCTTGTCCAAAGCTACCGTAGCTAGTAAATCCAAAATCAAAATTATTATAAGAGAAATCCATTCCGAATCCTATTGTAAAATCGGGTTGAACATTTCCTATAGCTGTTTTTTCATCACTTAATATAAATTCCCCATTTTCATCTAAACCAGAACTTTCATAACCCCAAAATGTTCCAACAGGGTATCCTTCTTTAATAATTTGCGAAAATTGATTAGACATACCTGATAAACCATGTAAAGATCCACTGTAAATAATATCTGTTTCGTAAACTTGATTAGATAGTTTTTCAATTTTTTGAGTGTTTTGAGCAAAGGTTAAATTGGTGCTCCAATTGATTTTATCATTTTGAATAATATTAGCGTTTAAAGTTACTTCTAAACCTTTATTAGTTAATTCGCCCACGTTTGCAAGAATAGTTCCAACTAAATAAGGAGGTTGTGGCACCTCGTAAGTGTAAAGTAAATCTTTAGTTCTTTTATTATACCACTCTATAGATCCTGTTATTTTATTAAATAAACTAAAGTCTAAACCAATGTTTATTTGCTCTGTAGACTCCCATTTTAAATCCGGATTAGGGTTTTGTGCAGGTGAGTATGCCAAACTCCAGGTATCTGTTGCTGGGTCGTAATAACTATCACCTCCAACACCTAAAATAGAAAGTGATTTGTACTCACCAATACCATCTTGATTACCTGTAACACCATAGCCAGCTCGTAACTTTAAGTTTGTAAGCCAGTTTTCAGTGGATTCCATAAAGTTCTCGCCAGTTATTCTCCAAGCTACAGAAGCCGACGGGAAAATCCCCCATTTGTTATTAGCTCCAAAACGACTTGAACCATCTTTTCTAATAGTTGCAGTTACCATATATTTGCTGTCGTAGGCGTAATTTGCTCTCGCAAAAAGAGAAGCCAAATTAGATTTTCCTTTATATGAATATACATCTCCTAAACGATAATCTTGTCCAGCAGCCAGATTGTTATATTCAAATAAATCGGTAACAAAACCACTACGTTGAGCACCAAAACCTTCGTAACTATTATCCAAATAAGAGTAACCAGCCATCGCATTTATATTGCTTTTGCCTAATGTTTTAGTGTAATTTAAATAGGCTTCAACTTGCATGGTTGTATATTCACCATAAGTTTTTTGTCCATATCCATTTTCACTTCTACCTTCTAAAACTGCATATGAAGGCTTATATGTGTTTCCAGTACTCGCATTGTGTTCTAATGATAGATTTAAAACGGCTTGAAAATCATTTAAAAAATTAGCTTCTGTTTTAAAGTATCCTAAAAGTCTATTACGTTTATTATCAGTAGATCTATTTGTTAATATTTCAACAGGGTTTTCATATAATGTTCCACCAACAGATGTGAATTCTCCATTGTTATCATAAACAGGAATTGTTGGATTTAAGTTAAATGAACGCTCAAAAATTCTATAGTCTAATGGATGCCATTTATCAATATTTGCAAATAATCCAGCATCAAATTTTATAGCTTTATCCAATATATATTGGTATGTGCTTAGACTAGTACTTAAACGTTCTAACTCGGTAGTTTTAACAGTACCTTCGTTTTTTAAATAAGAAATGGACGCTCTTAAACCACCATTTTCGTTTCCAGATGACATATTAATGGTATGAGATTGTGTCATCGCTGTGCTTCTCTCTAATTCTTTTTGCCAATTAGTATTGCCACCAAAATCAATAGCATCTGTTAAATTATTTTCTCTTACATAACCTCTCCATTGATTTGCAGATAACATATCTAAATGGTTTGAAGCATAACTAACCCCTGTAAAACCATTATAATTAAAAGATAAACCTTTTTTTGTTCCTTTAGTGGTAATGATAATAACACCATTTGCACCACGCGAACCATATATTGCGGTGGCTGAAGCGTCTTTTAAAATATCTATCGATTTAATATCGGAAGGCTGTACTACATTAATGTCAACTCCAGCAATACCATCAACCACTATTAACGGATTGTTACTTGCTGTTAATGAAGTACCCCCCCTTAAACGTAATGAAGAACCACTACTTGGGTCTCCGGTATCTTGAGTAACAACCAAACCTGCTATTTTACCTTGCAGAACTTGTTCTGTTGAGGTTACTGTTCCTTTTACTAAATCTTCAGATGATATGCTAGAAATGGCTCCTGTTAAATCCGATTTTCTCATAGTACCATATCCTACAGCCACAATCTCTATAGCATCAAGTGAAAAAGTGTCTTCCTGTAAAGTGATTTTTATAAAACTATTAGATGATGATGTAACCTGTATGGTTTCAGAAATATACCCAATATAAGAGACTACTATTTCACTACCTACTGATACTTCTATTTGAAATTGACCATCATAGTCTGTCGTCGTTCCATTATTAGTTTGCGATTCCAATATTGTAGCGCCAGCTAATGTAACTCCTAGATTATCGTATACTGTCCCTGAAATTGTTTTTTTCTCTTGTGCCTTTATTGTTAATGTTAGAAAAAACAACACAATAATTAAAACAAAAGACTTTTTTGTCTTTCCTTTCGAAAAGTTTATTTGTGAATTCTTGTTATACATCAGAATTGATTTTTTTTAGTTAGTTGTTAGTCTAAAGTTTTAAGTGGAATGGTAGTATCAGAAATTGTTCTATCTGTATTATCTTTTACCAATACATGAATTTCATTGATGTTGCTAATACCTTGGAGTGCCGATGGTAAATTAACAAAACCTTTAATTTCGCTTACACCTCCATTAAATTCTCCTGTAATTTGAGTAGTTCCAGCATTAATGGTGTAATAGAGTGTATTTATACCAACTTCATTATTAATTCTACTAATTCCTAAAAAGTCTTTTTTACTTATTTGAAGTGGGAAAAATCTAAAAACTGGTGGTGGTGGTGGAATATATTCTGCAGCATTAATAGCTTGGTCGCCAGAATTAGCTACCCAATCTGCAGCTACCATTAAATAAGTAATATTTTCCATTACAAAACCATCAGGAATATTATCATAGTATTCAGATGGGATTAAGTCCATTTTATAAAAACCATTCCCTAAATCCTTTAGTTTTGTTTTTTCAGTAATTTCAGGAATCCATGCTTGATACTCTTGTAGAATACTCCAATTGTTTAATCCACTATGAAAGTGAACGCTCGGAACATTTTCGAATCCTGGAACTAGGTTAGAATTAAATAAAATACTTAAACCACCATTTAAAGTTGGAGCTTCAGGGTAAGTTCTTATTAATTCGTTTGCAGTATAGAATGATGAAAAAGCAGTGTAACTTACATTAATAACATCAGTTTGTTTTGCACCTGTTTTGTCTTTAAGTCGCATCCAAAATCCTGCACTTGCAGCAATATCTTCTGGTGTCATAGAAAAATATTCAGTAGGAGTAAAAGTAAAACTCCACAGCATGTTACCTTCATTGGTTAGATGGGCAAATTCTGATGAGTTTTCCCAATTGCCTGCATCAGGTTCAGATGGTGACCAAATCCAAATATAAACTTCTTCATCGACTGCAAATGTTGTTGTAGATAAATCGAAATACCAAGTAACTCCTTCATCATAATTGTATATTACTGGATATGACCATATTTTATTTGCACCACCAACTTCTTGTTGTGCTTGCGCGAAGTTGTTGGCTACAAATAAGGCTATTAAAATAGTATATATAATTCTTTTCATGTTATGCTTTTTAATTATTAGAATTTAGGCTAAATACATAGGAAATAAATGGTGTTCCTCCAGAGGATCTTATCAATTGAACTTCCATTTCGGCATTACTACCAGGAACAGACGTTAAAAGAAGAGTATCTGTTTTATTAGCTTTTTGAGCATCACTATATAAGTTTATTTGTATGGTGCCTGGACTTGTTGGCTGAAAACTTGAATTTAATTCCCAATAACCACTTAATTGGAATATTGGTGGTACATTACCAGATACTTCGTAGTTTGTTGGGTGCATTGCTGCATCCACATTAAATGTTATCTGAAAAACATCAAAGTTAAAGAGTGCACTTAAATTCTGTTCACTTGGTTCAATGGCGTTTGCTTTGGCGAATTGATCCACCATTCGCAGGTTCATTAAATTCCAATTACCTTGCATTTTTTCATAAATAGTTATGGGTTCTACATAAGAACCATCGTCGGAGTTGTTACAGCTTAAGGCTAGTAAACCAAAAAAAACGAGTACTAGTATTTTTATGGATTTCATAGATTAAATTAGTTTAGTTAATAGTTTAGTTAAGAGTGGTTTAATCCTGTAGTTGTTAGGATAATGCCAAATTAAAAATTAAGAAAACCTTAAAAAAAACATTGAGTAAAAATCGAGATGATTTTAGGATTTTATTTCGGATTAAGTACTGTTAATCAATTACTTACTTTTTTTAAAAAGAATATAAAATCAAGATTTAATTTAGATTTTAGAATGCTTTTTTTAGATATTTTTATAGCATTTTATTGATAAATCAATTAATTTTTTATCAAAAACACATATACTATTGTCCTTTTTTGCGTATTAAGTAGTATTTTGCCTTTATTTTATAAGAATCTTAATTTTGTAAAAAAAGGATAGTGTATTAGTTTTAAATAAACTATAATAAGACCACTTATTAACTAACATAATGTCACTCTTAATAAAATAATGAATAACCTGTTACGTATATTATTTGTTTTTTCATCTTTATTTATTTCCGCTCAAAACATAAAAAACATAAATACGGTTCTGGATAGTTTAGATAAGGAACTTGCCAATAAAAAGTTTTATTTAAAAATTAAATATGATTCTATTAATGAACTTAAAAATAATGTTCAGAAGTTTATTTTAAGTCAAAATAATAGAAACCTATATAAAAGCTATTTACAGTTATTTGAAGAGTATAGATCTTTTAAATATGATTCTGCTTATTATTATCTCGAATTAGCAAAGTCTGAGGCAAATTTATTAAAAGACAATAATTTGTTTTCTAAAACAAAAACAGAAGAAGGCTTTGTATTGCTTTCATCAGGTTTGTTTAAAGAAGCACTTGATACTCTAAATAGTATAAATGTTGAAGAATTAAATACTAAAACTACATTTGAATATTACACTATACTGGCAAGAACATATTATGATTTAGCAGATTATAATAAAGACCAACGATTTAATATTCATTATATCCAAAAGGGCAATGTTTATTTAGAAAAGGCTTTAGAGTTTGTTGAACCTAATTCAAATGAATATTGGGCTACAGAAAGCTTAAAAAGAATGAAGCAGCAGGATTGGAAAGGTGCTGAATTTGCCTTTAAGTATTGGATTAACAATTTTGATTTACCACAAGAATATTATGGCATAGCAACATCAAGTCTTGGTTATTTATATTCTCAAAGGGGATTTGATGAAAAAAGTGTTGAATATCTTGCTTACGCAGCAATTGCAGACATAAGAAGCGCTACTAAAGAAACAGTGGCATTGCGTAATCTTGCAAATGAAATTTATAAACTTGGATATTTAGACAAAGCGAATACCTATATAGGTTTAGCTATGGATGATGCTACATTTTATAATGCACGCCATAGAAAGATAGAAATATCTTCCATACTACCAATTATAGAACAAGCTCAACTTAAAAAGGTAGAAGACCAAAATAATCGATTGGAAAAAATTGTTATTCTTTTGGGTGTTTTAGCATTAAGTTTTGTCATTTTTCTAATTATAATTTTCAAGCAGTTAAAAACAAGAAATGCTGCAAGAAAAGAAATGGCAAAATCTTATTTAAAGCTTGAGGAGATGAATAAAAAACTAAGTGAAGCTGATACTATAAAGCAAGAGTATATCACTTATTTTATTAAAGCGACTTCTGGATTAATAAACAAAATGGATCAGTTTCAAAAAAATGCAATCCAAAAAACAGTAGCTAAAAGATATGATGACCTTATAACGAACTTAAAACAATATAATGTTAAAAAAGAACGAGAAGAGTTGTTCTTGCAATTTGATACAATATTCTTAAAACTATTTCCATCATTCATTCATGAATTTAACGTTCTTTTTCCTGAGAATCAAAAAACCGATATTAAAAATGGAGAACTTCTTAATACAGAACTAAGGCTTTTTGCATTATACCGTTTAGGAATACAAGATAGCCACCAAATTGCAGTGTTTTTAGAGCTTTCTGTAGCAACAGTTTATACTTATAAAACTAGAATAAAAAGTAGATCAAATCATAAAGAAGATTTTGAAGAAAAAATTATGAGTATTCAATCTATTTAACTTTCTTGTACTTCAAGAACGAACAGATGAAAAAAAAGGTTTATGTTTTACTATACCTTTTTTATGGCAAATTTTAAAAATGCTATAATACCAACATCAGTATTGTAGTAAATTCAACTAATACATAAAGAATTAACTTCTTTTCTTTTTAAAACTAGGATTAAAAGAAATTCCAACCTTAAAATAACCCGTTATATCTTGGTCATTTTCATAAATATGATCTTTTGTAGGTTGGCCTTTTTCGGTTAAGCGATTACTTACAAAGTTTGTAACACCACCTTTTAAAGTCGCGTAGACATTATTAGAAAGTTTATGTTCGTAAATTAGTCCGCTATTTATTTCTAACTGGCTGTATTCAAAAACATCAGGGAAATTAGCTTGACTTACATTTACATAAAAACCGTTACCGCCAAATTCTGCACCAATAGATAATCGACCTTTTGTAGAAACAGGTTTTCTAAATAATATGCGTTGTGGCATTATAAAATCGAATTCCCAACTCGAGTTTTTAAACTTGTGGTTATAAGTAAACGTTGGGAAAAACGGAATTTGAGCAGTGGGATCTATAAAAACAATAGCACCAACCGTAATGGTTGTTCTTGCTGTACGTTTAATAATAATTGAAGCTCCAATTAAACCTTTAATACGTTCAAAACCTTTTTCATTTCCATCAACAATTAAACTGGCATTATAAATAACCGGTTTTTTAAATATCGTAGAAAAATAAGTAGAACTAAGGCTAGAGGAGATGTTATGAAAATTTACAATGCCATTTTGTTCAAATATAGTGGTGTTTGAAACGTTTTCAAGATCCTTAAATTCAAATTCATTATACTTGTAATTTACAGAACCTGTTAAGGACCATTTTCTTGTTTTAATCAACGGAATATTAGCAGAAGCATTAAATGTTTTCTGATTGGTTATTTCACCTTTTTGAAATTCTTCATCAAACAATTTTGATTTAAAATCGCGCAATAATGTTTGACCGTATTCAAAATTAAATACTCTTGTTCTAGGAAATTCAGCCCTTATAATGCTATCTGCTTGTTTTTTAAATTCGGTTTCTTTTGTCTGAGCATTTGTTAATGCCGTAATAATTAGAATACTTATTAAAGTTATAACTCTATACATTTATTTTGAATTGTAGGTTTTGTTAGTTTGAAGTTTGTCTGTTTTGTGGTTGTTGGTCTTTAAGAACCAAAGTGCGATGTGGAAACGGAATTTCAATGCCTTCTTTATCAAAACGTTTTTTGATGCTTTCATAGAGATCACATTTCATTTCAAAAGCTTCACCAAAACTACTTGCCCAAGCCCAAGCTCTTAAGGTAACCGCAGAGTCGTTTAAGCCTATAACTCTAATGATAACTTTTTTTTCATTATTGTACTTATCCAGTTCACTACGATTGTCTATTAAGAGCGGGTGATTTTCACATTCTTCACGCATAATGTGTTTTGCCAAATCAATATCACTATCGTATGAAATACCAATTTCAATCCATTGGCAACACATGCGTTCCCCTAAATCGTAATTGATTAGTTTTTCTTTATTGATGACTGAATTAGGGATTACAATCATTTTATTTTCGTAGTTTCTAATGATAGTATGGCGTAACGTAATATCTGTAACCGTGCCAACCATAGACTCATCTACTTTAATAATATCACCAATTTTAAATGGTTTAAAGGAAATTATAAAAATACCACCAACAATATTTGCTAATGCTTCTTGTGATCCAACACCTGCAACAACAGCAAGCACACCTGCACCACCTAAAGCGGTTTGTGCAATACCTCGTAATGAAGGAAAAGCAAGTATAGCCAGTATTCCTCCAGCAAAATAAACGCCTACAATAGCTACATATCTTAAGAATTTAAAACTTGTTGCGTCTTGATTCTTTTCTGTTTTTTCCTTAATATTTCTAGTAAACCAAGTTTGTACAAAGGATGCAATAACCAATGTAAGTACAGCAATAATACCTAAATACAAAACGAGATAGAAATTCTGAGTAGCTGCTTTATATTGTTCTTCGTCTATAAATATAAAAGCAAGGGCCATAATACCTAATACAATCCAGAGTGCATTTAATATTTTTTGAGTTAAATGAATTGTTTTAGGTTCTTCATTAGGATGTTTTTTAATTGAACGTTTTTCTAGCCAACTGTGAAATATTCTGGTTAAAAAACGTAAAAAAAGTACAATAGTAATTACGATAAATGCGTATATAATTGCTTGTTTATTTTGAATAAAAAAATCTGTCATTTTTAATCTAATTTATTATTGAGTTCACAAACCTCCCGATTTAACCATTAACCGTTTAACCAACCTTATACAGAAGGCTTGGAACTCTTTTATTAATGTGCTGTATGCACTTCTAATTTTGAAATTTCTTTAGCGTTTTGTTTTGCCTCATTTCTATTAATATCACCTTTCCAAATATCAATAACGATATACATTACCGGAACGATAATAACTGTAAAAATTAAAGAACTAGTTAAACCGCCAATTAAAACCATTGCTAAACCATTTTTCCATTCTGCACCAGCACCAGCTGCAAACGCAATTGGAATCATGGCAATTACCATAGCAAGTGTGGTCATTAAAATAGGACGCAATCTTGAAAGTCCTGCATTTACTACTGCTTCAACACTTCCCATACCTTCTATTTTAAAATGGTTTGCAGCATCCACAATTAAAATGGCATTTTTAATTACCAATCCAACTAACATTATGAGTCCTAAAAATGTAAATACACCTAAGCTTTCTTGAAATAAAGCTAAAATTAAAAAAGCTCCAATCATTGCCGTAGGTACAGAAAACATAACCACGAGAGGATAAGCATAACTTTCGTAAAGCGCCACCATAATTAAGTACACTAAAACGATTGACATTAATAAAGCTAAACCTAAACTTGCAAAAGCTTCAGTTTGACTTTCTAAATCGCCTCCCATTTCAAAAGTAACTCCAGGAGGCAGCTTCATAGCTTCAATAGCTGTTTGTACTTCTGTTGAAACAGTTCCTACAGGACGACCAACAACTTGAGCACCAACACTAATACTACTACGTTTGTTATCTCGTTGTAATTTTGAAGGCCCTGTGGATTGATCTACTGCTGCAAATTGTTGTAATTCAATCAATTCCCCAGTGGTATTTAGAAATGTTATTTTCTTGATGTCGTCTATATTCTGACGGTTAAATTGGTCTAACTGTATGTTAATATCATATTCATTTTCGCCATCACGAAACTTATATTGGGTGTTTCCAGCAAAAGCATTTTGCATGGTATTACCAACAGTACTCATTGTTAAATTAAGTATCGCCATTTTATCACGGTCAACTGTTATGGCAACTTCAGGATTTCCACCTTTTGCAGAAAGTTCTACTTCTCGTGTACTATTTACACTCTCTACAGTTTGTTTTACTGCTTCAGCAGTTTCCATCAATATATCAATATCACTACCTGTAAGCAATACTTGAATTGGACCAGCTGTACTTCCGCCAACCATACCAACAGCAGCTGTTTTAAATTTTACACCAGGAATATTCTGGGTTAATTTGTTTTTAATATCACGTGCAAATTGCTCCGAAGTAACAGAACGCTTATCTGGACTAATCATTTTCGCATTTATTTGCGCTAAATTTCCAGAGTTTCCACCACCACCAGTTCCGGTTCCTACTGTTGAGAAAACAGAACTTACAATAGCATCTTTCAATAATATATCTTCAACTGCAAGTGCTGCTAAATTGGTTTCTTCAATGGTAGATTCCTTAGGAAGTTCTAACTCTACAATAAATTCTCCGTTATCGCCATTTTTCACAAACTCACTTCCTATAAAACCAAATGCTAATAGTGATAATGAAGCAAAAACTAATCCTAATAAGGTAAAAGCGGTAATTCTTTTTCTTGTTAATGTCCATTGCAGTGCATCTTTATAAAAGTTGTTGATGCTTGTTAAAAAGCTTTCAAAAACAATTAAAGGTTTGTGCATTATTTTTTTATTATCGAGTGTAATGACTTCAGAAAAACGAGACGATAATAAAGGTGTTAATGTAAAGGAAACGACTAACGAAATTGCTGTTGCAACAGCAACTACAACTGCGAATTGCTTTAATAAATCGGCAATTAAACCTGTTACGAATGTGATAGGTAAGAAAACGGCAATTAAAACCAGCGTAATAGACATTACAGATAATCCTATTTTCTTCCAACTTTCCATAGCAGCCTCCATACGCGTTTTTCCTTTCTCCATTTCGGCGTGAATTTGTTCTAGTACCACAATACTATCATCTACAAGAATACCAACTACAAGCGATAAACCTAATAAAGTCATTAGGTTAAGTGTGTAACCCAATTGACTCATTACAATAAATGTCGCAACAATTGAAATAGGAATAGATACCATTACAATAATAGAATCTTTCCAGCTTCTTAAGAAAAATAACATAATAATAGCTACTAATCCTACGGCCAACATCAGGTCGAAAATCACTGCATCTGCAGCTTCTAATGTAAAAACAGAACTATCTTGGGCAACAGCAATTTTTAAATTCTTATCGGTATATTCTGTTTCAATTTTTTTAATTTCAGCTATAATATCTTCAGCTACTTGAACCGTATTTCCGTCTGATTGTTTTGAAACTGTTAAACCTATAGATGTTATTCCATCTATACGAGAAATAGTGGTTACATCTTTAGTCGTATCATATACTTCTGCGATATCTTCAATTTTTACAGAAGCACCGGTACCTGTAGTAATATCAAGGTTTTTAATATCATTTACATCTTTAAATTTTCCAGATAAACGAACCGTTACTTGTTGTTCACTATCTTTAATACTTCCAGTAGGAAAGTCAAGATTGGCAGCAGAAATAGCTTGAGTAACTTGAAGAATACTTAACCCGTAAGCCTTTAGTTTATCACGGTTTACATTAACGCGGATTTCGCGTTCATTACCACCAATAACGGTTACTCTAGCAACACCTTCAACACGCGATATTTTTTCTTTAATTTCATTTTCAACTAAATCATTAAACTCAGTGGCATCCATTTCTGAAGACACACCCAAACGCATAATTGGTAAGTCGTCAAATGAAAATTGATCTACGCTAGGTTGAATAACTTGGTCTGGTAGTTGACCAACAATATTATTTACTTTTCGCTGAGCATCTTGCAATGTTTTATCTACATCGGCGTTGTAGGTCAATTCTACATTTACAATAGAAATGCCTTCTTGCGAAGTAGAGGTGATGTTTTTCACACCTTCTAAAGCACTAACTGCATCTTCAATATTTGTAGTCACAGAATTTTCTACCTCACTAGGAGAAGCTCCAGGATATGTGGTACTTATTGATATTTGTGGCGATGTGATTTTTGGTAATAACTCATAGCCTAAACTCATATAACTTATAATCCCTAACAGCGCGATTATGGTAAAGACTACAACAGCAAGCGTTGGTCTTTTTACTGATAATTCGGTTATTGTCATGGTTTAGTTATTTGTGATTTTTACTTTAGTACCTTCAGTTAAATTAATAATACCTGTGGTAACTACTTTTTGTCCGTTTTGAAGACCTTCTAAAACAGCCACATCACCATTAATTACGGCACCTACTTTTATTTTCTGAAGTGTTACAGTGCTATCTTTAACAATATAAACCGACGGATTTTGTAAACTACCAACTATAGCTTCACGCGGAATAAACATAGCTTCTGTATCGTTACTTTTAAGAGCTTCAAAATTAACTTCTGCAAATAAACCAGCACGTAGTTTTTTATCCTCTGTGTTTTCTACCTCAATAGTTACTTGAAATTTTCTTGAAGCATCAGCTTTTACACTTATATTACTCACTTTTCCTTTAAAAATTTCTAAAGGATAAACATCTGTTTTTATTGATACGCCTTGATTTTCTTTAATTTTTGATAGGTTATCTTCAGCAACATTAACAATAATTTTTAATCGATCTATTTGAACAATTTCGGCGATTTGATTTCCTGGCATTACAAAACTAGTTTCCTCAACCATTAATTTGTTTACTACACCATTAATAGGTGATTTTACAACTGTAAAACTTAATTGCTGATTGATTTGAGCAATGTTTGCTCGTGCATTTTCTCTTTGAATGCGTACGTCTTCTAAGGCACTTTTTGATACAGCACCAACTTCTAATAATCGCTCATAACGTGCTACATCTTTTTCAGCTTTTGCTAATGCAGAATTGGCACTGTTTAATTGAGAACTTAATGATACGGCATCTACTTTTGCAATAACTTGTCCTTTACGGATTTCTTGACCTTCTTCAACTTTTAAATATTGAATACTCCCTTGTGATTCTGCAACCAATGTCACTTCTTCCCAACCTGCGAATTCACCTGTAGCGATTAATCCTGTTGAAATTATTTTTTCGCCAACGGTAGCTGTATGAACTGGAATTGCAAATTCTTCAGGAACAGCATTTGCCATTTCACTCATTTCCTTTTTATTGTTGAATAATGTGTAGCCTATAAGTCCTACTAAGGCAATGGCTAATATTAGAATGATATATTTTGTTTTCATTATAAAAATTTTACCGTATTTATGATTAGTTATTTGTGATTGAATTGGCAATTAATTGAGAAAGCTTCCCGCTTGATTTTAGTAAGGTTACTTCGGCTACTTTGGATTGTAATAATGCATTTAAGTAGTTGGATTGTGCTTGGCGTAAAGCAAATTCTGCATCTAACAATTCGGTTAAATTAGCAACCCCCTCGTTATAAGATTCTTTAATGCCTTCATAATTTTCTTGAGCCAAATACATATTAGATTGTTGACTTTCAATTTGTGAATTACTTAATAATAATTGCTCTTGAGCATCACCAAAATCTTTTTCAATATTAAGTTTTAATGTTTTACGATCAAGTTCTAATTGTTTCGTTGCGAGTTCTTTTTGTTTTAAACGATTGCGACGTTGAAAGCCATCAAAAATTGGAATGCTTGCCGAAATCCCCCAAGTACCGCTCCATTGACCTTCATAAACATTTGGATCAAAATCTATAAACTCATTAGCTTGTCCTAAATAGTTATAACCAAAGTTTGCACTTAAAGATGGAAGGTATTCAGCTTTAACTAATTTTTGATCAATAATAGAAAGTTCTAAAGATTTATCTAGTTGTTGATATTCTATATTTGAATCTAGCAGTAATTCTGTTCCTAAAGATGAAGGAGCTCTATCTTCTAATTTCTCAATTAAAATAACATTCGTAGTCATTGGAATTTGAAGCAATACTTTAAAAAGTCTCATTTGTTGGTTTCTACCAAATTGAGCATCTTCAATTTGATTTTTTAAATTAGAACGGTTTACCAATAATTGGTTTAGGTCTAATTTTTTGATAATTCCTTCTTCTAATTTTAATTCTGAAATTTCAATAAAGGTTATTGGTGCGATCAAAATTCTGTTGTAGTAAATCGACTTGTTTTTCAAAAACTTGTACTTGTAAGTAGGTTTTAATAACGTTTACAATTAAATCCTGTGTTGTTAAGAGTGTTTGTAGTTCTCTAAGTTCTGCAAGTGCAGCTGTAGATTTAATTGAACTAAACAGTTGAAAATTTAATAATTGCTGTTGTACATTTACACCAGCTGAATATTGATAGCGATTTCCAAAGGCAACACCAATTGTAGTTCCTGGTTCTCCACCAAAAACTTCAGCAGGTAATTGTTGTTCCTGTAAGGAAAAATTATCTGTAAAACCTGCACTACCATTAATTTGTGGTAATGCTCGCCCTTTAACCTCCGAAATTTGTGCTTGGATAATTTCTTGATTTATCCTAGCGCTTTCAAGATTGTTGTTGTTTTTAATGGCGTAATTGATGGTCTCTTCAATGGTGTTAAATTGTATGACTTCTTCTTGTGCAGAAAGTGTATTAACTGCGATACTTGCGATAAAATATATAATCGTAATAATTACTTTATTCATTTGTTAAAGTTCTCTTTTTGTTATTTTATAAATTAGTTTATTCGCTTAATGAACAGTTTGGTATGTTGAGACAACAAAATATAGAGTTGTTTTTTTAGTTTTGTATTAATTTTTTAGTTCAGAATTAAAAGAACCAATTTTGTTAAAAAAATATTATTTCTTTTTCCAATTATCAATTAAGTTGATGCTTTCACTTATAAAGTAATTCATAAACTCATTTAAATCTTTTAATTCATTATTAAAATCTTGGTTTTCATTCGATCTATTTTTAATAATCTCATCTATCATTGCTGTATAATTATACAGCCCTAAAAAATCTTTTTTAAATGATACTTTCCATTGATCAAGTTTAGAATAGAAATAACGTTTTCTTTCACCTGGTTTTGTTTTGTATCCAATTCTATTTAAAGAAAGTAAATAGTTAATAGCGTTACTTGTCGCGCTTTTACTTAAATTTAATGCGTCTTTAATTTCATCGAAACTTAATTCTGATGAATCAACAATTGTTAATAGAGAATTAACACGAGCAGAAGCAGGCGATAAACCCATCTGTTCTTGAATGACTCCAAAACTTTCAACTAATTCTTTTTGTTTATCGGTTAACATTGTTTAATAAATTAAGGTGCAAATATATTTTAGTTTTTTTAGTTCTGCAAGTGGAGAACTAAAAAAGATAATATTTTAACATTTCGAATAATGATGATGATGCTCTTTTAGACTTTAGAGAGGTTACTAAATTTATTTTATTATAGAATTTTAAACAAATCCGAGATTTTTTTTCAAAAAAGCTTACTAATTTTTCTTTTTAAAAAACATTTCTTGATTAATTATAAATATTAATTCTTCAATTAATAGAATTAAAATCTACATATTTTACTTAATAATTAATTAATAGTATGTCAATTTGTGAAATTGGCAATAATAATCTATCTAAGTAAAAAATTTAAAAATTACGTATATAAACTAAGTATATTTACTTAAATTTGTATTCTAAACACGTAGATATGAAAAAAATCATTGTCGTTGGGAATGGTATGGTAGGTTATAAATTTTGTGAAAAGTTTGTAGCACAGCCTGAAAGTAAAAATTTTAAAGTAACTGTTTTTGGTGAAGAACCAAGACCAGCTTATGATCGTGTTCATTTAAGCGAGTTTTTCGAAAATCAAGATGCAAAAGCTTTAGAAATGGCACCAGCAGAATGGTATGTAGATAATGGAATTGAATTAGTTGTTGGTGAGCGTGTTTCAGATATTCATAGGTCTACTAAAACAATAACAACCGCTAAAGATCGTGAATTTTCTTATGATTACTTAGTTTTAGCAACAGGCTCTTCTGCTTTTGTGCCGCCAATTAAAGGGGTTGAAAAAGAAGGTGTTTTTGTATATAGAACTATAGAGGATTTGGAGGGTATGCTTGCATATGCAGATAAAATTAAAAAAATAAATCCCAATGCCAAAGCGGCTGTTCTTGGTGGCGGTTTATTAGGTTTAGAAGCAGGTAAAGCAGTAATGGATATGGGTTTAGAACCTCATATTGTAGAGTTTGCTCCTAAATTAATGCCCCGTCAGTTAGATTCTAGGAGTAGTCAAGTGTTGCAATTAAAACTAGAATCTATTGGATTAAATATTCATTTAAGTAAAGCTACCAACCAAATTTTAGGTGATAAAGCTATTACAGGAATGGAGTTTGGAGAAGATGATGTTTTAAATGTTGAGATGCTTGTTATCTCAGCAGGAATTAGACCAAGAGACGAATTAGGGAAGACTTGCGATTTAGAAATGGGAGTTCGTGGCGGCATCGTAGTAAATAATAAAATGCAAACTTCAGATGAGTCAATATATGCTATTGGCGAAATTGCTTTATATAATCAAATGATATATGGTTTGGTAGCTCCTGGTTACGAAATGGCTAGCGTTGCTGTAGATCAAATCATTGGTAAAGCAGAAACGTTAATGGCAAGCGAGATTGATATGTCTACCAAATTAAAATTAATTGGTGTAGACGTTGCTAGTTTTGGAGAGCCATTTATGCCTGCAAGCAAAGGACACTCAGTTATTTTTGAAGATAAAACGAAGCATTTGTACAAACGTATTAATGTGAGTCACGATGGTAAATCTTTACTTGGAGGAATTCTAGTTGGTGATGCATCAGATTATAATATGTTACACCAAGTTTATTTAAATGGGATGGCTATTCCAGAAAATTCAGCCGAATTAATATTGCCAGCAAGTGAAGGTGGTAAGTCATTTGGTAGTGTTATGGATTTACCAGATACTGCTCAAGTATGTTCTTGTGAGAGCATTTCTAAAGGAGCTATTTGTTGTTCAATTACAGAAAATGGAAGTAACAATTTAAATGATGTTATAGCAGCAACTAAGGCAACAACTGGTTGTGGTGGTTGTAAACCTATGGTGGTTGATTTGGTAAATGAAACCTTAAAATCGTTAGGAAAAGAAGTTAAAGAAACGCTTTGTGAACATTTTAGTTTTAACAGACAAGAGCTTTACGATTTAATAAAAATAAATAAAGTGCCAGATTATGAAGAGGCACTTAATTTATTTGGAGAAGGTCATGGCTGCGAAGTTTGTAAACCTGCTTTGGCCTCTATTTTTTCTACAATTACGATGGAAACTGCAAATCGTCAACCAACTATTCAAGATACAAACGATAGGTTTTTAGCAAATATTCAACGTAACGGAACTTACTCTGTGGTTCCGAGAGTGGCTGGAGGAGAAATCACTCCAGATCAGTTAATAACAATAGGAGTTGTTGCAAAAAAATATGATTTATATACAAAAATAACAGGCGGTCAACGAATCGATTTATTTGGAGCTCAAATACATGAATTGCCTTTAATTTGGAAGGAATTAATTGATGCAGGATTTGAAAGTGGTCATGCATACGGTAAATCTTTACGTACAGTAAAAAGCTGTGTAGGTTCTACATGGTGTAGATACGGTATGCACGAAAGTGTAACTTTTGCTATAGAAATAGAAAATAGATACAGAGGATTACGCTCACCACACAAATTAAAAGGAGGCGTTTCGGGTTGTATTAGAGAATGTGCAGAAGCTAGAGGTAAAGATTTTGGTTTAATTGCTGTTGATGGTGGTTGGAATTTATATGTATGTGGAAACGGTGGTGCAACTCCAAAACATGCGATATTACTAGCGGAAAGATTAGATGATGAAACCGTGGTTAAATACTTAGATAGATTTTTAATGTATTACATACGTACGGCAGGGCCTTTAGTAAGAACCGCACCTTGGTTAGATAAATTAGACGGTGGTATCGACTATTTGAAAAAAGTTGTAATTGAAGATTCACTTGGAATTGCTGAAGATTTGGAATTAGAAATGCAAGGACTAGTAAATAAATATGAGTGTGAGTGGAAACAAGCAATTGAAAACCCTGAAATGATGAAGCGTTTCAAACATTTTGTGAATTCTGATGATACCGATGATAATTTAGTTTTTGTACCAATGCGTGAGCAAAAAATGCCAAAAGCTTGGTCTTAATCAATTTAAATTTTATACATGCAAGATATATTAAAACAATACGAAACGGTTAGTGAAACTAATGTAAAAACTTGGTTTAGAGTTGGTGAAGTAAATGATTTTCCTCAAAACAGTGGAGCCTGCATTAAGTACAAAACTAAGCAAATAGCCGTTTATAATTTTACAAGAACAGATAAGTGGTATGCGTGCCAAAATTTATGTCCGCATAAAATGGAAATGGTATTGTCTTTGGGAATGATTGGAGATAAGGAAGGTATTCCAAAAGTGGCTTGCCCAATGCATAAAAAGAATTTTTCTTTGGAAGATGGTTCTAATTTAGGAGGCGATGATTTAAAAATTGCTACGTATCCTGTTAAAATTGAAAACGGAAATGTGTATATTGGCTTTTCAGATTAACACCTAAATTATGAAGCCCACAAGATTTGAAACCGCTATTGCTTTAATAGATAAAAAAAACTCAGAAGACCCAAATACTTATTTGGTTTCGGGTTTAGAATACCCAAAAGAATTACTGTATTCTCAACGTATGTCTAGAAAGCTTTTGCAATTTAAACCACATGCATCAAAAGCGCTTCAAATTGCAGCAAGAGCACAACATATTTGTCGTTGGGAAATACCAAGAGACGAATACCCAATGGATAAAGTAGGTTATTTTAAATGGCGAGAAACCCTAAAAAAAATGCATGCCAATTTAACTTCTCAAATTTTAAGTCAAGTAGGTTATGATGATGAATTTATAGATAGAATATCATTTTTAATTAATAAGAAGTTAATTAAAAAGAATGAAGAAACTCAAATTTTAGAAGACACTATCTGTTTAGTTTTTCTAGATTATTATTTTGAAGAATTTGCTGAAAAACATGAAGATGAAAAGGTAATTGATATTCTTCAAAAAACATGGGTAAAAATGTCTGAAGAAGGTCATCAAGAGGCTTTAGAGCTTAAGCTGTCAGATAAGAGTATGTCACTTATAAAGCAGGCTATTAGCTAAATAAAATATGATAAGAAGCGGTAATTCATTAGACCAAAGAACGTTTGATAAATTAAGTCGTTTATACATTATAGCTTTAAGTACCATTGCTCTTTCCGTAATTATTAGTCAAATTCTAATACGAAAACATCTAAACGATCAGCAAAGCGATTCTACTGTTATTAATGTGGCTGGTAGGCAGCGTATGTTGAGTCAAAAATTAACAAAGGATATCGTATCGCTTTCTTCAGAACCAAATCTTGAAAACAGAATTCTTTTAAAAGACAAAATAAAAGAGACATTACATCTTTGGGAAGTCTCGCATCATGCATTACAAAAAGGTAATGATAGTCTAGGTTTGCCAAAAAAAAACAGCCCAGAAGTAGTTGCAAAATTTAAAGCATTAAATCCAGTTTTTGATACTATAAGTGTAGCCTCAAAATCTATTATTGAAAAGATAGAAAACATTCCACCTCTTCCTATAAATACTTTTCTTTCAGATATTGAAAAAGTAAAAGCAAATGAAGATGATTTTTTGAAAATCATGGACGCTATTGTTAATCAATATGACATAGAAGCTGATGCAAAAGTGAGCTGGTTACGTAAACTAGAAGTCTGGTTAATGGCACTAACATTGCTTATTTTATTAGCAGAGTTTCTTTTTATATTCTGGCCAACAGCAAAAACAGTTAGATCTACACTTTCAGAGTTGTTAAATGCTGAAAAGCATGCTAAAAAAATGGCTTTTGATGCAGATGTTTTAAGTGTATCTAAAGAAAAATCTATTAAAGAATTACGTGCGCTTACACATGCTATGGATGATACATTGCTTTTTGCAAGAATATCTCCAAACGGCAATATTGTACATATGGGAAATAAGTTTTCCCGACTTTTTAAATTCTCAAAGTTTAATAATAAAGCTGCATTTTGGAACGTGCTTTCTGTTGTCGAAAATGAGCAGCAAAATATTGAAAATATTATAATTAAACATAAAAAAACAGGATGGCAGGGTGAAGTTAAAGGAACTACTAAGGATAGTGAAGATATCTGGTTAGAAATGGCTATAATACCTTTTAGTCCTACTGAAGAAAAATTAGAATTATTAATAATTGCCTCCGAAATAACCGATAGGAAATTGGCTCAGTTAGAAATAGAAATACTAACAAAAAAGAGTTTTGAGGAAAAAATAAGCAATCAAAAAATTATTTCTAGTAAGATTATTGAAAACCAAGAAAGAGAGCAAAGTCGTATAGCTAAAGATGTGCATGATGGTATTGGGCAAATGTTAACAGGATTAAAATATAATTTAGAAAGCATTAATATTAATGATATCGATAAAACAGCATTAAAAATTGAGCATTTAAAGGAGCTTACATCCAATATTATAAAAGGGGTAAGAACTGCGACATTCAATTTAACACCTCCAGAATTATCAGATCATGGTATTGTGCCAGCCATAACCAAATTAACACAAGAATTGGCAAAACTTACTGGTAAAAATATCGTACTGTTTAATAAAACGGATTTTAATAAAAGGCTAGAGTCTTTAACAGAAATTAATATTTATAGAATTACTCAAGAAGCTATAAATAATGCCATTAAATATGCGGATTCCACACATATAATAGTATCGTTATCTCATAGTGAAAACTTACTAAGTATTGTTATTGATGATAATGGTAAGGGTTTCGATCCAACTAAAGTTAAAAATGTTAAAAATGGAGATGGAGGAATGGGTATGACTTTTATGAAAGAGCGAATTAATTATATAGATGGACGGTTTTTTATTAGTTCTGAGGTTGGTAAGGGTACCCGAGTTACCTTAAATATACCTATTTGATAATTACGTAGCATTACGTAAAAAATTCTTATTTTTATCCCAACAATACTTAAAAATTCAAGTAATGGATGTTATTAATGTAGTTTTAGCAGATGATCATGTGCTGGTTAGAGATGGAATAAAAGCACTTCTAGAAGATCAATCTGGAATTGTAGTTATAGATGAAGCTTCAAATGGTAAGGAAGCTTTAGAAGTAGTTAAGAAGAATACACCACATGTACTCATTGTTGATATTCGTATGCCAGAAATGAATGGTATTGAAGTGGTTAGGGAGATTACAAAATCTTTTAAAGAAGTTAATACCTTAGTGCTTTCAATGCATGATTCCGAAGAATATGTTGTGCAAGCTATACAAGCTGGTGCTGATGGTTATTTGTTAAAAGGAGCTAGTAAAGAAGAGTTTTTAAAAGCATTACATAAAGTAGCGTCTGGTGGTAAGTATTTTACAGGAGATGTGTCTGCGATTATTATGAATAACTTTGTAAACGGAAATGCGTCAGTAGTGAGCTCTAATATAAAAAGTATTGAAGATCCTTTTGGACTTACAAAACGAGAAAAGCAAATACTTGGTTTAATTTTGCAATTTAAGAACAATAAAGAGATTGCAGACGAACTTCAAATAAGTAAACGAACTGCAGAAGTGCATCGTTTTAACCTTATGAAAAAACTAGAGGTTAAAAATTTGATGGAACTAAGTAACAAAGCTAATGAATATCAATTAGTTTAGTGATTTTATTCCTTTTCAATATAATTAAAGTGAAAAATCGAGCTATTGATGAATTACTGAATTCTCCAAAATAGCAACAAATATATTAGCAATTTTATCAAATTGTCATAATACATATTATCAAATTATCATATCAATATTTTTTATAAAATACGTATTAAATACGTATTAAAATTAAGTAAAATTACTTAGTTTTGTATGTATAAAACTATGTATTATGATAAATTCTGCACAAACTAAATCAACTAAACTAAGTTTATTTGATTTTAAAAATATTTCAACACGTACATTTTGGATAACGTCTATAGCATTCTTCATGTGTTTTTTCTCATGGTTTGGTATTGTACCATTTATGCCAGATGTAGTTAAAGATTTAGGTTTGACACCTGAACAAAAATGGAATTCAATTATTCTAGCAGTTTCAGGAACAGTATTTGCTCGTTTACTAATTGGTAAATTGTGCGATAAATACGGTCCGAGATTATGTTATACTTGGTTACTTATGCTAGGAGCTATACCTGTTATATTGTGTGGTTTGGTACAAACTCCACTTCAGTTTTTAATATGTCGATTGTTCATTGGTTTTATAGGAGCATCATTTGTAATTACTCAAGTGCATACATCTTTAATGTTCGCGCCAAATATTGTTGGAACAGCTAATGCAACATCTGCTGGTTGGGGAAATCTTGGAGGTGGAGCAAACCGTTTAGGAATGCCATTAATTGCTGCTGCTGTAGTAAGCTTTGGAGTAGCCGATGCTAATGCATGGAGATATTCTATGATTATTGCTGGGGTTATTTGTTTTCTAATGGGAATTGTATATTTCTTTTTTACACAAGATACACCACAAGGAAATTTCAAAGAATTGAGGGCTTCAGGTGAAATGATTTCTACTAAAAAAGATCAAATTGGGTTTTTAACTGTTTTGAAGGATTATAGAATTTGGATTCTTTTCCTTGTTTATGCTGCTTGTTTTGGTATAGAATTAACAGTTTATGGAACAATGGATGACTACTTACAAAATACTTTTCAGTTACAGAGAGTTACTGCTGGAAACATTGTATTGTCGTTTGCTTTAATGAATATTTTTGCACGTACTCTAGGTGGTTTTTTTGGAGATAAATTTGGGAAATTAAAAGGATTAAGAGGTCGTGTATTGTTTTTGTCTTTCATATTAACAATTCAAGGGATTATGCTCATAACGTTTTCAACAACCACAAGTATTGTAGTAGGTTTTATCTTTTTAATATTGTTTAGCTTATCAGTTCAAATGGCAGAAGGAGCAACATTTTCTGTAGTGCCATTTATTAATAAGAAAGCAATAGGTTCTGTCTCAGGAATTGTAGGTGCAGGTGGTAATGTAGGAGCATTTTTAGCAGCTTTATTGTTGAAATCTCGTTCTGCTGTTGCAGAACAAGCAGCTATAGTTGCCAACGAAGGATTAGGTACAGATGTTATAAATGCAGCGCAAGCATCCGCATCTGCATCAGCTGTATCTAACGGTTATTTTATTATAGGTTTCGTAGTTATTTTAACAGGAATTTTAGCCTTAACAATTCGTTTTTCAACCGAAGATGAAAATATATCAAATATGGAAATAAAAAAAGCTTCACTAAAATTAGTAACTAATTAAAGTCAATGCTAGATGTTAATTTTTTATTGATTTGAAAATTATAAGAGTCTTTTTTATAGTATTCAGAATAATAAAGTAAGTGCTTGTTTGGTGTAAATAAAATGTCTTAATTAGTAGTAAAATCTACTCTAAATGATTAAAAACGAGGTAAAAACAACTTGTTGTTATTGTGGTGTTGGCTGCGGTATTGTTGTTAAAAAAGACAGCAATAATAAGGTTGTAGTTGAGGGGGATAAAGATCATCCTGTAAACAAGGGGATGTTATGTTCTAAAGGTATGAATTTGCATTATGTTGCAAATGATACTTCTGATAGAATCTTGTATCCAGAAATGCGATGGAGTCGTTCACATCCGCTTGAGCGTGTGAGTTGGGATGATGCTTTAGATAGAGCAGCAAGCGTTTTTAAATCTATTATAAAAAAACATGGTCCAGATAGCGTTGGTTTTTATGTTTCAGGACAAAGTCTAACCGAAGAATATTATATAGCCAATAAACTAACAAAAGGTTTTTTAGGAACAAATAATATAGATACCAATTCAAGGTTATGTATGAGTTCTGCAGTGGTTGGTTACAAAAAAACGTTTGGAGAAGATAGTGTTCCTGTTTCTTACGAAGATATTGAATTAGCAGATTGTTTTTTAATAACAGGGGCTAATCCTGCTTGGTGTCATCCAATTTTATTTAGACGTATTGAAAAACATAAAGAGGAAAATCCAAATGTTAAAATAATAGTTATTGATCCTCGTAAAACAGATTCTGCAAATTTTGCTGATTTGCATTTACAATTACTACCAGGAACAGATGTGATTCTTTATAATGCCATTGGTAGATGTTTATATAAAAGTGGATTGATTGATGAAGATTTTATTAATAATCATACAGAAGGTTTTAAAGATTATAAAGATTTAATTTTTTCAACCTCATTAAAAGATGCATCAAAATTTTGTGGTGTTTCAGAAGATGATATAAAAAAGGCGGCAAAATATATTGGGCTTTCAAAAGGCTTTATAAGCATGTGGGCAATGGGCTTAAACCAAAGTGTTGTAGGTACAGACAAAAATGTATCACTGCTTAATTTATCACTTATTACGGGGCAAGTAGGTAAGCCAGGTTCAGGTCCGTTTTCTTTAACTGGTCAGCCTAATGCAATGGGTGGTCGTGAAGTAGGAGGAATGGCTAACCTTTTAGCAGTTCATAAAGATTTGCAAAATGAAGAACATAGGAGAGAAGTTGCTCAGTTTTGGGGAGTCGATAAAATCTCACCAAAACCAGGATTAACAGCTACCGAAATGTTTGATGCTTTAGAGTCTGGTAAGCTAAAAGCTATTTGGATTGCATGTACCAATCCGCTAGTGAGTTTGCCAAATACACATCGTATAGAAAAAGCGATGAAGAATGCAAAATTTGTAGTGGTTCAAGATATATCTTATAAATCTGATACAGTAGCTTATGCAGATTTAGTGCTTCCGGCAGCAACTTGGTTGGAGAAAGAAGGAACGATGACTAATTCTGAACGTCGAATTTCATATTTGCCAAAAGAAATTAATGCTCCGGGAGAAGCTAGACCAGATGTTGAAATATTTTGTGATTTTGCACAACGTATGGGTTTTCGTGGATTTAATTATAATAGTGCCGAGGAGATTTATGATGAATATGCGGCTATGACAAAAGGAACTAATATAGATGTGTCTTTTTTAAATTATGATAGATTAAAAAGTGAAGGTACTTTTCAATGGCCAGTTAATGAATATAGACATGCAGGAACTCCAAGACTTTTTGAAGATAAAAAGTTTTATACTGCTTCCAAAAAAGCCATATTTAATTTACCTACTAGTATAAGAAATACTTCAGTTAAACCTAATGCAGATTTTCCTTTAATACTAACCACAGGTCGTGTTCGCGATCAATGGCATACAATGACTAAAACAGGGAAAGTTTCAAGGTTAAAAACTCATTTCCCAAAACCTGTTTTAGAAATTAATCCATTTGATGCTTACATCTGTAAAATTAAAGATGGAGATATTACTCAAATAAAAAGTGAAAATGGAGTGGTTCGTGTTCGCGCAAAAGTAACCGATACTATTAAAAAAGGCGTTGTGTTTTTGCCTATGCATTGGGGGAAAAAATTACAAAGTGATTTAAATCGCGCTAATAATTTAACCAATACACATATTGATCCAATATCAAAAGAACCAGATTTTAAGTTCACTAGAGTTGTTGTTTCAAAATATAAAAAACCTATTGAAAAAATAATTATTGCTGGAGCGGGTGCGGCATCATTTAGATTTGTACAAAATTATCGTGAGCATAATGAAGCAGATGAAATTCATGTGTTTTCAAAGGAACCTAATTTGTTCTATAATAGAGTTTTGTTGCCAGAATATGTTACAGAAGAATTATCTTGGGAACAGCTTCTTAAAATTAAGAAAATTGAACTAAATAAGTTGAATATTAAAATTCATTCAGAAACACTTATTTCGAAAATAGATTCAGAAAACAAACTAGTCACAGATAGTCACGGAGAGCACCATACTTTTGATAAACTTATTTTAGCAACCGGTAGTCGTGCTTTTATTCCTAATGATGTTCAAATAGATTTACCAGGGCGTTTTACTATGCGTAATAAAAATGATGCTGATAGATTTAAAGCCTATTTAGACGCTACAAATTTACCACCAGAAGAACAGCATGTGGTTATTGTTGGAGGCGGTTTATTGGGTTTAGAATTGGCTGCGGCCATGAAACATAAAAATGTTAAAATCACCATTATTCAGCGTGCATCACGTTTAATGGAGCGTCAATTAGATAGTGTTTCTAGTAAATTGTTAGCTCTAGATGTACAAGAACGAGGCATTCAAATATATTTTGATAATGAAGTAAGTACTGTTTTTGATGATGAAGATACTGGTGAATTAAATATCACTTTAAAAAGTGGAAAATTCATAACAGCAAATGCAATAGTTTATGCTATTGGAACAAGACCAAATATTGAAATTGCTAAAGAAAATGGAATAAAATGTAGTCGTGGTGTTATTGTAAATCAGCATTTACAATCTTCAAATCCAGATGTTTTTGCCATTGGAGAAATAGCAGAATTTAATAATCAATTGTTTGGAATTACTTCTGCTGCCGAAGAGCAAGCAACCATTTTAGCAAACTTTATTGCAGGCGATATTAGTGATGCCTACAATGGGTCGGTTTTAATGAATATTTTGAAGTTTAATAATTTGAATTTATGCAGCATTGGCGATATCAATATTCCAGAAAATGATGATTCTTACCAAGAAGTTATTTTCACAGATATTTCTAAACGCTATTATAAAAAATGCATAGTAAAAGATGATTTACTAGTTGGTGCAGTTTTAATGGGGGATAAAAATGAATTTGCCGAATTTAAAACCATGATTGAGAGTAAAATTGAAATGTCAGACAAACGGAATACCTTATTACGAGGTTCTTCAAACGATGTACCTGTTTTAGGTAAATTAGTGTGCTCTTGTAGTCAAGTTGGTGCTGGCAATATTGAAGAAGCTATAAAAAGTGGGTGTTCAAATTTTACAGAACTCTGTAATAAAACAGGGGCAGGTTTGGGTTGTGGTAGTTGTAAAACAGAAGTTAGAGAAATACTTAATAACACAAAAGTATTAGCATGAAGGAAGAATTAAGCAGAATAATAATTAACGGTGGTGTACTTTCTCCAGGAGAGTTAAAATACATATGCGAAACTGCAGAAAGTTTAGGTTTAGATGCTATTTCTTTTGGTTCTAGGCAAGATATTATATTCCCAAAAAAAATAACAGATCTAGAAAAACTAAAAACATTTGATAAAATACAAATTGTTAAGCCTGGTGAATTAAAGACTGAAAACATTGTATCGTCATATGTTTCAACAGATATTTTTACAAGCACCTCATGGTTAACTAGTGCTAGGTATTTATATGTTTTAGAACAGTTTAAACACAATCTTAAATTACGAGTTAACATTACAGATCCTAAACAGCGTTTAGTTCCATTATTTACTGGGGATTTAAATTTTATAGCCTCAGAGCATGAAGATTACTGGTATTTATACGTTAAACTACCAGGATGGAAAAAAATGCAAATGTATCCAGCGCTCATTTACAGTTGGGATTTGGATAAAATTGAATTAGCTGTTGAAGGTATTTTAAAAGAAGAACCAGAAACAATTGAAACTCTTTTTGAGTTGGTAAGTGACGCTATTAGTACTAATAATAGAACTGTAGATAAACAACTTGAAGTGCCCTTTTATCCATTTCCTTATTATGAAGGGATGAATCGTATTGGTGATAAGTATTGGTTAGGATTGTATTGGAGAAATAATAATTACGACGTATCATTTTTAAAGGCCATGTGCGAGTTGTGTGCTGAAAATAAAATTGGTAAAATATCAATTACACCTTGGAAATCTTTTATAGTTAAAGGAATACCAATTCAGTCTAAAATACAGTGGGAAAAATTTTTAGGACAATATGGTATCAATGTGCGTCATTCTATGTTGGAATTAAATTGGCATTTGCCAGTAAACGATAAAGAAGCACTTAGCTTAAAAAAGTATTTAGTTTCTAATTTTGATCAAAACGATATAAGTACTTATGGATTAACCTTTGGGATTACTAATTATGAAAATAATATAAATCATTTTACATCTATAGTTATAGAGAAAAATAAGCAGCCAGAATCTCTTGGAGATTTTGTTATTAGAGATACCTATAATTTGTTATACGCTAGAAATTTTGATCCTAATACACGAGATTATATCATGCATGTTCAGGATATTGATAAGGTTGAATTACCAGGTTTATTAATGGAGTTAAGTCAGTTATATTTTGAGCAATTAGGAATAGAAAGAGAAGATGATACCCAACAAGAAGTTAAAAAAGAAACAATAGAGGAAAAGGTATTTCAGTGTAAAGATTGTTTAACTATTTACAATGAGGCTTTTGGTGATATTACACAAGGAGTAGAGCCCAACACATCTTTTGAAAGTCTTTCTGATACTTATGAATGTTCACTTTGTGAAGCGCCAAAGAGTAATTTTCAGAAAAAAGTTTTGGTGAAATAAGTTTTTATTTATTTAAAAAAACATAGTTAATATTTAAAATTTATAGATTAAAGATAAATATTTTGTAGAACTCTTAAAAATAAGTATTTAACCAATAAATATAAGTATTTATACTTATATTTGGTATTATACACAAATACTTTGCAAACACTTAATAACAATATATCATCTAGTAAATCAACAATTGGTATTTCTAATTCTTTTTCTTGTGGTGTTTGCAAAAATCAAGATTGTCTTATTAAACAGAATTTAAACATACATTCTATTTCAACTTTTACTCAAGAAAAAAATACGCTTAAATGTAAAAAAGGGCAACAGTTTATTATAGAAGGCGCTCCTGTAAATGGATTATTTTTTATTTTAAAAGGTACTGTTAAGGTGTTTAGGACAGGTATAAACGGGAGAGAACAAATTGTTCGTTTTGCTAAAGAAGGAGAAATTATTGGGCATCGTGGTTTTGGTACCGAAGAGTATTTTTCTATTGGGGCTATTGCACTACAAGATGCAATGTTATGCTATTTTTCTAAGGATAGCTTACAAGAAGCGTTGCTGGATAATCCCAAATTCGCATACGATATGATGCTTTTTTACGCTAATGAACTTAATAAGAGTGAATCTAAAGTAAAGTCTATTTCTCAAATGACGGTTCGTGAACGTGTTATTGATACCTTATTATATATTCACAGAAAGTTTGGAGATCTTAATGGGTTTTTAAACTTACCGCTTAGTAGAAAAGAATATGCAGATTATGCTGGTACAACAGAAGAACAAGTTATACGCATATTTTCTGCATTAAAAAAAGAAAAGCTTATTTCTGCCAAAGGGAAAAAAATTGGCATTATTAATACCTCTCTTCTTAAAAACGAGATTAGTGAACACAACTATTATTTAGATAGCTAGTTTAGAGATTCATAATTACTTTCCATTAATTAATTTAAAATTCCTTATAAACACGTATATATACTTAGTTTTAAATTGTTTCGTATATTGCTGATTTATTGGTTTTTATAAATTAAAACTGCTTTAATGCAGTTTTTTTTATGTTGTAAAAAGATATTATTATATGGATGATGTCATAAAATATAAAATATACTACTTATATATTTGTTAAAAATAAGTATAAATACTTAGATTAATTAAATACACTATATAAAATGAAATCATTATTTACTAAATCGGCTCTTATTTTACCTTTAGCAGTTTTATTATTTGCTTGTGGAGGAAAGGGTTCAAAAAAAGAAACAACTACTGAAGAAGTTGTAACAGAAACTTCAAAAACTAAAACACTAGAAATTGAAAAACCACAATTAACTTTTGGTTTTATCAAATTAACAGACATGGCGCCTTTAGCAATTGCTAAAGAAAAAGGATTCTTTGAAGATGAAGGTTTATTTGTTTCAGTAGAAGCGCAATCAAACTGGAAAAATGTTTTAGATCGAGTAATCGATGGCCAACTTGATGGGTCACACATGTTAGCGGGGCAACCTATTGCTGCAGGTGCTGGTTTTGGTAGACAAGCAGAATTAGTGACCCCTTTTTCAATGGACTTAAATGGAAATGGAATTACTGTTTCAAACGATGTTTGGTCTAAAATGAAACCAAATGTACCAAAAGACGCTAATGGAAAACCAATTCACCCTATAAAAGCAGAGGCTTTAAAGCCAGTAATAACCGAGTATAAAAATTCTGGAAAAGCTTTTAAAATGGGTATGGTGTTTCCGGTTTCTACACATAATTACGAAATAAGATATTGGTTAGCAGCAGCAGGAATTCATCCTGGAATGTATACAGCAGATAATGTACAAGGACAAATAGATGCTGAGGTTTTACTATCAGTAACACCACCGCCACAAATGCCAGCAACACTTGAAGCAGGTACTATTTTTGGTTATTGTGTAGGTGAGCCTTGGAACCAACAAGCAGTATTTAAAGGTATTGGTGTGCCAGTAACAACAAACTATGACATCTGGAAAAACAACCCAGAAAAAGTATTTGTAATGACTAAGAAATTTGTTGATGAAAATCCAAATACAGCAGTTGCTGTTACTAAAGCATTAATTCGTGCAGGTAAATGGTTAGATGAGCCAGCAAATAGACCAGAGGCTGTAAAAATTCTATCAATGCCTCAATATGTTGGTGCTGATGAGGTTGTTTTAGCAAATTCTATGACAGGTACATTTGAATTTGAAAAAGGCGATAAACGTGAGATGCCAGATTTTAATGTATTCTACAAATACAATGCAACATATCCTTTTTATTCTGATGGTATTTGGTTTTTAACTCAAATGCGTCGTTGGGGCCAAATTCCAGAAACTAAACCAGCAGCTTGGTATTCTGAAACTATTAAAGATATATACAGACCAGATATTTGGAAAAAAGCAGCAGATTTATTGGTTGAAGAAGGATATATTCCTTCAGCAGATATTCCTAAAACAGATGGTTACAAACCAGTTACAACAGATTTTATAGACGGTACATCTTATGATGCAAAAGATCCTATTGGATACATCAATAGTTTTTCAATAGGGAATAAAGACAAGTAAAAAATATTTTAAATATTTAGTAATCATGAGTCAAGGCATAACATTAAATAAAATAACCAAATTAATTGGTTTAGGATTTTTATCAGACTTAAAAGCATTATTTGCGCGTAAGTTAGTGAAAGAGGATTTTATAAAATTTTTAAGAAAATTTGTAGTTCCAATTGCTTCTATATTTCTTTTTATTGGGTTATGGCACTTGGGAGCTAAATCTTTATACAATACAGAAGCTAATTATAAAATAGAAAAAGCTTTAACTGAACGTGGACAAGTAGCTGCTGATGAAATGAAAGCATGTATAGCTTCAGGAGATGTAAGTTGTCAGCCTAATACTTTACCATCTCCAGCACAAGTTTGGGGTTCTTTTCAAACTTTATTAGAAGATCATAAGGTGATAAGTTCAGATAAAGCTGCTTTTATTGAAAAAACTGCGGCTTTAAATGAAACACGTGTTGCCGAAGGTAAAGATGCGATTGTTTATACTGGTAGACCTTCCTTTGTAGATCAAATATTTACAAGTTTAAAAACGGTATTTGCTGGATTTCTTTTAGCATTATTTATAGCAGTTCCAATAGGAGTAGTAATTGGGCTAAGTAAAACATTAAGAAGTTCTGTTAATTGGTTAATTCAAATTTTCAAACCTGTATCTCCTGTAGTTTGGTTGCTATTAGTTTTTATGATTGTAAAAACATTAACGAAAAACTCAAATTCAGACAGTGCTTTTATAATATCCTTTATAAGTGTTGGTTTGTGTTCTATGTGGGCAACTTTAGTTAATACCGCTATGGGTGTATCATCAGTAGACAAAGATTATATAAATGTTGCTAAAGTTTTAAAATTAGGTGCTTTCCAAAAAGTGTTTAAAGTCATATTACCATCATCACTACCATTAATTTTTACTGGATTAAGGATAACATTATCAGTAGCTTGGATGGTTTTAATAGCTATTGAATTATTAGCACAAAGTCCAGGTTTAGGTTCTTTTGTTTGGGAAGAATTCCAAAACGGAGCAATAGATTCTAACTCAAAAATTATTGTTGCCATGTTTGTAATTGGTGGTATAGGGTTTCTTTTAGATAGAATCATGCTAACTATTCAAAATATGGTTTCATTTAATAAAAATGATGGGATTTAACTTTATAAAATAGTACACCATGGCATATCTAGAATTAAATAATATTTATAAAACTTACGGAGAAGGAGATAACACAACCGAGGTGTTATCAAACATTAATCTCTCAATAGAAGAAGGTGAATTTGTAGCTATAGTTGGTTTTACAGGAAGTGGGAAAACAACATTAGTGAATTTAATAAATGGACTTTTACAGCCAACTTCAGGAGACGTTTTATTTAAAGGAGAACCCGTTATAGGAACAAGTCATGAGCGCGGTGTCATTTTTCAGAATTACTCATTACTTCCTTGGTTAACAGTAAGTCAAAATATTTATATGGCTGTAAAAGAAGCGTTTCCAAAAAAGAGTAAAAAAGAGCGAAATGAAATCGTTGCAGATTATGTTGAAATGGTGAATTTAACTCCTGCCATAAATAAACGACCAAAAGAATTATCAGGAGGTATGCGTCAACGTGTTGCAGTAGCAAGAGCCTTAGCTATGAAGCCAGAAATGATAATAATGGATGAGCCTTTAGGTGCTTTGGATGCATTAACTCGTGGAAATTTACAAGATGAAATTTTAAATATCTGGGGAAAAGATAAGCGTACAGCATTGTTAATTACAAATGATGTTGATGAAGGTATTTATATGGCAGACCGCATTATCCCTTTACGTCCAGGCCCCAATGCAACTCTAGGTCCTGAATTTAAAATTGATATTGAAAGACCAAGAGATAAAACAGAATTAAACGATAATTTAAATTTCAAGAAAACAAGAAATGCCATTATAGAATATTTAATGGATATAGGTAACGAACGTAAAACCGAAGCTCTAGAGCCAATTGTATTACCAGATTTAGAACCTAAAAGTTTTGTTGGACGTTTTTAAATAAATTACAAATGAGCACAAATACAATAAACAACGATTTAGTTACTGAAAATGGAATAGTTTTTCCTTCAGAAGTTATGTTGGATTTAAAGCATCTTAAAAAAGTTTATCCAACACCAAAAGGAGATTATACAGTTTTAGAAGACTTAAATCTTCAAATTATGAAAGAGGAGTTTGTAACTATTATTGGGCATTCTGGTTGTGGTAAAACAACAATGCTTTCAATGATAGCAGGGCTTAATGAGATTTCAGGAGGTAACATTTCAGTTTTGGGAAATCATATAAAAGGCCCTGGGCCAGATAGAGGTGTTATTTTTCAATCACCAAGTTTAATGCCTTGGATGACATCACTTCAAAATGTGTTATTAGGTGTTAATCAAGTATTTCCTCATGCCACAAAATCGCAACGTAATGATATCGCTAAGTATTATTTACAAAAAGTAGGCTTAGAAGATGCTTTTAATAAAAAAGCGTCCGAGCTTTCTCAAGGTATGCAACAACGTGTTGGTATTGCAAGAGCATTTGCTATAAAACCTAAGGTATTGTTGTTAGATGAGCCTTTTGGTATGTTAGATTCTTTAACAAGAGGAGAATTACAAGATATACTTATTGAAATCTGGAATAAAGAAAAAATAACAGCAGTTATGATTACCCATGATGTTGATGAAGCGATTTTTTTAGCAGATAGAGTGGTTATGATGACTAGCGGACCGAAAGCTAAAATAGGAGATATATTAAATATAAATTTTGAAAGACCAAGAACACGTAAATCAGTTTTAGAACATAACGATTACTATAAATACAGAAAGCATTTAATAGACTTTCTTGAACATTAAAAGAACTAACAAACAAAATCAATTAAAAACAAAGAACAATGAAAAAACAATACATAATTTTAGGACTATTACTAGTTTGCATCCAATTTGCACAAGCTCAATTTACATTAGATGGAGAATTTCGTCCAAGGGCAGAATATAGACATGGTTTTGGTGATTTAATTGCTGATGATGCCGATGCCGGTTTTGGTATTTCAACAAGGATAAGATTAAATGCAGGATACGCTGTAGATGCTTATAAGTTTTATTTAAGCTTTCAAGATGTTATGGTTTGGGGAGAAAACAGACAAATTTTACCTTACGACCAAAACAATTCTTTTGCTGTATTTGAAGCTTGGGCTGATGTTAATTTAGGTGAAGGTTTTTCAACGAAATTAGGACGCCAAGTGATTTCTTATGATGACCAAAGAATTTTTGGCGGTTTAGATTGGGCGCAACAAGGACGTAACCATGACGCAGCTATTCTAAAGTATTCAAAAGGGAAGTTTATAGCAGATTTAGGTTTAGCATTTAGTCAAGATTATTCAAATCCAACAGGGTTTCAAAGTGTTTCAACTACGTATAGTACAACAGGGTTCTTCACTTATAAAACCATGCAATATTTATACTTAAAACAAGCTTGGGAGAAATTCTCTGGAAGCTTATTGATATTAAATAATGGATTTCAAGAAACAGATGGTGTAAGTAATTTACAAACCCTAGGTACACATTTGGATTATAAAGCTGGTGGTTTTGGTATAGCAGCTAATGCTTTTGTTCAAACAGGGAAAAGACAGGGAGAAGTTGATGTAAAAGGGGCTTACTTATTAGGTTTGGATTTAACATACAAAGCCTCAGATAAAGTTGGTTTAGGTGCAGGTTTAGAAATTATTAGTGGTAATGATGGCGATGCAGGAGAAACTGGAGCATTTTTCCCGCTGTATGGAACTAACCACAAATTTAATGGGTTTATGGATTATTTCTATGTAGGTAATCATGCAAACTCAGTAGGCTTATTCGATGTTCATGTTAGCGCTAATTTTTCTTTAAGTCCAACATCAAGTTTAATGGTAAAAGCATTAAATTTTAGTGGTGAGCAGGAATTAGCAAGTGGTGAAAAATCTTTAGGTACAGAAATAGATTTAGTATATAAAAAGCAATTAAAAGGATATGCTTTAGTATTGGGTTACTCACAAATGTTTGCAGCCGATGGTATGTATGAACTAAAAGGCACTACAAAAGATGCTGCAGCAAGTGGTCAAAATTGGGCTTGGGCAATGCTTGTAATTAAACCTAAGTTTTTAAATGGTACTAATTAAAACAATGTTAGAAAATAATACTTTCTAAGTATTTTTAATTTAGTTTTTTTCTTATTAGAACGGCAAAAGGTTCTATACTTAAAATAAAAGTATAGAGCTTTTTGTATTTTAATAGATTAAATTAGTTGAATTTTGGATTAATTATAATTTAGAAATTGAAAAAACGTTTATTTAAAATGTGTGATTGTTTTTATGGAAAATCTTGATCTTACTAGTAAAATAATTTTTGGTGTTTTTTTAATTGTAATGCTTGTTATATTCTTGTATTACGGTTTTAAATTGATTGAAATGGGATATGTTTTGAAATATAAAAAACCATTATATAATCATTTGTATTTTAATCTAAAGAAATTAAGTGATAATCAAAAAGGAGTTTTAAATAATCAATTTTCATTCTATAAAAGGCTAACAAATAAAGAACAAATTTACTTTGAGCATCGTGTAGCATCATTTATAAAGGATAAAGATTTTATAGATCGTGAGGGTATTAAAATCACAGATGAAATTAAAGTATTAATATCTGCAACAGCTATTATGTTAACTTTTGGTTTTCGAGATTTTTATATTGGTTATATTTCAAAAATTGTTGTTTATCCAAGCAAGTTTTATTCAAACACTAATAATGTTTACCATAAGGGCGAGTTTAATCCCAGATTAAAAGCATTAGTCTTGTCATGGGAAGATTTTAAATTAGGTTTTAATAATGAAAAGGATAATTTAAATTTAGGAATACATGAGTTTACCCATGCTATACATATTAATAGTATGAAAGAAAGAGATGTAAGTTCCAATATTTTTAGTGATAGTTTTAGAGAATTATCAGATTTACTATCTAAAAACGAGACACTAAGAAATACATTAATGGCATCAAATTATTTTAGAAAATACGCATTTACAAATCAGTTTGAATTTCTAGCAGTTGCTATCGAAAATTTTATAGAAACTCCAAAAGATTTTAAAAATGAATTTCCAGAAGTTTATTCAAAAATAAGGCAAATGCTTAATTTTAATTTTGCCGGGTATTAGTATTTAATCTATGACATTTATCATGGTTTCTAAGGGTTTTGTTTAATAATTTTAGAAGTAATTAAACTTAAAATTTGATGCCATGATACGTAAAGCACCGATTTCAATGATAATGACAGAGCCTGTTATTACATTAAAAAAGAATGATAGCCTCGAAAAAGCAGAACACCTTTTTAAAAAGCACCATATTAGACATATTCCTGTTGTTACCGGCAATGTGGTTGTAGGAATGCTGAGCTATACAGACTTATTGCGTTTAAGTTTTTCTGATTTGGATGATAATTTAGATGGAGATACCGATGCGCTAGTTTATAATATGTTTACCATTAAACAAGTTATGAAGAGCAGCATTGTAACTGTACCATCATCAAAATCAATAAAAGAAGTCGCTGAAATTTTAGCTACTAAAGAGTTTCATGCTTTGCCAATTGTAGATAATAATAAACTTGTAGGTATTGTTACCACTACAGATCTTATAAAGTATTTACTTAAACAATTTTAGCTTTATTCAATATTTAAAAAATCAAATCATGATTTTCATCATAAAACTATTTATAGTTTTGAGTTAATTTTATTAAATGATTTAAAATTTATTAATTATGAAACAAAGAACGCCAGTATCAGATATAATGACCAAAAATATAATTGCATTAACAAGATCTGATAATTTAGAAAGAGCTGAAATGCTTTTTAATAGACATAAAATAAAACATATGCCAGTAGTTTCAGGAGAGTCTATAATTGGAATGCTTAGCTACACAGATTTAATGCGAATTAGTTTTGCAGAAACTAAGGAAGAATCAAATCGCTCTGTAGACTCTGTTGTTTACAATTTATTTACTATTGAGCAGGTAATGATTAAAGATGTTTTTACAATTACAAGTGAAACTACTATTAAAGAAGCCGCTCAAATTTTAGCTGATCGAGAATTTCATGCATTACCAGTAGTAGATGATGGAACTTTAGTTGGAATTGTAACTACAACAGATTTGCTATACTATTTTATAAAACAATTTTAAGAATTGGCAACAGCTTTTAAATCTTTAATGGTTTCAGGTTGGTTGCTGTTTTTAAAAACATAGCTACCAGCAACTAATATATCTGCGCCAGCATCAACCAATTTTTTTGCGTTTTTATTGGTAACACCACCATCAATTTCAATTTTTGTTGAAGCGCCTTTTCGAGTAATTAAGTCCTTAAGTTGTTTTGTTTTGAAGTATGTGTTTTCAATAAAGCTTTGTCCGCCAAAACCAGGATTAACACTCATAATCAATACGATGTCAATATCGTTAATAACATCTTCTAAAACATTAATATTAGTATGCGGGTTTAGTGCAACTCCAGCTTTCATGCCTTCTGCTTTAATAGCCTGAAGGGTTCTATGTAAGTGTGTGCATGCTTCATAGTGTACGGTTAAAATGTTGCTCCCTAAATCGGCAAAAGTTTTAATGTATCTATCGGGATCAACAATCATTAAATGAACATCTACAGTTTTTTTTGTGTACGCAGTAATTGCTTTAAGCACTGGCATACCATAAGAAATATTTGGAACAAAAACACCATCCATAATATCTATATGAAACCAATCTGCTTCACTTTCATTAACCATTTCTATGTCTCGTTGTAAGTTTGCAAAATCTGCAGCTAATAATGAAGGCGCTATTAGTTTAGAACTCATTTTTCGTGTTTTGTAAAGTTTCAACAAATATAGAAAAGTCTTTTTGAAGTCTATTCACAAAGTGATTTGTTTAAGTAAAAAAATAAACCCTCGGTAATCAGCCGAGGGTTCTTTCATCAATCAAAAAACGAACAGTTATGTGTAACTGTTTGCTACTGTTATTTAGTCGTAATAACTATTAAAAAATTACTATCCTAAATAGGTTTTTAATATTTTACTTCTAGACGTATGTTTTAATCTACGAATAGCTTTTTCTTTAATTTGACGTACACGTTCGCGAGTTAAATCGAATGTTTCACCAATTTCTTCTAAAGTCATTGGGTGTTGATTTCCTAAACCAAAGTATAAACGAATAACATCTGCTTCACGAGGTGTTAAAGTTTCTAACGCACGTTCAATTTCAGTACGTAAAGATTCGTGTAATAATTCACGATCTGGGTTAGGTGATTCACCACTATTTAATACATCATATAAGTTAGAATCTTCACCTTCAACTAAAGGCGCATCCATACTTACGTGACGTCCAGAGTTTTTCATAGACTCCTTAACATCGTTAATAGTCATATCCAACTCTTTTGCAATTTCTTCAGCAGAAGGTGGACGTTCATGACTTTGCTCTAAAAATGCAAATGTTTTATTAATTTTATTAATAGAACCAATTTTGTTTAATGGTAAACGTACAATACGAGATTGTTCAGCTAAAGCTTGAAGAATCGATTGACGAATCCACCATACAGCATAAGAAATAAATTTAAAACCACGAGTTTCATCAAAACGTTGAGCGGCTTTAATTAAACCTAAATTACCTTCATTAATTAAATCTGGTAATGTTAAACCTTGGTTTTGGTATTGCTTAGCTACCGATACTACGAAACGTAAATTAGCTTTCGTCAATTTTTCTAAAGCAAGTTGATCACCAGCTTTAATACGTTGTGCTAATTCTACTTCTTCGTCTGCGGTAATTAAGTCAACTTTTCCTATTTCTTGAAGATATTTGTCTAACGAAGCCGTTTCTCTATTGGTAACCTGCTTCGTAATTTTAAGTTGTCTCATTTAAAGTTCTCCTATATTTTAATTTGAATATTCGGGCATTCAATAGTTATACGTATGATGTTGCCAAAATGTTACAAAATAATTAATAATATTTTTCGCGATCTTATAATTAAGACACAAAACAATTAAAAAGTCACAACTATAACTATTTTTTTTTCAATAAAAGCTATCATCCTTAATTGTGTAAAGAAGCGGTTTAAAATAACTTTATATTTTAATTAATTGCTTATTAGTTAAATTAATAGCCTCAAGCATGTCTTGAGTGAATTTATAATGCCCGCGCGCTGTTATTAATCTAAAACGTGAAGAGTTTATATTGCTAAGTGTATTAAGAAAAAGCCATTTAGATTTTAAAAGTTTTGGTTTTTCAGATTTCAAACTGATATCAAAGTAGTATTTTCTACCTTCTTTTGTTGCTACAACATCTGGCGTAACCGAAATATCACTCCCTGCCTTAGCGTAAGATTTAGGTGTTTCGTAACCTTCAATATCGGCTTTAATATTTTTAAAACCATGGTTCTCTAAATAGGTTATTGAGTTTTCTAAAATGTTCGAATATTTTGCTTTGTCTTCGTAAATCATAGCATATAATATAATGAAAATAAGTGAAATAGCAAAATTTTAACAAGGTTTAATAAATTAGTATTAAAGAAATGACATTTTTTCATCAATTACAATGCGATCTTTTAATGAACTTAATTTGTTATGTAATCTTTTAAAAAAAACAGACCTATCTCTTTCACCTGTATTTGCTAGTAACTTAGAATTAGCCATTTGCTTTTGTAAAAAATCATAAATATGAGTGCAAGTATCCTGATGCTCTACTTTAAAATAGTTTAAAACAGTATAGGGAGAAAAAAATATTTTTTTATAAGGTGTAACTACCATTATAGTGTTGTTCAATGGATGCAAATCAGATTTGTATAATTGGTAGACTGCTTTATTTTGAGAACCAATATGGCTTTGTAATATTGTTTGTTCTTCAGTATGATTTATAACATCTTCAAAATCTTCGCAAATATTCAAGGCATGCTCTTTTGATAATAAACCAGCTTCATAATAATACAAAACTTGTTGAAAAGACCCCGACATGGTGTTTTCGCTCCATATTTCAGTAATATTTATATTCTTATAAACGTCACTTAGCGCATAGGCACTTTGCATCAATGTATCTGGAATTGAATTAATAAAATCTTCAAAATTGACCTTGCTTCGAGTTAAATCCAAATCAACGTCCTTAAGCCACACAAACATTTTAAAACGCGTTAAAAAAGTATCCTTTAAGGAATGAAAAATAGGGATATCCTTTGCTGCATAAATTAATGTAGCACTTTTTATTTTAGTTAATGGACTAAGATTAATCAAGGATTGTTTTAGCCATAATTCTAAATCTTTTTCATTATTTATTTTAGGAGACAACTCGGTCAAAATTGTATCCTGACTGCCAACCTCAAATAAATTATTTAATGAAATTTTATAATGTTTAGCAAGTTTTACGCTTTCTTCTAAAGATATGCTAGTTTTTAAGTTTATTCTTCTATAGGCTGCATCGTATCCAATGTCTAAAACACTAGCAACCTCTTCAACAAATGATGTGTTGTTTTGTGCTTTTGCTTTTAAATAACTAATAAACTGCTCTTGCATTTTTTGAAAAATTACAAGTATAGAATTGGTAGATTTTGTGAAAATTAATAAAAATAAATGAAATATTAGGACGATTTAGTAAATAGCTAATCAAAAATTACAATTATTTTTGAGTGTATTATTAAACTAATAATTATGAAAACTAATTCAGCCACATCGAATTCACTCCTTTATAGTTTATTAGATAATTATATTTATTACGTAGTTGTAAAAAAAAGCTATAAAAAATTATTAAAAAGAAACTCTAATAAAAATAGGTCAGTCTCTCAATCTCATTTGATTCGTACTTAGTTGTGGTAAAAAGATTTTTCACTAAAATAAATTCATATCCATAGCAAAAGTTATTAATTGAGCCGAATTTTGGCATTCAAACCTACATCTCAGGTTTTCTAAATGTTTTTCAACTGTTCGATTAGAAATGTGTAATTTTTTTGATATTTGCGACATAGTATGTCCTTGGGCAGTAAACTGAAGTATCTCAAGTTCTCTCGACCTAATGTGATTTGGATTCATAATATCTTTATCTAATAAATCAGAAATGGTATTTCTAAAATTAGGTTCATTCAGGCACCAACTTACAATTTTGGGAGGTTTTAAATGTGGTAAATACGTCATGGCTACCAAAATGGATTTAATAGTGCCATTATTGGTTGTCTCAAACATTTTTCCTTGAAGAAGTATGTGCATAAGAGTGCCATTTGTATGTTGCCCCGCATAATTTATATTAAGTACATGTATTTCTAGGTTTTCGGCATGTTCTTGTATATGTTTTATAATTTTCCCACTCAATTCACCACATATTTCTCTTTGTTCTGGAATGGCTGTATTAAATACATCGAGCATTGAAATTTCTTCGTTTACTAATCCAAAAATCTCAAAACCGTCTACATATTTAAGCTCAAAAGTGGTATAATCATAAATTGAAACTGCTTGATTGGGAAAAAGCATCAACTTTTTTTTAATGGATTTGGCATCCATAGTGTCTAAATTAGCTTTTCCTTCACTTAACTGATTTAGAAAATATTCTATTCCTGTTTGTTTTTTCATAAGTCCATCGCTAAAGTTATAAAAAATACGTGAATTTACGTATTACTTATGTCTAGAATTTTTTATTACTTTGTATTGATATTCATGTAGTTATGTAGTCCTATGAAAAGCAAAGTAGTTCTTAAATCGTTATACTAATTACAAGAAATTGTTTATTAAAGTTTTTTTCTCCCTTTTTATTTAGCATTGATTTCATTTAAATAATTGGAATCTGTTATCTCTTTGAGGTATGGATTTGTGAAAAAACACAATACCATTCTTTAAAATTTACTTTTGATTTTTCACAAAAGTCCATAAATAACAAATTATGAAGACTAATAAAATATTGGGAAAGCCATTTATGTATGCTCTGTTAGATTGGTATATTTATCATGTAGTTATACAAAAGCGACATAAACAGATTTATAAAAATAATAATTTTAGGGAAAATTATATAGTAACTCAATCTCATGTTTGTTAGGTATAAAGCTATGGTGAAATCATTTATTTCTAAATATAAAATAGTTTAATTATCTATTTGTCAGAGGATTGTGTTTATTTTAATTAATAATTATATGTTTTTTGACTAAATTGGTCTTTTTAAATAAATATCTCTTTTTCATAAAAAATAGCTTTGTTTGTTTCTCTATTCTAATTAGTAAATTATGGTAAAAATTATTAATTTTTTATTGATTGCTGGTGTTTTACAAGGTTTATGTTTTAATCTTATAACAGTATTTGTTAAAAAAAAATTTAATAAGGTTATCATTTTTTTAAATTTAACAGTATTATTTATTTCTTTAAGTAATCTTCAAGCTTGGTTAATTGACAATGGTTATTCTAGTAATTTGTTCCTAATTAAACATCTTGAAGTACCATGGTACTTATTAATTTTTCCTGTGTTTTATAGTTTTACTACTAATTTTTTAAGAGTTGAAAAACGCGTAAACGATTTTTTAAAACCATCATTAATTATTTTTATTTTTGAACTCATTTTTCGTCTATGCCTAATTTCTTATGTCTATTACAATGTGCCAAATAAAGAGGCTTCTTTAATAGAAAAATACACAAACATTGAAGAAATATGTAATTTATTCTATTGTCTTTTTTTGTTTTTTAATGCTAGTATTCTTGTTTTTAGAAAACATGAAATGCTCGATTATATTTTAGCATACGATGACTTAAAATGGATAAAATGGTTTATACGTTTAGGCACAATTGTTATTGGTTTTTGGGCTTTTGCAGTTACTATTGATACTTTATATGGAAATGATGATGCCTATATGTTTTTAAGACTTAGTTCATCCATGCTTTTGTATTGGATTGGTTATCAGGGTTTTTATAAATATAACGTTGTTCAGGATAGAATATTTTTAAGAAGCTCCATTGTAAATAATAATGTATTGATATCTTCTAGTACAAATACAAGCTTTGGTGATTTATCTAATGTAGATAAAATTTATAATGTTAAACATCAAAAGGAATTTGAAAACACTAAAGATTATATTATTAAAAACAAACTTTATCTAGATCCTTTATTAAGTATGGAGACTGTAACATCTCAGCTTAATATTAGTAAAAGCCACTTCTCAAAAATTATAAATGAATACGGTAATTGCAATTTTTCAGACTTTATTAACTCATTAAGAGTTGCACAAGCTAAAAAATTTCTTTCAAATAATGATTTTAGTGCTTACACTATTGTTGCTATTGGATTGGAATGCGGTTTTAATTCAAAATCTACCTTTTATTCTGCCTTTAAAAAATTTACTTCACAAACACCAACTACTTTTAGAGACCAATTCTAGTCTTTTTAGTCCGAAATTATCGTTGGACATCCTGATTTTTACAACTTAGAACTTCTCGGATATTAGTATTGAAATTGCCTAATACTTTTACGATTATAAAAATAATCTTAAAATAGTTAGTCATGATACCAGCATTAATTTTTTACCTAATTAAGAGATTTAAGAAAAACAATTTTCTGTATAATAGAATAGCAATAATTAAAAAACTTGTTCTAAGGTTAAAACTTATGTTATTCCTTTTAGTAGCAACTAATTTTTATGCTATAAATGATAGTCATAAAAGTAATGTGATTACATATAATGTTGTTAAAAATAATACTATAATAGGAACCATTAAAATTAATAAACAAACCTTTAAGGACTCAATTACCTATACTTTAGAAAGCAATATTGAAGCTCGATATATCTTGAAATTTAAAATTACTGGAGAAGAAAAATCTATTTATAAAGATGATATATTAATGTATTCATCGGTTTTTAGAACAGTAAATAATAAACTAAAAACCAATCACAGTATTAGTCTTAATAATGGACGATACAAACTGCAATCTTCTAAAGAAATAAGAATCCTTGATTTTGATTCTATTACTCATAATCTTATTACCATGTATTTTAAAGAGCCAATAGGTTTACAAAACATTTTTTGCGACAATTTAAGCCAAATGGTACCAGTGAAAGCAATAAGAGATGGAATTTATAGAGTTGAATTCTCTAAAGATAAGTATAACATTTTTCATTATGAAAACGGGGAATGTTTCAAAATTGAGGCCTTTAGCCCATTATTTGATGTAACATTAATTCCAGTATAATCATGAGTACTTCTGTCATAATATGGGTTTTAATATCTGTAAGTTTTACTACTTATTTTATTGTAAGTATGATATATAAAAAAATGGGAATTAATAATTTGCAAACAGCTTTAATGGTTAGTAATGGTTTACGTCTTCTAAATCTAAAACATATACTAGGTATTGTGCTTTTTGGGATTCTATTTTATATTATTATCCCAGAACTAAGATTTCTAGTAGATTCTGTTATTATTCCTAAACTACATATACTATTTATTTTCTTTGGAATCATTTTTTTATGTGTATTTCTTTCCAAGCATTCTGCTAATAAGTATCAACATGAAAATACTTTTAAAAGTCATTATAATTTCTCTAATGCGTGGGTATATTTTATAATACGTTTTGCCTTTTTATTGTGTTATGAGTTCTTTTTTAGAGGTGTTTTGCTTTTTAAATTTTTAGAATCCACAAGTCTTCCAATAGCTATTGTCTATGGAACATTATTATATGTACTAATTCACATATTCGATTCAAGAAAGGAAATTATTGGGGCTATTCCTTTTGGAGTTGTTCTATACCTCTTTACCTATTTAACAAATAGTATTTGGTATGCATTTTTTATTCACTTGTCATTATCAGCAGTTTACGAAATCTCAGTGTTTTATTGTCTAACCTTTAATAAATATGTGTCATGAAAGTATTAGTTACAGGAGCAACAGGTTATATCGGTCATGAATTAGCAATAACCTTAGCCAACCAAAATTATAAAGTTATAGCATTGGTTAGAGATATAAATTCTAATAAAATTCCAGTGCATGAAAATATAAAACCAGTAAAAGGGGATATATGTGATTACGAATCTTTAGAGAAAGCTATAAAAGAATGTGATTATGTGTTTCATACAGCAGCTTATACAAATCTTAGGTGTAAAAAGTTAGATAATTTTTATAACACTAATGTTTTAGGTACCGAAAATATTTTAAAAGCAGCGTTGCGTCATCATATTAAAAAAGTGATTTACACTAGTACTCTAGCTGTTTATGGACCTTCGTTTGGAAATATTCATATTACTGAAAATCAACCAAGATTAATTTCTTATTCAAATGATTATGAGCTAACCAAAGGTGTTTCAGAAGAGTTAGTTAGTCAGTATCATAATAAGGGTTTGTCTTGTTTAACTTTAAATGTAACACGAGTTTATGGGCCAGGACTTAAAACGTTTTCTAATGGTATAAATACTTTAATATCTAAAATAGTTAAGAATGATTTTCTTTTTGTTCCATCTAGGCTAGAAGTAACAACAAACTATGTTTATATAAATGATGTTGTAAATGCGCATATACTTGCTATGAAAAGTTCTAAAACAAATGAAAAATATATTATTGGAGGAGAGAATATTAGTTATGACTTGCTTTTTAAAACTATTAAAAATTTAACTAAAAGCAATATTAGAATTGTAAAAATACATTACGGGTTTTTAAAAGCGTGTTTTTCATGTGTGAACATAATTAAAAATATGAGTGGTGCTTCATCGGGAATTAGTGCTAAAATAATTGACTCACTGTTTTGTAATAGACTATCTACTTCAAGCAAAGCAATAACTGATTTAGGTTATAAAATTACAACCATAGATAAAGGTTTATTCCAAACAATAAATTATTTAAAAGAATAAAAAATGAAAGCATATACTTTAATCACTGGAGCAAGTCAAGGGTTTGGTAAAGCCCTTGCTATTGAGTATGCGAAAAAAATGATGAATTTAGTTTTGGTATCACTACCAAATTCTGGTTTGCCAACATTGAGTGATTTTTTAAAAACGAACTTTAAAATTGATGTTTTATACTTTGAAATAGATCTTAGTTCTAAGGAAAACTGTATGAATTTGTATCAAGAAGTTAAAAACGAAAACATATCAATTAAATATTTAATTAATAACGCAGGAATGCTTAGTAAAGGCTTATTTGAAGATATGAATGAAGACTATTTTCTAACTCAAATAAATGTTAACGTAGCAACTCCAACTTTATTAACTAAGCTTTTTATAAATGATTTTAAATTAAATGCACCATCGGGGATTTTAAATGTGAGTAGTATGGCTAGTTTTTTTCATTTGCCTAAAAAACAGGTTTATGGGGGCACAAAGGCTTATTTATTATCATTTTCAAAAAGTTTAAGAAAAGAACTGAAACCATATAATATCTCAGTTTCCATTGTTTGTCCTGGAGGTATGAATACAACAACGGGTTTGTGTTTACAAAATAGAGGATTAAGTTGGATTTCAAAACAGTCTATTATGAATCCGGAAGATGTTGCAAAAATCACCATAAAAAAGTTTAATAAAGGAAAGGAAGTCATTATTCCCGGAAGTGTGAATAAAACCTTTATGTTTTTGGATTCTCTTCTGCCAGCTAAAATTAAAAATAGACTTACCAAAAATGCTATTTAAATAACTTATTTGATAAAATATGTTCAAAAAACATCTTTAAAACACTTTTGAATCATTAAAATCAAGCAAAACATGAAACACATTATATTAATAATACTTTTTTTTGTTTTAAATATAAAATCATGGGCTCAATACGATTCTATTCAAAAAATAAATGAATATAGTAAAGCTATTGATGAAGTTTTAGAAGGGGTTTCATATAGAGGTGGAATAGGACTTTTTATACCTGCTTCAAAACAGTATTTTAAAATAGCTCCTTTTTTTGAATTTAATATGAATATTTCAGTAAGTGGCGTGAATTCTGTTGAGTTGGCTATTCAATTTGGAGGTTGGGATCGCGAAAATAACTTCAACTATTTTAGAAGATTAGATATCTTAAAAGCTACTTCAAGAATTTTTTTAAATGGTCTTGTAAAGTTTAAAAAAGATATTGTTTTTTTTGAGAAATCTTTTATGAGTATTGGAGCAGGAGCAGGTATATCATCTATTTATATAAATACTGATGATATTTTATTACTAACCAAAGAAGAAGAGAAACCATATAATGAAATGGTATCTTTTCTACTATCACCCGAATTGGAATATCTGTTTAATATAACTGATAGAACCCAACTTTCAATAAGTTTTAGTCTACAATATGTTACTTATAAATTAAAATATGCTTTGCATAATAACATTGGGAAATGTTATTATATGCCCAAAATTACATACTGCTTTTAATTATTATTAATTTTTAATAAAGTAATTATGAAAACACTAAAAAAACAATGTAAATCTATTGCATTAGTATGCGCTTTATTAATACTTTTTCAAAGTTGTAAAACCTATCATTCAGAATCTATAACTTTGGAATAAGCTTCCAAAGAATTTAAACGAACAAAAATTCAAACTAGAAATAATGAAATTTTAAAATTTAGAAGTATTAAAGCTGGTGACACTCATTATTATGGAGTAAAACAAGTGAAAGGTGAAATTGTAAATATTTCATTAAATGAAAATTTCATCAAATCGGTAAAATTAGAGGATGAAACTTTATCAACTATTTTAACAATAGAATTACGGTGGTTGTTATTGGGGCTGGTTTTGCAATAATAGCATATTCTTTAAGTGATTGGGAATATTGAGGATCTAGTTTTAATTATTAAGATAACACTTAACTTGTCAATCTAAAAAAACAAACCCCATTTAAATTGCTTAAATGGGGCTTAAATATATAAAGTAAGATTGAAAATTGATTTTTTTTTTGGATGCTATGAGATTATAATAGATAGAAAATAAAGCTCTATTTTTTTTCAGGTAGACCTCTAGTTAACCAACCACGACGGTTAGCTGTAGCTATAGCATAAGGTGTAATCCAAAATAAACCAAAAGTGTATAAAACACTATAAGTGTAAGCCCAAATAGACTCTTTTATCTTATAACGGTGCGAATAAAAAGCAACCGAAAATGTAGAAGTAACTAAAATACTTAATAGGGTAGACCCTAAGAATAATAAAGGATGAACTAAAACAAAAAATAGCATAAATAATACAAAAGGGTAACTCATTATTATTTTAGCAGATTGACTTATAAAAAGCAAACGACTACCAAGTTTGTTTCCATTTCTAAAATTGGTAAAAACGTATTTAGACATTGCTATATTTTCTCTAACATTACTTCGTCCCCATCTAATAAACATTTTATAAAGTCCAGTATATTTATCTGGCACATTGGTATAGGCAACCGCATTTCTTTGAAAAAGAACATGTTTACCTTGTTTTAATATCATGTTAGTCATAGCACGATCTTCACCAATGTCTGATGGTTGCCCCATAAATGTTTGATTTATCCATTCTGGTAAACAATTAAAAACTGCTGAACTACGATAAGCAGCCAAAGCACCAGGAGTACATAATACAGAATTTAAAGCACTTTCTGCAGAGCGAACAAACTCAAAACTCATTACAAAGCTTACATCAAGCATTTTAGGAAGCATTTCATTTTTGTTGTTTAAAACTCTAATGTTTCCAGCAACTGCACCACATTCTTTGTTTCTAATAAAAGGACTCACTAAGTTTCTGAGTGTATTTTCTTTAACTATGGAGTCACTATCTACGGTAATAAATATTTCTCCAGTACCAAGATTAAATCCACGATATAGTGCATGGCGTTTTCCTTTGTTTTCTGGTTGTTTGTATATTTCTAAATACTCACCAAGTTTTTCTTTCGCATCAAGCATCCAATGCCATGTATCATCCAAGCTACCATCATCAATAGCTAATAATTGTATTTTGTTTTTTGGGTAGTTGCTATCAGCTAAACTCATTAAGGTATCCCAAACCTGTTTACCCTCATTATATGCAGGAACGATTACTGTACAAGTTGGTAATTCTTTATCTGTTACAGATTCAACAGCCTTATATTTAAAGTATTTGCAGGCCATATAAATAAAGAAAAGTGCTTTATAAGCAAAAATAATTCCTGCCGTAAATATAAAAATAACACCTATAGTTGAGCTTTTATTATTTGTATTAAATTGTTCAAAATCATTATGAAATGTTGCAAAAAAGTAAAGACCAATAGTTATTAATATAAATGTGCTTATTAGAGTAATTTTATTATGAGGGTTTTTGCTAATGAAGAATTTTTTGGTGCTATTATTTTTGGTTGATTTTAATTTTTTTGTTAAGATCATCAGAATTGTAATTGATTTAGGTATTGCTTTTACTACTTGTACGTCACTAGCTTAGCTTTAGACTTTTGTTATATTTTTTTTAACATAACAGTATAGGGATAGATTTCTATATTTAATTTTTATTTGAAAATAAAAGTATAAAAAAACCCAAATAGAATTAATTCTATTTGGGTTGTATATTGAGTTTAAAAAGAAATTAATCTTCCTTCTTATCTTCTCTTGGTTTACGATCATCACGACGGTTATCACGCCCGCGATTATCTCTACTACCTCTGTTATCACGTCCACCACTTCTAGAATCCTCTCTTGGTGGTCTTGCTACATAACCTTCTGGTTTTGGTAAGATTGCTTTACGAGATACTTTTTCTTTACGAGTTCTTGGGTCTACACCAAAGTACTTCACATCAAAAACATCACCCATATTCACAACGTCAGAAACATTTTCTGTACGTTCCCAAGCTAATTCACTTACGTGTAATAAAACTTCATTTCCTGGCGCATCCATATACTCTACAACAGCACCAAAATCAAGCATTTTAATTACTTTAACTTCGTAAACGCTACCAACAGTTGGTTTGAATAATAATGAATCTATTTTAGCTTGTACAGCATCAATACCTTCATTACCTACACCTAAAATTTCAACAATACCTTCTTCAGTTATTGGGTCTTCATTAATAACAATTGTAGTTCCAGTTTCTTTTTGTAATTCTTGAATTACTTTTCCACCAGGCCCAATTAATGCACCAATAAATTCGTTAGGAATACGTCTTGTAACCATTTTTGGAGCATGACCTTTAACGTCTGCATTAGGTTTTGCTATCGTATCTGTTAGTTTACCTAAAATATGTATACGACCATCACGAGCTTGTTTTAGTGCATTTACTAAAATCTCATATGATAATCCTTTTACTTTAATATCCATTTGGCAAGCCGTAATTCCATCAGCAGTACCTGTTACTTTAAAGTCCATATCTCCTAAGTGATCTTCATCACCTAAAATATCAGATAAAACAGCATATTTTCCAGAAACTGAATCAGAAATTAATCCCATTGCTATACCAGAAACAGGTTTCTTTAATTGAACACCAGCATCCATAAGCGCCATTGTACCAGAACAAACTGTTGCCATAGAAGAAGAACCATTAGATTCTAAAACTTCAGATACAACACGAACTGTATAAGGACAATCTTCAGGAACCATACCTTTTAAAGCACGTTGTGCTAAGTTACCGTGTCCAACTTCTCTACGAGATGTTCCACGAATTGGTCTAGCTTCTCCTGTTGAAAAAGGAGGGAAGTTATAATGTAAATAGAAACGCTCTTCACCTTCAAAAGATGGCATGTCTATTTGGTTTGCTTCTCTACTTGTACCTAAAGTAACTGTAGCTAATGCTTGAGTTTCTCCACGTGTAAAGATTGCAGAACCGTGTGTTGATGGTAAGTAATCAACCTCACACCAAATTGGTCTAATCTCATCAGTCTTACGACCATCTAAACGTAAACCTTCGTTTAAAGTTAAATCACGAATAGCAGTTTTTTCTGCTTTATAGTAATATTTAGAGATTAAATCTCCAAGATCTTCTTGTTCTTCTTCAGAAAAAGTAGCTTTAATTTCTTCTTTTATTTCAGAAAACGCAGCACTTCTTTCATGCTTAGCAGATCCAGCTTTTGCGATAGCATAAACTTTATCATATGCCATATCATGAATTTTCTTCGCTAAATCTTCATCTTCTCTTTCTGGCTCATATTCACGAACTTCTTTTTTTCCAAATGCTTCTGCTAATTTTACTTGAGCAGCACATTGAACTTTTATAGCTTCATGAGCAAACTTGATAGCGTCTGCCATTTCTTCTTCAGAAATCTCATCCATTTCACCTTCTACCATCATTACTGAATCAGCAGAAGCACCAATCATCATATCTAAATCAGATTCTAATAGTTGAGCTCTTGTAGGGTTGATAATAAACTCACCATTAATACGACCAACTCTAGCTTCAGAGATTGGACACTCAAAAGGAAAATCTGATAATTGAATAGCAGCTGAAGCAGCTAATCCTGCCATAGCATCTGGCATAACGTCTTCATCATGAGACATTAATTGAATCATTACTTGAGTTTCAGAATGGTAATCTTTAGGGAATAATGGGCGTAATACACGATCCACTAAACGCATAGTTAATACTTCACCATCACTTGGTCTTGCTTCTCTTTTAAAGAAACCTCCAGGATAACGACCTGATGCTGCAAATTTTTCTCTATAATCAACTGTAAGAGGTAAAAAGTCTACAGGACTTTGTTTGTAATTGGAAACTACTGTACATAATAACATACATTTTCCAGATTGCACTACAACACTACCATGAGCTTGTTTTGCTAATTTTCCGGTTTCAATAGAAATTTCTCTACCGTCACCAAGGTCAATGACCTCTCTAAAAACTTTTGGAATCATAAATTTTTTAATTCTAATTAAACAATGGTCGTTGTGTTGTTGCGTGTAGTTGTTGTTGTGATGACCAATGAAAAACTAATAATTAGCTTCTTCTATTTTTGTGTCATTGCGAAGCAAATTTTTAATTTGCTGTGGCAATCTGTCTCTTTTTGTAAAGATTACCACATTGCTACGCTTCTCGTAATGACGTTGTAGCTTGTTATATTTAAAACAAAAAAGAGGCTATAAAAGCCTCTTTTTTTTATTTTCTTAATCCTAATTCTTTTACTATGGCACGATATCTTAAGACATCTTTCTTAGTTAAGTAATCTAGTAAGCTTCTTCTTTTACCTACTAATTTCACTAAAGAACGCTCAGTATTAAAATCTTTGCGATTTTGTTTTAAGTGTTCTGTTAAATAATTAATTCTATAAGTGAATAATGCAATTTGTCCTTCTGCAGAACCTGTGTCTTTTGAATTTTTACCGTGTTTTGTAAAAATTTCTTCTTTTTCTTTTTGATCTAAATACATGCTAATATTATTGTAAATGATTTTTATGTACACGAAAGCCTTTCTTTCGAGCGGCAAAGATAGTAAATTTTAATGATTTGCAAGAAATTCTATTAAAAAGAAAAAGCGACTAATTAGTCGCTTTTTAAGTTATGCTCTTAAAGGTTGATTTAGAATTAAATCTAAATACTGATTTATATTATTTTTTAGGTCTTTTCTTAAAGTAATAAAATCTAAGAAACCATGTTCTAATAAAAACTCTGAGGTTTGAAACCCTTCAGGGAGTTCTTTTCCTGTTGTATCTCTTACAATACGTGGGCCAGCAAAACCTATTAAAGCTCCAGGTTCACTAATATTAATATCTCCTAACATAGCAAATGATGCTGTTGTACCACCAGTTGTTGGGTCTGTACATAACGAAATATAAGGAATACTAGCATCGGCTAATTGCGCTAATTTTACAGATGTTTTTGCTAGTTGCATTAGTGATAATGCAGCTTCCATCATACGTGCGCCACCAGATTTTGAGATAACCATTAAAGGAATGTTGTTTTTTAAAGAATAATCTGCTGCTCTAGCAATTTTTTCTCCTACAACACTTCCCATAGAGCCTCCAATAAATGCAAAATCCATGCAAGCTACTACTAAGTCTTTACCTTTAGATTTTCCAACAGCTGTACGAACGGCATCTTTTAAATTAGTTTTATTCTGTGCAGCTTTTAAGCGGTCTGGGTATTTTTTTGTGTCGATAAATTTTAAAGGATCTTTAGATTCTATATCTATGTCTAATTCTTTAAATTTATTATCATCAAAAAGAATTTCGAAGTATTCTTTACTACCAATACGAACATGATAACCATCTTCTGGACTTACATAAAAATTCTTTTCTAACTCTTCGGTATCTACTATTTTACCAGTTGGAGATTTGTACCACAGCCCTTTGGGTGTGTCTTTTTTCTCTTCGGTAGTTGTTGTTATTCCTTTTGTTTTTCTTTTAAACCAAGACATATGATTTATTATTTTTTTAGATTATATAATCTTCTGTATCTTAAATTGCGTTAGGGATTGCAACGGCATCCTTTTTTGCCTGAGCAAAAAAGATATAGTGGAAAGCCCGACCACAAAATTAAACCTTTTTTTAATTTTGTGGTAACGCCATAATACTTTTATTATATAGCCTTAATTTTGTAGTTCGTTAAAAAATTGATTTATAGTGTGTTAAATGAAAAAAGATTCTGTAATTACAGAATCTTTTTTCTTGTTTAAGTAAAATAATACTTTTTATAAAGTATTTACATTGTTTAAATCTTCGAATGCCTTTTTTAAACGAGCTATAAAAGTTTTTTCACCTTCACGTAACCAAACTCTTGGGTCGTAATATTTTTTGTTAGGAGAATCGTCTCCATCAGGACTTCCAATTTGTGCTTTTAGGTATTCAACTTTATTACCCATATAATCACGAATACCACTCATGAAAGCATATTGTAAATCGGTATCTATATTCATTTTTATAACACCGTAGCTAATACCTTCTCTAATTTCTTCAACTGTAGAACCAGAACCACCATGGAATACAAAATCGATATGATTATCTTCTACACCATATTTTTTAGAAATATATTCTTGAGAATTCTTTAAAATTTTTGGTGTTAATTTTACATTACCTGGTTTGTAAACTCCGTGTACATTACCAAATGCAGCTGCAATTGTAAATTGTGAACTTACTTTGCTTAATTCTTCATAAGCATAGGCAACTTCTTCTGGTTGTGTGTATAGTTTAGAATCATCTACATCGCTATTATCAACACCATCTTCTTCACCACCTGTAATACCTAATTCTATTTCTAAAGTCATACCCATTTTGCTCATTCGCTCTAAATAGGTTTTGCAGATTGCTATGTTTTCTTCAATTGGCTCTTCTGAAAGGTCAATCATATGAGAACTGAAAAGAGATTTTCCTGTTTCTGCAAAATGTTTTTCACTAGCATCTAATAAACCATCTATCCAAGGTAATAGCTTTTTTGCACAATGATCTGTATGTAAAATAACTGGAACACCATAAGCTTCAGCTAAAGTATGTACGTGTTTTGCACCTGCAACTGCACCTGCAATAGCTGCTTTCTGTCCGTCATTACTTAAACCTTTACCAGCATTAAATTGTGCACCACCGTTAGAAAATTGAATGATAACTGGAGCGTTTAAATCTTTTGCAGTTTCTAAAACGCCATTTATAGTATCTGAACCAATAACATTTACAGCAGGTAAGGCATAATTATTAGCTTTTGCATGATTGAAAATAGCTTGTACTTCTTTACCTGTTGCTACTCCTGGTTTTATATTGTGTCCCATGTTTTTAATTAAATTTTGATTTGTAATTAGTATGTATCAAAAGTAATGATTTTTTAGATAAGTAACTGCTGTTTTGTGCTTTGAAAAGCCTAAAAACAAACTAAAACGTTATAGTTTTGTAACAGTTTTGATTATGTTTTTTTAAGTAACAATAATTTTAATCAAAATTAAGATGTTTACAGCAGTTAAATTTCTTTAATTAGAATGGGTAATTTATACCAATATTGTAAACAGCGTTTGCAAAATTATAGTCGTTAAACCATCTATTTTGATCACGGTATGATGGATCGTAGGTTTTAAAACCAATATCAAATCTAAATACAAAAAAGCTAAAGTCGTAGCGTAAACCTACACCAGATCCAATAGCAATATCTTCAAGAGAACTAAAATTATTAAAAGTAGCTCTTTCATCGTCAACATTATCAAATACATTCCAAATGTTACCAGCATCTACAAATAGTGCGCCGTTTAGTTTACCAAAAATATTAAAACGCTGTTCTGCACTAAAGGTGAATTTTAAGTTAGCTTCATTAAATTCATTGGTGGTTTCAGAACTTCCCGGTCCTAAACTATAGGCTGTCCAAGCACGATTATCATTAGGTCCGCCTGCAAAAAAACTTTTAGAAAACGGAATGTTATCAGAATTACCATATGGAATTGCAATACCTAAAAAACTTCTTATAGCAAGTATGTTTTTATTTCCTAAATCCCAATGTTTTGTATAATCTAATTCTGTTTTTACAAATTGCGAATAAGCAACATTAAAAATTTCATATCGATTATCATCATTCTTTTTTAAGCCTAAAAGTTTAGATGCAGTTGATAGTACATTTCCAGCTAGTTCTAATTTGGCTCGGAATATTGAGAAATCCTCATCAAATAGATTAGTGCGTTCATCATTTATAAAATTGAAACTTGAGGATAAAATTAAGTTGTTTTCAGTTAAACGTTGTTTTCGCTCATCAACACCCGAAACTGTTTTGTATTCAGTTGGATTACTTGCTTCAAAATTATTATCATTTAAAACTAAATTTATAAATTCATCTGCTTTATCTCTAATCAAAATTTCATTGTCATTTTTATCTAATGTTATAAATTCTGAAGGAGTGTTATATGATTGAAGCGCTATATTCTCTAAACTATTAAAAGAATTCGTGTAAATGCCAAAGTAATTATCAACATTAAGGTTTCTAACATATTGAATGTTGAATAGGTCTAGTTTATTTGATACTTTTTTACTTGGATACCAGTTGTAGCTAAAAATACCGCTAAAGGTTTGTTTGTCTAAACCAATGTTTGTTTGACTAGTTGTTGATAAACTAATTCTAGTGCTTGGTGACATATATTTGGGTAGTATACCTTCTGTGTAAAATGGAGAAAATAACCTAGGAATGGTTAATTTAAAATCTACGCCATATTCATTAATATCAAAAAACGGGTCGTTTACATCTTTATTACCATCTTTTGAAGCTCCAATAGAACCAATAGCAGATATTTCTAAAGTTTCAGCACCTCTAAAAATATTTCTAATAAGCAAGCTAGGGTTTAATGAAAAGCCAACGGTTTGAATGTTACTTTGAGACACATCTGCACTAAAACCTAAACTGAATTTTTTTAATGGTGTTAATCTAATGGTATCTGTAAGAGTATTATCAGGATTTTCAATATACTCTATGTTTGGATACTTAAAAGTGCGTAATTCGTTTAAATGCCTGTAAGTTCTAGTTCTATCAATATCTTTAAAAATCTCACCAGGGTTGATAAATATAGCGTCTGTTAATGCTTTTGGTCTATACCGCATTTTGTTATAGCTGTATATCTTGTATCCATTATATGATATAGAATCTTGAAATGGTTTCCCTCTATTTTCAAAAGTATAATCTGTTATAACATGAACATCTCTTATTTTATAAATTTCAAAAGGTTCGCGTCTTGTAGAATCTTGAGTTCTTATGGCTCTGTCTAGAATATTTATATCAACATTAACTTTTTTATTAGTACCAATGGTGTCAATTTCAAAATTGATATAATCTGGTTTGAAATGATAAACACCAGAGTTACGTAACTCACTAGAAATTCTATCGCGTTCTTGATCAAAATTGATAGTTCTATATTGGTCATATCGTTTTATTAACGATTCTTTTTTAATGTTTTTATAAAGCGTATCAACAATTGGAGATTTTATGTTATTATTTATGGAATCAATTATGAAGGCGTTCCCAGTTTCAATCTTATATTCAACTTGTGCGCGCTTATTGTCGTTTTTTTTAATCTCATATTTTGTATTCGCATCAAACCAACCATTATTTATATAATAATCTTGAAAACGTTTTACAGATCTTTTAGTTCTTTCTTCATTAACAATTACAGGCGCTTCTCCTGTTTTTTTTATCCAAGCGTTAAAATCTTTTCTTGATTGAATATACTTTTCTAACTGCTTTTTAGATAAAAACTGTTCTAAGTTTTCTCTTTTATTGGGTCTTTTATTTAAGTTTCTCTCAATTATAGAATCAATATTAGGACGTGCTGTATTGTAAATATGTAAGCGCAGAGGAACATTTAAAAGCGGAATTTTACTATTTGGCTGTTGGTATATAAGATTATTTATAGTTTCGGTATTATCTTTTTCACCATTGACCAAAACGGTATTTTTAGTAAGTAAGTGTTCGTCTTCGGCAACTCGTTTTACTGTATCACAGGACGTAAAACATATAATAAAGCCTATTAGAATTAGTATTTTAAAGAGTTGTTTTTTCAAGAGAAAATAATTGTTTCTAAGTTTTGGTTTTAAATGTTTATTTGAAATTAATTTGAATATTCTAACTACCTTTTGTAGGTTCAAAAATACATTATTTCAACTGAAAATAATATTTAAATAATTCATCAATAGCTAATCTTACTAATATTTTCTTTTCTTTATAAAAAATTAATAAAGTAGGATGCTTTCTAAAAGTCAAATAAAATTAATAACGAGTTTAAAGCAAAAAAAATATAGACAACAACACGGTTTTTTTGTTGTTGAAGGGATTAAAACAATAAACGAATTGTTACAATCAAATCTTGTGCTTTATGCGTTATATACGATTGAATCTTTCAATATTAATGCCAAAGAAGAGGTTTTAATTTCTGAAGCCGATTTAAAACGAATTAGTTTTTTAACAACACCAAATAAAGCGCTTGCGATATTTAAAATACCAGAAAGTAAAAGTATTGATGCAGAGGACTTCATAGTTGCTCTTGATGCCGTTAGAGACCCTGGTAATTTAGGAACTATTATTAGGCTTTGTGATTGGTTTGGCGTTAAAAATTTGGTTTGTAGTAAAGAAACTGTAGATTGTTTTAACCCAAAAGTAATACAAGCAACTATGGGCTCAATTACCAGAGTTAATATTAGTTATGTTGATTTAGTTGGTTTTTTAACAGAAAGTAAGTTGCCAATTTATGGTGCTTTTATGGATGGCGAAAACATATACACTAAAAAAGATATTCAAGCGGGTATTTTGGTTATGGGTAATGAGGCTAATGGTGTTTCAAAAGAAGTAGAAGCTTTAATTAAAGAAAAAGTGTCTATTCCAAGGTTTGGAGAATTAAAAGCCACTGAAAGTTTAAATGTTGCAACTGCAACAGCTATTTTATTAAGTGAATTTAAAAGAAGGTAATGTTTACTGAAAAGTAAAATTAATAAAAAGGCCTCTACTTTTCATACTAGCAATATTACTTGTCCAAGGACTATTTGGGTCTTTATCTCTTACTAGCTCATCGTTAATGCCAAAAAGGCCGCGAATAGAAGGTGTGAATTTAAAGTTATGCAAGTAAAAATCAATACCAAAACCAAGTTCGTAAAAAAGTGAGTTTTTTGTTGTTCTAAATTGCCCATTACTATTATCTTCTGGGTTGTTTTCGTTACTTGAAAGATTTAAGGCCGTAGAAAAACCACCAACAACAAAAGGTTTGAAATTATTAATCCGCTTGGTCGAAATTTTTATTAATAAAGGAATGTGAATATAAGTAGATTTAACTTCTCTTATTAAATCTGAGCTTTTCACATCGGCAACACCATTAAAATAGGTTTGACTGTAATGTAATTCCCTTGTTGTAATAAGTAAACCAGGTTCTAATCGTAAATCAATAAAACTATTTATTCGCAAGTTCCCAATTAAACCTACATTAAAACCGGGGCTTCGTTTTACATAAATATCACGTAAATCATCATTGTAGTCAAAGTTAAAATCGTAATTGCTTATTCCTAAAAAGTAACCCCACCGCAGTAATTTGTTATCTGTTGAGCCTCTACCTTGATTAGCATCTAAGGTCACTTTTTCTTTTTTGAAAAGTTGAGCACTAGATGTTTGAATGATGAAAAAAAATGATATTAATGCAAAAAAATGCTTCATATTATTACTTAGATGATTTATAAATTGTTGCCACACCAAATGTTTGTGGAAAATCTTCAACATTAATAAACCCAATTTTACGTAAAATATTGTTTAGTGCCTCTCCATAAGGAAAAACTGATGCCGATTCACATAAATATTTATAGGCACTTCTATCCTTTGAAAACATTTTGCCAATTAGAGGTAAAATGTTTTTTGTATAGAAATTGTAACCTTGTTTATAAGGTGTTTTATCGGGCATTGATGTTTCTAAAATAACAAATGTGCCATTTGGTTTTAATACTCTGTAAATTTCTTTTAGACCATTTTCTAGAGTTTCAAAATTACGTACACCAAAGGCCACTGTTATCGCATCAAAAGAATTATCATCAAAAGGCATGTTTTCACTATCACCTAAAATCATGTCTATTTTAGATTCTAATGCTTTCTTTTTAATTTTTACTTTACCAATTTCCAGCATACCACTACTAATGTCTAAGCCAACAATTTTAGTAGCATTAGTTTCGGCTAGGTTAATAGCCAAATCACCCGTTCCGGTGGCAATATCTAAAATAGTATCAGGATTGCTTTCTTTAACTATATTAACAACTTTTTTTCGCCATTTAATATCAATTCCAAAAGAAATTACGCGGTTTAAACCATCATAATCTCCAGAAATAGTATCAAACATTTTGGTAACTTGTTCCTTTTTACCTAAATCGCTGTTTTTGTAGGGTTTTACTTTTAACAAATCTGTAATTTTTTTGCCAAAGATAAACTTTTAAAAAAGCATTACATAATAGGTGTATAAATAATTATATCTAATCAATTTAATGCTGCAAAATGTATTTATAGTATATTTGCTCTACTTTTTATGATTATTAAATAATGAAGATTATTATTGCTGGTGCTGGTGAAGTTGGATTTCATTTAGCAAAATTATTGTCTTACGAGTCTCAAGAGATTACATTAATAGACATAGATAAAGATAGTTTAGCTTACGCTGATACACATTTAGATATAAAAGTTATTAGAGGTGATGCTACTTCAATTCGTATTTTAAAAGATGCTAGAGTTGAGAATTCCGATTTGTTTATAGCAGTTACTGCAAGCGAAACCACAAATATTACTGCTTGTGTTTTGGCTAAACAATTAGGTTCTGAAAAAACGATTGCAAGAATTACAAATACAGAATTTATTCATCACAAAGATGAGGTGGGATTCACCAAATTTGGTATTGATGAGTTAATTTCTCCTGAGTCTTTAGCTGCATCTGAGATAGAACTGTCCTTAAAACAAACATCCTTTAACGATACTTATGAGTTTGAAGAAGGCGCACTTACTATGGTTGGATTAACCTTGTCTAGATCTGCGTCATTTGTTGGGAAAACAGTTAAAGAAGCAGCTAAAATTTTCCCAGAAATACATTTTGTTCCTATTGCGATTCAGCGTTTTGGTACGCAGTATACTATTATTCCAAGAGGAGATACCGAGTTTAAAAGAGGCGATAATGTTGTATTTATTACATCTGAGGGTGGAGGAGAAGAACTTTGTAGTCTAACAGGTAAATCTAACAGAGAGGTAAAGCATGTAATGATTTTAGGCGGAAGTCAAATTGGTTATAAAGCCGCAAGAGATTTATCTGAAAAAGGATTTAATGTTAAGCTTTTAGAAGAAAATAAAGAACGTGCTTTTGATATAGCTGATGATTTGCCAAATGTATTAGTTATACACAGTGATGGAAGAAATGTCGATTTATTAGATGAAGAAAACATTGGCGATATGGATGCTTTTATCGCTGTTGGAGGAAATTCTGAAACCAATATCATGTCTTGTTTAGTAGCTAAATCTAAAGGCGTTAAAAAAACAGTTGCTTTAGTTGAGAATATGGATTATTTTGAATTATCACATTCTGTAGGTATCGAAACTCTTATTAATAAAAAGCTACTAGCGGCAAACAATATATTTAGATACATAAGAAAAGGTGAAGTTGTAGCAATGACTAAGCTAAGTAATATGAATGCCGAATTATTAGAGTTTCAAGTTAAGCCAACTTCAGCTATTTGTAATAAGTATATTAAAGATATCGATTTTCCAAGATCTGCCATTATTGGAGGTGTTATTAGAAATGGTTTAGGCGTTATCGCTTTAGGCGATTTTAAAATTAGAGAAGGCGATAGAGTTGTAGTTTGCAGCTTATTGCAATCTATAAAAGGTGTTGAAAAATTATTCCGCTAGAATGAAATTAAACTACAAAATCATTTTTCATTTTTTAGGATTACTATTATTATTTAATGGTGGTTTTATGCTCTTATCCGCATTAATCAGCTTAATTTATAAAGACGGTGTTACGCTCCAAATATTTATAGCAGGAATTACAACTTTAGTAGCTGGTTTACTTGCTATGGTTTTTACTAGAAGCCATAATAAAGAAATGAATAAGCGTGAAGGTTATATTGTTGTTGCTTTTGGGTGGATTATAATGTCACTTTCTGGAGCATTACCTTATGTTTTAACTGAAAGTATACCAAGTTTCACAAATGCTTTTTTTGAAACCATGTCTGGTTATACGACAACAGGAGCCTCTATTCTAAATGATATTGAAGCAGTACCAAAAGGTGTTTTGTTTTGGCGAAGTTTAACCCATTGGATTGGTGGTATGGGAATTATTGTTTTAGCTATAGCCATTTTACCATTACTGGGAATAGGAGGTATGCAGCTTTTTGCAGCCGAAGCTCCTGGACCAAGTGCAGATAAGCTACATCCTAGAATTACAGATACGGCTAAACGTTTATGGTTAATTTATTTTGGATATACTGCTGCTGAAACTATTTTATTACAAGTTGCAGGCATGTCTTTTTTTGATGCTATTAATCATTCTATGGCTACATTGTCAACAGGTGGGTTTTCAACAAAAAATGCTAGTGTAGCTTATTGGAATGGAAAACCAATTATTCAATATATTATTATCCTATTCATGTTTTTGGCAGGAACAAATTTTGTGTTAAGTTATTTTGCTTTTAAAGGAAAGGTCCAAAAAGTAATACAAGATGAAGAGTTTAAATTATATTTTAAGTTTATAATTATTTTTACAGTAATCGCTGCTTTAATTATTTATTTTAGAGCAGATATGTCGGAGTCTTCTATAGCGCACCCCATGGTTTGGGGTAAAGCAGAAAGTGCTTTTAGGCATTCATTATTTCAAGTTTTAACTGTTATTACAACTACAGGTTTTGTTACAGCAGACTATACTTTGTGGACACCTTTTTTAGTGGTATTCTTTTTCGGACTTATGTTTTTAGGAGGTTCTGCAGGTAGTACTTCGGGAGGTGTTAAAGTAGTTCGCCATTTAATCCTAATTAAAAATGGGTTTATGGAGTTTAAACGCACCTTACATCCCAATGCTATTTTACCAGTACGCTATAATAAAAGAGCTATTTCTGGCGATATTGTATTTAATATTTTGGGCTTCTTTATTCTCTATATGCTGTCTTTTATTATTGGTGCTTTAGTGTTTTCTATGTTTCAAATAGATTTTAAATCTTCTATTGGGTTAGCAGCATCAACTTTAGGGAATGTTGGTCCAGCCTTGGGTGAATTTGGACCTGTAAATAATTATGCAGCATTACCACCTTTGGCACAATGGTGGGCATCTTTTTTAATGCTAATTGGTCGTTTAGAATTGTTTACAGTATTAATTTTACTCACACCTTTTTTCTGGCGAAACAGATAAATTTATTTAAATTTCTAGTTTTTTTAATTTCCAATTTTCTTAATAAAATCAAATCTTTTCAAGATTTTTATGTTGATTTTTAATGAGTTATAGAAATATTTGATGTAACAATTTTATTATTTAAACGTCTTTCTTATATAACCAATTAAAATCATCAATCATGGAATTAGTATTAACAAAAGTAGATTTAGAGCCATTACCAAAACATAATGAAGACTTAATTATTGAGCCTTCAGGATTTTTAACTTCAGAGTATAAAGCTGTCGTAAACGAGAATTATACTAAAAAGGATACAACCTCAATTTTTAGTATTAAACAACGAATTAAAAGTAGAAATTACAGAACGTGTTGTAATGCAGAAATTGCTTTAAAATTATCAATATTTCTAACCATTATACTTTTAATTTTTAATTAATATTTAATAGTAAAATGTCCAGTTTTCACAAAAACATTATTTTGATTGTCAGTTAGGGTTGCTTTAAACCAATAATCGTTTGAAGCAAGCCTCTGGCCATTAAAAGTTCCATCCCAACCGTTTAGGTTTGTTATAAGATTCATGAAGTACAAACTTCTACCGTATCTATCGTAAATGTAAATATCTCCATTGATATAGAAATCTTCTGAGACACCTTCAATTTTCCAAAAGTCATTAATACCATCATTATTTGGGGTAAAGTACCTTGGAAAGCCAATAAATGCTACTTTTTGATTGATAGGTATTTCACAATTATCAATATCTTTAATATATACAGTATATATACCTGCTTTTACATTTCTAAAAGTATATTCTTTATTATTTCCAAAATAATTTATTCCGTCTATTGAATACTCATAATTACTTTTTCCGTTTACAGAAATGAATATTTGATTGTTTTCTGTTTTTACTTCTTGAAATGTGATAGGATTTGGTGATTTTATAGCGAATTTTTTTGTTTTTGAACACGTTAAATTATTCTCTGTTTTATAAACAGTTAATGAATAATTTCCTGGATTACTTAAAGATATTTTCTGATTTGTTGAAATAATCTGGTCGCTACTATCTCTCCATTCCCAAGCTTCATTAGTTTGGTTTCCATCTAGATTAATTATTGAATCTTGATTGGAATAACAAATAGTATAAGCATCCTCAATGTTTAAAGAGATACCCGAATTTACTATGGCATTAAAAGATCCTATTCCAGCACAATTATTATCTTCTGTTTCAATTCTCATCCATAAAGTTGTTGTTTGAGTTTCATGGAAAAATGCTAATGGATTAATTTTTGTTTGTGCATCTTCAAAAGTGGCATAGAAGCTTAACATAGAAGTTTCAGGAATATTGAATTGTGATTTTATCTCAGTTTCTTTCGATTTTAAATCAAAACGACCAATACCATTATTTGAAATATTATCAGAATCTTCACAAGTGTAAATAGTTTCTATATCAATTAAATCATTACTAGTTGTTTCTATAAAAAAGTTGCTGATAGAATAACAGCCTTCAGGACTAATAATTTTAACATAAAGTTCTTCAGGGTTAGTATTATTAGTATAGTTATCTGGGTTAATAATACTATTAGAGTCATTTAATGCGTCATTATTTGAAGGGTAAAATACATATTGATAATCTTTATTGAAATTAATAACTCGATCTTTTATATTATTTAAATTGAATAAAGATATTCCTGTATTTTCAACATCACATTGAGTCAATACCTCATTACTATTAATTATCGGTTTAGCGTAAACATCAATATCTTTTTGTATTAAGTAGGCTATGTTTTTATAAGTAATAGTTGCATTAACAATATATTTTCCGCTAACAGTATATTGTTTTATAGGAGAAAGAGATGTTGATGTTGTTCCATCTCCAAATTCCCAAAAGATGGAATCTATAGGCATATATGTATCTGTAGTAAACTCAAAGGCTTCTTCAACACATTTGTTTTCGGTAATGATTCTATTCCTTAAAAAAGAAACAATAAAATTAGGTAAGCCTTTGTAAGATGCTCCCGATCTTAAATTTATTGCTAGAGGAGAGAATTCAGAATCTCCCTCATCATTATTTTCAGGCTCGTTAATAACGCTTATGTTGTTAATTGAAGTTATTGGCGAGTTAGGATAAAAATTTGCTATATATATTTTACCATTAGAAGCTAATTGCAAATCTCCAAAACTATAATCACGAGTAACAGATAGGTATATTTTCGCATTAAAAATATTATCACTATAAATAAGGTATTTATATAAAAAACTAGTGTTGGATGCATTGTTTCCTGTAAAATAGAGTATTTGTGAGTCTTGTGAGAATTCTACACCGTAAACAGAAAGAGGATCCATTAATTGATTTGGGTTTACAATAGTGTCAAAACTTATTGTAGAATTATTAATGTTAAAATCATATAAATAAATAAAGTTACCCTCATTATCAAGTAAAGCTATTTTTTTTCCATTAGGAGAAATTTTCATTGCTCCTATAGAAGAAACAATAGTTCTTTCTTTTGTTTTTATGGGTGTTTTATTAACGCCATTTTCATCAACATTAAAAACAAAAAAAGTATCTTTAGGAGAAGTCTGTCCTGAAACGTCACTACCAAAAGTAATAACTTTAATAGATTGACTTTCTGGGTTATGTATTCCTGTAATACGCTCAGTTATAGTATTTGTGAGTCTAATATTTTTGTTGGTTACTGCTCCTAAAGGGTTCTGATTTGAAAATTCAACTTCAGAATAAAAAAGTCCAGCAGTAACTAATGGATTGTTTGTAGCGTTTTCTCTGGTGGTGAAAATATAATAGATATCATCATCATTAGGTTTTGGAACAATTATAGAACTTTGAGTATTATTTATATCACCAGCTAAGTTAGTTCCGTTTTGCATTATTTCATGATCACTGTTCCAAACTGAATTACCATTTGTATAGAATAATAAATTTCCATTTCTATCTGAAATACTTGAACACCCAGCCGGCGTATCCATTGCTCCATTCTCTATTAACGTTAATCGTGTATCCTTAAAATTTAGTCCTGCTTTTTCACCAAAAAGCCAATTACTAGTTTCATTTTGCGTTAATGCAAAAATTGAATATAGCATTGTAGCCAAAAAAAATATTTTTTTTAAAACAGACATTAATAAATTGAGAAAGGTTTTTTGTTTGTTAAATTAATATATAAATCTTTATGTGAATAATTTAATGGTTTATTTAACATTAAATTTAGTTATAGTGAAAAATTTTTATCAAAAAAGAAATAATAGCAAAATTATTTAAAAGAATAATAGTAACATTTTAACAAAATAGTCTACATATATATAAAGTGTTCTTTTTAAATGAATTTTAATTTAAAACTTAGGAATTATGAGCTTTGGTGTTGTGCAATCAGCTATATCGTCCATTAAGTCAAATAGAAGTTTATTGTCTAAAAGAGATAGGTTGAAAAACACTTTATCTGGAAGTGATAAATCAAAAAAACTAGAGTTGAAATGTAATAAATTTTCACATTATGAATTAATAAAGCTTCGCGATAAGTTACAGCAAGAATATAAACAAATTAGAATTAAACAATATATTGTTTTAGGTATATTAATGTTAGTATTAGTTTCAATTTTTATATATTTTTTTTAAAACTTCAATTTATGCCATTTGGAGAATCATTTATAAGTACTCTTAAAAGTAATAAGTCAATTATGCTTGATAAGAGTAGAAGATTTAGGAAAACTTCGGGCGGTTTTGACTGGTCTAAAAGTAAGTTACATAATTTGCCTAAAGCATCTCCAAAGCAATTATTAGAAATTAAGAAAAGAATTAGAAAAGAAAATAAACAAGCTAGATTAAAACAATTAATAGTATTTGCTGTTTTTATTATTAGTTTAATAGTGTTTTTTTTCTACTTTATATAAAAAAGCCACTAATTAAATTAGTGGCTTTTAAAATTATCTATAGTTTTAAAAGGTGCTAACTTACAACCTCTTTTATACGTTTTATAGCTTCAATAATTTGTTCTTGTGAAGCTGCGTAAGATATACGAATACAATCTGGATTTCCAAAAGCACCACCATCAACTGTTGCAACTAAAGCTTCTTCTAATAAATACATTGAAAAATCTGATGCATTGTTTATTGTTGTTCCTCTAAATGTCTTTCCAAAGAAATGTGAAATATTTGGGAATACATAAAAAGCACCTTCAGGAGTATTAGTATTGAAACCTTCAATATCATTCAATAAACTCAAAATTAAATCACGTCGCACTTTAAATTCGTCAATCATGTATTGAACACGAGAAGGCGATTCATTTAAAGCAGTAATTACTGCGCGTTGTGCAATGCAGTTAGCGCCACTTGTAATTTGACCTTGCATTTTATTACAAGCACGAGCTATTTTTTCAGGAGCACCAATGTATCCAATTCTCCAACCTGTCATTGCAAATGCTTTAGAAACGCCATTTACAGTGATAGTTCTATCGTACATGTCATCAAATTCAGCCATACTTACATGACCTTCACCATAATTTATATGTTCGTAAATTTCATCAGAAACAACATAAATATTAGGATGCTTAACTAAAACATCGGCAAGAGCACGTAATTCATCTTTACTATAAACAGAACCACTTGGGTTACAAGGTGAGCTAAACCAAAGCATTTTAGTGTTTGGCGTAATGGCAGCTTCAAGTTGTGATGCAGTCATTTTAAAATCGGTATCAATTGAAGTTTTTACTTCAACCGGAACACCATCGTTTAACTTTACAATATCAGCATAACTTACCCAATAAGGACATGGTAAAATAACTTCATCACCTTCATTTATCATGACACCAGCTATATTAGCTAATGATTGTTTTGCTCCTGTAGAAACTACAATTTGTGCAGGTGTGTAAGTTAAATTATTATCACGTTTAAATTTGGTGATAATAGCGTCTTTTAATTCGCCATATCCATCAACTGGGGAATATGAGTTATAATTATCATTAATAGCTTGAATAGCGGCTTCTTTAATAAAGTCTGGTGTATTAAAGTCTGGTTCTCCTAAACTTAAACCAATAATATCTTTTCCTTCGCCTCTTAGTTCTCGCGCTTTTGCGGCCATAGCTAACGTAGCAGACGTAGCCATGTTTAAAATTCTATCTGAAAGTAATTGCATTTAATTAATAGTAAATAAAATATGGTTAGACTTGTAAAGCTGGTTTTCTTCCCATTTCTCTTAAGTATTTAAAATGAGAGATTATTGCTCCACGGGTTGTTTTGTATTCGTTATAAGGTAAGTTAAACTCTTTAGCAGTTTCTTTAACTATTTTAGAGATTTTAGTATAATGTACATGGCTAATGTGCGGAAAAATATGGTGCTCCACTTGATGATTTAAACCACCTGTAAACCAATTAACAATTTTATTTTTTGTACTAAAATTAATAGTTGTTTTTAATTGATGAATAGCCCAAGTGTTTTTCATGGTACCATTTTCTTCTGGTAAAGGCATTTCAGCTTCACCCATAACATGCGCTAATTGAAAAACAACACTTAAAATTAAACCTGCAGTATAGTGCATTATAAAAAAGCCTAATAAAATTTTCCACCAAGCAATTTCTAAAAAAACCATAGGAATAACAATCCAGATAGCTACATATATAATTTTTGAGATGACTAGTTTACTCCAATTCCAAACTGGGTTTGGGAATTTCCCATAAGATAATTTACGCTTCATATAACGACGCATTTGCTGCCAATCTGTAGTAATTGCCCAGTTTATGGTTAGCAAACCGTAAAGTAAAACAGAATAATAATGTTGGAATCTATGGTGCCATTTCCACTCAGAATGCTCAGTAAATCGTAAAACTCTACCAGCATCTAAATCTTCATCATGCCCGTGAATATTAGTGTAAGTATGGTGTAAAACGTTATGTTGTACTTTCCAATTATATGCGTTTCCTGCAAGAATGTAAATGCTACTTCCCATTAAACGGTTAATCCATTCTTTATTAGAAAATGATCCATGATTACCATCATGCATAACATTCATGCCAACACCTGCCATGCCAATTCCCATAACCACTGTTAAAATTAACTGTGCCCAACCAGGGATATTTAAGGTTAATATTAAAAAGTAAGGTGTTAAAAACAAAGAGAACATAACAATTGTTTTAACCCATATTTTCCAGTTTCCAGTACGCTTAACGTTATTGTCTTTAAAGTAATCGTTAACACGTTTGTTAAGAGTTCTGAAAAATTTTGCAGAGTCGGTTCTTGAAAATGATAATGCCTGTTTAGTCATGCTATTAATTTTAATATGATATTGAATAAAATTCGAGTTACCACATGCCTTGCAAAGATAGGTATAAACGAATTGAAGTAATAACGTTTTTTTGTAAAAATATGTATTAAAAAAGTATATTTTTGTGCAAAATTTAACAAGAATGCAACTCATTTTAAAGTATTTTCCTAACCTTACTGATGACCAGATAGAGAAATTTAAACAATTAGAATCACTTTATCAAGATTGGAATTTAAAGATTAACGTGGTATCTCGTAAGGATATTGATGAACTCTATTTACGTCATGTATTACATTCATTAGCCATTGCAAAAGTTATAAGTTTTAAAGATGGAAGCAAAATTCTTGATGTTGGAACAGGTGGTGGGTTTCCTGGAATTCCTTTAGCTATTTTATTTCCAGAATGTTCGTTTCATTTAGTTGATAGTATTGCTAAAAAAATAAAAGTTGTAGATGAAGTTGTTGAAGGTTTAGGTTTAACTAATGTTAAAACAACACATAGTAGAGTAGAAGAAATTAATGATACTTATGATTTTATTGTAAGTAGAGCTGTTGCTGCAATGCCAACCTTTGTACATTGGGTTAAAGGTAAGATTGCTAAAGAACAAAATCATGACCTTAAAAATGGAATACTCTATTTAAAAGGAGGAGATTTAAGTGAGGAACTAAAAGATTACAGAACAGCTACCATATATAATTTAAGTGATTATTTCTCAGAAGATTTTTACGAAACTAAAAAAGTAGTACACTTACCAATAAAATTTAAAGGTTAATTATTTTAATTTTACCAATTCATTTATGCTATTATTGAAATAGTAGTATTGTGTTTGAAACCAATAAGTGTTTGTATATTGTTCAATACTTTTAACGGATTCGTTTGGTGAAATTATATTATTTGCTTTTTCAAAATTAAGTTTAGCATTGGCAGCGTCATTTACTTTATTATAAGCTATTGCAAGACCAAGATATGCATCAAAATCTACCGAATCAAATTCAATGGCTTTTAAAAAATCTTTAATAGCATCAAGAAATTCACCTAATAACAAGTTTGAGGCACCTCTATAAAAATAAGCGTATGAGTTATTTTTATTAAGTTTAATAGATTCTGTTAAATCTACATTTGCTTCTTTATGGTAATTAATATCCATTAAAAAAACACCACGATTATAATAAGAATCGGCATTTGGTTCAATTAAAACAGATGTTGAATAATCTTGTAAAGCATTTTGATAATTTTCTAAAGCTTTATAAGTAGCAGCTCTTAAAGTGTACACTTTTGCTTGGTCTGGAGCAACTTTTAAAACACTACTAAAATCTTTTAAAGCGTCTTCATATTCTTCTAAATCAAGTTTTACACAAGCTAAACTGTAGAGTGCGTCAATAAAGTTTTCATCAAGCATATAGGCTTTAGCATAATCTTCTTTAGCACCTGTAAAATCTTTTATACTGTATCTTGAATTTCCTCTATTGTAATAAGTGTCGGCATCCGGCTCTTCAACAATTATTTTAGAATAATCTACAATAGCTCCGCGAAAATCACCTAAATCATTTTTAGCAATAGCTCTATAAAAGTAGGCGTCCAGATTATTGGGCTCAAGATCTATAACTTGAGTTAATAATGCTATTTTTTCATTTAAGTCATTCGTCCTTGAAGCTTGCCTAAATATTTTATTCGCTTGCCCAAAACTAATTATGGGACATATAAAAAGTAGTAGAATAATGTTTTTTTTCATAGTTGTATTGCAACAAATAATATGCCAATTATTAAGTAATGAATTTAGCATTATTTTTATTTAAAGATAACTATTAAAGCCGACGGACGTTTTTAGTTTAAATTAATTTTAACCTCTTTTTCTGTAAATACTCTTTTCCTAGGCTATTTGTTACTGTTTTAAATGCTAAATCAATCTATTATAATAGATTGATTTATATCATTTATATTAATAAGGTAATTAGCTTTATCATCATAATATAAATAAGCACATTGTTCAAAATCTTTGGCTTTAACATCATTTAAATATGTTTTAGCCGTTGTTTAATTTTGTTTTGAGTATGCCGTTTAATTCTATTTTCTCAATTAGAAGGTAGTTTGATTTTGTTTAGGGTGAATGTCATATTTGAAATATTTTCAGAAACTTCATTAATCCTAGAATTTGTAAAATATAAGTAGTTATTATAAATGCTAAATGTATCTGCCCATTTAATCGTATTCCCTTCTATGAGAGTGTGGACGCTACCATCTGGTTTTCTGTACTGGATTTTATTATTTTCTAAATCTGCAAAATATAAATTTCCTGCTTTGTCGAATATCATTCCATCTGGAGCAGCAGTTTTGGCTTCAAATTTTACATTTTCTTCGATTTGATTTTCGTTTTCAATTTGAAAAGAATTCGTGTTTATTGAATACAAGCTATACCCAGTAAGTGCGTGATAAAAAAGGCGATTATTTTGAGTGTCTAACGCTATACCATCAGAATGAATGGTGTTTTTCCATTGCTTGTCACCAAAGGTTAAATAAGACATTTCAGCACTAGTAGATTTATGATTGTCTAATATTCTTTTGGATTTACCAGAATCAATGTCTAATACGATCAATCCTGCGTGCCCTGAGTCTGTAAAGTAAATTTTCTTGTTGTTTTTATCTACTCGAAGATCATTGACATAAGAATCAGGATGATAACTGTTTTTATCTAAAATGTAAGTTCTAATTAAGTCGTTAGTTGTTAAATCAAAAACAAAAATACGAGGTGCATTTAATACATTTTCGAATAATTGACTTCTAGTATCCAAAACGTAAACTCTATTTTCAAACGCAACTACAGATTGTACTCCAACAAATTTATTGTCAACAACAGTTTCTCCAATTTCCCAAGAATTCCAGTCAGCGTTTGGGTAGCTTTTCTTTTGATTATCAGCAGTGATTTCAATAACCGAATTTACAACACCTTTTCTCCATCTTGGAAAGTTTACAAAAATGCGTCCTGAATCTGTAACAGTAACTCCCGTAACTTGCTGACCTTTAAACTCTGCAACTTGTATGATTTGTTGTGCAACGCTATCGGTTTGCTTAGATATAGCAATATCTACTTTCTTATTGTTTACTTCTTTACAAGATACAAGCAGTAATACAATAGATACTATATAAAGTGTTTTATTCATGTTGATTGTAATTTATTCTCCCAAAAACGGATAACGATAATCTGTAGGTGTTACAAACGTTTCTTTAATCATTCTTGGTGATACCCAACGTAATAAGTTTTGAGGACTACCAGCTTTATCGTTAGTTCCCGATGCTCTGGCGCCACCAAAAGGTTGTTGTCCAACAACAGCACCAGTAGGTTTATCATTAATGTAAAAGTTTCCTGCGCTATTTTGTAAAGCTTCGGTAGCTTGTGTAACAGCATATCTATCAGTAGATAGAATCGCTCCTGTTAAAGCATACTCACTAGTTTCATCAACTAATTTTAAAGTTTCCGCGTAAGCGTTATCTTCATAAACATAAATAGTAATTACTGGGCCAAATAACTCTGTACACATGGTTGTATATTTAGGATTAGTTGTAACAATTACTGTAGGCTCTATAAAATAACCTTTGCTTTTATCATAATTTCCACCAACAATAATTTCAGCATCTTTATCTGCTTTTGCTTGGTCAATATATTTTGCCAATTTATCAAAAGAACCTTCATGAATAACCGCAGTAATAAAATTACTCATATCCTCAGGAGAACCCATTTTGAATGATTTTACATCTTCAATAACCATCTTTTTGACATCACTCCATAAGTTTTTTGGAATATAAGCTCTTGAAGCAGCACTACATTTTTGACCTTGAAACTCAAACGCTCCACGAACAATAGCAGTTGCAACTTGTTTAGCGTTGGCAGATTTATGAGCGATAATAAAATCTTTACCACCAGTTTCTCCTACTATTCTTGGATAGGTTTTATAATTATGAATATTATTTCCTATTTGTTTCCAAAGTTCTTTAAATATATATGATGAACCCGTAAAGTGTAAGCCAGAAAAATCTGGACTAGCCATTACTGTATTCGTAATCATGAAAGGATCACCAAAAACAACATTAATAACCCCTGCAGGAACTCCAGCTTCTTTAAATACATCCATTATCACTTTTGCTGAATATACTTGGCTATCACTTGGTTTCCAAACGACAACATTACCCATTAACGCCATACAAGCCGGTAAATTTCCAGCAATAGCAGTAAAGTTAAATGGTGTAACAGCATAAGTGAATCCTTCTAAAGGACGGTATTCAATACGGTTCCAAGCATCACTTGTACTTTCTGGTTGTTCCATGTAAATGTCTGTCATGAACTGAACATTAAAACGCAAGAAATCTATTAACTCACAAGCCGCATCAATTTCAGCTTGATGTATAGTTTTAGATTGTGCCATCATGGTTGCAGCATTTATTTTTGCTCTGTAAGGTCCTGCAATTAATTCTGCAGCTTTTAAAAATACGGCTGCTCGTTGTTCCCAAGGAGTTTGACTCCAAGCTTTTCTAGCTTTCAAAGCTGTAGAAATTGCGTCGTCAATATGGCTCTTTTCAGCTAAATGATAAGTGCCTACAATGTGTTTGTGATCGTGCGGTGGAGACATTGTTCTGGTATTTCCAGTGGTTACATCTTCACCATTAATGTACAAAGGCACATCTACTTTACTGTTAAACATATTTTTGTAAGTTTCTAAAACTTCAGCTCTTTCAGGAGATCCTGGAGCATAAGATTTTATAGGTTCGTTTACAGCAATTGGTACATTAAAAAAGCCTTTTCCCATGATTTTTTATTTTTTATTATTGAATTTTCAGTAAATACGCCACAAATTTAAGAATTTTTAAATGATTTTAAGGAACAACCAATACCTAAAAGCGCGTTAAATTTTATTTAATTTTTGTAAGTTGCAAATCTGTTTTAAGACTATAAATGGCATGTGTACAGTTACTATAATTCCTAAAGGGGATAACGATTTTATTTTAACTTCGAATAGAGACGAAGCACCAAATAGAATTTCTTTACCACCAAATTTTTATGAAGCAAATAATATTAAATTACTTTTTCCAAAAGATGAGCAATCTGGAGGAACTTGGATTGGTGTTAGCGAAAAAAACATGCTTATTTGTGTGCTTAATGGAGGTTTTGAAATTCATGAAAGAAAACCAGAATATAGAAAAAGTAGAGGGGTAGTTGCTAAAGATTTTTTGATTGCTGAAGATATAATAACAACAATAAATGATTACAATTTAGAAAACATTGAGCCATTTACAATAGTTATTGCAGATTGGAATTCTAATTTAAAATTTTATGAATTGGTTTGGGATGGTAATCAAAAACACATTTTAGAATTACCTTTAGAACCAAGAATTTGGTCATCTTCAACATTGTATTCTAAAGCCATGAAAAATGAGCGTTTAGAATGGTTTAGTAGTTTTAAATCTGACCATGAATTAAATGCAAATTCGTTATTGGAATTTCATAAAACTGCAGGTAGTGGTAATGATGATTATGGTGTTATAATGAATAGAGGTTTTGTGAAAACGACTAGTATTACGCAAGTTGAAAAACAAAATGACGCTATCGAAATGCGTTATGAAAACCTTAGAAATAAATTGGTTTCTATAGAGACCTTCAATCTTCCTCAAGTAGTTAATGAGTAATACAGGAATTATTTTAACCTTGGCATATCCAGATACTATTGTTATGGTTTCTGAAGAATGGTTTTCACCTTTTTTACGATTTATTGGTGTTGGAAAGAAGAATTATTTGCGAGCTGGACATGCGGCTTTGGTATTGATTAATAAAGAAACAGGTGTTATAGAATATCATGATTTTGGGCGTTATATAACTTCTGAGCCTAATGGACGCGTTCGCGGAAGTGATACTGATAACGAATTACACTTTCCGTTAAAGGCTGAAATTGAAAATGACCAGATTAAAAATTTAGATGCTATTTTAGAATTTCTAGGAACCCATCCTAAACTAACACATGGTGATGGTAAGTTAGTAGCATCGGTTTGTAATGCTGTAGATTATAAAAAAGCGAGGGAATATATTACCAAAATGCAAGAAAAACATTTTATACGTTATGCAGCGTTTATAAAAGAGGCTAGTAATTGTGCACGTTTTGTTACTGATAGTTTGATTGCTTCGGTGACTGATTTAGAAATTAAAAACAAACTAAAAAAATCGAAATGGTTTACACCAAGTACGGTTGGTAATGTGTTGTTAGCAAATACTGAAAAACAGGTTTTTGAATTGTCAGAAACGGGAGAAATATCCAAATTTGAAGGCTCGCAAAAAAGTGAAAATATCAGATGTTTTTTAGATAAGCTTAAGGATCATGAGCCAAAATTTGTTGGTACGCTAGAGCCTAAACCTGTTAGTGATTTACACGAAAAGGCCCAATGGCTATCTGGTATTGGAGCAGGAGCTTGGTTTGAATTATATAGAACAGGGCACGATGTTGTGTATAATTATAGGCGTATTTCAGCCTACGGAAATATTGATATTCATGATAGATTTGTAGTTGATGATGATTCGTTTGACTATGATTTAGAATTTGAATTTATTCATTACTCAAACTGTAAATTCTTTCATGTAAAACAAAATGAGAAAGTTTTTAGATTTGAGAGAGTGGAGTAATTTATTTGTTGTTAATATATTTGTGAGAGCCATCGCAATTTGGCTTTTTTTGTGATAGTCCACAAACACAATCATTCAATCCTTTTCCATCAAAAATTCTTTTTTCATAGTTCTCAATTCTCGAAGTTCGAGTTTTTGAGGCTTTGGCTTTTGAAAAATAGAGTAAATATCCTCTTTGGCGTCCTGGTGTTAAAGAATTAAAGGCGTCTTTAAAATTTGGGTTTTCTTTAAATTTTAATTCTAATTCATCTGGGAGATGGAATTCTGAAGTCTTTTTCATTTCCACTTTCAAGCCAGCTTTTTCTGCTTCGATGGCTTCAAATATGTAGGTTTTAATAACCGATTTAAGTTTTTCAATTTCTTTAATATTAGTAAATCGGATTTGACGACCAGATTGAACATTTTCTGTTTGCTGAATCAAAATATTGTTTTCGTCTTTTAACAATGCTCCTTTGTAAAACAGTAATGCACAATACGTTTTGAATCCGTGAATTAATACAATATTCTTTTTTTGAAAAGTATAACAAGGATGCATCCATTTATACGCTTCTTCTAACCCGCATTCAAGAATAATAGCCCTTAGTAGTTCTAGTTCTTTTTGCCATTCTACTAAATTATTTAAAAAGGCATCAACTTTTGGATTCATACAATTAAGATATTGTGTGTTTTTAATTTCATTAAATTTTTAAATTTAATTGCTTGGGAATTTAGGCTGATACATGCTAATGCAATGTATACCGCCACCGCCCAAATTAACAGCAAGGGCATCAATCATTATTATTTTTCTATTTGGAAAAACAGATTGCAAAATTTGAGCTGCCTTTTCATCTTTTAGTTTCAACTCATTTGGCATGCCTTCTCTCCAGCACGTTTGACCAACAATGACCTTGTCTGTAATAATAAAGTTGAGATAGCTAAGGGCAGCTATAACTTTTACGGTATTTCCTTTAGGAAAAGTACTTCCATCCTCATAATCAAGTGTTTTAATATATTCATAAACATAATCACCTGGACTCATTGTAGAAAAAATAGTTCCAGGAAGTGGCATTCTTATAATGGTAAATGGTTTGCCATCTTGATCAGTAGCTTTGGATAGTATTTGATAATTCTCCTCAATTCGTTTATGGTTTTCAAAAGCAATTGGATCGCTAAATTCTGTACTATCTATTTGTGCTAAAAGAATTGTGGAATCATTTACAAAACGAGCGAATTCATCAATATGACCATTTGTTGTAACTACAGTATAAGCTTTTGTTCCGTCTGAGGCAGTAATAGGTCCAAGGAACGTATGGTTATCTTCAACTAAACCTTTTTTTAACCAAATTATTTTTTTAACACCTAATAGCCTCATGTATTCAGCTTCCATCTCTTTTTTGCTCATGTTAGGGTTTCTGTTGCTTTCAACAGACTCTGTAGTTATTAATGTCCCTTTTCCATTTACTTCTCTATTCCCACCTTCACTAATCATTGAACTAGAAATAACCGGCAAATTAAAATGTTTTGCGACTCTTACATCATACATTTCTTCGGTTTTTGTGTCAATATCTAGAGTATCTGAGTAGCCCCAAGAGTTAAAATTAAAGTCTGCAATAGCCAAGGTGTTTTTATTTGTTTCAACAAATATTGGTCCCATATCTCTTGCCCAAATCTCAAAAGATGGAAGCTCTAAAAGTTTAAGTCTTGGCTGTTCTCCAAAAAGGGTTTTTAATCTTTCACTTGCACGCTTCAAAAGTTCTTTATTTTTGCAAGTTACCACTATGTTTATGTCATTAATTAATGCTTCAATAATTGAAAGTGTGACTTTTTCAACAGATTCCCCTTCTTTATGATTGGTTGATGGCCAAATTAACCAAATTGCTTCTTGACTTTCAAACTCTGCAGGTTGATTTATAATAAATAGATTGTTATTCTTTTTTGGAGATGAGCATGAAATGATTAATACTGCAATTATTAAGCTAGTTAAAATGGATTTCATATTATCTGGTTTACTGATGTGTAATACTAAAATACACTTTATTGCTTAACATTTTAATAATGAGATAGGAATTGTGTTTCTATTTTGAAAATTTCAATAAAAATTAGTGTTACTCGAAAGGAAAAGCATTTTGTAATTCCTCTATGAGGATAAGGATCCATTAAAAAAATAAAAAAGAATAGCTTAATTTATAGCAAAAGGAGCACTTAGTTTAAAAGTAGGAATAGTTACTTTAAACTTTTTTGTAGTTGTAAAGTTTACCATACTATAGTGCCCTTGCATAGCACCAAATGGTGAAGTAAGTAAACAACCAGATGTGTAAGTGTGAGATTCGCCAGGTTTTAAAACAGGCTTTTTACCAATAACACCTTCGCCAGAAACGGTTTCAATATTATTTAAGGCATCTAAAATTTCCCAATGGCGAGCATTAAGCTGTACAGAATCTTTACTTTGGTTTTCAATAGTTACAGTATAACCAAAAGCGTACTGTATTTTATAATTTTTATAAAACGAGCCTTCGTAGGTGGTTTCTACCGATATTTTTATGCCTCTTGTAACTTGTTGTACCATTGTTAACTATTAATAAACCATGTGTTTATAATGGTGCTAAAATATGAAATATAAAGCAGTTGATGATGAATTTTAGCGTCTTTGATTGAAAAATTAGATAAACGGTAATTTTAGTTAGAAATATTTACAGAATTCCCTTCTCCAATGCCAATAATTTTATCATATCGAGATCCCAAATCTCTATAATACACAAGTACTTTGTAGTTGTTTTCGGTTTGGTAAAAGTTTCCGCCAATAAAACCTTCGTCAATAGTGTTGTTATTAGTTACAACAAATTTGTAGTTATAAAATCCTTGCTTTAATAACATGGTGTTTTGGTAAATATTTTTTTCAGCATTAAAGTGCATTTTTGTGCTATCATCTGTAGTGTAATTATTAAAATTACCATACACATGAATGTTTTTGTCTTTTAAAGCCTCATTTGCTAGTAAAGAAAAATGAACCCAAACATAATCTGCTTCAATACTAGGGTCTTCAGCATCAATATTTAAAATAACATAATTCCCGTTAATATCAGGATTGTATGTGTATGGGCTGTTTATTCTTTCTACATTAGTATAGAGGTAGTTGTGATATAAATCTTTTAATTCTATAAACTGAATACCTGTATTAGCGGCTCTAATATCTTTATTTTCAAAATAGAAATATTCGTTTCCGGCCCAAAAACTAGTTTCGTGGTCGTATTTGTAAATAAGTTGATTACCTATGGTATATTGTGGTTTTATATTTGAAATAGCTGTTTTTAAATTATTGTTTTGAACAATTACAGCATTTACTGTTTGAGATGGATTGTTAAGCTGCATATTGTTTGATGCAATAACTATTTCCACACGTTGTTTTTCTTCAATAAACTGAACATCTCTTGCTCTTTTTATATTGACACCTACATTAACCTTGTCTTCATAAATCATGAATTTTCTTGAAAAAACAAGATTGTCATCATTGTTATAAACAGAAATCATGTAATTACCAGAAACATTCAACCTTTTGGTAAATTGATTTGGAATGGTGAGCTTGTAGTGTGAATATATTTGATAAGTGTTAAAAGAGTTTTCGTAAGTTCTGATGCGTTGGTTATCAAAACCATCCATAAATTCAGATCTTATTAAAACCGAAGGCGTCCAATCATAATTAAAATGTTCAATTTTATAGTAATAATCTTCTTCCTCACCGTTTAGAGCATCAAATTCTAAAATCACATACTCTCCTAATTTTAAAATGGGTAATTGAGTTTCTGGGGTATTGCCTTTAAAGTTAATGGTTTTAATATAATCTGGAGGATTAACTTCTTCTACTTGAGAAAAAGAAATCAAAGGAATTAAAACAAAAAGAATGATTTGTTTAAACTTTATAAGCATTTTATTATTGTTTTGTTTGTAAAGATAAACAAAATCCATGCCTAAACTTTTTATGTTATTTAGAACAAATATAAATAAAATAACTTGCAATTATTTGAATGAATTTTGTTGCTATTAATTCGTATTTTTGCCCCGATTTTTAGACAACTAATTTCAATAAATAAATATGTCAAACGACATTCGTATTAAAAAAGGTCTGGACATTAAACTTAAGGGTGAAGCTGAGAAAACTGTAGAACAAGCAGTTATCAGTAACTACTGCACCATAAGGCCAGAAGATTTCCACGGTGTTACACCAAAACTTGTTGCAAAAGAAGGTACAACTGTAAAAGCAGGAAGTACGTTGTTTTACGATAAATCACATGAAGCTGTTAAGTTTTCTTCTCCAGTTTCGGGAAAAGTAATAGAAGTAGTACGTGGACCAAAAAGACGCATTGATGCCATTAAAATTGAAGCTGATAAACCTCAATCTTATGAAGATTATGGGAAGTTTAATTTAGATAGTGCAACTGCTGAAACTGTAAAAACCCATTTATTAGCATCAGGTTGCTGGCCGTTTATAAGGCAGCGTCCTTATGATGTTATTGCAAATCCAGATAAATCGCCAAAAGCGATATTTATTTCGGGTTATGCAAGCGCGCCATTAGCTGCCGATTTAGATTTTACTCTACAAGGAAAAGAATCTGAATTGCAAGCTGCAGTAAATGCTTTAGGTAAACTTACCGAAGGAAAAGTGCATGTTTCTGTTGGGAAAAATGCTAGTTCGCCAATGGCTGGATTATCTGGAGTTACTTTGCATAAAGTTTTTGGACCGCATCCATCAGGAAATGTTGGGACACTGATTAATAAAATTGACCCTGTAAATAAAGGGGAAGTTGTGTGGACAGTAAGCCCACAAGACTTAGTTATTATTGGTGAATTACTATTAACTGGGAAGTTTAATGCAGAACGTATTTTAGCTTTAGTTGGTTCTTCAGTAAAAAATCCAAGATATTTTAAAACCCTTATAGGAAGTGAAGTTGCTACTATAATTTACGATAAAGGTGTTGATAAAGATGGAAATGACAGAATTATTTCTGGTAACGTTCTATCTGGAAAACAAGTTGCACCAGATGGTAATTTAGATTATTATAGCAATGTTATTTCTGTGATTCCAGAAGGCGATGATTATGAATTTTTTGGATGGAATAAACCAGTATTTAATAAGGTTTCTACTTCAAGAGCATTAACATTTTCTTGGTTAAACCCAAAGAAGAAATACGATTTAAATACCAATACTAATGGTGAGCATCGTGCTTTTGTAACAACAGGAACTTATGAAGAAGTTTTTCCTTTAGATATCTATCCAATGCAAATTTTAAAAGCTTGTATGTATCAAGATTTAGATGAAATGGAAGCTTTAGGAATGTACGAAGTTGCACCAGAAGATTTTGCATTAACAGAATTTGTATGTGTTTCTAAACAACCACATCAAAAAATTATAAGACAAGGATTAGACTTAATGCTAAAAGAAATAGGATAATGAGTTTAAAAAATAAATTACACAATTTTAAAGTTAAGAATAAAGATAAAAAATGGTTGCCAGCATTTTCTGCACTTCATACATTTTTATTCTTACCAAATGAAACCACTCACGGTGGAACTCATATAAAAGTAGCCGACGATTTAAAACGTACTATGAACACAGTTATCATGGCTATGATACCGTGTTTAATATTTGGTATGTTTAACGCAGGTTATCAACATCACTTGGCCTTAGGAGAAATTCAAGCTGTTACAAGTGGTTTCTTTAGCCCAGAGTTTTGGACACTAAGTAATTTCATGGTTGGTTTTTGGAAAATCTTACCATTAGTAATTGTATCTTATGGTGTTGGTTTAGGAATAGAATTTATATTTGCAATAATTAAAGGACACGAAGTAGAAGAAGGTTATTTAGTAACAGGTATGTTAGTGCCGCTTATTGTACCAGTAGATATTCCATTATGGATGTTAGCTGTAGCCGTTATATTTGGTGTTGTAATAGGTAAAGAAGTATTTGGTGGTACAGGAATGAATATTTTAAATCCTGCATTAACTATTAGAGCCTTTTTGTTTTTTGCTTATCCAACTTGGATGTCTGGAGATAAAGTTTGGATTCATGGTGCTGTTGAAAGAGATCAGCTTATAGCATCAGGTCAAAATTTAGATGCCATTTCTGGAGAAACTATTTTAGGTGGGTTAGCTCAAGGTAAAGAAATAGCATATTCATTATGGGATATGTTTTTAGGTTTTATTCCTGGTTCAGTTGGTGAAACATCAACATTGCTTATTATTTTAGGAGGTTTATTTTTAATTTTCACTAAAATAGGAAGTTGGAGAATTATGTTATCATCTGTTATAGGTGCTATAGTAATGGGATTAATTTTTAATCAAGTTACTGCATCAGGATGGATAACAGAAAGTAGTAAATTCTACGGATTAATGAGTGCGCCTTTTTGGGAACATTTAGTTATTGGAGGTTTTGCTTTTGGTACCGTATTTATGGCTACCGATCCTGTTACTGCTTCTCAAACTAATAAAGGAAAATGGATTTACGGTTTCTTAATAGGTTTTGTTTCTATTATGATTCGCGTATTTAATCCAGCATATCCAGAAGGTGTTATGCTTGCTATTTTATTAATGAATGTATTTGCACCAACCATTGATCATTATGTGGTACAAGGTAATGTGAAGAAAAGAATGAAACGTTTAAAAGCTAAAGTTGCATAACGATGGAAAATAGAACAGACAAAAACTCATATACAATTCTATTCGCTATAGGTATGGTGTTAGTTGTAGGTGCATTATTAGCATTTGCTGCATCTTCATTAAAACCTAATATTGATGAAAATAAGCGATTAGAAAAGCAACAAAACATTTTATACGCTATGGGCGTAAATGAAAATGATGATAGTAGCGCGAACTTTGTTTCTACTACAGATGCTCCAGAATTGTTTAAAAAATACATTACTAAACAATTGGTTATCGAAGGTGATAAAGTTACTGAAGATCCTGAAGCCTATTTAATTGATGTTAAAAAAGAACAAGCTAAGGCAAAAGCAGGTTTAGAAAGAAAGTTACCTCTTTTTGTTGGAGAAAAGGATGGTAAAACATTTTATATAGTACCTATTTATGGTAAAGGACTTTGGGATGCTATTTGGGCTTATGTATCAATAGACGAAAATATGGTAGTGCAAGGTGCTTATTTTGATCATAAAGGTGAAACACCTGGTTTAGGGGCAAACATTAAACAACGTTTCTTTATGGATGATTTTATAGGAGAACATTTATTAAATGAATCGGGTGTGTTTAAAGGAATTGATGTAGCAAAAGGAAACGCAGATCCAAAAAACGAAAATAAAACAGACAATGAGGTTGATGCTATTGCTGGAGCAACTATTACAGGAAATGGTGTTACCGCAATGATTAAAGCAGATTTAAAGCTTTACAAACCTTATATAGATAATCTTAAAACAAATTAATTTATGGGACTTTTATCAAAAAAAGACGCAAAGTTAATCACAGATCCATTAGCAGATAATAACCCAATTACAATTCAAGTACTTGGTATTTGTTCTGCTTTAGCAATTACTGCAGAATTAAAAGCTTCAATTGTAATGGCGCTTTCTGTAATGGCAGTTCTAGCAATAGGAAATGTGGTTATTTCATTAATGAGAAATATAATCCCTTCTAAAATTAGAATTATCGTTCAATTGGTAGTTGTAGCGGCTTTAGTAATTATAGTAGATCAAGTATTAAAAGCCTTTGCTTACGAGTTAAGTAAAACACTTTCTGTATTTGTTGGATTAATTATTACTAACTGTATTATTATGGGACGTTTTGAAGCTTTTGCTTTAGGAAACAAACCTTGGCGTTCATTTTTAGACGGTATTGGTAATGCAGCAGGTTATGGACTTATACTAATTATAGTTGGTTTTTTTAGAGAATTATTAGGTTCTGGTACATTATTAGGATTTAAAGTTTTAGGAGACCCAATAGAGAAAACAGGATTATATGCTATAGGATATGAAAATAACGGATTTATGTTATTATCGCCAATGGCATTAATTGTGGTTGGTATCATTATTTGGGTACAACGTAGTAGAAATCAAGCATTAATAGAAGATTAAAAATCTGTAGATTAAAAGAATATGGAACATATAGAATTATTTTTCAAATCAATATTTATAGATAACATGGTATTTGCTACATTCTTGGGAATGTGTTCTTACCTAGCGGTATCTAAAAAAGTAAGTACAGCAGTTGGTCTTGGTGCAGCGGTTATTTTTGTATTAGCTATTACAGTACCATTAAACTGGTTATTGGATCAATATCTTTTACAACCAGGAGCATTAAAATGGCTAGGAGCAGAGTATGCAGATTACGATTTAAGTTTCTTATCATTTATCATGTTTATTGCAACTATTGCAACCATGGTACAATTGGTAGAAATTGTAGTTGAGAAATTCTCACCATCATTATATAATTCACTTGGTATTTTCTTGCCACTTATTGCTGTAAACTGTGCTATTTTAGGAGGTTCTTTATTTATGCAATCTCGTGAAATTCCAACATTAGGATTAGCAACAACTTATGGAGTTGGTTCTGGAATTGGATGGTTTTTAGCTATTTTAGCTATTGCGGCAATTCGTGAAAAAATTAGATATTCAAATGTGCCACCAGCATTAAGAGGCTTAGGAATAACCTTTATTATTACTGGTTTAATGGCTATAGGTTTTATGAGTTTTGGAGGTATGTTAACTGGTGGTGATGAAGAAGAAGCTCCTAAAGAAGTAAAGACTGTGAAAGTAGAAAAGTCTAAAGAAGATTTAGAAAAGGATAAAGTGGTAGCTAACAACATAAAAGTAAATGAATAATATGATTTTGGCAGCAGGAACATTAGGAACCGTAATTGCAACTGTAACAGCATTTTTAATTATAACGTTGTTGTTAGTGGCATTACTATTAATTGTAAAACAAAAATTATCACCATCTGGTCCCGTAAAAATTACGATTAATGGTGAAAAAGAAATTGAAGTTGCTTCAGGAGGTACATTGTTATCTACTTTAGGAAATCAAAAAATATTCTTACCATCAGCTTGTGGTGGAGGAGGAACTTGTATTCAGTGCGAGTGTCACGTTTTAGAAGGTGGAGGAGAAGCTTTACCTACTGAAACTCCTCATTTTACAAGAAAAGAATTAAAGCACGGTGCTCGTTTGGCATGTCAAGTTAAAGTAAAGCAAGACATGAACATTACCATTCCTGAAGAAGTATTTGGGATTAAAAAATGGGAAGCGACTGTGGTGCGTAATTATAATGTGGCATCATTTATTAAGGAGTTTGTTGTTGAAATTCCAGAAGATATGGGTTACAAAGCTGGTGGGTATATTCAAATTGAAATTCCTCCATGTGAAGTAAAATATTCTGATATGGATATTACAGCGCATCCTGAAGAACATGAAACACCAGATAAGTTTCAAACAGAATGGGATAAGTTTGGTCTTTGGCCATTAGTAATGAAGAACACAGAAACTATTGAAAGAGCATATTCTATGGCTTCTTATCCAGCAGAAGGGCGTGAAGTTATGTTGAATGTTCGTGTAGCATGTCCACCATGGGATAGAGCTAAAAATGGATGGATGGATGTTAATCCAGGTATCGCATCATCTTATATTTTTAATCAAAAACCAGGAGATAAAGTAACAATTTCTGGACCTTATGGTGAATTCTTCATTAATGAGTCTGAAGCTGAAATGTTGTACGTAGGTGGAGGAGCAGGAATGGCACCAATGCGTTCTCACTTATATCATTTATTTAGAACTTTAAAAACAGGAAGAAAAGTTACTTATTGGTATGGAGGTCGTTCTAAAAGAGAATTATTTTATTTAGATCATTTTTATAAATTAGAAAAAGATTTTCCTAATTTTAAATTCTATTTAGCATTATCTGAACCTTTACCAGAAGATAACTGGAAAGTAAAAGAAAATATTGATGCACCAGGAGATGGTTTCGTAGGATTCATTCATAACTGTGTTATTGATAATTATTTAAGTCATCATGAATCACCAGAGGATATTGAACTATATTTCTGTGGACCACCATTAATGAACAAAGCTGTTCAAAAAATGGGTGAAGATTTTGGTATACCAGATGAGCATATTAGATTTGATGACTTTGGAGGATAAAAAGTTATTTTATTCTTGCAAATAAATAGCAGGAGTTTATATAAATCAAATAAAAAAACCAACTCGTTTCGAGTTGGTTTTTTTTATTATCATCAATTTAATTGGTTGTCTATATTATTAATTATTCAATAATTCTTTAGAAATATTTTTTAAAGATTCTATTGATATTGGTTTTACAATAAAATTAGAAACATTTTCATAATTCTTTACACGGTCTTTATCTCTTGGATCAATAGATGAACTTACAATATAGACTGTGATTAACTTATGTGATTCAATTTTTATAAATTCATCTAAAAACTGCCATCCATCCATAACAGGCATATTAATATCCAATAAAATAACATCTGGAATGTTTTTTCCAGAATCTATAATAGCTTTTAAATTATTTAAGGCTTCTTCACCGTTTTTAAAAATCATAAACGATTCACAAAAGTTTGCAAATTGCATCATTTTTTTTATCCCAAATACAAATATTGGGTCGTCATCAATAATACAAGCAATATCAATTTTTTTCATAATTCTTTAAATATATATTAAATGTTGTGCCAACATTAACTTCGCTTTCAACTTCAATTTCACCTCCAATTGCTTCTACTTGATTTTTTGTTATAAATAAGCCAATACCACGAGAATCCTCATGTTTATGAAATGTTTTATACATTCCAAATAGTTTGTCACCATATTTTTCTAAATCAATACCTAAACCGTGATCTTGTATTTTTAGAACAATATAATCGTTTTTAATTGAGGCATGTAATTCAATTTTGGGAGTTTCATTTAGTTTTTTATATTTTATCGCATTCGTAAGAAAATTTAATAAAATACTATCTAAATATGCTGGTATCGCTTCAACGTAAATGTCTTTGTTAATATCAACACATAATTTTGTTTTAGATTCAATAATCAAGGCTGCTATACTTGCAGATATTTTATCAAAACTTTCTAATAAATTTATAGGCTCTTTCTTTAAATCCTTTTTAATATTAATAGAAGCAACTTCATTTAAATTTTCAACCGTTTCACCTAAATGGCTTACAGCTTGTTCCATTAAAGGAAAAATTTCATTATTAGTTGTTTCTGGCATATCCATTTTTGTGATATCTAATAGCATGTCTAGATTACTGTAATGAGACCTTAAATTATGTGATACAATATGTGCAAAATTTAATAGACGCTTGTTTTGATTTTCGGTTGTGTCTAATAATTTTACTATTCTATTTGTGCTTTCTTTTATTTGCGTAAGGTCATTAGTCTGTGCGACAAAATGCAATGGTACTCCAGATTTATCTTTAATAATAGTTGCAGATAATGAAGCCCAAATAGTTCGACCATTTTTGTGCATATAACTTATTTCTGTTTTAAAATGATTAATTTTTCCATTAATCATATCAAACACAGCTTGTCGTGCCATACTTACATCTTTAGGATGTGTAATATCCATAAAAGTAAGTTTTAAGAACTCTTTTTTCGTATAACCAAATGTTTCACACAGACTTTTATTTACAGAGATCCAATTACCTCTTAAGTCTATAGTTGCCATACCTATTAAAGCATTTTCGAAAGTTTTTCTAAGCTGGTCTTCTTTATCAGCTAAAGCTTTAGCATTTTTTGTCTTTTCATCAATATCTTGAAATAGTCCAATAATTTTTACACATTCATTATTTTCAATAAGTGGTTTTCCAATAGCTCTTACCCATTTTTCCTTCCCGGTGGATGTTATAATTTGAACCTCAATATCATAATCTTCAAATTTTTCTATACAGTCTGTAAAGGCTTTGTCAATTTTGTTTAGGCTATCTCCTTGTTTGTAAAAACTAAGAGCTGTTTTAACATCTGGTTCAAAATTTTGTGGGACTTCATGTATTTTTTTTGTTTCAGAACTCCAATAAAGCGACGTTGATCTTAGGTCAAATTCCCAAGTACCAATTGAAGCATTTTTTTCAATAAAATCAAGATAAATACTATTTTTGGTAGGTTTTAAATTTTGAACAGGATTTAACATAAATAGATTAATTAGTAGGGATTAAGGCTGGCAATTTAAGTAAATTTTTACATTTATAATGGTTTAAATGCAATTTTTATCGATTAAATGCTTTTTGTGTAGGGGTAGTTTTTATTTTTTATTTTGTAAGAAGCTTATTTTCAACATTTTTGTTAAATGAATTGGTTTAACTCCATATATTGATTTTTTTTAAATTTAAAGAGTTTAGTATAATCCATAACATTATCTATACCATCTAAAGTGCATAAAAACTTAATAACTTCTGATAAACCTTTAAATAGATTTTCCTTATTTGATAGAATTTTTGGCTTTTCATTTTTATAATGAAGTGGTAATTTATACCCACAAGCCTTCAAAAATATGGATTCAATTTGTAATAACTCTAAAGGAGAATAACCATTAAACTTCCTGCCTAATGTTTGATGGACTTTTCCAATATAATTCAATGTGGTAGAACCATGATGGTCTGAAAGGTGTTTCCAACTATCTGTATTATTTAATATGTTGCCAACAGCACATTGTTTGCAACATTCTGGATATAACTCATCATTGTGAAAAGCAATATATAGTTTACTTAAGGCCTCTTCTAAACGAATTGAAGTTTTCATGTTTTTTTATTTCTAAGATAATTAAAAAAATAAATGAATCCAATGATATCAATTATCGAATTTTGAGAAGAATTTCTTCACTTACATCGTTTTTGCTTAAACTGATATATTTCTTAGCTAATTCAATATTTCCCTCGTTTAAATAGGCAAGTCCTAAATAAAAGTAAGCATTATTTAATAGTGAAAAAGAATTTTTTGCAACACATCTCTCTAAAAAAGGAATAGCATCTGGCACATTGTTATTAGCCATTTTTGCAATACCTAAAAAGTAATTTAATGTATCGTTATTTATTTTTTGTTCATTTAAAATTTGCCATTCTTTTATAGCTTTACTGTAATTACCATTTTTGTAATTTTTCATGGCATCATATTCATATAAGTAAGAACTATTTTTGATATTAATTTCAGGCAATTCTGTAGCGGGTTTAAAATATTTAGAATAGAGTTTTTGATTTGGGGAATTACTAAAATACCAAATACTACCCAAAGCAATAATAATTGCAGCAACTAAAGCTATTTTACTGGATTTTAAAAGCCTAACTTTTGCAGGAGTCTTAGTGGTTTTTGTTTTGGTTAGATCTTTGGTTGAGGGTTTAGAATCTTCTTTTAATGATTTGGTTTCTTTGGCTAAAAGCATAGTTTTAATATCTTCAACCTGCTTTTTAAATTCAGAGTCAATTTTTAGGTAATCATTGAAATCTTTTAATTCATCTGGTTTCATAGTGCCGTTAATGTAACGTTCTATAGCCTCAAATAATTCTTTTGGTATGTCATTATTATTTTCCAATTCTTAATTATATAATATATAAATGATAAGGTAAAATGATTATTGTTTTTATAACTTATAGATGGTTTTGATATTCCTTTTTATGAGTTTTTTCTATGTTCATGACTAATTATAAGAAAGGTACAATTATTACAATTTAATACAAACACTTAACTATTAAAGGATTAATAATTCGTTTATCTACTTTTAGAAACGTTTTTTCATCTTTAATAAATTCTTGAAAATTATATATTATTTTAGCAGCATGAGTAAACCACTATCAGAACAAGAATTACATAATTTAGCAATGAATTATGTAGGAAAAGATTTAGAGCAACGTGGTTTTGAGTTTATAGCTGTTAATAGTAAACTTAAAAAGCATCCTCAATTTGTTTGTATTGATAAAAACAAACAGTATTATTTTGTTATTGTTAGAGCTGTTATTTTACCGGAAAACCCTAATAATTATGATGTAGTCTGGATGGAATCTTTTAAAAAACATGCAAGAGAAAAAGATGCAAAAGTGCTATATGCTGGTGTTGGTTTAGGAAATATTAATAATAAAAAAGAACCTATTTGCTTAAATGAAGAATATTTATTGGAATATAATGGTATTCAAGTTTTAGAAACTAATTTAAATTAAATGAAAAATATAATAATATTACTTATTTGTCTATTTGTATTTAGTTGTGGTAAAGCCCCAAAAAACACAGCACTAAAGGGACCAGTTTTTGGAACTACTTATTCCATTATTTATGATTCTGAGATAGATTATGAAAAACAATTTGATAGCCTGTTCTATGAGATTAATAAGTCATTATCAACTTATCAAGCTAATTCTATAATTTCAAAAATAAATAGAGGTGAAGTAGTAGATACAGATGTGCATTTTGAAAATGTTTTTAAGGCTTCAAAAAAAATATTTTATGATACCGAAGGTGCTTTTGATCCTACAATTGGAGCTGTTGTTAATGCATGGGATTTTGGACCTGAAGGTAAAATAATGAACCTTGATAGTCTTAAAATTGATAGTTTAATGGTTTCAGTCGGATTTGATAAAATCCTTAGAATTGATAGTCATCTTATGAAGCCAAAAGATGCTTTTATAGATTTTAATGCTATTGCAAAGGGATATGGTGTTGATGTTGTTGGAGAGTTTTTAGAATCTAAAAACATAGCCAATTACCTAGTTGAAATTGGAGGAGAAATTAGAGTAAAAGGAATAAATGCTGAAAAAGAAAATAAATGGAAAGTTGGTGTTGAGAAACCTAATTTTGATGGTGAACAATCAATTTTAAAGTCAATAAGTTTAAAAGATGAAGCTATGGCAACTTCAGGAACTTATAGAAAGTATAAGATAGACGATAATGGTAATAAGTATGCACATATAATTGATACTAAAACGGGATATCCAAGCAAAACGAATGTTTTAAGTGTTTCAGTTATTGCAAAACAATGTATGATGGCTGATGCTTATGCTACTGCTTTTAAAGCCATGGGAATCGAAAAAGTAAAAGCTTTTTTAAAATTTCATCAAGAACTTAAAGTGTTTTTGATTTTTGAAAATGATAAAAAGGAATTTGAAACAGTTTCACTAAATGATTTTCCAGAAAATTAATTATGTCATTATAAGGATTAATTGGTAATCTCTTAGATAGAGTTTCGAAATAAATTTATTTATAAACTACAGGAATAATTTCACCTTTTGCAAGGCAGTATTTATTAATATCTTCATTAGAAAGTTTTGCAGTATAATTTACTTCATCAACCTTAAAACCAACAGAGCGTAATTTGTTAAAATAATCACGACCATAAACTCTAACATGGTCATATTGACCAAATATTTTTGCGCGTTCTTTTTTATCTGTTATTGTATCGTCTTCAAAAGTAGTAGCTTTATTTAAATCTTGAGGAATTTGAAGAATCGCCATTCCATTTGGTTTTAAAACACGATATAATTCTTGCATCGCTTTTGTGTCATCTGGAATATGCTCTAAAACATGGTTGCAAAAAATAATATCAAATTCTTTATTAGCAAAAGGAAGTTTACAAATATCGGCTTTTACATCAGCAAGCGGAGAATTTAAATCTGTAGTTGTGTAATCAAGATTTTTCATGGTTTTAAACCTTTTGTAAAAAGCTTGTTCTGGTGCAAAATGAAGTAGTTTTTTTTTAGCTGTAAAAAAGTCAGTTTCATTTTTAAGGTATAACCACAATAATCGATGACGTTCTAAGCTTAGTGTTGAAGGCGATAAGACATTATTTCGTTGCTTACCATAACCATAAGGCAAAAAAGTTTTAAAACTTTTACCATCAATAGGATCGGTAAACTTATTACCTTTTAAGAAGAGTGCTAAAAGAGGTCTAATAAGGTAACTTAACCTTATTAATAAAGGTCTAGGAATTACGTTTAATATAAACTTAAAGATTTTTTTCAATGTAGATTATTTGTAATCTTCTCTAACAGGATAGAAGGTATCGGTAACAACACAATCTGTTAATGCAACAGCGCCATGAACTACATTTGATGGAATAATAGTTATTTCTCCTGGTTCTAAAACTTTAGTAACATTTCCAATAGTCATTTCTAATTTACCAGAAATTATTTGTGTAGCTTGCTCATGAATGTGAGAGTGAGGTGGTAAAACAGAACCTTTAATAATATTAACAAAACCAATGGTCATGTTTTCAGAATGTGCATACTTACCAGTAATACCTTTTGCTAATTCTTTTTCAGGTATTTTAGAAATGTTTAAATTCTTCATTATATAATTAGTGCTTCTTTTCTAAACTCATTTTCCTCATCACTTTCAATTTCTAAAGCATCATATATATAAGCAAAGGTTGAAAGTAATTCTGGTTTACCATCAACTAGAGCAACATCATGTTCAAAATGTGCGCTAGGTTTATTGTCTAAAGTAGTAATAGTCCAGCCATCACGATGTTGTTTTATACGATGTGTTCCTAAGTTTATCATTGGTTCAATAGCGACAACCATACCGTCAACAAACTTTTTGCCTCTACCCCGTTTTCCATAATTTGGCATTTCTGGATCTTCGTGCATTTTCTTACCTAAACCATGGCCTACCAATTCTCTAACAACACCATAACCATGATCTTCGCAATATTTTTGAATAGCATAACCAACATCTCCAACTCGGTTGTTTGCTTTAAATTCTCTTATACCAACGTATAAAGATTCTTTGGTTACTTGAAGAAGTTTTTCCGTTTCAGGAGCAATTTCACCAATAGCAAATGTGTAAGCATGATCTCCATAAAAACCATTTTTAAGAGCACCACAATCTATAGAAATAATATCACCTTCAACTAAAGGTGTATCATTAGGAATGCCATGAACTACTTGAGTGTTAGGGCTCATGCAAAGCGTATTAGGGAAATCATAAAGGCCTAAAAACCCAGGTATTGCTCCATGATCTCTAATATGTTCTTCGGCAATTTTGTCTAATTGAAGAGTTGTGACTCCCGGTTTTATGGCTTTTGCAACCTCACCTAAAGTTTTTGACACAATTAGAGCACTCTCGCGCATTAATTCAATTTCTTCTCTAGTTTTAATTATAATCATACTTCAAAAATATTGGCAAAGATACTCAAAATAATATTTTAACAATTTTTATTGATATATGACTTTTGACAGTTTTTTTTAGAATACTAATAGATAATTTTGCTTTATAAATAATTAATTATGTATAAGATTGTAAGTGCGGCAGAAGCTGTGAAAGTTATAAAATCAAATAATAGAGTTTACGTTCAAGCAGCAGCAGCAGCACCTCAGTTATTAATGAAAGCCATGTCTGATAGATATGAAGAATTGAGAAATGTAGAGGTTTGCCATTTACATGTAGAGGGAGAAACACCATATGCAAACCCAGATTTAAAAGATAGTTTTCATGTAAACTCATTTTTTATTGGAAATAATGTCCGCCATACTTTAACAGCTGGAAATGGCTCTTATACACCTGTTTTTTTAAGTGAATTACCATTATTGTTTAAAAGAAATATACTTCCATTAGATGTTGCATTAATTCACGTTTCAATACCAGATAAACATGGATACTGCTCTTTAGGTGTTTCTGTTGAAGCTACATTAGCAGCAATAGACAATGCTAAAATAGTTATTGCACAAGTAAATGAGCAAATGCCTAGAACACATGGTGATGGAATTATACATCATACAGAAATAGATTTATTTGTTCAATGCAATGAACCTATTCCTACACATTTTTTGGGTGAACCAACTGTTATTGAAAACAAAATTGGAGATTATGTTGCCAGCTTAATTGAAGATAGAAGCACCTTGCAAATGGGAATAGGTACTATTCCCAACGCTGTTTTATCGCGTCTTACAAATCATAAAAATTTAGGATTGCATACCGAAATGTTTTCTGATGGTGTAATAGATTTAATTTTAAAAGACGTTGTTAATGGAAATTTTAAAGGCGTTAATCCAGGTCGCGCTTTAGCCACTTTTTTGGTAGGCTCAAAACGTTTGTATGATTATGTTGATGATAATCCGTTTGTAGAAATGAAGGCTTCAGATTATGTAAATGATGCGGCTATTATTAAACAAAACCCCAAAATGGTAGCTATAAATTCTGCCATAGAAGTAGATGTTACAGGACAGGTTTGTGCAGATTCTATTGGCGCAAAAATGTATTCGGGTGTTGGCGGTCAAATGGATTACATTAGAGGAGCATCATTAAGTGAAGGTGGAAAAGCTATTATAGCCTTACCTTCAATAACAAAAAAGGGTATTAGCAGAATTGTGCCATCATTAAAACCAGGTGCAGGTGTGGTTACTACAAGATCGCATGTGCATTATGTTGTTACAGAATATGGTATTGCAAATTTATATGGAAAAACCATTAAAGATAGAGTGAAAGCACTAGTGAATATAGCTCATCCAGATCATAGAGAGTTTATTGATAAAGCTTATTATGAACTGATATAAAATGTAGCTTACTTAAATAAGTCAAAAAAACCTTTTTTCTTTTCAGGAATTTGTGGCGTTTCGTTGGTTAGCATTTGGTAAATCTCTCCCCAACCTAAAAAACCACCAACATTTCTATCGTCAATAAATAAATCGGCATGAATTTTTCTGCTGACATCATTTTTAAATTCTTCTTCAGGAAAACTTTTATTAACTGCATAGAAAAAAATGCCATTTTCTTTACAAAATCTTACAGCTTCATTTAATCTATCACCACTTCTGTAAGTCCATAAAATAAGTCTATGGCCTTCAGCTTGCAATTTTTTTAATGTATCAAAAGCAAAAATCATAGGCTTTCCTATTCTTGGATAAGCATCTTCCACAATTGTACCATCAAAATCGACAGCAATGATTAAATGTTGTTCAAAATTCATTTAAGTAAGAGATTCGGGTTTATAAACAAAAATACAAAAATTAATTTTTTGCAATTAAATTAATGAATGTTGCGTCATAGCCTCGGGTTGTGGAACGCCCATAAGTTTTAATATTGTTGGTGCCATATCTCCTAAAACACCATCATTAATCTCAGTGAGTTCATTATCAATTAAAATAACAGGAACAGGATTAGTAGTATGTGCTGTATTTGGCGAACCATCAGGATTTATCATAGTTTCACAATTCCCATGATCTGCTATAAGAAGTGTTGTATAGCCGTTTTCTAATGCTGTTGTAACAACATCTTTTACGCATTCGTCAACAAACTCACAAGCTTTAATAGCCGCTTCCATAACGCCTGTATGTCCAACCATATCTCCATTTGCGAAATTTAAACACACAAAATCTACATCTCCTTTTTGTAATTCTGGAATTAGAGCGTCACGTAATTCATAAGCACTCATTTCCGGTTTTAAATCATAAGTTGCTACTTTAGGTGAGTTTCGTAAAATTCTAGTTTCTCCAATAAAAGGAGCTTCTCTTCCACCAGAGAAAAAGAAAGTAACATGTGGATATTTTTCTGTTTCTGCAATTCGAATTTGTTTTTTATTATGCTTTTCTAAAACTTCACCTAGAGTCTCAGTTAAGTTATCTTTATTGAAAATAACATTAACGTTTTTATAGGTGTCATCATAATTTGTAAGTGTTACATAATGCAAATTCAACTTATGCATATTTTGCTCGTGAAAATCTGTTTGAGACAAGGCTTCAGTTAATTCACGTCCACGATCTGTTCTAAAATTGAAAAAGATAACAACATCACCATCTTTAATTTTAGTTACAGGCTCATTAGAATCGTCAACCATAATAATTGGTTTTATAAACTCGTCTGTAATATCGTTATTGTAACTTTTTTGAATAGTATCGGTAACATTTGTAGATTTCTCACCAACACCATTAACCATAGCATCATAAGCTATTTTTACACGTTCCCAACGTTTATCACGGTCCATGGCATAATATCTACCAGTAACTGAAGCTAATTTACTATTAGTTTTTTCTAAATGGTCTTCTAATTCCGTAAGAAACCCGTATCCAGATTTAGGATCTACATCACGTCCATCAGTAAATGCATGAACATATGTATTTGTTAAGCCAAAATCATTAGCAGCATCCAATAGCCCAAAAAGGTGATTAATATGAGAATGCACGCCGCCATCACTTAATAATCCTAAGAAATGAACATCCTTATTATTAGTTTTAGCATAATTAAAAGCATCAACTAAAACTTTTTCTGTATGGAGTGTTTTGTTTTTAACAGCTAAATTTACTTTTACTAAATCCTGATAAACAATTCTACCTGCACCTAAATTCATGTGTCCAACTTCGCTATTACCCATTTGTCCTTCGGGTAAGCCAACATGTAATCCATCTGTACGTAATGTCGCGTAAGGATATTTTGTGTAAAGTGAATCTATAAAAGGTGTGTTTGCATGATCGATAGCAGAAACTTTTGGGTCTGGAGAATTTCCCCAGCCATCAAGTATCATTAGGATAACTTTTTTGTTCATTCTTATAAAATTATAATACTACACAAAGATAGTTAAGTTTAATAAAAAAATGAATTAAGTATGCTTGAAATAGTAGCGTATTCTAGGCTTTTATGATTGTTTTTAAAAAATAGACATTCCGTTAATTATATGTGAATTAAAAGTTAAAAATGTGTTATTAATCGTTTTTTATGTAACAAATTGATTTTTTTTTCGTCTTTATAGTAAATCAAAAAACAAATCATTTAATCAAATTAAAATCTTTCATCATGAAAAAAACAATCATTATTTCCGCAATCGCATTATGTTTTTCTATTGCAAATGTTAATGCTACACCAATCACAGAAAAAATTGAAACTAACACTTATGAATACTTTTTTAAAGTAAATTCATTTTGTGTATCTATTGCTAAAGGCGATTTAGAAACTGTACAAAAGCTTATTGCGAGAGGAGCAGACATTAATGAAAAATCTAACGGTATGACACCTGTTATGTATGCAGCAAAATTTAACAGAACAGACATTTTAAAACTTTTAATTGCACAAGGAGCCAATTTAAAAGCTAAATCTGATAAAAAAATGACTGCTTTAGAATATGCAGAGTTACATGGAGCTAAAGATGCTGTGATAATTTTAAAAGAAGAATTATCTAAAAAGAAAAAATAATTATAAAATATCGTAATTATTTGAGCTAGTCACTCGTAAAAAAAAGCCTTGTTTTACAAGGCTTTTTCTTTTATAGGTTTTTATATTTTTCTATAGCTTCTTGAATTTTTTCAATTCTATTATCTGGGTCTGGATGTGTACTTTTAAATTCTGGTAGACGATTTGGTCCAGCAGAAGCTTTTAAAATTTCCATAACTCCAATCATTTCTTCGGGTTGGTATCCAGCTTTAATCATAAATTTAACTCCAAGATCATCACTTTCTAGTTCATCATCTCTTCCATTTGTTAGTAAAGTGTTTTGACCAATCCCACTGACTAAACCACCCATATCGGCACCAACAGAACCAGCAGTTGCTAATCCTTGCCAGTATTCACTTTCTGCGATACGTTCAGCGCTATGTCTTCCTAATACATGTCCAATTTCATGTCCTAAAACACCAGCTAATTGATCTTCATTTTCTAATTTTGAAAACAGAGCATAGGTTATAAAAACCTGACCGCCCGGTAATGCGAAAGCATTAATTGTGTTAGGATCTGCCAGTAAATGAAATTCATATTTATAGGGTGTTTCTCTTGCAATACTATTATTTATTAATTTATTTCCTACATTATCAACTAATGCCTGGTATTGGTTATTAGGATGTAAACCTCCGTATTGTTGAGTCATTTGTGGTGCACTTTGAAGGCCAATTGCTATTTCTTCATTGGCATTCATAGAAATAGTTTGCATTCTATGTGTATAAGGGTTTTCCTCACGTTGACTACATCTTTTAAAAACAAAAAATAATGCAATGGCAACACCTATTAATAGTCTAATTTTTAGATTTCTTCCTCTCATTTTGATGATTTATAAGTAATAAATTTACGAAATTTTAGCTTATAATTTATAGACACATTTTTTTTAATAATTCACTTAAATTTATGTACTATTTTTTTAATGTTTTATACATAACATAATGCAAGCCAATATCTTTTATAGGGAAAGCTTTGCCAATAGTTTGGTAATTGTTTTTTTTGTAAAAATCTACAGCAATTTCTCTTGCATTACACCAAATAATATCTGTATTCTTTTTCTTTATAAATTCTTCTGTGTAATTTAGAATGATGTTTCCAATCCCTTTACCTTGATATTCTTTCAAAATTGCCATACCTCTTAATTGATATTGGTTCTCTTCAGAAAAATTCGAGTGACTATTTTTAAAAAAAGAACAAATACCTACTAGATTTTTTTTGGTAAAAATGCCAAAATGTAAAGTCGTATTAAGGTCATCTCCATCAAAAACACAAGTTTCAATAGGTTTTCCTGCTCTTAAAACAGGAAGCCTGACTTTATAAGTTTCTTTAGAACTTATAATCTTAGTATTATAATCTAAATTTTTAATGTCTAATTTTTTAAAATTTTAATATTTCAAACATATAAAATATTTTGTGTAATTATTACCTTCACATAAAACTTGTTTATGGCTTTTGTGTTTAAAATTATAGAAAAGGAAAATATAAATTTAGTGATTCCTTTAGTGCAAAAGCTAAATGGTAATAAAATTTCATTTGAGGTTTTAGAACAACGATTTTCTGAAATGGTTAATCAAAACTACGAATGTGCAGTAATCTTAGATGAAGAAAAATTAATAGGAGCCTGTGGTTTATGGTTTTGTACAAGGCATTATTCAGGTAAAAGTGTGGAGCCAGATCATGTTTTTATTGAAGACGATTACAGAGGACAAGGTTTAGGAAAGAAATTTTTTAAATGGATATATAGTTATGCACTAAGTAAAGGCTGTGAAGCAGTAGAGCTAAATACTTATGTAAGTAACTCAGCATCACATAAATTTTACTTTAATGAGGACTTTAAAATTTTAGGATTTCATTTTTTGAAAAAGTTATGATTTTTTCTTGCAAATAATTAAACAGTTTATCTATATTTGCAGCCGATTATTGCGAGAGTAGCTCAGTTGGTAGAGCGTCAGCCTTCCAAGCTGAATGTCGCCGGTTCGAACCCGGTCTCTCGCTCAAAAAGCTTCATCATAAAGATGGAGCTTTTTTATTTTAGGGTATTTAGTTCTGTTCCCGATTCTACTTCATAAGGTGTTTTATTGTATTCGAAAATCCTTGCGGTTAATGTGCCTTTCAAAACAATAGAACCACTTTTTACTTTTAACCAACTGCCTTCGCGTAAACCAATAACGGGTTGTGTATTAAAGTTATGAAATTCTTTTATTCTTGTTTCTCTAGTTTCTCCCATGTGTTTGGTGCCTGAAACAGGATCTAAATAATGCGGATTAATATTAAACGGCACTAATGCCAAAGCATTAAAGCTTGGAGGGTAAACAATAGGCATATCATTAGTGGTTTTAATGGTCAATCCACAAATGTTGCTCCCTGCACTGGTTCCTAAATATGGAGTTCCATTGTTAATTGCAGTTTTTAAAGCATCAATTAAGTTGTTTTTATATAGTTGATAAGTTAATACAAATGTGTTGCCGCCACCTACAAAAATAGCATCAGCATTTTTTATAGCTTCAATAGGATTTTCGAATTCATGAACACCTTTTATTTTTTTATCAATTTCAGAAAAAGCTTCACTTACTATTTTTGTATAATCATCATGCGATATACCGCTTGGTCTTGCATAAGGAATAAATAAAATGGTATTAGCGTTTTTAAAAAACGTTTTTAAATCATCTAAAATATAGTCTAAATAACCACTTCCATGTATTGTAGAGGTGCTAGCAATTATAATGTTTTTCATAATAATATTGTTTCAGCGTAAATCTAATCAAAAATTGATTTTAGCAAAAATTTCATGTGTTTTAGTTCATAAATAGAAATTAAAATGGTAATTTGAAGATAAAAATATCATGAAAAAAATAATTTTCTTTTTAGCATTTATAACTTCTTTTTATTCAGTTTCACAAAACATTAATAGAATTCAAGTGTCTGGGAAAATTATTGTTGAAGGGAATGATATTTCTGGTATAACTATTTTTAATACATCGTCTAACTCAGGAACAATTACTGATGATAAAGGTGAATTCACATTACAAGTTGCATTAAATGATGTTATTGAAGTTAGTGCTTTGCAATATCAAAATATAAGATTTGTAATAAACGAAGAGATTATTAAATCTAAAAAAATGAAACTTTTTTTAATTGAAGAAATTAATAAGTTAGATGAAGTTGTGGTGTTTAAAAAAGGATTGACAGGAAATTTAAATACAGATGTAGAAACCACAAAACCTTTTAAACCCAAATTAGATGCTTTATATTTTGGCGTTAAGCATAGTGCAGAATATGATTTTGAAAAGGATTATAAATCTGAAGTAAAAAATATTACTATGAATTCACAGCGGCAAAGGATGGTTAATGGTCTTAATATCATTAACGTTGTAGACCAATTATTACTACCTGTATTTAGGGCTAGAGTTAAAGATAAGAAGAAGTCTGGCATTCCAGAAGTTCCTATAGAATCTATTAAATATTATTTTGGTTCAGAGTTTTTAGTAGATAATTTTAATATTCCAGAGCATCGTGTAGAAGAGTTTATTAGATACGTACAAAGCGACGATTTTGATTATTCGCTACTTAATTATGGAAAAGAAATGGAGTTTCTAGAACTTCTAAATACAAAAAGCATTGACTTTTTAAATTCCAACAAGTAAAACAATTGGTTTTAACAAAACATTAAAAGGTATTTACGTTTTCTTTAAGATTTGAAATACGTTCTTTATACTTTTAAATACAATAATTTGAAACTAATTTTACTCATTTTATCATTTACTTTTTTACCCTCTATAATTAATAGTCAATCTATTAATAGGGTTGAAGTGAGTGGTATTATCCTTTCTAATACAAATGATGTTGAAGCCGTCACGGTTTTTAATAAATCTTCAAACAGAGGTGTTATTACCAATATTAAAGGTGAGTTTACAATTAATGTAGCATTAAATGATGTTATTGAAATTTCTGCATTACAGTTTCAAACCGTATCCATTACTATTGATGACGATGTTATTAAATCAAAACAATTAAAAATACAATTAGTAGATCAAGTAAATCAACTTGATGCAGTAACATTATCGTCTGGTCTTTCAGGAAACATAGAAACAGATATTCAAAACGTGAAAATAGTTAAGCTCAAAAGCTTAGATATGGGAAATATGGATGTGGATTTTGAGTATAATGATGATAAAGCAATTGATAATACGACAGTTCAAAATGATTTAATTGCCACAATAAATCCAGAAGCCCGTAATTATTTGCCAGATGTGGTTAAAATTTTCAAATTATTTATAAAGTCTAAAAGAAATAAATCTCCTAATAAAGATTTGTTTCTTGATAAGGAAAAAGATAAACTAAAAGATTTATCAGATGTTTATACTCATAAATTTATAAGTGAAGCTTTTAATATATCATTGGAAAATGTTGAAGCATTTATTGCTTTTGTTGAAAAAGAAGGGGTTAATCCTGAGTTTTTTAACCCTGAAAATGAAATGGAGCTTTTAGAGTTTTTACATGAGCAAAGTCAAATGTTTTTAAAACTCAAGAATGTTAAAAATTAAAAGTTTTGTAATATTAGTTGGTTTTTTTGGCTTTGAAAAAATTCATAGTCAATCCATTGAAATATCTGGAAAAGTTGAAAGTAAAACAGATGTTGAAAATATTCATGTTATAAATAAAACATCTCAAGTATTTACAATAACTAATGTATCTGGAAACTTTAATATTACAGGGAAACTAAATGATACTATTGTTTTTTCATCCCTTCAGCATAAACCAAAAGAAGTTGTAATCACAAAAGAAATTATTGAGAACAAAGTTGTTTATGTTGTATTACAAGAGCAAATAAATGAGTTGGATGAAGTGCTAGTTGGCAAGGTGTTAACAGGGAATTTAATGTCTGATATCAAGAATATAGAAGGCGATCCCCCAATTAATTTTTATGATGTTGGCATTCCTGGTTATACTGGTAAACCTGCAACGCAAAGTGAACGCCGTTTAGCCGAAGCAGGCGAATTTAAACCAAAAATGCTTTTAGGTCTTTTAGGTGGAGGTTTACCCTTAAATCCAATTTTAAACGGACTTTCTGGCAGAACTAAAATGCTAAAAAATAGAGTGAATATAGAGTCAAGAGAAGAATTAATGCAGAGTATAAAATCCAGACTTTCAAAAGATTTTTTTGCGTCAAATCCTTTGGATGACCATTTAAAAATGGACTTTTTTTATTTTACTGCAGATGATGAAAATTTTATTAAACATTGTAAAAACCAAACAGATTTTAAAATTTTAATATTTCTCAGAATGAAGTATAGGCAATATTTAGAGAATATTGATTTAACTAAAAACTAATATGTTTTGGAATGCTTTTTGAACTATCAAAATAATTACATTAGCAAAAAAAATACATGAAATTATCCAAGTTACTTCTTTTATTACTTGTTATTCCACTTTTTGCATTCACAAGTTTTCATAAATACTACATAAGTGTCACTCAAGTAAATTACATAAAGGAAAAGCAATCATTACAAATAACATCTAGAATTTTTATTGATGACTTTGAAAATGTTTTAAAAAACAAGTATGATAAGAATTTGGTTTTAGCAGGAGATGATGAACCAAAAATTGTAGATTCTTATATTGAAAAGTATTTAAAAGAGAAACTAACAATTAAAATTAATAAAGAAAACGTTAAAATTATTTATATAGGTAAAGAATATGATGGTGATATTATGCGTTGCTATTTAGAGGTGGAAAATGTAAATAACATAAAATCTATTGAAATTAGTAATCAAGTTTTATTCGATATGTATAAAGCTCAGCAAAATATTGTGAAAACCAAAATTAACTCTCAACAAAAAAGCGCCATTCTATCTACTCAAGACAAAAATGTGGTGTTAAATTTTAATTAAAAAAAATAAAAAATCTTAAAAATTTATTAATTTCGACCGCTTTTAGTTGTGAAAAATTAACTTTTTTTAACTAAAATCAAAAATCTTTTAAATAAATCATAAATAATAATGAAAAAACTAACTTATTTTATTTTATCAATTGTTTTTGTTTCTACAAGTGTATTTGCCCAAAAGCAAGAGCAAACGAAACCACAAGGTCATACAGACCAAAATAAATTTAAGCAAATGAAAGATGTTTTAGCTACTCCAAATGAGTCTAGAACAGCTTCAGGAGCACCTGGTCATGCATATACTCAACAAAAAGTTGACTATGTTATGAATATTCGTTTAGATGAAAATAAAAGTCAATTATTTGGTGATGAAAAAATAACTTATCATAATAACTCTAAAGATTATTTAGAGTATTTATGGGTTCAATTAGACCAAAATATGCGTGCAAAAAATTCTAAAACACCAGATATTGATTCTGAGAGTTTTAATGCCGCTTTTAACGGACCACAATCATTTACAAAAGCAAATTTAAAAGATAAATTTGATGGTGGGTTTAATATAGAATATGTTAAGAATGAAGATGGTTCAGATTTGTCATACATGATAAACCAAACCATGATGCGCATAAATTTAGCAAAACCATTAGCGCCAGGAGAAGTTTTTAAATTTCAAATGAAGTGGTGGTATAATATTAATAATCATATTGAAGACGGCGGACGATCTGGCTATGAAGCTTTCCCTGATGGAAATAATACATATGTTATAGCGCAGTTCTATCCAAGACTTTGTGTTTATGATAACGTTGAAGGTTGGCAAAATATGCAATTCTGGGGCAGGAGTGAGTTTGCTTTAGAATTTGGCGATTTTGATGTTAAACTAACAGTACCTGCAGATCATAAATTAGAAGCTACTGGAGTTTTACAAAACGAAAAAGAAGTTTTAACTAAAGAACAACTTAAACGTTTTGAAATTGCTAAGAATTCATTTAAAAACCCAGTTTTTATTGTTACTCAAGCAGAAGCAGAAGCAGCTGAGAAAGAAAGAAGCACTAAATTAAAGACATGGCATTTTAAAGCAGATAAAGTTAGAGATTTTGCATTTGCAACTTCTAGAAAATTTTTGTGGGATGCTATGGCTGTTAAAATTAATGGAAGATCTGTAATGGCGATTTCATTATATTCTAAAGAAGGAAACCCATTATGGGAAGAGCATTCTACAAGAGTTGTTGCTAATACTTTAGAAGAATACTCAAAACTTACTTTTGATTATCCATATAATAAAGCAGTATCGGTTCATGCTCAAATGGGTATGGAATATCCAATGATTTGTTTTAACTACGGGCGACCTAATCCTGATGGAACGTATTCAGAAAGACTTAAAAGAGGTATGATTGGCGTAATTACTCACGAGGTTGGGCATAATTTCTTCCCAATGATTGTAAATAGTGATGAGCGCCAATGGACATGGATGGATGAAGGTTTAAACTCTTTTGTTGAAACTTTAGCAGAATTAGATTACGATCCAAATTACATTACAGGAAATTTACCAAAAGATATTGTGCCTTATATGGGCGGAGATCAAAGCAATATATCACCTATAATGTCTCAAGGAGATTACGTATATCAATTTGGTCCAAACGCTTATACAAAGCCAGCAGCTGGATTATATATGTTAAGACAAACAATTATGGGACCAGAGTTGTTTGATTATGCTTTTAGAACATACTCACAACGTTGGATGTTTAAGCACCCAACACCAGCAGATTTTTTTAGATCTATGGAAGATGCCTCAGCTATGGATTTAGATTGGTTCTGGAGAGGATGGTTTTATACAACAGATTATACCGATATAGGAGTAAAAGATGTTAAAGAGTATTACTTAACAGATAAGCCAACTGAAAAAGCAATAGAACAAGCGAAACGATACAATATGAATCTTGATGAGTATAAAGATAAATTAGTGTATTATGCTGAAGTAGAAGAAGGTGTTGCACCGACTGACGCTAAAAGTACTAAGGATTTTTCGTTTCTAAATGACTATATCGATAGCTTATCTGATGATGAAAAATCAAAACTAAAAGAAGCGCCAAAACATTTTTATGAAGTAACTTTTGAAAAACCAGGTGGATTAGTAATGCCTATAATTTTAGAAATTACTTACGAAGATGGTACTAAAGAAAGAAAAACATATCCTGCTCAAATATGGAGATATAATGAAAATGAAGTGAAAAAGGTTTTTAAAACTGATAAAGCGATTACAGGTTTTGTTGTTGATCCAGATTTAGAAACAGCAGATGTAGATATATCAAACAACTCTTGGCCAAAACAGGATACAAGTAATTTTGATCAATTTAAAGAAAAAGTTAAAGGATAATTAATTCTTATTTAATTTTTTGAAAAAAAGCCGATTTTTTATAATCGGCTTTTTTTTATTCTAACAAAACAACTTACTATATTTGTAATATGATACATCATGCTACATTTTTATTTATTAGTGGTGCCGAAATAGGCTTTATTATGTTTATTGCCATTATGGTATTTGGTGCCGATAAATTACCGGAAATCGCTCGTGGTTTAGGTAAAGGCATGCGTACACTTAAAGATGCAACTAACGATATTAAGAATGAAATAACCAAAACTGCTGAAAAAAGCGGTATTGATACTAGCATTACTTCAGATGTGAAAAAAGAATTAGATAAAGTGAAAGACGATCTTGAAGATTTCACCGGTTCTGTAAAACGTAAATTTTAGGTATTCACAGGTTTAATGGCTTGTATTTTGTCTATTAATCAATTACTTACTGCATTTTAACGATTTTATTGATTTACCATTATTTTAAAAAAATATATTGGTAATCCCAAATCAATAAACTTAAATATTTTGAAAACTAGCCTATTAGTCTATTTTCTATTCTTTTCTATAGTTACTTTCGGAAAAGAGGATAGAGAAATTATCAAACAAATTGATAATATAAATTCTTCAGCATTAGAGTCGTATAAAAATAATGAAATAGTAAAATCTTTTAAAGCATTTATTAATGCTAAGATATTGTCTGATTCTATTCAAGATAATTATGGTAGCGCCATAGCCAATTATAATTTAGGCAACATTTATAATTTAATGCAAAATGACATATCTGCAGAAGAACAATATCAACTATCATTAGAAGCTTCCAAAATAATAAATGATAATTACTTGATTTCTAGTAGTTATCTTAGTCTAGCTAAAATATATAAAAAAAGGAAAAATTATTTTAAGAGTATTGAATATTTTCAGAAAGCAAATGAATATTCTTTAATTAATGATGACTTAGATATTTTTGAAAAGCAACAAATAGAAAATGTTTTTTTAGATGCCAGAATCGGTTTAAGTGAGTTATATATTGAATATAATTATTTAGATGATGCTTTGCTTAGCCTTTTAAAAATAAGTGATTATTTAAAAAATAATGCTGTAAATTCATATTCTGAAGGATATTTTAAATATATATACGGCATATATTACGTTCGTACTGAACTGTACAACAATGCAAATTCTAAATTTAGAGAAGCTATTCTTTTATTAGAAAATACTAATGAAGAAGTAGATTTAACTTTATTAACTAAAGTTTATATGCAATTTTCTATTTCTTTAGCAAAATCTGGAAAAAGTACTGAAGCATATCTTACTTTACTTGAGCATAACAGTTATAAAGATAAGCTTTTAAACAAAGATGAAAACAAACAAGATTTAATTACAAAATCTAAATTTCTTATAGAAGATTATAAAAACAATGCGGAAATAGCTAATGCTGAAAGACTTCAACAATTAGATATAGCAAATAGATTTAAAAAAATTAATATTGTAATTTTTATAACTTTATTATTATTAGTAGTTTCAGTTATAATAATATATATAAGTTACGCCTCTAAAAGAAAACTAAGTAAAAGATTAGAAGTAAAAAATAGCGAATTAGAAATTGCTAAAAATCAGGCTTTAAAAATGTCTGAGTTAAAAACTAAGTTTATATCTAATGTGTCGCACGAGTTAAGAACACCTCTTTATGGAGTTGTAGGGATAACATCTTTATTACTTGATAATAATAATTTAAATAGTCGAGATAAGAAGTATTTAAAATCTTTAAAATATTCTGGAGATTACTTGTTAAATTTAATTAATGATATTCTTCAAGTAGGCAAAATTGAAGCCAATAAAATTGAATTAAAGAATGTATCAGTCAATCTGAAAGATTTGTTAGAAGATATTGTTAATTCATTTAGTTTTAGACTTGAAGAAACCAATAATAAGATAAATATATCCATAGATAATTATACTCCAGAAAACATTAAATGTGATAAAGTAAGATTGTCTCAAATCTTAATTAACTTAATTGGAAATAGTATAAAGTTTACAACTAATGGTGTAATTAATTTAAGAGTGGGCTTGTTGAGCTTGGATACCAATAATGTTGGTTTGCGTTTTGAAGTAGAAGATAACGGAATAGGTATTCCTAAAGAGAAATTTGAAACTATATTTGATAATTTTTCTCAGTTAGAAGATAGTAATGTTAATTATCAAGGTACTGGATTAGGTCTTTCGATTACTAAAAATTTAATAGAGTTATTTAAAAGTGAAATAAAATTAGAAAGTGAAGTAGGTATTGGTACCAAAATTAGTTTTGAAGTAGATTTTGAATTGGATAATAACAATACTAAAATAATTCCAGGCTTTGATTCATTTACAAAAAAAGTTGAAAAAACTAAAAATAAGTATAGGATTTTAGTAGCTGAAGACAATAAAATAAATCAAATTGTGACTAAAAATCTTCTAAAGAAACAAGACTATTTGTGTACGATGGTTCAAAACGGAAAGGAAGCTCTTGAAGAAATTAAAAATAATCATTACGATCTCATTTTAATGGATATTAATATGCCAATTATGAATGGTAATGAAGCCACGGAAGCTATAAGGAAATTTAATAAATCATTACCAATAATAGCATTAACAGCTGCCGATATTGATGAGGTAAGACAGAACTGTAAAAAAATAGGTTACAATGATATAATTATAAAACCATTTGATAATTATGAATTTTTTCAAGTAATTAATGAAAATATACAAAATTCAAGAAAAGGAAATAATGTTAGGTTAGTTATAGCTTCATAGAAATTAAAGGATTTTTCTACTTATTGTCAATCCATCACGAATGGGCAATAAAACAGTTTCAATCCTTTTGTCTTCTTTTAAAAGTTTATTATACTCAATAAGTACAGGTGTTGAAGTATCGTCTTTTTTGAAGGTAGTTTCTAAAACTTTTCCATTCCAAAGCACGTTATCAGATAAAATAATGCCACCTACATTTAATTTATCGATAATGATATTAAAATAGTTTAGGTAATTGTCTTTATCGGCGTCAATAAAAATTAAATCAAAAGTTTTATTAAGCTTTGGTATAATATCCAAAGCATTACCTAAATGTTGAAAGATTTGATGCCCATAACTAGATTTGTCAAAATATTTTCGCTGAAAATCTTCTAACTCTTCATTCACATCAATGGTGTGTAATTCCCCATTAGTTTGTATGCCTTCTGCTAAACATAATGCCGAATATCCTGTATAAGTTCCAATTTCTAAAATATTTTTTGGATTAACTATTTTGGAAATCATACTTAAAATACGACCTTGATAATGTCCGCTCAACATTCTTGGTTGTAATATTTTTTGGTAAGTTTCTCGGGTTAATTCTTGTAATAATTCTGGTTCGTCCTCAGAATGTTTTACAACATAATCATCAAGTTTTTCTGGTATAAAGTGCATTAATTTAAAATTCTATCAATTAATTTTTCTTTAGCTTTTTCATCATCACCACAAAGCCATTGTATAACATTGTTTTCCCAAATAGCATGATGTTCATCTTGATTAATTATTTTTCTATCTAAAGCCAAATCTAAAATTTTACCTGGGTAAGAGGATTGTTTTGCACTTTCCATTTCACCTAAAGGATATGGATCATCAAGTCCCATAATGACTTGTTTAGAACCATGATTTCGTATTAATAATTCTAAACCTCCAGTATCATGAACCAAAGTATCAAAGAAAATATTTTTATGTCCTACAGCTTTACGAGGGTGATGTTTTCCTTCAAATAAATCGGGTCTTCCATCAAAACCTTGTATACGTCTTCCTAAATTAATTTGAGCTAATTGACCGCCATGAGCAAAGCAAGTACGCATATTTGGATACTTTTCTTGATAACCATTTAGCGTTAAAAAATGATACGCATCAGCACATTGAGCAAGCATCCAAATAAGATGAAAACGCCAAGATATATTTTCTAATTTTATAAATTTCTCACCATCATAAGGGTGAATTTCAACTGCCAAGTTATATTTATTTGCCAATTCAAAAATAGGTTCATTTTCCTCGTCAAAAATACAACGCCATGTACCAATAGTATCCATATAATGTGTTGGCAAACATAGTAATTGCAAACCGTGAGTTTCTACACAACGCTCAATTTCCCAACAAGCGCTTCTTACAAATCCAGGGTGAACTACAAATCCACAGGTGAATTTACTAGGATTTTCATGTTGAATTTTAGCATTAAAGTCATTTTGAAAACGCAACGCTTTTTTCATTTCTTCAACGCGTAATCCGTTACCATATAACTGAGATAGGTTTAAAACTACAGCATGGTCAATTTTGTTTCGCTCCATCCATTCTAGCTTTTCATGTAAAAAGAAACTAGAGTCGGTAACAGGTCTGCTCCAATCTTTTTGAAGCATAAATTTCCGGTCTTTGTCCACCCAAAAAATACCTTTTTCTTGCATGTAATCAGGTATTTCTTCAGGGTAAGGTAATAAGTGAGAGTGACCGTTAATACGAAGTTTACGTTTTTCCATTTAGTTGTCATTGCTAGGCTTTTTGCCTATATCAATCATTTTTTTTAAGAGATGATTTCGCCATAGTTCCTATTAATGACGAACGTTTTATGTTTAATTTAATCTATTTGTACTTTCTTTGGTGGTTGCATTATTTCGCCACAATTAGGACAGCTACGTTTATCTTTATCGCTGTAATAGTTGTCAAATATTTTAGGCATATCTGTCTCAATATTTTCTACAGTAAAATCTTCTTCGTATAACTTGGTGGTACAATTTTCACAAAACCAAAGTAAGGCATCTTGAACACCTTTTTCTCTAGGATATTCAATAACCAAACCAACTGTGTTTGCACCTCGTTGTGGTGAATGTGGTACTTTAGGTGGCAATAGAAATATCTCACCTTCTTTTATGTGAATATCTTTAGGAGTGCCTTTATCAATAACTTTTAGCACAATATCACCCTCAACTTGATAGAAAAACTCTGGTGTTTCGTTATAGTGATAATCTTTTCTGTTGTTTGGACCGCCAACTACCATCACAATAAAATCACCATCTTTCCATACCACTTTGTTGCCAACAGGAGGTTTTAAAAGATGCCTGTTTTCTTCAATCCATGCTTTAAAATTAATAGGAGGAAATAATTTACTCATGTTCTTGTTTTTTTGGCGTGCCCTTTCAGGTCAGGCTTTTCGCTAAATCTTTTGCAAAAGCAAAAGGATATCGCTACAATCCTTCACGCAATTATATTTCAACTATAAAGTTACAAACTTTTTGTACGACCACCATCAACAGGAACGTTAATTCCGTTAACATAACTAGCAGCTTCACTAGCTAAAAAAGTAATAATATTTGCCGTTTCTTCAGGTCTTGCAAAACGATTAGCTGGTGCATAGTTTTTCATAATTTCTTCCATCTCTTCTATAGAATTTCCAACAGAATTAGCTTTTATTTTAATAATTTCGGTTAAACGCTCTGTGTCTGTAAAACCAGGTAATACATTGTTTACGGTTATACCAAAAGCACCAACTTCAGTAGCTAATGTTTTGCTCCAATTACCAACTGCACCTCTAATGGTATTACTTACACCAAGTCCGGGAATTGGTTCTTTAACCGATGTGGAAATAATATTTACAATTCTTCCAAAACCTTCGCCTTTCATAAACGGAATAGTAGCTTGCGCTAATATGTGGTTACATTTTAAGTGTAATGTAAAAGCATTGTCAAACTCGTCTAAACTTGCGGTTAAAATTTCACCGCTTCTTGGGCCGCCAGTATTATTTATTAGAATATGAAACCCATGATTCTTTTCAATAAACTTAATAACTTGTTCTTGTAAATCTCTAGGATTAGAAAAATCGGCAACAATATAACTATGGTTTCCTTGTTCTGGTAATTCGGATAAAACTTCTTTTAGTTTTTCTCTGTTTCTAGCTACCAAAGTAACATTTACACCTTCATTTGCTAGTGCAATAGCGGTAGCTTTTCCTATACCTTGTGTGCTTCCGCAGACTAAGGCATTTTTGTTGTTTATGTTTAAGTCCATATTCTTGTCATCCTGAACATGATTCAGAATCTTTTAATTATTTGGTTAGTTTTCTTTATGAGATACTGAAACAAGTTCAGCATGACGTTTAATTGATAATTCTACTTTTATTTTATAAGATTATCATATCATTTTATTGCTAGCAATGATGTTTCAATATTTTATACAAACATTTTTAGCTTCTGTAAAAAAACGTAAAGCTTCAAAACCACCTTCTCTACCAACACCAGAAGCTTTTATGCCTCCAAAGGGAGTTCGTAAATCGCGCATCATCCAAGTGTTTACCCAAACAATACCTGTTTGTAATTGATTACTTATTCTCATAGTACGTTTTAAATCGTTAGTCCATAATGTTGCCGATAATCCATACTTTACTTTGTTTGCCATTTGCAACACTTCGTCTTCTGTGTTAAACGGCATAATAGTTACTACTGGACCAAAAATTTCTTCTTGATTTACCCTGCATTCATCACTTTCTACTTCTATAATTGTTGGTTCTAAATAATAACCGTTTTCGTAACCTTCGACTTTGACTTTATTTCCACCATAAAGAATTTTGCCGTTTTCTTCTTTTGCAATTTCAATATAATCCAAAACTTTTTCTAAATGAGATTTAGAAACTAATGCTCCAATATTTGTTGTTTTTTCCGAAGGATGCCCAATTTTAAGTTGTTTTACTTTTTCAACAAAATCTGTTTTAAACTTGTTGTAAATTGAAGCTTCCACGAAAATACGACTTCCGCATAAACAAATCTGACCTTGATTAGCAAATGACGAACGAATTGTAGTGTCTAACATAACATTATAATCACAATCTGAAAAAATGATATTTGGATTTTTTCCACCAAGTTCTAACGATAGCTTTTTAAACATAGGAGCTGCTATTTTAGCTATATGTGCACCAGTTTCTGTACCTCCAGTAAATGATATGGCTTTAATATCTGGGTGTTCAATAATGGCTTGTCCTGCTATAGTTCCCAAACCGTGAACTATATTTAAAACACCTTTTGGGAGGCCAGCCTCTTTAAGTATCTCACTCAATAAATACGCTGTCATTGGTGTAACTTCACTTGGTTTGGCAACTACACAATTTCCCGCGGCAATTGCTGGAGCGATTTTCCAAGTAAAAAGATAGAGTGGAAGGTTCCAAGGTGAAATACAACCAACAACTCCAATAGGTTGGCGTAAAGTGTAGTTTATTGCGTCTTGTCCAACACTTTCATGACTTTCGCTAGCAAACTGTGTTATGGCGTTTCCAAAAAAACGAAAATTACTTGCCGCTCTTGGTATATCGATTGACTTTGCTAAACTAATGGGTTTACCATTGTCTATACTTTCGGCTTCTGCAAAGCGTTGTAAATTGGTTTCTAGTAATTCTGAAATCTTAATTAAAATTCTACTACGCTCTTCTAAAGTGGTTTGTGACCAACTTGGAAAAGCAGACTTTGCTGCTATGTATGCATTTTCTACATCCTCATTTGATGAGTTTGGTATTTGTCCATAAACCTCACCATTGGCTGGACAATAGTTATTTATCCATTCATTGGAAGAAGGATTTTCATATTGACCGTTTATGTAGTTTTGAATGTTCACTATAATTTTTTATAAGCCATAACCTTTATCTCAACCACCAAATCTGGATGCGGTAATTGATGTACCGCAACGGTTGTTCGTGTTGGTCCAGTTTCTTTATCAAAGAATTCTGCATAAGCTATATTATAACCTGAAAAGTCATTCATATTTACTAAAAATGATGTGACATCAACCACATCTTTTAAAGTAGCTCCAATTTTAGCTAAGTTCTTTTCTATATTTTTTAAAACTTCACGTGTTTGTACTTCTATATTTAAGTGCTTGGTTCCCATCTCATCAATAATATCTACACCAGCAATAGTATTGTCGGGTCTTCTTGAACTTGTTCCAGAAACAAATATAAAATCGCCAACTCGTTTGGTGTGCGGATAAGCACCTCTTGGGGTTACAGTTTTTTCACTCATAGCTATTTATTTTAAGCCTGCAATTTCATCGTCTTCTAAAATGGCTTCGGTTTCTTGTTTTACTTTTTGTAAAGTATGTTTTAAATCATCATCTAATGCTATCACGCCATCGGTTAATAGATTTAAAATAGCTTTGTCTTGCGCTCTTCCTTTTAACATAGCTTCTCTGTAACCAATATTTTCATTAAAAGTTACTAATGAATATTTTGATGAATATTCATCTGGAAACTCTTTTTCTAAAGCCATTTCTAATTTACGCTTTTCTTGAAAGATTTCTTGATTTACATGGCCTTTCATTTCATGAAAATTATCAATAGCTAAATCGGCAATGGCATCTGTATCTTTTTTTCTTGTTTTTTCATAGGCTTTAAAAACACTTTCCCAATCGTTTTTATGATAATCTAAAACGGTATCGAATTCTACGACATCTTCAAAAGAGGCGTTCATACCTTGCCCATAAAAGGGTACAATAGCATGAGCCGAATCTCCCATTAAAAGCGTGTTGCCTTTATAATGCCAAGGCGAACATTTTACAGTGCCTAAAGGCGATGTTGGGTTCTCAAAAAAGTCGTCTAAAAGATTAGGCATTATTGTTAGAGCATCTGGGAATTCTTTTTGAAAAAACTCTAAAACCTTAACCTCAGTTTTTAAATTATTAAAATTGTATTCACCTTCATCATAACTTAAAAATAGTGTTACAGTAAAACTACCATCTAAATTTGGTAAAGCAATAAGCATAAAATCGCCACGTGGCCAAATATGAAGTGCATTTTTATAAGCTTTATAATCGCCATTTTCTGTTGGTAAAATACTAAGTTCTTTATAGCCGTGAGTTAAGTATTCTTGGGAAAAACTGAATAAGAATTTCTTGCCCAAATAATAGCTTTTTCGCATAGCAGAACCTGCACCATCAGTCGCAATTATAACATCGGCATCTTCTATAAATTGGGTTTTTGTACTGTAATCTTCAAATAAAGCTGTAGTTTTTTCAAAATCTACCGATTTACATTTTTTATTGAAATAGATGTTTACGTTTTCATGTTTTTCGGCCTCATTTAAAAGTAAAGTATTTAAGTCTCCACGAGAAATAGAATTTATATACTCATAATCACGACCACTATAATTTGATTGAAATGTGTTACCATGTTCATCATGAATCATACGTCCGTTCATAGGAATACAAAGTGCTTTTACTTTATCTTCTAAACCAACTAATTTCATGGCTTTATTACCACGATCTGAAAAAGCAAGATTTATAGAACGACCTGCACTAATATCTACTTTACGTAAATCTGGGCGCATTTCGTAAACGGATACATTATAACCTCTTTGACCTAATCGTAACGCTAAAAGGCTTCCACAAAGTCCTGCGCCTATAATTAATATGTTTTGTTGTTTATTCATTTAAAATAGCCTTTAATTTTTCAACCAAACCATATACATCTTCAAACGAATTGTATAGAGGTGTTGGTGCACAACGAATAACATCAGGTTCTCGCCAATCGCTAATAACTCCGGCTTCTGTTAATTTATTATGTAATGTTTTATTAGCATTTTTTACTTGTATGGACAATTGGCAACCGCGCTCTTTTGGGTTTTTAGGCGTGATAATGCTAATAACATTTTCACCCAATTGGTTTAATAAAAACTCAAAATATACAGTAAGTTTTTTAGATTTTTCGATTAGTTTTTCAATACCTACTTCATTAAACATATCTAAAGAAGCTTTTATTGCAGCCATAGATAAAATTGGAGGATTGCTTAATTGCCAACCTTCAGCACCTGGAAGTTGATCAAACTCATCACGCATATTAAATCGTGTTTGTTTGTTATGACTCCACCAACCAGTAAAGCGGTTTAAATTTTTGTTATATGCATGGCGTTCGTGTACAAAACAACCTGCTAAACTTCCTGGTCCAGAGTTTAAGTATTTATATGTGCACCAAACCGCGAAATCTGCTCCAGAATCATGTAAGTTCAAGGCGACGTTTCCAGCACCATGAGCACAATCAAAACCAACTTTACAACCATATTGGTGTCCTAGTTTTGTGATGCGTTTTAAATCGAAAAACTGCCCTGTATAATAGTTTACACCGCCAATCATAATTAGTGCTATTTCATCACCATGAGTTTCTAAAATAGCTTCTAAATCTTCGTAATTAAGTAATTCTTCTCCTTTTCTCGGTTTCCATAAAATTAAACCTTCCTTATCATCAATTCCATGATGCCTTAGTTGTGATTCAACAGCATATTTATCTGAAGGAAAAGCATCACTTTCAATAAGTATTTTATAACGTGTTTTAGTGGGTTGGTAAAACGATACCATCATAAAATGAAGGTTTGCAGTAAGCGTATTCATTACTATGACTTCAATAGGTTTTGCACCAACCACTTTAGCCATACTTTCGGTTAAAAATTCATGATATGGTAACCAAGGGTTTTTAGCTTCAAGATGTCCTTCAACACCTAAATTTGCCCAATCTTCTAATTCTTGATTTATGTAAGACTTGGTAGCTTTTGGTTGAAGTCCAAGTGAATTACCTGTCATGTAAATTAATTCATTTCCACCAGCATCTTTAGGGATATGAAATTGATTTCGGTATGATTTTAATTCGTCATTTCGGTCTTGTTCTAAAGCGTATTCTAGACCTAGTTTATATGTAGACAAAGTGTTTTTGTTTTCGGTTTCAAACAAAAATAAGAATTATAAAGTTAGTAACGAACACAAAAAAATGAAGATTAAAACGCTGTAATTTTTCGTATATTTAATAAAAATTTTTAGTTATGGGTAAGACTAAAGAATATACAAATGGTGAAGTTACCATTGTATGGAAGCCAGAATCTTGTATACATTCAGGAATTTGCATTAAAGGCTTGCCGGATGTATTTCGTCCTAAAGTAAGACCATGGATTAGAATTGATAAGGCTATTACTGAAGATTTAATTAAACAAGTAAAACAGTGTCCTTCTGGTGCGCTAAGTTATTACATGAATGCAAATGATGATAAAACTTCTGAAGTTTTAGAAACTAAAATTGAGGTTTTGGAAAACGGACCATTGCTAGTTTATGGTACACTTAAAGTCATTAAAAAAGACGGTTCTTCTGAAATTAAAAATAAAACCACTGCTTTTTGTAGATGTGGATCATCAAACAATAAACCATATTGTGATGGTACACATGTGAAATCTGAATTTGAAGGATAGTTTTATAAAAAGACAAAGCGCTTAAACCATTGATTTAAACGCTTTGATATATATAGACGCATAAAGCGGAATATTAAAACTATACCTTATATACGTGAATTACTCCATCGTTGGATGTTTTAATTACAAAAAATAATTAAAATTATTCTAAAGTAACTTTTATATCACTAAATTTAAGATTCCAGTCTCCAGCAGCATTTTTATGTTCTAAAGCAATTTTAATACCATTAAAATCTTGATAGTTTTCAAATGTTGTAGCTAAAGATGGTTCTGCTTGGTTACTTCTTCTAAAAATCCATTCTTTAATTAAAAAATCATCATTATAATAAATATCATAAGCATCACCAGGTGTATAACCTCCGCTTTCATTGGAGTAGGTTAACGTAATTTTATTTAATTGAGATTTATTTATTGGAGATTCTTCAATTACAGGATTAGAAATAGTTGCGCCTTTATCCCAAACTAATTGAAACGGAACTAATAACCAAAATTTGTCGTTTATAAATCCGCCATCTGTTTTGGCAAGTAGAGAATCAACTTTACTTCTATTATATTGTATAGTATCAGTTTTACCAAGAAGCATCACATCATTGGTTTTTGGTTTCCATATCCAACTTCTGCTACCATTAAATGTAAACGCAGCTTCCGATACATTTTTCCAATTTTCAAAACCATGAGCATTGGCTATTTTTTGTGCAGTAGAAATTTCAGTTTTAACAATTTCTGGTTCTACTAATTTTGTCTCTGCTTTTTGCTTGCAACTAATAAAAACAAAAGCAATTAAAGTAATATAAATAAGGTTTTTCATAATTTAGTTTTTTTATAAAGATATGACTTGAAGATGAATACTAACGAAAATTATTTTAAAGTTAATAAAGAAACTTGGAACAATAAAGTAAAAGTGCATGCTAAAAGCAATATGTACGATTTAGATGCTTTTAAAAAAGGAAAATCTTCATTAATGCTTTATGAAATAGAGGCTTTAGGCGATGTAAAAGGTAAGTCGTTACTCCATTTGCAATGTCATTTTGGGCAAGATACTTTAAGTTGGAGTAGGTTAGGAGCCAAATGTATGGGTATTGATTTAAGTGATGAAGGTATAAAACTAGCAAAAAACTTAAACGATGAATTAGGTTTAGATGCTGAATTTGTTTGCTGTAATGTTTTAAATACTTCTGAATTTATAAAGGATACATTTGATATTGTTTTTACAAGTTACGGCGTGATTGGTTGGTTGCCCGATTTAAAGCCTTGGGGGAAAATGATAGCAGAACGATTGAAAAATGGAGGCACTTTTTTTATAGCTGAATTTCATCCCATTGTTTGGATGTTTGATTATCAGGAAGACAAACCTGTTATGAAATATGGTTATATGCAAGATGCTGTTATTTATGAAGAATATGAAGGTACTTATGCCAATCAAGAATCAAAAATGGTTAGTAAAGAATATGGTTGGAATCATGGATTGAGCGAAGTTGTTTCTGCTTTATCAGAAGCTGGGTTACATATTGAGTTTTTAAAAGAATATGATGAAAGCCCATATAACGTTTTGCCAGATTTAATTGAAACCGAATCTGGTATGTTTGTGACTAAAAAAAATAAATTATACCCTTTAATTTTTACTTTGAAGGCTATAAAAATATAGATTGAAAAGGAACTTGAATAAGTGGTGTTCGTTTAACGACTTGATATAAAATCGTTTTAATGTTTATATCGGTTTTGTATAAGAATAGCAGCGGGTTTAAGTGCGAGGATTTTCCACAGGAAAATCAGCTGAAACATAATGGCAACGATTTTTTGGCTAAAGACTAATTCAGCAATTATTTTTATATGTCTTTGTTAGCTTTAGTTATATTTTATCCCAATTTGTTTTGTTTGCTCTAAATTCATAATCTCTATTGTGTTTCTTCTTTAATTCATTTGCTTTCATTAGCAAATCAACAGTAATAGAACTCACATCTTCTTTTGTCAAAATAATAGACTGGTTTGAAATTTTATTATCGTACTCTAACTGAATAGATTTCAGTTCAGAGTCAAATTCAGAGTTTATAGTTGTGGTGGCAAATTGTATTAAGTTAGATAATAGAAATAAGTCATAGATTGTTCTAGGAGCATCATAATCAGCAACGTTTTCTCCAAAAACGAACTCTCCATTTTTACCAATTCTGAGATTATGAGCTAATAACTCATTTCGCATATCTTTTAGGTTTTTCCACTCCCTGATTTTTGATATTAGAGGTTTGTTTATTGATTTTACAATTATTATTCTATCCTTAAACTCCGTTTCTGTTTTTATTCCAAAGAACTGGTCGTATTCATCTAAGAATGAAACAGAATCTATAAGAGTCATATAAAAAAGTGAATTGAGAAGAGAAACATTCTTAGCAGATAATTCAGAAATTTTATACTTACTAAAACCGAAATCAGTTATAAGTTCTGATCTATAATCAATATCTCTTGCAAATTTGGTAAGTATTTTGATACTTTCAATAGTCTTGATTTCTAATTACAGCCAACGATTTGATATAAAATCGTTTTAATGTTTTATATAACGTTAAACGAAGTTAACTGAAAATTTTTATAAAGTCAAATAAGATTTTTGATTAGATTAATGCATATTGTCCTTTAAAACCTCAGGCATTTTAGACTTAAACCTATTTAATCTTGGTATAGAAACATTTTGAATGTAAGAATTGTTTGGATGCAGTTTTTCATAATCTTGATGGTAATCTTCAGCTACCCAAAATTTTTGAAAAGGATATACTTCGGCTGCAATTTCAGTATTAAGTTTTTTTGCTAATGCTTCTTTTTTCTTTAAAATGATTTGTTTTTGCTCCTCATTTTGATAAAAAATAATAGAACGGTATTGAGAACCTCTATCATTTCCTTGTCCGTTAACTTGTGTTACATTTTGGGAAGCAAAATATACATCAACTAAAGTTTCAAAACTTACCACTTTAGGATCGTATATAATTTCTACAGATTCAGCATGTCCTGTTCTGCCTGTATTATTAGCCTCATAAGTTGGATTTTTTGTATGACCACCAGAATATCCTGAAATAGATTCTTCAACACCTTTAACACTTTCATAAATAGCTTCAACACACCAAAAGCAACCACTTGCGAAGTAGGCTCGTGCTTTTCCATTTTTTAGAGGCACTTCAACAGGCTCTGCATTTTCAACAGTTTGCAGACCATTATTGTTTTGCGCTTCATTTTTACAATTAAAAAGTAATGTTATAAGTAAAAGTGGAATGATTTTTTTCATCAGATTTTTATTTTTTAAGTAAGACGTATTAAAATAAGAAACCTTAATAGTAAATATGTGAAAATTTTCATAAAAAAAAAAGCCTTCATTAACTTGAAGGCTTTTAAATATATGTTTTAAAATGAATTAAATTTTTGAAAACATTTTATCCATTTTTGCTTTTTGTTCTTCTGCTAAAGCAGCATCAACTAAAATTCTACCACTATGCTCATCAGTAATAACTTTTTTGCGAGATGCAATTTCTACTTGCACTTGAGGAGGAATAGTAAAGAAAGATCCACCAGCGGCACCTCTTTCAATTGCTACAACAGCTAAACCGTTTTTAACGTTTCTTCTAATTCTGCTATATGCAGCAACTAAACGTTCTTCGATTTGCTCTTTGTATTCTTCAGATTTATTAATTAAAGCTTGCTCTTCTTTTTCAGTTTCAGCTAAAATTGCATCAAGTTCACTTTTTTTGTGTTTTAGGTGATTCTCACGCTCTTTTAAACGCTCTTTAGTTTCAGAAATCACTTCTTTTTTCTGCTCTATTTGAACTTTAAATTCCTTAATGTGCTTTTCAGCTAGCTCAATTTCAAGCTCTTGAAATTCAACTTCTTTAGTTAAAGAATTGTATTCTCTGTTATTTCTAACATTTTTTTGTTGCTCGCTATACTTTTTAATTAAAGCTTTAGATTCTTCAATTAAATTTTTCTTTCCGGTAATATCGTCATCTATTACTCCTAGATTTGCAACAAGTTTTTCTAGTCTAATGCTTAATCCAGCAACTTCATCTTCTAAATCACGCACTTCTAGAGGAAGTTCTCCACGAACATTTCTTATTTCATCAATACGAGAATCGATGAGTTGTAAATCGTAAAGCGCTCTTAAACGTTCTTCTACAGTTGCTTCTTTCTTTTTAGCCATATTTTAAAAATACTTAACAGGATTGGTATTTATCTTTGATAAAATGATTGCAAAATTAGTAATTTTTTTTGTAAGATATGCTACTAAAAGATTTTTTGTGAACTGCTCACTTTCATAATGTCCAATATCAGCTAAAAGTATGCTGTTTTCAGCAGTAAAAAAATCATGATATTTTAAATCTGCAGTTATATAAGCATCAGCACCAGATGATTTAGCAGCTTGAATTGCAAAACTACCAGAACCTCCTAAAACAGCAACTTTTTTTATTTTCTTGTTTAAAAAAGACGAATGCCTAATGCATTCTGTGTTCATTTTGGATTTTATGTGACTTAGGAAACGAGATTCGTCCATTGGTTTTTCTAATTCGCCAACCATTCCCATTCCAATATTTTGATTTTTATTCTCTAAAGTAGTTATTTCATAAGCAACTTCTTCATAAGAGTGTGTTTTAAAAAGTGTTTGTAATACTTGAGTCTCTATATGTTTTGCGTAAGTAATAGTGATTTTTGTTTCTTCTTCTGTATGAATAGTACCTTTTTTTCCTTTTGTAGGGTTAGAATTTTCATTGCCATTAAAAGTGCCTAAGCCTTCTACATTAAAACTACAATCGTTATAATTTCCAATGCTACCAGCGCCTACTTTGAACAATGAGTTTCTCAATGCTTCAGCTTCATTTGTTGGTACATAAGTAGTTAGTTTTTTTATAGTTTGACTTTGTGGGATTAAAATACGGTTATTTGTTAATTCTAACTGATTACAAATCATGCTATTTACACCTTGAAAAGCATTATCTAGAGCAGTATGTATGCTATAAATAGCTATGTCGTGTTTTATAGCTTTTGTAACAACACGTTCTACATAATTTTTACCGGTAATTTTTTTTAAACCTTTAAAAATAATAGGGTGGAAGCTAACAATAAGATTGCAATTTGTAGAAATGGCCTCGTCTACAACAGCTTCAAGCGTATCTAAAGTGACTAGGATACCAGTGATTTTGATGTTTTTATCTCCAACTAAAAGCCCAACATTATCAAAATCTTCGGCATAGTCTAGTGGTGCAAGTTCTTCTAAATGATTTATGACGTCTTGAACAATCATTTTATTTTTATCTATAGGTTTAAAACAAATATAAATATTATATTTTCGTTGTAATGAAAATATTGAGATACATATTATTTCCTGTAATGCCTATTTATTTTCTAGTCACTTGGTTGAGAAATAAATTATATGATTTAGATATTAAAAAATCTGTTTCATATAATTTCCCAGTTATTTGTGTTGGCAATTTAAGTGCTGGAGGAACAGGTAAAACGCCAATGATAGAATATTTAATTAGTCTTTTAAAAGATGATTATAAGGTGGCGACATTAAGTAGAGGTTATAAAAGAAAAACCCAGGGTTTCCAACTAGCAAATGAAACTTCCACATCAGAATCTATAGGTGATGAACCCTTTCAATTTTATAATAAGTATAAGAAGGATATTGATGTTGCTGTAGATGCAGATAGACAAAACGGAATTGAAGAGTTAGTAAGCTTAGAGCAAGTACCAGATGTTATATTACTCGATGATGCATTTCAGCATAGAAAAGTTAAAGCTGGATTTAATATTTTACTAACAACTTATAGTAATCCATATTTTAATGATATGGTTTTGCCTACAGGTAATTTAAGAGAACCTAAAATTGGTGCAAAAAGGGCAAATATTATTATTGTTACAAAATGTCCTGAAGGTTTAAGTGAAGCAGAAAAGAAAGCTATTTTAAATAAAATAAATCCTGAAAACTATCAGCATGTTTTTTTTAGTACAATAGCTTATTCTGATACTATAATTTCAGATGATTTAATAAAAAGTATTGATAATTTAAAAACGTTCACTTTGGTTACAGGTATTGCTAATGCAAGTCCATTAGTTACGTTTTTAAAGAGTAAAAATTTGAAATTTGAACATTTAAATTTTAAAGATCATTATAATTTTTCGACTAAAGATTTAGCAGAGCTTGATAAAAAAGAGTTAATAATAACAACCGAAAAAGATTTTATGCGATTAAAACAGTATGAATCATTAAAAAAGAAGTTATTTTATTTGCCTATAACAGTTAAAATAAATGATAAAAATAAGTTTGATAAACTCATTAAAGCTTTTATTAAGCACTAGCAGTAGAGCCTTTTTTCCCTGCTAAAGCATTGTAAAGTTTTTTCTCAAACTCTTCTTGTTTAAAGGGCTTTGGTATAATATCTGTAAAACCAGCTTCTTCAAATTCATGCATTTTATCTTCAATAGTTACAGCTGTAAGCGCAAAAATGGTAAGTTCTTTATCAAATGATCTAACAATTTTTGTAGCTTCAATACCGCTAATTCCCGGCATATGTATATCCATTAAAATAATATCGTATTTATTATTTTTTATCATATCTACAGCATCTTCACCGTTATCAACTATATCGCATTGAAGATCCATTTTAGTTAAAATCTTTTTGGTAATCATTTGGTTGATTTTATTATCTTCAACAACCAAAATTTTAACATTGGTTAAATCAACTTCGCTAGTGTTACCCTCAAAATATGTGACCTTATTTTCTGTGGTCTCTTTAACCGAAGTGTATTCTAATGGTATTTCAAAATAAAAAGTTGTTCCTTTTCCTAATTCGCTTTTCACGTAAATTTTTCCATTTAAAATTTCAATTAAACCTTTAACAATAGAGAGTCCTAAACCTGTGCCACCATATTTACGGTTAATTTGTATAGAGCCTTGTGAAAAACTTTCAAACATATGATCTTGTTTTTCTTGGCTAATACCAATACCATTATCTTCTACTTCAAAGCGTAATGTATATATTCTATCTTTTTCTTCAATTTTATAAATACGAATCCAAATATCACCATCTTTAGTAAACTTAATAGAGTTCCCTATAAGGTTAATAAGAATTTGAGAAATTTTTAACTGATCTGCAATATAGTTCTCAGGCAAATCTTTGTCGTATTCAAAATGAATATTAATATTATTGTCTTGCGCAGAGTTGTTTAATGCTAAAACAATGTTGTTGATTTTCTTTTTTAAGTTAAATGATTCTGGTTCAACATCTACCTTATTAGCTTCAATTTTATTTATTTGAAGAATATCGTTTATGAATGTTAAAAGATAGTCTCCAGAAAATTTTAGTGATTTTAAGTGTTGAATTTGTTCAGGTTTTGGGTTTTCATCCAACAACATATTACTTAAACCGGTAACCGCATATAATGGTGTTCGTAGCTCATGTGTTACTGTTGATAAGAAATTAGCCTTTGTTTTTGATGCTAGCTCAGCTTTCTCTTTGGCAATTATGAGTTCAGAATTTTTCTTGTGAAGCATATTGTTTGTCTTCAACCTTATATTGTTGTTTTTGTAAAGAGATAATGTTAAAAGAGACAGAATAGTAATTAATGCAACACTTAAAATTGATATTAAAGTGCCTAAACTGTTATCAGATTCAGATTGCTTTAATTTTTCAGAAACTTCTTCTAGCTCATGATGAACATCTGCTAACTTGCTTTGTGTTTCTTGTTCTTTTGAAGAGTTAAATTGAGTTAAATTTCTAATAGAATCTGAAAGTTTTACATGCTCACTTAAAAAATTTCTTGATAGCTTATAGTTTTCAACTTCATTATATAAATCACTTAAAATTAAATATCCTTCGTTAAGAATATTAGTGAATTTATTTTCTTTAGCCATTTGTAAACCTTCAATAGTATAAGCTATTGCTTTTTCATTATCACCTAATTTATTGTAAACAATACCATGATTAATAAGGGCTTCACTATGTGTTTTTGTTAAATCTATTTTTTTGGATAATGCCAAAGCTTGTTCAATAATAGTCCTAGCTTTTCTATAGTTTTTTAAAAGCATATAGGTTTTTCCTTCACTTAAAAGTGTTTCAGCTAAATCCTCATCTAAATCTTCTTCCTCAAATTTTGTTTTTGCTGCTGTGTAAGAATCGAGCGCTTGATAATAATCTTTTTTAACAAAGTAAACATCTCCAAAAATTTTATAAGATTTACCTAAGTTAGCGTTATCGTTTGTAATGCGTTGAACTTCTATGGCTTTGTTGAGCGATTTTATAGCTTTATCTTCTTCTCCAATGACAAGCTGTAATCGTCCTTTTATAGCATAAATAAGACCTATACTTTTTTTGTTATCTGCTTTTTCAGCTAAAACGAGTGCTTCATCTAGGTTTAATTGAGCTTTGTAGTAATTGTAATTATCTAAATGTTCTTTAGCTTGTTGAATTCTATAACTAATATTATTTTGTGCTAATTCAGGGTCGTTTTCGATTGTTTTTTGCGAATACACACCAATGCTGAAAAGCATTATTATTATATATATGTAGTTTTTAACTTGGGACATAATATTTAATATTACAGACAAATATAATTATTTTATCGATAAAACGCTTTTTTTTCTCGATAAATTACATATTAGATCAATTATTCTTTTAGAATAGCCTGTTTCATTATCATACCAACCAATTATTTTTACCATATTTCCTATTACAGAGGTCATTTGTGAGTCAAAAATACAAGAATGTGGGTTTCCAACAATGTCAATAGACACAATGGGATCTTCAGTATATTCAAGAATACTTTTATAGTTATTATTTGAAGCTTCTTTAAATGCATTATTAATATCATTAATAGAAACTGTTCTTTTTACATTAAAAGTAATATCTGTTAATGAGCCGTTTATAACAGGTACTCTAATACCGCAACCACCAATAACATCAGATAATTCTGGGAAAATTTTAGTTAGTGCTTTTGCTGCACCAGTTGTTGTTGGCACAATAGATTGACTTGCAGCTCTTGATCGTCTTAAATCTCTGTGAGGTTGATCGTGCAAACTTTGATCTGTGGTATAAGAATGCACAGTTGTAATGTAAGCTTGGTTAATACCACAAAGTTTATTTATAATATCAATCATCGGTGCTGCATTATTTGTAGTACACGATGCGTTTGAAATAATGGTTTCTGTTCCATCAATAGAATCATCATTTACTCCTAAAACAATGGTTTTTATATCATCTTCTAAAGGAGGAACACTTAAAACAACTTGTTTTGCTCCATTTATGATATGATATTGTAATTCTGAACTTGTTTTAAATTTTCCTGTAGACTCTATGACAAAATCAACATTATATGGATTCCAATTAATGTCTTTTGGGTGTTTTTTATTTGATAGAGGTATATTTTGATTATTTATTATAATATGATTTGCATCATGCGATATATCTCCTTGAAAAACACCATGAACACTATCATATTTTAATAAATGACTAAGGGTTTTAGTATCTGCTAAATCATTAATGGCAACAACACGAATATCTTTATAGTCTTGTAGTAACCTAAAAACACGTCTGCCAATTCTACCAAAACCATTGATAGCAATATTAATCATAATTAATTAATATGTTTTTGAGCACGATAAGAAGATCTTACTAAAGCACTACTTTCTACATGACGAAAACCTAAATCTAAACCAATTTCTTCGTACTCTTTAAATTGATCTGGATTTATAAATTGCTTAACTGGTAAGTGTTTTTTACTAGGTTGTAAGTATTGACCAATGGTAACAACATCTACATTATTAGCTTTCAAATCATGAAGTGTTTCAATAACTTCTTCTCGGGTTTCACCTAAACCAAGCATAATTCCAGATTTTGTTCTACGCTGCCCTTGTTGTTTTAAATATTTTAAAACACCCATACTTCTGTCATATTGAGCTTGAATACGAACTTCACGTGTTAAACGACGTACGGTTTCAATATTATGTGAGACAACCTCAGGAGCAACATCAATAATTCTATCTATATGTTGCTCTATACCTTGAAAATCTGGAATTAAGGTTTCAAGTGTGGTTTCAGGATTCATTCTTCTAACTGATTTTACAGTTTCAGACCACATAATGCTTCCCATATCTTTTAAATCATCTCTATCAACACTTGTTAAAACCGCGTGTTTAATTTTCATGATTTTTATAGAACGCGCTACTTTTTCTGGTTCATCCCAATCTACAGTTTCAGGCCTTCCGGTTTTTACGCCACAAAATCCACAAGAACGTGTACAAACATTCCCTAAAATCATAAAGGTCGCAGTTCCTTCTCCCCAACATTCGCCCATATTAGGGCAGCTTCCAGAAGTACAAATGGTATTCAGTTTATATTTATCAACTAAACCTCTAAGTTCAGTATATTTTTTACCTGTTGGAAGTTTAACTCGAAGCCATTTTGGTTTTGGTAAACGTTCTGGTAAAATATTTGAAGCAGTTTCGGTGTTCATGTTCATTTAAATAAGGTTACAAAGATACAAAGTATTCTTTTAAATAATCTTTATAAAGTAGTGAGATACCAAATGCTAAATCCTATTAAAAAAGCAATTCCGAGCCAGCTTAAAATATGAAGTTGTTTTGACGGATGCCACGCCTTGGGAGTGTGTTTACTACAAATTAGTTTATAGTTAATGATAGCGTAAAAAGGAGCGGTTATAAATGATAAAATAGTAGCAATTTTAATTAATAAACCCATTTCTGAAGCTAAAAAGAAAAAGATAGCAATAGTTCCTATAAAAAGTAATACAATCCATAGCATATAATTAAATTTTGTTGGCTTGTTAAAAAGTAATTCGGTTGTTTTTGCCATAGCTCTGGGAGAGGCATCTAAAGTTGTTAACGTCGTGCTAAACATAGTTGTAAATGCAGCAATGCCTATTGTAATATGTGCCCATTCACCTAAATTAGTAGTGTACATATTTATTAATTGAGCTGAAAAAATACCAGCAGAACTACTAAATGTTTCTCCACTATGAAACATGACTAACGTTCCTAAAAGCACAAAACCCACACCTAAAACAATAGTGCCTAAATATCCAATATTAAAATCAAATAGGGCAGATTTTGTATTGTATTGGTTCGTTTCTTTATTTTTTTCAATAGCCCATAAAGATTGCCATACGGCAACATCTAAAGGAGCAGGCATCCAACCCATAAATGCAATTAAAAAAGCTATTTCTATTGCGTTTTCTGGTAATACTTGTTTAAAAGATACGGTATTAGTGCTGTTGAATAATGCAATGCTAACCGCAGCTATAGTGCTAATGGTTAGTGTAATGATAATGATTTTCATTAATCTATCTAATAACTTATACTTTCCTATAATTAATAAGCTTAGGCAGATTAAAAGAATGATAATAGTCCAAATTTTCACACTTATAAAATCACCAAATAAGACTGATGCTATTCCAGCTGTAACGATGGTTACTGCTGTTTGAATGGTAAACATTGTGGCTAAATTCAATATAAAATAAGTTTCTAAAACACCTTTTCCTAGTTTTTTATAGCCATCTAATAAGCTTTCTCCCGTAGCTGTAGCGTAACGAGGACCAAATTGAAAAAAAGGATATTTAAATAAATGTATTAATAGTAAAGCCCAAAGTAAACCCAAACCAAAATCTGCACCAGCTCTAGTAGATTGTACTAAATGGGATACACCTATTGCTGCACCAGCAAACAATAATCCTGGACCAAGATTTTTGATTTTAACAAGCATTTATTCTTGTCTAATAATTTCTGCTAGTAGCTTTTTTGCGCGAAGTAATTTAACTTTTACATTATTCATAGGCTCTTTAAGCTCTTTTGAAATCTCTTTATAGCTAAGTTCTTGAAAGTAGCGCAAGTTTATAACTTCTTGATAATGAGGTTTTAGTTTTTTAATATCTCGAAGTAGTTTAGCTAAATGTTGTTCTGTAATAAGCTCATCTTCAGGAGACGGAGATTCGTCTAAAATTTGAAAAGCTTCTTTGTCATTATTCAATATTACTTGAGAAATAGAATTTTTCTCCTTTCTCAATAAATCAATATGAATGTTCTTTGAGATAGTAATTAACCACGTTTTAAACTTATAAGCATCATCGTAAGTTTCAATTTTATCGAATGCTTTAGAGAATGTTTGGATAGTTATATCCTCTGCATCGTTCTCATTTTGAGTTCGTTTTAACTGAAAACCAAACACATTATCCCAAAATGTATCTAATAAATAATTAAATGCTTTTTGGTCGTTTAATTTTGCACGTTTAATGGCTTCCTCTATTTCCAATAGTTAGGTTTTGAAATAAGATTATTTATAAAGATAGTTAATTGTGTAATAATTAAAAATATTTCTAAAAAGGGAAGTAAAGCCAAAAGATCTTTTTCTTCTAATTTTTTTGATGAAGCTCCTAATATGATATATTGTAAAATAATTCTGAATAAAAACAAGCTACAAACTATCAGCCATTTATAAGTAGATACGAGTAAAATTATTGATAATAACCAAAATAACAGTTGTAAGCTATAAATTAAAGCTAATAATATTTTGTGTTGTTTTTTATAATGAATAGCTGTTGAAACATGACGTCTTTTCTGTTTAAACCATTCTTTAAAAGTTTGTTTTGGAATAGATTCTGTGAAACTTTCTTTAGAAAAACAGATTGAAGTATTTTTATTATTTGCTACTTGATTGATAAATAAATCATCATCACCAGAGCGTACTTTTATATGGTTAATAAAACCGTTAGCATTAAAAAACTCCTTTTTGGTATAAGCTAAATTTCTACCAACGCCCATATAAGGCATTCCTATTTTTGCAAACGAAAAATAGTAAACGGCAGTAATTAAGGTTTCAAAACGAATGAGTTTATTTAAAAACGATTTTTTGATTTTTGAATATCCGCCATAACCTAAAACAACTGTTTTTTCGTTATCAAAATACGAGGTCATTTCTTTTATCCAGTTTTTTGATAAAGGTTTGCAATCGGCATCTGTAAATAAAAGGTAGTCGTGTGTTGAAGCTTTTATCCCTAATGTTAAAGCATACTTTTTATTTCCCCAAAAGGCTTCAATGCTTTTTACATCTACAATTTTGATGTTTTGATGTTGTTTTTCAAAACGCTTCATAACCTTTAATGTGTTATCATTTGAAGCATCATTAATTAAAACAATTTCAAAATTGGGATAATCTTGATCTATAATTGAAGGTAAAAAAGTTTTTAGATTTTCAGCTTCATTTTTAGCACAAACAATAACAGAAATGGCAATATTTTTTGAAGAATTTCCTTTCTCTTTGAGAAAAGCAAACCTTCCGAAGAAAAAAATATAAAAAACAGCTTGAAAAAAAACTACAACAATAAATGTGTAGAAAATAAAATCAAGAAACCCCATAAAAAATTATGAATGTTGAGGTTCGTTGCAATTGTTAAATTGATCTGGTGTTTTACCGCAAAAGCCACAGGCTTCACCATCTTTATTTAGCATTGGATTTTGACTTGCGCAAGTACCAGCAAATTTACCGTCTTTTTTAGCCCAAATTTTAATAGCAATTCCAGCTACTCCTAAACCCAATAAAATTAAAGTTATTAAAAGAAGTTTCATTATTAAATATTTTTTGCAAAGGTACTATTTTATCAATCATTTATTAAATAATGAATAAAAGAAAATAAAAATGTGACTAATTAAATAAAGGTGTGTCTTAAGATTGTAAGGTTGAGATTAGAAAAACAAAAACTTAAAACGCGAGAACAATTAATAGCAAATTTTTCATGACCGTTTTGTTTAGAGAGCGATACTTTTTTTTGCTCCATTAAAAAAGCCTCATTTTTAATTAAATGAGGCTTTTGCTTTTTTGTTAGGATTGATAATGTAATATTTTATTGTAAGCTAATTTGTGCTACAGAATTTTTTAAAGAAGCCACACTATTACCGCCTTTAGGTTCAATAGTTATACTTAAAGCTAAAGCATCCTCTAAGTAAGGAATGTTTTTAAGCTTTCTATCTGCTTCATTTAAAATACCCAAACTCACCATTTTACCTTGTAATTCTGCCCAAATTTGGTAGCATTGTTCTTCTGGTAATTGTGGTAGAGAAACCACATCAATCATAGATGTTTTTTCTTTTGGGTTAATGTATGCAACAGTTTTTAAGTCTTTAGCCCTTTCATTTCCTGTAATGATATACTTTTCAGTTTCAGGATTGTTAAGCTTTAAAAGCTGACGCATCACATTGTCTAACATTTTATTGTTTTTAGCAATATCACCACGTAAATCAAAAATTTCATCAACTACTACCTGGTTTTCTTTAGATAGTTTCTGTTTTTGGGCATAAAAATAAAAAGACGATCCAGCGAAAATTAATGCTGCTACACTAGCCGCAACGCTAAGTTTATACCACTTTCTGTATTTTTTAGGTCTATTTAATTTAATTACTGGTTTTTCATCAAGCTCATCTAAAATATTATTTAAGATGTCTTTAGGGGCTTCAACAGCATTACTCTTAGCAACCACCTCTAGGTTGTATTGTAATGTGTTGTAAGTATTCTGTACTTCTGGGGATTTTGAAATATAAGACTCCACCATTTCTGTTTCAGCAGAAGTAGTTTCACCTAGTAGATATTTTTCTAATAGGCCAGAATTTAGAAAAGTATTTATTTTCTCATTCATGACTTTGTTTATTAAGGATTGTAGATTTTTTTCAATTCTCTTAATCCAATTTTTAATCTCGATTTTATTGTTCCTAACGGAATATCTAATTCATCACTAGCTTCTTGCTGTGTCATGCCCTCAAAAAAGAGTGCATTTATTACTATTTGATATTTTTCATCTAAGCTACTTAGATGCTTTCTTATATCTATGACATCCTGATTCAATTCATTGGATGTTATTTTATATACGGAAGAAGTTTCGATTTGGACTTCTTTTCCTGTTTTATTCTTTAAAGATCTAACTTTATCAATTGCAGTATTATATGCAATTCTATAAAGCCAAGTAAAAAGTTTAGCTTTACTAGAATCGTATTTTTTTGCATATCGCCATATTTTTACAAAACTTTCCTGTAAAACATCTTGCGCAGTGTCATCGTCGGTTATTATTTTTTTAATAACACCATATAAAGAATCTGCATAGTTTTCATAAAGTAAACTAATAGCTTTTTTATCGCCTTTTTGCAATAATGAAACGATTTCTTTTTCTATTGATGAAATCAATTTTAGTTGGTTTAGTTTGTTCGGTTAATATACAATTGTTAAAATCAAATTTAGAAATTTCTTTTAAATTATAAGATATTTACTTCAGCTTCTATTGAAATATCAAAAAGGCGCTTAATTGTTTTTTGAATTAATTTTGAAAGATTTAGAATATCTAAACCTTTTGCATTACCATAATTAACAAGGACTAAGGCTTGATTTTTATGGACACCATAATCTCCAAAACGTTTACCTTTAAAACCTGCTTTTTCAATAAGCCAACCCGCAGGAACTTTTACTTCATCATCATTTACGGGATAACTAGGAATATCTTTAAAGTTTTCGACTAAATTATTAAAGTGCGCTTTTGAAATTACGGGGTTTTTAAAAAAACTACCACTATTACCAATTTCTTTAGGGTTTGGTAATTTACTTTCTCGAATAGCAATTACGGCTTTTGAAATATCTTGAATGGTTGCATTTGTGATTTTCATAGCTTCAAGCTGAGAAGCAATAGTGCCATAATTAATATTTAATTTATGGTTACGTTTAGTAAGTTTAAAAACCACACTGGTAATTACAAATTTCCCTTTAGCTTGTTGTTTAAAAATAGAATTTCTATAACCAAAATCACACTCTGTTTTGGTGAAAGTTTGCAATTCGTTATTTTCTAAAGAAATGGCTTCGCAAGATTTAAAAGTATCTTTTAGTTCAATACCATAGGCACCTATATTTTGAATAGGAGCAGTACCAACATTTCCAGGGATTAAGGATAAATTTTCTACTCCACCAAAATCATTATTAATGCACCAAATTACAAATTGATGCCAGTTTTCACCAGCATTCGCTTTTACATAAACAAAATCTTCGTCATCAGAAACAATTTCAATGCCTTTTAAATTAATATGAATAACTAAACCATTAAAATCTTTAGTTAATAACATGTTACTGCCACCGCCTAGTATAAGTTTATTTGGGTATTCTTTTAACTTTAAAATATGTTTTAAATCATCAATATTAGTAACAGATACAAAGTACTCTGCTTTAGCATCAATGCCAAAAGTATTGTAAGGTTTTAAAGATATGTTTTTAAGAATTTGCACTAGTCTTTATAAACTTTTAAAGCTTCTTTTAAAATATGTACAGCTTTTATTAAGCTTTCTTTTTTAAGTACGTAAGCAATTCTTATTTGGTTTAATCCAACACCTGTAGTTGAGTAAAATCCACCAGCAGGAGCAACCATAATGGTTTCGCCATCAACATCAAAACTTTCTAAAAGCCATTGTGCAAAATCATCAGAATTTTTTACAGGCAATTCCGCAATGCAATAAAAAGCGCCTTTAGGTTTTCCTACTTTAACACCTTCTATTTTTAACAATTCCGCAATTAAAGTATTTCTGCGTTCTACATATTCTTCAATAACATCATCAAAATAACTTTGAGGCGTTTCAAGAGCAGCTTCACTAGCAATTTGAGCTAGAGTAGGTGGGCTTAAACGAGCCTGTGCAAACTTTAAAACGGTTTGCATCACACTTTTATTTCTTGAAACTAAGCAGCCAATTCTTGCGCCACACATACTATAACGTTTTGAAACAGAATCAATCATAATAGTATTGTCATCCAATCCAGATTCTTCCATGATAGAATAATGTGTGTTTCCATCGTAGGCGAATTCTCTGTAAACTTCATCTGCAATTAAAAACAAATCATGTTTTTTTACAATAGCAGCAAGTTTTTGTATTTCTTCTTTTGAGTATAAGTAACCTGTTGGATTTCCTGGATTACAAATTAGTATAGCTTTTGTTTTTGGAGTAATTAATTTTTCGAATTCCTCAATAGGAGGCAATGCAAAATTGTCTTCAATTTTAGAAATTACCGGAACAACTTTTACGCCAGATGCCGTTGAAAAACCATTATAATTAGCGTAAAAAGGCTCAGGAATAATAATTTCATCATCAACATCCATAACACTTCCAAAGGCAAAAAGTAATGCTTCGCTACCTCCTGTAGTTACTATAATATCTTCATGAGTAACTTCAATATTATTTTTTTTGTAGTAATTAGCTATCTTTTTTCTGTAATCTTCAGAGCCTTCAGATCTTGTGTAAGCTAAAATTTCAAGTGAATTAAATTTAACTGCTTCTAAAGCTATTTTAGGTGTTTTTATATCGGGTTGTCCAATATTTAAGTAGTAAATAGATTTCCCGTCTTTTACAGCTTGTTCAGCAAAAGGAGCTAATTTGCGTATGGGAGATTGAGGCATTAATTGCCCTTTTTTAGATATTGATGGCATGTATTATTAATTAAGAAACAAAGTTGAGAAAATTATCTTAAAGTTTTTTTAAAAATAGGCTTTAAATAAACAACTTAATCTAAAGATTAGTAAATTGATGTACCAAACTAAACTTTCTTTCATGAATAAGTATTTATGCTTTATAGTATTACTTTTTTGTGTGAACAATATAGGCTTTTCTCAAAGTGAATTTATTGTTCAAAATAAGAAACAATCAGATAAGGTTAACTTTAAATTATTAAACAATTTAATAGTTATTCCTGTGGAAATTAATGGTGTTATTTTATCTTTTATATTAGACACTGGTGTTAGTAAACCAATCATCTTTAATTTTTTAAATGTATCTGATACGCTAAAGATTAAAAATACTGAAACTATTTATTTAAGAGGTTTGGGAGAAGGAGAATCGGTAAAAGCACTAAAGTCTACAAGTAATATTTTTAAAGTTGGTGATGCTATTAAATTAAATCAAGAATTATACGCAGTTTATGATTTTAATTTAAATTTTGCTCCGAGATTAGGAACACCTGTGCATGGTATTATTGGATATGATTTATTTAAGGACTTGATTGTTGAAATAAATTATTCGAATAGCTATCTAAAATTGACAAACCCTAATAAATACAGATATAAGAATTGCAGAAAATGTGAAGTAATTAACCTGGAGTTTTATAATAATAAACCATATATAGATGCTGAAGTTAAAATTCACAATAAAAAAATTCCAATAAAACTTTTAATAGATTCTGGTGGTAGTGATTCTTTATGGCTTTTTGAAGATGATTCATTAGGAATTATATCTGAGAATAAATCTTTTGATGATTTTCTTGGACATGGCTTAAGTGGAAGTGTTTTTGGTAAAAGATCCAGAATAGATGCTTTTTACTTAAAAAGTTTCGAGTTGATTAATGCTAATGTTGCCTATCCAGATTCTAGTTCTATTTCAGTTGCGAGAAATTTTAAAGACCGAAACGGAAGTTTAGCAGGAAATATTTTAAAACGATTTAATATGATTTTTGATTACCAAAAAGCAATAGTTACTCTTAAAAAAAATGAACACTTCAAAGAAAAGTTTAGTTATAATAGAAGTGGTATTGAATTGGCTCATGAAGGTGTTAGACTTGTGAAAGAAATTGATAATGCTATTTTATTAGGTAAAGATGAAGGACCACAAAATAGTCAAACAACTAATAGTAGTAGAATTGTTATAGATACTCAATATAAATTATCGTTAAAACCAGCATATGCAATTGTAGAGTTGCGTGAAGGTTCTCCGGCAGAAAGAGCAGGATTACGAATACATGATATTATTTTAAGTATTAACAATAAACCATCATATAATTTTACTTTACAACAATTAACTCAAAAATTTTATGGAGATGTAGGCACGAGAATAAAGTTAAAAGTAGAAAGAAATGGGCATGTTGTAACCTTTAGTTTTGATTTAGAGAAACCCTTTTAAAAACAAAACCCAAGCATATGCTTGGGTTTATAATATTATTTAATTTGCGTTCTTATTGTTGAACAATACTTTTTTCTTTCTTTTCAAGTAAACTAACTTTATTAGAGTCTATAACTTCACCTTTAATTTTTAAGGCAATAGTTGGTGTTTCAGCATTAGATATAACAGTAATAGTTTTTCTAATTGGGTTTACTCTATTAGTGTCATATTTCACTTCAATTTGTCCAGTTTTACCAGGTAAAATTGGGTCTTCTGGTTTTTTAGGGATAGTACAGCCACAACTAGAACTTACTTTAGATATTACTAAAGGCTCATTGCCTGTATTTGTAAATTCAAAAACTCTTACACCGTTAGAGCCTTTTTCAATAGTTCCATAATCAATAGTGTCAGATTTAAACTCAATTTTTGCCTGAGCGTTTACTGAAAAACTGATTAATCCGATAAATAAAATAGTAATTAATTGTTTCATGGTTTTGTTTTTTATTAATCATTATAACGCCTTAAAAACCTTTAAGTTAGCAGGTGTTTTTTTGTTTTTTTAATCTTTATTTTAGTTCAAACATACTTACTTTTTCCACAATCTGCAAAAATAATAGACGTAATGCATGTATATTAACATAATTAACTTAGTTAAAAGTACGTACAACTTTTTTGTTATTCAGTTTAAAAATTGTTAAAATTAGCTAAATTCATTTACATCTATAGTTATTATAGCTTTCACAGAAAAAGAAATATAAGTACTTTTGCACATCAATATTCAAAAACCATTCCAAAGCATGCAAATTCCAGCAAAATATGATGCAAGTCAGGTAGAAAATAAGTGGTACAACTACTGGATGAAACATAATTATTTTCATTCAGAGCCAGATGAAAGAGAACCTTACACCATTGTAATACCTCCTCCAAACGTAACGGGAGTACTGCATATGGGGCATATGCTTAATAATACAATACAAGATGTATTAATACGTCGTGCACGTTTATTAGGAAAAAATGCTTGTTGGGTACCTGGTACAGACCATGCTTCTATTGCTACAGAAGCAAAGGTTGTTGCTAAGTTAAAGGAACAAGGAATTGATAAAAACGATTTAACTCGTGATGAATTTTTAGCGCACGCATGGGATTGGACACATGAATATGGAGGCGTTATTCTTCAACAACTTAAAAAATTAGGTTGTTCATGTGATTGGGATAGAACCAAATTCACCATGGATGATGATATGAGTGAAGCGGTAATTAAAGTTTTTGTTGATTTATACGAAAAAGGCTTAATTTATCGTGGTTACCGTATGGTGAACTGGGATCCTGAGGCAAAAACAACGCTTTCTGATGAAGAAGTAATTCATGAAGAACGTCAAGGAAACCTTTATTATTTACAATATAAAATAGAAGGAAGCAATGATACTTTAACCATTGCAACCACACGTCCTGAAACTATTTTTGGTGATACTGCAATATGTATAAATCCTAATGATGAACGTTTTTCTAACTTACGTGGAAAAAAAGCCATCGTTCCAATTTGTAACCGAGTAATTCCAATAATTGAAGACGAATATGTAGATATGGAATTTGGTACAGGTTGTTTAAAAGTTACACCTGCACACGATGAGAATGATAAAAATCTTGGCGATAAGCACAAGCTAGAAGTTATCGATATATTTAATGAAGATGCTTCTTTAAATAGTTTTGGCTTGCATTATCAAGGTAAAGACCGTTTTGTTGTACGTAAAGAGATTACCAAAGAATTAGAAGAAAAAGGGTTTTTGGTTAAAACTGAAACGCATATTAATAAAGTAGGAACTTCTGAAAGAACAAAAGCAGTTATAGAACCACGATTAAGTGATCAATGGTTTTTAAAAATGGAAGATCTTGTAAAACCAGCTATTAAATCGGTTTTAGGTGATAACCCGGAAATTAACTTATTCCCTAAAAAGTTTGAGAATACATACAGACATTGGATGGAGAATATTCGCGATTGGAATATTTCGCGTCAATTGATGTGGGGACAGCAAATTCCAGCTTATTATTATGGTGATGGAAAAGAAGATTTTGTAGTTGCAGAAAGTATAGAGGAAGCTTTAGAAAAGGCGAAATCAAAAACAAAAAACTCACAATTAACAACTAGTGATTTAACTCAAGATAAAGACGCACTAGATACGTGGTTTTCATCTTGGTTATGGCCAATGAGTGTTTTTGATGGTATTAGAAACCCTGAAAACGAAGAAATAAAATACTATTATCCAACCAACGATTTGGTAACAGGACCAGATATTTTATTCTTTTGGGTAGCACGTATGATTATTGCAGGTTACGAATACAAAGACGAAAAACCGTTTAATAATGTGTACTTAACAGGTTTGGTGCGCGACAAACAACGTCGTAAAATGAGTAAATCTCTAGGGAATTCTCCAGATGCTTTAAAACTTATTGATGATTATAGCGCCGATGGTGTTCGTGTTGGTTTACTTTTAAGTTCTGCTGCCGGAAACGATTTAATGTTTGACGAAGCGCTTTGCCAACAAGGAAAAGGTTTTAGTAACAAAATTTGGAATGCTTATCGTTTAATAGATGGTTGGGAAATTGATGACACTATTAATCAACCAAAAGCAAGTAAAATTGCCATTGAGTGGTATGAATCTAAGTTTCAAAAAGCTTTAATTGAAATTGAAGACCATTTTAGTAAATACCGTTTAAGTGATGCTTTAATGGCAACTTACAAGCTAATTATGGATGATTTTTCGTCTTGGTTACTAGAAATTGTAAAACCAGCATATCAAAAACCTGTAGATGTTAAAACTTACAAGTCTTTAATTGAAGCTTTTGAAAATAACTTAAAGATTTTACATCCGTTTATGCCATTTTTAACAGAGGATATTTGGCATTACATAAAAGATAGAACTCCAGAAGAAGCTTTAATTGTTTCAAAATGGCCAGAAAATAAGGCGATTAATGAGAACTTAATTTTAGAGTTTGATTTTGCTTCAGAAGTTGTTTCAGGAATTCGAACTATTAGGAAAGAAAAGAATATTGCTTTTAAAGATGCTATTTCATTTTCAATAATTAACAATGAAAAAGCTAATACCACTTTTGATGCTGTTATTGCTAAACTAGGGAATTTAGAGAATTTAGAATATGTTACAGAAGCTATTGATGGCGCTTTAACTTTTAGAGTAAAATCTAATGAATACTTTATTCCAATGGCAGGAAGTATTGACATTGAAGCTGAAATTATAAAGCTAACCGAAGAGTTAAATTATACCGAAGGCTTTTTAAAATCTGTGCAAAAGAAGCTGTCTAACGAACGTTTTGTTGCTGGTGCTCCAGAACAAGTGGTAGCAAGCGAAAAGAAAAAAGAAGCAGATGCTTTAGCAAAAATTGAAACGCTTAAAGCTAGTTTGGCTAGTTTGGGTTAGTATTTTGAGTTATTGTTTACGGTTTTGTATATAATTAGTGGCGTGTTTAAGCAACTAATTTAGTAAACAAAAACGGAATAGAAAATCCGCGAGGATTTTCGTAAGCAAGCTAGAACAGAGCAAGAGCAATTAATTATACACGGTGTTAGGCATAGTTATTTTAAACTTTTAATCAATAAATCTAAATCAGAGATTGGTGGAAGTATGTTAAGATTTATATTATTCCTTTGTGTAACTAAATCGATTTGATTTTGGGCACTTATTGTTGAATGGGCTATTGAGCCACGTTGAGCTCCAAAACTATCCATTGTGCTCAACCAAGCATTATCCAAATCACTTTCTTCGACACCAACCGGAAGTAACATTTTATATAAATGCTCTGATTTTATTCCGTGATTTGACCCTAGCTTATTAATAAAATGTCTTACTACTTTATTTACACGAAAGTCAAATTTTAATTTATCAACTTTTTGAATACGGTCCCAATTAATTTCGTCAGCACAAAAAGACATTACAGCTAAAAGGCAGTTACTTTTCTTTCTTCCAATTATCCAATCATCAAACGCTTTTTCAATTTTTTGCAATGCAACATCCTCAAAATATGACTCAATTTCAGCGTGTACCAAAAGCACATAACTCCTAATTAAATCAGATTCTTTCTTTGTATAGTTACCAGAAATCTTTACAATTGGTAGTAGATTTGTTTCAAGAGAATTTATCCTAGATACCAAACGAATATATCTTTTAGAATTTGCCATCTACATTTCTTCAATCAAAAACAAACCATTTTCATATAATGGAACATCAATTGTAACATCTAAAATATTCGATAAAGCTTGACCCCAAGTAGTAAGTCTTTTGAACGTGTTCTCCATACTTTTAGTTGTATGTTCAAATGATTCTAAAAAATCTGAATCATTTTCACATAAGTTTTTAAATGAAGTCAATATTTCATCACCTTTATTTTTAGCTTCATTTAATATATCTTCATTACTAAAGTAATAAACCATAATATCGAATACTGCTCTGTTGAAATTGCCTTGAAAGGAATTTCCATTCCATTTACTAAAAGCCTTTTTTGAATCACCATACATAGTTATAACAAAGTCAATTGCGTCATTTAATAATTGTGCATCTTTTCTTATGACCTCCTCTTTTTTATGCCATAAATCATTTAATTGTTTAACAGTGTTATCAAAGTGTTTTTTAAGATTTCCATCATAAAATGGCAAAAAATATTTGTTTGCAAAATATCGAATAACAATCTCGACATCCCTCATTCTATAGTCAGGTTTCTTCAGGTTTAACATTAATTTTATTTGCTCACTTTCTATTGAGAACTCATCTGCAAAATCAATAAATGGGCCAGGATGAAGTGCTTGTCTTAATTCTTGAGGACTTAATTTGATACTTCCAGTATTTAATCGAAGAAAGACAGTAAAGAGAAACTCTTCATTTGGCCAATTTTTCAAAACTACTGTCCGGATACTTTGGTTCTCAATTTGTATTAATTCTTCAGAAAATTGAGACTCATCTCTCAAATTTTTGTAAGTCTTGCCATTTAAATGTGTTAGAATTTCTAAACCAGAAAGTTTTAATGGGACAAATTCATCGTCCTTTTTTATTGAGAAGAATCTTCGAATAGTTAATAATCTTTGTTTACCGTCTATGACAATATATTTCCCTCTTGAATTCGTTTTTTCAGCTAAAATAATTTGGGGAATAGGTAATCCTAAAATCAAAGATTCTATAAACTTACTTTTAGCTTGATTAGACCAAGCGTCCCTCCTCTGGAATTTAGGGAATAAATCAATATTATTTTTTAACAATTGAGAGTTAATAGTTTCAGCAGTCCAATCTGTTCCCCAAATTACGGCTTGACTAAAAGTTGATACATCTTGTAATATATCATCCTCATTTTCTGTACCTACGTCTTCAATATTTTCGAAGAGTGATTCGTTTATTTCTTCTTTACTTTCTATCATTTTATTTTTTTAATTATGCCTAAATACTTGACATGAAATCGTTTTATTGTTTTATATCTAATGTAAACGAAGTTATCATTTTTTTCTGACAAAGTCAATTCATAAAAAAAAACCACCTTGTTTTTACAAAGTGGTTTTTTATGATAATTAATTTTTAAACTAGTTTACCGAAATAAGATTTATATCAAAAATTAAAACAGACCCTCCTGGTATTCCGTTATAATTATTGTTTCCGTAGGCTAGATGCGCTGGAATTAAAAGCATACCGCTTCCACCTTCATTAAAATAGGTGATACCTTCTGTCCAACCCGTAATAACTTGTTGCAAATTAAATGATATGCCTTCTGCATCACTTTGGTCGAATACAGAACCATTAGTGAAATAGCCTTTGTAAGCAACAGTAACATTACTATTTATATTTGGTTGTGCACCACTACCTTGGTTTTCTATAATATAGTATAATCCAGAATCACTTTTTTCTGCATTTAAGTTATTATCAGTAATATATTCCTGAATATCTTCATCATTTTTATTGACATAATCAATAGAATCATCTTTACCACAAGATGTAAAAAGAATTAAAGCCATTGCTAATAGTGTGTATTTCATAGTTTGATTTTAAGCTGACAAATATAATAACATGGTTTTGCTGATATCCTTTTTTATTGTTAAAATCACGCATAAAAAAACCACCTTGTTTTCACAAAGTGGTTTAATTAAAATATAAAGCATTAGTCTATAACTTCTTCTAAATTGATGAGGTTATCATCTGGTATACGATCAATCATTTTGTTATAAGGGTCTATACCTGCTTTAGCTGGTATTTTTGTTGTTATGAAAGTATGAGTTGATTTACCTGGTTTTATCCATAGTTTTTCCAGTAGTAAAGGCGATTTAATGGTCATGCCATTAGCGTTTTTAGTATCGTTATCAAAAATTCCAATTTCTAATAAATTAGGCTGTTTACCAGTATTTAAAAGTTTTCCATTACCATCAAAATAGTTTTTAGAACTTTCAACAGTAATAGTGACTTCATATTTATCTTCAGCTAATTTTTTATAAGTGGCTTCAGTTACTTTATTTGAGTATAATGTTATTTTTTCAAAACTATCTTCTAAATAATATTTTAAAGAATCTGGTGTTACAGATTTTATATAATCATACCATTCTGTTGTGGTTGTAAACGGTGCTTCTGGTCTAAATTTCGCAGTTTCAGCATAATTTTTAAATCCTTTATTTAAATTAGATTCACCTATTAAATCTTGTAAACCATATAATATAAGACCACCTTTTCTATACCAAACATAGGCTTGATTATCGTTCTCTAATAACGTCTTTTCAAATTTACTCTCATTAGCTCTACTTCTTAAATACCTATCTAATTCTTCTTTCAAGAATTTTTGCATGGCATCAACGCCATATTCTTTTTTCATTACCATTAAAGAAGAATATTCTGCCATTGATTCTGATATCTGATTGGCACCTCGAGTTGCAGATGGTGTTATTTGATGTCCCCACCATTGATGTGCTACTTCGTGAGCTGTAACAGTATAAACATAATCTAAATCATTTGGATCACTAAAATCGCCTACCCAACCAAAGCTCTCCGCAAAAGGTACTGTATTAGGAAATGATTGTGCAAATGTTGAATATCTTGGAAATTCTAAAATACGCATTTGACGGTATTGATAAGGACCATAATTCTCAGAGAAATAATCCATTGAATGTTTCACGCCTTTTACAAATCGATCTAAATTAATGGTATGTGTTGGATGATGAAAAATTTCAATATTAACTTTTTCTCCAGATTTTCCTGTCCATACTTCTCGATGCACTTCATATTCAGCCGATGAGATATTATAGAAGAAATCGAGTTCGCCTTCCATTTTGTAGGTATAGTATTTTCTACCATTTTCTTCCCATTCTTTTTGTAAATATCCAGGCATTACTGCAATTTGATTTGGAGCAGTACTTACTGTTCCTTCAAAAGTGATATAATCTGCATCATCATTAAAGAGTAAATTGCTTAATCCCCAAGAATCTGTTTGCACTGGTAATTGATAATCTTTTATAGGTAAGTCGTACTTTTTACGGTCTTGATCACTGGTTAATTCACCTTGTGAATTATAGCCAAAAGATGGAAAAAAATCATTATTTAAAAATGTGCCATTATAAACAATTGTCGAACCCGTACCTTCATTAGGAAAGCCTTTGTAAGAAGCTGCAACTTCCATTTCTAGTATAATGGTGTCTCTTGGCTTTAATGGGGTATCAAAAGCATAAATTTCATAGCCATAATCATCATAGCGTTTACCAAGTTTAGGTGATTTTCTACCTAAAGTAAAGGATTTTAATTCTTTTTTCAATAACCCTTCTGCTCCCCAACTTAGATGTAATGAATCTATTGCTTTGTCTGTTTTATTAACCATAACATATATGGTTTTAATGGTTGCAGAACGCTCTTCTGGAACTAAATCAGCAAATACTTTAACATCAATTACTTTTGGTTGAGCTATTTTATCATAATTACTAATTTGTTTTTCATAGTCCGCAGAACCTATTTTTCCAGCTTTTACAGTTCGATATTTATTTATTGTTTTTGTGTTATAATTGATAAATGCACCAGAACTAATAAATACGACTAGTAAAATAACAAGTGTGCTTATCGTTCTAATATTCAATCGTTCTTTTACCAATTGCCATCTTGCTTTTATACCAGAATCTGTTCCTCTTTTCCAGAATAAATAGCCAATTACTGTTAATACAGCACCACAGGCCAACCAGTAAGTTCTAAACCAAAAAAGACCTTTTCCAAAATGTCCAAATCCGTTCATGTCAGAAACCGTATAGCTTGGTGCATAACTATATAGGTAGAGGTTGTTGTCAACATCGGCTAAACTATTTAATCCAAAAAGTAACACCCAAAAAGCAATAGCAATGACATGACCTAGAAATTTTTTTGTAACTAAGGAATGTACAAAGAAAGCAAGCATTATAAAGGTGATGTATTTTGGGAATTCAATTAAATATAAATCGGTAAAATACATGTCAAATTCAAAATTAAAATAACCTTTAATAACTTGGTTAAATACACCACTTATTAAAATCATGTTAACCAAAATGAAACTTACTATAACTAGTGCCAAAAATTTGGATCCATAAACAATTCGATTAGGTAAAGGGAGCGATCCAAATATCTGATTGTAATTAACATTACGTTCTCTATGTAAAACTTCGCCAGTCATAAAGACTATAAGGATAAATATGAGAATAATAAAGGTGAAATCTTTAACCTCTAACATATAATAGGTAAGAGGTAACGATGGGGTTCCATAAATTGGAAATCCATACCACGCATCATAGATCAAAAATGCAACCGCGGCTATAAGAATCGCTTTAAAAAAATTATCTCTAATGATGTTCTTTAATTCCATAAACGCTAGCGAGAACAATAGCTTTATATTTATGCTATTAGAAAACACCTGTGTTACCTTTGGTAATTTTGTTAATGCAGCAGAAGGATTAGCTTTATCTAAGTTGTCATTTTTCTTTTTTGAAGTATAATTCTTGTTTAGGAATTTTGAAAAATCAAATCTAAATAAAGAATAAAGGAACACTAAAAGACCTAGTCCAACCCATAATAAGCGATTCCATATTAACATACCCGCAAAAGGAATAGTGAGACTGTTTTGCTCCTCTGGAGTCCAATATCTTATAACATTTTGATATGTACCTAAGCCAAATGGGTCTAAGAGGCTTACTAAATTTTTGTTTTCTATATCTTGAGTTAAAGTTAAGGTGATTAAATAGGTTATAAATAATAAGGCACCACCAGCATAAGCTAACATTACTTTTTTTGTTAAACTTACTAAGGCAAAGAAAATACAACCTGAAAAGAAAAAATTAGTCCAATACAGCATGAGTGTTGGTTGGATGTAATGCCATAAATTAAAAGACGTAAAACGTTCTGCTTCTATGTATCCAGCAATGGGGCCTATAGCAAACCCTATAATCATTCCTAAATGCAAACCAAGGCTAATTAAAAAAAGTATGAACATAGAACCAAAAAACCGACCTAAAATGTAACCTTTTTCACTTATTGGATAAGAGAAATAATAGTTTTCAGTTTTGTGTTCAATATCTCTATAAACAGGTACGCCCATAATGGCGCTTGCCATCATGACACCAAAAATGCTAATAATAGATAACATTCTTGCAATAGCAACAGGCGAGTTAACAAAAACTTTTTCTGATGCAGGTCCGTTTCCGCCAATACAAATTATAAGTCCAAAAATTAGAAGAATACCAAAATACGCCCAAGTTGCAGGTCGTTTTAGTCTGTATTTTATTTCGAATAAGAAAATTTCTTTAAACATAATTGAATGATTTTAAGTAAAAGAATAAAACAATTATGCAGAAATTGAATTCATACGAGATGTGATTTCAGCAAAATAAACGTCTTCTAAATTAGCTGTACTAGCCTCAAAAGAAGCATCTGGTTGGTTGTCGCTTAAAACATGTATAACCGTTTGGCCACTTTTAAGTTGTGTAGAAATTACTTGCATTTCAGTTTGATAATTTTCTAACTGAGATTTTTCAATTGCTTTTTTCCAAACACGACCTTGAATTTCCTCTGTTATAATACTAGGATTTCCTTTGGCCACAACTTCACCTAAACAAATAATAGCCATGTTATTGCATAAGTTAGAAATGTCTTCAACAATATGGGTAGAAAGTATTACAATAGTGTTTTCTCCAATTTCACTTAATAAATTATGAAAACGCACACGTTCGGCAGGGTCTAATCCGGCAGTTGGTTCATCTACAATAATTAATCTAGGGTCACCAATTAAGGCTTGAGCAATACCAAAGCGTTGTTTCATTCCTCCAGAATAGGTTCCTAAACTTTTATTTCGAACCTGCCACAAGTTTGTTTTGTTTAATAAAGATTCTACTAAATCTTTACGTTCTCCTTTATTAGATACACCCTTTAAAGAAGCAATATGATTTAGCATATTATAAGAACTTACTTTAGGATATACACCAAACTCTTGTGGTAAGTAACCAAGAATTTTTCGCACTTTATCTTTTTCATTTAAAATGTCTATGTCTCCTAACATTACAGATCCAGAATCTGCTTGTTGAAGTGTTGACAGGGTTCTCATTAACGAAGATTTACCAGCACCATTTGGTCCTAAAAGACCAAACATTCCTTGAGGAATGTTTAAAGTGACATCTTTTAAAGCTTGAACACCGTTTGAATAGGTCTTGCTTAAGTTTTTGATTTGTAATTCCATGTATTGAACTATTTTTTGGTTGGTTAATTATTAAAGATAGTAAAATAATATTATGATATTGGTTTTAAGTTGTTTAGAGTTGTTTTAAGAGTGAGTTGGAATTGTTAAGTGTAATTAAGATGAATGAAATTAACAAAAAAACCACCCTGTTTTCACAAAGTGGTTTATATATAATAGGTTGCTGAATTATTTCAGCGTTTCAACTTATTTTATCATTTCGTAGCTACGTTTAATGAAGTTAGTTAATTCTTCACCTTTCAATAAGCCTTGAGATAAACGAGCTAAGTCTAAACTTTGAGTTACTAAACGCTCTTGTTTCTTTTTGGTTTTTGTATTTAAAATTTCGCTAACCAATTCAGAGTTTGTGTTTACAACCAAGTTGTACATTTCTGGCATGCTTCCAAACATATTCATACCGCCACCGCCGCCAGTAGCTTGCATTTCTTTCATTCTACGCATAAATTCTGGTTGCGTTATTGTAAATGGAGATTCGTTACTATCCATAGCTTCTAATTGTACCATAAATTTTTCAGAAGGAATAACTTCTTTTAATAACTCATCTAAAGCTTTTGTTTGATCTTCATCTAATTTAGAAATAGTTGTTTCATCTTTTTTAATTAAATTATTAACATGATCTCCATCTACACGTGCGAAAGTTACGTTCTCTTTTGTACTCTCTAATTTTTGAATTAAATGAGATACAATAGGCGAATCTAATAAAAGAACCTCGTAACCTTTAGCTTTTGCACTTTCAATATAGCTGTGTTGTGCATCTTTATCTGAAGTATAAAGAATAACTAATTTACCATCTTTATCAGTTTGGTTTGCTTTTAATTTGTTGAATAATTCTTCGTAAGTAAAGTATTTACCATCAACAGTTGGGTATAAAGCAAAGGCATCAGCTTTTTCAAAGAATTTGTCTTCAGAAAGCATTCCGTATTCAATCACGATTTTAATATCGTTCCATTTTGCTTCAAAATCTTCACGGTTATTGTTGAATAACGATTTTAATTTATCGGCTACTTTTCTAGTAATGTAAGATGAAATTTTCTTAACAGCACCATCTGCTTGTAAGTATGAACGTGATACGTTTAACGGAATGTCTGGAGAATCAATAACTCCACGAAGCATAGTTAAAAATTCTGGAACAATACCTTCAACATTATCAGTTACATAAACTTGATTTTGGTAAAGCTGAATTTTATCTTTTTGAATGTTTAAATCCTGTCCCATTTTAGGGAAATACAAAATCCCTGTTAAATTGAACGGATAATCTACATTTAAGTGAATGTTGAATAAAGGCTCTTCAAATTGCATTGGGTACAATTCATGGTAAAAACCTTTGTAATCCTCTTCTTTTAAATCTGCTGGTTGTTTTGTCCAAGCTGGATTTGGGTTGTTTATAATGTTATCAACCGTAATTTGTTTATGAGGTTCGGTAGTTTCTTTTCCGTCTTTATCCTTTGTTGTTTTAGGCGTGAAATCTGGATCGTTTACTTCCTTAGTTCCAAATTTAATTGGAATAGGCATAAACTTGTTATACTTTAATAACAGTTCTTTAATTCTGTTTTCTTTTAAAAATTCTGTAGAATCTTCAGCGATATGAAGGATGATTTCTGTACCTCTTTCAGTTTTATCTGAAGCTTCTAAAGTAAATTCTGGCGAACCATCACACGTCCAATGAGCTGCTGGTTCATCTTTAAAAGATTTAGTAATGATTTCTACTTTTTCAGCAACCATAAATGCTGAATAGAAACCAAGACCAAAATGACCAATAATTCCAGAATCTTTAGCAGAATCTTTATACTTATCTAAAAACTCTTCAGCCCCAGAAAAAGCAACTTGATTAATGTATTTTTCAACTTCATCAGAAGTCATACCTAACCCTTGATCAATAATATGAAGTTTTTTTCCTTCTTTATCTATTTTAACTTCAATTTTTGGATTACCATATTCTACTTTTGCATCTCCAATACTAGTTAAGTGTTTTAACTTTAAAGTTGCATCTGTTGCGTTACTAATTAACTCACGTAAAAATATTTCGTGGTCGCTGTACAAGAATTTTTTAATAAGCGGAAAGATATTTTCTACCGATACATTAATATTTCCTTTTGTCATGATATATAATGTTTTGTTATTATTTTATTACTTCATAATACTAGTCAACAAAAATGCCAATTGATAAAATATGACAAACTGACATTTTATAAACAATATTTTACGATACTATTAATATTGATTAAATTACGCTCCTTAATTTTATCATATTGATAGAATCTTACTTTTAAAATGTATATTGAATAAAAATATAGAATATGTATAATTCGAAAATAACAGGTTTAGGTAAATATGTGCCTGATAATGTGGTGACTAATGATGATTTATCCAAAATAATGGATACCAACGATGCGTGGATTCAAGAACGAACAGGTATAAAGGAACGTAGATGGATTAAAGAAGGAACTGAAGACACCTCTGCTGTTATGGGTGCCAAAGCAGCAAAAATTGCTATTGAACGCGCTGGTTTAACAAAAGATGATATAGATTTTATTGTATTTGCAACTTTAAGTCCAGATTTTTATTTTCCTGGTTGTGGTGTTCAAATTCAAGATATGCTGGATATGCCAACTATTGGTGCTTTAGATGTTAGAAACCAATGTTCTGGTTTTATTTATGCGATATCTGTTGCAGACCAGTTTATTAAAACGGGTATGTATAAAAATATTTTGGTTATTGGTGCCGAATACCATAGCAATGGATTAGATAAAACAACTCGTGGTAGAGGTGTAACAGTTATTTTTGGAGATGGAGCAGGAGCGTGTGTTTTAAGTAGGGAAGAAGATAATACTAAAGGCATTTTGTCAACACATTTACATAGTGAAGGTAGGCATGCCGATAAATTGATTGTTGAATCACCAAGTATTGCACATTGGGTTCCCGAAATTATGAACTCAAAAGAGGAAGATTTATCTTATTTCCCTTTTATGGATGGACAGTTTGTGTTTAAAAATGCTGTTGTGCGTTTTAGTGAAGTTATCATGGAAGGCTTAGTGAAAAACGGATTACAAAAAGAGGATATAGACATGCTAATTCCGCATCAAGCTAATTTACGTATTGCACAATTTATTCAGAAAAAATTTGATTTAAGTGATGATCAAGTTTTTAATAATATTATGAAATATGGAAATACAACTGCAGCGTCAATAATTATTGCATTAACTGAAGCTTGGGAAGAAGGTAAAATTAAAACAGGGGATAATGTTGTATTAGCAGCCTTTGGAAGTGGATTTACTTGGGGTAGTGCTATTATTAAATGGTAATAATTATATCTTTTATATAAAAAAACGAAAAACCCGAAACTGTAAAGTTTCGGGTTTTTCTAGCTATTAATCAACTTCAACTAACACTAACTTGAAGAATCTCATTATATTAGACGTATAAAATCATATAAAATTGCATGAGTTTGTAATATTTAACTTTATTTAACATAAATAACAAAAAACTCGAAATATGAGTTTCGAGTTTTGCATAATACAAATCTGTAATTCACGAATTTTTTGTGTAGACGACTAACTCTAAATAATTATTCTTTCGCAATTGGTTAGATTGTATATGCGTTTAACGTTCTGTTATTGCGTTTATTGTGTAAAATCTAAATTTTTTTAAAAATTCATAATGTAGACTAAAAGCAAAACCCCAAAACATATTTGTTTTGGGGTTTCTTTTTAATATCCTTGCATGACACTAACCATCAATTATTATGCAGGTTATTAAAATTGTATTTTAGATAAATCCTCCACCATCAGATTTTGTGTTGTCGTCTCTATTTTTACGAGATTTTGCACGGTATTTTCCACCACCAAAACGGTAGTTTAAACTAACATTCCAAGTATTACTTTCCCAATTAAATTCTCCATTTTGTACAAATGGTCTTGTACCTGTAAAACCAAATTTCATAGTATCGAAAACATCATTGTAATTAAAACCAAAAGTTGCTCTATTATCTTCAAGGAAGCTATATCGCATTCCTAGGTTAACGAAATACATAGGTTTTACATCGAATTGAAGTGTTTTGTTTTTTCCTCTATAAAATCCGAAAGCGGTAAAGGCAAGTTTTTTATTTACGCTAAAATTGTTGAACATTCTAAAATTATAAGCGGCATTGTCAACTTCAGATACATTGGTTTCAATATCTGCTATGGTTGCATTTTCAATAAGTACACCATCTCTAATGTTTTCTGCAATACCTTTTTGCGATTGCGAGTAAAAATCAAAGCTACCATTAATACTCCACCATTTTTTTGGTCTGTAATTTGCCGATACTTCAACTCCATAAGCAGAGGTGTTATCAAAATTGTCATGTGTTAAAATAATACGACCAGAGGTTACATCGCTTCTATCAATAAATAGTGCTCTGTTTATTTCGTCTGAAATTGCACGATAAAATACTCCACCAGTAATGCTTCCTTTATTATTATTTAAATTTCTAGTATAATTTACTTCTAAAGAATTAGTAAACTGAGGCTCTAAATCTTGTTTCCCATAAGAAGATATTAACGGAGAACTCCATTCCTTAATTGGATTTACTTGACCAATTCCTGGACGATCAACACGACGGCTATAGCTTAATTGATACGAATTTTTATCTGAAGGTGTATAGGTTATAAATAAAGAAGGATAAACTTGAAAATAGTCACTATTAAACGCTATTTCTGTTATATCATCTGTAACTACATCTGTTTGTAAAGCAATAGCATCAACATTCACATTTTCTAATCGAGCACCAACTTGATAGGTCCATTTGTCAAAACTTTTACTAAAATTGGCATAAGCCGAATAAATATCTCTAGTATAATCAAAATCTGTACTTGGTGTTGGAGTTAAATCTCCCATATTGTTATAAGATTCGCCAGTAGAAGAATACAAAATATTTGTATTAAACAATCTTGCTTGCAACCCTAATTCTAATTTAGTGGTCTCAGATAGAGGATTCACATAGTCAAGATTAACTGTTGTGCTTTCGTTTTCAGCTTCGTTAAAATCTGTATAGTCATTTAGTGGTCCTGCAATTTGATTAAAAAATACTGGGTTTTCACTTTCATAAATATTGTGGTCTATTTCTAATTCAATATTTTCTCCTTCTTTGGCAAAATCTAACTTGTAGTCAAAGTTGTACTGAGAAGAGTTGTTGTCACCTATATTAGAAAAAATTTGATCTTGATTAAAAGTAGTATCATCGTAAAATATAGCAGATGTTCTACCCACCGTACTATTTTCTGATGTGTTTTGATTTGTAAAAACAGATATGGTATTTTTGTCATTTAAGTAAAAATCTACACCAACTTTGTATTGATGGTTTTCTCTTTTATCTAAGAATTTAAAAAATTGCTCAGAGTTGTTTTCTGGTCTAGAAATAAGTCCTCTATTTCTGTTTTTAGAAATATTATTGCTGTAGTTTCCAAAAAAGTTAAATTTTCCATTTCTATAGTTCATGTTTAGTGCACTATTAAATTTTGCTTCTATTTCATGACTAAGCCCAATATTAAAACTGCCATTAAAACCAACCATAGTATTTTTATGTAGTATGATGTTAATAATGCCACTCATACCTTCCGGATTATACTTAGCTGAAGGATTGGTTATTAGTTCTATTGATTTAATTGCGGTTGAAGGAATTTGTTTTAATAATTGTGCCGTGGGAATATTTGATAGTTTACCATCTACCATAACACGTACATTGGAGTTGCCACGTAAACTAATATCGCCTGTTTGTGCATCAACATTAACAGATGGAATTCCTACCATTAATTCAGAAGCGGTTCCGCTTGCAGCAAGATCTTTCCCTATGGTAATTACTTTTCTGTCAACCTTTTGTTGAATGGTTGAAACTTCTGCTACAATGGTTACTTCGTCTAATCCTTCGGCGGCTTCTTCAAGTAGGATATTGCCAAGGTTAACTTTGTAATTGCCTTTACTTATGTTTATGTTTTTTGAAATAGTTTTGTAACCTATATATTGAATGCTTACAATAATATCTCCTTCTTCAATTTTTTCAATTTCGAATGAGCCATCTTCAAGTGTGATGCCACCCGTTAATGTTTCGCCTGCAATATTTTTTACAATAATGTTTACATAAGGTAAGGGTTGTTTTAATTCTGCGTCTAATACAATTCCTGATATTGAACCAGTTTTATCAGAGTTTTTTTTGGGGTCTGTGGAATGTGCTTGAGTAATAGAAGTCACTAAAAGTAAGCACATGAAAAGTAGTTTTTTCATTTTGATTGATTATTTTTTGATTGATGTTTGATGTGATTATTAAGTAGACGCCTTAAATTAATTTATGTTACTATATTTATAACTTCTTAACATTTTTTTAACAAATGAGTAAAAAAACATTGGTGCTTGGGGCATCATTAAAACCTAATAGATATTCAAATTATGCCATACAACGTTTGGTCTCTAATAAGAATGAGGTGTTGGCATTTGGATTAACAAAAGGAGAGGTTTCTGGAGTTGAAATTGATACCGAATTGTTACCATATAAAGATGTTAACACAGTAACGTTATACTTAAATCCTAAAAGGCAAATAGAATATTACGATTATATTGTGTCTCTAAAACCTAAACGTGTTATTTTTAATCCAGGAACGGAGAATCCAGAATTATACAAGATTTTAAAAGATAATAATATAGCTTTTGAAACAGCTTGTACTTTAGTGTTGCTTTCTACTAATCAGTATTAAGCCCAAGAAAGTTAAAATGCCATTTATAATTAATATTTCAAAACCTATTTGGTAGCCGTTTAATAAATCGACAGAATAATCATTAATAAAATAGGATATAATGGGAGCTGCAATAGCAATTATCCAAACGTATTTATCTTTTAATTGTGCTTTAGTAAAAATACCAAAGGCAAATAAACCAAGTAATGGTCCGTAAGTATAACCTGCGGCTTTGAATAATTCCCAAATAACAGAAACATCTTTAAAAATCGCATCAAACATTACAATAACAACGACTAATAAAATACTAATAAAAATATGTGTGCGTTTTCTAATTCGTTTTTGAGATTCTTTTGGTTTTTTATCTAACTCAATAATATCAATACAAAACGAGGTTGTTAATGCTGTTAAAGCAGAATCGGCGCTAGAATAAGCCGCAGCAATTAGTCCTAATAAAAAGAAAGCTGAGGTTACAATACCAATTTCTGGCATCATAGCTATAGTTGGAAATAAATCATCTTTTTTTGCAGTTATTCCATGCTGACTTGCATATTGTGTTAAAAGCAAACCTAGAACTAAAAAAAGAATATTTACAAAAATTAAAACCACACTAAAAGACACCATATTCTTTTGAGCTTCTTTTAAGTTTTTACAGGTTAAGTTTTTTTGCATCATATCCTGGTCTAAGCCTGTCATGGTAATTGTAATAAACATACCAGCTAGAAAACTTTTAATAAAATATTGGGCATCATTTACATCATCAAAGAAAAACACTTTGCTCATTGTATTTTCTTTTACGTTAGTGTAAACTTCAGAAATACTATGTAAATCTAGAGCAGAAGCTAGAAAAACAATAGTTACCACTACCGAAACAAGCATAAAAAGCGTTTGTAAAGTATCAGTAAAAATAATAGTTTTAATACCGCCCTTAAAGGTGTAAAGCCATATTAAAGCAATAGTAATTATTACAGTAATTGTAAAAGGAACGCCATATTGGTCGAATATTAAAAGTTGTAATACTTTGGCAACTAAAAACAGCCTGAAAGATGCTCCAATAACTCTAGAAATTAAAAAAGCAACAGATCCTGTTTTGTAGCTTACATTACCAAACCTGTCTTTTAAATAAGTGTATATTGAAGTTAAATTAAGTTTATAATAAATTGGAAGTAAAACATAAGCAATAACTAAATAGCCAAAAAAGTAGCCAAAAACGACCTGTAAATAACCAAATTGTTTAGTTTCTACTGCACCAGGAACTGAAATAAAAGTGACTCCAGAGAGTGATGCGCCAATCATCCCAAAAGCGACTAAGTACCATGGTGCCGACTTGTTTGCTTTAAAAAATGCTTCGTTAGAATCTTCTTTTCCAGTAAAGTAGGATATCAAAATTAAAACTCCAAAATAGGCAGCTATAAGAAGCATGATTTGTGTGGCAGTCATATAAACGTTTTTCAGGTTTTGAAAATACAAATATTAAATTACAACCCTATAAGTAATTTAAAAGAGTTATCTAAAATTAGTGAAATTCATGTCTAAATAGTAAATTCGCAGACTATGGAATTTTCTTCAAAACTACTTGAACGAGCAGTAAATGAAATGTCGCAATTACCAGGTATTGGTAAGCGCACAGCTTTGCGTTTAGTGTTGCATATGCTTAGGCAGCCAAAAGAGCAAACTACAGCATTATCTGAAGCTTTGCAAACTATGAGAAATGATGTTAAATTTTGCAAATCTTGTCATAATATAAGCGATGTTGAACTTTGTGAAATATGCTCAAATCCAAATAGAATTGAAAATACTATTTGTGTAGTTGAAGACGTTAGAGATGTTATGGCTATTGAAAATACAAGTTCATATAAAGGCTTATATCATGTTTTAGGAGGTAAAATTTCCCCTATGGATGGTATCGGGCCACATGATTTAAATGTTGAATCTTTGGTTAAAAAAGTGAAAGAAGGTAAAGTGAAAGAGCTCATATTTGCTTTAAGTTCAACCATGGAAGGCGACACCACAAATTTTTATATTTATAAGCAAATTCAAGATTATGAAATTCTTACATCAACTATAGCTAGAGGTATTTCGGTTGGTGATGAATTGGAGTATGCCGATGAAATTACCCTTGGTAGAAGTATAATTAACAGAATTCCGTTTGAAACCTCTTTAAAACTTTAAGTGAACTAGCTATTTGAAACTCTCAATTGTTATATTAAATTATAATGTGCGTTACTTTTTAGAACTCTGTTTAAAAAGTGTTCAAGCAGCCATTTATAATCTTGATGCAGAAATTATTGTTGTAGATAATAATTCTGCGGATGATAGTTGCAAAATAGTTAAAGGGTTATTTCCAAATGTAAAACTTATAGAAAATAAAGAGAATTTAGGGTTTTCAAAAGGCAATAATATAGGTATTTTGCAGGCGAAAGGTGAGTATTTGTGTATTTTAAATCCAGATACAGTAGTTGCTGAAGATACTTTTGAAAGGCTTTTAGAGTTTGTAGAAAAAAAAGAAAAACTTGGCATTGTTGGATGTAAATTAATAAATGGAGTTGGTGATTTTTTGCCAGAAAGTAAGCGTAACATTCCTTATGTTAAGGCAGCGATTAAAAAGCTGTTAGGTAATACTAAAGATTATTATGCTAGTCATATAAATGAAAATAAAAGTGGAAAAGTAGATGTTTTGGTTGGCGCTTTTATGTTTTTAAAAAGAGAAGTTTATAATGAAATAGGCGGGTTTGATGAAGACTATTTTATGTATGGCGAAGATATAGATTTATCATATAGGATATTAAAAAAAGGCTATAATAACTATTATTTTGGTGAAACAACGGTTATTCATTTTAAAGGCGAGAGTACCTTAAAAAACAGGTTATATGCTCGTCGGTTTTATGCTGCAATGCAGATTTTTTATAAAAAGCACTTCAAAAAAAATATTTTTTTTGATATACTTGTTTGGTTGGCTATCAAATTAGTTTCTTTTTTTAAAAAGAAACTAAACATTGAAACGAAAAACATTAAAAAATATATTTTTATTTCCTCGACGATTAATGAAGCTTTAAAGTCTGTTTTATCAAAAGATATAATTGTGAGTTTAGATTTAAGTTCTATTGAAAATGATACAGAAGTTATTTTTGACGCCAATTTTTTATCATACAAAGAAATTATTGATTTTATGCAAAGCAAAAGAAAATCCAAGCTTGTTACATATAAAATATTACCTGAAAAGTCTAAATTTGTATTAGGAAGTGATAATGCACTAATTAGAGGAGAAGTTATTGATTTTGATTAGTTTTTTTGTAAATAATTCAGTTAAAACAATGTTTTTTCATTAATTTTGCAAACGAAAAATAAAAAAGACACATTACGTTATTGATATGGCAAAATTTGAACTGAAATTACCAAAAATGGGAGAAAGTGTTGCTGAAGCAACCGTAACATCTTGGTTAAAAGAAGTTGGAGATACTATTGAGTTAGATGAACCTGTTTTAGAAATTGCTACAGATAAAGTTGATAGTGAGGTTCCTAGTGAGGTTGAAGGTGTTCTTTTGGAGCGTTTTTTTAATGTAGATGATGTTGTTCAAGTAGGTCAAGTCATGGCTATTATAGAAATAGAAGGTGATGATGAAGTAGGTGAAACAAACACCAAAGAAGAAGTAAATGAAGATCAAGAAGAAGTTGTAGAACAAATTTCTCAAACAATTTCTGTTGCTAAAGAAGTTGCAACACCAGTAATTTCTAGTGAAGATAGATTTTATTCTCCTCTAGTTAAAAATATTGCAAAAGCTGAAGGTGTTTCTCAATCTGAGTTAGATGCTATAGTAGGAACAGGAAAAGATTCTCGTGTTACTAAAAATGATATTTTAGATTACATACAGAATAAAGAAAATAAATCAGACAAAGTAGAAGCAAAAGTTAGCGCGCCAATTGTTCAAGCTAAACCTACTGAAAAAATAAAAACAGAAAAACCACCAGTAATTTCGAGTGGTGAAGACGAAATTATAGAAATGACCAGAATGGGCAAGCTTGTTGCACATCATATGGTTGAATCTGTTCAAACATCGGCTCATGTTCAAAGTTTTATTGAAGCAGACGTTACTAAAATTTGGAATTGGAGAAAGAAAGTTAAAGATACGTTTATGAGGCGTGAGGGTGAAAATTTAACCTTTACACCAATTTTTATGGAGGCAATTGCGAAAGCATTACGCGATTATCCTATGATGAATATTTCTCTTCAAGGTAATACTATTGTTAAAAAGAAAAACATCAATTTAGGTATGGCAGCTGCTTTACCAGATGGTAATTTAATTGTGCCAGTTATTAAAAATGCAGATCAACTTAATTTAGTTGGCATGACAAAACAGGTGAATGATTTAGCAAGAAGAGCACGTTTAAATCAGTTAAAACCTGATGAGGTACAAGGAGGAACTTACACGGTTACTAACGTGGGAACTTTTGGAAGTATTATGGGTACGCCAATTATTAATCAACCTCAAGTTGGTATACTAGCACTTGGTGCTATTAGAAAGGTGCCAGCGGTAATTGAAACTCCAGAAGGAGATTTTATAGGTATTCGTTATAAAATGTTTTTATCTCACTCTTATGATCATCGTGTTGTAAATGGCGCTTTAGGTGGTCAATTTGTTAAAGCTGTAACAGATTATTTAGAAGCTTGGGATAGTAATAGAGAGATTTAAAAAGTAATTATATAAAGATGTTACAATCCAATCGTTAAAACGGTTGGATTTTTTTATTTTTGCACTAACATTAAGTAAATTCTTAAAATGCAATTAAACTTAACAAAACCTATTTGTTTTTTCGATTTAGAAACAACAGGCATTAATATATCAAAAGACCGAATTGTTGAAATTTCTATTTTAAAAGTTTTTCCAAATGGGAAAGAAGAAAGCAAAACATGGTTGGTGAATCCAGAAATGACAATTCCTAATGAAGTAATTGAAATTCATGGAATTACAAATGAAAAAGTAGCAAACGAACCTACCTTTAAAGAGTTAGCAAAAGAGGTTAATAATATGATAAAGGATTCAGATTTAGGAGGTTTTAACTCTAATAGGTTTGATATTCCTTTACTAGCTGAAGAAATGTTACGCGCGGATATAGATTTTGATATGAAAAATCGTTTAGCAGTAGATGTGCAAACTATTTTTCATAAAATGGAACAACGTACATTAAGTGCAGCTTATAAGTTTTATTGCGATAAAAACTTAGATGGGGCTCACAGCGCAGAAGTGGATACAAATGCTACTTATCAGGTTTTAAAAGCGCAAATAACTAAATACGAAGAAGTAGAAAACGACACTAAGTTTTTAGCAGAGTTTAGCTCAAGAAAAAAGTTTGCCGATTTTGCGGGTTTTATAGCTTATAATAAAAAAGGAGAGGAATGTTTTTCATTCGGGAAACATAAAGGAAAATTAGTTACAGAAGTTTTAGAAAGCGAACCAGGATATTTTGGTTGGTTACTAAATGCAGATTTTCCACTATATACTAAAAAAGTACTTACAGCTATAAAGCTTAGAAATTTTAATAATAAGTTAGGATAGTATGAAGCTTATTTGCATAGGGAGAAATTACACCGAACATATAAAAGAATTAGAAAATGAAAAACCAACAGACCCTGTAGTTTTTCTTAAACCAGACACGGCTATTCTTCTTAAAAAGCAACCTTTTTTTATTCCAGATTTCTCAAATGATGTTCACCATGAAGTTGAGATTTTAGTAAAAATAAATAGAGTAGGTAAGCATATAGATAGAAAATTTGCTCATAAATATTATAATGAAATTGGTTTAGGTATCGATTTTACAGCACGTGATTTACAAAGTAAATTAAAAGAAAAAGGTTTACCTTGGGAGAAAGCAAAAGCTTTTGATGGAGCAGCTGTAGTTGGTAATTGGTTGTTGGTTAGTGACATAGGTGATGTGGATGCTGTTGAGTTTTCTTTAAAAAAGAACGATAAAATTGTTCAAAAAGGAAATACAAGCCACATGCTTTGGAAAATTGATGAAATAATAGAATATGTGTCGAAATATTTTACTTTAAAGATTGGAGATATTATATTTACAGGCACACCTGCAGGAGTTGGCAGGGTAATTGCTAATGATAAATTAAAAGGATTTATAGAAGACAAAGAAATGTTTTCAATAACAGTAAAATAAATGGAACAACATTACAAATTATTCAGAATACGCGAATTAGCTGATAACGATGAAGATTTTATAAAAACATTAGCTGAAGCATTTTTGGAAGAAGTTTCAGTTGATGCAGATCGCTTAAAAAATGCAGTAGCTAAAAAAGATTATCAAGATGCATATCAAGCTGCTCATAAAATGAAACCAACTATAGATTTATTTGAACTTGGTGTTCTTGAAGATTTAATTGAAGTTCAAGATTGGGGTAAGTTTACAAAAACAGATTTAGATATTACAGATAAACTTCATATTGTAATGGTAGCTGTTGATAATGCATTGGAAGAAATAAAATCGGATTTTAATTTATAAATGAATGCAAGCAGAAATCATAACAATTGGTGATGAACTTCTTATTGGGCAAGTTATTGACACCAATTCTGCATTTATAGCAAAACATCTAAATAAAATTGGAATATCAGTTTATCAAATCACTTCAGTGCAAGATGATAAAGTACATATTCTAAAAGCCTTAAAAGATGCCGAAAGCAATGTAGATATTATTATTCTAACAGGAGGTTTAGGTCCAACAAAAGATGATATCACAAAAAAAACAATAGCAGAATATTTTAATGACACATTAGTACAAGATATTTCAGTTTTAGAAAATATTGAATCCATTTGGAAGCAATATGTTCGTCAAACACTCTTACAAGTAAATAAAGATCAGGCTTTAGTACCATCAAAAGCAACGGTTTTAATGAATACAGTTGGTACAGCACCAGGAATGTGGTTAGAGAAAGAAGATAAAACTTTTATATCACTACCTGGAGTTCCTTTTGAAATGAAAGCATTAATTACCAATAGTGTTATTCCTAAATTAAAAGATAAATATCATTGTCCGTTTATTTTACATAAAACCTTATTAGTTTATGGTTTAGGAGAAAGTACTTTAGCGGCCAGAATAGAAACATGGGAAGATGCTTTACCAGAACATATAAAATTAGCTTATCTACCAAGTTTAGGTAAAATGAGGCTGCGTTTATCTTCAAAAGGTTTTGATAGAAAGAAAGTAGAAGAAGAAGTTCAGCAGCAAATTGATAAAGTATTACCATTAATTAAAAAAGAATTTTTTGGTTATGAAGATGAAGATGGTAATGAAGAAACTGTTATTGCAAATCAGCTTACCAAAATAGGAAAATCTTTAGCAATAGCTGAAAGTTGTACAGGAGGTAAACTAGCACAACTATTTACGACACATTCCGGAGCATCACAATATCTAAAAGGAGGTGTAGTAACTTATTCAACGCAATCCAAAATTGATGTTTTAAACATACCAAAAGACGTTATAGATGCAAATTCTGTGGTTAGTGCACAGGTTGCAGAAGCTATGGCACAAAATGTTTTAAAATTATATAAATCTGATATTGCAGTTTCAACAACAGGTAATGCTGGTCCAACAAAAGGTGATTCAAATGCAGAAGTTGGTACTGTTTTTATAGCTATTGCTACAAAAATCGGTGTTTATTCTGAGGAATTTAACTTCGGAAATAATCGTGCTAGAGTTATAAATAAAGCCGTAAATAAGGCCTTAGAAATGCTTCAAAAAGAAATTTTTAAAAATAGATAAAATTTAAGTTGGCATAATATAAAGAATTTGTATATTTGCACCTCGATTTTAAGCAACAAGAATTTAAAGTTATATATAATGTCAAGAGTTTGTGAACTTACAGGAAAGAAGGCAATGGTTGGAAACAACGTGTCTCATGCATTAAACAGAACTAAACGCAAATTTAATGCGAATTTAGTAAAGAAACGTTTTTACATTCCAGAGGAAGATAAGTGGGTAACTTTAAAAGTTTCTACATCTGCTTTAAAAACTATTAATAAAATAGGTATTTCTGCAGCAATCAAAGAAGCAAAATCTAAAGGATTTTTAAAATAATAGCTGTATTAATAAGTAAAAGACATGGCAAAGAAAGGTAATAGAATACAAGTAATTTTAGAATGTACAGAGCATAAAGAGTCTGGTCAACCAGGGACTTCACGTTACATTACTACAAAAAATAAAAAGAATACGCCAGATAGAATGGAGATTAAAAAATTTAATCCTATCCTTAAACGTATGACAGTTCATAAAGAAATTAAATAATATAGATCATGGCAAAGAAATCAGTAGCATCATTACAAACAGGATCTAAAAGATTAACAAAAGCAATAAAAATGGTTAAATCTCCAAAAACAGGAGCTTACATGTTTGTTGAATCTATCATGAATCCAGAACAAGTTGAAGGTTTTTTAAGTAAAAACTAAAACAAATCTTATCAAGATATTATAAGCTGCTTTCTTTACTGAAAGCAGCTTTTTTATTTTTATATTTGAATGTTTTCTGCCATAATAGCAGTAAAAAATTGTGGTAAGAAATTTGACAACAATATTTGTGTTCACGAAAAGAGTTTTTGTTTTTTAGAAGTCGATTTTAATTATGAAAACTTAATAAATGAATAGCACACAAATAAATAACATAATATTAAATGAGTCTTTTTAAAAAAATATTTTCTTCAGAAAAAAAAGAAACCTTAGATAAAGGATTAGAAAAAACAAAAAGTAGTTTTTTTGGTAAATTAAGTAAAGCTGTTGCAGGGAAATCTAAAGTAGATGATGAAGTTTTAGATAATCTGGAAGAGGTTTTAGTTTCAAGTGATGTTGGAGTAAATACAACGCTTAAAATTATTGAGCGTATTGAAGAACGTGTTTCAAAAGATAAATATTTAGGAACAGAGGAGTTAAATCAAATTCTCCGTGAAGAAATAGCAGGCTTATTAAGTGAAACTAATTCTGGCGAGGATATTGAGTTTTCTGTCCCTAAAGATAAAAAACCTTATGTAATTATGGTAGTTGGTGTAAATGGTGTTGGTAAAACAACAACGATTGGTAAACTAGCCTATCAATTTAAAAAACAAGGATTAAAAGTAGTTTTAGGAGCGGCTGATACATTTAGAGCAGCTGCAATAGACCAATTGCAAGTTTGGGCAGATAGAGTAGACGTACCATTAATAAAACAATCTATGGGTAGTGATCCTGCCTCAGTGGCATTTGATACCTTGGAAAGTGCCGTAACTCAAAATGCAGATGTTGTTATTATTGATACTGCTGGCCGATTGCATAATAAGGTAAATTTAATGAACGAACTTACTAAGGTAAAACGTGTGATGCAAAAAGTTGTTGATAATACACCAAATGATGTATTATTGGTTTTAGATGGCTCAACAGGACAAAATGCTTTTGAGCAAGCAAAACAGTTTACAGCAGCTACAGAGGTAACATCATTAGCAGTTACAAAACTTGATGGAACAGCAAAAGGTGGTGTTGTAATAGGTATATCAGATCAATTTAAAATTCCTGTAAAGTATATTGGTGTTGGAGAAGGTATAGAAGATTTACAGGTTTTTAATAAATTTGAGTTTGTAGATTCATTTTTTAAATAATCATGTCTTTCAATATTTATCATAACTTTCAAATTAAAACAGCTCCCAAAGAAGTTTTTAATGCCATATCTCAGCCAAAACATCTTGATAATTGGTGGACATTAAAGTCTTCAGGAAAACCAGAATTAAATTCTGAATACAACTTGAATTTTACTGATACTTATAACTGGTTCTGCAAAGTTTCAAAAGTAAAAGAAAATGAATCTTTTTATTTAAAAATGACAGATTCCGATAAAGATTGGAACCCTACAACTTTTGGCTTTGATTTAGAACCAAATATAAATGGGGCTATGGTTAAATTTAGTCATATTAATTGGCCAGAAAATAATGATCATTTTAAACATTCATCTTTTTGTTGGGCAATGCTTTTAAGTGGACTCAAAAATTATTTAGAAAAAAGCATTGTTATTCCTTTTAAAGATAGAAACTAATTTGTCAAAATAATAATTTATAGAATATGAAGATTACTGCTAGAAAACTAAACACTTTTACTATTTTTAAACTGCCATCTGCTTATTTCTGTGGTGTTAGAACCAAGCATATTGATAATGATAAGTGTATAGTAACCGTAAAACATAAATGGATAAATCAAAATCCATTTAAATCTATGTTTTGGGCGGTGCAAGGTATGGCAGCAGAGTTTTCTACAGGCGCTTTAATGATTGGTAAGATTCAAGAATCTGGTAAACGTATTTCTATGTTAGTGACTACAAATAATGCTACTTTCACCAAAAAGGCGACAGGGAGAATTACTTTTACTTGTAATGATGGTAATCTTATTGACGAAGCTATTAAAAAAACTATAGCAACCGGTGAAGGACAAACCATTTGGATGAAATCTGAAGGAGTTAATGAAGATGGCATAGTCGTTTCTACTTTTAATTTTGAATGGAGTGTTAAAATAAAATCCTAACAAATTTGTTTATTGATGTAACAAACCATTAAGAAAATCAACTTATAAATAAATCAATAAAAAACATACAAAATGACAGCACACGAAATTGATTATAGAATCTACGGCGAAGAAATGCAATACGTAGAAATTGAACTCGATCCTCAAGAAGGTGTTATAGCTGAAGCTGGTAGTTTTATGATGATGGATGATGGTATAAAAATGGAAACTATTTTTGGTGATGGCTCTCAAAATGATTCTAGTTTTTTAGGTAAAATATTAGGAGCAGGAAAGCGTATTCTTACTGGTGAAAGTTTGTTTATGACAGCTTTTTATAATAATGTAATAGGCAAGCGTAATGTGTCTTTTGCATCACCTTACCCTGGGAAGATTATTCCAATTGATTTAACAGAATTTGGAGGTAAATTTATTTGTCAAAAAGATGCTTTTCTTTGTGCAGCAAAAGGGGTAAGCGTTGGTATAGAGTTTTCTAAAAAATTAGGGCGAGGGCTTTTTGGAGGAGAAGGTTTTATTATGCAAAAGTTAGAAGGCGATGGTATGGCATTTGTTCACGCAGGAGGTACTATGGCAAAGAAAGAGTTATTAGCAGGTGAAACTTTAAGAGTCGATACAGGTTGTATTGTAGGTTTTGACCAAACAGTAGACTATGATATTGAATTTATAGGAGGTATTAAAAATACCGTTTTTGGTGGAGAAGGCTTATTCTTTGCTAAATTACAAGGTCCAGGAACTGTATATGTGCAATCATTACCATTTAGTAGGTTAGCAGGACGAGTATTAGCATCTGCACCCCAAGGTGGTGGTAAAAATAAGGGAGAAGGCAGTATTTTAGGAGGTTTAGGAGACTTGTTAGATGGTGATAACAGATTTTAAATGTTAATTTTATATTTAAATAAAAAAAAATTATAAATTTTTAGTAAATTAGAGACATAATTTTAAATTTACACACTATAAAACAAATCTACTATTTTATATTACAAACCAAAACCCTAAAAAATTATGGCAAGAGCAATGCTGGAGTATACCAAAACTATACTTAATAAAGTTAGTTTTGATACGACGTTGTTTTGTAGAGAAGTACAAAAGGCAGTACAAAGATTACTACCTTACGAAATTGAAGAGCTTAAAATTTTTATTAATTCTCTTATTCAGCAAAATCCTGAATTGAATCAATGTTTAATTTATTTAAAACCATAAAAAAAAGCGACTATTTAGTCGCTTTTTTTTATTCTATTTTTTTGGTAATGGACTAATAATTTTTACATCTTGAAAAGCAATAGCACCTCTTATAATGCCAGATATAACATCTTGTAGGGTTTCTATAATTTGCATTTTTAATTCGCTTTTATGGTAAATTATACTTACTTCTCTTGCCGGTGAAGGTTCATTAAAGTAATGTAGGTTTTCTTTTTCAGCCTCATTAATATCTAAAGTATGTAAATAGGGTAGTAGTGTCATACCTAAACCTTCGTTAGATAGTTTTATAAGTGTCTCAATACTTCCACTTTCTATTTGAAATTTATCATCAGAATGATTTTTGAATGCTTTACATAAATTTAGTACGCCATCACGAAAACAATGGCCGTCTTCAAGAAGTAGCATATCATCAATATCTAAATCAGAAACATCTATTTTTTTATTGGTATATAATCTATGTCCCTTTGGAATATAACTTACAAAAGGTTCGAAAAAAAGCACGCGTTCTTTTATACTTTCATCTTCTAAAGGTGTTGCAGCAATGGCAGCATCTAAATGTCCGTCTTTAATTCGTGTTATAATTTCTTCAGTAGTTAATTCTTCTATTTTAAGTTTAACTTTTGGGTGTTTTTTTATAAAGGTTTTTAAAAACATAGGTAATAAAGTAGGCATAACAGTTGGGATAATACCTAATTTAAATTCACCACCTATAAACCCTTTTTGTTGGTCTACAATGTCTTGAATTCTGTAAGATTCATTTACAATATTTCTAGCTTGATTTACTATTTTTCTGCCAACATCAGTTAGTTCTATAGGTTTTTTACTTCTGTCAAAAATTTGAACATCTAATTGATCTTCAAGTTTTTGTATTTGCATACTTAATGTAGGTTGTGTTACAAAACATTTTTCAGCAGCTTTAGTGAAATTTTGGTTTTCGGCAACAGCTAAAACATAATATAATTGAGTTATGGTCATTATTATAAATTTAGGCTATAAAAATATAAAAACTATCAATAAAATTTATGGAATGAACTGTTAATTATAATTTAAATTTGTAATGAATAATAAAAATACATATAAAATGAAACTTAATAGTTTAGGATTAGATACAAAAAAGACGAAGGATTTAGCAGATGATTTGAATCAATTGCTAGCTAATTTTCAAATATACTATCAAAATTTAAGAGGTATTCACTGGAATATTAAAGGAAAACGTTTCTTTGATTTACATGTGAAATTTGAAGAGTTATATACAGATGCTAATATGAAAGTAGATTTAATAGCAGAGCGTATTTTAACATTAGGCGAAACACCATTACATACCTTTGAAGATTATACAGCAAAAGGTTCTGTGCCTGTTGGAAAAAATATATCACAAGATGAAAAAGCAGTGACATTAATTGTAGATTCATTAACCCAACTTTTAAAAATTGAAAGACAAATTTTAGATAAGTCTGATGATGCAAATGATGAAGGAACAAACTCAATGATGAGTGATTTTATTACCGAACAAGAAAAAACAGTTTGGATGATGAAAGCTTGGTTAAGTTAAACCATTTAACTTTTAAGCCTGATTAATAGCTGAAAAAGCGACCACTATTGGTCGCTTTTTTTATTCGATATAGTGTGCGTTTAGATTTTAATTATGTTTTTTTTTACCTATTATTTAAAATAAAATCAAAAACTTAGCCTTCTATTTTTTTTATGAAATCATTTTTATAACTATGTCCTATAGGAATCCATTTTCCATTTATAATAATTCTATTTCTTTGAACAGAATGTATATCTTTTATTGATACAATGAATGATTTGTGAACACGAATAAAATTGTTCTGTCCTAATTTTTCTTCAAACTTTTTTAAGCTATTTAAAGTCAAAATAGGTTTTTCATTATCAGTATAAATTTTAATATAATCTTTAAGACCTTCAACATATTTTATTTCATTTAAGTTGATTTTTAAGTTTTCGTATTCCGATTTAACAAAAATATATTGTGGGTCAATAGAAGTCTTTTCAATTTGTGTATAATTAGTTTCTTCTTTTTTGTTTATAACACTTAAAGCTCTAGTTGATGCTTTTAAAAATCGATGAAAAGGTATTGGTTTTACAAGATAATCTATAGCATTAAGGTTAAACCCTTCTACGGCGTAATGTGAATATGCTGTGGTAAATATAAAATGTGGTTTATGGTCTAAAGATTTTATAATATCTATACCAGAAAAATTAGGCATTTCAATATCAGTAAAAATTAAATCAATCTTGTTTTTGTGTAAAACATTTGTAGCTTCAAAGCCATTAGAACATGAAGCTATTAAGTTTAAAAAAGTTATTTTAGAAATAAAATCTTCCAGTAATTCTAATGCTAGAGGCTCATCATCAATTATAATACACGTAATCATTGCTTTTTTAGTTTAAGAGTTAGATTTACTTCATAAGATTGTTTTTGGTTTTTTATATTTAATGTGTGATTATTATTATATAATAATTGTAATCTATTTTTTATGTTTTCTAAACCTATTCCAGAATTTTCACTTTTAGTAGATTGTTGCGATGAAACAATGTTATATACATATAAATTCAATAATTCATTTTGAATGGTTATTTTAATAATAATGCTTGTATTTCCTTTAAAATCAGTTCCATATTTAAATGCATTTTCTATAAATGAGATAAGTAATAAAGGTTCAATATTATAGTTTAAGTTTCCATGAATATTAATTTTCACACCGCTAGAATCTTTTAGTCTAAGCAATTGTAACGATATATAATTCTTTATATAATCGATTTCTTTTTGCAATGGTACCAACTCTCTATTGGCTTCATAAATCATATATCGCATTAAATCTGATAGTATAACAATAGCATTTGTAGTTTCTTTAGACTGTTTATTTGCTAATGAATAAATACTGTTTAGCGAGTTAAATAAAAAATGAGGATTAAGTTGAGCTTTTAAAAATGATAATTCTGAATTTACTTTTTGAGATTCTATTAATACACGTTGTTTCTCTGTTCTATACCACTCAATACCTAATTTTATACTTGTACTTAAAGCAAATATTAAAAGTAATAATCCACCAGAAGGAAAAAAACCTTTGAAGTTAAACCAAAAAAAAGAATGTTTTTTTGGAGGAATTAAATGTTGAAGAGAAAGCTTTGGAAAATCTTGGAAATTATTGGGGTTTGGAAAAATTGGTTTAGGAATTATTTCTTCTATGATATACATGAAAAAAAAACTATAGGCTATTAATACAACAAGAAAAAGAGAGATTTTTTTTTTAAATAAAAGGTTAGGAACAAATAGACAATAATTTAAATAAAAGGCTACTATTAAAATTAACGACCTTATAATGAAGTCAGTAGGAATGAGCCCGATTTTTAAATAGATTTGAGTAGAACTTGTTACTAAAAAAATTAGCCATATAAGAATATGGATAATTATTGGAGGTATATTTTTAAAGTTGCTCAAAGTTAGATTTTAGTCAAAATTACAGTTGTTAAGTCTTAATTTTATGCCAATGAATTGTTATACTTTTTATAAAAAAAAAACAAGGCTGAACAAAATTTAGTTTTCTCTATTGAGAGTTATTATGTTCAACCTTATTTTAACAAAACCAATTCAAAATCAATTAATCATCTTCGTTTTCTAACTCATTAGGTCTAAACTCCCAAATATCATCAAAATAGTAATTACTACTCCTACCCATTAAAACAAATGCTTTGGATGCAAAAGAAAAAGAAGAAGCATCTTGTCGTGCAGCTCCTTCAAAGTATGGAACTTCTTCCCAAGTATCTGTAGAAGGCGTATACTCCCAACAGGCATTAGTTAAAGATCCTCTTATACCAGTTGCGAAGTATCCTTTTCCTTCTATTGTAAAACCAACAGTATCGGTATAATAAACAATATTGTCATCGTCATCATCTAAGTCGGTTAATCGGTTCCATGTTGTACCATCAAACGAGTAAAAATCGTATTCTATAGAGCCGTTACGAATTCCTGTGCCTATATATGCCACATCATTTATAATAAATACTGAAGCATTTTGACGTTTTTGTCCACCAAAGCCAATAACTTGTTCCCAAGTGTTATTTGTTGCATCATATTTCCAAAAATCTTTTTGCTCACTTCCATCATATCCAGTACCAACATAGCCGTAACCATTTACAGAAAAACCGATAGCTCCATATCTAGCAGTACCACCAAAATCAGTTTTTTGAGTCCATTGGTTTGTGTCAGGATCATATTCCCAAAAATCCTTTAATTCATCATCACCATCATAGCCAGTTCCTAAATATCCTTTGCCATTTATAGAAAAACCTACTGCACCACTACGCGCCGTTCCAGGGAAATCGGCTTTTTTTACCCAATAGTCTTCCTCAGAATTATATTCCCAGGTATCAGATAAATAATCATCACCATCATATCCGGTAACCAAATACCCTTTTGTGCCTATTGTAAAACTTACGGCATTTCCTCTTGAGTCTCCATCAAACGATGAACTTTCTACCCAGTTTCCGTATTCATCAGAATCATCATCAGATCCATTACACCCAATTACTGATATAGATATTATAATTATTAAAAATAAAATGCTGCCTTTTTTCATTAAATTCATTTTTATTACTTGTTTATATTTAATTATTTACTGTTATAGTTTGACTTATTGTAAATCCATCATTTAAATTTCCAGTTACTATTCCCATTTCATTATCTATACTATCTGAAAAAACATTGTCGTTTGAGTTTGATGTATTTGCTTGCCCATGACTTGCATATAAGCTTGATGAATAAACTGAACCTGAAATATCTTCTGGAAATGCAATTTGTGTTATAAGTAATGAAGTTTTATTACTATTTAGTATTTCTACATGTATATGAGGAGCTCTACCGTTATACCATCCTGGATAAATTGAAATAAATGATGCTTGCCCATTTGTGTCTGTTGTTTGTCTTCCTCTTAAAAAATGGACATCAGTATAATTTGTAGTTTGCATTTGTATGCCGCCATATTCTGAGTAATTCCCATCTTTATCACAATGCCAAACATCAACTAACACATCATTTAGTGTTTCGCAATCTTTATTCTGAATAGTTAAATTAATTAATAATGGAACGCCTTGTCTATCTGAAATAATATTTTCTCTAACTAAATCTGAAGGTGTTTTTATAGGAAATGGGCCTTTGGTTTCAGATGGTGTAATTTCACATAATCCAGATTCATTTTCTATGTCATTACTATTATTGGTGTCATTATTACAAGAAACAAGAGTAGGAATTGTGAAAAAAGTTCCAATACTAAAAACACTTTTCTTTAAAAAATCTTTGCGCTTCATAATTTCATAATTAAATACTTCACAAATTTATAAGCAAACAAATATTAAAACATTACAAAATAGACGAACACATACTATTTATCTATTTTATAGTGAATTATATCTATGAAGTATTCAAAATATTGATTTTTAATTAATTAACATATTTTTAGCATTCTTGTCGATAAAAAAATGGTGTTAGTATATTTTGTGATATGAATAGTTTTATACCTCAATATTTTTGCTTTTTAAAAAAGTGAAAATGAGACTATTTGTAATTTGTAGTATAAGCGTGTTTTTTCTGTTTTCTTGTTCTGATGAAGTTCAAAATTATCCTGTTGGTAGCGATTTTATTGAAAATAATATTAGTATAAAAATAATTGATACTTTCTCAATTAAAGCAGGGACTTTTAAGTTAGATTCTTTAATTACATCTAGCACTAATCGTATTTTAATAGGTAGTATTAATGATGATAACTTTGGCCATTTAATAGCTCAATCTTATTTTCAAGTTCGAAATTCAGATTTTTCAATAAATACAAATGCGGTATACGATTCTATAGGGTTAGTGTTAAATTATGATAAGTATTATTATGGAGATACTACTCAAGTCCAAACATACAAAGTACATCGTTTGCTTGAGTTTTTTGAACCCGAGGAAGGTGACGAATTTTATAATACTTCTAAATTAAAATATGATCAAGAATCTCTTGGTGAACTTTCCTTTATTCCCCGACCAAATAAAACAACAGATTCTTTATATATTCCTTTAAGACATGTGCTTGGAGAAGAAATTTTTAATAAAATTAGAAATAATGATATTAATAATACAGACGATTTTATTCAATATTTTAAAGGAATAACAATTATTCCTGATACATTATCTAGCAGCAATATTTTAGGATTTGATTTTAAAACAAGCTCAAATTTAATAGATAATTCTAGTATGAGATTATTTTTTACTGAGGATATTGATGATAGTAGTGAAGGAAATAATCAAGTAATAGATTTCTATGTTTCTTCATCTAGTAAACAATTTAATAGTATTCAAACCAATTTAAATAATACATTAATTAACAACTTTACCGATAACGAAACAATTATTCCAAGTAGTGAATCGAATAATTTAATTTTTGCTCAAGCAGGAACAGGAATTTCAGCAAGAATAGAAATACCAACATTAAAAGATTTAAATAAAATCTCAGAGCAAAGTTCAACTTTAAAAGCCGAATTAACCTTTAGCCCTTTAAATAATAGTTATGATGATACAAAACCTTTAATGGATTCATTGGCAGTATATGTTGTTGATCATAAAAACAGGATTATAAATCAACTTACAGATATAAATTCTAATGTATGTTATGCCATTCTAAATCAAAATGATGATGAGTTTAATGAAAACACATTTTATCGTATCGATATGAGCGGTTTTGTTGAGACTATTTTAAGCTCAACCTACGATTTAAACTATGCTTTAATGATACAGTTTATAGATTATGATAAAACAGTAAATAGTGTTGTGATTGAAAGCTTTGATGAAAAAAACAATAATATTAAACTTAGTGTAACATATTTAAACTACTAAATTAATTTTAAATGAATAAAAAAAAACTATTGCTATTTTTTATAGTAATTACACAATTTTCTTTTGCACAAAATGATACTAGTACACCATACTCTTTGTTTGGTTTGGGAGTTGAAAATAAAACGGCAACAGGTGGTTTAACAGGGTTAGGAAATACAGGAATAGCACAAAACAATGCAGAAGAAATAAACATATATAATCCAGCAAATCTAGGAAACATTCAACAAAAATCTTTTTTATATGAATTTGGAATAAATGGTATGTACTCTACATTAAAAACAGATAAAATAAGCGAAAACACAAACGATTATAATATCTCACATATAGCAATGGCATTTCCAATAAAGAAAAACTTTGGTATGAGTTTAGGGCTTTTGCCTTACACTAAAGTTGGGTACGATATTGATATAGAAAACACTATTGAAGGTTCTACACAAGAGTATTTGTCAAGAATAACAGGCTCTGGAGGATTAAATAGCTTCTATTGGGCAAGTGGTTTTAAAATTAAAGAGAAGTTATCTTTAGGATTAGATATATCCTACCTTTTTGGATCTATAAATCAAGAAACACAAATATATTACGAATCGTTAGTATCTATTACAGATGTTAATTATTACAAAGGATTTAAATTTAAAGCAGGTTTACAGTATAGTTTAATTAAAAAGGAAAATAAAGAATTTACTCTTGGAGCTATAATCGAGTTACCAACAAGTTTAATTGGAGATCAAACAAGAAATTCGTACAAAGAGTCTAGTAGTGGTGTTCAATTAATAATTGATGAAGAAATTGAAAATGAACTTGATAATTTTGAGCTTCCTTTTTTGTTTGGTTTTGGAATTACTACGATGCTAAATAAATCTATAACTACAAGTTTTGATTATAAAAAACTGAATTGGAATGATACAAACCAGTTTCAGAATAATGAGCGTTATACAAATCAAAGTATTTATGCCTTTGGTTTAGAATATTTGCCCACAAGAAATAGTAAGTACTGGGACAATGTTAAATACAGGTTTGGAATGAACTATAACACAGGTTTTTTAAGTATTTCTGACCAAAAAATTGATAGTTATTTTGCTTCAGTAGGATTAGGTATGCCATTATCTGATAAAGCAAAACTAAATATTGCCTATTCTTATGGAAGAGAAGGAACAATAGGCAATAGTTTAGTACAGGAAAATTTTCATAAATTAACTATAAACCTAAGCTTTATTGGCGATTGGTTTAATAAAGGTAAGTATTATTAATATTTTATAATCTTATGTTTTATTATTTAAAAGGCGAGCTAGATTAAAATATAATTTTCATTTCTAAATCTTCTTTTAAATCAAATTTAGCTGATGCAAATTGAGGTGGGCCAAAAGTAGCAGGATTATTAGACATGCCGTATGATTCTTTTGGCATACCGTTATCTTCAAAATCCATTCTATTATTATCATTTTCATCATGTAAAGCCATAATAGCATAAGTTCCTGCTTCAATATTTTTAAAAGTAACTTTTATTTTACCATCTACTATGTCGCTTTTTTCCATTTGAATACCTTGGCCTTTCATAAATGTATCTTCAGTATGAAGCGATAATATAACGTGACCGTTATTATTAGTAATATTTTCAATAGTAATAGTAATGGTTTTTTCGTTTTTTTCTTCTTGGGCATTGCTAAATGTTACTGATAATACTAATGCGATAATTAATGATAGTGTCTTCATGATGTATGGTTTTATTTGTTTAACAGTTTAAATATCTAACACTAATTGACGATTAAATAATTGTTATTACCCAATTGTAGAAATTAATTGATGAATTGTGGTTTTTAAGTAAAAACCCTAAAGTAATCCTCTAGATTTAATTTCAAGATATTTGTTTATGGTATCTATGGTAAGATTTTCTGGAGTTGTGAGAATAGAATAGATGCCATATTTTTTTAGTTCACTAACTATTAATCGCTTTTCATAAGCAAATTTTTCGGCAATTACTTTATCATAAATATGTTGCACAGTTTCTGCCTTATTTTTAATTAAATCATTTAACTCTGTGTTTTTAAAGAAAATAACAACTAATAAATGACTTTTTGCAATGGCTTTTAAATAAGGAATTTGTCTTTCTAAACCATCTAAAGTTTCAAAGTTCGTGTACATTAAAATTAGACTTCTTTGGGTAATATGCCTTTTAATATTACTGTATAACTTGCTAAAATCACTTTCAAAAAAATCAGTTTTAACATTATATAGAGATTCTAAAATAAGTTGCATTTGCGAACTTCGTCTTTCGGCAACAACAATATTTTCAATACGTTTTGAAAATGAAAGCATACCAGCTTTATCATGCTTTTTTAAAACCACATTACTTATAACCAAGGTTGCATTTATGGCATAATCTAAAAGGCTTAAACTATTAAAAGGCATTTTCATAATTCTACCTTTATCAATAATAGAATAGACTGGTTGTGATTTTTCATCTTGAAATTGATTAACCATTAATTGGTTTTTCTTAGCTGTTGCTTTCCAATTTATGGTGCGTAAATCATCACCTATAACATAATCTTTAATTTGTTCAAACTCCATAGAATGTCCAAGACGGCGTACTTTTTTAAGTCCGTATTCTAATGAATTTTGATTAATATTTAAAAGTTCAAACTTTTTTAATTGTTTAAAACTTGGGTAAGTTGGCACCATAGTTCCAGGATCAAAAGTGAAACGTTTTGCAACTATTTTTAAGACAGAAGAAGCGTAAACGTTTAAGCTTCCAAAATAATATTCACCACGTTCGGTTGGTTTTAAATGGTACTGAATGGTTTTAGATTTCCGTGATAGAATACTATCTTTTAATTTAAAATCTCTGACTTGGAATTGCACAGGAATTTCATCAATAATTTCTAAATGAATAGTAATGGGGTAATTATTATTAATGTTTAATTCTATTAAGTTTTTATCACCATTTGATAATTTATCAGGCAAGATTCTCGAAGCTATAATCTTGTTACTTCCAATAAAAATAATGAGAAAGTCTAAAACAAATAGAAGAATAAGGACTAGAATAGAAAGTTGTGCAATATTAAATAAAACAGGAATGAAATAACTTAAAGCAAACAAAACCACAATGCCAATACCAGCATAGAAAAATCGAGGTTGTATGTAAAATGGTTTAAAGAATTTCAAAATTTTGTTAATTGTTTTGTTTTCTGATTACTGTGACTTAAAACTGGCAACTTACCTAGGTATTTCAACCGTTTCAATTATTTGTTTAATAATTTGTTTACTGGTAATACCTTCCATTTCGCGTTCTGGTGTTACAATAACCCTATGATGTAATACTGGAATAGCAGCACGTTTAATATCTTCTGGAGTTACAAAATCACGTCCAGTCATTGCAGCGAAAGCTTTACTTGCTTTTAAAATAGCAATGGAAGCTCTTGGTGATGCACCTAAATATAAAAAGGGATTACTACGAGTAGCCACAATTAGTTGCGCAATATATTTAAGCAAATGTTCTTCAACTAAAACTTGGCTAACTAATTGCTGATATTCTGAGATTTGCTTAGCAGTTAAAAACGATGCTACTTCTTCTATTTTCACTTTTTCTTTTAATTGATGCTCTCTGGATATAATTTCTATTTCTTCATCTAAATTAGGGTAGTCAACATCAATTTTAAATAAAAAACGGTCTAATTGGGCTTCAGGTAATCTATAAGTACCTTCTTGTTCTATTGGATTTTGTGTTGCTAAAACCATAAAAGGAGAGTCTAATAGATACTTGTTTCCGTCAATGGTAATTTGTTGTTCTTCCATAACTTCAAACAAAGCAGCTTGCGTTTTTGCTGGTGCTCTGTTTATTTCGTCTATTAAAATCATATTCGAAAAAATAGGACCTTTTTTAAATTCGAATTCAGAGTCTTTTAAATTAAAAACTGAAGTTCCTAAAATATCACTTGGCATTAAATCTGGAGTAAATTGAATTCTACTAAATCCAACGCTTAAAGATTTGGCTAATAGTTTTGCTGTAATGGTTTTTGCAACTCCAGGTACACCTTCAATTAAAGAATGCCCTTTAGCTAAAAGCGATGCAATAAGCATATCTACCATATCTTTTTGACCAACAATAACTTTACCAACCTCTTGTTTTATTTTATTAACACTTTGTTGAAGCTCAGATAAATCCAAACGATTTTTAAATTGTAAATCTTCTGAATTTTTTAGTGAACTATCATCAATTGATGGTACAACATTTTCAGGTTTTGGAATAAACGCTTGATGGTCTTGTGGTTCTTTATTTTCCTCCATAATTATTTTGAATAAAATGCTTCAATATGTCTGTTTAGTTTTACTAAGTTTTCCTCAAAAAACTCATTTTTACTCCTTAACCAATTTATATAATCAATAAGCTTTTTAATATCTTCTTTTTTCTTTCCGGTTTTAGATGCGAGTTTTTCTATGAATTCATCATTTAAAACCGAAGTATCTAAATTATAATCAGTTCTTATTTTTTCTAAAAAATACGTTATTTTTTTATTTATTAAGTTTTTATGATCTTGAGTTTCGAAATATAAATTAGAAACTGTTTTAACAAAAGCTACGGTTGTGTTTTGCAAAGGTTTTATGATTTTTATGATACGTTGTCTGCGTTTTGCATTAAAAATCATGAATAAAATACCAAAAATAACGGCTGTATACCATGCCCACTTAAAAGATAATTGCTCTAAAAACCAACTTAGGTTCGATTCCTTTTCTGCCTCACCATTATAACCTGTTTGTATTTTGGTATAAGAATCAAAATACACATTGTTTTCTGGCAAATAGGAAATAATGCCTTCTACATATTTATATCTATCATCTTTTAAAAGGTTGTAATTTGTAAAGGCTTTAGGCTCTAAATGGAGATAAATATTACCGCTACCAAAAGGGACTTGAATAAAATTAGCGTGTTTATAATCAATTTTAGAATGCCCTAATACTTTGTAATTTATAGAGTCAAAACGAGCAAAATAATTATCGCCAGTATTTTTGTCTATAATAATATCTTCTGTGTTACTATATTTTAAAGATTGATGTGAAATACTGTCTTTTTCATTTAAAACATAATCAATATCTATGTCTAGAGTATCATGAAGTTTTTGAGAAAAGAAGTAATCTGAAATAAACAACGTATTACCAGCATCAACAAAATTTAAGAGTTCATCAATAGAATCGTCTTCCAAATAGTCAGAATTACCAATAATAACAAAGGTTGCTTCAGCAACATGATCGCCATAACCATTTTCAACGTTAGCACTTAAATAACTTGCAGGTTGATGGTATACTGTTCTAATTTTTTGATTTTTAAAAAGTTTTGGTAATTCTTTATAAAATATACTAACACCGTAAGGTTTATTGCTTTTTTCATCAAAAGATTCTTCCCAATCTACAGTTTTAGTTTGCTTGATGCCAATTGCCATAGCTGCAGCAACTATTAAAGCAATAATTATAATGATTAGAGGTAGCGCTTTCTTCATTTTTTTATCTGATTTAATAGCGTTACAAAATCATTTTTTGCCTTGTTGTATTGCTCTATATCAACAGGGAATTCACCATACCAGATGTAATTATATAGGTACGATGTGTATGCAAATTTATCACTAAAAGATGCTGTGTTTATTTCGTTTAAATATTCACTATTTGTTTTGTCATCTTCAAATTTTATATAGTTTTTTATACTTAAATTCTTTAAAACGAGTAGGTAGTAATATCGAATGGCAAGCCTGAAATTATTATCTTTTTCGGCATTAGTTATTAATGTAGTAATGTCTGTATTTTCAATATTTTCGGCAGTTATTTCCTCAAAATTATTGAGTCTTGTGCTTTGTCTTGATGAAAATAATCCAGAACCACCTTCGTTAAATAAAATATATGCTAAATAAATAACAGCTAAGGCAATGGCTAAATAAAATAACCAACTTAAAGGGCCAAAGTCTATTGAGAAATCATCAGAATTGTTACGTTCTTTTCTACGGTCTTTAGCATTTTTATAATCTTCATATTCACCAGATCCAGATGGCGTTTCGCTTACTGTTTTTTTACCTTCATAATTATATTTATCACTAGAATAATGCTCTTTAAAATTATCATCAAATTGTCTTATTTGTTGAGGTTCTTGCGATGTATTTGTGCAAAAAATTAGCTGATAATTGCAAACCATTAAAACCCATAAAAAGTAAATATGTAGTTGGTTTGTTTTCAAATATTAGACAGATTTAAATGTGGATTTTGAGTAATTTCTTTCTGAATTTTATATGGATAAATTAAATAATAGTAGCTAATAATACTTAAGGTAATTAGAATAATTCCAACCGATAACCAATGTGGCATAATATTAGAATAGCGCGTTATAAAACCTTCTAAAAAACCGGCTGACAAAGTAAAGGGAAAAGTGCTTATTAAAATTTTAATTCCCGTTTTAGCACCTATTTTAAAGGATGTATATCTAGAGTGTGTTGCAGGAAATAAAATACTTGCTCCAAGAATTAAACCGGCTGCAGCTTCTATAACTATAGCAAATATTTCCATAGAACCATGAATCCAAATACCACGAACGCTTTCCCAAAATACACCTTTCTCATAAAAGAAATATTGAAAAGAGCCTAACATAATGCAGTTTTTAAACATAATGTAAATCGTACCTATTCCTAAAAAAACACCTAATACAAAAGCAATAATACCAACTCTTAAATTATTAATGGTAATACCAATAAAACTTCCCCAATTACTACCGCTTTTATAAACGGCAACAGGATCACCTTTTTCAATATTTTCTAACGACATGTTTACATAATTATTTCCTAAAATAGAGCGCACAAATTCACCATCATTTGCTGCTGAAATAACACCTATAGATGTGAATACAAAAAATATAATAAAGGCTATGTATATGAATTTTCGATATTGGTAACAAATTAAAGGGACTTCAGTTTTCCAAAAACCAACAATTCTATTAGTGTCTTCACGTTTGGTTTTATAAATTTTTTGAAAAGCTTTAGCAGCTAATTGGTTTAAATAGATAATAACCTTGCTTTTAGGATAGTAGGTTTGTGCGTAGGCTAAATCGTTTATTAAATGAATGTATTGAGAAGCAAGCTCATCAGGATCTTTAAAGTCATTATTAAAGACAGCTTTTTCAAAACTTAACCATTTTTCTTTATTTTGCTTGATGAATGAAACTTCCCTCATATATTTGATAAATTAAAATATAAAATGTCAGAGTTACAAATTAACACGACCCAAAATGTGAAAATAATGTTCAATGCTGCAGGAGCAGGAGAGCGTTTGTTGGCATTCATTATAGATATGGCAATTAAAATTGGCTATATGTTAGTTTTAAATTGGACGGTTGGCGCTTTCGATAATATGGATCAATGGTCTCAAATAGGAATTAATACTGTTTTAAGTTTTCCGGTAATGTTTTATACTTTGGTTTTAGAGTCGCTTTTAGAAGGGCAAACTATAGGTAAGCGTGTTATGAAAATAAGAGTAGTAAAAATAGATGGTTATCAAGCCTCTTTATCAGATTATGTGGTGCGTTGGTTTTTTAGAATTGTAGATATTTATATTTTGGGTATAGGTTTTTTTGTGATGATGTTTAATAAGAAAACACAACGATTAGGTGATATGGCAGCCGGAACTGCAGTAATTGGTTTAAAAGATAGCGTAAATATTAATCACACTATTTTAGAAGATTTACGGGACGATTATCAACCTTCTTATCCAAATGTTATTAGATTGTCAGATAACGATGCACGTATTATAAAAGAAACATTCACAGTTGCAAAAGCATCAAAAGATTACCAAACATTAATAAAACTCCGCTCAAAAATAATTGAAGTTGTAGGTATAAAAAGTATGAAGCATAAAACCGATATGGAATTTATTGATGTTATTTTAAAGGATTATAATTTTTATACCCAGGACATGTAATGTTTTATACCATAGATATTTTAGGAACCATTGCTTTTGCAATTTCAGGAGTTTTAGTAGCTTTTAATAAAAAAATGGATTTATTTGGCATACTAATTATAGCATTTGTAACCGCAGTTGGTGGCGGCACACTTAGAGACTTACTTATTGGAGACACCCCAGTTAGTTGGATGAGGGATATTACATATACCTACGTTATTTTAACATCAGCAGTATTTGCAATTATTTTTAGAAGTAAAATTAACTATTTACGAACATCATTATTTTTGTTTGATACCATTGGTATAGGTTTGTACACTTTGGTAGGTATAGAAAAAGGAATAAATGCAGAATTACACCCTATTATTTGTATAGCTTTAGGGACCATGACAGCAAGTTTTGGAGGTGTTATAAGAGACATTCTATGTAATGAAATTCCAGTAATATTCAGAAAAGAAATTTATGCTACAGCATGTATATTAGGTGGAATCACTTATTTTTTATTAAACGAATTACCAATAAAAACAAACATTGTTTTTGTAATTGCTGGTATTGTGGTAATCGCAACCAGACTATTAGCAGTGAAATTTAAAATAGCTTTACCAAATATTTATAAAGAGTAAAATATTTTAGGCGTTACCCAAAGGGTCGGGCTTTTCAATACAATCTTTTTATTCGTTCCTCATAAAAAGGATTTCCTTTACAATCCCTAACGCAAAACCAAGATTAATCAATAATTTCAACTTTTCTAATGTAAATGTTTTTCATTGGCCAATCACCATCATCAGTATCAACTCCTGCTATTTTATCGATAACCTCCATACCTCTAATAACACGACCAAAAATAGTGTAATCACCATCTAAAAAATGTGAACCACCTTGTTGCTGCACAATAAAAAACTCAAAAGGAGATGCTAGTTTGTGAGGGTTGTTAATGTCGCTACTAGGCATAGAAATAACACCTCTATCATGTTTAAAACCTCGTTTGGTGTCTGGTGGTAAAAGGTATTTACCAATTTTAGCACGCTTTCTTGCCGTTTTTTTATCATCACTATTTCCAGCCTGAACAATAAAATTATCTATTACTCTATAAAATTGAGTGCCATCAAAATATTTTTGTTTAGTTAAAAAAATAAAGTTGGAACGATGAAATTTAGTTTCATTAAAGAGTAAAATATCAAAAGACCCAAAATCTGTAGTAATACGTACTTTATTTTCTTTATGATGTTTGTCATACTCCAAGAAAAATTCCATTGCGCTTTTAGAATCTAATTTAGGGTAAGCTCTTTCTTTAGTTTCAACTTCCTTTTTTAAAGCTTGTTTTTTTTTGACTTGAGTAGAATCGTGTTGTTGTGTTGTTTTCTTCTTAGTTTGTTTATCTTCACAATTCATAAACAAAAGAAAAACACTTAAAATCATAATTAGGCGCATACAATGAAATTTGATGATTTTTTAATATCGTTATCAAAAATAAAAAATATAGAACTACCAGCCGAAACATCTCATTTTAAAATGGTACCTCCGTTTCGTCAAGAGCTATTAAAAAAACAGCAAGATGCTATAAAAAAGGCCAAAAATGCTGGAGTTTTAGCATTATTTTATCCAGATTTTAATCATAAGACTAAGTTTGTTTTAATTTTAAGAAAATCATACAAAGGTGTGCATTCTGCTCAAGTTGCTTTTCCTGGCGGAAAATTAGAAAAACAAGATCTATCTATTGAAATTACCGCCTTGAGAGAAACTTATGAGGAGGTAGGTGTGCCCATAAATACAGTTAATGTTGTTAGAGAATTGTCACAGGTTTATATCCCACCAAGCAACTTTTATGTACATCCGTTTATAGGATTTACAAATAAAACACCAACTTTTATAAAACAAGATGATGAAGTAGAGGCCATTTTAGAAATTGCTTTAGAGCATTTTTTAGATGATAAATCTATCGTAACTAAAATGGTATCAACATCATACAGCGTTGATGTTGAGGTACCAGCATTCAAATTAAACAATCATGTGGTTTGGGGCGCAACAGCGATGATGTTGAGTGAAATTAAAGACTTGTTAAAACAACTTATGTAGTTTATAGATTTATTACATTTGTAGCATCTAACCAAATTTGATGCGTGATTTATGGGATTATTTAAAAAAAATCCATTCGGACATATATTATTTGTAAAAAAATGGCTCATAAGAATCCTTGGAGTTATGACGCACAGGCGTTTTCGTGGGTTTAATGAATTACAAATAGAAGGCTCCGAAATTATTAAAGACTTACCAGATACAAATGTACTTTTCATTTCAAACCATCAAACCTATTTTGCCGATGTAGTATCTATGTTTCATGTGTTTAATGCCAGTTTAAGTGGGCGCGTAGATTCTATAAAAAATGTAGGGTATCTATGGCATCCAAAACTTAATATTTATTATGTAGCTGCTAAAGAAACTATGAAAGCTAGTTTATTGTCTAAAATTTTGGCTTATGTTGGTTCAATTAGCATTGAGCGTACATGGAGAGCAGAAGGAAAAGACGTAAATAGGCAAGTGAAAATGAGTGATATTTCTAATATTGGAAAAGCTTTAGATGACGGTTGGGTGATTACATTTCCGCAAGGAACAACAACACCTTTTAAACCCATTAGAAAAGGAACAGCGCATATTATTAAACGTTATAAACCTATTGTAGTGCCTATTGTTATTGATGGTTTTCGTCGTTCTTTTGACAAAAAGGGTTTGCGAATTAAAAAGAAAAATATTCTACAATCTTTTGAAATAAAAGCGCCTTTAGACATTGATTACGATAACGAAACTACAGAAGATATTGTAAAAAGAATTGAGTACGCTATTGAACAACATCCATCATTTCTAAAAGTGATTCCTCAAAAAGAATTGGAAGCTTTGGAGGAATTAAATAAAAAGCGTGAGTGGTAATTAGTACATCTAAAGATATAGGTGGTAGAATGCATGTTGTTGATGCGTTAAGGGGGTTTGCTATTGTTTCTATAATGTTATTGCACAACATTCAGCATTTTAGCGTGGAATTTTCACCAGAAAACCTTCCTAATTGGTTAGAGAAACTAGATGAAATAATTTTGAAAGGTTCTTTTTTTGTTTTTGGTGGAAAATCCTATGCAATATTTGCACTACTTTTTGGCTTAACATTTTTTATTCAACTAAATAACAAAGAAAAAAAAGATGAAGACTTTAGGTTTATATTTGCTTGGAGACTTGTTTTGTTATTTGTTTTTGGGATAATAAATTCAGTTTTTTATTCGGGAGATATTCTTATTATATATGCGGTTATTGGTTTTTTATTAATTCCTGTTGCACGATTAAGTGATAACGTTGTTTTGTGTATAGCTTTATTTCTTTTCATACAACCAATTGAAATGATTAGCTTAGTTCAAGTTTCTCAAAATTCAAATAAAGTTTTAGTAAACTCAGATTCTTGGTCACATTTTAAGGGAATGGGTGAATATTTAAAAGATGAGTCTTTTATAAATACAGTAAAAGGAAACTTGACTAATGGTAAGGTTAATTTGCTGAAATGGAGCAATGAAAATGCAAGATTTTTACATGTTTTGTCACTATTTATGTTTGGTATGTTAACAGGTCGTAAACATCTCTTTAAAAAATCATTAGAGAATAATAGATTTTGGTTAAATGGATTAATTATTTCAAGTATTGTATTTGTTCCTTTATATATTTTTCAAAAAAATATAGATTTTATATTTGCTCGTGAATCTATGCGACATTCAATAAGTACTATAATTAGGTCTTGGACCAATATTTCATTTATGATTATTTTAGTATCTGGATTTGTACTTTTATTCCAGAAAAAAAAATGGAATAAAATTTTGAGTATATTATCACCTATGGGTAAAATGAGTCTTTCAAATTATATTTTTCAATCTATTATTGGAGCTACATTGTATTATGGGTTTGGGTTAGGACTTTATAAATACACAGGAGCTACGTATAGTGCTTTAATAAGCATTTTGCTTTCAATTATCATGGGATATTTTTCATTTTGGTGGATGAAAAATAATAAAAGAGGTCCTCTAGAAAATATTTGGCATAAAGCTACTTGGATGTTTTCTAGTGCGAAAAAAGCAAAAGAAGATATCGTTTGATTTATAAAGATACTACCAATTAACAATACATAGATTTCTTTCCTAAAATACAGGACTAAGATTAGTTTTTTTGCTTTGTAAGCTAAAGAAAGATAAATAAAAGTATGAATACGATAAATCATAGCCTTGCTTATGAAATTGGATATTTATTAGAGGGCCTAGACTTAGAAGCTCTTATAGACAACGATATGTTATAAAATATACTTTTGTTATTTATATTTATGTGTTTTAAAAATACCTAGTAATTACAGGTCTTCTAAAAATATTTGGGATTTAAAATATAAAACACATAGTTTTGTTTTAAATGAGAAAGCTTAATCTAAATAAAACTATAGATATTGGAAAACTATTTTTATAAGTTTAGCATATGAAAAATAAATTTTTATTTATTGCTTTCTTAACTAGTTTTATATCTTTTTCACAATGTCCATCAGGTGATTTATTTTTTGAAAATCAATCTGAACTTGACCAATTTATTTTTAACTACCCTAATTGCACAAAAATAAGTGGTCAATTATTTATACAATCATCTTCAATAAATAACTTTAGTCCATTAAGTAACATAGAAGAAATTGAAGGGCCATTGATAATATATAATATTGAAAACATTGATAATTTATCTGGTTTTGAAAATTTAAATCAAGTTGGAGGACTTGATATAGCATCCTCTTCTTTTAAAAGCTTAGATGGATTAAATAATCTTAAAATAATTAATGGACCTTTAACTATTGGTTACAATTTTGATCTTAATGATATATCTAGTCTTAATAGTCTAACTACTGTTTTAGGAATTATTGGATTAAGATATTTGTCAATTGAAAACCTTAGTGCAATAAATAATATTAATTATGATACAGTTACAAGTGTTGATTTAGTAGCATTGAATAAATTGCAAAGTATTAGTTCGGAAAGTTTATGTAATTACTTTAAAAATGGAGGCTATTCTAATGCAATAGAAAATAACACACCAGGCTTTAATTCTATTAATGAAATTATAGCTAATTGTACTATTGTAATACCCTCTTCTTCTGCAGAATTAACAGGTGTTTGGAATGATGATAATTCTGTTTGGAAAGCAAATATTTGTAACACTAAAATAATGACTTCTGTTTCAGGATTACAAAATGGAGCTTCTGTTGTGTTTAGCCAAGAATTTTTAGGCTGTAATATGGTTAATACTTATTCTTCAAATATAGTTGTTAATGAGCCTGCTCTAGGGGTTTATCTAGATTATAATGGTACTAATGGAGGTGTAGGGGTTTTAACATTTACTTTTTCTAGAGAAGTAGAGAATCCAATAATACACATTGATAAGATTGGTGGTTATTCCGGATTTGCTTCTAACTCAGTATTATTAAGACTAATTGATTCTAATTTATCTTTAACAAAATTATCAGCTAACGATCTTCATTTTGAAGTGACATCTAACACAATAACCCGAACGCCTGGAGCATCTTCAAGCACAACTGAATGCGGATTGCCTTCAGAAGGAAGTGCAGCAGGATCAGTTCAGATTAATGGTGTATTTAAAGAAGTTTCTTTTCAATTTGAATTAAATGGAGAAGATGGAATAGGAGATTTAATAGAAATTATATGGGAACTAGCATCTTGTGATTTTGATCAAGATGGAATAATAGATAAGGTAGATTTAGATGATGATAATGATGGTATTTTAGATACAGTAGAATTAAACGGCAATCCTCTTTTAGACACTGATAGTGATGGATTAATTGATTCACTTGATTTGGATAGTGATAATGATGGCTGTTTTGATGTTACAGAAGCAGGTTTTCAAGATCCTGATGCAAATGGGACTTTAGGTGATTTACCGGATATAGTTGATTCTGATGGTTTGATTATTAATGAACTTGATGGATATACAGCTCCATTAGACGTTGATGCTAATAGTGTATTTGATTTTCAGGAAGATAACCGTCCTCTGATAATAACTCAACCTATTAATAGTTTTACAATTTGTGAGCAAGACAATTTGATAATCTCAATTTCTGTTTCAAATTCTTCAAGTTTACAATGGCAAGTTAGTATTGATTTAGGTTTAACTTGGTTAGATTTAGATAATGATGCAATTTATTCTGGAGTTAATACTAAAAATTTAGAATTATCAAATATTCCATTGTCATATAATGATTATTGGTTTAGAGCAAGATTAGATGAGTTTTGTGATTTTTCAGTTTTGACAGATGTAGTTAAATTGACTGTTTTAAAAATTCCATATACAGGAATTGATGGCGAGAAAGTATTTTGCCAAAACGATGAGCCTGAAGATTTATTGAAATTTTTAGGAGACGATCCTGATACAAATGGTATTTGGAATCCATCTTTAAATAGTGGAACAGGTGTTTTCGATCCAAGTATTGATGCAAAAGGTGTTTATACTTATACTATTGATAATGGATATTGTTTTGATGAATCTACAGTTTCGGTTAGGTTTTCAAGTGAAGCAACAAGTGTAACTATTGATGTTGTTGATAATAGTAGTAATAACAGTATTAGCATTGATGCAACAGGTATTGGTAATTACGAATATTCTATTGATGGAATAAATTATCAGGATAGCAATTTGTTTGAAAGGCTTTATCCAGGAATATATAGTATTTACGTAAAAGATAAAAATGGATGTGGAATAATAGAGTTGGAGGAAGATGTGCTAGGATATCCAAAGTTTTTCACACCTAATAATGATGGATTTAATGATTATTGGAATATAAAAGGTGGAGAAAATACGGTTTATATAATAAACATTTATGATAGATATGGGAAATTACTAAAATCATTCGATAACTCATCTTTTGGTTGGAATGGTAAATTCAACAATGTAGATATGCCTTCGTCGGATTATTGGTTTCATTTTATAACTTCTGAAGGAAGAAAAATTAAAGGGAATTTCGCATTGAAACGTTAATTTTTTGGTTAATAACTCCTAATAATTCTTCTTTAAAAACCCTTTGTAAATTCATATTTTGCGCTTTGTAATCAAAAGAAAATAAGTGAAAGTCTGTATAGCAGAAAAACCAAGTGTTGCACGAGAAATTGCTTCTGTTTTAGGAGCTAATACTAAACGTGATGGATATTACGAGGGCAACGGGTATGCTGTAACTTACACTTTTGGACATTTATGCACTTTAAAAGAACCTAACGATTATAAACCGTATTGGAAAAGTTGGGATTTGAATAATTTACCCATGCTGCCCGATAAATTTGAAACAAAAGTGGTTTCAAATTCTGGAATTCAAAAGCAATTTAAAATTGTAAAAAGTTTATTTGATAAAGCTGAAGTTGTTATAAACTGTGGTGATGCCGGACAAGAAGGAGAGCTCATTCAACGTTGGGTAATGAATGAAGCTAACTATAAAGGTGAAGTAAAGCGTTTATGGATTTCATCATTAACAACCGAAGCTATAAAAGAAGGTTTTGAAAACTTAAAATCCTCAAAAGATTACGATAATCTATATTATGCAGGTTTTTCTAGAGCTATTGGCGATTGGTTATTAGGCATGAATGCTACTAGATTATACACTGTAAAACACGGTGGTTATAAACAAGTTTTATCGGTTGGTCGTGTCCAAACACCAACACTAGCCATGGTTGTTAATCGGTTTAAAGATATTGAGAATTTTAAATCACAACCATATTGGGAATTACAAACCTTATACAGAGACACCCTTTTTAGTTATGAAGACGGACGTTTTCTTAAAAAGGAAGATGGAGAAGCTTTAGCGAATAAAGTTAAAGAAAATGAGTTTGAAATTGAATCCATTACCAAAAAGAAAGGAAAAGAATACGCACCAAAACTATTTGATTTAACGGGTTTACAGGTGTATTGTAATACTAAATTTGGGTTCTCGGCAGATGAGACCTTAAAAATTATTCAAAAATTATATGAACAAAAAGTAGTGACTTACCCAAGAGTTGATACGACGTTTTTACCAAATGATATTTACCCAAAAGTAAATGGTATTCTTCAAAAGTTAACTAATTATTCTAGTTTAACACAATCACTTTTAGGGAAAAAAATAAAAAAATCTTCAAAGGTTTTTAATGATAAAAAAGTTACCGATCATCATGCGATAATACCAACGGGCATTCAAATTAACTTGCAGTATAATCAACAACAAGTTTACGATATTATTGTAAAACGATTTATTGCTGTGTTTTATGACGATTGTATTGTAGCAAATACAACGGTTGTTGGTAACGCCGCAAAAGTAGTTTTTAAAACTACAGGGAAAGAAATTTTAGAAAAAGGCTGGCGTATTGTTTTTGAAAGTCCCAATTCAAAAGAAAAAGAATCGGGTATTCTACCAACGTTTACAAAAGGGGAAAAAGGACCACATGAACCTTCTTTTTTAGAAAAGGAAACCAAACCTCCTAATCAGTTTACAGAAGCTTCTTTATTGAGAGCTATGGAAACCGCAGGAAAGCAAGTCGATGATGAAGAGTTACGCGATTTAATGAAAGAAAATGGTATTGGAAGGCCATCAACACGTGCCAATATTATTGAAACTCTTTTTAAACGCCAGTATATAAAACGTAATAAAAAGCAAGTTTTACCAACAGTTACGGGTATTCAGTTAATAGATACAATTCAAAATGAATTATTAAAATCTGCAGAGTTAACGGGTTCTTGGGAAAAACAATTGAAAGATATTGAAAAAGGAGAGTTTAGCGCAGCTGCTTTTATAAAAAACATGAAGCGTATGGTTGATGCTTTGGTTTACGAAGTACGAAGTGAAACTAAACGAGCAAATATATCGCAAGCAACTGTAATTAAAAATAGAAAAGCTAAAGTCACACATACAAAAGCTGCTGGAATTACTCAAGAAAGTTGTCCTAAATGTAAAAAAGGACAACTTATAAAAGGAAAAACAGCCTACGGTTGTAGCGCTTTTAAAGAAGGATGTAATTTTGTATTGCCGTTTAATTTTAATGATAAAAAAATATCTGAAAAACAATTTGTCAGATTACTACAAAAGGGGAGTACGGTTAATTTAAAAGGCTTTAAAACAGATACAGGAACTATAGAAGGTTTGTTACGTTTTGATGAGAATTTTAAATTAAAGTTAGAACCTAAGCATACTTCCGCGAAAGCGAAAACGAACGAGTTACCTTGTCCAAAATGCAAAAAAGGAACTATAATAAAAGGGAAAGCTGCCTACGGTTGTAGTAATTACAAATTGGGCTGTGATTTTAAAATGAGTTTTGAAATCGTTAGAGCTAAAATTAACGGACAAAAACCTACCAAAGAATTAGTGCATAATATCTTAAATGGAAGCATTTAAAAGCGAACATAGGCATTTTATTATCTATAAGCCGTATGGTTATTTAAGTCAGTTTTATAGTAATTCAAAACAACAAAAGGCTAAAAATTTTTTAGGAGAATTATATGATTTTCCAGAAGGCATTATGCCTGTTGGTAGATTAGATGAAAAATCAGAAGGCTTGTTATTGCTTACAACAGATGGTCAAATGAGTAACTTTATAAACAGTAAAAAAGTTGAAAAAGAATACTATGCGCAAGTTGATGGCGATATTACCAAAGAAGCAATAGAAGATTTAAAAAAAGGTGTTGAAATTGGTTTTGAAGGTAGAAAATACCAAACAAAACCTTGCGAAGTTTTTAAATTAGAAGGTGTTCCAAATTTACCAAAAGCCATTCAAAAAATACGTGATGACAGACATGGGCCAACAAGTTGGGTATCTATAACCTTAAACGAAGGTAAGTTTAGGCAAGTTAGAAAAATGACTTCTGCAGTGGGATTTCCCACGTTAAGATTGGTACGTGTTAAAGTTGGTCTTATTCACTTGAATAATATGCGTAATGCTGATGTTATTGAAGTTGATGATTTTATTGTTTAATCTTCTAATTTTTTTAATTCGGTGTAATTTCTGTTTAAACGTTTTAATAGCAAACCATAAATAAGTCTGTAAAACAACCATATTATTATCACAAAAATAATAGCAATAAAACCTAATAAAGCATAAACACCTATCATTTGGCCGTTATCAAAGTTAGCTGCATTTCTTGATAAATTAGGGTCATTATGTAATGCATAATAAAAACCAATTATTAAAGTTACACCTGCCATAATTAAGTTGTAAAGCACATAATACTTAATTATTTTACGTGTTTTTAAAATGCTTTCCATTAAGTTTTTTGCACTATCTGTAACCGATATGGACTTGTAAGACTGGTATAGCAAATAAATAAAAAGTAATATGATACCATAAGTAACAACTGTAAGCGCTGTTAAAATATGCTCATTGCTATATAAAACTTCAAGTTTTTGTTTGTATTCATCTGAATAGAAATAAGGGATGGAATTAACAAGAATCCAAAAAATAAGTTCCGCAATACTAATATAAAATAGGGTCTTTACAATTGAAGACGATTTTTTATGCAACATTGGGTAGATATCTTTTATCGATAACTTTTTGTGTTCCCCACTGGATTTATTCCAATCCTTTTTTAAAATATCTAATTCATCCATAGTCTTACGGATTTAGTATGGTTTTAAGTTTTGTTTTTATTCTATTCATTTTCACACGCGCATTAACTTCACTTATACCCAAGGTTTCGCTTATTTCTCTATAATCTTTATCTTCTAAATACAAGAAAACTAGAGCCTTTTCAATGTCGTTTAATTGATGTACCGCTTTATACAAAACCTTTAATTGCTGCTCTTCAGTATCATCATAATCTTCTGCTTTAATTTTAAATTCTACACCTTGAAAATCTTGAGTCGAAACGCGACGTTTAGATTTTCTATAAAGTGTTATTGCTGTATTTAAGCCTACACGATACATCCAAGTACTAAATTTAGAGTCGCCTCTAAATTTTGGATATGCACGCCAAAGTTGAATAGTTATTTCTTGAAATAAATCATTATGGGCATCATAATTATTTGTGTATAAACGACAAACCTTGTGCACAATATTCTGATGCTTTTCAAGCAATTCCACAAAACTATGTTCTAGTTCTTTATTCAAATTGATGGTTTAGTTATTCTGTAAGTAGCTAAAATAAATCAAACGTTACAAATTTGTGATAATTAAATTTTAAAAACGGTTTTAAATATATGTTTTTTGGGTTTAAATATAAAATATTCAATTCATCATCAATATTTTACAGTTCGGTTATATTGAATTTTTCTAATTAAACTTCTGTTGCAAATTTGTCTCATCAATAAAAACGAACAGTTTAATAATCAATCAAATGAAAAATTTACTAACCATTATTATCACTTTAATTTGTATTCAATTACATTCCCAAACAACCATTAATGGAAAAGTTTTTAACACCAAAAACGAACCTATTGTAGGAGCTAATATTTATTTAGAAGGCACTTATGACGGAAGTACTTCGGATGAAAGCGGAGCCTTTTCATTTAGAACTTCAGAAACAGGTAGTGCTACTTTAGTGGCTTCATATTTATCTTATGAAACATTCACAATATTAGGTGATATAACTTATATGAAAGATCTTTCCATCAAACTTCGTGAAGATGTGAGTACTTTAGATGCTGTTGTGCTTTCTGCAGGAACATTTCAAGCTGGAGATAATAGCAAAGTAAATGTTTTAAAGCCACTTGATGTTGTTACAACTGCAAGTGCTTTGGGCGATTTTGTTGGAGCATTACAAACACTTCCGGGGACAACTACAGTTGCCGAAGATGGGCGTTTATTTGTGCGTGGTGGTGATGCTGAGGAAACTCAAATTTTTATTGATGGCATTCGTGTGTTTACACCTTACACACCAACAACTAATAATGCGCCTACTCGCGGACGCTACTCACCATTTTTGTTTGATGGTATTACCTTTTCAACTGGCGGTTATTCTGCTGAATTTGGACAAGCGCTATCTAGTGTTTTATTGCTAAATACAATAGATGAGCCAGACCAAGAAAAAACAGATATAGGCATTATGAGCGTTGGTGCTACTTTAGGTAATACTCAAAAATGGGAGAAAAGTTCTATTAGCGTAAATACTTCTTATATAAATTTAGCGCCTTATAATGCTATATTTAAAAGTAGAAACGATTGGATAAAACCTATTCAAAGTGCTTCTGGAGAAACTGTTTTTAGAAAGAAAACTAATTCTGGTTTAATTAAACTTTATGCTGCTTTTGATGCTACTAATTTTGAGTTAATTCAAGAAGATATTAATTATGAAGAAGGCGTGCGTTTTAAATTGAATAATAATAATTTATATTTTAATGGATCATACCAAGGCATTTTGAATAATAAATGGAGTATGCAAAGTGGTTTTAGTTATACACATGCTAAAAATGATTTAAATATTATTGATAGTGCTATTGAAGATACTGAAAACTCTATTCATATTAAGGTGAAATTCAAAAACCGAATAAGTAATTATTTTAAACTTTATTTTGGAGCAGAATATTTTGCTACCAATTTTAATGAGAATTATAGTGATGAAACTATTAACAATGATGAATACGGATATAACAATAATATTGCTGCAGCTTTTGCAGAAGCTGATATTTTTATATCAAAAAACTTAGCTTTTAAAAGTGGTTTACGCTGTGAGTATAGCCAATTATTTAAGGACATTACTTTAGCACCAAGATTATCGTTTGCTTATAAAACCTCTGGTAAAAGCCAATTATCGTTAGCTTATGGTAATTTTTATCAAAATCCATCAAGTAATATTTTAAAATTTAATCAAAACTTAAAAGCCCAAAACACCTCGCATTATATATTGAATTATCAGTTTAATGCAGATAGAAAAATTTTTAGAGCCGAAGCTTATTACAAAAACTATAATAACCTAGTAAAATATGATTCAGAGTTTGCAGATTTTGATAGTAATTACAACAATAGTGGTTCTGGTTTTGCTAAAGGATTAGATCTCTTTTGGCGTGATAGCAAAAGCATCAAGAATTTTGATTATTGGTTAAGTTATTCTTTTTTAGATACAAAACGGGATTATAATAACTACCTAACTAAAGCACAGCCTAATTTTGCAAATACGCATAATTTATCGGTAGTTGGAAAATATTGGATTGACGATTGGAGAAGTCAAGTAGGATTTAGTTATGCTTATGCATCTGGTAGAACTTATACGAATCCAAATCAATCAGGTTTTTTAAATGAAAAAACAAAAGATTTTAATAGCTTAAGTTTAAATTGGGCGTATTTAATAAGTCCGCAAAAAATACTATATGCTTCGGTAAGTAATGTTTTAGGGTTTAAAAATATTAATGGATATCAATATGCAGATACTCCTGATATGAATGGGTATTTTAATAGGAGAGCTTTACAACCTGCAACGGATCAATTCTTTTTTGTTGGTTTCTTTTGGACAATTAGTCAAGATAAAAGTAGTAATCAATTGGATAATTTGTAGAGTGGTTTATGTTTACGGATAAGAATAGTGCGGTTTTGTATGCGAGGATTTTCCGTAGGAAATCAAGAAGCTAACAAAAGCGCACAAACTCTTGATTAAGCACTAAATTGCATGTTATTTAGCTCAGTTCTTTGTTGACAACTAGCTTTGTTCCATAATTATTTTTTTTCACTATGTTTTGGGTCAAAATCCACCATCCATTCAATTCCGTATTTGTCTCTAAACATTCCAAAGTAAGACCCCCAAGGACTATCCATTATTGGCATTTCAATTTGTCCACCTACTGAAAGTCCGTTAAATAATTTGTCGGCTTCTTCTTTGCTTTCAGCACTGATTGAAATTTTACTTCTGTGTTCATTTTCGTTTGTTCGTCCCATAATTTCGGGAACATCATTAGCCATTAGAAGGTTTTTACCAATAGGTAAAGCAATGTGCATTATTTTATTTGCTTCACTTTCTGCGACTTTAAATTCGGGACTTGCGAGGTCTTTGAAACGCATAACCTTTGCAAATTCTCCGCCAAATACTGATTTGTAAAAATTGAATGCTTCTTCAGCATTTCCATTGAAGTTTATGTAAGGATTTATAAGTGCCATAATTTTTTATTTTTAGATTGTTTCTAATTTTAAAAGTTATCACAAAATTAAATTTTCAAAATTGTCATATGTCAAGAAATGACAATTTTTTAGCTTGTTATAAATGTTTGGTATATAATTGTTATAAACGTTATGATATGAAATCGTTTTAATGTTTTATATCCAGCGTTAAACAAATTTAGCTGAAAATTTTTATAAAGTCAAGATTTTATTTAACCAGAAACAAACCTAAAAACACAGCTAAAAAGCCAATTATAAAACTTGCAATGGTATAAATAGCAAAACTTGTAAAATCTCCAGATTTTAAAAACACATGATTTTCGTAAGCAAATGTAGAAAAGGTTGTAAAACCTCCACAAAAACCCGTTGCAAGAAGTAATGTTTGGTTTTGCGATAGTGTGTTGTTTTTTACCGCTAACCCAAGTATAATACCAATAAGTAAACTTCCTAAAATATTGGCTGCAAAAGTGCCATAAGGAATACCAGTTTCTGCATTATTTAAATATTTGCCAATAATATAGCGTAAAACACTACCAAAACCACCACCTAAAAAAACGAGTAAAAATTGTTTCATAAGGTGAGTTTTATTTGTTTTATGTTTTTTGAAAGAAGTTGAAACATTAATTATAAAAGGATTATCTATTATTTTATTGGGATATAAATTTCGGTTCTCCAATCTGCTGGGTTTGGTACTTTTGCAGGATCGGTTGTATAAATTTCGAAAGGTTTAATATCTGAAGCTTCCAAATTGTTTTTCCCTAAATAACCCATAGTTTCTGTCCAAGCTTCAGGTAAATTAGTGTAATTACCAAGTAGTGTCGTTTTTAAAACTTTTGTTTTTGGTATATAACCACAAGAAATATTGCTGTCTGCTGGGAATTCTATCTTTTCTGTTACAGGAATTCCATTACTCATTATTACACTTCCAGATTCTGTATTCATTTCATTATAAACCGTTAAAGGCATGCCAGCCATTTGTATATTGTTTTGTGTAATATAGCTCATTATTGCACCATATTGTTTTGCCATTTTACTACTAATGTTGCTGCTGTTAGCATTTGTGGTTTTGTATAAATAAAAACCGCCACCATATTCTTTAACACCTTCAATAGTAATATTAAATTTTTTAGTGCTTTCTACTACAATACTATCCAGTTTTTCTAAGCCACGTTCAAAATCTGGGCCAATCATCTTATCAAATCCACCAGAAATTGCAGCAAATCCTTTAAAAATAAAAGGAACTTTATCATTATTCATTTTCCAAGTTACCTTGGTTTTACCGTCGGTAGTTGGTTCAAAATCCCAAGTTATTTTAGCGGGCTCATATTTATCAAATTGTAATTCCTGTTGGATAGATTTATTAGCATCAATTTCAACGGTTTTCATATTTCCAATTCCATCTTTACCTGTCCACGATTGTGAACCGCCAACACCTTTGGTTTGTTCTCCAAGAGTGACTTCCATAGTTGGGTCTGCTTCAATCCAAGGCAACCAATCTTTCCAGTTTTTAAAATCGATTACATTATTATAAACAACAGCTGAAGGCGCATTAATAGTGTGTTCTCTTTTAACCTCAAAAGAATTTGGTTGGATAGCAATATAAATAGCTAAACCTATAATAGCAATGAGTAAAAGAAATAAAATGTACTTGAGAGCCTTCATTTTTTAATTTTAAAAATTATATAAATCAAATATAATCATTTTTAAATTTCGGTTAATTAATTATTACATTTGTTGTAATAAAAATAAATTTTTGACAGTTAAAAGTTGATATTTTTTATTTATCAATAAAAATTAAGTTGTTTTGAAATGATGTTTTTAGAAATTAATTAAAAGAAATTTAACAAAAATGAAATTAAAATCAATATTAAATTTGGCATTAATAGGTGCTGTTTTAGTATCATGTGGTAAGGATAAATCTAAAAAAAACGTTGAAGAAATGGCTTCAAAAGAAGAAGTTTCATTTAATTACAATGTTGAGCAATTTGCTGATATTAAAATACTACGATATCAAGTTCCAGGTTGGGAAAACTTAACCTTGAAAGAACAAAAGTTAGTGTATTATTTAACACAAGCAGGATTGTCTGGAAGAGATATTATGTGGGATCAAAACTACCGGTATAATCTTAAAATAAGAAAAGCACTTGAAAATATTTATACTAATTATAAAGGTGATAAATCATCTGATGATTGGAATGCTTTTGAAACCTATTTAAAGCGTGTTTGGTTTAGTAACGGTATTCATCATCATTACTCAAATGATAAATTGAAACCAGAGTTCTCTTCCGAATATTTAAAAGAATTATTATCTCAAACTAAAACGGTTTTAGAAGGTGAAGTATTTGAGGTTATATTTAATGATGAAGATTCTAAAAAAGTAAACCAAGCAAAAGGTGTAGATAATGTTGGTTTGTCTGCAGTAAATTTTTACGGACCAAATGTTACTAATACAGATGTTGAAAGTTTTTATAAAGCAAAAGTATCACCGAATTCAGAAAAACCATTATCATTTGGTTTAAACTCACAATTAGTAAAAGAAGATGGTGTTTTAAAAGAACGCGTTTATAAATCTGGAGGCTTATATGGTAAAGCTATAGACCAAATTATTAAGTGGTTAGAATTAGCACAAGGAGTTGCAGAAAATAAAGCACAAGGAGATGCTTTAGGGTTGTTAATCGAATATTATAAAACTGGAAACCTACAAACTTGGGATGATTACAATGTAGCTTGGACAGCTGCTACAGAGGGGAATATTGATTACATAAACAGTTTTATAGAAGTTTATAAAGATCCTTTAGGATATAGAGGTTCTTACGAAAGTATTGTTCAAGTTAAAGATTTTGACATGTCGGAAAAAATGTCTGTTTTATCTGAAAATGCTCAATGGTTTGAAGATAATTCTCCTTTAATGGAAGCACACAAAAAAGCTAATGTTGTAGGTGTTACATACAAAGTTGTTAATGTGGCTGGAGAAGCAGGAGATGCATCACCAAGTACGCCTATAGGTGTAAACTTACCAAATGCTAACTGGATTCGCGCAGCTGTAGGAAGCAAGTCTGTATCTTTAGGGAATATTACTAATGCTTACAATAATGCTACGGGTTCGGAACGTTTAAAAGAATTTGTAAATGATGATGAAGAGTTTGAGTTAGAAGAAAAATATGGTCAGTTAGGAGACAAATTACATACGGCTTTGCATGAAGTTATTGGGCATGCTTCTGGGCAACTAAATCCGGGTGTTGGTGAAACTAAAGAAACACTTAAAAATTATGCATCGACACTTGAAGAAGGACGTGCAGATTTAGTTGGTTTATACTATTTATATAGTCCGAAATTACAGGAATTAGGATTAGTTGATGATTGGAAATCTGTTGGTAAAGCTGCTTATGATGGCTACATTAGAAATGGGTTATTGACCCAATTAATTAGATTGAATTTAGGAGATGATGTTGAAGAAGCTCACATGAGAAATAGACAATGGGTTTCTGCTTGGGCTTTTGAAAAAGGAAAGGCTGATAATGTAATTGAAAAAGTAACCAGAGATGGAAAAACCTATTTCAATATTAATGATTACGAAAAGCTTCATGACTTATTTGGGCAGTTATTAAGAGAAACGCAACGTATCAAATCTGAAGGTGATTATGCAGCAGTTGAAGCTTTAGTAGAAGGTTATGGTGTAAAAGTAGATCAAGCTATTCATGCTGAAGTTTTAGAACGTAATAAGCAATTTAAATCGGCACCATATAGCGGATTTGTAAATCCGGTTTTAGTGGCAGATAAAAATGATGAAGGTGAAATAGTAGATATAAAAATCACCCAACCCGAAACATTTTCTGGTCAAATGTTAGATTATAGTAAGGCTTATAATTTCTTGCCAGAAGTAAATTAAAAATTTATGATAATAATTTAAATAAAAAAACAGAATCTTATTTAAGGTTCTGTTTTTTTATTTACACTAAAAGTTAAAAGAATCAAATTAATAACAATTAGAATGCTAATGATTAATAGAATTTTCATTTTAGTTTTTTGTTTAGTTTGATTAAGCTATTTAAAAGATGCACAATTTTAAAAATGGTTGCGTCAAAATAAATAGTTTATTAATAAAACAAGTTAGTTTACTTTTTTCCTAGTCTAAAACCTAAAAAAAAAACTTAAAGTAAAAACTTAATAGCAGAGATTAAACCAATAAAGGCAATGAAAGCTAGAAGAATCCAAATGCTTCCACGATAAAAGCGTTTATGTACTTTTAAATCTTTGCGGTAAGTGTAACCAATAATAATAGCGAAGACAATAAAAAATAAAACACCAAAAATGATTTGACCTTTACTAAACATATAGTTATTTTTATGCAAATTTAATGAAATAGAACCACATGAAAAATAAAATAGACGCAGTAAAAGCATTTCATACTGCATTTAAAATTGGACATAGAGAAACCCCTAAAGCAGATTTAGGTAAAGATAAAAACACACTACGTTTTAACTTAATGAAAGAGGAAAATGAGGAATATCTCGAAGCAGCAAATAACAATGATTTAGTTGAGGTTGCTGATGCATTAGGCGATATGTTATATATTTTATGCGGAACCATTATAGAACATGGTATGCAATATAAAATAGAAGAAGTTTTTGAAGAAATACAACGTAGTAATATGAGTAAACTAGGTGAGGATGGACAGCCTATTTATCGTGAAGATGGTAAAGTGTTAAAAGGCCCTAATTATTTTAAACCTAATATTCAATCTATTTTAGAGGAATAAAAAAAGCAGCTCATAGAGCTGCTTTTTTTATTTAATTATTTAACTTGATATCTCCAGCCAAATGGATCTTCAGCTTTATTGGTTTGTATATCTGTAATGCGTTTCTTTAAGTAGCTTGCATAAGTGTCGTCTAATTTTGGTAATTCAAAATCTTCATTTTTATAACCAAAACCAGCAATTGGAGAAATTACAGCAGCAGTTCCAGCTCCAAACATTTCTTTAAGCGTTCCTTTTTTAGCAGCTTCAACAACCTCACTTACCGTAATTTTTCTAACTTCTACATTAATACCTTCAGCTTTAGCTAATTCAATAATACTTTTACGAGTAATCCCATCAAGAATTCTATCACTAGTTGGACCAGTAATTAAAGTATCATTAATACGAACAAAAATATTCATAGCACCAGCTTCTTCAATGTACTCGTGAGTATTATCATCTGTCCAAATAACTTGCTGATAACCTTTTTCAATAGCTAGTTGAGTTGGATAAAATTGTCCAGCATAGTTACCACCAGCTTTTGCAAAACCAACACCACCATTAGCAGAACGTGAATATTTTTCTTCAATTAAAACCCTTACTTCTCCAGCAAAATATGCTCCAGAAGGTGCTGTAGCAATAATAAATTTATATTCATCTGCAGGAGATGCATGAAAACCATTACCTGATGCAAATACAAATGGTCTTATGTATAATGAACTTCCAACTTTTTTTGGAATCCAATCTTTATCAACCTCTAATAAAGCTTTTAAACCATCCATGAAATAATCTTCTGGTAATTCAGGAATTGATAATCTTTTTGATGAAATATTTATACGTTTAAAATTATCTAATGGACGAAATAACCAGATATTCTCGTCGGTATCTTTATAAGCTTTCATTCCTTCAAAAACAGATTGTCCGTAATGAAAAATCTTAGCAGAAGGATCTAAGCTAATAGGACCATAAGGCACAACTTTTGGAGCTTGCCATTTTCCGTCTTTAAAATTACATTCTAACATATGATCTGAAAAAACATGTCCGAATTTCAAATTATCAAAATCTACGTCGTTAATTTTTGTAGTTTTTGCTTTTATAATCTCTATGTCGTTGATTAAAGCATTCATAAGTCTCATTATTTATTCATACAAATTTAAAGAAAAACGTTTTTAAAAAAGCGGTATATTTACATAAATCGTATAAAATTGAAATATTTACATCATGAAACCAATTAGCTTATTAATTATCTGTCTATTAATGTTAAATTCTTGCAAAAAGAAAGTAGAAGAAAGTCCAAAGCCATTCGATAAAGTAGAAGAAGTTGCTTATGCATCTTTTGGAAATGAAATTATTGCTGATGATGCTATAGTATCAACTTCAATGACGGAGCATTATAAAACTATGAATATTGGTGATAGTATTAATTCTAAAATGATTGCAAAAGTGAATAATGTTTGCCAAGCAAAAGGATGTTGGATGACTTTGAATCTTGAAGATGGTAATGAAGTGATGGTAAAGTTTAAAGATTACGGTTTTTTTGTTCCAAAAGATATAGCTGGTAAAGAAGTCGTTATAAATGGTAAAGCTTTTGTAAATGAAGTATCTATTGATGAACAACGTCATTATGCTGAAGATGCTGGAAAATCAAAAGAAGAAATAGCTCAAATTATTAAACCTAAAAAAACGTATTCATTTGAAGCCGATGGGGTTTTAGTAAAACAATAAATTTGAAAAGAGAAATTGTTATTACTGCAGATGGTTCTTCAACCATTCATTTACCCGATTGGGATGAGCAGTATCATTCTAAACACGGCGCCATACAAGAAGCTTATCATGTTTTTATAAAGCATGGTTTATATTATTTCTGTAAACCTGAACATGGTTCAATTGGTCATCAAGATATTTCAATTTTAGAAATAGGTTTTGGAACAGGTCTAAACGCTTTTATCACTCTACTTGAAGCCGAAAAACTAAACTTAATTATTGATTATTGTGGTGTTGAAGGTTATCCAGTTTCTATGGATGAAATAAAACAGCTTAATTATTCCAAAGAATTAAAGTCTGAGAAAAATGAATCTTTGTTTAAAAAACTACATGAAGTTTTATGGAATGAATCGCATTCGATAACGTCCTTTTTTAAGCTTACTAAACAGCAAAAAATGTTTCATGAAATAAATGAAACCGATACTTTTAATATTATTTATTTTGATGCTTTTGGTGCAAGAGTTCAGCCTGAATTATGGACAGAAACTGTTTTTGAAAATATGTACAAAGCATTAAAATCTAACGGAATTTTAGTAACCTATTCTGCAAAAGGCAGTGTACGTCGTGCTATGCAAGCTGTAGGTTTTAAGGTGGAAAGATTGCCAGGACCACCAGGAAAAAGGGAAATGCTTAGAGCTATAAAAGACATAAAACTTTAATATCATTAAAGAGCAAAAAACTTCGCTGTTAATCTTCTTTAGTAAGAACTCAAGTAAATTTCAAATTAAATAAAACAGATTGCTTCATTTTATTCATAATAGCTAGCTATATTATGTTAAACCTTCCATAAATGGTTAGTTAAACGGACTGCCATTTCGTAACTTTATAAAAAAAGTAAATGCGAGTTTTAATTACAGGTGCAACTGGATTAATAGGAGGTGAAATAGTAAAACTTTGTCATAAAAAGCAGATAAACGTAAACTACTTAACAACTAGTAAATCTAAAATTCAAAAAGAAGAAAAATATAAAGGGTTTTATTGGAATCCTAAATCTGGCGATATTGATAAAGATTGTTTTATAAATGTTGATGCTATTATAAATTTAGCGGGAGCAACCATATCAAAACGTTGGACACCAGAGTACAAAAAGGAAATTTTAAATAGTCGTAAACAAACCACACAATTATTAGTTAATGCTTTAAAAGGTGAAACACATTCTATAAAACAAGTTATTTCGGCTAGTGCTATAGGTGTTTACCCAGATTCTTTAATCAATTATTATGATGAAGATTTTAAAGTGAAGGATGAAAATTCTTTTTTAAGCCATGTTGTAAAAGTTTGGGAACATGAAGCTGATGCCTTTTTAAAATTAAACATTGCGGTTTCAAAAATTAGAATTGGCTTAGTTTTATCTAAAAAAGGAGGCGCCTTACAAGAAATGGTTAAACCAATAAAGTTTGGTGTAGGTGCAGCATTTGGAACAGGTAAACAATGGCAATCTTGGGTTCATATTAACGATTTGGCAAACATTTTTTTATATGTATTAAAGCATAATTTAAACGGTGTTTATAATGCTGTGGCACCTAATCCAGTTACTAATCAAGAATTGACTAAAACCATAGCTAACGTTTTAAATAAACCATTGTTTTTACCTAATATACCTAAGTCTTTCATGAAATTTATTTTGGGTGACATGCATACCTTGTTATTTGAAAGCCAACGTGTGAGTTCTAAAAAAATTGAAGATAAAGACTTTAATTTTAAATACAATTATTTAAAACCAGCTTTGGAGAATTTGTTAGAATAACTTTTTTAGTTCGTTTAACGGTTAATGTATGGAATGTTGCGTGTTTGTGTGCGAGGATTTTCCGAAGGAAAATCAGCAGCTAACAAAAGCGTACTAGCCTTTGATTAAGCACTAAACTAAGTATTATTTTTATACAATGTTGTGCGTTCGTACTTTTTTATTCTATTCAAGTTCAATATCCATTCTTCGAAATAAATCGTCTTGAATGGTTATAATATGCTTTACGATTCCATCAAATATTAAATCGCCTTTCAAGTCTTTTACTTTTTGTAAAACCGATACCTCAAATGTTCCATTTGGTCGTTCAATAAATCCGATTGGTTCAACAATCGGGTTTATTTCCGTCCATTGCCTTGTCCAATATTTTCTGACTTCTTCGTGTCCACTTATATATCCACCTTCAAATGCTTTTGGCCATTCTACTTCCGAGTGAAATGTAGAAAGTGCGGAATCTATGTCCCGAGAGTTAAAGGCCGAATACGCTTTTTTAATTAATCCTTCAATTTGGCTGCTCATATTTATTCTATTTTATTTTTTTCCGAGGCTGTTTCTCGTATGACGCACAACGACTTGATATGAAATCATTTTAATGTTTTATATCTAACGTTAAACGAAGGTAGCTGAATTTTTTATAAAGTAAAGTTCGATATTGTTGTGTGAAAATCATTTTATTCTTCTAATATCTAAAATATTAGGAATGTCATTTAATTGTATAATCTTACTATTATCATCAGCAGATTCATATATTTTTTCAATAAGATAATTATCGCGTAATCCCATTTCACCGGGAACTATAGATGGTGTATTTTCAATAATATTAAGAGCAAATGCATCCATTTGTTGAGCTTGTTGGTTTACTGGTTTAATTTCCATTTTTCCATCTGGAGTTGAGCCTTTTAACCCGCCATAATAAAAGGCATTTTCTAATTTTACTTCTCCTTTTTCTGTGTTATGCTTTAGCTCTGCGTAAATAGGTTTTTCGTAACTTGTTTTACAATACGATTTTCCGGATGGAAACGTTAATTCCCATTCTAGACTTCCTTCAATATCTTTAAAAAATGAGGTGTCTATTGTTGTGTTTTTTGCCCATAAAGATGTTGGTAACTCACCAAAAGAATAAATTGAGCCTTGTAGTGCATAAATACCTAAATCCATTAATGGACCACCACCAGCTAAGTCTTTTTGTGTACGCCATCTTTTTGGGTCTTTTAGCATAAATGAAAACTCTGAAGCGACATTCATCTCTCCATAAACTTTATTCTGTCCTATACGCATAATCTCATCATGGAAAGGATCAAAATGTAAACGATATCCAATGGAAAGCATTTTGCCAGCATCTTTACAAGCCGCAATCATTTTTTTACAATCTTCAACCGAAGTTGCCATAGGTTTTTCGCATATTACATGTTTACCAGCTTTAGCTGCTCTAATTGTAAATTCTGCATGCATACTATTTGGTAAAACAACGTAAACAATATCAATATCATTATTGTTGGCTATAGCATCAAAATTATCATAATTGTAGATGTTTTCTTTTTTAATGTTGTATTTCTTAGCCCAAACAGATTCTTTTTCTTTGGTGCCAGTTACAATACTTGCTAAATAACAATGCTCGGTTTCAAGTAATGCAGGAGCTAATTGGCCACCTGCATAACCTCCTAATCCTACAAGTGCTATACCTAGCCCCTTGGTTTTTGTTCCAAAATTACTGCCATAAAGTAATGACGATTGTGAAGCTAAATAGATGCCTCCAGTACTTTGGATTAATTTTTTTATAAACGGGCGTCTTTTCATAATCAGGAAGTTATAGAATAGTTTTTCTAAATTACTTCTTTTGTACCAAAAAACAAAAAACCACTTCTATTGAAGTGGTTTTAAAAAAAAATAAGTTTTATAAGTTTAAGACTTAGCAGCCTTAAGCATTATTTTTAATTCAATATCATCATTAATAAACTTGTCACCTAAATTATCAAAAATAGATTTAGAACCGTATTGTACATTCCATTTTGTTCTGTCAATAGTAAAAGTTTCGCTAACAAGTGTAATAGAATCGTTTGCTTGAGTTACAGTTACAGGAAAAGTGATGTTATTTTTTGCATCTTTTAATGCTAAGTTTCCAGAAAGCATCATTTTACCTTCTACTTCTTCTAATCCAGTAACTTCAAAAGCAGCATTAGGATGCTTTTCAATATCAAAAAAGTCAGGACTTGTTAAGTGTCCAACTAGTTTTCCATTACCTTCATCTTCAGCAGGAATATCTTTTACTTCAATCGAAGCCATGTCAATTAAAAAAGTACCACCAGAAATTTTACCATCTATAGTGTTTAAAACTCCGCTTTCAATTTTAATAGTTCCATTATGAGATCCTGCAGGCTTAAATCCTTTCCAATCAATAGATGATGCAGCTAAATCTACATTAAATTTTGCTTCAGGTGTAACGGCAACAACTTCTTCAGCTTCAGTTGTATCAGCTTCTTTAGCTTTGTCTTTACATGACACTATAGATACTGTTATTGCTGAAATAAATAAAATACTTAAAAGATTCTTTTTCATTATTAAATATGTTTTAGTTTGAGTTGTAAAATTACATATTTTGTTTTGTAAAATGAAAAAAAAGCTAAACAAAATTATATTAAAAATAATTTAATGACATTATGGCATTTTAGTAATAATGGCAGTACTTTTGCCAACTAATTTTAGTATTGCAAAAATTAAAATTCAGCGATGAGCAAAAAGGATAAAAAAGACATAGAAAAAGAAGAAATTGAAATTTCTGAAACTCAAACCATAGAGGCTGAGGAACAAATGGTTGAGGAGATAACTGTTGAGGAAAAGTTACAAGGTGAACTTAAGCAAGAAAAGGATAAGTTTTTAAGGTTATTTGCAGAGTTTGAAAATTATAAAAAGCGTACTTCAAGAGAGCGTATTGAGTTGTTTTCGACAGCTAGTGAGGATGTTATGAAAACCTTATTGCCAGTTCTTGATGATTTTGAGCGTGCATTAAGTCATATTGAAGACGATAAGGAGGCAGAAGAGTTAAGAAAAGGTGTTTTATTAATTTATCAAAAATTAGTAAATACTTTAGAGCAAAAAGGCTTAAAACCAATCAAGATTGAAAAAGGTGATGTTTTTAATGCTGATAATCATGAAGCAATTACTCAAATACCAGCGCCTACAGAAGATTTAAAAGGAAAGATTATTGATGTAATTGAAAAAGGATACACGTTAGGCGAAAAAGTTATTCGTTTTCCTAAAGTTGTTATCGGACAATAAAACAGAAGTATGGCAAAAAGAGATTATTACGAAATATTAGGAGTTAGCAAAGGTGCAACGGCAGCCGAAATTAAAAAGGCTTACCGTAAAAAAGCAATAGAATTTCATCCTGATAAAAATCCAGACGATAAAACAGCAGAAGCAAAATTTAAAGAAGCTGCAGAAGCTTATGAAATTTTAAGTGATGCTGATAAAAAAGCCCGTTATGATCAATTTGGTCATCAAGCCTTTGAAAATGGAGGAGGCGGTGGCTTCGGCGGAGGTGGTATGAATATGGATGATATATTCAGCCAGTTTGGTGATATCTTTGGAGGCGGCGGTTTTGGCGGTGGCTTCTCAGGTTTTGGAGGTGGCGGTCAGCGTCGTGTAAAAGGGAGTAACTTACGTATTCGTGTAAAACTTACTTTAGAAGAAATTGCTAATGGCGTTGAAAAGAAAATAAAAGTAAAACGTAAAGTTCAAGCACCAGGTACCACTTACAAAACATGTTCTACATGTAATGGTAGCGGTCAAGTAACTCGTATTGCGAATACTATTTTAGGTAGAATGCAAACATCTGCACCATGTAATGTGTGTGGAGGAGCAGGACAAACTATAGATAAAAAACCTGCAGATGCCGATGCACAAGGTTTAAAAGTTGCAGAAGAAACCGTATCTATTAAAATACCAGCAGGTGTTGTAGATGGTATGCAACTTAAAGTATCAAGTAAAGGAAATGAAGCTCCAGGAAATGGTATTTCGGGAGATTTAATTGTTGTTATTGAAGAAGAGCAACATGAGAAATTGCAACGAGAAGGTGATAATTTACATTACGATTTGTATATAAGTTATCCTGATGCTGTTTTAGGAACATCAAAAGAAATTGATACAGTAACTGGCAAAGTGCGTATTAAAGTTGAAGCAGGTGTACAATCTGGTAAAATTTTACGCTTACGCGGAAAAGGTATTCCAAGTATTAATGGTTATGGCAAAGGTGATCTATTAGTACATGTTAACGTATGGACGCCAAAAACGTTAAATAAGCAACAAAAAGAATTTTTTGAAAGTATGCAAAATGATGAACATTTTGAGCCAAAACCAGAAAGTTCAGATAAATCTTTCTTCGAAAAAGTAAAAGATATGTTTTCTTAAAAGCAATAGGTTATAATTAAAAAATCTGCTATAAAATAGCGGATTTTTTAATTTATATGCTAAAGATATCTATTTGTTTTACCATTAGTATTGAAAAAAAAACTATATTTGAATATCACTAATTTATTTTAGTGATAATTTTTCTTTTTCATAGCAATTTTTTTCCCATCCTTAATTTATTAAGGGTGGGTTTTGTTTTTTTATGCCATATCTGTATTAAATTAATAAAATTTAATTTTTCAATTGTATTATTATTTGTGGTTAAAGCGTTAAACTTCTCGGGTAACATTTAATATATTTACCAACTACAAGTTAATTAAAAAACACTAATGAGTAACTTTCTTGAAGTTAATAATGTTTCTAAAAATTTCGGAAACTTTAAAGCCCTTAATAATGTATCAATCTCAGTTCCAAAAGGTAGTATATTTGGATTACTAGGACCAAACGGAGCTGGAAAAACCACACTAATACGTGTTGTAAATCAAATAACTATGCCAGATTCTGGTACTGTTCATTTAGATGGTGAACTACTTAACGAGAATCATATAAGAGATATTGGTTATTTGCCAGAAGAACGTGGTTTATATAAATCCATGAAAGTTGGCGATCAAGCTTTATATCTTGCACAATTAAAAGGGTTAAGTAAGGCAGAAGCTAAAACACGTTTAAAATACTGGTTTGAGCGTTTAGAAATTGGAGATTGGTGGAACAAGAAAATACAAGAGCTTTCAAAAGGTATGGCTCAAAAAATACAATTTGTTGTTACGGTATTGCATCAACCAAAATTATTAATTTTCGATGAACCTTTTTCGGGTTTCGATCCTATAAATGCTAATTTAATTAAAGATGAAATTTTACGATTACGTGAAAATGGAGCAACCGTTATTTTCTCAACACATAGAATGGAATCTGTAGAGGAACTTTGTGATGACATTGCTTTAATACATAAATCGAATAAAATTTTAGATGGTAAGCTAATAGATGTGAAGCGCCAATATAAAATAAATACTTACGAAGTAGGTATTCGAGCAAATGATAAAGTTAGTTTACAAAATGAATTATCTCAAAAATTTGATATTTCTACGGCCAACTTTAAAACTTTAGAAGATGAACTAAAGTTGAATATAAAACTCTTGGATACCGATAAACCAAATGATTTACTAAGCTATTTAACTTCAAAAGGAGAGGTGTCTCATTTTGTAGAATTGATACCAAGTGTTAACGATATATTTATTCAAACTGTAAAGAATAACTAAAAAATGAACCATTTACCACTTATTATAAAGCGCGAGTATTTAACCAAGGTTAAAAATAAATCATTTATAGTCATGACTATTTTAAGCCCAATTATTATGATTGCGCTTATATCTGTTGTTGCATATTTGTCACAATTAAATAATGACACCGTTCGTACAATTACTATTTTAGATGAATCTGGATTAGTAGAAAACTCTTTTAAAAGTTCTGAAAACACAAAGTATAATGTGTTACAAAATATGTCTTTAGAAGAAGCAAAAACGATAACTAAAGAAACATCTTCGTATGGGTTGTTACACGTTAATAAATTAGATGATGTTGATGCCATTTCAAAGAGTATCAGGTTTTATTCTGAAGAGTCACCATCAATTGGTATTATATCTAATTTAGAAGGTCAACTAGAAAAGAAACTTACTAATATTAAATTACAACAAAAGGGAGTTGATGTAGATATGATTAACGCCTCTAGAATTAGTATTAATATTGCACAAGAAAGCTTTGAAGGTGAGAAAACATCAAAAATAGATAGTGTTGTTAAGTTAATTTTTGGAGGCGCTGCAGGTTATTTACTATTTATGTTTATCATCATTTATGGTAACATGATTATGCGTAGTGTCATTGAAGAAAAAACTAGCAGAATTATTGAGGTTATTATATCATCTGTAAAACCTGTACAACTTATGTTGGGTAAAATTATTGGAACATCTTTAGCAGGTATTACACAGTTTGTAATTTGGATAATTTTAGGAGGTGTTTTAATGGCGGTTGTGTCATTAGTACTAGGAATAGATATGATGCAGAGTCCGCAGCAACAAGTATTGCAACAAGCTATGGAATCTCCAGAGGCGAATTCGCAAATTCAAAATATAATGACGGCTTTTTATAATTTACCTATTACCAATTTAATAATAGCCTTTATATTATTTTTTATTAGTGGTTATTTATTATACAGTTCACTTTATGCGGCAATAGGTGCTGCTGTAGATAACGAAACAGATACCCAACAATTTTTATTACCTATAATGATGCCATTAATTTTGGCTGTTTATATTGGTATATTTACGGTTATTGAAGATCCACACGGTACAGTTTCAACTGTGTTTTCATTTATTCCATTAACATCTCCAGTGGTTATGTTAATGCGTATTCCTTTTGGGGTACCAATATGGCAGCAATTGGTTTCGTTATTATTATTAATAGGTACCTTTATGTTTACGGTTTGGTTTGCAGCAAAAATATACAGAGTTGGTATTTTAATGTACGGTAAAAAACCAAGCTACAAAGAGTTAATAAAATGGATTAAGTATTAAAATGAGGCAAGATTTAGAAAAAATAGAGGAAGTTATAACCGAGAGTTCTTTGTGGGAAAGCTTTAAAAAAATTATTAATCTTCATATAGATTTTACTGATAAAATACATATTTCAATACTAGACCTTTTGGTTATAGTTACTGTAATATTTATTACAACAATAATATTAAGACTTGTTTTGAGAGTTTTAACTCGAAATTTACCAAAAGAAGATAAAAGTAAATTTAATGTTGTTTTTGGTTATTTTAGATGGCTTATTTACGTGATTATATTACTTATTACACTTCACTCTGTAGGTGTAAACGTTACAGCTGTTTTTGCGGCATCGGCAGCATTATTAATTGGTATTGGTCTTGCATTACAAACGCTTTTTCAGGATATTATTTCAGGAGTTTTTATTCTTATAGACCAAAGTGTACATGTTGGTGATATTATAGAAATTGATGGAAAAGTAGGTAGAGTAGAAGAAATTAAACTTAGAACTACAAGAGCAGTAACTATCGACAACAAAGTATTAGTAATACCTAATCATTTATATTTAGAAAATAGTTTGTATAACTGGACACAGAATGGTACAACAACCAGAGAATCTGTAGAGGTTGGTGTTGCGTATGGTAGCGATGTTCAATTAGTAAAAAAGCTGTTAATTCAAGCTGCTAGTACCCATCCAGAGGTTATTAGTGAGCCAGAACCATCAGTGATTTTTACAGAGTTTGGAGATAGCTCATTAAATTTCAAACTTGTTTTTACTATAAATGATAGTTTTAAAGCGGCATTTCCAAAAAGTGATATTCGATTTGAAATAGATAAACTATTTAGAGAAAATAATGTTTCTATCCCTTTCCCTCAAAGAGATATTCATATTATTCAAAAACCTAATCAAAATATTCAATTTAAAAACAATACAGATTCTAATATTGATACCAAATAAACAACAACAGAAAATTATGACATATAGAAAAAGTGGATTAATTTTAATGTTTAGTTTATTTTTTATAACGCATTTTGCTTTTGCACAACTTACAGATTTAGCAAGGTTAGAGTATTCTTTTATTCCAAAAAGTAATTCAGATGATCAATATACAAGGTTAAGAGCACTTTTAAATTATCCAATTAAATTCAAAAATGATGCTTATTTTGTAGTAGGAGGAGAGTATAATCGTATTTTACTTAATTTAGAAGATGATTATCCGTTTAATACATCTGGTTTAAATAAAATTCATGTAATAGATTTAAACCTTGGTTATACATTTAAGTGGAATGAAAATTGGCGATTTGCAATTAAACTTAACCCCAGAATTGCATCAACTCTTACCAGGCAATTAACATCCGACGATTATTTTGTGAATGGAGGAATCTTTACAATTAATGATAGAACCAAAGATGAAAGTCTTAAACGACCATATCGTTTAATTTTAGGGTTAACTTATAATGCAACAACAGGTTTGCCTTTTCCGTTACCTTTTGTTAGTTATTATAGAGAGATTAATGATAAATGGAGTTTTAATGCTGGTGTTCCAAAATCCAACTTAAAATATTCAATTAATAACACAAATAATATACAGGCTTTTGTAGGTTTAGATGGATATTTAGCACATTTACAAGATCCTTTGGTAATTAATGGAGAAAGTATAGATCACATTTCTTTATCATTAGTTGTTAGTGGTTTAGGTTACGAGTATTTATTTACAAATCATTTGGTAGGGTATTTGTATACAGGGTATACATTCAGATTAAATAATGTATTACGGAATAAAAATAGAGATGAAATTTTTAAATTAGACGATATAAATGCGTTTTATTTAAGAACAGGTATTAAATTTAAAATATGATTATGTCAAAAATATTAGTAATAGAAGACGAAGCAGCTATTAGACGTGTGTTAGTTAAAATTCTATCGGAAGAAAATGAAGCATACCATGTTGAGGAAGCTGAAGATGGTTTACTAGGAATTGAAAAAATTAAAAATGAAGATTTCGATTTAATACTTTGCGATATAAAAATGCCTAAAATGGATGGTGTTGAAGTATTAGAAGCTGTGAAAAAAATAAAACCTGAAATACCTATTGTTATGATTTCTGGTCATGGCGATTTGGATACCGCAGTAAACACGATGCGTTTAGGAGCTTTTGATTATATATCAAAACCACCAGATTTAAACAGACTTTTAAACACTGTTCGTAATGCATTAGATAGAAAGGAATTAGTTGTGGAAAATAAAATCCTTAAGAAGAAAGTTAGTAAGAAATATGAAATGATAGGTGATAGCGATGCTATTTCTCAAATTAAAGATATTATTGATAAAGTTGCACCAACAGATGCACGTGTATTAATTACAGGACCAAATGGAACAGGAAAAGAACTTGTTGCACATTGGTTACATGAAAAAAGTGAGCGTGCAAAAGGAAACATGATAGAGGTGAATTGTGCTGCAATACCTTCAGAATTGATTGAAAGTGAATTGTTTGGTCATGTAAAAGGTGCTTTTACGAGTGCTGCAAAAGATAGAGCTGGTAAATTTGAAGCCGCTAATGGAGGTACTATTTTTCTTGATGAAATTGGTGATATGAGTTTATCAGCGCAAGCCAAAGTACTTCGTGCATTACAAGAAAGTAGAATACAACGAGTTGGTAGTGATAGGGACATTAAAGTTGATGTACGTGTTATTGCAGCAACAAATAAAAATTTAAAAAAGGAAATAGAAGAGGGGAGATTTCGTGAAGATTTATACCACAGACTGGCGGTTATTTTAGTTAAAGTACCTGCATTAAATGAAAGACGAGATGATATTCCTTTATTAATAACTCATTTTTCAGAGAAAATCTCAGAAGAGCAAGGAACAGCAAAAAAGAATTTTTCTGATAAAGCCATTAAATTACTTCAAGAGTATGACTGGACTGGAAATATTAGAGAGCTTCGTAATGTAATTGAACGCCTAATTATTTTAGGAGGTAGTGAAGTAAGCGAAAAAGATGTGAAAGCATTTGCAAGCAAATAAAAAAAGACATGATTAAGTTAACCAAATACAATAAAAGAGCTTTATACGGAGGTATTATTGCTGCGGTTATTACAGGTGTTGGTGCGTATTTAATGGGTAATATAAGTGGTTACGAGGCTAAGATTTTAATTAAATCCTCACTTCCAGGTATTAATACACTTTGTAATACCATAGTATTGGCATCTGCTACTATTCTTGCTTTATTACTCACATTATTAAGTGTAAGTTCAAGTACAAAGTCTAAATTAACAGCAGAACATTACAGGCATGTTTTATTAATTGCTAAAATTGACACTGTCGTATTTGTAGTAGCAATGATTGTTTTTCAACTTCTTAATATTCCTATTACTGAGGCCGAAAACGTACCAAGTACTTGGTATAGCTCTATTTATTATATAAGTTTAGCATTATCTGCATTGTTAAGTGGAGCTTTAATAAGCGTTGTACTTATGTTATTTAACGCTGTGTCGAGTATTATTAAAATTGTTGGCCTAGGAATTAAAGATCATCCTCTTATTTATAAAGAAGAGGATGAGGAAATAAAAAAAAATTAAACATATAATTTTGTGATTTATTTATTGCATGAATTCAATTCAGCTAGATAACCAGATGCTAACGTTTTAAGACTGTTGTTGTAGTGGTTTTTTATGTACTCTACACTTTCTATTGATAGATTTTCAGTATTCTCATTGTCTTTTATGATTTCATGATTACAATCACATATTTTTAAAGACTCATTGTATGTTTTTATATTTAATACGATTGCACTTTTATAAGAAAAAATTAATTGCTCCTTTTTCAACGTTAATTCTTTTTCTTTTTGCTGAGCCATTTGCATTTTAATCTCTTCTTCTTTTTGCTTCAAAGCATCTTGTTGTTGCTTTAATTTTAATTGCTCGTTTTGTAAATCGTTAAGTGTTGTGTTTTCAGTAACATCAATATTATCGGTTTCAACAGCACATTTATCAATTTCTATTATACATTCTTTGCTCACATCTCTGGCGCGTTTTACATAAAAACGACCATCTTCATAAGTTTCTACACCCTCAACTTTGGCTAGTAGTTCAATACTTTTGTCGGCAAGTTCTAATGCTGTTTTACAACCACAATCTTTTAATGATTTTTTAGAAAGCTTATATGATTCTAAAGATCTGTTGGCAAAGTATTTTAAATGGCTAATATTATTAGCTTCATAAGCATCTTTTACATGTGAATATGCATTTACAATATAAGAATTGGCATCGTCGCAATTTGACTGTGCATTAATAATTAAAGAAGCTAAAAGAGCGAAAAATAGAAAAAAGTTTTTCATGGAAATAAGGTTAGTTACATAAATAGGTAGGGCGAATGTATTAAAAACATTATATATAACTATGTGTTTCGTCGAAATTATGGATTTACTATAAAAATTCTAGAAGTGAAAACATGAAGAGAACTAACCAGATAAATGATTTTTTAAGTTTTTAAGAAAAGTATCAAGTCTAAGTTTTACCTCATCATTAATAATCTCATTTTCAATATATGTATGAATATCTCCTAAATAGTTCATTCCTAAATAATTGGCAGATTCTACAAAAGGCATTGTAAATCCTTCTTTTAAATCATCATAATTACTACAACTTAACATCGCCATGTTTTTTCCACGTAGTTTTCTACCTATATCTTTATGTATTCTTATTAAATCTGAAATTCTGTCAAAAAATACTTTTAAAATACCGCTCATACTATACCAATAAACGGGAGTTGCAAAAATAATAGTATCATAATTATCAATAATATGTGTAATTAAACCAATAAAGTCATCATCTTGATTTTTATATTCATAATTTTAAAAAGTGTAGTAAAAATACCAACTTTTATTAATTCATGCGGATCTTTTTAAATAGAAACAATTAATAATATGCATGAAAAAATCGATTGCATTTTATATATTTAATCAAATAAAAATTTTAAAATGAATGACTACAAGGTAACCACAAGTATATCTTTAAAAAACGCTGAAACTAAAGTTGTAATTGATGATGCAGAAAAAGAACTTAAAGACGTTAGAAAAAAACTAGGTAAACTACAAAACACCATGTATGCCCACAATAAATATGCTGTGTTAGTATGTTTACAAGGTATGGATACTTCTGGTAAAGACAGTTTGGTGCGTGAAGTATTTAAAGATTTTAATGTACGTGGTGTTGAGGTGCATAGTTTTAAAGTGCCTACCGAGTTGGAATTAAGTCATGATTATTTGTGGCGACATTATATAGTACTTCCAGAACGTGGTAAGTTTGGAGTTTTTAATAGAACACATTACGAAAATGTACTAGTAACAAGAGTACATCCTGGTTACATTTTAGGAGAAAACATTCCAACAGTTAATTCGGTTGAAGATATAGACGATGACTTTTGGGATGAACGTTTTGAACAAATCAATAATTTTGAAAAACATATAGCAGAAAGTGGCACCATTATTTTTAAATTCTTTTTAAATCTTTCTAAAGAAGAACAAAAAAATAGATTACTACGTCGTTTAAGAAAACAAGAAAAAAACTGGAAATTCTCACCTGGCGATTTAAAAGAACGTAAACTTTGGGATAAATACCAAGACTGTTATGAAGATGCTATAAACAGAACATCAAAACCACATGCGCCTTGGTATAACATTCCAGCTGATGATAAACCCACAGCACGTTATTTAGTTGCTAAAATCATGTATGATGCATTAAGTCAATATACAGATATTCAAGAACCAGAATTAGATGATGATATAAAAGCAAATATTGAGTTGTATAAAGAACAACTAAATAACGAATAGGTGTTTCATTTTTGTTAGACTTTTTTAATAACTTTAGTAGATTAAATATTGATTATGAGAAATTTACTGTTTTTAATGCTTGTGCTAATATTTACTTCTTGTAAAACAAAAAAGCAAACAATTTGGAGTGCAGAACAAGAAGCCAGAGAACAAACCACAGAAAATGTTGTAGTCGTAAACGATATAAAAAGCGGTAACGATTTAACTACGCATTTAAGAGGTATATCTGGTTTAAGAGTTCAAGGAAGTGGCTCAAACGCAAAAATTACTATTAGAGGTGCAAATTCTTTTGCACTAACAACAGAACCATTGTTTGTTGTTGATGGACAACGTTATACTGGAACTTATAATGCACTATACAATGATATTTCAGTTAACAATATAAAGTCCATAAATGTATTAAAGGACCCAGCTTCTTTAGGTGTTTATGGTTCAAGTGGATCTAATGGTGTTATTGAAATTAAGACAAAAAAATAGTATTTCTTCAATATAAATAATAGGTAATATGTATAATTTATGATTTTTTTTTGATTATTTACATTTGCTAAATAGTATATTTAACTCAAAAAAATAATCTATGAAGTATTCTTTTCTCTTATTATTCATTCTTTTATCATCAAGTATATTTTCTCAAACAGATGAAGAAGTTGTTAAGAAAATATATGCACAGTCATTGACAAATGGTAAAAGTTACGATTGGTTAAACCATTTATCAAACCAAATAGGAAGTCGATTATCAGGGTCTTTAGGAGCTGAAAAGGCAGTAGTTTATACTAAGGATGAACTTGATAAATTAGGTTTAGATAAAGTTTGGTTACAACCAGTTATGGTGCCTAGGTGGATAAGAGGAAGTAAAGAATTTGCTTTTATAGAAACTGAGCCAGGAAAAACAACAAATGTAAATATATGTGCTCTAGGAGGTTCAGTCTCAACACCAGCATTAGGTTTAAAAGCAAGTGTTGTTGAGGTTAAGAATTTTGAAGAATTAGAAAAACTTGGAAAAGAAAATGTAGAAGGCAAAATAGTTTTCTATAATAGACCGATGCAAGCCGATTTAATTCACACTTTTGAAGCTTATGGAGGTTGTGTGAACCAGCGTTATCAAGGCGCATTAGAAGCTTCTAAATATGGCGCAATTGGCGTAATTGTACGTTCTATGAATTTAAGATTAGACGATTTACCTCATACAGGAAGTATGAGTTATGGTGATTTACCTGTTGAAAAACGTATTCCTTCCGCAGCAATTAGTACTAACGATGCTGAGTTATTAAGCGCTATGTTAAAGTTAGACAATACTACAAAGCTATATTTTAAACAAAGCTGCAAACAACTTAAAGATGTTCAATCTTATAATGTTATTGGAGAAATTACGGGTAGTGAATTCCCTAATGAGTACATGGTAGTTGGAGGACATTTAGATTCTTGGGATTTAGGAGATGGTTCGCATGATGATGGTGCTGGTGTTGTACAATCCATGGACGTGTTACGATTACTTAAAGAGTCTGGAATTAAACCAAAGCGAAGTATAAGAGTGGTTTTGTTTATGAATGAAGAAAATGGCTTGCGTGGTGGAAATAAATATGCTGAAATTTCAAAACAAAAAGGAGAAAACCATGTGTTTGCTTTAGAAAGTGATTCGGGAGGATTTACACCTCGCGGTTTTAGTTTTGACTGTAACGATGCTAGTTTTAATCAAGTTTTAAGCTGGCAACCTTTGTTTAAACCTTATTTAATTCATTATTTTGAAAAAGGGCATAGTGGAGCAGATGTTGGACCTTTAAAAACTGAATCTAATGTTTTAGCAGGTTTGGTACCAGATTCTCAGCGTTATTTTGATCATCATCATGCAAGTAATGATACTTTTGATGCCATTAATAAAAGAGAATTAGAATTGGGAGCTGCAACGATGACATCTTTGGTATACTTATTTGATAAATATGGCATTAATCCAATTTCAAATCCAGAAAAAATTAAAAACTAATTCAGACTAATTATTGTTAGCCATTTAAAGTTTACAACTATTACATGTCATTGAATACAAATAGAATGAAAAACCTCAGTTTATTATTTACCTTAATGGTAGTAACAGTTACTATGGCACAAAACGAAGAAGAATTGCCTTATTATGAAATACCTGAAGACTCAGAAACATATACGGCAGGAACAGTTGCAGCAAGAGTTATAGATGGTTTAGGTTTTAGATTTTATTGGGCAACAGAAGGTTTAAGAGAAGAGGATTTAGCTTTTAGACCAAGCGATATGGGTAGAACGACTCAAGAAACGACAAAGCATGTTTACGATTTATCCAAAGTGATTGTGAATTCTACTTTACTAAAAGAAAATATTGGAAGTGCCAAAGAATCTGATTTGTCGTTTAAAGACATGCGAAAACAAACACTAATCAATTTGAAAACTGCTGCCGATATATTAAGAAAAAGCGATGACATTTCTCAATATAAACTAGTATTTAAAAACGATAATGGAACCTACGAGTTTCCTTTTTGGAATGGACTAAATGGACCAATAGCTGATGCTTTGTGGCATTGTGGGCAAGTCGTATCGTTTAGGCGCAGTTCTGGAAATTCTTATAACTCAAAAGCAAGTGTGTTTACGGGGAAAGTGAAAGAGTAATGTTTAGATAGTTTTTTAAAATTTGAATCATTCTCTTTTACTTTTCCTTTATAGATAATTCCTCATCTAATGCACTAATAAGTGAAATTATTTTGCTTTCAACTCGTTGTGCTCTATTAAGAACTCCAGAGTTTTCATAGGTTATAGCAGACATTAGTTTAAAAAAATTTTCGTCTTTTTTTAATTTATTATAATCTTCCTTCGAAATCTCAAAATTACCATAGTACTTGGTAACATTAGAATTAAATTTCATTACAAAATATTCTAATAATTTAGGTTCGCTATGCATAGCATGAAACCTGAGACGCTCTTCTTCATAACGTTTGTAATAGCTATAAAGCCTTTCGTATAGTAATGAAATATCGTTTCTTAAACTATCATTAGAAATAATTCCTATACCTTTTGAAACTAAAAGACCATAACCACTTTTGTTAGGATCAAAATGAGGTGTTACTCGCAATAGTATAGATTTTTCATTTAGGCTGTCTGAGGGTAGTTCATGTGTTTGTAAATAATTTTTTATGTAAGCACTCGCTACATTAATATCTTCCATAATACCAATGTCTTCTTGGATTTCAACTAAATCAAGTTTTAGATTGCTTTTAAGTTCTTTTATGATTTTGATTTCAAGTAAGCTTTCTTCTTTTTCGTTCTTCCATGTATTTATTTGTAAAGCAATCAAAATACCTATAACCACAAGGATAATTTCACCAATAGCATATTTAAAATATTTACTAGTTTTGCCTTCGTTTATAAGGTTTTTGCGGATGTTTCTGAAGATTTTAATCATTATTTATAACTAGTTTTATCATTGATGCTCACTATAACCATAATTTTTGTCTAAGTAATCTAGAATATTTTTATTTTTATTTTCCAGAGACTTAGCTTTTGCTTCAAAGTACGTTGATGTACTTGCAATAAATCTACATAAAGGTAATATGCGTTTGTCCTCAAAAATTGCATTGTAAACCTCTTTATTAGGTGCTTTTGGAGTACTTGTAGGGAAAAATTTTCTATGTTCCGTATTGGTGAAGAGCTCGTATTTTAACTTTCGAAGTTCAAGTCTAACAGGATTTGCAGAATTTGTAAAATCGACGGTTATAGCTTTAAGGTCACGATAATAATCTTGAAGCATTTTTAAAAGCCTCGAATCTGGAAATTCGGATAAATTGCCAGAAGAATTTAAAAAGTCCCAAGTATTGTTAGTTTCAGAAATAATTGGAGTTGTAGTAAAAGAATTAAAATCCAAGATAAATTTTAATGAATCGGCTAGCACTTTATTTTTAGATTCCATAACAGGAATTATATTTCTTCCAGCATCCATTTGCTTTTTTAAAATAGCAACTGCTTTTTCAATTTGAAAGGCATCAGATTTAATATCTTCAGATATAGAATTAATATTGGTGTGCATTCTGTTTTCATCTTTTCTCGCTTCATTCCAATTATTAATCTGTAATGCAATGAGAATACCAATAACCACTAATAAAATTTCGCCAATGGCATATTTAAAATATTTACTGGTTTTGCCTTCGTTTAAAAGGTTTTCACGAATGTTTCTAAAGAGTTTTATCATTTTGTTTCTTTTAGAATGTCATCTATAAGTATTGTCAATTCATTTAGCTTTTCTTTATTGCTGATGATTCTATATAAGTAATCGTCCATAATATTTTCAAACTCAATGTCTTCAAAAATTTGAAGTTTATCTACTTTAAGAAGCGTTTTGTTTTTCCATTTTAAATTTCCATAAACATCAATATCTTTTAAGGAGTATTTTTTAGATAAATATGGAATAAGTTCATTATCAATTTTAAGTTCAACTCTTTTAAAACTAACATCTACTGATTTCATGCTTCTTGTCCATTCATAGAGCAAGTCTTTTAAATTTTCATTTTGCAATAATTGTAGGCGACCTGATTGGAGAAGATCAAAAATAGTGTTTTCTGAAGGTCTAAATGTACCAGCCTCCAGAGCATAATAAAATAAACTATCTACATTTTGTTTATTTATTGTTTCATTGTCTTGACCAACCAGATTTATTAGTGTTATAGATGTATTTAGACAAATACTATTTTTATGAATAGTTGATTGTAGCACTTTTTTATTTTGAATAAATTCACTGTGAATATTTTTTAAAATGCTTAGCTCTTCAATTTTAGAAACTCTATTTTGATTCCAATTATTTATTTGTAAAGCAATCAAAATACCTATAACCACAAGAACTATTTCTCCAACCGCATATTTTATGTATTTTGATGTTTTGCCTTCATTGAGAAGGTTTTTACGAACGTTTCTAAAGAGCTTAATCATTATTAATTATCTTCAATTTCTTTTGAAAGCAATCTGGAAAGGATGCTTAGTTTTTTATGAGTATCATGGTAAATGAGTAATAGAGAATTCGTTAAAAAATATTTATTATCAATTATGCTTTCAAATTTTATGTCGTTTAAAAGGATACGATTATCTGTAATGGGAAAATTGCTCTCACCTAACTCTTTTTTATTAGGTGAAAACTTTGCATCTACTTGGCGTAGTGAGATTAAATCGTATATCCTTGGGAATAAAAAATTATCATCATGAGTATCAATATAGCCTATATTTACTCTAATAGTAGTTATTATGGAAGGAAACTCATATATAACATTTTTAAGTGAATCAGATTTCATATTTGATACTTTGCCGGTGGTTATGGCTTCATTTAGAACTGATGCATTTAGCTCAAATCTTGGGGTAGAAATAATTTCATAAATTAAAGAGTCGGTTTTTTTAATTTCCTTTTCTTTATAATTAGTGCCAGTCATTTTTAATAATTCCAATGATGCATTTAGGGACTTATTTAACCTTTTAATTTGAGAATCAAGAATGATAATATTTTGATTTGTTTCTAATAATAAACGTTTGGAAAGTTCTTTAGAATCATTATTCTGAATTCTACCTGTGTTCCAATTATTTACTTGAAGTGCAACTAAAATTCCAATTATAACAAGGATGATTTCTCCAATAGCATATTTAAGATATTTGGAGGTTTTGCCTTCATTAAGAAGTTTTTTACGGGTGTTTTTAAAGAGTTTTATCATAATTTTTTCTTTTTAAAAACTTTAATAAGTAAAAAAACAAGACTCAAAACGGCAATAATAATAGCAGTAACAATCATTTCATTTTTTGCCAAGTTGGAGAGAAAATATAGAATAATTATGATGGCTAGAATAGGTACTGTCCAACCTCCTGGAATTCTAAATCCTTCTGTGTACTTTTCTTGAGAATTACGTAACTTAATTACAGACAATGCCACACCTAAATAAAGCATTAGCATAGAACTACTCGCGATAATAGCTAATTTTTCAAAACTACCAGAAATGGCCAGAATAAAGCCAATGGTTGCATATACAATTATGGCAACATAAGGTGTAGCAAAGGACTTATGAATTTTCGAGAGTGCCTTTATTGGAATAACATTATCTCTGGAAAGCGCATAAACTATTCTTGGACTGTTAAGTATTGTGCCACTCATATAACCAAACATAGAAATAACAGCACCAACAATTAAAAGGACGTATCCAAAAGAACCAAAAACAACTTTGGCTGTTTCAGCAAGTGGAGCAGCTTTAAAATTTGGTAATTCATTGCCTAAAACACCTTGTGCTACCGTTTGAATTAAAACATAAATAACTACTACAGTTGCTATACTTATTAAAATCGCTTTAGGAATTGTGCGTTTTGGATTAACAACTTCACCTCCAACTATAATACCCGTTTCGCACCCTTGAAAAGCAAAAAATAGAATAAGAGATGTTTCCCCCAGTGTTTTTATATTTGGCATATTTTCAAAATATAAATTACTTAAAGAAACATTTTTAAATCCAATAAGAATAAGTAAAAGCAAGGGTATTAGTTTAATAATGGTATTGAATTTTACTAAGCCGATACCTTGTTTTAACCCAATAACATTTATATAAACCATTCCATAAAAAAGAATGAAGAGGAATAAAAATCGTAGCCATCCATTTTCAAAAATTGGATAAGCAGAAGCAATAATATTTACCAAAGCATTTGATACAGCGGCATCTGCAAACAAATTACTGCCAACGGCAAAAAAACCTCCAATAAACCCAGCATAATCTCCAAAAGCTGTTTCAATATAAGTGTAAGGCCCACCTGTATTCGTGACTTTACTTCCTGCTTCTGCAAAGCAAAGCATAATCATTGCCATTAAAAACCCGCAAAAAAGGTAGGCAATAATACTTGATGCACCCATATAACCAGCTACAATTGCTGGTAGTACAAAAATACCAGAACCAATAATAATGTTTATAATGTTGGCTGATAAGCCAAATACACCAACTCGTCTTTTTAATCCTTCTTCCTTTTGAATCATATTTCTGTTTTTATTTAAATATGTGTTACAAATAACTTAACCACCATATGTCTTTGTTGTTTTGTTTATATAAATCAAATTTTTTACAGAGTGGGTATAGAAGTAAGACAATGATAATCCAAACCAAATAAACAAAACCAAGGTTTATACCAAAGCCTTTTAGTGAAGGAGCTTCTGTAACCCAATCTTTTAAAATCATTTTTCCCCAGCCAAACCCAGAAAGTTCTGCATAAAGTAAAGCTAAGACATGAATTAAATAAATATGTATGATGTAATAGAAGAAAGGTACTCTTCCAAAAGTTTTAAAAATTTCTGCTAATCTACCTTTTAGTTTCTCGCTATTTGCAAGAAAAATAAATGTTACTCCTAAAGTCATTAATAAATACGTTAACGAAGGTGGATATTTTGCGGGATTTAAAAATGAAATCAAATTTTTGGATATCGTATCATAATTTTTCCACGGTGTAAGATTACCGTAAACATTTGTGAATCTTAATACTATAAATAAAATTAAAGAGGATATGCCTAAAATGTTGAACATTTTTTTTCTTTTATTCGCATTAAAAGAAGCATTGTAAAATGCCCCAAAATAATAGCCTAACGACATAACCGCAACCCAGGGAATAATAGGATAACCTGTTTCAAAATCATACCCGTTTCCTAAATCAAAAAAAGCATATTCATGAAGCATAGCCCATAGCACATTGCCCTCATAATGTATAGAATCTAAAAGATTATGTCCAAAAATTAAGAGGCAACTAAAAATTATAATATAATGTTTAGGCAACCAAATAATTCCGGCTAAAGCAATCATGCTTATTCCTAAAACCCATATTACAAACAAACCAGGGCTAGAAAAAGTAACATCAAAATACCATGCAAAATTGACTATGATTAATTCTATAAATACTAACCAAATACCACGCTTAATTAAAAAGCTAGATAATTCTTTTTTAGTTTTTCTTTTACTTACCATGAAAGCTGATAATCCTGCTGAAAAACTAAATGCTGGTGCGCAAAAATGAGTAATCCATCGGGTTAAAAAAAAGGGTAAATTGCTCTGTGTAGGGTCTTCAGGGCTAAACAGGAAAGAATCATTGTGAAAATAATCTCTTGTATGGTCGAGTGCCATAAGTACCATAACTAAACCTTTTAAAATATCAATAGATTCAATTCGGTTGGTTTTTAAAGTCATAAGTCTTTTAGCTTTATGTTTTTATTGAAAAAGACTTGAGGAGATTCTCAATAAATATAATTAATTTAATTTAGCTTTAAAGAAATCATCCAGAATCAATTGTTTATTTTGATTATGGATGTTTTTTAGTCTATTTTTTGAGCGCATGTCTTTTTTTGTAGCTTAAATTACGCCATAGCCATTCTAAAGGGCCAAACTGAAAATACTTTAACCAAAGAGGACTTGCTATTAACTGAAATAACCATATTGAGAAAACAATGTATAATAATTCATGACGTTTAAAGGTGCCAAATAAAGCAAAACCAGCACCAGTGAATATAAACATAGCAAAAACCGAATGCATTACATAGTTAGTTAATGCCATTTTACCAACAGCAGAGAGTGCATTTTTTAACCATTTTAGAATTGATGATTTACAAAAAAGCATGATAAGTCCCACATGACCCATGGCAACTCCAACACGACCCAAATCATAAGTTATATTTGTTTTTGAGAAACTTAACAAGGAGAATTTTTGATTCATAATATAGTTGATCTCAAAATAATTAGTGGTTAACCCAACTAAATACCCTAAAGTTGCCATTATAAAATAAAATTTATAAGACTTCTCTGCAGATAAAATATTTAATTTGAATAAGGCTATACCTAAAAGCATCATACTTAATACATCCCATAAATCATATCGATAAGGCCAATTCTCATCATAATGTTGATTTGTTGGCCCTAGAAATGCAACTACATTTAAATAGCTTTTGCGCATATTATTGTTATAATCTTTAACACCTTCTGGTGATCTTTCCCATTGCTTATTTTCCCACTTGAATTCTGTTTCTTTAAGTTCCTTGGTTAATGTTTTTCCTTCAGATTTATTGGTTTTAACAAGTGCAACATCTTCCATAAATTTTACATCTTTAGTATAATCGAAGTAACTCCATAAAGCACCTACTGAGAATAAGAATAATGCAATAAGAATTAATTTTTTTGGCGACAAGTATCTAAATGAGTATACCAAGAACCCCATGAGTGCATATTGATATAAAATTTCACCAGTCCAAAGCAATAAATAGCCATGAACCAATCCAAAAAAGAGTAGCCATAGTAATCTTCTAAAATAAATGTCTGCAGCCTTCAAACCTGCACCTTTATTTTCCAATCTATCTAATAGAATAAACATACCTACTCCAAATAGTAGAGAAAACAATGCTCTCATAGTACCTTCAAAAAACATGTTTGTTGCTATCCAAGTATAAAGATCCCATCCAGTAGAACCTCCGGATACAGTGGGATCACCATATGCATGAGCTAAACCCATACCGTTAATATTCATTAATAAAATTCCAAAAAGAACGATTCCTCTAATTACATCAAGAGAGTGAATCCTGTCCATTGCTTTTAAAGGGGTTAATGATGTTGCTGTTGTTGTCATAATGGTTGATTATAGTTAGTGAAATTAAAATTGGAAACAGATAAATTGTTCGCCGCTAACTTCTTCAATGGAAACTAAAAAAAACATATAGGCTTTAATAGTACTAATGCCATTGGAAATGCTTTTATCTTGCGTTCAAACCAAAATCCTGCTCTACAGATTTGTACCAGTCTTCGTCATTGGCAGCATTCCAATCTATCCACTTTTCATCACTCATAGAGGCTCGCCATGCCATGAAAGGTTCTGTATCTGGACCAACAGGATGTCTTAATTTCCAGTTGTTGTTTTTTGTTATTTCCAAAATTTTATCTGCCACAAGTGTTGAAGGTGTTGGCGTTTTTAGTGATGCAGAAAAAAGCCCAGCAAAGCGTTTTGAGTGCGGATAAATTGAATCTTCACTTACAGCAATATTAGTTGCCATTTGAGTATTAATTATACCAGGTTCTACAATAGCAACCTTAATATTAAATGGTTTTACTTCCTGCGCCAATGCTTCACTTATAGCTTCGAGCGCATGCTTGCTTGCAGCATATCCACCCAATGGACTGTTAGAAATATGACCAGAAATAGATGCTATATTGATAATATATCCTTTTTTGTTTTTTCGCATTTGTGGTAGCACCGCTTTGATACAGCGAAGTACTCCTAAATAATTGGTGTTTATAATGGCTTGAAAATCGGTTATTGGTATTTCTTCAATAGAGCCATGGCGTTCAATCCCAGCATTATTGACCAATACATCGACAGAACTATGTTTTTGAATGATGGCAGATATACATTTTTTTACCGAAGCATCAGAATCAACGTCCATTTTAGAAATCGTGATGTCTAGAGATTCTTTCTTGATTTTTTGTTTAAAATCCGAAGCTTTTTCAGGATTACGCATCGTGGCAAACACTTTGTAACCTGCACGACCAAATGATAATGCTGTTTCAAGACCAATGCCTTTGCTCGTTCCTGTAATAATTACTGTTTTCATAATTGGTTGGTTTTAAATGGTTAAAATTGAAAATATATAAACTGCTCACCACTGCCTTGAGCAATAACAATTAAGAAAAACATAATTGCCCAAACAACACCTAATAACCAAGGTTTGGTTTTGAGAGAGACCTCTTTTAATGACGTGTTTCTCATAATCCAATGACTAATAAATAGAATAGTAATTAATACGAACACTTTAATAATATCAAAACTTTCTAAAACCTTTTCGCCTTCAGAGTTTACAAATAGCATGGAAGCTATCATATTTTTAGCTGTTGAAAATTCTCTGGCTCTAAAAAATACCCATGTAAAATTGACCAAAGTATAGGTTAGTAATGCTAATAAAATACCGTTTATAGCATTTAGTTTAATTTTTATTTTACTTTTTAAAAGGCGTTCTAAAACTAAATATATGCCATGAAGTGCTCCCCAAATTACAAATGTCCAAGCGGCTCCATGCCATAGGCCTCCTAACAACATTGTTAACATTAAAGCGACATACATTCTTGTAATACCATGACGATTACCACCTAAAGGGATATATAAATAATCTCTTAACCAAGTTGATAATGAAATATGCCAACGTTTCCATAAATCTGAGAAACCTATTGATGCATAAGGATACCTAAAGTTATCGGGCAGAATAATACCCAACATTAATGCAATACCAATGGCGCAAGTTGAATACCCGGCAAAATCGAAGAAAATTTGACCAGAAAAAGCTAATGTTCCCGCCCAAGCATCTATACTATTTAGTATTCCTTTGGAACCAAATACAGTATCTGAAGTGTCTGACAAAAGAGTATCTGCTAATACAGTTTTTTCGAACAAACCAATTGTTAACAAAAACAAACCCCAAGCAAATTGATTAAAAGTGACTCGTTTTTCTTCATAAAATTGCGTGATTAAATCTTGAGCTCTTACAATTGGTCCTGCAACTAATTGTGGAAAAAAAGTAACATACAAAGCAAAATCTAAAAAGGTTTTAGCAGGTTTAATTTTTTTATAATACATGTCTATGGTATAAGACATGGTTTGAAAAGTATAAAACGAAATACCCATGGGTAATAGAATATCCATAGGTTTTGCCCTATAACCATAACCATAAGTGTTTATTACAGAGGTGAAGTTATCTAATAGAAAATCTCTGTATTTAAAAAAGGTTAGAAAGCCTAAATTAACAACCATACTTAACACCAACCACATAACTCTTTTGCGTTGGTTTTCTTCAATGGCTAATTTATTTCCAGCAGTCCAATCGACCATTGTAGAAATCCAAAGTAAAATTACTAAAGGCGGATTCCACAAGCCATAGAATACATAACTTGCTAAAAGTAGCATCCTTTTTTTGTTTGTCCAATTAAATATTTTTGAATAATAAAGAACCAAAACGATAACTAAAAATACTACGAAGCTTAAAGAATTGAATAACATAATTAGTCGGATTTAGAGTTAGTTAAAGCACCATCTGCTTTCATGATTTTTAAAAGCTCTGTAGTGAAAAATCGTGCATCTTTTTCAGCTAGATGAGACCATTCAGGTAAATTTAAATTATGAAATTGTTCATAATCTTCATAATGGTATGCCTTGCCACCAGAATTTTCAATTAAAATATCCCAAAATTGATTTCTAGGAAACCCCAAACTTTCTATTTTACGGAAAAGACCAGAAGACGGACAACGAAGAAATATGAGATTACCCCCTCTAGCTTGGAATTTTTTCGCTAATTCAACAGTAGCATTTATAGTCGCTTCTCTTTCTGGTGGAGGAAAATCACCACCTAAGATATATGCCCAAACTTTTTTAACAGAGTTGGAATAAGCCGTATCTGTAACCATTTTTTGTGGCATTTTCATATGCCTATCCAAAGTTATACTCTCAAAATTATTAAATGGTGGATAAAAAGGTCCTGTTCTTTCTTTAAGATGAATTTGACTTAAAAGCATTTTTAAGTCTACATCGGTATCCCAACTTTGGTCTCCATCTCTTATAAATGCTAAATTCTTTTGCAATGGAATAGATAATTTGTGATTTAATTTCTGTGCATAAGTTCTTTTATCATAATAATCAACCAAAGACTGAGCTACTTTAATAAAATTAGCTTCAGGATAGGTTGTTGAGAAAAGTAATGGTGGTGTAACACCAACTAAAAGAGTTCCATTAAAATCTGTATTATCAACAATGTCTCTAAAAATAGGTAATGGAGAAGTGCCTTGTGCGGCAAGCATAACAGGATCGGTGTTAGTTTCATCTATCCAAATATCCAATTGAATATCATATAGAATTCTTGAAGACCCTATAAAAACAACAGTGTTATCATTATAATGTTCAAGTTTCGCTCTTTGGTTAGCCCAAAGGTTTTTGTTATCATCAATATTAGGTTGGCGACCTTGGGAGCGCCAATAAAGTTCCCATGCTGCAACTAAAATAACACCTAAAGTCGCTGCAATGATTAGCGATTGTTTTAATTTCATGTTGGTTGGTTTTTGTTTAATTATTTTTCATTTAAAAGGTTTCGTCATACACGTCTTTAATAAATTTAATTAAGCCAGTGAAATACGTTTTCTGATCATCATATTGCGATAAATGGCTGCCGTTTGGGCATAATAAAAATCGTCCATGTTGTACCTCTTCAGACATCCATTTCATGTATTTAGGATCCATCGTGTCGTGTGTAGCACCAATTACTAATGTTGGAACTTTAATGTTTTTTAGTTCTTTTGAAACATCCCAATTCTTTAAACTGGCATTACCTGTCATTCCAAATTCACTATGCCCTTGCATAAAAACATAAATATTTGGATTAAGATGTTCTAATACTAGGTTTACAGATTTTGGCCATTTTTCAACAGGCATTCTTAAAATATGCTCTGTATAATAATTGCCCATCAATAATTCGCTATATCTTGGGTTATCAAAATCATGATTTGCTTCCATATCTTGAATTTCCTTATATATTTCAGCATTCATTTTTGGTCCTAAAACCTCTTGTGCGTATTTACCATATTCAGGAGCACTTGCCATCATATTTGAAATAATTAGTCCCTTTAAATTATCTTGATGTTTTAAGGCATATTCCATTGTTAGAATACCTCCCCAAGATTGTCCTAATAAGTAGAAATTGTCTTTGTTTAAATTAAGAGCTTTTCTTATTTGTTCAACTTCTTCAACAAAATGCTCTTTTGTCCATAGTGTTGAATCATTAGGTTTATCGCTATAATAAGAATCTAATTGATCGTAATATATATATTCAATTTCTTCATTAGGGAAATAGCCATCAAAGCAATCGAATTCATTATGCGTTCCACCTGGGCCACCATGAAGTAATAATACTTTCATTTTTGAGTTGTTGCCAACACGTTTTGTCCATACGTTGAAAGTCCCTTTTGGTGTAGTAATAGGAATCATTTTTACACCTCCTGTAAATTGATCGTCGCTGTTTGAATAATCAAAATAGGATGATTTGTAATCTGCTTTTGTGTTTTTTTCTGTTTTGTTATTCTTGCAAGAAAATAGCAAACAAGTAAATACTATTAATGTCAAAAAACGTGTTTTCATAATTTTAATTATTTTCTCAATTATTTGTTTTCAGCATCAGCTAATTTTTTAGTATCAACATATTGCTGAAAAGCTATTATTTTACCATCCTTTAATGTCCATAAGTGAGCAACTTGAGCATTATAAGCATTATCATTTTTGTATTTTGCATCATAACGCAAGGTTGCAAGCACTTGGTCGTTACTCATTTCATGAAGTTCAATATCTTTTAATTTAAAATATTCATGGTCAGCTCCAATACGAGCAAAAACACCATTAATTACCGCATCTGGACCTATGTATGGGTTTCCATCTGCATAAGAATTTCCTTCGGCTTCATTCCAAACAATTTCTGAATCCATTGCCGCTAATACTGAAGGAATATCTCCAATGGCAAATGATTTGTATAAACTATCAATTGTATTAATATTTTCAGGATATGAAACCAACCCTAATTGTGATAAAAACACCATATTGTCAAGGAAATCCTGTTCTTGCGAAATTTTCCCTTTTTTCATTTTTACAAGTGTTACACCATCAATATCAACCATTTTATCTGTTGCAGGAATTCCAAAAAAATCTCCAGTATGTTTGCCTTTAAAGTTCCAATGTTTTACAATTTTGTCTCCTTGTCCAAATACATCAATGATTGTAAAGGTGACATTAGAAAATCCTGTTAGGTAATTTTGATAAAATGCTTTAAAGTCCTCAATGCCTACAATATTTTCAGGGCTAGTAATTGCTGTAATATTTGTGTCGAAATAAGTGGTATTTATTTTGTCAATCTCACCCTTGTTAATAATGTCATCCCATACTTGGGTGTACATTTTGATATCTTTTTCAATGTTATTTTTTTGTGCAAATGATGTTGAAGTACTTGTTAGGATGATAGCTAATAATAAGGTTATTTTTTTCATTTTAGGTTTGATTTTAATTATTATTGAATTGTAAATTCTTCAATAGATTTTCTATGCTTTTTAAAATCTATATATTTTATAAAAAATATAGTTATTAATGGTGAAATAGCTGTACAGAGTAAAACATATTCCCAAGACATAATTTCTTTAAGAGTACCAACCAGACCAGAGCCTGATGCACGACCCATATTTGAAAGTGCCATAAAAAGAGTAAATTGGGTTGCTGCAACTACTCGCCAACACAGTTTCATACAGGCTGCAAAAATTGCTATACAAAGTAATGTATAGAACAAATAGTAAAGCAGAATAAACCCAAATATGAATTTGTCATTTTTCCAAAATTCAGGAAGTAGAGCAAGACTTGCAATTAATACAGTTGTTGCAATGAGGTAAATGATTATCATTTTTTTGTTTCCCAAAAAATCAACCAAAGCCCCACCAGCAAACATGCCAATAAAACCTCCAACCACAGTAGTAATTGAATATACTTGCGAATAAGATGTGTTGGTCCATCCTAGTTCTTGAATGGTAAAAATTGGTAAAAGCGTATCAACTAAACCATACATAAACCCACTAATTATTGAAGCAAGACCCATCATTATAGTAGATGGCAAAATGATTATTTTTAAGAGACTTTTAAAAATTTGTTTCCAGCTTTTTAGTTGCGCATTTTTGGATTGTTTTGAAGGTTTACCTATTGTCCATGGCATAAGTTTTTCGCCAGAACGTTCTCTAAAAAGAATAGGAAAAAGTATAATAAAAGCAACAGCAATAGATAAAGATGAAACGGCTGTTGTAAAACCTAATAAATTAATTAAAGACGTACCTATTACCAAAGATAAAGCAGTACCAATTGTTTTTGAACCCCACATTAAACCATTGGCTCTAGCTTGCTCTTTTAGTGGTACTATATCTATTGCCATTCCATCTGTTGCAACGTCTTGAAATGCTCCAAAAAAACTAATGAAGAAACCAGCAATCATTAATCCGTTTAAATTATTTAAAGGATCGTGCACTAAGCCTATAGCCAAAAAGCTTACTATTAATCCTAATTGCCCAAAAATAACCCAAGGTCTTTTACGACCCATTGATAAAATGGTAAACCGATCCATAAGTGGTGCAATGAGAATTTTAAAACTCCACGGAATCCCTATAACGGCAACGAAACTGGCTATTTCAATAGGCGTTTTATTATTCATGGCTAACCAAGCAGGAATAGCAAAATAAGTTATACCTTCAGGAATTCCTTGTGCTACATACAAGGCAGAAAACGTTATGTATCTTAATATAGGATTATCACTTAGAAACCAATTAGATTTTTTAATTTCTGATACCTCACTTATTAATTCTGAAGTTTTTGTTTCATTCATTTTTGTTATTCTTCATTTAAAAAAATCAAGTAATAGGTAATACTGCAAACTATCTAGCAAATGCATCTCTGGTGTGCTTATTTAAAATATTATATGTAATTAAAAATGAGATACAGGATAATTTCTAATGATAATATCCATTTGCCATTTTTTTATTTCCTTTCTAAAAACATCAGCTAAATAAGTAAAGATTTACATGATGCCTAAAGTGAGTTCGATAAATACCTTGCCAGTGGTAATTATAGCCTCCATGAATTTAAATATTATTCGTTGTTACTCCACATACCATAAAGTGAAATCCATTTACCTTCTGAGTTGCGCTTCAATATTTCAGTATATTTTCCTGTGTCTACAATTATTGAGTCATTTTCACTTTGAAATTTTAATTCAAAAGTTCCTATTTCATAACCTAAGTCACCATCACTTTCGGCATAAATAGTTTTTACTGAAGCTTCAATTAAACCACCATCGATTGCCCCTTGCCAGTATTCATTTATATTTTCTCGCCCTCTAATTATAGGTTTGTTTGGAGGTAAGAGTGATGCATTTTCATCATACAAATTTGCTGCTGCTTGTGCGTCTTTTGCTATGAGAGCACTAGCGAAATCTCGATTCATTTGGCCGAGTTCTTCTATTGTAGCAGAGACATTTACCTTTGCATCTGTTTTTTTAATACATTTTGTGAAAGTGAATATCAAAAACAAGCTTACTACAAACAGTTTAATTGTTTTAATCGCATTTTTCATATTTGTTGTAATTTATTAGTTTATTATTCCCTCAATTTTAAACTATTACTCAACGACGCCTACCATTAATGTTGCACCGCCAGTTGCGAAGTTGGATAGATCTGCTGCAGTAGCTTGCCCTTCAGTAGAATTCATGCTTTTCTGCATTGCTTCTGGACTGGAGTACCAGAATTCTGCGATACGGTAATAGGCAGGTTTTTCACCATCCGGTCCACTAGTTAATTTAGTAAGTTCTAACTTTTCATGTCCTTTAAGTTTTGCTGCTATAGGCAAATGGTTATTAGTATAATAATTTTCAAAGGCTAAGACATCGATAGGGTGTCCATAAAGTACAGTTAGTTTAATCATTATTTTTTGGTTTAAATTTTGTTGAATAGTTTATAATTTGAAGATATTTTGGCATTTTTCATGCACTAATCTGACCTATTAATAAACATATAGGCAGCTATTAAAGGTAAGCTACCTATATGCTGGGTATTTATCATTTATTTAGCACTTAATAATGTTTGGCTATAATAAATCATTTCAGAAACTATTTTTCCATCAGCATCAAAGCTATCACTGAAATGAAAAGGAACTGATATTTCTTTTTTATCAGATTTACGAATTAAATGATAATTCCACCATGATAGTACTTCGCGTCCTTCACCCATTTCATATTCCAAATAATCAGGGTAACCAATCATTTCTATGCTTACTATTTCATAATCATCTAAAAACTTTTGCCACATAGGTTTTATTTCGGCTTTGGTATTCGATTTACCATATTCAGAATTAATGTCATAGAAAGTAGCATCATCACTATAATAACTCATAGTTGTTTCCAGATCTGAATTTTCGTAAGCATAATTCAATTTTCGAACGGTATTAATGTTATCGTGATGATTGTAAATTTTACCATTAGTTCTCTTAACAAAGCTGCTACCTATTTCATCAAAAATACTTTCATTATTATAGCTTATTAAGGTTTGTATTTTGTTGTCTTTGTTTACAACGTATAGCCTATGCATAGGCATATTAACTTTTACACCTGTTGTTTTATGCATCCCTTTTAAGTCTTCCCAGGTTTGAACCCAAACCACATCTTTGTCATTATCTTTTTTATATTCGATAGCATCTGGATAAGCGCCTTTTGAGGGGGCAATAGAATAATAATCTAGGGCGTTAAACCATCCTGAAACACTTTTAACGAATGATGTTTTGTCTCGACCTTCTTGTTTTACAGCTGTACCAACTCCATTATAGGATTTAAAATCATCAGCCAAATAACTGGCTACTTTAGTTGAATCGCCACTTACGAAAGCTTTAGTCATATCTTCTACTACTGTAATTGCAGGGTGGTCAATATAAACTGTTCCATTTGTTTTTTTCTGTGCATATGTGATGAAAGTTATCATCAACATAAAAAATAAGGTTACTTTTTTCATTTTAAATTTGTCAGAGTTTATCGTGCTGACACCGCACTGTTTGGTTAATTAATTAATATTTATTTTGAACATTTGGTTTATTCTGGCTTGTATACTTCTAACTCTATTTCTATCATAAATTCTGGTAATGCTAATTCTTTAACACCCAACCAAGATCCTGTTGGGAATTGTTTTTTATAGATTTCTGTTCTATAGCCAGCAAATTCTAAAAACTTCGCCATGTCTGTAGTAAATACGTTTTCGAGAATAACATCGTCAAACGTGCATCCATAATGCTTTAAAACTTTTTCTAAATCTGAATAACAGTTTTTCATTTGTTGCTCAATATTTCCTATTGCTGTTGGATTTCCTTCATTATCCATACTAACTGCTCCAGAGATTTTTATGTCGTTACCAATTTTTACCGCATGAGAGTAGCCATAAGCTTTTTCGATTTCTGGGCGAAGCAAGTAGTATTCCGGTGTTTCTTGCTCTACTTCAACCATTTCAATTTCTTTTACTTGTTCTTTTTTTGGTTGGTTGCATGCTATGAAACTCATTGATAATAATATTGAGAAAATACTTAGTTTTAATATTTGTGTTGCTTTCATTTTTTGAATTTTATTGTCAATTAATTTTTCATATTCCTGAAACTAGCCACATAAAAATTTGGGTTAACAATCAGTTCCTTTTTTGTATCTTTAGTATATTCATGTGTCCAATTGGTTGTTGGTTTAATCCATTGCTCTTTATTATCTAGTTTTACTTTCAATGGCATATTAAATCCAGGCACGGCATTTAGCCAACGATAGGCAAATGTGTGATCCTTAAAATGATACTCTAAAGTTGGTATTTCCGTGGTTCTCAAGTATTGATCAAAGAATGTATTTAATTTGAATCCAACTTTTTGCGCAATATAATTTTCAACTTCAACTGAAGTGACTGTTTTGTGGTAGAATTCTTTATTTAATCCTGTGAGGATGGCTCTCCACTTTTCATCATCATTAATTATTTGCCTTAATGTGTGCAAGAACGCAGCAGATTTACTGTAAGCATCTTGTGTATAATCTATGTCATTAATGTCGTAATCGCCAATAATTGGGGTGTCGTTTGCTATACTTTGAGAAAGACCTTTAATATATTCTTCTCCAGCCTTTATTCCAAAATGATATTCAACATACAGGGCTTCGGAGTAAGTTGTGAATCCCTCATGAATCCACATATCTGCCATGTCTTTGTAAGTAATGTTATTTGCAAACCATTCATGACCAGATTCGTGGATAATCAAGTAGTCGAATTTTAAACCCCAACCAGAACCCGAATAATCAGAACCTTCCATACCATTTTCGTATCCTGAATAGCCAACAGAACTTTGATGCTCCATGCCTACGCCATCTACTAGCTTATAACTATCTTCATAAAATGGATATGGACCAAACCAATACTCAAAAGCTTCAAGCATCAAATGTGCTTGTTTAAACTGAACTTTTGCTTTTTCTAGATGTTCTGGCAGTACATAATAATCACATTCAAGTGTTCCTTTTACCCCATTGTATAGGTCTGAAAAATGAACGTAATCTGCCACGTTAAGACTAACACCATAATTGTTGATAGGATTTACTATTGTCCATTCATAGGTAGTAGTTCCATTATCATTTTTTTCGGTGGCTGTGAGTTTGCCATTGGCAACAGCTATAAGATTTTCAGGAACGTTTATGCTTATTGTCATACCGTTATTTGGCTCATCGTACATATGGTCTTTACAAGGCCACCATAAACTAGCACCTTCTCCTTGACATGAGGTGTAGACAAAAGGTTTGCCATTCGAATCTTGCTCCCACGTAAAACCGCCATCCCAAGGTGGTCTTGGAGCTTCCTTTGGGTTTCCTTCATAGAAAACCTCAATCTCTTTTGATGATCCTTTTATCTGGTCTTCTTTCAACTGGATGATATAGGCATTTTCTTCTTGTGTAAAGAGCAACGATACTCCAGCTTGAATAACTTTTGTTATTTTCATTGGAGGCTGTAGGTCAATTTGCATGACATTTTTAGATTCTAGTACTGTATACGCTATGGTATTAGACCCTTTGATAAATTTATTTTCGATATCCAATTCAAAATCTAAATTATAGTGGGTTAAGTCCCACCATGCTCTTTCTGGAGTTATTTTACCTCTTAAGGTATCTTGTTTAGTATATGTTTTTTCGGCTACTGCGCTAATGGTCAAATCGCGTTCTATAGGAGTACGACTCAAAGTAACGGGGCCTAATTGACGAGAGTTGAGATAGAAAAAGCCTTTGTAGGTTTCTGTTTTATTATCCTTTTGCAATTTGAAATTAAGATTATAGTCTAAGTAATTCAATTCTATTAAAAGTGAATCATTCTTAATAAGCACATTATCAATTGGTGTATTAATAGTATTAGTCCCGTTTTTCCATTCCCAATTATAGATTCCAGAATAGATATCGTTGTTTTTATCAATGATGATTTCTAAACTAGCATTTGGTTTAGCAATTTCATACCATGTACCCGTTATGTTTTGACTGAAAAGTGTATAAATTGATAATTGAAGACTTAGTAAAACTATTATTTTTGATTTCATGGTTTATTTTGAATAGTTATTTAATGTTTTTTTTACTTGTACTTTTTTTGGTTGGTTACATGCCATGAAACTCATTGATAATAACATTGAGAAAATACTTAGTTTTAATATTTGTGTTGCTTTCATTTTTTGAATTGAATTAATAGTTATTGAGTTATCTGTTAGTAGTATGGTTTATTAATTATTTTATAGCAATGGCAGCACTGGATGGTCCAGTCAAAGGCAATAATTCAGTTGAAGAAAACCCAACTTTTTTAGCCCATCTGTTAAAATCGTCAAAGGTGTAATCAAACCCATCACCTGTTTCTATGAGCATATTTAGGCTCATCATCATTCCGAAAACATTTTGTTTTCTTTCGTTGTCAATAACATTTTCAATTGCAATCAAAACGCCTCCTTTTGGCAGCGCATCATAAGCGATTTGTATCAGTTTTATTTTGGTGTCTTCGTCCCAATCGTGTATTACATTTCCCATAGTCACGATATCTGCTTTTGGCAATCCATCTTTGAAAAAATCACCACTCATTACTTTTACACGTTCTGCCATTTGGAATTTTTGAATGGTTTCATTCGCCATAGATTCAAGTGGAGGTAAATCGAAAGTAATACAGTTCATGTGTGGATTATGTTTAGCAACCATTAAAGATAAGACACCAGCAGATCCGCCTGCATCGACCAATGTTTTAAAGTTTGAAAAGTCAAATTTTTGTGACAATGCTATAAAGTTGCCCATTTGAACACCAGTCATTCCGTCGACGAAATTTTTTAATAATTCGGGATTACCGTAAAGCAAATCGAATATAGGTTGGCCTCCATTTTTGGCTTCATTCTGGATTAATCCAGTTTTTAAACCTTCATCAAGATTTCCCCAAATGCCCCAGCCTCGTTCATTCATCATTTCAAGGATTCCGCCTATGTAAGATGGATTGGCTTTATTCAGAAAAATATCTGTATCCACAGTATTAGAATATCTCGCAGTTTCTAAAAGACCTTCACGTTTCAGAAATCCTAATCCTGTTAGACAATCCAAAAAGTCGTAAGTATTTCTGTCTGTACATTTCAAATCCAATAAAGATTTGATGCCTTTTGCCGACTGATTCGATTTTTTTGAGAGGTATGTGAACAGTTCGAAATTTACAGCTGTTAATAGAACTTTTGATGCCCAAAATCCTGTTCCCATTTGAAGAATTGCTGCTGGTGATGGCTGTATTGCTGTTTCCATAATTAATAACTTTAGTTTGATTATTTATTTCACGTATTATACTCCTGTAAAGTTTCAATTACAGATTGAAACGTTAAACCTAATTGCTGTTTTGCTAGCTGATTTTGATAAATAATTTTTGGATTGTTTTTTGGCTGTTTATTATTAAGTATTAATGTGATGTCTGAAACTGGATAGGTTTCGCTACTTAGTAAATAATTTTTGCCATGTAATCCAAAAATAGTTGCCGCTTTATAAACACCTTCTGCCACATCTTTTACACTAACTATAGCAAATTCCATATCGGTATCGTGTAACATTTGAATAAATGGGTTAGGTGCTATTTGCTTTTTAAGCAAGAATTGTAAACTTGTTGAGGTGGAATCTTTTCTGTTAGAAAGCGATTTTCCCATAACAGCAACTGGAGATACACTTGTGATTTCAAAATCAAGATCTGAGTTATTTTTAATGAAATTATTTACCATTTGATTTGCAATAAATTTGGCCTGAGCATATGGATGACTTTCATTACTCATAAAGGGCGTATCATTTTCGTTAAAAATTTCATTTGAAGCTTTACTGCCTGCAGACATTGGAAAATTCGTATTCCAAGCAGCAACAGATGCTATGAAGACTGCTTTTTCTATGCCTGGTGTTTCATTTATAACCTCTAAGAAATTTTCTGTTCCTTTAATGGTTGGATCTAAAAGTTCAGATTTTGGGTCTTTAACATCCAGTTGAAATGGTGTGCCACCATGAATAATTATATCGCAATCTTTAATAAATGCTTGTAATTGTGTTTTATCTTCAACCTTAAGTTCACTAATGTATAAATGATTGGCGAAGTTAAATTCCATCAAATGTTCGTATTTTTCGTGTTTTGATATATCGGTTGTTGAAACTTTTACTTCAAATCCATTTTCTAAAAATCGTTTGGTTATATAACTACCTATAAAACCAGAACCACCTATGATGCCAACTTTTTTCATGGTTAATATTTTTGATTTTAGATGTAAATGAGAAAATAACAGATAGATTACTAAAGGTGAAAATTGAATATTTACCCATTTTGGAATTTAATTTTCTGTGTTTTCTTCTGTTATTTTTGCAGTTTCAATGTCTCTAAGATCCATCATAATCTTTGAGATATCCCAATAACCATATTCTCTAACAATTTTTCCGTCAACAAAACGAGCTGTTATATGTGCTGGAATTTCGTATAATTTGTTGTTGGCTTTTAAGTTTCCTTGCCATAAACCCCAAAAGTTAACCCAAGTCTCCCCTTTGTCTGTAACAACCATTTCGTACTCTGCATTTTCATCTGTAAAATCCCATGAAGAAAAAATAGATGCGTCTTCTTTATTTTGAGCTACTAATTGAGCTAAATTTTGTGGATTTTTTTCGGTGGCATTATTAAAAATCTTTGCAGTGTCTGCATAATGAGATGTCATTTCGTCCCAATTACGTTTTTCATAAGCTTCAATAACTTTTTTATAGGTCTCGATTTCTGGAGACTGTTGAGTGTATCTTTTTTCTTGTTTTTCACAAGATGTGAATAGAACTATTACAACTCCTAACAATAGAATTTTTTTCATTTTTTATTGATTTTAAAAAAACCTACTAAAATTACTTTAGTAGGTTTTGGTTGGTTATTAATTTGGTAAGTACGATAAGTCTGGTCTCATATAACCAGTTATAGTCTCAGTTTTTAAGAGAATATCTAATAATCTTGAGTAAATTTTATAAGCATCATCACCAAGTAAAGTCAAATTATCAGCTTCTGCTTTATGAAAATCTGCAGCACTTTTTGAGGCTTCGGCTACCATTAAATAGGTTTCATTTGTTCCAAATCCATTTAGGTAAACTCTGTAGTATTGCTTGGAACCTTTAGATTCGTAAAGTTTTTTAAAATCTTTGGCTACTTGGATTGCTTTATCATAATCTTTTGGTGCGAAATAGTATAAGGTATTATTTCTATAATTTAAATTCTCTGGAGTAATAGTTATTCCCGATGGCATAAAAGATAAATCTTTACGCAATACCATTATATAATCTGAATGAGAATTATAATAATTGTTGAATTTTTTAAATAAATCACTAAAGGCTTCATCTCCCATTTTTTCTTGTAAATCGGCAAATACATTTTCATCTAATTCTGCCATATTATTAAGTGGCGAAACATAAACGTAATTACTACCATTCATTAAAAAGGTAGCCCAACCCGCTTTTGTTTTATGCTTTAAACATTCAGCTACTAAATTTTTAGCAACAGTTTCATATTCTGTTAGTTTAGACGGGAATACTGGGTCAGAATGAAATACATAAGCTTGTCTTGTGCTTTCTTCTTGAGCAAAAGTGATTAGAGGCATTAATAAAATTAATAATGCAAACACCATTGTGTTTTTTGAATTTTTCATGTTTATAGTTTTATTGATTAATAGCTTTATGAAATTACTGAAAATCAATGTCTTATAATTTGGAGTTAGGACGAAGAATGTAAAATACTGTCCGAAGAGCTACTTTTATTTATCAGAGTACTTATTGAAAAGAATAATTGTATATTTAAATACCTCAATGTCAATGCTTATAATCTTAAATTTTAAATGAAAAAATATTTAGCTAAGGCAGTTGTATTTATTGTATTTTCTTTTTTTAATATTACTCATGGACAGATTTTAGATTTTAGCAAAAAACATGTATACAATAAAGTATTTGTAGATACTGATAATTTTGATGATACTTATTTAGAAGTTTTAGAAGATGCTTATAATAAAGTAGAAGTTGATACTATTCAATTTTCAATATTAAACGACCTTGCTTACTATTGGCATACAAGAAACTTGATTAAAGCTAATAAATTCACAAAAGAAGGATTAACTCTTACCCGTTTAAAAAAAGACACACTTTGGGAAGGACGATTTCAAATAACCGAAGGCGCTATTTTACTTCGAATGGAAAAATTAGACAGTGCTTTTGTTGTGTTACAATCAGCAAAAAATAAAGTAAAAAAAACAGATTTACCCTTTTTAAATACACAATTGGGTTATGTTTTTGAACGTAGAGGAGAATTAGATAAAGCTGCAGATTATGCATTAGAATCCTTACGCATAGGTGAAGAACTAAATGATAAAAAAGCGATAGCATTAGCTTATAGTGATTTAAGTAATTTGTTTTGGAAACAAGCAAAATTTGAAAAAGGCCTGGAGTTTGGTTTGAAATCTATTAAAATTTTTGAAGAATACGGTATAAAAGATTTAGACTACGATTTTACATTGTATGTTGTTGGTAACAATTATTTGGAATTAAAACAGTACAAAGAAGCACTTAAATTTTATGAAAAGTCTATAGCAATTGGCGAACGTTATGGGTTTTATAATAACTTGAGTGATGTTTATATATCACTAGTAGATTTATACGCCTATTTAAATGAATTTGAAAAAGCCAATGAAGCTGGAGTTAATGCTGTAAAATATGCCGAATTATTAGACAATAATTTTATGGTAATGCGTTCATGGCTTTCTATTGGTAAATCACAAAACAAAGAAGAAAAGTACCAATTGGCCATTGTAAGTTTAAACAAATGTATTAAAGTGGCAACAAAGGATTTTGGAGATGAATATTTTTTAAGTCAGGCCTATCAAGCATTAGGAAAAGCATATGCTGGTAGCAATAATTATAAAGAAGCTTACTTAGCTATTGAAGCTTATGATAAATTAAAAAACGAAGTTTTTACAGCTGAAGCTGATGAGCGAATTTCACTGCTTCAAACAGAATTTGAAGTTGCCGAAAAAGAAAACACAATTAAAGTACAAGACATTAAAATAAAACAACAAAAAACCAGACAAACCCTAGCTATTATAATAGTTGTTTCTCTTTTATTGTTGTTATCACTTTTATACACAACGATTAAGAATAATAAGAAAAAGAACAAATTACTCGAAAAACAAAACAAAGAAAAAGAGTTTTTGTTAAAGGAAATACATCATCGAGTAAAAAACAACCTAGAAATAGTGTCAAGCTTATTAGCATTACAATCTGCACAAGTTAACGACCCTAATGTATTAGATGCGATGCAGGAAAGCCAAAATAGAGTTCATTCTATGAGTATGATACATCAAAAACTCTATCAAGGAAAGAACTTGGCAACCATAGAAATGAAAGACTATTTAATTAATTTAGGACATCATATATTAGATTCGTTTGGTTTAGAAGATAGAATTGAATTAGAATATGCCATGAACACAATAGAGCTAGATGTAGATACAGCAGTTCCTCTTGGGTTAATTGTAAACGAGCTATTGACTAATGCATTAAAATATGCATTCCCAGACAATAGAAAAGGAAACATAAAAATTGGATTGCAAGAAATAGAAAATAATACATTGCGTTTAGAAGTAGCAGATGATGGTGTGGGGCAACAGCTAGAAAAACCTACAAAGGGAACAGGTTTTGGTACACAGCTAATAAATTTGTTAATTCTGCAATTAGGAGGAAGTATAAAAAAAGAAGACAAAAAAGGGACTTCAATTTCATTTGAATTTAAATTAGAGAAAGCCGCATAAAATCTTAAATAGTTTGCAATCTATTAAGTAATTCTTCTTTTAATGTTTTGCTTACCGGAATTGCTTTTTTAGCAATTACAATATGGCTTGTAGCTACTTCATCTATTTGGGAGATATTAACAATAAAAGAACGATGTACTCTTATAAAATGCTTTTGTGGTAATTTTTCATCGAGATCTTTTAACGTCATTACCAATAAATATTCTTTTAACTTACAGTAAATACGGCAATAATTACGTTCGGCTTCTATGTATAAAATATCTTTAATATCAACCCTTACCATCTTTTCTAGATGCCTTACAAAAATACTATCGCTTAATATAAAAGGATATGTTTTTTCGCCTGCTATATTTTCCTTTTCTTTTTCAGATTTTACTCTATTTAAAGTCAATTCAATTGCACGCTCTAAATCTAGTTTTTTAAAAGGTTTAGATATAAACGCATAAGGATTGGTTGCTTTTGCTTTATCAAAATTTGTCCCATCTGCATTAGCTGTTAAATAGATTATTGGAATATTAAAAGTTTTTTGCATTATTAGAGCTGTTTCAATACCATCAATTTTTCCTTTTAAATTAATGTCTAAGAGTAAAATGTCTGGTTGATGATTTTCTATATGCACTAACGCTTCTTCACCTCTTGGTATAATACCTGTAACTTCGTAGCCTAACGTAGTGAGTTGTAGTGAAATATTTGCAGCTATTATCATTTCATCTTCAACAATTAATATTTTTGTCTTTGTATACATTTATGCTGCTGTATTTAATTTAAAGTGAAATAATACAGAAGTTCCATTTAAGGTGTCTTCTTCCATTTCACCATTTAATTGTTGGGTTAAAAGTTTAATAAGTTGCGAGCCAAATCCTGTACCTTTTGGTGCTAACCCTTTTGTTTTTCCTATACCATTATCTATTACTTTTAATATTAAAGTTTCTGGGTTAGATTTTGATAAACTGATGGAGATATTTCCTTCTGAGTTTTTTGGAAATGCATACTTTAAAGCATTTGTGAGCAACTCGTTTACAATTAATCCTATTGGAACCGCCGTGTCTACATCTAATTCTAAATTATCCATAGCACATTCAATTTTTACCTTTTCATCTGCATTAAAGGTGTCTAGAATGCCCTCACCAAGATTAAGAAAATAGTCTTTCATTTCAATACTTCCTAAGTTTTCACCTTGATAAAGTTTTTGATGAATAATACCCATTGATTGAACACGGTTTTGACTAGCTATCATAGCATCTTTTGTTTCAGAGTCTTCTAATTGAGCAGATTGTAGGGAAATTAAGCTTTTAACAAGTTCAAGATTATTTTTAACTCGATGGTGAATTTCTTTTAAAAGCAATTCATTTTGTTGATTTTTTATATTGAGTTCTTGGTTTAATGTTCCTAGTTTCAAGTTACTCATTCGCTTTAGTCGGTAATTTCTGAACATTAGAATTAGTGAAATAATACCTATTGATAAAGCAACAAGAAGAATAACTTGTTGACTTTGCTGGCGAGCTAACGACTTATCTTGAGACAGAAGATTGAGTTGTAATTCACTTTCACGAAGGCTACGTTCATTTTTTTCTTTTTCAGACGCTAGTGATTCTGTATAAAATTTCTCTTTGTATTCTAAGGCTTTGGAAAGATTTCCAGATTCTTCATAAGCAGCAGCAATGTTTTGAAGCGAATTTATTCCTCTAGTATGCTCGTTTATTTCTAAGTAATGTAATCGTGCTTTTATGTAGTTTTCAATTGCTGTGTCATAGTGTTTTGTTTTTAACTCTATTTCGGCCAATAGCTCAAAACAATAAGGGTAAAATGAGCTTTTTTCTTGGTTTGATTTTTCTAGTATTTTTAATGCTTTAAATATATTTTGTTTGGCTTCCTCAAATTGTTCAATGTTTACGTTTTCTTGTTCAGGAATGGGTTTCATTATCAATTCCCAAGCATACATAGTATAATACCAAACCATTGCCGTTGGTTTTTTGTAATTTTTAAGTACTGATTTTACCCGATTTAAATAAAACATGGTTGAATCTTGGTTTTTCCCTGTGTGCAGATAAACTAGTTGGGCGTAAATCATGTAAAGTTCTACTGATTTTTCATCAGTTTTCACTTGCTCGTAATATTTAAGACTTTTTTGTAATGCTTTTTTTGATAAAACTATTTCTTCAGGCAACCCATATTTAGCGTAATACAAACCTTTATCTAGTTCCATTTTTGCTTTAATTTTAGGAGAGTCACTTTCTTTTATAAGAGCAAGAGCTTGTGAAAATAAATTTAATGATTCTTTATGTTCTCCTTTTAAAAGCTTTATGTCTGCCCAATAAACGAGGTAATCATAATTAAGTAATCTGTTCTCATCACTTATTAAAGGCAGATTTTTAATCTTATTCCATTCAATTTTTGTTAGAGAATCCTTCTTGGCATAAGAATAAGTTGAGATTATGCTTTTTAGACGCTTAAAGTTTAATCTAGCTAATTTATCTTTGTGTAATGGTTCATTAGGATTAAGTACGCTAAAAGCCTTTTTAACATAATACTTAGAACTATCCACATTATATTGTGGCATCATACTAAACCAAGATGCTTTTTCTGTGTAGGCATCACTCAATTCAATTAAAGCTTTCGGGGTAAGTTTTGTTTTTTGTTTGGGGTTGGTTAATATTTTTTTTATACCTGTAGCTGAGACTATACTTACTAAATTATTAAAGCTGCCTTCAATTGTATTTAGACCTAATACAAACTGAGAGATAAGCAGAAATATTAATAAAAATATTTTAACCCTAAGGTAGGGTTTAGTAAATGAATTAAGCATAAAGTCTTTATATTAGTGTTGGTAATATTAAAAGACTGAGGAAGAATGTGTTATAATATTAAACAAAAAATTGAATATTAACAACTATTTTTAATAATATTGATGTAATAAGTTAAGCTTTGTAGAAAAATACTTATTTGTTGTTAAGTATTTTTTTTTGCTGTTTAATGGTAAGTGTACTTCCATCATGACTCCAACCTGGAGCAGCAAAAGCATACATAAATTTATGATACCAGTTTTTAGATTTTTTCATATCATTCCAGATATCTTTATACTCATGTGTTAGTATAACTAAAGGATTATATGAATTTGGCTCTTTTGTAACACCATATTTAATATCAATACTTTCATCAAGCTCTTTCCAAGTACCAAACATTTTATCAAAAATATTTAAGAATCCACCATGGTTTTTGTCCATATATTCAAAATTTTGAGCATGATGCACTTGGTGCATAGTATGAGTATTAAATACTTTTTCGATGATTCCCAGTTTTGGAACGTAAACAGAATGTAATTGAAATTGCCACAAAGCCTCAATGCCTAAACATACAACAAGCATTTCTGGAGGAAAACCAAGTGCTGGAATCCACATATAAAAAAAAGGTTTATAAAAAATAGTAAACCAACCGTTTCTTACAGCGGTACCCAAATTAAATTTATTTGAAGAATGATGCACAATATGTGCAGCCCAAAGAAAACGAACATTGTGATTTTGCCTATGAAACCAATAGTAGCTAAAATCTCCTAATAATTGGCATGCTAACCAAATATACCAAGCATAACCAAAGGATTTCCAACCCATAATATTAGTTCGAATACCATCTATTTCTGGATTAAAAACATCATAAACATAATTAAAAAGTACAATTGCAGCTATAGTTTTAGTAAGTGGTGCAATAATAGTTGAGCCTATACCCATGGTGAGACTTGCTACTAAGTCTTTCCAATTATATAAATCTTTCTTTTCTTTATTGTGTTTGCTGTAGGTTAATTCTAGTAATATGAAACCAAGAAAACAAGGAACACCGTACACTAGTGGATTTGTAAAATTCATTAAAATTATCGTTATTTTCCAAAAATAGCGCGATTTTGCTCTTAAACTAGGATAAATAGTATTTTTTTAAATAAAAAATCCTCTTTAATAGTTAATTACCTTAAAGAGGATTAAAATTTATTTATAAATATTTATTATTTGGCTAATGCAGCTTCTTTTTTAGTTGAAAAATCTACTTCAATTTGATTATTTAGAATATCATCAAAAGTTTCTCTTTTTCTAATTAAGTGAGCTTCTCCTTTATACCATAACACTTCGGCAGGACGAAAACGTGAATTATAATTACTTGCCATTGAAAAACAATAAGCACCAGCATTTTTAAAACATAGCACATCACCTTCGTTTATTTCATTAATACGTCGGTTATTTCCAAAAGTATCGGTTTCACATATATACCCAACAACAGTGTAAAAACGTTCGCGGCCTTTTGGGTTTGAAATGTTAATAATATCATGATGAGAACCATAAAACATAGGACGAATTAAATGGTTAAAACCCGAGTCTACTTGAGCGAAAACGGTAGAAGTGGTTTGTTTTACTGCATTTACTTTGGTTAAAAAATAACCAGACTCACTCACTAAAAACTTTCCAGGTTCAAAAGCAAGTGTTAAATCTTTACCGTATTCTTTACAAAACTCATTAAATCTAGAAGAAAGTTTTTTACCTAATTCTTCTATATTAGTTTCAATATCACCTAATTTATAAGGTACTTTAAAACCAGAACCAAAATCGATAAATTCTAGGTTTTTAAATTGTTTAGCAGTATCAAATAATATTTCACTAGCATATAAAAACACTTCAATATCTAAAATATCACTACCAGTATGCATGTGTATACCGTTAATGGTCATTTTAGTGTTTTCTACAATGCGTAAAATGTGTGGTATTTGATGAATTGAAATTCCAAATTTTGAATCAATATGACCTACAGATATGTTAGCATTTCCTCCAGCCATAACGTGTGGATTAATACGAATACATACAGGCACTTTTGGATGTTTTGTGCCAAATTGCTCTAATATGGATAAGTTGTCAATATTAATTTCAACACCTAAATTTGCAGCTTCTTCAATTTCGGATAATGATACACCATTAGGCGTAAAAATAATTTGATTAGGCTTAAAACCAGCAGCTAAACCTAATTGTACCTCTTGTATAGAAACTGTATCGATACCAGAACCTAAAGAGTTAAATAACTTTAAAACAGATATATTAGATAACGCTTTTACAGCGTAGTTAATCTTTAATTTTTTAACACTTTTAAAAGCATTAGTAAGTCTTTTATATTGAGATTCAATTTTTTCTGCGTCGTAAACGTAAATAGGACTGCCAAATTCTTGTGCAGTTTTTAGTAATTGATTTTCAGTCATAACATCCAATTTTTTGTCAAAGATATTTTTTTTAAGGATATGAAAAGTAAATTGATGAAAAATTTATACAAATTAAACATAAAGTTAATTATTTAACAATTATTATTTACTTTATAATTGTTGAAAGTTTTCATAATTAAATATTAGGGTAAGTAGTCGCTATTATTTACATTTGTCCTTCTTAAACTATTAAGCACATTATGAATTTACACGAATATCAAGGTAAAGAAATATTAAGCAGTTTTGGCGTACGTATCCAACGTGGTATAGTAGCACAAAATGCACAAGAAGCGGTTGCTGCTGCAAAACAATTAACAAGTGAAACAGGAACAAGTTGGCATGTTATAAAAGCACAAGTTCATGCAGGTGGTCGTGGTAAAGGTGGCGGAGTTAAGCTAGCTAAAAACCTTCAAGAAGTTGAAGAAATAGCTGGTAAAATTATAGGTATGGATTTAGTAACGCCTCAAACTTCTGCTCAAGGTAAGCGCGTGCACCAAGTATTAGTTGCCGAGGATGTATATTATCCGGGTGAAACTGAAACAAATGAATTTTACATGTCTGTATTATTAAATAGAGGTACAGGACGTAATATGATTATGTATTCTACTGAAGGTGGTATGGATATTGAGACTGTTGCAGAAGAAACACCTCATTTAATATTTACTGAAGAAATTGATCCAGCTGTTGGTTTAATGCCATTTCAAGCAAGACGAGTAGCTTTTAACTTAGGGTTATCTGGTTTAGCTTTTAAGGAAATGACAAAGTTTGTAGCAAATTTATATACAGCTTATGTAAAGTCTGATTCATCTTTATTTGAAATTAATCCTGTTTTAAAAACAAGTGATAATTTAATAATGGCTGTTGATGCTAAAGTAACTATTGATGATAATTCATTATTTAGACATAAAAACTATGTTGATTTGCGTGATGTACGTGAAGAAAGTGCTATTGAAGTTGAAGCAGGAGAACTTGGTTTAAATTATGTAGACCTTGATGGAAATGTTGGTTGTATGGTTAATGGCGCAGGTTTAGCAATGGCTACTATGGATTTAATTAAGCAAGCAGGTGGTGAGCCAGCAAACTTTTTAGATGTTGGTGGTACTGCGGATGCGGCTCGTGTTGAAGCAGCATTTAAAATTATATTAAAAGATCCAGCAGTTAAAGCTATTTTGATTAATATTTTTGGAGGTATTGTACGTTGTGATCGTGTAGCACAAGGTGTTATTGACGCTTACAAAAACATGGGAACTATTAATGTGCCAATTATTGTACGTTTACAAGGAACCAATGCAGATATAGCTAAAGAATTAATTGATAATTCTGGATTAGATGTAATGAGTGCTACAGAATTTCAAGAAGCAGCAGATAAAGTGCAACAAGTATTAGCATAATACTACTTCACACAATATAAATTAAAAAGAGCAACGTTAATCGTTGCTCTTTTTTTGTGTCTTTTTTTCTTCTTTCTTAGGCATAGGCCCACGTAGGTGAATCACTAAGCCGTTTAAAAAATTACGTAATATTTGATCACCACATTCTACGTATTTTGGATGATCCTCTTTTCTGAAAAAAGCACCAAGTTCACTTTTAGAAATTCTAAAATCAACAAGTTCTAAAATTTTCACAATATCATCGTCTCGAAGCTTTAAAGCAACACGTAATTTTTTTAAAATATCATTATTTGTCATATCTGTAATTTTAGAACTTTTTTAATACTGCATTTTATCGATTTTTATAAAAGCAGATTCTTTTTTAGCTTTTTTTTTATTTTTGTAAAGATACCCTAAATATTACTTTTTAATCATAAGAATTTTAAGCTTCCAATTTTGTTTTAAATAACTATAAATCAATTATTTATAATTTTGTTTTATAGAAAAATTTATTGATATTATAATGATGAAATGCATTTTTATTGGCTAAATAAAAAGCAGATAATGATAAAGTAATAAAAAACAACGACCAAATACGTTCTGTTTTTCGATAAGTTACATTATATCTACGATTATTAATTAACTGTTCTGCTTAACTTTATATTGTAATTAATTAATCCCTTGAAACATGGTTAATAGAGTAGAAAAATTGAGTCTTCTATCCGAAATGATTGCTTTTGCAAAGTATGATAAAGACATAAAGAGTATAGAGTACAACTTTTTGCTAGGAGTAGCAAAACAGCTAGAAATATCACGTGAAGATTTTGAGTATTTATTGGAGAACCCAGTTACATATACACATTTAAAATCTCATAGTGAACGTATAGTTCAGTTTCATAGATTAGTTTTATTAATGAATATTGAACAAGAATATGGTGGTGACAATAATTCGACAGGAGTTATTAAACTCTATAATTTCGGATTAAGAATGGGACTAAGTCACGAGTCTATAACAAAGGTGTTGTATTTAATGGAAAGTTTTCCAAACAAAATAGTACCACCAGATGTATTAATAGATATTTTTAAGACACAGTATAACTAAATAATAATATTATTTTGTCTCTCACGCATTTCTAAAAAGGAAGACTTTAAAGTGTTAATTTTTGAATTTAAGTAATGCAAAATTATAGAAAGCTAAAGATTTAAACCTTTAGCTTTTCTAGTTTATTTTGGTAGCCTTTAATCTCATCACGCAATTTTGCAGCAATTATAAAATCTAAAGCCTTAGCTGCTTCTTCCATAAGTTTTCTTTTTTCACGAATTTTCTTTTCTAACTCACCTTTACTTAAATATTCGCTTTCAGGTTCCGCAGCTTTTAAAGCTTCCAATTCATAACTATATGTACTCACCGAGTTTTTAGATAACGCATTATTCAAACTCTTATTTAATGCTTTTGGTTTTAAATTATGTTTGGTATTGTAAGCAATTTGCTTTTCGCGTCTGTAATTGGTTTCATCAATCGTTTTTTGCATGCTATTTGTAATTTTATCGGCATACATAATGGCTTTACCATTTAAGTGTCTGGCTGCTCTACCAACAGTTTGAGTAAGTGAACGAGCAGAACGTAAAAATCCTTCTTTATCAGCATCTAAAATAGCAACCAAAGATACTTCAGGTAAATCTAAACCTTCACGAAGTAAATTAACCCCAACCAAAACATCAAACAGACCTTTGCGTAAATCCTGCATAATTTCAACACGTTCTAGAGTATCAACATCACTATGTATATAACGGCATCGAATTTGAATTCTATCCAAATACTTGGTCAATTCTTCTGCCATTCTTTTAGTAAGTGTTGTTACAAGTGTTCTTTCGTCTTTCTCAATACGTTGATGTATTTCTTCAATTAAATCATCAATTTGATTTAAACTTGGTCGTACTTCAATAATAGGATCTAGTAATCCAGTAGGTCGAATAACTTGTTCTACATAAACACCATCTGTTTTTTGCAATTCATAATCGGCAGGTGTCGCACTTACGTAAATGACTTGATTTTGTAAGGCTTCAAATTCTTCAAACTTTAATGGTCTATTGTCCATGGCAGCTGGTAATCTAAAACCATATTCTACAAGATTTTCTTTTCTGCTTCTATCTCCGCCATACATGGCATGAACCTGTGAAATTGTAACATGACTTTCATCTACAACCATTAAATAATCATCTGGAAAATAATCTAATAAACAGAAAGGTCTTGTTCCCGGTTGTCTGCCATCAAGATATCTTGAGTAGTTTTCAATACCAGAGCAATAGCCTAATTCACGAATCATTTCTAAATCAAATTCTGTGCGTTCTTTTAATCGTTTTGCTTCTAAATGTTTACCTATTTCTTTAAAATAATCATGTTGTTTTACTAAATCGTCTTGTATTTCTTTAATAGCACCTTGAAGTACATCAGGCGATGTAACAAACATGTTTGCTGGATAAATATTCAACATATCATATTTCTCAATAACTTGATTGGTTTGAATATTAAAAGATTCCATATCTTCAATTTCATCTCCAAAAAAGTGAATGCGAAAAGCATCATCTGCATAACTTGGGAAAATATCAACAGTATCTCCTTTTATTCTGAAATTACCATGATTAAATTCACCTTCGGTTCTCGAATATAAACTTTGAACCAGTTGATGCAATAATTTGGTTCTCGATATAACTTGGTCGCGCTTTAAGGTAATAACGTTTTTTTGAAATTCAACAGGATTACCAATACCGTATAAACAAGAAACAGATGCAACTACTAAAACATCACGTCTACCAGAAAGAAGTGAAGAGGTTGTGCTTAAACGCATCTTCTCAATTTCTTCGTTAATAGATAAATCTTTTTCTATATAAACACCAGAAACTGGAATATAGGCTTCTGGTTGGTAATAATCGTAGTATGATACAAAATACTCAACCGCATTCTCTGGAAAAAACTGTTTAAACTCTGAGTATAATTGAGCTGCTAGTGTTTTATTATGAGCTAAAACTAAGGTTGGTTTTTGTACTTCTTCTATAACATTTGCTACTGTAAAGGTTTTGCCAGAACCCGTTACACCAAGTAAGGTTTGATATTTTTCGTTGGAATCTAAACCATTAACTAGCTGTTTAATTGCACTTGGTTGATCTCCTGTAGGCTTAAATTCTGATTCAATTTTGAATTTCATTTTACAAAATTACACAAAATAAGTGTGTTATCTTTTTAAAGCGAAATGTCCTTTATATAATAATCCGTTGGGTAGCGAAGCTGTGTACCAATAATCATCCGAAGCAAGTGATTTCCCAGTATAAGTACCATCCCAACCAGTTTCTGAGGTTGTGATAGTTTTTAATAATTTTCCGAAACGATTAAATATATTAATTTTAAAGTTTGAGTTGAAAGTTGTATTAGTTCCAATAGGTTTCCAGGTATCATTAAATCCATCATTATTAGGAGTGAAAAACTTTGGGAAGCCTAAAATAGTAATTTCCTTTTCTATAGTATCACAACCATTTTTATCTAATACATAAATGGTATGAAACCCAGAAGAAACATTTGCAAACGTATTACTATCATTAAAAATTGAATTATCTAAAGCAAATTGATATTCACCTTCCCCCGAAACGTTTATGGTGACTGTGTTATCTGTTGGAGCTTGTAGAATATCAATACTTTCAATTATTGCTAGATTTGAGTCATTAACAATAATATCTCTTGTTGCTAAACAACCATCTAAAAATGAAACATTTACTGTGTAAGTTCCAGATTGGTTAACTTCAATACTTGATGTGTTTTCATCCATTAAAGCATTGTTTAAAAACCATTCAAACGTTGGATTGCCAGAACCGTTTAAAAGACCAGAATCAATTGAAATGGTTTCAGGGTAATTATTTAAACAATATGATATATTTTCATTTGCTAAAAGCTGTGGTTTATTATTTACATTTAAAGTAATGGATGTAAAAAGCTCACAATAAATCACTTGTGCTTTTACGTAAATATCTTGAGAATATGGCACTGTATTTATATAGGAATCACTTAATTGATTGATATGATTTGCGGCATCTTCATAAGTACTATAAAATGTTATTTCTGCACCAGATGATACTTCAGGTTCGATTTGCACTCGTAAATCATTTAAATTAAAAGTTGCAAATCCATCATCATCATCATCATCATCATCATCATCATCATCGCAAGCTTCAAAAGATTTTACATTTGAAGTTGTATAGTTAGCTTCTAATGTTAAAGTTTCTATTACGGAGCAACCATATTGATTTTCAAGTTTCGCATAGATAATTTGTGAAGGTGTAGTATTAATAAAACTATTAGTGTTTGGAATTGGATTTGTATTTTGAATCGCATCATCTTCAGTTAAATAAAAATCGACAACATTTAGAGTTGGTAAATTTGAAGGAGTGAAAAATGGATCAGCCAAATGTAAATCGAAAAATGTTAACCCATCATTATCGTTATCACAGAGATTCAAATAACTAGGATTTGTAATAGGTTCTTCGGCATATTCTACTTTAATTTCACCATAAGAAATACAGCTATTTTCTAAATTAACTTCAACATTATAAATTCCCTCATCAATAACTGAATAATTTTCACTTATTTCTCCTAAAATTTCAGCACCATCTTTAAACCATTTATAAGTGCTATTGTCTGCTTGATAAGCATTAAGTGTAAAAATCTCATTTGAGCATACAGCATTGTTTGTAGAAATTAATCTATCAGGACCTAAATCTGTACTTAATTTAAAACTACCTGCCTCTAAAAAAACAGCCGAATCATAGCGGTAGTTTTGCTCATCTGCGATTACCAGTTTTACATGATAAGTTTCATTAGGTTCTGTATTAGCAGTTGCAGTTAAAACAGCCGTTTGCCCATTAAAATTAATTGGAGCAGATGCATTATTCCAGCTACCAAAATAAGTATTATTTTCTGCAGCACAACCATTAGGTATATTTGGGTGAACAGTTGTAACTTTTACTGGTGTTTGAGTATTGGGAATGAGTGCGATATTTGTGTACTGTGTATCGTTAACATTGCGAATTAAAAACCCGAATAAATCTGAATATTGACATGTATTTGGATTGTTTTCTTGGTATTCTTCTGAAGCAAAAAGATATCTAAAACTTATAAAATTAGCTGTTGAAGTAAACTCGAATTCAATAATTGTAGCATTAATGGTATTATTCTGATTTAAAGCATTTTCTAAATCGTTATCTCCATTCCAATTTGAAGCATCATCATCACTTAAAGTTGTATTTGGGCCTTCAACATTACTTAATCGACCTGTGCTTAAAACAATTCCGCTTTGAAAAGGAAACGTTGAACCAGAAGCATCAAAATATCCATAACTTTGCTCAGAACCTCCAAAGTTTCCACCAATAACATTAGTTACAATAACATTTTCAATACAATTACTATCAATTAAAACATCCTCAATAAGTTGTTGAGGAGAATATGTTTGGCTATCAACTTCTATGTTTTGAGAAAAAATTTGTGGACTAAAAATAAATAGAAAAAAGTAAATGTAATATTTCATAAACCGATTAATGTAAAAGCAAAAATAGGGGTTTAAGTTAATATTTAAAGAATCTTATCTCTTTAATGCAAAATGACCTTTAAGATCAAAAGAGTTGCCATCTTGTATCACTTTAGCAATAAACCAATAATCATCAGAAGGCATATTTTGTCCGTTAAAAGTTCCATCCCAACCTATAGAAGTATATGGTAAAGTTTTTAGAAGTTTTCCATATCTATTATAAATAAAAACAACAGTTCCAGGAAGTTGATTTATACCAATTATATGCCAAGTATCAGAATAACTATCACTATTAGGGGTAAAGAATTTAGGAGCATCAATAACGACAACATCTGTTGTAACATCTTTACATCCATTTAAATCTCTTATTGTAATCATATGAATACCAAATGTTACATTTTCAAAAACATTAGAGGTTTGTGGTTCACCATCATCTATTATAAAAACATAATCACCTATTCCGTTAATATCAACTGTTATACTGTTTGGGTCCGCAAAATCTACAGTAGTAGTAAAGTTTATGTTGGCTTCTTCAGACTCTATAACACTAAAAGATTTTGTGTTAGAGCAATCATTTGATGTAGGGTTTGGAGTAGTTGCAGTGACCCAATAATCACCAATTTGTGATGGATCATCTAATTGAATTTGAACTGTTGATTCTCCTGTAGACCATAAATAAGTATCGTTAGGATTACCTGTATAAGCATCTATAATTAAAGGTAAATCATTGTTACACAATGGGACTATATCATCTATTGGTATTATAGGTAGTGCGTTTACGTAGGTTGTGAATTGTGAAATACCATAGCATCCAGTATTATTGTTTTCTAATCTTGCAAAAATTATATCTCCATTAAAAGCAGAATAAACAGTTGGTAAAGGATTGGTTGCAGTATTGGCATTATTAATATCATTATAATAGGTAACGGTGAAATTTGTTGGACTTAGTAAGCCTAAAACAGGATTATTTTGCATGGATAAATCGAAATCCAAAAAGCCATCAAAATCATCATCGCAGTCAATTAAATCTGGAGGAGTATTTGGTGTTGGGTTTTTGTTTATTTGTAAATTGAAAGATGATGTTATATAACAACCTGTTGAAATATGAAAAATTCTTATATAAATAACATGATTATTTGATGTATAATTATATGTGTTATTTAAAGGTGCTACATTATTTTCAGCATCGTTATAAGTGCTATGATAAGTTATGTTTACCAGAGAAACATCATCAATAATTATTGAGTTTACCAAAGATAAGTCGAAGGTATTAGTATCATTATCGCAAATATCTATTGTTCCTACATTATTAATTGGGGGAGGTAAATTAACAATAAGCTCTAAATCTAGAACGGTATAACAGCCTGTTAAAGTGTTAGCAATTTTAATATATATGGTTTTAGAATTTGAATTAAAATTTGTTGGATCTGGAATTTCATTAGTATTATCTAAACCATCGTTTTCGTTAATATCTGCTATGTTTTCAAAATAATTTACAATAAGATTACTTTGAACTCTGTCTAAAATTTGAAAATCGGCAGTGGTTAAATCAAAAGTAGTAATACCATCATAATCTGCATCACAATTAATTAAAGGTTCTGAAACTTGAGTGACATCTGGACTTGCAATAATATTAATCCCTAATTCTTCAACAACATAACATAAAGAATCATCACTTTCAATTCTAATATATAAACTTTGCGGATTGGTAGCATTTGTATAGCTTAAAGGTAATGGGTTTGTATTGTTGCCAGCTTCATTTCGCGTTAAATGAAAAGAAATATTAAGCATATCTAGAGAGCCTTGAGATATTTCTGTAATTTTTTCACTTAAATCAAAAACATTTTTACCATCATTACTATCATCATCGCATACTAAATAATCTATCACAGGATTATAAACGGGGTCTGGTGAAACTAGTAAGATAAACGAGTCATTACCAAAACAAGTTGGGTCGGTAATATTTTCAACACGTACATAAATGGTTTGTGGACTTGTTGTGTTTTGAAATAAATTATTTTTATCAATGGGGATAGTGTAAGCGCTATCTTCAAAATAAAAAACTTCTTTACCTGTTTGACCATTTAATATTTCTGCATCTTTATCGACTAATAAAAAATCAGCAAAAGTATCTCCATCATCTTCACATACTTGAAAATCTGCTATAGTTGGAAATACAGGTAAAGTATTTATTATAGCTTCAAAAGAGACAATTGAATAACAATTTGTATTGCTTATATTGTCTTCTACGCGAACATATATGGTTTGTGTATTAGTGTTATAAGCATCTCTTTGTGAGACAGGAATTATATTTGTATCTGCATCGGCATCTTCAAAAGAGGTGAAAAAATCAATATCCACTCCAGTTGTACTTGATACAATTTCTAAAATTTTATTATTAAGGTTTACTGTATAAAAACCATCTTGATTATCATCACAAATAATAATATCTGTTGGTTGTGTTGTTGTTGGAGCAACAAATATTTCGATTTGAAAGGGGTTTACTGTTGCACATCCTGAATTAACACTTTCAACACGGGCATAAAGCGTTTCTATAGAATTAGTATTAGTATAAAAAGGAGGTAACTGATTATTGGTGTTGTTGATTTCAGCATCTGTTTGATCAAGAAAATAAGTTACTGTAAAATTAGTGTTTCCGCTTGTTACAATTTCATCTATTGATGCTAAATCTATACTGGTTATACCATCGTCATCATCATCACAATATGGTATTGGATCAATCGGACTAAATAATAGTATAGGATTTACTAGTAATGTTATTTCTGTGTTTTCAAGACACTCACCATCTTCAATTCTAATGTATAGAGTTTGTGGGCTTGTTGCAATATATAATTGTGATTTATCTAATGCATTGACATTGTTGTTTCTATCGTCCTCGTCTTCAAAAAATGTAACGTTAATAGGGTTTGGTAAATCATTTGCAATAAAAAGCTCAACCGTATTTAGATTGAATGCTAAAGAGTCTGTTATATCTTCATTATCATCACAAAGCGCAAAATCACCAGTATCCGTTCCAGTTAATAATAGGTTGGTGTGAATTTCAAAAGGGATTATAGAAAAACAACCAGTTGAGTCATCTACAATTCTTAAATAAAGGATTGAAGAACCAGGTTCTATAACTGCGTTTGTGTATTGATAATTAGTTTCGTTAGCAATTACATTATCACCCGTTTCGGCATCTGTATAACTTACATGAAATGTAGTTGAAACACCTGTTAAGCCAGAAAGAATTTCATTAATGACTTCGGTTAAATCAAAACTTGCATTACCATCTAAATCTCTATCACAGGCATCAATATACTGTGTATCTCTATTAACTACCGGACTAACAGTCGTATTTACATTTAGAGTTGTTGTATTAACACAGCCTGTTGTAGTATCAACTACTCTAACATATATTAAATCTGATGGAGTATTTGTATTAATGTAAGGTGATGGTATGGGGTTGTCGCCAGTACTTACATCAAAAGAGTTGTAGTGATAACTAACCATAAGGTTATTATTCCCAGCTATGATTTCGCTGTCTTTTTGTGTTAAGTCTATTATTGCAAAACCATCAGGAGTATCATCTCCATCACAGACATTCAAACTGGTGGGCGTTACTATATTAGGAACAGGATTAACAATTAGATTAAAGGTAGTATATGAAAAACAATTGCTGTCATCATCATCTATTCTTACGTATATTGTTTGTGGATTTACAGTATTTGTAATTGGTGTTGTTATAGGATTTAAATTATTTCTTGCATCAGCATCAGATAAATGATAACTATAATCATAATTTGTAAAAGGTATATTGTTTTCTAATTCGGTGTTTTTTGTGCTGAGGTCAAATGTTTCTACAGCATCGCTGCTTGTGTCATCACATAATTCATAATCGGTTATTGAGTTTATAGGTTCTTCTGTATTAAGAACAACAATAATTTCATCTTGTTCAACGCAATTTATACCATTTACAGGCACAGAAACTTCTACTCTATAAGTACCACTTAGCACTGCATTTAAAGTAGGATTTATGGCCCCAGTAATTAAAGTTCCATCTAAATACCAAGCATAAGATGCAATAGGATTTTCAATATCGGCATTTAAAGTTGCAAAAGCAGCACAAGTGGCAATGTCTTCACCTAAATCTAAATTTTTAAAACTATCTCCCTCTATAAAAACTGCTGAGTCAAAAGTTCCATCGGTTTGATCTGCAATTATTAATTTAATATGATATGTAACATTTGGAACTATGCTTCCTGAGGCTGATAATACTGTTGTTCTTCCATTATAATTTGTGTCACCAACATTATAGCCATCAAAATACTGATCGTTTTGTGCCGCACATACACCAAAAATTTCGTCATGTATAGTATTGGTGTTTACAGGTGTTGATGTGCCTGGAACTAATGCAATGTTTTGATAAGGGTTTGTTGTACCGGCTTCTTTAATAAGAAAAACAAAACCATCAGAAAATTGGCAAGGGTTAATACCAAAATATTCCTCTGATGCTAATAAATAATTAAATTGAAATTGATTTGAAATTGATATAAAATCGAATTCTATAGATGTTGCATTTACCGTATTTGTTATGCCTAATGCAGTTTCTAAATCTGGATCTGTACCCCATGCCGTTGAGCCTTCACTTAGCGTTGGAGTCCTAAGAGCATTTCCGCCAGAGCCAGCACTACCAGTAGATAACATAATGCCTTTTTCAAAAGGAAAATTTGAACTTGCTCTTTCAAAATAGGCATAACTTGGAAATCCACTAGAACTACCATTAATTGAAGAGCTTATATTTGATATGTCTCCACAGCCATTAACTAGATTGTTTTCTATAAGAGGTTGTAAACCTACAGTATCATCTACAGAAATTTGTTGAGAAAAAACAGAATTACTACTGCAAACGAGTATAAATAAGATGTAGTAAATAAATCTCATATATTGTAGGTTTTTCTCTTTGGGTTTTCTTGACAAATATAACTCTTTGTATACTAGTCATATTTTAAAGAAAAGTATATTTTTTTAAGGAAAGCACAAAAATAATAGGTGGAAATGCATTTTAATTAGTTTTTATGTTTAATATTTAAGTGTGAAATGGTTTTTAAATATTCTGCCATCTTGCAGTTTTACTGAAAACCAATAATCATCAGATGGAAGTTTTTCACCATTGAATAATCCATTCCAACCGTCACCTAAAGGATTCAATTCTTTTATTAATTTGCCAAGTCTATTAAAAATTTGAATTTTAGTATTTGGTTGAAACATTTCTGATACACCAGATACTTGCCAAGTATCATGTATTCCATCATTATTTGGTGTAAAATATTTAGGAAATCCAATTACTGAAACTTGATCATTTACAGTACCACAATCATTTTTTATATCTTTTACAAAAACTGAATAAATACCAGGAGACACATTTTCAAATACATTACTTTCTTGATAAGGATTTACAATCATATTAGTATTATCAACAAGTGTGTATTCATAAATTCCTTCACCAGAAACAAGAACAGTAATGCTGTTATTTTGAGAGGCATCTATAATATTAATTTCCTCAAAAGTTGCTATGTTTGAGGCTTCAATAGTTATAGTTCTCTCTTTAGAACAACCGTTGGCATTAGTAACAGTGACAATGTAATTCCCAGTTTTATTTATTTGAATTTGATAAGTGTTTTCTCCATTAGACCAATTGTAAGTATAATTGCTTGACGAATCGTTTATTATAGCTGCATCAATAGGGATGGTATTAGGAAACTCATTAAGACAATAATACATTAAGTCTTCTGTAATAATATCTGGTAATTCATCAACAGTAAGCACAACTTCGCTTATTCCATAGCAGTTATTAGTGTTTTCAACACGAGCGTAAATAGTTTGGGAATAGGGAATAGTATTGGTAAACGATGTTCCTAAATTATTTTGTTCTAAAAGCGCATCATCATAAGTTTCATAATATGCTATATTTAAACCTGCAGGAAGCCCGTTAGTTACTATACCATCAGCATCATTTAAATTAAATAAATAAAATCCATCTTCAACACCATCATCATCACATGCGGCTGGTAAAATAGCATCGTTAGAGTCTGTAACGCTAACATTTAAAGTTAACTCAGCATAACTAATACAATTGGTATTATTGTTAATAACTTCAACATAAATAATTTGTGGGTTACTAGTATTACTATATGAATCTCCATTTATTTCACTAGTTCTTGCAGGGTTAGTATAGAATTTGGTAGTTCTATCAGCAATACCACCAGTTAAATCATCATGAGCTTCGTTTAAATTAAATGTCGTAATACCATCAATTAATCCATCTTCATCACATTGTAATAGAGTGTGATTGAAAGCTTCGGGTGTTGGGTTTGTTACTAAATTTAAGGTTGTAATACTTTTGCAGTCTGGATTTAAAACATCTTCAATTCTTACATAAATTTCTTCATTAAAGGCAATATTATTATAATATGAATTTGGAAGTGGTGCAGTTTTGTTTTCTGCATTTGTTTGATTTGCATAATATGAGATATTAAAATCTGATGGGTTTTGCCCATTTAAAATTTCATTATTTTTAGTGGATAGGTCAAATATAATTTGTCCATTTTTATCATCGCTATCATCTAAATTATCACATAGAATAAAATTTGAGGGAGGTGTAAAATCTGGTCCAATATTTACGCTTAAATCAAAATTGGTTAATTCAAAGCAACCTGTTGTATTATTAGTTATTCGGGCATAAATAATTTGCGGGTTTTTAATATTTGTATATGGCGAATTGAGTTCTTTTATTCCAATATTAGCATCACTAGCAGACTCATGATAGGTTACAGAAACATCAGTTTGAGAACCAATAATAGATGTTGTATTATCTGTTAGATTAAAGCTTGTGAATTCATCTGTAAATGGTGCACTCACATCACAACTTTCTAAATTTAATGGAGTTCCTATTTTGGTTGATTGATCTGTTGGAGGATCAGAAAATTGAGCACTACCTGTCCATTCTAAGCTAAAAGGACTATTGCCAATTGGTCTATCAATTACAATAAAGTATGTTTCGCCAGCTTGAACATCAAGCCATCTAACAAAGCTGTCACCAGCAGAACCTGGCCCTTCAGATGTGTCAGAAGATGAGCTATTCATACCGGTTAAATTATTTCCTTGATTTGCGGCACTAGGATTGGTTGATGAACATCTAATAGCTTGTCCTATGTTGCCACAAGTAGCGTTTGGACCAAAGACGAAAAAATCATAGTCTTCAGTTATATTAGTACTTTGGGGTGTAAGAGTAAAGCCTAAGGTTCCATTTGTTACTGTTGTAACTTTAAGCCAAACACTATTACTTTCTCCTAAACTGCCTCCTCCAAATCCACAGACATTCGTGCCATTTAATTCTTGGTTTCCGAAACCATTTACATCTAAGTTGATATCTGAATTTCCGCAAGCAATAATAGCTTCTATACAATCATTTTGTGTAAAACAAAAGTTTGAATAAAAGATAATTACAATTAGAAGTGATTTTAGTACTAATTTCAACAGTTTAGTATTTAAGAGTGAAATGATTTTTAAAAATTCTGCCATCCTGTAGTTTAATAGAAAACCAATAATCATCAGTTGGAAGTTTTTCTCCATTGAATAAACCATTCCAGCCTTCGCCTAAAGGATTTAGTTCTTTTATTAATTTTCCAAATCTATTAAAAATAAGGATTTTGGTATTTGGTTGAAACATATCTGAAACACCTAATACTTGCCAAGTATCATGTATACCATCGTTATTTGGTGTGAAATATTTAGGAAAACCAATAACGGAAACTTGATTGTTAACTATACCACAGTCATTTTTTATATCTTTTACAGCAATTGTATAAATACCTGGATATACATTATCAAATACATTACTGTCTTGGTAGGGTTTTATAACATTCATATTAGCATCTAGTAGACTAAATTCATATTCACCTTCTCCTGAGACAAAAACTGTAATAGTATTGTTTTCAGATACATCAGTAACTTTAATTTCGTTGAAACTTGCAGTGTTTGAAGGTTCTATGATAATTGTTCTGTTTTTAGAACACCCATTTAAATTTGTAACTGTTACGTTATAAATATTTGGTTCGTTTATTTGAATTTCATAAGTACTCTCTCCATTCGACCAATTATATGTATAATTATCAGAAGTGTCATTGATAATAGCCGTATCAATTGGAATGGTTTCTGGAAATGTATTTAAACAATAATACATTAAATCTTCAGTAACAATATTTGGTAATTTATTAATTGTAAGAGCAACTTCACTAATGCCATAACAAGCATTATTGTTTTCTGCTCTAGCATATAAAATTTGCGAATAAGGGTTGGTGTTGTTGTATGGTGATGTAAGTTCATTCTCTTCTATAAGAGCATCTCCGTAGGTTTCGTAATATGAAATTGGGAAGGAAATGGCATTTATAGATTGCATTTCAGTACTAATATCATTTAAATTAAAAGTATTGAGCCCATCTTCAGAATTTAACTCATCACAAACTGCAGGTACTAAATAATTTTGAATTTGTGTTGTTGAGGTTTCTAAAGTAAGTTCTGCAATGCTAAAGCAATCTGTATTGGTATCTATTACTTTAACATAAATAATTTGTGGGTTTGTGGTGTTTTTAAAGCTATTAGTGTTTGATATTTCATTTAAGTTATTTTCCGCTTCGTTTATTGAATTAAAAAACTTCAATGAACGATTTGGTGAATTATTGTTTAATGTGTTTTCAGCTTCAAGTAAGTTAAAAGTAGTAATATTATCCTTTAAACCATCTTCATCACATTGAATTAATGATGTGTTTGTATACTCAGGTAAAGGATTAACGGTAATTTCTATAGCTTCAGAAATTGAAAAGCAATTTGTGCTTAAATTATTCTCAATTCTTGCATAAATATTTTCTTGAAAAGGGGTTTGGTTATAATATGAGAAATTTAATGGATTATTGTTTGTTTCTGCATCAATTATTGTTTGATGGTAAGTGATAGAATTTAATGAAGCATTTTGATTTCCTAAAACAGCATTGTCAAATTGATGCAAGTCTATTTCAGTTTGTCCATTAGTAACATCTAAATCTGATGTAATTTCCATATCGCATATTTCAATAGAATCAGCCAAGTTTGCGATTGGTGTATTGAAAACCTCAATTAAAAAAGAAACATTGGTATCGAAACAAGAGTTATTTCCACTAATACCTATTCTTGTGTATATTCTTTGTGTATTTAAGGTGTTTTCAAACGGAAGAATAATTTCATTTTGGTTTAAATCTGCATCTAGTTGCGAAATATAATATTTTATGCTATAAACTTTTGGATCTTGAGTACCTAAACCTTCGGTATTTTGTAAAGAAAAATCAAATATATGTTTACCATCATTATTATCATCACATATTATAATATCGCTTATAGGATTGGTTCTTGGAACATCAAAATATTCAACTAGAGCTTCACCTTCTAGCGTGTCACAATCTCCAGAATTTGTTTCAATTAAAACATTATATAAACCAGGTTGAGAGACTTCTAAATCAAAATCATTTTCAGTGATTAAAACACCATCTTTTGTCCAAGTATAGGTTGCCCCAGGAACTTCTTCAGCAATTAGGGTGTAAGTGTCTCCAATGCATAAGGGGAGATAAATTGATTCAAATTCATTTCTAACAATGTCTATTTTTTCAGCAAAAAAGGAAGTTATAAATGGAGGTAAACCTTGTGTTGAATTTCTACTTAAGGCAACAGCATTATGTTCGTAATTACAAGCAAGACCAGAGAGATTAGGATTATTTATAACCGAAAGAAAAGGAGAACCCAAGTCATAAGTTATACTCATTGCTCTATAAATTTTTCCATTAGGAGCTAATTGTAATGCACCACGATACATTTGCCTATCATCAATTACAATTTCTGAAGCACTTATATTAGTAGCTGTTAGATCATATTGTAATAATGAGCCATATTGACTTGATGGAATGTTGAATTCTGACTGATCTGCATTAAAATTAGCAGAAACATAAAGCAGTTCATTATTTTGTGAAAATTCAACTCCATAAGGCGATTGTGGTTTATTAAAAGGAGAAAAATTAATATTTATTGGTGTTTGATTGCTAACAATTCCGGTTGAAGTATCAAAATCATATAAATATAGTCCTGATTCTGAATTTGCACATGCTAATTTTGTGCCATCGGGAGATAATTTTAAATATCCTCTAGCGTCATTTACAAAAAGAGTGAAAGTTGATTTAACTGGGGTTGTATTAACCCCAGTATTAGATACTTCATAAGCATAAAAAGTATTAAAATTAGGATTATTAGAAGGAAGACCATTTGAAGAAGCAAGTGTAATTACCCAAATAGATTTTGATTCACAGTCTTTTAAAACAGCACTGATTTTTTCTGAACTGTCTAGTAAAAGATTGACGTTTTTACTTACCACATCTCCTAAACCACCATTTAAACTTAAATCTACAATTGAATAATTAAAACCTCTATCAGGATCTCCATTGCCAACTGCTGTGTCTACAGTAAAAACATAGTAAATATTTAAGTCATTTGGTTTAGGAACTACTATGGCCGATTGACTACTAGAAGGGTCGCCATAAAGCCCATTGCCAATAGAACCATTGGCATTTGACATGGGCTGATGCAATTTATTCCAAACAGTAATTCCATCTGTATAAAATAGTAAATCACCATTATTATCTGATATAGTTGTACAACCTTCAACGGTATTTAACCTTCCATCTGTTAAATTAGATACAGAGCCGTTTGCATTAAAATGAATACCCGCATTTTCACCAAAATACCAATAAGAAGCTTCTTCTTGGCTAAAAGAAATAGCAAAAATTAAAAAAAATACACCAAAAAAATTTTTTCTCATCTTTTAAATAGCAAATGCTATCAAAGATATTATAAATCTCGCTTCTTTAATAATCTATAGGATAAAAAGACAAATAGAGCAGTCCAACATAAAACGATAATTATTTCGTTCCAATGTACTGCATAATCATACACCAATTCTGTTTTGTCTGGAAATTTAGTCATAGCAATTCTTTGAAAAGGTTGGTCTATTAATTTATACATAGATTTTAGCGGAAAGAAATTCTGTATTTTTTCTGCTAAAATATGGTCAGATTGCCATGTGATTAACCCGAAAATAATCCACTCTAATATGTAAAGTATAAATAAGAATGCTAATGCGAAAGCAGAGCGTTTAACTAACATTCCAAAAAATAAACATAAGCTAAAAAAGCCAACTAATTTAACAAAATAAGCTACTAGAAAATTGGTTTCTCTAATTATTATAGAAAATTCATTATAACTTGAATAGTATAAACCAATACATAAAGAAATTAAACCAATTAGTAAGGTTGATATTAATGAAAAGAATACAATAGTATAGAATTTTGATAGTATGAATTCTTTTTTACTCAAGCCATCAATTAAGTTTTGTTTAAGTGTTTTATTGCTATATTCATTTCCAATCATACTTACAACCACAATAGCAAAAAAGAATTTAAATTGAGACGCAAAAAAAGTAGTTAAGTGCCAAATTATAGGAAAATTAAAAACACCTAATTCACCCAATTCTAGTGTGAAGAAACCAAAAACATTTATTTTTATTGAAGATAAAAGTATTACAAAAAAAGGCAAAACAAATGATACAAAAATGAGTATTTTACTTGTTCTATTAAGTAATAGCTTTTGTAATTCTAAATTTAAAAGTCGTAACATTTGGTTGGATTTAATTTTGTTTGTTATCAGTTAATTGTAAAAATTGTTCTTCTAAACTTTCTTTACGTTGCACTAAATGCGTAAGTATAATACCTTTTTCAAATAAAAACTTATTAAAATCTTCCGATTTCATGGGTTCATTTAAAAAAGCGGTTACCAAATTGTCTTGCACTTTAATTTTACCAAAAGTCTTAGTGTTTTCTAATACCTGTATTAATTCATCTTGCTTATTGCATTTTAGCTCAAAAAAACCATGACTAGAAATCATTTCATCTACACGACCGGAATATAATTTAACCCCTTTTCTAAGCACTACAACATGCGAGCATACTTTTTCAACTTCATCCAATAAATGGGATGCTAATAAAATAGTAGTGCCTTTGGCTGCAATTTGCTTGATAATTTCTCTAATTTGATGAATCCCTTGAGGATCTAAACCGTTTGTCGGCTCATCAAGAATTAAAATTTCAGGGTCGTTTAAAAGGGCGGAAGCAATAGCCAAACGCTGTTTCATACCTAAGGAATAGGTTCTAAATTTGCTTTCTTTTCTTTCTAAAAGCCCAACAATTGCAAGCTTTTCGTCTATTTTACTGTAATCAATACCTTTTATTTTGCAAACTAATTTTAAGTTTTGAAATGCTGTCATGTAGGGATAAAAATTCGGGTTTTCAATAATGGCTCCTACTTTTTTTAAAGCATCATGTGTGGTAGTATTTCCATCAAACCAATGAAAATTTCCTTCTGTTTTATTTACTACGTTTAAAACAATGCCAAGTGTTGTAGATTTTCCACTTCCGTTAGGACCTAAAATACCATAAACATTGCCTTTGTTTATAGTAAATGATAAATCTTTTACCGCAGTTAAATACCCAAATTTTTTAGTGAGATTGTTAATTGTAAGAATGGATTCCAAACTATAATGGTTTATATGCTAACGGCTAAATTAGCAAGGGTTAGTTATAAAGGTATGACGATGGTCTTTAATTTTTGTTACAAGAATATTAATAAAAGCGTTAAATTTGAATAAGTTTCAAGCCCATGCAAGATTTAAAAATATCAAAAAAAAAACCATCGTTTCCTATTACCTCTAAATTAAACGATTATCTAACAGAATACAACAGAAATATAAAAATCCCAATTTTTTATGATGATTTGTTGCGCTTTCAAGGGTCTATTGTTGTTTACGATAAGGAGGATAATGATACCCTTTGGATACGTGTTTATTACAATGATTACGAAAGAGAAGAGATTGACTTATCATTAAAAAAAGTCTATACCATTTTACATTCAGATGGTAATGAAGATACTATTCCGTTTTTAAATGTTGATGCGATTGATTATTGCACATTTGGAAATTCTAAACCATTTAGAATTAAAATTAGAAATATTTTAAATGATAATTACACCTATTTTTATGTAAAAACTGCTGATGCTTCTCGTGTTTATGGTTTGGAACTAGAGCACATGTTATCACCCTATAACTTGAATTTTTTAGTATATAAAAGTACATTAATTGAAGAACATATAGCAGGAATTCCAGGTGATGAGTTTATTAAGAATTTTTTGCCAAAATGCGATAAATCTGAAAAATCTCAAATAGCAAAAGAGTTTGTAAAGTTTAATGAACGTTGTATGATTAGGCTTTTAGGTGATATGCGCTCGTACAATTATGTTATTGTGCCTACACACGATTTTGATCATGTGGTTTATAAAATAAGACCTATAGATTTTGATCAGCAATCTTATGAAGGTAAGTTTAATATTTACCGACCACAGTTTTTTAAAGAAAATTTAAAAATGGTAGAATTGGTTTCAGAAAGTATGCAGAAACTATCCATTCATCAATATAAAACAGAAGAACGTTCTATTTTAGTAAAACGTTTAAAGAGTTTTCATGATAGAATTGATGAACTTTTAGCTTGTATGTTTGAAGATAAAATATCTAAAGACGAAAATATAGATTTATTAAAGACGAAAATATTTGAATATACCCAAGACGTAAATTTTAAAAATTGCAGAAATATGGGTGAAATTCTAAAATTTTCTTTAGAATTTTTAACGCGTAATTACGAAAATGTAAACTTGGAAAATTTAAGACAAAAACGGAATATTAATTCCAGTTTTCGTTAAAATCTAAATCCTCATAATCATCTACATCAATACCATCTTCAAACTCATCATAATCCTCATCTACATCAGCTTCAAATAATTTTTCGGGGGCGTTGTCAGGGACTTGACCTTGAACAAACATAAGGTTAGGGTAGTCGTTTCCTTCTGTTTCATCTACAATTTCGGCAAGTTCAACATAAAATGTCCACATACTTAAAAAGTCGTAAACATATATAAGTTTGGTTTGCATTTCATGTATAACACTATCTAAGGATGTTTCATTCATTAAACGAGCCGATGCCTCATCACTTAAATCGAATAAAGAGATTTCCTCACCTTGTTCCCAAACATCATTACTTATATAAAAAGAAGCCATTTCTGTACCATCAAAACCAAACGATTGTGTGATAATGTTATGTAAATCTTCAAGCGTATCTGTTTCACGAATTTCTAAATCGCGAAAAACATCCTCATCAGTATCGTTGTCTAAAATAACTCTAAATCTATAAATCATTACTAAAAAAATATGCTACAAAGGTAGACTTTTTTAATTATTTTGTAAAACGATGTAATGTAAATGTCATAGCACTTAATAAGAAAAATGCACCTATTTGATGTGCCACACCTAACCACACCGGAACTTGTAATATTATGGTGAAAACACCAAGTAAAAATTGAATAAAAACTATAATTAGTAGGCTGTTTATAGCTCTTGATTGATATATTGTAAGGATTAGTTTTCTTGATTTTAAATAGATTGCTATAATAAAACCAACAACAATATAAGCTAAAGTTCTGTGAACAAATTGTACGCCACTTTTACCTTCAATAAAGTTTTTGTAAACAGGGTTTTGTTCAATATATACTGTTTCGTGTATAAATTTCCCTTCGTTCATCATTGGCCAATGGTTGTGTATAAAACCAGCGTCTAAACCAGCTACAAAAGCACCGTATATAATTTGAATTATTAATAGGGCTAGTCCAAAACGGATTAAATTCCTAAAGGACTTACTAATTTCTTTTTTAGTTGGAAACATTAAATCTAATGCTACCCAAAACGTATATGCAAATGTTAAGAAGGCTGTTGTTAAATGTGCAGATAGCCTGTAATGACTAACATCAGGGTTATTTACTAAACCACTTTTAACCATATACCAACCTAAAAAACCTTGAAAAGCACCAAGACATAATAATACAACTGATTTTTTAATGGTTGGTTTAGTGAGTTGTTTGGTTATTAAAAAGTATAAAAATGGTAGAAAAAAGACTAAGCCAATAAAACGACCAATAACACGGTGTAACCATTCCCAGAAGTAAATATCTTTAAAATCTTGTAAACCAAAATGGTTGTTTAGTTTTTGGTATTCGGGATATTGTTTATATAAATCAAAAGCCTGTTGCCATTCAACATCATTCATTGGTGGAATAGTTCCTGATATTAATTTATAGTTAGATATTGATAAACCTGAATGTGTAAGTCTGGTAATACCTCCAACTATTACCATGATAAAAATAAGTAAACACCCAGTTAAGAGCCAGTAAATTACTTTTTTATTGTCCTTTTTCATGACTTAAATACTTTCTTTTAAACCTAAACGATTGCCTTCTTTTAGCATAAGTTGTCGAGCTGCTTCATATTCATTTGGAATTTCTCCCTCTAAAATAGCTTCTTTTATAACCTCTTTTATTCTACCAATTTCTCGTGATGGTTTAATATTGAAGGTTTTCATGATTTCTTCACCAGAAATTGGTGGTTGAAAATTGCGTATATGATCACGTTCTTCAACTTCAATAATTTTTTCGCGAACAATTTTAAAATTGTTATGGTACTTATTGAACTTACTAGGGTTTTTAGTTGTGATATCTGCTTCACAAAGCGTCATTAAATCATCAACATAATCACCGGCATCAAACACCAAACGCCGCACTGCAGAGTCGGTTACGATATCTTGAGCTAAAACAATAGGACGAGAACTCATAAACACCATTTTTTGAACAAACTTCATTTTGTCATTCAAAGGCATTTTTAAACGTTTGAATAAATGAAATACCATTTTAGAACCTTCAAACTCATGGGCATGAAATGTCCAGCCTACTTTTTTGCTAAATTTTTTTGTTGGTGCTTTGCCAATATCATGCAATAAAGCAGCCCAACGCAGCCAAAGATTGTTAGTGTTTTCTGATATATTATCAACAACTTCTAAGGTGTGATAAAAATTATCTTTGTGGCGTTGTCCTTCAACTTCATCAATACCTTTTAGAGCTGTTAATTCTGGTAAAATATAGTCTAATAAACCTGTTTTTTCTAATAACAAAAAGCCAATAGATGGTTTGCTACTTTTAAGAATTTTATTGAGTTCTGTTATTATACGTTCTTCAGTGATAATTTTAATTCTATGACTATTTTTTGTTATAGAATTTAAAGACTCTTTTTCAATTACAAAATCTAATTGAGTTGCAAATCTAATAGCACGCATCATACGTAATGGGTCGTCGCTGTAGGTAATATCAGGATTTAAAGGTGTACGGATTATTTTGGTTTTTAAATCTTCAACACCATTAAAAGGATCCAATAAATCACCAAAATTAGATTCGCTTAAATTTAAAGCTAAAGCATTTATAGTGAAATCGCGTCTGTTTTGGTCATCTTGAAGTGACCCATTTTCAACTGCTGGATTTCTACTATTCTCGGTATAAGATTCTTTGCGAGCTCCAACAAATTCAATTTCAATGTCATCATAACGTAACATTGCTGTGCCGTATGTTTTAAAGACTTGAACCTTTGGTTTATTTGGAAGATTTTTAGCGACTTGTCTTGCTAGTTTAATGCCATCACCAATAGCAACAACATCAATATCTTTTGCATTGCCGCGTTTTAAAAAAAAGTCGCGAACAAAACCACCAATAACGTAGCTTTCTACCCCTAATTCGGATGTAGATTTAGAAATTATTTTAAATATGTTATGCTGAAGTGCTTCTTTGTAATTCATTAATGCTATTTGAGATTTTACTCTCGAATAATCTTAACAATACCATTATTACTCAATTTAATAATTGATGATGGCTTGTTGCAATTTTTTTCGTGGTGCAAATTTACAACATAGTCTACACCTTTTAAAACCTCTTTAGATATTTCTTTAAACGATTTTGGTGTGGGTTGCCCACTTATATTAGCTGAGGTAGAAACAATGGCTCCATTAAATTTTCTTGAGAGAAAATAACAAAAATCATCATCAGGGATTCTTATGGCTATTGTACCGTCACTCGCAATTAAATTAGATGCTAAATTTTGAGCATCGTCATATATTATGGTTGTTGGCTTATTTGTAACATCAATAATATTTAAAGCTGTTTCTGGTATTTGCTTAACGTATTTTTTTAGCATTCTATCGTCTGCAACTAAACAAATAAGCGCTTTTGAATCTACACGTTTTTTTAAATCATATACTTTTTTGACAGCTTCTGCATTATTTGCATCGCAACCAATACCCCAAACCGTATCTGTAGGGTAGAGTATAAGACCACCTTCTTTTAAAACTTGGAGAGCTTTGTTGATTTCCGATTGCATGATTTCTATTTTATTAATATTTTTAAGAAGAAAATTCTTGTTTTGCTTTTTGTAAGGCAGATGCTATTATTTGGTGCATATCATAATATTTGTATTCAGCTAATCTGCCACCAAAAATAATATTATTTTCTTGTAAAGAAAGCGCTTTATATTGTTGGTATGTTGTCTGGTTTTCGTTGTTATTAATAGGGTAATAAGCTTCTTTTTCGAGAGACCATTTTTCTGGATATTCCCGAGTTATTACAGTATGTTTTTGTTTACCAAATTCAAAGTGCTTATGTTCTATTATACGAGTGTGTGCTACATTTGTATCATTGTAGTTAACAACTGCATTTCCTTGAAAGTTTTCTGATTTTAAATATTCATGTTCAAATCGTAACGAGCGATATTCTAACTGTCCATATTTATAGTTATAAAATTCATCAATTTTTCCTGTAAAAACAATTTTATTGGCAGAATCGATTAAAGTGTTTTTATCTTTAAAGAAATCAACATTGGTTTTTACATCTATGCCTTCTAATAATCCGTCAATAATCTTGTTATACCCTCCAATAGGAATACCTTGATAAGCGTCGTTAAAGTAATTATTGTTAAAAGTATATCTAACAGGTAATCTTTTAATAATAAAAGCAGGAAGGTTTGTTGCTTTTGTGCCCCATTGTTTTTCTGTATATTCTTTAATTAAAGCTTCATAAATGTCTTTTCCAACAAGAGAAAGTGCTTGTTCCTCTAGGTTTTGAGGAGTTTTAAATCCATATTCTTTTATTTGCTTATCTATAATCTCTTTGGCTTCATTAGGTGTTTTTATACCCCATAATTGATAGAAAGTATTCATGTTAAAAGGTAAATTATATAATTTTCCTTTAGATATTGAAAGTGGTGAGTTTATATAATTATTGAATGATGCAAATTGGTTAACATAATCCCAAATAGCTTTGTCGTTTGTGTGAAAAATATGGGCACCATATTTATGAACATTTATACCATCTATATTTTCACAATAAACATTACCACCAATGTGGTTTCTTTTATCAATAACTAGACATTTTTTTCCTTTTTTTGTTGCTTCATGAGCAAATACACAACCAAAAAGGCCTGCTCCAACAATTAAATAATCGTACTTTTGCATTGTAAAAAATGTGATTTTTTAAGCTTACAATAATATAACTTTTAATATAAACATAAAACTTTAGAATTTGAATGTACTATATTTCTAAAAACTATAAATCGGTTTTTAACGCATCTGGTAAAGCAAAAACAGATTTTGAATATGTATTAAAAGAGGTTGGTTTTAAAAATTTAGGTTTTAAACAATCAAGTATTCCTAACTCTGTTGTTGGAGCGATAAAGAATTTTATGGGGATTACAATAGCCTTAATACGCTTGCCTTTTAAATCTATATTATTCACACAATATCCAGTAAACAAATATAGAAAGTATATTGTTTCTGTCGCTCAATTAAAAAAATGCAAAACAGTAACAATAGTGCATGATGTTAGTTTTTTAAGAAAGCGTACTAAAAATAAAAATGCTGAGTTAGACAATATATGCAAATCTGATGCTGTTGTTGTGCATAACCCTACCATGAAACAATGGTTTTTAGACCAAGGTGTGAAAATACCTGTTATTAACTTAGAATTATTTGATTATGTAGTATTCGATAGACCTACTCAAAACGATGCTATTAAAAAAGTTGATACCTATAGCTTAGTATATGCGGGAGGTTACGGAGGTAATAAGAATAGTTATGTTTATGATGTAGATAAAGTAAAAACCAATAACTTTAATTTAAAACTTTATGGCAAGGGTTTTGATTCTGAAAAAAGAATAGTACCAGAGAAAGAATCATTAGTCTTATATGAAGGCGCATTTCCAGCCGATAAGATACCTTATAAAATTATTGGAGATTTCGGGTTAGTTTGGGATGGTAATTCCGTTGAAACTTGCAGCGGACAATATGGTGAGTATTTAAAATTTAATAATCCACACAAAACATCTTTGTATTTGTTATGTGGCTTACCATTAATTATATGGAAAGAAGCTGCTTTAGCACCTTTTGTTCAAGAAAATAATTTAGGAATAACTATTTCTAGTCTTGAAGAACTTAATGATATTTTGGAAAAATTAGATTTTGAAGATTATAAAAAAATAAAAGAAAATGTTTTAATTTTTCAGAAAAAAGTAATGTCTGGAGAATTTGGAAAAGCAGCTATTAAAGCGGCATTAAAACATCTATAAAATTAAATGAAATATATTCTAGAGGAAGCATATAAATCTTATAGAGAAACAATTAAAACGTTTGTTTTAAACTTCAATACATCTGGTGAAGATTTTATTGTAGACCAAAGAAATAGTATAAAGTTGTTTGTTTTAAGTGAAGAAACAATAAATATTAAGGCGTTTAGAATTCCAAATATTTTCAATCAATTTGCTTATAAGTTTTTAAGAAAAAGTAAGGCGCAACGTTCTTATGAATACGCAAATAGACTTATTAAATTGGATATTGGTACACCAAAACCAATAGCGTATTTTGAGTTTACTACACCATTTTTATTTAAAAAGAGCTTTTATGTTAGCGAGCATTTAAATTGTGATTTAACTTATAGAGAACTCACTAAAAATTTTAATTATCCCGATTACGATACTATACTTCGTGCATTTACACGATTTACTTACAAATTACACCAAAAAGGGATTCATTTTTTAGATCATTCCCCTGGTAATACTTTAATAAAGAAGCATGGTTCTGATTATGATTTTTATTTAGTAGACTTAAATAGAATGCATTTTGGAACAATGGATTTTGAAACAAGAATCAAGAATTTTTCTAGATTAACGATACATAAATCTATGGTTGAAGTGATGAGTGATGAGTATGCTAAATGTACTGGCGAAGATTATAATAAAATATTTGACTTAATGTGGTATGAAACTGAAACTTTTCAAGAAAAATTCCATCGTAAAAAACGATTAAAAAAACGTTTTAAGTTCTGGAACTAAATTAGTTTTTGTTTTTAATTAGTTCTCTAAGTTTTGTGTATTTTAAAAATGTAATATTTGCTGTTTGTACACAAATAACCAACCCGTTCAATCCATCCAAAAAACCTAATCTAAAAAAATAGGACTTAATAAAAGCCCAAATAGGATTAAATACTATTTTCCAAATAGGTGCTTTTTTGCCTAATTTTAAATAAGCTTTTGCGGAAATATTTGAAAAATGTTCAGTTTTTAAATTAAATTCAGAATAAGTCTGGTAAGTCCAATGTAAAATGTCGCCTTTTAAATAACCTGTATTTTTTCTAGTGTTATTTAAAACAACATTATCGTGAGGGTTCACACCTTTCCACATGGCTTTTCTTCTATCAAATACACGTAGTTTTTTATTAGGATACCAATCGGAATATTTAATCCATTGCCCACAAAAATTATTAAATCGATTACTGTAATAGCCGTTAAAATTCCAGTTGTCTTTTAATTTAATAATAGATTTTTGAAGTGTTTCAGATAAAGCTTCATCACCATCAAGAGATACTATAAAATCGTTACTAGCTTGATTTAAAGCAAAGTTTTTTTGTTCAATGTAACCTAAAAAGCTCTGCTCTATAAATTTAACTTGATATTTTTGGCAAATAGCTTTGGTGTTATCAGTCGAAAATGAATCTACAACAACTATTTCATCAACAACAGGTACTAACGATTGCAGACATTTCTCAATGTTTCGTTCTTCATTATAAGTAATAATAACCCCAGATAGTTTAATCATATTCCTCAATAAGGTTGGGTAAAAATAGTTATTTTTGTTGCAATGAGCACATTTAAAACGTCAGTAATTATAAGTACCTATAATCAGCCAGAATGGTTGCAAAAAGTGCTTTGGGGATATGAAGTTCAAACAGAACAAAATTTCGAAATTATTATTGCAGATGATGGCTCAACAGAAGAAACAAAGGGTGTTGTTGATGCTTTTATAGAATCTTCTTCCAAAAGCGTTATCCATATTTGGCAAGAAGATAATGGTTTTCAAAAAACTAAAATTCTTAACAAAGCTATTTTAAAGGCAACTTCAAAATACCTGATTTTTACTGATGGCGATTGTATACCAAGAAATGATTTTGTTAAAATACATTTAAATCTTCAAAAGAAAAACCATTGCTTATCTGGAGGTTATTTTAAATTGCCTAAAAATATTTCAAAAAATATAGAAATACAACATATTAAAAATCAAACGTGTTTTAATTTAGATTGGTTGTTAAATCAAGGTTTAAAGAAGACTTTTAAAGTTAATAAACTAAATTCTTTTGGTTTTAAAGCATGGTTTTTAAATAACTTTACACCAACAAAAGCTACGTTTGATGGAATGAATGTTTCTGCTTGGAAACAAGATATTATTAATGTTAATGGTTTCGATGAGCGTATGCAATATGGAGGTGAAGACAGAGAAATTGGGGAGCGTTTAATGAATTTTGGGATAAAATTTAAACAGATTAGGTATAGTGCTATTTGTTTACATTTGTACCATGAGCGCCCGTATAAAAATGAGCAAACATTAAAGTTTAATGAGGACATTAGAAAACAAACAAAGAAACTAAAAGTTACAACAACTGAGTTTGGAATAAAAAAGCATGCATAAAAAACCAGAAATATCAATAATAATAAGTACTTACAATTCTGAAGAATGGTTGGAAAAGGTGCTGTGGAGTTATGAGGCTCAAAATTTTAAAGATTTTGAAATGGTAATTGCCGATGATGGATCTAAACAACCCACTTTAGATTTAATTGATAAAATGAAGGCACAAGTACATTATCCCATAATCCATGTTTGGCATGAAGATAATGGTTTTCAAAAATCGCAAATTTTGAATAAAGCTGTAGTTGCTTGTAATTCTGATTATATTTTAATGAGTGATGGCGATTGTATAGCAAGAGAAGATTATGTACAAGTACATATTAATAACAAAGAAAAGGGGTATTTCCTTTCTGGAGGTTATTTTATGTTGCCCATGATTATTTCAGAAGTTATTAGTAAAGAGGATATTTTATCTCAAAAATGTTTTGAAGTTAAATGGCTGAAATCGCAAGGACTTAAATCGTCTTTTAAAAACAATAAGCTAACCTCAAAAGGATTGAAAAGTAAAATTTTAAACAAAATAACACCAACTAATGCCAGCTGGAATGGACATAATGCCTCAGGATGGAAACAGGATATTCTAAAAATAAATGGTTTTGATGAGCGTATGCAATACGGTGGGCAAGATAGGGAGCTTGGGGAACGTTTATTTAATTTAGGTATTAAATCTAAGCAAATTAGATATAGCGCTGTTTGTTTGCATTTAGACCATCCAAGAGGTTATAAAAATCAAGAATCTATAAACAAAAATTTAGCCATTAGAGCAACCACGAAAAATGAAAAACGAAAGTGGACAGATTTTGGAATTGAAAAAAAATAATTACTATTTTTTTTCAATAGTCTCCTTAGCTAAGTTGTAGAGTTTATTTATTTGCTTTTCTTGATGATAATTTTTTTCAATTTGCTCACGGCCATTTAAGCCTAATTCTTTAGCTTTTTCAGGATTATCACATAAGTTTATCATGTAGTTTGCCATGTCTTTAAAATTGGTTTCTTCAACTAAAAAACCTGTTTTATTATGAATAACAGCATCTTTTATGCCTCCGTGAAGCGTGCTGATAATAGGTAAACCAGTAGAGGAAGCTTCCATAACACTAACAGGTGTTCCTTCCATATCACCGTTTTCTGCGGTTACAGAATGTTGAACAAAAGCAAGTGAGTTTTGCATTAAGTGAGCAATATCTTTTTGTTCTAAAACTCCAGGAAAATTAATAGAATTTTGTATTCCTAGCTCAGAGACTAGTGCATTGCAAGCGTCAAAAAGTCCATTTTTTTTACCTACCATAGTAAGAATAGCTTCTGGATATTTTTTTAATACCTCGTTAAATGCTCGAATTGTATAAAGAGGTCCTTTTTTTTGGGTAAACCTCCCAACTGCAAGAAAGTTTTTTTCGCTTTTATTATAAGATTTTAGAGTGAATTTTAATGGGTTAACACCACATGGAATAACTCTAATTTTTTCTTCTATAGCTCCATTTTTAATCAAACCCTTTTTCATCTCTTCAGAAACCACAATGATATATGAAGCATAATTGAAAAGCGCTTCATATTTTTTTTTGTATTTATGAAGCGTCTTTTTATTTGTAGCATCGTGTCCGTGAAAAATAACAAGTAAAGGAATGTTTAATTTTTTACAAACTGGCATCATATGAGAAGCAGATATGCCGTAATTGGATAGAACGACGTCTATTTCATTTTCCTTTAAGTATTTTTTAACTCCGTAATTACTAAAAAAATTATTTCTCCCTACAAACGTTTTTATCAGTTTATGCAAGATCCAAAAAGGTTTTGGACTTAATAAAGTGCCATCTTCCTTTCTTTCTGGAAATCGTCCGCTATGTATTGTGTAAACTTCTGCTAATTCTGAAAATCCAGCAATTTGGTCGCGTATAAATGTTTCAGAATAAGCATATTTTTCAGAACGAGTAATACAAATATGCATTTAGTAGTTAGTTTAATTATTTTTTAAAAGCTAATTTTTAGTTTATAAAAGCATTAATTAATTAAAATTAAACAGCTACATCATGCTCACGAAGTGCGTCGTTAAGCGATGTTTTTTTGTTTGTACTTTCTTTACGCTTTCCAATAATTAATGCACATGGTACATTATAACTACCAGAAGGGAATTCTTTAACATAACTACCAGGAATTACTACAGAACGTGCAGGAACTATACCTTTGTATTCAACAGGTTTATCACCAGTTACATCAATAATTTTTGTACTCATTGTTAAGGTAACTCCAGCACCTAAAACAGCTTCAGTTTCAACACGTACTCCTTCAACAACAATACATCTACTTCCTATAAAAGCATTATCTTCAATAATAACAGGAGCCGCTTGCAATGGTTCTAAAACACCACCTATACCAACACCTCCAGATAAATGTACATTTTTACCAATTTGAGCACAGCTACCAACGGTAGCCCAAGTATCAACCATAGTACCTTCATCTACATAAGCCCCAATATTTACATAACTTGGCATTAAAATAGTACCAGCAGAGATATAAGCACCATGTCTTGCAACTGCATGAGGTACAACACGTATCCCTTTTTCTGCATAGCCACGTTTTAAAGGAATTTTATCATGAAACTCCAAAGGACCACATTCGATAGTCTCCATTTTTTGAATTGGAAAGTATAAAACCACGGCTTTTTTTACCCATTCGTTAACTTGCCAACCATCAGTAATAGGTTCAGCAACTCTTAATTCACCTTTATCTAATAAATCTATTACGTTTCGTATAGCTTTTGTTGTGTTTTCTTCTTTTAAAAGTGCTCTATTTTCCCAAGCATTTTCTATGATTTGTTGTAATTCTGTCATTAATGTTTTTTGTTTACAGCAAATATAATAGCTATCATTTAAAAATGAGAATGAAAAGTGTTTTTATATCCATTAAAATTGGTTTAAAAGCAGTTTAAAAAACTATTTTTTTTGACATTCAATACATGCTTTTCCTTTAAGAGGATGAAATAACTCGATTAAAAGCAATTTATGTGTATTTAGTCTTTGTAAACATGCGCTTTAACTATTAATCGGCAGAAATATGTAGTTTCTCTTATAATCGAAAATACAGGGTTTATAACTAATTTTTTGTGCTTAAGGCTTCTTCGGAATATATATTTGTCTCATCAAACAACGATAAACAGATGAAAACAAATTTTTACATATTATTAGTTTTATTATTTTCTTTCTCTTTAGGAAATGCTCAAAGTACTTCTGAAGCTGTAAATACTGAAATTACTAATACTGTTTCTGTTTCTAATGATGATAAAAATACAGTTATCACAAATGTTGATTCTAGTGTTAATACAGTAAATGAAAATGATTCATTATTAATTAATGTTAATGAATTAAAAGCATCAATTGCTCGTACAAATAGTGATATTAGAATTTACTTAAACCGTGAAAGAAAAGCTGGTAATATTAGTTTTGTATTTCCTAAAATAAATAAAGCTGAAAAGGCTTAAAAATAACGTTCAAATATTAAATAATTTAAGGTTAATTATTAATGAAGGCTGTCTGTAAAGACAGCCTTTCTTTTTTATTACTTATTTTTGCAAAAATAAAATGTATGGGTAGAGTTTTAGCAATAGATTTTGGTACTAAAAGAACAGGTATTGCAGTTACAGATGAATTACAAATTATTGCTTCTGGACTTACTACAGTTAACACCAAAGATTTATTGCAGTTTTTAAAAGATTATATAAAAAAGGAATCTGTTGAATTGTTTTTAGTTGGTGAACCTAAACAAATGAATAATTCGGCTTCTGAAAGTGAAGTACATATTATAGCATTTATTAATAAGTTAGAAAAAGAAATTCCAAACATGCCTATTAAGAGAGTTGATGAGCGTTTTACGTCAAAAATGGCATTTCAAACTATGATTGATAGTGGTTTAAAAAAGAATCAGCGAAAAAACAAAGCGCTTATAGACGAGATTAGTGCGACACTTATTTTACAAAGTTACTTGTACTCAAAGTAATTATTTACCTTCAAAATAATAAATTTGCTATAAATACTATCAATAAATTATAAGTTAGTATTTTTGCATTTATCAAAAAAAAGACAATGATTTTACCAATTGTAGCCTATGGCGATCCTGTTTTAAAAAAGAAAGCAACAGATATTTCAAAAGATTATCCAAAGTTCGATGAGCTTTTAGAAAATATGTTTGAGACTATGTATAATGCTTTTGGTGTTGGTTTAGCAGCGCCACAAATAGGTGTGCCTATTCGATTATTTGTAGTGGATACCACACCGTTTTCTGAAGATGAAGATTTAACAGAAGAAGAGCAAAAAGCTTTAAAAGGTTTTAAACGTGTTTTTATAAACGCACAAATAACAAATGAAGAAGGTGATGAGTGGGCTTTTAATGAAGGCTGTTTAAGTATACCAGATGTTAGAGAAGATGTTTTTAGAAAACCAAACATTACTATAGAATATCTAGACGAAAATTTTAAACCGCATACAGAAACTTTTGATGGTTTGGCTGCTAGAGTTATTCAGCATGAATATGATCATATTGAAGGTGTTTTGTTTACAGATAAACTATCAAGTTTAAAAAAGCGTTTAATAAAAGGAAGACTCACAAACATATCAAAAGGAAAAATAAATGTGGATTACAGAATGCGTTTTCCAGATGAAAAAAAGAAACGATAATATTTGCAGAACATCAATAAACAGTTGATATTTGCGCCTTTCAAAAAATAATTTATGAGTTTAGATAAAGTTTTATCAATATCAGGAAAACCAGGTTTGTATAAATTAATTGCACAAACACGAGGTGGTTTTGTTGCCGAATCTTTAATGGATAACAAGCGTATATCTGTAAGTGTTCAAAACAATGTAAGTGTTTTAAGTGAAATAGCTATTTATACATTAACAGAAGAAGTGCCTTTAAACCAAGTTCTGGGTAATATTAAAAAGAAAGAAAATGGTGAGCCAACTAGTGTGATGCCAAAAGATAGCAAAGATAAACTTGAAGAATATTTCTTTGATGTATTACCAGATTACGATGAAGAAAGGGTATATGCAAGTGATATTAAAAAAGTATTACAATGGTATAATTTATTACAAAAACATAACATGTTAGACTTATTAGATTCTGAGGATTCAAGTAAGAAAACCTCTGATGAAGAAGAAGAATAAGTAAATTCCAATTTATATAATATAAACCTCCTTTGTGGAGGTTTTTTTATAATTATAAATTAAGTTTTGTTAGATTTAATTCATGGCTTCGACTTAGAAATTGTGTATCATTCATTTGTAATTATATGAAAGTATCAAAACCTCAAGTAAAAAATATTATTTTCTTAGTTATTCTTACAGTTTTATTTATTCCTCAAACACGTCAACCTATTCAAATACTATTACACAAGGGGTTTGCGATTTTTAGTCCTTCAACAGTTGAAAAATCAAAACAAAAAACATTAGTTAATTATAATTGGAAGCTAAAAGACGAAAGTGGATCTGTTTTCAATTTTAAAGATATAAAAGGAAAAGTTGTTTTGGTAAATTTTTGGGCAACTTGGTGTCCGCCATGCATTGCAGAAATGCCTAGTATGCAAAAGTTGTATGATAATTATAAGGATGAAATTGAATTTGTTTTTGTGTCTAACGAAGAGTTTTTAAAGATTAATGAGTTTTTAAATAAGAATAATTACTCTTTTAAAGTCTATAATCCAGCTACTAACTATCCGGAAATATTTGATGTTACTAGCATTCCTAGAACTTATTTAATAGACAAATATGGTAATATTATAATTGATAAAAGTGGTGCTGCAAATTGGAATAGCGATTCAGTTAGAAAAATTATTGATGGTTTATTAAAGTAGTTTTTTTGTTTCAAACAAATTCATAACAAATAAATTCAAAAGAATTAAAGTATAAGCATAAACTGTATCTTCAATAGGAATTGTAAATAATCGAATATTTAAATTTTCTAAATTATTATACCAAACGACTTCGTTTTCAATAAAGCTTCCTGTTAGTATGCCATTCACAATAAAAAAGGGAATTAGCATCACTAAAAAAGTGAGATAAAATTGATTTAATAAATCAGGCTTTTTATTGATTACAATTATGGTTAGTATTATTCCTAATGTAAAATTTACTAAGGTGTATAATTTACCATAATTGAAAAGTGTAAGTATAAGTAAAAGTAAAATAAGAAGGTAACTAATAGTTTTAGTTGTTTTATTTGATAATTTTAAATTTGGAAAATAATAGAGTAAAGCATAATGAGTGAAAGTACAAGCATAAGGAATGCAAATAAAGAATAGCCATTCTTCAATTGGAAGCGAGAATAATTTAATGCTTAAAAAATAATCATCATTAAATCCCCAAACACCTTGTTTAGTGAAAATAATATCCCAAGGAATAAAAATTAACATACTTATTAATATGCCAAAAAATAATGGTTTCCAAAGTTTGTGAAATTTTAATTTAGGATGAAAACTAAAAATAAAAGGAACAGATAAAGACCCTAAATTTAGTAACAGATATAAATAATTCATCTGTTATTTTTTGAAGTATTTAAAAGGAACAAACAACATACCAAAGCATTCGCCTTCTTTTTTACCTAAATGTTTGTGATGCATTTTATGAGCACGTCTTACTCCTTTTGCGTACCAATTATTTGCGTTTCTAAATATTTTAAAGCGCTGATGTATAAATATATCGTGTACTATAAAGTAAGATAGTCCGTAAGCGAAAATACCTAGCCCTATTGGCAATCCAGCCCAAAAACTAGTATATTTCCAAAGCAAGAAAAAACCAATACTTACAACTGCATAAAAAACAAAAAAAGTATCGTTACGCTCAAACCAACTGTCATGATCTTTTTTATGATGATCTTTGTGTAAACTCCACAAAAAACCATGCATAATATACTTATGTGTAAACCACGCCATAAACTCCATAAAGCTATATGTGGCTAGAAAAATTAATATCCAGAATAAGAAATGCATCATTTAAAATTTATATTAAATTTAATTGATATTTTACATAGCTACGCATTAAAAGTTCAATTTTTTTAGGATTAGAAACGCGTATTCTAGAATCTTTTATTTTTAAAGCGGGTGTTTTCTTTAGTTTCTTTAATAATTGGTGGTAATATCTATATGCCATAAAAACACCAAACTTTGCTTCAATTGGTAATTTTTTAATGCCGCTTAAACCTTTTTCAAAATCTCTTTCAATGTCATCAATAATATCTTGTTTTGATAATTCATTTAAGTTATTTAAATCTGTGTTTGGAAAATAGGTTCTATCTAAACCTTCAAAATCTGCTTTTAAATCTCTTAAAAAGTTTACTTTTTGAAAAGCAGAACCTAATGCCATAGCAGTATCTTTAAGTTCTTCATATTTTTCTTGATCTCCTTTTACAAAAACTTTTAAGCACATAAGTCCAACAACATCTGCAGAGCCATAAATATATGCTTTAAATTCATCTTCATTTAAATAAGTGTTTTTATGCAAGTCTGTTCGCATACTTTTCATAAAAGCGTCTACTAAATTTTTATCAATATTATATTTGTGGAAAGTGTATTGAAATGAATTTAATATAGGATTTAAACTTATTTGATCTTTTAAGGCAAATTCCAAATCATCATTAAATCTGTTAAATAGAGCTTCTTTTTTATAATCATGAAAAGAATCAACAATCTCATCTGCAAAACGAACAAAGCCATATATGTTGTAAATATCACTTCTTATGGATTTATACAACATTTTTGTAGCTAATGAAAAAGATGTACTGTAAGTTTTAGTTACAATCTTGCTACAATTATAGGATACTGTGTCAAATAATACTTTCATACTAAAATACTATGATGTTTTGTTACTAAATCTGCTACTAATTTTCCGGATATAAGTGATGGCGGAACACCTGGTCCTGGAACAGTTAATTGCCCTGTGAAAAATAAATTAGTTACAAGTTTGCTTTTTAATTTTGGTCTTAAAAAAGCAGTTTGCATTAAAGTGTTTGCCATTCCATAGGCATTTCCTTTGTAAGAATTATAGTCTTTTATAAAATCATTTAAACAAAAACTTTCCTTAAATATAATATCTTTTTTGACATTTTGCGATGTTAAATTTTCAAACCGAGATATTATTTTATTAAAATATAAGTCTCTTAATTCGGGAGTATCTTCTAAACCAGGCGCTAATGGAATTAAGAATATACCAGCTTCTTTTCCTTCAGGAGCAGAATTTGAATCTGTTTTACTTGGAAAACTTGCATAAAACAATGGGTTATCCGGCCATTTAGGGTTATCGTAAATAGCTTCTGCATGTACATCAAAATCAACATCAAAAAATAATGTATGATGGTTAACGTTGATTAATTTTTTATCAAAGCCAACATAAAATAGGAGAGAAGAAGGGGCAAATGTTTTCTTTTCCCAATAATTTTCAGAATACTGTCTGAATTCTTTATCTAAAAGGGTTTCAGTGTGATGGTAATCTGCACCACTAACAATAATATTAGATTTATATGTTTTACCGTTTGATACTAATCCTTTTGCTTCTCCATTTTCAACAATAATTTTTTCAATGGGAGAATTTGTATTAATAGTAACACCAAGTTCTTTAGCTAAACTCTCCATGGCAAGAATAACTTGATACATGCCCTTTTTTGGATGAAAGGTACCTAGGCCAAAATCGGCATAATTCATAAAACTGTAAAATGAAGGCGTGTCACTTGGTTTTGCTCCTAAAAAAAGCACTGGGAATTCAAGAATTTTTACTAATCTTTCATTTTTAAATTCTTTTCTAACGTCTTTTTTTATTGTGCTAAAAAACTGATTTATTTTTTTTATAGTAGCTGGAGTAATTAATTCTAAAGGAGAAACACCCGGATTATAAACTAAATCCTTAATAGCAATGTCGTAATTACTTTTTGCTTTATTTATAAATTTATTTAGTTTTTTTGAGCTGCCTTTTTCTTCTTTTTCAAAAGCTTTTTTTATTTTTTCTAACGTGTCTTCAATAGTTATAAAATCATTTTCTCCAAAGTAAACACTGTAGGCGGGGCTTAATTTTTCAAGTGTGTAATAATCTGAAGGTTTCTTGTCAAAATCTGAGAAAAAACGCTCAAAAACATCAGGCATCCAATACCAAGTTGGACCAATATCAAAAGTAAAGCCATTTTTAAGTAATTGCCTTGCTCTTCCTCCTATGGTCTTATTTTTTTCAAATATGGTAACATTATAGCCGGCTTTAGCTAGGTAACATGATGCTGCCAATGAAGAAAATCCAGAACCAATTATATTTACTGTTGATTTCATATTGTTTAACAAATATAAATAAAAGTTAAACAAATATAGAATATTTATAAATCTTTAACTAAATTTTCAATCGAATTAAATATACTTACTTTTTTTGGAAGATTATTTTCGTTAGTTGTAGAGAGTTTTTTTCCTAAGAGTAATAGTTCGGTGCTGTCTTTGTTTAAAAGCAAATTATTGAAGTTATTTATGTATTCAGAAATGCTGTTTTCCTCAGGATATACAGTAAAATAGGAAATGAAAGTTACTTCATTAAAAAACTCGAGTAAATCTGATAAGCTTTCCATAGGGACACTTTCTCCTAAAAAAATCGTGTGATAACCTTTGCTCCGTAATTGGTAATTAATAAAGAGTAAGCCAATATCATGAATTTCATTTTCAGGTAAAAAAAGCACAAAGGTTTTGGAAATAGGTTTTGGCTCTAGTAGTTGTAATCTTTCAGTATTTAAAAGGATTTTTTGTTTAATGTGAACAGATAAAAAATGTTCATGTGCTGGAGTAATAGTATTCGTTTGCCACAATAAACCAATTTCATTTAATAAGGGTAAGAATACCGAATAAAAAATTTCACTAAAAGTCTTATTTTCTAATAAATTATTATAAGTACTGTAAAATAAAACCTGATCAAAATTAATCATAGCCATTTTTAAAGCATTAATAGCGTGATCTTCTATCTTTGCTCTTGATGCAATTTCTCTAACCTTTATAGGGATTTCCTCTTCTTTAAGATCTGCAATTTTAGAAATCTTAAATCCGTTATTATTTAAATAGGATATATTTAAAAGTTTTTGAAAGCTGGTTAAACTGTAGTTTCTAATATTTGTATCGCTTCTGTTTGGGCTTAGTAAATTATAGCGTTTTTCCCAAATGCGTATCGTGTGAGCTTTTATGCCTGTAAGATTTTCTAAATCTCTAATACTAAAATTAACTTTAATATTGTTCATCAATATTTTATTTGTGTTAAACAAAAATAATATAATAATTTCTAAAATCGTAAAAATTTAAGATATTAAGTTTTTTCTTTTTTAGAAGACTATCATTTGATTGTACTTAATTTTAGAAGTATTTTATAAATGAAGTTATTAAATTAAAAACCCTGTTTATTTTATTAAACAGGGTTTATTAAACAATTAAAATATTTATTATTATGTGCTAATTTTACTTTGTGTAATCTGGATAATCTTGATCTTTATCTGATAAAATAGGGTTTATAATTGGCCAATCTATTTTAAAAAAAGGATCATCCCATCTAATTCCATTTTCTTTACCTGGGGTATAAAATTCTGAAACTAAATAAGCTATTTCAGAATTGTTTTTTAAAGTTAAAAACCCATGAGCAAATCCTTTTGGAATATAAACTTGCCTAGCATTTTCTTCAGTAATTTCTACAGAAATGTATTGACCAAATGTGGGAGAGTCTTTTCTTATATCGAGAATAACATCAAGTAGGGCTCCTTTTGTACATCTTACTAGCTTTACTTCTTCTGCGCCATCAGATTGATAGTGCATGCCTCTTAAAGTGTTTTTGTTTGCATTATGGGACATATTTCCTTGTACAAATTTGGAATTTAGATTGTGTTTTTTAAATTCATTTGCACAAAAAGTACGTGCGAAAAAGCCTCTGTTATCTCCTCTTTTTTCAATATCTATAATGTAAGCGCCTTTTAACTTTGTTTCTGTATATATCATAATGCCCAAGTCGTTTTATTAGCAGCAGCTAAATCTGTATAATCTTTAATTTGTTTGACTCTATGATTGTAAATATTTTTATCATCTTGGACAAGGTACCCTTCAACTGTATAGCGAATAGTTTCCTCAAAACTTAGTTGAGGAATCCAATTTAATTCATTTGCAGCTTTTGTAATATCTAATTTTAATAAATTAGCTTCATGAAGTTTGTTTTCTTGGTTTAATATTTTGTGTTTTAAAACGGTACTTTTTTCAATTTCTTGAACAACTTCTAATACGTTATAATGTTTATAAGTGCTAGGTCCAAAATTCCATCCGCCTTCATATTTTTTATTGTTTTCTCCAATTAATGCTAATTGCATATAACCAGATAGGGGTTCTAAAACGTGTTCCCATGGTCTTGTAGCGTATGGACTTCTTATTTCAAGAACTTCATCTGCACGTTTGTTTTTAAATATATCTGGGATTAAACGATTGTCAGACCAATCTCCACCTCCAATAACATTTCCAGCCCTAGTGCTTATTACTGAGACAGGAGAATCTTTATAGAAAGATTTCCTTAAAGATTGTATGGCTATTTCTGCACAGGCCTTTGATGAAGAATAAGGGTCGCTTCCTCCTAATTCATCATTTTCACGATATCCCCAAACCTGTTCTTTATTTTCATAACATTTATCACTAGTAATGGCAACAATAGTTTTTAAATTAGTAGAATTTCTAGCAGCTTGCAATAAATTAACAGTTCCCATAACATTTGTATGATAGGTAGAAATTGGGTCGTTATAAGAATCTATAACTAAAGCTTGGGCTGCAAGATGGAAAATGTAATCTGGATTAATGGAATCTATGGTAGATTGAAGAAGATTAATGTCTGTAACATCTCCATATGTTTGATTAATTTTGTGTTCTAATCCAGAAACAATAAAATTATCTAATTCATTTTTAGGTTGTAAAGCATAGCCGTATACATCTGCACCAAGTTCGTGCAGCCATATTGATAACCAAGAACCTTTAAAACCTGTGTTTCCAGTAAGGAAAACTTTTTTTCCTTTAAATTGATCGAATAGTTTTTTTTCAGTCATTTACTTCTTTTTTAGAAAATTAAAAATTTTTAATGCTTCTTCCTTAAAATGGCTTTCAGCATTATAAGGAAGAAAGTGTTTAATTTTACTTGAGCTAATAACTATAGGGTCTTTAGGGGGAGATTTATCTTCTTTATTTGTTTCTATTTCAATTGTTTTTTTGAAGTATTCTTCATAAGCAGCTTTAACAGATTGGGCTACATCTAATAAAGAATAGGCTTTTTCGCCACTTATGTTATAGGTGTTGTTTGTTGAGTCTTGATTTGTAAGCCTATAAATAATATCACAAACATCACCCATCCAAATAAAATCTCTAGTTGCGAATCCATTTCCGTTAAGTTTAATAAGACTTTTTTCAAAAGCAGATTTACTTAAATCATTTAAAATTAAATACCATTTTGAAGAGTCATAATCTTTTGGGCAACCATAACTATTTGATAGGCGTATAATTGTGTAAGGTATTTTGTGGTTTTGGTGAAATTGTTTAACGTAATACTCTGCAAATAAATGTGTTGTTCCGTAGTCGTTATTTGGATTAAGTTCACTTTCTTCAGAAATATTGCCACTATATTTTCCGTAAACATGAAAAGTAGATAAATAAATAAAATGCTTTGGTGGCATTAATTTTATTGTTTCTAATATATTACGTGTACCAAGGGCATTAACTAATAATGCATTTTGGGCATAACCTTCAACAAAGTTGTCGTTCATGCTAGCAGTATGAATGATAACATCATAATCTTTTGTGATTACAGATTTACAGTTTTCAAGTGATGTTATATCACAAATAATTGTTTTGAATTGAAGATTAAATTCTAATTTTCGTTTTCTTTGGGTTAGTACTGTAACATCGTATCCAAGATTACAATAATGGTTAGTTAGCCAAGAACCAAGATTTCCTAAACCTCCAGTAATTAATATAGTTTTTTCTTTTACTCCCATAATTTCCATGGAGCTTTTCCTGATTCCCAAAGTTTATTAAGGTCTTGATTATCTCTTAAAGTATCCATTGCATGCCAAAATCCATCATGCTTATATGCTTGCATTTTACCATCTTTAGCGATCTTTTCCATAGGTTCCCGCTCAAACATTTGGTGGTCTCCATCAATGTAATCTAATATTTCTGGTTCGCAAACAAAGAAACCACCATTTACCCAGCGGTTATCATCTACAGGTTTTTCATTAAAACCAGCAATAGTAAGATCATTTTCAATATTTAATATTCCGTAACGACCTTCTGGCTGAATAGCTGTGGCAGTCATTAACTTATCACTTGATTTATGAAACTCTAATAATTTATTAATATCTACATCTGCAACTCCATCACCATAAGTACACATAAAAAGTTCATTACCAATAAATTCTTTAGCTCTTTTTATTCTGCCGCCAGTCATAGTATCGGCACCAGTATCTAGAAGTGTTACTTTCCAGTTTTCAGATACGCTATTGTGAGTTTCAATTTTGTTAGATTTAAGATCTATAGTAACATTACTATGTTGAAGGTAGAAATTTGAAAAATATTCTTTAATAACATTTCCTTTGTAACCTAGAAGAATGACAAATTCATTAAAACCATGATGAGAATAAATCTTCATTATGTGTTCTAATATTGGTTTTCCACCAATTTCTACCATTGGTTTTGGTTTAAGTTTAGTTTCCTCATTTAGTCGAGTCCCTAAGCCTCCTGCAAGTATTAATACTTTCATGTGTATGATTTATGTTGTTAATAGCTATTTCAAAATTAAAAAAAAAAGTAAGATAGATTAGATAAAATTCAAGTAAAATCAAAAAGAATTATAAATCAACATTTTAAAAATTAAAAAGCTTAGTTTGTTAACTAAAATTATTAACGATATTCTAGCAAATAATCACGATGTAATAATAAAAAAAAAGCACATAAATAGATGAGAACGTATTTTAACGAATATAATAGCTATGTATAGAAAATTTATTTCTAGTTTGTTTTTTCTGCGTTTTTTTGTATTGGTAAATGAATTGAACTAAAAACATGTACCGAGATTTGATTAATAGCAAAATAAATTTAAATATGAAGATAGCGTTTTTGGGAAATACGCTTAAAACATTAAAAACATTAAGGTAATTATAATCTTTAATGTTGATGGTTCATTTTTCTTTTGGATTATGAATTTTAAATAAGTTGCTATATGAAAACAAGGAGTTACTCTCACTTAATTATACCTTTTTCAATAATTATTCACTTAACTATAATAAATAGCTTGCTGTTTATTATGACTACTGAGACTTATTCAAATGTTTCAAGCATACTGTTTTACAATTTTTCTTGGTTAATAATTACTTATAGTTTAGATTTTTATCCTACGGCTCGTAAGGAGAAATTTATGACTAACATAAAGAAAATGTTTTATCTGTATATCATTTACGGTTTAGCATATTTCTCATGGTTTGGAATAAGAGGTGTTCAGCCAGATATTCAATATCACTTATTAGTGTTTTTTATAATATGTATTTTTCTTACTCTATATAGATGGGTTTTTTACATGTTTATAAGGAATTACAGATTAAGTGGTGGTAATTATGTAAATGTGGTTGTAATAGGGCGTGATAAAAATTTAAAGAAAATACGTAAAGTTTTTGATAATCCTTATTATGGATATCGTTATTGTGGTTTTTTTGATGATAAACCATCTGAAAGTCCAACTTATTTAGGTGGTATTTTAGATTGTTTTAAATATATTATTGATACAAGAGTAGATGAAGTTTATTGTACTGCTGCTAAGTTATCAAGATCTGATTTGCAAAACCTAATTAATTTTGCGGATAATAATTTAATAAAATTAAAAATAATACCTGATAATAAAGATATTTTTACACCAGCAATGACGGTGCAAAAATATGATCAAATTCCAGTTTTAGATGTAAGAACAGTGCCTTTAGATGCGGACTTTGGTAGAATTGCTAAGCGTGCTTTTGATTTTGTATTTTCTTCTCTAGTAATATTATTTTTATTGTCATGGTTGGTGCCACTACTATACATCTTAATAAAACTTGAGTCACCAGGACCTTTGTTTTTTACACAAAAAAGACATGGTCTTAAACGTCAAATTTTTAATTGTATTAAGTTTAGATCGATGACTTCCAATGGAGAGGCAAATACTAAAATGGCTACAAAAAATGATAGGCGTATTACACGTATTGGAAGAATAATAAGAAAAACTAGTATTGATGAACTCCCTCAGTTCTTCAATGTTTTCTTGGGTGATATGAGTGTTGTTGGTCCGCGACCACATATGGAGCAACACACATCAGATTACGAAATTTCTGTTGACAAATATTTGGTTCGCCATTTTGTAAAACCAGGTATAACAGGTTTAGCACAAATAAGAGGTTATCGAGGAGAGATTATAAAGCCTTCAGATATATTAAATAGAATTAGATTAGATATATTATATGTAGAAAAGTGGACGTTTTTATTAGATTTTAAAATAATTTTTTTAACAATTTCCAACGCCTTTAGTGGTGAGGAAAAGGCATACTAAAGTATATATAAATTAAAATTAGAAATTATGAGTTGGTTTGTATTATCCGTAAAAAGAAGTCAAGAAAAAAGAGTTGCTAATATATTAGAGAAGATGAATGTTGAAGTATTTAACCCTTTGATAAAAGAAGTTAAATACTGGAGTGATCGTCAAAAGACTATTGAAACTCCTTTGTTCAAATCATATGTTTTTGTTAACCTATCAGAAAAGTATAGAGGTCTTGTTTTTGGAGTGTCGGGAGTTAAAGGTTACCTCTTTTTAGATGGCAAACCTGCATTGGTTCGTGATGAAGAGATAAATATTATTCAGAATTGGATAACTGAAGATACTTATGATTTAGTGATGCTTTCAAAATTAATATCAAGAAATGAAATTGGTATTCAGCAATGGTTGATGAAAAACAATTCAGGTATTAAATGGATTGGTAAAAGTAATGTTTCAGTATTACTGGATGAAATGAATGTTTTAGTTAAAGAAAAACTAAGAGATGTTGTGTAATCTGATGATTACAATATTAACATTTTTTTTTAATAAATACTCGCTCTCAATAACTTAAAAGAAATATGTGTTGTTTTGTGTTAATTCTTTGTCTATTTGATTATGAATTTTGTATTTAAATACAATTAAAACTATAGATTATACAAATTATTAAATACAACATTTTCAACCTACTGTATTACTTTGAATTCTAAAAAAAAAAATGTTCCTTTACTTTAATTTTATGAATATAATATTCAGGAATTAAAAACTAATTTGTAGATATGTTTATAATTTATAAATGATTTTAGCTTATCAATATTAAATTGTTATTAATTAAATTTTAATAGAGAACTTAACCTTAGACGTTTTAAATAAATATGGAAAAAGATATTATCAAAATACTAACAAATTATTTACGTTATTGGTATTTGTTTTTAATTTGTGCTACCATTTGCGTAGCACTTGCTTTTTTATACTTGCGTTATAAGGTTACTCCAGTTTATTATGTTAGTGGTAAAATATTACTTAATGATAAAGAAAATGGAGGAGGAGACGCCTCGGGTTTAGAGTCTTTAAATAACCTTGGGCTAATAAAAATGTCTAGGAATATTCAAGATGAAATTGGGGTATTAAGATCTTATGATTTAATGGAAACAACCATTGAAGAATTAGGTTTATCTGTTGGCTACTTTATTGAAGGAAGGTTTAATGAAGTTGAGATATATGAAAAGTCTATTCCATTTAAAGTAGTAATAAATGATAGTGTTCCTATTTTACAATATGGAACATTAGGTAGTATTTTAGTAATAGATGAATTTAGTTATGAGCTACAAACTATAGATTCAGATGAAAATATAAAAAAAGAAACTTATAATTTTGGAGAAGAATTAGTTACTGATTTTGGTCAATTCCATTTGGTGTTAAATGAAGGTATGTATGACTTAAAATCTCAGAGTCCAGTGATAGTGAGGTTTAGAAATGTAAAAGCTATAGCATCAAATTATAATAATGGATTACAAGTATACCCTGTTTATGAGAATGGAGGTGGTTTATTACAATTAGGTTTAACAGATGCTATTCCTCAAAGAGGAGTAGATCTTATAAATAAACTTATTAATGTATATGCTAGAAAATCTGCCGAGCATAAAAATACTCTAGCAAAATCTACGCTAAAACTTATAGATGAGCGATTAGAATTATTGACCACAGATCTTGATATTGCAGAAAAAGGTGTAGAAAACTATAAACAAAGAAACGATTTAACCAATGTTAGTTCAGATGCAGCTCGTTTTATTCAAATGGCGGATGAAGCAGATCGTGAATTGGTTACTTTACGTACAGAAATTAATGCATTAAATTCTTTAGAATCAAGTTTGAGTCAATCTTCTGCAGGGTCTTTTTCTCCAATTAGTTCATTTAATATTCAGAACTCAATACTTACGAGTTCTATTATATCATACAATGAAATAATACAAAAGAGAAGAAATCTTGTAAGTGCTTCAGGTACAGGAAATCCAATGCTTCCGGAAATTGACAGGCAGCTTTCAGATGCTAAAAATATTATTTTAGGAAATGTTAGAAGTATTAAATTAGAACTTACCAGATCTCAAAGAGATATAATAAATAAATCGGCTCAATACAGGTCTAAAATATCTACGGTTCCAACAGCAGAGCGAGCACTTTTAGAAATTAATAGAGATCAAGGCTTAAAACAAAATTTATATCTCTTTTTATTACAAAAGAGAGAGGAGGAAGCTTTGTCTATCAGTGTGCCATTTTCAGATACTCGAATTATTGAAGCACCAAGGTCAGGATCTTTCCCTACAAACGGAGGAAAGATGCCTGTTTATTTAGGCGCTTTACTTTTTGGAATGTTTATTCCATTTGTTTGGGTGTTTGCTAAAGATAAATTAAATACTAAAATTTTAGATAAAGGTGATATTGAAGAAATTACAGATAATCCTATATTAGGAACGATTGCTAGTAACAAGGGAAAAGAGGTTGTTGTCGTTTCCGAAAATAATATTACGCCTGTTGCAGAATTGTTTCGATTAATGCGTCATAATTTAAAATTTCTCTCACAAGGAAAGTCTAATCAAGTTGTAATGGTTACTTCTGCAAAGCAAGGTGAAGGAAAAACTTTCGTATCCATAAACTTGGGTGCTAGTTTAGCTATAACTGGTAAAAAAGTGGTCGTTCTAGGCTTTGATTTAAGAGTTCCCAAACTTATGAAAGATTTAGGATTGACCTATGATTATGGACTTTCAGATTTTATAGTTGACACTAAAATTAAAGTAGATGATATAATAATGCCTTATAATAAGGTGAATAATCTTTTCTTTATTGGATCAGGAGCTATTCCTCCTAACCCAGGAGAATTATTGCTTTCTGAGCGTGTTGAAGAATTAATTAAGGAACTCAAAAAAGTATACGATTATATCATAATAGACACACCTCCAATTGGGAAGGTAGCAGATGCCTATTCTTTAAGCCGTTTTGTAGATTCAACACTTTTTGTTGTTAGATATGATTATACTAAAAAAGAAGAGTTAAATATTATTAACGAAATTTCAAAAAGCAACAAGTTAAACCCACTAATGATTGTATTAAACGATGCGAAAATGGATAAATCTGGTATTTATAGCTATGGGTATGGACCTAAAAAAGCTTAAATCAAAAAAAGAATAACCAAACAGTAACAGTAATAATGATTATTTTAAATGAAGGTAAATAAAATAACATTTTTTTTCCCAGAACTCTCAAAAGTTAATCAAACCCTAGACGTTGAAAATCCAGAATTTTGGAAAACTGATGCAAGTTATACTAATATAATAACTTATAAAGCTTGGTTGTACTACACGTATGTTCAATTAAAGAAATTAAATTATCAAGTAGCGATAAGTGATACATTACCCTTAGATGGTATTATAGTTATTTTGGCTGATAAAAAGTCTAGAGATACACTAAATACTAATTATAAAAACTTAAGTAAAGATGCCTTTCTAATAGTTATAAGGGCAGATGAATTAGAGTTTAGATTCTTGTTAGCAGATATAGAAATAGTTCAAAACGGGAAATATGCCAATAATAAAAATTGTTTTTTTATTCCTCACTGGCCACATCCAGGAATAGTGCCACGAAAAAAAGAGAGAGGTACCAAAATAAAAAATATAGTTTATAAAGGAGGTAGAGGTAATTTAGATCAAATGTTTTCCAGTCAAAAATGGTTGGATTTTTTAAATGAAAATAATTTAAATTTTGTTTTAGATACCGAGGAAAATAATATAGAAACATACCATTGGCACGACTATTCTGATGCAGATATTATAGTTGCTGTAAGACCATCTTTTGATAATCATGATCGGAGCGATAAACCAGCGCTTAAATTAGTAAACTGCTGGTTTGCGGGTGTACCTGCAATATTAGGCAAAGAATATGCTTTTTATGAGCAAAGAAAAAGCGAATTAGATTATATGCAAGCAGAAACATTAGACGAAGTGATTTCTGAAATAAAAGCGTTAATAGAAAAACCAGAAATATATCAGCAAATGGTTGATAATGGAACGGTAAGGTCAAAAGCATTTACTCCAGAAAATATAACAAAAATTTGGTCATCCATTTTAATGGACGAGGTGCCAAAAGTTAAAAAATCTGTTTCTTATAAAGTTTTAAATGTTAGAAATAAAAATATAAAGAAGTTTTTAAGTTTATTTTTTATCAATCATACCTATTTTGAGTGGCGACAAAGGTTAAGATATGTTATAAAAAAACAATCTTGATGAAACTTAAATAAATATAAAATTTCAGTAAATAATTAAAATTAGTTAAATCTTAATTTTCTCCCTAGAAACAATAATTAAGAGATTAAAAACAATAAGTTAATTATGACCCTATTTTAAATAATAATGACAGCTGATAGAAAAATAATTGTTATCACCCCAATTAAAAATGAAGAGTGGATTTTAGAAACTTTTTTAAAAATTACTTTGCAATATGCAGATCACGTTTTATTAGCAGACCAGTATTCAACGGATAATTCTGTTGAAATTGCTTCCAAATTTGCTAATGTAGATGTAATTATTAATGACTCTAAGGATTATGATGAAGCTTACAGGCAAAAATTACTTATTAATACAGCAAGAGAACGTTATGGAAAAGGTAATATCATTTTAGCAATAGATTCTGATGAGTTATTAAATTATGATGCTTTAAAATCAGAAGACTGGTCTAAAATGCAACAAGCAAAACCAGGAACAGTTCTTTATTTTGAAAAACCAACTTATTTTAATGGTACAGAACAAGTTATACGTTATGAAAAGAGTGGAGGATGGCCATTGGGTTTTATAGATGATGATAGTGAGCATTTTCCAAAGCATATACATAGCGCTAGAGTTCCTATTAGAGCGAACTCGCCAAAACTATTTTTAAAAGATGTTAAATTTTTGCATTGTAATTTATTATCTCTTAAAAGGCAAAGATCAAAAATTCGTTATTATTGCTTAATTGAAGCTGAAGGTAAAACAAAAAAATGGCATCAGCGCGTATGGCAATATAATAAAGATTATGATTACTCTAAAGAAGGAAATGGATTAGGGATAGCTGATTATAAATGGGTTGATGGTTGGAAAGAAAATAATATTTCTATAATTCCAGAAAGAGAAGAGAGATTCTATTGGTACGATTTGGAGGCATTAAAAATGTTAGAAAAGGCAAAAAAAACTTATGGTTATTGGCTTGAAGATGTTTGGGATATTAATTGGAAAGAAGTAGGGAAACATTTTAATTATAAAATAAAAAATATTAATGTGCCATCAAAGTTGTTTTTGTTTTTTAGGCAAGGTCTTTACAAAATGATTTATGTTTTTGTAGCGATAAAGAGGAAGCTATAAGTAATACCTAGTAAACCTAAAAATATAACCTACTTAAATTGTTTATGACTTTTTTTAAAAAAATATATAAAAATCAATTATTCATTAAAAGTTATCATTGGCTTAAACTTATTAGTATAACAGGTTCTGCTCAGATAATTATTCAGGCTATCGGGTTTATTTCAGGGATAATAGTTATACGTACATTATCCACCCAAGAATATGCTTTGTATACTTTATCTAACACCTTGTTAGGTACTATGGTTATACTTGGTAATGGTGGTATTACAACGGGAGTTACTGCTCTAGGAGGCAGAGTTTGGCAAAATAAGCAAAAGCTAGGAGAGGTATTGGTAACAGGACTGAATTTAAAAAGACAGTTTGCTTTCTTTACCTTAGTTTTTTGTTTACCAGTATTGATGTACTTACTATTAAAAAATGGAGCAAGTTGGCTAACAACAATTTTAATTGTTCTAGCACTAATCCCTACTTTTATTTTTGCACTTTCCTCTCGATTGCTTGAAATCGTTCCTAAGTTGGAACAAGATATTATACCTCTTCAAAAAAATCAATTAATTGTGAATTTTGGACGGCTTTTGTTGTTGAGTGTTAGTGTTTTTATCTTTCCTTTTGCTTTTATTGCTATTTTATCATCAGGTTTACCACAAATCTGGGGAAATTTAAATTTAAGAAAAATAACCTCCAAACATATTAGTTTACAGGAACAGCAATCACCAAATATTCGCAAAGATATATTAGTTACAGTAAAACGTATTTACCCTCAGGCTTTTTATTCTAGTTTTTCTGGACAAGTCACTATTTGGTTATTATCTATTTTTGGTACAACTAGTTCCATTGCACAAATTGGTGCTTTGGGAAGAGTGGCTATTGTGTTGAGTTTTGTTGGCATTATATTTAATATTTTAATCACTCCTCGTTTTGCTCGTTTAGAAGAAAATTTTAAACTTTTGTTTAATAAATATATACAATTACATGGGTTATTAATAATCGTTTTTACTTTTTTAATATTATTAGTTTATATTTTTTCAAATCAAATTCTTTGGATTTTAGGGTCTAATTATGCTCATTTGCATAATGAAATTGTTCTAGCAACTATTGGGAGTTCACTTAGTGCATTTGCAGGGATTATATATGGTTTATATTCTCAAAGAGGTTGGATTCTTAATCCTGTAATTTCAATTTTATTAAATATAAGTGTATTAGCATTAGCTATTTTTTTAACAGATGTAACAACGTTGAAAGGGGTATTGATTTTAAATATAATTTTATGGTTCATTTTGTCATTAATAAATAGTTTTTATGGTTTATTTAGAATATTAAAATTGAAAAATGATTAATTTGTATTTTATTAACCTTAGAATAAGAGGTACTGTTTTTTTTACTTTTAAAATTAATATCATATATTAAAAAAATTATGAATTTTTCTATTAAAAATGCTATATTTTTTCATCTAACAAGGTTCTTAGATTTATCAAGAATTTATATGCTAAAAAGATTATTAAAGAGTTTTGGGAATAATAGTATTATTAAACATGATTTATGTATCGAATCACCAAGATTAGTAAGTATTGGAAATAATTCATCTATTATGGCACATTGCACAATTTTTGCAGGAGCTGGTGTAGAAATTGGGGATAATGTACAGATTTCGGCAAACTGTGTTATTTCTGGTGCAACGCATCCATTAGATCCAGAAAGGAGAAAAGAACAGATAAATAAAAATGTTGTTATAGCAAACAATGTTTGGATAGGGATGTCGGTTTCTATATTACCCGGAGTAACTATAGGAGAAAATAGTATTATAGGTGCTGGTAGTGTTGTTACTAAAAGTGTCCCTCAAAATCAAATTTGGGTTGGTAATCCAGCTAAATTGCTTAAAGAATTAAATTAACTAAAAAAAAAAAAATGTTATTATCTATTGTAATACCTACTTATCATCGTAATGACTTATTAAAATTATGTCTTGAAGCATTATCACCAATATCACAAACTTTAGATAAAAGGTTTTATGAAGTTATTGTAACAGATGATGGGAATAATTCTAATGCAAAAAAAATGATTAATAATGAGTTTCCTTGGTGTACATGGGTAAAGGGACCTCAGGTCGGGCCAGCTTCAAATCGAAATCATGGTGCTAAGTGTGCTAAAAATGAATGGATTATATTCATAGATGATGATTGCGTTCCTGATAAAAATCTTTTATTTAATTACAAGAAAGCTCAAGAAGAAAACCCTAATATTGATGTTTTTGAAGGTTGTATAAAAGCAGATCGCCCTCAAATGCGATTTGACGAAGAGTCTCCTGTTAATTTAAATGGTGGTAATATGTGGAGTTGCAATTTTATGATTTCTAAGAAAATTTTTAATAAAGTTGGAGGGTTTGATGAAAATTTTCCTAGTCCAGCAATGGAAGATATGGATTTAAGAGAAACATTAAAAGATAATGGAAAGGAAATTCTATTTGTAGATGAAGCATTTGTAATCCATCCTTGGAGAGAATCTAGAAACATTTCGTTTGTAAAAAAGCATCATTCAGCTTACGTTTATTATTCTAAAAAACATAAAAAAATTAGAGAAGAAGAATCAGTTTTAAAAGCTTTCAAGATATACTATAAAAATTGTCTTTTTATTTTTAAAAACATGTTTAAATTTAAATTTAAAGGCATATTTAAACATTTTTTAAATGTTAATTATTCTCTTTTTTTGAATTTAAGATACTTTTTGTTAGATAGATAAAATTATAATTTAAGATAATCAAATTTAAATTCTTTTAATAATAAAATATATAATAAATAACTAAAACCAAATTAATATGAAAATTACAGTAATTGGTACTGGGTACGTAGGTCTTGTAAGTGGTACTTGTTTTGCAGAAATGGGGAATAAAGTTACATGTATAGATGTAGACTCAAATAAGATTGAAAAATTGGAAAATGGAATTATTCCAATTTACGAGCCTGGTTTAGAAGTCATGGTTAAAAGAAATTATGACAGAAAAACTTTAATTTTTAGTACAAAACTTTCAGATCACTTAGACGCATGTGATATAGCATTTATAGCCGTTGGAACCCCTATGGGAGATGATGGCTCAGCAGATTTAAAATATGTGCTTCAAGTGGCTAAAGAAATTGGTCAAAATATGACTACGCCATTAATTATAGTAGATAAATCTACAGTTCCAGTTGGCACAGCCGATAAGGTTAGAGCTGCTATTAATGAAGAATTAGAAAAAAGAAAAGTTAATATCGATTTTGATGTTGTTTCTAATCCAGAGTTTTTAAAAGAAGGTGATGCTATTAATGATTTTATGAAACCAGATCGTGTTGTTATTGGAGCAGATAAAGATGAAACAGCAGAGAAAATGAGGGCTTTATATTCTCCTTTTTTTAGAAGTGGTTCAGCAAGATTAATCATTATGGACGTAAAGTCAGCAGAAATGACTAAATATGTAGCTAATGCGATGTTAGCCACTAAAATTTCTTTTATGAATGAGGTTGCTAATATTTGTGAATTGGTAGGAGCTGATGTTAATGATGTTCGAATTGGTATTGGGTCAGATAGTCGTATTGGTTACAGTTTTATTTACCCTGGTAGTGGGTATGGAGGATCTTGTTTCCCTAAAGATGTTAAGGCATTACACCGCACTGCCGCAGAAAATGGTTATGAAGCGCTTTTAATAGGTGCTGTTGAAGCAGTTAACGATACGCAAAAGTTAGTAATGGCAAAAAAAGTAGTGAAGCGTTTTGGTGAAGATTTAACTGGTAAAACATTTGCTATTTGGGGCTTGTCGTTTAAACCTGATACAGACGATATGCGGGAAGCACCTGCAATTTATATTATTAAAGAATTAGTGAGTCGTGGGGCAAAAATTAAAGCGTACGATCCAAAAGCTATGCATGAAGCTCAAGAATTTTATTTAAAAGGTATAAATGAAGTGTCATATTGCAACTCTAAATATGAAGCTATAGTTGATGCAGATGCTATGATTTTATTAACTGATTGGAAAGAATTTAGAATTCCAGATTTTGAAGAACTTAAAACGCAGTTAAAGCAACCAATTGTTTTTGATGGACGTAATCAATACAATGACAAAATGATGATGAAAAATGGCTTTGAATATTTCCAAATTGGAAAACAACCACTTAAGGCGTAAAATATATTACGGTCATTTAAAAATATAATGCTTCAATTTTATTATTAATATGAATATAATTTTTATTTGTGGCTCTTTAGAACAAGGAAAAGATGGGGTAGGGGATTACACACGAAGGCTTTGCGGTGAATTAATAAAGCAAGGTGTTTCAGTGGGAATGTTGGCCTATAATGATAAGCATATTAATAATAAAATTGAAGCATTACAAATTTCAGAATCCTCTAGTGTTCCATGTTTACGTTTGCCGCATACATGGAATAGTAACAAAAGATGTATTGAATCTAAAAAATGGGTTGATTTTAATAATCCAGAATGGATAAGTTTACAATTTGTGCCCTATTCTTTTGAAAAAAAAGGGTTACCATTAGGTCTTGCTAATCAGTTAAAGAAAATTGGAACTAGTCAAACTAAATGGCATATTATGTTTCATGAATTGTGGCTAGGATTGAATAAATCTGATTCTTTAAAAAATACTTGCATAGGTAAATTACAAAAGTTTATTATAAAGTTTTTAGTAAAAAAACTAAATTTTAATGTTGTTAATACCCAATCGCAATTATATCTCAATGAATTAAATAATCTTAATTTTGATGCGAAATATTTACCGCTTCACGGTAATATACCCTTTATGAGGAGGAGTAAAGAAACTTCTATTGTGACAAATAAAAATAAATTATTATTTGTTGTTTTTGGTTCTGTTAGGAAAGGAACTCCCTTAATCCCATTTGTAGAAGAATTTGTAAATTATTTTAAATCAACAACAAATGAAGGTGTTTTATTATTAGTTGGAAGGTCTGGTGAAGAACAACAAAAATGGGCAAGAGAATTTGAAAAATATAAAATAGAAGTAAGTTTATTGGGTGAAATGAATGAGGTAGAAATATCTAATTTATTTCAAAGTTCAAATTATGGAATAACAACAACACCTTTACCTTTAATTGAAAAAAGTGGAGCTGTAGCTGCTATGAGAGAACATGGTTTGCCAATTATAATTGTATCTAAGAGTTGGGTCCCTAAAAGTGAGTTTTTAACTAATTTACCAGATAATATTATGGAGTATTGTCAAGGTAATTTTTCGGATTTAATGAAAGAAAAAATAAAAACCACTGAAAATCAAGGTGTTATTTTTGTGGCAAAAAAACTTATTTCATATTTATATAATAATACCCAAGAATATAAGAACGAAATTAAAATCACTGCCTAAAAAATAAAAATGAAAATATTATTTTTATCACATCGTTTCTATCCTGATATTGGAGGAATTGAAGTCAACTCTGAAATTTTAGCTGAGAAATATGGTTTTGAAGGTAATGAAGTACATTTAATTACTTGGACTAAACAGAAAGGTAAAAAAACATTTCCTTACAAGGTTGTTAGAAATCCATCTATATATGTTTTAATCAAAGAACATATTTGGGCAGATATAGTTTACGAAAATAACCCATGTTTACGATTATCTTGGCCATCTTTTGTATTACGTAAACCTAGAGTAATAGCATTGAGAACTTGGGTTTCAAGAAAAAATGGTACTATTACAATGCAAGATAAAATTAAATTATTTTGGATTTCGAAAGCAAAAGCGGTTATAGCTGTAAGTAATGCTGTTCGTTTACGATCATGGGAAAATGCAACTGTTATAGGAAATCCATACAGAAAGAATTTATTTAATAATAAAACAAAAGGGGAAAGAGGTAATTCTTTTGCTTTTTTAGGGAGATTGGTTTCAGATAAGGGGGCTGACTTGGCTATAAATGCTTTAAATTCTATAATAAAGGACACTTCCGATACTAGACCTTTCACTTTTAGTATAATAGGAGATGGACCAGAACTTAACTCTTTAAAAAAATTAGTTAATGATCTTAAACTTGCAAATAATGTTTCTTTTAAAGGTGTTTTAAGAGGTCAGGAATTGGTTAATAGCCTTAATGAACATAAATTTTTATTAGTACCTTCAATTTGGGAAGAGCCTTTTGGTAATATAGCATTAGAAGGAATGGCCTGTGGATGTATACCAATAGTATCTGATGGAGGAGGGCTTCCTGATGCAGTTGGAAATGCTGGATTGGTGTTTAAAAGAGGTGATTTAGATTCACTTATAAATGCCATAAGAAAAATAATCAATAATAAAGAATTAGAAATTTATTTACAAAAAGAAGCTCCAAAACATTTAAAGGAACATTATCCAGAAGTTATTGCTCGTAAATATTTAGAGGTCATAAATAATGCAATAATTTAAAGTTATGAATATTAGTTTAGTTGATATTTATTTTTGAAAATACAGTTTAAAAAATAAAAAAGAATGAAAGTACTTATTAATCATCCTACCAGTAACCAAAACAATAGAGCCGTATTAAAAGGACTATTAAATGAAGGAATGGTTTATCGGTTTATAACTTCTATAGCCATATTTCCTGGTAGTTTTATTAATAAATTAAGTAATATTAATTCTCTTAAAGAAATCTCAAGGAGAAGTTTTAATCCTGAATTAAAAACTCTGACAAAAACATTTCCAATTAAAGAAATATTTAGATTGTTTAGCGGGAAAATGGGATTAAGCACTCTAATAAAGCATGAAACAGGTATATTTTCAGTAGATGCCGTGTATTATAACCTCGATAAAAAAGTAGCATCAAGTTTAAAAAAAGCCTCGCAAAATGGTTTAGATGCCATTTATGCTTACGAAGATGGTGCTTATTATTCTTTCAAAGAAGCAAAAAAACATGGGGTTGAATGTTTATACGATTTACCAATAGGGTATTGGAAGGCTGCTAGAAAGTTGTTAAGTAAAGAAATAGAATTATGGCCAGAATGGAAAGCAACACTACATGGGTTTAAAGATTCAGAAACTAAACTTAAACGAAAGGATAATGAACTGGCTTTGGCAGATCGTATTTTTGTAGCTAGTACCTTTACAGCTAAAACATTAAAAGAGTATCCAGGTCAATTAGCGCCAATTAAAGTGATACCATATGGGTTTCCCAAGCCAATAAAAAATAGAGTATATAATATAGGTGAAAGACCAATAAAATTACTTTTCGTAGGTGGTTTATCACAGCGAAAAGGCATAGCTAATATGTTTACCGCTGTAAATAATTTATTGCCTCATGTTGAACTTACCGTTATTGGACGGAAAAGTACTAACGATTGTGAAGCACTTAATGATGCTCTTATTAAATACAAATGGATTCCAAGTTTACCACATGATGAAGTATTAAAGCAAATGCAAGAGCATGATGTTTTATTATTCCCTTCGCTTTTTGAAGGTTTTGGTTTGGTAATTACAGAAGCCATGTCTCAAGGTACACCCGTAATTACGACAGATAGAACTGCAGGCCCAGATTTAATAGAACATGATGTAAATGGTTGGATTGTTGAGGCTGGTTCTACCGACGAATTACAAAAATGCATTAGAATACTTATAGAGCATCCAGAAAAGATAGTAGAGGCAGGAAAAAAAGCTATTGAAACAGCAAAACAACGCCCTTGGAGTGTTTATGGTAAAGAATTAGCAAACGCCATTTTAAAGGGATAAACCAAGACATAGTGTTTAAGAATGAATAAAGTTTTAACAAAACAAATTGGAGATATTTCAAAAGAAGAAGCCATAATTAACCTTTTAAAGAAAGGTATTTGGTTATATTTTTTCTTATTGATTTTTGAAGGTGCTTTACGTAAATGGTTCTTGCCTTTTCTTGCCACTCCTTTGTTAATTGTTAGAGACCCTGTTGCTTTATGGTTAATATATATATGTTGGAAACATAACATTATCAAAGTAAATTTATATGTTATAATTATGACATTTTTGACAATTATATCTGTTAGTACTGCTTTAGTATTGGGTCATGGAAACCTCATGGTTGCAATTTTTGGAGCCCGTATTTTAATAATACATTTTCCAGTAATGTTTATCATTGGAAAAGTTTTCAGTTTAGAAGATGTAATTAAAATAGGTAAAGTCTTGTTAATAATAGCTATACCAATGGCTATACTTATAGCTCTTCAGTTTTACAGCCCACAATCTGCTTGGGTAAACCGTGGGGTTGGAGGAGATATGGAAGGAGCAGGATTCAGCGGTGCTTTGGGTTATTTTAGGCCACCAGGAACATTTTCTTTTATTACTGGGAGTGTTATGTTTTTTTGTTTAGTAGGGAGTTTTGTGTTTTATTTTTGGTTATCCAAAGTAAAGATTAATCGACTGCTTTTAATCGTGGCCACTTTCTCCCTTTTTGCCTCCGTACCACTATCAATTAGTAGAACGTTGCTGTTTACTGTTGGACTTATTTTTATATTTGCCTTATTGTCAGTTGCAGGCAAACCTAAGTTCTTTATGAGATTAGTTCTTTTTCTTGTGCTAGGAATTATGGTTTTAACACTTTTAAGTAAAGCATCTTTTTTTCAAACTGCTACAGAGGCTTTTACCCATCGTTTTGATTCGGCGAGTAATGCTGAGGGAGGTGTTTCTACCTCTTTAATACATCGGACATTTGGTGGGATGATTTCCGCTATCACAGAATCTTCAGAAGATTTACCTTTTTTTGGATATGGATTGGGTATTGGCACCAATGCTGGTGCTGCATTACTTACTGGAGAACGAAAGTTTTTAATTGCAGAAGGAGAATGGTTACGTATGGTAGGTGAAATGGGCTTTGTAATAGGGGTGTTGGTGGTGTTGTTAAGAGTTTTGTTTTGCGCTGATATTACGATGAAAAGTTATATTGGTATGAAATCTGGGAACTTACTACCGTGGTTATTATTGAGTGCTGGATTTTTAATTATCCTAAAAGGCCAATGGGCGCAACCTACTGTTTTAGGTTTTAGTACTTTAACGGGGGGACTAATCTTGGCAGCTTTGAATGATAATAGAATTGATGTAAAAAATAATAATGCAGATAGTTGAGGAAATATGAAAATAATTTTAATAGGTAATTATTCCTTAGATAAACAAGAAAGTATGAAGCGATTTACTTTTATGTTAAATGATGGATTTAATAAAAAAGGTATTGAAACTGAAATTTGGGAGCCTATTGTTTTTTTTGCTTTTATGTTTAAAAACTCAACCTCAGGTAGTGGTAAATGGTTGGGCTATGTTGATAAATGGTTACTTTTTCCTATAATATTAAAGTTTCGATTATTTAAAAAAAAATATAAAGACAAAAGTACTAGATTTCATATATGTGACCATTCTAATGCTGCATATTTAAAATTTTTGCCTCAGGATAGAGTAGTAATAACTTGCCATGATGTATTAGCAATTAGAGGAGCTTTGGGGTATACTGATGCATATTGTCCTGCTTCTGGAATGGGGAAAATTCTTCAAAAATGGATACTTAATAACTTAAAAAAGGCAAATAGATTAGCAGCTGTATCGCATTTTACATTAAATCAGTTAAAAGACTTAATTGATTCTAACGTTGAAAAAACAAAAAATTGGGTAGTGATTCATAATGCATTTAATGCAGAATTTGAACCTTTAAACGTATTAAAATCTAAAAACTTATTGCAAGAGATGGGTGTAGATACAAACATACCTTATGTCTTACATGTTGGTTCTGCATTAGAACGAAAAAACCGCAAGCTATTGTTATATATGATAGATAAATTAGGTAGTAATTGGAATGGTAAAATATGCTTTGCAGGAAAATCAATGGATTCAAAGCTAGTAGATTTGGCAAAAAAATTAGATTTAGAAGATAGAGTTATCTCAGTAATTAGACCAACTCATGAAGGTTTATTAGCCTTATATAGCTCCGCAGAAGCATTTATTTTTCCTTCATTATCAGAAGGCTTTGGATGGCCTTTAATTGAAGCACAGGCATGCGGTGCTCCTGTTATAGCAAGTAGTTTTGAGCCTATGCCAGAAGTAAGTAACAATACAGCCATTCATGTACACCCTGAAGATGCAGAAGGCTTTGCAAAAGCCTTTTTATCTTTGAGAAACACTAATATCAGAGATAATATAATTGAGTCTGGATTTAAAAATATTGAACGTTTCCGAGTAGAAAAGATGATTGTCGATTATATAGGATTACACCAAAATTAAAACTTATAATAATTATTTTAAATGATTTTAAAGCTATTAACATTCTTTTTTCCTTGGTTCTTAAGAAGAAGACTTCTTAATAAATTTTTTGGCTATAAAATAAATGCTAATGCCAAAATAGGCATGTCTTGGATTTTTCCTAAGGATTTAATAATGGAGAGCGGTTCACGTATTGGACATTTTAATATCGCTATTCATTTAGATTGTATAAAAATGGGTATGAATTCTAAAATAGGGCGAAGTAATTGGATTACAGGTTTCCCAACAAGTACCAAATCCAAACATTTTACACACCAACCCCAACGTAAACCCATTTTAGTAGTAGGTGCATATTCAGCAATTACAAAAAATCATCATTTTGATTGTACAAATACTATTACTATAGGAGAATTTTCAACAATTGCAGGTTATAGCTCTCAATTTTTAACACATTCTATTGATGTATTTGAAAATAGGCAGAGTAGTGCACCTATAATAATAGGTGATTACACTTTTGTGAGTACCAATGTAGTAGTTTTAGGTGGATCTAGTTTACCATCTTATTCTGTTTTAGGAGCTAAAGCTTTATTAAATAAAGTATTTAAGAAAGACTGGACACTTTATGGAGGTGTTCCAGCCAAGGCTATACAGGACATTGATAAAAGTGCAAAATATTTTTCAAGAACTAACGGTTTTGTGTATTAATTATGAAGGAATCAAAAAAAATACTCAGAGTTATTTCAAGTATGAATCCTAAAGGAGGCGGACCATGTCAAGGCATTAGAAATTCTATTCCAGAACTACAAAAATTAGGTATACAGAATGATGTAGTTTGCTTGGATGCTTCAGATTCAGATTATTTAGAAAAAGATGATTTCAATATTTATGCTATTGGTACGTCAAAGGGACCTTGGGCCTACAACGAAAATTTAATACCTTGGTTGGTAGAAAATGCTCTAAACTATAAAGCAATAATTATTCATGGTTTATGGCAGTTTAATAGTTATGCCGTTTATAAAGCAGTAAAAACGCTTAAATCTAAAAAGAACAAAGCAATACCTTATTATGTCATGCCACACGGAATGTTAGATCCCTATTTTCAAAAAGCACCAGAAAGGCGAATAAAGGCAATAAGAAACTGGTTGTTTTGGAAGTTTATAGAAGGTAAGGTGGTGAATAATGCTAATGGCATATTGTTTACTTGTGAAGAAGAATTGTTATTGGCTAGAGAGACATTTATACCTTATAAACCTAATAAAGAGCTTAATGTAGGGTATGGTATTTTAGAACCACCAAAAGTTACAATACAAATTCAAAAGGCATTTGAAAACACTTGTCCTGAAGTTTATGGAAAACCGTTTTTACTATTTCTTAGCCGTATTCATCATAAAAAAGGGGTTGATATTTTGCTAAAAGCCTATTACCAATGGGTTAGCACATCAAACATTAAAGACCCCATTAAATTGGTAATAGCAGGCCCTGGGCTAGAAAGTAATTATGGGAAAGAATTATTAGAATTTATAAACTCCAAGCCTATTTTAAAAGACCATATTTTCTTTACAGGTATGCTTTCTGGAGACTCAAAATGGGGAGCTTTTTATGCTAGTGAAGCTTTTATTCTTAACAGCCATCAAGAAAACTTTGGAATTTCAATTGTTGAATCGTTAGCTTGTGGTAAACCTGTATTAATTTCAAATAAAGTGAATATTTGGAGAGAGATAAAAGAAGGTCATGCTGGTTTTGTTGAAGATGATACGTTATCTGGAACACTAAATTTATTTAAAAACTGGGAAGAATTAAACTCTTTAAATAAAGTAAAGATGCGAGAGAATGCAAAAAAAATATTTAAAAAATTTTATGCCATCAATCCAGCAGCAAACCGTTTAAAAGAGGCTGTAATTGATGAAATCGACTAATATAGATTAAAAAGAAAAGTATGACAAACACAGATACAATTAAAGGTCCTTCATTTAGTCTAAAAAATCGATTAACTAGATTGGTTTGGAATGTTGTTTATGCATGTTTTTTTCGTTTCACACCAAATCCAATGCATTCTTGGCGGGCTTTTATTTTACGACTATTTGGAGCAAAGATAGGAAAGGGGGTACATGTATATCCTAAGGTGAAAATTTGGGGACCTTGGAATTTAGTTTTAGATGATGAATGTGGTATTGCAAACGGTGTAACTCTATATTCACAAGGACTAATAACTATAGGGAAACGTACAGTAATTTCTCAAGGTGCTCATCTTGTAGCAGGAACCCACGATTATACTAAATTAGGTTTTCCATTATTTACAAAATCAATTATTATTGGTGATAATGTGTGGTTAGCAGCTGAAGCATTTATACATCCTGGTATAAAAATAGGAAATGGTGCGGTTATAGGTGCTCGTTCTGTAGTTACTAAAAACCAACCTGAGTGGATGGTGTGTTCAGGACATCCATGTATACCTATTAAAAAAAGAGTTTTAGAAGGACTAAAAAAATAAAAAAAGAAATAATATTATGATTTCAATTGTTATTCTAACAAAAAATGAAGAGAAAGATTTGCCAATATCTTTAAGTTCTGTAGATTGGAGTGATGATGTTCATATTCTTGATTCAGGTAGTACCGATAAAACGTTAGAAATTGCAGAGCAATATGGAGCCAAAATAACCTATAACGCATTTAAAAGTTTTGGAGAACAACGTAATTACGCTTTAGATGAATTAAATATTATTAATGATTGGATTTTATTTTTGGATGCAGATGAGGTTGTTACAGATGCATTTAGAAAGGCTATTTTTGAAGCGGTATCAAAAGTAGATAATAATGTTGCAGGGTATTATTGTTGTTGGAAAATGATGTTGGAAAATACCTGGTTAAAACATTGTGATAATTTTCCAAAATGGCAATTTAGATTAATGAAAAAGGGTATGGCCAGATTTACAGATTTTGGTCATGGACAAAAAGAAAGTGATGTAAAAGGGTATATAAAATATTTAAAAGAACCTTATTTACATTATGGGTTTTCCAAAGGATGGACACAATGGATTAATAGGCATAATAAGTATTCAAGCCAAGAAGCAATAGCTCGCGTACAAAACAAGCCACCTTTTAAACATGTTTTATCAAAAAATTCTAGTATTAGGAATCCAGCACTTAAATCATGGCTTTGTAAATTACCTGGTTGGCCCTTTATACGTTTTTTTCAAGCATATATATTAAGTTTAGGATTTTTAGAAGGTATTCCAGGTTTTATTTATTGTATTAATATGGCTTATTATGAGTTTTTAATACAAATTAAAATTCGTGAACATAAAAAAAATTTATAATATTATTTTTATAAAACTTAACAAAATTATTACTTAATGCGTTTTAACATATATAGTATATTTATGGTATTTGGACTACTTATAATGTTTTATTTTAGTTGGATTTCTAGTCCTAGACTTTCCTTAAATGTACTAGTACCTAATTGGATTGCTAACTGGGCAGATAAACATGAAAACGATAATTTAAGAACTGCTATACCTATGATATTTACAGGTGTTTTTACAGGAATAGGTGTTTTAAGTAAAAATGCTTCAAAGAAATGGTGGTTTTTATCTTGGTTTTTACTTGCTTTATTCGTTTTTATTGCAGAAATAGGCCAGTTATTATTACCACTTAGATCTTTTGATTGGAAAGATGTGTATTGGGGAGGTATAGGATCAGGTGGTGGTTTGTTATTTGTATACTTTGTAAATCTTATGGTTAATAATATTAAAAAATAATATATGCCAAATTCTATAAAACGTGTATTGCTAATAGGTTACAATTTTTCACCAGAACCTACTGGAATTGGCAAATATAGTGGTGAAATGATTACTTGGTTAGCAAAAAAAGGGTATCATTGTGTTGTGGTAACCACTTACCCTTATTACCCGTATTGGAAAGTACAAGAGCCATACTATAAAAAGCGATTTTGGTATTTAAAAGAAATTGAGAATTTTGATTCAGGTGGTAAAATAACAGTGTATCGCTGCCCTATGTATGTTCCTAAAGTTCCTTCAGGAAAAAAACGTATGTTATTGGATGTTTCTTTTATGGCTTCAGCATTTTTTCAATTAATTAAGTTACTATTTCAAAAAAAATGTGATGCAGTTATTACTATAGTGCCATCGTTTCAATTTGGTTTACTTGGGTATTTTTATAAAATTTTTAAGGGAGCTAAAACAGTATATCATATTCAAGATTTACAAATAGAAGCCGCACAAGATTTAAACATGATTTCTTCTAAAAAAGTGTTAAACATCTTATATAAAGTAGAAAAGTTTATTTTTAAAAAGACAGATGTTATTAGTACTATTTCTGAAAAAATGGTTTCAAAAATTGAGGAAAAATCAAATAAAGAAGTCGTGTTATTTCCTAATTGGTCCGATACTGAGTTTTTTAAGCCACTGGATAATAAAGCCGCTTTAAAAATAGAATTTGGTTTTGCGTCAACAGATAAAATAATATTATATTCTGGAGCCATTGGTGAAAAACAAGGATTGGAATCTATTATTTACGCGGCAGAGACCTTCAAAGATAAACCGAGTTTTAAATTTATTATTTGTGGTACGGGACCATATAAAGAGAAGCTACAAAATCTAGCTAAAAGTTTAGACTTAGAAAATGTTCTTTTTTTTCCCTTACAACCTTTTGAGAAATTTAATCAGTTTTTAAATATAGCAGATCTACATTTGGTAATCCAAAAGGCAAAGGCAAGCGATTTGGTAATGCCTTCAAAACTAACAACTATACTCTCGGTAGGTGGTTTGGCACTTATAACGGCTAATGCTGATTCAGGATTACATGTGCTAACAAGCAAGTATAATATGGGTATATTGGTTAAAGCAGAAAATCAAAAAGCTTTAAATGAAGGTATAGAAGAAGCCTTAACAACAGACGAGCATTTAACAATAATGAAAAATGCTCGTGATTATGCTAAAAATTATTTAGATATTAATAATGTAATGAAAAGTTTTGAAAATATAATTTTTGAATAAGATAGAAAGATTCACAAATTATAAACACAATGTAAATATAATAACTAACCCATTTTAAAGATATGAATACATTGACCACAGTTGTAAAACCAGGATTTTTTCGAATTATTTTAGCTTTAATTGTTGTTTTTTACCACATTACAAAATATGTTTTCATCGGCTCATTTGCTGTATATGTATTTTTTATATTGAGTGGTTATTGGGTGACTAAAATGTATGTAGAAAAATATTCCAAAGAAGAAAATGAATTCAGTACATTTTATATTTCTAGAATTTTAAGAATTTATCCATTATATCTTTTTGTTTCTTTGATAACATATTTTTTTAAAATAAGTTTGGATGGTTCTTTTGTTGAAAACATAATAAATTATTCCTATTCTGACTGGTTAAGTTTGATTACTTTGTTTGGTTTTAATAATAAAGGATTGCTATTGACTCCAGCTTGGTCACTTGATATTGAATTACAGTTTTATTTAATAGCTCCATTTTTAATTTATTTGTGTAAAAACAAATATAGAATTACTCAGATTTTTATCGTTTCTTTATTAATATTAGTTTTTATCAAAATTTACCCTCAATTACTATTTAATATTGAGATGTTATTTTCATTTCTACCTTATTTTGTAATAGGTATGCTTATATTTTACATGAAACCAGTTGTATCTAATAGATTAAGTATTGTTGGTTTAATTTTATTTTTTGTTGTGATACTAGTACATTATGTAGTTCCAAACTTAAAAAGATTAGCCTTAGATGATGGAAGCTTTTATTTAAGCATTCTTAACATGTTGCTTCCTATTTTGCTCATCCCATTTGTGATAAAAAATTTAAAAGTAAAGAGTAATAAATTTGATCGTTATTTAGGTAACTTGTCCTATACTATTTATTTATTTCATTGGACATTAATAATACCTTATTCTTATTATTTTGGAGGATTAAGCTTTAATAACAGGATTCCATACGCTATTCTCTATCTCATTGCTACAATAATAGGCGCTATAATTATTAATCGTTTTTTTGAGCAACCAATAGAGAATTTTAGAATTAAAATTTCATCTAAAAAATAAATTTTAGATGAAATTTAATTTAATTTAATTTTGAAATGTTTTATACTATTTATATTCGATATCTTCCAACGCCCTATACCACCATGCTGGCCTTCGTCATTGTTATATAAATACACATCGTTACCAACCTTAGCTAATTGAGGTGTAAAGGCGTTGCCATGCATGCCTTCTCTTATAGCAGGTGATCCATATATATTGTTAGTACCAAAATCATATAAAAATAAACCATCTTCTGTTAACATATGCCAGTAATTAGTTTGAGCATCCTGCCAACCTTCACCATTGTAACCCCAAATAAACCAATCGTCCATTGCTAAGGCTTTATTACCATAGTACGCCACACCTTCTCTAGCATCAAACGTATTTTTTCCTAATGGATAATTATCATTTTCACCATAAACGACTCCTTTTAGTGTCTTCCAAGATAATTTACTATCACCTTTTCTGTAACCTGCTAAATGATAGTCTCCAGCGTTTTTTTGATTGCCATCAAAAATGATATAAGTTCCATTGCTTGTAATTTCTCCAGATGAGTAGTGTGGGCCTGTTAAATTCACTGTTGCAGTACCATATGCACCCCATTGGGTGCGTGTGCCTAAAATTGGATTATTAGAACCATCGAAGCCTACAATAGGAGTTTCAAACATTCTTACCTCTCCTGTGTAAATTTGTTCAGCATCAGTAATTTTATCATCGGGTTTTAAATTCGATTTAAAGTTAGAATTATTTATTGTTATTCCTGTATTTCTAAGACTTCCTCCGTTAACTAATTCTAATAAGGCATACGATGGATAGCCATTAAACATAAAAGCATAGGTTCTACCATTAGATAAAGTTGTTATATCTCGTATTTTAACATTTCCATCAACACTCAAACCAGCAGCTTCTATTGGCTCTCGTGCACCCCAATTATTTACAAGTTTCCAAGCTTTGTTTGCGTTACCTGGTTGTAATGGTAAGCTGTAATCTACATCAAATTCTAAAAATTCGTAAAATACTCTAGTATTATCGTTTGCATCGACATTAAGCGAATAAATACCAGGAAACCACATCACAGAATCCGTAAAAACTCGTGATGTATTAAAACGTTGATAACGGTAATTACCTCTATCACCAACCCATAAACTACCATCGCTTTCGTAAGCAACAAATCCATAATAATAATAATCTTCGTTAGGTTGTCTAAACATGAATTTATCATCATAAACTTTAGCATCAGCAGCATAGCTTTCGTTTCTCCCTAAAGTCCAAGATAATGTACCTGTATTTGTGGAGTACCCAAATACTTGGTGCGCGCCATTATATTTGGCATCTGCAATCGCTATCGTTGTACCATCTGGACTAAAAGCCATAGACTGTATATCTTCTAATCCTTTAATAGTGAAGCCAGTAGACGTTAATGCACCTGTAACAATATTTACAGTGAATTTTTCTACAATTTCATCTCCCGAAGCATTATCATAGACTATCCATAAATCATCATTATTATCCACTTTGCAATGTTTAATAGAGTTATAAGCTAAACTTTGTAATAAAACACCTGTGTTTTTAAGTAACACATGTAAACTATTACTTTGTTCTCTGGCTATAAATAATTTATTTCCATTTTTTTGTACTGCTAAGCCTGTAACTTTTTGTTCGTTTACAGGATCGTCTACAATATCACAAACGTTATAAACACCCGAATAAATTGATATGGTTTCACCTAGGAAGGAATGCCAATTATTTTTTTTATCTAAATTTTCAATAGTTGAAGCACAAATGAAACTGTAGCGTTGTGTAGATGTATTACCACCACGACCTGCCATATATAGCATATTACCATCATAAGCTATACGTTGTGTTGCAGGATGAACGTTAGCTGTTGCTTGCACTTCTACCAATGTTCCCAAAGCGTTTAGTGCTAGTGCGCTTACTGAACCTTTTTTCTCTGAATAATCATGTGCAAAGAATATAGAATTGTCAATAACAAGAGCATCATAATAAGGTTCGTAACGTCTTATAACGGTATTACCCGTAAAAGATGTTGATGTATTACCAATAACACCTTCCCAATTGGCATTAATATTATTGGCCACCACTTTTATATGGTCGCCTTGTGCTCTTACATCGTTACCATCGTCGCTTTTACCATCCCAAGAAAAATCTGAAACATCATAAGTGCCTGCGGTTTGGGTTTGGTTACTGTAAAGTGTGCGTAATAAATTATCGTTTGCATCATAAACACCAGCACTTGTTTTATAACTTTGGTCTAAAGTGTAATTATCGGTACTTGTAAGAGCTGTTGTGCTTATGGTTTGCTTATTACTATCTGCAGATTCATTGTTAGCCGCATCTAAAGCACGAATAGTTAACTCATAAGTAGTATTTGCAGTCAAACCTGTTAGAGTATAGTTTGTTATTGATCCAGCCACAGTAGCTATTAAATTACCATTATTATAAATTTTATATTTGGTAATACCATTATTGTCTGATGAAGCATTCCATGTTAAATCAACAGTGTTACTTGTTGTATTTACAGCTAAAAAGTTAGTAGGTATTGATGGTGCTACATTGTCATCTATTGGTTCCAATTTGGGTGCAATTATGGGAGCCATTAGTGCAAAATATGCTTCTTTTGGATGTAAACCATCATACCAATATGTCGAGTTAGTAGTATCATCGTAATTTGCATTTCCTGTTTCAAATACCAGAGTATCGTAAGCATTTGTGCCTCCATAATAATTAATATCAGCTTCCACTAAACTTATAAATGTTGGTGCCTGGTTATTATAGTTTCCAGGATTATCACCTGTATAAGTTGTACTTCTATGTGGTAATATTACTAAAACCTTGTTTCCAGCCGCAGTTAATATGCTTGTATAGGTGTCTAAATCTGCTTTCACTTGAGTAGCTGTTCTGCCTTGTAAAAAATCATTAGTACCTAGTGAGACTATAGTATAAGTATCTACATTAGGATTTCTAGTAAGTAAGCCATATTTATCATAGCTTTTAATTTCAGCTAAAACTTCATCTAAACGAATACCACTAACACCTAAGTTTGAGGTATTCCATGTAGCATCAGTTTTTCCTAAAATATTCGTAGATGTTAAATTAGGATAATTGTTGTTTATTTTATTTGATGGTGGTTCGTAGCCATATGTAATTGAATTTCCTATAAATTCATAACTTCCAACTTCTTCATCATAATTAGTTCTAGCCATTAATTTGTTAAACTCCTTAATAGCTATTGCTAATTTTTTTGATTGCTCAATATCTAATCCTTTACCACTAGCATAGAAATTCAATTTGCTTGGGTCTAATATTTTTAAATTCTCAGAAGCAAATGTTCCAATATTATTTGTGTTATTAGTTTTAATTAAATGTCCACTTTTAGTAACAACTGCCATATTATTACTATTAGAAGTTAATACAAATGTTCTTTTTGTATTAATAGTAATATCGTGAGAAATACTTAAAGCTTTATTCCCACAATGAAATGCGGTATATTTATAAGAACCTGTATTTAATAATAATCTAAGTTTTGAACTCCCTACATTAATTAATTCATTTGTTGTAGTTACAATATCGTTATAATCCAATGTAAGACTAATATCATTATAATTGTACTGATTAAGGTTAACACCAGTATCTCCAGATTGAATATTGTTTTTTGCTACTGAATTTTTTAATTTATAATAATTATTGTCTAAACAAGTGGAAACATCACCTAATAAATCCCAGATACCTTCACATTTTAAAAAGGAAACTAGATAATCATGGGCATATCTATCCGAAGTACTTAACTTTCCATAAGTGTTTTCAAAATCATCTACTTCTGTTTGTGCTAATATTTCAGAACAATCTAAACTTCCAGATGTTGTTAAAAACTCTTGATTATTACTATCACCAGATTCGTTATTAGCCGCATCAATAGCTCGTATTGTTAGGTTATATAAAGTATCAGTACTAAGACCAATTACTTTATAATTTGTAACATTTCCAGTAGAAGCAACTAAAACTCCTCCGTTATTATAAACAATATAGTCTGTAACTTCAACATTATCTGTTGCCGCAGTCCAACTTAAGTCTACTGTAGTATTACCAACGTTACTAGCTACTAAATTAAGTGGGCTTGTTGGATTTTCGGTATCAATAGCTTCTGTTGTAAAATCTTGATTATTACTATTACTGGATTGATTACCAGCAGCATCAATAGCTTGAATAGTTATATTGTATGAAGTATCAGGTGTTAAGTTTGTAAGGGTATAATTTGTTGCATTTTCAATTGAAGCAATTAAAACATTACCATTATTATAAATGTTATAATTGGTTACAGCAATATTATCGGTTGCCGCTGTCCAAGATAAATCAACTGTAGTTTCTGTTATGTTACTAGCCACTAAATTGAGTGGTGCAGTAGGGTTTTGTGTATCAGGAGAAGTTGTATTCGTAGAAGTTGTAAATATTTCTGTATTACTATTGTCAGATGTATTTCCAGCAGCATCAATTGCTCTTACTGTTAAGGTATACAATGTTGAAGCCGATAAACCAGTAAGCGAATAATTTGTTTGAGTACCACCAGTTGATGCTATTAATAATACACCATTATTATAAACAGCATAATCAATAACAGCAATATTATCGGTAGCAGCTGTCCAATTAAGATTAACAGAAGTTGTACCAATATTACTAGCCACTAAATTAAGTGGCGTTGAAGGTTTTTCATCATCAGGGGATGTTGGTTCTTTATCAAGAGGATAATAACTTTGTGAAAAAACCGTTGTTGAAAATAGTAAAAATAATATTATAATTTTTTTCATTGTCCTGAAATTATATAAGCGTTTTGTCCAGATTTTCTAAGCAATCCAAATCTAACATTTCCTGCTTTACTATTAAATTGAGCACTTCCAGAATTGGAATAGTTTAAAGTAACACCAGTACTGGCATTAACTGTTAAAACGGCCCCGTTGTGAGCCTCTAAATTAATAGTATCTCCCACTTCCATAGCAGAAAAGCCAGATGGGATTGTAAAAGTTGAAGTAGTAGTACAAGCTATGGTGTTATTTATATCTGAACTAATTATGTTTCTTGATGATGTTAAAGGAATAATTTCAGCTTTATAGGGTGTAGCTACAATAGGTCCAGTAATACTTTCTGCAGATTTAGCATGTAATGCATAAGGTACACTTAAAAGTTGGCTTACCCCAACAATATTATAGTTTGATCCACCAGTTGGATCTACTTGGGTTTCTATAAAATGCATTTCTTGATCCCAAGCGATATTAGTAAAATTACCCTGAACAGCATTTCCTGTACCAATTTCTAAAGTTACTAATCCATTAGTATTTGTACTAACTACATGATTTTCTTCGTAAACAGCAGTGCCGTTTGGTGAGCCTTGACGAATAAGTATTTTAAGACTAACATTAGAATCTATTACTAATGCATTATCGCTATTTCTTATAATGGCTTGGTAGCTCATTTTTTCAGGTGTTTGAGCAAAAATTGACAATGAGAATGCCAAAAATAAAAAGAAGGTAAGAAGATATTTCATGGTGTTATTGTTTTACAATTTTGAATGTTTTTAATAGATTTTCTTCAGCAAATACTTGAAGGATGTATATAGAGGCACTTAAGTTAGATAAATCAATTCTTGAATTTTGATTTTCAATAAGACTCTGATTAATTAATTTTCCTTGATAATTATATAATTGATATGAGTTTAGTTGATTATTAAAATTAAAACCTTCAGTTACCAAAGTAATAAAATCTGTTGTTGGATTAGGATAAATTAATACGTTCGCTTTAGAAGAAAAATCATCTTCAGGTACATCTGAATCTTCATTATTTGAATTCTCTTCTTGATTTCCATTTTGTATACCTTCGGCTAATTTGTAGTTGTTATCACCCATATTTGAGAAAAAAACTTGACCAATAGAATAGGTAATTGAACCAGAATTACTTGAAACATTATTACCAGATGAATTTATGGAATACATGACATCATTGTTTTGACTATAACTCTTTATAGAAAAAAGTAATATCGCTAAAATGAGTAGAAAATTATTATTTAAGTAGGTATGCTTCACAGCTCTTTGGGGTTTGATTGTTTTGTGATATCACATTTGCAATGTTATCTATAAAAAAAATAAAGTCGATGAATGATTTATTTTTTTCGATGAAATACATGTTTAGTTTTCGATGAACTGCTTTTTTAAGAGTTAAATGGACTTTTCTTTTTGTGTTATTTAGTTAACTACTGTATAAATTAGTTTTTGGATGACACCTATTTAGCTTTTTTTAAGTAAGTTAAGTTTCATTATGGTCAAATATTGAAGAGCAAATATAAGATTAAATGTAAATTTATCAGATGAAATGCAGGTACGTGTTAATAAGTAGGTTGATTTGTTAATAACTATTTAGTTTAAAATAAGTCACTTTAATATTTTACTAGATTTGTTATTGATTTTGTTTTTTAATCTATTGTTTTTTGAATATTTAGCAATAGTTAATTTGAATAAATAGAGGTTAATTTTTTGATAATTAATATTTTACAAGAATTAAGTTGAAAATAATTAACAAAATATGAGAAAGAGTTTGTTAAATTCCTCTATGAAGAGTAGTATTTGATTTTATTATAGAGGAAATAATAATTACATATTTTGATACCATTCATAAACTTTTTTTATGCCATTTTCTAAGTCTATTTTATGTTTCCAACCTAGTTCATGTAATTTTGAGGGGTCGGTAAGTTTTTTCATGGTACCATCTGGTTTGCTCTTATTAAAATAGAGTTCACCATTAAAGGTTATAATTTTTTTAATTAGAAAAGCTAAATCCTTAATTGAAATATCAATTCCTGTTCCTATATTGATATGGGTATTACGAATTTCTTTAGTATTGAATCCAATACAATCTTTAAAATCTCTGTTTTGCATCAAAAATACGCAGGCATCTGCCATATCTTCACTCCACAAAAATTCACGCATAGGGTTTCCTGTACCCCAAACTTCTAGTTGTATTTTATCATTAACTTTACTTATACCATATTTTTTTAGAATATTTAAAATGGAATCTTTAGATGATTTTCCATCTACACCTTCAATTGGCATTTTATTAAGGTCTTTACAAATAGTATCCCATTTATTGTTCTCTAAAGCTTTACCTAGATACATTTTTCTAATTAAAGCTGGAAGAACATGAGACTTTTCTAAATCAAAATTATCATTGGGACCGTACAAATTGGTTGGCATTACCGAAATGAAATTTGTACCATATTGTAAATTATAACTTTCACACATTTTTATCCCTGCTATTTTGGCAATGGCATAGGGTTCATTTGTATACTCCAAAATACCGGTAAGTAAATAATCCTCCTTCATAGGTTGAGGACAATTTTTTGGATAAATGCAAGTGCTTCCTAAAAACATAAGTTTTTTTACACCACTTAAAAAACTTTGATGAATTACATTGTTTTGAATACTAAGATTCTCATAAATAAAATCTGCTCTATAAGTATTGTTTGCAACAATACCACCAACTTTTGCAGCTGCTAAAAAAACATAATCTGGTTTTTCAATTGAAAAAAAATTGGCTACAGCATTTTTATCAGTTAGATCTAATTCTTTGTGAGTTCGAGTAACAAAATTATTATATCCTTTAGATTCAAGATTTTTTAAGATGGCACTACCTACCAATCCTCTATGACCAGCAATATAAATTTTGGAATTTTTATCCATATTTGGTTTTAAATTAATCCCTAAATATTTAAAATTTTATTTTTTTATTCAAAATAGTTGAAAGTTTGATATCCTCCACTTTTAATATGTTGGTCTTTTTGCATTAATGCAACATCACTAGTCATCATGTCTTTTACCAAATCTTTTAAATCATATTCTGGAATCCAGCCTAATTTTGTATTAGCTTTGGTAGCATCTCCAATTAGTAATTCAACTTCTGTGGGTCTAAAGTATTTAGGATCTACTGCTAGTATTTCTTTACCAATTTCTATTTTAAATTCAGGGTTAGAACATGATTTTACATATCCTTTTTCTTCAACATCTTTTCCTTTAAAGTCTAATTCAATTCCAACTTCACCGAAAGCCATTATAACAAAATCTCTAACAGTAGTCGTTTTGCCTGTGGCTATAACCCAATCTTCTGCTTGTTCAGCTTGAAGAATCATCCACATCATTCTTACATAATCTTTAGCATGCCCCCAATCTCTTTTTGCATCTAAATTTCCAAGATATACTTTATCTTGAAGGCCTAATGCTATTCTAGAAGTTGCTCTTGTAATTTTTCGGGTAACAAAAGTTTCGCCTCGAATTGGAGACTCATGATTAAATAATATACCATTACATGCATACATACCATAAGCTTCTCTATAGTTCACTGTAATCCAGTAGGCATACATTTTAGCTACTGCATATGGGCTTCTTGGATAAAATGGTGTTGTTTCTGATTGCGGAACTTCTTGTACTTTTCCATATAATTCAGATGTAGAAGCTTGATATATTCGAGTCTTTTTTTCAAGTCCTAATAAACGAACGGCATCTAAAATTCTAAGGGTACCTAATCCGTCTGCATTTCCAGTATATTCAGGAATTTCAAAAGAAACTTGAACATGGCTCATTGCAGCAAGATTATATATCTCATCAGGTTCTATTTCTTTAATAAGACGAATTAAGTTTGTACTATCGGTCATGTCTCCATAATGTAAGAAAAAATTACGATTATCAACATGTGGATCTTGATATAGATGATCAATACGATCTGTATTGAACAATGATGATCGTCTCTTAAGACCATGTACTTGATATCCCTTTTTTAATAAAAACTCACTTAAATAGGCCCCATCTTGTCCCGTGACTCCAGTAATAAATGCTACTTTCATATATTTTAAATTGAATAAATATTATATTATAAATATGTTTTATTATCTTAATTTAATACTAATCTCGTAATTAATTTTTTAGCTATAAGGTTGAAAAAAAGAAATATACTAGGTCTAAAATAAAATAATAAATTCTTTTTCTAGTTAAACTTATATAAATTTTAAAAAAATAATAAATTTCAAAAAAATACTATGTAATTATTAACTTATTTACAATTTAACTTTGCTAATTTATTTTAAAAAAAATATGATATCCAAAAAAATATTTTTTAGATATCATATTTATATTAAATATTAATTTTCTATTTAATTATTAGCTTTTTATGGCTTAATATATTTTTTGTAGGTGTTCTTAAATTAATTATATAAGTACCTTCTTGTATACCAGAAATGTTAATTTTATAAAGCCCCTTTTCAGTATTTTGTTCTGAGGTATTGTAAGATCTTATTAAACGTCCACTAATGTCATAAATATCAATATTAGATAGTAAAATATTTTCGTCTGATATTCTTATGCTAGTTTCATTATTTGCTGGGTTTGGGAATAAAATAATTTCTAAAATTTCGGATTCAAAATCAGGATTAACTACTGTTAATGTTTTGTTTTTAGAATTACCTGATTTACTGGCACTATTGGTGCTTATTGATTTAATTTCAATAGCATTAACAAGAGGGTTTTCTACAACCGAGTGTAAAAATTCGATATTAAGAACACCATCAGATACGGTAATAGGAAAAGACAGCATGACACCAACACGGTGTCCAAATTCCGCGACAAGATCAAGGTTTGATCGTACAACATTATCTTCTAAAGCAATATCAAAAACACGCTCGCCAGCTCCATCAATACCATTATAAGTATTAGACATAAAGATATTTACAAAATAATCTGCATTTGGAACGGTAAACGTGAATTCCATTTCAGGGGCTGCTGTGTTATCATATCTTTCTGTATTAAATATAGTATTAAAAGTAGCAGTATCTATATAATCAGGAATAGATTCATGTCTAGTAATGTTGGTAACTCCATGTGTATATGGGCTTCCAGTATTAACAGAGTAGTTAGTACCACTATAAGCGCCTTGAGTTGTGTTGGCTTCCCAATCTATATGAGAATCAGTTGCGGTTAAAAGAGGACCACCAGTATTAATACGATAAAGCGCATTACTATCAGGTAGAGTACTGCTAGGGGTAACTGTCCAAATAAAGTTTAAAGTAACAGCATCAGTATTAATGGTATCACTATCATCTATAGTTATAGTAACATTATACGGGCTATGGGTGTCTGCAAAATATGATATTGTACCATTAATACTACCAGTTAGAGAATCAATTGATAAGCCTTCTGGTAATCCTGCAGCAGTGTATACTAAATTTCCATCACCACCACTAGCTATAGCCGTTAAACTACCATCAAGTGTATCACCTGAATTATTAGATTGGTTCGCTATAGTTTCAGTAATTATTGGTGTATCACCAGTTGATATAATCCAATTAAAATTTAAAGTAACAACATCGTTTGTGTAAATATCACTATCGTCAATAGTAACGGTTACATCATAAGGGCTATCAGTTTCTGCTCCAGATGTTATAGTTCCTGTAATACTACCAGTTACAGAATCTATAGTTAAACCAGGAGGGAGGTTAGTAGCAATGAAAGATAAATCACCATCGCCACCATTAGCAATAACTGCAAGACTGCCATCAAGTGTATCATTTACTATATTATATTGTTCTTGAAAATTTTCAACAATAATTGAATTATCAGTGAAAATTCCTCTGATTTCAATAGCATTAACAAGAGGGTTTTCTACAACCGAGTGTAAAAATTCGATATTAAGAACACCATCAGATACGGTAATAGGAAAAGACAGCATGACACCAACACGGTGTCCAAATTCCGCGACAAGATCAAGGTTTGATCGTACAACATTATCTTCTAAAGCAATATCAAAAACACGCTCGCCAGCTCCATCAATACCATTATAAGTATTAGACATATAGATGTTTACTATGTAATAAGCATTTGGAACGGTAAACGTGAATTCCATTTCAGGGGCTGCTGTGTTATCATATCTTTCTGTATTAAATATAGTATTAAAAGTAGCAGTATCTATATAATCAGGAATAGATTCATGTCTAGTAATGTTGGTAACTCCATGTGTATATGGGCTTCCAGTATTAACAGAGTAGTTAGTACCATTATAAGCGCCTTGAGTTGTGTTGGCTTCCCAATCTATATCAGAATCAGTTGCGGTTAAAAGAGGGCCACCAGTATTTATGCGATAAAGAGGTGTAATTGAATTACTATCAATAATACTCCAGTTAAAATTTAATGTAATGGTGTCGTTTGTGTAAATATCACTATCGTCAATAGTAATGGTTACATTATAAGGACTATTAGTTTCTGCTCCAGATGTTATAGTTCCTGTAATACTACCTGTTATAGGATCTATATTTAAACCAGGAGGGAGATTGGTTGCAGTGAATGACAAATCACCATCACCACCACTAGCAATAACTGCTAAATTACCATCAAATGTATCACCCACATTATTAAATTGTTCTACAATATCATTATTAATAACTATAGGATTTTCTATAACTACTGATCTAATTTCAATAGCATTGACAAGAGGGTTTTCAACAACAGAATGTAAGAATTCGATATTAAGAACACCATCAGATACGGTAATAGGAAAAGATAGCATTGTGGCTACTCGGTATCCAAATTCAGCTACAAGGTCTAGGTTTGATCGAACAACACTACCTTCCATGGCGATATCAAAAATACGTTCACCAGGAGCATTAATACTATTGTAAGTGTTAGACATGTAAATGTTTACAAGGTAATAAGCATTTGGTACAGTAAAAGTAAATTCCATTTCAGGAGCGGCTGTATTATCATACCTTTCTGTGTTAAATATGGTATTGAATGTAGTAGTATCTATATAGTCAGGAATAGATTCATGTCTAGTAATATCGCTAACTCCATGCGTAAAAACATTTCCTGTATTTACAGAGTAGCTAGTACCAGTATAAGCACCTTGAATTGTGTTGGCTTCCCAATTTATATCAGAATCAGTCCCAGCTAAAAGAGGACCACCAGTATTTATACGGTAAAGTGGATTGCTATTTAGTGGAGTTTCATTGCTTGGATAAATAATCCAAGTGAAGTTTAAATTAACGGCATCTGTAGTTGATGTATCACTATCATCAACAGTAATAGTTACATTATATGGGCTATTTTCAAAATCACTAGATGATATTGATCCACCTATTTGACCATTTGTAGGCTCAATAAAAACTCCAGAAGGTAATCCTGTTGCTGAAAATGTAAGATTACCATCACCACCACTAGCTATGACACCTAAACTACCGTCAAGAGTATCACCTACGGTATTAGTTTGATTTGAAAGATTATTAACTAAAATTTGATTTTCAAGTACAAAGGACCTTATTTCTATAGCGTTAATAAGAGGGTTATCGATTCCATGTAAAAACTCAATATTAAGTTCTCCATCAGATATAGTTACTGGAAATGAGAGCATACCAGCTACTTGATGACCAAATTCAGCGACTAAATCTAGGTCTAATCGAGCTAAATCATCTTCGATAGCAATATCAAAAACGCGACCTCCAGGACTGTTTATGCCATCGTAAGCATTACAAAAATATAAGTTTATAAGATAATTAGCATCAGGAAGAGGTATGTTAAATTCCATTTCAGGTGCAGCAGCATTGTCATATCGTTCAGTTGCAAATAAAGTATTAAATGTTTGATTGTCTATGTAATCTGGGATTGAGGAATCTCTAGTAAGATTTGATATGCCATTGGCATATCCATTACCTGAATTTACTGAATAATCTGTGCCAATATATGAACCATTGGTAGTATTCTCTTGCCAATTTACACCAGAGTCTGTAGCAGTAAAAAGATTCCCCCCAGTATTTATACGAACCACAGAAGTACTCGCCATTGGAGTTGTTACTGTCCAAGTAAAGTTTAATAAAACATTATCGGTATTATCACCATCACTGTCATCCACTGTAATAGTGACATCATATGGGCTACTATTTGAAGCACTTAAAGAGATTACACCGGTAAGACTTCCTGTATTTTGGTCTATAACTATACCTGCGGGTAAACCACTAGCGCTGTAAGTTAGACTTCCATCACCACCACTTGCAATAACGTTAATACTATCATCAATAGTTTCGCCTGAAAAATGATATTGATTAGGTAAAGAGTTAACAATTATTGGACTTAGAGCATCTTTTGTAACATTTAAAACACCCCAAGTTCCTTCAAGTTCTACTCCAATGGCATTAGAAGTGCCTATGAAACCTATTGCTAAATCTTTATTTGTTTGCTGAATTGCATCTAAAATAAGGCCTTGTGCTGTTATAGTTCCAAAAGTTTGTGATGTATCATCATCAAATGTATATTCTAAAATAATTTCTCCAGTAGTAGGATCTATTATAAAGCTGAAAAGAATAAGGCCATTTGGTCTATTATTAGTATCTACCACAAGATCTATTGGTGTTTGTGGAATATCATTAATTTCTTGTTGTACCCTAATCCCTTGTTTTCTGGCTACAAACTTAATATAGTTGCTTTGAGTACCATCACCAATAAAGAAACCAAGCTCTCCGTCTGGAGATGCTGAATTACCATATAATTGTAAAGGTTGGTTGAAATTAACAATTGTTCCTGAAATGGTAAATAATCCTGTATTTTGATCTACTTGAATACCATACTGAAATGCTTTTTCTTGATTATTTTGAGTGCCTAATGCAGTGCCAGAAGTCATTTCCATAGTCATAGCACCAATAGCACCTCCTAAAATATCGTTAGGATTTGGATCATTTAAGTCATCTCGTCGGTCTAACCAATTTAGCCAATTTCCATTTGTTACATCTCCATTATTCATCATTCCCGTCATGCCTAATCCAAGGTATCCACCTAAAAAGGTATTAGAGAATAATTCGTTTATAACCGGTAAAATAAAAGCATCGCTATCATTTTTATTTGGATTTCCTAATTGAAATGGGTCATTAACATCTAAAATACCATCGGCATCATCATCAGTATCATTAAGGTCAGAAACTAAAATACCTCCAATAGATTTATCAAAGTCTGCTGGTTGAGAACCTCCATTGCAAGGGTCTGTAAAGTTGTCAACTTCATCTTGATTACTATATTCATCATTATCATAATCTGCATTCGCTTCATAACCAATATCAGTTGGTGATAAACATGTTACAAAATCTTGAGGTTCAATTACCGTTATAATATTATTAAAATTACCAACCCAAATAGTTCCAGGGAAGATATCTGAGTCACTATTACATGTAACTCCTAAAGCATTTCCTCCTAAGCCAGAGATAAAGCTAGAAGTGAAATTTTCTACAGTACCACTAGAATTTAACTCAACTCTTCTTAATACCCCAGTATTGGTTCCTGCTAATAAATTCCCTTTCATTATACCTCCAAAATTACTGGCTGTATATTCGTCTATAGCATTTGTGTTTGTACCCCAAATAAGGATAGAACTGTCATTTGGTCCATCGGGGTTTATTTGTCCAGGACCCCTCCAATCTCCTTGACTCGGATCTGCATAACTTACAGGTAATGGTGGCCAGTCTGCTGGTAAACCAATATCAGGATCTGTTGTAGAATCTAATGTTGAACCATCTGGGTCGTAAAGCTGTGTTCTAAAAACGGCGCCGTCTAAACCTAATTGTGCAGGAGCTGTAAATAGTCCAGCACCTGCTGGGTTAGCTCTAACAGGATTTGGATGTCCTCCATACAGGCTACCAAAGGTGTAATTTTGTATATCTGTTGTTATTAAATGTAATTGATCTTCATTATTGATTTGTTCACCTCCAGAAGCAGAACTACTTCCAGGTTCACTAGAAATATAATTATTAGTAACATTATTTGTGCCTTCATTTTCAGGGAAACCACCCCAACCACCGTTAGCGCCATTTTCAGTAGCATAAACGCTACCACTTTCCGTTACTACTAAATCATAAGAGTTTCTATAGCCAGGTGAGAAAATTTGAACAGGACCACCTGGAACAATCTTACCTTGGTTTAGACCGTCATTTCCTCCAAAAGGATCATTAATGTCTATACCATTATATCCAGAGATATTAGGGTCTTCTATACCATTTTTATTTGCTCTTGTAGGATCATCTAAAGTAGGAATATCATAAATGTAGTTGCGACCATTATCATTCTGAATAGGCATGCTTTCTATCATAGATAGATTTATTGATAAAATTGAAGAAGATAAAGCATATTCAGTTAGATAGGTGAAATTTTTTGAAGGACTTCCTCCATTAGTATTACCTCCCGAGCATACTATTAAAAAATCTTTTCCATTGATTTTTGTAAATTCAATGCCATGTGTGCCATGATTTTCTTCTGATCTAGGTAAACCTCTTACTATATCTACGGCATCCCAAGAAGATCCATTCCATGTAAATCTAGTTATTATACCAGAATTTGTATCTAAACCAACATCGCCACCACCACCACCAGTGCCACCACCAATTCTGAAGTCTGACGATGTCACATATATGATAGGATTACTAGCTGTACCAGCAACAGTTATTCCTGTAGTTTCTCTAAAAGTTGATGAAAACGAAGACCCGTCGTCATTATGATTTTGTATAGTCTGAATATGATTTAATGTTTCCATTTCAGTCAAAACATAATTGCTATTATCAACACGTTCTATTGTTAATATTTTAACCAAGCCCTTGTATTCTGTAAGATATAATCGACCATCTGGGCCATACATTAAAGAAGTAACCATGTCAACAGAGCCTTTCCCATTAAAATTCAGATTGCTTTGGCTAAAGTTTTGAGCATAATTTAATCTGGTAATTAATAATAATAGAAAAAAAAGAATTAGTTTGATTTTTTTTTGGCAGTAGAAATGTTTCATAATAGCATTTAAGTAATTATATATTGAACACAATCAATTATAGTTTAATAATTTATACCTAACTACAAGGTCTAAATTTGTATTTATCAGTTTAGTTATGTGCCAAACTTTAATTTAAGATGTAAAAAAATTGTTGCTATTAATTAAAACTAGGTGCTTTATTGAGAGAACCTATTATTTTAGATTTCAAAAATAATGTAGAGTGAACTAAAAATAATAAGTTTTCTGTACATAGCAATAATATTCGTTGAATTACAATTTTTATTATTTTTATGTCTAAAAACAAATGTAACACTCTGTTTTATAGATTGTTGTATTTTGTTTGTGATATAGATGTGTAAAATAAAGTAAGGTTTCTTAAGTGTTGTTGTAAAGACTTATATATTTTGTAGAGGTCAATTTATTAAAAAGATGATTTAATTGCATTTATTTTAAGAAATTAATAATATTTAGAATATTAATTTGAATAGATCTTTATCTTTTTTTATTTGAATGTTTTTATACTTATTAAAAAAAAGCATTCTTCTTTGTTAAAGAAATTTAAATGAATGAAAATATTAGAAAAAGATATTCTAAATATTTTTATAAAAAAAAAGCTAGTTTAGTTCTATGAAATATAAGTGCGCACGAGAAGATTCGAACTTCCACATCCTAAACGGATACTGGCCCCTCAAGCCAGCGCGTCTACCAATTCCGCCACGTGCGCATTAAAGAAGTGTATAAAAATAGAAAAAGTTAAGTAATTAAGCTTAACTTTTTCTAGTGACCGGGTTAGGGATTTAAACCCAGTAATTATGAGTTATTTGCTAATTTTTACAACCGTTGTTTACGAATTGCGAACATTGCTTTTATTTTAAATATGTCAAATTAACTTTCGGTTGTACAAATGTAATTAAATTTAAATTTTTGTTTTTTAGAATAAGTGTTTTTTTTTATCTTAAATTGAGAAGGAGTCAAAATTGTAGAGAAATAGAATCTATACATTTTTTATTTCTGACTTTATAAGAATCAATTCGTTTAGGGATAAAAAGAATAGAGAGATAAAATATCAAGTGGAAAATAATATAAATTTTTAAAAAGTATTAACCCACTTACAGATTGAAACTAAAATTAACCTACGCTATATAAAGGAGAGCGTGTTCATATAAGTATAATACATTCCAGTAAGCCTACATAATGTCCTAATTATAAAATTTTTAAGGTTTATTTCTAAAAACCCATCCATTAAGGATGATATTCCTTTTTTTAGTTCAAAATCTCTGTTAATTAAAATTCACTTTTAAATGCTCACTATAAAAACCGAAAAGCATACAATTAATTTCAAAAAAAATTTGCTTTTAGAATGCAATATGCTAATAGAAAGCCCCCTATTCTCGAGTAATGTAAAATCCTTGATTTGGTTCGTATATTCTTTAAAAATGTAAATTGTGAGCGTTTGCTAGATGATGTCTATACTGTCTATTATGTAACAGTTCTCGAGCTGTAAACACGCTCAATCTAAGGGGATCTATATATAGATAGGAGTATTTGCTTTTGTCTGTGGTACACCGAACGTTCGATAGATCTGGCTAATGATATCGGCAAAGACCTGAAAAGCTAGTGCTCATCATCAATGCTATAGAATCGAAGGCTAATCCTATTTCCACCAGTTCTTTGTAGTTCCTTGTCTCTCAATTTTGGTGTTAGTATTTATTTTAAAAAATCATGTTTTGTTTGTATCTGATCCAAGGTCTCAAGAATTTTATTGTGATTTGTTCGAAAGTTGCACATTTCAAATTGTTTTGTAGTTACTAAAATTTACTGTTATTCTTTAGTTGGCAGAACGTTCTCTATTTATACCCTAAATGCACAACGGTTTATTTTTTTTATGTTAAAAAAACATGATTTTATATAAAAATCAGAAAAAACCCCTGTATTTATGATAAACCCCCCCCCTAAAAGTAATTAGATAATACTTTATTTTGTTAACAACACCAACAACTAAATTAAATTATTATCAATTATTTATGAAAACAAAAAAAACTCTTATTTTAACCATCATTTTAATAATCTTTACAGTTGCAATAACTGTAGCACAAAATGTTAGGGGAGGCTGTACAAACTCCAATGCCTATTACAATGCTGGTGCTGGCTGGAATGATGATACAGATGTTACTAGTAATAATGAAACTATTGTTGCTGTATCTGGATTAGCTAATTTTACGTGCGGAATTAGTAACCCTAGGCAAAACGTAGAAGGTTCAACTTTCACTATTGATGTGTTCTTAAATGGATCAGAAGTAGCTTCCCAACACGACGATCAAACCACTTTTACGGGTAATGATTATACGGTAGCGAATCCAATACCTCTTGAGGGTGACACTTGTCAAGTGGTCATAACAGTAACACCTGTAGCTGGTACTTTAGGATGTGCTGGGACTGAATGGACGTACACTTGGAATCTTTCTGCTGCGGTGGGATGTATTCCTTCAACTCCCGTTTTTTACTACAATACAGGTACTGGTGGTTGGCATGATCCAACTACACCAGTTGATAATGCTATTACGGTTGATCCTCTAGCTATTGGAGGGACTATTGAGGTAGGGGCTCATCTAAATGGAGGTTCGATTTCTTGGAGTGATGGTTTAGGATTTACTTCTACAAACAATCAAGTAGTTTATGACCCAGGTTTTACTGCTGGCGAACAAACCCGCACTTTAACAGCAGCCTATACAGATGCTTGTGGGGATTTGACTAATTATGTTTATAATTTAAGTTCTACTTCAGCGTGTTCTGCTGCTATTCCCATTCCTTACTATAACAATAACAATGCTGGAACTGTAAATAAATTGACAACTGATACTACTATAGATATTGAAATGGTTATTGGAAAAACAATTGTTTTAGGAATCAGACCAAATACAGGTACGGTTGCTTGGACTGGTTGTAATGGATTTACTGAAAGTACTCGAGAATTTACTTTTGATCCTGGCTTTACGGCTAAAGGAGACAGCTGTTCTATAACAGGAGTTTATACAGATACTTGTGGTAATTCAACTAGTTACACTTATAACTTAAGCGTTCCGTTGGTATGTACTCCTGCTACTCCGACTTTATATTACAACGATAACAACGGTTCTGGCTGGATTGATCCAGCTGCAGTAGATGCTGGCAATATAATTACTATAGATCCAATTCCTTATTCAGGAACAATTGGTGCAGGTTTCCATTTAAATGGAGGTACTGTTGCTTGGAGTGATGGTCTTGGATTTACTTCAACAGCTAATCAAGTTAATTATAACCCAAACTTTACTGGTGGTGATGAAACACGTATTTTAACAGCATCTTATACTGATACTTGTGGTGATGTGGTTGATTATTTTTACAATATAAGTTCAACGTCAGAATGTATTTCTTCAGTTCCAGTTTTTTACTATAATGATGGTTCTGGTTGGGTTGATCCAGCTGCAATAAATGAGACAGACAATTCGATTACTCCTGACCCTATACAATTTACAGATACAATTGAAATAGGTGTACGTTTAAATGGAGGTTCAATTGTTTGGACTGATGATCAAGGTACTGGATTCACCAGTACAGCAGGTCAATTTGGATATGACCCTGGCTTTACTGCTGTTGGGCAAAATCGTGTTTTAACAGGAGCTTATACAAATACTTGTGATGTTACAACTAATTATGTTTTTAACATAAGTGCTTCTACAGAATGTATTCCGCAAACGCTAGAACCTTATTACAACGACAATGTTGGTTCTGGAACGGTATATCATGCCACAACGGATTATGATATCAATGTTGGCTTGCAAACAGGTGGGTCTATTTGGGTAGGTATTAACCCTGCTATAAACGAAGATGCAGGTGAAACTTTAGTTTGGACAGGATGTAATGGCTTTTCTGGAACAGAAAAAGAATTTACATTTTACCCAGAGTTTGACACCATAGGTCAGACCTGTGATTTGGTAGGAACTTTTACAGATGCCTGTGGTACTATTAGATCATATACCTATCATTTAACTGCTGAAACAGGATGTCTTAGTCCAGACGATTCAAACCCTTACTACAATATCGGTAATGGATGGGAAAATGCATTGACTACTGATTTTGATGTCTATCTTGAAGTGCCACCTTTCGGGCTAATTTATTTCGGTATTGACCCCGGAACTGGAGGTAACACCACTGATGATAATTTTGTTTGGAATGATAGTCTAGGCTATGTTGTAAATGTTAATGGTCAACAACTAGCACTTGATGGTGTCTTTGAAAATAGTGATGACGTTGAGGTTTTAACTTGTGTCTATACAGATAAATGCGGTGTTTCAACCACATACACCTTTAATTTAACGGTAATATGTTCTCCTCCAGTTTTTACTTATAATGATAACAATGGTTCTGATTTGGTTGATCCTGCAACAGTAGAAATTGATAATACCATTTCTATTGATCCAATTCCATATTCAGGAACTGTTCTAGTAGGAATAAATAATTTAAATGGAGGCACTGTTACTTGGAGTGATGGTCTTGGGTTTACTAGTACTTTAGATGGATTTACTTATAACCCAGGTTTTACAGGTGGTGATCAAACACGTACTTTAACAGCAACTTATACAGATTTTTGCGGTACTACGATTGACTATTCTTATAACATAAGCTCTACTTCAGAATGTATTCCTTCAGTACCAACTTTTTACTACAATACTGGCGGCGATAATAGTCCAGAAGTAAATCTTGATGACAGTCCCATAACAATTGTACCTATACAAGTTGGAGAAACGGTTATTATAGGAGTAAACCTAAATGGAGGAACTATTTCCTGGAGTGATGATAATGCTACGACCCCATTTACAGGAACAGATAGCGAATTCACATACAATCCAGGTTTTACTGCTGGTAATCAAACGCGTACTTTAACGGGTTTATTTACTGGTGCTTGTGGCAATACAGCAAGTTTTGTTTATAATTTAAATGCTTTGGATGAATGTGCTCCAAATGCACCAACTGCACCTAGTCCTCAAATTGTTTGTAAATATGATATTGTTGCAACTTTAGATGCTACTGTAGATGCAGGTACAACTTTACTATGGTATACAGATGAAACGGGAGGTTCACCTCTTGATCCATTCACTACTTTAGTGCCAGGGAATTATTATGCTGCTGCAGTAACTGCTGATGGTATATGTGAAAGCCCTAGAATATTAGTGGTTGTGGCAACAAATAATGCGTTATATTTTGATGGACTACGTAATAGTTATGTTTCATTAAAAAATAGTCCAATTCTAGATAAAGCTACAGAATTTACAATTGAAGCTTGGATAAAACCAGATGACTCAAATTGGGATGATGGTTACCACGCTATATTTGGAGCAGTTCAAACCGGAGGAAATAATCAAAGAAGCCCTTCTTTTTATCTATATAATGGACAAGTACATACTGATTCCTATGAAGATGTAACATTGAATCGTTACGATATACTAACAGAAGATGCTGTTATTTTTAAAAATGTATGGAGCCATATAGCCCTTGTTAAACTTCTTGACTCAGAAAGTAGTACTGGAAGTACTTATAATGTATATGTAAATGGAAAACTAGTTGCTACAAGAACAGCTCCTTTAAAAGTTAATGTTGCAGATGATTCTGAATACACATTTGGAGTTGTAGACAATTTTTATTCGGGTTTAATTGATGAAGCTCGTTTCTGGAATGTTCCTAGATCTGCTTCAGAAGTTGCAGATAATATGGAAATTGATTTAACAGGAAACGAACCAGGTTTAGTAGATTATTATACTTTCAATCAAGGGATTGGAAATGGAGATAATACCGCTATAACTACTTTGTATGACAATACTTCGTCTCAAAATAATGGAACAATTATAGACTTTTACTTAACAGGTAATGTTAGTAATTTTGTGGGCGGATATTTTGCTCAAATAACAGGTTCGTCTTCTACTACTATAATAGGAGGTACAATCCAGTTAGCCCACACAACACCAGATGGTTATTGGTCAAGTGATGCAGAAGACATTGTAACTGTAGATAGTGTAACAGGTTTAGCAACAGGAGTCTCATTAGGGACAGCCGTAATCTCGTATGAGTTTTGTGGAGTATCTACTACATATCCAATTACTGTGGTTCCAAATTCAGGACCTACGATTTCTCAAATTGAAGATCAGGAAACTTGTCCTGGAACAGATATATTAGACTTGCCTTTTATAATCGAAGATGATGCTACGCCCGTTAATTCATTGGTGCTTACTGCAACTTCTTCAAACACAGATTTAATTCCAAATGATCAAATTGTGTTAGGTGGAACAGATGAAAATAGGACAGTAACTCTAAGTCCTGTTTCTGGAGAATCAGGCACAGCAATAATTACAATAACTGCAACAGACTCAGATGATATGTTTTCAACAATGAGTTTTACAGTTACTTTTACAGATACTACTAAGCCAATAGCTATTACACAAGATATTGAAGTTGAATTAGATGCTAATGGTGAAGTAACTATAACAGGAGCTCAAATCAATAATGGTTCTACTGATGATTGTACTGATGTAGCAAACTTAACACTAGCTGCAAGTCCTTCTTCATTTACCTGTGCTAATATTGGTATAAATACGGTAACATTAACAGTTACTGATGCAAGCGGTAATTTTGAAACTAATACCGCTACAGTAACTATTTTTGATGTAACAGGACCAATGGTTATTACCCAAGATATTTCAATTGAATTGGACGCAGCAGATGAAGCAACTATAACAGCAGACCAAATTAATAATGGTTCTAATGACAGTTGTACCAATGCTTCAGATTTAATCTTAAGTGTAAGTCCATCTAGTTTTACATGTGCTAATATTGGAGAAAATACGGTGACTTTAACAGTAATTGATACTTATGGTAATGAAAATACAGAAACGGCCATAGTTACAGTTACAGAATCTAATGCACCTACAGTTATTACACAAACCTTAACAGTTACTATAGATGATAGTGGTTATGTATCTATAACAGCTGATCAACTAGACAATGGGTCATCTGATAGCTGTGGAGACGTCACCTTTACTGCAAGTCAACTAGATTTTAGTTGTAGTGATATTGGAGATAACACGGTAACATTAACTGTTGAAGACGAAAGTGGAAATACAAGTTCAGGTTCCACAATAGTTACTGTTATAGGTAATGTTTATGGTTGTGGTATAAAAGTTTCAGAAGCCATTACAGCAAATGGAGATGGAATTAATGATACTTGGATTATTTACAACATCGAAGATCATCCTAATACATCTGTTCGTGTTTTTAATCGTTGGGGAGCAGAAGTATACTTCTCTAGAGATTATAAAAACGATTGGAATGGTCATTATTATAGAGGTTCTAAAAATCAATTGCCTTCATCAGGAAGTTACTATTACCAAGTTGATGTTGATGGTGATGGTACACTAGATAATCAAGGCTGGTTATACATCACTAAATAATTTTAGAATCAAAAAAATATAAAAATGAAATATATATATTATATAGTATTAACGGCACTTCTTTTTGTAAATAGTGCAATTTTCGCTCAACAAGAAAGTGCTTTTATTTTGTACCGTTCTAATATGAATATTGTCAATCCCGCTTATGTAGGAGTTGATAATGAAACCATAGTAACTACTAGTTTGCGTACACAATGGTCATCAATTCCAGAAGCTCCAGAAACGATAACTGCTTCGTTTGGTACACCACTAGGTAAGAATGTAGGCATTGGAATTTCTGTGGTAAATGACAAAACCTTTGTTGAAAATCAAACTGTTTTTGGAATTGATTTTTCTTATCATTTAAAAATGGATGAAGCTACAGATTTGTATTTAGGAATCAAAGCAGGAGGTAATTTTTACGATGTAAATACCACGGGATTAGAAACATATAATATTGTTGAGGATCCAGCTTTAGGGTCAATAAGTAGTTTTAATCCAAATGTTGGTGCTGGAGCATTGTTAAAACACAATAAATGGTATGCCTCTTTGTCTGTACCAAAGCTATTAAGTACCACTAGAGCCAGAAATGAAGCAGGATATGCTATAACCGATTTTGATAGACCACATGTTTACCTAAGTGGAGGATATGAGTTTGATTTAGATCCAAATCCGGATCCAGCTTATCATATAATATTTAAACCTTCTATAATGGCACGATATGTTAAAGGCGCTCCGCTATCTATAGATTTGAACTTGATGTTAGAATTGAGCACTAATTTTGAAGTTGGAGTTATGTATAGAATCGATAAAGCGTATGCAGCAATGACTACTTTTAATATAAATAAGAATATTAAGATTGGTTTTGCTCATGAAGTTAGTACTAGTCCTACATTATTAGGTATAGCAGGGTATACTAACGAATTCTTATTACAATATAAACTTTAAAACATGAACCCTATCTCAATAACATAAACAATTAAGTTTTGTTTACTTTTTCTCACTCTATTCATTGTCAAAAAAAATTAATAGAGTGCGTTGAGGTGAGGATTTTATAAATTTATTTATTAAAGATTAGAGAAGTTATTTATACTGTAAACACTAGTTTTTGCTTATTGAAATTAAGAGAGAATAAAAAATATGCTCTTTATTTTATGAGTAATATTTTTTAGGTCATACTAGCTAAATAATATTATTATATATGAAGGATGGTAAATATTAAAAAACTTGAAGGTGAATGTTTCAAAAATTGGACTGGAATACTAAGAAAAATTACTTTAAAGAAATGAAGAAATGTGTTACATTGAAAATAATTTTAGTTTTATTATTTTTCATATCGGAAATAACTTATGCACAAGGTCCTAATCCTGTACTTACTGCTACAGGAAATCAGACTTATTGTGGCAGCTCTTTAAATATTGCACAAACGGCAAGTATTACTGACCCTAATGCTACAACTACAGATGCCTCTGTTTATATTCAAATTCCTTCGGGATATGTATCTGGTGAAGATGAACTAATTCTTACAGGGACTAATCCTAATATAACCTCCACTTGGAGTGAAACAGAAGGAAAGCTAACTTTATCACCCAATACTCTTGGGGGAACAGTGTCCTACGCCGATCTTGAAGCAGCAATTTTGAATGTTCAATTCAATAGTTCTTCAGCGACACCGTTAGCAGGAGAGAAAACATTTTCCATTCTTTTAGGTGTTGGTAATCGTGAACTCAGTTATTTACCTCGAAACGGACATTATTATGAATATGTTCCACTGTTAGGTGTCACTTGGACAGATGCGAGATTTCTCGCAGAAACATATGTTTATCATGGTTTACAGGGCTATTTAGTTACTCTAACAGCTGCAGATGAACAACAAATAGCAGGAATACAGGCACCCGGCGCTGGATGGATTGGCGCTACAGATGAAGCATCAGAAGGTGATTGGAGATGGGTAACGGGGCCAGAAGGTCTTGCTAATGGAAATACTGGGACTCCTTTTTGGGTGGGTACTGGTTGTTTAGGCTGTGGTGGTTATAATGTGGCAACTCCAGATGGTGAGTTTAGTTTTTGGAATTCGAATTATAGTGAGCCTAATAATGCTGGTAATGAAAATTATGCACATATTGTTCATCCAGATTTACCAGGATCAAGAGACGGTTCATGGAATGATATGGGAAATGGTGGTGGCCCAATTGGAGGATATTATGAGCCTTTGGGATTTGTTGTAGAATATGGAGGCATGCCAGGTGATAATCCTGATGTCCAAATTTTAGCAACTACTTCTTTAACAATCCCAGATAATATTTATTATCCTAAGAGATCTGCTACTATTTGTTCTTCAGAAACAGTTACATTTCAAGGGATTCCTACTACGACACCTCCAGGTGCACCAACAACAACAGAAGTGTATTGGTATGATGACTCTACAAGTGATATTCCTATATCGACAGGTATTAGTTTTACAACACCTGCTCTAAATACTACCACAATTTTTTATAGTGATAATGGATGTTTTTCTCAAAGAAAATCATTTACAGTAACGGTTAACCCAAGTACGCTTCCAACTTTTGATGCGATACCTGATATTTGTGAAAACGATACATCTCCTATTTTACCAAGTTCTTCAACCAATAGTATTACTGGAACATGGAGTCCAGCTAGCGTTAGCAATACTGCAACAGGAACTTATACATTTACACCAGATGCTGGACAATGTGCCGCACCTACTTCATTAACAGTAACGGTTAATCCAAGTACGCTTCCAACTTTTAATACGATTCCTGCTATTTGCACCAATGACACAGCTCCTGTTTTACCAAGTTCTTCAACCAATGGTTTTACTGGAACATGGAGTCCTGCTATTGTCAGCAATACTGCAACAGGAACCTATACATTTACACCAGATGCTGGACAATGCGCATCAACAGCTTCAATAACAGTAACAGTTGGTTCAAATATTCTTCCAACTTTTGATGCGATACCTGATATTTGTGCCAATGACACAGCTCCTGTTTTACCAAGTTCTTCAACCAATGGTTTTACTGGAACATGGAGTCCAGCTACTGTAAGCAATACTGCAACAGGAACCTATACATTTACACCAGATGCTGGACAATGTGCCACAACAGCTTCATTAACAGTAACAGTTAATCCAAATATTCTTCCAACTTTTAATGCGATACCAGCTATCTGTGAAAACGATACAGCTCCTATTTTACCAATAATGTCAACCAATGGTTTTACTGGAACATGGAGTCCAGCTAGTGTAAGCAATACCGCAACAGGAACTTATATATTTACACCAGATGCTGGACAATGTGCTACTACAGCTTCATTAACAATAACAGTTAATCCAAATATTCTTCCAACTTTTGATGCGATACCTGATATTTGTGAAAACGACACAGCTCCTGTTTTACCAACTACTTCAACTAATAGTTTTACTGGAACATGGAGTCCAGCTACTGTAAGCAATACTGCAACAGGAACATATACTTTTACACCTGATGCTGGACAATGTGCCACAACAGCTTTATTAACTGTAACAGTTAATCCAAATATTCTTCCAACTTTTGATGCGATACCTGATATTTGTGAAAACGACACAGCTCCTGTTTTACCAACAATGTCAACTAATGGTTTTTCTGGAACATGGAGTCCAGCTACTGTAAGCAATACTACAACAGGAACATATACTTTTACACCTGATGCTGGACAATGTGCCACAACAGCTTCATTAACTGTTACAGTTAATCCAAATATTCTTCCAACTTTTGATGCGATACCTGATATTTGTGAAAACGATACAGCTCCTATTTTACCAGCAATGTCAACTAATGGTTTTACTGGAACATGGAGTCCAGCTACTGTAAGCAATACTGCAACGGGAACTTATACGTTTACACCTGATGCAGGGCAATGTGCCACAACAGCTTCATTAACGGTAACGGTTAATTCAAGTATTATTCCAACTTTTAATGCGATACCAGCTATTTGTGTTAATGACACAGCACCTGTTTTACCAACTACTTCAACTAATGGTTTTTCTGGAACTTGGAGTCCAACTATTGTTAGTAATACAGTAACGGGAACTTATACGTTTACACCAAATACTGGAACTGGAACTTGTGTCATAACAGCTTCATTAACAGTAACGGTTAATCAAGAGACTCTTCCAACTTTTGATGGAATACCTGATATTTGTGAAAATGACACAGCTCCTATTTTACCTACAATGTCAACTAATGGTTTTTCTGGAACTTGGAGTCCAACTACTGTAAGCAATACTGCAACGGGAACTTATACATTTACACCTGATACAGGGCAATGTGCCTCAACAACTTCATTATCTGTAACGGTTAATTCAAATATTCTTCCAACTTTTAATGCGATACCTGATGTTTGTGAAAATGACACAGCTCCTGTTTTACCAACAACGTCAACTAATGGTTTTTCTGGAACTTGGAGTCCAGCTAGTGTCAGCAATACTACAACAGGAACTTATACATTTACACCTGATACAGGACAATGTGCGACAACAGCTTCATTAACAGTAACGGTTAATCCAAGTATTCTTCCAACTTTCAATGCGATACCAGCTATTTGTGCCAATTACACAGCTCCAGTTTTACCAAGTTCTTCGACTAATGGTTATACAGGAACATGGAGTCCAGCTACTGTAAGCAATACTGCAACGGGAACTTATACATTTACACCAGATACTGGACAATGTGCCACAACGGCTTCTTTAACTGTAACCGTTAATCCGCTTCCAAATATTGATTTGAATTTGGATGGTAGCGCAGATGAGGTAGTTTGTTCAGATATTACTTCCTTTTCTTTTGCACTCGATGCAGGAATTCAAGATAATACACCTCCTAGTGACTATACCTATATTTGGACCAAAGATGGAAATGTTTTACCTGATAATACACCAACATTGGATGTTTCTGAAATTGGTATTTATACCGTTGAAGTAACAAGTGCTTTTGGATGTAACCAAATAAGAACAATAACTGTTAAAACCTCGAAAAGTCCAACCATTGACACTATCGAAATTGTAGATTTAACCACTAATAATTCTGTTACAGTAAATTTGGAAGAGCCTGGAGATTTTCAATATATTATGGATGATCCCAATGGAATTTGGCAGGATTATAATGTGTTTACTAATGTGTCTGGAGGCGTGCACACGGTTTATGTTAGCGACAAGTATGGTTGTCCTAGTGATAGCAGAGTGATTACTGTAGTAAGCGCTCCAAAATTCTTTACTCCAAACAATGATTCTTATAATGATTATTGGAATGTAAAAGGATTGAATGATGATGATTCAAAATCGATAATTTATATTTTTGACCGCTACGGAAAGCTATTAAAACAATGGATTCCATCTTTAAATCGATTAGGTTGGGATGGTACTTTCAATGGAGCAGTTTTACCATCAGGTGATTACTGGTATACTTTAAAACTCGAAAATGGTAGAGAAGCTAAAGGACATTTTTCTTTAAAAAGATAAATTTATATTAATTTTTTTTATTGTGATAAATTATAAACAAAGCAATCTTTTTTTAATTAAAGAGATTGTTTAGCTCCTCTGTTAATTTTTTAAAGTGACAAGTATCTTATTAAGAATATAAATGCTCTATTTTAATTTATAAATAATTAAATCTATAGGTAATATTTGATTTTAACCATTTTGTAAAAGGAAATATAAATGAAATTCATATTCAAATTGAATACTAGCTTGACACTGGCCGGTTATTGTATTTTTAAAAAAGAAAGTTATTTAATCAGGTTAGGTTTCAATCATTTGGAATTAAACCCCCTATTAACTATCAAATACCCCCCTAAACCCTAACTAATATTTAGTCAAATTTGGGAATTACTAAACTAAAACCAAATGACTACAATTTTTAAAACAAACAAAAAAATAGCTTTTTTTTGTTTGTCCTCAATTACTTTTCTTCTAATTGTTAATCATATATTATTTATAGAATCAGACCAATATATTGCTATCACAAGTAGTAGTAATTATTCTTCAAACAATTTAAATTCTGCACTAAATTCTCAAAATAACAAACCCATTAATGCGTTAATTGGTCCTGGGTTAACAAAAAAGAGTTATACCGAGTTAGAGGTAGGACAAATACTAAGTCAAAATGATACAGGAGGAAAGGCCGTTAGCGCAGTGTTAATGCATAATGGTTATCTTTTTGTCCCATTGGGAGCAGATCACGGAGGCGGTAGAGGCGATGGCGCTTTTTCTTTTTATGATATTTCAGATCAAGAAAATCCAGTGGTTGTTTTCGACTCTAGAGATTATCCCGATGTTTACCATAATTCAAATTCATTTAACTATGTTGGAAATTGGGGAGAAGTACATTCTTTACCTGTTATAGGAAATAGAATGGTAATTACTGAAACTGATAATGGCGAAGCAGGATTTTCTATATTTGACACCTCTAATTTTTATGACGATGACCCTAATACACTGCCTCAAATTATTGGTCGTTTTAGATACCCAGGTGTTACAAGTCCTACAAATTATGACGGCTATTCGTTTTCATTAGCCTCAAAAGGCGGTAAATATGTTTATGCTCCAACGGGTGCTTATGGGTTATATATAGTAGATATTACTGACCCTACAAATCCTACATTCGTAAATAATTTAAGAACAGCAGAACTCTCTGGAGTATTCCCTAGAGCAGCGGTAGTTCTTGGAGATATATTGGTGTTATATGATGTTAATGCTGGAAGCGATTTGCTTGTTATGGATATTACAGATCCTGCAAATCCAGTACAATTGGCTCATGAAAATGATTTTGACCTTGGATATCAAGGATTCCTTTATGGTTCAGAATTTTTTAGTACTGCAGATGGTAGTATTAGAGCTTATGATATTTCGGACCCTTCAAATATTACTACAAAAATATATAACAGCAATACAGGGAGTGAGTTTTTAAATCCTGAATATGGTTTTGGGAAAGATAATAATGTATTTATTGGGCATTATCCTGGATTAACAAAATGGGACTTAGCAAATCCAAATCGACCAATAGCACGTTGCGAACCTAGCAACCCTTATGCAGATGATTATGCATTTCTTACACCATTAGGAAATACGGCAGTTATAACAAGTGATCATGGTCATACTAACAAACTTAATTTTGGTGTACATCAAGCTGAACCAGATAATTTAGCTCCCGCCGTTAAATATATTCTGCCTAAAGATGGAAGTGCTTCATTAAGCGTTAATACTTGTGTAGGTATTAGTTTTACAGATTTTATTGATCCCCTATCAATAAATGATACAACTTTGGAGATTTTAAATACAAGTACGAATGAAATAGTGTCAGGAACGTATAGCCAAATGTTTGGTTTTGTTAACTTTGTTCCTAATTTACCTTTAGACGTAGATACAACTTATGAAGTTGTTTTAAAAGATGAAGGCATCAAAGATTGGTCTGGAAATGCTATTGGAGGAGGAGACTCAGTCATTACAACTTTTTCCACAGGACCATCTATTGTAACAGTGAAAACGCCTAAAATTAATAAGGTTACAGATATTTATCCAGGAGATACAGCTTTATTTAGTATAGATCTTCAAGGCGAAGATATAAGTGAATTTACATTTTCTTGGGATTTTGGTGACGGATCGCTACAAACAGCATATGATAGTTCGCTAACAAAAAGTCATCAATATGATACTGGAGGTAATTTTGTAGTCACTTTATATGTTAAGTATACTCAAAATGATAAATTAGTACAATTAACAACTATTCAGGCTGTTACTAATGATTTAACAGATGAGGCGCCATCAAGAAGTGCCAAAATTTTATATGATGATGTTAATAATTTAGTTTGGAATGTAAACCCAGATAATAATAGCGTTTCTGCTATTAGCGCTACAAATTATCAATTAATTTATGAAATTGCTGTAGGAGAAAATCCGAAGTCTTTAGCTTTAGCTTCAAATAATGAGTTATGGGTTGTTAATAAAAATAGTGCAACTATTAGTATTATTGATACTTCTACAGGTACTATTGATGAAACACTGTCATTAGACTACGCATCATCACCGGTAAGTATACTTATAGATAATACAAATAATACTGCTTATATAGCTTTACAAAGTACTCAAAAACTTATAAAGTATGATATAAATAGCAAGTCGTTAATTAGTTCGTTAGATATAGGCCCATGGCCAAAAAGTTTAGCTTTGGATGCTTCTAGAAATCAATTATGGATTGCCCGGTTTATTTCTCCAGAAGATGCGGGTAAATTAACACTAGTAAATACAGATACATTTACTATAAATAAAGTAATCTCATTGCAACCTAGTACAGGTATTACTGACAGTGCTACAAATGGTAGAGGGTTGCCTAATTATTTAGGAGCTTTAGCTATATCTCCAGATGGAACTCAAATGTTTGTGCCTTCAAAAAAAGATAATATTTATAGAGGTATCCAAAGAGATGGATTGCCACTTACTTTCGAAGCCTCTGTTAGAAGTATGGGAGCACAAATTGATTTGGATACGGGTGAAGAAAACTTTGCTGATAGAGTTGATTTTAATAATAGTGATTTTGCTACTGCAGCAGCTTATAGTCCAAATGGAAGCCAATTATTTGTAACTACTAATGGCACAAGTTCTATCTGGATTGTGGATGCTTTTGATTTAACTCGTAGATCTGAAATTAGTTCTGGTGGTGATGCTCCCGATGATTTGGTTATAAGTCCAGATGGAAAAAAAATATTTGTACATAATTTTATGAGTCGTTCAGTCGTTGCTTTTGATTCCAATTTAGCTTGTAATACGACCTGTAGTATTGTTAAAGAATTAAGTAAAACAACTGTTGTTACTAATGAGAAACTAACTGATAATGTATTACTTGGTAAACAATTATTTTATAATTCTTATGATACAAGATTATCTACAGACGGCTATATGAGTTGTGCTTCTTGTCATTTAGATGGCACTAATGATGGACGTATTTGGGATTTTACTAATTTGGATGAAGGTTTTAGAAACACAATAGATTTAAAAGGAAAAGGAAAAAAAGGACATGGTAGATCGCATTGGTCTTCAAATTTTGATGAAATTCATGATTTTGAAAATCAAATACGAATTTTTAGTCTTGGAAGTGGGCTTATGTCTAATAGTGATTATACCTATACCCAAAATACATTAGGTCATCCAAAGAAAGGTATAAGCAAAGATTTAGATGCGTTAGCGGCTTATGTAGAAAGTTTGGATTATATTGATAATAGCCCATATACCAACAATGGCGAATTAACACCTCAAGCTGAACAAGGAAAAATAGTTTTTAACAATTTGTTATGTATGAGTTGTCATGGTGGAGCTGATTTTACCGATTCTCCTACCAACAATCTTCATGATATTGGAACGATAAAAGCGACGTCTGGTAAACGTTTAGGAGGTGATTTATTAGGGATAGATACGCCAACATTACGCGGGTTATGGTTAACAGCTCCATATCTTCATGATGGATCTGCATCAACCATAAGGGATGCTATTGAAGCACATACCAATGTTGATTTACCTACTATTTCAGTAAATGATATGGATAATTTAGTAACATACCTTCTTCAAATTTCTGATAATGAATGTTTGTATAATGAAGGTGATGCGTGTAACGATAGAGATCCTAATACCATAAATGATGTTTATAATGATAATTGTGAATGTATAGGAGAGATAGTTAATGATTGTAATGCAACTGGACAGATGTTATTTCAAAGATGGGATAATATATCAGGTACATTAACTTCAAATTTAACAAGAAGCGTTGATTATCCATACAATCCAACGACAGAAAAGACCATTACAGGGGTTATTGATCAAGCTGATAGTCCAGATATGGGTAGTAATTATGGGACTAAAATTTCAGGAATATTATGTGCTCCACAAACAGGGTATTACACCTTTTGGATATCTGGAGACGATTCTACAGAACTATATTTAAGTACTGATAAATATCCATCAAATGCAGTACTTATAGCTAATACAGGTGGAACTTATACAGGTTATCAGCAATGGGATTTAAGATCAAGTCAAGAATCTACTCCTGTTTATTTAGAAGCTACTCATGAATATAGTTTTATCCTTTTACACAAAGAAGGAGATGGAGGTGATCATTTTAGTGCTGGATGGAAATTACCAAATGGTACTTTGCAAAGACCAATGCCTATAAATAATTTTAGTAAGCCTCCAAGTGAACCTGAACCAACTTATAATTGTGATGCAACCGGAGAGATGTTACACCAAAGATGGGATGGTATAACAGGTACGGTAACTTCAGATTTAACAAGTGATGGCAATTACCCAGATAATCCTACAACAACAAACATTATGACAGGCACGCTTGACCAAGAAGGAGGTGTTGACGATAATTACGGTTCTAAAGTTTCAGGAATATTATGTGCTCCAGAAACTGGGAATTACATCTTTTGGGTATCTGGAGACGATTCAACAGAATTATATTTAAGTACTGATGAAAATCCTTCAAATGGAGTACTTATAGCTGAAACGGCTGAGCCTGGTGGAGATCTTTGGACAAATTATCAGCAGTGGGATAAAAACTCTAATCAACAATCTGCTCCAATATTTTTAGAAGCTAGCCATCAATATAGTTTTATTCTTTTACATAAAGAAGGAGATGGAGGTGATCATTTTAGTGCTGGATGGACATTACCAAGTGGGACAGTGGAAAGACCAATGGCTTTAACTAATTTTAGTGTGTATCCAACCGAACCTGAACCGGAACCTATGGATACTTGTGATATTTTTCCAATGGTGAGCATAAATGGAGCATCAGCTGTTGAAACAAACTTTGCAGAACTTGCAAAAGATGGTTCTGTTTCTCTTGAACCAAAAACAACTAATAATAGTACAAATGATTGGTCATGGTATGGACCTAATGGTTTTTCGGCTTTTACTCAAACTATTGCGTTAAATAACATACAAGCTAATCAAGAAGGAACTTATGAGGTTTATCATACTAATGCGGATAATTGTGTTTCTACCGAATATTATTATGTTAAGGTAAATGCTAGTCTTGGAATAGATGATGTGTATGATGTTAATGTTATTAAATTTTATCCAAATCCAACTTCAGGATTACTAATTATAGAAAGTAGTGATGATTTATCTGATGCGAAGATTACAGTAACAGATATTAATGGAAGACAGATTAGTAGAACTTCTAATTTTAAAACAGAATCTTCTGGAAGAATTATAATAAACTCTTCAAATTGGTCAAGTGGGTTATATTTTGTTAGCATAGAAAATAATAATAAAAAAGTAATTAAGAAAATAGTTAGAAAATAAGCTCAAAAACCATTATTAACTAAGATCCCTTAGAAGAATAAAATGACTTCTTTTTTGAATTTAATATTTAATATGAATATTTTTCTATATTAAATTATTATGCACAATAGGTATAAAAATTATTTATGGTAAAACACTTCAATCTATATTTCAAGAATAAAATATTTAATTGTATTTGCATTATGTTTTTTGTTTTAGGCTGTAGTACAGTAAAAATAGAGAAAACAGATATTGGTTATGGTTGGGCAAATAATTCTGTAAATACAGTTAAATTTCGTAAGAATGCTTTAACAACCCATAATGAATATCAATTTATAGCCTATTATGATGAAAATAGCTATCTTATTTTAGGTAAGCGAAAAATCAACACAAAAAAATGGGAAATATTTAAGACTTCTTATAAAGGAAACACAAAGGATGCCCATAATGATATTAGTATAGCCATTGATGGTGATGGGTTTTTGCACGTGTGTTGGGATCAACATGACAGTAAACTTAGGTATGTAAAAGGTAAATCTCCATTGAGTATAAAAATTGGAGAAGAAGAACCTATGACAGGAAAAGAAGAATTAAAAGTCACGTATCCAGAGTTTTATAATTTAGCAAACGGTGGGTTGCTCTTTTTTTATAGATCAGGCGCTTCAGGAAGAGGGAATATGGTTATTAATTCTTATGATATAAAAAGTAAAAAATGGATTCAAATACAAGAGAATTTGTTAGATGGTGAAGATAAAAGAAGCGCCTATTGGCAAGCTTGTATAGATGCTAAAGGAATTATTCATCTTTCATGGGTATGGAGAGAAAGTTGGGATGTTTCTACCAATCACGATTTATGTTATGCTCGCTCAAAAGACGGCGGTATAACTTGGGAAAAGTCTACAAATGAAAAACACATATTACCCATTACAGCTTCTACTGCAGAATATGCTTGGAGAATTCCTCAAAATAGCAGTTTAATTAATCAAACAGCAATGACCGTAGATAAACATGGTAACCCATTTATAGTATCTTATTGGAGTGAAAATAAAACGCCTCAATATCAAATTGTTTATCTTGATGATGGAAAATGGATGAAATCAAATACGGGTTTTAGAAAAACTTCTTTTTACTTAGGAGGTGGTGGAACCAAGCAAATTCCTATTTCAAGACCAGACATATTTATTGACGATAATGGAACACATTCATCATTATATATTATTTTTAGAGATGAGGAAAGAGGTAACAAAATTTCTTTAGCCTATAGTAATTTGAATGAAAAATCTAACTGGAAAATTACAGACTTAACAAAATTATCAGTTGGTCAATGGGAACCTAATTATGATATAAATCTTTGGAATAAAAATCATAAATTGTGTGTTTTTTTACAAAAAGTGACTCAGGTTGATGGCGAAGGGTTAGAAGATGTTAAACCAACAATGATACAAGTTTTAGAATTAAATAAATTACCTAAATAATTTCAATAATGAAATCAATAATGAAACTCATTTATATAATAAGTATTTCAGTTCTAATTAGTTCTTGTGCTGTAAAAAATAATTTAAATAAACCAATTGATAATACTTTTAATCGAGGAGTTAGTCAATACAGCTATTTAACTAAAAGGTTGAATGAAAATGAATATCCAAAAACTTATCATAAGGATAAAGATATATTAGAAACTAGTAATTCAGAATGGTGGTGTAGTGGGTTTTATCCTGGTACGCTTATTTATTTAGATGAGGGCGTTAATACTCATGTATTTAATAAAAAAATTAATCGTGTTCTAAACGATTTAAAGAGAGAACAATACAATACAACCACACATGATCTTGGTTTTATGATGTATTGTAGTTTTGGTAATGCTTACCGTTTAGATCCAAAACCAGAATATGCCGAAATACTGATGAATAGTGCAAAGTCTTTAATATCTCGTTTTGATGAAAAAATAGGTTGTATTAAATCTTGGGACGCTTCGGATGATAGTTTTCTTGTAATCATTGATAATATGATGAATTTAGAACTTCTTTTTTGGGCTAGTGAATATAGTGGAGATAAAAAATATTATGATATTGCAGTAAAACATGCTAATACAACAATAGAAAATCATTTTCGTGCAGATTATAGTTCGTATCACGTTATAAATTATAACAGTAATACTGGAGAAGTAAAAGAAAAAAAAACAGCTCAAGGATTTGCTGATGAGTCCGCGTGGGCAAGAGGTCAATCTTGGGGTTTATATGGATATACGGTAATGTATAGAGCTACAAAGGATAAAAAATATTTAAATCAAGCAGTCGCTATAGCAGAATTTATTTTAAATCATCCTAATTTACCAAAAAACAAAGTGCCCTATTGGGATTATAATGCTCCAAATATGCCTAACGCTTTAAGAGATTCTTCTGCAGGTGCCATATTGGCTTCGGCACTATTAGAGTTGAACAGTTTTGTAGATAAAAAAACTTCAAAAAAATATTTTTCAGCAGCAAAAACTATTATAAAAACATTAACTTCTAAAGAATATATAGCTGAAGAAGGAACTAATGGTGGCTTTTTATTAAAACATGGAGTAGGGCATATGCCCCAAAATTCTGAAATAGATGTGCCTTTAACGTATGGTGATTATTATTTAATTGAAGCTATGTTGAGGTACAGAAAACAAGTTCAAAAAATGTAATAAAGCAATAATGATTGGTAATTAAGTATTAAATAATTGGCACTATAGGTTTAATACTCCCATCTTCATTAAACTCTAAAACATCAATACAAACTTCTCTGTTGTATCCTGCAGCATTTCCCATAGTAATGCCTTTTGGGCGATTAAAACGATGGTATACAATATGCCACTCATTAGTATTTGGAGTTTGGATGACACTGTTATGTCCGGTGCCATAAATTTCATTTTCTGTATTTTTCGCTAAAATCAAATTGTTTTCAGGAATAATTAATTCACCAATTGGGCTATTAGACATAGCATATCGTACACGGTAATCAGGACTTCTTGTGTCATCTTCTGACCATAAAAAGTAATAGATTCCATTTCTAAAAAACACTTCTGCACCTTCTCTAAAAGTTGCATCAGGAGTCATTAATTTGATTGTGTTTTCTTTAATAGAAATCATATCATCATTCAGTTCCACACAAGCTAAATAACCATTTCCCCAGTATAAATAATTTTTTCCTGAAATAGGGTCGGCAAAAATATCTGGATCAATTTCTTGCCCGCCACCTGTAAACTCTTTTGGTGGGCTTGAAATTAAAGGTTTCCCAGAATCTACAAACGGTCCTGTTGGGCTATTGGAAACAGCAACGCCTATTTTTTGAGCAGCTGTGAAATAGTAAAAATATTTATAAGTATCACCAATTTTTTTTTCAATCATTGTTGGTGCCCAAGCATTTTTATCTGCCCAAGACACATCCTTTTTTAAATCTAAAATAACACCTTCGTCTTTCCAAGAGACTAAATCTGTGGATGAAAATGCTTTAAAATACGTTCCAGACCAATTGGTAAAACCATCGCTGGTTGGGTATAAATAATATTTTTTATCCTTTTGTGAATAAATGATTTCAGGATCGGCATAAAAACCATCGAGAACAGGGTTTTTATCATTAGGTAGAGCTGCTACTTTTTTTGTTGGTAATGAAAAATAATTTTCATTAATTCCTCCCCATTTGTCTAACAATGCCTGTTCTTCTTCTTTAGTAATAGGAATAACAGTACCATGACGTGGATGAAAATCCATAGAAATAGCGTTATCGACTACTTTAAATTGTTTTAAATCTGTGCTTTCAGCAAATTGATAGGCACCCTTCATATACATATCGTACATTAAAATATAGGTTTCAGAGTTAATCAATTTAAAAACACTAGAACCTTCAACTGCTTCAGTAGTTTGATCTGCGTTACCTTTTAATTCAATATAACCTTCGGTTAAATTGTTTGAAACAGCTTGCATAATACCTTTTTGAGAATTGTCTTCATTCTTAAAAAATAAATGATATTGTCCGTTTTGGTAAATAATATCACCATCTATACAAGCGCTATTAGTAGGACTGAAGTATAGTTGTTTTGGAGTGGTTTCAAAACTTGTGAAATCCTCATTTGCAAAAGCGTAATAAATAATATCTGGATTATTTTCGGTATGCATAGACCAATACACCATATAGCGTTTACTTTCTTTATCATAAATGGTTTGAGGAGCCCAAACTCTATCGATATTTCCAAAAGCTTCAGGATACATTTCTGGGATATTGATTTTTGAGGCTGTCCAATTAATTAAATCCGTAGATTTCATTAATACCATAGCATAATTATTCCAACCTTGTTCAGGCACATACAAATCGGTAACAACCATGTAAAACATTTCACCATCTTCGCTTCTTAAAATATGGGGATCTCTTACACCACCAGAATTACTTATATCTTTAGAATCTACAATAGGTTTATTATTGTTTAAAGCAAAATAATTATAACCATCTTTACTTAAAGCATAACGAATAGCTTCTTCTCCCGGACTATTTCCAATAAAATAAGTGAATAAATAGGATTCATATTCTTTATTATTTAAGATTTTACTTTTATTTAATTTACAAGAGCTAAAACAAGCTATTATTATAACGAAAAAGAGACATGATTTTATTAATTGGCTTTTCATCTTTAAGGTTTATTTATTAAAAAAATTTAAATCCCATTTTTCATACCATTTTATAACAGGTTTACCTTGATTAATTTCAATGGGCAACCACACATATGTCCCATCAATTGGGTTTGTTGGAGTCCAGCGATCTGCCATAAAAATAAAGGCGTGTTCTTTTCCTTCAACAGGTAAAATATAGGTGCTTTGAGAATTAAATGTTAATTCTGCATCTTTTCCTATACTTGGATTTCCTAGAGATTCCCACGGTCCCCAGATAGATTTGGCTTTGAAAGATCTAGCTTCATTAGGATCCCAACCAGTACACCCAGAGGTAATCATATAATAAGTATCCTCATCTTTAAATATGGCTGGCGCTTCATTGTGTCCCGCTGGAGCCAATGTGATCCATTTATCAGTGAAATCTAAATAATCATCTGTAAGTTCAGAGATATGAAGAGTTAAATTATCTTCTGAAGAATGGATATGGTATGCTTTTTCGTCATCATCAACAAAAACAGTCATATCTCTAGACATTTGACCAGATTCAAAATCTCTTCTCACGAATCCACCTTCTTTAATATATGTATACCATTCTGGAGTCCACCATTTCAATGGAGAATTATCTGGTTCAATTTTCCATGCTTCTTTAAAATTCATTGGCCAGGTTCCAGCATTTGGACGAAATGATTTTATATATTTAAATGGACCTGTTGGGGAATCACTTATTGCGACTCCAGTTCGAGCAGCATTATAACCTTGTCCTTTTAATTCTAAATGGAACCACATCACATATTTGCCAGTTTTTTTATTAAAAACAACTTTAGGACGTTCAATAACTGCACCTTTGGTGATTTCAGAATCTAGGTTTTCAACAACCTGTAAAGCGATGCCTTCATTTTTCCAATGATATAAATCTGTTGACGAATAGCATCTTACACCAAAAAGAGTTGTATTACCACCTCTTCCTTCAGTTTTATGTTCTCCAAACCAGTAATAAACACCTTCATGAAACATGATGCCACCGCCATGTGCATTGATGTGTTCACTATTGGTGTCTAACCATTTTTTACCAGATTTAAAAGACGAGTTATCTGTTTGTTTTTCTGTTGTTGTTTTACATTTTATAAATATAAAACAGCAACATATTATAAGACCAAATGTTAAGTTGTTTTTCATTTTATAAATTTTATTTCAATTCATTTATTTTATATAATCCAGAAGCATGGGCAGCAATGTTTTGAGTAATTAAATTTTTAGATTCACCCATTTCTTCACCTGTCCACATATTTGTTACTTTTACATTTCCTGTAAGTGACAAATCTGCCAAATTCACTGTAATTTCAAGGGTGTCTGTTTCAGAAATATTAAATAAAGCAAGATATGTTTCTCCTGTTGTTTTGTTTTTTGAAGTGATGGCTGCTTTTCCATCTTGTTGAAAAAGTAAACGTACATCTGTGCTTTCACTATGCATTTTTAGCACTTCCTTATTGGTGATAAGCGATTGTGTAAAGGCATCGTTACTAGGTAAATCTCCACCAAAAAACAAAGGTGATTTGAAAATTGTAAACAATGTCATTAAGGTATATTGCTCCTCTTTTGTTAAGTGACTCATACGGTCTTCTCCTCGTTCTCCTCGTATAGAAAGTCTTCCTAAAGGAATCATATCGCAATCGGGCCAAGTACCGGCATTATTGTAGCCATACCATTTTTCACTTACTTTAAATAAATTTTGAATATGCCACCAGCTATCCCAAACATCGTTTACCATACGCCACATATTGGCATTATTACTAACGTGTTTCGCCGCATCTATAGGTGTAGGTCCAGGCGATGTACTTAATACAATTGGTCTGCCACAATTATCGATTGCTTTACGTATCATCTCAATTTCATCTTTATGATAAATAGGGGCAGAGAGATCATCTATTTTTATAAAATCGACGCCCCAAGCTGCATACAATTCAAAAATTGAATTGTAATATGCTTGAGCTCCTTCTTTTCCAGCTACAATTGTGTAGTTGTCTTTTAACCATTCACATTGGTTTTCGGTGGTATATATTTGATCGGCAGTAATACCATCTGTTCCTTTAATAGCTAACTTGTTTTCTACGGCAATTTTTGGAATGCCACGCATGATATGTATTCCAAATTTCAGCCCTTTTTGATGTATGTAATTAGCCAATTCTGTAAATCCTTTTCCATCTTTAGCAGAAGGAAAACGGTTTACGGCAGGTAAATAGCGACCATATTCATCTAACACATAACGAGGATCTGTTTGGTTATAACCACCTGCTTTGTCATTTTCTACAAACCAACGGATGTCAACAACAATATATTCCCATCCAAATTCTTTTAAATTTTCTGCCATATAATCGGCATTAGCTTTAACCTCATGTTCTTCAACTGTTGGTCCATAACAATCCCAACTGTTCCATCCCATTGGAGGTGTTTTTGCCCAGGTTTTAAATTCTCCTTTTTTGAAAGGTATTTTTTCTTTTTTGGATACACATGAAGCAAGTAGGGTAATTGTTACTAACAATAATATGTTTTTTTTGACTTTTATGTTTTTTGTTTTATCACACATAATTATTTACTTGACTTCTATAATATTTTATTAAAACTCCAATAATACTTTAGGTTCACATCTATTTTACTTCTAAGGCTGTCTTAATAGATTTTAACCAAGGACTTGTGAATTTAACCTCAACCAAGCCCATTTTGCCGGTTGCTTGTATATAAGCTGAAATTTTTCCATGAAAACCGCGTTGTTTATTATCGGTATAATCTGTCATATCTGTATTATTACCTGACTCTAATCCTAGTAGAACAGCGGGACCAGTTATTGAGCAAGTCACTTCGTTATCTGAAAGCATTACAGGTGCGCCATTTTCGTCTATTACTTGTATAATTAACTGAGCAACTCCTTTATCTTTATTAATAGTATTATTTTCAACTTTTACAGTAAGTTCATAAGGTTGTTTAGAAGAGACAATAGCATGTCTGCTTATCTCCTTATCATCATTAGTAAGACCCACAGCTTCTAATTTGCCTGATTTAAAAGGAATATCCCAATATATAATGCCGTTTTTTTCGTTATATTCTTTTTCTTCACCAACAATGGTTCCATTAAGTTCAAGACGCACTTTAGCTGTATTTGTATAACAAACCACTCTTATAGTTTGCTCTTCTTCATAATTCCATATTGGCCAAGCATCTTTAGAGAGTTCTTCTGTCTTTTTATTATTAGAAATATAAGTTCCTATATATACCATAGGTTTATTAGACCAAAGGGATTGCCGAAAATAACCTCGAGGCTTTATCTGACCTAAAAAATCTACTAGTCCAGAATTAAATCCTCTTGAAGGCCAACTCCTAGATTCTCCCAGATAATCTATCCCTGTCCATAAAAATTGTCCGAAAATATAATCGTTGTTTTTTACTGCTAACCAAGCTTCCATATCATGGCGGTTTTCACTGCCATAAATAACCCGATTAGGATATTTTTTATGATCAGACAGGTACTTGCTTTCTGTGTAATTATAACCTGTAATATCCAATGCTCCCGGATATGCCGTTTCGTTGGACATGGCTACACCTGCCAAACCAGCAGTTGTAGGACGAGATTTATCATATTTCTTAACGGCAGAAACTAAGCGTTTTGCAATATCACCAAGACGCATGGCATCTGGTGCATCTTTTTTATAGCCTCCATAAACCGCTTGCGAAAATCCTGTATCTCCACCGCCATCTAATACGGGATGCGAATAGGGATCGTTAGGGTAATCTACTTCATTACCTATACTCCATGCAAAAACCGATAGATGGTTTCTGTCGCGACGAACCATATCTTCTAGGTCTTTTTCTGACCAATCGGTAAAAATATCATAACTTCCCTCAAACCCTGGTGTTCCTACATTCCAACCTTCTATCCATTTACGCTTTGGATATTCCCATTCATCATAAGCTTCATTAAGCACCAACAACCCTAATTCGTCACAAAGTTTATAAAAATCTGGAGCCTGTGGATTATGACTGGTACGTATGGCATTGACACCAATTTTTTTTAACGTTTCTAATCTTGATTTCCAAACCTCAATAGGTACAGCAGAGCCTAACACGCCTGCATCATGGTGTAAACAAACACCTTTAACCTTCATCCAGATGCCATTAAGCGCGAACCCTTTATTTGGGTTGAACGTAAAACTACGAAACCCTGTTTGTGTTATTGTTTGGTCAATTGATTTACCAGCTTTTAAAACCGTTGTTTTAAGTTGATAAAGATTTGGATGTTCTAAACTCCATATTTCTGGATTGTTAACCTTTATTTTTGTTGAAACTTTAGCAGATTGTTTCGCTTCTATTTTGATTTTATTGACACTTTTGGCTACTATTTTTCCTTTATTGTTGATTAATTCATTTACAAGTTCTAAACTTTCTTTATCATTTAAACCATTTTCTAAATCAACTTCGATATTTAAAACTCCTGAGTTTTTATTTAGTTCAGGATACGCATACACGCCCCACTGCGTAATATGGATAGGGTTTGAATATATTAACCAAACATTTCGGTAAATCCCTGAACCAGAATACCAGCGGGAATCGGCACTTTTACTATGATCTACACGAACAGCAATCGTGTTCTTTTCACCATATTTAATATCAGGCGTAGCATCATAAGCAAAAGAAATATATCCATTAGGGCGTTTTCCTATGGATTTTCCATTAACAAAAACTTCACTTCTATTATATACACCTTCAAAATATAAAAATACTTTTTGCCCTTTTCTTTCTAATGGAATATCAATGCTTTTTCTATACCAACCGATACCACCTGGTAAATAGCCGGTACCACTTGCTAGAGTAGGGCTTAGTTGTCCTTTTATGCTCCAATCATGAGGTAGATTAACAGTTTTCCATGTTTCAGCATTGAATAACTCATTTTGAAAATCTTGATTATCTTGAAGGATAAACTTCCACTGGTCATTAATTTTTTTAGACTCTCCAAATGATATTTGACTGAAAGCGGATACAGTGTAAAAGGTTAAAATTAATAATACTATTTTCTTTATTTTAAACATAATTTTATTTAATTAATGCATAATGGGTTGATAAAAAGGATTTTTATGATTTGTTTCATTATTTTTTTGAATAATTGATTTACTTTTATTTCAATTCGCTATAATACTCTTGTAATACATAAAAAGCTTTCTTTTTATTTCCTTTATTGTCTATTAAACCTTTTCTATTCCAACCTTCTTGATATTTAGGGTGATTTCTTCTTGGGGATTTAAAATCTACTAAAATCCAAGGTGAAATTCCGCTAAAATTATCTGGCATACGTTTCATCATATTAATTTGTTCTTCATAATACCATTCTTGATATTCTTCACTCCATCGGGTTTCTTTATCGGCATGAAAACCACCTTTTGCTCCAGCACCAGTTTCACTAATGAAAAATGGTTTGTTGTAAGCTATGTCCCAACTAGCGGTTTGTGTATCGTTTGGATGACCTCCATACCAACCAAGGTATTCATTAACAGAAACAATATCTGTAAATTCACCTAAAGGATCATCTACCTTGTGTAATCCATTTTTATTAGAAACTTCTAGAGCTGCAGAGATTAATCGTGTATCATCTAATTGTTTTGCTTTTACAATTAAAGCTTTCATAAAGTCTGTTCTTGCTTCGTGTACAGGTGTTTCATTTCCAACAGACCAAATTATTACAGAAGCTCTATTTTGGTCTCTTACAACCATTTCTTCTAATTGTTTTTTAGCTTTATTTAAGACGGTTTCGTTTTTAAAATCGATGGTCCAATACACAGGTATTTCTGACCAAACCAAAACCCCTAAAGAATCTGCTAATCTTACCATATTTTCGTTATGGGGATAGTGTGCTAACCGCACCATATTAGCATTTAAATCTTTTGCATAAGCTAAAAGCTGTTGTGCATCACTTTTTGATGTAGCTCTTCGAGCATCTTGTGCTATTTCTTCATGAATACAAATTCCACGTAAAAAGATAGGATCGCCATTTAATATAATTTTTTTTCCTACGGTTTCAATTTTTCTAAAACCGATTTTCTCTTTTATTTGTTCATCATTGAATTTTAGGGACACATCATATAGTTTAGGATTTTTTGGAGACCAAAGTTTTAGTTTTTTTGCTTTTATATGAAAGGTTGCATCATCTCCATTAATTATAATTTTTTTATTAATTTTTAATTCAGGAATTTCAATTGTTACTGCAGTATTTGATACTGATTTAAATAATTTAATGTGACCTTCCAATTCAAACTCACTTTTTTTTATAGCTGTTTTTATATCTTGATCTTGATTGATTGTTAGAGCATAGTGTTGCAAAAAATTATCTGGAAGAATAACAAGATTTACATCTCTTGTAATGCCACCATAATTCCACCAATCTGTGTTTACAGTTGGTATTTCGTCTTTATGTCTTTTATTATCAACTTTAACTACTAAAAAATTGCCTTCATTTTTTAATAAATCTTTAGGGATTTCAAAATTAAAGGGCGTAAAACCGCCTTTATGCGTTCCCATTTTTTTTTCATTTAAATACACATGAGCTTCATAATTTATAGCTCCAAAATGAATGAATACACGTTCATTGTCCTTAATATGCTTTAGATCAAAATTGCGTTGATACCAAACCGTACCTTCATAATATTCAAAAATTTCTTTTTGAGAATTCCAGTCTCCAGGAACCTGCATTTCATAAGGACTTTCATAGCCATGCTCAATTCTGTCAATTTTATTTTTAACTTCTGTTCTGCTCCAATAGGCTTCGCCATCATTTTCATTTCGTTCACCATATCTATAATTGTAAAAACCAGTTTCGTATGGATCTATAATGTAATTCCAAGTCCCATTTAATGAAATAGTTTCTCTGCCATCAATATTAGTGATTAGATTGATTTGTGATTCTGCATATTGAACTATACAAAACACTAAAATGGCTATAAGGTGCTTATTTTGATATTTCATTATTTTGAATAATTGATTTTAGTAATTCTATTTTTTAATTTCATAATACGCACCATATCCTTTCGGGTTTATTGCAATTTGATCAATCACTATTCCTGTTTGGTTTACTGCTATTTTTAAGTTTTGTTTTCCTGTTTTATTAAACATTACGGTTTGTTTAACTGATGTAAAATTTTGAAGTACATTTTCTTTCCAAGTATCACTTCTGCCTTTGGTATTTATAGCATATTCTGTATCATCACCTTCATTTATTTTAATCCATATTTTATGATCAAAGTTGTTAGAGTGGTTTGGGAGACAACGAATTTCTATGTTATATTCACCTGTTTTTTCAATATTAAAATGGTATTCTAAATATGGTTTTTCATTTTCAAAAAGATGGTTACTAAACGGAAATAAGGTGACACTTGAATCGCTATACCCTAAACCCTTTATGCTTTTCCAATAGAAGTTTTTAACAGCTCCTTTTTTTGAATAATTAGAAGCTTGAAGAAATATGGGGTCTAATGTTGAATTTTGAATATGTTTTTTATTATTAGTTGAATCTGGCTTTGATAAATGATAGGTAGGCATTTTATAAACAGATAAATTACGAGGACTCATAGACATCATATTGCTCCATTTTCCATCACTAATGTCATTATTGTATTTTTTAGTTAACAAAACAATGCTATCATAAGCAACTTGAGATTTAGTGTTTAATTTTTCTTTTTTTAATGAATCATTACTAATAAAAGCCTGTTGAGTATATAAAAATTTATGATTCATTAAAGCGGCGCTTTTAATAGGATATTCTACTAACTGAAAATAAGCATCCAATCGTTCTTTTACAATAAATGATTTTATACGTTCTGCTTTGTTAAATAGGGTAGTGTAGGCATCAATTCTACGTTGTAGTTCATTGTTGTTATTTGTGGTAAATGCTGTAATTTGTGTGTCTGTTTGTGGTTCTGTTTTGCTCCATCCCATAAATTCTGGTTTTCTTAGAAACGCCAATCGGTAGTATTCCTGAAGTAAATTAGCTATTTCTTGAGCTTTATCATTTCCAAATTCTCTACTTGTCCAGTCTTTTAAATGTTTGTTAATGGTGGTTTCGTTTATACTATGAATATCCCAAGCTAAATCAAGAAAAAATTCCATGGCATATTCAGAAGGTTTGATGTCTCCAACATTTGCAATCCATATTTTTTTAGCACCATTTTGATAGGCTCTGGACATTTCGTACCATATTAATCCTGGTTGTGTTGTAGAAAGCCAAAGATAATCATGGGGTCTTCCCCAATAACTTAGATGATAATACACACCCGAACCTCCTTTACGTTGTTGTTCTACATCATCACTTAACCTACGGATATATCCATAATTATCATCAGTCCACATTAAGGTGATATCATCAGGAACCTGTAAACTGTCGTTGTAAATATCCAATACTTCTTTATAAGGAATTAATACTTGGGGTATGTCCTGGATTGGTTGTTTTAAGGTATTACTAAGAATTTCTCGTTGATCTCTAATAATGGTTTGAAGTATCTCTACTTTTTTATTTTTGCTTACATTACCTTCCATTCCAGAATCATGAATACCACGCATGCCCATGGTTATAATGTTATTGCTTGTTTTTAGCTCAGAAATTCGTTCTTGCCAATACTCTTTTACGTTGTCTCTATTATTGAAGTAATTATATTCTCCAAATTCTTTTTTATTCCATTCATCTACATTGTTTCGAAGCATTGGTTCTGCATGTGAAGTACCAATTGAAATGTGATATTTTTCAGCCATTTCTTTATTGCCAGGAACCTTAAAAAACGCCTTTGTAGATGGATGCATTGCTGGCCAAATAGTATTGGCTTTTAATCGTAAAAGCAATTGAAATATTTTTTCATAAGTTTTAGGACCAATATCGTTGGTTTCAGGTTCAAAAGTATGTGCAGCCCAAGGTTGTAGGCCCCAGTCTTCATCGTTTAAAAAGATGCCTCGATATTGTACCGATGGACTTTCGTTAATTCCTGTTTCTGGCAGTTTTAAAACGATATTTTCTTTTTTTAATGGTGTTACATCTGCCCACCATTTCCAAGGTGATATACCAATGCGTTCTGCCAAATCAAAAACACCATATACGGTTCCTCTAACATCACTACCAAAAATAAAAAGATTGTTTTTATTTTTTTTTATGCTAAAATGTTCCCATTGGTTTTGTAATTTATTTGAGTCGTTTTTAGGTAAGTTTTTAATGAGTTTATCATCAAATTTCCCAATATAAATTCCTTTTTTGTTTTGGTGGAATGTATCTGTATAATTAATGGAGACTTTCTTTCCAGATATTGTTTCTAAATCTTTAGAAAAATCAGTAACCGCCCATTTTATTAATTCATCTGAGTTTTTATCAATAAAAATAGTTACTGTATGTGATTCCCCAAAAAGATAAAATGTGTCTTTTTCTTTGATAATATATTCACCTTGAGCATTTACCACATTTTCATTATTATCTAACCACGGAATACCTGAATTAATAGCATTGTAATTAAAATTTGATAAATCTTGTGAAAAGGAAGAGTTATGAAAAAATAAGGTTATAAGGATAATAAAGATATAGCTATTACTTTTTCTCATAACTTATTATATCATCTGGTTTTATTGATAAACCCTTACATAATCAATTACAAATTCGGTAGGTAGACTTTCTTGTGTGACTTCTCCTCCGTTTATTCCCCCAACTGCTAAATTGAGTAATAAATAATGTGGTTGATGAAAAGGATTTTTTCTATTTGTGCCATTAAAGGTAGTTTTCAAATCTACTTCGTTTAATAGTTGATTATCTACAAATAATTTTATTGAATTTTCATCCCAATCCATTCTCCATATATGGAATTGTTCATGCCATTTAGGGGTTTCAAATTCTTTTAAATCTACTGTTTCAGAATCCCAAATTGGAGTCCATTTTTTATCTGATTCCCAAGCAATATTTGCTAAAATTTTCCCTTTATAATATTCCATAATATCAATTTCCCCATTAGCAGGCCAATTTCCTTGAGTTCCTAAAGTCCAAAATGCGGGCCATATTCCATTGCTTGTTGGGATTTTTGCTCGCATTTCAAACCGTCCATATTGCCAAGAATGCTTGTCTTTTGTTATTAAACAACTTGATGTGATTTTAATTGAATCACGATTTTTTTTCCAGTTTATTTCTGATTTAGAAGTGAAATTTGGATTTTTTTTAGTTTCTTTTTTTGCATGAATAATTAGGTATCCGTCTTTGCAGATTGCATTTTCTTTTTGATACCATTGTTCTTCTTGATTTCTTACAAAACCTAATTCATAATCCCAATTATCTTTATTTGGAATGCCATCAGTATTAAATTCATCACTCCAAACCAAATGATAATCATCATAAGTGCTGGTGATATGTTTTTTAGAAGCACAGGAATAATTAATTAATAAAAAAAGAAAACATGATAAAAAGCATGTATTTAATAGGAATCCATTTTTCATATTTAAAATTAATTGTTAGGTTAAAAAAATAGAATGAAAAGGGAAGTAGGTATAATTAATAAAATATACTTATTCCCTTTACCAAACTACTACTAACTAAACTCACTTCAGTTTTTTAAAATTTTTGGAGGCTCTTATTTTGTTCATAAACTTTAGGCATAATTTCATTATCTAGAGTCTTTTATTTTTCTTTTTTAAATGACAATAATGATATGCTATAAGTTAATTTTAAATCCTTTTTTTGAAGTGTAAATATTTGTAGTATTAAAAGTGTAAGCCTCCAAAAATTATATAAAATTATTCTTTAATAAAGTTCCATAGTTGCCCTACAGTTGTGCCTCCCTTACCATCTTTGGCTAATACTTTCCAGAAATACTCTCCAGTAACTGTGAGATCTGCGTTATATTCATTTTCTGTAATATCACTTGCTATTTTATCTAAAGATTCAGCGTTATTACCAAAATATACATCGTAAGTAAGGCTGTCTCCATCTGCATCTTCTACAGACCATTTTAACGAGGTCGAATTACCAGACTGTTCTGAATTTAATTCAGGTGACACAAGTACTGGAGCAAATGGTAAGTGGTTTATAATACCAGTTCCTTCGGTGTAAAAATTGAAAACCTCAGAGTAATCACTTGTAGCATCTTTAGTGTCTCTAGCACTAATTCTCCAGTAGTAAAGGAGTCCTTTTTCCAATGTAATTAACTTACTGTTAGCGATAGTGGATACAGTGTTCAACCCTTCAGTGAAATTAACATCGGTTGCAATTTGCAAATCATAGATAGGTACATTATCCTCAGCATCAGTTGAGGGGCTCCATTGAAAATTAATAGCATTTTCAATACACACCAAATTGTTGGTTGGGTAACTCAAAATAGGAGTTGTGGGAGCTGTATTTGGAACTTGTTCTTCTGGGATTATTCCGTCATCATTATTGCAAGACACAAGCAATATATTAATACACAAGGCTAATAAGAATATTTTTTTCATTTTAAAATTATTTTTTAATTATACGAAATGTCTTAACGATATCAGATTGTATTTTAACAAAGTAAATACCAGAAGGTTCCTTTTCTATATTAACTGAGACTTTTCCATCAATGATTTTACAAGTAGAACTTGAAACTAGTCTGGACATAATATCATATATTTCCATATTAATCTCTTTATAATCAGTTTGAAAAGCAATTTCGAAATGTCCTGATGATGGGTTTGGAAATACGACTGCATTAAGAAGTGAGTTTTCGTTTGCAAGAACTCCTTCGCAAGCCTTCGATGATGTAATCTCTACAAGATCGTTTGAACTAGCATATATATCAAATTCTGTATCGTTAGTCTGAAATTTTATTGTTCCATTGATCGCAATATTATAAGGACCAGTTCCTGAAGTTACTTGTACATGTGTCTTATTTTTACCTACAGACATTTTACCAGCAATAACATTGCTTTCTGGAATAATTATCGTGTAACATTGTTCAATATTAGATTCTGCTACCGTAATACATACATCATAAGTTCCAGTGGCTAATTCGTTTAATGTTAATGTGTTATCTGTAAAAGTGTAAGGTGTTCCATTTATAGTGGCCGTGTATGTTAAATCTGAACTAGCTACGATCACTATTTTCCCATTATCCTTATTTGGACAAGTTTCGCCATAAGCTTCAATAGAAAAGTTATCACTTGATATCGTAATATCTGTAAGTTGAGCTACTTCACTGGGCATTAATGCGTAGTTATATATTTTAAACTCGTCTATACGGCCATCTAAATTAGCGTCAGGCCATTGCGATTTACCGATATAATTTTGAGTCGTTTTTCCTAGCATTGATGGATTAAGCGTCATGGTTTCATTTCTACCAGCTTCTACGCCATCTATATACATAACAGCTGTGGAGCCTTCTAAAGTAACCACAAGGTGAACCCATTTGCCAATTACAGGTTTAATGTTCGTGTCTATAGCTTCTTCATCTCCATCATTTGTAATTGCAAAACGGAAATTTCCAGTACTAGCACTTTGGGCAGATAAAAACATATATGAATCTGTGCCTGAACCAAAATCAAAGATACGAACCCAATTTTGAACAGTTTCTAGTTTTAACCAAGCTGAAATTGTAAAATCGGTTAAGTTTTCCATTACTCCTTCTTCAATATCCATATAAGATGAAGCAGATCCATCTAAGTAAATACTGCTATCGTGTAAACCTGGTTTCCAAGCGACAGACGAATTCAAAACGCCTGTATAATTTCCCCATTGATCATGTGGGTTGGAACCTACATTTTCATTAAAGTTATAATAAGCGTGCTGTCCTAATTCAGGGCTGGCAACTAGGATAATAGAATTTTCACTTTCGCCCATTTCATTAAATGCTGAAATTTGGTAGTAATAGGTTGTACCATTTTCTACAGTGGCATCTGTATACTCATTAGTATCAATAGTGGCAATAATTTCAAATATTCCATTCTCTGAAGTAGATCTTTTTACGTAAAACTGTGCATCATACATTAAATCCCATCCCAATATAACTTGTGCATCACCAGATGCTAACAGAATATTGGAAACTGTATTTGGTGCTTCTAATACCAGAGTCTTTACAGCTATTGATGATGAATCTTCACTTTCTCCTCCCGAATTTACAGAGGAAATTTTATAATAATAGTTCGTGTCAGCATTTAAACCAGTGTCTTGGTAGCTTAATTCTGTTATGAAAGTAGCAATGGTAACATAACTGCCATCAATGGTAGTTGCTCTTTTTAAATTATAACCTGTAGCGTTGTTTACTGCAGACCAACTTAAACTTATTATAGACGTCGATACCGCTTCACCCGTTAAATCACTAGGAGCATCAGCAGTTTCACTTTGCTCAAAAATCAATATTTCAGAATAGGTAGATTCTGCATCATCTTTACCTATAACTTTAATTCTATATTCTGCATAAGTGTGAATAACATCATCAACGCTTAAAACAGTATAATCTGAAGATTCAGAAAACACTGAAAATTCAGTTTCTCCTTCTAGTTTTCTTTCAATAATATATTTGTTGACCAAATCATTATTAATGCCTTCCCAAGTAAGAATTATGTCTTGATAATCATCTGATAATTCATAACTTAAAGACTCTTGTAAAGGGGTCCAAGTTGGAATATATTCCATTGTCGGATTGTATGCTTTTTTAGAGTCAAGATCACGATAATACTCACCAGCTGGTGTAAACACCTTATAATCGCCACTACCATCATTCGAAACTGATATTATAGGTGCCGTTTTTAACCATTCATAACTTTCCCAATCTGGGTTTGTCTCTCTAAATTCATCATTAACATCGACAATCATCTTTCTAGCATTCTCTACCCAATTGTAAATAGAATAACGTTCAATATATTCTTTACTTTCAAGAACACCCAATACCGCAATCATTTCTTCCAAATGGTATGCAGCATTTTCATCGGTTATCTCATTAGGATTGTTGTTTGGAAATCTACTAGGTGTAGTCCAATTGGCACCTATATTCCATTCGGTTATCCATATAGGCCGTTTATAATTTTCATAAATAAGGTCCAGTTCTGTGGACCAAGATGTTACAGGTTTATTCCAATAACAATGTAACGGTATAAAATCTACTCGATAATTAAGCGCTTCTGCTTTATCCATAAATTGCTGTAGATATGGATTGAATGGATCATCAGTAGCAATCGAACCTAGTCGTAATCCAGATTGCATATGACTTGGCCAACCATCTATACATTCTTGAACAGTCATGTCTGCTTGATCTGTATGACTTGGTTCATTATATGATAATAAATGGGTAACGCCTTCTTTAGCATTGATTTCATCCCAACCTGGCCAGTTTTGGCCTTGTTTTATAGGCACATATTCTATTGTAGGTGATGTGTTTCCGCCTGCAGACCAATCGTAAGACCAACTACTGTTGGTGGCATTTATTTCGATTGGATCCCATCCGGCCCATCCTTTTCTCGTAACAAGATCATGCAAAGGCAAGGTTCTAGTAAAGGAAATGGTGCCGTTTAAATAAGGAGGCATAACAGGCACTTCTAAATCTGCATCGTCAGCTCTATAAACTCTACTATATCCTGTACCATCAGAATTAGATGCAAAAGTAGCCATATAGCCTTGTTGAAGTTTAAAGGACTTAATGTTATTATCAAAAGAGCCCAAATCAGTATGAAGAGTTTTTATTTCATATTGTTGCGATGTTCCTCCATAGTTTTCTTCAGAAAAAACTTCTAAAGGTGATTGGGCGCTTACATTAAGTGTAAAAACACTTAAAATAATTATTAGAAACGCATAGTTTTTCATCATTTTATATTTTAGTATTAGTTGTTTGTTATCTTTAAAATATCGTATTTATTGAGATATTCAAGATTACTTTTATTCGTTAATTTAATAGTTTTTTTTTCAAATTCTTTATAATTAATACCCGCTAGCTACCTTTAAATTTACTAGTTGACGTTTTTAGTAAAAATTCTCCAGAACAATATATGCTCTGGAGTCTTTTATTAAATAAAGTTTGACTAATTCTAAATTTTAGAATGTATAAGGGTTTTTAAAAGACTTATACATTATTATATTTTAAATTATTTTGCAAATAATTGAACATTGCTAAAGTTTGTCCAACCATCATTTCCATCGGTAGATATGTTATCTATCATAATACCAAGTTTCGCTCCAACAGATGCCGATGAAGCATTGGCTGTTAATTCAAAATTAGCTGTTGCATTATCAGGTAGTAGGTCAAATGTTTGGTCTGCTAACACATTCCTTACACCATCACCAGTATCATAGTATAGCGTGACAATAATTTGGGAAGTGTTATAGCTCTCCGATGCATCCAGATTAATTTTGAATTCTTCATTCGCAGCGATTACATGGTCTGTAAGGTTATAAACGGAAGGATCATTGCTCTTTTTAAAAGCAAACCAGCCAGCGTCACCTTCTTCAACTCCTGAGTCGGTTGCTGTTGTATCGCTATTCCAACCAGGTACATTATCCCAGTTGGATTGTTTCCCAGCTCCAGGAAGCGAGAAATCTACATTTTCAACATCTACTGAAACAAAAGCGCCTCCAAGTTCTAAAGTTAGCGTTTTTGTAACCATTGCAGGGGTAGAGTTTTCAACTCCTGTTGTTGTTAGTGTAATAGAATAATCTCCATATTCAGCGTATGTGTGTGCTGGGTTTTCTTCGGTAGATGATTCTCCATCACCAAAATCCCATTCATAAGAAACAGCCCTTTCTGAAGTATTAGTAAACGTTACCGTTTTGTCGTCAATTTCAAAAGTGAAGTTTGCTTTAGGATTAATTTCTAAAACAGAAATGGTTTTTGTTATTGTATCTGGATTTCCTCCAACGGCTGCTACTGTTGTTAAAGTTACTGAGTAATCACCAGCTTCACTATATGTATGTGTAGGGTTGATAGTGGTTGATGTTTCACCATCTCCAAAATCCCATGATAAGGAAACAGCATATTTGGTGTTAGAGGTAAAGGATACATCTAGATCACTTATTGAAACCGAAAAATCTGCAGTAGAATCTTTCGGTGTACTATCATCACTACTACAAGCAATAATAAATAAGGATATTACCGTAACTGCTAAAAGACTTAAATTATAATTTTTAAATTGTTTCATTTTAATTTTTCTTTGAAAAGTTTAACATATTACTAGCATTAAGAAAAGCTTACTTTGCAAATAATTGAACGTTGTCAAATGATGTCCAACCATCACCTCCATCTGTAGACACGTTGTCTATCATAATTCCAAGATTTGCTCCAACTGATGCTGTTGTAGCAGGCGCAATCAATTCAAAATTAGATACTACTCTATTGTCAGGATCAATTACAAGATCGAATGTTTGAGTAGCCAACGTATTTCTAATTCCATCGCCGGTATCATAGTATAATGTAACGATAATTTGAGAGCTGTTCCAGCCATTCCAAGCATCTAAATTAATTTTGAATTGCTTACCGTCAGAAATTACATAATCAGTAAGATTATATGCAGATGGGTCGCTACTCATTCTATAAGCATACCATTCATTAGTACCCTCTCCATCTTCCTCCACTCCTGAGTCGGTTGCTGTTGAATCGCTGCTCCAACCAGGTACATTATCCCAGTTGGATTGTTTCCCAGTTGCAGGAAGAGAGAAATCTGAATTTTCAACATTTATTGCAACAAAATCAGCTGGTTCTCCTATTTCTCCATAAAATTCCAATTCTGAAATATTACAAAATCCATCTGCAGAATAATAGTAAATAAACCTATAGGTTTCCGGTATTGATATTACAGCTTGATTCAATTCAAAAGCTGGTGCTTCAGTAATTGTGTAAAGTATATTGAAGGTGGCAGCAGATGGATCAGTCAGAATTGTTGGGTCATTTGACCCTCGAATTTCACCACCTACCATTCTTGTTATAAAAAAATCTCCTTCTCTTGGTGCGTATTTAACAAGTTTAAGGGAAACTCCTTCTCCGAAATCATAACCTACAAACCCTTCAGCATCTGCGCCGTCAACGAATGTTGAAAGATCACCATCAACAGCAGCGGTTATATATGTGGCAGGATCATCATTCCAAGAGCCTTCATGACCAATTAATGTTCCTTCTAATTTAGCTAGTACTACTCCTACAGTTACTTCTTGTGTTATTTCTACTGGTGTTGTGCCATCTAATCCTGTTACTATTAAAGTGGCTGTATAATTTCCTTCAGTATCATAAATATGCGTCGGGCTTTTTTCAGTTGATACGTTACCATCTCCAAAATCCCATGCATAAGATTTTGCGTAGGCAGCTGTTGTGCTAAATTTAATTTCTAAAGGATCACCAGTACTCGCTAGGTAAGAAAAAGTAGCAGTAGGATCGTATAGTTTAATAATGATACCTTGTTGAACTTCTGCAGGTATAGAACCTAGTTCACCAATAGCAGTTAAAGTCACAATATATTCGCCCACTTCTGCATAGGTGTGTGTAGGATGTGCCACTGTAGAGGTCTCTCCATCACCGAAATCCCAGCTCCAAGAATCACGATCTGTAATCAAACTTGTAAAATTCACTAAATAGGGATTTTCATCGCTAATTGTAAAAGTAAATTGAGCGTTTGGGTTAACTACATTTAATGATGGGGTATCATCATCCGTACAAGAAGAAAAGAGTGTTAGCAGTAATGTTACCACCATCAGACTTTGAAAATATTTTTTATAGTTTTTCATTTTTATTTTATTTAAATGATTCAAAAAACACAGATTTATAAATCAGTTGGAGGCGTATTGGCATTGGTAGACCATCCCGGATTTTGATAAATAGGAGAAGAAGAAGCATCGGCCCCATCTGATGATGTGATAAGGAAGTGTTCCGCTGCAATAGGGCTAAGGTATTGCGCCATTGTCCATTTATATCCATCAACAACCAATTCGTTGCCATTTTTTTCATACGGCCTTAAGTAATCACTAAGAGTCTGAGATGAAACTTTAGTAAGATCAGAAGCATCATACCAATCCTGCATTGGTCCCCATACTTTAAAGCCTTCAATGTGATAAGGTTCAGTAATCATTTGATCTAGAGCTCTCCAACGTTTCAAGTCATTCCAGCGATGTCCTTCAGCCATTAATTCGCAACGTCTTTCACGACGAATATTATAAAGTGTAGCATCTACTAATACACCTGCCGAATAGGCTCCCCAGTCATTTTTAGCTTCCATGTTCATCTCGGTATTAGTAATAGTTTTCTGAAAGTCAGTATCTACTCCTGCACGATTTCTAATGGCCACCCAGTAAGCACTTGCTTTACCATCTAATGATCCATTTTTTTCATAAGAAGCTTCCATATAGTTTAGGTAAGCCTCTGTTGCTCTAAAAACAATAGCTCCTGTATATCCGCCACCATTTGCACATTGTGCCGCATCATAATTAAGCCCTTTACGAGTTGTATATCCTGTGCTGTATCCTCGCTCTGCATTTGAATTTGTAATATCTGGAATCGGCTCTATGGGTGTAGCATGAGTTCCAAGTATAGATGGATATAAAACGTTTATTTGTTCAGGTTGTTTTAAAAATAACCAAAGTCTTCCATCTCTGTTTTCTCTTACATCCGAAATATAATCATCACCTTGATAACCAGAACCAGCTGTATATATTGGTAAACCATTATTCATCAAGAAACCATCTACCATACCACGAGTTAGTCCTATGCCATAATTTCCTATTTGCGCATAAACGGGTACATTATGTTGGATTCCTAATCCATTGTCATACTGTCTCCATAATAATACCTCAGAGTACCCCGACATATCTACATCACTGAACATATGAAAATATGGGTTATTAGCATCTGTAACAGATTGTTCTAAAACACCATTGTTAGGAACAAGTGTATATGCATCTGCAACGGCTGCTGCTGCTTCCATAGATTGGTCTAATAACCAGTCAATTTCACCATCTATACTACCAGCTTGGAATTGATAGCCTTGATTATACTCTTTTTCGGCTCCAGTCCAACCTGGTCCATTAGGCACAAACGCTGTACCTTTGAAGTTTTTTAACCATGTAGCTTCGTATAGTGCTACTCTAGATTTTAATAACTGTGCACAAGCTTTGTTTAATCTATTTTGAGCACCGTCAGGTGATGCACTTAACATTAAATCGATGGCGTTGTCTAAATCTGAAATAATGAATCGAACTACTTCTGTACGAGGTTCACGCTTACTTGCTTCAGTTAATTCTACTAAATCATCTTTTAATGTAGTTGTTACAATTGGAAAATCGCCAAGGGCTTGAACCTTTGCAAAATATTCCCATGCTCTGAAAAAGTACATTTCACCGATATAATGATCTATATTTTGGGAACTTCCTGAAATCTCTCCAGCTTCCCAGCGAGGTATTACGGTCTGTAAAAAATAGTTGCACTGAAAGATATTTCCAAAATTCCAATCACCACCATCCTGTCCAACTCTCCATTGGCCAGGAGCATATTTGGTGTCAAAACCTATTGATGCCATGTTATCTGTATTGGCATCAATACCAAATGTTCCATAGCTAAAATTACCATGCGTTGGTAAAGAACCATATCTGTTAATGGCATAAGCTGCCAATTGAGACTCCTCATGAAGGTATTGTTCAGGAGTAATATCGGAAAGTGGTGCTCTTTCTAGAAAATCCTTTTCACAAGAGGTTAAAAAGGTCAGTCCTCCAAAAATTAAGAAGAGTACTATATTATATTGTTTTTTCATCTTTAAAAATTTTAAAAATTAATACTTAAGCCGTAAGCAATTGTTCTACTTAGTGGATACTCATTTTTGTTCTCGTCACCTGTACCAACAATTTCTGGATCAAATATTTTGGTCATTTTTGTACCTGTCCAAAGATTTTCTCCAGATAAATAAAAGCGTACCTTTTGAACCCCTAAATATTTAATCGCATCTTCTGGTAATGTATAACCAATCTGCAAGTTTTTCAATCTAATATAAGAGGCATCTTGAAGGTATGCTGTTTGCGCTTTTTTGTTATTTGAGTCATAGCGAGGACGTGGGTAATATGAATTTAAATTTTGCCCAAGTACATGATTAGCGTCTGCTCTATAATAATCTTCGTGTTGGGTAAAACCAGTTGACCACCATTGTCCCCATTGTGAAGCTCCCCAAAAATAATAATTAACTTCTCTAAAATAATCACGTTTTAAGACCCCTTGAAAAAACGCACGAACATCAAAGCCTTTATAATCAGCGCTTAAATTTATTGAGAAAGCATAACGAGCTTGATCATTTCCTATAACTTTTAAATCTCCAGTATCGCCTATGGTTCTTGATCCTTCATCAATTTTACCGTCCCCGTTAAGATCGCGATACATAACATCTCCTTGTCCCCATTGACTACCAATAGCATCTTGACCACCATTAGGAAGAGTGGCTAAATGCGCCTCCATTTCACCTGCGTATCTTGCAATATCAATGGTTTCGTATCCCCATATTTCTCCTATAGTACGATTAGGTATATATGTATTAAGACTATTTGTGAAGTTAGGGTATTTAATTACCTTTGATTGTGAGTCTGCTAATAATAGATTAGCACTATATCCAAATCCACTTTCTAAACGGTCTCTCCAGGTTAAACTAAGTTCAAAACCGGATGTTTTTATGTCTGTGTTATTCACATCTGGTACTCCTGTACCTAAAACTGCTGGTAATTGTGGACCAGTATTTACTTGATTAATTGTATATCGGGTAAAATATTCAAATGTGGCAGACAGTCTATTGTTTAAAAGCGCAATATCCATACCTGCATTCCAATCCTTTATTTCTTCCCAAAATAATGATTCACTTACCAAACCAGGTGCAGAGCTTGTATTTGGCTGTACACCATTTACTAGCCAACTTCCATTAGATGTTCCCACTGGCATGGTTACATAGGTTGGATACCAAATTTCTGTGTTTTGGTTCCCTAATTCTCCATACGACCCACGTAATTTTAATGTAGTTATAGAAGAGTTTAATGCTTCCCAAAATGGTTCTTTAGCTATGTTCCAACCTGCTGAAACAGAAGGAAGCCAGCTCCAGCGTTTGTTGGCACGAAATCTAGATGACCCATCATAACGCAAGTTACCTTCTATTAAATAGCGTTCTTTGTAGTTATAATTTATACGACCAAAATAGCCTTGTATTGCCCAATTTTGATATTCTCCAGAAACTGATGGAGGAACTACTTCGCCATTAGCATCGGTACCACTAGTGGTGTTAAGCGTTGGAAGGCCGGGAACTATTATTCCATCTCTATCTGCGGATATGAAACGTTTTTTTGTTAGTTCTGATTGATACCCTAATAAAATATGAAAATTATGCCCATCTCCAAATTCTTTTTTATAATCTGTACGTAAACTAGTATTTAAATAATTTTCTTTAAAAGCTTCTTCATGTATTGAACTACCATTACCATAAACGTAAGGATTACCATCCACATCATAATTATACGTTTTTTGGTTATTCCAATGACGAAACTCGGTTTTTGTACGATAGTTTAAGTCGCCAGTAATAAGCCAATTTTTTACAGGTTCTATAATCAATCTAGCTTGTTGGTATGACCAGTCTGTTTGCTTTTTATCTTGTCCGCCATCTCTTAAGCCCAAGGCTGGTGATGGTGACGAATATATGTTCCCGTTTGGATCGTAAAGCGGAAGTATAGGCCAACCTTGACGCGCTAAATTTTGATATAAACCATCATTTAATGCAGATGGTCTTTGAAAATCTTCACGTATAAAACTGTTTTTAACACTAACTTTTGCCCAATCAGTTACCTTAGCATCTAGTTTTAATGTTCCTGTATAACGATTAAATGTATCTGTATTAAGTTTTACTAAACCATCTTGATCTAAATAATTTCCTGAGACATAATATTGAATATCTTCACTACCACCACTTGCGCTAATATTATGCTCTTGAGTAAAAGTGGAATTTTTATAAACGATATCATACCAATCGTTATTGGCTTGACCCTTGTCATATCCATCTGCCCAAATTTGCGGATTGCTAGGGTTTTGAATAATTTCATCTCTAGTGACACCATTTTGATAGTCTAAAAATGCTTGTAGACGTTCTTCTGAAAAAAATGGAGCCTCGTTTCCGTTTTTATTTGCATCATTAAAAAACGTAGCAAAGGTATAGGAGTCCATCATATCTGGTTTACTTATTGGCGAACCCCATCGTACATTGTTGTTATAGTTAATTACGGTTTTACCTACAGTTCCTTTTTTTGTTGTTATTAAAATAACGCCAAAAGGCGCACGAGACCCATAAATAGAAGAAGCAGCGGCATCTTTTAATACAGATACACTTTCAATATCTTGCGGGTTAATGGCATTTATATCCCCTTCCATACCATCAATTAAAATTAATGCGCCCCCACTAGAGCTATTACCAATTGTTCCAATACCACGTATATTTATGGAGGCTCTATCATCTAAACCTCCGCTGTTTTGGGTAATGTTTAGTCCTGGAGCCAACCCTTGTAACATTTGAGAAGCATTTTGAACTGGTCTGCCTTCTAATTCGTCGCTGCTAATCATACTAACAGCACCTGTTAAGTTGACCTTTTTTTGTGTTCCATACCCAACAACAACAACTTCATCTAGCGTTGAAATATCTTCTTGTAAAACAATATTTATTTTTTTTCCGGTAACAGTTATTTCTTGTGTACTATATCCAATATATGAAAACACCAAAACATCAGATTGAGATGCTTTAACAGTGTAATTACCATCAAAATCTGATGCTGCTCCTATTGTAGTGCCTTTAACAATAACACTTACTCCTGGTATAGGCAGTCCATCAATATCTGTTATTACTCCTGAAACGTTTTCTTCTTGCCCAAAAGCTGTAAAAACTCCAAGCCCAAAAAAGACCATAAGAAATAAGGCTTTAGTGTTGAACTTAGAAAAGCATTTTAATAGTTTGTTCATAAGTTTAAATTTTATTTAGTTTAGTTATTTAATTATTTTTTAGATCAAAAATTATTTCTTTTATCACTTTTAATAATTTTGTTTTCATGTAATGGTATTCTTTAATTTGTTAAAATAATTATTGGGTTCTATCATAAGACTTTTTTGGTTTCAAATTAATAACTTTATATTGCTCTATTCAATTAGGGTTAGTTGATATTTATCTTTTACATTTATTAGATTGATACTATATGTATACGTATATTTTTTTGCGAGTAACCTATAAGGATCATGAGGATTTGCACCCCAGCTATTATCGCCACCAACACCACGCTGTTTTAAATCTAAATGAAGATATACTTTGTCTTCTGTAACGATATCGGTTGGATGTTTTTGAGATTTCCAGTCACCTGGGTCTAACGTTTCTGTTGATAGGTTTAAAGCACTAAACCCTAAAGGCTGTGCACCTTTAATTTCAATACCTTGTCCACTATCGTTTTTTAAAGTAAGCCATCTCACATCTGTTTTATAACCAGCTTCTTGTGGACGTATGTACGTCCATGTAAATTGATTTTTAATATTATCTTGATAGGTACCAATAAAAGAAGACGTGTTTCTATCAGAATAATTTTCCCATGGACCACGACCGTAATAACTTAGGTTTTGATATGCTATTGGTAATTCTAAACGCATTCCAAAACGAGGAATTTCAGGCGTTTCTTTTCCTGTCACATCTATACTGGCTGTAATAAGTATAGAGCCATTATTTTGGATTAAATAGGTTACTTGATAAGGAATGTTTTTATCAGTAAGACTACAGTTAACTGTTATAGGAAGTCCTTGTGTAATTTGTTTTCCTACCGTTACACTTTCAATGTTCATTATTTTATGAGCATCTCTCCAAATTTTTAAGTCTCTAGGCATGTTATTACCAAAATCGTTATCTATAGGAGCTCTCCAAAAGTAGGGCTCAGGGAAACTAGTAATAACTTGAGAATCCTCACCCTTTAAGTTGTATTTTTTTATTTTACCAATTGCCAAATCAAATTCACCTTCAATTTTATTATTACTAAATGTTAAAGTGTTCTCTTTTTTTGAATATATTAATGTGTCTTCAGTTTCAACTAAAGGATTAATATCGAAATAGGTGTTATTTCCTATTTTAAATTGCTCTCGTGCTATTTCATGATTTGCAGGAACTAATTCTGTAGCGTCTTTAGTATATCCGTAAACATCTAAATAATACTCCTTTGAGTCTAACTCAGGGAGCGCTATAATAACATCTTTAGCTTGGTTTGGATCTAAAGAAACATCAAAAGTACCTTCTTTTACAATTATGCCATCTGCTTTTAATATCCATTTAAAAGTATATTTGTCCAGATTAGTGAAATCGTATTTATTTGTTAATTCTAGGACGTTTCCTTTTAATTTAAACTCAACATATTGAAATATTTTTTTAACTTCTTCTAAAGCAGGGTGTGGTATTCTATCGGCAGTTACTAAACCATTTGCACAAAAATTTTCATCATTTTGCAAATCTTTACCTCCTAAATCACCTCCATAAGCCCAAAACATTCTACCGTCTTCAGTTTCTGCTTTTAGACCCTGATCTACCCAATCCCAAATAAAACCGCCTTGCATTTTTTTACTAGTATTCATAATATCACGGTACTCTTGAAAATTACCATTACTATTTCCCATAGCATGTGAGTACTCACACATAATAAATGGTCTATTTTTATCCGAATTAGCATATTCAATCATATGATTTATTCCTGGATACATAGGTGCAACGATATCCGTATTTCTGTTTTCTCCGGCTTGTTCAAATTGTACAAACCTTGTTTTATCTCTTTCTTTTATCCAATCATAACCATCATAAAACACTGGTCCGTTTCCACATTCATTTCCTAAAGACCAAATTATAATAGCGGTGTGATTTTTATCTTGTTCTACCATTCTTTGCATTCTATCCATATGCGCTGGTGCCCATTCTGGTAAGTAGGCAGGGTGCTTAGATGGTTCAAACCAATTTTGCCATTCGGCTCCCATGGCATGGGTTTCAATATTGGCTTCATCAACCACATACATCCCGTATTTATCACATAGTTCGTATAAATAAGGGTCGTGAGGGTAATGGCTCATTCGAATAGCATTGATATTATTTAGTTTCATTAACTTAATATCTTCTAGCATGGTCTCTCTAACAGGTACATGTCCTTTTTCTCCATTGTGTTCATGTAAATTTGCCCCATTAACCATTAATGGTTCTCCATTAACTAGGAGTTGAGCATCTTTAATTTCTACTTTTCTAAAACCTATTTTTTTTGATAAAGCCTCAGTAACTTCTTTCTTTTTATTAGATAATTTTAATACATAACTATATAAATAAGGGTGTTCTGAACTCCATTTTTTAACGTTATTAATAGTTGCGCTAAAACTTACTTTTGTATCAGATTTAGAAATAGGTTTTTCTTCGGAATAAACTTCGTTTCCACTCGCATCAGTAAGCGAAATGGATGCATATTGTTTTTTTGATTTATCATCGAATTTTTTTAGATCTACATCAATACTAAAAATCCCATTTTCGTATTGTGTATCTAAATTCGCTTTTGCAAAGAAGTTCCAAATGGTTGTTTTTGGCATAGCTTGTAAAAAAACGTCACGTTCTATTCCACTTAATCTCCAAAAGTCTTGATCCTCTAAATAACTACCATCATGCCAACGAAATGCTTGAACAGCTAATAAATTTTCTTTATCCTTTTCTAAAAAATTGGTAATATTAAATTCTGCAGCAGTTTTTGATGCTTTAGTCATCCCAACTTCATTCCCATTAACAAAAATTCGAGCATATCCTGAAATAGAACCAAAATGCAAAATAATTTCTTTATCATTCCAATTGTCAGGAATTGTAAATGGCTGTCTATAACTCCCTACAGGATTATAATCGCCATCAATAAATGGTGGGTTTTTAGGAAAAGGATAAGTAACATTGGTGTAAATTGGCGTGTCATACCCTTCTAATTCCCAATTAGAAGGAACGGGAATAAATCCCCAGCTAGAATCATCTAAAGTTTTACTATAGAAATCCATTGGTCTTAAGTCTGGATTTTTAACCAATGAAAATTTCCAAATACCATTTAAGTTTTTATAAAGCGTGGAATTTTTAGGGGTATTTGTCAACGCTGATGCTTCGTTTTCGTGTAATATAAAAAAAGCTCTTCCTTCTAGTTTATTACGGTCAATAATCGTTGGGTTTTCCCATTCATTATTTAACTCTTGTGCATAGCTTAGTTGAATTGTAAATAAAATAATTGTAGTTAAGAGTGCTTTTCTCATAATTCTTTTAAAATATGTGTTTTGATATACTTGTTGTTTTGTTTTTAATTATTGGATAAATTTTAAAGTTTGCATAAACAACAACTATTATATTTCAAAAATCATAAAGCTAGAGAACATTATAGGGGTGTTTTTTGTAATAAAAAAGGGGGTTATTTTATTGTGGTTGACAAAGAGTCTCATTTTTAGTTGATTAAGTGTAATTTTGATTATAAAAAATATTAAGTTAATAAAAAAGAGCAAACTAAAATGAAGTTTTGATAATCATTAGCCTTTTGTGTTGAAGAATTGAAAGAGAAAACAGTGTATTATAGAGGGCTTAAATTCTCATTGTAAACAAACAGATTAATGTTTAAAATGTAAAAAAATATTTTTCACAATAACATATATTTTATAAACTAAAACAGATTTGTTTTTTATAATGACTAAATAAAAAAACTCTTAAGAATTAAATTTATCCTTAAGAGTTTTAAAATAATTATTTAATATAAATATTATTATTCTTTGATGAATTTTCTAGTAATTACATTTTTATCTGCAACAAGTTTTACAAAGTAAAGACCGCTACTTAGATTACTTATATCGATAGCTTCTTGTCCGTTAATTGAACGAGACATTATTTTTTGTCCTGAAGTATTTAAGATAACAGCATCTAAATCTCTATTAAAATTAATGTTCAATATATCTTTAGCTGGATTAGGATACATGCTAAAACCTGCTTGTTCAAATTTTTCGGTACCTAATGGATCTGCACTTGTTGATAAATTAAATGTATATGTTACATCGTCTCCACAATTATTTGTATAAACTCCAGTAATTGTACAGGTGCCTGCTTCAGTAAAAGGAGTAAACCAAAAATCAGCGCTTTCTACAGTTTCACTAAAACCACATCCATTATAAACTATAGTACTTTTAGGGTTATCTACTCCAAGTGCAATATCAGTTCCAATAGGCACATTATAAAAATCTATTGTTGTAAGTCCAGCTGGATGATCAAACCAAGCACCAGTATTAGAATAAGCATTATGATTAGAAGGAACACAAACAGATCCAGTATTAAATGTCCAAGTATATGTCCAAGGGGTAGTGCATCCATTATGAGGATTAGATGCATCAGGGGTTAATGTAAGTGCCACAGTAGTAACAGCACCAGATGTAAAAAAGGCAGGAGGTATTGTAGGTTGCCAATTTTGACCATAATCCCCAATATTCGAATTATCTATTGTAATTGATGGTTCTCCATTATCGCTACTCACATCAATACTAAAAGAAGTAACTTCTTGCCAATTGATGTAAGGGTAGGCAGAACCAACTCTTACTTCAGCTCCAGGTGACACATCATTTATTGTTCCAGCAAGTGCAGTTGATGTATCCTGAGTTTCAGTACCATCAACAATAGTATACATATACTGAAGAGGATCAGCTCCTGATGTACAGGTTCCTCGTTGTGCCATAACAGCTGTTACACTAAATACCATTAACATGGTAGATAAAAAAAGTAGTTTTTTTGTTTTCATAAGATATTAGTTTAAGTTTAGTTATGTAAAATTATTTTACAAAAACAAATATCATTTAAAAAAAAGAGGTTCATAGGAGAGTATTTGTATGAAAAACAGGGGGGTATTTGCTAAATCCATAAAATAATGGTGTTATTTTGCTTTTTTTAAGACTAACTCGTAAAGTGTATAAAAGAATTTTGATTGATTAACATTAATTTAGATGTGGAACAGTTTTTTATAAAAAAGTCAAAAAACTGATTTAAAATATTTCTACAGTTTCAAATTTTCCCAGACTATTTTTTAATCTTACCAAAGGTATAAGGTATAATGAGCTTATAGGCACAATTATAAATTAAGATATAAAGATGCATTATCCATAATTTCAGAGGATAGAAACTTAATGTAATAACTCCTAATTTGAGAAACAAAACAATAAAGAATTTTTAGTAGAAACGTATAGATATAAAATATCAGATCAATCACTAAGTTGATTGTCTGATTTTTTGTTGCAATTTTTTATTTTAAAACATCACCCCTCTGTTTAAATCATATGGTTTGTGTTCAGAATTTCAGTTTGAAAGATGATTTTAAATAAAAATGTTTATTAATGTGGTAGATTTTAATATCCCCCCTAAAATAAACATTTTTACCCCTCTTGATTTTATTTCATAATGGTTTAATTTGTTTTTTTAGATAAGACTTTTTCTAAAAAAAGAAAGTTTCAAAATTAGAAACCAATTTATTATAAACTAATTAACATATAAAACTAAAAATTATGGCAAAGTCAAAAACAAACAAGAAACTGATGAATATGGCTTATGGATTGGGAGCAGCAATTGTAATTGTTGGAGCTCTGTTCAAAATTATTCACTTTGAAATTGGACCTTTAACAGGTAACGTTATGCTAACTATTGGTTTAGTAACCGAAGCGATTATATTCGCATTATCTGCATTTGAACCTGTTGATGATGAGTTAGATTGGTCTTTAGTATATCCAGAATTAGCTGGAGGACAATCAATCAAAAAAGAAGGAAAAGAAGATGCACAAGGTTTACTATCTAAAAAATTAGACAATTTACTAAAAGAGGCTAAAATTGATGGAGAGTTAATCGCAAGTTTAGGAGATAGCATCAAAAACTTTGAAGGTGCTGCCAAAAACATGTTACCTACTGTAGATTCTATTAAAGCTACTAAAAAATACGGCGAAGAAATATCATTAGCCGCTTCGCAAATGGAATCTTTGAATAGCTCATACAGAGTTCAGTTAGAAAGTATTGATAAACAAGCAGCTATCAACGAAGAGTCTGTAGAAAACGCTGTCAAACTAAAAGAACAAATGCAATCTTTAGCATCAAACCTTTCTTCATTGAACGGTGTTTACGGAGGTATGCTAACCGCTATGAGCAAAAACTAATTAGGGGTTAATCCTAAATTAATTAACCAAAAAACCTAATTAAACATGGCAGGAGGAAATTTATCACCCAGACAGAAAATGATTAATCTGATGTATTTAATATTTATAGCGA
>NZ_FPKV01000006.1 GCF_900114265.1 Flaviramulus basaltis
GATGGGGATAACAATTTTAGATTTTTAGGTACGCCAGGAACTTACTTTTTAACTATAGATACAGTTACCAAAACCATTACTTTGGAATAATAAAAATAATTTATTAAACATTCTCTCAATAAAAGGGAATAACAGTTAATTTTATTGTTCCCTTTTTAACTTTTAAAATCTATGAAAATGAAACTTTTACCTGTAATATTATGTGTAATTCTTGCTATTTCTTGTTCTTCACAAGGATCAGATACACCAGTAACGGACGATGATTCAATAGATGAAAATCCAAACAATGGCAATGGAAATATAGATTTTTATTATGGAGCAGACCTTTCTTATGTCAATGAAATGGAAGATTGTAGTGCTATTTATAAAGATTTGAATGGGACTATAAAAGATCCTTATAAAATATTTGCTGAAGCTGGTACCAATTTAGTTCGCTTACGCTTGTGGCATAACCCGACTTGGACTAACTATTCCAATTATAATGATGTTAAGAAATCAATACAACGTGCAAAAGCAGAAGGCATGCAAGTATTATTAGATTTTCATTATTCAGATACATGGACCGATCCTGAAAAACAAGAAATCCCTGCAGCTTGGTTAAGTGAAATAGATAATACTGAAGCTTTAGGTAATTTACTTTATAATTATACTTATAATACTTTAAATGATTTAGCAAGTGCAAATCTATTACCAGATATCGTGCAAGTGGGTAACGAAATTAATCCTATGATTTTACAAGAGGGTGAATTGCAATGGCCAATAGATTGGGCAAGAAATTCATCACTAATAAATAAAGGAATAAAAGCAGTACGAGATATTTCATCACAAAAAAACAAAGAAATAGGAGTGATGTTACACATTGCACAGCCGGAAAATGGACTTTGGTGGTTTGAGCAAGCAACAACAGCTGGGATTACAGATTATGACTGGATTGGTTTATCATATTACCCTTTATGGTCAGATTATAAATTAAATAATGTTGCTATACCTTTAAAAACATTAATAGATACTTATAAAAAACGTTTAATGATTGTAGAAACAGCTTATCCATTTACTCTAGAAAATGTTGATTCAGCAAACAATATTTTAAACGAAGAAGCTTTAATTTCTGGTTATCCCGCAACTCAGCAAGGACAATTAGATTATTTAAATACATTAAAAACTAAAGTAGTAGAAGCAGGTGGAGAAGGTTTAATTTATTGGGAACCAGCATGGGTTTCAACTAATTGTTCAACGCTTTGGGCACAAGGTTCACATTGGGATAATGCTACTTTATTCGATCATGATAAAAAAGCTACTTTAGGGTTAAGTTTTTATAACGGATCTAAAAATTAAAAATAAAACTTGTAATTCATCATCGTCACCATTATAAAAATATGCAACAAGTAAAAAATCTTTTATATATATGCTTTGTGTTATCTCAAATATCTTTTTCTCAAGTAAGAGAAGTTAAAGAGTTAGATGTTAACTGGAAATTTCAAAAAGGAAATTTAGAAAATGCTTATCAAGTAAATTTTGATGATTCAAAATGGGAAACGGTTACAGTACCTCACGATTGGGCTATAAAAGGACCTTTTGATAAAAAAGTAGATATACAAACGACTGCTATTGTGCAAAATGGTGAAAAAGTTGCTACCGAAAAAACAGGAAGAACAGGAGCATTACCTCATGTTGGTTCTGCTTGGTATAGAAATAAATTTGTTCTTTCAGAGTATGAAAAGAATAAAAAAATCATTTTGCTTTTTGAAGGCGCTATGAGTGAGCCTAAAGTTTATCTTAATGGTAAAAAAGTAGGTGAGTGGGCTTATGGATATAGTTATTTTTATTTTGATATTTCTGAACTAATAAAGGATGGTGAAAACACTTTAGCAGTAAAATTGAATAATGAGGAGTTTGCATCACGTTGGTATCCAGGAGCTGGATTGTATAGAAAAGTATCGGTAATTGTTAAAAATAAAGAAAGTATTAATCAATGGGGAACATTCATCACTACACCATTTATCAGTAAAGATTTAGCAAAAATTAATATAAAAACTAAAGCATCTGGGAATAACACCAACTTATTAACCACAATTTATGATGCAGCAGGAAATGAGGTTAATTCAAATAATTCAGAAATAAAATTTGGTAATGAATTTGATCAAAATATAAAAGTTGAAAATCCAAAATTATGGAGTCCAGAAAGCCCATATCTGTATACTGCTGTTTCAAAATTATTTGTGGGTAATGATTTGAAAGATGAAATTACAACACGTTTTGGTATTCGAGAAATAAAATATGAAGCTAAAAAAGGGTTTAGTTTAAATGGTGAAGTAAGAAAATTTAAAGGGGTATGTTTACATCACGATTTGGGACCTTTAGGAACTGCAATTAACAAGGCGGCGTTAAGACGACAATTAACTATATTAAAAGATATGGGCTGTGATGCCATTAGGAGCTCTCACAATATGCCATCTTTAGAGCAATTAGAATTGTGTGACGAAATGGGTTTCCTGTTTTTAGCTGAAAGTTTTGATGAATGGGCAAAACCAAAAGTGAAAAATGGCTATAACAGGTTTTTTGATGAATATGCAGAAAAAGACATTGTAAATTTAGTACAAGCCACAAGAAATCATCCTAGTATAATAATGTGGAGCGCAGGAAATGAAGTGCCAGATCAATGGGGAGATGAAGGTGTAAAGCGAGCAAAATGGATACAAGATATTTTTCATCGTGAAGATCCAACTCGTCCTGTTACTGTAGGTATGGATCAAGTAAAAGCAGTTATGGAATCTGGATTTGGAGCTTTATTAGATATTCCTGGTTTGAATTACAGAGTGCATTTATACGAAGAAGCTTTTAAAAAATTTCCTCAAGGCTTTATTTTAGGTTCAGAAACAGCATCAACAGTAAGTTCTAGAGGTATTTATAAATTTCCTGTTGAAAAAGCATCAATGAAGCAATATGATGATTTTCAATCTTCATCTTATGATTTAGAATATTGTAGTTGGTCTAATTTACCAGATGATGATTTTGTTCTCCAAGACGATAAACCTTGGGTTATTGGGGAGTTTGTATGGACAGGTTTTGATTATTTAGGAGAACCAACACCTTATGATGAAATGTGGCCTTCTCGCAGCTCTTATTTTGGTATTAATGATTTAGGAGGATTACCAAAAGATAGGTTTTATTTATATAGAAGTAGATGGAATACTAAAGAAGAAACATTACATATTTTACCGCATTGGAATTGGAAAGGTCGTGAAGGTGAAATAACGCCAGTTTTTGTATATACTAGTTATGACAGTGCAGAGCTTTTTGTAAACGGTAAAAGTATGGGGATTCAAAAAAAGAACTCATCAACGCCTCAAAATCGTTATCGTTTAATGTGGATGGATGTTAAATATGAACCAGGAACTGTAAAAGTAGTAGCCCTTGATAAAGAAGGAAAACCTATTGCTACAAAAGAAATCCATACTGCAGGAAAACCATATAAAATTGTTTTAAATCCAGATAGAAAAATAATTAAGGCAGACGGAAAAGATTTATCTTATGTAGAAGTTTCTGTGGTAGATAAAAATGGTATTTCATGTCCAACAGCCACAAATCAATTAAAATTTAAAGTATCAGGTAAAGGAGAATACAAAGCGGCTTGTAATGGTGATGCAACATCGTTGGAGTTATTTCATTTACCAACTATGAAGCTTTTTAGTGGCAAATTGGTTGTTTTGGTTCAATCTCTAAAAGAAGCAGGAGATATTAAATTAACAATTACAGGTAAAGGCTTAAAAACAGCACATGTTGTTATAAATTCAATTGAATAGAAATTATAAATTAAATCTTGCTTAGTTTTTATTTTTCTTAGTATAATGATTTTAAAATTTGTAGTTTTTTAAAATACCTACTTCAAATTTGTTTTAATTGTAGTTATAAATAATTGTTTTTTGCTTATTCTTTGCAAGAATAACGTCTTACAAAAGCTATTTACTTAAAAGTAAATAGTACTCTTCTTATTAATTCGTTATTAATTTCTCTATAAAAACGAAAACTACTATTTACAATTACTTAAATTTTATGAAGTGATTTATTAGATGTATCTATTAGTTAGTAAATTGATATTTAGTGGTTTTATGTATGGTAGTCTTACCGTAGTTTATCCTTTTTCTTAACAATTAAAACTTCAATTAGATTTAATATTAATTAAAAATTATAGTTGTTATCGAAAGAGAAAACTTACTTTGTAAAGTATTATGTTTTATTTAAGTGTTTGTTTACAAAATTTATTAGTATATTTTGTGAGTAATTTCCCGTTGAATTATTGTAGTATTACTTGTAGCTAATAATATTTGAGTAACAACCCTATGTTGGTTGATACGGAACTTAATTACAAAATAATTATTATTTATTTCTGATTAAATTTTTGTTAAAAAGGGGACATAATCGAATATAAGAGATTAAAAGACAACTACTTTTTATGAGTAACACAAATATTCCAAAACAGAAAAAAGCAGAAGCGTTTCTTATAAAAAATGAGAAATACTTAGAGAATATTATTAATAAAATAGGAGATCCTGTTTTTGTTAAAGATGATCAAAGTCGTTTACTTCTAGTTAATGATGCTTTTTGTGATATTTTTAGTGTCAAAAGAGAAAATATAATTGGTAAAACATTAGTTGAAAATGTAACACCAGAAGAAAAGGAGAAGTTTTTAATTATAGATAAACAAGTACTTGCCACTGGTGTAGAGAATGTTAGTGAAGAAAGCTTAACTATTAAAAATGAGGGTACAAAAATAATTTCTACAAAAAAAACTAGATTCATTGATAACCAAGGAAATAAGTTCCTAGTAGGTGTATTAAGAGATATTACTGAGCGTAAAAAGGCAGAAACAGCCTTAAAATCTGCAAAAGAATATTCAGAAAGCTTAATAAATTATATGCAAGAAGGACTGGTGGTTTTTGATATGCATACAGAAATTATTAGTGTAAATGCTTCGTTTTGTAAAATGTCTGGTTTTTCTGAAGAAGAACTTATAGGAAAACAATGTCCATATCCATTTTCCCCTCCAGAAATAGAAGATGAGTCTAATATACGACATGAAAAACTTGAAAAAGGAGAACTGATTGATAGTTTTGAAAGTGTTTACATGCGTAAGGATGGAAGTCGTTTTAATGTAGATGTAATGATATCTTGCATTAATGATTCTGAAGGGAATATGATTGCTTATTTTGGAACAGTTATAGATACCACAGAGAGGAGGAAGGCTTCACGAGAGCTTAGAATGGCTAAAGAGTTTACAGATAAGCTAATCATGTCCATGCAAGAAGGATTAGTTATAGTTAATCTTGAAGGACAAATAGTAATGATTAATGATTCTTTTTGTAAAATATTAGGTTATTCTAGAAAAGAACTCATAGGAATTAATTTACCTTATCCTTTTGCTTCAAATGATGATTTTAATAAAATTGAAAGTTCAATTAAACAGATTGTAAAAGGAGAAAATTTATCACTAGAATTTGAATTTATAAAAAAAAGCGGAGAAAAGTTTTTAGCGTCGTTTTTAACAGGGAATATAAAGAATAACAAAGGAGAAGTTATCGCCTTGTTTGGAACAATGAAGGATATTTCAGAAGAATTCAAGATTAAAAAAACGCTAGAAGATATTGCAATAAAATCCAACCAAAAGAAAAATGTTATTTTAAAGTTAGCAGGTCTTGTTGGAGAAGGTTTTAAAACTTCATTGAAGAAAATTACAAAATTAGCAGCTAAAACGTTAGATGTAGAAAGAGTTAGTGTTTGGAGTTTTAATGATGATGCAAGTGTAATTTCTTGTGAGAAGTTATATGTTTTAAAAAGTGGAAAATATACAAGTGGAATAAAAATAAAAAAAATAGACAACCCTAAATATTTTAAAGCTCTAGAAAAAAACCAAACGATTCTTATTAATGATGCACAGAAAAATAATATAACAAAACAGTTTACAAAAAATTATTTAGTTCCAAATAACATTAAATCCCTTATGGATGTTTTTGTTAATAGCACAAATGGCTATTATGGTATTATTTGTTTTGAACATGTAGGAGATACACTTAGAGATTGGACTTCAGATGAGCAAGAATTTGCTACTTCAATTGCAAGTATAGTGTCCTTGATGGTTGAAAGTACTGAACGAAAAGTTGCAGAAAGTGAATTAAAATCAGAGAAAGAATTTTCAGAAAAACTAATAACTTCATTACACGAAGGCTTATCTGTTGTAGATTTAGAAGGTAAACATATAAAAGTTAACGCCGCTTTGTGTAAAATGACAGGTTTTACAGAAAAAGAATTGTTAGGTATAAAACCACCATTTCCTTATTGGCCACCAGAAGAACAAGATAAAATTTATAAAGAATTTAAAAAACCATTAGAAAATCTGGGTGTAAATAAGGAGTTTGTTTTAATGAGAAAAAATGGAGAACGCTTTCCTGTTTCATTATCAGGTTCTTATATTGAAAATGCAGAAGGAGAAATAATAGCTTATTTTTCAACCATAATTGATATAACAATTAGAGTTAAAGCAGAAAATATATTAAAAGAAAACATAAGAATATCTGATCAAAGAAAAAATAGTATAATTGAATTAGTTAGTCTTATTGGAGAAGACTTCAATTCGTCTTTAAAAAAAATAGCAACAACATCTGCAAAAGCTCTTAATGTAGATTTAGTAACTATTTGGGAATACAAAAATGATAAAACAGAATTATTAAGTAAGCTTTTTTTTAATTCAATAGAAAATAAATTTGATGAAGAGGGATTATTAATTAAAAAAGAAGATTTCCCAAAATACTTTAATGCGTTTAAAAATAGTAACAGTATAAATATTACTGATGTTATTAATAACCCAATAACAAAGGCATTTTCTGATAAATATTTTATTCCTTATGATATTTCTTCACGTATTGATGTGCTTGTACATGGAAGAAATGATCATTATGGAATTATTAGTTTTGAAAGCACAGCCACCAAAAGAGTTTTTACTATTGAAGAAGAAAGCTTTTTAACATCTATTGCAAGTACAGTGTCGTTGATGGTAGAAAGTTCCGAGCGTAAATTAGCTGAAAACAAAATAAAAATGGCTAATAAAAAACTTACAGAAGCCAATAAAGAGTTGAATGTTTTACGAAATCAATTAGAACAAGAAAACGTTTATCTTAGAAATGAGTTAGATTTAGTATTTAACTATGAAGAGATGGTTTATGGAAGTGTCGAGTTTAGCAATGTACTAACTGAAGTAGAAAAAGTTGCTCCAACAAATGCTACAGTATTATTATTAGGAGAATCAGGTACAGGAAAAGAGTTATTAGCCAGAGCAATTCATAATACAGGTTTAAGAAATAGCAAGCCATTAATTAAGGTGAATTGTTCAGCAATACCAAGAGAGCTTATAGAGAGCGAACTTTTTGGACATAAAAAGGGCTCATTTACAGGAGCTTTTAGTGATAAAATAGGTAAGTTTGAATTAGCCGATGGAGGAACTTTGTTTTTAGATGAAATAGGAGAGTTACCATTAGATATGCAACCAAAAATTTTGAGATTTTTACAAGAAGGAGAAATAGAAGTAGTAGGAGGGGTTGGTTCAAAAAAACTAAATGTTCGAGTTATAGCGGCTACTAATCGAAATCTTAAAGAAGAGATTCAAAAAAAGCAATTTAGAGAAGATTTGTATTTTAGGCTTAATGTATTTCCTATTGAAGTTCCTCCTTTAAGAAATAGAAAAGACGATATTCCATTATTAGTAGAGCATTTTGTAGACAAGTTTAATAAAGCATACGAAAAGAATATTAAGTATATATCTGATGATGCTATGAATCAACTTAAATTACATAATTGGCCAGGAAATATAAGAGAATTAGAAAATTTAATTGAGAGAGCTTTAATATTATCAAATAGTGATACTTTACTAATACCTGGTTTTGAAACACCTATACAAAAAGCAAAACAACTTATAAATAATAAAGATTTATCTTTAGACGCAATTCAGCGTAATCATATTCTTCAAGTATTAGAGCAATGTAAATGGAAAATTAGTGGACCAGAAAGTGCATCAATTTTGTTAGACTTAAAACCTAGCACTTTACGTGATAAAATGGCTAAACTAGGAATAAAAAAACTTACATAAATAGTAGCGGTATTCCGTCATTCTTCAATTTTCATTCAATATAAGCACGGTATACCGACACTAAAAAACATTTTAAAAAAAACACGTAAATTATAAATATCTCATAATCAGGCATTTGTTTTTATTTTTTGTTTAAAATAATTTCTGGCATCCCTATTGAAATACGTTTTTCAAAATAATATTAATGAAAGACGAAACATTAAAAAGAAATATTTTATTCTGGATAGACCAAAATATAATTTACTGCAAAATAAGTAAAAATGTTGGTAAGAATAATATTGGAGTAGAGTTAGAAGATACTTTTTCTCAAGCTATTACAATGTTGTCTTATGGGAAATATATTCCTATTCTAATTAATATAAGGGAAATAAATTTTTTAACATCCATTAGACTATTTATATATCTATCAAACAATTTAGCAATTAAAAATTTAGTGCTATCTAAAACATTTTTAGTTGATTCTTTTGCATTGAAAATTCTTCTATTTCTCTATAGTCTTACAATCGATACTATTGTACCCAATAGAGTCTTTAACATTCATAGTTCTGCAATTAAGCATTGTAATAAAAAATATATGGAGTTTAACATAATTGGTTAATCTAGAAAATAATATGAAAAACGTAATTAAAATAGGAAATGCGAAATTCTGGACGGATTATAATGATATTCTTTATTGCAAGTTTAATAATGACAATCCTAGTTATAAATTAGACTCAGATAAAGTAAAATTATACATAAGAGCCATTACTAAAATATGTAATGGTAAAGCTATGCCATTCTTAATAGATGCAAGGGATTCTCGCGGTACATTTTCATCTTCAGCAGCAAATTTATTTGCTAAAACACCAGCCTTGGCAGAATTAAAAATTTCTGAAGCATTTATTCATAATTCTATAGGAATTAAATTACTAATAGGTTCTTATAAAAGAATTTATGATCCAATTACACCATTTGGTGTTTTTAACGATATGGTAACTGCTCTAGAGTATTGTATAGATACGAAAAACGATTTTTATGGAAGCAATTAAGTATTACTTTTTAAATAGTTTTAGTGGTAGTATACAGCCTTTAATTAGATATTAAGTTGAAACTAAATACAAAGTTTTATAGATAAAAATACTAAAATGTATATACTATCCTAATCAACTAACATGCAAGATGTTAATAGATCTAAAAAGAAAAAATATTGTATTGTTATTATAAGCAAACCATTAACCTTAGAAAGTTTCAATAAAAGCTTAACAAACAACAACCTTTATATAAACAAATATGATTACCTAGAACAAGGTGTTAATATTATTAAAAATACCCAACTGAACAATCACAAACTTATTTAATTCATTCTTATGGAAAAGAAATACTTTATCTGTAAAATTCTAATCTTTTTTAATTTCATCAATGGCTATTCTCAAATAGTTAATAAAGGGATTTTACAAATTTCATCTTCAACAAATGTTTACTTTGAAGAAGAATATATAAATACAGTAAGCGGTGTTCATAACAACAACGGGAATCTTTACTTAAATAGCAATTTTATAAATAATGGTAAAACATCATCATTATCTGGTACAACTCATTTTGCGAGTTCCACAAACCCTGAAATAAATATTTCTGGTTTAACAAATGCTCTTAATTTATATAATTTAGAAATTAATATTACAGCTCTAAATACGAAAGGTATTTTAGTAGCAGATAATTTTGAACTAAATGTAGTTAATTCAATTAATTTTGTAAGTGGAGATATGCGTTTAGTTGGGAAATCTCAATTAATTCAAACTCATTTAGGTGCTAATATAAATAAAGTTACTTCAGGTAAAATATTAGTTGATCAACAAAGATATTCATCAGCATATAAGTTTAATTATTGGTCTTCTCCAGTAAATAATAGTGGAGGATTTTCTTTATTTGGAGGTAAATTTGATGGTACAGATTCTAGTGTAAATGCATTTAGACCCCAACAAATATTATTTAATTCTGGGGCTCATTATAATGGTACAGCCACTGTAGTTGATGCGGGAAGTAATGTCATTACACCACTTTCAATTAATACCAATTGGTTATACAAATATTTTAGAGGATCAGGCTCTTATGCAGGTTGGGTAAATATAAACCAAAATAGTGTTTTAAACCCTGGAGTAGGATATACTATGAAAGGAACTAACACTGTTTCAGAAAAACAAAACTATGTATTTTATGGGGAGCCAAATAATGGTGAATATTTATTACCAATAAGTATTGGAGAAGAGTCTTTGTTGGGAAATCCATATCCATGTGCTTTAGATGCAAAAAAATTTATACTTGATAATTTACTAATACTTGATGCATTGCATTTTTGGATAGACGGTGGTTCAACATCACATATGTTATCAGGTCATTTAGGAGGCTATGCCACACGTAACTTAACAGGAGGAATTCCGCCTTCAATATTATCTCCATTAATTAGTTCAGGTTCTGTTACAACACCAAAACAATTTGTACCAATTGGTGAAGGTTTTTTTGTTGAAGCATATGGGACTGGATCAATTGTTTTTAATAATTCACAAAGAGTTTTTAAAACGCAAACTTCTAGTGATGAAATTTTTAATAAAAATACAAATGAAAAAAAGATTCAAAATCAATATATAAGAATTGGTCACGAAGATCCTGAAGGATTTCACAGACAATTACTATTAGGGTTTTTACCAAATTCTACTGCAGATATAAAATATAATCATGGCTATGATGCTATAATGAAGGATGCTAGAGAAGATGATTTGTTTTTTATTATTGAAAATGACCTAGATAAAAAATATGCCATACAAGGGTTAGATAGTTTTGTTGATACTATGGAGTTTCCATTAGGGATATTAATAAAAGAATTAGGTAACCAGCAAATTATGCTTGATAATGTTGAGAATTTTACACATACAGTGTACTTAAAAGATAAGTATTTAAATACGACTCATAATTTAAGTGAATCTAGCTTAAATGTTAATTTATCAATAGGAGAACATTTAGATAGGTTTTCAATAGTTTTTTTAACTCAAAACACATTATTGATTAATAACAATCAAATTGAAACTATTAAAGTTTTATACGATGGTAAAGAAAATATTATTGTTGCCAATAATAAGAATTTGGAAATTAAAAACATTATAATTTTGAATATGTTAGGACAAGAAATTTTAAAACTTAATAAAAATATAAATAACCAAAGCAAAATCATAATTCCATTTAATAAAGATAATGGAGTTTACCTTGTAAACATAGAAACGGATAATAGTAAAATAACTCAAAAAATCTTAAAAAATTAGTTATTAAAATTTTAAAAATCAAATTATTATGCTAAATCCAGCATTAGTTATTTGTTTAAATCGACTTTACTTATAAATTATTTGCTGTTTTAATTAAACAACATAACCATTAGGTGACTTTATTTTATATTTGTTAGGAACTATCATTTAAATTGGACCTAACAAAAATAAATAACTATGAGTATTCAATGGAAAGGTGTTATGCCAGCTATTACAACACAATTCACAGCAAATGACGAGTTAGATTTAAATTTGTTTAAAATTAATGTAAAAGCACAATTAGATGCAGGTGTTCATGGGTTAGTTTTGGGAGGTACTTTAGGTGAAGCAAGTACTTTAACAGATGAAGAGCGAAGGGTTCTAACTAGAGAAACAGTAGCATTTGTAAAAGGAAAAGTACCTGTTTTAATGAATATTGCAGAGCAAACAACAAAAGCGGCAATAGAATTAGCTAAAACAGCTGAACAAGACGGAGCAGAAGGATTAATGATGCTGCCACCAATGTGCTATAATGCTAGTAATGAAGAAGTAGTAGAATATTTTAAAGCAGTGGCAAATAGCACTTCTTTACCAATTATGATTTATAATAATCCTATAGATTATAAAATTTTGGTCACTTTAGATATGTTTGATCAATTAATAACAGCTTGTCCAAATATTCAAGCAGTTAAAGAATCTACACGAGATACCACAAATATTACCAGAATAAAAAACAGATTTGGAGATAGGCTAGCCATCATGACAGGAGTAGATACGCTTGCTTTAGAAAGTTTATTGCTAGGAGCAGATGGTTGGGTTGCCGGTTTAGTAGATGCTTTTCCAGCAGAAACGGTGGCTATTTATGAATTACAAAAAGCAGGAAGAATTAAAGAAGCTATAGATATTTATCGTTGGTTTATGCCATTATTAGAGTTAGATATTCATCCTAAATTAGTCCAATATATAAAATTAGCATCTGTTCATACAGAAATTGGTGCTGAATATGTTAGAGCTCCAAGATTAGTATTGCAAGGAGAGGAGCGCATTAAAATTGAAAAAATAATTAAAGATGCGTTAGCTATGAGACCATCGTTACCAGATTACAAAAACTTAAATTTATTAGTTTAGAATTTAATGAGTAGAAATACCTTTGTATGTATTGATGCACATACCTGCGGAAACCCAGTTAGGGTAATTAAATCTGGTGGACCTGATTTGATTGGGAAAACCATGAGTGAAAAACGTCAACATTTTTTAAAAGAATACGATTGGATTCGTAAAGGATTAATGTTTGAACCTCGTGGGCATGATATGATGAGTGGTAGTATTTTATATCCGCCTCATAATCCAGAAAATGATTTTTCTATTCTCTTTATTGAAACATCAGGATGTTTGCCAATGTGTGGACATGGTACTATTGGCACAGTAACAATTGCTGTTGAAGAAGGTTTGATAACCCCAAAAACACCAGGTAAAATTAGAATGGAAGCGCCTGCTGGATTAGTAGAAATAGAATACAAACAAACTGGAAACAAAGTAGATTGGGTTAAATTAACGAATGTTAAAAGCTATTTAGCTGAAGAAAACCTCACTATCGATTGCCCAGAATTAGGAGAAATTATTTTTGATGTGGCCTATGGCGGCAATTATTATGCAATTGTAGATCCGCAAGCAAATTTTGAAGGTGTTCATGCATATTCAGCATCCAAAATAATTCAATATTCTCAAGTTGTGAGACAGCGAATTAATGAAAAATATCCTAATAAATTTATTCATCCAGAAAATGAAACAATTAAAGATGTTAGTCATATACTTTGGACAGGTAATCCAATCGATTCTACATCATCAGGAAGAAACGCAGTTTTTTATGGAGATAAAGCCATAGATCGCTCACCTTGTGGCACAGGAACTTCAGCTAGATTAGCTCAATTATATACCAAAGGGAAATTAAAAATTCGAGAACCATATATTCATGAAAGTTTTATAGGAAGTAAGTTTACAGGTCGAGTAGAAAAAGAAACTATTTTAGATGGTAAACCAGCAATAATACCTAGTATTCAAGGTTGGGCAAAAATTTATGGATACAATACTATTATAATTGATGATAATGATGATCCTTATGCATACGGATTTCAAGTAATTTAATATGTCGAAAAAAGTAATTATTATTGGTGGTGGTATTATAGGACTATGTTCTGCATACTATCTTCAAAAAGAAGGTCATGAAGTTCTTATTATAGACCAATCCAATATGAATGCTGGTGCTTCTTATGTTAATGCAGGTTACATTTCTCCAAGTCATTTTATTTCATTGGCAGCTCCAGGTATAATTTCGAAAGGGATTAAATGGATGTTTGATTCTGCTAGTCCATTTTATGTAAAACCCAGATTAGATTTAGAATTTTTAAAGTGGGCAGTAGCTTTTAAAAAATCGGCAACTAAAATTAAAGTAGAAAAGTCAATATCGGTTTTAAAAGATATTAATTTATTTAGTAGAGATTTATACGAAGATTTACAGCATTCGAGAATTTTTAATTTTCATTACGAACGTAAAGGGTTGTTAATGTGTTATCAATCTGATAAAGTAGGGGAAGAAGAATGGAAAGTAGGAAAGCGAGGTATCGAAGAAGGTTTAGGTGTTAAACATTTGTCTAAAAAAGAGGTTAATTTACTTCAGCCAAAAGCAAATTTAAATATAAAAGGAGCTGTTTATTATGATTGTGATGCTCATATGACGCCTAATAACTTTATGAAAGATATGGTCTCTTATTTAAAAGAGAATGGTGTTATTTTTCATAAAAACGAAAGCGTGAAAGATCTACAGGTATCTAACGGAACAATTAAAAAAGTGATTACAGATAAAAGAGAATTATTGTGTGATGATGTCGTATTATCTGCTGGAAGTTGGAGTCCATTAATAACAAAAAAACTTGGAATTAAAATTCCTTTGCAAGCAGGAAAAGGTTACAGAATAAATGTAGAAAGAGAAACCAATATTACCATTCCTGCAATATTATGCGAGGCAAAAGTTGCTGTAACTCCTATGGATGGTTTTACAAGATTTGCTGGTACTATGGAAATTGCAGGGATTAATCATAATATTAATCATAAAAGAGTTGATGCAATAGCTGATGCAGCAAAAAGATACTATAATAACTTAGAAATTACATCTAAAGAAAAAGATAATGCTCAATGTGGATTAAGACCATGCACACCAGATGGATTACCTTATATAGGTAAATCATCAAAATGTAATAATTTAACTATAGCAACAGGACATGCCATGATGGGATGGAGTTTAGGACCCGCAACAGGTATGCTTGTTTCAGAAATCATATTTAATAAAAAAACAAGTTTAAATACAGAAGCATTCAATCCTGATAGATGTTTTTATTGAGTAGAATAGCATCAAAATAAGACAATTATCTGAATGAAAAATGATTAGATTATATGTAATATAAATATCTAATATCTTGGAGTTTATACTTTTTATAGGATTATAAAGCTTGATTATTTTTTATATAATTGAAAAAAAAGGAAAAAAAATCGACCAAACGCTTGTTTTTTACGATTAATTACATAAATTTGCTAACTAAACCCTTAAGTATTAAACATGAAAATGAAGATAATTTTACTCAGCTTTAGCTTTTTTTTAATAGCAAGTATTGGTTTTGCACAAAAAACCAATGCACCAAAAAGTATTATTAGTGAAAAAGTAGCCATTAAAAAATACCATAATAAGGAAGAACTTGAAGGTATGCAAAAAGGTCAATTATTGACCTTATATATTGAGCGTATTGAAAGTCTTGTTAAAACATTGCCTTATATAGCATTTGCTACTAAACCAGGGGTAACAATGACAACTTTGGGTATTCCTAATACGAATGATAATAGAAAAATACTAGATAGTCAATTTGAAGCAACAAGTGATTTTGTTGAAGCAACGATAGAGTTTCAACATAGTATACTACCATATTCTGATACAAGAAATTTAATTGGAGCTATACTGTTTTATGAAGAAATAATGAAGTCATTACATGAGTATAGTGAATTTCATTAGAGAAAAACATTAGTAATGTATTAAGGTATTTGAAAAGAAATATAAGAAATTATGTTTCTTTTTTTATTTAATATGAGTCAGTTTTAAATTTTTACTCTCCATAATTACTATGTTTAAAAAAAAAACATATTTAAATTAAAGATTAAAAGTGCATTTCGTCGATTATTTTAATTAAAAAACTACTTAATTTATGTATTTTATCGAAATAATTGGTATTTCATGGATTTTTTTCTATTTTTGATTAATAATTTAAGCTAAATCTAAAATTAAACCTAAACCTATTGCTATTAATAATAAAATTATAACTATGAAAAATTTCACTAAAATGTTATGGATATTTCTACTTGTATTTGGAAATATTTATTCTCAACAAGAAAAAGGAATAGTAGGCGCTGACAATTGGCTAAGCAATTGGGCAGAGTTTAAACCAAATTCTAAAGATTACGACGAGCCTACACAAATATTAACAGGAAATATTACTGAAAACACAAAGCTTTACAAAAGAGATGTTTATTTATTATTAGGTAATGTTTTTGTAACTAATAATGCAACTCTTTCAATAGAACCAGGAACAGTAATTATTGGCGATTTTGATTCAAAAGGGTCTTTGACTATTAGTAGGGGGTCAAAAATAATTGCAGACGGTTTAGAAACAGATCCTATCATTTTTACTTCAAAAAGAAGTGTTAAAAGAGCAGGTGATTGGGGAGGGATAATAATTCTTGGAGATGCACCAACTAGCAAATTTGGTAATGGTTCTGTAGCATCTTTTTATCCAAGACTAGACCCATCTTCTTATAAAAATGCAAATTATGGTGGAGATAGCATTAGTAGTTCTTCAGGAATTTTAAAATATGTAAGGATAGAGTATGCAGGTAAAAGAATTAAAAATGTAGGCTTTTTTAACGGTTTATTATTGGCAAGTGTAGGGCGTAAGACTGTATTAGAAAATATAATGGTAAGCCATGCAGCTGAAGATTCTTTTGAAATATGGGGAGGAGAATTAAATTTAAATAAAGTTGTATCCTATAGAGCAAATGGAAATGACTTCAAATTTAATTACGGAGCGCAATGCAATGTAACTAATTCATTAGCAATTCGTTCGCCATACGTTTCAAGTAGTGAAAGAGCTAGATGTATGCAAATTATGGCATATAATAATAAGCAAGAAGTAGATTTTACCAAAAAAGGGACAAATGTGATAGCCAAAAACTTAACATTATTAAATTTAAGTGAAGATTTAGAAGGAGATATTAAAAAAGGTTTGGTTAATGAAGCTGTTTACATAGGTGAAAATGCTAAGTTAGATATGAATAAGAGTGTTGTTTCTGGATTTAATCCAGCAGTAATACTAGAGGACAAAATTAGAATTAACCAAGAAAGCTTAGAAAAAATTAAGTTTACAGATATGTATTTCAATAATTGTAATGGAAACATTTTTGTAGAGAATAATACTAATAATGAGGATTTGGAAAATTGGTATGGCAACAGTGCTTTTTTTAATGTGTATTCAAAAGGCTCAAATGCTGAAACATTTATCGATTTGAAAAATGAAAAAAGACCAGATTATAGATTACGTATAAATAAAATAATTGCATCAAATGAAGTTGATTCAGATTTAAGAGTAGATTAAAATAGTAATGTTAATCGTATTCCTAGTTTAATATATGTGTGTGATTTCTTTAAACTTTCCCGATTGTTTTACAAAGAAATAAGCTTCGAAAGATTTACTGATTAAATAAGCAACTATTTATTATTAAATAAGTGATGTTTTACTTATGAAATGTAGTAGGTTATTGGTTTCAAGATATTTTATTATTTACTAAAAAAATTTGAATGAAGAATTTTACTATTATTTATTTACTTGCTCTTCTTTTTACTCTTTGTGTATCTGAAAATATCAGTGCTCAAATAGTAATAAGTAAACCTAACTTAGGTTTTACACAAGCATGTGCAAGTCCGTCATTTAATGATTATAATGTAACATTTACTTTTTCACCTGTATCTGGAGTATCTGCATCAAATCAGTTTATAATTGAACTTTCTGATGAAAACGGCCTTTTTGATAGCCCAACTACAGTTTACACGTCTGCTGAAGGTTCTGTAACTACATCACCAGTTACATTTACTTTTTCTGTACCCACAACTATAGCTGGTGAAGCTTTTAAAGTAAGGGTTAAGAGTACATCTCCAGCTGCAACAAGCTCATCTTCAGTAGCTTTTTCTGCATATTATAAAATACAAGACACGCCATTTTCAATAAATAATTTAATTGCAACAGGAGCTTATTGTTCAAGTGGAAGTTATTTGTTAACAATTGATAATCCAGGAGATATAAATAATGATTCTCCATTGCAATACCCATCACTTACTTTTAATTGGTATAAAGAAACAAGCGCTACAACATCTGTTTTTGTAGATTCAGGAGAAACATTATCTGTTAGCGAACCAGGAATTTATTTTGCAGAAACTAATTATGGGACATGTACCTCTAATTCCTATTCAAATAGAGTAACTATAACCGAATCTGATTCAGAAACTACATCCGAAATTATTTCAAGTTTAGGAAATTCATATTGTTCAAACGATGGACCAACAACATTAAGTACCATTAGCGGACTAAGTTATCAATGGTTTAAAGATGATTCAGAAATTTCTGGAGCTACAGATCAAACTTTTGAAACAAATGAATCAGGAACTTATACTGTTAAAATTAATTTAGGAGATTGCTCATCAAGTGCTACAATAGACCTTGATAATGGCGGTTTTTCAAGTAGTATTGATGTTCCAGAAAACACTTCAATAGAAGAGGGAGAAACTTTGTTTGCGACACTAACTACAGATGCTATTAATCCTGAATTTGAATGGTATTTAAACGATGTTTTAATTCCAGGCGAGATTAATAATTCTTATGAAGCTACCCAAACAGGAAGTTATAAAGTAGTTGTTACTCAAACAACAGGTTGTGTTGCATCTAACGAGTTTATTTTTGTAATAACAGAGCCTTTTCCAGACGTAGCAGATATTCCAAATTTAATTAGCCCTAACGGTGATGGAATAAATGATACATGGATAATTCCTCAAGAATATGTTAATGGAGCTAATGCAGAAGTTATGATTTTATCTTCTCGAGGTGAAATTGTATTACAAACTAATGATTACAAGAATAATTGGCCAGAAAACGAATTGAATTTTATTGATGTGAACCCGGTTTACTATTTCATCATTAAAACAACTAATAACCAAACCAAAAAGGGTTCTATAACAGTAATAAAATAAGATGAAAAAGTATCTACCATACATAATTTTATTTTTTATTACAATACAAGAATTCCATTCTCAAGAAAATGGAGATGGTGTTGTTGCTTTAAATTTACCAGTTAGAAATTCTTTAAAGTTTAATAGGTATGTCATAAACCCAACATTCAGTTTTGTTAGAGAACAAAATAAATATATTAGTTTTTCTAATAAAAGAGAATGGGTGGAGTTTGATGATGCTCCTCAAACTTATTTATTAAGTTATTCAGGTAGATTTAATGAAAATATGGGTGTTGGTATTGGACTATTTCAACAAAATTATGGTGTTTTAACCACTTTTGGAGGCCTATTAAATTTCGCATACAACGTAATTTTAGATAGTGATCAAAATTTAACTTTTGGGGCAAATGTTGGTGTGTATAAAAGTGGTATTGATGAAGGGAATTTGGTAACAAATTTTCCAGACCCATCGTTACAAAACATACCGTCAAATACTTTAATTACAATAAATCCAGGTATAAATTACGGAACTGAATTTTTTGATTTTGGTTTGGCCATAAATAACCTTGCTCTATACAATCTTAAAAGCTCTAAGCTAATTGAAGAAAACCCAGAACAAAGTATTCAAGGTCATATTATGTATACAGGATATATTGATAGTCGCGGTTTTTTTGATGAAAGTAAATTTTCTGGCTTAGTACGTTCAGAATTCAAAAAAGATGAAACAATTATTTCTGGCATAATGATGCTTACTATACCTAAAGGAATTTGGGCTCAGGCAGGTTATAATAGTTTGTATGGTGTTTCTGCTGGTGTAGGTCTAAATATCACTAGCCAAATAGCTTTAGAGTATAATTATGAAAAAGCTATTGGAGATTTATCAAACTTTGGAAATTCTCATGAATTTACATTAGCTTATAAGTTTAAAAATAGATATAGATATAGTTATAGTGGTGATGATGATGAGGAAGCATTAATTATTTATAATAAAAAACCTAAGCGTTCTGTAGCTACCAAAAAACCTGTTAGCAGACCATCAACAAATACAGACGTAAAAAATAATGATATTGCTGATAATCAAGCTGACGCAGAAGAACAAGCTAAATTAGCTGCAGAAAATAAAGCTAAGGAGGAAGATGAAGCTAAAGCTCTTGCAGAAGAACAAGCAAGATTAGCTGAAGAAACAAAAGCTAAGGAAGCAGCAGAAGCAAAACGACTAGCAGATGAAGAAAATAAAGCTCTAGTTGAAGAACAAACAAGACTGCAAGCCGAAAAACAAGCAAGATTAGTAGCGGCAGATCTAAAAGCGAAAGAAGCAGATGAAGCTAAAGCTAAAGAATTAGCTAAGGAAAAAGCGAGATTAGAAGCAGAAGAACAATTAAGATTAGCTGCAGAAATAAAAGCTAAAGAAGAAGCAGAAGCAAAACGATTGGCAGAAGAGGCAAAAGCTAAAGCAGATTTAGAAGAAAAAGAAAGGTTAGAAGCAGAACAAAAAGTTGATACTGTTAAATTGGATGGATTAATTATTCCTGTTGCTAATGATAGAGATGCTATTGCATTAGAAAGTCTAGCAAAACTAACAGAGAATTCTAAAATAGAACAAGAAGGATTATTAAAACGATTAGGTGAAGCTGTAGATAATAAACAAAAAGATCTTGATGATTTAAAAGAAGAAAATGATTTAAGTGAACAAGGTATTTATAAACAGCCAAAACCATTTAAAAGTGTTTCTGCTGAAAATGCACTTTTAGAATCTTTAAAATCAGAAGTTGATGATGTTATAGAATCTCAAAATGATAAGATTTCACAATTAGAAGATCTTTATAATAAAAGACTTGAAAGTGTTCCTAACAAAGAAGATGAAGTTAATGCTTACTATTTAAAAGCTATAGAAGATTTAAAATCAGAACAGCAAGAAGCATTACAAGCAAAAAAAGATCTAATTTCAGCATTAGATGATATTAAAGTAGCAATAGATTTTGAAAGAAAACGAAGAATAAAACGTGCTGCTTACGATAATGAAGAGGTAAGATATACTAAAGATAAAGCAGCTTTAAAAGTAATTAAAGAAAATACACCAATAAGTTCTGTGCCATTAGAGGTTGATGACTTTGATTTTGGTGAAGTAGGAGGTAGTAATATTCAAATAGTAAAAGACATTAAAAATGTTGAAAGTGGTTACTATTTAGTATTAGCAGTTCATAGTGATGTATCTAAAAGAGATGATTTCTTAACAAAAGCAGTGTCGGCAGGACAAGGTGATGTAAATTTCTTTTACGATGTAAACACAAGTAAGTACTTCATTTACTATATGAAGTTTGATGATGTTCAAAGTGCTAAAAGTGCAATTGATGCAAAAGGAAACCAGCCTTACAACAGTAAAATGTCTATAGTTAAAATAGAAAACTAATAAATGTCTACTAATTAGGTGTTTTATTTGGTAAAGTAATGGTTACATTAAAACAATAATTTAAGTTTTTTCATACAAAAATATATTTAAATTCGTTTAAACGCTTAAAAACATCGATTAAATGCAAAAAATGTTAGATTTCTTTTCTTTTTAACAAAAATTATTATGATATTAGTAGCGTTTAAAAGCGATAAAATATCGTTGAAAGGTTTTTCAAGAAAGAATATACTTATAGGTACTAAAACTTGAATATATCAATCAAATAGTATTATTTCTTTTAAACTCCATAAATAAAGAAATACTAATAATAACCACCATGAGAACCCCTACTTCTTCAACATTTTTATTTTTTATTTTCAGAAGTTTTTTTAAGCCAAATTCAAATTTTTTCTTACTTAAGAAAAGGATTACTAGTTTTTTATTGATAGTTATATTAACTATTGCTAGTAATACTGCATTTGCACAATTAGCAGTACCTTTTTCTCCTAGACTACCAGGAGGTAATATTAAAGTAAAAGGAGATGTAATTTTAATAGGAAATACAATAATTACAGGTAAAGGTTTACCGCTTCCTTATAATGGTGGAGGTAATAATAATAATTACGAAGGAGAATATATAAATGTAGCCAGTGGAGGTGATTCAAATATATTTAGTTCAAGTACAGCAGATTTATTCCTAGATAATTCATGTAAAAGTATAGTTTATGCAGGTTTATATTGGGCTTCTGTTTATCCTAATGAAGTTGGAACTAATGGTGGTCAGAGTTTTACAGGGACGACTCGACTCGAAGATTGGAATCAAGTAAAGTTTAAATTGCCTACTGGAGGGTTTATTGATTTGGTAGCAGATAATAATGCTGATCCTGTAGGAGAAGAAGATGATATAATTTTTGATGGTTATGATTCTGGGAATATTAATAATTCTTTTAAAGATTCACCTATAGTATGTTATAAAAATGTGACTAATTATTTGCAAGGATTATCTGAAGCAGATGGTACATATACTGTAGCTAATTTAAGAGCAACAAGAGGAAGTAGAAATGGAGGTTGTGCAGCTGGTTGGACATTGGTAGTTATTTATGAAAGTCCTCAATTGCCAAGTAAATTTATTTCTGTTTTTGATGGATATGCGGGAGTTCAAGGGAGTACAGCACTAAATATTCCAGTTTCAGGATTTCAAACATTACCAGCACCATTACCAGTAAACGCTAAAATTGGTGTAGCTGCATTAGAAGGTGATTTAGGAATAAGTGGAGATACATTTAGATTTAAAGCTAGTACATCTGGTTCTTATACCCAATTGAGTGATGCCTTAAATTCAAATAATAATTTTTTTAATTCTAAAATTACAAATGAAGGAGCCTATATGAATAATAGGAATCCTAATGGTACAAATGTTCTTGGTTTCGATATAGCAAACGTTATAATACCAAATCCACTTAATTCAGTTTTGCCAAACGATGCCACAGCTGGTGATTTAAGATTAACTACTAGTGGTGATGGTTTTGGAGCATTTGTAACTTCTTTTGCTGTAGATATTATTGAACCTAATATTGTATTAACAAAAATTGTAGAAGATGAGCTTGGAAATGATATAGGAGGGGAAGTTGTAGATTTAGCACAGCAGTTAAATTATGTTATAGGTTTTCAAAACATAGGAAATGATGATGCCACAGATTTTACTATTAGAGATATACTTCCTGCTAATATAGATTTTAACTATCCATCAGATATAGAGCCACTACCTACAGGGGTTACTATTGAAAGTTATGATGCAGCTACCAGAGAAATTATATTTAGAGTTGATGATTCTTTAATAGAAGAGTTTGGTCCAGTAACAGAAATTCGTTTTAGTGTTAGGGTTGTTTCATTTTGTAACTTATTAAATGATGCCTGTGCAGACAGTGTTAATAATCAAGCTTATGCTACATATAGAAGTAAATTAAATCCATCTTTTATTATTTCAGATGATCCTAGTTATGATGCTAATAATGGTTGTTTATTATCACCACAAGCAACAAATTTTTTAGCTGATATTTCAGATTGTACTTATAGTGAAGAAGTTATTTTGTGTGGTGGAAGTACTGACCTAACGGCTCCTGGTGGGTATGATTCTTATCAATGGTCAACCAGCTCTTCAGGAACACCTGTAATAGGAACAACTCAAACAATTACAATTACAACTACTGGAACATATTATGTTCGTAATACCGCATTAGCACCTTGTCAATCTTCAAATAAAGAATTTGAAGTTATTACATTTGGTGCTAATGTTGATAACCCAGTAATTCCTTATGCAGATCAGGTTGTAACCTGTCCTAATGATGGGAAGCAGTTACCAAATATTTTCTTGTGTGGCGGTGCTGGTGGAAAATTTATTCAAACAAATCTGTCAGATACCACTTCGTTAATTTGGGAGAGATTAGATGAGACGAGTTGTAGTGCTGTTGTAGATAATGATTGTGCTAATGAAGATAAAAGTTGTATTTGGAATCAAGTAGCTACAGGGTCAGACTATATGGCAGATACAGCTGGGCAATTTAGATTGACTGTAAATTATCCAGGAGGATGTTTTAACCAATTCTATTTTAATGTTTATTCTAATATATTAACACCTACAGTAACTAAAAGAGATATAATTTGTACTACACAAGGTGAAATTGTTGTTGGAGGAGTACCTAGTGGTTATGAATATAGTATTGATGGGACAAATTATCAAAGTAGTAATACATTTGTTATCACTGCACCCGATCTTTATACTGTTTATATTAGACAAATTGGAGTTTCACCAAACCCATGTATTTTTACAGTTCCAGATGTTCAAATAAGAGAACGTAATTTTACGGTTTCAACAATTATAAATCAACCTTTATGTAATGGGGATTTAGGAAATGTTGTTATAGCAGTAAATGATGTAAGACCACAATATTTCTATTCAATTTCTCAAGGAGGCACAGTTGTTAACAGTGTAGGACCAATAGTTGATAGAGATTATACGTTTTCAAACTTAAATCCTGGTACATATACTATTGATATTTCTACTGAAGATGGTTGTGTTTTTACAGATACTGTTCAAATAATTGATCCTCCATTATTAGAAGCAACATCAGCTTTAACAACACCTTTAACCTGTGAAGATGGAGAGATTACCGTATACCCAGTTGGTGGTACACCACCTTACTTTTACTTTCTTAATGGTAGTACAGATTTTGAGACTATTCCAACAATTGTTGTAACTTCTTCTGGAGTTTTTGACATAACTGTTGTAGATTCGAATAACTGTTCTGCACAAACATCAATTACCGTTGATCAAATTCCTCAACCTGTTTTTAATATTACAAAAACTGATGTTTTATGTTATAATGATAATTCAGGTGAAATACAATTTAATATTACAAATGCTAATGGATATACAGTTGAATATAGCATAGATAATGGTTTGACTTATGTAACTAATCCAACATTTTCAAATCTTTATTCGGGAACTTATCAGGGTATTATAAAATATTCATTAAACGGAACAGAATGTTTTAGTTCTCCGCAAGATATAATCATAGATCAACCAGATACTGCTATAACTGCTACTGCTGGGGTATCAGAATTGGCAGGTTGTGGGCCTTCAGGTGAAGGAAGAGTTCGTATTACAAATCCTCAAGGAGGTGTTGCACCTTATGAATATAGTTTTGATAATCAGGGAACTTGGACAAGCATAAATGAAGAATATCTTGCTCCTGGCACTTACACTTTGTATATAAGAGATGTTAATGGGTGTGTTTTTCCAATGGCAGATATTACAATAGATCCCGAACCCGTGGCACCAACTATAAATGTTTCAGATCCCGATTTTAATTGTAATGGATCAGCTAATTCAACAGTAACTGTTACAAACACTACCTCTAATTCATATGATTACACATACTTAATAGATGGTGTAGAAAACCCAAATATATCAGATCCTACTACATTCTTAAATGTATCAGATGGTTCTCACACTATAACTGTGACTTACCAATTAAAAACGGTGCCAACTTTTAGTAATTTATTAAATGAAACTTTTGGTTATGGAGAAGATACTTCATCCCCTGGGATGAATCCAACATACTACTGTTTTGAAAGACAAGTTCCAGCGACACAGTGTGGAGGAGATATAACTATAAATGACGGACAATATTCAGTAACTGCTAATATTGTAAAACCATTTGGAGCATGGATGAGACCTGTAGATCATACACCAGCAACAAGTCCATCAACGCCAAAAGGAAGGTTTCTGGTAGTTAATATTGGAGCTACAATTCCAGCAAATGAAATTTTATATGAAAAATTTATAGATGATATTATTCCTAACCAACCTATTAATGTAGAGTTTTTTGCTATGAATTTACTGAAATCAGGTAATCAGGCTGATCCAGATTTGAAAGTTGCTTTGGTTGATGCATTTGGTAATGAGATTTCTTCTTTTTCTACAGGTAATATTCCAAAAAGTCAAGCTTGGGAAAACTATCCAAAAACACCTATAACTTTAAATCCTGGAGCTAATACTAGCTTAAGATTTATTGTTAGATCAAATGTGCAGTTAACTAGTGGAAATGATGTTGCAATAGATGATATTTCTGTTTATCAACTTCCTAGTACTTGTGTTGCACAAAAAGATTTTCCAATTGTTATTGGTTCTGGTAATGCTTTTATGGCAGGTAATGTAAGTGCTACAGATGTAAGTTGTGTAGGCGCTGGTGATGGAACAATAACTATTTCAGCACAAAATTTTGATCCTGCTAAAGGTTTTCAGTATACTTTAGATGGTTTAACATGGATTACACAAATGACTTCACCATACACTATTACAGGTTTGGCTGATGGTAATTATAATGTTCAAATACGTTACGAAGATGCGGTAGATACTTGTGAGTTTAATTTCAATCAAAACATTGGTTCTCCAACAGCAGTTGTTGTTTCAGTTTCAGCGACACCAATTACATGTCTTGATGGATCAACAGTTACTGCAACAGCAACTGGTGGTACAGCAGCTTATTCTTACGAGTTATTAGATACTTCTTTAAATTTAATATCAAACTTTCCAGGTAGTGGTGTTTTAACAAGTGTAGGTGCAGGAGATTATATAATTAGAGTAACAGATGCTAATGGTTGTACAGATACAACGTCACTAAATTTAGTAAATCCAATACCTCCTACAGCTACCATCATTAATGCCGATTATTGTTATGATGGAACCAATGGAGCTAGTCTTGAGGTTTCTGCTTCTGGCGGACAACCACCTTATGAATACAATATTAACGGAGGTGCTTTTCAAACAAATCCAGTATTTGGTAATTTAGCATCAGGGAATTATGTTATAATAGTAAGAGATGCTTATGGTTGTACTTTTACTTTACCAACAGAAACCATTGAGCCACAAATATCGATTAGTGTAGCTCTTACAAAGGAATTAGATTGTACTGTTTCTCCTAATGCTGTTATAACTGGTGCTATTTCAGACGGATATATACCTTATACTTATGCAGTATCTTTTAATGGAGGTGCTTATACAAATTTAGGATCTATTGGGACATCTTTTAATTATGATGCTACAACAGACGGAACATATCAATTTCAAGTAACAGATAATAATGGTTGCCCAATAGTTTCAAATGTAATTACAGTTAACCCTATATCTTACCCAACAGCAACAACAACTTCGGTTGAACCAAGTTGTAACGGAGATGCTAATGGTTCAGTACAAATTATACCTGCTGATGGAGTAGGACCTTATGAATATAGTTTTAATGGAAGTGCATTCACCACAACGTCATTATATTCAGGGTTAAGTGCAGGAATTAACTACGCTTATCAAGTAAGAGATTCTAAGAATTGTGTATTTAGTGGTTCTATTACATTATCAGAACCTACAGTCTTAAATGCTTCAGCTAGTGCAACAGCTTTTAGCTGTAATGCTTCTAATACAAATCAATCAGCATTAGTTACTATCGATTTACCAACATCAGGAACAGCACCTTACCTTTATAGTTTTAACGGTTCAGGATATAGTTCTACAAATACATTAACTGTAAATGATAATGGAACAGATCAAACTATTGCATATTCCGTTCAAGATGCACAAGGTTGTACAGCAGGAGGTTCATTAATCTTATTACAATTAGATCCGCCAACAGATTTAGCTTTTACATCTAGTGCAATTACGTGTACAACAACAACCTCAACGGTAGATTTAACAGCTACAGATGGAGTAGGCACATTACAATATGAAACCATTTCTCCTTCACCAATAATTGTAGGTAAGCAAACATCAAATTCATTTTCAGGATTAACAGAAGGGACTTACGTTTTTAGAGTGACGGATGCTAATGGATGTTATTATACAGAATCTTACACTATAAATCCAGTAACTCCTATAACTATTACAGGCTTAAAATTGAGTGATGTTTTATGTATTGGAGATAATACAGGAGCCATAGAATATACAGTATCAGGATTTGCAGGAACTTATACAAGTGCTCTAACAAGTGGTTCAGGAACTTTAGCTCAAGCAGGAAGCACTGTTGATTTAACATTATTAATAGCAGGTAGTTATACCGTTGAGGTTACAGATGATATTACAGGATGTACAGCAGATGCGACTCTTGTAATAACAGAACCAGCAGCAGGTTTAACTTTTACCGCAACCTCTACAAATGTATATTGTACAGAGGATAATTCACAAATTACAGTAACCTCATCGGGAGGAACAGCAAGTTATACTTATGCAGCAGTAGTTTCAGGTGCAGCAGCTCCAGGAACCTATGCAAGTAGTAATGTTATAACTGTAGATACCAATTCAGCTTCAGATTTAGATTGGGATGTTTATGTAAAAGATGCTAATGGTTGTATTACAATGAATACAATAACTATTACAGCAGATCCTTTACCAACGGTAACGACACCAGCATTAGCATCAAATCAATGTTCAGCAAATTCAGGATTTACATTTACAGCTACAGGTGCATCAGGTGTTACACCATACCAGTATAGCATTAATGGAGGAGCATCATACCAAGCAAGCCCAACATTTACAGTAAATACTCCAGGAAGTTATACCGTAACAATTAGAGATGCGAATGGTTGTACAGCAACAAGTGCAACTCCAACAGGGGTTTATGCGCCATTAACTTCAATAGCTGCAGTAACAAAAGAATTAGATTGTTCAGCATCACCAGATGCGGTAATTACGGTTACTATTTCAGGAGGAAGTACACCTTTTACATATACAGTTCAAAAAGGAGCTGGCGCACCAAGTGCACCAAGTGCATCTATCACGGGACCAACATTTACATATTCAGTTTCTCTTGCAGATGTAGATAGTTATACGTTTGAAATTACAGATACTAATGGTTGTACTTCAACGAGTACAATTGCTATAGACACTATAACAAATCCAGTAGCTACAGCAACAACAACAGATGCTAATTGTAATGGTGCTTCTGATGGTTCTGTGCAATTAATAGGCTCAGGGGGCTCAGGAGGTTATACTTACAGTGATGACAATGTAAGCTTTACAGCAACTTCATTGTTTACAGGTTTGCCAGCAGGATCATATACATTTTATATAAGAGATAGTAAAAACTGTACATCAAGTGTAGCTGCAACAATAGCTGAACCAACAGTATTAGTAGCTACAGCTAGTGCAACAGCTTTTAGTTGTAGTGCTACCAATACAAAACAATCAGCAGTAATAACAATTGCTATTCCAACAACAGGAACTTCACCGTATCAATATAGTTTTGATGGAGGAATAAACTTTAGTGCAAGTAATACGTTAACTGTAAATGATAATGGATCGGATCAAATTTTTTCTTATGTAATAAGAGATGCAAATGGCTGTTTAACCTCAGCTCAAAATATTACATTAAATCGTTTAGATCCACCAACAGATTTAACTTTTACATCTACTGCAATTACATGTATAGCAACAACCTCAACGGTAGATTTAACAGCTACAAACGGAGTAGGCGCATTACAATATGAAACCATTTCTCCTTCACCAATAATTGTAGGTAAGCAAACATCAAATTCATTTTCAGGATTAACAGAAGGGACTTACGTTTTTAGAGTGACTGATGCTAATGGATGTTATTATACAGAATCTTATACTATAAATCCAGTAACTCCAATAACTATTACAGGCTTAAAGTTGAGTGATGTTTTATGTTTTGGAGATAATGGAGGAGCCATTAAATATACAGTATCAGGATTTTCGGGAACTTATACAAGTGCTATAACAAGTGGTTCAGGAACTTTAGCTCAAGCAGGAAGCACTGTTGATTTAACATTATTAATAGCAGGTAGTTATACCGTTGAGGTTACAGATGATATTACAGGATGTACAGCAGATGCGACTCTTGTAATAACAGAACCAGCAGCAGGTTTAACTTTTACCGCAACCTCTACAAATGTATATTGTACAGAGGATAATTCACAAATTACAGTAACACCATCAGGAGGAACAGCAAGTTATACTTATGCCGCAGTGGTTTCAGGAGCAGCAGCTCCAGGAACCTATGCAAGTAGTAATGTTATAACTGTAGATACTAATTCAGCTTCAGATTTAGATTGGGATGTTTATGTAAAAGATGCTAATGGTTGTATTACAATGAATACAATAACTATTACAGCAGATCCTTTACCAACGGTAACGACACCAACTTTAGCATCAAATCAATGTTCAGCAAATTCAGGATTTACATTTACAGCTACAGGTGCATCAGGTGTTACACCATACCAATATAGTATTAATGGCGGGGCATCGTACCAAGCGAGTCCAACATTTACAGTAAATACTCCAGGAAGTTATACCGTAACAATTAGAGATGCGAATGGTTGTACAGCAACAAGTGCAACTCCAACAGTGGTTTATGTGCCTCTTACAACAAGTGCACTTCTAACTAAAGACATAACATGTTCACCAGCACCTACAGATGCGAGCATTGATATTTCAGTTTCTGGTGGTAATGCACCTTATAGTTACGAAGTTAGTACAGATGGAGGTGCTACTTATACTAGTACTCCAGGTTCTCCTTATACAACAGCTATTGCAGGTAATTACCAGTTTAGAATAACTGATGCTAATGGATGTACTCAGGAAACTAATATTATAACTGTTACAACACCAGTAAATCCTGTAATAACTAGTCTTACAGAAACACAATCTATTTTATGTAGTGGTGAAGATACTGCTGCAATTCAAGTTAATTTTGATAATACAGTTGGTACAGCGTCTTTTGTAATTAACGTTAACAATGATACAACAGGAACTAATTATGGAACTCAAACTTCAGGTTTAGCTGCAGGGGATTATACAATAACACTTACAGATGCTAACGGATGTTTTGATACAGATACTATTACAATTAACGAACCAACTCCAATTATTCTAGATTTTGATGTGGATCCAATAACTTGTGGTGCAGGTGGTGTTTCATTAGGACAAATAATAATTAATTCTGTTGTAGGAGGTACACCAAATTATACTTATCACGTAACTGGAGTAAATGGCTATAATCAAGAAGTTTTAAATCAAACAGGGGCAACTCAAGTTTTTGAAGTTGTTAACTTTGGTTTATATGAAATTATTATTACAGATACCAATGGATGTACTGTTATAGAACAGAATATTTTAGTGGCATCACCTCCAGATGATTTAGATATTGATATTGCCACAACAGTTGATTGTGCTACTGGAGGCGAAGCAGAAGTAAGTATAGGAGCATCTTCAAGTATAACAGGTTCTGGTCCATTCTATTTTGCAATATATACAGGTCCTGGAATGGTTTATGATGGAACACCTATTTGGCAATTAGGGGCTGGATCACCAGTTTCTACAACTTTTACAGGATTGATTCCAGATGTGACTTATACGTTTATAGTTTATGATGATGATACTAAGTGTTATTATTATGAAACAGCAACGACCCCTATTAAAACAAATTCAACACTTTCTATTACTGGAGTAACTCCAAAAAATATTACGTGTATTGGTAGTGCTGATGGAAATGTAAGTTTTGATATAACAAGTACTTATGGTGTTGATACTGATGTTACTTATGAGGTTTTTGATTCACAATCACTTGCTTCAATAACACCGACAGCTGTTACTGGATTTGGGACTGTTCCATCAAACGGAACATTATCGGTTACTAATTTAGGTCTATTGGATTTTGGAAATTATATTGTAGTTATAGAAGAAACAACAGGACCGAATGCAGGATGTGGTGTAGCAACAATACCATTTAATATAACCGAATCTGCCATAGATTTAACAATCTCTGCTTCATCAACAAGAAACGAAAATTGTAATGAGTTAGGTGTGATTTCTGCAATAGCACAAAATGGAACTGCTCCTTATGAGTATCAATTTTTATTAGATACTGCTACAGCTCCAATTGCAACGGATTTAGGATGGAATACCTCAAATACTTTTGAAGGCGCAGAAGATGATTATACAGTATATGTAAAAGATGCCTATGGTTGTATAAAATCAATAGATGTAAGTATTATTAAAGACCCCTTACCAACAATCAATCCAGTGGCGCAACAATGTTTTGATGGCACACCAATTAATATCACTTTAGTTGAAGGTACAGGTGCACCTATTACTCCTTTAAGCTATAGTATTGGGGGCGCATATCAATCTAGTGATACCTTTACAATTAGTGCAGCAGGAACTTATGATTTATTTATAAAAGATGGAAATGGCTGTATAGCAACAACAACTTATGTCGTAGAATCTCCATTGTTGTTAGACGCAAATATGACTCAAGATTTAACTTGTGCAGTTGATGCAAGTATTGATTTAACACCAAGCGGAGGAACAGGAACCTACTCGACTTATGAAGTTAATTTTAATAGTGGTGGATATTCGGTAATTCCAGGGTCTCCATATACAACAACAACAGATGGGACGTATCAATTTAGAGTTACTGATTCACAAGGATGTCAATCAGAATCATCTGAAATAATAGTTACTCCAAGAACAACACCAACACTAACTGAAGTACATACTGATGTTACCTGTAATGGTGGTTCAGATGGTAGTATTGTCGTTACAGCAGGTAGTGGTATTGCTCCTTATCAATATAGTATTGATGGAGGTACAACATTCCAAGCCTCGAATGTATTTAATGGTTTAGACTTCGCGGGAAGTCCTTATAGTGTGGTTGTAAGAGATAGTAAAAGTTGTGATTCAGCACCTACTTCTGTAACTATAAACGAACCACCATTAGTTGGAGGTTTAGGAGCATTAACACAAGGACTTACTTGTGGAGCAGGTAATGCGACACAACCAGCCTTAGTTACTATTACAGGAAGTGGCGGAACAGCACCATATACTTATAGTTTTGATGGCGGTGTAAATTATACTGCTACGAGCACATATTCAACTTATACAGCAGGTACAGTAACTGCTTATGTAAAAGATGCTAATGGCTGTACAATAGTAACACCAATAGATGTTGTTGTACCAGCACTAGATATTCCAACAGATTTAGATTTTACAGCGACCGCAGTAACCTGTTTAGCTGTAACTAGTGATGTGACACTTACCGCTACTAATGGCGTAGGAACTCTTAGTTATGAAATTATTTCACCAGCAAGTGAAGTAGGTAATACAACAGGGGCTTCATCTGGTACTTTTACAGGATTAGCACCAGATACCTATACCTTCACTGTTACTGATGCCAATGGATGTACTTATACAGAATCTTATACGGTAACTCCAGTAACAAATATTGCAGTATCAGGATTATTGGTAAGTGATGTGAGTTGTAATGGCGGTTCAAATGGAGCGGTTGATTTTACAGTTTCAAATTTTGCAGGCACCTATAGTTATACGATTAATGGAGTACCAACAGGTACAGGACAAACAGCAACAACCATTAGTTTAACAGGGTTAACAATAGGAAATCAAGTCATCATCGTAACAGATGAGACTACAGGTTGTGACGATACAGTAAGCATTTTAGTAAGTGAACCAACAGTATTAACACTTACAGAAATAACAAATATTAATGCAAATTGTAATTTTGGAGCACAAGTAACTGTAGAAGCTAATGGAGGCACTCCAAATTACAGGTATGCATTTGTACAAGATGGAGTAGCACCTACATTAGCGGATTATACCTCTAGTGCAAGTGTCGTTTTAGATCCAGCAATTAATACAGATTGGGATGTTTGGGTTATGGATACCAATGGGTGTACAACTCAAATTGATGTTGTTATTGATACCGATCCCTTACCAACAATCAATCCAGTGGCGCAACAATGTTTTGATGGCACACCAATTAATATCACTTTAGTTGAAGGTACAGGTGCACCTATTACTCCTTTAAGCTATAGTATTGGGGGCGCATATCAATCTAGTGATACCTTTACAATTAGTGCAGCAGGAACTTATGATTTATTTATAAAAGATGGAAATGGCTGTATAGCAACAACAACTTATGTCGTAGAATCTCCATTGTTGTTAGACGCAAATATGACTCAAGATTTAACTTGTGCAGTTGATGCAAGTATTGATTTAACACCAAGCGGAGGAACAGGAACCTACTCGACTTATGAAGTTAATTTTAATAGTGGTGGATATTCGGTAATTCCAGGGTCTCCATATACAACAACAACAGATGGGACGTATCAATTTAGAGTTACTGATTCACAAGGATGTCAATCAGAATCATCTGAAATAATAGTTACTCCAAGAACAACACCAACACTAACTGAAGTACATACTGATGTTACCTGTAATGGTGGTTCAGATGGTAGTATTGTCGTTACAGCAGGTAGTGGTATTGCTCCTTATCAATATAGTATTGATGGAGGTACAACATTCCAAGCCTCGAATGTATTTAATGGTTTAGACTTCGCGGGAAGTCCTTATAGTGTGGTTGTAAGAGATAGTAAAAGTTGTGATTCAGCACCTACTTCTGTAACTATAAACGAACCACCATTAGTTGGAGGTTTAGGAGCATTAACACAAGGACTTACTTGTGGAGCAGGTAATGCGACACAACCAGCCTTAGTTACTATTACAGGAAGTGGCGGAACAGCACCATATACTTATAGTTTTGATGGCGGTGTAAATTATACTGCTACGAGCACATATTCAACTTATACAGCAGGTACAGTAACTGCTTATGTAAAAGATGCTAATGGCTGTACAATAGTAACACCAATAGATGTTGTTGTACCAGCACTAGATATTCCAACAGATTTAGATTTTACAGCGACCGCAGTAACCTGTTTAGCTGTAACTAGTGATGTGACACTTACCGCTACTAATGGCGTAGGAACTCTTAGTTATGAAATTATTTCACCAGCAAGTGAAGTAGGTAATACAACAGGGGCTTCATCTGGTACTTTTACAGGATTAGCACCAGATACCTATACCTTCACTGTTACTGATGCCAATGGATGTACTTATACAGAATCTTATACGGTAACTCCAGTAACAAATATTGCAGTATCAGGATTATTGGTAAGTGATGTGAGTTGTAATGGCGGTTCAAATGGAGCGGTTGATTTTACAGTTTGAAATTTTGCAGGCACCTATAGTTATACGATTAATGGAGTACCAACAGGTACAGGACAAACAGCAACAACCATTAGTTTAACAGGGTTAACAATAGGAAATCAAGTCATCATCGTAACAGATGAGACTACAGGTTGTGACGATACAGTAAGCATTTTAGTAAGTGAACCAACAGTATTAACACTTACAGAAATAACAAATATTAATGCAAATTGTAATTTTGGAGCACAAGTAACTGTAGAAGCTAATGGAGGCACTCCAAATTACAGGTATGCATTTGTACAAGATGGAGTAGCACCTACATTAGCGGATTATACCTCTAGTGCAAGTGTCGTTTTAGATCCAGCAATTAATACAGATTGGGATGTTTGGGTTATGGATACCAATGGGTGTACAACTCAAATTGATGTTGTTATTGATACCGATCCCTTACCAACAGTTACAGTTCCTGCATTGGCTTCAAACCAATGTAACTTAACTGGAAATCCTTATACATTTACTGTTACAAGTACTACAGGAATAGCTCCTTATACGTATTCTATAGGAAGTGGATTCCAATCAAGTTCTACATTTACAGTATCTACACCGGGTAGCTATTTTGTAACTGTTAGAGATGCAAATGGTTGTGAAGCTATTAGTGCAACTTCGGTAACAGTTTATCCAACTTTAGATTTATCACCATCAATAACAGTTTTACCTAGTTGTTCAGATGATGACGGTGAAATTACAATGACAGGTTCAGGAGGTTCTGGAAACTATACGTATTCTATTAGTCCAACTGCAGGGTCAATTACTATTATAGGAAATGTGATTTCTGGTGTGCCAGCAGGTACATATACAGTAACTATTACAGATACTACAACTTTATGTACAAGAGATATAAATGTAACTGTAGATGCTCCAACGCTTGTAACATTTACAACAATACCTACAGATGTAAGTTGTAATGGTGGTAATGATGGTAACATAATCGTTAATTTACCTGCTAGCAATGATAATCCTATTTATACTTATAGTTTAGATGGAGGTGTTACCACACAAACATCAAATGTATTTTCAGACTTAATTGCGGGCACATATAATATTACCGTGACTTCTGGAAGAAATTGTATACTAACGCAAGTTGAGACAGTTAATGAGCCAGATGCTATTACAGTTCCTGCACCAGTGGTAGAGGAGTATGCTTGTACAGCAAATACAAACACTACTAATTATGCAACCATTACGGTAAATGGTGTAATAGGAGGTTCTTTAAATTATACTATTTATGAATTTATAAAAGGAGGAACCATTGTTCAAGCTAATGCTAATAATGTATATACTGAAGCTGATTTATCAGGTGGTACATATACAATAAATGTTTATGATGATAATGGTTGTTTGGGTACCACAACAGCAACTATTCAGCCATTTATAGGGTTAGATACTTTAGATGTTACTGTTGATAATGCAATAACTTGTACTAATGATGAAGACATTACAGTTTCTGTGACTAGTATAGGTGGTACTCCAACAAATTTAGAATACACTGTAGAAGATGTTGATGGCGCTTTAGTTGGAAGTATTTATAGTCAAATTAACACAACAGGAATCTTTACTAGTTTACCAATAGCTAATTACTTAATTACAGTTGTTAATTTAGATACAGATTGTAGCTTACAAACAACACATTATGTTAATGAGCCAAATACTTTTGACCTAACTATAGATAATGTAGTTGATGTTACTTGTTTTAGTGATTCTGATGGAGGTATTGATATTACTTTTATAGATAGAGTACCAACACCAACAGATGAGTCTGGAGCCTTTAGCTACAATATTTTAGATGCTTTAGGTAATCCAGTTACATCAGGTACAGTAGCAAATGCTGGACCAACTACTATTTCTGGTTTGGTAGCAGGTACTTATACGATAACAGCAAATTTAACTAACACGCCGTTTTGTACAATTAGTAAAAACTTTACAATAACTGCACCAACAGCAGCTTTAGCAATTACTCAAACACATACAGAAATTACCTGTGTGAGTGGTAATAATGATGGATCAATTTCTGCGAGTGCTACTGGTGGATGGCCAGGAGATTACGAATATCAGTTAGAATTAACAGGAGGAACTGTTGTTTCAGCTTACAGTCTTATATATGATTTTACAGGTTTAACAGCAGGTGATTATACTGTAAGTGTAAGAGATAGTCAAGGATGTATTGCAACTACAAATGTAGTATTGGTAATTCCAACTCCAATTGATGCTCAGGCGATTGCAACACCAGCACTTGTTTCTTGTTTTGGAGATACAAATGCCAATATAACAGTAAGTAATGTAACAGGTGGACAAGGATTTAATTATACATATACACTTAATATGGTTTCACCAACATTAACATCATCTGGACCTCAAACTTCTAATGTATTTAATGGATTAGGAGCAGGAACTTATAATGTTACTGTTAGAGATGGTTATAATTGTGAATTTATTACTGCAGATATTGTGATTACACAACCAACAGAAATACAATCTACATTAGTAAAAACATCATCACAAACATGTTTAATAGAATCAACCTTAACATTAGGTGCGACTGGAGGTACAGGACCATATGAGTATAGTGATACTATGGCGTTCACAACAGTTTTAGGGACTTTTACATCAGATACAACGTTCCCAGTAACACCAGGAACATATCAATATTATGTTAGAGATCTTAATAGTTGTGGACCTACTGCATCAAATGAAATTACTATAGATCCATTACCAACACTAATAGTAAATATAGATACTACAAATGCACAAATTAATTGTACTGGAGATACTTCAGGAGTCATTGTGGCAGAAGCTATAGGTGGATTGGGTAATTATACTTATATATTACAAGATGCATCTGGAACAAACATAACACCTGTACCAACTCAAAATAGTCCAGGAGTATTTACAGAACTTATAGCAGGTATTTACCAAGTTAGAGTAACTAGTGGAGTAGATTGTGAGGAAGTATCTGCACAAGTTGAAATTACTGAACCTGAATTTGCTTTACAAGTATCTTTTTCTGTTACAGATGTTGCATGTAGTGGAGGTAATGATGGGATTATGGAAATTGTTGCTACAGGAGGTACAGGTATAATTAAATATGCTATTTCACCTCAATTGAATCAGTTTTTCGATACATCTATTTTTGAAGACTTAGTTGCTGGAGATTATCAAGCTATAGTACAAGATGAATTAGGTTGCTATGTACTTATTGATTTTACTGTAGCAGAGCCAACTCCAATAATGTTAATTATTGTGCCAAATTCAATTATTCCAGAGGCTTGCGAAGGTGAGTTAGATGGTGAGTTTAGTGTTGATATTTCTGGAGGAAGTATGCCGTATAGTTTAAGTTTAGATAGTATAAATGGTACTTATAATACTGGTGGCTTAACGCAAACACAATTTGATTTTACAGGACTAGCAGGTGGTGATCATACGGTCTATGTAGTAGATAATCAAGGTTGTGAATCTGAATGGAATATAACTTTTCCAGAGTCAGTTCGTATTAATGCAGAGCTTGATATTGATTATTGTACAGATAATTCAGACGCATCAACTAATATGTTAACTATTACGGTTGATGATACCTTGGTAAGCCTTACTGATCTGGATTACTCAATAGATGGTGGAGCTTATCAGCTTGATAATAGATTTATGGATATTGTTCCAGGTAACCACTTTGTAACGGTTAGACACACTAATACTTGTGAGGTATCTTTCACTTTTGAAATTGAACAATATGACCCATTAGAACTTACACTTGCAGATGGTAATATAAACGAAATTGTGGCATCAGCAACTGGTGGATCTGGGATTTATGAATACGAAGTTCAACATGAATTTGATTCTAGTAGTGATTCATACGATAATACAAACACATTCCTTATTTATAAATCTGGGAATTATACAGTAACAGTAACAGATAGTAATGGTTGTACAACTGTAGCTAGTAGATTCTTTGAATATATTGATGTTTGTATTACAAACTACTTTACACCTAATAATGATGGTAATCAAGATGAATGGGGACCAGGTTGTACAAGCCAATATCAAAATTTAACAGTTAATGTTTTTGATAGATATGGGCGTAAGGTTTCAACATTAAGAGTTGGTCAAAAATGGGATGGTAAGTATAAAGGTATTGAGCTTCCTTCAGGAGATTACTGGTATATAGTAAAACTAAATGACGAGAGAGATGATAGAGAATTTGTTGGACACTTTACACTTTATAGATAAATAAAATTAGTAGTAATAGCTATTAAATTAAAAATTATACAAATGCGAAAACTAATTATATCCTTTTTTGTTCTATTTATAGCTAATAGCTATGGTCAAGAGTTAAACTTACCTGTATTTACTCAGTACATGGCAGATAATAACTTTGTGATTTCACCTACTTACGCAGGTATTGGTGATAATTTAAAAATAAGAGCCAATGGGTTGATACAATGGGCAGGTTTGAAAGAAGCACCAACTAATCAGTCGGTTTATGCAGATTTTAGAATTGCAGATCGTTCTGGAGTAGGGGTATCATTTTATAATGATAAAAACGGTAATACATTACAAACAGGTTTTAAATTCTCTTTTGCCCATCATCTTATTTTAGACTACTATTCAGAACAATATTTGTCTTTTGGTATCTCTTACAACATCAATAATTTTAGAATAAACATCAATAAATTCAACACTACAACAGAAAACCCAACTATAGACCCTTTTGTTACTGATGACAGAAGAACATCTAACAATAATTTTGATGTAGGTGCATTGTATAGATATGAAGGTTTCTTTTTAAGTTTTAATACTAATAATATTCTTGAGAAAAATCTAGATGAAGATATAAGAGTTTCAGAACCAAATTTACTTTTAAACTATCAAGTATATTCTGGGTATACTTTTAGTGGGCCTGAAAAAAGTGGATTAGAATTCGAACCTTCTGTGTACTATCAAATGTTTAGTAGTGATAAAAGATCTAGTACAGATTTAAATTTTAAATTCAGAAAATTTAATAGAAATGAAGACTATTTTTGGGCAGGGATCTCATACCGTTTTTTAAATGACCAGTTTTTTAAACCACTTAATATTGGTCCGATGGCAGGATTTCAAAAGTCTATGTTTTATTTTGGATATGCCTATCAAATAACAACTAACGAGTTATCTGCTTATAATTCTGGTACGCACGTTTTAACCATTGGATTAAACTTTTTACAAGGAATAAGTAACTGTCCTTGTACTCAAAGTCCTATTCATTAAATAAAATTTGTTGTTAGTGAATCGATTTCAATTATTGTTTAATAGCAAAATTAGCCATCAAAATTTGATAAAATAAACTACTAATTATTTAATTACTACTTCATTTTAATTAAAATTAAGGTACTTATCTAGGTAATCCTTATAGCTTTTCTTTGGATAATTTTAATGATTATCTACCTGCTTTAAGTTCAAAATAATCTCATGAATAAGGTATTTTATTAAAATCTATACAAATCACCCTTATATTTTTTAGTGTTCAATATTTATTAAAACACTAAATTTCTTATTTTTTTACTAAATAATTCTAATAGATATTCAGCAGTATTTGTAAAGAATTTGAAAGGTTTTCATCACATTCTACGACGAAAAACAATAATCAACGATTAAAAACATGCGATTGTTTAAAATATTGCATCTATTTTTATAGTTTGAAATAAATTCACGATATTTATATCGTCTAAAAACATTTAGTTTAGATAAAGTGAATTTATTGTAGTAGTATTATTACAATAATCTAAAATAATTAACAACTAGCAATAGTTTTTTTTCATCCCAAATAGAAAAGAAGTACTAAATTTAGTTGACTATGGAAAAAACTACTTATTTAAAAAACCTACTTATTGTTTTTGTTTCACTATTTTCTTTTAGTGTTATAGGGCAAAATCTTGTTCCTTTTTCACCAAGATATGATGAGGCCATTAAGGGTGATATACTTTTAATTGGAAACAGTAATGTTGGATTACATGTCTCTGATCCTTATAACGGAACAGGAACTAATGACGGAATAAATGCAGCTGTTTATGTAGATATAGATGGAGATGCGTCAACATTTAATTCTAGTAGTGCAGACTTAGATGTGCCTAATGATGTAAGCTGTTATCAAATTGTTTACGCTGGTTTATATTGGAGTGCTGTAGTTGATGGAGACGAGCCAATTTCAGATATTAAGTTCAAAACTCCTGGTGGGACTTATACAGATATTACCGGTACAGAGGTTTACTTTCAAAACGCAGCAAATGATAATAATTCAAATACTTATGTTTATTATCATGATGTAACAGATATGCTTACGGCTTTACCAGATCCAGAAGGAACTTATGCAGTGGCAAATATATCCTCATTAATTGGACCTAGACCAAACTCGGAAGGACTATCTGCAGGTTGGTCGCTTTTTGTAGTTTATGAAGATCCGCTTTTACCTAGTAAGTATATTACATCTTTTGATGGTTTCACTAAAATAACTAGTACTATAAGTGAAACATTTCCTGTTTCTGGTTTTAAAACGATACCAACAGGACCAGTACGTGCTAAATTTGCTTTTAATACTATAGAAGGTGACCGTAGTTATACAGGAGATTATTTAAGACTTAACGGAAACACTATTGATGCTACTAATAATGCAGGTACAGTAATACGTTCAGGAAACAATTTCTTTAATAGTACATCTTCAATTATAGACCCTATTACTAATACACCAGAACTTTTTACAGCAAGAAACCCTAACGGCTCAAATACTTTAGGTTTTGATTCTGGTATTATAAATATACCTAACGCAGGAAATACTATTATTGCAAATAGTGCTACTAGTGCAACTATAAGTTTAGGTAGTACATTAGATATTTATTATTATTATTTTAGTGCTTTTGCTATTGAAATTATTGCACCAAATATTGTATTAACTAAAATTGTTGAAGATGAATTTGGAAATGATATTGGTGGACAAGTAGTAGATTTAGGGGACGAATTGTATTATATAATTGGTTTTCAAAACACAGGAAACGATGATGCCACTAATTTAACGATTAGAGATATTCTTCCAACAAACATAGTTTTTAATTACCCATCAGATATTGATGTTTTACCTGCTGGGGTTAGTGTTCAAAGTTACGATTCTACTACTAGAGAACTTATTTTTAGTGTAGACCCGTCTGTAGTTGAAGAAAATGATCCAGTTTCAGAAATTCGTTTTAAAGTAACAGTAGTATCAACGTGTAGTCTATTAAGTGATGCCTGTTCTAATAATATTGATAATCAAGCATACTCCACTTATCAAGGAACTATAAACCCAGACTTTACAATTTCAGATGATCCAAGTTTTGCAACTAATACAGGATGTTTATTATCACCAGGAGCAACAAACTTTCTGGCAGATTTAAACGATTGTACTTTTGAAGAAGAAGTGGTGTTGTGTGGAGAAAGCACAACATTAACAGCTGGGAATGGTTATGATGCATATTCATGGTCTACAAGTCAATCTGGTACACCAGTAATAGGAACAACACAATCTATTTCGGTTACAGAAACAGGAACATATTATGTTCATAATACTGCTGTAGCTCCATGTCAATCAATAGACCAAGTTTTTGAGGTAATCACTTTTGGTGCTAATGTAACAAACCCTTTAATTCCTTTTGCAGATGAAGTTGTTACTTGCCCTAATGATGGAAAATTATTACCAAATTTTTATTTATGTGGCACTACCGATTCAAGACTTATTGAAACTGCTATTACTGATACTACTTCAATAATATGGGAAAAGTTAGATGAAACAAGTTGTACAGCAGTTACCAATCAAGATTGTGCTAATGAAGATGATGCCTGTACTTGGAATCAAGTAGCAACTGGTCCAGACTTTACAATAGATAACGCTGGGCAATATAGATTAACATTAAATTACGAAGGTGGTTGTTTTAATCAGTTTTTCTTTAATGTTTATACTAACTTATTAACCCCAACGGTTACTTCAAGAGATATTTATTGTACTACTCCTGGAGAGATTGTAGTTGGAGGTGTACCTAGTGGTTACGAGTTTAGTATTGATGGTACAAACTATCAAAATAGTAATGTTTTTTCTGTTACAACAGCTGGTTTATATGATGTTTATATTAGACAAATAGGAGTTACTCCTAATCCGTGTATTTTCTCTGTGCCAGATGTTCAAATAAGAGATAGAGATTTTACAACTTCAACGATAGTTACTCAACCTTTATGTTATGGGGAATTAGGAAGTGTCGTATTGGCCGCAAATGATGTTCGTCCACAATATTTCTTTTCAATTTACGATGGTGTTACGCTTATAAATAGTGTGGGACCAATAGCCGAAAGTGACTATACTTTTGATAATTTAAGCCCAGGGACTTATACTGTAAATGTTTCAACAGAAGATGGTTGTGCTTATACAGGAGATATTGAAATTATAAATCCACCCTTATTAGAAGCTACAGCAGCACTTACAAAACCCTTAACATGTACCGACGGTGAAATTACAGTTTACCCAGTAGGAGGTACACCACCATATTCATATTTTGTTAATAGTACAACGGTTTTTCAAGGAACACCAATAATTAATGTGCCAACTGTAGGTGTATATAATATTACAGTTGTGGATTTTAATAACTGTTCGGTAGATGTATCAATAACAGTTGATGCTATTGCAGAACCAGATTTTACAATATCTCAAACCAATATTTTATGTGCCGATGAGATTAACTCTGGCGCAATAAATATAAACGTCACAAATACTAATGGAAATACCTTAGAGTATAGTATAGATAATGGAGTTACATTTTTTAATTCACCAGTATTTAATGGATTAACAGCTGGAGATTACGATGTTGTAGTTCAATATACTGTAGGAACAGATGTTTGTATAACTGCTCCACAAACTATTAGTATTACAACAACAACAGCAATTACAGGAACCGCAACATTAACATCTCCTTATACTTGTACGACTAATGGAGAGATAACTGTTTCTGGTGTTTCTGGAGGAACAGGGCCATATGAATATAGTTTAGATGGAACAACATTTCAAACAGGAACAACGTTTTCTGGTTTAACCGATGGAACTTATACAGTTACAATTAGAGACACAAATAGTTGTACTTTTTTAACAGCTTCTATAACTATAGATTCATTAAATCCACCAACAGATTTAGATTTTAGTAATTCGCCTATAAGTTGCCCAACAATTACATCTGATGTAACATTAACAACTACAGGAGGGTTAGCACCATTGGAATATAGAATTATATTACCAGCAGCATCAGCAACAGCTTTTCAAACATCAAATATTTTTTCTGGATTAACACCAGCAACTTATACTTTTGAGGTTAGAGATGCTAATGATTGTACATATGCTGAATCTTATACAATCCCGCCTTTACCACCAATTACATTAAGTACTGTTATAACTAAAGATTTAGATTGTACGGCATTACCAGATGGCATTATTACTGGAAATATTTCAAGTGGAGTTGCACCATTTACATATCAAGTGTCATTTAACGGAAGTGCTTATAGTAGTTCAACATCAGTTACTGGAAGTACATTTACACATACAGCAACAACAGATGGAACTTACCAGTTTTTAATAACTGATGCTAATGGATGTAATGTAGAATCTGGAGTACAAACTATTAATGTTATTTCTTTACCAGAAATTATTTCGGTTACTCAAACACAATCTATTCTTTGTAGTGGTGATAATAATGCTGCCATAAATATTACAATAAATAATACAGTTGGTACACCAGCTTTTGTTATCAATGTTTTTAATAATACAACAGGAACAGATTATGGAACTCAAACTTCTGGTTTAACTGCTGGAGATTATACCATTACTTTAACCGATTCTAAATCTTGTGCAGATACAGAAAATATTACAATTGCAGAACCAAGTCCAATAGTAGTTATTAATGATGCAAATCCAATAACTTGTCAAGATGATGGAACAGGAACTGGTACAAACATTACATTTGGTGCTGTGATTGTGCAAAGTGTAACTGGAGGAACAGCACCATATAACTATTATGTTACGGGAACCAATGGGTATTCTGCATCAGAGCTTAATGCGTCTGGAACTGTATCAACTACGTTTGATGTTGTAGATTTTGGATTATACCAAATTAATGTTGTTGATGCTAATGGGTGCTCTGTATTGATTCAAGATGTATTGGTTGCATCACCACCAAACGATTTAGATATTTCTATTAATTCTGTTGCAGACTGTACAACTGGAGGTGAAGCTGTTGTAGATATAGGAACAACTTTAGTTAGTTCAGGCCCTTTTTTCTTTGATATTTATAGAGGTTTTGTACCTGCGCCACCACCAGGAGGAACTTGGGTAGCTGAGGATAGTTCAGGAAGTCAATCTGCGACATTTACAGGTTTATTACCAGGTGTAACTTACACTTTTATAGTGTATGACATGTCTACAGGTTGTAGCTATTACGAAACTGCAACACTTCCAATTCCAACAAATTCAACTTTAACAGCAGATGCATTAACATCAAATAATATTACTTGTGTTGGAAGTGCGGATGGAAATGTCTCATTCACAGTAAATAGTATTTATGGTGCAGCTACTAATGTAAATTATGAAATATTTGATTCGCTATCATTAATTTCAACAGGAATTAGTAGTTCAGGAGTCGTACCAGCAGGCGGTTCATTATCTATAAGTAACTTAGGACCATTACCTTTTGGGAATTATTTTGCTTTAGTAACCGAAATCTCTGGACCAAATGCAGGATGTAGTGTGATTACAGTGCCATTTAATATTACAGAATCTGCTATTGATTTAAGCATTTCTGCTGCTGTAGATAAAAACGCAAATTGTAATCCAAATTCAGGAGTCATTACAGCTATTGCTAGCAATGGTACAGCACCATATTTATATCAAATAACAACATCAGCTACAGCTCCTTTAGCTACAGATCCTTTATGGGCTTCTGCAAATGTTTTTAATATGAATGCAGGGAGTTATTATGTTCATGTTATTGATGCTTATGGCTGTATAAAATCAACATCGGTTATAGTTTTAGATGCAGATTCAGAACCAGTAATTACAGCCACTGTAACCAATCAATGTACAGTAACGGAAGGTAATTTTGAAATAGATGTTAATTTAACAACATTAGGGATTTCACCTTATAGTTATAGTATTGACGGTGGTGCTTTTCAAACACGTACAGCACCTTTTACCATATCAAACTTAGCATCAGGAACTCATACTGTTGAGGTGCAAGATGCCAATGGTTGTGGTAATTTAGTATCGATTGATATTCTTTCTCCAATAGGATTATTGCCACAGGTAACAGCAAATCCAACTTGTAATGATGACGATGGAGAAATAACAATAACAGGTTCTGGAGGCTCGGGTACTTATAATTATTCAATAAGTCCAAATCCAGCATCAATAAGTTTAGGAGGAAATGTGTTTTCTGGTGTGCCATCAGGGACATATACAGTTACAATAACAGATACAGTGACTTTATGTACAGAAAATGTTGATATTTTTATTCAATCTGCAACACTTCCAACGGTGACTTTAACATCACCTAAAGCTGTAACTTGTTTTGGAGATAATGATGGTACTTTTGAACTTAATGTGAGTGGGTACTCAGGAGCTTATACTTATGAAGTGTTAGATAGTTCTTTTACTTCTATTTTTGGAGTCGTTTCAGCAAATACATCAACAAATCCTTTATTAATAACAGGTCTTTTAGCAGACAGTTATACAGTTGTTATTAATGAGACAGCTAGTCCTTTTTGTTCTGCAACATCAGGAGTTGTTATTATTTCATCACCAGTATCAACATTAACGGTAGTCGCTACAGAAACATCTAATGTAACATGTGATGATAATTCAGGAACTATTACTGCTATTGCCGATGGTGGTTGGGGTACTTATGAATACGAATTAACAGGAGCTGCAACCGTAGCTTATTCTTCAAATGGAACATTTACTAATTTATCGGCTGGAGTTTATACGGTTAATGTAAGAGATTCTGGTGGCTGTATTGCTTCAGATAATGTTATATTATCTATCCCAAATCCAATAAGTGCAACAGTTACTGCAAGTACAACATTATTATCTTGTTTTGGAGATACAAATGCTTCAATAACGACTAGTGTTGTAACTGGCGGACAAGGAAGTAATTATACTTATACACTTAATATGACGTCTCCAACAGTGAGTTCGTCTGGTCCACAAACATCACCTGTTTTTAACAATTTAGGATTTGGAACTTATAATGTTGTAATAAATGATGGTTATAATTGTTCATTTAATTCACCAAATATTATTATTTCACAGCCTACTGAAATACAAGCTAGTCTAGTTAAAGAAACATCACAAACATGTTTAACAAGTTCAACACTAACACTAAATGCTTCTGGAGGAACTGGAACTTATGAGTATAGTGATACTGATACTTTTACAACTATATTAGGTTCGTTTACAACATCAACAACATTTTCTGTGGCAGTAGGAACTTATCAATACTATGTAAGAGATGCTAATGGTTGTATAGCATTTGTCTCAAATGAAATAACAATCGATCCATTACCAACATTAGAAGTTATTTTGGATGTAACTAATGCTACAATTAATTGTGCAGGAGATAATACAGGTGTTATAATAGCAACCGCTCAAGGAGGTTTAGGCAATTATGTTTATACATTAGAAGATACAGCAGGTAATACTATTACACCAGTAACTCAAGATAGTCCAGGAGTATTTACAAATCTTCCTGTTGGAACTTATCAAGTAAGGGTTGATAGTGGTGACTGTTTAACAATAAGTGCTCAAATTCCTATTACAGAACCTTCTGCTCCATTAATAGCTAGTTTTGTTGTATCTAATGTTACTTGCCCAGGCATTGATGATGGAGTATTAGAAATTACCGCTTCTGGCGGAACAGGAATTATAAAATATGCTATTTCACCAAGATTGGATCAGTTTTTTGAAATTTCATTATTTGAAAATCTTTCTCCAGGAAATTATCAAGGAATTGCTCAAGATGAATTAGGTTGTTTCGTTCTTTTTGATTTTATCATAGAAGCCCCAATTCCTGTAGCAGTTACTATTGTCTCAAATTCAATTATTCCCGAAGCTTGTAGTGGTGATTTAGATGGTGAATTCAGTATTGAAATTTCTGGGGGTGAAATGCCATATAGTGTAAGTTTAGACGATATAAATGGGACTTATACTGTAGGTACCTCAATCCAAACTCAATTCGATTTTATTAATTTAGAAGGAGGAGATCATATTGTTTACGTACTTGATAATGTAGGTTGTCCAACAGAGTGGAATATTGCATTCCCAACATCTGTACTTATTGATGCCGTACTTGATATAGAGTATTGTACTAACACTATAGATGCAACAAGTAATAGGGTTACTGTAACTGTAGATGATACAACTGTTAACCTTTCTGATTTAGATTACTCTTTAGATGGAGGAGTTTATCAATCTAGTAATATATTTATTGATCTTATTGCAGGAAATCATTATATTACCATAAGACATACAAATACATGTGAAGTAGTTATAGATTTTGAAATTGAGCAATTTGATGCTTTAGCATTAACTTTAGAAGATGGAGAAATAAATGAAATTGTTACCGCTACAAGTGGAGGTTCTGGAAATTATGAATACACACTTAATGGCGTGTCTTACGGAAGTACAAATACATTTATTATTTATGAATCTGGCGATTATACCGTAACAGTAACAGATAGTAACGGTTGTATAGCTACTGCTACAAGATATTATGAATATATAGATGTGTGCATACCTAATTATTTTACACCAATTAGTGAAGGCTGGGGGCCAGGTTGTGCATCTCAATATAAAGATTTAACATTTGATATCTTTGATAGATATGGTCGTAAAATAGCTACTTTAGGAGTTGGTGAAAAATGGGATGGAAAATACCATGGTGCAGAGCTTCCGTCTGGAGATTATTGGTATGTTGTAAGATTGAATGATGTTAATGATAATCGTGAATTTGTGGGACACTTTACACTTTATAGATAATGATAAAGATTGTTTACCTCGTTAAAGGAATTATTTAAATGCGAAAAATAATTATATATGTATTATTTTTAGTTCTTGCTAAAAGTTATGGGCAAGAGCTAAATTTGCCTGTCTTTACCCAATATTTGGCTGATAATAATTTTGTAATATCTCCAACCTATGCAGGAATTGGAGATAATTTAAAATTAAGAGCTAATGGTTTAACACAATGGGTAGGTATAAAAGATGCACCAGACAATCAGTCTGTTTATGCAGATTTTAGAATTTCAGATCGCACAGGAATAGGCATGTCTTTTTATAACGATAGCAATGGGAACACTATTCAAACAGGAGCTAAATTCTCTTTTGCACATCATCTTATTTTAGATTATTATACTAAACAGTATTTATCATTTGGTATATCCTATAACATTAATAATATTAGATTTGATATTAATAATTTTACTAACGGTAATAATCAACCTCCAGTTTCTAACCCAAATATTACAGATGATAGAAAAAATTCAAACAATAATTTTGATGTAGGTGTATTATATAGAAATAGAGGGTTTTATTTAAGTTTTAATGCTAATAATGTTTTAGAAAAAAAATTAGATGAAGTGATTGTTCAAAACGAACCACAACTTCTCTTAAATTATCAAATATATTCAGGTTTTACTTTTAGAGGACCTAAAAATAGTGGGTTGGAATTTGAGCCATCAGTGTATTATCAAATGTTTACAAGTGACAAACGCTCAAGTACCGATTTAAATTTTAAGTTCCGTAAGTTTAATAGAAATGAAGATTATTATTGGGCAGGAGTATCATACCGTTTTCTTAACGATCAACTTTTAAAACCTTTAAATCTTGGTCCAATGGCAGGATTCAAAAAATCAATTTTTTATTTTGGATATGCATACCAAGTAACCATTAATGATTTATCTGGGTTTAACTCAGGAACTCATGTTATTACTATTGGTATAGACTTTTTACAAGGCATTAGTAATTGTCCATGTACTCAGAGTCCTGTACATTAAATTTTGCTAAATTTTTTATTTAGAAATTAGAAATTAAGTTTTATTTATTTAATAGCAGTTAGTTTTCAACAATTTCAACCTCGAATAATTTATCCCATCGTTTACCAGTTACAAAAATAGTTTTGGTAAGTGGATTGTAAGCAATACCATTTAAAACATCTAAACCTTCGTGTTGAGTCACTAGTTTTTTAAGAGGAGAAAAGTCTATTACACCAATTACAGCGCCATTTATAGGGTTTATTATAGCTACACCATCTTTTTGATAGCGGTTTGCATATATTTTTCCGTCAATCCACTCCATTTCATTAATACCAACAATTTTACCTTTATTAGTATATACTTGAATAAAGGCTTCTTCAACTAAAGTCTCCGGATTTAAAAGCCATATTTTTTCAGTGCCATCGCTTTTATAAATAGTGTTTTTATTATTACATAATCCCCAGCCTTCTTTACTATTGCCATATTTAAAACTGCTTAGTTTTTCAAAAGTATTTACATCATAAACAAAACCTGTACCTTTTTGCCAAGTAAGTTGGTATACTTTATTGTTTAAAATGGTAAGACCTTCTCCAAAATATTCGTCAGCTAAATCAATGTTTTTAATTACTTCTCCAGTTTTATAATTTACTTTTCTAAGCTTAGATTCTTTATACTGTCCTGTGCTTTCGTAAAGTGTATAGTTAAAAAATTCAATACCTTGAGTGTAAGATGTGATGTCGTGCGGATACTCATTAATAATTTTATAATTATAAACTTGAGGTAAATCACTATTTAAAATAGTTATAACGGAGGTTGCAACTTGTTTTTCATTATTAAAATACACTGTAGCTTCAATTGTTTGTTTTCCTAATTTAAAGTTTTTTAACTCTGAGTTTTCATCAATCTTTTTTCCATTTAAAGTATAAGAAACTGAATCTATAGTTTGCCCTTTTTTATTATTTAAAGACAATTTTAAGGTTTCATTATTAGAAATATTACCTTTTTCAGTATTGGTTTTAATAGCAAAATCACTTTTTTTACTTCCAGAATTTGATCCACAAGAAATTAGTATTCCACTTAAAAATATGATTGTTAGATATTTGAATGTTTTCATTTCGAATTATAAATTTATAGCAAGATATTTATTTAAAATCAGTTTAAAAAATCATTGTGAAAATTTTAAAAGTTTGTATCTTTGCACCCGGCAAGTCCTACACAACCAGCTCCTGTTGAATCCTCCAGGTCGGGAACGAAGCAAAGGTAAATGGTCGTAGCGGTGTGATGTAGGTAGCTTGCCTTTTTTTATGCCTTTTAGTTTGGTAAATCTTTTTATCTTTAAACTCACAAAATTTCAATAAATGTCTAAAGTTGTTTTAATAACAGGTGGTTCTTCTGGTATAGGAAAATCTATTGGTGAGTTTTTAAATGAAAAAGGTTTTATAGTTTATGGTACTAGCAGAAATCCTGATAATTATAAAAATAGTAAGTTTCCAATTTTAGCTTTAGATGTTAAAAAAGTTGAAACTATTAATGAGACAATTTCTGAAATTATAAAAAAAGAAAACAGATTAGATGTAGTCATTAATAATGCAGGTGCAGGTATTACAGGACCTATAGAAGAAATTCCTGAATCTGAAATTAAAAACAATTTTGATACAAACTTTTTTGGACCAATAAATGTAATTAAAGCGGCATTACCACAGATGCGAAAACAGGAATCTGGGTTAATCATAAACATAACATCTATAGCAGGTTATATGGGTTTACCTTATCGAGGTGTTTATAGTGCTAGTAAAGGTGCATTAGAGCTTTTAACCGAAGCTTTTAGAATGGAGTTAAAAGATTTCAATATAAAAATGACAAACGTTGCTCCTGGAGATTTTGCAACCAATATTGCTGCAGGTCGCTATCATGCGCCATTACTAGAAAATTCACCTTATAAAAAACCTTACGGCGATACTTTAGAGTTAATGAATGCGCATGTGGATAATGGTAGTAATCCTAATATGATGGCCGAAGCGGTTTATAAAATTATTAATAACCCTAATCCTAAAGTACATTACAAAGTAGGGGAGTTTATGCAGAAGTTTTCTATAGTATTAAAAAGAATTTTGCCAGATAAAGTTTATGAAAAGCTTTTAATGAAGCATTATAAGCTTTAATACGGTTTGTTTGGTATAGTACTTGATGCCATTGTTTTATAAATTAGACTTATGAAACGATATTCTATTTTTGCACTGTTTTTTTTATTTCTCCTCTTTATTAATTGCGAAAACGTAATTGATTGTATTATTAATGTAAGACCCGAACTTCACGATGTAAAGTTAAAAGTAGGTTACAGTGATAAGTATTATTTCGATAAAATCACTGCTGAAGTTAAAAATGAACCGAACGACAACAGTTATGATTATTATTTTGATGTTTATGGAGATGTTCCTAATGGAATAGAAATTATTTATGATTATAGGGATGTTATTTTAGAAGGTATTCCGACTGAAAAAGGAAGATTTACATTCACAGTTTATTTAGATGTAGACCCTTATGTAGATTACTATTATGATGACTACGGAGATGTGATTTACGATGATTCATTGTGTACAGACAGTACATCAAAAAACTACACGCTTGTTATCAAATAGATTTTTATCTATTAAGAAGCCCTAACAATTCTTCTTCAAAATGAATTGAAAAAATATTAGAGTTACTGTTAACAATCTTTTTGTTTTTATCAATAATAATTGTTTTAGTCATTGGGTAAATGGCTAAGCTTTCAGTAGCTTCTTTTGGACTTTTAAACAAATACTCATTTTTAGGACTAAACCCGTGATTAAGCAACAATTTTTCCGATTTATCTAAACCATAATCATCAATATTTATAGTCACGAAATTAATCTCAGGGTATTTTATTTGTAATTCTTTTATTTTCTTATGGCTGTCGTTAAAATGATCATAATAAGTATGAGACCAAAAACTTATAACTGTAGAGTTGTTTATTATAGAGTTAATTTCAACAGTGTTATTATTATAATCTACAATATTTATTTCTGGTAGTTTAGATCCTTTTTTAAGGCTATTTAAAGATTTTGTTAAGTTAGATAACATTGTCTTGCTTTTATCATTTTTGCTCTTACTTAAATAAGATTTTAAAACAGCATTATTGCCATTTTCATCTTGACTTTTAGTTAAATAATTAATAGTAAAATGATAAAGTAAATTTTCTTTAATATTTGGGTCTGTTACAAGACTGTCAATTAATTTAAGTCTGTCTAAATTATAACATAAATTATTTCTATTAAAAACTTTATTATCAGAATGCAAATCATGCTCTTTTAATGATAAGTTACTAAAGTTGTTTCTTAAAAAAATATTGTAATTATGGTAATTGCTAAAAAAAGTATCGTTGTAATTAATGTCTTTTCTGTAACTATAAAAATCATTAGGCAGCGACTTTAAAAGAGCAGCTTTATCTTTACCATAATGTATAAAAGGATAAACTTCTTTACTTGAGTAATAGCTATAATCTATATTTGATTTCGCAATTTTTTCAAATAATGGTGTGGTTTCATATTTCTTCTTAAAATTTTTAAAAGCATTAACTTTTAGGTCTTTTAATGAGTCTATATGTATTTGGTAAGTAATGGGATTTAATTGGCAAAGTTTAACAATGTGTTTTTCTTCTTTTTCATTTTCTAAAAAATCATTAATTAAATAATTATTTTTTTTGTCACCGTCACCAGTAAAAACAAGTGATTCATCAAAATCTAAAGTATTTAATCTTAAAAACACGCTATCTTTTGGCTCAAGTAATATTATTTGATATTCTCCACCATGTCTAAAGGTATAAATACCTTCATTTAAATGATTAATTTTATATAAGAATCTATTTCTGCCATCAAGCTTTACAGTATCTATAACAGCTTCATCTTTAGAAAGAACAATAAAATTAGTATTAGGATTTATAATTTCACCACCTAAGTAGGCGTAATTATTGTCAACTTCTTGCGTGTCTTTTTTGCAGCCCAAAAAAGTAATAACAATAATTATAATTGAAAGATACAGCTTCATAAGTCCCTCGTGAGAGTAATTTTAATTCAATAGAGTTAGTTTGTAGACAAAAATATAGTTTGTATTTATAAAGTCTTGTTAATGCGCTGTTAAATATTAGCCAATAAAAATGCTATTATAATGTATAAATACTTAAAAAGAGAGAAACTATGTTTCGTCTTACCAATTGATTTTTCTACTTTTGCAAAAAAAATAAAGCAAATTTATGTTATCAGTATCTAACCTTTCGGTGCAATTTGGAAAACGTATTCTTTTTGATGAAGTAAATACAACTTTTAATAATGGCAATTGCTACGGTATTATTGGTGCTAATGGTTCTGGGAAATCTACATTTTTAAAAATTATTTCTGGAAAAACAGAGCCAACATCTGGTCAAGTTCATTTAGAGTCTGGTAAACGTATGTCTGTTTTGGAGCAAGATCATAATTTATATGATGAGCATACTGTATTAGAAACAATTTTAATGGGTAATAAACCTTTATTTAAAATTAAAACTGAAATTGATGCGCTTTATGCAGATTACACTGATGAAAATGCAGATAAAATAGGGGAACTTCAAGTAAAATTTGAAGAAATGGATGGCTGGAATGCAGATAGTAATGCAGCATCTATGTTATCTAATTTAGGGATTAAAGAAGAGTTTCATTACACTTTAATGGCAGATTTAGATGGAAAGCAAAAAGTACGTGTGTTATTAGCACAAGCTTTATTTGGAAATCCTGATTTGCTAATTATGGATGAGCCTACCAATGATTTGGATTATGAAACGATTTCTTGGTTAGAAAACTTTTTAGCAAATTATGATAACTGTGTTATAGTGGTATCTCATGATAGACACTTTTTAGATTCTGTTTGTACTCATATTTCTGATATCGATTTTGGAAAGATTAATAATTATTCAGGTAATTATACCTTTTGGTATGAGTCTTCTCAATTAGCTGCTCGTCAACATGCACAACAAAACAAAAAAGCAGAAGAAAAGAAAAAGGAATTAGAAGAATTTATTCGTCGTTTTTCTGCCAACGTTGCTAAAAGCAAGCAAGCGACTAGTAGAAAAAAGATGATTGAAAAACTTAATATAGGTGATATTAGAAGAACTAGTCGTCGTTATCCAGCTATTATTTTTGAAAGAGAAAGAGAAGCGGGAGATCAAATATTAAATATTGAAAAATTAGAAGCATCAATTGAAGGTGAAATTTTATTTAAAAACATCGATTTAAATCTTGCAAAAGGAGATAAAGTAGTTGTGTTTTCAAGAGATTCAAGAGCAACAACTGCATTTTATCAAATTATAAATAATTACGAAAAAGCAGATGCCGGTAAATTTGATTGGGGTGTAACTACAACACAATCATACTTACCATTAGATAATAGTGAGTTTTTTAATAATGACTTAAGTTTAGTAGATTGGTTACGTCAATGGGCTACTACAGAAGAAGAACGCGAAGAAGTTCATATTCGTGGATTTTTAGGAAAGATGATTTTTAGTGGTGAAGAAGCCCTTAAAAAATCGAATGTATTATCTGGAGGCGAAAAAGTGCGTTGTATGCTAAGTAGGATGATGATGGTAAGAGCAAATGTTTTAATGCTAGACGAGCCTACAAACCACTTAGACTTAGAAAGTATTACTGCATTTAATAATTCGCTTAAAAACTTTAAAGGCACTATGTTGTTTACAACTCACGATCATGAGTTTGCACAAACTGTAGCCAATAGAGTAGTGGAGCTAACGCCAAATGGTGTTATAGACCGTTACACTACTTTTGATGAATATATGCAAGACAAGAAAATTAAGGAATTGCGTGATAAAATGTATGCAGTAACTGCTTAATTAGTTTTGCAGTTCTGATATAATGTTTTCAACAACCAAAACAGCTTTGTCAAGTTCGTCTTTATGAACAAAAACTTGTTGAAAAACAGCGTTTGAGGTTCCGAAAATAGGGATTAGACCAGAGTCTGTTTGATCTTTTAAAACAGGAATAATGTTTTCTTTTTCTAATTCAGAAACAATACGTTGTACCATTAGAAAATCACCGGTATATATTTTAATATAGTTTGAATCTTGCATAGTTTCTATAGTTTAGAATGGTCAAACTAAATATACGAACTTTTTATTTATTTACGAAGCTATATAATATCAAAAACTTCCTGTAAGACCTATTTTATTTCCAACAAAAGTAAAATTCCATGAAATCTGTTTTTCTTTTTTTGAATAATCGTAGGCATTAGTTTTGAATAGAAATTTATCAATAGAATCCACCACTACAATACTTAAAACAGTAGCGATACCTACATCTGTTAGCCAATGTGCACCAGCAAACAATCTAGATAATGGAGCAATAGAACCTAATGTATAAACACCTACTTTAGACCAAGTATTATCAAACTGTTTGGCAATGGAGTGTGCCATGGTTATTGATAAAACAGTATGACCAGATGGAAAAGAATGAAATGAAGGTTCATTAGACCAAAACCTAAACTCATTACTTTTATATACATTATTTGGGCGAGTTCTACCAAAAGCTGTTTTACTCAAACTTTGTAAAAGGCCAGTGGTAAAAGAAGAAGAAATAATTAGAACACTAGTTTTTCTTAGCTTTTCATTTTTAGTAAAAAGACCAACGCCATATAAAGTCGCATTTGTTATAAAATATACTTGTGGACTTCCAAAACGTGTGCCAATTTCTTGAATTAGTTCTGGCACATGAGGCTCATTTCGTATAAAAAACGCACTAGCTTCGTCATCAATGGTTGATAAAGCTAAAGAGCCTATAATTATAGAACTTAAGGTTGTGAAGTCTTTCTTTTTCCAAAAAAAAGGTCTTGAAAAAGAATAACCAACGCCTTTAATACCTTGTTTTAAATCGTAAAGAGCTAATTTTCCAATTGAAGTTGTATCACTAACCTTTTCTGTATTAAAAATATTTTGTTGGGCATTTAGCTTTAAGATAAAGAAAATGGCAACAATAAAAATAGAGATGTTTTTCAATATAAATATTATCTTAATTCTGCTCCAAGCTGATTTTCAAAACTTTGTTGCAATTTGCTCATAATTTTGTCAATCTGCTTATCAGTTAGAGTTTTGTTATCATCTTGTAATGTGAAACTAACCGCATAACTTTTTTTACCTTGAGGTAAATTTTTACCTTGATAAACATCAAACAAGTTTACGCTTTTAAGCAATTGCTTTTCGCTTTGTTTAGCAATCTTATAAATAGATTCAAAATTCACATTATCATCTAATAATAAGGCAAAGTCACGCTTTACTTCAGGGTATTTAGTAATTGATTTAAATGTGATTTTATTTCGTTTTACTAAATCTAAAATGTTATCCCAATTAAAATCGGCGTAAAGTACATCTTGAGAAATATCAAAATGTTTCAATACAGATTTTTTCACTAAACCAAAATCAACAAGTTTAATTTTTCCTAGACCTAAACTTATACCTTCACTAAATAAATCATTTTTTATAGGGGTTTCATTATATCTTGAAATACCTAAACGCTCTAAAATTGTGGCAATACTTCCTTTTAAAAAGAAAAAATCACTCTTTCTACCTAAAGATAGCCAACTTTCTTGTAGTTGATTTCCTGTAACAAATAACGATAAATGTTTGAATTCTTCGCGTTTATCATCATAACCATGATACGTTTTTCCAAATTCAAAAAGCTTTAAATCGGCACGTTTTCTATTAATGTTAAACGAAACAGCCTCTAAACCAGAAAACAATAAAGACTGTCTTAAAACAGACAAGTCATTACTTAAGGGGTTTAACATTGAAATATTATGTTCTTCCTTTAACTGCTCACTTAAACCAACATAATTTGGTGTTGTAAGAGAATTTGAAAGTATTTCGAAAAAACCTTGAGACGCTAATTGATTACCAATTATATTTTGAATTTTATAATCTTCAAATTTAGATGTACCAGAAATAGACGCATTAAGTTTTGTTGTTGTTGCAATATTATTGTAACCATAAACACGTAAAATTTCTTCAATAATATCTGCTTCACGCTCTACATCGTTTCGATATGCAGGCACAGTTAAACCTAAACCTGCTTCAGTAACATTATTAACCTTAATTTCTAAAGAGGTTAAAATACGTTTTATAGTTTCCTTAGGGATTTCTTCACCTATTAGTTTTTTTGCATTTTCAAAGCTTAAACGAACTTCAAAATCTTTAATTTTATTTGGATATAAATCAATAATATCGCTTGTTATTTCTCCGCCAGCAAGTTCTTGAATTAATAAAGCTGCACGTTTTAGAGCATATTCAGTAATATTTGGATCAATACCACGCTCAAACCTAAAAGAAGCATCAGTATTTAATGCATGTCTTTTTGCAGATTTACGAATACTTACGGGATTAAAATAAGCGCTTTCTAAGAAGATATTAGTTGTCGCATCAGAAACGCCAGAATTTATACCGCCAAAAACGCCAGCGATACACATAGGTTTTTCTTTATCACAAATCATTAAATCATCTTCGTGTAATTCTCGCTCAACACCATCTAAGGTTGTGAATTTAGTGCCTGCTTCTAATGTTTTAACTTCAATTTTATTGCCAGAAATTTTTGTAGCATCAAAAGCATGCAAAGGTTGACCTAATTCGTGTAAAACATAATTTGTAGCATCAACAATATTATTTATTGGGCTTAAACCAATAGCTTTTAAACGGTGTTGTAGCCAAACTGGAGATTCTTTTACTTTTACTCCAGAAATAGTGACACCGCAATAACGAGGTGCTAAGTCTTTGTTAATAACATCAACATCTATTTTAAGAGTTCTGTTATCTACATGAAATGGACTAACTGAGGGCGTAATTAGTTCTAAGTTAATCTCTTTTTGCACTAAACCAGCTTTTAAATCGCGTGCAACACCAAAGTGACTCATAGCGTCTGCTCTGTTTGGAGTTAATCCAATTTCAAAAACCTGATCATTTTCTATATCAAAAATATTAGCAGCAAGAGTACCAACTTTTATATCGTTGTCTAAAATTAAAATACCATCATGCGATTTTCCTAAACCTAACTCATCTTCGGCACAAATCATTCCATGGCTTTCTTCACCTCTAATCTTACCCTTTTTAATGGTCCAAGCTTCACCTTCTTCAGTATATAAAGTAGTTCCTATAGTAGCAACAGGTACTTTTTGTCCAGCAGCAACATTAGGTGCGCCACAAACAATTTGCACAGGAGATTCTGTGCCAATATTAACTGTAGTAATGTTTAATTTATCAGCATTTGGGTGTTTTGTACAAGTTAAAACTTCACCAACAACAACACCTTCTAATCCACCTTTTACAGATTGATATGCTTCAATACCTTCAACCTCAAGTCCTAAATCTGTTAGTAATTCGCTTGTTTGTTCTGGTGTCCAATCTGTTTTTAAAAATTGTTTTAACCAATTATATGAAATCTTCATAAATCATTTTCCTATTTAAGGGCGTAAAGATAAAATATTGCGGTTAGCATTCAAACAAAGCGTTCTAAATTGTCATTTAAAAAGAGTTTTTTTGTTAGTATCTTGCCGCAAATTCGATTAATATAATTTAAATGAATAGTATGAGGCCCCTTTTTTTATTAGCATGTATGTTTATAGTTTTTTCTTGTAAAGAAGAAAACAAGATTAACAAACTAGAAACTGGAAGGTTTAGAGCTGAATTAAAAGTAAACGACACTCTTAATTTACCTTTTAATTTTGAAGTGCTTTCAGAAAATAAACTCAATATTTATAATGCAGAAGAAGTCATAGATGTAGATGATATTTCTTATAAGAATGATTCCGTTTATATAAATATGCCAGTTTTTGAAGGCTTTATTGTTGCTAAATTAGAAGAAGGAAAACTTAAGGGGAGTTTTATAAAACCAAGTTTAAATAGAATAATGCCTTTCAAAGCTGAAAAAAACGATACTAGATTTGAAGTTTCTAAAAGAGTATCCAAACAAAATATGACAGGAAATTGGGAAGCTGTTTTTAGTCCAGATATTGAAGAAGATAAATATATAGCAAAAGGTGTTTTTAAACAAAACGGTAATATTGTTACTGGAACTTTTAGAACAACAACAGGAGATTACAGGTATTTAGAAGGTGTATTAAATGGTAATCAATTAAAACTCTCAACTTTTGATGGTGCTCACGCTTTTCTATTTACAGCTACGGTTACAGATAGCACTATGATTGGAAATTTTTATTCTGGAAATCATTTTAAAGAGCCTTTTGTTGCAAAACGTAATGATGTTTTTGAATTACCAGATGCTAATACATTAACGTTTTTAAAAGAAGGCTATGATAATGTTGCATTTTCTTTTCCAGATGAAAATGGTGATATTATTTCTTTAACTGATAATCGTTTTAAAGATAAAGTGGTTTTGTTACAAATTATGGGAACATGGTGCCCAAATTGTTTAGATGAAAGTAAGTATTATTCAGAATTTTATAAAAACAACAAAGACAAAGATTTTGAAATTATTGCATTAGCTTTTGAATATGTTAAAACTGAAGATGCTGCGTTTAAAAATATAAAACGTTTAAAAAAAGGAGCAGGAATTGATTATCCAGTTTTATTAGCACAATATGGTTCAAGCAGTAAAGTAAAGGCTAATGAAAAATTACCCATGTTAAATCACATTTTATCTTACCCAACAACCATTTTTATTGATAAAAAAGGGAAGGTTAGAAAAATACACACAGGCTTTAATGGACCAGCAACAGGTGAAAAATTTGTTGAGTTTAAAGCAGAATTCAAAGAATTTGTAAGTGAGTTATTTAGTGAATAATTTTTTGTTTTTGTTTTAAAAGCTTAATTACACTTTCTCTAGAAAAGTATTTGCACTTTTATATATAATATTCACAATTTACAATTCCCGACCTAGAAGCTTATTGGGAAAAGGAATAGGTTTTCTCAGATATATCTTTATCAAATAAGTATGTAATCTTTTATCTTTATTTTTTGTTTTTACTAACAGTGATATAAATTTGTAATTCTCCAGCATTAATTTACAGTTCCATAGTATAATTATAAAAAAGTTTGGCACTTTAGAATTTGTAATAAAGTTCCATTTTATATGGATTTCAGTAGTTTTTACGCTATTTTTAAAAATAAAGTTTTTTTTCTCAGATAACCAATAAAGATTAGAAAAACCTTTATAAAATGTTGTTGCATTCTGTACAAGAATTAACAAAACCTAAACGTGAATATTAATACGTTTTTATAAAATAACTTTATTAAAATCTTAACACAAACCAAAATATAACTTGTTAAATTCATAGTAATATTTAAATCTAGTATAACTAAAGTACAAAATATATGCAAAAACCAAATAATAGATTAGCAGGACAAACATGTATTGTAACGGGAGCAAGCTCAGGAATAGGAGAGGCTGTTGCTACTGCAATTGGGCTGGATGGTGCCAATGTGGTAGTAAATTATAATTCGCATCCTGAAATAGCAGAAGAAATAGCTCATAAAATTTCAATTAATAATCTTTGTGGTGATGCTATTGCGATACAATGTGATGTGAGTAAAGAAGATCAAGTGCAAGCCATGTTTAAACAAACCATTAACCATTTTGGTACAGTAGATATTTGTATACCCAATGCAGGATTGCAAAAGGATGCAACTTTACACGAAATGTCACTTGCCGATTGGCAATTGGTTATCGATGTAAATTTAACAGGACAGTTTTTATGTGCTAGAGAAGCTATTCGTGAATTTTTACGTCGAGGAATTCGTCCTGAAATATCAAAATCTATAGGAAAAATTATTCATATGAGTTCTGTGCATCAAATAATTCCTTGGGCAGGTCATGCTAATTATGCCGCATCAAAAGGTGCTATTGTAATGCTTATGGAAAGTATTTGTCAGGAATATGCTCCTCAAAAAGTACGTTGTAACAGCATTGCTCCAGGTGCCATTAAAACACCTATTAATAAACCTGCTTGGGAAACTCCAGAAGCCTTAACAGAATTAAATAAATTAATTCCATACAAAAGAATAGGTGTTCCAGAAGATATTGGGAGCGCAGCCGCATGGTTGGCTTCAGATGAATCTGAATATATTAATGGAACGACCATTTTTGTTGATGGAGGTATGACCTGCTATCCAGGGTTTACAACAAACGGTTAATAAGTAGGAATTCAAATGGCAGAAAAAACCGAAGAGGATAAAAGATTAGAAGAACATTATTCCGAAAAGAAAGATTGGTTGCATTGGGGATCTTATTTAAGTGAACGTCAATGGGGAACAGTAAGGGAAGATTATAGTCCGTATGGAACAGCTTGGGATTATTTTACGCACGACCATTCTAGGAGTAGAACTTACCGATGGGGAGAAGATGGTATTGCAGGTATTTCAGATAGATACTGTAACATTTGTTTTGGTATAGCGCTTTGGAATGGAAAAGATCCTATTTTAAAAGAGCGTATGTTCGGTCTTACAGGTCCAGAGGGAAACCATGGTGAAGATGTAAAGGAGTTGTATTATTATTTGGAAAACACACCTTCTCATTCTTATATGAAACATTTGTACAAGTATCCTCAAAATGAATTTCCTTATAATCAATTAGTTGAAGAAAATAAACGACGCGGAAAGAACGATTTAGAATACGAACTTTTAGATACAGGAATATTTGACAACAATGAATATTTTGACGTTTTTACCGAATACGCAAAAGCCGACAACGAAGATATTCTCATAAAAATAACTATTGAAAATCGTTCTGATAAGAAAGCTAAACTTCACCTATTACCAACCTTATGGAGTCGTAATTTTTGGAGTTTTATGGATATGCCTGAAAAACCTATTTTAAAAAAACAGGTTAAAAATAATAACACGTTTGTATCTATAAATCATGTATATGTAGGTAATTATAATTTCTATTTTGAAACGGCTTCTAAATTGCTTTTTACTGAAAATGAAACCAATACAGAGAAATTGTTTGGTACAGAAAATAATCATCCTTACAAAAAAGATTTATTTCATAAGGCAGTTATTGATGATGATTATGATTTAGCAACAGCTAAAAAAGAGGGAACAAAGTTTTCTCCATTGTATCAATTAGAATTAGAAGCTGGAGCATCAAAAGTCATTAAACTAAGACTGACAAATCAAACTCTAAAAACACCATTTAATTCTGGGTTTGATGCTGTTTTTGAAAAACGTCAACAAGAAAGTGCTGACTTCTACAAAGAAATAACCAAACCGAAAACACCAGATTTAGCTGCCATACAAAAACAAGCACTGGCAGGTTTGTTGTGGTCTAAACTATATTATAATTACGACATAGAGAGTTGGTTAAAAGGTGATCCAAAAGAACCTAAACCACCTTTAGAACGTAGAAAAGGAAGAAATAGCTCATGGAAAACCCTCAGGAATCACGATATTATTTCTATGCCAGATGCATGGGAATATCCCTGGTATGCAGCTTGGGATTTAAGTTTTCATTGTATTAGTTTAGCTTTAGTAGATTGTCAATTTGCTAAAGATCAGCTTATTCTTTTTACAAGGGAATGGTATATGGCACCAAACGGACAAATTCCTGCTTACGAATGGAATTTTAGCGATGTAAATCCACCTGTGCAAGCGTGGGCAACAATGGAGCTATATAAAATAGAGAAAAAGAAAACGGGAAAAGGAGATATTAATTTTCTAAAACGCATGTTTAATAAGTTAGCCTTAAACTTTACATGGTGGGTTAACAGGTTAGACAGTAGTGAAAATAATGTTTTTGAAGGAGGATTTTTAGGTTTAGATAATATTGGAGTTTTTGATAGAAGTCATGGTATTCCAGGAGGCGGTATTTTGGAACAGGTAGATGGCACATCTTGGATGGCGCTTTTCTGTTTAGATATGCTAGAAATGAGTTTGGAGATAGCCATGGTTGATGATGCTTATGAAGATATGGCAACCAAATATTTTGGTCATTTTGTTTATATAGCTGAAGCCTTAAATCAAATAAGTATAGAATATTCTGGTACTTGGGATGATAAAGACGGCTTTTTTTATGACAAGCTTATTTTTCCTACTGGAGAATCTATACCTATTAAAGTGAAATCTATTGCAGGATTGTTATCAATAGCAGCAGTACTTTGTGTAAAAAAAGAAACATTAAAAAAATTACCAAAATTTGAAGCTAGTGTTGAATGGTTTGTAAAACATAGAAAAAAAACATTAAAGTATCCAGTAGTTCAAGATCATGTTGAAGGTGGAGATTTATTATTATCTCTAGTGCCAAAAGATCGTATGCAGGTTTTAATGAAAGCCTTATTAAATGAAAACGAATTTTTAAGCGATTACGGAATTAGGTCTCTTTCAAAAACATACGAAAATCCGTATAATATTATAATTAATAATATAAATTATAGTATAAATTACGAACCTGCTGAGTCTAGTACAGGGCTTTTTGGAGGTAATTCTAATTGGAGAGGTCCTATTTGGATGCCACTAAATTATCTATTTATTCAATCGTTAAAAGAGTTTAATATTTACTATTCTAATTCTATAAGTTTTGAGTATCCTACAAGTAGTAATAATATACAAAACTTGGAGCAAATAATTTTGGGATTGAGTGATAGACTCATTCAAATATTTAAAAAAGATAGCCAAGGAAACAGACCAATTAATGAGTTGCATGTAGAAAAATATAAAGATCCTAATTTCCAAGATTTAGTATTGTTTTACGAATATTTTCATGGGGATACCGGTCGTGGAGTAGGAGCTTCTCACCAAACAGGTTGGACAGCACTTATAGCTAATTTAATTGAAGATATTTAAAAGTTATGGATAATCAATTTACTAAAGAATGGATTCAAACTAACGGACTTGGAGGTTATGCTTCATCAACTATAGAGGGCGCAAACACAAGACGTTATCATGGTCTTTTAGTGGCAGCATTATCACCACCAACGGATAGAAAAGTTATTCTTACAAAAGTAGAAGAACGTTTAGTAATTAATGGTAATTATAAAGATTTATCTACAAATAATTATAAAGATGTTGTTTATCCAAAAGGGTATAAGTTTTTAAAATCATTTAATCCAACACCAATTCCAACTTGGATATTTCAAGATGATGACTTCAATTTAGAAAAGCAGGTTTTGATGGTGCAAAACGAAAATGCTACTTTAGTAAATTATGTTAACAGAGGCGATAAACCTATTATTTTAGAAATTGATCCACTTTATGTTTCTACAGATTATCACACCTTATTTCATGAAAATAATAACACTAATTTTTATTCAGAAATACATGAAAATTATTTAAAAACATTTCCATATTATCAAAGTATTCCTGTTTTTACAAAATGGAACAAAGGACATTTTACAGAAGCTAGAAATTGGTACAAAAACATATACTTACCTATTGAAACTAAAAGAGGTTTAGATGATACTTGTGATTCTTATAGAATAGGATACATATCTTGCGAATTGAAACCTCAAGAAGCATTAACGCTGCTAGTTTCATTAAATGAAACGTTATTAGAAAATGATATTAATAAACTTTTTATTTATGAAAAACAAAAATTATTAAAAGTTGGCCCTCAAACTAAAAGTACTTTTTATAACGATTTATTACGTTCTGGAAATCAGTTTTTAGTGAAAAGATATTCTACCGATGGGCAATCTATTATTGCGGGATATCATTGGTTTTCAGATTGGGGACGCGACACCATGATTTCTATGCGAGGTTTAACCATTACAACGGGAAATAAAGCCGCATCACAATCTATATTATCTACTTTTTTTAAGCGTGTTAACCAAGGTATGATTCCTAATCGTTTTCCAGATCATAGTAATGATAGAGTGGAATATAATGCTATGGATGCAACATTATGGCTTTTTATAACTTTATATGAATACTATCTGGAATTTAATGATGAAGCTTTTGTGAAAAAACAAATGCCCATTTTAAAAGATATTTTAGAATGGTACATAAAAGGCACACATTATAGCATAAAAGCGACTCCCGAAGGTTTTATATACGGAGGTGAAGCAGGTGTGCAAATTACCTGGATGGATGCCATGGTTTATGGAGAAGTTATTACGCCTAGAATAGGTTGCCCAATTGAAATTAATGCTCTTTGGTACAATGCATTAAAGGTTTATGAACATTTCTGTGAAGAATTTAAGATCAAAAATGAAACTCAGTTTGATACGATTAAAAATAATTTTGAATTGAATTTCTCTAACTTTTTTATAAATGAAGAAGGAACGTTATATGATGTTATAGTTCCAAATATAAGTAGTGATAGTAGTTTTAGACCCAATCAGTTGTATTGTTTAAGTTTACCATTCACAATTTTAAATAAAGAGCAACAGAAAACCGTTTTTGATGCTGTTCAAAAAAAATTATATACACCATTCGGATTAAGAACCTTGGATTCTGAAAATCCTAATTTTCAAGGAATATATTCAGGAAATCAATGGCATCGAGATCATGAATATCATCAAGGTACGGTTTGGCCATTTTTACTTTCTGAATATTATATAGCATTTTTTAAAATTTATGGAAATAATAAAACGAATCGTAAAAAAGTAGTTGAGGAACTTACATCCTTAAAAAATCATTTTTATAACGAAGAAGGTTTGCATTGTATTTCAGAAGTTTTTGATGGAAAAGAACCAAAACAGGGAAAAGGCACCATTCAACAAGCATGGTCTGTAGCAGCTTTGATAAAGTTATATTCAGACTATAAATTATATGAAATAGATGATTGAGAAAAGCCAAAAGATCATTATAGTTTACTTAGGTGGTCTACTTACTGGTTTATCACTCATTCTTTTTCCTGCAATGGGAAGTATTTTTACAGATGCTTCACAATTTGGTTTATCTAGTAGTCAATTTGGTAATATTTTTATTCCACAAGCTTTATTGGCTATTGTCTCTGCTTTAGCAATTCCTTTTTTTGTTTCAAAATATGGAATAAAAAGAGCATTAATATTAGGGTTAGGAGCATTGATATTGAGTACATTTTTACTGTATTTAAGCCACTTTTACATTTATGAAAAGGAAGCAGCATTAATTATACTATTTTTAGGAACCACATTTTTGGGCTTTGGTTTTGGTACTGTGATAACAGTTTTAAATCCATTAGCATTTCAGCTATTTCCAAATAACGAATTAGCATCTGTTACAGGATTACATTTTGCTTTAGGATTAGGTACAGCAGGAGCACCTTTATTTTTAGGACTTATTAAAAACACAGATTCATGGTATTATTTACCAATTTTAGTATGTTTTGTTTTAATTGGATTAATGACTCTGGTGTTTTTTGTCAGTTTTAAAGAAAATAAACTTTTCAATATCAAAGGTGGCTTAAAAATACCTTCTCAATTATGGTGGTTTATAACCATAGTTATCCTTTATGGAATTTGTGAAGGTGCATTAGGTAGTTATAGTACTGTTTTCTTAAAAAGCCAAGGATTAAATATACAGCAAGCCTCGTTAGGACTTGCAATGTTCTGGTCTGGATTAGCTTTAGGAAGGATACTTTTTAGCTTACTATCAATAAAATTTAATCTAAAATGGATATATGTTTTGGCTATGAGTATTGTGGCTGTGTTACTTTTTTTTAATCCGTTTTACAAAAGTGCTTATATAAACATTTTAATTATGGGTTTATCAGGGCTTTGCATGTCAAGTATATTTCCAAATTCTGTTAGTTGGTCAACCAAAGTATTTAGTAAAAATGCTGTATTGGTTTCTGGGGTTTTAGTAGCCTCGTTACAACTAGGAACGGGTATTAGTACTAATTTTTTAGGCATATTGAGCACGACTATTTCGTTATCATTTTTGTTTAAAATTATTGCAGGTATTGCTTTTTTAGTATTTATTATAATCTATTTAGTGAACAGAAAATTTAAAACTAATCAAATTCAATCCTAAGAAATATGAATACAGATTTTGATATTATAATTATCGGTTCCGGAGCTGGTGGAGCTACCATAGCATATAAACTAGCCAATTCAGGAAAAAAAATATTGATTCTTGAACGTGGCGATTATATTCCCATAGAAAAGGAAAATTGGGATAGTGAAGAAGTATTTGTGAAAAACAAATACACTACTAATGAAAAATGGTTTGATAAAAATGATAAAGAGTTTAGTCCAGGACAACATTATAATGTTGGTGGAAATACAAAATTGTATGGAGCAGCCTTATTTAGAATGAGAGAAAGTGATTTTGGTGAAGTAAAACATCATGGAGGTATTTCACCAAAATGGCCCATATCTTATACAGATTTAAAACCCTATTATTTAGAAGCAGAGGATCTTTACAATGTTCATGGAGAACGTGGTGTTGACCCTACAGATCCGAAAGATAAAAATCCATACCCATTTCCACCATTACCACATGAACCAAGAATTCAAGAAGTAGTTAATGATTTAAAATCATTTGGATTACATCCTTTTCCCTTACCAATAGGTGTCAATCCAGACTCCAATAAAAAAGCGAGTGCGCCTTTTGTACTAGATCGTTTTGATGGTTTTCCAGATCCAACAGAACATAAGGCAGATGCACAAACAAATAGCCTAAGATTGGCTTTGCAACACGAAAATGTATCTATTTGGACACAGGCAAAAGTGAATAAATTATTAACTAATCAAACAGGTAAAGAGATAGCGGGAGTAGAAGTACATTATAAAAATGAAAATATGGTAATAAATGCAGATTTGGTCATTTTATCTGCAGGAGCTATTAATTCAGCTGCATTATTGTTGAAAAGTGTAAATGATAATCATCCAAATGGATTAGGGAACTCATCAGATGTTGTTGGTAGGCATTATATGTTTCATAATAATTCTGCTATGATTGCTTTATCCATAGAACCAAATGACACTAAATTTGGTAAAACTTTTGGTATTAATGATTATTATCACAAAAGTGATGATTTTGGTTTTCCGTTAGGACACATTCAAATGTTGGGGAAATCTGATAAAGTTCAAATAAGTGGTGATAGTCCAATTCCTGCTCCAGGTTTTACATTTGATTTAATGGCTAAACATGCAGTAGATTTTTGGTTAACGTCTGAAGATTTACCAGACCCTAATAATAGAATAGTATTAAAGGATGGAAAAATAAAAGTGATTTATAAGCATAATAATATGCTTGCACATGAAAAGCTAACTGAAAAGCTAAAGTATGCCTTAGAGCATTCAGGTAAATTCTCCAAGTTTTTCCCAAAGCATATTTATTTTAGTAAAAATATGTCATTGGCTGCTGTTGCACACCAAAATGGCACTATTCGTTTTGGAAATGACCCTAAAACTTCAGCACTAGATATTTATTGTCAATCTCATGATGTGAAAAATCTTTTTGTAGTAGATGGTAGTTTTTTTGTGTCAAGCTCCGCTGTTAATCCAGCGTTAACTATTATAGCTATGGCTTTACGTGTTGGTGATTATATTAAGAATAACATTATTAAATAATGTTATTATTCCCTGAAAATGATAAGTTTGCTATTTGAATAAATACATTACAAGTTATTATTAGATTTTTTTTTTTTTGATGAATTAAATATTGAATTATTTGTAAGATTCGAGAATTTCCTGCTTAATGAACGCAATCTTTCAATGCGGACAGTAGTAAATTATATGATTACTCTTAGAACTATTTTTAATTTAGCAATAACTAAATCTGTTTCTAATACTCAATTTTATCCATTTGGAAAGGGAAAACATCAAATTAGATTTCCAGAAATTAGAAAGATAGGGTTGAATATTGATGAAATCAGAATTCTTGAAAACATAAATGGGCTTACTTATGCTCAGCAATATGCTTTAGATGTCTTGTTAATTAGTTTCTATTTTGCCGGTATAAGGGTTAGTGATGTGTTAAAGTTGAAATGGAAGGATTTTTTAGATGAAAGATTACATTACAGAATGGGAAAGAATAGTAAGTTAGTCTCATTAAAAGTTCCTGATAAAGTATTGAATATTTTAAATAAACTTGATAGAAATATTAACTCTGTATATGTCTTTAAAGAATTAGAAGAAGTTGATGAAAAGATGATAAATTATTAAGAACTAGAATAAAAACAGCAACAAAAAATTTTAATAGAAGATTAGAACTAGTAGCTGCTAAAGCTGGTATTGACAAGAAAATGAGCATGCACATAGCCCGACATAGTTTCGGAAATATCTCTGGAGATAAAATCCCTATTCAAATGTTACAAAAATTATATAGACATTCTTCAGTAACAACGACAATAATGTATCAGTCAAATTTTGTTCAAAAAGATACGGATGCTGCACTAGATAAAGTTATTAATTTTTAAAATGTAAGCGTAGTGGAATTGGTTGACACTCCAGACTTAGGATCTGGCGCCGCGAGGTGTGGGAGTTCGAGTCTCCCCGCCTGTACAAAAGCCGAAGTTTTCTTCGGCTTTTGTATGTGAAAAAACTTCTCTTTTTTTGCACGGGTACAACATAGGTACAACATTTTACTTTTTTACTGACTTAATTTAGAATAATTGGTTTTAATTATATTTAGCATTAAAAACTATTATTTTGTACTACTATCAATAATTTTTGTTCAGTAATGATTTAAATACCAAACTCATAATCCGAAGGTCATTGGTACGAGTCCAGTTCGCTCTACTAAACGAGACTCAAGTACATTTTGTATTTGAGTCTTTTTTTTTTTTTTTTTTGAGTAATTTGCTTTTAATGAATTAGTTAAATCAAAAATTATGTTCACTTTATTAGTTCGACATTCCTTGTTTTTCAATGAAAATTTAAAACCTTCTGGAAACACTATATTTTGGAATACCCTTTTATCGTTATAGTTTAAAGATTCATAGAATTCACTGGGGTTTTCAGTGATTTTTAAGGATTTTTTCAATAATTTTTGGTGGTTCGACTTTTTTGAGGGCAAGTTTAGAAGTTTTTTTGTTTTTTCATCAATTTGTGTTTTTAGATTTGATCCATGTTTTTCAAAAATCCCTTCTGATATTTTGCCCAATGCAAAACGATTTTCCATAGTGTCATAATCTTTCTGAAGGTTTTCAATCTTAGATTTTAGTATCCGTTTCTTTTCACTCAGTCCTGGCATTTCAGCATCAATAATTTTTTCAAGTTGTTTCGAAAACAAGTTGTGAAAGGATTTTGAAAACTTAAAGGAGTCTATCGTTTTGCAAATTGTTGGTTTAGGCCATCATTAAGAGATTTAGTTTTGGTATTTGCATTGGCAGTTTTATTGCATTTACCACACTTATAATAATAGATATCTTTTCTTTTGTTGAAATAAGAGGTCATGGTATTATCACAATCATCACAAATTAGAAATGTAGGAACTAATGGGGTACTGGTCTTACCATTAATTTTAGGGATGCCAATTTGATTGGAATTGGATAATCTATCTTGTAATAAATCATATTCCTTTCTGGTAATGATCGGTTCCCAATGGACTTTTATTTCAACTCTAGGAACTAAGCTATTAGTAAAGTAACCAGAGTAAAAGAGTTTGCTCCACATAGCGTTTAGACTTTGTTTAGGTATGAACAACCCCTCTAAAAGTAACCAGTCCAAAATTTACTTATCTGTATAATTTTTATAAATCTTAAGTTTGAAAGCTTTTTTTAATAATATATCATCCTTATTAAGCTTAATTTCTTGTTTAGCTTGAACTTTAAGTGGATCTGTAACTCTTGGTACAAAGTGGTCATAACCTCTAGGAGCCCGTCCTAAAAAATTGTCTTTTTCTATAGCATCCTTCATACCGGGTATGATAACATCTTGACGATTGAAATTTTCTTTTTGAGCTTAAAAATTCATTTTCATTGCGCTCTGTAAAAGTGTTATGGCCAGTACTCACGGAGTACAGACAAACATTGTATTTCATTCTTAAGCTTACAATCAAATAGAATCGATTTTAGTGGTTCACTTTCACCCGCCTCACTATAATCCGCTGTGGGTGGTATACTATGCCCGTTTTTTGCACTATAGTTGTTCTTATGTTTAGTATAATTAAATAGTTTAAATCCACTTAGGTCACAAGAGTATATTCGATTTAATTCATTATACCTCACTTTATAGAAACTATAGATTTTTGGGTCATTAAATTTCGTTTAATTTCACTTATTTATTTTGCTATTATTTAGAATAAAAGCAGCTTTAATTTTTCTATCTAAACCAGTTATATATTGTTTTACTTTGAAAGTAATAAATACATATGACACCCTAAAAAGGTATAAATAGAATATTCAACTATTTGTTAGACTTGTATTATTAATTTATTTTTAAAGAAATTAGTTGTGGTTAGCCATATAACTAGTTTAAAACTGTTATTATTCTATGAATTTCATGAAATACATTAATACATATATTTTAATTTTTTTTATTTCAGTTTATTCCAATGCTCAAAAAACAGATTTAAGATTTGAGACTATTGACTATGATGAAAACTTTCCTCAAAGCACTATTTCAAAAATTATTCAAGGTAAAAAAGGCTTTATTTGGTTAGGGACAGAAAATGGTTTGGTACGTTATGATGGTTACAATTTTATAAGATATTACACAAGTAATAAGGAAGAAGGAATTATAAGTAATAATCACATAAATGATATTTATGAGGATCTTGATGGGAACTTGTGGATTGGGACAAGTCATGGAGTGAACCTTTATAATAGAAATACAAACGATTTTAAAATTATTGATTTGCCTCCTGTAAACCCTATAAAAGGCGGTAGAAATTATATTTCTTCATTTATTGAAGATGATAATAAAAATCTTTGGGTCGGTACTTTTGGAGGTGTGAAAAAATTGAATAAAGAGACTCATTTACTAGAAGATATTTTTACAGAGACTAATTTATTTTTAAGCAGTTGCAAAGTTTATACATTGTTTTATGATAATGAATTAGGGATTCTTGTAAGTACAAATTCTGGATTGCAAAGTTTTGATCCAACTACAAGTTTAAATAAAGAATTACCAGAGTTAATAACAGAAAACATTTCTTTTTTTAAAGAGAAAATCCTGAAAATAATTAAAGAAGTTAACGGAGATATGTGGTTTGCAACGGAGAGTGCAGGCGTGTTTTTATATTCTAAAAATCAAAATAAATTCGTGAATTATCGGGTAGATTTAAAAAACAAGAATAGTATTTCTTCGAATAATGTCAAGGATATTTTATACGTTGATAATAATACCTTATGGTTTGCTACCGATGATGGTCTGAATGTCTTTGATAAAGATAAGAAGCAATTTACAAGACATCAGCACAATCCGTTAATTTCTTCAACTATTAGCGATAATAATATAAGAACTTTTTTAAAGGACAGAGAAGGTAGTATATGGCTAGGAACAAAAACAGGAAGTATTAATTTTTTCAACAAAGCAAACTCTAACTTTACTAATGTTGGAGAGAGTATTTATCAAAATTTCGGTTTGAATAATACTATAATAAATGCCATTATTGACGACGATAATGAGTCATTATGGGTAGGTACAAATGGTGGAGGTCTTAACTATTTAGACTTTAAAAATAGAAAAAAAGAGTATTACTTAATTGAATCTTTTAAAGGCCAAAATATAATAACTTCATTGGTAAATAAAAACAAGGAAACCTTATTATGTGGAACATTATTTGGATTGTATCAATTTAATAAAAAAGCTAAAAAATTTAGTAAGCTATCAATTTTTCAAGAAGAAGTTCAAGTCTCCTCATTATTAGTAGATGATGAAGACATATGGGTTGGTACGGATGGAACAGGATTAGTTAAGATATCTAAAAATGGAGATATTGAAAATTATCAAAAAAAAGAATCAGGAAATTCAATTAGTGATAATTTCATAACACATATAGAGAATAGAAAAAATGGCTTGTGGGTATCTACTCAATTTGGATTAAATTTTTTTAATAAAAAAACTAAAAAGTTCATAACAATATTACAGGGTAATGAGGCGAATTCTTTATCAAATAACACACTTTCAACATTATTTATAGATTCAAAAGACAGGCTTTGGGTAGGCATGGGTTATGGAGGACTTAATTATTTTGATGAAAAAACTAAGAAATTCTATTTAATTAATGAAGCCATGGGACTTACAGATGGAGATATAAAAAGTATTTCTGAGGATTCTCAAGGTAATTTATGGGTAAGTTCCAATAATTTATTATTTCAAATAAAAATAAAAGATTTAATAATTCCATTAAAGAAATCAAACTTTGAAATTATTTCTTATGGACCAAAAGATGGAATAACAGTTAAAAATTACTCAAATAATTGTAGTGTTATATTTGAAGATGAGATGCTTGCTTTTGGAGGCACTAAAGGGCTCATAATATTTAACCCAAATAATATTATAAAACCAAAAGCTACTAGTAAAATTGTATTAACAAAACTTATAATTAATAATGAAGAGGTTAAGTTTTCTGATAATAATTCTATTTTAGAAAAAGATATATCAGAAGCTCCAGAAATAACTTTAAACTACAACCAAAAGTTTATAGGATTTCAGTTTAGTTCTTTAAATTTTATAAATACAGAAAACAATAAATATGCTTATAAACTAGAAAGCACTTTTGAAGATGATAGTTGGCATGATATAGGGACACAAAATAGAGTTAACCTAGCAGCATTAAATTCTGGTACGTATTTTTTTAAGCTTAAATCTTTAAATGATTTAGACAATTTAAATGTAAAATCCTTAAAGATTACGATTTTGCCACCATGGTGGAAAACCAATTGGGCGTATTTAGCCTATACTATTTTAATAGTATCTATTTTTATAATAACAATGAATTTTATCAAGAGTAAAGTTATAATTAAGCAAGCTTTACTTTTAAAACAAACCGAAAGTGCAAGAAGAGAGGAGTTGTATAATATGAAATTAGATTTTTTCACCAATATTTCTCATGAAATTAGAACACCTTTAACACTTATTCAAGGACCTGTAGAAGAATTACTGAGCTCTTATAAGGAAGATAGCAAACTTAAAAAAAAGCTAACTACTATAAAGAAAAATTCTGACAGATTATTAACGCTTATAAATGAACTTTTAGACTTTAGAAAAATAGAAAGTAAACAAATGAAAATTTTTTGCGAAAAGCAAGATATTATTCAGTTTTGCTTTGATATATATGAATCATTTAAAGGGCTTTCTGAGAGAAAAAATATAGATTATAAGTTTGTTATGAACACTAAATCTATACCTGTTTTTTTTGATAAACACCAAATGGAAAAGGTTATTTATAATTTACTTAGTAATGCTTTTAAATTCACAAAGAAAAACGGGAAAATAGTTATATCAATTGAAGAAATACCAGACGATAATTGCTGGATACAAATAAAAATTAAAGACAATGGAATTGGTATACCAAAGGATAGTAAAAAGAAAGTGTTTAAAGGTTTTTTTCAGGTTGATGAAAGAGGACAGAAAAACACAGGAAGCGGTATCGGTTTGGCACTTTCAAAAACTATAGTTGAACTACATCATGGTGAATTAAATATTGAAAACGAGCCAGAAACTTGGGCAACTACTGTATTTAAAATATCATTACAAAAAGGAAGAGCGCATTTAAATGAATCTCAAATTGTTGAAAATGATTTAGAGTTTACTGAACTTAAATCAAATGTAGAAATTGTTGAAAAAGAATTGCTTGTTCCAGAACAAATAATAGAAGATGAAGAACTAGAAGATGAAAATAAATTACATGTTTTAATTATTGATGACCATAAAGAAATAAGAAAATTTATTAAAGAAATTTTACAGGAAGAATACACTATAATAGCATTCTCTAATGGGCAAGATGCCATAAATTATATGGAAAAACAAATTCCAGATTTAATTATTTGTGACGTTATGATGCCAGAAATGGATGGTTTTGAATTTTGTAAACGTATTAAAACACACGAGAACACCAACCATATCCCTGTAATTCTCTTAACTGCAAAAACATCTACCGAAAATAGAATTGATGGACTTTCATTAGGTGCAGATGCCTATATAACAAAGCCCTTTAGCGTTAAGGTTTTAAAACTCAATATTATTAATTTATTGTCTTCAAAAGAAATTTTGCGTCAAAAATATAGCGGAAGCTTTATTATTGATTCAAATTTGGAAAAGCTGGAAATGCCTGAAGAAATGTTTATTAAAAAATTAATGAAAATTATCGAGCAAAATATTGAAAAACCCGATTTTGATGTTAATGAATTAGTAAAAGAAATTGGTATGAGTAGGACTGTATTGTATAAAAAAGTTAAAGCATTAACCAATCACTCTGTTGCAAGCTTAATAAAACATTTGAGATTAAAAAAAGCGGCAGATATTTTATTAAATACAAACTATCATATATCGGAAGTAACTTATTTGGTTGGTTTTAGTGATAGAAAACACTTCAGTAAAGAATTTAAAAAAATATTCAAAGTATCTCCTACAGAATATAGGAAAGCAGTAGAAAAACAATTGTAAATTGGTTTATTCTTATTATTAAGAGTGTTTTCATGATTAAATAGGTGTGAAAACAGATTGAAGAAGTATAATTTGTGTATTCCAGTAATAAATACATTCACACCCCAGAAAATGAATGTATCTATCCCTCTTAACCTATCTTTTATATTCATATTTGCATTAATAGGTCCCTTTTTTTAGGCTTATAAAAACCAAACTAAACTTTAAATATGAAAAAAAACAATCAATGCGACGTGTTTTTTAAAGCAGGCTACTACTTTAAATTAAGCTTGTTTTTATTAATACTTACTGCCTTTTGCAATGTAAATGCACAGCAAAAAATTACAGGAACTGTAGTTGATAATTCTAATATGCCAATGCCAGGTGTAAACATTATTGTTAAAGGAACTACTACGGGTACAATGACAGATTTTGATGGTAATTTTAGTATTGAGGCATCTAATGGAGACTCACTTGTTTTTACTTACGTAGGAATGAAAACCACTTCGGTTTTGGTTCAAGATAAAACGAAAATTGTTGTTATACTTGAAACAGATAATGAATTACTTGATGAAGTTGTTGTTGTAGGTTATGGAACTCAAAAAAAGAGCGATGTTATTAGTTCGGTTACATCAGTTAAACCAGAAGATATGGTTAAAGTTGCTACAACTGATATTGGTGAAATGTTAAGGGGTAAGGCAGCTGGTGTGCAAGTAACATTAAGTGATGGTGGACCCGGAAGTTCTTCTAACATACTTATTAGGGGAAAAAATTCAATTAATGGAGGTAATAATCCCATTGTAATTGCAGATGGTGTTCCCATTGGAGATATTAATGATATTAATCCAAACGATATTGCTTCGTTAGAAATTTTAAAAGATGCAGCGGCACAAGCTATATATGGTGCTAGAGCATCAAATGGTGTTATATTAATTACTACAAAAAGAGGGAAAGAAGGTAAAATAACAGTTTCTTATAATGGTTCTTCTGGAGTACAGACCATAAATAGAAATTTTGATATTTATAGCGGAGATGAATTTGCACAATTAAAAAGAGAAGCTTTTAGAGGTTCTAACCTTGGAGTTTATCAACCAGATGAAGCTATATTTTCTGCTCTTGAATTAGCAAGTGTACAATCTGGAGAATATATAGATTGGGAAAAAGAAATAATAGGAACGGGTACAACCCAAAACCATAATTTAAGTATTTCCTCTGGAACAGAAAACACTAGTGTTTATACTAGTTTAAATTATCTCAATCTAAAAGGAGTTGTAAAGAATTCAGATTATAATAAAGTTACAGCCAGATTAAATGTTGACCAAAAAATAAGTGACTGGCTAAAAATTGGTTTAAATACGTCTTTTCAATTTTCAAATGAAAACAGACCAAATGTTAGTAATGTTTTGCTTAATTCAATTACAACATCACCATTAGGAAAAATATATAATGATGATGGTTCATTACGCTATTTACCTGGTGGATTTGAAGAGAATAAGAATCCTTTAATAGATTTAGCAGAAACAAATTCTCTAGGCGAAAATAGAAATGACATCATAAATGTTTTTATGGATATAAGCCCATTTAAAGGGTTTAATTATAGACTAAACACGAGTAGAAGATCATGGAACGGTAAAGCTCGATCTTATAATTCTACTAAGTCAATTTCAGGTATTTCTAGTGGTGGCTTAGGAAATGGAAGTATTCAATTTCAAGATAATGTTGAATGGCAAATAGAAAACATCCTTACTTATAAAACTGATTTTTCTTCTGATGCTAAACACAATTTAAACTTAACAGCTGTGCATAGTGTAACAGAATCTAAATATAATTCTTATATAAATATTGCCGATAATATTCCTAACGACATTCTTGGAATTTATGGTTTAGAAGCAGCGGAAACAAATACACCGTTTATTAGTGGGAATAGAAGAGGCTTAGTGTCATTTGTTGCTAGAGCTGAGTATGATTTTAGTTCTGAATATTATGTAACAGTTTCAGGAAGGGCAGATGCCTCAACAGTATTTGGATCAGAAAATAAATGGGGATTCTTTCCCGCAGCAGCAATAGGATGGAATGTTCATAAAGAAAGTTTTATAAGTGATGTTGAAGCTATTAATAACTTAAAACTAAGATTTAGTTACGGTAGTGTTGGTAATGAAGCTATTGCTCCTTACCAAAGTTTAAGTTCAGCCACACAAAGAGATTATATAATAAATGGTGTTAAAGTATCTGGATATGTTCCGGGTGATTTTCTTCCTAACCCAGATTTAAAATGGGAAACATCTACCACCTTTAATACAGCATTAGATCTTGGTTTATGGAAAAATAGATTAACAACTACTGTAGAGTTTTATAATACTAGAACAAAGGACTTATTGATTGATCAAGCTCTTAATGCTGGATTAGGATATAAAAGAAAGAAAACAAACTTAGGAGAAATTGAAAACCAAGGAATAGAAGTTTCACTTAATGGGGCCATTGTTCGAAAAGAAGATTTTAAGATTAACCTAGGTTTAATTTTCTCTAAAAATGACAATAAAATCATTAGTCTTTATGGTTTAGATGAAGATGGTGATGGTATTGAAGATGATGATGTTGGAAATGGATGGTTTATTGGTCAACCAATAGATGTTTATTATAGGTATAAACCTATTGGAATTTTTCAAGAAGGAGAAGATATAATAAGTACACATCAACCAAATGCTGTGCCTGGAGATGTCAAATTATATGACAGATATCCAGATGATGGTATTTTAAATGCAGAAGATCGTGTTATAACTCAAAGAGGACCAGATTGGATTGGAACTTTAAATCTTGACATGGAATATAAGGAAATTGATTTTTCGACAAACATTACTACTGTTCAAGGCGCTATAAAAGACAATCCATTTTTATACGGATATACAGAAGGAGGTTCTTTAAGAGGTATTAAAAACGGTATTAAGCAATATTATTGGACACCAGAAGATCCAGGAGGTGATTTTCCCAGACCTAACGAAGCAAACGATCCAACACAACTAATTTCAAAAGGACTACAAGATGCATCATACATTCGTTTACAAAATGTAACATTAGGATATACTTTACCTAAAGATATGTTATCCACACTAGGTTTAAATAAATTAAGATTATATGTGACAGGTAGTAACTTATTTACCATAACAGATTTTGAATCTTACAGTCCAGAGAAAAATCCTAACGAATATCCAGAAGCAGTATCGGTTGTAATGGGTTTACAAGTTAGCTTTTAAAGAAAAACACAAATGAATTATAAATTAAACAGGATTATGAAAAATATAAATTTTTTATTTGTTTTTACAATACTTGCTTCATTACTAAATATATCATGTGAAAAATTTTTAGAAGAGGAAGTTTTAGATGAAATATCTGTAGATTATATATACACTACGGAAGCAGGGTTAGAGGTTGGAGTTAATGCGTTATATAATTTAATGCGCTCATATAATGCTTCTGGTGGATATGATGATAGATTAGTATCTAATATATTTTTTATGGCAGGTACCGATCTTGGAATGACCAGAACATTTCATAGACCATATGGACCTAATCATACAGCTAGTAATTTTGCTTCAAATAAATGGATTAATGGCTATCAAATTATTGATAGATGTAATGCCATAATTACTAGTGCAGAAAATATCGATATGGATATGTATGAAAAAAATCATTTACTAGCTCAAGCAAGAATTATTAGAGGAGAAACATATCTAGACCTTATTAGAATGTATGATAATATTCTTTTAGATACAACAGCTACAACTCCAGAAAACGTTAACGATCCAATAGTTTACGAGCCAGCAGATCCTCAAGATGTATACGCGTTAATAGATAGCGATTTAGATTTTGCTATTGAAAATTTATCATACAACGAGTCTTACGGAAGGTACAGTAAAGCAACTGCTAGACATATAAAAGGGAAAAGTGCCATGTGGCAAAGTGATTGGGAAGAAGCTGTAATACAGTTTGATTCTATAGTAGAAAATAGTGGTAAATCTTTGGTTTCTATTACAAATGTTTTTGGTCAAAGTTTAAACCATACTGAAACATTATTTGTTTATACAAGAGATGAGTTGCTTGGAGGTGATAATATTGATAATGCTACCGATATTTCTGCAGGAGGAGATGGCTCATGGTTAGGCAGTGTTTTTACCCAAAGACTATACGAGCAAGGATCAGGAGATTTTATACAACAAGTTGAATATGGAGGGCAAGCACTAGGTTGGTCTTATCCTAATGATTATTTACAAGGGTTGTATGATAAAACGAATGATAAACGTTATACTACATATTTTTATCCAGAAACTTATACAGCTAACAATCCTGAATCTCCAAAATTTGGTCAAATAATTCCCGTTAACGATTATGATGATAATTTTAGAAGATATCATTTTAGCTTAAAAAAGTATTATGATGCAGATAAAAAACCACTTGCAAACGAAAGTTGGAAAGATCAAATTTATTACAGATTTGCAGAAACTCTTTTACTAGGATCAGAAGCGCATTGGAGATTAGGTGAAGAAGGAAAAGCTCTAGAATATATAAATAAAATTAGAGAGAGAGCATTTGGAAGTCCGGCTTATAATTTCACTTCTTTCACATTAGAAGACTATTTAGAAGAATCTGCTAGAGAATTGGCTTTCGAAAAAAATCGTTGGTTTTTATTAAAACGATTAGGCCTACTTGTAGAAAGACAAAATTTGTATTATCGTTATGGCTCAAATTCTGGTAATCAAGTACCAGAACCAATGAAACCTCATATGGTAAGACTGCCTATACCACAATCTCAAATAGATTTAATGGGTACATTTCCACAAAATCCAGGTTATTAATAAGAAGACTTTTTAAAAAATAAATATGCTAAAAAATAAATTTTTAATACTATTTGTGATTTTTTGTTCAGTTTGTTCAAATTCATATTCGCAAAAGACGATACAAAATATTGATGCTAGAACTAATTTAAGTTTAAATGGAGAATGGAACTACATTCTAGATCCTTATAAAATGGGATATCTAGATTATAGACAGGAACCATTTGATAAGTCTTTAACAGGGAAAGGTGGGTTTTATGATAATCTTAATTCACCAAAAAAAAACGAAAAGGTTGAGTACGATTTTAGTCACGAACCTACGCTAAGTGTTCCAGGAGACTGGAACTCGCAATATGAAAGACTTCTTTTTTACGAAGGAACACTTTGGTATAAGAGAGACTTTAATGTAAGTCTTAATAATAATAATCGTTACTTCATTCACTTTGGAGCAGTAAATTATGAGTCTCATATTTATTTAAATGGTAAAAAAATTGGTTCTCATAAAGGAGGTTTTACACCTTTTCAGTTTGAAGTTTCAGGTAAATTAATTGAGGGAAACAACTTTTTAGTTGTTATGGTTGATAACTCTCGTAAAAGAGATGAAATACCTACAGTAAATACCGATTGGTGGAACTATGGCGGTATTACTAGAGAAGTTAATTTAATTGAAACACCAAAATCTTTTATCAATGATTATAAAGTTCAGTTAGCTAAAAATGACAGTAAAAAAGTAGAAGGTTATGTGCAATTAGATGGGGGTAATCTCTCACAATCTATAACTTTAGAAATCCCTGAATTAAAAATTAAAAAGGTTTATAATTCAGATAAAAACGGGTTAGTAAAGTTTAACATTCCGGTAAATGATATTACTTTTTGGTCTCCTAATAACCCTAAATTATATCAGGTTAAAATTTCAACTCCAAATGATGAGGTTTTAGACAAAATTGGATTCAGAACCATTCAAACTAAAGGAAAAGATATTCTATTAAATGGAAAGTCTGTTTTTTTAAAAGGAATTTCAATACATGATGAAAACCCACTCATTCAAGGACGCTTGAGATCAGAAGCAGATATGAGAATGGTATTAACCTGGACTAAGGAATTAGGGTGTAATTATGTGCGTTTAGCACATTATACACACAATGAAACGATGCTCCGTTTAGCAGATGAAATGGGTTTAATGGTATGGGCAGAAGTGCCAGTGTATTGGACTATTTCTTGGTCAAACAAGGAAACATACAAAAATGCAGAAAACCAATTAGAAGTAGGGATTGAACGTGATAAGAATAGAGCATCTGTAATTATTTGGTCTGTTGGAAATGAAACCCCAGTTAAAGAACCAAGGAATATTTTCATGAGCAACCTTGTTGATAAAGTTAGAAGTTTAGATAATACCAGATTAGTTGGAGCTGCTTTAGAGGTAGAAAGAGACGGTTATACTGTTACTGTTGAAGATCAATTGGGAGATAAATTAGATTTAGCAAGTTTCAATGAGTATGGAGGATGGTATTGGGGAAATTCAAAAGATCTGGCAAACTATAGTTTTGATATTAAATTTAATAAACCTGTAATAATATCAGAATTTGGGGCTGGAGCTTTGGCTGGGTTTCATGCTGATGATGAAACCATTTGGAGTGAAGAATATCAAGAGTTAGTTTACATTAATCAACTAAAAATGTTAGAAAAAATTGATGGATTAAGGGGTATGACACCTTGGATTTTAGTCGATTTTAAATCACCACGTAGACAAAATCCAGTCTATCAAAATTTTTGGAACCGTAAGGGATTAATCTCAAATAATGGAGTAAAGAAAAAAGCATTTTTTGTGCTTAAAGAATATTATAAAACTAAATAAAAATATAAATAGATACAAAAACTAAATACAATGATTGAAAAAATTAAATTTTTGGGTGTATTCTTTCTTTTTCTAATAACCTCATGTACTACAGATGAAAAGGTGGTATTTATTCAAGGAATAGAACCGGAAGGTACTACTATTGATACTGATATAAGCATAAAAGATAAAGCTACCTTTAAAGTTGGTGCCGCCGTTAAAACGAGTTATTTAAAAAATGATGCCGATTATAAGGATGCTCTTATTGCTAATTTTAGCCAGCTTACTGCAGAGTTTGAAATGAAAATGGAAAGTATATGGGCTTCAGAAAATAACTATAATTGGGATGCAGTAGATTATCTTGTTGATTTTGCCCAAGACAATAATATGGAAGTTCATGGGCATACTTTGGTTTGGTATAGATCGTTTCCAAGTTGGTTTAAAAATCAGAATAATGATTCTATTGCTTTTGAAGCTAAAGTAAAAACATACATTACAGACGTTGTTGGAAGATATAAAGGGAAAATAAAAAGTTGGGATGTGGTTAATGAGGTTTTTGAAGATGGAGGTGGTATGCGTAATGATGATGTAATAGCACCACTTTTTAACGACCCGATTGGATTTTATGGAAGGTGCTTTCAATATGCTAGAGATGTCGATCCTGATGCAAAATTATTTTATAATGATTATAGTGTTGTTATAGATTCTGGTAAACGAAATGCTATAAAAGATATGGTTACTAGATTTCAAGAAAAAGGTTATCCTATCGATGGTATTGGAGCACAATTTCATTATGGTAAGTCAACAAATATGGGTACAATAATTGAAGGTTTTAATGATTTATCTAGTATTGGCTTATTAATGCATATTTCAGAGTTGGATATTAAAATGAATACTAATAAATCTGATCTTTTTGTTTTTTCTAATGCCATTGCTCAAGAACAATCTGATATTTATAAAGAAATAGTTTCAATGTATAATAGCTTACCTGAAAGTCAGAAATTTGCAATCAGTACATGGGGTGTTACTGATAATTATAGCTGGTTATTAACAGAATGGCATCCTAAAGAATATCCTCTTTTACTTGATTCAAATTATAATAAAAAGAAAGCCTATCAAGGTTTTATTCTTGGTCTAAACTAGCTAGACTAGTTTAGAATAATAGTATTATTAAATAAAAAAGCAATAACTAATATATAGTTATTGCTTTTTTATTTAAGCTAGTCTTTATTTTATTTCTTAATAAATTTTGATGTAGCACTTATACCATCAGTAATTGCATTTATAAAATACATGCCACTTTTAAGAGATGAAATATTTAAGTTTTCAGCTTTATTTGATGACAATACTTTTTGTCCTGTAACATTATAAATAGCAACAGATTCTATTTTGTTTTTAGATGCAATGCTAATTTCTGTATGTGCAGGGTTAGGATACATGCTAATTTTTGCAGATTCAAAACTTTTAGTTGATAAAACAGTACTAGTAGTAGAAAAATAAACATTATCTACATAAAAAAGGTATGTTGAAATTACAACAGACGCAGCTTCACCAGGGATACTTTTAACTAAAAAAATATTATTAACATCTGCGAAGTTAAAGCTTGGGTTTTGAGATGAAATATCTGTAAATGGTATAACTAAAGAGTACCAATTTCCATCATAAACAAAACCATATGTAGTTGGGTCAAAATTTGCTTGTTGTCCAGCTGCATCTTCTAATCTAATTACTGTAGCTTGTGGACTTGAAGATTTTAAAGACAAATGGTAATAGCTATAAGAGCTCAAATCTTGATTTGGGCTTCCAGGGTAATTTAAATAAGTTTGGTAGTTTGTTCCACCGCCAGCATCAGCTTTAATTTCCATAACAGTAGACCCGCCATCTGTACCAGTATCTGGAAATGAAGCATCCGTTACCATAGCGTCCATCTGTAAGTTTTGAGTTGCAACTGTCGAGGTTACAAATGCCTCTGTATAATAGCCTAAAGTAGTTTGAGAATATCCCAAAGAACAAATTAATAGAGCGAGAATAAATGTAATTTTTTTCATAATAATATAATATTTAGTTAATTGATTTATAGTTATCAATTTATTATATTAAAACGAATGCCATAGGTGTCATACATTTTAGATAAGGGGTTTATTTGTGCTTGTGTAAAATTGATATGAAGAAAAGCTTGTTAAATTTTTTGAAGGGTGATTAAAATTAATCTACTAATTTAAATCTAACCTTTTTGTCATTTACTGTTATGTAAAAATCACCACTTTCTAAATGTTTATTGCCAAAACTATCTATATAGCTTAAATCTTTAATTGGATTAATCTCAAAACGGTATATAGCTTTAGTTCCTTTTTTTAGTTCCTTTTTCTCAAAGAATTTTAACTCCTTTACAGGTCTTGATATATTTGCAACAGGATCAGATATATACCATAAAACGGTTTCTTTACCGGTCATATTTCCAATATTACTTACTTCAATTTCTGCAATTAATGTGTCGCTTTTACTTATTTCAGTTGAAGACAAAGTAATATCACTATAACTATAGGTTGTGTAGCTTAAACCATGTCCCATCCAATATAATGGTTCTTTGGGAATATCCTTATAATTGCCAGACCCCGGTACAGCAGAAGGACGCATGTTATAGTAAATAGGTATTTGACCAGTTGTGAGAGGAAATGTGATTGATAGTTTTCCTGAAGGATTTATTCTTCCAGAAATAATACCAGAAATTGCAGAACCACCAGCAGTTCCTGGTTGCCACATTTCAATTATAGCATCAACTTCTTCATGTAACCTATTTAATTCTAAAGGTCTTCCGCTAGATAGTATTAAAATAATAGGTTTTCCAGTTTTTTTTAATTCTAAAACTAATTGTTCTTGTATTTTTGGAAGAGATAAAGTTGAACGGGATCCATTTTCTCCACTCCAATTTCTTTTTTCTCCCAAAAAAATCAATACAATTTCAGATTTTTCAGCAATTTTAATAGCCTCTTTAAAACCTGAGGTATCATTGCCATCAAAATCACAGCCCTTTGCATATTTTAGTTTAGTACCAAATTCTTTAGTTAATCCTTCATAAACAGTTTCTACATCTTCAGATCTACCTTTTCCTTCCCAGAAACCCATAATATTAACGGAGTCTTTAGCCATAGGACCTATAATAGCAATGTTTTTGTAGCTAGATTTTAAAGGAAGGACATCGTTTTCATTCTTTAATAATACCATTGATTCTACTGCTAGTTTTTGAGCAATTTTTAAATCATTAGGTTGTAAGTATGTATCTTTTTCATCTAATTCATCAACATAGGGATTATCAAAAAGGCCTAGTTTAAATTTAACTCTTAATATTCTTCTTACAGCTTCATCTATTTGTGAAATAGTAATTTTTTCTTCTTTAATTAATTCTGATAAATTTTCAATATAAACATCATCTACCATATCCATATCTACACCAGCTAAAAAGGATTTTAATCCTGCTTCTTTTCGGTCTTTAGCTACACCTTGATAAATCAAATTTTTAATTGAACCCCAATCTGAAACTACAAAACCATCAAACTCCCATTGTTCTTTAAGTATTTCTGTTAATGTATAATGATTTGCTGAAGCAGGAATTCCGCTAATATCATTAAAACCGCTCATTACTGTAGCAGCACCTGCATTTATACCAGCTTCAAAAGGAGGAATAAACGTTTCCCATAGTGTTTGCTGTGATACATCAGAGTAGTGGTAATCTCTTCCGCCTTCAGATAAACTATAACCTATATAATGCTTTAAACAAGCTGCAATGGTGTATTTGTCTGATAGATCTTCACCTTGATAGCCTTGTATAGCAGCAACGCCAAAGACAGAGTTTGCATAAGAATCTTCTCCGTAACCTTCAGAAACTCTTCCCCAACGGGCATCTCTAGCTACGTCTACCATTGGTGAAAATGTCCAATCAATTCCAGATAGCCATGCTTCTTTTGCTGATATTTCACAAGATTTTTTTACCAAATCAATATTCCATGAGCATGCTTGTGCGAGTGGAATAGGGAATATGGTTCTATAACCATGAATAACATCAAAGCCAAATATTATGGGTATACCAAGACGAGATTCTTCTATTGCTTTTTTCTGAATATAATTTCGATATTTAGGATTTGTACTTCTGTAAATTATAGAACCTATTTCTGGATTTATATCTTTTATTTTGGATTCGTAGTTATTAGGATTTGCATTTTTCCCATAAGTCCATTGGTTCATTTGAAGTATTTTTTCTTCTAATGTCATTTGTATTAATAAATCTTCTATTCTATTTTCAATAGGAGTATTTTCATCTTTATATATTGGTAGACTTTTTTGTGGAAAAACGGATAAGTAGCCTAATAAAGCTAAACCTAAAATTAATTTATTCTTCAAATTTCTATTATATTGTTTAATTTTATCTTGATAAATAGAAATTGTCTAAATAGAAATCATAATTATTGGCATTTCTAACATCATCGGGAGAACTTCTTAAAACCATAAGATCTGTAATTGATGATAAGTTTAAAGCAGGATTGTCAGCCAAAAAGTCTGTAAGTGGTATTGAAATTAAATGCCAGTTTCCATCTCTTTTAAAGCCATAGGGTTCACTTGCTGCATCAAGAGATATGATACCTCTTTGGCCGCCTCCTTGTAATCTAATTAAGATAGTGCCATTACTTGTAGATTTTAATGCTACATTGTAATTTACATAACTTGAAATATCTACAGGAGTATCTGGTATTATTGAAGCCATTGCCCAATCTGCACTACCATCAATTGTAAAACTTAATGCTTTAGTGCCTTCATAAGGATCATCTGTTATGGTGTTAATGGCAAATTGATTGTTAACTTGTAATTGAATAGGGGTTGAGCCAACTAAATCTGTATTTTCTGTATATATACCAAATTTTTCCACTGGTGGTATGTAAATAGTATTTATAATTTCGAAGTAATTAGCTTTTATACCACTACCAGAAAATAGCATTCTTAAAACATGTTGTCCAGCTTCTAAGTTTACGTTTTCAGCTGTTACTGTTGTATATACACCATCAGTAGATGTTATAGCTCCTGTATCACCTAAATCAGTAACATTTGTACCATTAACTCTCTGCACTATTATTGAGCTGCCATTTGTTTCTGCTAAAAGTTTAAAGTTGATATCGTATATGCTAGCAGTTTCAACAAATATTGTGTACTCTAGCCATTCACCATCAGTAATATTAGTGATATCAAAGTTTCCGCTTTCATCGTTTGTTGTTTCGATGTCAACTCCATGACCAAATCTGTAATTCGAGTTTCCGTCATTATTTGAGTCTGTGTCATGGTATGAAATACTTTCACCACCAAAATCAAAGTCTTCAAATTGGATTTTTGTTTCAGTTGGTTTAGGAGATCCACTAAACGGATTTTGCGGAACTATTGCCAATGGGTAAACTTCTATAGTATATTCCTTTTTCTCAATTTGATTATCAATAAATTTAACTTCCAACGTTGTTATATAAACGCCAGATTCATTATAAGTTACATCTACATTAGAGTTAAAAGAAGTTGATGGGTTGCCTCCTTCAAAAGCCCAAGTTATACTTTGAACTTTAGTTGATAGATCTTGATATGATATACTTTCATCAACTGTAATATTTGTTGAGCTTGTAGAAGCTTCTATATTTCCTTTTTCATAGAGAGTTACTTCTCTAATTTCATCTTCACAAGAAAGTAAACCAAAGAGGATTAAGCCTGTTAAATAATACGATTTAATTTTTTGAATTTTTTTTAAAATCATAATTAGCTTTTTTAGTAAATGTTTTGTTTAGTTATTACAAAGATTAAAAATACTATTCTAATAGAGGTGTTCTGTAGTTTTTGTAAAGGGGTATATATGTACATTTTTACCCCTTAAAAGAGATTTTTATGATAATGTTATTTTTTTAATAGGTATAGATTTGTTTTAGGATTAACAAATTAAATTATGATTTATATAAATTCCTTTTTTAAAATTTTAATTATAAGTGTTTTAATGCATTTGACTTTTTGTTTCAAAAATAATAATCAAGATAATTTAACAACTATAAGTAAACCTGACTTTACAGTAAAACGAGGTGTGAATATTAGTCATTGGTTATCACAATCTAATAAAAATGAAGAAGAAAGACTTAACTATTTTTCGGAAGAAGATATGAAGCTAATAGCTTCTTTAGGTTATGATCATATTAGGTTACCAATTGATGAAAAAAATATGTGGGATGAAAATGGAATAAAAGATACTTTAGCATTTCAATCCCTTCATAGTGCTATCTATTGGGCTAAAAATAATGACTTAAGAGTAATTGTAGATCTACATATAGTGAGGGCTCACTATTTTAACAATGAATACAATCCATTATGGGATGATGTTACTGAGCAGCAAAAATTTGTTAACCTTTGGAGGCAGCTGTCATTAGAATTAAAAAAGTATCCAAATGGTTTAATAGCTTATGAAATTTTGAATGAACCAGTAGCGAATAATGCTAAAGATTGGAACGATTTATTGAGTGAGACTATTAAAGAAATTAGATTAAACGAGCCTTTTCGTACAATAGTTTTGGGTTCTAATAAGTGGCAATCTGTGGATACGTTTCAAAATTTAAAAATTCCTGAAGAAGATTCAAATATTATTTTAAGCTTTCATTTTTACAGCCCACATGTTTTTACACATTATAAGGCGCCATGGAGTAAAATAGGATTCTACAATGGCCCTATAAAATACCCAGGTATTTCAATAAACAAAGAAGATTTAAAAGAGTACACTAAAGAACAGATTAGCCTTTTAGAAGACAATGTATCATACTCTAAAGATTTTTTTCAAGATAAAATGCAATCCGCAATTCAAATAGCAAAAGAATACAACTTGCAATTATATTGTGGCGAATTTGGCTGCTTTCCATCAACACCAAACAAAGATAGAATGCAGTGGTATTCTGATATTATAAGTGTTTTTAATGAGAATAATATCGCATGGGCCAATTGGGATTATCAAGGAGGTTTTGGGATTATAGATTCAAAAACGGGTGTTATAAATAAAGAATTGATAGAGGTTTTAATAAAAGATAATTAAAAATTAAATGAATTTGTTTAATATAAAAAATAAAGTAATACTCATAACTGGAGGCGGAGGCATTTTAGGTGGAGAAATGGCTCGTTATTTATTAAAAAATAATGCAACAATAATTATTTTAGATTATAAAGAAGATATTGTTGAAGTTGCCACAGAAACCTTAAAAAAAATTAGTCAAAAAGTTGATGGGTTTGTATGCAATGTCCTAGAAGAAAAAAGCCTTAAAGAAGTTTCTAAAAAAATTATAGAGAAATACAAAAAAATTGATGTGCTTATAAATGCTGCCGGGGGCAATATGTCTGGAGCCACTATTGGAATCAATCAAACTATTTTTGATGTTAATATCGATCACTTTAAAAAAGTAGTTGATCTTAATTTATTTGGTTCTATTTTGCCAGCATTAGTGTTTGGTGAAGAAATGGCAAAAAATAAAAGAGGAATAATTATTAATATTTCTTCTATGACAGCTCAAAGTGCTGTTACAAGAGTTGTAGGGTATTCGGCATCAAAAGCTGCTATTGATAATTTTACAAAATGGTTGGCAGTTGAATTGGCAATGAAATTTGGAGAAAACCTACGTGTAAATGCTATAGCTCCAGGGTTTTTTATAGGAAATCAAAATAGGGATTTATTAATAAATAAAGACGATAAATCATATACGCAAAGAGGGGATAAAATTATTCAAAACACACCCATGAAACGATTTGGGGAAGCGGAAGAATTAAATGGTACTATTCACTATTTGTGTTCTGAAGCTTCAAAATTTGTTACGGGTGTTGTGATTCCTATTGATGGAGGTTTTAGCGCTTTTAGTGGAGTTTAAAAAGAAATAAATAAAATGGAACAAACATGGCGTTGGTATGGACCAGAAGATCCCGTATCATTATCAGACATAAAACAAGCAGGTGTAACAGGTATTGTTACAGCTTTACATCATATTCCAAATGGAGATGTTTGGACAATAGATGACATAAATAAAAGAAAGGCAATTATTGAAAATGTTGGACTTACTTGGAGTGTTGTTGAAAGTATTCCTGTACATGAGAATATAAAAACACGTTCTGGAAATTTTCAAACATATATTGAAAATTATAAAATTAGTATTGAGAATTTGGCAAGTTGTGGGATTAATATTGTGTGTTACAACTTTATGCCGGTTTTAGATTGGACAAGAACGGATTTGGATTTTGAAGTTGAAGATGGCTCAAAAGCTCTTCGTTTTGATGTAACGGCCTTTGCAGCATTTGAAATGTATTTGTTAAAACGTCCAGGAGTGGCAGACATCTATTCTGAAGAAGAAAAAATGGAAGCTATGGCATATATTGAGAAGCTCTCAGAAGAAGGGAAACAAATTTTAGTAAACAATATTATTGCAGGTTTGCCAGGAGCAGAAGAAGGTTACACTTTAGATCAATTTCAAACGATATTAAATACGTATCTTAATATTGATGATAAAAAGTTAAGAGAGAATTTAGTGTTGTTTTTAAAAGAAATCATTCCAGTTGCATCTCAAAATAGCGTGCTTATGTGTATGCACCCAGATGACCCACCATACCCAATTTTAGGATTACCAAGAGTAGTTAGTACAGAAGAAGATTTTAAGTATTTGTTTTCGGAAGTTCCAAACATCTCTAATGGACTTACCTTTTGTACCGGTTCATTAGGTGTGAGGAGAGATAATGATTTGGTTAAAATTTTCAAGAGTTTTGCAGATAGAGTACATTTTCTTCATTTGAGAAGTACTAAACGAGACGAAAAAGGGAATTTTTATGAAGCTAATCATTTAGAAGGTGATGTAGACATGTTTAACATCATAAAAGAAGTCGTTTTTGAAGAACAAAGACGTGAAAAAGAGGGCAGAAAAGATAATGTAATTCCAATGCGTCCAGACCATGGGCATCAAATGTTAGATGATCTTAATAAGAAAACCAACCCTGGGTATTCAGGTATAGGAAGATTACGGGGTATGGCTGAATTAAGAGGATTAGAGTATGGTATAATTAGAAACTTAAGATTTCTATTTAGAACAAATCATTAAAAGTAAGTTTAGTTGTTTCTAAAAGGTTTTTAAAAGAATGTAATTTATCTAATTCATATATAATTTGGTTAAACATTTTTTGCTTAAATTTTTGAAATAAAATTAGATTTGAAGTCAGGTTTATTGGGTTTGTTCTAGGATTATCTTACTATATTTCAAATCTAAAAATTAGTGAAGTATTATCCAAAAAGTTTGAACTTTTAACTGTTGAGGTAACTATTATTTATGGCAAGTAAATTCTTTTAAAAATATGTTTCATAAGAAAGCATATTATAGATTTTATACTTAATTTAATTAAAATATTTGTATAAAAAGTTAACATAAAACTGAACACGTTTTTGAACACAGTTCCAAACAAATGAGTGTACGAAATGCAATGGCTTCTTTTTTGTTAATGGAAGAAGCACCAACGATCAGGTTACTAAATATGCACCGAATTCCTGCCACATGCCACGATTTACGTGATGTAAGATAAAATTCAAAACGATATGATGTATGGAGACAAGGCTAGTAAAACGATCTTAAGTAGTTTATCCTATCAATTCTTCGGAAAGGTATACGATCCAGACACCGCGAAATATTACGAACCCCTTTTTTGAAATCGTCAAGAAAGAAACCACCAGCGTCAATCGAGGACATAATCTCAATTTTGATACCCGAATTACAACAGGGGAGCGTGAGGTCGCAAAAATTAGGGCGGATGTGTTTTTTAGGCTGAAAGAAGGCGAGTTTATAACGTTCGCAGATGGAAAGGATCGGAAAGTACAATTTAAATTGCCTAAAATTGAAAAGCGATTACCAACGAAACAACAAGACTATGCTGATGCCGACTTACAAGCTAATTTTGATAGGGTTTATGAGGCTATTAAATCAATTTTTAAATAATTAGAGGAACTTAATATCTAGGTTAATAAAAACTAATTATGGAACAGTTCTTGTTTTTAATAGTCAAGTAAATAATGGAAAAAACTTGACAAGTATTATTGAAAATGAGTATCTTTGTATTATTAGAACTATGAATATAACAACATCCATAAAAACTAAAGTGGCTCGTATAGATACCGGAGAGGTATTTACATACGATACGTTGTCTATTCCCCAAAGTGAATTTTCCGCTGCTGCTAAAGCTTTAAGTCGATTGGTTGCCAATGGGGTTATCAAGAGATATAAAAAAGGGATGTACTATAAACCCAAGCAAACTGTTTTTGGAGAACTAAAACCAAGAGAGGATGAGTTACTTAAAAATTATCTATTCGAAAAGGATAAGCAAATTGCTTATGTAACGGGTGTTAGATTATACAATCAATTTGGATTGACCACTCAAGTTTCTAATGTTGTGAGGTTAGCAAGTAAGGATAAAGAAATAAAGACGAAAATAGGAAGCCTTATTACTAAACCTGCCAAGAGTTATGTTCGGGTTACAAAAAAAAATGTGCCCTTATTACAACTATTGGACGTCATGAAGGATTTTAAGAACATTCCAGATATGGATAAAAAGAAAGGCGTTGTCTTTCTTAAGCAAAAGATTGAAAACCTTTCGGATGATGATAAAGACAAGTTGGCCAGTTTTGCAAAAGCGTACCCACCAAAAGTTAGGGCTTTGCTGGGAGCCATTCTTGAAATCCTTTCATTTAACGAATTGAGTGGTTCCCTTAAAGAAACCATTAACTATTTGAGCAGCTATGAATTTGGAATTTCTGAAAGAACATTACCTACCATCTCTAACTGGAATATCACCTAATAACATTTCACAATTATAAATTTTACTTACACTAACTTTAACTTGCTTTTTTGACAAATTGGAGGTTCGCCAGCTGATTTTTATTATTCTAAAGAATTAATATAAGAAAATAATATGGCTTCATAAAATTTGATGCTATATGATTCAATTTGGGATATTCAATTAAAAAAGAGCTATTTGTTGTACCTGAAACAAAAAACCCAAGAGTTTTAATCTTGGGTTTTCCTTTATTTACCTGGTAGCGAGAGGGGGGCACAATCCCCCGACCTCCGGGTTATGAACTCTATACTTACTAAAAATTAAGCACATTTATTGGGCTCACAAGCATCAAAATTATAAAATCGTATGCAAAAACGTATGCAGTTTTGATTTTCGAATTATAAATAATATATCAAATTTACATTAAAATTTTATAATAAGTTATGGTGTGTTGTTACGTTTAATTACTTTATTTTCTTTTTGACATAATATTTAAAATTAAGTAGCCTTATTTAAGGACTGGTCAAAAATGTTGCCAACGGTGATGTGTAAGAATAGTTGCGTGTTTAAGCAACTAACTTACTAAAAATGGAACGAACCAGAAGAAAATCCGTAGGATTTTCCAAATAGGCGAGAACCAAGCAATTATTTTTACATGGTGTTGGCAACTGGCTTTTATTCAACGTGATACCATTCGTATTCTTTTCCATTCCAGAAAATAATTCCGCCACCGTGAGATTCCTCAACGCTCATATAAATTCCGTTTCCAATTAATTCAAAATTTCGGCTTTCGTCTTGTCCAATTATATCTCCAGTTTCTTCGTCAACTAAAGTTGGTGAGACTATTTTTCCTTTCGGTAAAGTTTCAAAAACTTCAATCCAATCCAAATCTGTCATTTGGTCAATTTCTTTACCTGCTCCGAAAACAAAACATTCTTGATTGTCAGAATTGTGAATTATTAAAACTCCAGTTTTTTGATTGTTTTTATTTATTACGATAGAAGCAAAGTCAGTTTTATTGTCTCCGTTAAAATCTCCCTCCAGATTTTTGTCAGCTATTAAATCCAAGGAATCAGGAACTTTTGTCAAATCAATTTTTTCAGTCGTTTGATATAGAATTTTTACTTTTCCAATATTATTCTCGAATTGTTTTTCTTTTTTAAAAGTCCTAATCTTGTGAGGAAATGTAAATTCGGCAGTTTCATTATCTATCCAATTTACGGTTAAGATACTATCTTTTGATATTTTGGAACTTTCAAATTGGTCAGCGACAAATACATTTCCGATTTCTTCATTATCTAATTCGTAATCATATCCTTGAATAGAGGCTTGAATAGAATTGTTAACAGTTGCATTTCCCATTTTCTCAAAAACTACAACCTTCATACTTTGTTTTGGGTTATAATATTCCTTTATAATTCGGTTTTCGCTTTTGTCAAAAATTTGACAGCTAACAACTGTGAAAATTAATAAAACCCAAAGTATATTTTTTTCGACGTTCATTTTTTTTAGCTTGTTGCCAACGGTTCGGCTATGATTTCGTTGCGGAAAAGTCCGCAGGACATTTCCGCCGTAAATCAAAGATAGCAAAAGTGCGAGATTTTTCCGCAGGAAAAATCCGCAGCAATGAATTATAGGCAATGTTGTGTACAGTGCTTAATTTATTTCAATCTAGTTTATCCGTGCAGAAGGTCAGTCGTTCGCAACAGTTGCGCTCTGCTTTGGTCGGAATTTTTAGAGTCAGAAATTTTGTCCGTAAATAGAGGTCAGAAATCCGTAATATATACGTTTTGTTAAGGTCAAATGTTTTAAGAATTAAAGCGAAAAAATTAAAGATTTATATTGCTTTTTAACCGAGTGAGCGCATTGTACACAACGGTTACGTATAAGAATAGTGCGGTTTTGTGTGCGAGGATTTTCCGTAGGAAAATCAGAAGCTAACAAAAAAAGCACTAACTTTTGATTAAGCACTAAACTACGCATTATTTTTATACAATGTTGTAAATCAGTTGTGACACATTTGAGTAATCACGATTTATTTCGCTTTAATTTTTCTCAGACTGAGTAAAGTCCGACGCAACAGTTGAGAACTGCTTTGGTCAGTCAGATATTATTTCAGGTTTTTAAATCCGCAAAATTCGGTTTTTTTAATTCGTTTTAAAATCCGAAAATTTGTAGAAATCAGATAGTTTTATTTTTCGTTTCTGGTTAAAAGTCGGCGTAAAGATTGGTTTTAAATTAAGGGTTTTGGTCAGTTTATTTTTAGCGTAAAATTTTTCGGAGAAATTGTTTACAACGGTTTGTGTAAGAATAGTAAGGGATTAAAATGTACTTACTTTTCGATTTAGCACTTAGCCAAATTTACAATTTTACCGTTATCTTTCTTTTAACCGTCAAATTGAAAATTTGGCGGACTTTGTTAATATGTACTAATTTTGGGTTTGGCACTTCACCCTTATTATTTTTACACCTTGTTGTGCGTTCGTTTTTTATTCGGTTAACAATTTCAAATCCCAAATATTCTTTCAGTTTTGGGAATTTGTATCTGTAATATTCATTCCAATAACTTATCATTCTACTTTCAGTCTATTGCCAATATATAGAGTTTTCATCTCTAAATTCAGCGCAAAAGTCCAGAGTGTTTTCATTTACTTTTTTGTCAATAATCGGAAGTAGTTCATAGATGTACTCTCCAATTAATTGAATTAGAAAAGGAACTGTCCATTTTTCTAAATTATCTGATAATAAATTCAGCCTTTCTTCTCTTAAATGTCCATTATGATGTCTCAAATAAATACAATTTAAGATGTCTTTTTGTTTGTCCGTCAGAGTCTTTTCCAATTCTGGATTTAGCTCGTCAAAGTAAAGTCTGTATGGAATTGTCAAAGTTTCATTGTCAAGTACTACATCCAACTCATTTTCGTGAATCAGATTGTCAACTTGGTGAATTGTTCCGTCAAAGAGTTTTACTTTATTATTGTCAAATGGAATGATTTTTAAAACTTCGTTTAAATCCGAATGCAGTTTTTTCGGGAAAGCTTTGGTAAGTCTTTCCTTATATTCAGATGTTATATTTCCCTTAAATATCTTTAGCATTTCGGCTGCATTCAAGGTTCTAACGCAACAAACGTTGCTTTTTTTTGTGAGATACTAAGCTACATTTTTTAGTTCAGAATCCATAATTTCTTGAGGTGT
>NZ_FPKV01000007.1 GCF_900114265.1 Flaviramulus basaltis
GAAATAAGTTAGATAGTAGAGCAAAAGGTGCATTAAGCAAAGCAAAACGTGGATCAGATGTTCAAATATTTGAAATTGAAGCTAAAGCTAGTGGTATTAGCGTGATACTTAAAAAAGTATCTCCAGTTTTTGTTGAGCTAACAAATTAGAAAAACTCTATTTAGGGTGGTTTTTACCAAATCACCTTAAATATTGGTATGCAAAAAAAAAGGGGTGTTAGGTTTTAATAGGAGAATAAAATATCAAAGCTAACACTAGCAAGAAATACATTATCTGAATCAATGACTCATATAATCGTTTTTAAACGTACAAAAAGATAATAAAAAATATAGAAGTTACCGAGCCAAACCTTGTTTGGATATCTTATATTACTTTTATCCGAAGAACACTTGTTAGTAGTAACAGTCCAAACACAGGTATGTGGTTAATTACTTCAATAATATTTTTTATGCTTTAATGTATTAAAAGTAAACAAGTTAACTGATGCTGATCAGCTTTTTTTCTTATTATTAAAACCTAGTTAAGCAAAAATCAGTCTATGTTAAATTTGAAATTCTAAATATTCTGTTAACAGGAATGATGCATAATCGATTTTCTCTTATGCTTTTTTATCTTTAGAAATCCGTTTCAGTAAAATTCAATAAATTGTGAATGTTTAGTTCATAATAATTATTCGTGTTTCTTACTTTTAAACTGAGAAGGAACTTTGTTAAACTGTTCTTTAAATACCTGCCTGAAGTGTTTGATATCGTTATATCCAACCTCATATGAGACTTGAGAGATTGTTAAATCTCCTTCTTTAATAAGTTCTAATGCTTTATTTAATTTTACTCGAATGATGAATTTATTGATGGTGAGTCCTGTAACGGCTTTAAGTTTTCGGGATAGTGTAGCTCTATTCATTTTAATACTTTGAGCAACCATGTTTACATCTATAGAATCATTATTGATAAGCCCTAAAATAATGGACTCTAATTTATGTATAAATTCTTGCTCTTGCTCTAAAATTTTGGACTTGTTTTTAGAAAGATTACTTGGGATTTTTGTTTCTTTTAAAAAATATTTTCTTAATTTTTTTCTATTTCCTAAGATGTTTTTTATGCGAACCTTTAACAATTGACTGCTAAAAGGCTTTACTATATAATCATATGCTCCTTCTTCATATCCTTTTTTGATGGTATCAGAATTACCTTTTGCTGTAAGTAGTATAACAGGAATGTGGGTGGTTTCCATTGTTTTTTTCAAAGTGCTACAAAGCTCGATACCATTTATTTTAGGCATCATAATATCCGAAATAATAATATCAGGAATATATTCTAAAGCTTTATTTAAGCCTTCTTCACCATCGCTTGCGAAAATTAAATTATATTCTTCTTCTAGTAATTCTTTTAAGTAAGCTAAAATATCAGAATTATCATCAATTAATAAAACCACCTTTTTATTATCATCAAAAGAAATATTTGGTTCTAGATTAAGAAAAATTTCTTCTTCTTCTTCTTCTTCTTTTATCGTTGTAGAATTATCAGAAAAGAGTTTATCATTGATTATCGTTTGTTTTTCGTCTATGACTTTTGAGTTTTTTAATAATGAAAAATCTCTTGGTATGTAAAATGAAAATGTACTGCCTTTTTTAAGCTGACTTTTAATTTCAATACGTCCATTATGTAATTCAATAAAATTTTTAGTAAGCGTAAGTCCAATTCCTATTCCGTTTATACTTTTTGTAGAATTGGATTGATAAAATCCATTAAAAATATGTTCTATATCTTCTGGTGTTATACCTATACCAGTATCCTGTGTTTTTATATAAAAATTAGTGTCATCATAAGTTAAATCAACATGAATTTTACCTTTTTCTTTTGTGAATTTAAAGGCATTAGACAATAAATTGTTTACTATAATATGTAGTTTTTCTAGATCAAACCAAGCAAAAAAATCTTCTGTTGGACCAGAATAGCTCAATAAAATTTTTCTTTTTTTTGCTAATGGATTAAAGTTTTGTACCCATTGTTTTAAACAATTAGATAGATTGTGTTTTTCTATGGCTAATTTACTAAGGCCTAAATTATACTTTCTAAATTCTAAAAGTTGATTTATAGATTGTAATAAAACATTAGCATTATTTTGAATTAATATTAACTTTTCTTTTTGTTTTCTATTCTCTTCTTTTTTAATTAAATCTTCTATTGGTGCAATAATTAGAGTTAAAGGAGTTTTTAATTCATGTGAAAAATAAGTGTAAAACATGATTCTTTCTTCATTAAAATCGTGTTCTAATTGCCGTTGTTTCTTTTCAAATAAAAATGAATTCTTTAATTTTAAATGCTCAGAATAATACTTCATTAACCCCCATAAACTTAAACTTATAAGTATGACATAGCATAAAACAGCAATTGGGGTTTTCCAAAAAGGATGGTTAATTGTAATTTGTAAAGATTTTGACACTTCATCCCCAGTACCGAATTTTGCTTTAACTTTTAAGGTATAATCTCCAGGAGGCATATTGGTTAAGTTCACCTTTCCAGCTCCGTTTGTATTTATCCATTGGTCATGATAATTTTCAACTTTATATGAGTACATTGTATTTTTTACAAAGGGGTATTTTAAGGTAACATAGTCCAAAGAAAGAAATGTTTCATTGTGGCTAAGTGTTATATGATCTTCATATAAAATGGATTGATCTAGAATGCCTTTTTTATCTGTAATTGAGACTTTTTTATTTAAGACCTCTAAATTTTCGAACACAATAGGATGGGATTCTTTTTTGATTTTAATATTTCTTGGATTAAAAACATTTAATCCTTTATCTCCACCAAAATAAATAATACCTGATTCACTGATTATTGAAGAACCAATATTAAATTTACTTTTTTGGATATTATTGTAAGTTTCAAGATTGTATATTTCATTGTTAATGGGATTGTAATGGCTTATTCCTTTAAAAGTACCAAGCCAAATGCTTGAGTCGTTTTCAAAAATTATGCTACTAACCGTGTTATTGCTTAATCCATTACTTTCATTAAAATTAATTATTGTTTTGTTTTTTGGATTTAATCTAATAATGCCTTCATGTAAAGTTCCAGCTAAAATATCACCATTAGGAAGCGAAATAATAGAGTAAAAAACATCACTATTGAAACCTTTAATGTTTTTTGAGTTATATAATGATGAAACATTATTTATAAGGTCATATTTTACAATTCCAAGACCCTCTGTAGCTAACCACAAATAGCCATTTTTATCTTCACAAATATCTCGAACATAAATGCCATCTAATGAATGAATAAAATTAAATTGATCTTGAACTTCATTATAAATAAATAGACCACCCGTTTCTGTAGCAATCCAAATATTATTTTTAGAGTCTTCAAAAATAGCTCTTATATCATTTCCTCTTTCGGGATCATCCTTAAAGTAATGCTTGCATTTGCCTGTTTCAATATCCATTTTATTTAAACCACCTTGATAGGTGCCAATCCATAACCGTTTTTTTTGGTCTTCATGTAAGGAAATAATATAGTTATTGCTAATATTATGAGAACTGTGATCGTAATTTTTAAATATACCAGTATCGGTATTAAGGAAATCCACACCACTTCCATCAGTTCCAATCCAGATATTTTCATTAGTACTTTTAGCTAAAGCACTTATTCTATCATGACTAATGGATTTGCTACTGTTGTTTTTATGAATAAGTTTAATAGGCTCTCCTTTAGGGTTTACAAAATTTAATCCTGTACTTGTACCAATCCACATGTTGTTATTATTATCTTTTTTAATAGATAAAACAGTTCTGTTAAATACACTTGTGCCATCTTGATTTGGTAAATACCATTTTACTTTAAAACCTATTTTTTGAGATAAAAAGTCAGATTTATTAATAATATTTAATCCTCCATTTCGTGTTCCAATCCACATTTGTCCTAAATTGTCTTCTTCAAAACATAGAACATTATCATCACTTAGACCTTTGTCTCTAATTTCAGATTTTTTTAAATTTAAAGTATCTCCTTCTTTGGTAATGACATATAAACCATTATTAGTACCTACCCATATATTACCATTTTTTTCGGAGTAAACGGAGTTTATACTTGATGGCGAATCGTTATTATTTTGAATTAGAGGAATTCGGGTAGTTTCTTTAGTTTTAAGGTTTATTTTATTTAATCCATCATTTCTTGTTCCAACCCATACTATCGAATCAACTTCTTGAGTGATACAAGATATTTCATTTGATGAAAGTGAAAATCTATTTTTTTTGTTGTAAGTATAAGATTCTAGTTTACCGTCTTTATTAATAATTTGAATTCCTTTTTCTTCATACCCAATAATGATTTTATCTTTTTCATTATAATAAACACAGCTTAAGTTTTCCTTATTTAATTTATGCTCAACACTTAAATTTTTAAATTTTTCTAATTTTAAATTATAAATATTTAAACTATTAGCTGTTGCAAGTAGTAAATTACCATCTTTATTAACTTGGATTTGCTTGATAAAATTATTGCTTAGGGTGGAATTGTTTTTTTTGTATGTAACAAATTGAGTGCCATCATATCGATTTAAACCTTCAGGTGTTGCAATCCAAATAAATCCAAAATAATCTTGCTCTATATCCCACACACCATCATTAGATAGTCCAAATTCGGTATCAAGTAAATAAAAAGTCAAGTCTTTTTCTCCAGATAATGTTGGATTGTCTTTTTCATTTTGGCAGGTTAATGAAAAAGAGAACACTAAACATAATAGGTTAAAAAAAATTTTTTTCATTAAGTACATAGTGTGGAATAAATGAGTTCATTATTACAATTTATTAAAAAAAAATATTGTTTGAAACAAAAAAATACAACTAGTTTCAAGCCCTCTAATATTTTTTTAACAGTTTCAAAAATAGTTAAAACTATGCACTTTAGTTTGTTTTGTTTCTAAAAATTGGCTTTGTTTTGTTTTAGAACAAGCCATAAAAGAACATGGGTTTTAAACATATGGATGCAAGTACAAAACTTTGAAATTGGATTTTTTTTGTTTGTTTTTGATATAGTTAGTTCTTTAAAATACTCAAATTGATACTGTTTTTATAGTCATAAATAGATGATTTTAACTGCTAATGATAAGTAATAGCTAATAAATATAAATCGATCACAATTATTGAGCGTTTAAGTAGTGATAAACAAGGGAACAGTAATATTTATGTTCACATTAGGCAGTTAAAATATGTGTTTATTGGAAATGATAAATTAGAAATTTTCCTTCAGATAAAAAATTAATTTAAATAACCACAAAACAAGAGAAAGAAGGTGAATGTTTGGGCAATTAAAAAAATAGCTTTACAAGCAAATTTAGAATGTACTAGTTGTGAAAAAACGTGAATATATTCAAGTTTATTAGATTTTAACAGCAGAAGACCAAGCAAATTTTGCAATAAAGGCAAAACCTTTTTAATTCCAGTTAAGGTTTGGATAGTTTAAGAAATCTCCTTAACGGGGAAATACCATTATATAATAAAAGTGTGGTAATGCATTTAAAAGCAAATTATAGCTTAATGAGCTCTCTTCTAATGATTTTTTGAATATCAATATTATCCTTTTGCGGAATTAAAAATCGCTCCAAATCTTCTGACGAATTAATTTGTTCATTTATATCAATGAAACCATAACCTCTGTAGTTACTATTTTTAATCATAATAAAGGCTTGCTCATTTTCATTTCTGCCTTGTTGTTTTAGGATAACATCTTTAGACCTATTTTTAAGATAGTCAATAGCTTGGTTAACACGAATATTATATAATGCCTTTGATTCTGATGCTTTACAAATACCTTTGCAAGATTGAATTGAATAATGCGAACATTGTGCAACACCTTCCTGTAAATGACAATATTTTGGACACAAATCAAATTCCTTACAAAGGGCTTCTAAATATTGACGACATTCTTGAATACTGTATAGAATCTGGATTGGTTGGGGTGTTGATTTTAAGGTGTTATAGGCTAAATGGATGATGCCATTTCTGTCTTGGTAACGAAATATCGCATACGCTTTTGGTATACGTTTAGATGCTTGATTGTATTTTGGAAAATAATGCTTTATAGCGGCGTTTTCCATGAGTAATGCTATTGTTTCACTACCTGAAAGTTCAAAATCTACATCAGCAGTTTCTCTAGACAAATTAAGTTCTTTTTCCGTTTTACTATAAAAATGACTTAATACTCGCTTTTTAATGTCTTTTCCTTTTCCAACATAAATGATATGACCTTTTTTATCTTTAAAATAATACACCCCTGTTGCGTTTGGAAGCTGTTCAAAAGTTTCTTGTTTAAGATGTTTAGGCAGTGTGGTTTCTTTAGAGTCCTTTTTTAAAAAGGATTGAATAACGTCTTGAGCGTTTGGTTGATTCTGTAATATTTTAAAAAGGATGACAGTGGCTTCTGCATCTCCTCTGGCACGATGTCTACCAACAATAGTAATATCTAATACATCACATATTTTGCCTAAACTATAAGATTTATGACCAGGTAATAATTTTCGAGAAAGTCTAACGGTACAGAGTTTCTTTCTGTTGAAATTAATTCCGATAGATTTAAACTCATTTCTTATCACATTGTAGTCAAAATTAACACTATGTGCAATAAAAATAGCATCTTGAGTAATATCTAAAATAGATTCAGAAATCTCAGAAAATAAAGGTGATTTAGCTACCATGAAATCATCAATACCAGTTAAGGCAGTGATGTAGTCGGGAATTGGTAGCTCTGGATTTACCAGTGATGTAAATTCGTCAATCAATAAATCATTTTCATATCTAAAAATAGAGATTTCAGTAATCTTATTGCCAGCACCAGTAGTTTCTACATCAATTACGGTATAAATCATTATATTAATTTTTCTAAGGCTTTTAATTCAATACCAAGATCATTAAACATATTGATAATACTGCTAAATTTGAGTTCTTCCTCGCTATACTCTTGAGTATTTATGCTGCAAGTGAATTCCCAGAGTTCTAATACTTCGTTGATAGGAACACTATAGTCATTATATTTTTTGTTATCAGACATCAATAATAATGAATCATTAAAAGCAATATTATTTAAAACACGCTTATAAACCATACCATCATTTAAGGTGACTAAAACGTAAGTGCTTCCCGTTTTTATTTCACTTCTATCTTCCACAAAACGCCCTATAACAAATGAACCATCTTTCATGGGTAACATAGAATCGCCTTTGATTGGAAAAGCACGATGTTTTCCTGTGGGTAAAAAGGGTAATTTAATTCTTTGTAATTGCTCAATATATTCAGGATCATCGTAACCAGATAAATAACCAGCTGATGCTTTAATAGGAACAATTTCAATTAAATTTTCGTTTTCTGAATCCACTAAAATAGGAAATAATACACGTTGATTTCCAATTTCAATAAATGATGAATCCTCAGATTTTGTTAAATCATTTCTAAGTAAAATATCAATGGGTATTTTGAAGTAATCGGAAAGATTTATTAGAAACTCAATAGTAGGAGCGGAACGCCCTTCTTCGTATGAGCCAATTTTAGAACGTTTTACTCTTAATTTATTAGCCAACACTTCTTGAGTGAGGTTTTTGAGTTTCCTTAAATGTTTGATGTTTTTTGATATCAGTTTCATAACACTACAAATATAGGTAATAATTACTTTTATATGTAGCTAATTTTATTGCGTAAATAAAATATTTTACATCTTGATTTAGATACTTTTTTTGTGTCTTGTGAACGTTTAATTGATAGTCGTTTACAAAAGCGGCTTTTGTTAGTTGGGGGTATTTGAAATAGGGGTGTAGTAGCGACATTTAGTTATGAAACTAGATGTTTTGTTGTGCATTCAAGAATGTCAATGCGCTTTAGCAGAACGCTTATATGCTGAGGCTAATTGTAACTAATTAACTTATAGTTGATTATGGTTTATTACACAAATTATTTATTAATAAAAAACCATCATTAGGTACTAAGAAGTATCAAATTCTTGGAAATTCAGGGATTGATAAATTCAGCAATTTTAGCAAATTCCTTTTGAAATGGGCATAGTGTTTTGGATGTAAATTCTATTATCATTTAGAAGTGTGCCAATGGTTTTGATAATACACTTCCATTTCATGAAAGAAACCTATTTCTATTGAACTAAACCTTTAATAAATATATTATTGACGTTGTAAAGTTGCAAACTACCATTTTTGCAATGGATAAGAATTTGGTCTATCAATTACTTATAGGAAAAAATTAGCTTAGTGTATTGGTGTAAAAATTAGATATTCAGATTCTTGTTGACGATTTATGGCTTTTTAAAACTAAATAATATAAAATTAAATGATTGCCTAAAAGCTAAAAAACCTTGCTAATCATAAGATTAACAAGGTTTTGATTTCGGATAGTATCCGATTTAGTGACCGGGCTGGGGCTCGAACCCAGGACCCTTTCATTAAAAGTGAAATGCTCTACCAACTGAGCTACCAGGTCATTAATTATAAATGCTAACATATTGCTGTTAGCGGGTGCAAATATAAAATGTTTAATTAATAAAACAATACTTTTTTAAAAGAATTTTTTGTTTTTTTGCATCACTTAAATGTATGTTTTTAATAATCAATTTGTAACGTAAAAATGATATTAGTTTTAATTGGGTATATGGCTTCCGGAAAGTCGACTATTGGTGTGAAATTAGCTAAAAAATTAAAGTATGATTTTATAGATTTAGATGATTTTATTGAAAATAAAGAAAATTTATCTGTGAGTGATATTTTTAAATCTAAGGGAGAAATTTATTTTAGAAAGCAAGAATCGTTTTATTTAGAAGAATTATTACAAACAAAAACAAATGTTATATTATCTTTAGGAGGAGGAACGCCTTGTTTTGGAAATAACATGCAACTAATTTCAAATGCAAATAATGTTAGAAGCATTTATTTAAAATCTTCAATTCCAGCATTGGTAAAAAAACTTAGCAAGAAAAAAAACAAGCGCCCTTTAATAGCACACATTAAAACAGATGAAGCTTTAACAGAATTCATTGGAAAGCATTTATTCGAGCGCATTCCATATTATAGCAAAGCAGAAGTTCAAATAAATACAGATAATAAAACAAAAAAGGAAATAGTAAAAGAGATTCTATTAGAGTTATTCTAAAACAGCCTCAAATGCTTTTCCTTCTAAAACCACATTTACATGCTCTTTTAATGATGTAGAAAGCGAAATACCTTTAAAATCTGCTTTGACTGGATATTTTTTATGATTTCTATTAACCAAAACAGCAGTTTTAAATTGTTTTAAAGGGACATTTAAAAAATGTTTAACACCATAAATTAGTGTAGTACCAGAGTTTAAAACATCATCAACAAGAATTAAAGATTTATTTTTGTAGTCTTCTGGTGTAATAGAAGTTTTTATATCTAACCAAGGATTTTTTTTATCAATAATAACCTTACAAAGTATCGGGTTAATGTCAGATATTTTTTGAAGTGCTAATTTTAATTTTTTAGCAAAAATATATCCGTTTTTATCAATACCAGCCAAAATAATTTCTTTTTCATTAACATTATTTTCGTAAATCTGAAAAGCAATACGTCTTATTTTATGATTAATTTCATCATGATTAAGTATTACATTATTCTTAACAGTCATAATAATTGGTTGAAAAATTAAACTATAAAATTACTCATTTTCATCTGTAAAATCATCAATATCTCTTCTATCTTTTTTAGTTGGTCTTCCAACACCTTTTTTCCTATAATAATCTTTCGAATATTTTAAAAGTTCTTTAGCTTCAAACTGTTCTTTAGGCGTAATATCTGTTCTATAGATATCAACTAATTTTGCGCCAACTCTACTTTCAGGAATATCATTAACAGTAAGTTTATAGTTTATTTGTTCTTTTCGTAGCATAATAGTATCCTGCGGGTATACCTCTCTACTTGGCTTTGCTACTTCTTGGTTTATACGCACTTGCCCTTTCTTACAAGCTGTAGTCGCTAAAGTTCTTGTTTTGTAATACCTAATGCACCATAAATACTTGTCTATTCGCATATAATTATTCTAAAAACTACGTTAATGTTCTTGTGCAAGATTGTATTAAAATTGTATCTTGCGACCTCAAAAATAAGCAATAATGAGAAAAGGAAAAGTAGCTTTATTAATTTTATGTTTAATAGTTGGTTTTTTGTCTTGTAATAAAGATGATGGCGGAGGAACAACAGTAGTTGAAATAAGAGATAGAGCAGAACAGCAAATAGTTGATAATGACTCTATAATTGGTTATTTAGAAACACATTATTATAATTCTAGTGCTTTTGATGCTTCTAATACAAACCCAAACACTAAAGATTTAGTTATTTCAAAACTAGAAGAAGGTGAAGTTTTAGAAGATGGAAATACATTGTTAATTGATGCTGTTGAAACTAAAACAGCTGTTTATGCTGAAACAAATTACACCTTTTATATTCTTAAATTAAATCAAGGTGGAGGAGAAGATATGCCAAAATTTGCAGATCAAGTACGTGTAAAGTATGAAGGTTTCACCTTAGATAACGAAATTTTTGATAGTGCAATAACACCAGTAAGTTTTGATTTAACTTCATTAGTACCAGGTTGGAGAAAAGTTATACCGTTTTTTAATACTTCTGAATCTTTTGATGATAATGGAGATGGAACAGTTAGTTATTCAAACCACGGTGCAGGTGTTATGTTTTTACCTTCAGGTTTAGGATATTTTTCAAATGCTACTGTAGGTATAGGTGCCTATTCACCAATAGCTTTTAAATTTGATTTATTACAAATGGAAGAAAATGACCATGATGGTGACGGTGTTCCTTCTTATAATGAAGATTTAAATGGTGATGGAGAATTTAGTGTTAATTTCTCAGATTTAGCAGATGAAACAGATGATGATACAGATGGTGATGGTACTCCAGATTATGCAGATGCAGACGATGATGGCGATGGTATTCCAACTATTTATGAAGATTTAAATAAAGATGGAGATCCAACTAATGATATTGGTTCTAATGGAATCCCAAATTATTTAGATCCTGAAGAAATAGGTTCAAATAGAAATAATTAAATTAAGATAAAAACAAAAACCTCGCAATTGCGAGGTTTTTGTTTTTATAAATAATCGGGTATTATAAAATTAAGGATAAACTCAAAATTAATTGATCAGGCCTCGTATCCAATCTACTGGTTCCAATACCATTATTACCTAAAAAGGTAGCTTCATTATCGCTAAATCCACGTTCGTATCTTAAATCAATACCTAATTTATTTAAGTTAAGACCAATACCAAAATTTAGCCCAACTGTAAAATCATTTTCTACATCATTTATTGCAATACCATCAAACTCAGTCTCTAAAATGTATTGAAATGATGGGCCTCCAAATACACTAATAGGTCCTAATACTTTTAAACCAATTAATAAAGGTGCATCAAGTTTTTGCATTTTAAAGTCATTATTATCATATTCACTTTTTGTACTTGTATAAACTAGTTCTGGTTTGAAATAAACTTGATTTCCAATTTTTCCAAATATACCAAAATGATAGCCTACATTTCTATCTGGATTTTTGGCATTATCACCTATAGACTCAAAGTAATCACCATTGGCATTGTAATTTAAACCGGCTTTTAAACCAATACCAGTTGCAGTTTGTGCTATTGAAGTGGTTGGAATAATAATAGCAATCAATAAAATAAAAAATAAATTTCTCATAATTGTTCGTTTTAAGATTTCGTTTATATAATCAAAAACGTTGCCAAAACCATATTATTTTCTTTTTATTGTAATCATTTTCATTTTTCATCTGTTCACTTACTTCAATATCTAAAATTTTATAATTAGGAATTAATCAACCTACATATTAATGTAAGAATCTTATTTTAAAATTAAAAAAATATGTAGGTTTGCCGATTGAAGTAATGATTTATATGAAATTTGAATTAAAAGCAAAAGATACTCAAAGTAAAGCTAGAGCAGGAAAAATAACGACAGATCATGGAGTTATAGAAACACCAATTTTTATGCCTGTTGGAACAGTAGCAACTGTAAAAGGTGTACATCAACGTGAGTTAAAAGAAGAAATAAATCCAGATATTATTTTAGGTAATACCTATCATTTATATTTAAGACCGCAAACTCAAGTTTTAGAAAAAGCTGGCGGATTACATAAATTTATGAATTGGGATAGAAATATTTTAACCGATTCTGGAGGGTATCAAGTCTATTCTTTATCTGCAAATAGAAAAATTAAAGAAGAAGGCGTTAAATTTAAATCTCATATTGATGGTAGCTACCATACGTTTACACCAGAAAATGTAATGGAAATTCAGCGTACTATAGGAGCAGATATTATTATGGCTTTTGATGAATGTACGCCATATCCTTGCGATTATAATTATGCAAAACGCTCGATGCACATGACGCATAGATGGTTAGATAGATGTATAAATCATTTAGAAAAAACACCCCTTAAATACGGATATAATCAAGCTTTTTTTCCAATAGTTCAAGGAAGTACTTATAAAGATTTACGTATGCAATCCGCAGAATATATTGCGAATTCTGGAGCAGTTGGAAACGCCATTGGAGGATTATCTGTAGGTGAACCTGCAGAAGAAATGTATGCGATGACCGATGTGGTTTGCTCAATTTTACCAGAAGATAAACCTCGTTATTTAATGGGCGTAGGCACACCAATCAATATTTTAGAAAATATTGCGTTAGGTGTAGATATGTTTGATTGTGTAATGCCAACACGTAATGCTAGAAATGGTATGTTGTTTACTGCTTTTGGTTCTATAAATATTAAAAATTTAAAATGGGCAGAAGATTTTTCTCCTATTGATGACATGGGAATTACATTTGTAGATACAGAATATAGTAAAGCTTATTTAAGACATTTGTTTACGGTTAACGAATTGTTGGGTAAACAAATAGCAACCATTCATAATTTAGGTTTTTATTTATGGTTGGTTCGCGAGGCTAGAAAACATATATTAGCAGGAGATTTTAAAACTTGGAAAGATAAAATGGTTAAACAAATGGATAATCGTTTATAATTATAAATGAAGATTTTAGATTGGTACATATTAAAGCGCTATTTGTTTACATTTTTCATGATGTTATTCCTGTTTATTCCAATAGGAATAACTGTACATTTAGCTGAAAAAATTGGAAAAATTCTTGAAAATGAAGTTCCTTTTGGTGAAGTTTTATTGTATTTACTGGACTTTACAATCTATTTTGCACATTTACTATTTCCATTATTTTTATTCTTATCCGTTATTTGGTTTACCTCAAAATTAGCCAATAATACTGAGGTTATAGCCTTTTTAAGTTCAGGAGTTTCATTTTCTCGTTTTTTAAGACCATACATGATAGGCGCTACTATAGTAGGTATACTAGCCATTATTCTTGGTTTATATTTAGCACCAAAAGCCAGCGAGGGCTTTAATGATTTTAGTTACAAATATTTAAAAAAGGGAGCAAGTACAGTCGAAAATACTAATGTATTTAGGCAAATAAATGACAACGATATTATATACGTAAGTAGTTTTGATGTTAAAAATAGCAACGGTAGTAATTTTACTTTAGAACATTTTGAGGAAAATGAGCTTAAATTTAAAATCACAGCCAGTAGTATTAAATACATTGAAAAAGATACGCTTTACAGATTAACAAATTATGTAAAACGAACTATTGGCGAAAATGAAGACGAATTAGAAATAGTTAGAAGAAAAGATACACTGTTTAGTTTTGATGTTGATGATTTAATACCAGTTATTTATGCTGCAGAAACTAAAATGTATGGCGATTTAAAACAGTTTATTGCAAAAGAAGAAGCCCGTGGTTCTTCAAACGTGGGGCGTTTTAAATTAGTTTTGTATAGAAAATGGAGTTTACCAGTTTCAGTATTTATATTAACTATTATTGCTTTGGCAGTGTCGTCTAAAAAACGTCGAGGAGGTATGGGGATTAACTTAGCGGTTGGTATATGTATTGCTATGGTTTTTGTATTCTTCGATAAAATTTTTGGAGTTATGGCAGAACAATCTGATTTTCCACCTATTATTGCTGTATGGTTTCCAAATATCATTTTTGGTATTTTAGCTATTTATCTTTTGTATAATGCAAAACGCTAAACTTAAAAATTATCTCCATCTTCATCTTTTAGTTTTTATAGCTGGCTTTACTGCAGTTTTAGGCGAATTAATTACTATAACAGCAGTGCCTTTAGTTTGGTACAGAATGGTAATAGCTTCTATTTTAATGTTTTTATATATTAAAATTGCAAAAGTTAAATTAAAAATTAATCCCAAAACTATACTCAGACTTTCAATAGCCGGTATCATAATCGCTTTACATTGGATTACGTTTTTTGGAGCTATAGATGAAGCCAACATTTCTATTGCTTTAGCCATGTTTTCAACAGGTGCTTTTTTTGCATCTTTCATAGAACCCATAATCTATAAACGTAGTATTATATGGTATGAAATTGTTTTTGGAGTTATTGTAATTATTGGTGTTTATGTAATAACACAAAGTGAAATGAAATACCTTACAGGCATTCTTTTGGGAATTTCATCTGCTTTTTTTTCTTCGTTATTCGCCGTTTTAAACGGAAGCTTTTTAAAGCAAAATACAGCAACTGTGATTTCATTTTATGAATTTTTAAGCGGTGTTTTATTTATATCGATCTACATTTTATGTTTTGGAGATGGTTTTTCAGCAGATTTTTTTAATATCAGTAAATCAGATTTTGGTTATCTTTTCATATTAGCATCAATTTGTACCGCTTACGCATTTATAGCATCAGTATATGTTATGAAAATAATTAGCCCGTATTCAGTGGTTTTAACTTATAATTTAGAACCTGTTTATGGTATTATTCTAGCGCTTATTTTGTTTCCAGAGAAGGAAAAAATGAGTACCTCTTTCTATTATGGAGCAGTAATAATTATTGGCGTAGTATTATTAAATGCAATTTTAAAATATGATAGAAAGCTAAAAAGAAACCATTCTTAATGCTCTATAAAAATTAAAGTTTTTATATTTGTGCCCTAACTTGATTAAAGCAAACTAATAAAATTCTTATGGAATATTTAGAATTTGAACTCCCTATAAAAGAACTAGAAGACCAGTTACAAAAGTGTAAGATAATTGGTGAAGAAAGTGAAGTTGATGTTACAGAAACTTGTGACCAAATTGAAAAGAAGTTAAAAGCAGCTCAAAAAGATATATATAAAAACCTTTCTCCTTGGCAAAGAGTGCAGTTATCTCGCCATCCAAACAGACCTTATACTTTAGATCATATTAAAGCTATTTGTGGAAATTCTTTTTTAGAATTACATGGAGATAGAAGCTTTAAAGATGATAAAGCCATGATTGGTGGTTTAGGAAAAATTGGCGACCAAAGTTTTATGTTTATAGGTCAGCAAAAAGGATATAATACGAAAACACGTCAGTATAGAAATTTTGGAATGGCAAATCCAGAAGGCTATAGAAAGGCATTACGCTTAATGAAGTCTGCTGAAAAATTTGGAATTCCTGTAGTTACTCTTTTAGATACTCCTGGAGCATACCCAGGTTTGGAAGCTGAAGAACGCGGACAAGGAGAAGCCATAGCCAGAAACATTTTAGAAATGACTCGCTTAAAAGTACCAATAATTACTATTGTAATTGGTGAAGGAGCATCAGGTGGTGCATTAGGCATTGGAGTAGGAGATAGAGTATTAATGTTGGAAAACACATGGTATTCTGTAATTTCACCAGAATCATGTTCTTCAATATTATGGCATAGTTGGGAGTATAAAGAACAAGCCGCAGAAGCCTTAAAGCTTACTGCAGCAGATATGAAAAGACTTAAGATAGTTGACGAAATTATAAAAGAACCTCTTGGAGGAGCTCACAGAGATCGTGAAAAAACGTTTACATCGGTTAGCAATGCTATTTTAAAATCTTATGAAGTTCTTAAAAACTTATCACCAAAAGATTTAGTTTCTCAGCGTATGGAAAAATATGCTCAAATGGGAGTCTATAAAGACTAAGGCTTTTAAAAATCATAGTATAAAAAAATCTGAAGTTTTTCGCTTCAGGTTTTTTTATGCTTATTCACAATATTTTCAAGTTATTAACAGTTAAATTGTTAACTATTGGTTAACAATGATAGCATCAATAAAACTCAATATACTTTCTTTTTAATTACTTTCGTAGCTATGAAACAACCCAATCAATTAACAGGATACAAAGTTGATAAAAGCACCTTAATCAGTCTTGAGAAAGGGAAAATACCTCCTCAAGCACTTGACTTAGAAGAGGTTGTGCTTGGGGCAATGATGATTGATAAGAAAGGTGTTGATGAGGTTATTGATATTTTAAGTCCAGAAGCATTTTATAAAGAAGCGCATCAACATATTTTTGAAGCAATTTTTCATTTGTTTGAAAACAGTGAGCCAGTCGACTTATTAACCGTTTCTACACAGTTAAAGAAAAATTCTAAGTTAGAACTTTCAGGAGGTGATTTTTACCTTATTTCTTTAACTCAAAAAGTATCCTCATCTGCACATATTGAGTTTCATGCACGTATTATTTTGCAGAAATTTATTCAACGAAGCTTGATTAAGATTTCAAGTGAAATTATTGAAGATTCTTATGATGAAACAAAAGATGTTTTTGATTTATTGGACATGGCAGAATCGAAATTATATGAAGTTACACAAGGGAATATTAAAAAATCTAGTGAAACAGCACAAGATTTAGTTATCCAAGCCAAAAAGAAGATTGAAGAAATTTCAAATAAAGAAGGTTTAAGTGGAATTCCAACTGGATTTAATAAGCTAGATAAATTAACTTCTGGTTGGCAACCATCAGATTTAATTATTATTGCTGCACGTCCAGGTATGGGTAAAACGGCTTTAACATTATCAATGGCACGTAATATCGCTGTAGATCAAAATATACCAGTAGCATTTTTCTCTTTAGAGATGGCTTCGGTACAATTAATTACCCGTTTAATTTCTAGTGAAACAGGATTATCATCAGAAAAACTAAGAACAGGAAAATTAGAAAAACACGAGTGGGAACAACTTAACGTAAAAGTAAAAGGCTTAGAAAAAGCACCTTTATTTATTGATGATACGCCTTCGCTTTCAATTTTCGATTTACGTGCAAAGGCACGTCGTTTATCTTCACAACATGGTATAAAACTTATCATGATTGATTATTTGCAGTTGATGACAGGCGGGAATAGCCATGGTGGGAATCGTGAGCAAGAAATCTCTATGATTTCGAGAAACCTTAAAGCTTTAGCAAAAGAGTTAAATATACCTGTTATTGCATTATCACAATTATCACGTGCAGTTGAAACACGTGGTGGTAGTAAACGACCATTACTTTCAGATTTACGTGAATCTGGAGCAATTGAGCAAGATGCCGATATTGTAAGTTTTATTTACAGACCTGAGTATTATAAAATTGATGAATGGGATGATGAAGAACGTTCTCCAACCGAAGGACAAGGTGAGTTTATAGTTGCTAAACACAGAAATGGTGGTTTAGAAAGCATCCGTTTAAAGTTTATTGGGCATTTAGGTAAGTTTGATAATTTAGATGATTTTGATTCTCCTTTCGAGTTTCATTCTAAAATGAATGCTGCAGCAAATGATGATACTTTTAAAGCAGATAATTTTAAAGCAAGTCCAAATGAAGCTTTTGGTAGCTCGTTTAATGATGATGACGATGATAACGATGTACCATTTTAAAAACTAAACTCCTGTTAAACAATATTAGATAAAAGCATTTTTTGATTATCTTTCGGTCTATGAAAAAGACCCTATTAATCATTTTACTCCTATTTATTTCTGTAAAAGCCTTTGCATCTTACATCTTAGTTCCCATGGATGTCGAGAGCCAAAAAAATCATTTAAAAGCTTACGGTATAACTTACTGGACACTCAATAAAGAGTTAAAAGTAAAATGGTTACTTAATTACAGAGGTGGTTCTTTTTTATTACCAGATTTAGATGATATTCAACGCGAATGTCAAATCCGCGGTGTTTCTTTCGAGGTTATTTCCAATGAAAAAGCTGAAAGTATTTTAGAAGAAATTAGTAGCCCAAGTCAAAACATGGAAGCTGTAGTTTTAGAAAAAGCTCCTAAAATTGCAGTTTATACACCCAATGGTAAGCAACCTTGGGATGATGCAGTAACAATGGTTTTGCAATATGCAGAAATTCCTTATGAAACCATTTATGATGAAGAAGTACTAAATGATGGACTATTACTTTTTGATTGGCTACACTTGCATCATGAAGATTTTACAGGACAGTTTGGTAAATTTTATGCTCAGTACAGAGCATCATCATGGTATATTGAAGAGAAAAAAGAAGCTGAAGCATTAGCAGAAAAACTAGGGTACAGCAAAGTATCTGATGAGAAATTAGCCGTGGCTTTAAAAATTCGTGACTATGTTATTGGCGGAGGTTTTATGTTTGCTATGTGTAGCGCTACCGATAGTTTTGATATTGCATTATCTGTTGAAGGGGTTGATATTTGCGAACCCATGTTTGATGGTGACGGAAGTGATCCAGGATATCAAAATAAAATAGACTATAACAAAACCTTTGCATTTACAAATTATACTTTAGAGAGAAGTCCATTAATTTATGAGTTTTCATCTATAGATATGACAAGAAAAAGAATGATTCCTCAAACAAGTGATTATTTCTCACTTATGGATTTTTCAGCAAAATGGGATCCTATTCCAACCATGTTATGCCAAAATCATACCTCATTAGTTAAAGGCTTTATGGGACAAACAACTTCATTTACTAGAGATGAAATTAAATCTAATGTTTTGGTAATGGGAGAAACAAAATCTAATGGAGAAGCTAAATACATTCACGGTATAAAAGGCAAAGGATTTTTTACATTTTATGGTGGACACGATCCAGAAGATTATCAGCATAGGGTAGGAGATGCCAAAACAGAACTTGATTTACACCCAACTTCTCCTGGTTACCGATTGATATTAAACAATGTTTTATTCCCAGCGGCTAGAAAAAAGAAACAGAAAACTTAAAAAGTTATATTTTTTATTCAGTTACTACAATTTTTTTAAAGGTATAAATATAGCCATCTGCTAGAGTTCCATTGGAAGTTTCATTCTCGTTTATAACAAGTTGATTTTGTGAAACAGTAAAACGCCCAATTTCATTAGAGCCAACAATTAAGAACAAATTGGATCCTTTCTGTAAAACAGAATAATTATAATTACCAGAATCTAAACCATCTGGTTTAGTGTCATTATCATTATTATTTTCAACATTTAGAGTTGATGTTGTTTCATTAAATATCCATTTAACAGTATTTTCTGAAAAATCTTCATCTATTCCAGCAACACCTCCACTTACATTATCTAAACTCCAATAAGTAATTATTACTATAGGAGTAGTATCATTGTCATTATTATTTATAGAACAATTTGTGAAAGTAATAAAACTAATAAGCAGTATTAATGTGTAGTATTTCATGTTTTTTTAATTTCTATTATGTAGATGAAAAGGATTTAAAATGGTTGCGCATAAATTATAGAATTTTAAATGTAAATTTGAAATATGAAGTTTTTTCAAAAAGAAATAAAATTACAACCATATAAAAGAGGTTTTCATTTGATTACTGATTCTGTTTTAACAGCAATTCCAGAAATTTCACAAATTAATATTGGTCAATTGCAAGTGTTTATTAAACATACATCGGCAAGTTTAACTATAAATGAAAACGCAGATTATACAGTAAGAGGTGATTTTGAAAGCCATTTTAATATAATGGTTCCAGAAAATGCTAAACATTATAAGCATACTTATGAAGGACCAGATGATATGCCTGCGCATATAAAATCTTCTTTACTTGGATCATCAGTAAATATACCTATAACAAAAGGAGAACCTAATTTAGGAATTTGGCAAGGGATATATTTATGCGAACATAGAGATTATGGTGGTTCAAGAAATATTGTTATAACTGCTTTTGGAAGTTAACTTTTAGATTTAATAAGTTTTTCTAAAATAAATTCAACTCCAAAATCATCATTGCTTTTGGTTATATAGTTTGCAATTTCTAATATATTAGAATGTGCGTTTTCCATAGCAAAGCTATATGTTGCAAGTTTTAGCATTTCTAAGTCATTATTGTAATCACCAAAAACGAGTGTTTCATCACTTGTAATGCTAAATTTTTTCTGAAGTAATTCAATAGCATGTCCTTTATTAGCCAAATCATCAGATAAATCCACCCAATGTTTTCCAGATATTTTAACTTTATAATTTGGTTCTAGATGTTTAAAATGAGGATATATATGTTTTTCTGAATCTTCTTGATTGTATAATGCAATTTTAATAATCTCTTCTTTAACCTCAGTAATACTATCAATAATGCTTGAAGTTGGGTAGTATTCAGATAAGAATTTGATTTGACTATTTGAACTACTTTTAAAATAGGCTTTTGATGGTGTACAAAAAACAGGGTGAATGTTTTCATTTGAGTCAATTAGTAATTCAATTTCCAATAAACCATCTTTTTTAATTGGTGTTGTTAAAAGGAGTTCATCTTGTTTCATGACAATACCACCATTTTCAGCAACAATTATAATATCATCTTTTATAGAATTTAACTTATCAATAATACTGTAGTAAGGTCTACCACTAGCTGCAACAAATAGAATGTTGTGCTTTTTTAGTTCTTCAAATAAATCAAAAAATAAGCTGCTAACTTCATGATTGGAATTTAATAATGTGCCATCCATATCTGTGACAACTAATTTAATTTGAGATAGGTTCATATAGTTATTTTGATTTACAAACTTAATATTCCTTTAATTAAAGGATGTTTCTAAGATATTAATTAATAAAAAAAGTCCAACTCAAAAGAGATGGACTTTTTATTAAGCGAATAATATGTTTTACAATAGGCAAAAAGCCTTATTTTACTTTCTCTACTACAGCTTTAAAAGCCTCAGGATTATTCATAGCTAAATCTGCTAAAACCTTACGGTTTAATTCAATATCATTAGCTTTTAATGCTCCCATAAATTGAGAATAAGATAAACCGTATTCTCTGGCTCCAGCGTTAATACGCGTAATCCATAAAGCACGGAATGTTCTTTTTTTGTTTCTACGGTCTCTGTACGAGTATTGCATCGCTTTATCAACCGCATTTTTTGCTACTGTCCAAACGTTTTTACGACGTCCAAAGTAACCTTTTGCTTGTTTAAGAACCTTTTTTCTTCTGGCTCTTTTTGCTACAGAATTTACTGATCTTGGCATAATTTTAATTGTTTTTTGTAGTAGGCGGTTAATTACTTAACACTTTTTTAATTTGCCTAACTCCAGGGTTTATAAATTGTTTTAACCGGTTAAAACGTTATTACTTTAAACGTAACATTGTTTTAACATTATTCTCGTCAGCCTTATGTACTAATGTATCATGAGTTAACGCTAGCTTACGCTTTTTAGACTTCTTTGTTAAGATGTGACTTTTAAAAGCGTGCTTTCTTTTTATCTTACCAGTACCTGTTAACTTAAAACGTTTTTTGGCACTAGATTTTGTTTTCATTTTAGGCATTTTCTTTTCCTAGTTTTAATTATTTCGCTTAATTATCTTTAATCCCTGAACTATTCAGAGTATTTTACTTTCTTGGAGCAATAAACATAGTCATACGTTTACCTTCTAATCGAGGCATTTGCTCTACTTTACCAAATTCTTCAAGGTCTTGTGCTAAACGAAGTAACAAAATTTGACCTTGTTCTTTGAATATGATTGATCGTCCTTTAAAGAATACAAAAGCTTTAAGCTTTGCGCCTTCTTTTAAAAACTTCTCAGCATGTTTCTTTTTAAAATCGTAATCATGATCATCTGTTTGTGGACCAAAACGAATTTCTTTTATGATAACTTTAGTGGCTTTAGATTTTAAAGCCTTATCACGTTTCTTTTGTTCGTAAAGAAACTTTTTATAATCCATAACCTTACAAACAGGAGGCTCAGCATTTGGCGAAATCTCTACAAGATCTAATCCTTGTTCATCTGCTATTCTTAAAGCATCTCCTTTGGTATAAATACCAATTTCTATGTTGTCTCCAACAAGACGCAGTTTTTGCGCAGTAATTTTAGAGTTAATCTTATGTTTATCCTCTTGTGAAACCCTTCTAGGTTGCTGTCTTCTTCTAATTGCTATGGCTTTATGGTTTTAAATTAAACTTATTATTTTTAAAACGATTTTAACGTTTTCTTTATTTCTTGTTTTATTATTTCAGAGAAAGTTTCTACAGAAATCATACCTAAATCTTCACCACCATGTTGGCGTACGGTAATCTTTCCTTCTTGCTCTTCTTGCTCGCCTATGATAATCATATAGGGGTGCTTCTGCATTTCGGCTTCCCTAATTTTCTTACCAATAGTTTCATTTCTATGGTCTACGAGGGCGCGAATTTCGTCATTTTCTAGCAAATTTAAAACTTTTTCAGAGTATTTTTCATATTTCTCACTAATTGATAAAATAATTGCTTGTGTTGGCATAAGCCAAAGCGGGAAATTACCTCCTGTATGTTCTAATAATAATGCTACAAAACGTTCCATACTTCCAAAAGGAGCACGATGTATCATAATAGGTCTGTGTAATTCATTATCACTGCCTTTATATGTTAATTCGAAACGTTCTGGTAAGTTGTAATCTACTTGTATAGTACCTAATTGCCAACGTCTTCCTAAGGCATCTTTAACCATAAAGTCTAACTTAGGACCGTAAAAAGCAGCTTCGCCAGGTTCAATCACATAATCTAAACCTTTATCGTTTGCTGCATTAATAATGGCTTGCTCTGCTTTTTCCCAGTTTGCAACATCACCAATATATTTGTCGGGATTTTCTGGATCCCTTACAGAAACTTGTGCGGTAAAGTTTTCAAAACCTAAAGATCCAAATACATAAAGGACTAAGTCAATAACATCTTTAAACTCTTTATCTAATTGTTCGGGTGTACAAAATAAATGTGCATCATCTTGAGTAAAACCTCTTACACGAGTTAATCCATGTAGTTCACCACTTTGTTCATATCTATAAACAGTACCAAATTCAGCAAAACGCTTAGGTAAATCTTTGTAACTCCACTGGCTACTTTTATATATTTCACAGTGGTGAGGACAGTTCATAGGTTTTAATAAAAACTCCTCGTCTTCTTTTGGTGTTTTAATAGGTTGAAAACTATCTTCTCCATATTTAGCATAATGTCCAGAAGTTACGTAAAGTTCTTTCTGTCCAATATGTGGTGTAATAACCATTTCATAACCTGCTTTCTTTTGTGCAGCTTTTAAAAAGTTTTCTAAACGTTCGCGTAAAGCAGCACCTTTAGGCAACCAAAGAGGCAAACCTTGTCCAACTTTTTGTGAAAAAGTAAAAAGTTCTAACTCTTTACCTAGTTTTCTATGGTCTCGCTTTTTCGCTTCTTCTAGTAATTCTAAATATTCGGTAAGTTCCTTTTGCTTCGGGAACGAAATAGCATAAACACGAGTAAGTTGCGGATTATTTTCATTACCTCTCCAATAAGCGCCAGCAACACTTAAAATTTTAACCGCTTTTATAATACCTGTATTAGGAATATGTCCACCACGGCATAAATCAGTAAATGTAGAGTGGTCACAAAATGTAATAGTACCATCTTCTAAATTCTCAATTAGCTCAGTTTTAAATTCATTACCTTTATATAATGATAACGCTTCAGTCTTTGTTGCAGAACGCATTTTAAAATCGTGCTTTCCTCTAGCAATTTCTAACATTTTGTTTTCAATCGCTTTGAAATCTTTCTCAGAGACACTATGTTCCCCAAAATCCACATCATAGTAAAACCCATTTTCAATCGCAGGACCAATAGTAAGTTTAGCTTTAGGATATAATTCCTCAATAGCTTGAGCTAATACGTGAGCAGAACTATGCCAAAAAGCAGTTTTACCTTCATCATTATTCCAAGTAAATAAAACTAACGAGCCATCGGTGGTTAAAGGGGTCGCAGTTTCAATAGTAGTACCATTAAAACTCGCCGAAATTACATTTCTTGCAAATCCTTCACTTATGCTCTTAGCAACATCCATTGGTGTAACGCCTTCATCAAACGTTTTCACACTGCCATCAGGTAATGTTATATGTATCATTAAAATAAATTAAATTCAGGCTGCAAAGATAATAGTATAAACAAACCCACACAATATATATATAAGTATAATTTTTTTGTTTTGTGCGTTCCCCCATTTAGGGGTCTGGCTTTACATTATATCTTTTTTTAAAAAGTAAAAAAGGATGCCATTACAATCCCTAACGCGGGGTTAGTGTAAAGGGATTTTGGTTTAATCAGGAGTTTGAGATACTCTAATAAGGTCTCCTTATATAATATAGCTATCTAATCAAAACCCTACAATTTTATTAGTCTATATATATAGACTAATAAAAAACCATTCTCTTAAAGGGGGTTTTAGGGGATATGATCTCAAAAAGGCCAAGATAAATCAGTTT
>NZ_FPKV01000014.1 GCF_900114265.1 Flaviramulus basaltis
AGAATCGGGATTCAAAAAAGGCAACGACCTACTCTCCCACAAATGCAGTACCATCGGCGCTAATGGGCTTAACTTCTCTGTTCGGAATGGTAAGAGGTGAGCCCCATCGCTATAACCACCTTAAGTTATAGCTGCTCGCTATTGGCGTATCGCCTTTAGCATACAGCGTTCATCATAATGATGAACAAATATCTTAACATATTGAAAAACACCCTAAGGGTGACATACATGAATACTATAATAATCTATTGAACTTTATAAAAAAACAGGCGTACAATAAGCCTATGGGTTATTAGTACTACTCGGCTATGACATTACTGCCTTTACACCTATAGCCTATCAACGTGGTAATCTTCCACGACCCTTTAAAGAAATCTCATCTTGTGGTGGGTTTCGCGCTTATATGCTTTCAGCGCTTATCCCTTCCCAACGTAGCTACTCAGCAATGCTCCTGGCGGAACAACTGATACACCAGAGGTTAGTCCAACTCGGTCCTCTCGTACTAGAGTCAGATCCACTCAAATTTCTAACGCCCACTGTAGATAGAGACCGAACTGTCTCACGACGTTCTGAACCCAGCTCGCGTGCCACTTTAATGGGCGAACAGCCCAACCCTTGGGACCTTCTCCAGCCCCAGGATGTGACGAGCCGACATCGAGGTGCCAAACCCCCCCGTCGATATGAGCTCTTGGGGGAGATCAGCCTGTTATCCCCGGCGTACCTTTTATCCTTTGAGCGATGGCCCTTCCATGCGGAACCACCGGATCACTATGCTCTTGTTTCCAACCTGATCGACTTGTAGGTCTCTCAGTCAAGCTCCCTTATGCCATTGCACTCTACGCACGGTTACCAAGCGTGCTGAGGGAACCTTTAGAAGCCTCCGTTACTCTTTTGGAGGCGACCACCCCAGTCAAACTACCCACCAAGCACTGTCCCCTCGTTGAGGGTTAGACTCTAGATAAGCAAAGGGTGGTATTTCAACAATGACTCCACAACGCCTAGCGACGCCACTTCAAAGTCTCCCACCTATCCTACACATTACTTATCCAAAACCAATACTAAGCTATAGTAAAGGTGCACGGGGTCTTTTCGTCCCACAGCGGGTAATCGGCATCTTCACCGATACTACAATTTCACCGAGCTCATGGCTGAGACAGTGTCCAGATCGTTGCACCATTCGTGCAGGTCGGAACTTACCCGACAAGGAATTTCGCTACCTTAGGACCGTTATAGTTACGGCCGCCGTTTACTGGGGCTTCATTTGAGATCTTCGCCGAAGCTAAACCCTCCACTTAACCTTCCAGCACCGGGCAGGTGTCAGGCCATATACGTCATCTTTCAATTTAGCATAGCCCTGTGTTTTTGATAAACAGTCGCCTGGACCTTTTCACTGCGGCCACCCCGAAGGGTGGCGACTCTTCTCCCGAAGTTACGAGTCTATTTTGCCTAATTCCTTAGCCATGAATCTCTCGAGCTCCTTAGAATTCTCATCCCAACTACCTGTGTCGGTTTAGGGTACGGGCTGCTTCACTCGCTTTTCTTGGAAGTCGCTTCTCTGGATTATCACCGCAACCGAAGTTTTAGTGTACTATCGCGGTATTACTACTCGCTTCAACGTGCTATTCCGTCAGCACGCACCAAATATACGCCTCCGTCACTTTTAACGTGAGCAGGTACAGGAATATTAACCTGTTGTCCATCCACTACCCCTTTCGGGTTCGCGTTAGGCCCCGACTAACCCTCAGCTGATTAGCATAGCTGAGGAAACCTTAGTCTTTCGGAGTGCGGGTTTCTCGCCCGCATTATCGTTACTTATGCCTACATTTTCTTTTGTAGCTTCTCCAGCATGACTCACATCACACCTTCGACGACACTACAATGCTCCCCTACCGATATTTCTATCCCATAGCTTCGGTAATATGTTTATGCCCGATTATTATCCATGCCGAACCGCTCGACTAGTGAGCTGTTACGCACTCTTTAAATGAATGGCTGCTTCCAAGCCAACATCCTAGCTGTCAAAGCAGTTCAACCGCGTTATTTCAACTTAACATATATTTTGGGACCTTAGCTGATGGTCTGGGTTCTTTCCCTCTCGGACATGGACCTTAGCACCCATGCCCTCACTGCTGATCAACATTTTATAGCATTCGGAGTTTGTCAGGAATTGGTAGGCGGTGAAGCCCCCGCATCCAATCAGTAGCTCTACCTCTATAAAACTATAAATCAACGCTGCACCTAAATGCATTTCGGGGAGTACGAGCTATTTCCGAGTTTGATTGGCCTTTCACCCCTACCCACAGGTCATCCGAAGACTTTTCAACGTCAACCGGTTCGGTCCTCCACTGTATGTTACTACAGCTTCAACCTGCCCATGGGTAGATCACACGGTTTCGCGTCTACCACTACTAACTAAGCGCCCTATTCAGACTCGCTTTCGCTACGGATCCGGACCTGAAGTCCTTAACCTTGCTAGCAACGGTAACTCGTAGGCTCATTATGCAAAAGGCACGCCGTCACAGATCAAGTCTGCTCCGACCGCTTGTAAGCGTATGGTTTCAGGTTCTATTTCACTCCCTTATTCAGGGTTCTTTTCACCTTTCCCTCACGGTACTAGTTCACTATCGGTCTCTCAGGAGTATTTAGCCTTATCGGATGGTCCCGACTGTTTCATACAGGATTACTCGTGTCCCGCACTACTCAGGATACCACTATCTTGACATTCTTTACTTATACCGGGCTATCACCGTCTATGGCCCCTCTTTCCAAAGGGTTCTAATTCATCCTGTTTCGAATATTGTGGTCCTACAACCCCAGTATTGCCGTAACAACACTGGTTTGGGCTAATCCGCGTTCGCTCGCCACTACTAACGGAATCACTTTTGTTTTCTTCTCCTCCGGGTACTTAGATGTTTCAGTTCTCCGGGTTTGCTCCTATTGCTAGGTGACATATCTTCAATATGCCGGGTTGCCCCATTCGGATATCTGCGGATCAATTCATGTGTGCTGATCCCCGCAGCTTTTCGCAGCTTATCACGTCCTTCTTCGCCTCTGAGAGCCTAGGCATTCCCCATACGCCCTTATTTAGCTTATTGTACTTTTTGCTTTTTTAATGAGTTTACTATAATCATCTATAAATAGACAATTACAATATGATTAATTAGATATCGCTCGTGGTGATACTAATTAATCTGAATTATTATTAATACATTAGATAAATCTAATAATATTTTTTCATGTATCTTTTTTCAATATGTCAATGAACGTTTGGCGAATTACTTCTAATAATTACTTATTAGTAAGCAACGTTAAGCCGTTGTGGAGAATATCGGAGTCGAACCGATGACCTCCTGCGTGCAAGGCAGGCGCTCTAGCCAGCTGAGCTAATCCCCCGTGTTTAAAATGAAATTTCAAAAATCAATTTCCAAATCCCATATTAAGAGTAAGGGTTTCCCAACTTCTAAAATTTCCTTTCAGTATTTAATGAACGTTTTCAATATTTCTATCGAAATCTGTAGTCTCAGGCAGACTCGAACTGCCGACCTCTACATTATCAGTGTAGCGCTCTAACCAGCTGAGCTATGAGACTGTTTATAGTCGTCAGTTTTCAGTTTTTAATAACTTGTTACAGCTATTAAAGCACCGTTGACTGGTGACTTTATTTTTAAATTAACAGCAATGAGAATAAACTATTCGTAATATTAGTTTTTTGTGTTTCCTTTTAGTCGTCTTTCTCTAGAAAGGAGGTGTTCCAGCCGCACCTTCCGGTACGGCTACCTTGTTACGACTTAGCCCTAGTTACCGATTTTACCCTAGGCCGCTCCTTACGGTGACGGACTTCAGGCACTCCCAGCTTCCATGGCTTGACGGGCGGTGTGTACAAGGCCCGGGAACGTATTCACCGCATCATGGCTGATATGCGATTACTAGCGATTCCAGCTTCACGGAGTCGAGTTGCAGACTCCGATCCGAACTGTGATAGGGTTTATAGATTCGCTCCTGGTCGCCCAGTGGCTGCTCTCTGTCCCTACCATTGTAGCACGTGTGTAGCCCAGGACGTAAGGGCCGTGATGATTTGACGTCATCCCCACCTTCCTCACAGTTTGCACTGGCAGTCTTGTTAGAGTTCCCGACATGACTCGCTGGCAACTAACAACAGGGGTTGCGCTCGTTATAGGACTTAACCTGACACCTCACGGCACGAGCTGACGACAACCATGCAGCACCTTGTAGATAGTCCGAAGAAATAGCTATCTCTAGCTAATGCAATCTACATTTAAGCCCTGGTAAGGTTCCTCGCGTATCATCGAATTAAACCACATGCTCCACCGCTTGTGCGGGCCCCCGTCAATTCCTTTGAGTTTCATTCTTGCGAACGTACTCCCCAGGTGGGATACTTATCACTTTCGCTTAGCCACTCAACCGAAGTCGAACAGCTAGTATCCATCGTTTACGGCGTAGACTACCGGGGTATCTAATCCCGTTCGCTACCTACGCTTTCGTCCATCAGTGTCAATATATTATTAGTAATCTGCCTTCGCAATTGGTATTCTATGTAATATCTATGCATTTCACCGCTACACTACATATTCTAACTACTTCATAACAATTCAAGATAACCAGTATCAAAGGCAATTCTACAGTTGAGCTGCAGACTTTCACCCCTGACTTAATTATCCACCTACGGACCCTTTAAACCCAATGATTCCGGATAACGCTTGGATCCTCCGTATTACCGCGGCTGCTGGCACGGAGTTAGCCGATCCTTATTCTTACAGTACCGTCAAGCTCGGACACGTCCGAGTGTTTCTTCCTGTATAAAAGCAGTTTACAACCCATAGGGCAGTCTTCCTGCACGCGGCATGGCTGGATCAGAGTTGCCTCCATTGTCCAATATTCCTCACTGCTGCCTCCCGTAGGAGTCTGGTCCGTGTCTCAGTACCAGTGTGGGGGATCCCCCTCTCAGGGCCCCTATCTATCGTAGCCATGGTGTGCCGTTACCACACCATCTAGCTAATAGAACGCATACTCATCTTTTGCCGTAACCTTTAATATTGTCTCCATGCGAAGTCAACATACTATATTGTATTAATCCAAATTTCTCTGGGCTATCCAATAGCAAAAGGTAGATTGTATACGCGTTACGCACCCGTGCGCCGGTCGTCGGCGGTGCAAGCACCCCGTTACCCCTCGACTTGCATGTGTTAGGCCTGCCGCTAGCGTTCATCCTGAGCCAGGATCAAACTCTTCATCGTTAAATTTTTAAGTCTTGTATGACTATTTATTTTAACAACTAATAGGAATTTCTAGTACTCTAAATGGTCTATTCTCTTTGTTGAAATAAATCGTTTCCAATTCATTTCTTACGCTGTCAATTCAATATGTTTATGAACTTTTTTTTCTTTCGTTAACTCGTTTCCTTGCTAAGCGGGTGCAAATATAAAACCCTTTTTTTTAACTCACAATAGTTATTTGATATTTTTTAAATCTTTTTTTTGAAGCCGTTTTGCATGCTCTAAAAAAATTAATATCTCATCTTATTTATGAACTTCGCCTTGTTTAGCTTTTGCCGTTTTAAGCGGCTGCAAACCTACAATGCTTTTTTTAATTCCACAATAATTATTTGATATTTTTTTATTCTTTTTT
>NZ_FPKV01000026.1 GCF_900114265.1 Flaviramulus basaltis
TTTTTAAGGTTAAATGTTTTAAGAATTAAAGCGAAAAAATTAAAGATTTATATTGCTTTTTAACCGAGTGAGCGCATTGTACACAACGGTTTTGTGTATGATTAGTGGCGTGTTTAAGCACCTAATTTAGCAAATAAAAACCGAATAGAAAATCCGCGAGGATTTTCGTAAGTAGGCTTGAACTAGCCATTAATTATACACGTTGTTGTAGCACGTTTTTTTAATAATTTCCTTTTCCTTCGATACAATGTCTTATGCCTCCTTTGGGGTTTTTCATATCTCCTTTGAATCTTGGTATAATATGACAATGAAAATGCATTACAGACTGTCCTGCAACTTCTCCACAATTCATTCCGATATTATATCCATCAGGATTGTATTCATTTTCTATAATTTCTTTTCCTTTAATTATTAATTCGGTTAATTCATTCCGTTCGTTTTTATCTAACTCGAAATAGTCTAGTTTTTCTTTATTTGAAATAATTAAAATATGACCAGGTGAAACTGGATATCCATCTTTTATCAAGAAGAAATGTTTTCCTTGATAAATCTTTCTGTTTTCTTCAATGTTACTAAATACACTCATTAAAAATTCCCATTTAATTCAAATTCTGGTTTCCAAGTAATAATAGCAGAATTTAATGCTAATTGGTATTGTTTATTTAAAAATTCTATTCTTTTTTGTTTCGTATTTCCTGTTTGATTAACAATTGTTTCCGCTAATGGATGTTTGCTTTGAATATAAAATTCATTTCTATTAAATAATCTTTGTAGGAATCTTTTTTCTGGAATTCTAGCAGATTTATTTCTATTAACTTCTTTATTTGCTAAAACAAGATTCCATACACCATTTATATTTGCACCAAGTTCATTGTGTATTGTTTTGTTTATGTGTGGAAAAAAATGGTCAACTTCACATAAATTAGAAGAACCACTTACAACAGAAATATCTTGAAAACTATAAAAACATTTCCCTTTTTGATATCCATTTAGAGAATCTCTAACTGAAGTTATATCAGTCCTTCTCATAAAATCATTTTCTAAAAAGAATAAAGATTTATCTTCATCATATTTAACTTCAAGTAGTTTCGGATTTAGATTAAGGTTCCAAGCAGTTTCAACTAAATTCCAGCGAGCCTCAACTTCTTGATTAAAATTTTGGAAATGAAAAGATTCTTTTAACTTTAAAAGATTGTCTTTAATAACGATTTCCTTGTTCCCTGATTTATAATTTTTTTCATAAAAAATATCGGGAATTTGAGCTCCGTTTAAATTTTGAAAAGCGTCTATCACATTTACAAAACCTAATTTTTCGGTTTTTGACCATAACTCGGATTCTGAAATTTCATCTTTTATATTGCTTCTACAAACATTTAAAAAACTACTCGATTTTGAATTTCCTTGTTTATCGTTTTCTTTTAAATGCTCAATAATATTTTTAGAAAATGGTCGAGATAATTCAGCCAATGAAATTTTAGTAGTTACTTTATTTACTAGTTCTAATAAACTTTTAGCAAACGCAAATTTATAAGTAGCACTATTTTTTCCAAATAGAATCAAACCTCTCCATTGAGATTCTAAACTTGGGTCATTTATTTGAAATTCTATCATTTAGTTCATTTTCTCAAATGTGCTACAACGGTTAGTATAAGAATAGTTGCAGGTTTACGTGCGAGGATTTTCCGCAGGAAAATCAGACGTAGCAAACTTGCAACGACCTTTGGTTAAGCCC
>NZ_FPKV01000002.1 GCF_900114265.1 Flaviramulus basaltis
TTCTGTTTTTTCTTTCTTAAAATTCAAAAAAAAATTCGAAAATCAAACTAAGTTTTTTTGATTTCGAGTGCGTTTCGCAATGAAACACAACGGTTTTGTGTATGATTAGTGGCGTGTGTAAGCACCTAATTTAGCAAATAAAAACAGAATAGAAAATCCGCGAGGATTTTCGTAAGCAAGCTCGAACTAGCCATTAATTATACACGGTGTTGCCATTTCGTTATTTTTATTGAGCTTAATTCATTTTTTTGCTTTTTCATCGTGTGAGTGAATTCAGTTAGCGATTTACTCCGGAAACTTGTTAAATTGCGTAAATTTTATTTTCTTATTTTATAAAGTAAACGATTAAATATTTCTGATTTTCCTAAAGAATCTATAATGCTTATAATTCCAATCGACAACAACAAAGAAAAAATACTTACCATTATTAAATTGCGTATAAAATAATTAAACGAATAATTTTTTAATCCTCTGACTTTGCTATTGCTCGGATTGCTTTTCACATACTCTATTTGTATTTCATCAGAAACAGAATAATTATTTCCATAATACTCACTTCCATATTCATATTTTTTACCATCTACGAAGTATGAATATTCTATATACTTTACCTGATGAACATTTGTTTGTCTTCCTTCATATAATTCCTCAACAATTTCATCAGTTCCTAAATTAAATATTATTGCGGAAGTTGTTTCTTTCTCTCTAAATTCTAAATCAAATTCCTTCTTGTCCAACCAAAAAATATAGAATAGCCAAACTATCACAAAAGAAATTGAATAAATTATTAAAAAGAAATTATTGATTTTTTTCATTGATTAAGCGTTGGTTTTAATGATTAACAACAAATATTACATAAGCTCTATTCTGCCAGAAAAATTATTTATCATTTCCCCGTTTTCAAAACTTCTAATTTCAATAATTGCACTTTCATCATCATAAACAATTTCAACAGAAAAAGTGTCAAATGAATAACAATCATATACTTCCTCTTTAGTGACATAATTGTATAAAAAGAGACCTTTATATGTTGCAATTTCATATTTATTCTCAAAAGACAATATGTTAAATTCGTTAATTGTCATTGGTTTTCTTCGTTTCTGTATAATGAATGGCAACTTGGTTATATGGTTTATTGAATACCTTATAATATGCCGATCAAGGGGGATATGGATGGTTTTTGCACAAATTTATAATTGATATCCAACAGCATCATAAAGTATTTATGCTAATTTAAAAACTTTCTTACAAATTATCGAAAGGATTTCGAATATCTTTTAAACTTGTTGTTGAAACATGAGTGTAAATCATAGTGGTCTTTGGATCATTATGCCCCAATAATTCTTGAATATATCTTATATCAGTACCACTTTCTAACAAATGTGTAGCAAAGCTATGACGCAGAGTATGCAGTGTGGCATATTTTTTTATGCCTGCCAATAGTAATGATTTTTTTAATACTTGTCTTGCGCTTACTTGTGTATAAGGTTTGTCAAAACGACCTTCAAACAATAATATTTTGGGCTTATAATGATTAATATAGGTTTGTAGCAATGGAATTATTCCATGTGATAATAAAGTGTATCTGTCTTTTTTCCCTTTAGCAGCCTTAATATGTATTAATCCACGCTCAAAATCAATGTCATTAATTTTTAAATTAAGTGCTTCACCAATACGAAGACCTGCAGAATATACCAAACTTAATAACGTTTTGTGTTTTAGGTTTTTTGTTGCATCAAAAATTGCTTTCACTTCTTCTTTACTCAAAACGTTAGGCAGTTTTTTATCCTTATTAGGACGCTTGATTTCAAATGTTTCTACGGTAATATTTTTAAAGTCGAAATAGTGTTTAATACCGCTTATGCACTGATTTTGGTATGAAATAGATTTTTTAGCATTAAAAATAAAATCATAATTAAATTGTTCAATGCTTCTAGAGGTAATAGTATCTATCCTTTTCAAATTTATATATCTTAAAAATAATGCGGTTACTTCAACGTAAGTATTGACCGTGTTTTTACTAAAACGCTTTTGTTCAAGCCATTTTGTAAATTGCTTCATTTGATTTTTTTGTTCATCTATTAAAACTGGTAATTTATTTATTATAGGATTCCTCAAAACAGGTTTTTGTACTTGTTTTTGAACGGTTTTAAAAGCGTTATAATTGACATACCACCCTTGTTTTCTGAAGTATGTAAAGAGTTCATTTATACGCTCTTTATAATGAGACGTATAGAATGTTTTGTAAGTTTTACTCCATTTAATATCAGGAAAAGCTTTCACATAATTTTTTACGTTCTCGTCATATCGAAAATGAACGGCAACATAAAGAATTTGATTGTGCCAAAGAGGTTTTAAGGTAATAAGGGTCTTGTTTTCCATATATTTTTTCCAATAATAATAAATAGTTTTTATATTGCCGTATGTTATTCGAATAGCATACGCATAACATACACTTAATTTTAAGCTAATGAGATTTTATAAAGAATGTTTGTACTGTGATAAGGAATTAAAGGGTAGGAGTGATAAGAAGTTTTGTGACCCACAGTGTAAAAGTGCCTACCAATATCAACAATCACAGGAACAACCAGAGCGATTTTATAATATTGTAGACAATCAATTGAAATTGAACAGAAGGTTACTAAAGAATTTTAATAAGGCTGGTAAAGCAACAATCAGAAAAGACCAACTTGAATCTGAGGGTTTTAATCCCAATTATTTTACTCATTATTGGAAAAATAGAAAAGGTGACATTTACACGTTTGTTTATGAATATGGATTTATAAAACGAACTCAGAATAAAACTGAAAAATACATCCTAATCCAATGGCAAGATTATATGCTATGAATTTTACCCTAACTTATGTTCAAAAAAACCACGAACCCAGTATCAACATCATAAAACGGTTTTCTGCCCAATGCATCATTTTGAAAATTATTAATAGGTAAATATCTAGCACCAGTCAGTATAGACTTAAGTTCTTGTATATCCTTTTTTGTTGCTGGTTTATTTTGAGTGGGAGTTATAAGTCTTATACCTAGTTGTGCAAGTGCAGATCCTGCTGCCGCATTTCCAACACCACCTAAGGACATCTTTTCTTCCTTTTTTGGAACACTTTGAACCGTAGGAACTTGAATTTTATGCTGCTCTAGAGTTATTTTATTGGGTTTTGTTTTGTTCTGTTTTAGTAACCAACTCCGACTTCTACAAGAGTTGCTGCAAAACTTTTGTACACCTCTACGTCTTGGGGTGTACTCACTACTACAATGGTTGCAAATGGTTGTCTTTTTCATTATTATACGTAAATTAAACGTTTAATTTACGTATAATTTACTATTTTTTACCAATATTAAAAAATGTTTGCAACAATATTTTTTCTGCTTTAGCTTCCGTTATAAGTGGTTTTTTGTCTTTTTTATTGGTAGGTAGTGGTGGTGTAGTTGTTTTTTCAGGTGTGTTAGTTTTAAATTTATTTATCCAATTTTCAAGGTTTAAACTTGGTCCTTTCTTTTTAAAATTATTGACAACATGAGGGAAATAAGTATCGATGATATCGTGAGCATTAAAGTTTCCTTTTGGAATGGTTTCTTTACTATCATAAAAGGTTTTTACTAATACCTCGAAATGCTTTTTATGACTTTCATATTGAACATAGAATATCCCAGATAAGTTGCTATCGGTTTGTATCATTTCAATGGGGTTGTGATACATCCATTTAACTATATAGAACATGGTTTCAACAAATTCAAAATATTTGTTTAATACATAATTAAATTCATGCGCATTACCTTCACTTTTCTTTTCTAATAGTTTGAAAATGTTCTTTTCTAAATCACCCTCCTTTAATATAATTTGCTTATTGCTTCTTCCCGCTACATAATGGATTGGACCTTCATATTCATCAAAAACTAAAACTGTGTTTAAAAAATTATATTTTTTCAGAGCATCCAGGGTTTCAATAATATCTGGTCGGATCTCTTTCTCTGGGATAAAGAAATATAACTCTTTAATAAGATTTGGAATCAAGCTTAGATGAAACTGATGTAATGTTTGCTCACTCATTGTTTTTTCTTTAGCATTTCTGAAAAATCTGGTGGTAACTCAGCGTCAATATCTCTTAGGTATTTCTCTAGGGCGTTCATCGATGTATGACCTGTGATAAGCATGAGTTTACTTTTTGCCTCGAAAGGTGCGTACTCCATAACGAGTGCTCTATACACTTTAGTTATATAGGTATGTCTAAAACTGTATAAGCCATAGTCTTTTCCTAATTTAAAATGATCTTTGACTACCTTTTTGAAACGCTTACTAAAATAATCTCTTTTATTGGTTTCATTTGTTTCCCATTCACCACCAATTTTGTTCGGAGTAAACAAGGTGTGTTCAGGATTTAGCTTTGACAAATCTGGCAAATCATCCAATAATATTTGAGGAATAATTTTGGTCTTAAACTGACTATTCTTTGCTTTAAACTGAAGAGTTTTGCTTTGTAAATTAATATTTCCTACTTTCAATCGACAGACTTCAATAGGTCTCATAAAACCATATGAAATGAATTTTATGTACAACAATAAGATAGGGTCTTTTTCTTTTAGATGCTTGAAGATGGCTTCTTGAGTTTCTAACGTATAGGTTTTATTGCGTTCTGGTTTTGATTTTAATATGGGTATGTTTTTTACATAGTTCTGTCCAATAACTTCATTATCTTCCAACACTTGCATAATGCTACCTAAATCGGCTCGATAATTATTTCTATTACGTGGAGAGGTTTTATCTAAAACATGGTTTAAAAACTGAAGAACCAACTGTTTATTTAAAGCGTCAATTGTTTTAATATTTGGATGGTTTTTATCCAACCATTTTAACAACAGATCTATTTTATTTCTATAAGCTTTTAAAGTACGTACACCTACTAATTTTTCTTTGAGTTTTAAACCATAATCAAACGCAGCCCTCAATGATAGATTGGGCACTTCTCGGGGTTGATTTAAGCTCTGTTTCGCTTCTTTTTGTTGGGTGCTTTCTTCAGTTGTTGAAGGTGTGGTTATAGTTTTTCCTTGTAATTTTTGATATAACGCAGTGTTATCTTTAAAAGGATTATAACCTTGTTTTAAGAGCTTGAGTAATACTTTACGATATACTGTAAGTACTTCCATGCGCTCTTCCTTGGTTTTATAAGTGTTTGCTGTCCCATAAAACGGGGTGAGACGCTTTAGTTTACCTGTATTGGGGTCTCGAAAGGAAAAATACACATACCATCGCTTGGATAAATTTCCGTTGGCTGTATAGATTTTTGGACTGGAAAAAAGTTTCTTTGTTGACAAATCGTATGCACTTTCGTATTCACTTTCGTATGCAAAAGTAAGAATTTGTTTAAATGTAGACATAAAAAAACGGTTTAGAGTGAACTAAACCGTTAATTTTGAACCAATTCTGATTTGTAGCGAGAGGGGGGCACGATCCCCCGACCTCCGGGTTATGAATCCGACGCTCTAACCAACTGAGCTACCTCGCCTAATTTGAGGCTGCAAATATAGAAACAATATTGAAGTAAGCAAACAGAAGTAAAAGAAAATATTATTAAAAATACTTGTTGTACTTATCAATTTATGTATATATTGGCGATATAAATTTTAAAAGTACTTATGGACGACAAAGTAAAATTTGATATTGAATTTCCAATACATGCATCACCACAATTATTATATCAATACATATCAACGCCTTCAGGTTTATCTGAATGGTTTTCTGATAATGTAAATTTACGTGGAGAATTATTTACTTTTATATGGGACGATAGTCAAGAACAAGCAAAATTATTAAATAAAAAAAGTGGAGAACGCGTTAAATTTAGATGGCTTGAAGATGAAGAAGATGATTTAACATGTTATTTTGAAATTAGAATTCAAGTTGATGAAATTACCAAAGATGTTTCATTAATGGTTACAGATTTTGCTGAGGAAGATGAAATTGATGAGGCTAAGATGCTATGGGAGAATCAAATATCTAGTTTAAAACAAGTATTAGGTTCAGCTTAATTATAACTAACATATTTAAATTATATTTGTCCCGTTTTTTATTATTAGCGGGATTTTTTTATGACAAATTTTAACGGAACTCTTTTAGAAGAAAATACTATTTTATCAACGCAAAATAGGGGATATGCTTATGGTGATGCGCTTTTCGAGACAATAAAAACAAGTTACGGTAAAATACTTTTTTGGGAAGATCATTATTTTAGACTAATGGCTTCAATGCGAATTATGCGCATGGAAATACCCATGAATTTTACTATGGAATTTTTAGAAGAGCAAATTCATAAAACTTTAGAAGCAAACCAATTTTTAAAAACATCTGCACGAGTAAAACTAATGGTTCATAGAAATGAAGGAGGTTTATATACACCTGATGCTAATGATGTATCTTTTATTATTTCTGTAAAAATAGTTGAAGATGATTTTTACATATTGAATGATGATTTTTATGAAGTTGATTTGTTTAAAGATTACTATGTTTCTCCTAGTTTATTATCTACGCTAAAAACCAATAATAAAGCACTAAACGTAGTTGGGAGTATTTATGCAAAAGAAAATAGCTTAAATAATTGTTTGCTTTTAAATACGAATAAACATGTAGTTGAGGCTCTTAATGGAAATCTGTTTTTAGTTAAAGGAAACACCATTAAAACCGCTCCAATATTAGATGGTTGCTTAAAAGGCATTATGCGAAAGCAAATTATAGATATTGTAAAAGTATTACCAGAATATGAATTACTTGAAGAATCAATTTCTCCTTTTGAGTTACAAAAAGCAGATGAAATGTTCATTACAAATGTGATAACTGGAATACAACCAGTAAGTAAGTATAGAAAAAAAACATTTACTAATGAGGTTTCAAAAATGCTTCTTCAAAAATTAAATGTTAAAATTAGAATTAGTTAATTGTAACTAGGATTTTCTGGCGCGTTTGACCAAATACTGTATTCACCACCAAATTCTAACATTTTTTCTTTCCAGAAAGACTGATAATCTTTTTCGATGATACTTTTTTTGTAAACATTTTCGGTAACTACCCAAGAACTTGCTTTTAATTCATTTTCTAACTGACTAGATTCCCAACCAGAATACCCAAGAAAAAACTTAATATCATTTTCTTTTATAGTATTGTTTTTAATAAGTTCTGCAACTTTAGTAAAATCGCCTCCCCAATAAATACCCAAAGATATTTCAATACTATCTGGGATTAATGCTGGTATCTTATGAATAAAGTATAAGTTATCCTGTTCTACAGGACCTCCATTGTAAACTTTAAAAGTAGCTTCTACTTCTGGTATTAATTCGTTAATGGTATATTCGAGTGGTTTGTTAAGAATAAAACCTATTGAGCCTTCATGAGTATGGTCAGCTAATAAAACAATGGAACGGTTGAAAGAAACATCTCCAATTATTGCTGGTTCTGCTATTAATAAATCTCCTTTTTTTGGATTAATTGTTACCATGTTTTGAAATATTAATAACTAAATCTAATATTTATTTATTAAAAAAGCAACTGTTTTGAGTATATAAAAAAAAAATGCCTTCATAAAATGAAGACATTTTTTTTTATTTAGCTAATAATAATTAGTTTACTGCACTTGATAAATCAGATCCAGCTTTAAACTTTACAACGTTTTTAGCTTTGATTTTTATAGTTTGTCCAGTTTGTGGGTTTCTTCCTTCTCTAGCAGCTCTTTTAGAAACTGACCAAGAACCAAAACCTACTAAAGAAACTCTGTTTCCTTTTTGTAAAGCTCCTTCAATTTCAATGATAGCACATTCTAAAGCTTTTTTAGCAGCAGCTTTAGTAATTCCAGCATGTTCTGCCATTGCGTCAATTAAATCTGTTTTGTTCATAATATAAAAAATTTAATAATTAATAAAGTGGTTAAACATTTTTTGTTAAATCCTTTACAAATTTATACGGATTATGCAATCATGCAAGTAATAGCAAGGGAAATACCCGCTATTGTTGATAACTTCATAATTTTGTTAATAAAGGTAATGCATTTCATCGATTATTTTTAAATCTCAATGAGAATAAGGGTTTACAGCATTTTTGCATTTGTTTCAAAACTATACCCATTTAAAAGTGATTTTATATCCATGGTGCGTTTACCTGGAAGTTTCATTTCCTTTATAATGATGAATCCTTTTTCTACAGCAACTTTTAATTCTTTTTTAGTTGAAACAATAGCTCCATTTTCTAATGGATGATCTATTAACTCTTTTTCAACGCTATATATTTTTACATCTAAATTTTCATCACCATTAATTAATGTACACCAAGCAGCAGGATAAGGACTTAATCCTCTTACCATATTATATATATGGTCTATAGGATTATTCCAATCAATTTTACAGTTATCCTTATTTAGTTTGTAAGCCGTCTTTATGTTTTTGGTTTCTTTTTGAGGAATGGTTTTAACATCTCCTTTTTCTATAGAAGAAACAGTAGTTAAAACCAACTTACTTCCAATAGTCATTAATTTGTCGTGCAAATTTCCAGCATTCTCATCTTGTTCAATTTTTATTTCTTCTTGAAGAATCATATCTCCAGTATCAATTTTTTCATCAATAAAAAATGTTGAAACGCCTGTTTTTGTTTCTCCATTTATTATTGCCCAATTTATTGGTGCTGCTCCACGGTAGTTTGGTAATAAAGATGCATGTAGGTTAAAAGTGCCATATTTTGGCATTTGCCATACAGCTTTTGGTAGCATTCTAAAAGCAACTACAATTTGAAGATTGGCATTTAGGGCTTTTAATTCATTTAAAAAATCCTCATTTTTTAAATTAGTAGGTTGTAAAATAGTTAAGTTTTGCGATTTAGCATATTCTTTTACAGCACTTTCGTTAAGCTTACGTCCGCGACCTGCTGGTTTGTCTGGTGCAGTAATAACACCAACAATATTATAGTTGTTTTCTACAAGTGTTTTTAATGTGGCTACAGCAAAGTCTGGTGTGCCCATAAATACAATTTTTAAATTGTTCATAAATGACTTAATTTATATGTGTTTGTTGGAGTTATTGTTATAATGTTATGCTCTAAAAGTAGTTTTAAAACCGTTTTTAAATGGGTTTCAGAACAGTTTAATATAGCCATCATGTTTCTAGATGATTGATCACCGTTTTCTAATAATTCTATAACTCTGTTTTTAATGGTTTTAATATCTTGTGGTTTCTCATCCTTTTTAGAATTTATACAAACCGAACAAATACCACAAGGTTTTATGTCTTTTTCGCCAAAATAGGCGAGTAGTTGCATGCTTTTACAGACCGAATCGTTTTCAACATAATCAAGCATTGCATTTACTTGTTGTTGCTTTAATTTGTTTTGTTGTTCTATTATTGATGCAATTCTATTGATGGTTTTATCATCTTCTCTGGGTTCAATAAATGTAACTTGAGCATCTGTTTTAGCTAAATTTAGAGTAATAATCCCATCACTTTCTAACTGCTGTAATATGTTTATAAGTTTACTTTCATTAGCAGAAGCTCTTTCAGCAATTTTTCCTAAATTAATTTTGGTTACATGATCAAAAATACCACCATACATTCTTAAAATAGACTTTACAATAATGTTAAAATCTAAGTGTGTTTCTAAATAATTAAAAAGAGCTTTATTTGATATAATAAACTGAGCAGTTATATTGTTTTTAAATTGTTTTGATAAAGTAATAATGCTATTTCTATCTAATAACAATAAGGCATTGTAACATAAAACAGTACTAAAATTATAGGTTTTACAGAAGGTGTTAAAATCAAAATCAAAAGTGAGGTATTCACCTTCGCCATAAGATATTTGAAAATAATTACACAATTTTCGGTACACTTGTTTAACAAAATCTACAGTTGGTAAAACGTTTAAAAACTGATTTTTAACCAATACTTCATCACTATTATTTTTTAAAATAACAGCAAAAGCTTTTTCACCATTTCTCCCAACGCGACCAGCTTCTTGAAAATAACTTTCTATGCTTTCTGGTAAATTTAAATGAATAACCGTTTTTACATCAGGTTTATCAATACCCATACCAAAGGCATTTGTGGCAACCATAACTTGTTTTTGGTTGTTTATCCAAGCCGTCATATTAGCATCTTTTTCGGGGTTTGATAGTCCGCCATGATAATATGTCGCTGTTATTTTTTTAGATTTTAAAAAAGCACTTACTTCTAAAGTTGATTTTCGATTTCTAACATAAATAATGGAAGGCTTTTTATGTTTTTTTAAGATGGTTTCTAGCCTGTAGTATTTGTCATTTTCATGAAATACCATATAAGCTAAATTGGCTCTTAAAAAGGATTGTTTAAATATTTTTGGTTGAATAAAATCTAGTTCTTTAATAATATCATTTACAACTTCAGGTTTAGCAGAAGCTGTCAATGCCACAACATTTATGCTTGGTTGTAATTGACGTAAGAGTGTAATGTTTTTATAAGCAGGTCTAAAATCGCTTCCCCATTGCGAAATGCAATGCGCTTCATCAACCGCAATTAAGTTCACATTCATTTGCTTAATACGGTCTTGTACTAACTCCTGTTGTAAACGCTCTGGCGAGAGATATAAAAATTTATAATTCCCATAAATACAATTATCTAAAAGCGTGTCTAGTTCGCTATAGCTTATACCACTTGTAATAGCCATGGCTTTTATGCCTTTATTATTTAATTGCTGTACTTGGTCTTTCATAAGCGCAATTAAAGGCGAGACAACAATGCAAATGCCTTCTTTTACTAGTGCAGGGATTTGAAAACATAATGATTTTCCACCACCTGTTGGTAGTAACACAAAAGTGTCTTCGCCATCAAGAACAGCATTTATAATAGCTTCTTGTTCAGGCCTAAAAGTTGTAAAACCCCAATAGCGTTCAAGTATGTTTATTGGGTGTTCCATTTACATCCCTAATACTTTTAGAATGAAGTTGGTTCTTTTTTCAACCGTATCAAAAGGCACATCAATAAGTGTGTAATTATAATTTTTGTAGGTGTTTACTAAGTTGTCATGAATTTGTAAGGCTTGCTCGAAACTTTCATAGCGCTCATTATCACTAGTATAAATGGCTTCCCAAGGTTTTAAAATAAAAACAGTGTTATAAACGGCATTATTACAAGCATCAGCAAAATCTTTTGGATATTCATCTCCTATAAAATCCATATAAGCTAAAACATCAGGAATACCTCTATCAAAAAAAATATTTTTCTCTCCATAAATATCAGCTTCTATAAATTGTTTTTGTCTTCCTTTTAAAAGTAACTCACTAAATAATAAGGGTTTGGTTAAAAACAACTGATCTATGCCTTCTTTTTTTGCGTCTAAGGTTACTTGACGCGAAATTTCTTCCAGACAAATGTATCCTCTTTTAATCAATTCATTAATTAGGGTAGATTTTCCGGTTCCTGGACCTCCAGTAATAACAATTTTTTTTGTGCTCAATGTTGCAATTTTGCTGTAAAAATCGGAATTTAACTGCGATAAAAAAAATAGAAGTAAAAACATCCTCAACTTAATATATATTAGAATAGCATAATTATTGATTAGATGTTATATATGATTATTAAAAAAATATAAAATATCATATGAAACTGTATATTTGTAGCAGATAAAAACATTATGAGCACACCTCCAAATTCAGACGAGTTTTACGAAAAATTAAAAGTACAATTACACGATACTACAAGTTGGCCAGCAGAATATTTATATAAGTTTATAATAAAATCTGATGTTATTAAAATAGCAAAATTAGAAGCCATTTTTGATAACATGGGAGCAGTTATTAATACTACTGAATCTAAAAACGGAAAATACACCAGTGTTTCTATAAATTTACTTATGAGAAATCCTGATGCAGTCGTTGAAAAATACAAAGAAGTTGCAGAAAAAATAGAAGGTGTTATAAGTCTTTAGTTTTTTTTTGTATTTTGCGCAAGCATAACAACTACAATGCAACAATATTTAACTCTACACAAGATATTATTTTGATTATAGATGATTTAGAATACAACACAGAGCGTGAACATTTAATCATTCCGGAATACGGACGCCACATGCAGAAAATGATTAATTACGCTAAAACATTAGAAACAAAAGAAGAACGTAATAAAGTTGCAAAAGGCATTATTGCGGTTATGGGAAACATGCAACCGCATTTAAGAGATGTTCCAGATTTTCAACATAAACTTTGGGATCAGCTTTTTATTATGGCTAATTTCGAGTTGGATGTAGATTCTCCTTATGAGAAACCTACTAAAGAACTTTTAGAGGAACGTCCACAACCTTTAAAATACCCACAAAATTTCCCTAAATATCGTTTTTACGGAAACAATATTAAAACCATGATAGACGTTGCTAATACATGGGAAGAAGGCGAGCTTAAAGAAGCACTTACTTTTACTATTGCAAACCACATGAAAAAGTGTTTTTTAAATTGGAATAAAGACACCGTGGAAGATGATGTTATTTATAAGCATTTATATGAGCTTTCTGATGGAAAAATTAATTTAAAGAATTCTGATGAAGATTTAACAGATGCAACAAGCTTAATGCGATCTAAAAATAAATTTTCTAGTAATAATAATACTAAGAAAACTCATCACAAAAAGAGTACTAATAACCGTCAAAGAAAACGCTACTAAACCTGCATGGGAACATTTAAAATTGAAGGTGGTCACCAACTAAAAGGAAGTATACAGCCACAAGGTGCAAAAAACGAAGCATTACAAATTTTATGTGCTGTTTTATTAACTCCAAAGCTAATTACAATACATAACATTCCAGATATTGTTGATGTTAATAAGCTTATAAACTTACTTAAAAAGCTTGGGGTTAAAATTGAAAAACTATCAAAAGGTACTTATACATTTCAAGCAGATGAAGTTAATTTAAAATACTTAGAATCAGACGAATTTAAAGTTGATGGTCGCGGTTTACGTGGTTCTATCATGATTGTAGGTCCGTTATTAGCACGTTTTGGAAAAGGCTATATTCCTAAACCAGGAGGTGATAAAATAGGACGTCGTCGTTTAGACACACATTTTGAAGGCTTAATAAAACTGGGTGCTAAATTTAGATACAGTAAAGAAGATCAATTTTACGGTGTAGAAGCAGATAAATTAAAAGGTACGTACATGCTTCTTGAAGAGGCTTCAGTTACCGGGACAGCAAATATTGTAATGGCTGCAGTTTTAGCCGAAGGACAAACAACAATATATAATGCAGCGTGTGAACCATATTTACAGCAATTATGTAAAATGCTGAATAGAATGGGAGCAAAAATTAGTGGTGTTGGTTCTAATATGTTGATTATTGATGGTGTAGATAGTTTAGGCGGAACAGACCATACAATGCTTCCAGATATGATTGAAATTGGAAGTTGGATTGGTTTAGCAGCGATGACTAAAAGTGAACTAACCATTACCAATGTATCATGGAATGATTTAGGAGTTATCCCTAATGTATTTAGAAAATTAGGTATTACTGTTGAAAAGCGTGGTGACGATATTCATATCCCAGCGCATACTGATGGTTACGAAATACAAAGTTTTATTGATGGTTCTATACTAACCATTTCTGATGCACCTTGGCCTGGATTTACTCCAGATTTGTTGAGTATTATTTTAGTAGTAGCTACACAAGCAAGAGGTAGTGTTTTAATACATCAAAAAATGTTTGAAAGCCGCTTATTCTTTGTAGATAAGTTAATCGATATGGGAGCAAAAATTATTTTATGCGATCCACATAGAGCTACAGTTATTGGCCATGATTATAAATCGACTTTAAAAGCAACTACGATGACTTCTCCAGATATTCGTGCTGGTGTATCTTTACTTATTGCAGCATTATCTGCAAAAGGGACTTCTACAATTCAAAATATTGAGCAAATTGACAGAGGTTACGAAAACATTGATGAACGTTTACGTGCTATTGGAGCTAAGATTGAGAGGGTCGAGTAGACTTATAATATTTGATATAGACAACGTTACAATTATAAAAAAGGTTAAAAATTCTTACTTGAGAACTTTTAACCTTTTTCCTTTTTAATTAAATCCGAATACTATCTCCTCCAAATAAAGGAATTGACATAGAAAAATTTTCATTGAACATTAATTTTTGTTCTTCTAAAATTCCAATAGCAATTCTTTCTCCCATTAATAAAGACTCATAATAATCTGTAAAATAATGCACACCTGCCCAATTTCTTGCAATAGAGATATTTGATGCTAGTTTATTCAGTTCTCCCTCAACTGTTAAACGTGATCTGTTACCTTTTTTATCAAAAACAGGAACTGATTTTAGTTGGGTTCCTTCATTTACCGATACATATGCCATATCAGAATTTGTTCCATCTGCTTTAAAGACACTAGTACAATCAAAAAAACCTTTCAAAACCGTAATACAAGCACCTGCCACTGTAGCATGTCCTGCTCCATATGCCGGATGCATAGGAGAACCTTCTGAAAAAGCCATTGGCAATAAATAATTACTAGAATTATTAGCAGGATCAGATTCATATAGTTTGCCATTTGAAGCATTAACTTGTTTTAAAATACTATTCTCTCCAGAATCTAATATATCTCTCATTTCTATTAGTTCTTCAATATTCATAGTATCAGCTTTTGTAATTCTAGCAGCTAAAACTTCTGGTCTGCATCTTCTATGAATATTATATTTTTGAAATCTTACTGCTTTTAAAGCTCTAGTAGCAACTTCTGTGACCAAGGTTAGAATATGTGGTCCCCCAAAATGAGCAAAACCTTGTTGGTGGTCTCTTTTATCATCCTCTTGAAATGGTATTCCAGGATCATAAGGTGTATTATTTCCTAATAGTATGAGGCAAGCATTTAGATAAGCTTCATAAAGCGCATCAAAATGCACGTAAGTTGCTAAATCTCTAGGCGTATAAATAAATCTTCTTAAAGGTTCTCCATTTTGAGTGTAACTTTCTAATCCAGAAACTTTAGCTGCATTTTGAACATCAAACCATTCTTCCCACTTAGTCATATAATTTCTTGGGTTTGCAATTCTTACTTTTTGTTCCACAGAAATAGCTCCATAAGATATTTTACCCTCTTCTATTCTATCTTTTGCGTTGTTATCTGCAAAACCAATTCCTTTATTTCCAATTAGTAGAAATTGTGATACATAAGGACCAATATCATCTCCTTTTGTTATACCTCGAAATGCTGTTGAAGGATTAGGACATTGTCTATAGCATCTTCTGGCTTCTTCATTAGGATTCAATTTTAATTCTTTATTAGAGAACCAATCCAATTTTTTTAGTTCTTCTGTAATATCAAGAAATTTTAGTACATCAGATTTTTCTGTACATAGATCATCTAATTCTGGTTTATTTACTATTCCTCTTTTTGGTATAAGATTACATTTGTTTTCTCCTAAAAATTCTTTTTCTATAAGTCCAGCACTTAAAGCATTTAATGGTACATCTCTCATTAATGCTTGTGAATATACTTCGGCTATTTCTGCGATTAATTCTGGACTTCCTAATTTTGGAGCTGGAGGCATAGTAACAGATTGTGCATCTGGACCTTCAAGTTCATATGCTAATCCTGCACTTTGACTTTCCCAAGCCCTTAATTTTGCTGGATTATCTGGGTCTACATTAGTTGCATCTAATTTACTTTTTTTTGCGATTATAGATTTCCAATCATCAGCATCTGGTTGAAGACAATGATCTCCTTCATGTATGGTATGTTCTTCTGGTCCCAATGGTGTGTCTCTAAAATCCCTATAATCACCGCTGTCTATAGCTCTAACAAAATTTGTAAAGTGCTCAGGATTTTTTACTAATCCTGTATCAAAATTGTGAGGTAAACCCTTTGAGAAGCTAACAAGATATGAGGGTTTACCGTCGTCCTCATGTCTAAATTTTAATTCGTCTCCATTGCTTTTATGACTAACCGTAAGTCTTTGGTTAGCCATTTGGTTCGCTTCATTACGCTTTCTCCAAGCTTCATTTTTTCTAAAATTATTCATAATGTAGATTTTTAATAGTTAAAATGGATTTTTAAACCCACATTTTACTGTCTGGAGAGAGAGAAAACAGCTTAATAAAGTAAGTCTAATTATTTTAACCTGTTGAAGAACAAATTTAGGTTTTAAATAAGAAAAATAAAATACGTGATTATACGTATTTTTTTAAAAACCAATGAGTTAGGTTTGTTTTAGATAGGTAAAAGATAAATTTAATAAAAGAAAAGGATTCATCTTATGAGTAAAATATTTTGATTTATAGAGAAAATTGAGAGACTATAATTTTAGCAGGTTTTAAAATTAGAATAGACAACTCTTAAATTAGATTTAATATCATCTTTATCTTCAGAAAGTATGTTTTCTTTAATTGAATTTATATAATCGTTTATAATTGATAGTGGAATCTCAATATGCTGTGCGGTTTTTACATTCTTTTTGAATTCAATTTCTAAAGATTCATTTTTTTTATTAAAATTTAAACTTTTTAAAATGGATGGATTTAAATGTAGGCGTATCATAACTTATTGGTTTTTAATATTATAAACCAAATGTAATACTTGTAAATTTTAAATAAAATAAGCAGTTATACGTATTTTTGATATTAAGTATATACCTAATTAATCATCAATTTTAAGTTCTTTGTAAAATTTTTGTAGAGTATAGAATGCTTTTTTTCGGTTTCCTTCTTCAGAAATAAGACCTTTTCTGTTCCATCCTTCTTGTTGCGGAATTAACATACGACGAGGAGAACGAAAATCTACTAATATCCAAGGTGTTATCCCACTTAACTGCGGTATTTTAGCCAAAGTTGGTAAAGTTTCTTTATAAAGTAAATCTTGAAACTCTTCGCTCCACCTAGTTAAGTTATCTGCATGATAACCTTGTTTTGCACCAGCTCCAAATTCTGAGATTATTATTGGTTTGTTATAATTAACATCCCATTTAATATTTTTAATATTGTCTACATCACCGCCATACCAGCCATAGTATTGATTAAAGCTTAAAATATCTACCACTTCGGCAAATTTATCTTCAACAATCATTGTGTTTTCATCGCCCACTTTACCATGATCTTCTAGAGCAGCACTAATTAAACGCGTATTATCTAAAGTACGTGTTGTTTTAGCCAGATTTGATAAAAAGTTAAAGCGAGGCTCTGATTGAGGAGTTTCATTTGCCATAGACCAAATGATGACTGAAGCACGGTTTTTATCTCTACTAATTACTTCTGTAAGTTGTTGTTCTGCTTTTTTGTAGGTTTCTTGGTTTTTCCAATCAATAGTCCAATACACAGGAATTTCTTCCCAAACCATAATACCCCATTCATCAGCAAGACGCGCCATATTTTCGTTATGAGGATAATGTGCTAAACGCATAAAGTTACAACCTAAATCTTTAGCCCATGAAAGTAGTAATTTTGCATCTTCCATAGAATATGCTCGTCCGCCACGTATTGGATTTTCTTCATGAATGCTAATCCCTTTTAAAAATATTTTTTTGCCATTTAATAAAATATCTGAGCCTTGTGTTGTTATTTGGCGAAATCCTATTTTATCTGAAATATCATCATCATTTAATGAAAGTATTACATCATATAGTTTAGGATTGATATCACTCCAATATTCTAATTTTTTTACTGAAAATTCCACTTTAGCAACGCCTGTATTATCAGTTTTAAAAATTTTAATCAATTTGAGCTCAGGAATACTAATAGATACTTCTTTATTAGCTTTTGCTTCTCCATTTAATTGAATATAACCTCTTAAAAGTTTGTTGTTATTTTTATCTAATTGAAGACTATAATCTTCAATAAATGTTTCATTTAATTCATATATGGTAACATCGCGAGTAATTCCTCCATAATTCCACCAATCTGTATTTAATGTTGGAACTTCATCTGCAGCTCTTTTGTTATCAACTTTTACAATCACAAAATTATCTTTAGCATTAACTAAATGAGACATGTCAAAATTAAATGGTGTAAAACCGCCTTTATGGGTTCCTAATTTTTTGCCATTTACATAAACATCTGCACGATAATTTACAGCCCCAAAATGGATGTAATAACGTTTTGATGAATTGTAGTTTTTAATGTTAAATGATTTTTTATACCATAAAGAACCTTCATAGAAATAAAGATTTTCTTTTTGCGAATTCCAATCGCCAGGAACATTTAATGTTGGAGCTGTATCAAAATCAAACTCAACTAAATCCATTTTGTTTTCTGGCTTTTTATTAGTAAAAAAAGCACCAGCACCTGGGTTTTCAGAACCATCATGCGGTTCCCAACGGTAATTATAATATCCGGTTTCATACATGTCAACTATGTAATTCCATTGACCGTTTAGTGATAATCCTTCGCGTAAATAATTATTATGTAATAGTTTTTCTTGTGAGTATATTAAAACATTTGATAACAAGAATAGGAGTAATAGTATTTTACTTTTCATATAATTTTATACTTAGTTGTGTTGGGTTTTGGTAGTATAAAAGTAAAAATACTAATTTATAATTTACTTGATTGTCAAGTTATTGTAAAAATTGAATTAATTTAAAGCGCCTTTGTAAATTTGTAAACAACGTTCTCTTGCAAATTTATGATCAACCATTTCAGAAGGGTAGGTGAGTTCTTGAAAATCTGGTACCCATTTTTTTATGTATTCTAGTTTTTTATCAAATTTTTCAATTTGAGTTGTTGGGTTAAAAATACGGAAATACGGTGCTGCATCAACACCAGAACCAGCAACCCATTGCCAGTTTCCAATATTACTTGCCATATCGTAATCGTGTAATTTCTCGGCAAAATAGGCTTCTCCCCAACGCCAATCTATAAGTAAATGTTTGCATAAAAAACTACCTACTAACATGCGCACTCGGTTATGCATAAACCCTGTTTGATTGAGTTGTCTCATTCCAGCATCAACTAAAGGATAACCTGTTTTTCCTTCGCACCATAATTTAAACTCTTCTTCATTATTACGCCATTCTATTCTGTCGTATTTTGGTTTAAAAGATTTATTGACTGTGTGTGGAAAATGCCATAATATTTGCATAAAAAACTCTCTCCAAATTAACTCTTGCCAGAATATTTCGTTTTTTTCTGCAATTGCTTTTTTAATCATTTTACGAATACTAACAGTCCCAAAACGTAAATGAGGCCCTAATCTGGACGTACTATCTTTAGAAGGGAAATTTCTTGTCGCTTCGTAGGTTTGAATTACTGTTGCATTTACTGTATAGTCTGCTATAGTTTGTTTAGATTTTATAAATCCAATAGCTTCTAAAGTAAGGTTTGGTAAACCAGTTTGTTTTAGAAGGTTTTTAAGCGAACTATCTAAATTAAAAATTTCTAGATTATGAGATTTGAATTTTTGTTTCCAAGTTTTCATGTAAGGGGTGTAAACTAAGTATGGAGTACCATCACTTTTTACAACGTCATTCTTTTCAAAAATAACTTGGTCTTTAAAACTATTAAAATCAATTTCATTTTTCTGCAAAAACAACTTTATTTCTTCATCTCTTTTTTTTGCGTAAGGTTCATAATCATGATTTGTATAAACAGTATTTATAGTATAATCTTTTATTAATTGCTTGTAAACATGAATTGGTTTATCGTAAAACATAGCAATACTACTATTGTGTTCATCTTGAAGCGTTGAACGCATTTTTTGTAATGTATTGAATATGAATGTGACTCTAGCATCATCTTTAGGTAAGTTTTCTAAAATTTCAGAGTCAAAAATAAAAATAGGCAATACAGGAAATTCACTATTTAGTGCTTGGTATAAAGCTATATTATCATCTAATCTTAAATCACGACGAAACCAGAATATGTTTATAGTTTCTTTCATTTAATACTTGCCGAATAATTCTTCTAGTTTTTTTGTTCTGTAATTAAAAATTTCTTCAAGTTTAGGTTTAACTAAAATAGGATGCGCTAATTGCCCTAAAATCCCAAAAGGAACTTTGTAATCAATAATATCTTCCATTTCTACACCTCCTTCAATTTTATTTATAAAATGCTTGTGATGCCATAAAGCATAAGGTCCAAAGCGTTGTTCATCAACAAAATATTGTTTATCCTTAATATGTGTAATTTCTGTTACCCATTTTGTTTTTATACCCAAAACAGGTGTTACAATATATTGAATAATTTGTCCTGCAAACATAGGTCTGTCTGCTCCAGATAATATATGAAACCCCATGTAATCTGGTGTTATGGTTTTTAGGTTTTTTGGATCTGATAGAAAATCCCAAGCTTGTTCTATAGATATTGGTAAATTTTGCTTTTTATGTAATCTGTAAATTTTCATTAATTATAAATTAAAATATAAGCATTTAGCGAAGTTGCAATACATAGCCATAAAAAATAAGGGAGTATTAAAATACTTTTAGTTTTCAATGTATTTTTAAATAAAAATATGAAGGTCGCTACTATAATTGTTAAAATTAAAATAACTAATAATCCTAAACCTATTAAATGCTGATTGAAAAACACATAATTCCAAATCACATTAAATACAAACTGAATACTAAATAAGGTTAAAATTTTTTTACTTGGTGTGACTTTGTATAAATAGGCCATATAAACTGAAAAACAAATCATTATACTTGTCCAAGCGACTCCAAAAACCCAACCAGCAGGCGTCCAAGGTGCTTTGTTTAAATTCTGATACCAATCTGTTTTAGGGCCATCATTCATTAACCAAGTACCAATAGCTAAAGCAACAAAGTTTATAACAAGAAATATACTGATGTATTTAAACAGTTTCATGCTTTTAGTTCTTCAATTTGTTTAGCAATAGCTTCAGCTTCAGCATATTTTTTATCGCTTTCTGATCTATTAATGCTAGATAGTTCATGCCATTCTTTCATAAGTGATTTGAATTTATCTTGAAGTTTTTCAACTTCAGATTTCTTTTTAAATAATCCGAACATCAGTTTTACTTTAAGTGTTTTGTTATTTTTGAATTTAATGGATTTGTAGCAGATAAATAATAATCTACAAGTTTGCCTTGGTCATTAACTAAGTATTTTTGAAAATTCCACTTTACTGAAGAATCTATTTTTCCATTATTAACCTTTTGAGTTAACCAAGTGTATAATGGGTGTTGGTTTTTGCCTTTAACATCAATTTTTTCAGTAATTAAAAAAGTTACACCGTAATTTACTTCGCAAAAAGATTCGATAGCTTTTGCATCACCAGGTTCTTGACCGCCAAATTGATTACATGGTAAACCTATAATTTGAAGTTTGTCTTTATATGTTTCATGTAACTCTTGCAATTCTTTGTATTGTGATGTAAAACCACATTTTGAAGCTACGTTTACAAATAGTAAATGTTTGCCTTTAAAATCTGCTAGATTTATTGGTTTCCCGTTTAAAGCATTAATGGAAATATCATAAATTGATTCTATATTCATTGCCTGTTGTTGATTACTGTTTAAAGAAAAGAGTGTTGCTAGAAAAGCTATAAATGGGTTCATATTTAAATTTTAAAACTTACTATACCACAATCCATCTCGAATATTTGACCAGACAAAGAAGCCGTTTTCTCAGAAATTAAAAACTCTGCCATATCTGCAACTTCATCAGGATTTAAAAACTTTTTTAGAGGATGACGTTCCGTGATATTTTCAATCATTTTGTCATTACGTAAAAGTTTAGATGCTAATTGTGTGTTTGTAACTGTTGGAGCAATAGCATTAATACGAATAGTTGGAGCTAATTCTGCTCCTAACGATTTTACTAAACCTTCAACACCAGCTTTTGATGTTGCTATACTCGCATGAAAAGGCATGCCTAATTTAGCAGCTACAGTACTAAATAGAACAATAGCAGGATTGTTACCTTTTTTAAGAATTGGTAAATATTTTTGAATAGATTTTACAGCCCCAATAACATTGATTTCAAAGTCGTTTTTAAAATCGTCTATGGTAAGTCTAGAAATAGGCTTTAAATTAATACTACCTGGGCAGTAAATTAATCCGTCTGCAGATTCAATTTCAGGTAAATCCTCTTTGGTAATATCACAAGAATAATGAATTAAATTAGCATGAGTTTCTTCAGGTGAAGTTCTGCTTATATTTATTACTTTGGAGTGATTGAGGAGCTTTTTTATTATGGCATTTCCAATGCCCTTACTTCCACCTATAACAATAATTGTTTTCATATGGTTTCAGGGCATTTTTAAATTTATGGCCTGCCCTTTAGCCTTTTTTCAATTTTCTGTTTTATTGCAGTTAAGCGCTTCATAAGATCCATTATTTTAGGATCTTTTTCCTCTTTATAAATAGAATTTAAACTTAATATTAGGTCTTTAACCTCTCTAGACGACTCGATGCGTTCACTTGTTGTTTTAAAAGTGTGTTTGCGTTGTTCGAATTCTAGAGCTTTATCAATAATCTCCATAATTTTTTAATCTTTAATCTAATTTTTATTAGGTGCGGATAATGATGTATTTCCACAATTTCACAATATAGTAAAATCTATGATATATACGATTTTTATGGGGATAATTTATGTAAAATTTAATATTTTAATTCATTGAACAATATAATTTCAAGTTTCTTTAAAATTTAAGCGGTTAAAGGTGCTCCTTTTAATCGTTTTTCAACTTTTCTTTTTATTGCAGTTAAACGCTTCATGATGTCCATAATTTTTTCATCTTTTTTACGCTTATATACTTGATTTAAATCTAGTATTAATTGTTTAGCTTCTCGGGAAATTTTAACACGGTCGCTAGTAGATAAAGACCGCATTTTTGTTTTTTCAAATTCTAAGGCTCTTTCTATTAAATCCATAATTTTAATTGTTTAAATAATTTTGTAATTCTCTTATTTTTTCTGGTGTATTAAATTGTCCACCATAATATGATGTTACTGTAGCAGAAGTATCATCTTTAATACCTCTAGAAGATACACATAAATGTTTTGCATCTATGATAATAGCAACATCATCAGTTTCTAAAATATTTTTTAACTCATTGGCGATTTGATTGGTTAATCGTTCTTGAACTTGCGGGCGTTTTGCATAATACTGTACAATACGATTTAGTTTAGATAAACCAATTACCTTACCAGATGAGATATATGCTACATGTGCTTTGCCAATAATAGGCACAAAATGATGCTCGCAGTTTGAATAAAATGTTATGTTTTTTTCTACCAACATTTGATTGTATTGGTATTTATTATCAAACAATGCAATTTTTGGTTTGTTTTGAGGATTTAATCCAGAAAATATTTCATCTATATACATTTTGGCAACGCGTTGTGGTGTTCCTTTTAAAGAATCGTCTGTTAAATCTAACCCCATAACGTCCATAATCTCTTCAAATAAAATGGCAATACGCTCTTTTTTTTCGGTATCATTTAATTTGAAAGCGTCTTTTTTCATGGGAGTTTCTAAACCTGTAAATAGATGGTCGTCTCCAATATCATCAATAGAAAATCCATTTAATTTATGATTGTTTTTGTTGCTTTTTAAAGTCTCTATACTCATGTTTGTCTTTTTAGTGTGCTGTCTTAAAGAAAATTTTTCTTTAACCAAAGCACGTTAACGTTTAGATATTGTATTATGGGTAATTTGTTTTTGTCTAGAACATTTAAAACGGCCCTTTTCAAAAGCTCTAAGTTTTTCATGTTTTGTTTTTCTTCCTTGAACTCGTTTGCGCCACATTTTAAAACTACTAGGTTTCATTTCAGTTCGCATCAGTTCAATTACTTCTTGTTCTTTTAATCCAAATTGAAAATTAATAGCTTCAAAAGTTGTTCGGTCTTCCCAAGCCATTTCTATTATTCTATCAATATCTACAATTGTTAAATTCATATACGTTGAAAATTATATTGCAAGTCGTATTTTATTTTCTGATCTAACATTTTGCTTAAAAAAGATTTGTTTTCTTTAAATGTTTTATTGTTTTTAAAACGAATAAAGCGTCCTTGTGCATGAATACTTGCTCCATTTATTTTGTATAAAACTAAATGGTAATATGGAATAGCCCAAGTAAAGTTTTTTAAACCTTTATTAATATAAATAAGAATACCGCCAGGACGTAATTCTATATTTGCATAATTGATGTCTGAAACTACATTTAAGTATGATTTTAGGTTAGGACTAACCTCTTCTATAATCATTCTTTTAGAACCAATACCTTTCATTTTAAAAGATTCAAAAAGGGTAAAAGATCTACCTACTAAATCTTCTATGATTACCTTATTTTCTTTGTTAGTATTTGTTGAATCTAAAATCATAATTTATTGATTATATCAAATATATAAATGTTTAAAATATTTATATATAAGTTAAACAAAACTATTTTCTATACAGTAATAACTTTTGCTTATTATTTAACTAATGCATTAATCATGCCTTTAAATATAAATCCATGAAAAGGAAGTACGCTATACCAATATAAACGTCCCCAAAGGCCTCGTGGTCTAAACGTTGCAGTTTGTTTGAGTAAGCCATTTTCAATTTTAAATTCTAGCCATGCTTCCCCTGGAAGACGCATTTCTGCATAAAGTAAAAGTTTTTGCTGTTCTTTATCTGCAAATATTACTCGCCAGAAATCTAAAGAATCTCCAGCGTCTAAATCTGTTGGACTTGTGCGACCGCGACGTAAACCTATGCCACCAAAAAGTTTATCTATATAACCACGAATACGCCATAAAATATTGCCATAATACCAACCTGTTTTACCACCAATAGACCAAATTTTATCAATGGTTGTTTTTGAATTTATTACTGGCCGTTCTTTATAATCTTTAAAGCAACCGTACTTAGGCACGTTAATATATTTGTGTAAATTATTACGTAATCTACCACTACTAATCATAGAGTCTTTCCAACTGGAAACAATACTATTTTGCTCAATTTTTTCAAAAGCTAATTCAACAGCTTGTTTGTATGTTAAAGGGTTTACATTAAGTAATTTGTTAATATTACTAGGTTTACCAATAATTTGCACACCCATACTATCCACCAACGATGAAGCTAGTTTGTAAGAGGTAGAGGTTACAAAATATAACCAATAAGAAGATAATTTTGGCGTCATTACCGGAACGGTTAAAATATAGCGTTTAAGATTTCTTACTTCTGCAAATTGAAGTAGTAATTGCTTATAATTTAATATTTCAGGACCAAAAACATCATAAGATTTGTTGTATAATTCTGTATTACCAGCAGCTTTAAGTAAAAAAGACATAACGTCTCTAACAGCTAGAGGTTGAGTTTTTGTGTGCAACCACTTTGGGGCAATCATGAAAGGAAGTTTTTCAACTAAATCTCTTATAATTTCAAAAGAAGAACTACCAGAACCAACAATAATTCCAGCTTTAAATATAGTTGTAGCGTATTTTTTAGACGCTAGCAAATCTTCTACATTTTTTCTAGAACGTAAATGTTTTGAAAGTTCTTTTTCATTGGTAATCCCACTTAAATAAATAACCTGCTTAACGTTTGTGGTTTCTAAACAATTTTTAAAATTGACCGCACATTGCTCTTCAAGTGATTCGAAATCTTTTGAAGAATTAGACATAGAATGTATAAGATAATAAGCTACGTCTATTTCTTTAGGGATGTTATGAAGTGTTTCAGGCTTTAAAAAATCGGCCTCAATTATATTAACGTTTTCTTCTTCTGAATAACTTTTGTCAGCTCTTAATTTATCTCTAACTACACAAAAAACTGTATGTCCTTCACTAAGTAAAAGAGGAATAAGGCGTTTGCCTATATAGCCAGTTGCTCCTGTAACAAGAATTTTCATTTTTACTGATTATTTTAAAACTTAAATAAGTTTTATTAATTATTTACAGACTCAAATGTTTTTGGTCTTTGGTAACCAAAACGCTTATTTGTTTCTGGAATTGCATAAGCATCTAAGCCATTTATGGCTGCAACTTTTGCTTTAGATAAATTTACAAACCCATCTTTTTCAATTAAACCATCATTAATGTGTAAGCCGATAATTTTTCCAATAACTAGAATAGTGTCATTTTCTTTAATATGATATTCTTCAACAAATTGCATTGCTAATTGTAACGGAGCATCTTGAACAAATGGTGCATGAAAGTTATTTTTATATTCTGAATTTAAGTTAGTTAAATCAAATTCAGAAATTGAAGCATCATATTTTGCTGATGTATGATGAGCATCTTCAATAATGTTTTCATGAATATGATTTATGGTGTAAAAACCTGTAGATTTTATGTTATCGTAAGTATTTCTAGAAACGGTTGTTGGACGTGAAAAAAAGCCAAACATAGCTGGACTAGAACCAATATGAGTTATGGAGCTGAATACAGCAACATTTTCATAACCTTCTTTAGATTTTGTACCAATAAGATTTGCCGATTTATAACCAGAACAACTATTTATAAGGTTTATTTTATAAATATGTTCTAGATTATCTATGTCACTTTTACTAAAGTAGCCCATTACAATTCTAAATAATTATTAATTTTTATGTTTTGAGCTTTTAAATCGAACATTAAATTATAAAGCCCAAAAAAGGTTCTGTTTATATAAATAAAGTGTTTTGAGCCACGGTTACCATTCATCTTTTTTAAATCTGTACTTTTAGAATAGCGTTCTCCCAATTCGGCAATTTTACCAAAGAAATTGGCGTCAGAAAAATCAAAAGTTTCAGCGTGAAATGGCTGCGTGAATAAACTTAGCATTTCATGAAACATAGCTGTAAAAAACTCTAGCTCATCTTTAGTATCATCTTCTTTAAGAATTTCTAATTCATATAGTTTTGATACAAAATACTCTTTGTTATTTATGTTTTCTTTTTTTGCTAATTCAAAATAAGGCACGTAAAAATCGTCAGGAATAGTTTTCATACAACCAAAATCTAAAGCAACCAATTCGTTTTCTTTAGAAATTAAAAAATTTCCTGGGTGTGGATCTGCATGTACTTTTTTTAGGTTATGAATTTGAAACATGTAGAAATCCCAAAGTGCTTGCCCAAGTTTATTAGAGTTTTCTTGATTTGTATTATATGCTGTAAATTCTGAAAGATGTTCACCATGCATATAATCCATAGTTATAATTCTTTCAGATGAAAATTCCTCATAATAATTTGGGAAAACTAGATTTTGAATGTGATTACAAGCCTTTGCAATCTCTTTGCTTTGTTTTAATTCAAGAATATAATTAGTTTCTTCAACAAGTTTGTTTTCTACTTCCTTGAAGTATTTGTCAGAATCTTTTCCTTTTATGTTAAACATACTCATGGCAACAGGTTTAACCATAGCTAAATCTGATGCGATACTTTCTGCAACTCCTGGATATTGGATTTTCACAGCAAGTTTTTTCCCATTCTTTTCTGCAATATGCACTTGCCCAATGCTAGCAGCGTTTACAGAAGTTGCGTTAAAAGTATCGAATATGTCATTTGGATGTTTTCCAAAATATTTTTTAAAAGTTTTTATTACCAAAGGAGGCGATAATGGCGGCACCGAAAATTGTGCTAGCGAAAACTTTTCAACATAAGCTTGCGGTAAAATACTCTTTTCCATACTTAGCATTTGTGCCACTTTAAGTGCACTTCCTTTTAATTGTTTTAAGCCATCATAAATATCTGAAGCATTGTTTTTATTTAAACGCTCTTTAGCATCTTCTTCAGAATTTACAATTTTATCTCCGTAGTATTTTAAGTAATTAACACCAACTTTGGCACCTGTTGTAACTAATTTTGTAGCACGTTGAATTTTACTAGTAGGTATTTTGTCTATGGTTTTCATAAGATAATATTAGTTCATTTGGAATTTTTCTTTAAATAGAAATTTACCAAGATCTATAACGCTTTTTAGAGGAGCAACATCCAAAACATCAAAACTTGTGTTAACAGATTTTTCAATAAAAATATCTGTTTTTTCAAAAGAAGGAGAAGTGTCGTCTAACCAAAATTTCATGGTTAATAATAATTGTAACCAAGCCGATTCTTTTAATGTTCTTTGTTGAATTTTTTCTATTTGTTCTTGCTTAACATCCAGCATTTGTATTTCTAAGTGATATATATAATCTGTAAAATGATGTTTTAATCCAGAAAGTACTTTTAAGCCTTTTAAACTGTTTTTGTATTTGTAAAGAACAAGTTTAACGTAACTTCTATTCGCAGTTAAGTTTTCAAAAAAGGTGAAGTAAAAACTTAGTAGTTTGTTTCTAGCGTCAAATATTTTATAATCTTCACTTGCATTTAATGCATTTACTGAGTTATTGAAAAAGGCTTCAAATATGGCTTTTTCAATAACTTCAAATGATGCGAAAAATTCATAGAATTTAGATTCTTCAAAATTATTAATCTTCGCGAATGCAAAAACTGATTTTGGATTTTGATTATGCTCTAAAACATAATCCATATAATATGTTATAATATCGTTTTTTGAAATTGTTTTTTTCTTTGCCATAACAAATTGATTTACAACAAAGATACAAAATGTTTAACAATTTTTGTAATAAGTTGAACAAAATATTAAAACCACCAATTCAAAATTTAACAGCAATTATCGTTTTTTGTTAATTTACAACTTGAAACAGCAGTTATAGCACCCAAAATAGGAGCTGAAATATAAAGCCATAAATATTGAAAATTACCTGTGAAGAGGGCAGGAGCAATTGAGCGTATGGGGTTCATTGAGGCTTTAGTCATAGGGCCAGCAAACATAGCTTCTAAAAGTATGACACTACCAACAGCTATGGCAGCCATATTTCCAATTTCTTTGCTACCAGTTGAAACGTTAATAATTACAATCATTAAAAAGAAAGTAAGTAGGAATTCTAAAATAGCAGCTTTGTATGCAGGAAAACCATTGGCAGGTGTCGTTTCTCCTAAAAATTGACTTTCGGGAAATAAAAACCACAATAAAAATGCTGCAAAAACAGCACCTATAGCTTGTGCTAGAATATACTTAGGGACATCTTTCCAAGCAAATTTTTTAGCAAATGCAAATCCTATAGTTACTGCTGGGTTAAAATGTGCTCCAGATATTTCTCCAAAAGCATATATCATAGTCATAACAATTAGCCCCCAAGTAGCAGCAACACCAGCGTGTGAAATACTTCCGTTTGTTATTTCGTTAATAGTCATGGCTCCACAACCACAAAAAACCATCGCAAAAGTGCCTATTATTTCGGAGTAAAATTTTTTCATTTAAGCTTCCTTTTTTTTCGACTAGAGATTAATATTGGAGTTAATTTTACTTGAAAATCTTATTGCTTTTAATCTTTTTCTTGTATCTCAAGATTTATTAATATGTAAATATACGATGACTTATTTTAAGGTTTTGTTAACATTAAAAGGATTTTTGATACGTAAATTTATGCCTACAATTATAACCTAAATTATCTAATACATATTAAAATGAAAAAACTACTATTACTATTATTAGCATTTACAACAGTTTACTCTGTAAATGCACAAATTGAAACACCTGCACCGAGCCCATCTAGTAAAGTGGAACAAATGGTTGGTTTAACAACTGTAAATTTAGATTACTCGCGACCTAGTGTAAAGGGAAGAACTGTTTTTGGAGATTTAGTGCCTTACGGTAAAGTTTGGAGAGCTGGCGCAAATGCTAGAACTAAAATTACGTTTAGCAACGATGTTGCTGTAGATGGTAAAGAGCTTAAAGCTGGTACTTATGCCATATTTGCTATTCCACAAGCTAATTCTTGGGAAGTTGTTTTTTATACTGAATATGCTGGTGGTGGAGCACCTGCTGAGTTAGACGAAACTAAAGTAGCAGCAAGAGTTACTGCTGAAGTTTATCCTCTACCTTTTAATGTAGAGTCTTTTACTATTGATATTAATAACTTAACAAATTCTAGTGCCACTTTAGAGTTTATTTGGGAGAAAACATATGTAGCAGTTCCTTTTACTGTACCTACAGATAAAGCTGTAACAGCTGCTATTGAAAGTGCTTTAAGTGGACCAAGTGCAAATGATTATTACGCTGCTGCAACTTATTATTTAAGTGAAGGAAAAGATATAGCTAAAGCAAAAGAATGGATGGATAAATCTATGAGTATGACTGATAATCCACAGTTTTGGCAATTAAGACAACAATCTCTAATTTATGCAAAAGCTGGTGATAAAAAAGGAGCAATTTCTGCTGCTAAAAAATCTTTAGCTGCTGCTGAAAAAGCTGGTAATACAGATTATGTAAAAATGAATAATGATTCTCTTAAAGAATGGGGAGCTATGTAAATCCAGACTTCTAGGAAGATTGAAAAAACAAACTTCAATTTTATAAAAAAAGCGCAACTTTTAAAGTTGCGCTTTTTTTATTGTTTTAATAACTAAGATTAATAATGTTTCTAACGTCATCTAAAATTTTTATGAGATTTCTGCTAAAATCAAAAGTCATAATATCACTTTCCTTTTTACCTTCTCGAATCAATTTATTAAAATGAATGGCTTCATAATTATAACCAATAGTATTGTAACCAAAATCTTTTATTTCTTCCTTTCCATCAATAATTATTGAAACTGTTGTTGGCATATGAAACATGGTGTTAATTTTTATTATGGCTTTTTCACAATAAAAAATAGCTTCAGTAGGATTATTTGAAATAAATGAACTTTCTAAATGAGCATCACAATTGTCATAATGAAAAACCATATCACATGTTGAATCTGCACCATTCTCAAAAAAAGTAGCCGTAGCATCAATGTTATTTGGTACGCCTAAAGTAGAAAGTGCTGTGAAAATAGGGTAGATGCCTATATCTAATAAGCTACCACCACCTAGTGATTTGTTATAGGTTCTTGAAGAATCATCAAATTCTCTGTGAAAACCAAAATCACTTTCAACTTTTAAAATTTTACCGTAAGTTTTGTTTTCAATAAGCTCCAAAACATATTGATAGTGAGGCAAAAAGTATGTCCATAACGCTTCCATTAAAAGGGTATTGTTTTCTTTTGCACAAGCTATCATTTCTTCTACTTCTTCAATATTCATTGCAAAAGGCTTTTCGCATAAAACTGCGATTCCTTTTTTTAAACACAAAATGGTGTTTTCTTTATGATAAACATGAGGTGTAGCTATGTAAACTGCATCAATATTTGGGTCGTTGGCTAAAGCTTCATAACTATCATATGCTTTTATTGCATCGTATTTTTTTGCAAATTCATCTGCTTTTTCTTGAGTACGAGAGGCTACAGCATATAGTTTTGCATCTTTAATAGTTAATAAATCTTTGGCAAATTTATTGGCGATATTACCAAGGCCAATTATACCCCAGTTAATAGTTTTATGTTCTGATTGTTTTGTCATTTGGATTAATTATTTGAAGTAAGCACGCAATAGTAATAACAATAATGCAGCCTACAAAGTTTAACCATAAAAAAGGAAGATTTATCATTTCATACAAATCTAAAAGATACAAACCAATAACCATAACTTGAGTTATTAAGGCCGCAATAAAAACAGCATTTCCCTTTACAAATTTGAAGAAAAAAGCTAATAGGAAAATACCCAAAACATTACCATAAAAAATAGAACCGATAATGTTTACCAACTGAATTAAATTTTCAGCAAGATTTGCAACACAAGCAACGCCAATGGCTAAAATACCCCAAATAAGAGTAAACCATTTAGAAGCTTTTACCATTTGTTCTTCAGTTTTCTCTGTTGTGTTTCGTTTGTATAAATCCATTGTAGTTGTAGAACCTAAAGCATTTAATTCACTAGCAGTACTAGACATGGCTGCACTTAATATAACTGCTAAAAGCAATCCTATAAGTCCGCGTGGTAAATTATTTAATATAAAATGAATAAAAACATAATCTTTATCATTGCTTTCAACTTTTATACTTTGGTTTTCGGATGCTTTATCAATTAATACTCTCGCTTCATTTCTAATCTCATTGTTTGCTTCATTAGCGATGGTTATATATTTTGAAATTTCTTCAGGATTTTCAGAATTAACATAGGCCTGAATAATTTTCTGCTTATCATTAAAAATATCGTGTTGCTCGTCTTGAAGTTTTATATAATCTTCAGCATATTCAGAATTCAAAACAACTTCTGTAGCCGTAGGATTAAAGTTTACAGGCGCTTCATTAAATTGATAAAAAACAAAAACCATAACACCAACTAATAAAATAAAGAATTGCATAGGTACTTTTAACAGGCCATTAAAAATTAAACCTAGTTGCATTTCTTTAACCGATTTACCAGATAAGTAACGCTGTACTTGGCTTTGGTCGGTTCCAAAATAAGATAGCATTAAAAAGGTTCCTCCAATAATTCCACTCCAAAAGGTATAACGATTATTTAAATTGAAGGAGAAATCTAAAACTTCCATTTTTCCACTAGCTCCAGCAATTTCTAAAGCTTTAGTAAAAGTTATATCCTGCGGAAGTTTATTCACAATTAAGAAGAACGCTACTAACATACCTATAAAAATAACGACCATTTGATGTTTTTGGGTAACGTTTACAGCACGTGTTCCACCTGAAACTGTATAGATAATTACAAGAAAGCCTATAATAATGTTTAGCGTTAATAAATCCCAACCTAAAACTACCGATAAAATTATGGCTGGTGCAAAAATGGTTATTCCTGCAGCTAAACCACGTTGTATTAAAAATAATATGGCGGCTAATGTTCTGGTTTTTAAATCGAATCTATTTTCTAAAAACTCGTATGCGGTATAAACTTTTAAACGGTGGTATAATGGGATGAAAACCATGCAAATAACTACCATGGCTATAGGTAAGCCAAAGTAAAACTGTACAAAGCCCATACCATCATTAAATGCTTGACCTGGAGTAGATAAAAACGTAATAGCACTGGCTTGTGTTGCCATTACAGATAACCCAATAGTCCACCATTTTGATGTATTGCCACCTTTTAAATAATCTTGAACATTTTTACTACCACGGGTTTGATAGGTGCCATAAGCTACTATAGCAAATAAAGTTACGCAAAGCACTGTCCAATCTATCCAACTTAATATTTGCATAGTATTAAAAGGCTTTGGTTATGAAATAAAAAAGAATAAAATAAATGGCATTGGCAATTAAGACTATAGAGTAAAGTTTTAACCAAGGTTGTTTTGTTTCTTTATCTTCAGGCATCTTTAATCGTTTAATTTGTCTTTAGTTTTTAAATCTTCTTTACCAATAGAAAGCATGTTTGCAAATAATCGGTAAGCACCAGAAACACCTTCTGGAAATTCTCTAAAAAAGCTTAAACCAGTATATATGTAATAGCCTTTACCGTGTTTTGCAACTAATAAACTACCATCTTTTGGTGTTTCACCTTTATCGTTCATAGATAAAATAGGCGTGAACTCTTGCGACCATTCATTTGGAAAATACAATCCGCGTTCTTGTGTCCAGCCTTTAAAATCTTGTTGTGTGATTTTATTTGGTGAGTTTAGTATTTCATGATCTGGATTTAAAAAACGGACTTCAGCATTTTCATCAGTTACTCTATCTCGTGATAATTTTAAATCATAAGGTGCTAAATTATCAACTTTTAATCTATGATTGGTATTGTACTGTACAATCATATTACCGCCATTTTCAACAAAATCAAACAATTGTTGTTGTTTAAATTTTAGCTCATCCAATATATTGTATGCTCTAATGCCAACAACAATAGCATCAAATCTACTTAATGTTTCAGCATTTATATCTTGAGGTTTAATAACTAAAACATTATAACCTATTTGTTGTAAACTTTCTGGAACTACATCACCAGCACCTTGTATATAACCAATGTTTTCACCTTTCTTTTTAATATCAAGACGTACAATTTTACTTTCACTAGGTAATAAAACGGTTTGAAATGGAATATGCTCATAATCAATTTCAATAAGCTCTTTGGTGTATTGTTTATCTCCAATATGAATAATTGGACTTATATAACCTTCACTTTGATTTTTTGATGGAATTACCGTAAAAATGAGTGTTTGTTCTTCACCTTTATTGATGATGTTTATTTTTTGTTTTTCAGGGTAAACACTCCAATCCTTTGGGTGTGCTATTTGTGCAAATCCTTCTAAATTATTTCTTCCAGCTTTAACAACTACTGTAATATCATGTTGTTTATCGCTTTCGAAAATAATAACTTTTTCAGTGATTTTTGCAGAAGCTTCTGGGATAATTTCAAACGGACGATACAATTCACCTTTATCTGGTTTAGAATATCGTTGTACAATGCTTTTGGTGAAAGTTAGAGGCACGTTATTTATTAAAACATTGAAATCTATTTTATGTGTTCTTGGTGTTTCAGGTAGTCCTATTAAATTTAAATCATCAACCTGATACATACCCAAATTTCCTTTTTTGGTAAGCCAATATGGTGTTGTAGGTTGTGCATCACTTTTAATTTTAATAACTTCTTTAAAATCATATTTATTATTATTCTCAAGCGACATGTTTTTATTAATATTTATGTCGTTGACAATTTTGAGGCTTACTAGCGTTATAGGAATCTCACTTCTTTTTAAAACTTCAATATTTAAATTGACTTCCTCATTTTGAGTTGCCCAATTTGTTTCTGCTGAAGCTTCTAAATACAAACCAGCACACATTTCAATAATGGATTTTAACTCTTTTGTTTTTTGAGTTTTCCAATGCAGGTCTTCTATTTTATCAAGTAATTTGTATGCTTCAAGAAGTTGTGGGATATGTGTTGAAGGATTTTTAAAATTGAAATTATTTTCTACTTCATATAAAATATCTCCAATGGCTTTTCCTCCTTTTATGCGATTCCAGGACGTATCAATGCCATCAAAAATATTTTTATTATCAGATAGAGGTTCTCCTTTTAAAAACTCGATATATTCATTTTCAGATCCACGTTGTGCTAAACGTCCAAAACCTTGGCATAAATGTTGACTGCTTGCTAATGACGCTAACTCGTTGTTTGACATGCCTTTTAATGGGTAATACGTGCCAACATCAAAGCTTACTAAGTTACCTTTATCGGCTTTTTCAAAATTCTCTTGACTTCCATAAAACCACCAACCTGTATTAAAAAATAAGCGCTTAGGTTGCCAAAGGCTAGCCATTTCTAATTGATTTGAATATGCCGTATTATTGTTAGCAAGATCGAAAGCTTCAACGCTTAACATCGCAGAGCTTGTATGGTGACCGTGTGTAGAACCTGGAGTTCTATGGTCAAACCTATTTATGATAACATCCGGCTTAAACTTTCTAATAGCTAAAACGACATCGCTTAAAACTTGATCTTTATTCCAAATTTCTAAAGTTTCATCTGGGTGCTTAGAGTAACCAAAATCGTTAGCTCTAGTAAACATTTGTTCACCACCATCAATACGTCTTGCAGCCAATAATTCTTGAGTTCTAATTACCCCTAAAAGTTCTCTAATTTCAGGGCCAATAAGATTTTGACCACCATCACCACGTGTTAATGATAAATATGCTGTTCTTGCTTTTTCATGGTTAGACATATAAGCAATTAAGCGCGTATTTTCATCATCTGGATGTGCTGCAATGTAAAGTACAGAACCAAGAAAATTAAGCTTCTGTATGGATTCGTATATCTCTGATGAAGAAGGTGTTTTGGGTTTTTGAGCGTGTAGAAAAAGGCTTGTAAATAGTAAAAGAATACTTAAAAATATTGACTTTAGCATAAGTTTGATTGGTTAACTAACTCTCAAATATAAAAAAGAAACCAGCATTAGTGCTGGTTTTAATTTTTATTTAACGCTTTGCTAACACTTAGCTTAAATTCTTTTATGCTCTGCTTTTTCTGGTACTGCAGGAATAATACTTGTTTGGTTTTGATTGAAAAATAATTGCTGAATAGAATCCATGCGCTTCATCATCCTTTTTACTTCTTCATCCTGATTTATAAAACCATCAAAGAAAAAATTTTTGTGGTTAAAGTTACCTGTAATGGAATCTTTTTTAAAAAAATCATCGAAAAAGGAATCGTTAAAAAAAGAATGATTGTTAAAGTGCTGTTGAAATTGCATTTTAAGACTATCATTTAATTTGTTGTTTGAAGAATAACTATAAGTATAGATAGAATCATACTTTATTAAATGACCTTGATTATCATATTCTTTATTTACATGAATATTTTCATCAGGTTTAATAGTGTTTGCCTCATTTTTTTGTTTGTCTTGTCCTGAACAATTAAAAAATAAAAGACAAAAGAAAGGGATTAACTTTAGTGTTTTCATCTTTAATACATTTTAAATTAAACAATTTGTTACTTGTTTGTTTAATTCAAAAAATATACCATGCGATTATTTTAGAGTAATCACATTTTTAAATGTCAAAATGACATAAATTAAAGCCACTTTTTACGCTTGAAATAGATTATCATACTAATAAAAATAGCAATCATAACTCCCCAAAGGACGAAGTATGAATATTTATAATTAAGCTCAGGAATATATTCGAAATTCATACCATATATACCCGCTATAAATGTTAGAGGAATAAAGATAGAAGCCATTATGGTAAGTACTTTCATAACTTCATTCATTTTATTACTAATACTAGTCATGTACATATCCATTAAACTCCAAATCATTTCACGGTAAATATCAATGTTTTCTGACACTTGAATTAAGTGGTCGTAAACATCTCTATAGTAGGTGATTGTTTTCTGTTGGATTAATGGGTTCTCGTTTTTCTCAATGCGATTTATGATGTCGCGAAGCGGAAATATAGCACGACGAACTCTTAAAATTTCTCTTTTTAAGTTTTGAATATTCTGGCTAACATCATCTGCAACATCACCTGAAAAGATAGCGGTTTCAAAATCTTCAATTTTATCACCTAAAACTTCAATGACACTAAAATAATGATCTACAATGGCATCAATTAAAATGTAAAGTAAATAATCGGCTTCCATGCTTCGAACTCTTCCTTTGGCTTGTTTAATGCGTTCTCGAACTTCATCAAAAACATCACCTTCAGATTCTTGAAACGATAGTACATAATCTTTGCCAAGAATAAAGCTTACTTGTTCAGAAATTATTTTTTCGTTTGCATCGTAATAAAGCATTTTTAACACTACGAACATATAATCATCATATTCATCTATTTTAGGTCGTTGAGATATATTAACAATATCTTCAAGTACTAAAGGATGTAATTCGTAATGCTCTCCAATTTTTTCAATAGCATTTACATGATTTAAACCGTTAATATTAATCCATGTAATTGAGCCTTCTTCAAAGTTAAAACACTCTTCAACATTTAGAAGTTCTTTTACTATACATTTGTCTTTATTGTAATCAAAAGCTTCAATAAATAATTTTTGATTTGACTTTTCTCCAGTGTATATAATACTTCCAGGTATTTGTCCTATCTTTTTTTTAGAATGTTGGATTCTTTTTTTAGCCATTTTAAAAATTAATATTATAAATATAGGTAATATTTATACCGCTTCGGCATCATCTTCAAACATCTCGACTATTGCGTCTTTTTCTATTAAAGTAACTGCTTTTTGTAACATTAAATTATTTGGGTATGTTACTAAATCACCCTCTTCAGTTCTTAAATGAAGTTGAAAGGCTCTAATATCTTCAATAATGGCTCTTACAGGAAAATCTTTGTCGTGAATTTCAATTTTATCTCCCACTTTATATGGAAAGTTAAAAAACATAATAATGCCAGAGGTAATATTACTTAAAATGGACCAAATAGCAAATAAACCAATACCTATAACTGCAAATATTGAAGAAAATAAAAATGCTAATTCTTTAAATTCAGCACCAAAAACAAAGGCTTCAATTAATAAAGCAATTAAAAAAATAGTTACAGTTACATACCTTCTAATAAGCCTTATTCTAGCATCATTAATGTCATTTTTTTTTGCAATTTTTGTTATAGTGAAATTAGTAATGAATCGTATTATTAGTAATGAAATAAGCACAATTCCAGTTATAATAAATTCATCTTGATAAGTGTTTTTAAACATAAATATGCGTATTAAAATTTAATACAAAGATACATTACAAAATGAAAAAGCTTTAGTTTAGTTGAAGTGTTTCTCTAAGAATTTCATCTTTATTCTTATTCTTTTCCCAGTAAGCAGATTTTAAAGTTTTTAACTTGGTTGCTTTAGTTGTTAAAACTTTGGCATTACTACCAAAGCCGCTTTTAAAGGTTTCTTCCCATTCTATAATATCGTAAGGGAAATTTGGGTTGAATTTTATGGTAAGCGATCTATTTAAATCTGGATAATTAATTGAGTATATATTGTTTGATAATTTAGCAGATGCTTTATAAGCTTTAATTGGAACATGACGTAATCGTGTATATTCAAACGAAGGAATTACTTCTAACTCTCCAATTGGTAAAGATTTTGGATTGATGCGTAATTGCGTCCATAATTCATTTTCTAGAATAGATTTTTCTAAATTAAAATGTTCATCAGCTTCACTTTCAAAATAGGAGTGAGAAGTGATTTGAAACTGTTCTCTATTGTTAAGTTGTGTGTAAACATGACCACACCATTCTTGAACAGAAGCAGATACTTTTACAGCATGTTGATTATTTGAAACAGGGTAGAAAGTACTCTGCATTATTGAATACGGGTAAATACCAGTAATAAAGTTTTTTGTGGCATTTAATTTTAAAACAGGTATGTTTTCAGGGTTTTTATAATCTGCTTTTACTTGTTTGTTTGCTAAGAAATCTTCTGTTACATAAACTAAAACAGCTTTACCTTCTCGTATTTCACCATACCGAGCTTGTTCTAATTTATATGATGAAATTTCAGCTTCACTTGAATACCAATAGTTTTTAAATTCTGAAGAAAGCTTTTCTTTTGCTTGAGTAGTTTTTACTTTAATTGCCGAATTATATGAAACATCATTGCTTTGTTTCTTGCAAGACGTAAGTAATATTATTACACCAAGAATACCCCAAAATAATATTTCAGCTTTTATAATTCTTTTAAACATGTTGTGTTTTGTTATAAAATTACAAACTTAGTAACCTTCTACAATGGTATTTAACGTTTTATAAACGAGGTGAACAGGTAACCCCATAACGTTAAAATACGAGCCTTCTAATTTGGTAACACCTATTAATCCAATCCATTCTTGAATGCCATAAGCACCAGCTTTATCGTAAGGTTTACATGATTTTATATAATATAAAATTTCTTCATCAGATAAATCTTTAAAAGTCACTTTTGTGATGTTGTGTAATGTCTTTTCAAAATTTGTTGTTGTAAAACAAACTGATGTAATCACTTCATGCGTTTTGTTACTTAACGATTTTAAAATATTGAAGGCTTTATCTTCATCTCTTGGTTTTCCTAAAGCTTCATTTTCATGCCACACTATGGTGTCGCTAGTAATTAAAATATCTTTAGGTTTTAGTTCTTTTTTATATGGTAAAGCTTTTAATTGCGCGAGGTAATTAGTAATTTCAAAATGTGTTAAGCGAGGCGGATATTCTTCTTTTACAGGCTTTAATCTAATTTCAAAATCTAACTCTAAATGTTTAAAAAACTCTTGTCTTCTAGGTGAACCTGAAGCTAAAATAAGATGATAGTTTTTAAGTTTGTCGTTTAGCATTAATTAAGAATTACATACTTGTATAAAAGTAATGAAAGCATCCCGAAAAGCATAACCAATTTGTACATATTACTTATATGATTAAATTCCTTTTTAGTTTCTGCACTAAATGTTTTAATACTTGTGTAGAGTAGCGGTGCAATAACAAATAATAAAAAATAGCCAACGGCTACGGGTTGTTTGTAAAGGTTTGAAACGATATAAAAAGTGATACCTAATAGCGGAATAAAATTTAATACTGCTAAAACATTTTTAGCACGTACTCTTCCAATTACTATTGGTAATGTATTCATTTCTGCTTTATAGTCACCATTAATATCCTCTATATCTTTAGCTATTTCTCTAAGCAAATTAATGATGAATGCAAACACAGCATAATCAAAAATGATTTTAAAAAAGGTAAATTGAATTTGCTGGTTTAGAGAAGTTATAGCCGGAAATAATTCAAAAATACCAACAATAATAAGACTCAATGCAACTAATATGGAAACTATAATATTGCCAATTAATAGTGTTCGTTTTAAATACGTTGCATACACATAAAGTAAAGCCGATATAACCACAAATATTGAGAAAAAAGGTGATCTATTTACAGAATGTGACAAGTAAAAACCAATACCAACGCCAATTAAATTAAGGATTATAAAAAGATTATAAGCCGTTTTTTCTGAAACAGATTTTCCAATAATAATTTTATTAGGCTTGTTTATAAAATCGGTTTCAACATCATTAATATCATTTATTATATTTCCTGCTGCTGCAATGCAAATAGTAGCAAGAATTAATAGCAAAATCCCAAAACTATCTAAACTTGTTTGAACTCCAAAAGGTTCTAAAAGTGCATATTTAACAAGTAATTGCGCAAGGGCAATCATTAATAAGTTTTTCCAGCGGATGAGATTTAAAATTGCGTACATTCGGTTAAATTTAAAATCTTGCCATGATATTGCTTATTAATAATTTAATGAAAAACAGCACAATAATTAATAAGATAAAAGAGAATACTAGTGCCTTTAATGTTTTTTGTTTTTCTTGTTTTCTAATTTTATTTTTTATGATGTTTTTTTCTTCTTTTGAGAGTGTTTTATGAAGAAAGTCTAATTGAAAATGTAAGTGTGTTTCTTTGTTGAGTTTCTCTTTTAAACTAGAAAAAGCTTTTGTTGTATATTGGTTAAATACATTTTGATTATTACCAAAACCAATGTATCCAAAACCTGTACTATGTCTTCTGCTTTTTCTTTCCAATTTTAGTGTTTTTCACTAATCATACATAGCATCAAAATTACCATTCCATTTTCCTTGTACTTTTAGGACTTGCTCAATAACATCGCGCGCAGCACCTTTGCCTCCTTTTTTATGTGAGATATATTTAGAAATGCCTTTTATTTCTGGCACTGCATCTTGTGGGCAACTTGGCAAACCAACAACTTTCATAACAGGGTAATCTGGAATATCATCACCCATATATAATACGTTTTCAGATTTAATATTCTTTTTATTAAAATAATCATTTAGTTGCTCTATTTTGTTGTGTGCTCCTAAATAAATATCAGAAACACCTAATCCTTCTAATCGAATTTTCACCCCTTCATTTGTACCTCCAGAAATAACACACACATTAAATCCCATATTTATAGCGGTTTTAATGCCATAACCATCTTTCATGTTCATACTACGAAGTAACTCTCCTTCTGTAGTTACAGTTACAGTACCATCGGTTAACACGCCATCTACATCAAAAATAAATGTAGTAATATGTTCTAAGTATTCTTTATAGCTTTTTTCTTCCATGGGTTAGTTGTATTGAGGTCGTTAGGAGTTTATAGATATCCTTGTGATGTTCGCTTTTTAAAATCTTTAAATGTTTTTTTATCGTTTTTTTATCATTGCGCTTTGCGGGACCAGTTTGCGCCATATATGGCGATATTTCTTGAACTTTTTTTGCAGTTTCTAAAATAAGAGGTTTTAATAAATCAAATTCTGCACCTTCACTTTCTGTAATTTCATGCCCAATTCTATATAACTGATTTGTAAAATTATTCACAAAAACAGCTGCTAAATGTAATACTCTACGCTGGTCACTATTAACTTTTTTAATAGGACTACCAATACTTAATGCTAATTCTTTTAAAAGCGGAAAGTTTTTTTTATCTATGGTTTCTATACAAATAGGTACGTTAGCAAAATCGATTTTAGCATTTTTACTAAAAGTTTGTAAAGGGTACAAAACCCCACGTTTTTGCTTTTTATCAATATCATAAACACTAACACTACCAGATGTGTGAACTACGAGTCTGTTTTCAAAAGGTAATTTTGAGGAAAGCTCCTCAATAACATCATCGCTTACGGCTAAAATATAAACATCTGCATTTTTTAGATTGTTTAAATCGTTAGTGATATCAACTTTGTTTTTGTATTGATTTATAGTATCTAAACTTCTATTAAACCATTGAATAACAGATACGTTTTCTGCTTTATTAAAAGCTTTAAATAAATGTGTTGCAACATTGCCTGCGCCAAGAATTACTACTGAAATCATATTGCTAAAATAGTTAATAATAGTATATTTATAAACCTATAATTTATCTTTGTTTAGGATGGTCAAAAAAGATGTTAAAACGCGAGAAGATGTATTTCTATTAGTATCTTCATTTTATAATAAAGTTAGAAAAGATACTATTTTAGGACCTTTTTTTAATAATACTATTAAAGATTGGGATGCACATTTACAGCAACTTACAACGTTTTGGGAATCAAGTTTGTTTTTAAAAACAAAGTATTTAGGAAACCCCTTAGAAGCACATATAAAAGTTGATAAAGAAAACAGTAATAAAATTACAGAATTACATTTTGGATTGTGGCTAAACCTTTGGTATCAAACAATAGATGAGCTTTTTGAAGGAGATTATGCGGAAAACGCGAAAAGACGAGCCAGAAAAATGGGAACATTTCTTTATCTAAAAATTTTTGTGGCTAGACAAGAGTAACTTTTGCTCTTTTTTTAAATACTTTAACACTTAAAAATAAACTTAAATCCTTAAATTTGCACGACCTTTTAAAAGGGCTAAAATTATGCTAGAAAAACTCGGAAAAATTCTTTTCTCAACCCGACTAACTGCTACTTTATTTATTGTATTTGCTGCTGCAATGGCTACAGGTACTTTTTTGGATGCAGGACAAGACACATCTCCAACACCTTACACAAGAAATCTTATTTATAACGCTTGGTGGTTTGAAGCCATTATGGTGTTTTTTGTTATTAATTTTGTTGGTAATGTTTTTAGGTTTAGACTGTATAAAAAAGAAAAATGGGCAACTTTTATTTTGCATTTAGCGTTTATTTTTATTTTGCTAGGTGCTTTTATTACGCGTTATGCAAGTTTTGAAGGTATGATGGCTATTCGTGAAGGTGCTACCGAAAACACGTTTTTATCAAGTAATACTTATATAACTACATATATTGACGGAGATTATGAAATTGATGGCGTTCCGCAACGGTTACCAATAGAAAAGAAAGTAGATTTTTCTGGACGTTTAAAGAATGATTTTAAAATAGATACCAAATACAATAAGCAACCAGTTTCTATTGAATTAGAAAAGTTTATAGTTGGTGCAGAACAAGATATTATTCCTAATGAAGATGGTGAGGAGTACTTAAAAATTGTTGAAGCTGGACAAAATGGTCCACATAATCATTTTTTAAAAGTAGGGCAGGTGCAAAGTATTCATAATGTACTTATCGCACTTAATAAACCAACAGATGGCGCTATAAATTTAACTTACCAAGGCGATTCACTAAGTATAAATTCACCTTTTGAAGGTGAGTACATGACTATGGCAACGATGGCTCAAGGTAAGTTGATAAAAGATAGCTTACAACCATTATACTTGCGATCTAGATATGTGATTGGTAATATGCAAATGGTTTTTCCAAAACCTGTTGTAAAAGGTGTTTTTGATATTGTTCAAAAATCGAAATTATTAAAAAATGACGAAAACGGATTAGTATTAAAAGTCACTACAAATGGTGAAACCCAAAAAATAGGTTTACTAGGAGGAAAAGGAATTAATGGTAATTTTGAACAAATTAAAGTTGGCGGGTTAGACTTTGCTTTTAAATATGGATCTAAAGTACTAGAGTTACCTTTTTCTTTAAAACTTAATGATTTTGAAGCAGAACGTTATCCTGGAACAGAACGTGGTTACTCAGCTTATTCAAGTGAGGTTACTGTTTTAGATGACAAAAGTGAAAACTATGATTATAAGATTTTTATGAATAATATTCTCGATCACGGTGGCTACCGCTTTTTTCAATCTAGTTTTGATCCTGATGAAAAAGGAACTATTCTATCTGTTAATCACGATTATTGGGGATCTTTAATTACCTATTTGGGTTATTTTATGCTCTATTTTGGATTAATGGCCATTCTATTTAGTAAATATTCTCGTTTTGGAGATTTAAAAAATCAGCTAGAAAAAGTTAAAACTAAAAAAGTAAAAGCGCTAACAATTATATTATTGTGTTTCGGGTTACATGGATTTTCGCAAACACATTCTGCAAATGATGGTCATAATCATTCAAAACCAAGGAAGGCTCAAATTGATTCTATTTTAAAAGCTAATATTACACCCAAAAAGCATGCTGATGAATTTGGGAATTTAGTAATACAAGACCTTAGCGGACGTATGATGCCTGTAAATACTTATGCATCAGAAATGCTTCGGAAGTTAAGTAAAAGTGATACTTACGAGGGGTTTGATGCTAACCAAGTATTCTTGTCTATACAAGAAAGCCCTATGCTTTGGTATAATGTACCAATTATTTATTTAAGACCATTGGAAACAGACTCCTTAAGAACTATTGTGGGTTTAGGTAAAGAAGGTAAACTTTTTGCTTTAAGTGATTTTTTAAATGATGATGGTTCTTATAAACTAACGCCATATTTAGATGATGCGTATAGTGTAACGGTTCCAAACGGTTATCAAAAAAAGATTAAAGAAACAGATCAGCGCATTAGTTTGTTATACAATACAATACAGGGAATGTCTTTAAAAATATTCCCAATACCTAATGATGAAAATAACAAGTGGATTTCAACTTATGATTATAGAAAAGATAACCATAAAATAGAAGATTCATTATATAGCAACTTCATAAAAAATGGTTTTGGAGTGTATTTATATACTCTAAATAAATCAAAACAAACAGGCGATTTTTCTGAAGCTTCAAAATTATTAGAATCATTCAAAAAAACACAGCATAAATATGGTGGTTCTGTAATGTTAAGTGACAAAAAAATAAAAACCGAAGTGCTTTATAATAAATACGACATTTTTAAAAAGTTGTTTAGTTGGTATATGTATGCTGGTACCTTGCTTTTTATTTTGCTTATTGTTCAAATTTTTAATGACAAAAGAAAACCAGTAAACGTTGCAGTAACAGTATTTAAATTCATCATTTTAGGTTTGTTTATATTACATACAGCAGGTTTAATAGTGCGTTGGTATATTTCTGGTCATGCGCCGTGGAGTGATGCCTATGAGTCTATGATTTATGTAGCTTGGGCAACTATGTTTTTTGGATTAGCTTTTGGAAGAAAAAGTGATTTAACTATCGCTTCAACAGCTTTTGTAACCTCTATGATTTTAATGATTGCACATTGGAATTGGATGGATCCTGCAATTGCAAACCTTCAACCCGTTTTAAATAGTTATTGGTTAATGATTCATGTTGCTGTTATTGTGGCAAGTTATGGTCCGTTTACTTTAGGTATGATTTTAGGTGTGGTATCGTTATTCTTAATGATATTTACCACCAAAAAGAATAAGTTAAAAATGGATTTGAATATAAAAGAACTTACCATTATAAACGAAATGTCTTTAACAGTAGGTTTGGTAATGCTTACTATAGGTAACTTTTTAGGAGGTATGTGGGCAAACGAAAGTTGGGGACGTTATTGGGGTTGGGATCCAAAAGAAACTTGGGCGCTTATTAGTATTATGGTTTATGCTTTTGTAATACATATGCGATTAGTTCCTGGACTTCGCGGACGTTGGTTTTTTAATTTATGCTCAATAATTGCTTTTGCAAGTATAATGATGACGTATTTTGGAGTAAATTTTTACTTAGCAGGATTGCATAGTTATGCTAGTGGTGACCAAATTGTAAGTCTTAAATTTATAGGTTTTGCATGTGCTATTGTCACTATTTTAGGCTTTTTCGCTTATAGAGGTTATTCTAAATATTACAGTAAATAGCATAAAATAATATAAAAAGTGTAATGTTTTAATTTTCTTGCGACAGAAAGTAAACCAACTTTAATATTTCTTATTATGAGACTGTTTTTATTATTTTTTGTGTCATCAATGTTTTTTAGCGCATGTTCATCTGATAATTCACCAATGAAAATGGATGAAGAAGTCATGGAAGAAGAGGAAATGATGGATGATGAAATGATGGGTGAAGAGATGACTACAAATGCGATTTATGGAGGTGATTTTGTTTCTGCAGCACATCCAACTATGGGTATGGTTAGTGTTAACCCAGAAAAAACCATTTTAAATATAAAAGGTTTTAAAACGGATTCTGGACCGGTTTTAGAAATGTATTTAGCGACAAGTACGAATGCCAACACTTTTATAAGTTTAGGTGTTCTAAAAGGCCTTGATGGTGATTATGAATACACATTACCAGATAATGTAGATTTTGATATCTACAAATATGTTATGGTTTGGTGTGTAGAATATAGTATAAATTTTGGCCATGCCATTTTATCAAAAACCTAAATTAGGCTTTTAACATACTCGTAGAAAACACCAAATACAATAGCTAAACCAAAGCTTAATAAGGTACCAATTAATATATATTCAGTTAACTTCCTGTCTTTAGCTTTAGATAAATCTCCAAATCTAAAAACGGATTTTGCTGCTATTAAAAACCCGATACCTTCCCAATGTTGCGTAATTATAAACGCAAAAACAAACAGGCGTTCTAGCATACCAATGTAAGCACCAGCATTTTCTAATGATTCTTCATTATTATCTTCTTTTAAAAACCATTTTGAGATAATAGTTTTCATTATTATTGAGGATACCACCGTAACACCTAATATGCTTGTAACTAATAATAAAATTGACGGTTTGTAAAGCATATCAATATGAAACACATAAGGTTCGTAAATGCTCACTACCAAAGCAATTATAAATAGATGCGTTAGTTGGTCTAAAGCAAATAAAAGTCTATTATTTACTTTAGGTTTAAGATGCAATTTTATAACATCAAAAATATAATGCGTTATAATAATAATTAAGATGCCTAACCAATAATTAAAATCGGCCTGTAATACCAATATTAAAGCGCCTAAATGCACTAAAATATGCCAGTATAAAAACTTAGATTTATGCTTATGTGTTTCTTTGTGAAGTACCCATTTTTCTGGTTGTAATAAAAAATCACCAATAAAATGTGCTAATATTAATTTAATGGCTAAAGCTATCATAGCGTTTGTATTTGGGTTTTATAATAGTTTAATAATTTTGATATTTCATCAAAGCCACCGCGTTTAAGACCTTCGCTAATATTGCTTTGAGATTTGCTTAATAATTTTGCAATTTGCTTTTGATTTAATTCGGGGTTTTCTAACGACTTTTTTATGATGGATGAAGATGTGCTAGTCCAACTATTCATAGTTAATTGCGCGAGTTCTAACATGATGTTTAGCTTAATATCAAAATCTTCAAAATTAGATTTAATTGAAAGCGTATTTTTTTTCATACTTTCAAAACATTCTCCAGAATTAACAAAAGCACTACCGTTAGATTCTGTTATTTTTTCCGAATTATATGTTTTTTCACCTAAGCCAATAGCAAGCCTAACATCAATATTTTTAAATTCCTTTATTGTGGCTTTTATTAAAACACAAGCATACAAAGCATCTTCTGGTTTTACTTCCAATTGAAAACTATCCCCTCTAAAAACTTCCCAAATTTTAGGCTCGTCACCAAATTTAATTAATGTGTTTTTAAGTGCGTCTAACCATTTTTTTGGCTCGCTTTTTCTTGAATTGATAATATCTCCCGTTATGATACTTGTCATTTATTCATATAATTATATATCAAATATATACTTTTTTTAGCAGATAATAAAAAATATATCCTTTTTAACAGATAATATAGAATATCTTATTTTAAGCAGATAAAAAAAACATCATAAAACTATGATTAAAAATCAATCTAATTATATTTACAGTTGATATTAAAAACAGTAATAAATATGAAATTATTTAAAGAGTTTAAAGAGTTTGCTGTAAAAGGTAATATGATGGATATGGCAATAGGTATTATTATTGGTGCTGCATTTAATAAAGTTATAGATGTATTAGTAAAAAAGGTTATGTTGCCACCACTATCATTACTTACAGAAGGAGTTAATTTTCATAATAAAAAAATTATTTTAAAAGAAGCAGTTCAAAATATAGACGGAACAATAAAAACTGAAGAAGTTGCTATTGGTTATGGTGCTTTAGGAGAAGCTACGCTGGACTTTTTAATAATAGGCTTTACTGTTTTTATTGTGGTTAAGTTTATGAACAGATTAAGAAACCGAGCACAGGATACAAAAGATGATACTGTAGCAACTCCAAAGGATATTGAGTTGTTATCAAAATTAACAGAACTTATGGAAGAGCAAAACACATTATTAAAAGGCAAACAATAATCGCAATATTATGGCAAAAACAGGACGTGATAAAAACACTAAAAACAAAGCGAAACATTCAAAATTAATGTCTCAAAAGAAAAATAAAAAGAAAGCAGAAGAGACATTACGAAAAGAACGATTAAAAAATATCATTAAAAAAAAGCAGGAAAATTCGGGTAATTAAATAAAAAAGTTAATTTTAAAACTTAAACCATGACTAAATTAACCAATATTATGAGAAAAATTACCGCAGTATTATTAATGTTTATTTCAATGCAAATTCATGCTCAACAAGAAACAGATTCTTTAAGTTTTGATTTAGAACAATACCAAAAAGCTTTAGATAGTATTAACAAAACATTTACCTATCAACGAGGCGAAGTAGTACTTGGCGATGGTTTAGCGATTCTTAATGTACCAGAAGGATTTAAGTTTTTAGATGGTGAACAGAGTAAACGTGTATTAAGCGATTTATGGGGTAATCCACCAAGTGAACCAATAGGATTACTATTTCCTGAAGATATGACGCCTATGCATGATGATTTTACTTATGCTGTAGAAATTGAATATGCCGAAGAAGGTTATATTGAAGATGATGAAGCTGAAGATTTAGATTATGATGATTTGCTAGAAGAAATGCAAGAAGATGCTATAACAGGTAATCCTGAACGTACAGAGTTAGGTTATCCAACAATTGAATTAGTTGGTTGGGCATCACCACCATATTACGACCAAGAAAACAAAAAATTACATTGGGCCAAAGAATTAAAGTTTGAAGATTATGATGTAAATACTTTAAACTATAATATTAGAGTTTTAGGGCGTAAAGGCTATCTTAATTTAAATGCTATTGGAGATATTACCATGTTGGATACTTTTAATAAAGACAGAGATAATATTTTACAAAGTGTTGAGTTTTCTCCAGGAAATAGATATTCAGATTTTAATCCAGATATTGATAAAGTAGCAGCCTATGGTATTGGCGGACTTATTGCAGGTAAAATATTAGCAAAAGTTGGTTTTTTTGCGGTAATATTAAAATTCTGGAAGTTTATTGCAATTGGAGCAGTAGCCATGTTTGGCGGTTTCCGAAAAAAATTGTTTGGAGGTAAAAAAGATGCTTAATATTAAATAATTTAAAAGAGGGTGGAAGCCCTCTTTTTTAATTTATAATATTATTTATTTTGTTAAATTCTATCTCCTTAAAATCTTTAATAACCATATCTGCTTTTGTATAATCTTGGTTTTTAGAATGAAAACTATCATAACCAACACAAAAAATATTGGCAGCCTTGGCAGCTTCAATACCATTGGTAGAATCTTCAATAACTATACATGCTTTATTACTAAAACCAGTTGCTTTAGCAGCTTTAATAAAAATTTCAGGATGCGGTTTAGATTGTTTTAAATCACCTCCACTAAATTTTGCAATAAAATATGGGTTTAACTCAAACCGGTCAAAAATTTGATTAATACTAGTCATAGCAGCCGAAGACGCTAAAACTAATTTTAAACCATTACTGTGATAATCTTTTATTAAATCTAAAACCCCATCAATAAGACCAAGGTCTGAGTTGCTTTCAAAAAATTGTTTGTAGTGTTTACGTTTTAACGCTACTAATGTTTCTGGAGATTCTTCAAGATTAAAATAATCGCATAATCGTTTACAAATATTTATGGTAGATTGTCCTGTAAACGATTCGTAAAGTTCGTTTGATACATTTATGCCAACTTCATCAAACATATCATGATAAGCTTTATTATGCATAGGTTCGCTATCAATAATTACACCATCCATATCAAAAATAACTGCTTTTAACATCTTCAATTTTTTTACGAAGATAAAAGATTCATTTTAGATACTTAAATCTATTTTAAAAGTTTCAAATGATTAAGTTTGTACACATAAATAGTATGTTAATAACTCAAAAGTGATTAAAACAAACTCAAATTTTCATCCAAAAAACAAGCATAAATCGGGATACGATTTAGAGGCTTTATGTAAAATATACCCAGATTTATTGCCATTTGTATTTGTAAACAAATATGAAACAAAAACTATAGATTTTGCTAACCCCAAAGCAGTAAAAGCTTTGAATACAGCTTTATTATTTAAATATTATAATATTACTTTTTGGGATTTTCCAGATAGTAATTTATGTCCGCCAATTCCTGGACGTGCAGATTATATTCATCATATTTCAGAGTTGCTAAAAGCATCAAACATTACTAATAAAATCAGTGTTTTAGATATTGGAACTGGAGCAAGTTGCATTTATCCTATTTTAGGATATGCTGAATATAACTGGAATTTTGTTGCCACAGATGTTGATAAAAATTCACTGAAATACGCCCAAAATATTATTAATAAAAATAACTTGAGCGACTATATAAAATTAAGACATCAAAAAGATTCTTCACAAATTTTTAAAGGTGTTTTAGTTGAGGAAGATAAGTTTTCAGTGTCAATATGTAACCCGCCATTTTATAAATCGGAAGAAGAAGCTTTAGAAGCGACCACAAGAAAATTAAAAGGTTTAAATAAAGCAGAAGACAAAGTTGTTAGGAATTTTTCTGGTACAAAAAATGAATTGTGGTACAAAGGCGGTGAAAAGGCTTTTATACATAATTATTTATATGAAAGTTCATTGTTTAAAGAACAATGTGTTTGGTTTACAACTTTAGTATCTAAAAAAGACTTAGTAAAAGGTATGTATGCTTCTTTAAAAAAATTAGGAGCAACAAATATTAAAACGATTAATATGGGACAAGGCAATAAAATATCGCGTATTGTAGCTTGGACTTATAGTGATTAACGTTATTGCTAAGTCGATAAATACTCTTCGCAAAGACGGTTAAATTAATTTTACTTCTTTCTAAAATCTGTTTTAAAAAATAACCCAACTTGCAAGCGGTTTAAGTTTTGTTTATTAATCTCATGGTTTAAGTAACCTATTTGTATGTTATTTGATTTTGAAATATTAATGCCTATAGCAGCATAAAATCGATTTTCAGTAAAAACTTCATCTTTTAAATTCGCAAAAAATTCATTATTAATTGTGAAAAACAAGCTTTTATTTAAGTCAATTTTTGTTCCTAATCTATAACGCAATCTATGTAAATCTGTATGATTATGTTTAAAGTTTAAAAACCGATGCTCAAGTCTTAATCTGTGTAATATGGGTAAATTAAAGGCTTCTTGTTTATAGCTTATTTGTTCGTAAGGTCTATTTTCATATAAATGAGTTTCTCCTGAAATAGAATAACTCTTATCAATATCTAAATAACAATACACAAGTGATAAAGTTGCTTTTTTGTTTAAATGATAGTTTACTCCTGTGTAATAGAATAGGAGGTTCATGTTATCAAGAACTTCAAATGAGCGAAGTTGAAAACCAGTTTTAATACTGATTTTATCTGAAATTACATGATTACCATCAATCATATACCAAGCCCCAAATTTGTCTTCAGGAGTTGATTGAGAATGACTATTTATGGTAGTAAGAATAAGTACTATGAAAGATAATAAGTACTTCATAATTTAAAATATCAAGATTTGGAAATAAAGTTTTTTGGTCAATCTAAACTTGCTTTTTTATAAAGAAAGAAAAGATAAAAGGAGCCCAATTTGAGCTCCTTTTGCTTAAATAAGAACCCTATTAAAAGTGTTCGTTTAAATGATGATGCTCATCAATTAAAGGTCCACCTTCAATAATTTGATCTGATGCTTGTTGAGCAAATTTCTCAAAGTTTAAGTGGAAAGAATGTGCTAATTGAATAGCTTTTCCAACATAAGCACCTTTTTGTAACCAAGTATTCATCGGGTCTAAAATCTCTGATGGTACACCTGGACAGTATTTTGGCATATGCAAACCGAAAATAAAGTTTTGTTGGAAATCTACTTCATCTAAATCTCCATTAAGGATTGCAGTAATCATAGCTCTAGTATATTTTAGTTTAATACGTGATCCAACACCATAAGGTCCTGCGCTCCATCCTGTATTTATTAACCATACATTTACACCAGCTTCTGTCATTTTTTTGCTTAACATTTCACCATAAACAGTTGGATGCAAAGGCATAAAAGGTTCTCCAAAACAAGCAGAGAAAGATGGTACTGGTTCTGTAATTCCAGCTTCTGTTCCCGCAACTTTTGCTGTATATCCAGAAATAAAGTGATATGCCGCTTGACCTGGAGTTAATTTAGATACTGGGGGCAATACACCAAACGCATCACAAGTTAAAAAGAAGATGTTTTTAGGGTTGTTTGCATAAAGTGTTTCTTGAATATTATCAATATGGTAAATAGGGTAGCTTACACGAGTATTTTGTGTTATACTACTATCCATATAATCTGGCTCGCCATTATCTTTAAACACGACGTTTTCAAGTAATGCTCCTGGTTTAATGGCTCTAAAAATATCTGGTTCTTTTTCTTCTGTAAGGTCAATTACTTTTGCATAACAACCACCTTCAAAGTTGAAAATTGTGTTATCTGCTGTCCAACCGTGTTCATCATCACCAATTAATTTTCTATCTGGGTCTGCAGATAACGTTGTTTTTCCTGTACCTGATAATCCAAAGAAAATAGCAGTATCTCCATATTTTCCAACATTAGCAGAACAGTGCATTGGTAATACATTTTTTTCAACCGGTAAAATCATATTTAATGCAGAGAAAATACCTTTTTTAATTTCACCAGTGTAAGCAGATCCTCCTACTAAAGCTATTTTTTGAGTGAAGTTGATGATTGAAAAATTACCTTGACGAATACCATAGGCTTTGGGATCTGGGCAAACATATCCAGGAGCACAAAGTACTACCCAGTCTTCTTTAAAGGTCTCTAACTCTTTTTCGCTAGGTCTTAAAAACATATTGTATACAAACATGCTTGACCATGGCAATTCTGTTACCGTTCTTATATTTGTTCTGTACTCAGGCTCAGCACAAACATATCCATCTCTAGCATAAATTTCTTTTCCAGAAAGATATTTAGTGATTTCACTTTTAAGTTTGTCAAAATTTTCAGGAGATATAGGTTTGTTCGTTTTACCCCACCAAACTTTATCTGTAGTATAGTCATCCTTTACAAGAAAACGATCTTGAGGGGAACGACCTGTAAATTTTCCAGTATTAATGGCAAGAGTTCCATTTGCTGTTTCTTTTCCCATTCCTTTTTCAACTGTAATTTGTTGAAGTGCTTCAGGAGATAAATTCCAGCTTACTTTGGCATCTTTTATTCCATATTTTTTTAAATCGGATTGTTTTGTCATAGTTGTTTCCATGTTTACTTAATTTTAAGGTTCCTATTAATATTTATTTAAAATGGCCATATTATTGGCACTAATATTAGAGTTATAATGAAAAACAGAAAGAGTAGAGGAGCACCTACTTTTAAATAATCCATAAATTTATACCCACCAGGAGTCATTACCATCGCATTTGTTGTTGTTCCTATTGGTGTTAAAAATGCGGTTGATGCACTTATAGCAACCACAATCATAAATGGTGCTGGTGACAGGTTTAATGAGGTAGCAGCTAGTATTGCTATAGGCGCCATTAGTACTGCTGTTGCAGAGTTATTAATGACTTGACTAAACGTTGTAGTTAATAAGAATACACCTGCTAATAGTAAAATAGGATGTATTGCTCCTAAATAATCGACTAAACTATTAGCAATAATTTGTGCAGTACCTGTTTTTTGTAATGCTATTCCCATTGGAATCATAGCAGCAATCATAACAACACTTGTCCAGCTAATGCCTTTATATGCTTTTGATATTGGTAGACATCCTGTTAGTAAAACAATACCAGCTGAAATTAATGCAGCTATAGATCCTGGTACAATTTCAAATACCATAAAAATAATCATCAGTATTAAAGCACCTAAAGCGATGTAAGATTTACCATTTAGAGATTCGACGTTTTTAGCCATCCCTTCAGGACTTCCTATAATAACTAGGTTTTCATGTTGTTTTTTTAAATCGTCTATACTTTCCCAAGTACCACGAATTAAAAAGGCATCCCCAGCTTTCACAATAATTTCTTTTTCTTGTAAAGGTTTATTGTTTCTTGATGCCGCTAAAAGTTGTATGCCATAACGTTTAAAATAATCTCCTAATTTATATTTTCTACCTACTAATATGGAGTTTGGATTAACAATAACCTCAGTCATACCAACCTCTTGATTTATTAAATTGTGTTTAAGTTCGTCTGTAATAGGTTCTAGTGGTAAAAGCCCTAATCTAAAAGTAATCATCAACTTATTGATGGCTTCGGTATCTCCTTTTACAGTAATAATGTCATGATAAAGCAAATCTGTAATAGGACTAGGGAATTCTTCAAAAGCAGGCACTCCTTTTAAAACATTTGGATGTCTTCTTTTTATACGAATAATAGATACATTATATGTTTTTTCGAATTGCCAATCTTCAATTTTGGTATTGATTAAAGGAGAAATAGATCTTATACGTAATCTGTAATAACCATTATCAATTTTATAAGCTTCTATCCAATTGTGTAATGTAGATTCAATATTTATAGGTTTATTGTTTGTTTTGTTTTTTGGTAATAGTTTATATCCTATATATCTAAAATATAGTAGGGCTACAATTAATAACGGAACACCGATTAATCCAAATTCAAAAAAAGAAAACCCGTCAAAACCAGCATCAATTAAGGCATTACTAGCTATAATATTTGGAGGCGTTCCAGTTAAGGTTAATAAACCACCTGTGTTAGACCCAAATGCGACTGGCATCAGCATTTTTGAAGGTAATGTACCAATGCTCCAAGCAGAAGAAATAGTAAGCGGAGTTAAAGTAGCTACAGTTCCTGTATTACTAACAAACCCAGATAAAATACCAGCTCCTAAGGTTATAATAACTAATAGTTTTGGAACACTTTTTCCTGCCCATTCAACAAATTTCTTACCAGCTAAGGCTGTCCAACCTGTTTGTGCAATACCTTCTCCAATTATAAACAAGGCAGCAATCATAATAACTGTTGGATTGCTAAAGCCACTTAAAGTTTCGGTGGTATTTAAAAGGCCCGTTAAGTATAAACTTAACATTGAAATTAATGCAACAATATCTGGTGTAAACTTTCCCCAAACAAAGAGACCAATTGTTATAACTAAAATGAGGAGCATTAAATAGATCATATTTTATAATTGTTTATTAGCTTTAGCACTTATTTAGATTACTTATCTATTTTGATGTAAAATTACAGGGCATAATCACTAATAAATATGACTAATGTCATGCTTTATATATGTGTTCTACTTTTAATGAATTATGAAAATTAGACGCTATTAATTACCAATTCTGAAAACGAAAACGTGATAGCTATAGAGAGATTTTAAGTATTCTTAATATATTGTTGTAAATGAACATATTATTGAAATTTAATTATTAAAAAATTTATATGAAATTAGATATTCTTGCTTTTGGAGCCCATCCAGATGATGTTGAATTAGGTTGTGGTGGTACTATAGCAAAAGAAGTTACCAACGGAAAAAAAGTTGGTATTATAGATTTAACAAGAGGTGAGTTAGGAACTAGAGGAACTATTGAAACAAGGCATAATGAAGCCGCAGAATCTGCTAAAATATTAGGAGTTTCAATTAGAGAAAATTTAAGGTTTGCTGATGGTTTTTTTGTTAATGATAAAGAGCACCAATTGGAGGTAATAAGAATGATTCGTAAATATCAACCAGAAATTTTAATTTGCAATGCTATTGATGATAGACATATAGACCACGGAAAAGGAAGCAAATTAGTTAGTGATGCTTGTTTTTTAAGTGGTTTAATTAAAATTGAAACAAAAGATGAAACAGGTACATTACAAAAACCTTGGAGACCAAAATTAGTATACCATTATATACAATGGAAAAATTTAGAACCAGATTTTGTTGTTGATATTTCTGGGTTTATAGATAAAAAAATGGCTTCTGTATTAGCCTATAAAACACAGTTTTACGATGCAAACAGTAAAGAGCCTGAAACACCTATTTCTAGTAAAAACTTTACAGACAGTATTATATACCGAGCTAAAGATTTAGGAAGACTAATAGGAGTAGAGCATGCAGAAGGTTTTAATGTGGAGCGCTATCCGGCAGTAGATAGTTTGTTCGATTTAAAGTAGTTATGACGATTAGAAATTTTATTTTAAAAATCTCTAATAAAATTTTAAAAAAGTCTTTGTAGAAAAGAATGAAAACAATTACATTTGCACACGCATTACAAAATGCAGTTACACGGTGGTTGTAGCTCAGTTGGTTAGAGCATTGGTTTGTGGTACCAAGGGTCGCCGGTTCGAATCCGGTCTTCCACCCAAAAAGTAAAAGCCTTTCAAGAAATTGAAAGGCTTTTTTTGTTGATTTTTTTTAAAGGAACTACTCTTTATTATAATTATAACTAATCAAGTTTAATGCGTTCATCTCGATTAGCTAATTCCCAAGCCGTGTAAAATATTAAGCGTGTACGAGTTTCTAAAAACTCATAATTAATTTTATCTGGTGTATCGCTTGGTCTGTGATAATCTGCGTGTGTACCATTAAAATAGAAAATTACAGGTATGTTGTTTTTGGCAAAGTTGTAATGGTCAGATCTGTAATAAAAACGGTTTGGATCGTTATCGTCATTATAAGTATAGTCAAATTCTAAATTAGAGTGTTTCTTATTTATTTCTTCAGAAATATTATGCAGCTCTTTACTTAGTTTATCAGAACCAATTAAATACAAATAATTTTTACCACCTTCATGTTTTGGGTCTACACGACCAATCATATCGATATTTAAATCTACTACCGTATTTTTTAATGGAAAAATAGGATCTTCATCAGCATAATAACGTGATCCATAAAGACCAACTTCCTCGCCAGTAACATGCAAGAATAGAATTGAACGTTTTGGACCATGACCATCTTTTTCAGCTGCTTTAAAAGCTTCGGCAATTTCTAAAACAGCAATCGTTCCAGAACCATCATCATCTGCACCATTATTAATATCACCATTTTTTGATATTCCTATATGATCTAAATGTGCGGAAATAATAATAATTTCATCTGGTTTTTCAGAACCTTCTATATAAGCTAAAACATTTTCTGAGGCTTTTATATCTCCTTTAAAAAAAGACTCAGGAATTTCTTGAAAGTAGTCTCCTTCTGCTATGGGAGATGGAATACCCGCAGCAACATATTTGCTTTTTAAGAATTCTATTGCTTTTTTTTGACCAGGTTCTCCAGTTTTTCTTCCTTCAAATTCATCCGAAGCATAAGTATAAAGCATATCTTTAAGCTCGTTTGCAGTAATAGTTTTTGCGTAAGTTTCTGGGTTAGCAGGCTTTTGAGATTTGTTTTTATTTTGTGACGAACTACATGATGATAATAAAAGCGTAGCACATAAAAGAATTGCTAAATTTTTCAAGTTTATAAGTTTAAATATTTGAATACGATATTACAAAAATGTATTGACAGAACAGATGTTTTTATTTCTAATTTAACAGTTCGCTATTTTTATCTGTAGTAACACTATGCTCTTGATTGGCTATTTGCCATGCCGTAGCAAAGATAAGTTTTGTCCGTTTTTCCAATAAAGGGTAGTCTATTTTATCAGGAGTATCTGTAGTTTTATGATAATCTTGATGTTCACCATTGAAATAAAATATAACAGGAATACCTTGAAGTGCAAAGTTATACTGATCAGATCTTGAATAGTAGTGATTACTGTCATTTTCTGCATTAAACCTATAATCAAGGTTAATGTTAAAATAGGTGTTATTTACTTTTTCAGAAAGGTAATGCAACTCCTTACTTAATCTATCAGATCCTATTAAGTATATATAATCTTTGTTTTTTTTATGCAACTCATCTACCCGTCCTATCATGTCAATATTAAGGTTAGCTAATGTGTTTTCTAAGGGAAAAGCAGGATGTTTTATATAAAAATCAGAGCCTTGTTTTCCTATTTCTTCTGCCGTTAAATGAATAAATAAAATACTTCTTTTTGGGCCATAACCTTCATTTTTAGCTAGTTTAAATGCCTGAGCCATTTCCATTAGAGCTACTGTGCCAGAACCATCATCATCAGCTCCTTGATATATTTTTCCGTCTTCAGAAATTCCTAAATGATCTAAATGTGCAGAAATAATAATTATCTCATTTGGTTTTTCACTTCCTTCAATAAATGCTAAAACATTTTCTGAACTTTTTGTGTTTTCTGGTAAAAACTTAGCTGGAATTATTTGATAATAATTATTATCTGAAAAAGGAGATATAATATTTTGGTTTTGGTAATAAGATTTTAAAAATTCTGAAGCTAATTTTTGTCCTATTTCACCAACTTCTCTACCTTGAAATTCTTTAGAAGAAAATTTGTAAAGATGTGTTTTTAATTCTTTGGCAGTTATAGTATTTGCAAAGCTTATAACTAAAGTGCTGTCTGATAACTTAATACTGTCTTTTAAATTTTGAATTTTAACAGTGTATTTTTGTGTGGCACAAGTACCTACAAGTACAAATAGAGAGAGAATAAATGGGCTTTTCATGTGTGTATTAAATAGGTTTTATCCCATGTAACTTACAATCAAATCATTCTCTGGGGCAAGAAAACTTTAAGTATGTCCGTTTCACTTAATTAAAAAACAAATATATAAAAAATGAAGAAAATACTTACTATTCAATTTCTAAATTTTCCAATTCTTCATTATTAATTTCTATTTCTTCAATATCTAAATTTTCTAACTCATCTATAGATTCTTCTTCAAGTTTTGTTTCTGTAGCCTCTAAAACTTCAGTACTAGATACTTGCGTTTCTGCAAATATGGCTTTGTAAGTTGTTATGACTAATGCTATAATTGTTAAAAAAAAACTAAACTGAATTATTTTTTTTACTTCACCGGTTTTTTTAGATAGATAAAACGCTATTAAACCAAATATAAGAGCCAGTATAGCAGGAAACACAGCTAAATTTGAAACTGGTAAAACGGCAAGTAAAACGGCAAATATTGATGCTATTATTGCTAGAATTGTAAAAATCTTTTTCATAATATTTTAATTTTTTAAACCTGTAGCAGATTTTATTTTTAACTCACCATTACCAACAGGAATTTTAAATTTACCATAAACAGGGATTTTGTTCTCATCGGCAGTAAGCCATAAAAAATTATTATTTTTTCCTTGAAGAACATTAGATTCACTAGAACCAATAGCTAATTTGTAGCATTCTTTCTTCCCAATTGCTGTTGATATGGTTTCTTTACCTAAATAGGTTATCTTTCCAAGAATTTGTTCTCTGTCAAATATTATAGGAAGTGTTTTGCTTGTTCCAATAGACATATTTGCGAAGTCGTATAGCCTAATATAATACATAGTTGAGACAATATCTTTTGTGCCAGAACCTATGTTTACGGTTTTGTTTTCTACTTGGTTTTTCTTTTTTTTCTGTACAGATTTTACCGTTTTAGTTTTATGACTAAAAGTGTACTTCATGTTTTTGTAATAGCTACCTTCATTAATATCTCTATTATACAAATAAGGTGTTAAGCTTTTAGGACTTACATAACTTTCATACAAATCTCTTATTTTAAAAAAATTGTCCCATTTGCTATAAGTTGTAGCTGTACATTTTAACTTTAAAAGTGTCGTTTTTGATGTTTTTACAGCGCTAGTTTCCATGGTAACTTCTGCCAAATCGTTTAAAATTCCAGACATGTTATAAGAAGCAGTGTATACTAGTTTTTCACCTGCAGCTACTGCATTATTTTGTGCATTTATTGAAATTGAAAATAAAAAAATTAATAAAATAGATATTCGTAGCATGTAGTATTAGTTTTAGGTTATAACGTGCTATTAAGCATTTATTGTGCCGAAAATACAATGCTTTAAATTATTATACTAATTTTTTTATTTTCTAAAAGCATAGCATTTTTAATAAATGATAATTGTCATAGTTTTTAGTGATTTACCATATTATTTTTACTTGAGAACCAATATTGTTTTTTTGATGAAAACTATTTTGCTACCCACAGATTTTTCTAAGAATTCTATTAATGCCATAAACTATGCAGTAAAATTATTTGAGCATATTACGTGTCATTTTTATATTCTTAATGTACAAAAAGCATCTTCATTTATTTCTGATGATATGATGTCTGTTTCATCATCTGCAACAATTTATAATACATTAATAGACGCGGCAAAGAAGTCTATTACAAATATTATAAGCCAAATTGAAAATCACTCAGCAAATAGTAATCATACATTTTATTCTATTGTAGATTATGACAATTTTGTAGATGCCATTAATCAAACTTCTTCAAACCATAATGTGGACTTAATTGTTATGGGAACAAAAGGAGCTTCAGGTTTAGATAAAGTGATTTTTGGGAGCAATACTGTTCGTGTTATGCAACGTTGTGATGTACCAGTTTTAGCTATTCCCGAAGGATGTAAATTTAAAAAATTAGATACTATAGCTTTTACTAGTAGTTTTAGAACTTCATATTTTTTAAGAAATTTAAAACCATTAAAAGATTTAGTTACGGCGTATAAATCAAAATTAAAAATATTGCATGTTATTGAAGATTATAATTATGAAGAAAAACTTAATGAGAACATAGGTTTTTTTGAAGAAAATTTCACTGATGTTATTTTTGATAGAATAGTTACAGAAGAAAAAAATATTTATAACAGTATTCATGATTATGTTATTGAAAACAATATAAAAATGATTGCAATGTTAAGTAAAAAACATCCCTTTTTAATTCGTTTATTTTCCAAACATTCTGTGGAAACATTTGCATTTAAAATTGATATTCCGTTTTTAGTCATGCATAATTCTTAATTGATATATTATGAAAACCATTTTGTATTTTACATTACTGATATTAATTTTTGTTGGTTGTAAAAATTCTGAAAAAGAAAATTATACCACATCTATTAACTTTCTGGTTGAAAAAACTCAAACTCACCCGGGAGAAAAACTAATGAAAGCTCATTGTTATGCATGCCATAATGCTACAACAAGTGAAGAGAATAGGGTAGCACCTCCAATGATAGCTATTAAAAAACGTTATATTTTTAAAGACACTTCTAAAGAAGAGTTTATAAATGATATGCAACAATGGATAAAAAACCCAACTGAAGAAAATGCAAAAATGTACGGTGCCGTAAAACGCTTTGGCATTATGTCTAAAATGTACTATCCAGAAAATATTATTGAAAAAATAGCTGATTATATGTATGATAATGAAATCGAGCAACCAGAATGGTTCGAGGAACATTATAAGGAAAATAGAGGTCAGAGATTTAAAAAATAATTTAACTCTTTTTCAAAGTTTTGTAACATTTTTTGATTTCCTACGTCAAATAAGTATCAATCAAAAAATCACCATCATGAGACAAGACAATCAACTTTTAGTTATCACCCATTTAAGTCAGTTAATAACCTTAGTAACCGGTTTTGGTAGTTTATTGTTACCATTAGTACTTTGGCTTACTCAAAAAGAAAAAGTATACCAGATGGATATACACGGTAAAAATATAGTTAACTTCCAATTGAGCTTAATCATTTACTTTATTATTTGCATACCATTAATATTGCTATTTGGCTTAGGTTTATTAGGCTTTTTAGTATTAGGAGTAGTTTCTATAATTTTTCCTATAGTAAATGCTATAAAAGCGAGTAGAGGAGAGACTCCTACATATCCTTTTACTATTAATTTTATTAGTTAGAATATATTAAACTCTTTATCTCTTAATTTTATTAGTTAGTTTAGTTAGATGAGATAAACAAAAAAAGCTCACCATTATTGGTGAGCTTTTTTAATATTGCTAAAGCTGTAAATCTTTGTTTTGGTTTAGTTGGTAAAAATTGTGGTGTTAAGATTTTGCAATAGCATAAAAATAATAATTAACTGTTTAACATTACAGGCATTACTAGCATTGTAATATGTTCACCTTCGTCAAGACCATCAATAGGTGTTAAAATACCTGCTCTATTTGGCATACTCATTTCTAATTGTACATTATCAGAACTTAAGTTATTTAGCATTTCAGTTAAAAAGCGTGAGTTAAAACCTATTTGCATATCATCACCTTGATAATCACAAGTTAAACGTTCTTCTGCTTTGTTACTGTAATCGATATCTTCTGCTGAAATGTTTAATTCGGCACCTGCAATTTTTAAGCGTATTTGGTGAGTTGTTTTGTTTGAGAAAATACTAACACGACGTACAGAGTTTAAAAATTGATTTCTATCAATTACCAATTTGTTAGGGTTTTCTTTAGGAATTACCGCTTCGTAATTAGGGTATTTCCCATCTATTAAACGACAAATTAATTCTGAATTGTCAAAAGTAAATTTCGCATTAGATTCATTATATTCAATAGTTACATCATCTTCATTAGTTGCTAAAATTCCTTTTAAAAGATTTAAAGGTTTTTTAGGCATAATAAATTCGGCAACTTGATTGGCTTTTATATCTTCTCGAGTATATTTTACTAATTTATGAGCATCGGTTGCAACAAAGGTCAATCCTTCAGTTGAAAACTGAAAAAACACACCACTCATTACCGGGCGTAAATCGTCATTTCCAGCAGCAAAAATAGTTTTACTTATAGCTGTAGCCAATACATCTCCAGTAACAACTGTTTTACTTGGGTCTTCAAGTTCAACAGCTTTAGGAAATTCATTTCCATCAGCGTAAGCTAAAGCATATTTACCATGGTTAGAGCTAATTTCAACAGTATTGTTATCCTCTATAACAAAAGTTAAAGGTTGCTCAGGAAATGTTTTTAAAGTGTCTAAAAGTAAACGCGCAGGTATTGCAACGCTTCCTTTACTATCACTTTCTACATCTAAAGTAGATGCCATTGTGGTTTCTAAATCACTAGCTGAAACTGTGAGTTTTGTGTGGTCTAATTCAAATAAAAAATTATCTAAAATAGGTAAGGTATTTGAGCTGTTAATAACACCACCTAAAACCTGTAATTGTTTTAATAAATAAGTACTTGATACTATAAATTTCATTTGTTGAATTATATTTTTTTAGAGGTTACATGTAACATTTATATGGTAATTCTAAATGCAATAAATGTATTTAGGTATAAATGTTTCATATAATTTACTTAGTTTTAATTGTAAATATACTACTTACAAATATATCCCATACAGTCTATATTTGGAAACAAACTTATTAACATTTAGGAGGTGTGTTTTTTCTTCCTTAGGTAATTAAATACAAATCCAAAAACACCCAATAATATTAGTGGTAATGCGATGTTTATAAGCTGCCACTTGGTTTTTTGCGATGCTATTTTTTGCTGATCTAAAAAGGCAACGGCTATTTCTTTTGACCGAATGTTTATAAGTCCACCATCGTCTAATAGGTAATTAACGGTATTCAATAAGAATTCTTTGTTGCCATAGGTTTGTCCGGTCCATCTATCAAAACCTAATTCTTGTGGCGCATTTCTAATCACATCATTCTTTATAACATCTCCATCGGCTATAACTACCATTTTTGTTGGGACGCTTTTGTTCTTGTCTTCTAATAGTTTAAAAGGTTTTACGCGATTACTATAAACAGAATTGAATTCGCCTTCCAACAACACAGCAAGTGTTTGATTTCCCTTATTGAAACTTGTAGGATCTTGCTCTTGAGTAACTACGTTTAAACTAACTTCTCGTGGTGTACCTTCTAGTTTTGTAAGTGGTGCAGATTCAAGTAGAATAGTCTTTTTAATACTATTTTTAAGGGTATCAATTTGATTGGCAAAATCAAACTTAACTAAGTTTAAATTATTGACAATGGGATGATTATTACTTGATGAGGCTAATGGCGAATATGGCCACCTTAAATTTTGAAACTGAGATTCACTACCACTGCCCATAGCTAGTGTAATAGGAGCAGAGTAGAGCGAACTTACCATAACAGGGTTTACTCGAACACCATATTTAAAAAAGAAATCGGTTAAGTTTAAGTCTCTAGTTATTGCGAAATTTATACCTGTGTCATTATAAAGACTATCTTTTTCTATAGCTACAGCATCAATTAGCCAAAGGCTTTTACCACCATTCATAGTATACTGGTCTAAAACAAATTTTTCTTCTTCAGTGAATGTTTCAGTTGGTTTGGCAGATATAATTAAATCGAAACTATTTAAATCTTTTAATGTTTTTTGTGGATTCGTAGAAACACTATCTAATGTAAAAGGTGCAATAAAATAATATTCTCCAATTTTTTTAACAAAATCTGCAATGTATTTATCTTCAAGTTGTTTGTTGCCTTTTAAAATAGCAATTTTATGTTGTTTTGGTCTGGTGAGTTTATTAAACCCATCTGCAAATGCATATTCTAAATGTTGCACAGAATTACTAACCAAATCTTGTTGAGATGCGCCAATTTTATTTTTTACTAGCGGAATAATGACAGTCTGTTCGTTATAACTAGCTAGTGCCCAGGGGAAAATAATGGCTTGCGAAGATTTACCATTTTCTTGTACACTTAATTGCATAGGTGTTAAGCCACTTTGAGTGAGCTGTTGTATTCTTAACTCACGTTTTGATTCATCTTCTAAAGGATTAATAAAATTAAAAACAATGTTTTTATTTTTTGCTAAAAATTCTTCAAGTAATTGTTTTGTTTCATTTTGAAGACGTCTAAATTCCGATGGAAAATCATCTCCTTCTAAAAAGACATCTATTACAATTGGAGATTCAATATCCTTTATAATATTAATAGCAGATTCATTTAGTGTATAACGTTTATCTGTTGTTAAATCAAAGCGCTTGTAAATTTTACTGCTTATATAATTTATAGCAATTATACCTATTATAAGGATTAGTATGTGTTTTAAATTTTTATTCAAAAGTTTTTTCTAATTGATATTGTTTAATTGTTTTTACTCTATTTGTATTAAATACAATTTCAATACATTCCTGCATATTATTTAAAGCACCGGGTTTAAAACCTAAGTTATAATTCCATTTTTGTGGCGAATTTGCTTTGAGTGAATCGTCCCAACCAAACCATTCACTTTCACCTAAAAGATTCTTGATATCTTTTTTTGTTTTACCAGCAAATAAATTTTCATCGATAATATTATTACTCATTTCGTAACGTAAAGATGGTTTTTTTAACCATGTTTCAGCATTAAAATACTTTTCATGATGGTAACTACTAAATATGTTTAAAAAGGGGTAGAATAAGTAAAAGTAAACAATAGGAGTTAGTACTAAACTAATTAAAAAACTAAGCCATTTACGTTTATCTATAGTGTTAGTAAATAGCCAAACGAGTATAAATACTACAGATAATAAAACAATAAATAGAGGTGTGTAAATCATTTTGCTTCTTTGTTAATATTTAGTTTTGTTAATATTAAAAAGAAAATGGTGATGCTTAAAAAGTATAAAATATCTCTTGTATCAATAATACCCCGACTCATACTTTTATAATGATTACTCATACCTAATTGATCTATAAAATTACTAGAAGTAAATTCAGATATACCTTCAAAACCAATATAAAACAGGAAGCAAATAAAAACGGCAATGATGAAAGCTACAATTTGATTATCTGATAATGTTGAAGCAAAAATACCTATAGCGGTATAAGCAGCAATTAAAAAAAGTAACCCAAAATAAGATCCAATTGTACTACCAATATCTAAATTCCCAACAGGATTTCCTAATTGATAAACGGTGTAAACATAAATCAATGTTGGTAAGAGCGCTATAAGTATTAAGATAAAAGCACCAAAATATTTACCTAAAACAATGTTTAAATGCGATATGGGTTTAGTAAGTAAAAGCTCTAAAGTCCCTTGTTTTTTTTCATCAGAAAAACTTCGCATGGTTACCGCAGGAATAAGGAAAATTAGTATCCAAGGCGCTAATAAAAAGAAAGATGATAAATCGGAAAAACCATAATCAAGAATATTAAATTCGCCTTTAAATAACCATAAAAACAAACCATTTAAAACTAAAAAAATAGCAATGACTAAATAGCCAATTGGTGATGCAAAAAATGAGTTTATTTCTTTTTTTAAAATTGCTAGCATTTGTTGTTTTTAATTAATCTAAAGTCTCAAATTTTTCAACACTCCAGGCTTTTGCTGTTTTACTAAAAAGAGGTTTAATGTTAGACCAGACCATTTTAAATAGTTCAGATTTTCTATAACCTTCTAAAGCTTCTTCAGATTCCCAATAGCTATAAGTAAAAAAAACCGTAGGATCATTTACATCTCTATATAATTCTAAAAACAGGCAGCCTTCAAAATTTCTAATTTTTTGTTTAGTTACATCAAAATTAGAAAGAAAGGCTTCTATATTCTGTTTGTAAAATCCCATTTTAACTATTCTTACTATCATAAATTGATGTCTTTTTAATTAATAGTCACTAGCTTTTGAATAATCCTGAGGTATCTCCATTCCTTTAGGAATGATGGAAGATGGTATGAAGTGAACACTAACAGAATCCATTAAACCTAAGCCTAATAGTGTAGATGCACTACCCACAGTATCGCTATTACTTTTATAAACTGCAATTTCTAAAAAATTACCCGAATTAAAAACTACCAATTTTCTACCTTCATCGTGTCGTTTATTTTCAGGAATTTCAAAGTTTACAATATCACTGTATTTTTGATGTATTTTTTTAAACGTATAGTTACGTGCAGAAATTTCAAAATTACGTCCTTTTTGTATGGCTTCAAAAAAGTTACGCTTAATATTAGTTACTACATTTCCGTAATTATCAATGTATATAATACTGCCAATAATTTGAGTTTTATCATCATTTACATATGGCACTATGTTTTTTATTGGTTTTATTTCTGGTATGTTTTTACCAATTACTTCCAATGTACCACCACGAGCAATATGGCAAGCTACTTTTACAAACACATCCAATACAGGAAAACTGGTTTGTATTTTATCGTGGATATTAATTTCAACAATTTTTTCTGGAGCAATTTCAGAGCAAATCATACTCATAATTCCATTATTTGCACAAATAAAATAATGATCATCTAATTTAACAGCAATATGTTTATTTTCTGCATTTATTTCAGAATCTATACCAATAATATGAATAGTACCTTTTGGAAAACTACTATAGGCATTTTGAATAATATATGCTGCTTCAGGAATATTAAAAGGCGATACTAAATGTGAGATATCAACAATTCGAACATCAGGTAGTTCACTGTGAATAGCACCTTTAGTTGCACCAGCAAAGTAATCTTTTTCACCAAAATCGGTGGTTAATGTTATTATCGCCATTGGCAAAATTGTTGATATGTTTTTAGTAAAAGGTCACCCAAATTTATGTATTTTTGAGTTTCACACAAAACTAATAAATCATTTGGTCTGAATAAGTATAAATTTCAATTAATCAAATGAAACTTTAAAATAAAACTTACGCCTTTGAACGAAATCATAATTGAACTTGAAGAGATTACTCCAAAAGAGTTTTTTGGAGAACAAAACACCAACATTGAACTACTAAAAAAATACTTTCCAAAACTTAAAATTGTAGCAAGAGGTAATAAGATTAAAGCCTTTGGTGATGAAGAATTACTTGAAGAATTTGATCGACGTATCACCATGTTATTAAAACATTATGCTAAGTACAACAAACTTGATGAAAATACTATTGAGCGTGTTTTAACAAGCCAAAGTAGCGATGATTATACCACTTCAAAACAAAGTGGAGAAGTTATTGTGCATGGTGTTGGCGGAAAACTTATTAAAGCGCAAACGGCAAACCAACGCAAAATGGTTGAGCTTATGCGAAAAAACGATATGGTTTTTGCTATAGGTCCCGCAGGAACAGGAAAAACTTATACAGGTGTGGCTTTAGCGGTACAAGCTTTAAAGAACAAAGAGGTTAAGCGTATTATTTTAACACGACCAGCAGTTGAAGCAGGGGAGAATTTAGGTTTTTTACCAGGTGATTTAAAAGAAAAGTTAGATCCGTATATGCAACCACTTTATGATGCGTTACGTGATATGATTGCTCCAGAAAAATTAGCACTTTATATTGAAAATGGCACCATACAAATAGCACCTTTAGCTTTTATGCGTGGTCGTACATTGGATAATGCTTTTGTTATATTAGATGAAGGCCAAAATACAACACATGCCCAAATGAAAATGTTTTTAACACGTATGGGTAAAAATGCGAAGTTTTTATTAACAGGAGATCCTGGTCAAATAGATTTACCACGCAGAACCATTTCCGGATTAAAAGAAGCCTTATTGATTTTAAAGAATGTAGAAGGTGTTGGAATGATATTTTTAGACGATAAAGATGTGATACGTCACAAATTGGTTAAAAGTGTTATTGAAGCTTATAAAAGCATTGAAAATAGAGAGTAATGAGTAGTACCATAATAGACACAAATTTCAATTTTCCAAACCAAAAAAGTGTTTACAAAGGAAAAGTAAGAGAAGTATATAATATTAACGATGAGCAATTAGTAATGATTGCTACAGACAGACTTTCAGCTTTTGATGTGGTAATGCCAAAAGGTATTCCATACAAAGGTCAAATATTAAATCAGATTGCCACAAAAATGATGGCAGCAACTCAAGATTTAGTGCCTAATTGGTTAACCGCCACACCAGATCCTAATGTAGCAGTTGGGCATTTATGTGAACCGTTTAAAGTTGAAATGGTAATTCGTGGTTATATGTCTGGTCATGCTGCACGCGAGTACAAAGCAGGTAAACGTTTACTTTGTGGCGTACCTATGCCAGAAGGTATGAAAGAAAACGATAAGTTTCCAGATCCAATAATTACGCCTGCCACAAAAGCAGAAATGGGAGACCATGATGAAGATATTTCACGTGAGGATATTTTAAAAAGAGGTATTGTTAGTGAAACAGATTATTTAGTTTTAGAAGATTATACTCGTAAACTTTTTAAACGTGGAAGCGAAATCGCAGCAAGTAGAGGATTAATTTTAGTGGATACTAAATATGAATTTGGTAAAACTAAAGATGGTAAAATAGTGTTAATTGATGAAATTCACACACCAGACTCTTCGCGTTATTTTTATGCAGAAGGTTATAAACAACGCCAAGAAAATGGAGAGTCACAAAAACAATTAAGTAAAGAGTTTGTACGCCAATGGTTAATAGCAAACAATTTTCAAGGTCTAGAAGGACAAACCGTACCTTTTATGAGTGATGAATATATCGCAACAGTTAGTGAACGTTATATTGAACTTTACGAAAATATTACTGGAGAAGAATTTGTTAAAGGCGATGTTAGTAATATACAACAACGTATTGAAGACAATGTTTTTGAGTATTTGAAGTAATTTTATCTTAATATAATAAACAAAAAAGACCTTTATAAAAGGTCTTTTTTGTTTGCAGAAATTTTAAAATTTTACGACGTTATTATTCCATTTTGATAACAATAAACTGAGTACGTCTATTTTGTTGATGTTCTTTTTCGGTACATCTTATGGTGCCATCACATTTATTTACTAAATTCTGTTCACCGAAACCTTTATATTCAGTAATCCTTTCAGGATTAACACCATGATCAACTAGATATTTATAAGCAACAATAGCTCTTTCCTTAGATAATTTTTCGTTGTATTCTGATGGTCCTCTAGAATCGGTGTAAGACTCAATTTTAATAGTCATATTTGGATATTTATTCACCATAAGGCCAACAATTCTATCTAGTTCTGAAGTTCCATCTTTTCTTATATCAGATTTATTAAAGTCAAAATATATAGGATAAAACTCTGCAATTTGAATGACTTCTTTTTTCTTCACATCTTCATTCAGTTCAAAATCTGCAATAATACTTTTAGTATGCCTTTCAATATTTTTTGATGTTACAGGTTTGCTACTCTCTATATAATTATCTTTTTTAATGTTAAGATTATAGTCAGCATCTCTATCAATAATCATTTCATAATAACCATTTTCGTCTGTTTCAACAAAGGCAATGTCGTTACCATCTGTGCTTAATAAAGTTACCACGGCATTTTGTATTGGCTCATTTGTTATAATATCTGTTGCTGTACCTTCTACTTTTAATTGTGGAATTCTATCATATGCATAAATATCGTCGCTACCAATACCACCATTTCTATTTGAAGCGAAATAACCCGATAACCCATCAGAATTCATAAAGAATGAAAAATCATCTTTACTAGAATTTACTGGCACTCCAAGATTTAAAACATTTATAATTTTGTTGTTTTTATCCGCAACGGTTCCGAAAATATCTAATAAGCCTAATCCTGGATGTCCATCTGAAGCAAAAAAGAGAACCCCTTCACTATTTACAAATGGGAATTTTTCATTTTTATCTGTATTTACAACATTTCCTAAGTTTTGTGGTGTTCCAAAAGAACCATCATTATTAATATCTACGTAATAAATATCAGATCCGCCATAACCTCCAAACTTGTTTGAAGCAAAATATAATTTGGTTTCATCTTCGTTTAATGCAGGATGTCCATTTGAAAAATCGTTACCATTAAAAGGAAGCTCTTCAATGTTTTTCCATTTATCTTCAACTAAAGATGCCTTATATATTTTAAGATTAGTAATACCTTCTTCATCATTTCCTAAAATATTTTTAGTGAAATTGGTTCGAGTAAAGTACATGGTTTTACCATCTTTAGTAATGGTAAGAGGTCCTTCGTGGTAAACCGAATTAATATTGCCTTTTAATTTAGATTTATGATCTACAATAGTATCATTAGCACTTTTGTTTGTTACATAAATATCAAGAAAAGGTTCATTATTCCAACCATAAACATGTTTTGTTGAAACACCATTATCTCGTGAAGACGCAAAATAAATATTTCCATTATGCTCATAGGCTCCAAAATCACTATATTTTGAATTGAAGTTTACATCGTTTAAAAAATACTGTTGTTTAGCATTGAAGATAGAATTGATAAAATCGGAATCTTTTAAAAAAGCTTCGTCATTAATTTTGCCACCTTCATTTTTAAAGCGCTTCATCCAAACACGATACGCTTGATAATCTTTAACCCCTCTTAATGCCTGTGCGTAATTATAATAATATTCAACAGGTACATGTTGTTGTTTTACTGCTTTTTCATAATATATTACAGCACTATCAGGGTTTCTCATAAAAGCATAACTATCGGCTAACTGTCTAGTAGCATAGTCTGCGTTATAGTTTTTATCTATAAGATTATGATAAGCTTCTGCAGCATTAACAAAAGCAAATTTATTAAATAGATTATCGGCCTTTTTTAGTGCACCATTTTGAGCAGAGGTAATAAAACTAATGATTAGTATGATACTTGTTATGATATAGTTTTTTAATTTCATGGGGTCTTTTTTAATTAAAAAATCTTGTACTATTCCATTTTAACCACAATAAATTGGGTACGTCTGTTTAATTGATGTTGTTCTTCTTTACAGACTACGCCATCTGCACATTCATTAATTAATTTACGTTCTCCATAACCTATATATGATTCAATGTTTGATGGGTTTATACCTTTTGAAATTAAATAGTTATAGGTTGATTTGGCTCTATTGTATGATAGTCTATCATTATATTCTGTAGTTCCACGAGAATCTGTGTGAGCTTCAATTCTAATAACCATTTCAGAATAATCAACCGTCATTAGTTTCACTATTTTATCCAATTCTAAAGCATATTCTTTACGTATATTATACTTTTCAAAATCAAAATAAATAGGGTTGAGTTGCGAATTTTTTACGTTTGTGGAATCGCCATCAACTTGATTTTTTTCATAATCAAAATTCTCCGTATTTAAATTGGCTAGCTTAACCACATCAGGCTCTGGATTTAATAACAGGTTAGCATTAATTGTTATAAGTTCTGTTTGAATATTTTTTGATGTAAATGTGCGGTAATCATCTATATATTTATCTTGACTTGCAACAATTTTATAATCTTGATTTCTATCAATATTTATTTGATAATACCCATTTTCATCTGTTTCCATGTAAGCAACTTGGTTGTTGTCTTTGTCATACAAAGTGATTTTGGCATTAGGTACTGGATTTGAATTAATAGCATCTGTTACAACGCCTTCAACATTTAATATAGAAACTCTATGAAATGCATAAATATCGTCACTACCACGACCACCTTGACGATTTGAGGCAAAATAGCCTGTAATTCCATTTGGATTCATAGAAAAAGAAAAATCGTCTGCATTAGAGTTTACTGGAGTACCAAGGTTTATAACATCAACAATACTTTCTTCATCTTCTTCACCTTTTATAGTGGCAAAAATATCTAATAAGCCTAAACCTGTATGACCATCTGAAGAAAAGAATAAAACACCTTCATTATTTATAAATGGAAAACCTTCTGCACTTTCTGTATTTACAACATCTCCAAGGTTTTCAATATCTAAAAGCGTGCCGTTTGGATAAATATTTATAACCCAAATATCTGAACCTCCTTTAGTTCCAGGTCTATCTGACGCAAAATATAACTTTGTATCATCAATATTTAAAGCAGGATGTTGAGTTGAAAAGTTATCTCCATTAATTGGTAAATCTTCAATATTTGTCCATTCACCATCTACTAAAGTAGCACGGTAAATTTTCATATTGGTTAATCCTTTTTTGTCTTTAACCTCAATATCTTCATTAAAGTTATTTCTTGAAAAATACATGGTTTTACCATCTTTAGTAATGGTTACTGGTCCATCATGATAAATTGAATTGACTTCACCTTTTACTTTATCGGTATGATCTGCATTTTTTTTGGAGTTAACATCAGTAACGTAAACATCTAAAAAAGGTTGTTCATTCCAGCCATATACTCGTTTTATGGCAACACCTTCATCTCTAGAAGAGGCAAAATAGACTTTGCCATTTTGTTCAAAAGCTCCAAAATCACTGTACTTTGAGTTAAAGCGAACCCTATCTAAAAAATATTGCTGTTTTGCCCCAAAAACACTAGTTATAAAATTGATGTCTTTTGAAAAATCATTAGCATTTACAACACCTCCAGAATCTTTATAACGTTGAAGCCAAACTTGAGAATCTTCATATTTTTTAATACCACGCAGCGATTGCGCATACTTGTAATAATATTCTACAGGAACATTTTTTTGATTAACTACATTTTTATAATACCTAGAAGCGTTTCTTGGGTCTCTTAAAAAAGCATAACAATCTGCAAGTTGCCGTGTTGCATAATCCTTATTGTAATTATTATCTATAAGCTCTCTATAAACTTTGGCAGCTTTTATAAATGAAAATTTATTGAATAAAGTATCGGCTCTTTTTTGTTTTCCTTGTTGAGAAAACACTGAAAAACTTAGCATTAATGCAATACAAACTAATATGTAATTTTTATTTTTCATTGAAAACTATATTAGAAATATCTTGGCGATTTTAATTTAGAACTTAAGAATTTAAACTCGTAAATAAGTAATATTTCGTGAGTACCGGTTGTGTAATCTGCAATTTCTGAAATTGGTTTTTCATAAGCATAACCTATACGTAATTGTCTGGACACTTGAAAATCTGCAATACCTCCAATAGCGGCTGTTTGCTCATTAATTCTATATGATCCACCTAACCAAAACTTTTCATTAAATAAGAAATTTGCAGTTAGATCATATGAAATAGGAGCACCATTAGTTGCTTTTATTAATGCAGCAGGTTTAAATTTAACTGACTTACTCAAATCTATAACACCTCCAGCTGTAAAATAATAACTAATACGTTCTAATGCTTTAAAATCACTTTTATTGCTTGTATCATTATTTAATATTCTTGGAGTTGATAAACCGGCATATATTCTATTGGTACTCCAATAAATACCAGCACCTATATTTGGTGTCCATCTATCTTCTGTACCGTAAATTAATGGATCGTTTATATTAGATTGATCTGAACGAAAATCAGTATCAAAACTAAATTGTGTAAATCCTGCTTTTAAACCAAAGGCCAATTTACCATCTGTACCTGTTGGTAATGAATATGAAAAGTCACCGTATAAATATGTGAAATTTTGAGGTCCCAAATCGTCTTCAATAAAAGATAAACCTAAACCAATTCTATCATTTCTTAAAGGTGTGTGTATAGAAAGTGTCTGTGTTATAGGACCACCTTTAAAACCAACCCACTGGCTTCTATGCAGAGCAACAATGCTTAAAGCTTCTCGGCTCCCAGCATATGCAGGGTTTACAGAGATTGTATTATACATATACTGTGTGAATTGCGGTAATTGTTGCGCAATTCCAACTGTACAGCTAAACAATGCAATAGCAATTATGTTATGTTTTATAAATTTCATAGGTTAATATTATTTGGTTCCTAAGTAAATTGGTCCAGTTAAAGGACTTAATCCACTATTTCGTAATTTAATTATGTAATAATATGTTCCGTTTGGTAATTTACCAGAAGCACCAATTGATGATGATGGTGAAGATCCATCCCAATCTCCTTTTGCACCAGAAGTTTTAATACTACCTAATGTATAGTTATTAGATTCGTATACTAAAGCTCCCCAGCGGTTAAATATTTTTAACTCGGCAACAAAACCACATAAATCAATTCCTTCAATGTCAAATGTTTCATTATAGCCATCTCCGTTAGGTGTTATTGCTTTAGAAATTACTATATCATTTTCACCACACGGTAGTACCACACAATCTGCATGTACATTCATAGTAACTTCTGTGATGCTTATACAACCATCATTTGTTGTTGTGTACCTAAATCTATAATTTATTCCACCACTACCCGGTAAGAAATCTTCACTTAATTCAAGTGTAGTAGGATCAAAAATACTACCATTAAGAACTGCAGTTGGATTACCCTCTAATAATTCCCAAGTACCGGTGGTATTTAGTGTATCAGATATTAAGTTGTTTAGATTTACAATGCCTTCATCATAACATCTATCTTCAGCGACTATTTCTGAGTATATTTCATCTAGAGTTACATTTAGCGTTTGTGTATAAATAGCTTCATTATTACATTCATCGCTAACAGTCCAAGTTCTTATTATTTGATAGTCTTCAAATACATTTTCATTAAATAAGTTTGTTTCATTAAATATTACAGTAATATTTGATGAACAATTATCTTCAAATTCTAACTCAAGCGCATCAGGGATGTTTGTACAACTTACATCTAATGTTTCATCATAAGTTGTTTTAGGCGTTGGTGCCTTAGTATCTTGTACTGTTATAATTTGTGTATGTTTTGTTGTTAACCCACATTCATCAGTAGCCGTCCAAGTACGTGCAATAAAGTAATTTGAAGGACAGTTTCCATTTGTTTTAACATCACTTACACTTACTACAGAATTACCGCAGTTATCAGAAGCTGTTACTGTGGTAACATCAGGAATATTATCACATTCAACTGTTACATCTCTTGGAGGGGTTTGATCAAATGTAGGAGGAGTTGTATCCTTAACAGTTATAGTTTGTGTATGAGTAGTTGTTAGACCACATTCATCCGTTGCTGTCCAAGTACGAATTAATTTATAACTATTTGGGCAACTTTCATCAGTTTTAGTATCGCTTACAGTTACTGAAGCCGAACTACAACTATCTGTTGCTGTTAAAGTTTCAGGGGCTGGAATACTATCACATTCAACAACTAAGTTAGCCGCAGGAAGTGTTGTTTCAATAAAAGTAGGAGGTATAGTATCTTGTACTGTTATAGTTTGAATATGTGTTTTTGTTAACCCACAATCATCAGTAGCAGTATAAGTTCGTTTAATTGTATAGTTGTAATCACAATTTCCGTCTGTTCTAACATCTTCAACTGTTACTACTGCATTTCCACAATTATCGGTAGCTGTTAATATTTCTGCAGTTGGAATAGCATTACATTCAACAACAATATCTTCAGGAAGTGTAGTTTGGTCAAAATCTGGTGCAGTTGTATCTGATGTTGAAATTATCTGATTCGCAGTGGCAATATTCCCACAAGCATCTGTAGCTGTCCAAGTACGTGTTATAGTATAAGTTCCAGAACAAGCACCATCTGTTCTAACATCATTAAATGCTACAATTGGGCTAGAATCACAATTATCTGTAGCTGTAGCTGTACCAAAAATTATAGGTGATAAATCATCACTACATTGAGCAGTTAGATTTACAGGTAAATCAAGTACTGGAGGCGTTGTATCTTGAACTGTAATTGATTGTGTATGTATTGCTTTTAATCCACACTCATCAATTGCTGTCCATGTTCTTTTTAATTCATAATAAGAAGGGCATTTTCCATTAATTCTAATTTCCGCATAGATAACATTAACATTTCCACAACTTGTTGAAGCAGTAAGAACTTCAGCTTCTGGCACCTCATTACATTCAATATCTATTACATCAATAGGAAGGTTTTGTTGATCAAAAACAATGGGGGTAGGTGGAATTACCGTAAAGGTCGCAGTATCTTGCCCAGACTCACATAAGTCAGTGACATTATAGGTTACAACAGTAGCTCCACCATCACATAAAGCAGGAGCAGTGTAAGTTGCAGCAAATTGACCGTTAGGTGTTACCCCACCAGAGACAGTAAAGCCAGCAATCCAAGATTCAAAGGCCGTATTTAAAGCAGCTTGATCTGAATAATCACAAGCGTTTACTGTTAGATTTTGTACATCACTAATGACTAATGCATCAGCGCCTTCTACAGTGAAGGTTGCTATGTCTAGACCAGACTCACATAAGTCGGTAACATTATATTGAATATCAACATATCCACCACATAAAGCAGGAGCAGTATATGTTGTTGCAAATTGCCCTAGTGGGTTACAACCACCCCTTACAGTGAAATTCGTTAACCAAGTTGCAAAAGCAGCATCTAAATCATTTTGAGTGGTATAAGTTCCAGCGACTATGGTTTCATTAGATACATCGCTAATTACTAAGGTTGTAGGCTTTGTTACTGTAAAGGTTGCAGTATCCTGACCAGACTCACATAAATCAGTGACATTATAGGTTACCGCTGTAGCTCCACCATCACATAAATCAGGAGCTGTTAATCCACTAATATCTGTAGCTTGTGGGTTACATCCTCCAGAGACAGTAAAGCCAGCAATCCAAGATGCAAAGGCCATATTTAAAGCAGCTTGATCTGAATAATCACAAGCATTTACTGTTAGATTTTGCACATCGCTAATCACTAAGGCAGCAGGCTTAGTTACCGTAAAGGTCGCAGTATCTTGCCCAGACTCACATAAGTCAGTGACATTATAGGTTACAACAGTAGCTCCACCATCACATAAATCAGGAGCTGTTAATCCACTAATACCTGTAGCTTGTGGGTTACACCCTCCAGAGACAGTAAAGCCAGCAATCCAAGATTCAAAGGCCGTATTTAAAGCAGCTTGATCTGAATAATCACAAGCGTTTACTGTTAGATTTTGGACATCGCTAATCACTAAGGAAGGAGTAGTAACATTAATAGTTTGTGATTTACTAGCAGAATTATTACAATCATCAGTAGCTGTCCAAGTTCTTATTAATTTATAATTACCAGCACAACTTCCGTCTTCTCTAGTTTCTGTAAAAGCAACATTTAAAGTATTTCTACTACAATTATCTGTGGCTGTTACTTCAGTAGCAGGTGGTATATTTGTACATTCAACATCAATATTATCAGGTACACCAACTAATGTAGGAGGAGTTGTATCTACTACAATAAAACTAGCTGATGTAGATGATTCATTACCACATTCATCTGTAGCTATAAAAGTCACTAAACCAGATCCAGCCGCACCACAAGTTGAAACAAAATCTGTAAAGTCATTTAACCAAGTAATAGACGAACAATTATCAGAAGCAGTTGCGCCACCATTTGAACTTAACCAAGCAATTAACTCAGCTGAATTATCTCCATCACATTCTACAGTTTTGTTACTAGCTACTGTATTAATTGTAGGATCAATGTTATCTAAAACAGAAATAGTTTGTGTAGCATCTGTTGAATTTCCGCAAATATCCTCTATTGTATAACGTCTAGTTACTACTAAAGGACAACTTGTATTTGGTGTAACAATATCAATATAAGTTATACTTAAAATGGTACTTTCACTATCATCATTTGCACTGTAACCAGTACTTGTAAATGTATCTTTTATATTGTTTGATTGAGTTGTGTTAAATGGGTATCTTGAATTTGCTGACGTAATGCTATTTTCATCACATCCCACAACATCTAAGGCATTTGGAACTGTTATTGATGGATCAGTATTATCAGAAGTTGAAGTAATTTCAAAGTCATCTGATATTGAACATCCATTTGAATCCGTTACTACTACTGTGTATGTATTAGCAGTTAAATTTTCTAAATCTTCTGAAACTGCAGAATTACTCCATAAATAAGAATAAGGAGGTGTTCCACCAGAAACACTTATATTAATGGATCCATTAGGGTCAGATTTACACACAACATTATCATCCATTATGGTTCCAGTAAGTTCTAAATTATCTGGAATAATTACGCTAGTTGTTGATGTTCTGTCGCAATTTGTATATGTGTTTTTTACTGTTAATGAAAATGAAGTTTCAGTTAGACCTGTAAATGTGGTATCTGTTTGATAATTAAGTCCATTATCTATTGAATATTCATATTGATTAGAATTAGTATTTAAAGGACTAGTAACTGTAATTGAAAAATTATCATTAGTTGAATTACAACCTATATTAAAGGTCGGTGTAGGAGGGTAATCTACATATGATAAAGTAGCTTTTCCTGAATCGCATACAGATTCATTAGGAAAAGGTAGACATAATTGATAGCTAAATGTTACATCACCTGTAAAACCAGGAGATGGGGTATAAGTATAAGTTCCATCAGTATTTAAAATAAAAGATTCTCCAACATTAGAAGGAGGATCAATTAGTGTATATGCTGAATTCTCTGGAGCATTATTTTGAATAGTTAAATCACCATTATAAGCTTCATCTAAACACTCTATTAATTGTTGATCAACAGCATATTTTTGTAGTAAAAAAAACTTCCCGTCACCATGATCTCTTGATGATCCAACAAATACAATTCTTGTAATGCTAGAACCAGTTGGCGCTAAGTCATTTAAATAAAACAAACCTATAGATATAGTTTGCCCGTTTTCATTTTTACGTCCTGATTTCCAATAATCAGAGCCAAGATTTGGAGCACCAGGAGTAGTATCATAATAATTACCACTAGTTCTAACAAAAGTATCACCTAGTTTTTGTTCAGATCCACCACCTAAAGGAATACCCCATACTTCAATATAAAAGCAGTTGTTTCCCCCTCTTTCAGTAACGGCTAATACACCACCCGTATTTGAAGGAATTGAAGGATTATAAAAGATTGTTTGTTTTTGTGCTAATTGTGCTGTACTAAGTGGATCATTTGCAGCATTAAAATTGCCACAAAAATCCCAGCCATTTGGATTTGCTGTAAAATAATGATTTAAGTTTTGATCTTGGAAAGCAGATAAAGCTAAACTATTCCAGTTAGAAACACCACTATTACCAGCTGGGGTAGCACTATTTTCTTTAATTTGGTTAGCTCCATTACCATCAGGACCCAATCTTGTCATTTCATAACTCGATGGAACCACAAAAGTATTATATAATTTATCATCAATTGTGATAGATTGAATTGTCGCAGGATTACTATTGTTAGCTTGGGTATCTGCCCATTGAAATTCTACTCCGGTTCGAATTGAGGGAGCCTGAACACCAAGTTGAGCAGTTATCAAATTCGAAAAAGTAGCAAAAACAACTATAATAATTGTTTTTGTTATAGTTATTAATGAAATACAATCGTATTTATTTTTCATTTTATGGCAAAATTAAATTTTAATAAAACTTTATAAATATTAAAGTCGCAGTATTAGTAAAAACTATATTGAACTAGCATTACGATTTTTAATTAAAAGACATGAACAGTTTTTTGAGGGAAAAAACAGGAGGGATAAGCATTGTTTTATAATGCTACGGTTAAATGTTAACTTTTGATTTAGGGTCATAATTTAAATATTGTAGGTACAGCAAAAAAAAACATATCATATTACTTGTTCAAAAATAAATGGTAAATCACTTATATATTCGATTAAAAGCTGTTTTGTATAAATTTATCGTTATTATAAACTTTATAGCGGTAATTATATAATGTATTCTTAATCAATATGAATATTGTTTTAGAATAATAATTACATTTTTTTAATTAAATTTAATAACAAATAAAATGAAATTTATCGATTAAAAATACGTTTAATCGATAAATTTAAACGTTTAATCGATGGAATATGAAAAAAATAATTTTAGTTCGACATGCAAAATCTTCATGGGAACATAATGTGATTGATCATGAAAGACCTCTTAATAATAGGGGGCTAAATGACACTAATTTGATTTCTAGTAAATTACTAGAAGATAAATTAGATTTAGACTTAGTTTTATCTAGTGATGCTATGCGAGCTAAGACTACGGCTAATATTTTTGTTTCTAATTTAAATATTGATAAAGATATTTTTTATTTAAACCATGATTTGTATGATTTTTCTGGAAGTAATCTTACAATGGTTATCAAAGCATGTGATGATTCAATTAATAATCTCATGATTTTTGGACATAATCATGCTATAACAGCTTTTGTAAATACTTTTGGAGACCTTTATATAGATAATGTACCAACATGTGGTGTAACTATTATTGATTTTGATATTGAAAGTTGGAGTGATTTAAAACAAGGGGAAACAATAAAAACTTTGTTCCCAAGAGATTTAAAGTAATAATTTTTTTATTTTGAAGTTTTTGTAATCAATTGGCAAATTCATATCAATTTTTTAACCTATAATTAAGCTCAAATAGAATATATTTGTTTGGTAATTAAAATTTAAAAGCATCTAAATGATAAAAACAGAAACTATAAGTAATAGTTATGTAAACAGAGAAATAAGTTGGCTTCAGTTTAATGCAAGAGTTTTGCAAGAAGGTTCAGATGAAACAGTTCCTTTAATAGAAAGACTAAGGTTTATAGGTATTTTTTCAAATAATTTAGATGAATTTTTTAAAGTAAGATATGCCACAGTAAAACGTATTGTTGAAGCAGGTAAAGGAGGGAAAAGCGAGCTTGGTGGCATTAGAGCGAAGGAATTACTTGAAATTATTACTCAAATTGTAATTGAACAACAAAGTGAGAGTTTAAAAATTTTAAAAACTATTCATAAAAGATTAGAAAAAGAAAACATATATATAATCAATGAAACACATATTAATAATGTGCAGCATGATTTTATAAAAAACTATTTTTTACGAACAATAAGTCCCGCTTTGGTGACAATCATTCTTAATGATTCTGTTATACTTCCAAATTTAAAAGATAGCGCTGCTTATTTGGCTGTTAGGATGCAAATGGCAGATGATAAAAAGCAATTTGCTTTAATAGAAATTCCAAAATCAATAGATAGATTTGTAGAATTACCTAAAGAAGGGGATAAGAGTTATATAATAATGATAGACGATTTACTTCGTCATTGTTTAGGTGATATTTTTAACATTTTTGATTATAAAAGTATATCAGCTCACATGGTTAAAATAACCAGAGATGGTGAGTTAGATTTTGAAAGTGATTTAAGTAAAAGTTTTATTGAAAAAATATCTGATAGCGTAAAACATAGGCAAATAGGAGAGCCAGTAAGATTTGTTTACGACAAAAAAATAGACCAAGAAACGCTACAATATTTAATGTCTAAAATGGGTATTGATAATACAGATAGCATAATACCTGGTGGTCGTTATCATAACAGAAGAGATTACATGGGTTTTCCAAGCTTAGGAAGAACAGATTTAATGTATGATAAAATTGAAGCTTTACCTATAAAAGGACTTAGTTTACAAGACAGTATTTTTGAAGCCATTGCAAAAAAGGATTATTTACTTCACGCGCCTTATCAAACTTTTTCATATGTTGTTAAGTTTTTGCGAGAAGCAGCATTAGACCCAGAGGTAAAAACAATAAAAATAACTATTTATCGTCTTGCAGAAATCTCTCATATTGCAAGTTCACTTATAAATGCTGCTATAAATGGTAAATCTGTTACTGTATCTATAGAGCTCCGTGCTAGGTTTGATGAGCAAGCAAATATTGATTATGCTCAACAAATGGAAGATGAAGGTATTAATTTAATCTTTGGTGTTGCAGGACTAAAAGTACATAGCAAAATGTGTGTTATTGAGCGAGAAGAAGATAGAAAAATTAAAAGATATGGTTTTATAAGTACAGGTAATTTTAACGAATCTACAGCAAAACTTTATACAGATTATACATTATTCACATCATGTCAAAAAATATTAAAAGATGTAAATAAAATATTCAGTTTTTTTGAAACCAATTATAAAATTTATCGATATAAACATTTAATTGTTTCTCCACATTACACTCAAAAATCTGTTTTTAGACTAATAGATAAAGAAATAGAAAATGTAAAAAACGGAAAAGAAGGACTTGTTAGATTGAAAATGAATAGTGTTTCTAGCTACACAATGGTTGATAAACTTTACGAAGCTAGTAGAGCAGGAGTTAAAATTCAAATGATTGTTAGAGGTATTTGCTGTTTAATTCCAGGAGTAGAAGGCATGAGTGAGAATATTGAAGTCATTAGTGTCATTGATAAATTTTTAGAACACTCTAGAGTTTATATTTTTGGTCAGGACGCTGATGCGAAATTATATATTTCTTCTGCAGATTGGATGACAAGAAATATTGAGAATAGAGTAGAGGTAAGTTGTCCTATTTATGATGATGATATTAAAAAAGAAATTATAGATACATTTAACATTAGTTGGAATGATAATGTAAAAGCTAGATTATTAAACGATTCTCAAGAAAACAAATACAGAATTGATAATAAAGATAAAGTAAGATCTCAGTTTGCTATTTACGATTATTACATTAAAAAATTAGAAAACTAGTATGCTTTCAATAAAAAAATATGCAGCTATAGATATAGGTTCAAATGCTGTAAGACTACTTATATCAAACATAATAGAACAAAAAGGGAAACCTGTTCAATTTAAAAAAAACTCTTTAGTTCGTGTGCCAATTCGTTTAGGAGCAGATGTTTTTATAAAAAACAAAATTTCTAAAGAAAACACACAACGTATGTTAGATACCATGCTAGCATTTAAGTTAATAATGAAATCGCATAAAGTTGTTAAATATAAAGCTTGTGCAACTTCAGCAATGCGTGAATCTCAAAACGGTAAGCAAATTGTAGATTTAGTTTTAGAGCATTCAGGTATTAGTATTGACGTTATTGGAGGTGAAGAAGAAGCTGCAATAATTGCTGCAACCGATTTAAATAAATTTATTGACGCAAATAAAACGTATTTGTATGTTGATGTAGGTGGTGGTAGTACCGAGTTTACTGTAATTCATCAAGGAAATCAAGTAACTTCAAAATCTTTTAAAATAGGAACAGTTAGGCTTCTTAACGATATGGTTAAAAAAGAAACCTGGCAAGAATTAGAAGTTTGGATAAGATCTAATGTTTTTGGCTACGAAAAAATAGATGTATTAGGTTCTGGGGGGAATATTAACAAAATATTCAAAATATCAGGAAAACCAATAGGAAAGCCTCTTACATTTTTTTACATGACATCTTATTATAATATGTTACAAACCTACTCATACGAAGAGCGTATTACCGAGTTAGACTTAAACCAAGATAGAGCCGATGTTATTATTCCTGCTATGCGTATTTATCTTTCTGCTATGAAATGGAGTGGTGCAAAAAATATATATGTTCCTAAAATTGGATTAGCAGATGGTATAATTAAAAGCATCTATTACGATACTGTTTCTAGTAATACACAGTAAAATTGTGCACTTCACCTTTTAAAATTGTACATTTTTAATATTATCATATATATTCGTAACTACATAATTTAAAATTATACCCAAACCTATTAATTATGAATAAAATATTACTATTAGCAATACTATTTGGATTTTCACTACATGGATTTACTCAAGATAAAGATTCTATAAAAGTAAAAAAAACCAACTATAAGGAATCACCAAAATCAACAACTTTTCAAGGTGTAAAATATGGTGTTAGAGGTGGTTACAATATTTCTAATTTAGATTTTGATGGAGCTTCTAATGCTGAAAACAAACATAGAAACAGTATTTATATTGGTTTTTTTGCTAACATAGGCTTATCAAGAACTATATCAGTCGTACCAGAAATTCAATTTTCTGCTGAAGGTGCTAATGAAGAAGTTTTAAACTTAGATTATATACAAGCACCAATTTTTTTAAGATTTAGATTAAGTGAAAAAATACATGCTGGTTTTGGACCACAAGTAGGATTGAAAGTACATAAATATGAAGATGGTATAAGAAACTTTGCTTATTCGGGTGTTGCAGGTATTGATTATAAAATCAATTACGCCATATTTTTAGATGCTAGATACACTTACGGATTTAGTAATATTTTTGATAATAAATTAGGAATTAAAGCTAAAAACACGAACCTTCAATTAGGTGTTGGTTATAAATTTTAACCGTGTATAGTTTCGTTTTTTCCTAGATTACTCATAATTTCACTTTCATATACAAGAAGTTCTTGCCATTTTACATCAACTTCTTTTTTATTTCCATATTTACGGGCAAAGCCTAAAAACATTGTATAATGGTTAGCTTCACTTACCATCAAATTTCTGTAAAATGTAGCCAATTCTTTATCTTGTAATTCTTCAGAAAGGAGTCTAAAACGTTCACAGCTTCTAGCTTCAATTAAAGCTGCGTAAAGCAATCTATGCACCAATTGCGTTGTTCTGCTACCACCTTTTGGGAAAAACTTTAGAAGTTCAATAACATAATCATCTCTTCTGTCTCTTCCTAAAACCCATCCACGCTTTAAAATTATATCATGCACCATTTTAAAATGACTTATTTCCTCTTTTACTAAAGCTGTCATTTCTTGTACCAACTCAGAATATTCAGGAAAACTAACAATAAGCGAAATAGCTGTACTAGTTGCTTTTTGCTCACAAAACGCATGATCTGTTAATATTTCTTCAATATTTTTCTCAACAATATTTACCCATCTAGGGTCTGTGGGAAGTTTAAGTCCTAGCATGATTTATATAATATTTGCAGAAATAGTTTTTTCTTTAATTTGAATTGACCCGTATTTATCAATTTTTATAATAAAATCCTTATAAGTTTCGGTTTCAGGAATGTTGAAAGATGTGTTTAAATAAATTTCACTTTCTGTTGAAGCATTGTAATCTATCCAAACATATTGCATAATAGAATTCTCCCAAAACAAGTTAGTTTCAAATTGATTAAAAAGGTTTTTATCAATAATACTTTCATTTATAATTTCCCCATTTCTAATAACTTGTAGTTTGGCTTCAAAGTTTTTATAATGAACTTGAGTTACTGTGTCATTTTTAGTTTTTATGGTCTTTACAATGGAATTATTCTCAACAGAATTATATTTTATTTTAATTTCAAAACCATTATTTAAAATGGTATCAGTTACAATTTGAATATGCTGTTTAGGAATAAATTCAACCTTTTCTTTAAAAGAACTTAACAAGTTAGTTTCTTGTAAAACTTGTACATTACTTTTATATTTTCTATCTCTACCATCGCAACTTACAAATGCAATAGTTAACAAAACTAAAATTAATAACTTACTCATATATAGTTTTTTAAACATCTAAATCGAAAGCTTTTCTTAAAAGGTCAATATTGGCGTTTTTCTCCTTTAATTTTTCAAATTTTTCAATGGTAGAATAAGCATATTGTTTTTCCATAACCTCGTTTATAGTAATGGATAAACTTATTTCATAATTATTTAAAGATTTTCTAATATAAGATAAAAGATCATATTGCTGGCGTTCAACTTCAATTTTATTGGTTTCATTTGGAAACACTAAGTTTATTGTAGTTTTAGTAACTTTTGGAGTATCAATAGATAAAATTGAGGCTAAGTTATGTTTTCCTTTTTTTCTTATTTCTTCAATATAATTATTCCAAGTTGAAATAAGTTCGTTTTCTGTAAATGCCTCTTTTGGTAAATCTTCTTCATCAATAACAACATCCATTTGTTTTATAAGATGCTCTTTTTTGGCTCTTATACTGCTTAACGAAAGCCCAGATGTTCTTTTAGTTTCTTGTTTTAAAACAATTTTTGGTGGCTCTTTTACTTGAAAAGCTTCTATATTGGATGTTTTGGAAGCTGTAGATATTTTTAGTTTTTCTTCTTTTAATTCCGCGGAAGCGACATTACTATTTTCTTTAGGTTTAGGTATGTTTACAGGAATAGGGGTAATACCTTTATTTTTAAAGTAAGAAGCAGGTATTATGTAATGTTTGCTATTTTTTTTTTCTCCATCAAAAGTGATAGAGGCAAGCTGCATTAAACATAATTCAACAAGTAAGCGTTGATTTTTACTAGTTTTGTATTTGAGATCGCAATCGTTTGCTAGATTTATACCTTGCATTAAAAATTCCTGCGAAGTCTTTTTAGACTGTTTTAGGTACTTTTCTTTGGTTTGATCACCAACTTCAAGCAATTCTATAGTTTCGGGCGTTTTACTTACTAATAAATCTCTAAAATGTGATGCTAAACCTGCAATGTAATGATGACCATCAAAACCTTTAGATAGTGTATTGTTAAATTGAAGAAGTAAATCTGGAATTTTATTTTCTAAAATAAGGTCTGTACTTTCAAAGTAAGTTTCATAGTCAAGCACGTTTAAATTCTCGGTAACAGCTTGTCTAGTTAAATTTTTCCCTGAAAAACTTACAACTCTATCAAATATAGAAAGTGCATCACGCATAGCGCCATCTGCTTTTTGTGCAATAATATGCAATGCATCATCATCAGCCTTTATAGCTTGTTCTTCGGCAATGTATTTAAGATATTCTTTTGCATCTTTAACAGTAATACGTTTAAAGTCAAAAATTTGACAACGTGATAAGATGGTTGGAATAATTTTATGTTTTTCTGTAGTTGCAAGTATAAAAATACAATGTTTTGGTGGTTCTTCTAAAGTCTTTAAAAAGGCATTAAAAGCCGCTTGAGATAACATATGTACCTCATCAATAATATAGACTTTATACTTTCCAACTTGTGGTGGTATTCTAACTTGATCTGTTAAATTTCTAATATCATCAACAGAATTGTTTGATGCGGCGTCTAATTCAAAAATATTAAAAGCAAAGTCTTCATCACCAGTTTCAGATCCATCACTGTTAATCATTTTAGCTAAAATACGTGCACAGGTTGTTTTTCCAACACCACGTGGTCCTGTAAATAACAAGGCTTGAGCTAAATGATTGTTTTCAATAGCATTCAATAAAGTGTTTGTAATAGCTTGCTGGCCAACAACGTCTTTAAACGTTTGCGGTCTGTATTTTCTTGCCGATACTACAAAGTGTTCCATTGATAATTCTTGAGATAACAAAGTTAAAAATTCAATCCATAATTTAGAATTCAGAACACAGAATTTGATAGGAGTTATTAACAATTTATGTACTTTTGCGTTCAAGTAAATCGCCTTATCGCTGCTTATTAAAATAAGTGGAGGAAAGTCCGGACACCAAAGTGCAACATAGTGGCTAATAACCACCAGTCGTGAGGCTAGGAAAAGTGCAACAGAAAGTATGTACAGGTCATGCTGTAGTGAAACCAGGTAAACTCTATGTGGTGCAATGTCATGTATACCAACGTTTGAGGGCTGCACGCTCGATTGTTGGAGGGTAGGCAGCTAAAGTGTATTGGTAACAATACACTCAGATAAATGATAAGGGCTCTTTTTGAGTACAGAATTCGGCTTATAGATTTACTTTACCATAAAAAAACCCTTCTTAAATTATTTAAGAAGGGTTTTTGGTTAAAAAAAGGTTGGTTAATAATGCTTTTAGTTGGTAAAAGTTTTTTGTTATTTAGAAAAATATTAATAGAAAAATTCTATTTACTTTAAAGTTTGAAATTTATTTTCAAACTAAGCCATAAATAAACACAAGAAAAGGTTGCTTTTTTTGTTGAGAGTAAATTATGTATAGAGTAAGGGACTCTTAAGGAGATGTCTAATGTATTGAAAAAAAAGTAATTATAAAAATAAAATTATATTAGCTCATTCAAAGAAGCTAAACATATTACCTCCATAGCTTTTAGAATAGCTATAGTTGCTTAGTTTTGACAAATCTGTATGTTTTGAATGCTCAACTATAAGTAAACCATCCTCTAATAGCAGGTTATTTTGAAAAATTAATTCTGGAATTTTAGCAAATTGCTCCTCAGAAAAACTATAAGGTGGATCTGCAAAAATAATATTGGCTTGTATTTTAGATTTTTCTAAAAATTTAAATACATCACTTTTAATAGTTTGAATTGGCATTTCAAAAGATTCTGCGGTTTGGTTTATGAATTTAATACAACCAAAATCTTGATCTACACAAGTTATTTGCTCTGTACCTCTTGAAGCAAATTCGTAGCTTATATTACCTGTTCCAGCAAATAAATCTAGCACAGAAATATCATCAAAATAATAAAGATTATTGATAATATTAAATAAGGATTCTTTGGCCATATCTGTGGTTGGTCGCACAGGTAGATTTTTTGGTGCAACTATTTTTCTGCTTTTGTATATTCCTGATATAATGCGCATTAAAAACTTTTTATTAAAGCAAAATTTGAATATTCAGCTTCAGGTTCGATATTATATGTATAAGAATCTTTACGATTACCAAAACTAATATTTCTAATGTATTTATAAGCTATGTTATATAAATCATCATCTTTTTTAATATTACCAATTAAAACCAAATTTAGTGTTTCTGGGTTAAGTTTTAATTGTTCGGCAGTAAAGAGTATAAAATAAATAAAATCTTCTTTGGTATTGTGTTTAAAAGTATTGTAAAGCAAAAGTTTTCCTTGGGAAACTATAATTATTTCAAAATGATTTTTGCTAACATTAATATAAACTTTTGTTGCTTCTATGTTTTTTTCGATTAGCAAAATATCACTAATTAAAATAGTAGAAATATGTTTGTAAGTAAATGTCCCAAATTTTTCATAAATAAAGTTATTTACATTAATGTAGGGCACATATACATTAATACTGTCATTTATTAAAAGCTCATCAAAAGTTATAAAATCAGACTTAAGTATTTTAGAGTTAAATTTTAAATAGTCTGCTAAAAAATCTTCATTAAACAATGGTCTTGGTACTAGTGAAGATAAATCGTTATCGTGTATAACGTAGGTATTCGAAAATGTATCATTTAAAACATTTTCTGTATTAAACTGTTCTTTTAATGCATCTAAAAGTTCTAAAGGATTTAGTTTTTTATCAAAATGGACCTCTTTTAGAAAAGTGATTGTGTTTAAATCACGATTTAGTATACAAAAAGAAAGTCCACTCAAGCTTATTTGAATGGACAATTCTATATTATTTAGTTTATTATAATTTTTATTCTGCAGAGCCATATGTTATTGGCCAGTTTCCGATAGTTTTAACTTCGTCCATTGAACCTACTTTTAATTTGTCACCATTAACACCGTCTACCGATACTACTTGGTTTTCTTGTGCAACAAGATCTTTATTTTGATCAGCTAGAATAACATTTTTTAAAACTGAAGCTTCAAATACAGGTATTTTTATATCATTTTGCTCTATAAATCCAGCTTGCAGTTTAAATTTTTCACCTTCTGCACCTGGTACATTCATCATAGTTTTATAACGACTTGAGGTTTTAAATAATGAATCTTTTACAGACTCAAAACCTAATGTATCAATAATTACAATATCTTTTGTGGTATCCACACCATATCGTTTTGTTAATTCCACATCAATAATACTAGAATCACGACGTTGTGTAATAGTATATTTAGCGGTATCAATAAATTTAATTAAGTTATCGAAATTATCAGTGAATTTTCCTGTTACTTGTTTATGAGCAAGTTCGGCATCTCTAATATCAATTAAACTTTTAATAACTTCTGCGTAACGTTTATTTTTTACTTTGTTAAATTGTATTGGTTCGTAAATAGACATATAAGTTTGATAACCTAAAAAGGCAATTAATAACCATAAGACTATGTTTAAAATAGGTTTAAACTTAGAAGGTATAAATTTATCAACTAACTTAACCAAGCCAATTGTTACTAATATCACTGCAACTGCAATAAGAATGAATGTTAACATAGTATGTTTTTAATTAAAAAGTTATTAATGGTATTTAGCAAATCTACAATTTTTTTTTAATCGTAAAAACCAAAGAGAGTAAAAATCATTTCTATCTTTGAATAATTTATTAAAGTAACCCCAATAAATGACTGCATCCGAATTCTATTCTCTTATAAAACAACAGTTTCCGTTTAATCCAACCTTAAAACAAAATATTGTTCTACAACAGTTATCCGAATTTATTTTTAGTAAAGACGAAAATGCACTTTATTTACTTAAAGGATACGCAGGTACTGGTAAAACAACAATTGTTGGTACTATAGTAACTAATTTATGGAAAGCTAAAAAAAGTGCTGTTTTAATGGCGCCAACGGGTAGAGCCGCAAAAGTAATATCAAATTATTCAAATAAAGAGGCGTTTACAATTCATAAAAAAATATATTTTCCGAAGAAAGAAAAGAACGGTGGTGTAAAATTTGTTTTGCAACCCAATAAGCACAAAAACACCATTTTTATAGTAGATGAAGCTTCCATGATACCAGATACTCCTGGAGAATCAAAATTATTCGAAAATGGTTCTTTACTGGACGATTTAATGCAATATGTATATTCTGGACATCAATGCAAACTTCTTTTAATTGGAGATACCGCACAATTACCGCCTGTTAAGTTAGATTTAAGTCCGGCTTTAGATGAAAGAACTTTAGCGTTAAACTACAATAAGGAGGTTACTAAAATGGAGTTAGATGAAGTGGTTCGTCAAGAACAAGATTCTGGTATACTTGCTAACGCAACCGTTTTACGGGAAGCTTTATCAAATTCCATTCACGATAATTTTAAATTTGATTTAGCAGATTTTAAAGATATTGTTAGACTTGTTGATGGATATGAAATTATGGACGCTATTAATGATTCCTATAGCGATTTAGGAAAGGAAGAAACCGCTATTATTGTAAGAAGTAACAAACGAGCCAATTTATATAATCAACAAATTAGAAACCGTATTCTATTTAATGAAAATGAATTAACTGCTGGCGATTATTTAATGGTAGTTAAAAATAATTATTTCTGGATTAAACCTACAACTGAAGCTGGTTTTATTGCAAACGGTGATATTATTGAAGTGCTTGAAATTTTTAGTATTACCGAACTTTATGGATTTCGCTTCGCGGAAGTGAAAGTACGCATGGTAGATTATCCAAAAATGACACCTTTTGAAACTGTTTTACTTTTAGATACTATCGATGCCGAATCTCCTTCATTAACGTATGATGATTCAAACAGATTATATCAAGAAGTTATGAAGGATTTTGAGAGCGAAACAAGTAACTATAAAAAATTTTTAAAAGTAAAAGGAAGCAAGCATTTCAACGCACTTCAAGTTAAGTTTTCTTATGCTATTACTTGTCATAAGTCTCAAGGAGGGCAGTGGCAAACTGTTTTTGTAGAACAACCTTATTTACCAAATGGTATAGATAAAGAATATTTACGTTGGCTTTATACAGCAGTAACAAGAGCTAAAGAAAAATTGTATCTTATTGGTTTTAAAGACGATTTTTTTGAGGAATAATTTTTTATAAATTATTAAATATGACATTTGAAACCATTATAAGTATTTGTCTTGGTGTTGGTTTATCAGCATCCGTAGGATTTAGGGTGTTTTTACCATTATTCGCTTTAAGTTTAGCTTCCTATTTTGATGTATGGCAACTTAATGAATCTTGGCAATGGATAGGAAGTACAGCAGCATTAATTACACTAGGCGCTGCAACTATTGTAGAAATAGCTGCTTATTTCATACCTTATATAGATAATCTATTAGACATGATATCTGTTCCTCTAGCAGCATTAGCTGGAACCGCAATAATGCTTTCTACTGTAGCAGATTTAAGTCCCGTTATTACATGGTCCTTAGCTATTATAGCTGGTGGTGGAACTGCGGCGGCAATAGCAGGAACATCTAGTGCTACACGCTTAACATCTACAGCTACAACAGGCGGGTTTGCAAATCCTATAGTCTCTACTTTAGAAACGGGAACATCTCTTGTGATGTCTATTGTTTCAATTTTTCTACCAATTTTAGCTATTGTTTTGGTTATTATAATATTAGCCATCATTTTTCGCTTGTATAAAAAGTTTAAGTCTCCAAAAACATAAAACCATCAATAATTATTTTATTTTTGAATTAGAATTGATTTATAACAGATGAAAATAATTTCTATGATTCCTGCACGTTACAGTGCATCACGTTTTCCTGCTAAACTTATGCAAGATTTAAGAGGTAAAACAGTAATTGTTAGAACTTACGAAGCTACAGTAGCTACAAAACTATTTGATGATGTGTTTGTGGTTACAGATAGTGCTATTATTTATGATGAAATTGTAAATAATGGTGGTAAGGCAATTATGAGTAAAAAAGAACATGATTGTGGTAGTGATAGAATTGCCGAAGCTGTTGAAGATCTTGATATTGATGTTGTTATAAATGTTCAAGGAGATGAACCTTTTACAGATAAAGAATCGTTAGTAAAACTTATAGAGGTTTTTAAAAATGATCCTAAAAAGGAAGTAGATTTAGCATCATTAATGGTACATATTACTGATGAAGAAGAAATTAATAACCCAAATACAGTAAAAGTAATTGTAGATCAGTCCGACTTTGCTTTATACTTTTCGCGTAGCCCAATTCCTTATCCTAGAGATAAAAGTGTGGCTGTAAAATATTACAAACACAAAGGCGTTTATGCTTTTAGAAAACAAGCTATATTAGATTTTTATCGTTTGCCAATGCTAACCTTAGAAGCCTCTGAGAAGCTAGAACAATTGCGTTATTTAGAATATGGTAAACGCATTAAAATGGTAGAAACCGATGTTCAAGGTGTAGAGATTGATACTCCTGAAGATTTAGAACGCGCTAAAAAATTATGGAAGTAGATTATAAAAACATAAAAGTAATAGGTTTTGATGCCGATGATACCCTTTGGGTAAATGAAACCTATTTTAGAGATGCCGAGATAGAATTTGGTAAACTTTTATCAGAATACGAAACAATAAACAAAATAGACCAAGAACTTTTTAAAAAAGAAATAGGTAATCTTGATTTATATGGATATGGCGTTAAGGCTTTTACATTATCAATGGTTGAGTCTGCTTTAGAAATATCAAATTATAATGTATCAAGTAAAACTATTGAGTCTATTTTAAATATAGGTAAAGAAATGTTAAACAAACCTGTTGAATTGCTTGATGGCGTTGAAGAAGTTTTAAAAACTTTATCAAAAAAATACAAATTAATACTTGCTACTAAAGGTGATTTATTAGATCAAGAACGTAAATTAGAAAAATCTGGCTTAACTAATTATTTTCATCACATAGAAGTTTTAAGTGATAAAAAAGAAGCTAATTATTCTAAATTATTAAATCATTTAGATATTAAACCTTCAGAGTTTTTAATGATTGGAAACTCGTTAAAATCTGATATTTTACCATTAGTAAATATTAAAGCACATGCTATTCATGTCCCTTTTCATACAACCTGGGCACACGAGCAAGTAACAGAGAAAGAAACTAATGGAAAGGCTTATAAAACACTAAGCTCATTAATTCAAATTTTAAAAATATTAAGTTAATTTGAGAATTTTAGATATAAATACTTGGAAAAGAAAACAGCATTATGAGCATTTTTCTACCTTAGTAGACCCTTATTTTGCTGTTACTATACCATTTAATGTCACAAAGGCGTATAACTTTTCAAAAGAAAATAACATTAGTTTTTTTGCTAAGTATTTACACGACTCTATGAGGGTTATAAACAGTATAGAGAATTTAAAATATAGAATTGAAGATAATAATGTAGTGGAGTATGAGGTTATACATGCATCTTCTACAATCATGAGAAAAAATAATACATTTGGGTTTTCATTTATCGATTACAATGAAGATTTAAATGTTTTTATAAAGAATATTGAGAGCGAAAAAACGCGCATTATTAATTCTAGTGATTTATATCCACCAAAAAATGGATTAGATTGTATTCATTGCTCCGCCATGCCATGGTTAAATTTTTCAGGACATAAAGAACCTGTTTCAGGTAAATTAGATTCTGTTCCTAAATTAGCTTTTAGTAAAGCTAGTAAAATAGGCAATGAATTAATAATGAATGTTTCTATTAATGTTAATCATGCGTTGGTTGATGGTTATCATCTAGGACTTTTTTCCGACAAATTTCAGCAGTATTTAAACCAATAGAATTTAAATTAATGGTATTTTTACCTTTTGTAAAAGAAAATAAATTAAATGAGTTATAAGAACTTTCCAATGGTACCAAGAGTTATTTTTGGTAGAGGTAGTTTTAATCAATTAAATGAAGTTTTAGCCCCAAAACGCTTAGGCATTAATGCTCCGTTTATTTTTTTAATCGATGATGTTTTTAAAAACAATTCTTGGCTAAAATCTAGAATAGAATTGTCTTACGACGATAAAATTATTTTTGTATCCTCTAAAGAAGAACCTAAAACTTCACAAGTAGATGCACTTGTTGAAGACATTATTTTAATGTCTAAAGAAAGGCCATCTGGAATTATAGGAATAGGAGGAGGAACCTTATTAGACTTAGCAAAAGCGGTTTCTATTATGTTAACTAATAATGGGGAAGCTAAAGATTATCAAGGTTGGGATTTGGTAAAAAACCCAGCACTATATCATGTTGGTATACCAACTATATCTGGTACGGGTGCAGAAGTTTCTAGAACTACGGTACTTACTGGACCAGAAAAAAAATTAGGTATTAATTCAGATTACACACCTTTTGATCAGGTAATTTTAGATTCTGAACTAACAAAAGATGTGCCTAAAGCCCAATGGTTTTATACAGGTATGGATTGCTATATTCACTGTATAGAATCGCTAACAGGTACTTATCTTAACGCATTTAGTGAAAGCTATGGTAACATGGCTCTAGATTTGTGTAAACAAATATTTTTAGAAGACAACCTTTCGGATCTTGAATCTCAAGAAAAACTTATGATGGCTTCTTGGCATGGAGGTATGAGTATTGCTTATTCTCAAGTAGGTGTAGCACATGCTATGAGTTATGGTTTGTCATATTTATTAGGAACAAAACACGGTATAGGGAATTGTATTGTTTTTGATCATTTAGAAGAGTTTTATCCAGAAGGTGTTAAGCTTTTTAAGCGAATGAAAGAGAAACATAATATAACATTACCTCAAGGTATTTGTTCAGATTTAAGTGATAGAGAGTTTGATATTATGATAAATATTTCTTTAGGTCTAGAACCTCTTTGGGAAAATGCTTTGGGCAAAAATTGGAAAAAAATAATGACTCCACAAAAGTTAAAAGATCTTTACAAAAAAATGTAATATGCAGTGGCTAGCCAAGATTATTTATTTTAAAGTTTTAGGCTGGCAGGTTGTTGGTAACACTAATTTCTCAAAAGACAGTGTTAAAAAAGCAGTTATTATTGCTGTTCCCCACACAAGCTGGCATGATTTTCATATTGGTGTTTTATTACGTTCTGTTGCTAATTTAAAAACAAATTTTATTGGTAAAAAAGAATTATTTGTATTTCCTATAGGTTGGTTTTTCAGAGCTTTGGGAGGTACTCCAATTAATAGAATATCTAATGAAAATAAAGTTGAAAGTATAGCTAAGTTATTTCAAGAAAGAAATGAGTTTAGAATAACATTAGCGCCTGAAGGTACTAGAAAAAAAGTAAAAGAATGGCGAACAGGATTCTATTACATTGCTAAGCAAGCTAAAGTACCAATCATTATGTTTACTTTGGATTTTGAAAACAAGCAAAATAAAATTTCAGAACCTTTTTACCCAACAAATAATGTAGAAGCAGATTTTAATTATATGCATGATTTTTTTAAAGGTGTAAAAGGGAAAAAGCCTGATTATTCATAATTTTTGCATTGTATAAAAACCGTGGCACAAAAATTGTCGTATGTATGGTATAGCACATGAAACATAAAGTAAACAATTCCTTGTTCCTAAAAAGAAACATCAGCTATCTCAAAAAACAAAAGCTACTCCATTAAGAAGTAGCTTTTTTTATTGAGTGATATGTATTGCTTCTTATTTAATCTCTTTTATTGCATTATCAATAAGTGTTCTTAAATGTTGTTTATGAGCTTTTGACGATATGTTTCCTGATGACGCTGCCATACTTCTTATATTTTTTAAATTATATAAAGCCATTGATTTGGCATTGTTAGTATATCTATCACTTTGTTTACCTGTAAGCATATCAATTAACATATTTGTATATTCTAATTGAAGATTCTGTCTAAAAGAATTTACATTACTATAAATATCTGTTTTAAAAATAGCATTATTTAAATCAGTCATAAAAGAAGATAAAGTATACTTGTTACCATATAACTCAGAATCTGTAATTCGTTGTAAAGTATTATAATGTAAAATATGACGTAATACATTTATTTGATAAGTTAATACTTGCTCGTGAATTTTAGGATCTTCTGGAGTTCTAAAGTTGTAACCTCTACGTTGCATTGCCAAATAATTATATAAATTGTTTGGAGCATCAAAAGCATCTGGTGCAAAAACATATTTACTTAATGCACTCATTGCTCTTTTTTGATCTTCCAAACTTACAGGGGTATACGGTTGAGTTTCTCCTTCTTGACCTGCCATAGCTCTATCTACATAAACACCACCAATAAATCTTGAAATAACATTAGCGGCACCTGCTTTTTGACCACTTAATAAGTAATAAACACGTCTTAATTCTTGATAAGATTCTCCACTTTTGGTAAACTTATCTTTAGCGTTTTTCATCAAATCATTAGATAGTTCAATTCTATCTATTGAATAAGTGATTTGATCGTTTGATTGATCCCCGGTCATTATTCTAGGATCTATAGCTTTTCCAGGAGAACGCATATCATCTGCATCATTACCAAAAATAAGTTCAGGATTTGTGGACTTATTTAATAAATCATCTTTCTCTTTTCCTGTTTTAAAAGGGGTGTAACCAAATTGAATTGCCCAAATATCATAAGGACCAACAGCAACATCATCATATTGACCTTGTTTACTTCTGTCTCTTGTAATGTTTAAAGTAGCATAATCCATAACAGATGCAGTTAAACATTTTCCTTTAATAAATTCAGCATCAGCTAATTGTTCTGGAGAATATAACTGACTCGCTTTCATGTTATGATTAAGACCTAATGTATGTCCTACTTCATGCATAATTAAAGCAATCATAGATTCTCTTTTAACACGTTCCATTTCTAGGTCTGAAGCTCCACTTGCCGAGGCTACAGCACTAGCAAACATAACATCTTGGTGTATTTGGTGACCCAAAGAGCAATATGCCACATCATTCTTCTTAAAATCTGAAGCTTCAAAAGGCTCTTCTAAAGTAGCTAATTCATAAACTTTATCGTATAACACTCTGTTTGTAAAATGTACATATTCAAGCATAATATCTGCTCCTAAAATCTGCCCTGTTTTTGGGTTTACAAAACTAGGTCCGTAACCACCAAAAGGAGGCTGTGGAGAAGATGTCCATCTTAACACATTGTATCTAATATCACCAGCATCCCAATCGGCATTATCAGGTTGGATTTTAACTGCCATAGCATTTTCAAATCCAGCTTTTTCAAAAGCGACATTCCATTGTAAAACAGCATCTTTTATGGTTTCTCTCCATTCTAAAGGTGTAGAGTTTTCTATCCACCAAGTAATAGGTTCAACAGGCTCAGATAGTGCTAATTCAGGGTTTTTCTTTTTCAAATTCCATCTATGTACTAAATCACGATAAGGCGTAGAACTTGTTGATGTTTGGTCGTCTACTTGTGTTAAAAAATAACCAACACGAGGGTCGTCAAGTCTAATTTCATAATCGTTGTCTGGCATAGCTATAAGGCTATGAAATACTTTTATACTTACATTTCTTCCATCTGAAACGGCATCAGAACCTCCATTTAATACTGAAGGGGTGGAATACACATATTCCACAGATAAATCAGTATTTTCTTCATAATTTTTGATAGAATTTATTTTAGTCTTATCCTTATCCAAATTTCCAAGTTTAAAATCTGTAGGAGATTGGCCTGGATAACTCGGATTTTTTATTTGAGAAAAAGTCTCTTTTAAAAATAAATCATCCACTTTAATTAAATACAAACCTTTTTCCTTATCCTGAGCTTCTATCTTTAAGCTGGCCATATTTCCTTCACTAACATTAGCACTTTTAGATTTTGAAAGCGGACTTTCAGGATCGAAATAAAAGGATGAGTTTTGCGTAATAAACTCAATTTTATTAAAATACTTTTCAATTTTAAATACTTTTGAGTCTCCATAAGCACCTCTAAATCTACCTGCATCTAAAACACCATCAGCAACTTGAGTAAAATGAATATACTCTTTACCTATTTGGTTTTCAGAAACAACCATTTGTAAAGTACCCGTAATAGTATCTTGATAAATTTTAAATAGACCATCTATTTCTTTACTCGATTTAACAAGTTCTTCAATAGTTTTTTCTTTTGTTTTTTCCTCAGGTTTAACAGGGGTTTCTGTTTCATCTTTCTTTTTCTTCTTCTTTTTATTTTGAGCTTCAGTATTATAAGAAGCTAAGAAGAAAATTGCTGCAAACATTAAGGATGCAATTTTGATTGTAGTTTTTTGAATTTTCATAATAAGAACATACGATTATAAGGAATTCACCTTGTTATTTGAATTAGTCAGAGTAAAAATAATGATAAACTAAAGTTAAAATATCTAAATAAAAGTTAAAATATTTAATTGATGTACTATTAAACCTCGGCTTTATATATTTCTTTATCTTTATCAATTATGATAAAAGACACTAAAATTGCCGTATTAATAGATGGAGATAATATCCCATCAAAGTATATTTCTGAAATGATGGAAGAAATAACCAAATACGGAACACCAACAATTAAAAGAATTTATGGAGATTGGACAAAACCCCATTTATCTAAATGGAAAAATGTTTTGCTTGAAAATGCTATAACACCAATACAACAGTACGGCTATACTACTGGAAAAAACGCAACAGATTCTGCAATGATAATTGATGCGATGGATATTTTATATTCTGAAAAAGTGAACGGATTTTGTTTAGTATCATCAGATAGTGATTTTACAAAACTTGCTACACGGTTGCGTGAAGCTGCCATGGTAGTTTATGGAATGGGAGAGAAGAAAACACCAAATCCGTTTATTGTAGCCTGCGATAAGTTTATTTATTTAGAAATTCTTGCTTCTGATGATGAGCATGAAAAAGATGATAAGGGTAGAAAAGCTAAAAAAGAAAATTTATATAATATTACACCTAAAGTAATTAAACTTCTTCAGAATTCTGTGGATGATTCAGCAGACGATGACGGTTGGGCTTTTTTAGGAGATGTTGGTTCACTAATACTTAAAAAACAACCCAATTTTGATTCTCGTAATTTCGGGTTTCAAAAGCTAACACCACTTTTTAAATCGTTGCCTCAATTTGAAATGGAACAAAGAGACCAAACTAATGGACGTTTTAAATTGATTTTTGTTAAGAATAAATAGCTTTGATATATATATATATATATTGATTTTCAACTTTATATAGTACCTAAAATTTTATCCATAACCCAACTTGTATGCAATGCGGTTAACCCTGTAGATGGATGCGAATCTTTAACTCCTGTTAAATAATCTCTCATGTTCTCTACATGATGAATTTGAATGTGTTTTGGATGTTCTATGAATAATTCTTCATTTTTCGAATCACTTTTTAAAATCACAGCATTATCATGGAATACGGAAAACTCTATGGTTCCCTTGCTTCCATAAATGATGACTTGATCTAGATGTTCATTACAACCAAAATTCCATGTACCAGAACCTGTAATACCTTTTTTATGAATCCAACATCCTGTTACAGCATCTTTTGCTGTATAAAGGTTTTGTTGGTTTGTATTAACACCATAGGCTTCTTTAATATTTCCTAATAGATAAGTGAATAAATCGATACCGTGACTTGCTAAATCATCAAAATAACCAGCCGGAGCTATGTTAGCATCTGTTCGCCAATTATCTGTTTTTGATAAATCTATTTCACTTGGTGGTTTGCTTAAATGAGAATTAATATGTCTTACATCACCAATATAATTTTTATCAAGCCATTCTTTTACTTTTAAAAAACGAGGTAAAGAGCGTCTGTAATATGCAACAAATAGCGGTATATTTTTGTTGTTGAAAGCTTCATGAATTTCTAAAGCTTCATTATAAGTTGGTGTAATAGGTTTTTCAATACAACAAGGTTTACCTGCTTCAGCAACTTTTAAAGCATAATGTTTGTGAGTATCTGGTGGTGTTGCGATGTAAACCGCATCAATATCTTTACTTTGAATTAACTCATCAGCATTTGTAAAATAAGTGTCTACATTATGTCTTAAAGCGTAGTCTTTAAGTTTTGTTATGTCACGTCGCATTACCGCTTTAAGTTTAAAGTTTTCAACTAGACTATATGGAGGTCCACTTTTTACCTCAGTAACATCACCACAACCAATAATTCCCCAATTAATTACTTTGTTAGTTTTCTCCATATTTATGTATCTCTAAGTTTTATCTCAAAATTATAATTTCTAAATATAAAAAACAGCTAATATTTTTTTAATTTTTTAAAACCCTCTTTTAAAAAATTACGTAGGTATGATTGAACCTTAAAAATTTGACAAAATGAAACGATTAAACCTAATTAAAAGTTTAGCCCTATTAGCACTAATTAACCTAGCTTTCACATCATGTAGTGATGATGATAGTACTGGTATGGATGCATCTTTATCAACTTACTTGTTTGCATCAAATAATTCTGATGGAAACGTAACAACTTATAATGTTAGCAGTATAAGTAATGTGACTTCTAAAACTTTAATAACACCATCTACTGCTGCAGATGGTATTTATTATGATAAAAATAATGATGTTGTTGTACAAGCCTCTAGATCTAATTTTAGTTTAGAAGGTTACTCTAATGTAGCATTAAGTATGGCAGGTTCTTCAATTTCTGTTGGAGTTTCTGGAAGTACAGATATGACTAGCCCACGAGAATTAGCTGTAAATGGTAATTTTTATGTAGTAGTAGATAACTCTGATCCCGATGGAGATACCAATACACCAGATGGAAGATTATTTATTTACTCTAAAAGTGGAAACAGTTTTACTTTAAGAAATGTAATTACAACAGATTTTAAATTATGGGGAATTACTTTTGATGGAGAAGATTTATATGCGATTGTAGATACAACTAATCAATTAGCAGTTTACACAAACTTTTTATCTAATATGGCAGACGCTACGTTATCTGCGTCTAAGACTATAGTTGTTGAAGGCATTGTTAGAACTCATGGCTTAACCTACGATGCCATGTCTGACACTATGGTTTTAACAGATATTGCTTCTGCAATGAATGGACAAGATGATGGCGGTTTTCATATTATTGAAGGCTTTACATCAAAATTTAACAATACTGCAAATGGTGGAACTTTAGCTTTATCTCAACAAACACGGGTTGCAGGAAGTTCTACACTTTTAGGAAACCCTGTAGATGTTGCTTATGATAGTGCTACAAAAACTGTATTTATTGCTGAAGCCGGTAATGGCGGAGGGAGAATATTAGCCTTTAACAACATTGGTAGTGGTGGTAATATCGCACCAGTTGTTAATAATGACTTAGCCTCAGCATCATCAGTATTTTTATCTAAATATTAATCGAATTAATCGCCTTTTTTGCCCCAAACAGAAAAGTATAAAAAAAAGCTATCAATTTTTTGATAGCTTTTTTTTATGTTTTAATGTTGCTGATTTATTAATCTTCACTCTCTTCCATAGTATGATATACATTTTGTACATCATCATCTTCTTCAAGTTTTTCTAAAAGTTTTTCTACATCTTCTGCTTCTTCAGCAGTAAGTTGCTTAGTAACTTGTGGAATACGTTCAAAACCAGAAGATAATATTTCAATTTCTCTAGATTCTAATTCTGCTTGAATAGCTCCAAAACTTTCAAAAGGGGCGTAAATTAATATACCATCATCATCGGCAAAAACTTCTTCAGCACCAAAATCTATAAATTCTAATTCTAATTCTTCAGGATCTAAACCTTCTGCATTAATTCTAAAATTACAAGTATGATCAAACATAAAAACGACAGAACCGGAAGTACCTAAACTGCCATCGCATTTATTAAAATAACTACGCACATTGGCTACAGTTCTTGTATTATTATCGGTTGCAGTTTCAACTAAAACAGCAATTCCATGAGGTGCGTAACCTTCAAAAATCACTTCTTTATAATCACCTTGACCTTTTTCACTTGCTTTCTTTATAGCACGCTCAACATTGTCTTTAGGCATGTTTACTGCCTTGGCATTTTGTATAACCGCTCTTAAACGTGAATTACTGTCTGGGTCTGGACCACCTTCTTTAACAGCCATAACAATGTCTTTACCAATTCTAGTAAAGGCTTTACTCATTGCAGACCAACGTTTCATTTTCCTTGCTTTTCTAAACTCAAAAGCTCTTCCCATAATAATATATGTTTTCCTGAAAAAACAGGAATTTTATTAAATTAAACTAAAATTTATTATTTGCGCAAAGTTAAAAACCTAGCAGTGAAAAACAAATTATTCCTCATCTGGTTCTACAATAGTTTCTATAGCTTCTGCAAGTTTAAAATCTTTGTTTGTAACGCCATTGGCATCATGCGTAGATAAAGAGATAGTTAGTATATTGTAAACATTAGACCAATCTGGATGATGGTTTAAGGCTTCACACTCAAAAGCGATTCTACTCATAGCACTAAAACAGTCTTTAAAATTTTCAAATTCAAATTCTGCGTGTATAGCGTTGTCATAATATTCCCAATCAGGAAAGTGAAGTAATTTTGCTTCTATGTCTTGTTCAGATAATTTACTCATAATATGTGGTTTTATAGGATGTAATTTTTACTAATTTAACAATTTCAAGTATTAACGGCAATTATATTTTTAACTCATTTAAAATTTCTTCGCTTACTAAATTTAAATTCTTTGGTAGTAGATTATATTTTGGCAAAACTGCTAAGTATCTATCATCGTTTGTTGTGTAAACTTGTTTTAATAGAACCTTATCTTCTAAATTTAGAGCTTTGATTATTTCTTTAACAAAATCGTCATGATGCACCAAATCACTACTTCCTAAATGAAATATACCTGATTTATTTCGATTAATAATGTAATGAATTTGCTGTGTTACTTTACTATCTGTAGTCACATTCATTATTAAATTAGGAAAAACTTCGGTAGGCGTTTTTTCTTTTACATTTTGAAGAATTTCTAAAATTCGAGGAGATTGTGTTCCAAAAACCATAGGAAGTCTTAAAATAGCCACTTGTTTTTTAGGCAAGCGCAATAGCATATTTTCTATTTTTATTTTGAAATGTCCATAAACACTATTACTGTATGTTTTGTCTTGCTCGTAACTTGGGTATTTGCTATAAGCATCAAAAACATTGGCAGATGAAAGAAAAATAAGCTTTGTTTTATTTGATAGTAAATATTCTGCTAGATGTTGATGAAGGAGTACTTGTTTTGAAAAATCTCCACGAAGTGTCGAAATTATAATAGTTGGTTTTACAATATCTAGAATTTCAAAAACATCATCTTCTTCAAAGTTAAACTGAAAAAAGTGTTTATTTTTTTCTAGAGCTTTATTACTAATATTATAGGTTCCAAATGTTCTAAAATAGGAGCAGAGTTCTTTATAAATAGCACTGCCTAGAAAACCACTGGCTCCTAAAATTAATATGCTATGTTTGTCTTCTCGCTTAATCATAAATTATTTTTTAAACTAAAGACACTAAAAAATAGAAAGTTTTGTTTTTGTTGTAAACTGTTCTAATGCCAGCATGCCTAATTTAGAATTCCCTTTTATATTTAAACCTGGCGACCATGTAGAAATCACAAATTTTTCTGGTAAAAGCGCTACAATACCACCGCCAACACCACTTTTTCCTGGTAAACCAACTTCAAATGCAAATTCTCCAGCTTCATCATAAAAGCCACAAGTTAACATTAATGCATTAATACGTTTAACTTGCTGTTCTGTAATATGTAATTTGTTTTTTAAACATTTTCCTTTATTAGCAAATAAGTAAAAAGCTTTAGAAAGTTGGCTACAAGTCATTTCTATTGAGCATTGATGAAAGTAAAAATCTAAAACATCTTCTACTGGGTTATTTAAATTTTTGAAGGATTTTAAAAGATTAGCTGCTGCATAATTTTTAAAACCGGTTACTTTTTCTGAATGTGCTACGGCTTTGTTAAAGTTTATAGTATTATCACCTGTAAGCTCTCTAACGTAGTTTAAGAAATCTTCTTTAGGATTTTTTAAATTTGAAATAAGCACATCTGCAATTACAATTGCTCCAGAGTTAATTAATGGATTTCTAGGAATACCGTTTTCAATTTCTAATAACGATAGAAAATTAAATGGGTTTCCGCTAGGTTCAACATCAATGCGTTCCCAGATATCTTCACCTATAAGTGACATCGCTTTTGAGAGTGCTAAAACTTTTGAAATACTTTGAATAGAAAATGGTTTATTATAATCGCCAACACCGTATTCTTTCCCATCGGATGTTCTTAAATGAATTCCTAAATTACCTTTATCAATATGGGCCAATTCCGGAATGTAAGTAGCTACTTTACCTTTATCATCAGCATTTATCGCATCGTGATAAATAGTTTCTAGTACAGCTTGAAAATTATGCATATAATTATTTATAAAAAGGTAATTTTATTACCGTAGCAGGAACTGCATTTTTACGTATTTGAATATTGATTTTACTATTTACTTCTGCAAAAACAGTAGGAACATAACCTAAACCGATCCCTTTTCCTAAGCTAGGAGACATAGTACCCGATGTAACTACACCAATTGTTTTTCCGTTACCATCAACAATATCATAACCATGACGCGGAATACCACGTTCGTCTAATTCAAAAGCAATAAGTTTACGTTGAGAACCATGTTCTTTTTCAGCTTTTAAAGCTTCAGAATTCGTGAAATCTTTAGTAAATTTTGTTATCCAACCTAAACCAGCTTCAATAGGCGAGGTGGTGTCATCAATATCGTTTCCGTAAAGGCAATATCCCATTTCTAAACGTAATGTATCGCGAGCTGCTAAACCAATAGGTTTAATACCAAAATCTGCACCAGCTTCTAAAACCTTGTCCCAAATTTGTTTGACTTCGCTGTTTTTACAATAAATTTCAAAACCACCACTACCAGTATATCCAGTTGCAGAAATGATCACATAATCTATACCCGCAAAATCGCCAACAACAAAATTGTAGAATTTAATTTCTGATAAATCATGACTTGTTAAACTTTGCATCGCTTCAATGGCTTTAGGACCTTGAATGGCAAGTAGTGAATAATCTTCACTTAAATCACGCATGTTTGCACCAACATCATTTTTAGATGTTATCCAATTCCAATCTTTTTCTATGTTACCAGCATTAACAACTAATAAATATTGTTCTTCTTTTAATTTATAAATAATTAAATCGTCTACAATACCACCATCATCATTAGGTAAGCAACTATATTGTGCTTTCCCAATGGTTAATTTTGAAGCATCATTACTTGATATTTTTTGTATTAACTCTAAAGCATGTTCTCCTTCAATTAAAAATTCACCCATGTGAGATACATCAAACATACCAACAGCTTTTCTAACAGTTTCGTGCTCGATATTTACACCTTCATATTGTACAGGCATATTGTAGCCTGCAAAAGGGACTATTTTTGCTCCAAGAGCTTTGTGAGTTGTTGTTAAAGCAGTATTTTTCATGTACTAAATATTCAAAATTTGAATAGCAAATGTATTGAAATTTTATAGAAAATGCTTTTACTGAAAGTTTAAAAGGTTTGTTAAACTTTTTGTTGATTGTAGAGTTAAATTTTAGGTTTTAATTAATGTATTTGTTTTTTTTAAGTTGAAGCTAGAAAACGAGTAAAAAGGTTTGTTTAGGCTAAAACTTGCATGTTATATCCAGCTTATTTTTATTTAATAAATCGATATGTTTTTCTTTTTGTAATTGTGTTAATAGTTAAAAGCAGTTAATAGATTTTTTCATAAATACAATTACCTGCAATTCTGTGAATTATAATTAATTAATGTTCTCTGCTTTTAATTTTGTTTTATGAAAATAGGGTTCCCAGTTCCCCACCAATTATACCATTGTGCATAATCTACATCTTCAAACGGGTGTATTTGAACATTTGTATTTACATCTTTATTGCCAAGTAGAAACTTTGCTACAAAAGCTTCTACTTCTGGTTTTTGACTGTCTGGTAAAGCGCAGTGATTATGTCCTGCAACTATTGAAAACCCAAATCTATCTCCAATACCAAAAGTTTTCCAAACTTCATGTGCTGCTCTTGATGATACATAACCAGATTCATCAGCTAACCATTCATAATCTGGGTTTCCTAGAATTAACAATGCACGTGGTGCTACCATTGCCATGAGTTCATGATGGTCGAATGGTAATTTTGGAACAGAATTGGAGAATTTAAATAAATCTTCAATAAACCAAGCATGACTTGTTCGACCTAATGTTTCGACATTACCTAAAGTTTCTGAGACACGCCATGAAGCAGCACCACCGCCACCAGATTCTTGAGCTATTGTAAGCGCAATACGTTCATCAAAAGCACCAGCAAAAAGTGCCATTTTTCCAGCAAACGAACAACCGGTTACAGCTATATGTTTTAGGTCTATATTCAAATCATTAGAAACGAGTTCTAAACCATCTATTATTCTGCTAACACCCCAGGACCAAGCACTATAAGCTCCAAAATATTCAAGTTCTGGGTAAAGTTTGTTAATAGGCTCGTTGCCTCGTGTTTGCGTGTGAGACATTACCTGAGTAAAGTTAAAGGTAATTTGTGCTATATTTCGACTAGAGAAAATATCTTCTGGTAAACTTCCCGAACCACGACCAACACCTATAACAGCAGGAAAAGGACCGTTTCCATTAGGAAGAAGAATATGAGATGTTAGTGTAAGTGTATTTCCATTTACGGTTACATTTACGGTAAGTGTGTCATTTGAAAAACTAGCAGTAATGTTTTCAGGTCGATTTGGTTTTTCACCAATTTCATAATACTCAATTTCTGCTTTAATTTCTAATCGTCTGCATTTCCAATCTTCAAATTTAGTTGAGCGACCACTTTTATTAGACCACTCAAACGGATCTGTTAAAGGATTAATTATAGGAAGTTCCTCAATATTTGATAAAATAGGTTCAGAGCAATTTATACCTGTATTCTCTAAATTATAAACTAAAGGAATGTTTTGAGCAGAAGATGTGACCACAAAAAAAATAGATAATAAAAGAAATAGCACTGTTGGTTTAATATTTAGTTTGGTTGTCATGTTTTGGTTTAATTGGTTGGTTTTAAGGATATTTTATGTTTAATAACTAAATTAGCAAAAAGGAATGAAGTAAATAAAAAACTTGAGGATTTTTCTAAAAGGTTTTAAGTAATTAATTATAGCTATTAATATTAATAGCTTTAATTTCTGCTATTACTTTGTCTGTTTTATTTTTCAATTCCATTTCTCCATCTATTTTCAAAACCTTACAATTGAGTAATTCAATCCAATTGTTATGTATATTTAGAGACCTGCCATCAAAGTTTGGGTTTTCATATTGGTTGGCCCATTCTAAAAAAGCATTTGAGTCATGCATTATTTTTTTGTCTGTTAATAGTTTATCACCGTAACGTTCAATTTCTCGTTTTTTAAGACGTTTTATTCTTTTATTATTGTTTAAACGAATAAATACAGCTAAATCGAATACTGTTTCCCATTCTTTCCCCCAACTTACCAAAGAACCGGTAACTATAATATTTTTGAACTTTTCAAAATCAGTTTTTAAGTTTTTATTTCTTTCTACAAATGATATTTTTTCTTGAAAAGGAGGATCAGTTTGTTTCCAATAATAGTTATCAACATCCAAATGAATGAAATCTGTCATTTTTCCAACTTCTTTTCCTAATGTTGTTGTTCCGGAACCCGATGCTCCAAATATTAAAATTTTCATTTCAAATAAATATTTTTTTACTCTAGAAGATTACTTCTAATATTTATGCATGATAATAGTTACGCATTTCATCATATAACTTTTAAATATGCATATAAATAAAGGCTACTATTAAGTTTATTAGCATACTTGCTCTCATATAAAATCAATATATGGTTCATTAAATGTACTTATTCTTAAATTAAGTTCAATTTATCCGAAATTTATATTTATTGTATGATTTTTATCTGCTTTAAATTTTGACAAATTGTATGGATAACTCACAATGTTTTGTCGAGAATATTATCAATAAGTATATAATATTCTAAGAAGGTGTTTTTTTATATTTCGTCATTCAATGAATTTATCTAAATAGAGATGCATTTTGATGAATTACTTATAAAACAAACAACAATTATCTAAAAAAATGCCGAAGTAGTTTATTATAAAAAGAAATAGAATTTATTTCTTATACTTTATAAGCGCAAATAATGACACTAGGGCCCAAACACTTTCTAAAACAATAAAAGGCCAATAGTTTAAAAATATTGATGCCAAACAAGCCATTGAAGCTCCAATAAGGTTTAGCAAAATAAAAACTAAATGCTTATTTGAAACTTTGCCACTAACATTTAAAACATAGGCTAGAAGTATTTGAAAAACACCCAAGAAACCAATCCAATCTGTTGAAGTCATAGATTTATAATCTTATTTTTAATAGCTTTTGTTTTTAGCTTTTAATTCGTTTCTTACTAGCTTACCAGATGTAGTTATTTCAGACTCTTGCCATCCGCCAGTAGCACTTGCGCCTGGTTTTAAAGCGGCTGCTAATTCTTCTTTATCGGCAATAGACCAGTTGCACCAAGATATGTTGTGTTCATCTAAGAAATCCCACCATAATTTAGATTCAGCTTCATTAATTTCAACATCACCTGAAGCTTGGGTGGTACCAAATTCTGTAACAAAAAGAGTAATATCATTATTTAAAGCTTGAATTGCAATATCTCTGAGTTCTTGTTTATGAGTTGCTGCATAATAATGTAATGTATAAGCAATATTTGCATCGTTAATTTTATTACCAATAACATCATCAACATTTTGAGACCAATTTCTTGTGCCACAAACTATTATATTATCTGGGTCATGCTTACGAATTTCTGCAATAACAGCTTCATGATAAGGTTTTAAAACATCTTTCCACGACACATTTAATGGTTCATTATAAGTTTCATAAATAATATTTGGGACATTCCCATAAGTTTCGGCTATATCAGAAAAGAATGTTTTGGCTTCTTCTAGGTGTTTTTCAGCTTCATGATCGTGCCAATCAATTAGCACATAAATACCTTCTTCAATAGCAGCATCGATAATGGTTTTTATTTTTGTTTTTTCAACTTCCGGATTAGCTAAATAACCATCATGGTCTACTGCCATTGCTGCTCTAACAATATTGCAATTCCAGTCTTCCTTTAGCCACTTAACAGTTTCTTTAGTGTAATATTTACCAATCCATTGACTCCAAAAGAAAGACATTCCTCTTAATTGTAAAGGTTCTCCGTTTTTATCAACTATTTTATTGCCAGAAATACTTAATTGTCCATGTTCTTCAACTGTATTTGCAAACGTTTCAGGTACATTATCTATTTCAGTTTCATCTACAATTTCCTCATCAACAGGTGTGTCTTTTATTTCGTCAGAATTATTGCAATGCAAAAATAAAGGCAAAAAGGCAAGTAAGAAAAGTAATTTATAATTATGAATAGTTTTTAATATCATGATTTTTATTTTTTTACTTCTAAAAGTAACTAATTATTGGCTGTTCTTTAATTTAATAGAAAACTTTTTAAATCCTCGTAAGTAGAAATTACAATCGATTCTTTTTCTTTACCCATTACAGCTTGTATTTGCTTTGGTAATGGTTGTTTTTCCTTAATAACATCTTCAACTACATATAAAAATTTAGTAGGATGGGCTGTTTCTAAAAACACACAATGTGAATCAGGATTTTTTACTAAAAATTCTTTGCAACCTAAATAACCAACAGCTCCATGAGGATCTGCAACATAATTGTAATTGTTATAGATTTCTAACATAGCTTCTTTGGTTTCATCATCAGAATAGCTATAGGAAGATAAATTATCTTTTAAAGTGTCAAATTTATTTTTGTAAATTTCTTGAATACGAATAAAATTACTTGGTGCACCAACATCCATAGCGTTAGAAATGGTTTGAACTGATGGTTTTGGCTCGTAAGTTTGAGATGTTAAATATCGTGTAACCACATTATTTGCGTTGTTTGATGCTATAAAATGATGAATTGGCAAACCTAATTGTTGTGCCATCATACCTGCGCAAACATTACCGAAGTTCCCACTTGGTACAGAAAACACTATGTTTTCATATTTATTATGCAATTGCTTGTAAGCAAACATAAAATAGAACAATTGCGGTAACCAACGTGCTACATTAATAGAGTTTGCTGATGTTAATTGCATTTTACTTGTCAATTCATCATCAAGAAAAGCAGTTTTAACCATAGCTTGACAATCGTCGAACGTGCCATTAACTTCTAAAGCTTTTATGTTTTGACCTAAACTAGTTAGTTGCATTTCTTGGATATCGCTCACTTTTCCGCTAGGGTAGAGTATAACGACGTTAACTCCTTTAACACCAAGAAATCCATTGGCTACAGCACCGCCAGTATCTCCAGACGTTGCAACTAAAACAGTTATCTCTTCACTATTATTTTGATTGAAATACCCTAAACAACGTGCCATAAAACGTGCGCCAACATCTTTAAATGCCATAGTTGGACCGTGAAATAACTCTAAAGTAGAAATGTTATCGTTAAGTTTTACAACAGGAAATTCAAATGATAAGGTTTCCTTTACAATAGTTTTTAAAACATCTTCAGGAATTTCTGGAGAAACAAATTGTTTTATCGCTTCAAAAGCTATTTCTGAATAGGTTAAATCATCAATATTATCAAAAAAATCTTTTGATAAAGGGGTTATGCTTTCTGGAAAATATAATCCTTTATCTGGCGCTAATCCTTTTATAACAGCATCTTTAAATGATGTGTTTGGTGCTTTATGGTTTAATGAGTAATAGTTCATTTTATATTATAATATTTTGACTCCTTCAGTATTAATTTTTGACACATGTATGTCGAACTCAATTCCAGTTTTAGAGTATATTTTTTCAATCGCATCTTTCACATTTATAGCACTTTCTAACCCTTTACATAAAGAGAATATTGAAGGTCCAGATCCAGAAATTCCTGTACCTAAAGCGCCATTTTGTAATGCTGCTTTTTTTACTTCATTAAAATGAGGAATCAATTGACTTCTATATGGTTCTACAATAACATCGTGTAATGAACTTTTTAATAATTCATAATCACTAGTGTGCAAGCTATGTATTAAACTTCCAACATTTGCCCATTGTGTAATAGCATTTTGCAAAGGGACTTCTTTAGGTAAAATCGCCCGAGATTCAGATGTTTTTATTTCAATTTGAGGATGAATAATTGTTGCATACAAATTCTCTGGTGTTGGGATTTGTAAAATTTCTACAGGCGAAATGCTTTTAACCAAAGTAAAGCCACCAAAAAGGGCAGGAGCTAGGTTATCGGCATGTTCGCATTTACTTGCCACAGCTTCACCTTTAATAGCAAATTCAGTTAATTGTATTTTATTATATGGTCTTCCAAGAAGCTCGTTCATACCAAAAACACTACCAACAGCACTTGCAGCACTACTTCCAATACCACTACCAGGTTTTATGTTTTTATAAATTTCTATTTCAAAACCACAATCTGGTTTTGCAGCCTCGTACATAGCTAAAGCAGAAACACCAGCGACGTTAAGTTCTGCTTCGTATGGTAAATCGAAACCTTCTATTTTAGTAATGTAAATCCCTTTTTTATCGGTTTTCCTAATCACCATTTCATCACCAACACTGTCTAAACAAAAGCCTAAAACATCAAAACCACAGGATACGTTGGCTACAGTTGCTGGAGAAAATATTCTTATTTCGTTCATACCTTAATCATTTCCAATTCTAATAATGTCTGCAAATAAGCCAGAAGCAGTAACATCTGCTCCAGCACCAGCACCTTTAATAATCATAGGTTGTTCTGGGTAACGTTGCGTGTAAAACATAACAATATTATCTTTTCCTTCTAAATTATAAAATGGATGACCTTCTGGAATTTCCTCTAATCCAACACTCGCTTTTCCATTATCAAATTTTGCCACATATTTTAATTGACAATCCTTTGCTTTCGCTGAAGTATACAAACTTTGGTAATGTGCTTCATCTGAAATTAATGTTTGGTAAAAATCATCAACAGTATCGCTTTTTATACCAGATTCAGATAGGAAAGGTGTGTTTTGAATATCTTCTAGATTCATTTCAACACCACTTTCTCTAGCTAAAATTAGGATTTTTCTAGCGACATCTACACCACTTAAATCAATTCTTGGGTCAGGTTCTGTGTAGCCTTCAGCAGCAGCTTGTTTTACAACATCATAAAATTTTGTAGTATCATTAAAATTGTTGAAAACAAAATTTAAACTACCTGATAAAACAGCCTGTATAGATGTTACTTTATCTCCAGATGCAATTAAATTGTTTAATGTGTCAATTATTGGCAATCCTGCTCCCACATTGGTTTCGAATAAATAAGGGGCATTGTATTTTAGTGAAAGTCTTTTAAGTAATTTATAATTTTCAAAAGTGCTAGAACACGCAATTTTATTACAAGCAACAACTCCAATACTTTGTCTTAAATAATCTGCATATAAATTAGCAACATCTTTATTTGCTGTAACATCAACAAAAATGCTATTGCGCAAGTTTAATGATTTAGTTCTATCGAAAAAGCCGTCAAGCGTAGCGTGTTCACCATCTTGTAGTTGCTCTTTCCAGTTACTTAAATTGATCCCATCTTCATTAAAAATCATTTTTCTAGAGTTAGATAATCCAGCAACACGTAAACTTATTTTTAAATTTTCTTTTAAATATTTACGTTGCTGTTTTATTTGCTCAACTAATTTTTCTCCAACATTTCCAACACCTGTAATAAATACATTTAGTTGTTTAGTTTTAGATTCAAAAAACTGTTCATGTAGTGTGTTTAATGCTTTTTTTACATCTTTTTCTGCAATTACCGCTGAGATATTCTTTTCTGAAGCACCTTGAGCAATCGCTCTTATATTAATATTATTTTTACCTAAGGTGCTAAACATTTTACCACTAATACCTTGATGATTTTTCATGTTATCGCCAACTAAAGCAATAATGGAAAGTTCGGTTTCAACAATAATTGGATCTATTTTATGTAAAGCAATCTCGTTTTCAAATGTAGTGTCAACAGCTGTTTTTGCTCTTTCAGCATCATTTTCATCAATACCTAAACAAATAGAATGTTCAGACGATGCTTGAGTAATTAATATCACATTAATTTTTTCTTGTGATAACGTTTCAAACAAACGCTTAGAAAACCCAGGAATACCAATCATACCACTACCTTGTAAAGTTAAAAGCGCGATATTGGATATGTTACTAATTCCTTTTACGGGTGAAGTAGAATTTGTTTCATCATTAGAAATTATTGTTCCAACTGCTTCTGGCTCTAAAGTGTTTTTTATATGAATAGGAATATTTAAATCTAAAACAGGTTGAACCGTTGGTGGATACAATACTTTTGCTCCAAAATGTGATAATTCCATAGCCTCTTGATATGATATTTTATCAATAGGATAGGCTTGTTTTACTAATTTCGGATTTGTTGTAAACATACCACTTACGTCTGTCCAAATTTCTAGCTGTGTCACGTTTAAAGCAGCAGCAACAATAGCCGCAGTAAAATCTGACCCTCCACGACCCAAAGTGGTTTGTTCTCCAATATTAGATTTTGAAACAAAACCAGGAAGAATTGTTGTTTTTTGAGAAGCCGATTTAAAATAGTCTTGAATATTTTTATTACTAATACTATAATTTACTTCAGCTTTTGTAAAGTTTGAATTAGTAATAATTAGTTCTTGAGAGTTTTTACACTCTGCAGATAAACCACGAATTTTCATGGTTTCTGCAATAATGTATGATGACAAAATTTCTCCAAAACTCACTAATTTATCAGATGTTTTTGGTGATAATTCATTTATTAAATAAATACCATCTAGTAAACTCTTAAGCTCATTTAATTTTTCGTCTGCAAACGCTATAATATTTGAGCTTTCACCTAAGTTCAATTCATTTATAATATTAAAATGAATATCTTTTATGATATTGAAAGAGTCTGAATAATTTTTATTTTTATTTTGAGCTTCTTTGCCTGCTAATAAGAGTTTGTCTGTTATACCTCCAACAGCAGAAACGACGCATACAACAGAATCAGTTTTAGAATAATCTTCTAAAATCTTAATAACGTTATTTATGTTTTTTGAAGAACCAACAGAAGTTCCTCCAAATTTTAAAACCTTCATTTTTTAATGAATTGATAATTAAAAATAATACTTGAATTGTTGTAATTTTTTAAATTACAAATATAGCCTGAAGAATATGTTATTAGCAACCCCAAAGGGTTGTAATATTTGTTGTAGTAGCTAAAATAGAAGTTGAACCTTTTACAAAAAAAGTATGAGTAAAACTTGTATTTTGGCTTAAATGATTCATTTATATTTAATGTAAAACTAATCAAAAGTATTACTTTTAACTTGATAAAAAAACAAAATATTTTTTTTTGACGTATTCTTATATTGAAGTAATTTTCTTTTAAGAATTCCAACGAATATAAAAAAGAATTGAAAAATCAATAATTATATAAATGAAAATTTTTTCTAAGGAACAGATTTACGAAGGAGACAAGATAACTACTGAAAGACAGCAAATTTCATCAACAGATTTAATGGAACGCGCAGCAACTCAAATTTTTAATTGGATACACATGCGCATGCAAGGCGCTCAAGTTCCTATACATGTTTTTTGTGGTATTGGTAATAATGGCGGTGATGGTTTGGTATTAGCAAGACATTTAATTTTAGATGGCTATAATGTAAAAACCTATGTGGTTAATTGTAGTGATAAGCGTTCTAAAGATTTTTTAATCAACTACGATCGTATTAAGAATGTTACAAAAGAGTGGCCAACGCTTTTAAAATGTGCAGAAGATTTTCCAGAAATAAATCCAAATGATATTATTGTTGATGCTGTTTTTGGAATTGGTTTAAATAGACCAATAGATGATTGGGTAAAGGGTTTATTTATGCATTTTAGAGCAAGTAAAGCGTTTACCTTATCTATAGATATTCCTTCTGGTTTGTTTCCAGATAAGGCTGTTGAAGATGAAGATGCTGTTGTATGGGCAGGTTACACATTAAGTTTTGCTTCACCAAAACTAGTATTCTTCTTGCCAGAAACTGCTAAGTATACTGTGCAATGGGAAGTTTTAGATATTGGTTTAGATCAAGAATTTTTACAAACAACCCAAACAGAAGTTGAATTAATTGGTAAGCATGAAGTGTTGCCTAATTACATACCAAGAGATAAATTTTCGCATAAAGGTCAATTTGGACACGCTTTAATTATTGGTGGAAGTTATGGGAAAATGGGTGCTGTTACTTTAGCAAGTAGAGCTACTTTATCTGCTGGCGCGGGCTTAGTTTCTGCATATATTCCTAAATGTGGATATACTGTTTTACAATCGGCATTTCCAGAAGCGATGGTTATTACTGACGCTGATGAGGAAAAAATAACCTCAATTTCTTTTGAAATAAAACCTACCGTCATTGCTTTTGGAATAGGAGTAGGGACAGATGCAAAAACCTTAAATGCTTTTGAAGCCTTTTTGAAAACGAATAAAACACCTTTAGTTATTGATGCAGATGGTATTAATTTACTTTCAAAAAAGAAAGCCTTACTAAAATTGTTACCTGTAGAAACAGTATTAACGCCTCATCCAAAAGAATTAGAACGATTAATTGGTAAGTGGAAAAATGACTTTGACAAATTAAAAAAAGCCAAAGCCTTTTCAAAAAAGTATAACGTTATTTTGCTTATTAAAGGAGCAAATACCATAACACTTTTTGAAGATAAACTTTATGTAAATACAACAGGAAATCCTGGTTTATCTACAGCAGGTAGTGGTGATGTATTAACGGGAATAATTACAGGTTTAATTTCACAAGGATATCATCCTGTAGTTGCAGCTATATTTGGTGTGTATTTACATGGAAAGTCTGCAGATATTGCTGTTGAAGACTTTGGCTATCAAAGTTTAATTGCAACTCATGTTATTGAATATTTAGGTGAAGCGTATTTAGACTTGTTTAAACAACCAGAACCTATACAGCAAGAAGAAAGTACTGAAGAAAGTACTAAGGAATAAAAAATGCCGCTAATAGCGGCATTTTTTATTTTAATTATAAATTTTATATGTTTAAAGAATTAAGCAATTCTGTAAGTTTAGGACTTGATGGTCTTGAAGCATCAGCATTAACAATATTACCTGCTGGATCAATCAATATAAATCGAGGGATTCCATTTATTCTATAACCTTGAATAAATTCAGATTTCCATCCTTCACCAGAGAATAATTGAATGCCTCCCATTTCTTTTTCAGCAATCATTTTTTTCCAACCTTCGTGAGCTGCACCAGCATCACCTCTATAGCCTCTTCCATCATCAACAGAAATACTTACAAACGCTATATTTTTATCTTCAAATTGTTTTTCTAATTTTTTAAGTGAAGGAATTTCTGCAATACAAGGTCCGCACCAAGTAGCCCAAACATCAACGTAAACGTATTTTCCTTTTAAATCTGACAACGAAGTATTTCCACCTTTATAATTTTCATAGTTTTCAAAATTAGGAGATGGTTTTCCAACAAAATCTACAAATTTATTAGCTCTTGCTTGTTGTTGTGAATATGCATTTAAAAGACCTTCTGGTAATTTTTCAACAGCATTTTTATCATTTGCATAAACTATAGAGTCAAGATTTTTAGTGTTTTCTATTAATCCTAAGAATTCACTTTGAATTTCATTAACTTCTGTTTTAAAATCATTTTCTTCCATATCAAATAAAGCAGGTGAGAATCTGCTTTCTTGCAATAAAGATTTTTTTGCTAAGTAGTTATTTGTTTCTGATCCTGATCCTGTATATTTAATTGTTTCGTCAAACTCCTTGGTGTCTAAAGTTACATTTAAATCATAACCATTTTTAAGAAAGATTAAAGTAGCTTCATTTCCATCGTAGAAATTAAAAAAATCTGCTTTAACATTCAATGTGTCACTAAAAGTACCATCTTGATTAACTTTAATAGTTTTTGAGTAATTTTGATTTCTAACAACTAGAGAATCGCTATTTTGGTTTATTATTTTTCCTGTTAGAGTAACATAATTTTTAGGTTCTTCTTGACAAGCTATTGTTGCAATTGCAAGTGATAATAAAAGTAATTTTTTCATATAATGAGTTTGTTTCTTCAAAAATAAAAACTTCAAAAGTGTTTTGTAATAAGTTTTTGTTAAAAATTAATATTGAAAACGGTTACAGTTCAAAAGTTAACTTTTCATAATCAACAATTTCAGGGATAATATTTAGTGCAAATAATTCTTTTTGAGCTTTCATGACGGTTTCCTTATTAATTAAAGACTGAGACCATTCTGTAATACCTAGCCATTCTTGAACATCATCCAATTGTTGTTTGTAACGATTTGCAATGGTTTTATCAATACTTGGGATGTCTTTAAACTCGGAAGTAGTATTATTAATTATTCTTAAAATAGTTTCTAAATCTTCACGATTTGATTCGATAAAATCTTCTCTTACTGCTATAACAAAGCAAGGCCATGGTGAAGGACAATTATCAATACGACGAAACGTACCATCATCTACCAAAGGTTTTGTGGTAAATTTTTCCCACATAAAATAATCTGCAGTTCCTTCGGTTAAGCCTTTAACAGCACCATCTAAATCTTTTATAACTTCAAAGTCTAGATCTTTTTCTAAATCCCAATTATTATTTTCTGCATTAATATAAGCCATTAAATGAGAGCCAGAACCATATCTGCTAATAGCAGCCTTTGTTCCTTTTAAATCTTCAACAGTTTTATATGGAGAATCATTACCTACATGAATACCCCAAATTAAAGGTGTTTGCACAAAAGTTTGCACAATTTTACTTGGGTTTCCATCAATAATATCTTTAATAATACCCTCGGTAAGAATCACTGCTAAATCAATGTCTTTATTACGTAATGCTTTACACATAGCACCAGTGCCACCATAATAGTCATGCCAGCGTAAATTAATGCCCTCGTCTTTATATTCGCCTTCTTTTAGCGTTAAATACCATGCTAAGTTAAAATGCTCTGGTACACCACCAATATTAACTTTCTTCATTAAATCAATCAATTTTTTCTATAATTCTATTAAGTGTATAAGTAATTAAATCTTCAATAACTTTTGATGGGTTTTCACTAAAGGTTCCAGATGCTCTGTTTGCAATAATAGCATTTAAAGATATGGCGTGATGCCCTAATAGTTTTGATAATCCATAAATAGCAGATGTTTCCATTTCAAGATTTGTAACACGAATACCATTATAATTAAAGGCATCCATGTGTGTGTTTAAGTCTGGATCTTGAATGGCTAATCTTAAAACACGACCTTGAGGCCCGTAAAAACCTCCTGCAGTTGCTGTTAAACCTTTATGTGTTTTAGCACTTCCAAATATTTTTTCTAGTTTCTCACTACCTTGTACAACAATGGGTTTAGATTTGTTTTGATGCCATTTTGTTTGAGTAATAAAAGCATTTTCAATATCTGGATTACTAATAGATTCTATTTTATAAGAATGAAGCATGCCGTTAAGGTCTAAACCATATTGACTCATAACAAAAGAATCTACAGGGATATCTTTTTGTAAAGAACCAGATGTTCCAATTCTAATAATATTAAGACTAGTAAGAGTTTCTTTAGGTTTTCGGGTTTTTAAATCTATATTAAATAGTGCATCTAATTCATTTAAAACAATATCAATATTATCCGGACCAATACCTGTTGAAATAACTGTAATACGTTTTCCTTTATAAAGTCCTGTTTGAGTTTTAAATTCCCGCTTTTGAGTGGTAAACTCGATAGTATCAAAATCTTTTGTTACTTTTTCAACACGATCTTGGTCTCCAACAAATATAATTGTACTTGAAACATTTTCAGGTTTTAAATTTAAATGATAAACGCTACCATCAGAGTTTAGTATGAGTTCAGATTCTTTAATGAGCATTTAACACAGAATTTATTAGTTGATTTTTTGATTTACTGAATTGAAAGTTGATTTTTTTAACACCACCATATGTCATACCGTTATCAATTTCTGATGAAAAATTATACTGACTTAATAATGCTTCATGTCCTTTTCTATTTAATATTAGGCTATCATCCTTAATCGTATAAAAAACACTTAATTGGTCTATTATTCTTGATAATTGCATGTCTCCATACCCGTAAAAACCTTGATAATTAAGTGCATAACCTAATAAGTGGTTTTTTGAGGTAATAGCATGTTTTTCAATTATTTTGAGCAAATTTTTCTCTATAACATTTAATCCATCAATAGAATCGGGGAAACGTTCTAAATGTGCTTTTAAGCAATTGCTTAAGTATTGAAATGATGATGGTTTTACAATATAAGGTTTTATTAAATTATGATCAATTCCGCAGTAAATTCCCCAAACGGTAGTTGCTATATCGATATCATCGGGGTTTAATAAAACTTTATTTTTATAGTGTTTTAGTAATTGGCCTGATGATAATTCAGATAAACCTTTTAAGCTTTTGCTGCCTTCAATTCTGCCACTACAAACTAAATATAAAGGTAAATTTATTTTTTTTTGCTGAATAAGACTAATAACGGCAACCATATTTATGTGACAGAACAAATCATATTCAAACCAAAGTATAATTTCAGAGTAATTCTTAATATCATCTAATTTGTCTAACTCTTTTTTAATCATTTTAATATCTAAGTCGATATCATAAAATTCACTAAAAAATGCCTTTCTAAGATTTAAGAATTCTTCAGAATATACAGCCTCTTTTGTTGGACCTTCGCATAACATTTCCTGCCATGTAAGTTTTTCGCCTTCAACTCCTAATTCGTTAAGTACGGTAGTTAAAGCATTACCGTTAGTAATATGAAGCTGTTTTTTGTCCATTATTATCCGCCTACACGTTTTACATTAAACCCTTTGTCTTTAAGGATTTTCATTATTTTGTCACGGTAATCTCCTTGAATTATGATTTTATCATCTTTAAAACTACCACCAACACTTAGCGTAGTTTTAATTTCTTTTGCAAGGATTTTAAAATCTTCTGTGGCACCTGTATAGCCTTCAAGAATTGTTATGGGCTTGCCTTTTCGCTTTTCATATTTGCAAATAATAGGATCATCTTGAAGCCAAATATCTGAATCTTCTTCTTTTGGAGTGTCTTCTTGAACATGATCTGGGAACAAGTTTTTTAACTGGTCTTCTAAGTCCATGATGTTCTTACTTTTTAATAAGACCAAGCTCTATTAGGCGTTCTGTTAAAAATTCGCCAGCAGTAGTGTCATCAAATGCTTTAGGATTATTTTCATCAATACAGCCATCTAAAACATCAAGTTTCATGCTGCTTACAGGGTGCATAAAAAATGGAATAGAATAGCGTGAAGTTCCCCAAAGTTCTTTAGGCGGATTAATTACACGGTGTATTGTAGATTTTAATTTATTATTAGTATGTCTTGATAACATATCACCTACATTAATCATTAACTCATCTGGTTCTGCAATGGCATCAATCCATTCGCCTGTATGGTTTTGAACCTGTAAACCTCTACCTTGAGCACCCATTAAAAGGGTGATTAAGTTAATGTCTCCATGTGCTGCTGCACGAACAGCTTCTTTTGGTTCTTCTTTTATTGGAGGATAATGTATAGGTCTTAAAATAGAGTTTCCGTTGTGTATATAGTTATCAAAATAGGTTTCTTCTAAACCTAAATGTAATGCCAATGCTCTTAAAACATATTTTGCTGTTTTTTCAAGCATTTTATAAGTTTCTTTACCAACTTCATTAAATTCCGGAAGTTCTTCAACTGAAACATTTTCAGGGTATTCTTCTTTTAGTTTTTCATCATCATCTACATATTGTCCAAAATGCCAAAACTCTTTTAAATCGCCTTCTTTTTTACCTTTTGCACTTTCTTTACCAAAGGACACATAACCACGTTGTCCGCCTATACCAGGTATTTCATATTTCCGTTTTGTTTCCGTCGGTAAAGTGAAAAAATTCTTAACCTCTTTATATAAGTTTTCAACTAAAACATCATCTAAAAAATGACCTTTTAATGCCACAAAACCTATCTCTTCGTAAGCCTTTCCTATAGCATTCACAAAATTCTGTTTTCTATTAGGGTCATTAGACGTGAAGTCTTTTAAATTGACACTTGGTATCGTATTCATAAGGATGATATTTTAAAATATGCGAAATACAAATGTACAAAAACATTGTAAATTTTCAGGGATTACTTTTTTATTGATATTCTCTTTTTATGGTATATTTGATAAGGTGTTATTATGCATCTATAAATCAAACAGTTTCAATTATTATGAAGTATAACATTGACAATCTTGACACTACTATTTTATTAGAATTGTACAAAAACATGCTAAAACCAAGGTTGATAGAAGAGAAAATGTTAGTGTTATTGCGTCAAGGTAAAATAAGCAAATGGTTTTCTGGTATTGGACAAGAAGCCATCTCGGTTGGAATTACTATGGCTTTGAATAAAGATGAATATATTTTACCCATGCACAGAAATCTGGGGGTTTTTACCACTAGAAAAATTCCTTTATATAGATTGTTTGCACAATGGCAAGGAAAAGCTTCAGGTTTCACAAAAGGCAGAGACCGATCTTTTCATTTTGGTACACAACAATATAAAATTGTTGGAATGATTTCGCATTTGGGTCCGCAGTTAGGTGTTGCAGATGGTATTGCTCTAGCTTCAAAATTGAAAAATAAAAATCAAGTCACAGCAGTTTTTACAGGAGAAGGAGGCACAAGCGAAGGCGATTTTCATGAAGCATTAAACGTTGCGTCTGTATGGCAATTACCAGTTATGTTTTGTGTCGAAAATAATGGCTACGGTTTATCAACACCTACTAGTGAACAATATTATTGCGAAAACATAGCCGATAAAGGTGTTGGCTATGGTATGGAATCACACATTATTGATGGAAATAATATTATAGAAGTTTATAAAAAAGTAAGTGATATTGCTGAAAGTATTAGAAAAGAACCTAGACCTGTTTTATTAGAATTTAAAACGTTTAGAATGCGAGGACATGAAGAGGCAAGTGGTACAAAATATGTTCCACAAGAGTTAATGACTGCTTGGGGAGAAAAAGATCCTATTTTAAATTTTGAATCATTTTTATTTAATCAAAGTATTTTAAATGAAACTAATAATTCACAGTTTAAAGAAGAAATAACAAAGGAAATAAACGAACATTTAGAAGTTGCTTTTAACGAAGATGATATTAAATCTATTGAAATTAATGAATTAGATGATGTTTTTCAAGATTTTGATTATCAAGAAGTTAAAAATAATTCAAATAATAAAGAAATTCGATTTATTGATGCTATTTCTGATGGTCTAAAACAGAGTATGGAGCAGCATGAAGATTTAGTAATCATGGGGCAAGATATAGCAGAATATGGCGGAGCTTTTAAAATAACCGATGGTTTTGTTGATCAATTTGGAACAGAACGTGTGAGAAATACACCCATTTGTGAATCGGCTATTATTGAAACAGCTATGGGATTATCTATTGTTGGTATAAAGAGTATTGTTGAGATGCAGTTTGCAGATTTTGTTTCTTCTGGTTTTAACCCTTTAGTTAATTATTTAGCAAAATCGTATTACAGATGGAGTCAAAATGCAGATATTGTAATAAGAATGCCATGTGGTGGAGGCGTAGCAGCAGGACCGTTTCATTCACAAACAAACGAAGCGTGGTTTACTAAAACACCAGGTTTAAAAGTAGTTTACCCTGCATTTCCTTATGATGCAAAAGGATTATTGGCAACTGCAATTAACGACCCTAATCCTGTATTGTTTTTTGAACATAAAGGCTTGTACAGAAGTATTCGTCAAGATGTTCCTACGGATTATTATACACTTCCTTTTGGTAAAGCCTCGTTAATAAAAAAAGGTCATGATGTTACTATTATAAGTTATGGAGCTGCGGTACATTGGGCATTAGAAACTTTAAATAATAACCTTGAAATATCAGCAGATTTAATTGATTTAAGAACGCTTCAACCTTTAGATATTGAAGCGATATACAGCTCAATTAAAAAGACAGGTCGTGCTATTATTCTACATGAAGATTCCTTGTTTGGTGGTATTGCAAGCGATATTTCGGCATTAATTATGGAAAATTGTTTTGAATATTTGGATGCACCTGTAAAACGAGTTGCAAGTATGGAAACTCCTATTCCTTTTGCTAAACAGCTTGAAGATCAATATTTACCAAAAGGTAGATTTGAAGCTGATTTAAAAGCAATTTTGGCCTACTAATAATTTTATTGCTTATATTTAAAAAGATTTAAATTAAGCGTTTTTGAGAATTATTGTCTTCCTTTTTCTATTAGTATTCTTAAGTTGTAAAGAGCATAAAAAGTCTTTTGAAGATAGTTTTTCTTGGAATTCTGCAATGGTTACTGCCACAGCTTACAACTCACTTGCTTATCAAACAAATTCCAATCCACATATTACAGCTTTTGGAGACAGTTTATTTCCAGGGTTAAAATATATTGCTGTATCTAGAGATTTATTAAAAAGAGGCTTAAAACATAATATCCCTGTCAAGATTGAAGGACTTGAAGGGATATATATTGTTAAAGATAAAATGCATTCTCGTTGGAAAAATCGCATCGATATTTACATGGGTTTAAATGTTGAAGCAGCAAAAGAGTGGGGTAGAAAAAGGGTTTGTATCGATTACGGTATACCAATTAAACATAAATAATTTATTTGGTTTCAGCCTCTGATAGTATAAACGGATAAGCTTCTTTAACTTGCATCAATTCCTCTTTTGATAATTTTTCAGGCAATTTATTAAACACCTTTAAACTGTAATTATTTCGCAATTCATAATAGGCTTTTGTTAATTCATTTTGAACTGCAACAAACTGTTTATAAGTGGTATTTTTGCCATTTTGTAAAGAAACTACAGCTTGTTTTGGATTATCTGATGCATCTGAAGCTTTTAATCCATTACAATAGTCACAAGTATTTTTACCGTTATTATCTATAAAGTTTTTAGTGATGTCTTTTAATTCGTTTATAGAAATAATTTCGTCTTCTATCATAACCTCATCATTGTTGTTGATTATGATTCGCAAAATATTATGTTCAGCAATAGTAGCATTACAATCTCCTGTGGGACAATCTTTAGGAAGTATTCTGTTAATACCTTCATCTGAAGAAATTGTTGCTGTTACAAGAAAAAAGATAAGCAATAAAAACGCAATGTCTGCCATAGATCCTGCGTTAACTTCGGGTACTAGTTTTGAATGTCTCATGATTATAGTTTAAATGTTAATAAAAACTTAAATCACAAAAACAATACCATAACTAATTTATTATCAGATTAATGTGCATAACGCTTAGAACCTTTCCAAATGTAGTTATTTGAAGTGTGAAAATCTATAATTCGATTATTAGTAAATAAATTTTCTTGAACTATACTATTTAAACGTCTTGATATTTTATTGATTGAGTTCATTTTTTGATTGAATAAAAATTGATTGATGAAAGTTGGTTGGTTTTAAAAGACGTTACTTATCTGTAACGTCTTTTGCTATTCCATTCTTTACTTTTTGAACCGTTGAAAGTTCCAGTTAATTGATTGTTGTTTAAAGTTCTCATGATTTTTGATTGATTTAAATTGATTGATGAAAAATTTTATTTAATAAGTTAATACTTATCTGTAACGTCTTTTACAGTTCCACTGGTTACTTTTTGTACCATTTAAAGTTCCTGTTAATTGATTGTTGTTTAGAGTTCTCATAATTGTTTTGTTTTTGATTAATTGATTTATAATAGATAGACGACCATAAATTAAAAATGTTACAGTACTATGTATAACAAAGTAATAAATTAACAAATTTTAACTATTTTTAGTAGAGTAGTAGCTATTTAATCGTATAATTTAAGTAGGAGTTTAAGTTTTAGGAATGATTATTGTTAAACCCATACTAAATATTGAATAGTCATTAGGTGTATTTTCAGATAATAAAATATCTTTGAAACATCTAAGTTATAATTAAACGGATTAAATATATAAGATTGATGAAAACTTATATTGTACAAATTTTATTAATTTTCTTTACTCTTTCTATTAATGCACAAATAGATAGTAAAAAAAAATATATTGCTATACCTGCTATTAAAAGTAAAAAAGACTCGGCAGATATAAGTCCGTTAACACCATCAAAACCTATAAAAAACAACACTTTTGGCATGAATATGCCAAAAGTATCTCCTAATCTTGAGCAACCTAAAGAAGAGTTTTCTATGTTTCCAAAAGAAAAATTTGGAAATCCTGGTGAACTTTATGAAAAACAAGTTGATAAAAATTTAGCTAATTTAAAATTAACACCAGAAGAGGTTGAAAAATTAAATGGTAATACAACAGACCAGTTTTTAGGAGATTTTAAAAGTAAGGCTAAGTTTGTAAATGTGGTTTATCGTGATCATGGATATGTTGATGGTGATGTAATTCAGGTTTTAATTAATGATGATATTATTTATCCAAGAGTTTATTTAACGGGAGGTTTTAAAGGCTTTAAGCTAGATTTAAAAACAGGTTTTAATAAAATTGATTTTTTAGCCTTGAATCAAGGAGAATCTGGACCTAATACAGCAGAATTTAAAGTAATAGACGATAATGGAATTATTGTCTCTCACAACCAATGGAATCTTGCCACTGGAGTTAAAGCGACTATTATTGTGGTTAAAGAATGATTCTATTATTTATCATTTTATATCCTTAATTCAATTTGCATTATATTATTTATTAGATTAATACAAACTTAAATTCTCAAAGGATTTAATTTTAATTTTTACCTTAATTGCATATTGTACTGTTATTCCTCAGTACTCATTAAAAATTTTAATTCCTGTAGACACAAAATGTGGAATGCCAGTTTTAGGTGTCTTATTTGGATTGTGGTTTTTTGGAACGATAGCAAGTTTAATAATCCATAGATTATGGATTATTAAACTTAGAAAAGGAATATAAAATACTTTTAAAGAGATTAAGAAATAATCTTTTCAATAGCATTCAATTCTTCATTACTAAAACTCAAATTATCTAAAGCTTGTACGTTATCTTTTAATTGATTAGAAGAACTCGCTCCAACTAATACAGACGCTACTTGTTTTTGTCTTAAAATCCAAGCTATTGCCATTTGCGATAGTTTTTGTCCGCGTTTCTCTGCGATTTCATTTAATTTCTGTACTTTTTCTATATTACTAGAAACGGTTTCAGTATCTAAATACGTTGCATTTTTTGCAGCTCTAGAATTCTCTGGAATACCATTTAAATATTTGTCTGTTAACATGCCTTGTGCTAAAGGTGAAAAAGCGATACAGCCTACACCATTTTCTTCTAAAGTATTAAGAAGTCCATCTTCAACCCAACGATCAAGCATAGAATATCTCGCTTGATGTAAAATAAAAGGAACATTTAAACGCTTTAAAATTGCAGCAGCTTGTTGGGTTTCTTTAGGTTCGTAATTGGATATACCCGCATATAATGCTTTTCCTTGACGAACAATATCTGCCAAAGCTCCCATGGTTTCCTCTAAAGGCGTGTCTGGATCTGGTCTATGGTGATAAAAAACATCAACATAATCTAGTCCCATACGTTTTAAACTTTGGTCTAAACTAGAGATTAAATATTTTCGAGAGCCTAAATTACCATAAGGTCCAGGCCACATATCGTAACCAGCTTTTGTTGCAATAAATAACTCATCTCTGTATGCCTTGAAATCATTTTTTAAGATGGTTCCAAAATTTTCTTCAGCAGAACCAAACGGAGGTCCATAATTATTTGCTAAATCAAAATGTGTAATTCCTAAATCGAAAGCTGTTCTTATAATATCTCTTCCATTTTGAATACTATCTACAAACCCAAAGTTATGCCACAAACCTAAAGAAATAGCAGGTAACATAACACCGCTGTTTCCTGTTCTTTTGTAAGTCATTGAATCGTATCGTTTTGAATCTGCTAAATAGCTTTTTACTCCTGATTTATCGTTAATTTGCATTGTAAGGATTATTTATAAGTGTAAATGTATTAATTAGTTTTTACATTTTATAGAAACGAAAAAAGCCTTTTGAATTTTTTTTCAAAAGGCTTTTTTAAAAGACAAAATATATTTAATCTTTTATGGGTTGTTTAAATTCTTGTTTTAAATGTTTTGCATAAAAGCCCATCATTGCTTTGTAAAGTGCTATCGAGTTTTCTTCTTTTGCAAATCCATGCCCTTCATCATATTTTACCATATAAGGTACATCGTATCCTTTAGCTCTTAAAGCCTCAACAATTTGATCTGATTCGTTTATATTCACTCTAGGGTCATTTGCTCCTTGAATAACAAAAAGAGGTTTTTTTATCTTGTCTATTTGAAATACTGGAGAGACTTCTTCCATTATTGCTTTCTCTTCTGGAATATCAGAATCATACCAAATTTCTTTTACAATTTTTGTGTATGGTTTCCAGTATTCTGGAAATGATTCAAAAAAGGTAAAAATATTAGAAACGCCAACATAGTCAACTCCACATGCATATAAATCTGGTGTTTTTGTTAGTCCACGAAGAACAGCATAACCACCATGACTACCACCATAAATAGCTGCATTATCTTTATCTACCCAACCTTTATCTATAACGTATTGTAAACCATCTTCAACATCGTCCATAGCTTTTCTTCCAATTTGCTTAAAACCAGATTCTAAAAATGCTTTGCCATAACCACCAGAAATTCTAAAGTTAACTTGTAAAGTCGCATAGCCTCGACTTGCATAAAGTTGTGCTTCAGGATTAAAACCCCAAGAATCTCTAACACCTTGTGGTCCGCCATGAGGGTTAACAATTACAGGGACTTTTTCACCATTTATTGCTTCTTTTGGCAATGTAATATAACCATGTAATGTTTTACCATCTCTACTTTTAAAAGTAATTGGTCTCATTTCTGCCATATCTTTTTCAATAAGATTAGGCATTAAATTATAGAGCAATTTAAATTTATCTTTTATAGCATCGTAAGCGTAATAGGTGCCATATAATTTATCACTTTGAAGAAAAATTAAATATTTGCTTTCATCATCTGTAACATCGGCTATTGAATAGCTGTAATCTGGGAATTTATTGGTAATTCTTTTATGTAGCTTTTTATAATAATCACTTACAGGAACAATTTCTCTTTTTTCACCCTCAAATGTGAAGTAATCTAATTCATAGTTTCTATTTCTTGATAAACTAAGTCCTGAAACATCATAGTTATCATTAGAAAATATTTTTTTAATTATTTTATCTTCTTTTAAATCATACAAGTAAACTTGCGTTTTATCGCTATCTAAATTTGATATTACATAAGCATCATGAGCATAATCTGTCGCATAATTAAATGATGCAATACTGAAGCTATCTTTCCAACTAAGTTGTTTTTTTACTTCATAATTTTCACCATCTAAAGTGTAATATAAATCGATGTTTACACCGTCTCTCAATTTTGCAAATCCTCTAAGGTTTCCATCCTTATCAAATTCATAGCCATCTATTGGATTTGCTGCATCATCATTTTTATATAGTTGTACTAATTCACCTGTAACAATATTAATTTTATAAGGCTCAAAAATTTGTGGGTTATTTTGGTTCATAGAAATGATCATATGATCTTTATCTTCCTTTAAGCCATTCATTATATTTACTTTTACACCATCAAAAGGAGTTAATTCTTTTTGATTTGTACCATCAATATTTACAGCAAATAAGTGGTAATCTTCATTACCGCCTTTATCCATTATATAAACCAATCTTTCATCATTTGCCCAACCAAACCCGCGAATTAATTCCTCTTTTTCTTCTATAACTTTTTTAACTTCGTTAGTTTCAAGATTTTTTACATACACATGATTTTTTGAATTATCATCTTTCTCTCGATAAGACATATAGGTGCCGTTAGGGGAAAAGCTAAACGTTCTTGCTTTTGGTCTAGCAAAATAATCTTCAACAGCATATTTGTAATTTGCAGGATTCCAATTGGCTAATTTTTCTAAATCTTCATCAGAAGTAGGTAAAGCTGTATTGCCAGGAAGTGTTTTTACTGTTTTTGACAACAACAAAGGTAACTCCATACCACCTTGAAAAAATGTTCCTGTAATTTTGTTTTCTTGTAAAGTTCCAACATACTTAATACCAGCTTGATTAAATTTGATGCTAAGCGTGTCATTTACAAAACTTGTTTCGTCCATAGGAATACCTGTTGCTCCTTGCGATGGACTATCCATAGTAGAATAGAATACACCTTCTTCATTTTCAACATTAAACATAATGGACATTTCTGTGCCTTGAACAGATAGTTTTCCTTCCCAAGAACCAACTATGTCTTGAGCATTAGTTTGAGTAACCATTCCTATGAAAAGGAATAATGTACTGCTTAATTTTAAAATTTTTGTTTTCATTTGAATTGATTAAAAGATGTTAGTATTGTAAGTTTATTTCTATTAGAAGCTAATATTTAGTATACGTTACAAGATAATTAAAAAAAAGCCATTTTTCACTTGATTTGATTCTATTTTGCTTAAAAACAGGCAATTAATACTTTTATTTATCATTAAAAGACTTAAAAATTCTAAGCTTATTCACATCTGTTAATATTCCTTAATAATTTTCATAACAATCATACATTAAAAACCCTTTAAAGATGTTATTTTTGCACGTTAGTAAATTGCAAATATGTCCATTTCAAAAACAGAATTAGAAGATAGGAAAGAAGGAAAAGATTTATATAGTTACCAAAAAGGTGCTATTGATAAAATTTTTACAGCTTTTGAAGAATCCCCAGACGACTACCATTTATTGTATCAATTGCCTACAGGAGGTGGTAAAACAGTTATTTTTTCTGAAATTGTTAGACAATACCTTAAGCATCACAAAAAAAAGGTATTAGTAATGACGCATCGTATAGAATTATGTAAGCAAACATCTAATGTGCTTACAGAATTTGGTGTTGTTAATAAGGTTGTAGATAGTAAAGCAGATTTAAGTGATCAATCAAATTATAGTTGTTTTGTAGCTATGGTTGAAACCTTAAATAATAGGTTGAATGATGATAAATTAGATATTTCTGATATTGGTTTAGTTATTATTGATGAAGCTCATTATAACTCTTTTACAAAACTATTTAAGTTCTTTAGTCAGTCGTTTATTTTAGGCGTTACAGCAACACCTTTAAGTTCTAGTATTGAGTTACCAATGACTGATAATTATGATGAATTAATTGTTGGTGAAAGTATAGAATCACTTATAGAAAATGGTTTTTTATCTCGTGCTGAAATGTTTAGTTACAATGTTGGTTTAACCTCTTTAGTGGTTGGTGCTAATGGTGATTACACAGTTAAATCATCAGAAGACCTATACACAGATAACGACATGCTAACTAAGCTTTTACAGGCTTATGAAGAAAGAGCAAAAGGAAAGAAAACTCTAATTTTCAACAATGGTATAAATACTTCTTTACACGTTTACGATACGTTTAGAAGAGCAGGTTATCCTGTAGCACATTTAGACAATACCAATACCAAAAAAGAGCGTGCTCTTATACTAAAATGGTTTAAAAAGACACCAGATGCTATTTTAACATCTGTAAGTATTTTAACTACTGGTTTTGATGAGCCAACTGTAGAAAGTATTATTTTAAATAGAGCAACCAAATCATTAACACTTTATTACCAAATGATTGGTCGTGGTTCTCGTATTTTAAAAGATAAGAAAACATTTAGTGTTATAGATTTAGGAAATAATTTCCATCGCTTTGGACCTTGGGGAGATGATTTAGATTGGCAACGCATATTTAAATCGCCTAACTATTATCTGGATTCTATTTTAAGTGATGATGATTTAGAAAGCAATTTTAGATATGAAATGCCAGACGAATTACGTGCTGAATTTTCAAAATCCAAAAATGTGTATTTCGATATACAAAAAACCTATGTAGATTCTATTAGAAATGGTGAATCTTCAAAAGTGGTTTTAGAACGCTCGATTGAACAACATGCAAAAATTTGCACTGAAAATAGCGAAGATGTTTATGATGCATTAGCATTAGCAAAAATGTTGGGTGACGATATTGATTTTAGAATACAACGCTATACAAAATGCATTAGCAAAAGCACTTTTAATTTTGTTGAATGGTTAAAAGGAGATTACAGAAAAAAACTAAATGCTTATTTACGTTCGAATTTTGATGAAGTTTTTGAAGAAATTTATGGCTACCCACCAGAAGATTAATACTAGTATAATTTTTTACTATCATTTAATTTAACAACATTAAAAATAAGGCGTATCTTTACGTTCTAAAAATCCAAAAAACATTCTAGGTAAACTATGGCAAAATCGCAAGTAACATTTAACAAAATAGAAAAAGAAAAAAAACGCTTAAAGAAGAGAGAAGAAAAGCAAAAAAAGAAAGACGCTCGAAAGGCTGAAGCTAAAGAAAACCCACAAGGTATTCAATTTGCTTATGTAGACTTTAATGGTAACTTAACAGATACACCTCCAGATCCTGCAATGCGAGAAAAAGTTGAAGCAGAAAGCATTGAATTAGGTATTCCTAAGAAAGAAGACAGAGAAGAAGAGGAGCCTGCAAACAAAGAAGGTAAAGTATCTTTCTTTGATCATTCAAAAGGTTTTGGTTTTATTTTAGATAGCATTAACCAAGAGAAATATTTTGTTCATGTTAGTGGCTTAATTGATGAAATTCAAGAAAACGACAAAGTTACTTATGAGTTAGAGCGTGGTCAAAAAGGAATGAACGCCGTTAGAGTAAAAAAAATATAGTGTTTTTTTATTGAGTTTATTATAAAAACTTATGGGTGTACCTCGTAAAACAATCACCATTGTATTAGCTTTTTTTGCAATTTACGTCATTTGGGGTTCTACCTACCTTCTTAATAAAATAGCAGTTTCAGAATTATCACCTTTTTTTTTAGCTTCAGTTAGGTTTCTTTCAGCTGGAGCTATTATATTTTCTATAGCAAAGTTTATGAAGATGAACTTATCTATAACTAGAAAACAGCTTATAAACGCAATCATATCAAGTTTTTTGTTTTTAGTTTATGGTAATGGTGTTTTTGTTTGGGCCTTAAAATATGTTGACAGTGGCTTTGGAGCACTTATAGCTGCAACACAACCCTTGTTTGTGTTATTGTTAATGAAGTTAATTGACGGTAAAAAAATGCAAACAAATGCTATAATAGGGGTGGTATTAGGTATTGTTGGTATGTATGTTTTAGTTAGTCAAAAAACATTTGTTACTCAGGAAGGTACTTTGTTAGGTATATTCATGATTTTAACTTGTGTACTTAGTTGGAGCTATGGAAGCATTTTTGTTTCGAACGCCAATTTACCAGCCAATTATTTTGTTAGTACGGCTTACCAAATGATTTCTGCTGGATTAATGCTTATAATACTAAGTTTTTCCTTAAACGAATCTTGGGTGTCTCCTATATCTTGGTCTACACCAGTAAAATGGTCTATGCTTCTTTTAATAGTATTTGGTAGTGTTGTTGCATTTACAGCGTTTAATTATTTATTAAAAGTAGTTTCTACAGAAAAAGTTTCAACTTCAGCTTACGTAAATCCGGTAGTAGCAATTTTTATGGGTTGGTATATTCTTGATGAAATTATTAGTGTGCAAACCTTTATTGCAGCCATTATTTTATTAACTGGCGTTTATTTTATCACTACTAAACGAAAAATTAGAATAAGACCTTTTGGACGTTAAATCTGCCATAAAATTTATGCTTATTAGCACATTGGCATTTGCTTGCATGAATAGTATTGTTAAGTATTTAGTTAATATTAGTGCTTATCAAATTGTGTTTTTTAGATCCATAAGTTCCTTATTTTTTACATTCCCATATCTTTTAAAAAATAAGATTCCGCTTTTAGGAAACAATAAAAAATTAATGATATTTAGAGGGTTAGTAGGTGTTACCTCAATGACATTATACTTTATGTCTACTAAATACTTACCAATAGGGACAGCTATTTCATTACGATACATGGCTCCAATTTTTGCTGCAATTTTTGCTGTATTCTTATTGAAAGAAAAAGTAAAAATATGGCAATGGTTCTTTTTTGCTATTGCTTTCGCAGGAGTTATTATCCTAAAAGGATTTGATACACAAATTAATAATTATGGCTTATTACTAATTTTTGGAGCAGCAATTTTTAGTGGCATGGTGTATGTTTTGTTAAGTAAAATAGGAAAAGGAGATCATCCAGTAGTAGTTGTAAATTATTTCATGGTTATAGCGACTATAGTTGGTGGTGTTTTATCAATTAATCATTGGGTGAACCCTGTTGGTAAAGAATGGTATTTATTGTTTAGTTTAGGTGTATTTGGCTATTTTGGTCAAGTTTATATGACCAAAGCTTTCCAAACGGCATCTACAACCCAAGTAGCACCACTTAAATATATAGAAGTTATTTTCACTGTGTTATTTGGCATTTTTATATTTGCAGAAATTTATACCATTTGGAGTTTACTAGGTATTGCATTAATCATATTAGGATTGGTTTTAAATGTGCTTTATAAATCAAAACTTCAAAACAAAAAATAAGAATTTGTGAAAGTACCTAAAGTAGTAAATAAAATTAGAAGACGTGTAATGCACAGCATTACTAAAAATATTGGAAAATCCTATACAGACCCAATAGTTGATGCATCTAAAAAATTAGATATTAAAAAAGTACTAATTATTCGCCCTAATCACCGCTTAGGTAATCAATTATTACTTACACCAATAGTGCAAGAAGTTATCAATACATTTCCAGATTGTAAAATAGATTTGTTTGTAAAAGGCGGTGTTGCAAATCCTGTTTTTCAAAATTATAAGGAAATTAATAAAATTATTCAACTTCCTAAAAAGCCCTTTAATAATTTATTTAAATATGCTAAGGATTGGATTTCAATTAAAAGCACGCATTACGATTTAGTTATTAATGGAGATAAAGACTCGTCTTCAGGAAGATTACTTACTCAAATTAGTAAAGCAACATTTAAAGTTTTTGGAGATGTTCATGAAGACATACAAGCTACGTTTCCAGATTATAAACACATTTCTAAATATCCAATTTATAATTTAAGACGTTATTTAGTAAAATTAGGTTTTAATGAAAACACAAGTCCTTTACCACTATTAAATATTAAACTTAATACCGAAGAAATAACTCAAGGAAAAATAATATTAGACGATATTATTAAAAACAACAAAAAAACCATCTGTATTTACACTAATGCTACAGGTGATAAATGTTATTCTGAAGATTGGTGGGAAACCTTTTACTCAAGATTAAAAATTGAATATCCAGAATATAATATCATTGAAATGTTGCCTATTGAGAACATTTCAAAAATTAACTTTAAAGCACCTCATTTCTACAGTAAGGATATTCGCGAAATGGGAGCTATTATTAATAACACAGCCATATTTATTGCTGCCGATAATGGCGTTATGCATTTAGCTAGTGCATCATTAACACCTACAATTGGTTTCTTTTCTATTACAGATACAAATATTTATGAGCCTTATGGTAATGGGAGTATAGCACTAAACACTAATGAATCTAATATTGAGGATTGGATACAATCTATTAATAAAATTCTAAAATAATTCCAATAAATCAGTAAGTCATAATTTATTCTTTCTCTATCTTTATATATCTAAAAAAGTAGCTAGAATAATTAGAATATGCATGAAACTATAAGCAATCATGTAAAAAAATATGTGAATCCTTCAGAAAAAGATTTGCAATTATTTACATCCATGTTAAATCAAGTAAAGTTATCTAAACGAAAATTTTTACTACAACCAGGTACACATGTTAAACATGAGTATTTTGTTATTAAAGGCTGTTTAAAAGCGTATTATGCAGATGATAAAGGAAGTAATCATATTGTTCAATTTGCTATAGAAAACTGGTGGATTGGAGATTTTGATGCTTTTTATAATCTCATCCCTTCAAAATTATATATTGAAGCCATTGAGGATTCTACTTTATTAGGTATTAATTATGACGACCTTCAAGAATTGTTTACAAAAGCACCCATTTTTGAAAGATATTTTAGATTGTTGGTAAATGGCGCATTCATATCGCAGCGTAAAAGGATATTATCGTCATTAGTAAAAGATACTAAAGAACGCTATTTAGAATTTTGTGAAACGTATCCCAGTATTGAAGATCGTGTTCCAGATTATCATATTGCTAATTACTTAGGTGTGTCGCCCGAAAGTTTAAGTCGCATAAGGCGTAAACTTAAAAGTTAATATTTTCATAATTGATATAGGTCAATTAAATTAACTAACTCATTGATTAAATTTGTTTAAAGAATAAATTTTAAAATAAATATCACAAACAATGAGCAATCAATCTTTATTAAAACCGTATATAAGTAAAAACTTAAACCTTAAAAACAGAGTGGTAATGGCACCAATGACGCGAAGTAGAGCCGTTAATGATGACCATAAACCAACAGATGATTTACAAGGTATTTATTACGAACAACGCGCATCTGCAGGCTTAATTATTACAGAAGGATCACAAGTATCTAAAAAAGCTGTAGGTTACATTAATACACCAGGAATATATTCTGAAGAACAAGTTGAAGGCTGGAAAAAAGTAACCAAGCGTGTGCATGATAAAGGTGGTAAAATATTTATTCAATTATGGCATGTTGGTCGTATGTCTCATCCCGATTTTCATGATGGTGATTTACCTTTATCGGCCTCAGACATAAATCCAGATTCAAAATCGTATACACCAAGTGGTTTTAAAGATACTGTAGCACCAAAGGCTATGACCAAATCTGATATAGAACAAACTATCACCGATTTTCAAAATGCAGCAAAAAATGCTATTGATGCTGGTTTTGATGGTGTAGAAATTCATTCTTCAAATGGTTATTTATTTCACCAATTCTTCAACGGAACTTCAAATCATAGAATGGATGAATATGGAGGAAGTATAGAAAACAAGGCACGTTTCTTCTTTGAGGTTTTAGATGCTGTTAAAGAAGTCATTCCAGAAGAAAAAATAGGAGCGAGATTTAATCCTTCATTAAATGGTATTTTTGGAATGACTATGGATGAAGAAACTATTCCTACTTTCGAATATATTATTAAAAAGTTAAACGATTATAATTTGGCTTACGTTCATTTATCAGAGCCATTTAATGATGTTTCAGATATTCCTTATGCAGTTACAGAAATTGCTAAACATTTTAGACCGCTTTACAACGGAACTTTAATGATTAATGCAGGATTTACACAAGAAACAGGAAATGAAATAATAGACTCTGAAAATGCCGATTTAGTAGCTTTTGGTAAACTATATATCTCTAATCCAGATTTGGTAGAACGCTTTGAAAATAATATTAAATTAGCTGAATGGGATGAAGATACTTTTTATACACCTGGAGAAAAGGGGTATACCGATTATCCAGCTGTAACAAAAGAACAACTTGCTTAATTAAAAATAAAACTTATGAAAAAACAATTTAAAATTAAAAACACACTACTTATTGCTACACTTGCATTAGGTGCTTTTACATCATGTAAGGAAAAGCCAAAAGAGAAAGTTGAAGATGTTGTTACAAAAGAGGTTAAACTAGAAGGTTCTGAAGTAACATATAGTGCAGATAGCACTGAAATGAAAGGTTATATTGTTTACGATAAAAACATTGAAGGTAAACGTCCGGGAATTATTGTCGTTCACGAATGGTGGGGACATAATGATTATACACGCGAACGTGCAGATATGCTAGCAGATTTAGGTTATACAGCTATTGCAATTGATATGTATGGCGATGGCAAACAAGCAGCACATCCACAAGATGCAGGAAAATTTTCTGGAATGGTGATGCAAAACATAGATGTCGCTAAGGCACGTTTTGATGCAGCCTTAGAGGTTTTAAAAAATAATCCATCGGTGGATAGTACAAAAATAGCTGCTGTTGGATATTGCTTTGGTGGTAGTGTTGTACTAACTATGGCAAATGCAGGCGAAGATTTAGATGCTGTTGCAGCATTTCATAGTGGTGTGCAATTACCAATCATGCCAAACGATAAGCTAAAAGCAAAAGTATTAGTTGCAAATGGAGCAGATGATCCTTTTGTTTCACCAGAATCGGTTACAAACTTTAAACATGCTATGGATAGTGTTCATGCAGATTATGAGTATGTATCATATCCTGGTGCAAAACATGCTTATACCAGTAAAGGTGCAGATGCTTTAGGTAAAAAGTTTGAATTACCTTTAGAATATAATGCAGAAGCCGATGCAAAATCATGGGTAGCATTACAAGACTTATTAAACAAAACATTTAGTAAATAAAGATTATGAAATTTACAAGAAAAGCTAATGCCCAATGGAAGGGTAGTGGCAAAGAAGGAAAAGGATCATTAACAACAGGAAGTAAAGTACTTGAAAATACTCAATATTCATTTCATACGCGTTTTGAAGATGGAGAAAAAGGTACAAATCCAGAAGAACTTATTGGAGCAGCACACGCAGGTTGTTTTGCTATGCAATTAAGTTTTTTATTAAACGAAGCTGAATTTACAGCGACAACTTTAGATGTTGATGCTACTGTTACTTTTGAAGATGGAAGCATTACACAAGTTGTTTTAAACTTAGAAGGAGATGTTCCAAATATTGATGCAGAACAATTTCAACAAATAGCTAATAAAGCAAAAGAAGTTTGTCCTATTTCAAAATTATTAAACACGAAAATTGAATTAAAAGTTAGTTTGACTAGCAGTTAGTTAGCTATATAAAACTTCAATAATAATAAGACCAGCAAAATGATTTTTTGCTGGTTTTTTTTTTATCTTTAAGTGTTATAGTTAAACATTATTTAAAATGTTTCCAATAAAAATATATAGCCTTAGAATTGTACCACTTAACCCTATTTACAACGAGATTGTTGCTTTAAAAAGGATGTTTATAGAGACTTTTGGCAATCAGAAATTTTCAAAATCAATTCCTCATATTACTTTAGCTACTTTTGAAATGGATTACGGCTATCAAGAGTTTTTGCTAAAAGCTTTTAATCAACTGTCAAACATGAAACAGTTTCAATTAGAAATAAATGGTTTTGATGTGTTTGAAAATAAAACGGAGGTATTATTTCTAAAGTTAGCAGAGAATGAAATTATTAATCAAATATTACAAAATCTTAAAATTTTATGGATTAGAGATTTACATAGAAAATATAGCTCATTAAATATTCCTAATTTATTACACATGACTATTTCTAATGCAAAAGGAAAAGAAATGTTGTATAAGAGCTTAGATTTATTTCAAGAAATAGATTATTATAGACAGATTCAAGTTAATAAATTAACACTTGTGTCAAGATATGAAGGAAAAACTTGGGATTGGGAACATCACATCAATCTTTCCTAGTAAGCTTTTTTTACATCCATTTTTTTAATTAGATAACTCTTTAAAAAGTTTGAAACTAATTTGCTTTAACTTCTTGTCCAGAATCTTGGTTTGATTTTATAAAACTTGTATCAAATTTACTCACTAAAGTTTTTTTTAAAAGCCTAGTAATAGGGTAAATGCTTCCTAGTATAAGTAATGAAAAAGCAATTATAAAAATGTTTGTTGAATTTGTAAAGGTGTCATGAGCAGATAAAATTCCAAGAATTAATAGCACCGAAATAGGCAACGATAATGCTAATATTGATAACGCTGTATCAATATCAAAAGTTCTTTTTTCAATATTTATGTCTTTCTCCATTGATGAAATACTTGAAATATGAGCAAAAGGCCAAAAACTACAGGCACTTAATGAAAAAGCTAACATAAATAAAATGTCTTTAGCTATAGAAATATCTAACAGACTAATTATAGCAAGCACAGCAAAAATAGCAATTGATGCTCTAAGCATTAATAAAGAGAAAATTTGAAAGAATTGTTTACGCTTAATTTTTACTGCAAGCCCTATAAATAATAAAACAAGCGGAGTCATTATAAGACTTAATCTGTTTAATGTGGTACTAATATAATTTGGAAGGTTTTCTAGAGTAATACCAAATGACACTAAAATTAAAGCTGCAAAAATAAAAATATTAACAGGCTCTGTGACTAACGCTTTTAAAAGTGATTTTAATTTATTAGAAATAGATGCTTTTTTAAATAGAACGTTTGCATAATGCCATCTAATAGCAACTAAATAAAGTAGAAATAAAACAAAAAATTTGTTTCCTAAATCTGCCATAGCTGCCTTTGCTAAATAATCATCACCTAAAAATTCTAATATAAATGGAAAGCAAGAGAGTCCAGGAGCTAATGATGGTAGTAATAGTTTAGCTGTATTAGATACAGAAGTGTTTTTTGAAAAGCCTAAAAAAGACAAGAAAATAGGACTTACAGAAAAAAGTATCGTGTTAAATAGAATAGCAAAAAGAGGTAGAATAATTAAATTACTATCTATTTTAATCTTTAAAAGCGCAATAAAAATAGTTGCAGGTAAAGCTAGAGTTAATATTAAGGTTTTTATACCATTAACTTCTTCTTTATTAGAAAATCTCCATTTTAGAAGGATTCCAATAAAAATAAATATAAGAAAGGATAATGATTTTTCTAGCGCTTCATACATCATATACTAAACAAAAATTTCACTAACAGCTTGAGTGAAAATTTTCATTTCATCTAAAGTACCTATACTAACTCTACACCAGTTTTTATCCCAAAATTTAAATGCCCTAACTGCTACTTTTTTAGCATAAATCTTTTCTAAAAAATCTTTTCCTTCCATAGGAATTTCAAAAATCACAAAATTAGTTTCTGATGGTAAATAGGAAAAATTGTTGTCTTTTAAATAATCTATTGTATAAGCTCTAGCATCAGCAATTTTTGTTTTACAAGACTCCAAAAAATCATGCCCATCTAAACTAGTAGTAGCTGCTGCTATAGATGGCCCCGTAATACCCATGCCACCTCTGGTAACTTCACTAATTTTATTTAATGTAGATTCTTTACCCAAAATATATCCAACTCGTAAACCTGCCATTCCATGAATTTTAGAAAAAGTACGAGCTATAATAACATCTTTACCTTCTGTTACTAATGAAACCATACTATCTTTAAGTCCGTTTTCTGAAAGATCTAAATAGGCTTCATCAACAAAAACAGGGACTTTTTCAGAAACTCGACTACAAAAATCATACAATTTCTTTGCGTCTGTTATTGAGCCTGTAGGATTGTTAGGGTTACATATATAAACAAGTTTTGTGTTTTCATCTACACCAGCCTCCATAGCATCTAAATCGTGTTGTGAATCTTCTAATAGTTTATAAGATTTCCATGAACCTCCAACAGACTTTGCAACAACAATAAGCGACATATAACTTGGGTCTGCACTTACCACATTTCCACCATTTTGAAAAAGTACCATTGCCGTTTTTTCTAATAAGTCTGATGACCCAGGACCCATCATAATTTGCTCCGGTTTAACACCTTCTTTTTTAGCAATTTTATCAACTAAATCGTTTAAAGTTTTCCAAGCATATCTATTTCCAGTAAACACTTCTTTTTGAAAGGCTTCTGCCGATTTTGGTGGTGGACCATAAGGATTTTCATTAGCTCTTAAAATAGCTTTTAATTCTTCTTCTTTGGCGGTTATAGGAGGTGTGAATTCGTTAAATTTATAACGTCCATCAAACAAAAATGGCCTATTATTTATCTGTGCATTATGTACTGTACTTGCCCAAATATCAGATGGCAACATAGCTATACCTGCTAAGGTTAAAGGACCGGATTTTAACCAATTACGTCTGCTAATAGTTGATGTTTTCATAATTTAAACTTCTTTTTTTTAGTTATTTCTAAATTAAAAATATTAGACTTAATAAACTATGATAATAACTCAAAAATATATGTAGTAAAATAATTAATACATAATTATGTGTACTATATTTTATATGATTATTATATAAAATGTTATTTCGTTAGTTTTTAGCTAAGAGGGAATTTGTTAATAAAAATTGCATTTTATCTGTTCATCGTGAAATTTTATAGTTCAAACGATTTTTTTATGTACCAAAGGTTTAGTTATTTAGTTTTGAGTAAATTAAAAAGTAATACCCCATGAAAAATCTAATTATTCTTACTTGCTTAACTTGTTTTATAAGTACTTTTAATATTGTAAATGCTCAAGAAACAGCTAGTCTATCTGATGAAATTCCTCAAAATTTCAAGAAACGTAGTCCTATTTATGATTATTCAGAAAAACAATTAAACAACGTAGATACTATTCCAGATTTCACTTCAAAATCAAATAAATTGAAGATAACAGGTACTATTTATGAAAGTGATGGTGTTACTCCTGCTAAAAACGTATTGCTTTTTATACACCAAACTGATGAGGATGGAAACTTTGAATTGAAAAGAGAAAACAAAAAGCGTTATGTACATCATAGAGGTTGGATTAAAACGGATGCTGATGGACGTTATACATTTTACACATTTGTTCCAGGATCTTATATATATGGTAATGAATTAAAGCAAATACTTCCTATTATTAAAGAACCAGGAAAACCAGAACATAAAATTGAGACTTTTGTTTTTGATGACGATCCTTTATTAAAAGCTTCATGTCGTGATCAAATAGAACAAACTAATCCTAATAGAATTCTTCACCTTGATAAAGAAGAAGGTCTATTTGTTGCTAAAAGAGATATTATACTAGGTAAAGAAGATAATGCTTCTTATTAAATGAAATCTATTTTTTTTGTAAAAACAGAAGCTTAATGTTAATGAGAGATATTTTAAGCTAAATTATCAACCTAACATCTCCTAATTCTTCTACACGATATAGGAATTTTTTTCCTGGTGAACCTATAAACATAAAGTTAATAGGGATATCCCATCGTTTAGAGAGTTCTTTAATTTTTTCTGGTCCAAAAACCCCTTCTTCTTCAACAAACTCAATAACTATTTTTGGATAAGCTCTATCTAATACCTTAACATCCGTTTTTAGATTTTGAGCAATATGTTCATCTTCATTTAATACAGCAACAATTTTTAAACGTCTTGTGTTTTCATTCGCCTCAATGTATTGTAATACTTTGTTTAAAACAGATACATCATCGTGGTTTGTAAAAAAAACAAACTGCTGAGAGTTAATTTTATAAATCGCCATTTTAATAAATCGGCTAATTTTTCCAAAAAAAGTATTTTTTTCTGGCGTTATATAATCAAGAAAAAATAAAATACCTCTTAAAATTGGAATCCTATAAAGCATGAAACCAGTAACTAAAATAGCTGGAATGAGGTATTCTAAAAAGATACTTACATCTTCAGGATTAAGCATAATATTTCCTACTAAAGCAATCGCGATACCTAAAATGGCAATAAAAAGGGATAACCAACTTGCAACTTCTGGTCTTGGTAATTTTTTTCTATTAATTTTTAATAACATATTCCCAAAACCAAATAAAATCATAACACATAAAAAAGCTACAGTATAAACTCCTGCCAACGATTCTAAATCGCCTTGTGTTAATATTAGAATTGAGGTTGATAACAAGAAAAATATAATAAAAATGAAATATGAACTTCCATTTTTATTTTTTTTAAGTAATTCCCTTGGTAAAATACGGTCTAACGCCATACGCTCTACCAAACCGCCAACACCAACATAGGATGTTAAAACCGCACCGCTTAAAACTAAAGTGGCATCAATAGAAACGATATATAAAAGCCAATTTCCACCTGTTAAATTCCCCATAAAGGATAGCAAGGTTTCTTCGTTTGCATCAATTGTGGATAAAGGAATAATTGCCAATGCTAAAAAGGCTAATAACGGATTAAAAACAGTGATTATAATCCACATGTTTTTTAATGTTTTAGGGAAAACTCCATCCTTTTGTTCTTCTACATAATTAGCGGAGCTTTCAAAACCACTAATACCAAGCATGGCTGCAGCAAAACCAAAGAATAATGCGGAAACAATACCGCCTTCAACAGGCTTGTTAAAGTTTTCGATAAGTATATCAAATCCATTATTAAACAAAAAATAAATGCTAAAAAGACATAGAATAACTAATGAACTCAAATGAAAAATAAAAATAACGATAGCGACTTTAGAAGATTCTCCAATACCTAAAATTACCAATCCCATAAAAAGTAAAAGCAAAAAGATGGTTGCAGAAACAATAGGGATTCCATTCCATAAACTATGTGCATATTTAATGGCTTCGCTTGCAGATATTACAGCAGTTGCCATATAAGATAATACTGTTAGTGTTGCTGCAAATGATGCTGTAGATTTTTTAGTTGTATTTAATAAAGCATTATAAGCACCACCATTTAAAGGCAAAGCACCTACAACTTCTCCGTAAATTTTCCTAAATAAAAAAAGAATGACAGATACTATAAGTAAAGATATCCAGGCGTATTGACCTGCGTAAACAATGGCTAGAGCTGATACATATAAACAAGAAGAACTTATATCATTTCCGCAAATAGCTGTTGCAGCTAATTCGTTAAGTTTTTTTTTCACTTTATTATAATTTTGTTGTGAATTTTATACTCGATAATATGCGCCAAATTTAATCAATTAAAAGGTCTTGAAAACATTTATAAGCAGTATATAAAAAAAAGAATAGTTAAGTGTTTAGTTTATAACAAGATGATATAAAAATTATTCAAAATGAAGTGAAAGTTTTATTCGAAATATGAATTACCAAAAAAAAGAAAAAATCTAACACACTCAAAACCAGTTGATTTGTTGTATATTTGTTCATTACCATTAACCAAGACATTAATGAGATTTTTAAAATTATTACGAAGTTTACTTTTTGTAATTGTTCTAATTTCGTCAAATTTCAATTATGCTCAAACACAAATCTCAAGTGAAGCCGCGCTTAAGAAGTTTAATGAATTGCATATAGCTATTGAAGCTTCATTTCCTCAAAGTGAAATAAGAACCTTTAGAAGAGAATCATTTTCCGAAGAACAACTTAAAACTTATCTATCTCAACATTTTCAGCAATTGGATCTCATTCCATATATAAAAGGACATGATACCTTAAAATTGAATGCTTATCTCCATTCAGCTAATTGGTTTAGACTTATTGGCTTGCCAAAAGAATCTATTAATTCATATAAAGCATTCTTTAATTATTATGGAGATAATGAACAAAATTTAACTGAAGCTGAAAAAATTGAGTATTTAAAAATGAGAACCTTTGGTTATGATATGCTAGCCGATAACTATGCTAAAGTTTCTTATACAGATAGTGCGGCCATTCAACATAAATTTAATATTAAATTCGCAAAACAGTTTGATAAAATTTCTTATCCTTCTTCAATAAATAATTACGGACTCTTTTTTTATTTAACAAAGAATGATTTGGAAACTGCTTTGATTCAATTTAAGAAAGCCTATGAAATCACGCAACGTAAATTCCCCAAACATTATCTTTTAGGAAGTATTAGAGATAATATAGCCGACATCTATGTTGAGCAAAACAAAATAAAAGAAGCTAATAAGTTATATTATGATAATTTTGAGTTTTATAAGTATACCATAATCGATGATTTTAAATCTCTAGATATAACGCGCTTAATAAGTGCTGGTTCTCAATATGTTTCTACATCACTTACTTTAAATAATATTGATGAAGCTAATAAGTCGTTTAATGAGTTAGAATACATTCTTAACCATCCAAACTATAGTTCAGAAGTGCAATCTACCTCTAGGTTAGAGGTTTTAAAAGTGAAAGAACTCTTATATTTTAAACAGAATAAATTAGAAGAGACCTACAAAATTTCTAAAGAAGTTAAAAATCTTGCAGATAGCTTAAATGAGCTAAGCGCAGCTACAGACCAAAAATGGCTATCGGTTGTAAATAGTATTGTACTAGACCAAGTGAAACTTAATTTTACGATGGATCGTGTCCAGAAAGAAAGTAAAATAAAAAGCCAACGCTTAAAATTATGGATTATAACGCTTTCTGCTATATTGGTTCTATTAGTATTGTTATCACTATTTGTACGCAGGTATCAAAACCTTATAATTGCTAAAAACAAACAACAATTAGCAGAACAATCTAAAGCATTAATATCTATAAACAATCAACAGTTGCAAGCCGAAATAAAATCTAAAAAAAGAGATTTATCAGACTTTGCTATAAATCTATCTCAAAATCAAGAATGGGCTAAAGCGCTGGCTAATAAATTAGATTATTTAAAAACCACTAATGGTAGAGAACGCAAAATGCTATTGGATGATTTTGAACAAGATGTACTTAACAAAATTAAGTTTGACCATGATACTAAAGATTTTTACGAGCGTCTTGATAAATTAAGCGATTCCTTTTATAGTGTGTTACATAACAAATATCCAAATCTCACTAAAACCGAAATTCGTTTGTGTTCTTTAATTCGCTTAAAAATTGATAGTCATGCTATTGCAAATCTTCAAAATATAACATTATCATCGTTAAATACAAGTCGTTATCGTCTTAGAAAAAAACTAAATCTTTCTGAAGATGATAATTTAGACGAATTTATTCAATTTTTATAAAAATAAATTAAAATATTGATAATCAGTTATTTAAAAAATATTTTATTTAGGTAGTCTATTGAATATCTTAAAACAGTCTATTGTTTGTCTATTTAAAATATTAGCTAGCTATTAAGTTTTACAATACTTTTATTACAGCAAAAATATAACTCTACTAATTAAGACTTTATTTAATTAAGACTTTATTTTTTTGTTTCCTATAGAAATAATAGCAAAAACTAAATGTATAATTTTTTAAATTTAAAAACACATGAAAAATTTAGTGATTGGTCTATTATTTTTAGGATTTACCAACCTTACTTTCTCTCAAAACGACATGGCTTATGTCAATGTAAATCCGGCAATTAAATTTGATGTTTCAAAAAAGAGTTCTAGTAACTTAGATTTTATAAAGAGTTTAACTTCATCAGATATTTCTAAGCGTATAATATCATTTCAAAAAGTGGTTGCAGATTATAATATTAAAGCAGATCCTGTTTATATTAAAAACAATAAAACAACTTACACCGTAACTTTTAAAGAAGCTACTAACGAAATTGAAAATATATACAATAAAGACGGAGAGATTTTAAGCAGTAATCAAGCTTTTTCTAATATAAGATTACCTTATAGGTTGAGCTCAAAAGTGGCTTTAGAACATCCAGGTTGGTCTATTAAAAATGTATCTTGTACTATCGCTTACGAACTAGGAGAAAACACCAACATCTTTTATAAAGTAAAACTTAAAAATGGAAGCAAAACCAAAACCTTAAAAATTATAAAATAGTTTATCCCTTTTAAATTTTTAGTATTTGTATAAGATAGTGTCGTAATTATAAAATGACACTATCTTTTTTTGTTATAAACTCTAAACAATAGTGTAAATAGAATTAAAATACTAATTCAAAAAAATAACCATTTGTTTTTATAAAAAATAAGTACTTTTATACCTCATTTTTTTATTCACAGATGAAAAATTATACTATAGCCGTAATACAGCTGAATCTCAATGATATCGCTGAAAATAATTTAAAAAAGTGCCTTAATTGGGTTAGAAAAGCTGCAAATCAAGGCGCAGAAGTTATTTGTTTACCAGAACTTTATAGCAGCCACTATTTTTGCCAGAGTGAGGACACAGATAATTTTGCATTAGCAGAACCTTTATACAGCACCTCTTTTATTGCATTTAGCAAATTAGCAAAAGAATTAGGCGTTGTAATTGTTGTACCATTTTTTGAGAAACGTATGGCTGGCATTTACCATAACAGTGCCTATATTATTGATACTGATGGAACAGAAGCTGGTTTATATCGTAAAATGCATATTCCAGACGATCCTCATTTTTATGAAAAATTTTACTTCACACCAGGTGATTTAGGGTTTAAAAACAACAAGACCAAAAAAGGGAATATTGGAACTTTAATTTGTTGGGACCAATGGTATCCAGAAGCGGCTCGATTAACAGCGTTAAAGGGATCAGAAGTTTTATTCTACCCAACAGCAATTGGATGGCATCCACAAGAAAAAGAGCAATACGGTGAAAACCAATATGGCGCATGGATGAATGTGATGAAAGGTCATGCTGTAGCAAACGGTGTTTATGTAGCAGCAGCCAATAGAATAGGGTTGGAGCAATACATTCCTGGAACAGCAGGTATACAGTTTTGGGGCGCTTCATTTATTGCAGGACCACAAGGAGAAATATTAGCACAAGCATCCCACGATCAAGAAGAAATTATAATGGCTAAAGTAGATTTAGATTTACAAGAAAACGTACGTCAAAATTGGCCTTTCTTTAGAGATAGACGTATAGATGCCTTTGGCGACATTACTAAAAGAGCTATAGATTAATGAGAAGGTTTCCAGCAGAATGGGAGAAACAACAAGGCATTTTATTATGTTTTCCTCATAACGGAAACGATTGGCCGGGGAAATATCAAGCGATTCAATGGGCTTTTGTTGAATTTATTAAAAAAGTAACAACATATGAGTCTGTTTTTTTAGTTGTTGCTAATAAAGACTTAAAAGTCAAAGTAGAAGAATTGTTAACTACCGCTCATGTAAATCTTGAGAAGGTTTCCTTTATTATTCATAAAACCAACAGAAGTTGGATGCGCGATTCCGGACCAATTATTGTAAAGAATGGAACAAAAAGAGAAGCCTTGAATTTCAATTTTAATGGTTGGGCAAAATATTCTAATTATCAATTAGATAAGCACGTTCCTCAAAAAATATCAGAGTTTTTAAAAATACCTTTAACACAGGCGACCTACAAAGGAAAACCTGTAGTTTTAGAAGGCGGTGCTTTGGAAGTTAACGGCCAAGGAACCTTAATAACATCAGAAGAATGTTTATTGCATTCAAGCATTCAAGTAAGAAATGAAGGCTTTACAAAAGCAGATTACGAAGCTGTTTTTAAAGAATATTTAGGCATCACTAATGTTATTTGGGTAGGTGATGGTATTCTGGGTGATGACACTCATGGTCATATTGATGATTTATGCCGATTTGTAAATGAAAACACTATTGTTACAGTTGTTGAATTTGATACTAAAATCCCAAATTACAAACCACTTCAAGATAATTTAAAAATATTACAACAAGCTTCTTTAGAAAATGGTGAAAAACCAACGATTGTAACCTTGCCAATGCCAAGTGAAATTAAATTTGATGGTTTAAGTTTACCTGCAAGTTATGCTAATTTTCTAATTTTAAACAATTGTGTTTTAGTACCAACTTTTAATGATGCCAACGATCATATTGCCTTAAATATATTATCAGGATGTTTTCCAGATAGAGAAATTATAGGTATTAGTGCTATCGATCTTATTTGGGGCTTTGGTACTTTGCATTGTTTAAGCCAGCAAATTCCAGTATAATTTAAAAGTTTATTGTTTACTTATTTTATTATCGGTGTTTATTAAGATTTGCTAAGGTTAAAACCTATACCAATAAAAAACCGAACTTTATTAGTGCTATTAACCCACGATACGTCAAAATTAATAGGACCTAATAATGAAGAATAAGATAGCATTGCACCAGATGAAATTAGGATGCTAGGCTTAATAGCATCTTCCCAATTGCCTTTGGCAGAAAAGGCATTGTCTATATAATCACTAAAATCATCAAAACCAATTGAGGCGATATTAAAATGTGGTGTTATATAAACTTTATTAGCGGTATTGAATTGCATTCCAAGATTCAGTTTTATAAATTGATTTGCTAGCACTTCTCCTTCATTTAATCCTGGTAACATGTAGTTATCATGTCTTGGCTCTAGTAAAACACCACCTAAGTAATATTTAGATCCCATACCGTATTCCGTAAAGGAAATGTCATCATTTTTTAAATTATCCTGAAATATAAAACCGCTTGTAGCACCAATAATTGCCGTAGCTTTATTGTATACTTGAAATCTTTTTTCAAAATCCAGACTTAATTTGCTGTAGTTATTTGTAGAACCTTTAATATTAGAAAAAGTTGAATTATAAAAATCTACATCAAGTTTATTGTGTATTGATCTGCCTAAATAGGCTTTTAAAGACGTGCCTTCAGTTGCATAAAAAACTTTGTCAAAACTATTATGATTATAGTGAGCATTCAACTCAATAGTATTGTAATTGTACTTAATTAAGTCATAAACATTATTATTAAATTCAGGATCAATTTTAGGTTTTAAGTGGTTGTTTTGATATTTTAACCCTATTCCTACATAGCTTTTTAAGGAGTTAATATTTCTATTAATTTGATTATCAAAATCAAAGTACCTAAACCTTAAATTATCTACATTCTCACCACTAATAAAAATATCTTGTTCTAATTGCTGACCATATAATTCGGATCGCCACCACCAATTTCTGTCTGAACCAAAATTTTTCTGGTGTTGAATTCTTAGTCTAGGTTTCTCTGCAATATCTAAAGTAACTAGCGATCTAGAAGCTCTACCTATAAAATTTCTTCTAGTAAAGTTCACAATAACTCCAACTCCATAGTAACTATCAAAATGTAATGCGCCTTTTAATACATCTTTAGATCTTTCAAAGCCATTTAATTCTAATCCTTTTTCATTTTCTTTCACAGGAGGATTAAAAGTGATATGGCTAAAAATTGTGGTTCCCATGGCACGATTAATACCCTCTAGTATTTCTTGTTTTGTGTATTTTTTATGAAGTTTAATATTTGTTCGAGCTTTTACTAAAGCAAGGTTGGATTTGCTTATGTTATTATAAACAATAGTATCTAAAATAATTTCATCTTTTACATAAGGTAAAGTGTGAGATAGTTGTTTGAATTTTTTCAATTTTATAGATAAATTCACTAAAGCATCTTTATTTTCAGCTAGAGCAATTTTCCCTTCTTCATATATAGCAACACTATTATCAAAATCGCCGGTAGTATATGTAATATGAGGCGTATGCTCAATCAATATATCACATAAAGCTTTATTTTCAGGGTTTTTAAGGTTACTGTGAAGCATTCCTGTTTGGAAAAGTAAAGTAGCAATATTGTTTAGTTTTTCTTTAGGTTCCATACCACCACCAACATCACTTCCAATAATAATATCTGCACCCATATTTTTGGCAACATCAACAGGAAAATTATTGAGTACACCACCATCAATTAAAAGCGTATTATCGTATTGAACGGGGGAAAAAGCACCAGGTATTGACATACTAGCTCTCATGGCAAAAGCCAAACTTCCATGATCTAGAATAACTTCTTTTCCATTTACAATATCTGTTGCTATGGCGCGAAAAGGAATAGATAGTTTATCAAAATCTGTAATGTTATAAGCAGGATATGTTAAGTTAGAGATGAAAGCTCTTAAGTTTTGATCATTTAAAATAAAGGATGTCGATTTAATTTTTCCTTCAACAACATCCATTCCTATTAAGTATCTATTAAATTCACTTTTTTCTTCTACACTTACATTCCTTAAAGAAACGCCACCACCAATAAGTTTATCCCAATTTGCATTTTTGGCAATATTTGCGATACTATCTCCAGAATATCCCATAGCATACAATCCGCCAACAATACTTCCCATACTGTTTCCTACTAAAAGATCTGGCACAATACCTAATGAGTCAAGAAGTTGTAGCGTAGGGATGTGAGCTAAGCCTTTTGCACCACCGCCACTTAAAACCAATGCTACTTTAGGTTTAAGTGTTTTTGTTTCATTTTGACCATCTATAAATTGAGAAAATAAGCTAAAAAAAAGGAGCAGAAATATAAAATTTTTCATTCTTGAAAATTAATTCAATTTATTTCATTTCTCAAATTAATAACCATTTTTAGTGCTAAAACATTTTATTAGACACACATAAAATAGATTTTCTATATACAAAAAGATGAACTAATACTTAGTTTCCTTAAAGGGCTTAGAAACACTAAACAAGTTTAATAGAAAAGAAACATTGTCTTAAAACACATCTTATTTGAGGATTTGCCCTTTACATTATTTAAACCTTCAAATTCCTTTTTAATCTATTCTACATTTGGGAGTTTATAGCTTTTGTAAGCGCCTAACACACCTAATAGTGAAAGAACCAAAATAATACCTTCGGTAGAAATCATAGATGCTAAAGCACTAATACCACCAGTGATTAAAAGAATTAACCCAATAATGGTATTACTAATAGAGACATAATCGGTGCGTTTATTTCCTTCAGCCATATCAACTATATATGTTTTTCTTCCCAAACGCACACCGCTATGCGCAATACCTAGTAAAAAGAAAGCCAAAGGATACAACCAATATGCATTTTTTAAATTGGGAACATAAGAAATAAGCACAAACATGATTATTCCTAAAAGAGATGCAATAATAGCCGCTATAACCATTACATTTTTACTATTTACATCGGCCATTCTTCCCCAAACAGGTGCACTTAATATAGATGCTAGTCCGTTTACGAGAATAAACAATCCTAATAAAAATCCTTCTTTACCTAAATAGTTCTGTGCTAATAAAACATAAAACGGAGCTGTAAGTGCAGAACATAACAAAAGCGATCTAGCTATAATAAAGTTTCTAAAATGAGTGTCTGACTTTACTATTTTTATGCTTTCTAAAGCTTCTTTCCATCCATTTTTTTCATTAGAAGTTTCACCCGGAAATTCCCTTATCATAGCATAAACTAAAGCTGAAAGCAACCACATGCTACCTGCAAAAAATATGGTGTAACTATAAAAAGTAACATCAGCTCCATTTTTAGATTGATACATTAAATAAAGTCCAGCTAGTAAAACCAATACGCCAGCAACAGAATCTGTGTAACCTTTTAATTTGCCTCTTTTCTGTTTAGGAATTGTTTTTCCTAAAACATCTTTAGAAGCAACAGAACATAAGCCTCGTGATAAGCTAAAAAGAACAAGAAACAGCATAATGAACCAACCTGCTTTACTACCAGTGGTATAAAGCGTTGTAAAACCAATAGCCATAACACTAAAACATTGCAATACGCTTCCAATAACATAAATCCATTTGCGCTTTTTTTTCGTTTTAATATATCCTGCAATCACTATTTGAGGCAACATGGAACCAGACTCGCGAATAGGAACAATAAAACTAATTAAGTATACAGGCGCATTTACATAGCTCATAACCCAAGTTAATACCGTTTTAGGATTACTTAAAGTATCACCAAGTTTAGTTAAGGTACTACTAAGCATTATTAAAAAGTAATTTTTTGGTGTGTACTCGCTAGCATCATCATTAATGCCCTTGGATGACCGTTCGTCCTCTTCATTATTGAGGTAGTTATATATTTTTTTAGTCGAAAGCTGTTTATTCATAAAACTAAGGTAATAAAAAAGAGCGATTTTAAACATTGAAAAATTAGTACTCAAACGAGTTCCAATTGCTTATAGAAATGGAACTTTATTTGGCTTTAATAGCTCTTATATATTATAATGAAATAAATTTTTAGGCTGATAGCTTAGGAGTCAAGCATAAAGTATGTAGAATGGAATTAATAATTTATCTTTATTAGATTAATACTATAACTTAATAATTACAGATTTTATAAAACTCCTTATCTGTTGTTTAATTTTTAAAAACTATGTATAAATGGTTGAAAAACAGAAAATAGTAACTCATTTCTTTGAACATAAAAATCATCAAATTCTACCTTTTAAAAAGTTCATTTTAAGGGTGATTAAGTATTTTTTATTTTCAGTTGTTTTAATAGTATTTTCATTAGGTATTGGCACCATTGGGTATTATCATTATGCTAATATATCTTGGGTAGATGCCTTTTATAACGCGTCCTTAATTTTAACAGGAATGGGACCGGTGGATCAAATGCCAACTGATGGTGCCAAACTTTTTGCTTCATTTTATGCGCTTTTTAGCGGCATTGCTTTTTTAAGTACCGTAGCCGTAATTTTTGCCCCAATTGCACATCGTTTATTACATGTTTTACATGTTAAAGAAGACCATTAAACACATAAATAATCATTTTAGTGCCAGAGTAAAAGCTTAAATGTCATGCTGTATAATATAAGGCTGATGACGAAGGCTTTAATATCTCTTGAGTTCTCCACACGCTACAAATAAAAAACAAATGCATATTCACTTCTGGAGGCGATACAGGTCTATCTTTAAAAACACCTTTTAGAAGAAGAGGGTAAACCTATTAACTCTTAACTCTAATAGGTTTCAACTTAATAAAACCAAAGGCATCCAATAGTTTTATAATTAAATAAGTAACATCAATCTCGTACCATTTTACACCAAAATTAGCACGACTTGCATGTCTGTGATGATTATTATGATAGCCTTCACCCATCATTAAAAAATCAAAACGGAAAAGATTTTTACTCGTGTTTTTCATTTTATAATTAACATAGCCATAAATATGACCAAACCAGTTAATAATCACACCATGTATAGGTGCCATTAAAAAGGTTATAGGTAATAATAGCCATTGCCACCAAGCAGTTGCAAAAAACGCAAAGAATAGAATATAACCGCTAATCCAAAGTATTCTAGAAAAGCGAGAACTTGCAAATGTGTCGAATCCTTTCCATTGCGGTACATTTTTAGTAAAACGCTTATCTATTGCAATGCGTTGCATATTAATATCTTGATAAATTGTTTTTGTTTTCCACATCATCGCAAATAAATTAGCATCATGAGATGGCGAATGAGGATCGTTTTCGGTATCTGTATAAGCATGGTGCATACGGTGCATAATCCCGTAACCATAAGCACTTAAATAACTTGAGCCTTGAAAAATCCAAGTTAAAATAAAGGTAATACGCTCCATAATTTTAGACATGGTAAATACTTGATGTGCGGCATAACGGTGCAAAAAGAAGGACTGAAAAAACAAGCCTCCATACCAAAGTACTAAAACGAAAATAACTATAATCATAACTTTTTTTTGCAAAGATAATTGCAGAATTCGTGCCAAACAATGAACCTAAATCAATTAAACGTTTATTATAATCGTTTTCTAATTCTGCTTAAAGCTTGTGCAGTAATTCCGATATAAGAACTAATGTATTTTAATGGAATAACTTTTAAAAGTTCTGGGCGTTCTTTAAATAGCTTCATATAGCGTTCTTCTGCTGTAAGATTTAATAAGTTTTGTTCACGCTTAGATTTTAATAAAAAGAGACGCTCTGCTGTTAATCTACCTATAAGATTTCCTATTTGGGTATTTTTATAAACGGCTTGTAAATCATCATAAGTAATACTTAAAAGCGTTGTTTCTGTAAGTGCTTGTAACTCGTAAGCGGAAGGTGTTTGTGTTAAAAAGGAATCATAAGCACTAATAAACTGGTCTTTAAAACTAAAACCAAAGGTGATTTCTTTATCTGGATTGTCCTTAGGAATATATAAGCGTACAACACCAGATTCAATAAAAGAAATATGATTTTCTATATCGTTCAGTTTTAAAAAAACAGATTTCTTCGGAATTACACGAGGCTGTAATTTTGAAGTGAAAAATTCCCAATCTGAGTTAGATATGATAGCTATTTGATCTAAGTACGCTTTTATCTGTTGCAAATGTTTAGTTATAATATTATTGAAAGTACAAAGATACGGATTCAAATACGCTATTATTACGTAGTCTTTGTTTTGATTTTTTATATTAAAACCATACATTTTATTTGAAGAATAGGAGCGAGGAAAAGAAAAATAAATAATAAAAGTGCTATTATCTTATTTAATGGCACCATCTTTGCATTATAAAAAGTATTAATAAAATAAATTATATTACAATGAGTAAAGGAACAGTAAAATTTTTCAACGATGCAAAAGGATTTGGATTCATAACAGAAGAAGGAGTTGAAAGAGATCACTTTGTACACATTTCTGGATTAGTTGACGAAGTTCGCGAAGGCGACGAAGTTGAATTTGATCTACAAGAAGGTAACAAAGGATTAAACGCAGTGAACGTAAAAGTTATCTAATACATATACTTTCAAGTTTAGTAAAAAAGCCCATCAATATTGATGGGCTTTTTTTATGTCTATTATTTTTTCATGATATCTAAATTCATGAGAAATGAATATTTGGATTTATTTTTTAATATTAAAATGTAGCTTTGGTGTATTATTTTCTATTTGGTTTTCAGAGGCATAAAAAGAAGCATCAACAGCACCTAACGGACGAATAAGTAATCCTTTAGTAGTTCCATCTAACAATCGTTGTAAAACGGGTCTTGAAATCGTAATAAAATTTTTACTACCTGGTGCATCTGAAAGTTCAATATCGAAAATCATTTGTGTATTAAAAACATCAGAATACACTTTTTTCTCAATAAAATTATTATAAGTTACTGTTTTTTGATCCCAAAAAGGATCGCCTCCAAAAATTTCTATGACTCTAACTTTACCAAATTCAACCCCAAGATCTTCACCATATTTTTCAATATAATCTCCACCTTTGGAAACAGACTGTGTTGTAAATTCTAATACACCAGCACCATTAGCCTTTAAATCTTTGAAATTTTCAAAATCCCAACGAAGAATAGCCCATTGATTAGCATTTACCGCTAATGTTCTAGCATCTCCTGTAGATTCTTTAACATGCCAATCGTTGAAATTTATATTAGGAAAATCTGAATTTATTAAACCATCATGAGTAACTTCAAGATGATTAGAAAATGTTTTCAAATCGGCAACCTCTGGATGATAGATTAATGGTTCTCCTTTGTCTGATTCTGCTTCATTAATATTTATGATATCTGCACGATAATAATCTACATCAACATAAAATGTGTCTAATCCCCAATCTGTCGCTGCTAACTGAACATAAAGTGTGTCTCCTGGAACAGCATCCAAATCTTTTGTTGTCATGCTTATGGTATGCCAACCCTGTGTATCAGGTATATCAAACTCCCTTAATTGTTTGTGATAATTTGTAGTTCTTTGTGTGTTTATCATAAAATTAACGCGTTTAGGCGCATGACTAACACGTATTTTGGCTTCAACTCTTAATTCAAAATCAGGATCACTTAATTTACTTAAGTCAAGCGAAGAGGTAATATCTCGTTTTATTAATGCCCACCATACATTATGCTTATCTTTTGTGGCATCCACCAAAATACGTGCATATCCATCTTTTTGAATAAAATCCATGGTAGCATCGCCATCGCCTGTTAATGTGAACCATCCATCGATGGGTTTGTTATCAAAAGAATCATAAAATTGAGACTGGCAAATACCAGAATTCATTATAATTAATACTAAAATTATTTTTTTCATTAGATATGATTTTATTTAGTTGTTTGCATTATTTTGAGTGCCCAATCTGTAATAGATGGATTTTGTTTATCGGGAAATTCAAGAAGCTTTAGCACTCCTTTTTTATTAGTTTTAATGCTTATTGAATTTCCCCATATTCCACTAAGAGGATTGAACCAAGTTAAAGAATAAAATACATTAGGTGTGAAATCAATCAATTCTGGTAAAACCGATTGGTTTTCAAAATACAATAAAGCAAAATCTTTTTTAGGAGTTCGCATCATATAAGACCAACCATCTAATCCCATTTCAGGACTACCAGAGGATTTATTAGGATTAACATATTTTCTCGCAGGTTCCAAATTCTGGTATTTTTTCCCTTCGGAAAGCATAAACGTATTTAGATGCTGCATAACACTTCCAGAATCATATTTTAATGCTTCCCAAAAATGAGGACGCACACCTTCAGGTTCTCCAATAGTTGTTATATCGTATGCTGCTGTACCATGTACATGACCTGAGAGCGCACCAGAAAGTACCGAACCATACATTTGTGCACGTGCAAAATAGTTGTCTCGAGCTGAGTTAGCCGGAGGACGTTCTCCATTTGGTTTATTAATAGAATGGTTCCATCCTGTATAATAAGGCTCAAAATTAATTGCTGGGTAAGGTGGGTTGAGATTAAAAAGGGTATCTATAGCTGAAGAAACTCGATGGTCTCGAGGCTTATTACCAACACTATGCATTGTTAACCAAGGACAATCTTTATCATGTCCGAATGCTTTGTATGTAGAACGATCTATTAAAGTTGTGTGAATTTGTCCAAATGGCATTGGACCATATTTTTCTAAATGGTAGGTCAATGCTTCGTTAAATTGATTGGCTGTAAGACTAAATTCTTTAGGTATCCAATCCAAATGAATCCCACTAAATATAAAATTGTAAGCGCCATATCGTGAAATAAGATATTGAACGTAACGTGCAAAACTTTCATTAAAATCAAAATAGGCATTCCAAGAAGGTCCTGCATCTCTTCTTACAGTTTCAAGTAAAGTTACAAATCCTTGTTCAGACAGAAAAGCCATTTTTTTATCTAGACTTTTAAAATATTCTGGATTAATGTAATCAAAATTGGAAACGCCTTTATGTTTATCAGACATATTAAAAGGTAGGTTTCCATATTCATCTCTCATATTTTTTGAAGTAAAAGTGCCCCAATAACTCAATCCGCCAGAAGCATCGGTGCCCTTCATATTAGAAACATCATACCCAAATTTTTCCCAAGCATTTCTTAAAAATATACCACTGGAATCTGCATAGGTACTTGGGTAATTATCTGCTTCCCAATTAGGAAAAGTTGCAATCATACTTACAGAATTATATCCCTGATTATCTCTATAATTAATGGCATCTTCAAACCCAATTCCTGGTCCTGGCACATAATCTTTTTGAGTAGTGGCATTTCTAAATGGTAATCGCCAGGTAGAACCAGCAAGCCACGTATCACCAATCATAAAAAAAGGAGTACCATCTGTATATTCTAATGCATGTCCATTTTCAGTTTGTTTAACAAAACCACGTCGATTTGGATTTTGCTCTTTTTCGTTTTCAGTCCAATCAATGGCATTAAACGCTCCTGTATTGTTGTTTAATCCATTGTCAGTAGGTTGGTTTGAGCCACTTTTCCATGTCCATAATCCTGCTTTTGTAGCGACAATACGAACTATATAAACATTATCACCATTCCAGAAACCATAAATTCGTTTTGAAAAATCTGGACCTTCTAAATCTACCCAGCACGTAACATCTGTATAAAAATTTTCATATTCATTTTTAGCTTCAAGTACAATTTCTTGCATTTCCCATGTGTGAATTTCTGGATTACCATTATTTTTAGCTTTCACAATAAACACATTGCAAACCATTAGAAATGTGATCAAAAAAAAGCGTGAGGTTATAAATTTACTATTCATAAATATTTAAAAACATCTTTAAATCATGCATAAATATACTAAAGATTAAATCATTACCCATTCGCAGAATTCGCCATTTACTAATAGAATAATTGTGTTTTCGAATAAAATTTTAATTTGTTCATTTCGAATTAGCTTAAATATTTAAACAAAGTATATTTTATTTTATTTTTTAAAAACAAAGTGTAAACAACACTATTTTAAAACAACTTCAAGAAAAAAGCTGACAAAGGGTAATGTTTTGTTAATAAATTCAATTGAAACAACATCTTATAAAAGTGTGTTTATCTTTGCATAAAAAATATTCATTTCAAAACCCTTTTCTAATTTATTAATTTATAATAATGGTTCGTTAATTAATATTTTGAGTTAGGAAAGATTGAAGATACCGACAAAGTACATTCTTAATTTGCAATCAAAAAACTAATTAATATTACCCATTAATCTTGTGTTTAGGTTCATTTTTAAACACAAGGTTTACAACTTATTTTACATATTTATGAAAACTCAATATACAGCTTATTCCATATTAGACCTTGCATTAGTTTCAGAAGGTCATACACTTAAACAAACTTTTAATAATGCTCTTGAATTGGCGCAAAATGCAGAAGCTTTTGGTTACACACGCTATTGGTTGGCAGAACACCATAATGCGCCTAATATAGGAAGTAGTGCTACCTCTGTATTAATTGGCTATGTTGCCGAAGGTACAAACACGCTTCATATTGGTTCTGGAGGTATTATGTTACCAAACCACTCGCCATTAATTATTGCCGAACAATTTGGAACATTAGCATCCTTATATCCAAACCGAATTGATTTAGGTTTAGGAAGAGCTCCTGGAACAGACAGAGAAACCGCACAAGCCATACGCTCAGATTTTATGCAAGCTGCACATTCATTTCCTAATGAATTGGAAAAAATAGAAACATACTTTTCTACAAACAATGCAAGTTCTAAAGTGCGCGCTACTGTGGCAGAAGGTGTTGAAGTACCCATCTACATTTTGGGTTCTAGTACAGACAGTGCCCATTTGGCGGCAAAAAAAGGTTTGCCTTATGCATTTGCTAGCCACTTTGCGACAACTCATTTATGGGAAGCGATAGATATTTACCGTGATGAGTTTAAGCCATCAAAGGACTTAGAAAAACCGTATGTCATGGCTGGAATAAATATTATTATTGCAGAAACGGATGAGGAAGCCGAACGTTTATCAACATCTTTAATCCGCATGATTGTTGGCATATTTACAGGTAAACGAGATTATGTGCAACCGCCAACAGCTATGACTGATGAGTTTAGGGAGATGCTGCAACATCCACAAATATACCAAATGTTAAAGTATTCTTTTATTGGTAGTAAAGCCAAAGTTAAAGCTCAAGTAAAAGAATTTATGGAGCAAACTAAAGCAGACGAACTTATTGCTGTTACTAATATTTATGATGTGAAAGATAGAATACGATCTTATGAATTGTTTGCAGAAATTATGAAGGAATTGAATTAATATGTGTTTTTATTGCGTGTAAAACGAAGACAATTTGCAAAATAAAAACTCCTACTAATTCAGCAGGTGTTTTTGGTATCAAGCTAATAAATAAAATAACAAACTAAATTGGTTGTATTCCCTGTAAAAGTGTGGTTATCTTTGCACAAAAATATTTTATGTTAAAACAGTTTTCAGATTTAGGAATTAATGAACAATTACAAAAGAGCTTAGTTGGCTTAGAAATTTCTGTTCCAACAGATATTCAAGTAAAGACGATTCCTATTGTTCTTAATCAAAAAGAAGATGTGGTTGTTTTAGCAAAAACGGGAACTGGAAAAACAGCAACTTTTGGCTTGCCTTTATTGCAGTTAATTAACATTGAAGACACTAGTGTACAGGCTTTAATATTAGCCCCAACAAGAGAATTAGGACAACAGATTTATAATAATTTAGTAGCCTTTGCGACCAACAGTCCAAACATATCCATCGCATCTTTATGTGGTGGTATTCCCATAAAACCTCAAATAGAACGTTTAGAAAGCACAACGCATATTGTTGTGGCAACACCAGGGCGTTTGGTAGATTTAATAAAACGAGGAGCCATTAGCATTAAAAACTTAAAGTATTTAGTGTTGGATGAAGCCGATGAAATGGTGAGTGCTTTAAAAGAAGATTTAGATAGTATTATTAAAGACATTCCTAAATCTAGGAGAACGTTATTATTTACGGCAACTATGCCTGGTGCTATAAAACAATTGGTTCAAAATTACATGTCTAAACATGTTATACAAATTGAAGCAGACATGGAAACTATTGGTCACAAAGGTATAGACCATCAATATGTAGTTGTAGAACCTATTGAAAAACTAGAAGTACTACTTCATTTTTTAAATTCTAAAGAAGGTGAGCGCGGTATTATTTTTTGTAAAACCAAAGCGGCGGTTAATAAATTGGCAAAAAACTTAGCCATTAATAAATTCTCATCAGGAGCCATTCATGGTAGTTTAACGCAAGGTATTCGTGACCGTATTATGGGACAATTTAGAGAAGATTATATCGATATTTTAGTTGCTACAGATTTGGCAGCACGTGGTATTGATGTAAAAGAAGTGTCTTATGTTGTTAATTATCATCTGCCAGATACTTATGATGCTTATGTGCATAGAAGCGGACGTACAGCAAGAGCAGGAGCAAAGGGGCTTTCGTTAACCATCTTGCAAAAAGAAGAAGTTGAAGATATTGCCGATTTTGAAAAGGAATTAGGTGTTGTTTTTAATGAATTTAAAAAAGCAGATGCACAAAGCATTGAAGAAAATAATGGATTATTATGGGCTAAAAAAATATTTAAGACCAAACCTAATCGTGATGTTTCAGAAGATTTTAAAGCTAAGGTGAAAACGATTTTTCATCATTTAACAAAAGAGGAACTCGTAGATAAAATATTAGCAAATTACTTAGCCCAATCTGGTACAGAAAACCTGAAAGTTGAGTCGTCTAAAAAGACTAAAAAGAAATAAGAAATAATCATTATGGCAAATAGCATTAAAAATCAGCAGGATATTTTAGAAAAACTAAATATTCAAGCCTTGAATCCCATGCAAGAGGAAGCTGTTTCTGTAATTGAAACAACAACAAATACCATTATATTATCGCCAACAGGAACAGGAAAAACATTGGCTTTTTCATTACCATTACTAAAGGTATTAAATCCAGAATCTGATGAAGTTCAAGCCTTAATATTGGTGCCATCACGAGAATTAGCCATTCAAATTGAGCAAGTTATTCGTTCTATGGGTTCTGGTTATAAAGTCAATGCCGTTTATGGAGGCAGACCTATGTCTAAAGACAAAATTGAAATTAAACATACGCCTGCTATTTTAATAGGCACGCCAGGTAGAATATTGGATCATTTTAATAGTGATCGCTTTTCTAAAGCAAGTATTAAAACGCTCATATTAGATGAGTTTGATAAGTCTTTAGAGGATGGTTTTGAGGAAGAAATGAAAGCTATTATAGGTGAATTGCCTAGTATAAATAAGCGCATATTAACTTCTGCAACTCAAGCTGTTAAAGTACCTGGTTTTGTGCGGTTAGACAAGCCAACCATCATTAATTACTTAAAGGAAAAGAAAGGCTCGAAATTAGCGATTAAAACAGTGGTTTCTCCAGACAAAAATAAATTAAAAACGTTGTTTGAATTGGTTCAACATATTGGCAATGAACAGGGGATTATTTTCTGTAATTTAAGAGATAGTATTGATGAAGTAAGCCGTTTTTTAGATAAAAAAAGAGTTAGTCATGCTTGCTTTTCGGGTGGTATGGAACAACAAGATAGAGAACGGGCTTTAATTAAATTTAGAAACGGAACCAGCCAACTATTAATTTCTACAGATTTGGCAGCTCGGGGTATTGATATTCCAGAATTGAAATACATTATTCATTATGAATTACCTCGACATGAGGAAGATTTTATTCATAGAAATGGAAGAACAGCTAGAGTTAATGAATCTGGAACAGCTTATATATTAAAATGGGAAAACCAATTATTACCCGAATTTATTAAGGATATAAAAGGTATAAATATTTCTAAAAAAGCACCACATAAGCCTCAATTTTGGGAAACTTTATTTATTTCTGGTGGAAGAAAAGACAAAATTTCTAAAGGTGATATAGCAGGATTATTTTTAAAACAAGGTGGTATTACTAAAGACCAATTAGGAACAATTGAGTTAAAACCAGACTGTGCATTTGTTGCTATTCCTCTAACTATGGCGGATGAATTGGTTAAAAAATTAAATAACACTCGATTAAAAAAGAAAAAAGTACGTGTAACTACATTGTAATCAGTTATTTATAATATAAAAATATTAGTTACAAACTATCGTAATTCATTAGATATTAACACGTACTTTTGCGCCTTCAAATAAAATTTGATTATGAAGCGCATAAATGAATATAAAAAACTCTTTGGAGTAGAAAACGAAGTTGAATTAAAGACTTTAAAAAAGAGTTACCGCAATTTGGTTAAAGAATGGCATCCAGACAAATTTCAAAATGGAGATGCATTACAGGAAGAAGCTGAGGTAATTAGCCGAAAAATTATAGACGGTTACCACTTTCTTGTAAGTATGGCACCAGAAACTAAAGAAGCAAATTTAGGCGCTTATACAGAAACTACAACTAATTCTGGTATTGCAGATTTTAACCATAAAGGGTTATTGTTAGAAATTACGTTTGTAGACGGATCAACTTACGAATACTTTGGCGTTACAAAACAAGTGTATATTAAAATGGTAAACAGCCATAATCTTAATCGTTTTGCTAAACGTACTATATATCCTAATTATACTTATAGAATGTCTAAACGTACAGTTTAAAATATTTAAATTGGCTTAACATTATAAAATATAAAAAAGGCTGTCTCTGTAAAGACAGCCTTTTTATTTAAATGATTATTAATTATTTTAAACTCACTAACAACTTATTGTTAAACAGAATTTCAGAAGTATTTTCTATCAGCTTCTTTGCAACCAAACCCTATAATGATTCTGAAAAAAGTGCTAATAATTCAAATAATTTCATAGTTGCTTTTAGTAAGCCATTTTTACAATTTTCTCAACTTTATCTGGTGATAATGACTGATGCTCTCCTAGTCCTAACCAACCACGATCTGTAAAACGCTTTCCAATTTCTTCGGCAGTACCTTCGTAATCTTTAGTATAATCTGATAATTTGGTATCAATTCCTAATTTTTGGAAAAAAGCTTCAGTTTTTTTAATGGCAGCATAAGCTTTATCATCTGTATTGCCTTCTGCTATATTCCAAACACGTTCACCATATTGAGCTAATTTTTCTTTTTTAGCTTCAAAATTAAATTTGTAATGACTTGGCGCAATTACAGCTAAAGTACGTGCGTGATCAATACCAAATAAAGCCGTTAACTCGTGACCCATCATATGAACAGCCCAATCTCCAGGAACACCTTTTTGGATTAATCCATTTAAAGCCATAGTACAACTCCACATAAAGTCTGAAGCCGCTTTATAATCTGATGGATCCTTTAATACTTTAGGAGCAACTTCTATTAAAGTTTGTAAAATGCTTTCTGCAAAACGATCTTGTAATAAAGCGCCTATTGGGTAAGTCATATATTGCTCTAAAACATGCGTAAAAGCATCTGTTATGCCATTTGCTAATTGACGTTCTGGAATAGAAGTAATTACCTGCGGATCTAATATTGAGAAAACAGGAAATAAACCAGGTCCGCCCATAGCCAGTTTTTCTTTGGTTTCTGCTCTTGTAATTACAGCTCCAGAATTCATTTCAGATCCTGTGGCAGGTAAGGTTAAAACAGTAGCAAAAGGCATCCCTTTTTCACTTCTAATATTTTGGGTTAAAATGTCCCAAGGGTTATCGCCTTCAAATAAAGCAGCAGCAGATAAAAACTTAGTTCCATCTATTACAGACCCACCACCAACAGCTAATAAATAAGTAATGTTTTCGTCTTTAATAATTTTTAAAGCTTCCATTAATATCGCGTATTCTGGATTTGCAGGAATACCTCCAAACTCAATAACGTCTACTTTAGCTAAAGCTATTTTTACTTGGTCGTAAATGCCATTTTTTTTGATACTTCCTCCACCATAAAGTAGTAGTACTTTAGCATCTTTAGGAATTTCATTTTCTAGTTTTTCTATAGTATCCTTTCCAAAAATAATTTTGGTTGGGTTTTTTAATTCAAAATTGTTCATTTTTCTTTTCTTTTTAATTGTTTAATATTTTTTTGTAACACTTTAATTATTCAATTACGGTTACTAAATCTTCCAATGGTTTTCTCACTTTTACAAGATTAGCTAACCAATCTTCATTTTCTTGTCTATAACCTATTGGTAATAATACAGCGCTACGCAATCCTTTTTCGCGTAATCCTAAAATTTGGTCTACAGCAGCAGGATCAAAACCTTCAATTGGTGTGGCATCAACACTTTCAAAAGCAGCAGCAGTTATAGCTTGGGAAAAAGCGATGTAAGCTTGTTTTGCTGCATGATTAAAGTTTACTTCAGCATCTTTTTGCGGATAAGTACTTAGTAACATTTGACGGTAATTTTCAAAGCCTTCGTTTTCAAAACCACGAATATCATTTGTTAAATCAAACATGTAATTAATTCTATCTGCCGTATAAGTGTCCCAAGCCGCAAAAACGAGTAGGTGAGAGCAGTCTGTAATTACAGATTGGTTCCAAGCAATTGGTTTAATTTTTTCTTTTATGTCTTGATTTTTCACTACAATAATCTCAAAAGGTTGTAATCCACTTGATGTTGGCGCTAAACGTGCTGCTTCTAAAATTCTTTTAACTTTATCTTCAGCTACTTTTTCACCATTCATTGCTTTTGTAGCATATCTCCAATTTAATTTGTCTAATAATTCCATATAATCAATTCTATTTTAGCTATTTTCCACTAGTTTTTTTATCTCGTTTGAAGTTATTATAACTTCGGCATTACTTTTATTATTTGCCAGATTAAGCATGGCCTGTGCAATTGTTTCTGCATTAATTATTTTGTAACTCTGTAATTTTCCAATAAATAATGGTTGTAATATTTTAAAAGCAATTAATCCTATTTTTTCTAATATTCTACTTTCGTTACGTTCACCACCAATTATAGAAGGTCTTAAAACGAAAGTATTTTTTATGTTTTGTTGCAATACATCGTGTTCCATTTCTCCTTTAGTTTTGTTGTAAAACACACTACTATTTTTATTTGCTCCCATTGCAGAAATCACTAAAAATGTATCTATATTATTTTCTTTTGATAGTTTTGCAGCCATCACCGGAATTCCATAATCTATTTGTTTATAAAGCGTTTTATTTGGTGTTTTTTTAGCAGTTGTACCGATGCAACAAAACACTTCATTTGCTGTAAAATCTGCTTTAAACTTGTCTAATTCTAAAAGATTACCCACAAACTGAACAACTTTATTTGGTAACCCCTCAATTCTTGAACGCGAAAACAGTTTTATAGTATCATATCTATCATCTTCAATTAATTTTTGAAGCAAAATATTACCAGTTAAGCCAGTAGCTCCTAATATTATGGCAGTTTTTTTCATGCTATTTACAAACTTTTATACTGCTCCAAGCCGATTGATATGCTTCTTCTAAATGTGTTTTATCTAACTGAAAAGCACCTCGTTTTTGCATAATCATTAAAAAAGACAATGGGTTTATGGCGTATGCATACAACAAGTAATCGGATAATGGCTTGATAATGCCTTCTTTTTTACCTCGTTCCCAAAGGTCGAGTAGGGGTTGTAAATGTTTAATACCTTCTTGTCTACTAGCTTCATCAATCATTGGCGTATTATCACATTGTGCTAAGAACATTGCGTTTTCGCATTCCTTTAATTTAAAATCAGCAATCCGTTTCCATATAATCTCAAAGCCTTCTTCTACAGGCATTTCTTCATTATAAGTAGCAAATGCATATTTGGTGTATGCGGCTTTTACTTCTATATAGGTTTTGTTAGCTAAATCCTGCTTATTTTCAAAATATAAATAAATAGTAGCAGGAGAAACATTTGCCATTTTAGCAATTTTACTCATTGGTGTGGCATGAAAACCATTGTTGTTTACTAACTCAATAGTCGCCTTAATAAGTTGGTTACGTTTGTCGATGCTTTTTTGAAGTTTAGCCATTTCTTTTATTATTAAGATACAAATGTATATAAAAATGAACGTTCATTCTTTTTTTTAACAAAGATTTATAAAAGTATTTTATGTTGTTTATAAGGGTATAATAATTACAATTTATTGAAGATGTATGAGAAAGCCATAAATGCAATAACTAAATATTTTTATAAAAACAGCTTTTTAGTTTTTGTTATAATATACTAAAAAATGTATATTACATTCAAAATCAATACTATGCCATTATTTTTAGATTTACACAACCTTCCTGACGGCATTACTGCACAGCATGTTGCAGAAATGCATCAAGCCGATTTAGATATTGAACATAAATACAATTGTCGAGGATTAACCTATTGGTGTGATGAAAAAAGAAAAACAGCTTTTTGTTTAATAGATGCACCAAGTAAAGAAGCCCTTATAGAATTGCACGAAAACGCTCACGGTGCTGTTCCAACACAAATTATTGAGGTTAATGGTACCATAGTCGAATCTTTTTTAGGACGTATTGAAGACCCAGAAAAAGCTAAAAAATTAAGTCTTAATATTATTAACGATCCGGCTTTTAGAACTATTCTGGTGGTTAAAATAAAGCATAAAACTTTAAGAGAAAACAATATAAGTCCTTTAAAAGAAGCTATTAGAAGCTACATAACATCTATAAAAACTTTAACATCTCAATATAATGGACGTATAGTAAAACAAGAAGCAAATACTTTCCTAATATCTTTTGATACTGTTACTGATGCTATACATTGTGGAATGGAAATTAAAAATACTTATAATAGTGTTATTACTCCATGTTTAGAGTTTAAAATAGGGGTAAGCGCCGGTATTCCGGTTACTGAAAAAGAAAGTATTTTTGAGGACACTATAAAAACTTCAGATTATTTAAGCGACGCAGTTAAAGGCGATTTTTCAATAACAACAGAAGTTAAAGATCTTTATGAAGGTGAAAACCAAAACAAGCCATTATCTAAAAAAACTATTCGTGTTTTAAATAATAAAGAAGAAGATTTTTTGATGAAATTAATGAATTATACTGAAAATATTTGGTCACATACAATAACAAATGTTAATGATTTTGAAGAGAATTTAGGATATAGTAAATCTAAATTATACCGTACAATGATGAATTTGGTTGGGAAATCTCCAAACACATTTTTAAGAGATTATCGTCTAAATAAAGCATTAGAATTACTAGAAAAACAAAATTCTAATGTTTCAGAAATTGCTTATCAAACAGGGTTTAGTAGTCCTGCTTACTTTTCAAAATGTTTCCATAACAAATATGGAATTTTACCTTCAGTTTTTTATAGAATCTAAATAATAAGTTCTTTTTCAGTTATTTACATTAAAATTAACTCTGGTCTAAAAATATATTTATTTGGTCTAAACGTAGAATTATAGGAAATTATTACATTCTACTTTTGTTCAAAACCAATAAAATATAAAATTATGAAAACAAAATTGACATTAGTATGCCTTATGCTTTTAGGAATAATAAGCATAGGCTGCGGAGAAAATGAATTAGAAGAAAAAGACACTAAACTTGATTTAATAAATCCAGAGTTTCCAGAGGCTAAACAAGAAGTATTGGAAACTTTTGTTGCCATTGCACAAAGTATTAAAGATGGCGATTTAAACAAACTAATTTCCTTTCATGCTTATAGTCCAAAGTTTACCGAATTTAAAAATGGACAACCTAGAAATGGTGGTGAAGCAAACGAAGCTCACGAACGTAGTGTTTTTGGTGCTGTAACCGAAGTAGTCGCTTTCAATGCTGAAGATTTAAAAATTGCTGTTTATGGTGATGTTGCTAATTTAACTTTTCATTCAGATTTTCAATTAAAATTCGGGGAAGATCTCGTTGTAGTTAATGATCAAATAACTTTATTATTTGTAAATACAAATGATGGTTGGAAAATGGTTCATGAACATCATTCTCCTTTAACAATAGAATAAAGCTAAAAAAGGAATACAATACCACATCAATATACAAAAAGCTCTCAGCTAGCTATTGCTTTCTGCACTTATTCTCAAACACGTTAATAAATGCAGGAAGCTTATTTTTTTATTAGATATCCTTTCACTTTCACCTTTATTTATTCAAATGTGTGTCGTTGTTCTTCTGTTGAAGATGCGTTTAGTAATTGGTTAAATGTTCTTATCGAATTAAAATTTTTGGTAATTTCTTCAGATACAGCAATTCCGGAAACACCTGTTTCTAATATATCTTTAACATCTTCTATAGTTATGTCTCCAAAACCAATAATGGGTGTTTCAGTTTTTAAGGCTTCTATAATTGAAGTATAACCACTTAAACCTAAAGCCGAATTTAAATTGTCTTTGTTTTTTGTAACTCTAAAAGGGCTTAAACTAATATAATCAACTTCTTTTCCAATTAATGTTTCGCAATCTTGCAGTGTATTTGCCGTTCCACCAATAATTTGCCAAGTAGATAAATGCTTTCTTGCTATAGTTGGGCTAGCATCAGTTTTTCCTAAATGAACACCATCAGCCTTTACCTCTTTTGCTATTTTATAATGATCGTTAATAATTAATCTAGTTTGAAAATGAGATGTAATTTCTCTAGCTTCTTTGGCTAACTTTAAAAGTTTTTTTTCTGAAATATTTTTTAAACGTAATTGCACTAATTCGGCACCAGAGGTACACGCTTTTTGGATGTTTTCTAAATGCTCCTTTGGAGAGTTTCCTTGAGAAATATAATGTAATTTAGGTATAATCATGTTTTAGTTTCTTGTTCTTTATTATAAAAGATTACTCGTTAAAAATAAGTATAGAATATAAAAATTAAACGAGAGGCAAAAATACGAATGTTTAATGACCCATGTATTGCGTATTTAAATAAAACTAAAAACCTTCAAGTATATATAGTTACCTTTATTATTTTCAATAGTAAATTAATCAAAAGATCAAGTGATATGTTAAAAAATGTTTTATTAGAACGCGAAATATACGCATCAGAAGAACATAAAATGATGCAAGAAATGATTCGAGATTTTATCAATAATGATGTTATTGATCATATAGATGAATGGGAAAAAAATGGTATGGTTAGCCGTGAAATCTGGGAACGTGCTGGAGAATTGGGTTTGCTGTGTATGGATATGCCGGAACAATATGGTGGAAGTGGTTTAGACTTCAGTTTTAGCGCTTTATTTATTGAAGAATTGGCAAAAGAAGGAATTACTGGACTAGGTTTTTCATTACATTCAGATATTATTGCTCCATATCTCTTAAAGTATGGAACCGAAGCTCAAAAACAAAAATATTTACCAATAATGGCTATGGGTAAAATGATTACATCCCTTGGTATGACAGAGCCAAACTGTGGTAGTGATCTTAAAGCTATCAAAACAAATGCCGTAGATAAAGGAGATTATTATTTGGTAACTGGACAAAAAACCTTTATTACAAATGGTTATATGAGTGATATGTCTATAGTCGCTGTAAAAACTAATTCTGGAACAGAAAAAGAAGGGGTCTCTTTGTTAATTATGGAAAGTAAGTCTGAAGGTTTTGAAAAAGGAATCCCTTTTAAGAAAATAGGCATGAAAGCTCAGGATACCTGCGAATTATTTTTTGATAATGTAAAAGTTCCTAAAGAAAATTTATTAGGAGAAGAAGGATTAGGTTTCAAAATTATGATGACAGAATTGGCTAGAGAGCGTTTATCAGTAGCGATCAATGCTATAGGTGGCGCTCAAGGAGCTATAGAAAAAACAATCGAATATACATCTACAAGAACTGCTTTTAATCAACCAATTGCCGGATTCCAAAACACACAATTTAAACTAGCCGAATGTGCTACACAATTACAAATTCATCAAACTTTTTTAGATCGCTGTACATTATTATTATCAAATCATCAGCTAACAGCCGAAAACGCTTCAATGGCAAAGTATTCAGCAACAGAAATGCACAGTAAAGTAGTCGATGAATGCCTACAATTGTTTGGAGGCTATGGTTATATGTGGGATTATCCAATTGCACGCATGTATGCGGATAATAGAGTAGCCAGAATTTATGCTGGAACCAATGAAATAATGAAATTATTAATTGCTCGTGGTTTGTTTAAAGAATTGTTTCAGCAAATGAAAAAATAGTAAAAATAGTGACCTTTCTCATAAATATCAAATGATAGTATTTGTACTATAATGTACCGCGTTATGTAACTTGAGCTTTGGTTAAAAGCGAAGTTTGAATTACTACTTTTTCTTATTTTTTTCTTCTCAAATGTTTCTCTATAATGTTAATGGAATACTTTTTACCCAAGCGACGATAGGAGCGAAGTGGTAATGTGTATGGAATGGGAATAGTTACTAAATACATGAAATTAGAACTCTATTTTTTTGTAATATTCAATCAAATACATTAAATTTCACCAATAGTATGATTATTAAAACAAAAATACACATGTCTACAATTAGAAAAACAATAACATTTACTGAAAAACAAGATAAATGGATAAAATCACGAATTACAATTGGTGAATTCACTAATGATAGTGAATATCTTCGTGATTTAGTAAGACAGGATCAGGCAAAAAATGCTAAATTTTCCGCACTAAAAGCAGCCATAACAGAAGGTATGGAAAGCGGCATTAGCAATAAATCTGTTCCAGATATTATGAAAGAAGTTGAAGAACGTATGAGAGCAGATGGGCGTTTATAAAGTATCTGGAAAGGCCGAAAGTGATCTTACAAAAATGTACGAATATGGAATTGAAAGGTTTGGATTAAAACTGGCGCAAGAATATTTATTTGGAATACACGATATCTTTCAAGTTTTATCAGATAACATCAATCTTGGACGCGATGCCTCAGAATTTGTATTCTCATTAAAAAGATTTTCTTATAAATCTCATACTATTTTTTATTTAGCTACAGATATTGATATTTTGATTGTTCGTGTACTGAATCAAAGTATGGACTATGAAAACAATTTATAGCTAGATTTTTTTCTCCCCAATACAATAAAACTGAAGTTTTTAATGTTACAAAGACATTTTATATAATGTCGGATTATAATTTCAAATCTGAATTATAATTTATATTATGTCAAATAGATTTTTTTAATACCTATTCTTCCTCTTCAACAAATGTTATTAAAATATTAAAGTTCTAAATTAATTAATGTAACAAATTTTCATGTATTATATTTGTAAGTTTTAAAGGATATTACTCTCATGAAGCCTAAATCTAAGATAGAAAAAACTCGTTTACAGCTACTTCACCAATATTATAGTTATACGGGGTTTTACACATTTGTATGGAATGCTATTAAAAAAGCTTCTCCATATATTATTCTTATTGTGGGTATTGTTTATTTAATAAATCACTTTTTTGATATTAATAAGGCTTTAACTCATCTTACTGAAGTATTACCAGCTTATGGTGTGTTAAGTTTCTTTTTTGTTTCAGAGACACTTTTGGGCATCATTCCTCCAGAAATATTTATTGCTTGGGCGGGTAAAATGTATAGCCCTTGGTTTTATTTAAGTCTTTTAGCTATTTTATCTTATGCCGGCGGACTTTTATCTTATTGGATGGGTCGTTCTATTACTAATATTCCTTCTATTCATAATTATTTAGAGGTAAAAATGGAAAAACAACTCAAAAATTCTAAAAAATGGGGTGGTTTTTTAATAGTTGTTGGTGCTGTATTGCCACTACCCTTTTCAATATCTTGTATCGCTGCGGGTATAATTAAGTTTCCTTTTAAAAGTGTGATGCTTTATGGCTCTTTAAGGTTGTTACGCTTTGCTATTTACGGACTTATTATTTTTAATGTTCTTTAAAGCAGAATAGAATTATATTTTTTATCTTTATTGGAATTAGAATAAACGTTATGAAAAATATAGCTTCCATAGTATTGTTTTGCATCATTACCTTATTTAGTTGTAAAACTCAAAAAACAGATGATTTAGTTTTACGTACAGCAGCACAACCTTCAAACGAAGTTATGGTTACACAAGCCGAAATTTCTTTAGCCGATTATTTACGTCGCATTTCTGGCGTTGTTGTAAAAGGTTCTGGTGATGATTCCATAGTACTTGTGCGTTCTGGAGGAAATTCTATATTAAATAGTTCAGAACCTTTGTTTTTAATTAATGGAAACGCTTATAATGGCGATTTTCGTAATCTTTCAAATATTATTTCTGTAGCAGATATAAAGTCTATTCAAGTCTATAAAGATGCTTCAGAAACTTCTTTTTATGGTGTTCGTGGTGCAAATGGTGTTATAAATATAAAATTAAAATAACACGATTAAGTTATAGCTATTTATCCTGTGTATTATAACTCAGGATTTTTTTTATTCATATCCCTTATCGTTACTTTTGCACTTCAAAATAAATCAGTATGTTTTCTTTTTTCAATCTATTTAGAATTATAGCCCTTTTAGAGGGTGTTTCTTATTTATTATTGCTTTTTATAGCTACTCCTATAAAATATTTAGCGAATGATCCGCAATATGTTAAATTGTTAGGAATGCCACATGGTATTTTATTTATAGCCTATATAGCATTTGCATTTATGTTTAAAAAAGGTTTTAGCTGGAGCACAAAACAGTTCATTATAATACTTTTAGCATCTATCATTCCATTTGGAACATTTTATATTGATAGAAAATATTTAAAAGTCGAAACAAAATAAGATGGGCTCGTTAAAACATTTACTTTACGATTATTTATTATCAATAGGTCTTTCAGAAATTGCTGCAAAGTATTTAAATATGGCCGCATTAATTATAGCATTAATGCTCGTTGTTTTTATTATTGATTTTATAATTAGAAAACTATTAATTGGTGCTTTTATTCAATTTGCAGCCAGATCTAAAACAAATTTTGATGATTTATTAATTTCTAATAAAGTCCCAAGAAATATTGCTCATATTATACCTTTATTAATTGCTTTAGAGTTTTTTCCTATTGTATTTTATGATTTTAAAGGTTTTGAAAGTTTTGTTGAAAAAGGCTTGCAAGTATTCGCCATTGTATTAACATTATGGATAGTTAGAAGCCTTTTAAGCACATTAAAAGACTATTTAAAAACCCTACCTCGTTTAAAAGACAAACCTATAGACAGTTACATACAAGTCTTTATGATTTTTGCTTGGGTGGCTGGTTTCATGTCGGCAATAGCAATTATTACTGGTATTCCGTTTTTAAAATTTGCTACAGGTTTAGGTGCTATTTCAGCCGTTATTATATTAGTTTTTAAAGATACAATTTTAGGTTTTGTAGCTAGTATTCAAGTATCTATAAACGATATGGTTCGTATTGGAGATTGGATAACGTTTGAAAAATATGGCGCTGATGGTGATGTTATTGAAATAAATTTAGCCACGGTAAAAGTTCAAAATTTCGATAAAACCATTACCACTATTCCAACTTATGCTCTTATTTCAGATTCTTTTAAAAACTGGAGAGGCATGACAAATTCTGATGGTAGACGTATTAAACGTGCTTTATTTATTAAACAAAGTGGCGTGAAGTACTTGAGTGATGAAGATGTAGAAGATCTTAAAAATATTCAGTTGATAAGCTCCTATTTAGAAACAAGACAAGCTGATATTAAAACTTATAACCAATCGAATGAAATTAATAAAGACCTCTTATTAAATGGTAGAAACCTGACTAATTTAGGCGTTTTTAGAAAGTATATAGATACCTATTTAAATAATCATTCTGCAATTAATAAGGATATGATGATTATGGCACGTCAATTAGCACCAACAAATCAAGGAATTCCTTTAGAAATTTATGCTTTTAGTAGCGATAAACGCTGGGAGAATTACGAATATATCATGTCTGATATATTCGATCATCTCATAGCGTCATTACCTTATTTCGGTTTAGAAATTTTTGAATTGCCTAGTACTACAGATTTTAGATAGGTCTTATATACTATTTAGGATCTAAAATGAGCTTGATACGTTCTATACAATCTTTATAGTGATAATTTAGTAACCGTATTTGTAGCACGAGTAGATGCATTAATTAAACTACGTTTTAAAACATTTAGTTCACCTCTTACCAAAGGTCTAATATCCGATTGCGAAACACTAAATAATTTATTTTCTCTTGGGTTTAATTCTTCAGTCATTAAATATGCCATTCTATCTATATATGCACGTTGTAAATTACGGCGATACATATCTACATTCTTAGTCATATTTGCTTCACTCCAAATTCCAGTACGAACATCTTGAAGCATTTCTAACGCTGAGTAATTTTTTACATCTATTGTTTCATGATCTAATAAACGACCTAAACGATCAAAACTTAATAAACTACTTAAAAATCTGTTTTGTATATTTCCTAAACGTGCTGTATATCCTGCATAATCAATATTCGTTATTAAGTCTTTATCTACTAGCCAATTTGGGGTTTCAAAAGCATTTTTATGTAACCATTTAATGGATGCTTTTTGCAGCTCTTTAGATACTGCTTGATATGCAACACCTTCTTGATTAGGATTGATTAGGTTTTCATAAACACCACCAACATTTGTTAAAACGTGATTAATATAACGATTCCAACATCCTAATAACTCGCCATATAATTCCTCTAAATCTTCATAATTGTTTGTAGCATCACTTGTCCATTCTGGTAAATGTTCTGCAACATATTTTAAGTTTTTAAGGGCGTAATCTCCAGCTTTTAATGCATCGTTTCCAATATCTTCTGTTTGAGAAGTAGGATCAAAACGACTACTTTGCTTTCCAAAAACATATCTAGGATCTCCTGCTTTTTCAATAATCCAAGCATCTAATTTTTTTAGCTCTTTTTCTGGAGAATCTGCTTCAGGAATAAATCGATATCCCCAATTAATAGCATAATCATCATAAGGTCCTATTTGTCGAATAAAACGAATATTTTCATCTCCTGGCTGTGCAATATAATTATAGCGTGCATAATCCATAATAGTAGCTGCAATTCCATTTTTTTGAGTGAAAGCACCATCTCTATAACTTTCTACATCGTAAGCTTTACTAGCACTCATATTATGAGGTAAACCTAATGCATGTCCAACTTCATGTGCAATAACCATTTTCATCATCTCTCCAATGTCTTCAGAAGAGGTATTTAGTGTTCTTGCAGATGGGTTAGCGGCGCCTGTTTCTAATAAATAACGATTTCTGTAAGAGCGTAAATGGTTATGATACCAAATAATGTCACTTTCAATAATTTCCCCAGTTCTAGGGTCTGAAACACTTGGTCCAACAGCATTTCTTGTTGTACTAGCCACATATCTAATTACCGAATAACGAATATCTTCTGGACTAAAGTCTGGGTCTTCTTCTTTACTTGGTGCGTATTTAGCAATAATAGCATTTTTAAATCCTGCTTTTTCAAACGGTTTTTGCCATAATTCTACACCTTCTTTCATATACTTACGTAAATTTTCTGGTGTTGCTGGATCTAAATAATATATAATAGGTTTTACTGGTTCTACTAATTCACCTCTTGCATAAGCTTCCGGATCTTTAGGTTCCATACGCCATTTACGAATATATGTTTTCGTATCAGCTTTTAATTCTGGGCTACCATAATCAATTTGACTCATAGTAAACCACCCTACTCTTTCATCAGCAAATCGAGGTTGCATTGGGTTTTCCGGTAATAAAATCATAGATTGATTCATTTGAAGACTAATAGACTCTGTACTTCCAAAAGATGGTGGTTCTGAAGCATTGTAAGTCATATCTTGAACAACTTCTATATTTTGAGGAAAACTTTTAACTGAATTTATAAAACTACGTGAAGCATCTAAATTTTTAACTTTATAGGTTTTACGTAAACGTACCGGTAAACCACTTATGGCTTTTACATCGCTTGAATAAAATTTTGTAACATCAATAACAATTGCTGTAGAATCTTTACTAAAAGCAGCAATATCAAAAGCATATAATGTTGGTTCGTAGTTATTTGATTTTACTGAAATACTAATTGGTAATTCCTCATCTGCTACAGCGTTATAAGATTTTTCTTTTATTAAAATTTTATCTTGAAATCGTTCCCAAATGACTAGACTTGTATTAGTTTTAGTTCCTGCATTGACATAACCATTTCCTAAATTAGCAGGTAATTTGGCAATACGGCTAACTAAGAGCATATCTTTTCCTAAATACTCGTTAGGTATCTCAAAATAGTACTTATCATCTACTTGATGAGTTTTAAATAGACCATCATCAGAAATAGCATCATTAGTAATAACTTTATCATAAGGCTTAATTTTCCCTTCTTTTTTCTTTGGTTCCGGTTTAGAAACTTCAATTTGAGCATCTTTTTTCTTTTTTCGTTTGGATTGTGCTTCAGTTGAAATTGAAACCAAACACACTAGTAATGAGAATGTAAAGAGTAATACTTTTTTCATAAAAAAAGGGTTTTGATTAAATTATTCGTTAAAAATAGTTAATAACGACTCTTATTAATCAATTTTCACAAAAATTTAAGTAGTTTTTTTGATGAAAACAGGAATTGTTTTTTAATCTTAATCCTAACTAAATTATTAATTTATACCTTTATTTTTTGTTTTTGAGTTTAGTTTATAAACTAGCATAAGACCACCTCTGTATGGTATTAATTCTCCGCTTTTATTATATTTTTTTGCACCTATATCGGTTCGCTCTCCTGTTTCTAAGGAATAACCTTTATAATAGCCTTGTTGACTACCACCTCCTAAGAATACTTCTAAATTTAATCTATCACTCAACCAAAATTGATATCCAGTTGTTAAACCATAAAAAACACTATAGCCGTCTTGATAATCATTAGTATGATTCCACTTTTGTAATTTATATTTTCCTCCACCTATGTGAGCTCCCACAAAAAATCCTCGTCCACTTTCTTTTGGGTAATATCTAAATTCAGGAAAAACTAAAGCAAATTTATAAGGTATACCATCAATGGTCCAAAATGAAGCTGCCGCATCAATTTGAAAAGTTGTTTTTTTACTTAAATTAAATTCTGCACCAAAATTTGGTACTCCAATTAAAGCTGTTAAGGCATTACCTTTTATACTAGTTTGACTATTAATTAAATATGAAGATGCAAAAAGCAATAGTGTTATTATTGCTTTTTGGATATGTTTTAATTGGTGAGGGATAAACATATATTGGTTAAATAAAAAAAGGATTCAATATTAAAAATATTAAATCCTTTTTTATATTGACTATTAAATCGTTAATCTCTAAATATTAGCGGCTAACCAGTCTCCTACTTCTTTAGTTCCGTACGCTTTTGCACCGTCTGCTAAATCTTCAGTTACAATACCTTCAGCCAAAGATTTGTTTACAACATCTCTAATTGCTTTACCTTCTTCTGGTAAGTTAAAAGCTGTTTCAAACATCATTGCTGCAGATAATACAGTTGCTAAAGGGTTAGCGATGTTCAAACCAGTAGCTTGTGGGTAAGAACCGTGAATTGGTTCAAACAAAGCAATATCACTTCCCATAGAAGCCGATGGCATTAACCCCATCGATCCTGAAATAACTGACGCTTCATCAGTTAAAATATCTCCAAAAAGGTTTTCAGTAATTAAAACATCATAACTATTTGGCCATTGTACCAAACGCATTGCTACAGCATCAACAAACTCATAACTTACTTCAACTTCTGGATAATCTTTTTCCATAGCTTGAACAGTTTCACGCCATAAACGTGAAGTTTCTAAAACATTTGCTTTATCAACACAACATAATTTTTTGGAACGCGTCATAGCTAATTCAAAACCTTTTTTTGCTAAACGTTGTACTTCTGCCCTAGTGTAAACACAGTTATCGTATGCTGTTTCACCATTATCTCTTCTTCCTTTTTCTCCAAAGTAAATACCTCCAGTTAATTCACGTAAAAATACTAAATCTGTGCCTTCTATACGTTCTCTTTTTAATGGTGATTTATCAATTAAAGAAGGAAATGTAAATGTTGGACGTACATTTGCAAATAAGCCTAATTTTTTACGCATTTTTAACAAGCCCTGCTCAGGACGTACTTTTGCTGAGGGATCATTATCAAAACGAGGATGACCAATAGCTCCAAATAAAACCGCATCTGATGCCAAACAAATTTCATGTGTTGAATCTGGATAAGGTTCTCCTACTTCATCAATAGCAGCTGCACCAGTTAAGGCTGGTTTCCAAGTAATTTCGTGTCCAAATTTCTTTGCAACAGCATCACTTACTTTTACTGCTTGGTCTATAACTTCTGGTCCTATACCGTCTCCGGCTAAAAGGGCAATATTAAATTTCATCTTTATATTTTAATTAGTAATAATATTTAGCATTTTTTCTGTGGCTTTAATAGCCGAAACTGTTTGGTCGGAATCTAAACCACGTGTTTTAAATTCTTTTTCAGTATTTTTCCATGTGATAATGGTTTCACATAAAGCATCAGAACGACTACCAGGTGGAATTCTAACTGCATAATCAATTAAATCTGGTAAGATCATTTTTTTAATTTTGAATACATTTCGAATAGCATTCATAAATGCATCAAATTGTCCATCACCTTGCGCATGTTCCTCAAACTCCTCATTATTAATAGTAATGGAAACTGTTGTAGAAGGCTTTAATCCTTTTGAATGTGTTAATACATACGAATTAACTTTTACTTTTTCATCGTAAGTTCTATCTAAAACATCCGAAATAATATATGGCAAATCTTCTTTGGTAACTACTTGTTTTTTATCACCTAATTCAATGATACGTTGGGTAACCTTTTTTAAATCTTCATCATTAAGCTGAAGTCCTAATTCTTGTAAATTCTTTTGAATATTAGCTTTTCCTGAAGATTTCCCAAGAGCATATTGACGTTTTCTACCAAATCGTTCTGGTAATAAATCACTGAAATATAAGTTCTTTTTATTATCACCATCTGCATGAATTCCAGCTGTTTGAGTAAAAACATTAGCGCCAATTACAGGTTTATTTGCAGGAATCATAACACCTGAAAAGTTTTCCACTAATTTGCTTACCGTGTATAATACTTTTTCATTTACACCTATTTCTATTTGAGGCATAAAATCATTAATAACAGCAATAGTACTAGCCATAGGCGCATTTCCTGCACGTTCACCCATACCATTTATTGTTAAATGTAAAGCATCTGCACCAGCTCTAACGCCTTCAATAGCATTAGAAACACCTAAATCATAATCGTTATGTGCATGAAAATCGAAGTGTAAGTGAGGATATTTGTCTTTTATTTCTTTTACAAATTCGTAAGATTCTCTTGGAGTCAAAATCCCTAAAGTATCTGGAAGCATAATGCGTTTAACAGGTTGGGTTGATAAAAACTCTAAAAACTCAAAAACATAGTCTTTAGAATTACGCATACCATTACTCCAATCTTCTAAATATACATTGGTTACAATGCCTTTTTGTTTTGCAAGAGAAATATTTTCTAATATTTCTTTAAAATGCTGATTAGGTGTTTTTTTAAGTTGATAAGTTAAATGATTTAATGAGCCTTTTGTAAGCAGATTTTGAACCTTTGCTCCTGCTTCAATCATCCAATTTATAGAGACACCATTATCAACAAAAGTTAATACTTCAACAGCATCAATATAATTGTTATTAGCTGCCCAATTAGTAACATCTTTAACCGCTTGAAATTCACCTTCAGATACTCTGGCTGAAGCTATTTCAATACGATCAACTTTTAATTCTTCTAATAAAAGCTTTGCAATAGTTAATTTTTCAGAAGCAGAAAACGACACTCCCGAGGTTTGTTCACCATCGCGCAATGTCGTATCCATTATTTCTAATCGTCTCTTGGTACTCATTTACATTAAAAGACCGTTAGCAAATGTTTCTATATCGCCTTTTATGTTTTGTAAATAGTCAATATCATCAAAACCATTAAGCATGTTTTCTTTTTTGTAACTATTAATTTCAAAGGATTCTTGAACTCCTGTAGATTTGATAGTTATTGTTTGCTCAGAAAGATTGACTTCAATTTCTGTATTTGGATCTTTATATATTTCTTCAAAAATTTGTTCAGCAAACTCTGGACTTACTTGAACAGGTAAAACACCTACATTCAAGCAATTGTTTCTAAAAATATCTGCAAAGAAACTTGAAACTACACAACGAAATCCATAATCGTATACTGCCCAAGCAGCATGCTCTCTTGAAGAACCAGAACCAAAGTTTTTACCTCCAACTAAAATTTTTCCTGAGTAAATAGGATTATTTAGTACAAAACTTTCTTTAGGAGAATTGTCACCATTATATCTCCAATCTCTAAATAAGTTATCGCCAAAACCTTTACGTTCTGTTGCTTTTAAAAAACGTGCTGGTATAATTTGATCGGTATCGACATTCTCTAATGGTAATGGAACCGCTGTACTTGTTAATATATTAAATTTATCGTAAGCCATATTTTTTAGTATTCAGTCTGCCAGTAATAAGTTGGCAGTAATTTTTTAATATTGATTAGCCATTCTTTCTTTGGCAAATTAGTAATTCATTTAATATTTTTTATTCAGTAGTAAATTTTTGTGTTAACTGACTGAAAACTGCTACTGTTTACTGCAAACTTATAAAAGTTCTCTTGGGTCTGTAACGACACCTGTAACTGCTGCTGCTGCTGCAACTAAAGGACTAGCAAGTAAAGTTCTTGAACCTGGCCCTTGTCTACCTTCAAAGTTTCTGTTAGATGTACTTACCGCATATTTTCCTGCAGGAACTTTATCATCATTCATAGCTAAACAAGCAGAACAACCTGGTTGTCTCAATACAAATCCAGCTTCAGTAATAATATCTAAAATACCTTCTTCTTTAATTAAAGCTTCAACTTCATGCGAACCAGGTACTAACCAAGCTGTAATATTATCTGCTTTTTTCTTTCCTTTTATAATAGATGCAAAGGCTCTAAAATCTTCAATTCTACCATTAGTACAACTTCCTAAAAATACATAGTCTACTTTTTTACCAATCATGGAATCGTTTTCACCATAACCCATATATTCTAAAGACTTTTTGTAAGTAGCAACACCACCTTCAACAGCTTCAGCATTTGGAATATGTTTAGAAATTCCCATACCCATTCCTGGATTAGTTCCGTAGGTAATCATAGGTTCAATATCACTTGCATTGAACGTTAATTCTTTATCAAATGTAGCACCTTCATCTGTTTTTAAAGTTTTCCAGTTTGCAACAGCTTCATCCCATTTGTCTCCTTTAAGAGATAATGGTTTTCCTTTTAAATAAGCAAAAGTTGTTTCGTCTGGAGCAATCATACCACCACGAGCACCCATTTCAATAGATAGGTTACAAACCGTCATACGACCTTCCATAGTCATGTTTTCAAAAACATCACCTGCGTATTCAACAAAATAACCTGTTGCGCCAGAAGTTGTTAATTTAGAGATGATAAATAATGCAACATCTTTTGGAGTTACTGCTTTACCAAGAGTTCCATTGATGTTAATACGCATTTTTTTAGGTTTTGGCTGCATAATACATTGTGTAGATAAAACCATTTCAACCTCCGATGTACCAATTCCAAAAGCAATAGCTCCAAATGCGCCGTGTGTAGATGTATGTGAATCACCACAAACAATTGTTGCACCAGGAAATGTTATTCCGTTTTCTGGTCCTACAACGTGTACAATACCATTTTTTTGATGACCTAAACCCCAGTGACTAATACCATATTCGTTAGAATTGTCTTCTAAAGCTTTTAATTGGTTAGCAGATAAAGAATCCTCAACTGGTAAATGTTGATTTATTGTTGGCGTATTATGATCGGCAGTAGCAAATGTGCGCTCTGGATATAACACTTTTAAACCTCTTGTTTTTAGTCCTAAAAACGCTACAGGACTTGTTACTTCATGAATGAAATGACGATCTATAAAAAACACATCAGGTCCGCCTTCAATCTTTCTTACAACATGCGAATCCCAAACCTTGTCAAATAATGTATTACTCATAAAAATTTTAAATTTTGTATTACCCCTTTCTAACCTTAAAAAGGTTGACAAATTTAGACTTTATTGCAGTTATTTAAAACTTTATAGGTCTTTGTTATTGAATTTTTATAAAATTGCCAATAGATATAATATAAACTGAATTTTATTCAATAGAAGTGTAAGTTTGTTTACAATTTTTAAAACAAAAAACCACCTCCTTAATCCAGTCTATCGGCTACAAATTCAACTTCTGTTTTGCCGTGAGGTAAGGCTTTACCATCAACTCCTAAATTGACCATAACGATATTAGAAATGGTTATGATAGTTTCTCTTGTCATTTTATTTCTTACCTCGCAGCTTAGGGTTAAAGAAGCTATTCCAAATTTTACAACGGCGATACCTATTTCTATAATATCTCCTTGTTTTGCCGAAGCTCTAAAATCTATTTCGCTTATGTATTTAGTAACAACTTTAGGGTTCTCTAATTGAATGATGGTATAAAGCGCTGCTTCCTCATCTATCCACTCTAATAAACGACCACCAAAAAGAGTTCCATTGGCATTTAAATCTTCTGGTTTTATCCATTTTCTGGTATGAAATCTCATGTTATATTTTAATTAAAAAAGTTGTTGTTGTTCATTATCATTAGGAATTTTAAGAGAATATCCTAACTCAGAATTTATTTTATTTACAAAATATGCAGAAAGCAAAGGTGATTCCTTTTCAATGTTTTGATGAATAAAAAAATCTATTTCTTTTACACCTTGTTCTTTCCAATTTTTTAAACGCTCTACCCAATCATCTAAACGAGAATAATCGCTTTGATGATTAGCACCAACATAACGCACAAATGCAGTAGCATTAGTTAAACGCATATGCATAATATCACGCCTTCCAGCAGTATCTACAATAATATTAGAGATATTATTTTCTTCTAAAAGTTGATATAAATCTTTAGCAATTGTTTCGTCATTATACCAGTTTGTATGCCTAAATTCTATAGCTAAAGGAATTTCTTTTGGCCAACTTTGAACAAAACCAACAACTCTATCAAAATCTTTTGGAGCAAAATTATTGTGCATTTGCAAAAAAATAGTGCCTAATTTTTCTTTTAAGTTTGAAGCATTATACAAATAGTTTTCTACAACTTCTTTAGTTTCGTTTAATCTTTTCCAATGACTAATTTCTTGGTTTAATTTTGGGAAAAACTTGAATCCTTTTAGGGTTTTATCATACCAAGTTGAAAATTGTTCGGCAGGAAAAATTCTGTAAAAAGTAGCATTTAATTCTATAGAATTAAATTGTGAAGAATAATAAGCTAACTCATCTTTTGTACCTCTTGGGTAAAAACCTTTTAAGTCTGCCCTATTCCATTTTGCACAGCCCACATAAATATCAGGGATATTATCATCCTTTACATTATTAAGCACTCGCTTTGTTTCTGGGTGATCTTTTGGTAAAGTAAAATCTATATCTTGTGGGTTATCTACGCTTCCAAATTTCATTAAAATATTTTTATTTAAAGATAAAAAATCTTTATTGTTAATAAGGTAGTTAATAATTATAGTTTGGATTGTCTATTTAAGGTTTTAATAATATATAATTTAGACAAAACTCCTAAACATGAATACTAGAGATTTCGATTTAAAGAGTATTAGACCAGAAATTAAAACAGCTACAATTAACGACAACATGAGTTCTGATGAACGTTTTCAAAACTTGGTTTTGCGTCCTATTATTAAATTGCAAAACGATTTATTTGTAGAGGTTTTTAGAAATTACATTGTTAAGCATAAATCTGTTTTTTATGGTTTATCTCTTGAAAAGCGTATGGAATACTTAGAAAATGCCATTCAAAAAGACATGAAATTTAGAAACTCATTGAAAGGAATGGTCATCGGGCAATTTACAACTGAAGAATATTTGCTTTACATTAAAAACTCTTCAGCTTTAAATAAACGCATGATGAATATTGTTAAAGAACGATTACTAAGTAATATTCAACTTTTTGAGAGACCAGAATTATTAACTGCCGTTTAGTTTTATATTAGAGAAACGCCATTTAAATCTGTAGTTAGTACATCACTCATATAATCAAAATACGGGCGAATTGCTTTAAATGCTATGTCTATATCATTTATAAAATTGGCATCTAAAACCTCTTTGTCCGTATATTTTTTGGTGAAAATGTATTGCTTCTTCTTTATTAAATCTATGGCTTTGTGGTCTTTACTAAATCCTTTTGGAGCGGTTTTAACTTCATCACCCACAAAAGCTCCCCAAATACTTTTTAATTTTTTATTATTAAGAATCTCTCTAATTTCACTATCATCCATTTCAAATTCTTTACGCATACGAAGTAAATCTGCTGGTGCAGGTTCCCAAAATCCTGTGGCTATAAAACTTTCGTTGTTTGGTTGAATTTGCAAATAATAACCACCTCTTAACTTAGGCTTTGTACGGATAAAAGAACCTCCAAAATGCGTTTTATAAGGTAATTTGTTTTTTGAAAAACGCACATCTCTATAAATTCTAAAAATTTTAAGCTTATCTATATCGTCATGCTTGTTTAGATTTTCAAGAACACTATTATAGAATTTTTTTACTTCAACTTCAATAGCTTTAAATTCTGGTTTGTTTTCATTAAACCAATCTCTATTATTATTCTCTTCTAACTTTTTAAAAAATGGAAAAACGGACTTTGGCAAAACTGTACTCATTTACAATTATTTTTTGTTTAAAAATACAAAAAGTCCTATTTAACATAGGACTTTTTATATTTATTTAAAATATAATTTAGCTTTTAACATCTGCTAAAACATAAGTTTTTGTTTCTATACTATCACTTTCTTTATTGTAATATTGAATTACAAAATCTCCATTTTTATCAAAATAACCAACTCCAGCATACGTTTCTCCATTAACTAAATAATGACCATTAGCTTTTGTAGTAAGGGCTTGTTCTGTAGTCACAAATTTTGATTCATTATTATTAAATGCAATATCAAAACCTCTATTGTTTGGCTTGAATAAATATTCTTTTTCACCTAATTTATAAGATGTTTCTTTAGTTAAATAATCATAATCACCATCAATATCGTTATCTACCATTATCATTTTTTCAACTTTAGATACTGAATTTACACGGCCTTGATTTACTTTATCTTTGTCTTTTGCATCCAATTTAACAGTACCAGTTTCTCTGGTAACAACTTTCACTTTTTTTTCAGTTGTTTTATCACCATCTTTAATTTTCACAACTTTTACTTCTGTTTCTTCTTTTGCCTCTTTTGGCTTTTCCTGTGCTAATAAAGCACTTGTACACAATAAAAATGCACATGTATATATTAAATATTTCATTTTTTTAATTTTAAGTTAAACTCTTTCTTTCAATAAAGACTTAAAAACAACTATAAAGAGTCATCTTTTTTAGCTTCCTCTTTAACTTCGTTTATTTCATCTTCAACATCTTCTATTGCATCTTGTACGTCGTCCGATAATTCTTCAGAATTTTCTTTGGCATCTTTTTTAACTTCATCAATAGCTGCTTCAATTTTTTCTTCAGGTGTTTTCTTTTCATCTCTACAACTTGTAAAAGCCATTGATAATGTCAATAAAAAGACTAATGCTAATATTACTTTTTTCATGATTTTAATTTTAATGGTTAATACTTTAATACTGCTAAATTACTATGATAGTTTAGAGTTGTCTAACTCATATCATATTGATGTTAGCTCAAATAAAATAATAACATTATTTAACTTAAATTACACAGAATAATAAAAGTATGTAGAAAAAAGAATGATTATAAGCTATAAGAAATCTATATTTTTTAGAATTAAACCAGAAGCTGGTGCTATATAATCCATTTTTATGTTACTATCTGGAAGTAAACTCGTTTTAATATCCTCTAAGGTGAGTTTACCCTTTCCTAAATCAATTAACGCCCCCATCATTAACCTAATTTGATTACGCATAAACCCCTTTCCTTTTACACGAAGTATGTATGATTTTTCAGGAAAGTAATTCGCAGTATATAATGTGTTTTCAATAAGTTCACAAAGCATTATTTTGCGATTATAAATACCATTATCTGTTGGTTTGTAGCAATATGATTTAATATAACGTTCGCCTTCAAAAAGCTTAGCACCTTCTTTCATTAAGTTTATATCTAAATCATCAAGAATAGTTGTCATTATAGGTGCACAAAATGGATGGCACTTTTCACCATATGTAAAAAGATAGATATATTCCTTTATTTTAGAATTGTTAATAATATTGAATTTAGAATCTACTTCTCTAATGCTTAATGCTCGTATGTCTTGTGGCAAATTGTAATTGAATAGCTCTAAAAAAGCTTTTGAATCATCAATAGGTTCTTGTAAAAATAATTCGAAAGCAGCACTCTCCGCAGAAACCATAGCATCTGTTCTTCCAGAGCTTAAACTTTTGAATGTTTTACCTTCAAGGATAAAATTCAAGGTTCTATCAACCATTAAATGCAAGGTTTTAACATTTGGTTGTTTTTGCCAACCATGAAATCTATACCCTAAATATTGGATACTTATAACGTAAAAATATTTTTTCATTTTTTTTTAAAGAGGTCGGAAAGTAGGCTATTTATTAATTTCTGGCAAAAATTTTATAAATTGTATCACTTTTTACTAACTAAGCTAATTTATTATGACAAATCAATCAACAAAAAAACCGCCAATTTGGTTTTGGGTTATAAGTGTAATTGCACTTATTTGGAACGGAATGGGTGTAGCCCAATATTTAGGACAAGCTTATAAAACTGAAAGCTGGCGTTCATCATTAACAGACGAACAATTTGAAATTATTTCCAACTTACCCAGCTGGTTAACAGGTGCTTTTGCAGTTGCTGTATTTACAGGTTTATTAGGTAGTTTAGGGCTTTTGTTAAGAAAAAAATGGTCTTATTATTTGCTAGTATTATCTTTATTAGCAGTAATAATCCAAATGGGATACATTTTAATTCAAGGACAGTCAGACAATATAGGAATGACTATTTTAATTGTAGTTTTTGCAATATTTTTAGCTTGGTTTTCTAAAAAAACAATTTTGAAAGGTTGGCTTTCTTGATGTAAAACAAATAAAAAAGCATTAGATTTTCTAGTGCTTATTTATTTTAATCCCATTGGAAAGCAAAATACATGCATTGCTTATTTCCTATATTTTCAATAGCATGTGGAATATCAGATGCCAAGAAGTAAACATCTCCTTTATTAGCTTGGTAAATACCATCTCCAATTTCCATTTGTGTATTACCATCAATCATTAATACAATTTCGGCAGCGTGATGCGTATGTGGCTCATGACTTTTAATACCTGCATTTAAGTTTGTAAGATGCATTTCATAATATTCGACTGCTGCAGTTTTAGTATGAAAATAATTCCTGATACCACCTTTGTCGTGTTCATTATATGCTAATTTATCAAAATCCATAATAAAAGAACCTGCATTATTTTTTCCTCTATCTAAGTTTAATAATGCTTTTGGACTATAATTCATATGATAAAAAATAGCGGGATTATTTGATGTGTTTATTATTTGAATTTTATCATTAGGCAATACAAAAGCAACACTATTTGGCCCTATAGTTTTAGTATTTTCACCAATTGTTACTTCAATTTCACCGTCTTTTACAATGAAAATTTGTTCTTTAATGTTATCATTGAAGTTATGAATAGAATCGTTTGTATTTAACTGAATTACAATTAATTCCATATTAGAAAAGTGAGTAGTTTCCCCATTCATTAACAATTTATTTGTTTCAAATTTGTAGACACCCGAAGCTATTTTTTCCTTTTTAAGAATATTATCCTCTTGCCTTGAAGCATCTTCTTGTGAAAACATTGATGTTATTAATAAACATGCACAAAGTGTGATTATATTTTTTATCATTTTAATTTGATTTTGAATTTTTCACATATTTTCCCCAAAATGATTCGGCTTGAGCTGATGATTTCTTCTCATCGAAAACAATTAATCTATATTTTAAGGTATACGTTTTTCCAGGTTTAAAAAGCCAATCCTTATATTTTGTTGGGTTGAAATTAACAAAAGTACTGCCTCCATGGTTTCCTATAGGCCAAACTCTTATAGGTTCAGGATGATTGTAGTTTTGAGTATGAGATAACATAATTATACCACCATATTCATTTTTAAGTTCACCTTGATACATCATCCAACGTGCTGTAGTATTATCGGCATCTTTTCTAGTTTTACCTTCAGAAGTTATTACATTACTATTTTCATCATTCCATGCTTCAGTACCTCTCCAACCTAAACCTTGATACCGATATGCTAAAATTTTAAACTCGCTTTTTGTAGCACAACTATAATCAAATTGCAAATCGATTACATAATAATTTTCATTAGGATTGTAAACTCTTACCGTTTGTATCTCGTTTAAAGCGATTTTGTTTTTGTTATTTTTCAAAACAAGATGTTCATGTAAAGCTTTATATTCAACATATTCTTTTGTTGTTTTAATTTTCTTAAAACCAGCATGTCTAACAGTTGCTTGTTTTTCTTTAATATTCCAAAAATCAAGAGTATCACCTTCAAACAAGGTTTTTGTCCAAGGGTTCCACATTCCAAAATGATGATAATGGTCTTTGGGATGAATGCGCGTTAATTGATGTCCTTTTAATGTATTAATAGGATGAAAAAAACCACTTCTTTGATAAGCTAAATCAACACCTTTTGGAGGATACATAATATCATATTGATAGCCTAATAGTGCATTATCATTATGAATTACAGACAGAATACCATTTTCTTTTGAAATTGATAATAGCGATTCTTTTTCTTTGATAGATTTACAAGAAAAATAAAAATTACTAAAAACAGTAATAAAGTAATTTTTTTAAGTTGCATTAGTTTTGTTATTTAAACTAAATTAAACTTTTTTTAAAAAACGCAACCGATTGCATAAGTATTTAACATTTTATAAAAGAAATTTATACTTTAAACCAATGTTTAAAATATCGTCTTCTATACGTTTAGGCTTATGTATTTTAGCATCAATTAAACACAAAGTAGATTCACTAGTAATTTTTCAGCTTTATAAATTTCAACATGTCGGATAGATTTAACAGCAAAATATTCACCTACTTGTGTTATAATTGTTAAAACATCATCTAAAATTAATTCATTAAAACACTGAATATTGATTGTATAAATATATGTTTTCATATAATATGGACTTATGCTAAAAAAATAATTTATAATAATAAAATATCTAAAATTTCGGCATACATTTTATTGAAAAAAGAACTTTAAGTTAAAAATAATTTAATTATTAAAAGTCATGATAAAAATAAAATTCCTTTTATTATTAACAACTATTTTGTTAATAGCTATTAGCTGTAGTAATTCTGATGATACAGTCGTAGAAATTAGTTATTCTGCTGAAGATTTACAAAAAATGCATAGTAACTCTTCTAAATCATGGAGAATAGATAATTTTTATGATGATTATGAGCAAAATATATTAAGTGATTTTAATGACTGCTATAAAGATGATACTTTTAACTTTTTTAAAGACACTAATATTATTGAAACACAATTAGGAGACATGCCTTGTGTTTCAATAATAGGTAATCAAGAGATTGCTACTATTACCTATAATTTTTATGAAAATACAGGTGAAGTTTTTATAAATGTTACTAGATCTGAAACTAACGGAACTAATTTTAAAACATTATTTTTTCTTCTTGAATTAGAAGAATTGAGCGATACTAAAATGGTTTTTTCTAGTGGTGAAAAAGGTAATTACGGGAAAACGTTAGTTTTTGTTTCTAAGAAAAATTAATTTTTTTCTTATTTATGTCTTCCTTTTAATTCTTCTTCTATATCTTTTAAAGTGAACCCTTTTGCCTGTAGAAGCATTAGATAATGAAATAATAAATCTGCCGATTCGTAAAGAAATAATTCGTCATTATTATCCATAGCCTCAATAACCGTTTCTACAGCCTCCTCTCCAACTTTTTGCGCCACTTTATTTATGCCTTTAGCAAATAAACTAGCCACGTAAGATTTATTGGTGTCTTTATTTTCAATACGTTCTGTAATAACATTTTCTAAGGTAGTGAAGAAACCATAATTAGATTTGTTTTCTTCACCCCAACAGTTATCAGTTCCTTTATGGCAAGTTGGTCCAACGGGATTTACTTGAATAAGAAGTGTGTCATTATCACAATCATTTTTAATATCAATTAGATTTAAAAAATTCCCACTTTCTTCACCTTTTGTCCATAAACGTTTTTTACTTCTACTAAAAAAAGTAACCTTTTTGGTTTCTATGGTTTTTAGATAAGCTTCTTCATTCATATAACCCAACATTAAAACGTTTTTTGTTATTGCGTCTTGAATGATAGCTGGAACAAGTCCGTTTGAGTCGTATTTTATTTCCATTTTAATTCTTCTTTTGAGTTACTGAAACAAGTTCAGCATGACGCCATTTACAGACGCACTACTATATTATTTTCTTTTAATTCTTTTTTTAATTCTGGTATAGAAATTTCACCAAAATGAAAAACACTTGCTGCCAAAGCTGCATCAGATTTACCTATATTAAATGTATCAATAAAATGTTGCACATTTCCAGCACCACCAGATGCAATTATTGGAATATTTAATTCATTAGATAATCTTGCTAAAGCTTCGTTAGCAAAACCATTTTTAGTACCATCATGATTCATTGAAGTGAATAGAATTTCACCTGCTCCACGTTCTTCAACTTCTTTTGCCCATTCAAATAAATCGATATCTGTTGGAATGCTTCCTCCTGCCAAATGAACTTTCCAATCATCACCAATTTGTTTTGCATCAATAGCAACAACCACACATTGGCTTCCAAATTTATTTGATAACTCATTTACTAATTCAGGTCTTTTAACAGCAGAAGAATTAATAGATACTTTATCTGCACCACATTTTAAAAGAGCATCAACATCTTCAATTGAAGAAATGCCGCCACCAACTGTAAACGGAATATTAACTTGCTCTGCAACACGTAAAACCATATCTAAAGTCGTAGCGCGACCTTCTAAAGTTGCCGAAATGTCTAAAAACACTAGCTCGTCTGCACCAACATTTGCATATTGTTTTGCTAGTTCTACAGGATCTCCAGCATCACGTAAATCAACAAAGTTCACACCTTTTACGGTACGTCCATTTTTGATATCTAAACACGGTATGATTCGTTTTGTTAACATTTATACAAACTTTTCTAATTCTTTTAACGTAATCTTATTTTCGTAAATGGCTTTTCCTATAATAACTCCTTCGCATCCCATTTCTTTTAAAATAGGAATTTCTGAAATATTTGAAATGCCACCAGAAGCAATTAATTTAATAGATTGATCACTGCTACTATTGCTACATTCCGAAATAATTTGCTTGTATAAATCTATTGATGGGCCTTCAAGCATGCCGTCTTTCGAGATATCGGTACAAATTACATATTGAATGCTTTTCTTTTGATAGGATTTTATAAATGGAATGACATCTTCTTTACTTTTTTCTGTCCAACCACTAATAGATACTTTTCCGTTGTCACTATCTGCACCTAATATAATTTTTGCTGAGCCATATTTAGAAATCCAACTTTCAAAAGTTTTAGGATCTTTAACGGCAATACTTCCGCCTGTTATTTGTTTAGCACCAGAATTAAAAGCAATATGTAAGTCTTCATTTGCTTTTAATCCACCTCCAAAGTCGATTTTTAAACTTGTTTTGGAAGCAATTTGTTCTAAAACCTTATAATTTACTATATGCTGTGCTTTAGCGCCATCTAAATCTACCAAATGTAAGTATTCAATACCGGAAGCTTCAAATGCTTTAGCTATTTCTAAAGGACTTTCACTGTATATTTTTTTTGTTCCGTAATCTCCTTTTGTTAAGCGAACGCATTTTCCGTCTATGATATCTATGGCTGGTATGATTCTCATGTTATAATTCTATAAAATTTTTCAATATTTTTTCTCCTGCTAAACTACTCTTTTCTGGATGAAATTGAACACCATAAAAATTATCATGTTGAAGCGCAGAAGCATAATTAATTCCATAATCTGTTTTTGCAATGCTTTGTTCACAATGTTCAGCGTAATAGCTGTGAACCAAATACATATATTCGTTTTCTTTTATACCTTTAAATAAATCGGACTTTAAATCTTTTATCACATTCCAGCCCATTTGTGGCACTTTAACATTACTAGAAAAGCGTTTTACCTGAGTATTAAAAATCCCAATGCCTTTAGTATTACTTTCTTCGGTAAACTCACAAAGCAATTGCATACCTAAACAAATTCCTAAAACGGGTTGTTTTAAACTAGGTATTAATTTATCTAAACCACTTTCTTTTAACATTTTCATTGCACTACCTGCCTCACCTACACCTGGAAAAATAATTTTATCTGCTGCTAAAATTTCATCAGGATCATTTGATAGAATAGCATCAACACCCAATCTTTTAAAAGCAAATTGGATGCTTTTTATATTTCCAGCTCCGTAATTTATAATAACTAATTTCATTAAAGCATTCCTTTTGTACTTGGTAAAATCATTTTTTCAATGTCTCGCTTAACAGCCATTTTAATAGCTTTTGCAAAGGCTTTAAAAATAGCTTCAATTTTATGATGCTCGTTAGTACCTTCAGCTTTTATATTTAAATTACATTTAGCGCCATCGGTAAAGGATTTAAAGAAATGATAAAACATCTCAGTTGGCATTTTACCAATCATTTCTCTTTTAAATTCGGCTTCCCAAACTAACCAGTTTCTTCCACCAAAATCTATAGCTGCTTGTGCATAACAATCATCCATTGGTAAACAAAAACCATAACGTTCTATGCCTAGTTTATTTCCTAAAACTTTATTAAATAACTCGCCTAAAGCAATTGCAGTATCTTCAATAGTATGATGTTCATCAACTTCTAAATCGCCATCAACCTTAATTTTTAAATCTAATTGTCCGTGACGTGCAATTTGATCTAACATATGGTCAAAAAAAGCAATACCAGTTTCTATTTTACTTTTTCCTGTACCATCAAGATTTAATTGAATAGCAATTTTGGTTTCATTAGTATTTCTAATAATTCCGCCAGAGCGTTCGTCTGCTTTTAAAAATGCGTAAATTTTTGCCCAATCATTAGTTTCTAGCGCAATGTACTTATCTAATTCATCACGTTTTACAGTAATTTCATTAGTTCCTAAATGTGTTTCATCATTTATAAATATACCTTTTGCTCCTAGATTCTTAGCTAATTCAATATCTGTTAATCTATCTCCTATTACAAAGGAATTATCTAAATCATATTTATCTGAAAAATACTTAGTTAATAATCCTGTATTTGGCTTTCTTGTTGGTGCATTATCTTTAGCAAAGGTTCTATCAATAAATTGTTTTTTAAACACAATACCTTCGTCTTCGAAACATTTAATAATAAAATTGTGAGTTGGCCAAAATGTATCTTCAGGAAAAGCATCAGTTCCTAAACCGTCTTGATTGGTAATCATAACGATTTCATAATCTAACTCTTTGGCTATTCTACTTAAATATTGAAACACTTTAGGGTAAAACTCAAGTTTTTCAAAAGAGTCAATTTGCTCGTCAGCAGGTTCTCTAATTATCGTTCCGTCACGGTCTATAAATAATACTTTTTTCATTATATAGATTTTAAGGTATCTATTAATATTTTATTTTCTTTTGAAGTGCCAACCGTAAATCTCAAACAGTTCTCACAGCCTGGTTGTGTGGTTCTATTTCTAATAACAATACCTTTATCGATAAGTTGATTATAACGCTTTGTGGCGTCATCAACTTTTGCTAGAATAAAATTAGAATCTGATGGATATATTTTTGAAATAAAACTAATAGTTTCTAATTCAGATTTTAAAACATCTCGTTCTACTAAAATACTTTTAATTTCATTTACAGCAATACTCTTATCTGTTAACAACTCAACGGCTTTTTTTTGCGTCAATTCATTAACATTATAGGGTGGTTTGATGCGATTTAATACTGATATAATTTCTTCGGAAGCATAACAAATTCCTAAACGAATTCCTGCCATGCCAAAAGCTTTTGATAGCGTTTGAGTAACAATTAAATTAGGAAATTCTTTTAGTCTATTTAACCAACTTTTATCATTTGAAAAATCTATATAAGCCTCGTCAATAGCTACAATGCCTTTAAATTTTATTAAAAGTTTTTCTATGTCTTTACTTATTAAACTATTTCCAGTTGGATTATTTGGTGAGCACAAAAATAGAACCTTACTATTTGCATCAGCCATATTTAATACACCATCAACATCAATTTGGAAATCTTCTGTTAAATTAACCTTTTTAATACCAATAGCATTAATATTAGCCAATACACTGTACATGCCATAAGTTGGCGGTAATATGATGATATTATCTTCATTTGGCTCACAAAAGGCTCTAAAAATTAAGTCTAAAACTTCGTCGCTACCATTTCCTAAAAGGATGTTTTTTGTTGAAATTCCTTTTATTTCTGATAAAATGGCTTTAAGATTTCGCTGTTGCGGATCTGGATAACGATTTACACCATTCTCAAACGGATTTTCATTGGCATCCAAAAACACCATATCACTACTATTCCCTTGAAATTCATCTCTCGCTGATGAATAAGGTTTTAGTGCTTTTATTGTGGGCCTTATTAAATCTTGAATATTCATTATTTTAAATCCTTTAATCGAATTGATACAGCATTTTTATGAGCTTGTAATCCTTCTGCCTCTGCCATCAACTCTATCGTTTCACCAATATTTAAAAGACCTTCTTTTGATATTTTTTGAAAAGTCATACTCTTTAAGAAGCTATCTAAATTAACGCCAGAATAAGCTTTGCTAAATCCATTTGTAGGCAACGTGTGATTTGTTCCTGAAGCATAATCACCAGCACTTTCTGGTGTGTAATCTCCAATAAAAATAGAACCTGCATTAGTGACACCATCAATATAATAATCTTCATTTTTAGAACAAATAATAAAATGTTCTGGACCATATTCATTAATTAATTCTAATGCAATTTCATCGTTTTCTACATAAATTAACTTTGAATTTGCAATTGACTTTTCTGCAATCGCTTTACGCGGAAGTACATCTAATTGTTTTTCAATTTCTTTGGAAACTTCATCAACTAAAGCTTTTGAAGTTGAAACTAAAATTACCTGACTATCGATACCGTGTTCTGCTTGACTTAATAAATCTGAAGCAATATACGAGGCGTTTGCTGTATCATCAGCCACAACCAATAACTCACTTGGTCCAGCAGGCATATCAATAGCAACTCCAAATTTTGTAGCTAATTGTTTTGCTACTGTTACAAATTGATTTCCTGGTCCGAATATTTTATAAACTTGTGGGATTGTTTTTGTACCAAAAGTTAATCCTGCAATAGCTTGAATACCTCCAACTTTTATAATTTTAGTAACCCCACAAAGTTGAGCTGCATATAGAATTTCAGGTGCTAATTCTCCATTTTTATTTGGAGGAGAACACAAAACTATATCTTTACAACCTGCTATTTGAGCAGGAACAGCTAGCATTAAAACTGTTGAAAATAAAGGCGCAGTCCCACCCGGAATATACAAACCTACTTTTTGAATAGGTCTTTTTTCTTGCCAACATTTAACACCATTTGTTGTTTCAATTTCAATTTTTGATGTTTTTTGTGCACTATGAAAAGCTTCAATATTTTGTTTTGCTTGTTTTATAGCATTTTGAAGGTTTTTTGGTACTTTTTTAATAGCTTCTTCTATCTCATTAGTTGATACTAAATTTGATTCTAAATCAACAACATCAAACTTTACAGTGTATTTTTTTATAGCATCATCACCTTTTTGTTTTACCTCTTCAAAAATTTGATTTACAGTATTTTCAATATCATCAACTGTTTGGGTTGGTCGTTTTAAAATTTCTGACCATTTGCTTCTGTCTGGATTATCTATTATTTGCATAATCGTTTAATTAAAGCACCATTTTTTCAATTGGGCAAACTAAAATGCCTTGAGCACCATTAGCTTTCAATTCATCAATAACATCCCAAAATTCATTTTTGCTAATTACAGAATGAACAGAACTCCAACCTTTTTCTGCTAATGGCAATACCGTAGGACTCTTCATTCCTGGTAAAACGTTAATTATTTTTTCTAACTTATCATTAGGAGCATTAAGTAGAATGTATTTTGATTGTCTTCCTTTTAATACAGATTGAATTCTAAATTGAATTTTATCTAGAATAGCTTGTTTTTCTGCACTTAAAATAGGTGAAACAGCCAAAACAGCTTCAGATTTCAAAATAGTTTCAACTTCTTTTAAATTGTTTTTAAATAAAGTACTTCCACTTGAAACAATATCACAAATAGCATCTGCCAAACCAATATTTGGTGCGATTTCAACAGAACCGTTAATAATGTGTAAATTAGCTTTTACTCCATTTTCTTCGAGATAACTTTTAACAGTATTAGGATAAGATGTAGCAATTCGTTTACCTTCTAAATCTTGTATTTTAGAATATTTTGCTGCTTTTGGTACAGCAATGCAAACTCTACAAGTTGAAAACCCTAGTTTTTCAACAATTGTAATACCATTTCCTTTTTCAATTAAAACGTTTTCTCCAATAATAGCAGCATCTACAACGCCATCTTTTAAATATTGAGGAATATCTCCATTTCTTAAATAGAAAACTTCTACTGGAAATCCTTTTGCTGAAGCTTTTAATTGATCTTTACCATTATCGATATAAATACCAATGTCTTTTAAAATCTGCATCGAATCTTCATTTAAACGACCTGATTTTTGCACTGCAATTCTTAATTTACTCATTTTGTTGTTTTTATGAGTTTGAAACAATCTTGCTGGAATTAAATTAAAAAACCCGCTTGATTATCTCAAACGGGTTTAAAAATATATGTTGAATTTATTCAATACATTTTCACTTCGCTTGAGAGCAAATATGAAAATGATGATGAAATTGAATAATACTCATGTTTTTGTTTTGTTTATACAAATATCTAAAATTTATATTTATTATTCCAAATTAAATTACATTTATTATAACTATTAAATATAATATACTTTTAGTTCAATTAATTGTTTAAAATTCAAAAGAATTAATAATTAGCTGAATTATTTAATTCTGAATATTATTGATTTCCAAGAATAATTGGTAATCCACTATCACCAGAGCCAATAACAACCACTTTACTGTTTGGTGATTCTGCTAGTTTCATTGTGGCATCTATCCCCTTATCTTGTAAAATTTTATCAGTTAAAGAAGCACTTAAAATTCTGTTTGACTCTGCTTTACCTTGAGCCTCAATAATTACTTTTTCAGCTTCTTTAGCAGCTGTAACTAATCTAAATTCATATTCTAAAGATTCTTGCTCTTGTTTTAATTTACGTTCAATAGCATCTTTAATCGTATTAGGTAAGGTTACATCTCTAACTAATATTTCATTTAATTGAACATATTGTTTCTCAAGAATTTTTTTTGTTTCTACAAAAATCTCATCTTGAATGGCATCACGTTTACTAGAATATAATTGTTCTGGTGTGTAACGACCAACAACACTACGTGCAGCACTTCTAATAGCTGGCTGAATAACACGTTGTAAATAACCTTCTCCTAGCGATTGATGTAAATTTCCTAAATCTTTATAAACAGGTTGATACCATACTGAAGCGTCTATTTGAATTTCTAACCCATTTGATGATAACACTCTCATTTTTTCAAAAAGTTCTTGTTGACGCACTTCATAAACAATCACTTTATTCCAAGGTGCTACAACATGAAATCCTTCCCCTAAAGGAGGTGCATCTGTAACAACACCATTATCAAATGTTTTGTAAAGTACTCCCGCTTCACCAGATCCTATTGTAACTGCCGATTTTGCTAATACAACAACAAGTATGATAGCTACTATTATAATTGGTAATGCGACTTTTGGTAATTTTTCCATTTCTATATTTAGTTTAAATTAATCCGTTATATTTTCTTAAAAACCACTCAATTCCTAAGCTTAAAGCTATAATAGCGAGTAGGTATTTCCAATCTATCAAAGGTATGGTATTTTTACTGCTTTTTTGAATTGGTGTATACCTATTATCATTTAATAGGGTGTTTACTAACTCATCTGTATGATCAATAAAATAAGTATCTCCTTGGCTATTAGTAGCTAGTTTTTGCAACTTTGTTACATTAGCACTCAAAAATTGTTGCTCCACATTATATTCTAAAATTTGAAAACTACCAGATTTTGAAAGGTTTTCGTTAGTTGCTTTTATGATAAAACTATATTCTGAAGGTGGCAAACTACTTAAATCGACTTGATAGTTATTATTTTTCAAAATTAATGGAAACGTTTTCTGTTCTTTAGAAATATTATCAACCACAGTGATATTAAGAGTTTCTCGCGTATCAAAAACATAGTTCTTATCTAAAAACTCAGCTTTAATTACAATATTACTACTGCCATTATAAAATGATTCATAATCAATATTCAATCTGCTTTTCTGTTTGTTTGAAGCTAAATATTGAATCAATTTTCCAATAAAATTATCAAACTCATTAAAAGATTTTGAATTTATAAAGCTTTGAGCCCGCCATTTCCATATATTTTCACCAAATAAAACAGCTTCTCTATTCCTATTTTTTTCAAACGTTGCTAATAAAGGCTCGTTTGTTGAAATTCTGTTTATAGTTTTATTTAAAATAGTTTGAAAAGGAACTGAAAAAATTACTGAACCATAATTTGATTCTAAAGGAGGAAAGGATTCAAAGTTTATATCATCAATTAAAAAAGGAGAATAATTTATGTTTAATTCTGCTTGATAGTTTTCTGTTTGATTTGTTATCTCAAAATCATAGCTTGTATTAAGGCTATTTATAAAATATAAATCTGTTTTTGCACCAATTACAACAAATTTATTTCTGTTTTGCTCTTCCAAAATCTTGAACAAACTCTTAAATGAATCATTTGGCTGATACAACACAAATAATTGAAAATCATTTATTTGATTAATAGATTCTTTTGGATTCAAGAAAAACACTGAGCGTTGCTCATTACTTTCAATACCTTTCTTTAAAGCACCTAAGTCTGGATGAGCAAAATTACTAACAATAGCAATTTTTGTTTTCTGATTTATAACTTCAACAGCAAAATTTTTAGAATTATTTATTGTGTTTTTTTCATTTTCCAAAGGCATAAGTGTCGCTTTAAAATTGCTAACACCTATTGAGTTTGCTGGCAATGTAAAGTTAATAACCTTCGAGTTGATACTTTTTGTAAAATTTACAGCCTTCGAATAAACAGTTGTATTTCCTTTAGTAACAACAAAATTTGTGTTTATATTATCACTTCCATTATAAACTAAAATAGCTTCAACGGGAAATTTATTCTTTAAATAAGCATACTTATTAACATTTAACTGTTCAATTTTTAAATCGGTATGCGTGATTGTATCTCCTAAAACTATTGGATAGATAGGTTGATTGTATGTGCTTGTAATAAACTGATAATCATTTCCATAAGTTTGGTTTCCATCTGTTATTAAAAGTGTTGGAGATGTTGTTTGTTTAAAGACTTGAGTAAGCTGACTAAAAGCGGAATAAATATTCGTTTGTTTCTCTATAAATGTTAAAGAATCTAAGGCTTTTAGAGATTCTCCAAACGTGTAAAATTCTAAATTAAACTTATTTTTTAAATCGTTGTTATTAGAAAGTTTTTGAATGAATTCAGTAGTTTTCTTATCTTGTTTAAGATGTTTTATCGAACTTGAATTATCTACAGCTATAACTAAATTTGGTTTTTCAACAGATAAACTTATTTTTTCAAAGCGAGGATTAATTAATAATAATAAAACCGAAAACACACTAATAAACCTTAAAAAAGAAAAAAGCATGTTTAATTTAGACATGCTTTTTTCTTTTTTATAGTACTGAAAAAGTGCAAATAAAAGCGCTACAATTCCAGCAAGTATAATATATAATAGAGTTTCTGTTTGCAATTTTTAATTTAATTATTAAATTTTAGGTTAGCATTCCGCCATCAACATTAAGTGTTTGTCCTGTTACATAGGCACTCATGTCACTTGCTAAAAACACACAAACATTTGCAATATCTTCAGGAGTACCTCCTCTTTTTAAAGGAATCGCAGCACGCCAACCTTTTACAACTTCTTCATCAAGTTTAGCAGTCATTTCTGTTTCAATAAAACCAGGTGCAACCACATTACTTCTAATATTTCTTGAGCCTAACTCTAATGCAACAGATTTTGAAAAGCCTATAATTCCTGCTTTAGAAGCAGCATAATTAGTCTGTCCTGCATTACCTTTTACGCCAACTACAGAACTCATATTGATAATTGAACCTTTACGTTGTTTTAACATAGTACGCTGTACCGCTTTAGTCATATTGAAAACCGACTTTAAATTGACTTCAATAACAGTATCAAAATCTTCTTCGGAAATACGCATTAGCAAATTATCTTTTGTAATTCCTGCGTTATTAACTAAAATATCAATACTTCCAAATTCAGTTACAACATCATCAGCTAATTTTTGAGCTTCATCAAAACTTGCAGCATTACTTTTATATCCTTTTGCCTTAACACCTAAAGCATTCAATTCTTTTTCTAATTCATTTGCAGCTTCAACAGAAGTACTATAAGTAAATGCAACATTTGCTCCTTGTTGTGCAAATATTTGAGCAATACCTTTACCTATTCCACGGCTTGCACCTGTAACTATGGCTGTTTTACCTTCTAATAATTTCATTTATTGTTCAGTTAGTTTATTATTAATCTTGATATATTCAAATATAAGAAATACAATAACTTCAAATAAAAAAACCTCACAAGAATTGTAAGGTTTTAGAATTTGAAATGTATATTTTAAGCTAAAACCTCAGCTATTTTTTTACCAATTTCAGCTGGAGAATCAACAACATGAATTCCACAAGCTCTCATGATTTCCTTTTTGGCTTGCGCTGTATCATCACTACCTCCAACAATTGCTCCAGCGTGTCCCATTGTACGTCCTGCAGGTGCAGTTTCACCAGCAATAAATCCTACTACAGGCTTTTTACTACCACTTGCTTTATACCAATTTGCAGCATCAGCTTCTAATTGTCCTCCTATTTCACCAATCATAACAACAGCTTCCGTTTCTGGATCGTTAATTAATAACTCAACAGCTTCTTTTGTTGTTGTTCCAATAATTGGATCACCACCAATACCAATAGCTGTAGTAATTCCTAATCCTTGTTTTACAACTTGATCTGCAGCTTCATAAGTTAATGTTCCAGATTTTGAAACAATACCAACTGTTCCTTTTTTGAAAACAAAACCAGGCATAATACCAACTTTTGCTTCACCTGGAGTAATAACTCCTGGGCAATTAGGTCCTATTAATCTACAATCTTTATTCTTGATATAACTCGAAGCAGTAATCATATCTGCTACAGGAATACCTTCTGTAATTGTAATAATCACTTTAATACCTGCATCAGCAGCTTCCATAATAGCATCAGCTGCAAAAGCTGGTGGTACAAAAATAATAGTTGTATCTGCTCCAACTTCATTAACAGCATCTAAAACAGTGTTAAATACAGGTCTATCTAAATGGGTTTGACCACCTTTTCCTGGTGTTACACCACCAACTACATTGGTGCCATACTCAATCATTTGGCTAGCGTGAAATGTACCTTCACTACCTGTAAATCCTTGAACTATAATTTTTGAATCTTTATTTACTAAAACACTCATAAGTGATTATTTTTCGTTATTTATTATATAAAGCAAATGTAATTTTTTGAATTAAAATTCTAAAGCAAAACTAGACTTTTATTTTCATAAATTATAAGCCCTGATTTTATTCTAACCCTTTAATTTTTCTAATATTTCTGGAATTCTTTTAATATTCGCCATTTCCTTCATCTCTGCTCTGGCTTCTTGTGCAGGAGTTCCCCAATAGGTCTTATTCCCTTCTAGAGATTTACTAATACCTGACTGAGCATGAATAACTGCTTTTTTACCAATGGTTATTCCACTTGTCATTCCTACTTGTCCCCAAATGGTAACTTCATCTTCAATAACAACACAGCCTGCAATTCCTGCTTGAGATGCTATTAAACATTTTTTACCTATTACTGTATCGTGACCTATTTGAATTTGATTATCTAATTTTGAACCTTTACCAATTATAGTATCTCCAGTTACACCTCTATCTATAGTACAACTAGCACCAATATCTACATTGTCTTCAATAACAACACGTCCACAAGATTTTAATCTATCATAACCCTCTGCTCTATTTTTATAATAAAAAGCATTAGCACCTAAAACAGTTCCTGCATGAATAGTTACATTGTTACCTATAACAGCATCATCGTATATACTAACATTTGAGTGGATAATACAATCATTACCAATAACTACATTATTTCCAATAAAACAATTAGGCTGAATAATGGTGTTATTTCCGATTTTTGCAGATGAAGCAATTGAAGCGCTCGATGCTTGAAAAGGTTTAAAATGACTTGTAAGTTTATTGAAATCTCTAAAAGGATCATCACTAATTAGTAAAGCCTTGCCTTCTGGACAATCTACTTCTTTATTAATTAAAATGATTGTAGCTGCTGAGTTTAAAGCTTTATCATAATATTTAGGATGATCTACAAAAACGATATCTCCAGACTCAACTACGTGGATTTCGTTCATCCCTAAAACTAAAAAATTATCTTCTCCAACAAATTTAGAATCAATTAAATCTGCTATTTGTTTTAAGGTATATGGTTTAGGAAACTTCAAAAGCTATTCTTTAACACGTTCTTTGTAAGTCCCTTTTTCTGTCTCTACTTTAATTTTATCACCTTCGTTTATGAATAAAGGCACATTAACTTCTGCTCCAGTTTCAACAGTAGCTGGTTTAGTCGCATTAGTAGCTGTATTTCCTTTAACACCAGGCTCTGTATGTGTAACTTCTAGAATAACACTAGCAGGTAAATCTACAGATAAAGGCATATTATCCTCTGTATTAATTAAAACAGTTACTACTTCACCCTCTTTCATTAAACCTGGATTATCTAATGCAGCTTCAAGTAAGCGAATTTGAGTGTAATCTGCTTCATTCATAAAATGATAAAACTCACCATCATTATATAAGTACTGAAATTTATGTGTTTCAACACGAACATCTTCTAATTTATGTCCTGCTGAAAATGTATTATCTAATACTTTTCCACTAGTAACACTTTTCATTTTTGTTCTTACAAATGCAGGACCTTTACCAGGTTTTACGTGTAAAAATTCTATTATTTTGTAAATATCATTGTTGTAACGAATACATAACCCGTTTCTAATATCACTTGTCGTTGCCATATAATTAATTTGATTTAAAATATCCTTTCATAATTCCGCGATGTGAATTTTTAATAAACTGAAGAATTTCATCACGTTCTGGAGTTGCTTCCATTTCTGCTTCTATAATTTCTGAAGCTTGAGTATTATTGTAGTTTTTTTGATAAAGAATTCTGAAAATATTCTGAATTTCTCTTATTTTTTCGGTTGTATAACCTCTTCTTCTAAGTCCAACAGAGTTTATTCCAACATAAGATAATGGTTCTCTTGCAGCTTTTACAAAAGGAGGCACATCTTTTCTAACTAGAGAACCTCCAGTTACAAATGCATGGTTTCCTATTGAAACAAACTGATGAACAGCTGTCATACCAGCTAAAACAACATAATCACCAATAGTAATATGTCCTGCAAGTGTACTATTATTTGAAAAAATACAGTTGTTACCAACAATACAATCGTGAGCAATATGGCAATATGCCATTATTAAACAATTATCTCCAACAACAGTTTTCATTTTATCTATTGTACCTCTATTTATAGTAACACATTCTCTTATAGTAACGTTATTACCAATTTCAACAGTAGTATCTTCATCATTATATTTTAAATCTTGAGGAACTGCTGAAATCACAGAACCTGGGAAAATATTACAATTTTTACCTATTCTGGCACCTTCCATAATGGTAACGTTGCTACCAATCCAAGTACCTTCACCAATAATAACATTGTTATGTATGGTTGCAAATGGTTCAATAACTACATTTTTTGCGATTTTTGCACCCGGGTGCACATATGCTAGTGGTTGGTTCATGTGTTTATTTTACTTTAGTAATTTGGGCCATTAGTTCAGCTTCTGCACAAAGTTTTCCGTTTGCATAAGCATAACCTTGCATGTGACATATACCGCGACGAATAGGTGTAATTAATGAGCATTTAAAAATTAATGTATCTCCTGGCACTACTTTTTGTTTGAATTTAACGTTATCCATTTTCATGAAAAATGTTAGGTAATTCTCAGGATCTGGTACTGTGTTTAAAACTAAAACACCACCAGTTTGCGCCATAGCTTCTACAATTAACACTCCTGGCATTACAGGAGCTCCAGGAAAGTGCCCTTTAAAAAACTCTTCATTCATAGTCACATTTTTTTGTGCTATAACATGATTATCTGTAAGTTCAAATACTTTATCTATTAATAAGAAAGGTTGCCTGTGAGGAAGCATAGCCATAATTTGAGTCACATCCATTAAAGGCTGTTGATTCAAATCTATATTTGGAACATTATTGCGTCTTTCGTTTTTTATAAGTTTAGATAGTTTTTTTGCAAACTGAGTATTTATAAAATGCCCTGGCTTATTAGCTATAACTTTTCCGCGAATTCTTGTTCCAACCAATGCTAAATCTCCTAAAACATCTAACAATTTATGTCTTGCTGCTTCATTTGGATAATGTAATGTTAAATTATCTAAAATACCGTTTGGTTTCACTGCTATACTTTCTTTATTAAAAGCGACCTTTAATTTCTCCATAGTTTCTGGAGATAATGCTTTATCAACATAAACGATAGCATTATTTAAATCGCCTCCTTTTATTAAACCATGTTCTAAAAGCATTTCAATTTCATGTAGAAAACTAAATGTTCGTGAATTTGAAATATCTTTTTTGAAATCTGAAATTTGATTTAATGTTGCATTTTGAGTTCCTAAAACCTTAGTACCAAAGTCTACCATAGTAGTTATTTGATATTCTTTTGCAGGCATTACAAGAATTTCGCTTCCAGATTCTTCATCGGTATAAGAAACAATATCTGTAATTACAAACTCTTCTCTACAAGCATCAAGTTCTATAATTCCAGCTTTTTCAATAGCTTCAACAAAAAACTTAGAAGACCCATCCATTATTGGTGGCTCTGACGAATTAAGCTCTATAATAGCATTATCTACATCTAATCCTACAAATGCAGCAAGTACATGCTCTGATGTTTGTATTGAAACTCCATTTTTCTCTAAACAAGTACCACGTTGCGTATTTGTTACATAATTAGCATCGGCTTCTATAACGGGTTCTCCTTCTAAATCGATACGTTTAAAAGCGAGACCAAAATTTGCAGGAGCTTGTTTGAAGGTTAATGTAACATCTTTACCTGTATGAAGACCAACACCTGTTAAAGAAATTGCATCTTTAATGGTTTTTTGTTTTGTTTCAGTATTAACTATTCCCATTTATTTTTTTCTAAATCATTTATATTTTTAACAATCTTGGGTAAGTTTTTAAAATGAACATACGCCTTATTATAATCGCTTAGATTTATTGCTGGAGACCCTTGAAGAATCTCATTATCTTTTACATTTCTTGCAATACCAGATTGCGCCTGTATTCTAACATTATTACCAATAGTAATATGTCCTGCTATACCAACTTGCCCACCTATCTGGCAATTTTCACCAATTTTAGTTGATCCTGCAATACCAGATTGCGCCGCAATTACAGTGTTTTTGCCAATTTCTACATTATGTGCTATTTGAATTTGATTATCTAACTTAACACCAGCTCTTATTATTGTAGAACCTAATGTAGCTCTATCTATAGTTGTTGCAGCACCAATATCAACAAAATCTTCAATAATAACATTGCCTATCTGTGGTATTTTACTATATCCACCATCTTCATTCGGTGCAAAACCAAAACCATCAGCTCCTATTATAACTCCAGAATTTATAACACAATTTTCACCAATAATGGTCTCAGAATAAATTTTAGCACCAGAAAAAATAATTGTATTATCACCTAATATAACATTATCACCAATGTAAGCGTTAGGAAAAACCTTAACATTATCACCCATTACAACATTCTCGCCAATGTAACTAAATGCTCCTATATAGACATCATTTCCTTGTTTTGATGAATCTGAAATAAAAGAGGGTTGCTCTACTCCTACTTTTTGAAGCTTTACAGAATTATAATATTCTAGTATTTTTGAAAATGCTAAATAAGCGTCTTCAACCTTTATTAAAGTGGTTTTTATTTTATTTTCAGGTACAAATGTTTTGTTTACTATAGTAACTGAGGCATTTGTTGAATATATATGAGGTGTATATTTAGGGTTTGCCAAAAAAGTTAAAGAACCTTCAAAGCCTTCTTCAATTTTAGATAATTTCGATACTTCAATATCAGGATTCCCAACTACATCGCCTTCTAAAATTCCTGCTATTTGTTGTGCTGTAAATTTCACACTTTAAAAGTTTGATTTTTTTATTTGATTGACGCAAAAATAGGAAAAATGTACTAAACTTTGTCTTTAGGATAACATATATAATATTTAGTAACAGGTTTTGATAATGCTTTAAGATTTAGTTGATCTGATGCTTTTACTATATCTTGAATTTTTCCGGATTTATGTAATATGTTTATTTGCTTGGTATTTAATTGATAAGCTTGATTTGAAATACTTCCTGTAAACACAAAATACTGCGCTTCTTTTTCAGAAATTTGATATTTATTCATCAATGAAACAGTTTGTTTTTTTAAACTACTCGTGTTAATTACTTTGTTCTTAATTTTAATTTTTAACAAGTCTCTATTTATGATCATATCACTTAAATTACTAAGCACAAAATCATTATGATGTTGCCAATGTTTCATGGCAGACACAATATCGTAATCATCTAATTGAGAAAAAACCTCTAAAGTTTCATTGTTGAAATTTTCAATTGTAATTTTATTCTTCAAAAAGAATAAAACAGCATCACTTGCATATAAATTTACTCCTAAATCATTTAATTCTTTAGCTCTTTTTAAAACTCTTATTAATAATTGCTCTGCAACTAAACTTGTTTTATGTAAATAAACTTGCCAATACATAAGGCGTCTAGCAATAATAAACTTTTCAACGCTGTAAATGCCTTTTTCTTCAACAACTAAATTATCATCTATAACATTAAGCATAGTTATTAAACGCTCACTATTTATATTTCCTTCTGCAACCCCGGTATAAAAACTATCTCGCTTTAAATAATCGGCTCTATCCATATCTATTTGACCAGAAATAAGCTGACACATAAAATTCCTGTTATAGTTTCCCTTAAAAATTTCAATAGCAAGCGTTAAATTTCCGTTAAATTCTTCATTTAAACGCTCCATAAAAAGTAACGAAATTTCCTCATGAGAAACATTATTAACAATACTATTTTCCATAGCATGGGAGAATGGACCATGACCAATATCGTGTAATAAAATTGCAACATATAACCCCGTTTCTTCTTCCTTAGAAATAGCAATCCCTTTAAAACGAAGTACATTAACGGCTTGCTGCATTAAATGCACACAACCAATGGCGTGATGAAATCTTGTATGGTGCGCTCCAGGATATACTAAATAAGACATGCCCATTTGTGTAATCCTGCGTAAGCGTTGAAAGTATTTATGCTGTATTAAATCGAAAATAAGCGAATTTGGAATAGTAATAAATCCGTAAATTGGGTCGTTTAATATTTTGAGTTTATTCAAGCTTTAACTTTTTACAATAAATATTTACAAATATAACTATATGAATACAATAAAAATACTTTGGGTTGATGATGAAATTGATTTATTAAAACCTCATATTTTATTTCTAGAAAAGAAAAACTACAAGGTTACAACTTGTAAAAGCGGTACAGAGGCAATTGATGTTTTAGATGATGAAAATTTCGACATTGTATTTTTAGATGAAAACATGCCTGGACTTACAGGACTAGAAACTTTAAATGAAATTAAAGAAAAAAAGGACAATCTTCCTGTTGTAATGATTACTAAAAGTGAAGAAGAGTATATTATGGAAGAAGCTATTGGTAATAAAATAGCCGATTATTTAATTAAGCCTGTAAATCCTAACCAAATTCTTTTAAGTTTAAAAAAGAATTTAGATCATTCAAGATTAGTTTCAGAGAAAACAACTTCTAATTATCAGCAAGAATTCAGAAAAATTGCGATGGATTTATCCATGGTAAATAGTTATGAAGAATGGGTTGCTTTATACCAAAAATTAATTTATTGGGAAATTCAATTAGAAGACATTGAAGATGTTGGGATGTTTGAGATTTTAGAATCTCAAAAAAATGAAGCTAACATTCAGTTTGGTAAATTTATAGAGAAAAATTATGCAGATTGGTTTGAACCAAATACAGATTCTCCAATTATGTCGCATACACTATTTAAAGAAAAAATTGTTCCAGAAATAAGCAAAGAACAGCCAACATTGCTTATTGTTATTGATAATTTAAGATATGACCAATGGAAGGTTTTTGAACCCATTATTAATAATTACTATAAAAAAGAAAAAGAGGATGCGTTTTTTAGTATCCTACCCACCGCAACGCAATATGCTCGAAATGCGATTTTTTCTGGGTTAATGCCAAGTGATATGGAGAAGTTGTTTCCTCAATATTGGAAGAATGATACAGATGAAGGAGGCAAGAATTTACATGAAGCAGATTTTCTCGACACGCAAATGAAGCGATTAAGCTTGACACACTTAAACTACGAATATCATAAAATAACTAATTTAAAAGCGGGAAAAAAGCTAGCCGATAATTTTAAATCCGTTAAAAATAATGATTTAACTGTTGTTGTATATAATTTTGTTGATATGCTTTCTCATTCAAAAACTGAAATGGAAGTTGTTAAAGAATTAGCTTCAAACGATAAAGCGTATAGATCTTTAGCTTTAAGTTGGTTTAAAAACTCTCCTCTATTAGAGATGATACAACAGGCTCAACAAATGGGATTTAAACTAATATTAACTACAGATCATGGAACCATTAATGTAAAAAACCCCTCTAAAGTAATTGGAGACAGAGATACAAGTTTAAACTTACGTTATAAAACGGGAAGAAGCTTAACTTATGAAGATAAGGATGTTTTAGTAACAAAAAATCCAAAAGAATTACACTTACCTTCTATTACAATGAGTAGTTCTTATATATTTGCTAAGAGTGACTTATTTTTTGCATATCCAAACAATTACAATCATTATGTTAGTTATTATAGAAATTCATATCAACATGGTGGTGTTTCACTTGAAGAAATGATTATTCCTTTTGTAGTATTTAATCCAAAATAATTCTATGAAATGCTAAAAAACATCGATGAAATGCGATTTTATATTGGATTTTTGAAAAATATTTACTATTATTGTCAATAAATATTATTTGTATTGAAAATAAGTTATGGTTTAAAAGAAGTCGATCAAGTTGCAAATCAACTTCTTGCGAATATAAAAACGAAGACATTATTATTTTATGGTGATATGGGTGTTGGTAAAACAACACTTATAAAAACTATAGTTAAAGCAATAGGTAGTTTAGATGAAGTTAGCAGTCCAACTTTTTCAATAGTAAACGAGTACATATTAGATGATAAAAAAATATATCATTTTGATTTATATAGAATCAATAATATAGAAGAATTATATAATTTTGGCATTGAAGATTATTTAGATTCTGAAAATTGGAAATTAATAGAATGGCCAGAAAAAATAGAGCCTATTTTATTTGGTGATTTTGACAAAATATATCTAGAATTAAATATAGATATGAATAGAATTTTAAAACTAAATTAACCCTTAAACAGTTCAGTAAATGTAACAAAAACAGCATAACATCTTCTTATTTTGAAGTTTTACGGGAAACCCACAGCAAAAATTTAAAATTTTATTGTTTTTAACATAATTTTAACATTTTAGCAAATCCTTCAAGATGTACTTTTATTATGTTTGAGTAATTAATTAATTAAATCCCTTAAAACATGAAAACAAAAAAGTACTTAATTGCATTTGCAATTTTCGGAGGAATGTTGTTTTTAGCACAAGCTGCTAATCAATATAACCTAGATGGACAACAAACAGCAAAGATTGAGAAAAAACCAAGACCTGTACCAACACACGGGTAATAAACTCAACAAATCTTTAATTAGTGGAAGCATAATAGCTACTCTAATAGCTATTACTCCATATTTATTTTATTTATATGAAAGTGTTCCAGATACAAAAATCTGGAACACTTTTTTATTTACTTATGATAGTGCGTTTTGGAAAGACGCAAACTATTCCATGTGGATTTTAACAAGTAAAGCAATACCTTTGCTTTTATTACTCATATGGTTTTTTACTTGCAGACATTGGTGGTATCATGTGTTACTTGTACCAATAGCAATGTATTCTTATCAAATAGTTACTTTCTTTTTTGAAGATTTAAACTATATAGACGAATTTCAATTAATTTATATGGTGCCAATAATGGCTCTTATTATTCCTTCTATATACTTGATTAGAGCTCAAATATTCAATAAAATAAATACCGTTGATAAGTCTTTAGAAGAATTAGAAGAAGAATTTAAAATAACACCAAAAAACTTTTGGAGAAGAATAAAAGAGTATTTTTAGTTTAATCTTTCTCTTTCAATTAAATCAATTTCTTTTTTATTGCTGTTTAGCCTAAAATTACCGAATTTATAATTAAATCCAAAAACAAACAATCTATTTTCTAATCTTGATTTTAAAAGAATATCTTGATTTAAATACTTTGTGACTTGAGTAGAGTTCATTCCATTAAAAACATCAGTTAAACCTATACTTAATGATGCCTTATTGTTCCATAATGTTTTTCTAAGATTAATATCCAATCCAGTACTACTATTTATATTTATTGGTCCTGTTATAAACGGAGAAATATATAGTAATGAAATATCAGCAATTAAACTTTTATCTTTTAAAAATGTAAAATAATTAATTATTTGCAAATATGTTGACCATTTTTCATTAGACAACAGCTCATTATTACTTTCTTTAGCATAAAACTGCTGTTCATAGTAGTAAATTGATGAATATAAATATAAGTTCCAATTTTTTGAAATGGATGTATATGTTGTAAACTCTAAACCATAAGAAATGCTTTGGTTGATATTTGTATTTACATATTTTAACAATTTATCGTTATTATTTTGATAAGTAATTTGAATAGTAGGATCATTCTCAAACATATAATATAATTCAAAAGTATAATCCTTGTTAAAAGTATATCCTAAAATAAAATTATCATCAATTTCTGGTTTTAAATTTGGATCTCCTGTTATATATGAGTTATTATTTAAAAAGTACTTAAATGGATTTAGCTTTGCATACCTAGGTCTGTAAATTCTTTTATTATAATTAAAATAAATCTCATTTTCATTATTAATTCTGTTAAGTAAATAGAAAGAAGGAAAAAACTTTAAGTAGTCACTATTATTAATTTGGTTAGTAGATAAAGAATTTCCCTTAATATTAGTATACTCACTTCTTAACCCTAACTTTAAACTCCATTTATCCCAATCTTTAGAATAACTTGCATAAGCAGCATAGTTCATTTCATCATATAAAAAAACATCAGAATTTTGCAAATCTTCATTTTTTATATCACTTTCGAAAGTGAACTGATTTAATATACTTTCAGATTTAATCTTTGAAATTTTAATTCCAGATTCAAAATGAGATGATTCATTTATTGGTAGTTCATAATCAATTTGACCGGTATATAATTTTATATTTTGACTAGAAAATGTTTGAAATCTATTATCCCTAAATGAATCTTCATCATTTGGCAGAAAATAACCTGTAATTACATCTTGAAAATTTGAAGAATCGTAATAAGTATGATGTAAACTAGCTGAAAGCTTCTCGCCTTCTTTTTTAAATTTATGAGCATAATCTAAAGTGAAAGCTAAGTTAAAGGTTTCATCTACAGCCATATTTGTAGTATGAAATGTTGAATCTAAATTTTTATTAGTGTCAAAAACCTGTGTTAGAGAATTAATACCTGTTTTAGTGCCTTTTCTTGGAGAAATTAACATGTTTGTAGAAAAACCAAGATTATTATTCTCATTTATTTCATAATCAATATTTGCATTTATATTTTGGTTTTCAGACCTTCTTACTCTTTTAAAATCTGTTTCCCAACTTGTTGTTATTTCATTATCATCTATAAAGTTGATAAACTCATCATTATGCCTATAATCTTTTCTAGGACTAATGCTATAATTAACATATGTGTTAAGCTTTTTTGTTTTAAAAAAATGACTCGTACCAAAAGAGTATTTTGGAAATTCAGATCCTTGTTTGTAATTACCAAAAACGCTTCCATTATAACCTGATATAATATTTTTACTAGTTATAATGTTTAAAACAGATCCTCCTTCTGCTTCATACTTAGCTGGAGGATTTGTTATAACTTCAATAGATTTTATATTATTTGCCGATGTACCTTCTAATAACTGTTGCACTTCACTTGTAGAAAGATGTACTTTTCTGTCATTTATATAAATAGTTGGTGTGGATTGTTTAATTGTAATTGAACCATCATAAACCAATACTCCTGGTGTATGCTTTAAAAGGTCTAATACATTATTGTTAGATAAAGTAGAGTTTTCAACATTAAAAACCAATCTGTCAACCATTCGCTTTATAGTTGGTCGCTTACTTACTATTGTAATGCCGTCAAGCTGTTGTAAATTTTCTTTAAGAATAATGGTGTTTAAATCTAAATCTTTATTAAGTTCAATTTCAGAAGAATAATCATTAAATCCAAGAAAACTAATTTTTAAAATATAAGTCCCTTTCTTTATATTTTTCAATAAAAAATTACCTGAATCATCCGTTGTTGTTCCTTGAATAAGAGAAGCGTTTTCAGGTTCTAATAAAACTACATTGGCAAAAGCTATTGATTTCTTGTCAATATCTTTTAAATTCCCAGAAATACTGTACTCTTGAGAAAAACTAACTAATGAAAATAAAAATAAAAAGTAGGTGGTTGATTGTTTAATCATACAAAATATTATAGTACAAACTTAAAATAATTAATTTGGGACTTTATAAAAAACTAAAATAATTATTTTTTTTAGTTTATATTATGATTAGAAAATTTATTTGTAATTTGATTTTTATAAATTAAACCAACTATGTCCAAATCGCTTTCACCTTTTACTAAGCAACAACTACTGCCACAAGAGGAAACTCTTGAAATATTTAAGAAAAAAGGAGAATTATTTATAGGTATACCAAAAGAAACAGCCTTTCAAGAAAAGCGCGTTTGTTTAACACCAGATGCTGTATATGCTTTAGTTAGTAATGGACATAGAGTATTACTTGAATCTGGAGCTGGTGATGGTGCAAATTTTAGTGATAAAGATTATAGTGAAGCTGGAGCAGAAATAACAAAAGATACTGCTAAAGTATTTTCTTGCCCAATGATTCTTAAGGTTGAACCACCAAGTTTAGAACAAATTAAACTTATTAATCCACAAACCATATTAATTTCAGCTCTTCAAATAAAAACACAAACAAAAAAATATTTTGAGGCATTAGCTTCAAAACGAATAACTGCATTGGCTTTTGAATTTATTAGAGATACAGACGGGTCTTACCCAGCGGTTAAGTCTTTAAGTGAAATAGCAGGAACAGCATCCGTTTTAATTGCCTCTGAATTATTATCTGATACTAAAAACGGAAATGGATTAATGTTTGGTAACATTAGTGGTGTTCCTCCTATAGAAGTCGTAATATTAGGTGCTGGAACTGTTGGTGAATTTGCAGCAAGAAGCGCTATTGGGCTAGGTGCAAATGTTAAAGTTTTTGATAATTCAATCACAAAATTAAGGTCTATACAAACACATTTGGGGCGTCCAATTTTTACATCTACTATTCAACCAAAAAACTTAAATAAGGCCTTAAAACGTTGTGATGTAGTTATTGGTGCTGTAAGAGGCGCTAATCGATCTCCTATTGTAGTTTCCGAAACCATGGTGGAATTCATGAAAAAAGGAGCTATAATTATAGATGTAAGTATAGATATGGGTGGTTGTTTTGAAACTAGCGAAGTTACTACACACAAACAACCAACTTTTATAAAACATGATGTAGTGCATTATTGTGTGCCTAATATCCCAGCTAGATATCCTCGAACGTCTTCAGTTTCAATAAGTAATATTTTTACACCATATTTACTAAAAATTGCTGAAGATGGTGGTATAGAAAATTCTCTTAGATTTGATAGAGGTTTAAAAAATGGATTGTATTTTTACCACGGAATTTTAACTAGTAAATCTGTTGGTGAATGGTTCGACTTAAATTATAGTGATGTAAATTTGCTAATATTTTAATTGAATAATACCTTCTAATTACATCCAAATTTTTTAAATGAAACTTATACAACGTATCGGTTATTATCTCGGCGGTTTTTCTCTTGGATTAATAATATTAGCCTTTTTCTTAAACGGAAAAAAAACATCTTGTAGTTATGGCCCTGATGCTAGGGTTTTAAAAAACATCAATTCTAAAAAAATTATTTACAGTGATATCGTAAATGATTATTTATCAAATAAAACTATAGATTCTTTAGAAATACAAACTGTTTTAAAAAAAGGGGATATAAATTTTTCTAATAGTGAAACTAGAAAAAAACCATGTGGAGTTTATATTGTTGAAGGCTCACTTGATGAAAAAGAAATTATACTAACTATTGAAAACTGTGATAGTATTGCCACTATTCTTAATTTAAAAATAGAATAATATAATTCCACAATTTTATAAATGTTTTCTTCGTTTTTTTTCCTTAGTTAAAAGTGCTAATTCTCTTCCAGTTTGTCCCGCAACTGATGTGTTTTCTTCAGCTCTCCTTATTAAATAAGGCATAACATCTCTAACAGGGCCAAAAGGCATATATTTTGCAACATTATATCCTTTATGAGCTAAGTTAAAACTTATGTGATCGCTCATACCGTATAATTGACCAAACCAAATTCGTGAATCGTTGTTTTCTAGTCCTTTTTCATTCATTAAGCGCATTAGCAAATAAGAACTATCTTCATTGTGAGTACCCGCAAACAATGATATACAATCTAAATTATTCATAATGTAATGTAAAGAATTATTGAAGTTTTGATCTGTAGCAAATTTACTTTCACAAATTGGTGAAGCGTACCCTTTTTCTTCTGCTCTATCATTTTCTTTCTCCATATAAGCTCCGCGCACTAATTTATAGCCAAGAAAATAATTACCTTCTTTTGCTTTTTTGTGTTCTTCTTCTAAAAAAGCTTGCCTATCATGCCTATACATCTGCAAAGTATTAAATACTATTGCTTTTTCAGTGTTATACTTTGCCATCAAATCAGTAACAAGTTCATCAGCTGCATCTTGTGTCCAGCTTTCTTCGGCATCAATTAAAACTGCAACATCATATTTTTTTGCTTTAACACAAACGTCATCAAATCGTTGCACTACTCTACTCCATTCATCTTGTTCTTCGGTTGTCAGCACTTCGCTTTTTCCTAGTTTTTTGTATAAATAGGATCGTCCAAAAGCTGTAGGTTTAAAAACAGCAATAGGTATTGCATCATTATCTTTGGCAAATGCAATGATTTTTACAATCATATTTCTAGCTGAATCAAATTCTTTTTCATTCGCCTTACCTTCAACTGAATAATCTAAAACAGAACTTACACCTTTACTGTAAACTTTTTCAATGACAGGTAAACAATCTTCTTCATTAACACCGCCACAGAAGTGATCAAAAACAGTTGATCTAATAAGTCCTTCAATAGGTAAGTGTGCCTTAATAGCAAAATTTGTAGCCGCTGTTCCTATTTTAACCAAAGGCTCAATAGAAATCATTTTAAATAAAAAATAAGCACGTTCTAATTCAGAATCGCTTTTAAGTGAAAAAGCAATTTCTGTATTATCAAATATTAAATCGGTATTCATTCAAAAAAATTTTGGTAAATATAATTATAGCTAAGTTATCATTTTATATAAAATCTCCTTAATTTCACACACTCAAAAACAACAATTATCTTATGGATTCTATTACAGCAAATGATAGTATCATTCATTTCAATGAAAACTGCTATAACTCTTTAAATAAGCATGTTAGTGAACATAATTTTTCTAAAATATTTATTTTAGTAGATGAAAACACACATCAATATTGTTTAGCTCAGTTTTTAGAAAAGCTAGAAACTACTATTACCATAGAAATTATAGAAATAGAATCTGGTGAAATTAACAAAACTATTGATACCTGTGTTGGAATTTGGAATACGCTTTCTGAATTGGATGCAGACAGAAAGAGTTTGATGATAAACATAGGTGGAGGTGTAATAACAGATATGGGAGGCTTTGTAGCTTGTACCTTTAAGCGTGGTATTGCTTACATTAATGTTCCTACCTCTCTACTATCTATGGTTGATGCATCTGTTGGAGGAAAAACAGGAGTAGATTTAGGTAGTTTAAAAAACCAAATTGGTGTTATAAGTAATCCCAATCTTGTTTTAATAGATACAAATTTTTTAGAAACATTACCTAAAAACCAAATGCGTTCTGGATTAGCAGAAATGCTTAAACATGGTTTAATAACCGGTGAAAGCTATTGGAGTAATTTTAAAGATTTATCTCAATTATCATTAAATGATTTAGATGAATTGATTCATGAATCCGTTATGATAAAAAAACATGTTGTTGAAGAGGATCCCTATGAAAATGGTTTGCGAAAAACATTAAATTTTGGACATACGCTTGGACATGCAATAGAATCATATTTCTTAAGCAGTGAAAACAAAACTGTATTACTACATGGTGAAGCCATTGCAATTGGAATGATTTTAGCTAGTTATATTTCTACTGAATTACTTGCCTTTCCAAAGCAAACAACATTAGATATTAAAGATTTATTAATTAATTATTATGGAAAAGTAAATATAGATGAAAGTGAATATTCAACCATAATTGAATTACTTAAGTACGACAAGAAGAATAATCATGGAAATGTAAATTTTGTTTTACTAGAAGAAATCGGTAAACCAAAAATTGACTGTATAGTTGAAGAGAATATTATAATTAATGCATTTAAGTTTTATGAGAATTAGTTTTATTCAATTCCTATATTAAACTTATTAAAATATAATATCTATTTAGAAGCACTAGTATTTTAATTTCTTGTTACAAATATAAGAGCTGTAGTTAAAAGGAAAGAGGTTATAGTTATAATCGTATTAATTCTTGAATCTCCTGAAGCACCACTAATTGCAGAATTATTTGGTTCAACATAAACATAATCATTCTGAGTTAAGTAATATACTGGGGAATTAAAAATCTCTTTATTAGTTAAATCTACTCTCGAATACGTTTTTGTTCCATTGAAATCTCTAACGATTAGCACATTATCTCTTCTGCCTTTAATTGTTAATCCTCCTGCCATAGCAAGCGCTTCTAATATAGATATTCTTTCACCTGAAACTTGATAGACTCCTGGACTTGATACAGCCCCTTCAACTGTTACTCTAAAATTCGTGATTCTAATAATTATAACTGGTTTTTTTAAAAGGTTACCATCCTCGAATTTATTTTTAAATAGCTCTTTAGCTTCATCAACTGTTAATCCAATTAATTTAATTTTTCCTAATACAGGATAGTCAATATTTCCATCAACATCAATTAGGTAATCTACCAACTGACCTTGTGCACCAGTATCCATGACCAAATTATAAGGCTTTGTTACTAAAGGATCTATAGTGGAAACATATATACTTAAAACATCACCAACTTTCAATTTAGCTTTAAAAGTATCAGTATCAACAATTGTTTCAAAATCTTTAGCATTTTGAAAATAGACTACTTCTTGTTTAGATACACAGGAGGTTATCATAATGCTAAGTAATATAAATACAAAAAGAGATTTAAATACTTGTATATTAATAAAAGTAAAATTAGATTTTAAATAATTATTTAACATAGGTTTGGGGTTTTCTATATAATATATGTTTTAACAACATTATATAACCATATAATTAATTCACGCTTTCTTCAAGGTAAATTTAACAATTGTTTTGAAGTAACGATGATACTGCATATTTATTTCGCTAAAAGAGTAGTTAAAATCGGTTAACTACATTAACCTAATTTTGAATAATTAAGCTATTCAAAATACTAGCATTTACATTACTTTTTCAGGTCTAGTTGAAATAGGTCAATAAAAATTCTATGTTATTTTTTTAAAATAGAACACAATCTCATCATTTATAAATTATTTTTTGATATTTGCTATTAGTTAAATAGCTTCTAAATTCAAATGAACAAGCAACAATTAAGCATATTAAAGGGAAAAAGAGTTTTAATAACTGGTGGCGCAGGATTTATAGGGTCTAATCTATGTGAAGAATTACTAAATCATGGCATATCTGTTGTTTGTTTAGATAATTTTTCAACTGGAAAGCTTAATAACATAGAACCTTTTCTAGAAAAATCGAATTTCAAATTAATAAAAGGAGATATCAGAAACCTTGAAGATTGTAAAAAAGCATGCTCTAATTCAGATTATGTGTTACACGAAGCAGCTTTAGGATCGGTACCAAGATCTATAATTGATCCTATTACAACAAGTGAAGTTAATGTAACTGGTTTTTTAAATATGCTAGTAGCAGCTAGAGATGCTAAAGTAGAACGTTTCATATATGCAGCAAGCTCTTCAACTTATGGAGACCATCAAGCCCTACCTAAAGTAGAGGATACTATTGGAAAACCTCTATCTCCTTACGCCATTACAAAATATGTAAATGAATTATACGCAGATATTTTTCATTCAACTTATAATTTAGATACCATTGGATTAAGATATTTCAATGTTTTTGGTAAACGACAAGATCCTGATGGTGCTTACGCAGCAGTAATACCTAAATTTGTACAGCAATTTATAAATCATGAATCGCCTATAATTAATGGTGACGGAAGTTATTCAAGAGATTTCACATACATTGATAATGTTGTTCAAATGAATATTAATGCATTAACAATAGATAATAAAGAAGCATTAAATACAGTGTATAACGTAGCTTACGGAAAAAGAACTACTTTAATTGAATTAACTAATTTATTAAAAGAATATTTATCAGAATTTGATAGTTCTATAAAAAATATTGAAATAAAACACAAAGAAAATAGAATTGGAGATATTCCCCACTCTTTAGCTTCTATAGCTAAAGCAAAAAAATTATTAAATTATAATCCAAAGTATGATATTAGTAGCGGATTAAATGAAGCTATAAAATGGTATTGGGAAAATTTAAAATAAGCTACATAATAAAACAATGAAAAACATTAAAATTGCTATTATAGGCTTAGGTTATGTAGGTTTACCGTTAGCAAGGCTTTTTGCAACTAAATATCCTGTTGTTGGTTTTGATATTAATACGAAAAGAATAAATGAGTTATTAAAAGGTAACGATTCAACTTTAGAAGTCGAATCAAAGGTTTTACAAGCTGTTTTAAAAAACAACACTAATGAGGATTTAGGATTATTTTGTTCTTCATCAATAGAAGATATTCGAGGTTGTAACTATTACATTGTTACCGTCCCTACTCCTATTGATAAAAATAATAAACCAAATTTAACTCCTCTTTATAAATCTAGCGAAACTGTAGCAAAGGTTTTAAAAAAGGGTGATATTGTAATCTATGAATCTACAGTTTACCCTGGAGTAACTGAAGATGAATGTGTTCCTATATTAGAAAAAATTAGTGGATTAATATTCAATGAGGATTTTTTTGCAGGTTATTCTCCTGAGCGAATCAATCCAGGTGACAAACTACATACCATTGATAAAATATTAAAAGTTACAGCAGGTTCAACTCCTGAAACAGGTAAAAAAGTTGATGATTTGTATGCTAGTGTAATAACAGCAGGTACATACTTAGCTCCTACAATTAAAGTAGCAGAAGCAGCAAAAGTTATTGAAAACTCACAACGCGACATCAATATTGCCTTCGTTAATGAACTAGCCAAAATATTTAATCTAATGAATATTGATATATATTCTGTTTTAGAAGCTGCAGGAACAAAATGGAATTTCCTTCCTTTTAAACCTGGATTAGTAGGCGGACATTGCATTGGTGTAGACCCTTATTACTTAGCTCAAAAAGCACTAGAAGTTGGTTATCACCCAGAAATTATTTTAGCTGGTCGGCGTGTAAATGATGGAATGGGATTATATGTTGCTTCTGAAGTTATTAAACTAATGGCACAAAAAGATATTCCTATAAATGGTGCAGAAATTTTGGTTTTAGGTATAACATTTAAAGAAAACTGTCCAGATGTTAGAAACACGAAAGTTGTAGATGTTATTAATCAGCTAAAAACTTATGGCACCAATGTAACTATATATGATCCTTGGGCAAATCCTGAGGAAGTAAATCAAGAATACAACCTAAAAACAACAAAAGAATTGCCTAAAGACAAATATGATGCAGTTGTTTTAGCTGTTGCACATAAAGATTTTCTGAAAAATAATTATAAAACAACACTTATAAAACCAAATGGTATTTTATATGATGTTAAAGGTGTACTTAAGGAAAAAGTAGATGGTAGACTTTAAACATTAAATGAATTGTCGCAAACAAAACATATTAAAAAGAAAAAATCCCTTAATTATAAGGGATTTTTTAATATTGTATCTTCTTTAAAAATTTACATATCATTAAAAATAGAATGCATCAATCGTTTTTTATCATTAATGCTCTCTTCTAAAGAAATCATAGTTTCTGTTCTATAAACACCTTCGATATCATCAAGCATAAAAATAACCTCTTTAGCGTGCTCTGTGCTTCTAGCTCTAATTTTACAGAAAATATTAAATTTCCCTGTAGTTATATGAGCTACAGTAACAAAAGCTATTTCATTTATGCGCTCTAAAACAAATTTAGTTTGAGAAGTGTTATTTAAATACACACCAACATAAGCAATAAATGAATACCCAAGTTTTTTATAATCTAACATCAATGAAGAACCTTTAATAATACCTGATTCCTCCATTTTTTTAACACGCACATGCACTGTACCTGCAGATATCAATAATTTTTTAGCAATATCAGTAAATGGAATTCTTGTGTTATCAATTAACATGTCAAGAATTTGATGATCTATTTCGTCTAATTTAATTTTCCCCATAATTAACTATTCTTAAATATAAAGCAAAATTAATACATTTTTATTAAAAATAACTCATAAATGATACGTTTTATTTCGATAATAATGATATTTTTTCATTATTTATTATTACGAAAACGTTTTCGTTATTAACTTCCAACAAACGCCCCTCATTATTAAACACTTCAAAACCATTAGCTTCTATTTCCTTATGTCCAAAAAACGCGTCTAATTTTTCAATTCTATCAACTTTTGGGATGAATTCTATTTTATTATCAATTAACTTCTCTTGGTATTGAATTCCTATATCCAAAAAATCATCATTTATTCTTGTATTTCTAATAATTATATCTAAAAAGCACTTGTCATTTTCTGGTATTTTAAAGTATGTCTCATAATTATCGCCAGTTACATCTTTACTTGATATATAATTTAATGAAGTAATGTATGACGCATAAATAAGCTCACGTGTTTTCTCACGACCGTAATCATTACTAAAATGACCAGCTTCAAATAATATAGTTGGCACATTTTCGCTTTGAAAAGTATCTCCAACGCAATTTAAATTAAATGCATCATCATACACCCCTACTTGATTAGGAATGATTGATTGTAATGCTTCATTCATGACTCCAATAACTTCCATAGCAACCTTTCTATTAGGCGTTATAGCGCAGGCTAAATCTTGAGCAGGAGCCAAAAATGATACTGTAGCTGGTTTATTAGTTTTACCGGCGCTAAAAATAGTTCGTTGTCCATGAAGGTTATAACAAAAATGAGGTTTAAACGTTTCAAAAACCTTTTTCAAAACCTTACTTTCAGGCTGCGTTAAGTCTTGTGCATCTCTATTTAAATCAACTTGATTTGCGTTAATTCGTGTATAAGCTTCAGCGCCATCTGGACTTAGTATTGGAATAATATACAAAGTACAAGCATCCAATATGTTTTTTACTTCTTCATTCTCATCTAAAAAGGTGTTTAATAGGTCAAATAAAGCTTTAGTTGTGGTTGATTCGTTTCCATGCATTTGAGACCACATTAAAATTCTTTTTTTTCCGTTCCCAATTTTTAAACCATAGATAGGTTTTTTCAAAACTGAAGCTCCAATTGTTTCTAAACTTAAATAATTTTTAAAGTTGTTTAATAAAGGTTCAATATGGTTATTGGTAATATACCGATGAAATAAGCTGGTTTCCTTATGCTTTAAAAACAGTGATTTAATTTCTTCTATTTGCATGTTATTTAGTTATGTCACAAATGTAAACAATTACTAATTTACAATTGTAAACAAGAAATAATTCAAATTTGTTTACAATGTTATACAGAAACAATATCAAAAAGCCCTTTTTGATACATAAAAAAACCAATACCTATAAAAACAATTACTAAATACACATATTCAATGATTTAAATACATATATTTAAAGTTTTTATTTAGCTATAATAATGATTTACGCATAATAAAGTATTGTATTTATAGTTAAATTGTTACATTTGTAACAATTAAGGACTACAATAGTTATTTACAATGATAAACACTGAAGATTTTATTAAAAGACTACAAACAGTAATAGATTACTACGGTGAATCTGCCTCTTCTTTTGCTGAAAAAATTGGTGTTCAGCGCTCAAGTATTTCACATATTTTATCTGGTAGAAATAAACCCAGTTTGGATTTTATTTTAAAAACATTATCTGCTTTTCCAGAAGTTGATTTGTATTGGTTATTTAATGGTAAGGGAGAATTTCCTTCCATTAACAAAACAGAGGAAGTTAAAAAAGAAATCATTCCTCCTCTTGAAAAAGAAATAATTAGAACTGAAGAAACGAAAGACAAGACTATTGAACGAATTGTTATTTTTTATTCTGATGGAAGTTTTAAAAATTTCAATAATTAAATATTTTCTTTAGTAGCTTTGCTACATAATATTATTCTATGAGATTTTTTTATTTATTATTACTTCTAACACTTTTAAGTTGTTATTCAACCACAAGAAACTGTAAAGACTTTAAAACAGGTGAATTTTATAGTGAAGTTATTATTGGTGATGTTTTATATAAATCCACATTTTCTAGAAGTAAAAATTTACAGGTAGAGATTTATAATAAAAAAACGGATTCATCGCAATTAAGATGGATAAATGATTGTGAAGTTGTTTTCAAAACAATCAACCCAAAAAACATGGCTGAACAAAAAGATATTCATTTAAAAATTTTAACTACAACAGATTCATCATATACTTACGAATACTCATATGTGGGCGAAATAAAAAAACAAAAAGGTATTGCTTACAGAGTAAAATAAAAACTAATCAAAAGGATATAAAAAGGATTCAACTAAATTGAATTTAAGCTGTTTGTCTTCTGTAATTTGATAAGTTAAAAAAATCTCTCCCCAAAATTCACCATCAGAAAAATCGGCAATTATCCATTTGTGGTTTAACATTTTCACGGTATTAATAAGTATTTTTCTTCCTTCACATGCAGCATAAGGTACAATTGGATGTTGTCCTTTTACCTCGTTTAATTTATAAAGTTCATCTTTTATAAACGGAATTAACTCATCAACATTATAACCATCTCTTTCAAAGTAACTAATCGCATCTTCATTTCGTTCTAGATTAAAGTGAGACACATCAGCAATATCTTTTTGCAAAACCAATACAGAATCTTTATATTTTACTACCTGCTCTTTATATCCATTTAATTTGTTATCCATGTCTTCAAACACACGTTTTGAATTTACATACTGAAATATAACTAGCAGTATTGAAAACACAAACAGGTACATAAAAATTCTTTGTTTCATTTTTTCTAAAATTTAAATTGTTATTTGCAAACCATCATAGGCCAAAAATACATTTTCTGGCAATGTTTTTTCTACTTCTTCATGAAAGCCTAATAAATGACTTATGTGAGTTAAGTAGGCGATTTCAGGATTTACTTTTTTTATGAATTTTAAGGCTTCTTCCAAATTAAAATGCGACCGATGCGGTTCTACTCGCAGTGCATTAACCACCAATACTTTTACATTTTTAATTTTATCAACTTCTTTCTCTTTAAGAGTTTTCATATCAGTTAAATAAGCAAAGTCATTAAATCTAAAACCAAAAACTTGCAATTCGGCATGTTTTCCACTTACAGGAATTACTTCCAAGTTTTTTAACTTAAATGGCTTATTTTTAATTTTATTTGTAATAACTGTAGGAGCTCCTGGATATTTGTTTTCAGTTTCAAAAACATAATCAAACCTTTTACGTAATTCCTTCAAAACCCTTTTGTGAGCATAAATTGGAATATCACCTTGTTTATAATAAAAAGGTCTAATATCATCAAACCCTAAAACATGATCAGAATGTTCGTGCGTAAATAAAATCCCATCAATTTTATTACACTCTGCTCTTAGCATTTGGTATCTAAAATCTGGACCACAATCTATCACATAAGTGTAATCCTCCCATTCAACTAAAACAGAGACACGCAAGCGTTTATCTTTTGGGTTTTTACTCAAACAAACAGGATGTTGGCTTCCAATAATTGGAATACCTTGTGAAGTGCCAGTGCCAAGAAAAGTGATTTTCAATTTATTAGTAAAGTTTAGTACAAAAATAAGCTTATTTTTTTGTTTGCTTTACTTATTTAATACCTTTGTGCATATAAGCTATAACCTATATATGTATGGAAATTACCATAAAGGGAGATAAAGAATTTGATGATATCCCATCCTTAAAATCAAAAGCACTCCGCATAAATTTAAACGAAAATATTTACGGGTCATTTGCTGAAATTGGTGCAGGACAAGAAACTTGCCGACATTTTTTTAGAGCTGGTGGTGCTTCTGGTACTATTGCGAAAGCAATGTCTGCTTACGATAAAGATTTTAGTGATGCTATTTATGGTGCCGAAGATGATGGCCGTTATGTGACTGAAGCACGTTTACGCAAGATGCTTACTCATGAAATGAACCTCATGGAAAATAGGTTAACTCGCGAAAAAAATCCAAATAAAATATTTTTTACTTACGCTAATACTGTTGCTACCATTGACTTTGCTAAACAATTTAAAGGTCATGGTTGGGTTGGAATTAAATATCAAGTTGAAGCAAAAGGAGACTATAACGAAATTATTTTACACGTTCGTTTTAAAGAAACCGATGCACGTTTACAACAAGAAACACTTGGTATTTTAGGAACTAATTTAATTTATGGAGCGTTTTATAAATACAACGAACCAAAAAAACTACTTCGTTACCTCTACGATCATTTAGATAAAGACCAAGTAGAAATTGATACTATAAATTTTTCGGGACCTGTTTTTAAAAACATAGACAACCGATTAATGAGTTTGCAATTGGTTAAAAATGGTATGACGGATGCCGTAATGTTTGGACCTGACGGAACAAATGTACTTCCTGCTAAAGTGTTTTATAAGAAAAATATCTTAGCGCTTCGTGGAAGTTTTAGACCAGTTACTAAAGTAAACATGGCTATGTATGAGAAATCATACGATATGTTTATTAAAGAAAATAAGGTTGATAAAGATAAAACCGTTGTTGTTTTTGAAATTACCTTATCTAATTTAAGAGCCGAAGGAGAAATTGACGAACAAGATTTTATTGATAGAGCAGATTTATTATGCTCACTAGGGCAATCTGTAATGATTTCTAATTTTCAAGAATATTTTAAAGTTGTAGAGTATTTTTCTAAATATACTAAGGCTAGAATGGGATTAGCAATGGGCGTTAACAATTTGGTTGATATTTTTGATGAAAAATATTACCGTCATATAAGTGGTGGTATTCTTGAAGCCTTTGGAAAATTATTCTTCAAAGACTTAAAAGTTTACTTATATCCAATGCTGGATCCTAATACAGGAGAATTAATGACTAGCGAAAATCTAAAAGTCTATCCGCGTATGAAAGAATTATACAAATTCTTTAAATACAATGGAAAAGTTATAGATATTGAAGATTACGACAAAAGTATCATGAATATTTTTTCTAGAGAAATACTTAAAATGATTTCTGAAGGAGAACGTGGCTGGGAAGATATGGTTCCAGAAGGCACCGCAGATTTAATTAAAGATTATAGGTTGTTTGGTTACACTAGAAAACCTTTAACATTAAGTAGGAAAAGAAATATTCCTAAAGGATAAAAAAAAGAGGCTATTTTAAATAGCCTCTTTTTTTTATAATATTTGCGCAGCGTGATCTTTCGTTTTCACCTTATCAATAACACGTTCAACAACACCGTTTCCATCTATTAAAAAAGTCATTCTATGAATACCATCATATTCTCTACCCATAAACTTTTTTGGTCCCCAAACACCAAAAGCATTTATAACCGTTTTGTCTTCATCTGCCAATAACGGAAAAGGAAATTCATATTTACTTTTAAAATTAGCTTGTCTTTTTTCAGAATCTGCACTTACTCCCAATAACTCATAGCCTTGCTCTTGCAAAGCTTTATAATTATCTCTTAAATTACAGGCTTCAGCTGTACAACCTGGTGTACTTGCTTTTGGATAAAAAAATACGATTAATTTTTTGCCTTTATAATCGCTTAAAGAAACAGTGTTTCCTTGTTCGTCTTTTACAGAAAAATTAGGAACTGTATCACCTTGTTTTAATGTGTTCATAGTCTTAACTTTGATTTTTAACAAAAATACGATTAATGACTAAAAAAGAGAAGGTAAACTTTGTTATAAATACCTTAAATAAATTATATCCAGAAATTCCAATTCCGTTAGATCATAAAGACCCATACACATTATTAGTTGCTGTTTTACTTTCCGCACAATGTACAGATGTTCGGGTAAATAAAATCACACCGCTGTTATTTGCTAAAGCTAACAATCCATATGATATGGTTAAACTAACAGTAGAAGAAATTAAAGAAATAATTAGACCTTGTGGATTATCTCCTATGAAAAGCAAAGGCATTTATGGTTTATCAAAAATACTAATTGAAAAGCATAATGGAGAAGTTCCGCAAAGTTTTGAAGCTTTAGAAGAACTTCCTGCAGTAGGACACAAAACAGCAAGTGTTGTGATGTCTCAGGCTTTTGGTGTTCCGGCATTTCCTGTAGACACACATATACAAAGATTAATGTATAGATGGAATTTAAGCAATGGTAAAAATGTGGTACAAACTGAAAAAGATGCTAAAAGATTATTCCCAAAAGAATTATGGAATGATTTACATCTTCAAATTATTTGGTATGGTAGAGAATACTCTCCTGCAAGAGGTTGGAGTTTAGAGAAAGATGTTATAACTAGTACAATAGGAAGACAATCTGTTTTAAATGATTATCAAAAAATAAAAAAGTCCTAATACTTTAATATATTAGGACTTTCTGAAACTTAATTTAGAAGCGCTTCAAACTTCAATTTATTACAATTTATAACACTTAAAGCCTTTGAATAACTTAGAAGAAAATTAACCGTTTCTTCTCTCGGTTCTAGTTCGTTTAAATTTTTTAAAGATTTTTTCTCAGAGTAAAGTTTTGCCATTATATAATGTTAAGGATTTATTTAAATCAATAACGCAGCAAAAATTACTTTATTGTATATTAATTTGTTAAAACTATATTGTGCTTATCAATTATTTTTCGCAAATTAATTAATGCATAACGCATACGTCCTAATGCTGTATTAATACTAACACCTGTTCTATCTGATATTTCTTTAAAACTCATGTCATTATAAATACGCATTAATAATACTTCTTTTTGATCTTCAGGTAACTCATCAACTAGGCGCCTTACATCATTTTCAACTTGTTCTTTAATAATGCTTTTTTCAGCATTTAAACTCGTGTCACTCAATACAGAAAAAATACTAAACTCGCCAGCATTATCAAATTTTGGCATTCTATTATTTTTCCTAAAGTAATCAATCACCAAATTATGCGAAATACGCATAACCCATGGTAAAAATTTACCTTCTTCATTATAAGCACCACGTTTTAAGGTACGTATAACTTTAATAAAAGTATCTTGAAAAATATCTTCTGCAAGATCTCTATCATATACTTTTGAATAAATAAAACTGTAAATTTTTTGTTTGTGCCTAATAATAAGTGTTTCTAAAGCACCTTCATCTCCTTTAATGTAGTTGCTAACTAGAGTAGCATCTGAAATAATTTCGTTTTGCATAATAATTACTTTTAATGCATAGAAGAGGGCTTCTTTGCTTGGGGTTAAATGTTTAAAAGTAATGTTCTGCTATAGGCGAGAGTTTAATTAATAGTTGTTTATGGATTCAAATATAACAACAATCATTCCTAAAAAACAAAAAATAGTCCTTTTTTTTATCTAGTATTAAAACAATTAAGTATTTTTTAAGCTGAACTACTTATAGTATCTTTGTTTCTTTATTTCCCTTAAAAGCCTATGAACACTAGTATTTCTGACGTAAATCCAAAAGAAAACATCATTATTAAAGGTGCAAAACTGCATAATTTAAAAAATATTGATGTTGTTATACCACGAAATAAATTAGTGGTTATTACAGGTTTATCGGGCTCTGGCAAGTCTAGCTTAGCTTTTGATACACTTTACGCTGAAGGGCAAAGACGCTATGTTGAAAGCTTATCAAGTTACGCACGCCAATTTTTAGGACGATTAAATAAACCCAAAGTAGATTATATAAAAGGTATTGCTCCAGCAATTGCTATTGAGCAAAAAGTGAATTCAACTAATCCTCGTTCTACTGTTGGTACAACTACCGAGATTTATGATTATTTAAAACTTCTTTTTGCAAGAATTGGTAGAACCTACTCGCCTGTTTCTAATAATGAAGTAAAAAAAGATACTGTAACCGATGTTTTAAATTACTTAAAAACATTTCTTGAAAGAGAAAAACTACTACTACTCGCTCCTATTTATTTAGAAGAAGGACGAACTATTGAAGATAAAATTCAAACATTACAACAGCAAGGTTATGCTAGAATAAAATTGAATAATGATGTTGTAAGAATTGATGAAGTTAGCAATATCAACAAAAAAGATACTATTCTATTAGTTGTAGATAGAATTATTATTAAAGATGAAGAAGATTTTTTCAATCGTTTAGCTGATGCGGTACAAACCGCTTTTTTTGAAGGTAAAGGCGAATGTATTATCGAATCATTAGGTAATGATTCTTCAACTCATAAGCCAAGGCATTTTAGTAATAAATTTGAATTAGATGGTATTAATTTTCTAGAGCCAAACGTTCATTTATTCAGCTTTAACAATCCTTATGGTGCTTGTCCAAAATGTGAAGGATATGGAGATATTATTGGTATTGACGACGATTTAGTTATTCCAAATACAGCACTATCTGTTTATGAAAGCGCCATTTTTCCTTGGCGAGGTGAAAGCATGAGCTGGTACAAAGATCAACTGATTAATAACTCTCATAAATTCGATTTTCCTGTTCATAAACCTTATTTTGAATTAAGTGAGGCTCAAAAACAACTTATTTGGGACGGTAATCAATATTTTGAAGGTCTAAATTCATTTTTTGCAGAGTTAGAAGCTAAAGCGTATAAAATTCAAAACCGTGTAATGCTTTCTCGTTATCGCGGAAAAACAAAATGTAAAGCTTGTAATGGTAAACGATTACGTGTTGAAGCTAATTACGTTAAAATTGCTGGAGCAACTATTACCGATTTGGTAGAAATGCCTCTTAATAAATTGGCAAACTTTTTTATACAATTAGAATTAAACGATTACGACACACAAATTGCTAATAGATTATTAAAAGAAATTAATAACCGTTTATCATTTTTAGCAAATGTTGGTTTAGATTATTTAACCTTAAACAGGAAGTCTAATACCTTATCTGGTGGAGAAAGTCAGCGAATTAACCTCGCAACTTCTTTAGGTAGTAGCTTGGTAGGCTCTATGTATATTTTAGACGAACCTAGCATTGGTTTGCACCCAAAAGATACCGAACGTTTAATTTTGGTTTTAAAACAATTACGCGATTTAGGAAATACGGTTATTGTTGTTGAGCATGATGAAGATATTATGAAAGCTGCCGACAGCATTATTGATATTGGACCAGAAGCAGGAACATTTGGCGGACATGTTGTAGCACAAGGTGATTATAATGATATTTTGGCTTCAGATTCCTTAACAGCTCAATATCTTAATGAAAAATTAAAGATAGAAATACCTAAAAAACGTAGAACATCAAAATATTATGTTGATGTTTTAGGTGCACGCGAAAACAATCTTAAAAATATTGATGTTCGTTTTCCTTTAGGTATGCTAACCGTTATAACAGGTGTTTCTGGTAGTGGAAAAAGTACATTAGTTAAAAAAATATTACATCCTGCATTACAAAAAAAGCTAACAGATTTTGGAGATAAACCCGGTCAATTCACATCTTTAGAGGGTGACTATAGCAACGTAAAGCATATTGAATTTGTGGATCAAAACCCAATTGGGCGTTCATCGCGTTCTAATCCGGTGACTTATATTAAAGCTTATGATGATATTCGTGCGCTCTTTTCTAAGCAAAAACTGAGTGCCATAAGAAATTATCAACCAAAGCATTTTAGTTTTAATGTAGATGGCGGACGTTGTGAGACTTGCAAAGGTGAAGGTGAAGTAACCATTGAAATGCAATTTATGGCAGATGTGCATTTAGAATGCGAAACTTGTAAAGGAAAACGCTTTAAAAAAGAGGTTTTAGAAGTAACGTTTGCAGATAAAAACATTGATGATATACTAAACCTTACCATTGATGATGCTATTGCTTTTTTTGAAACTAATAAACAAACTAAAATAAAAACAAAACTACAACCACTTCAAGATGTTGGTTTAGGTTATGTGACTTTAGGTCAAAGCTCTTCTACCCTTTCCGGTGGTGAAGCGCAACGTATTAAACTAGCTTCTTTTTTAGGAAAAGGAAACAATAAAGATAAAGCTCTATTTATTTTTGATGAACCTACTACAGGTTTACACTTTCATGATATTCAAAAGCTATTAAAATCGTTTAATGCGTTAATTGAAAACGGGCATTCTATTATAGTAGTAGAGCACAATTTAGAGCTTATTAAATGTGCCGATTATATTATAGATTTAGGTCCAACGGGCGGTGAAACTGGAGGAAATCTAGTCGCAGTTGGAACACCAGAAGATATTATTAAAATTGAAGCATCTGAAACTGGAAAGTATTTAAAAGATAAATTATAATATACACTTCAATCTTAATAAAACAAAAAGGCAAATACACCTAGAATTGTAGCTGTTAAAGGCGCTACAAAAGATAGAAACAAAAAGGTAATTATACTTCCCTTAAAAAAACTTTTAAACATACCTTGTTGGTAAAAACGCTTTAATGCTAATAGCAAATAGACAAAAGTAGAAAGCGTTATAAGTAAATTAATCCAACCTGGAATATCCCAAATAAAATTAATACCAATTACAATACTAAATACAGTAAATAAAAACGAAAAATAATAAAAGCTAAACACTAAATGATTAGCAAAACTGCCTCGTTTTCTATAAAATAACTTTAATAGTAATGCAAATATTGGTAACAAGAAAAACATAGCAATAGGTATCGTATCATAAAATGCTTGTAAAATACTTCCTCCACTTCTAGATTTATAAAATTTTAATGCTTGAGCATATAAACGTCTTTTAAAAGCTCCAGCATCAGTATCCATTCCCATTTCTTTATAAATAACTTTATCTGGAGCATCTGCGGCTATTAAAGAATCTATTGACTCTTCATTAAAATCAAAATCCATTCCATCATTTTTTCTAAAATCCTCAGCATTAACTAACGAATCAATTTTAGCATCATTAAAACCATGAATAAACTTATTATTCTCTAAAGCTTTTCGAACTTCGGTCCTAGCTATAGAATCTTCTTTTTTTCGCTTTGCTAACTTAACAGCATTAATGGAATCTTTAACAAAATCATTTGTAATCGTATCGGCTATTTTTTCGTGTTTTAAGGTTCTTGCAAGACTTTCATCTAAGCTTTGTACTTGCTTACGCTGTATAAAAGAAAACAAAAAGAAAAACACAACGGTAATAAACAAATACATTTGTGCAGGATGTAAATATAACAAGCGTTTACCTTGTACAAATTTGCCTGCTAAATAACCTGGTTTAAATAATAAAGGGAAAAAGCTTTTAAAAAAGCGTGCATCAAAAGAAAAATAGTTACTAATAGTATTATAAAACAGCACTTTAACTGTTAGTTTGTCTTTTGCTTGTTGCCCACAATGTGGACAAAACTTAAAGTCTTCCTCAAATTGTTGTTCACAATTTTTACAAGTTTCTAATTGATTTTCCATTAAGTTGATTGGTTTCTATAAAAGTAGTAATTTTTTATAAATAACCTAAAAGTCATTATTTAGAGAAACCGTTTATGCTTAGCGTAGTTGAAGTATCGTTATATCAAAACAATAATTGATAGCTTCTTCTTTTCTTTATGTGATTTCTTCCTGCGTTCGAAATGACTACAAAACACAAAATTACACTCTTAATCATGTTGAAATAACATTCTCTAGTGTCATGTCGAAAAAGGAACGATTGAGACATCTCATTACATTTAAAAAATATATTATCAGTTCAATCTTTGCATTTTTTTCTGTATTCAAAACAATAAAACAAATTAAACAACTAAAAATCAAGTATTTAAATTTTTGGCACGCAAATTGAAAACCATTAAGCAATAGCGAAAGCCGAAAAGCTAAAGAGTAGGCAAAATATAAAAACCCGAATCATGAAAACAAAAATTACTCTGCTTAGTATTTGCTTTATTTTAATTACATCTCTAAGTTTTGCTCAAAAAAAAGATGATGCAAAAAATATTATAAACAACAAAGTCACTATAAAAAAGTATTATGATAGTGATGAACTAGAAAAAATGCAAAAAGGTGAATTGTTAGATTTATATATAGAAAGAATAACAGTTCTTACTAATACAATGCCTTACATAGCCTTTGCTACGAAACCTGGAATAACGATGACTACCTTAGGAATACCAAACAGCAAAGAAAACAGAAAGGCACTTGAAAACCAACATGAAAATACAGACACTTACGTAGAAAATACTATTGAGTTTCAAAAAACAATACTACCCTATTCTGATACCAATAACTTGACAAGAGCCATTTTATTTTATGAAGAGATAATGAAATCCCTTCATGTTTACAATGAGTATAACTAGTATAATAGAATAAATCTTAACAGTTATAGCGAAAGCCGAAAAGCTAAAGAGTAGGCAAAATGTAAAATCCTTTAATTATGAAAAGAACATTACTTTTATTTGCAGGTTTGTTAATAGGATTAACAGCTGCATCAGCAACAGAACAAAACAACCAAAAACAAGACAATCATTTAGATATTACAAAACGCTACCGTTATGCACAACCCATTACATTTATGGAGCGCGGTATTGAGTTTTTAATTTTCCCCGATGGAAGTTTTGATTTTAACACCAATAACAATACTTCAAATGCATTTAATACAGATTCTGGATATTATGACGATGATGTATTCTATAAAAACAACTCTAAAAGAGGAAGTGTAAACGCCACATATCGTGGACCAAACGTGAACATCCAATTTAGTAGCAATCGTGCTGATAGAGGTGTTTCTATTATTCGCGATAGAGATGGTAAAGTAAGACGTATTGGTAACGTGTTTTTAAATTACGACAGATACGGAAACATTACTCGTGCAGGTTCTGTATTTATAAACTATAGTAGAGGTAAGAACGCTGTAGTAACCCAAATAGGAGGATTAAAAGTTAATTACAACCGTTGGGGTGAAATTGTTAGTACCAGAGGTTATGTAAACTGGAATAACCGTAATACGCATTATGATGTTAGACCAAATTACGATAGAGATAATAACCATTATGATAATGATGACAACTACTACTATTACAAACAAAATGGTAAAGTAAAAACACAAAAAAAGAACAAAAGATAATTTTTTGAGATTAATTATTTATTAGTTTGAGATGAAAACCTCGAAGTTTGTTGGCTTCGAGGTTTTTTTATTATTTAACATGGTTATATAAAAATAACTAATTATTAGCTGCTGTTCCTATCAATTCTTTTAAAAGCTTAAATTCCTCATCCTCAAGTAAATTGATACTTCCGGATGTAGCACTTTTTATAATAACATCTGCTTTACCTAAAGTTTCAATCATAGGAATTATCTTTGAACTATAATTGTTATAAAAACGAATTAAATCTCCTTTTCAACAAGGGATTTTATATCCGCTTTGAGAGCTTGCAATTAAAATTTTATTATCTCTTAAATTTCCAATCACCTCTTTACTAAATAGTCTTTTGGTTAAGTGAATATTTCGAATCTTAATTCTATCAATTATTTCGTCTGAAAAGATATATTCATAGGGATCTTTTTTAAATCTATAAATTAAATAGTTTAAACAAATTAACTGATTTTTAATTTCAATTTCTGTACGATTTTCATTTGCATTTACAAATTCGTTTATTCTGAAAAATATAAAATCGACTAATTCTTGATCATATTTTTCATCTCCATCTTCTAATTTTCGGACTAATTTTGGTGGATTTTCTGGCCATTCTCTTAAATGTAGAATTTGTCTATTTAAAATCTTTGTAATTTCTTTACTTCTGTAATTTACTTTGTCAGGTTCGTAACATTTAGCTATACTTCCTGCAATGAAATCTGCTAATTGAATCAACGGTTCTTCTTTGCTATCACAAAATTTGAATTCTGGACCTCTAAATAATTCTGTTTGATTATGATTTTTTTCAACATAACCAATGAATTCATCCATAAATTTTTCTGTCCCATGATTGTCGGAAACTAATTCTAAATAAGGATAATAGTCATAGAGTTCGTGATCTAATAATCCATTCACATATTTATAGAAAACATCTCTAAATTGTAAGCCGCTATCCTCAAAAACTTTTCTTTTATCAACAATTACACTGTAGATTCTGAAATCAAGTTCTGAAATATCTTTTAAAAATTCAATTCTATTTTCGATATTTCTAAATGCTCTAGAACTAGATTTTATTTCTGGTGCTTGAGTATGTTTAATTGCTATTTTTATGAATTGCTCTCGAACTTTGTTTACTGAATTTTTATCAATTATAACTGCGCTGACAATAAAATAAGTTGTTACCCCCTCTTTTTCAAAGTGTATACTTTTATCACCAGATTCATCTATATATCCTATTTTCTTACTCAATTTATCTTGTTAGCATATTGGTTACGGTTTAATACCCAATGTTAAACGAAGTAAGCTAATTTTTCCCACAAAAGATAAATTCTCATTTTTAGTTTTAAACGAGTTATTAACAATAATACTTGATTTACAGCAACTTAAATATCGCTCTCAATTTTTGGCACGCTGTTTGTAATTACATAAACGTATCACAATTAAAACACACAATTATGAAAAAATTTATATTTTTATTAGCAGGTTTAGTCCTTACAGGATTTACTGTTAATGCAGACACACCTAACACGAATGCAAATACTGCAGCAACTTATATTGGAGGTTATGGTAACTCTTTCATATTTGTGGAAGATGGTATTGAGTTTTCGGTATTTCGTGATGGACAATTCGATTTTAATATACTAAGAGGTAATTCTCGCTTAAATGTTTCGGTTGGAACTCCTAATGTAAATATTAGCTTTAACTCGGGTTACGATTATAATGCTTATGTACAGTATGATGAATATGGAGCAATTATTCAAATAGAAAACACGCCTATTTATTACGATTATTATGGTCGTGTAAATCAAGTAGGTAACGTAAATATTTACTATAATAACTTTGGTTATGTATCTCGTGTGGGTGGTTTATATGTACATTACAATACCTACAATGAGTTTTCATACTGTTCTGGTTACATAAATGTATTTAACAGAGCTTATGTTTACAGACCTTGGCACAGATATTATAGCATTCCTGCTTATGATTACTGTGTAGTTTACAACAGACCTTACAGACAATACTACAAACCAGTGCGTTATGTTTATAACAGGCCTTTTTATAACAATTACAGACCTAGAACATCTATTGCTAGCAGACGTGGAAATGTTGTTGCAAGAAACAGAAGTTATGCTACTGTAAATAGAAGTAATAGGAATGTAACTAAAATAAATAGAAGTGTTAATTCTAGAAGAACTGTTGCTCAAAACAATACAACTGTAAATAGAAACACTAGTACAACTATAAATAGAAATGCAGCAAAACGCGATAATACTAATATTAATAGAAGTACTACTATTAACAGAAATGTTACAAGACAGAATAACACGGTTATAAATTCTCCTAACAGAAGTAATACAGAAATTAATAGAAACAGAACGGTTACTAGAACAACAAAACCTAGTACAAATAATAAAAGTACAAGAACGGTAACTCGTAGCACAAATAATACGGTTACTCAAAATCCAAAAAGTACAAATACACGTACATATAATAGAAACACAAATACAACTAGAAAACCAGAAGTAGCACAACGTACAGTAAACAAGCCAAGAGCGGTTAAAACACAACGTACAGTTACAAGATCTACCCAAAGTAGCAAACCAACAGCTACAAAAAGTAGAGGTAATTCTAGCAACAATACAAGATCGACAACAAGAAGACGATCATAAAAATTTTGGTTGGTTAGTTTGGAAAGCCCTTCGAGTAGTTTGCCTCAAAGCAACATCGTAGGGTTTTCTGTTTTTATATTCCTGCTTAGGTGGTAGGAATAACAGTTTATTTCAATTTCAAGTAACGCTTTATAAGTAAGGTTATATCTTCAGAAAAATTAAACCTATAAACCACAAAAGCATACAAAACTGTAATTAATATTGATTTTAAAGCAATATTAATAAACGGATTAAAAGGAAACTCCCAAAAATAAAATAGCAGAATACTAATTAAAATTAACCCTCCTATTTTTAAGGTATAAACACTAAAAGGAAAAATTTTAAATTTCTTATAAACAAAAAACAGCTTAATTGTATTATAGACAAAAATGGCCAAAAAAGTTGCAATGGCAGCGCCGTTAATCCCAAACATAGGAATAAAAACGATGTTTAAAATCACCATTAAAATAACTAGAATAACGCCAAAAACTAAAACCATTCTGTAATAATCACTGTTAAACAAAATAGCATTGTTACTGCCTAAAACAGCATCATAAAGTTTAGAAATACTTATTATAAATACCACAAATAACCCACCACTAAATTCTTCTGGTATAATATGGTACAATTCATTTATATTTAAAACAATCAGCAAAAAAATAAATCCGCTTATTATAAATAAATTTAATGAGCTTTTTTTGTACAAATCCTCTAAAGCAACCCTATTTTTTTCATTCAAATATTTAGCAGACAACGGTAACAATATTTGATGCATAGAGCGTTGTGGCACCGCTATAACTGCAGCTATAAAAATGGCGACATTGTAATATGCTATTTCTTTAATATCAATATAATATCCAAGCATTACTTTATCTACATCTAAAATAACTGTAGCTATAGAACCTGCTATAATTATTAAAAATGAATATTTTAGAATACTACTTAAATTATTAACACGCTTAAAAGTTATAATGGGTAATTTAATAGTAAATGCATTAACCATCATAACAAGCATTCTTAAAACATATACCAAAACCAAACCTACCATGAATTGTTCTAGGTTTATCACTTCAAAATGAAATAAAAACAACAAAATCATGGTTCCTACTCTATGAAAAACTTCTTTCATAAAATTCCCAAAAACAGTTTGCATTTGCACTTTAGCCCAAGCAAAAAACACTTCAAAATAAGCCAATGCAATAGCTATAACTATGGTATGCCACAAGTAGTTTTTAATAATATCATTTTTGTTTGAAAGAAAGTCTGTAATAGTACCATAACACACATAAGTAATTAAACTTAAAGGAATTATAATAATTACAGGCAAAAACAGCATAAGCGTTAAAAAACTATTTAACGATACTCGTGTTTTAAATGTTGAATAAAATTTAACTATAGTGTTATGCACACCAAATGCCATTAATGGCATAATTACAAACGCCAAAGAAAGCATAAAGCCTACCATACCATAATGCTCGGTACTTAAAAATTTAGTATACAGAAATAAGGTATTTATAGCGCCTATAAAAAACCCTAAATAGGTAGAAATAACATTTTTAAAGGATTGTGAAGCTACTATTCCCATTAGAGTAATTTTGACAAAGATTCTGTAAGTGCCTTTCTATGATACTTTTGCAAACCAATTGGATGCGATTGTAAAGTTTTATTTTGAAAAGCTATGTAATGCTCTAATATAATTCTTTTTAACGACTCGTAATCTGTATAATTAAAGTAGTTACCTGTGTTGGTTTCTTTGATAATTTTTTCAACATCTGAATCTTTCGGTCCAATAGCAATAATAGGTCTATTAGAAATCATGTATTCAAATAGCTTTCCAGGAATAATGCATTTAGTGTCTTCAGAATTTATTTCAATAAGTAATAGTATTTGCGATTTTTTTTGAAATACAACTGCTTCTTTGTGTGAAACATAGCCTGTATTATTAATACAATCACTTAAGCCACATGTTTTAATGGAATTTAATACATTTTCACTTACCGAGCCTATAAAATTAAGCTGAAAATCTTTTGAAAAACCAACATTTTCTTTCACTAAATCACGTAACACTTTCCATAAAATTACTGGATTACGCTTGGATAATAACGACCCAATATGCGACAAAGTGAATTTATTATCCATTGTAAAATTGACATGCTTTTCATTATCATAGCCATTTGTAATAACAGCAATAGGTTTATTTGTTATTTGCTGAAACTCGGTTTTAGTTGTAAAACTAGTTACAATAATTTGATTAGCTGTATTTAAAACTTGCTTTTCTAAAGCTTTGTGCTTCAATTTTGATGCTTCTGTGAGTTTTAATTGTTTATGGTAGCCAATAGTTGTCCATGGATCTCTAAAATCTGCCAACCACTTCACTCCTAAACTTTCTTTTAATTTTAAACCAATAAGATGCAAACTATGTGGCGGACCAGTTGTGATAATAGTATCAATTTTTTCTTTTGAAATATAATCGCTAAGGAATGCAACTGAAGGTTTTACCCAACTTTTACGAGCATCAGGAATAAAATAGTTGCCACGAATGTAAAGCATGGCTTTTTCGATAAAACTCTGCTTCTTCTGTTCCGAAATAATGCCTTTACTTATGGTTTTTGATGATTTTTTTGAAAACACACTAGCTAGTCTATAAGGTTCTTTTATAGGCTGTTTTAGTACGGTAACACCTTTTGAAACTTCAGAAACTAAGCTATCATCAACTATAGGGTAATTTGGGTTTTCAGGAATATATACAATGGGTTCAATATTAAACTCTGGTAAATATTTTACAAATTTTAACCAACGCTGAACACCAGGACCACCTGCTGGTGGCCAATAATATGTTATAATGAGTACTTTTTTAGGCACTTTTATTTTTCTTAAACTCATAAAACAATCCACCAAGTAAAAGCAGCCCTAGTAAAACAGAACTTGCAAGCGCAATACTGCTACCCGTTTTTACAACATCAGGATCAAACTTAAACTCTATAGTGTGTTTGCCGGAAGGAATTTCCATACCACGTAAAATATAATCTACACGTATATGTGTTGTTTCTTTTCCATCGATAAATGTTTTCCAACCATCTGGATAATAAACCTCAGAAAACACAGCAAAACCATCGTTTGTGTTATTAGATTGGTATTTTAAGTGATTTGGTTTTACTTCAAGTAAATTTATTGATGCTAAAGAATCGACTTTAAATTGATTAGCATATTTTTTTTGTTTTAACAAAGGATGAACAGAATAAATAGCTTTATGTTTATTATCTAAAGAATCTAAAAGCTTAATTTCTTCATTTGCCGACTCTACTTTTTGTAAAGATTCAACAAACCAAGCATTTCCATTAGCCTCTTCATTTTTGTAAGGAAAAGTGTTCCCTTCTTTATCTTGAGCAATAATATACTTGGTATTAAGCATATTCAACACATTTATATTATTCTGACGTATGTAGAAGTCGAAAACCTCACTATAACGTCTTAATTCCGCAGCATTATAACCATTTAGTGAGTTATGATAATAGGATGGTTTTGAAGGACCAGAAACCAAATCATAAACTCTAAAGTGCGACGTATCTTTTAAAATACCTTTATCAACTTCATTTGCTTGAAAAGGTTTATTCATTGCTAAACCTGAAACAAAATCATCATTATTAACATAACGTCTATCAACACCAACTAAATCAAAAAGGATTAAAGCACAAAATGCCATAATTACCCATTTTTCTTTGAGTTTGTCTTTTAAAAACATAAAAATAGCACCTGCAGAAAGTAATACTAAAACAAGCGTACGTATAGTGTCTTGAGTGAAAATCGATTTTCTATCTTGCTTTATAGCGTCAACAAAATCTGGTCCATAATTCTGACGGTAAAACCCATCATTAACACTAACAAAATCAAATAGAGACGATTTAAACATCAAGAAAACAAGAGCAAGACCTCCAGTTATAATTGTTGTGTATTTTAACGCTTTAAGCTTATCTTCTTTCTTTTCAAAATCATTGAACAACCTTACTAATCCAAAAATTGCCAAAACCGGAATACATAATTCCAAAATAACTTGAATAGAACTTACGGCTCTAAACTTATTGTAAAGTGGCACAAAATCAATAAAAAAATCGGTTAAAAAGCCTAAATTTTTTCCATAGGATAATAATAAAGAGACTAATGTTCCACCAACAAGCCACCATTTTAATCGTCCTTTTACTAAAAATAAACCGAAAACAAATAGGAATAAAACAACTGCACCTACGTAAGCTGGTGCTTCAACAATGGGTTGATCTCCCCAATACATGGGCGCATGCTTAGATTCTTGCAAAGCTTGACTTGTAGTAGCTCCTAGTTTTCTAAAAGCTTCATAAGTCGCTGAATCTTTGCCAATATCTTCACCGTTACCACCGCCCATAAAACGAGGTATAAATAAATTAAAAGTTTCAGCTATACCATAACTAAATTGGGTGATGTAGTTTCTGTCTAAACCAGAAGTGACTTCCTTAGGAGAGCCATCAGGATTTATTGTGAGTTCACTTTTACTACGTTTACTTTCTTTAACATACTCATTGGTTGCTAGTATATTAGTCGCATTTAAAGCTATTGAAAGTACTACGGCTGCAACTAAAATACCAACCGATTTAAAATAATGTGGTAACATTTTCTTTTTAAAAGCATCTACCAAATAAGCAATACCTAATATTATAACTAAAAACATTAAATAGTATGTCATTTGAAAATGGTTTGCCACCAATTCTAAACCCATAGCAATTGCCGTTAATAAAAAACCACCAATATATTTCTTTTGAAAAACTAACAAAATACCACTTAAAACCAATGGCATATAAGCAATAGCATGTGCTTTACTATTATGACCAACACCCAAGATAATGATTAAATAAGTTGAAAAACCAAAGGCTATTGCTCCAAGAGCTGCCAGTTTAAAATCTACTTTTAAAACAAGCAATAACACATAAAAACTTAGTAAATAAAGAAATAAATAATCTGCAGGTCGTGGTAAAAACCGAAGTGCTAAATCTAATTTTTTAATGTAATTATGTGGGTATTTAGCACCTAATTGATACGTTGGCATACCACCAAAGGCACTATTTGTCCAATAGGTTTCTTTTCCCGTTTTTTCCTTAAAATCCTTTTGCTGCTTGCTCATGCCAATGTACTGCACGATATCGTTTTGATATATTTCTTTCCCTTGTAAAACAGGATTAAAATATGCTAAAGCAAGTATTACAAAACCGACTAAAATTAATATGTGTGGAAGTAATCTTTTTATTGAAAATTGCATGAAATGGTTTTAAGAAAAATGATTTTGAAAATTAATCAATTTCTTCGTAATCCACATAATCCCCAACATTTTTATTTGAAGTTTTAGTTTTTGGTATTTTATCGATGGTAACTTCACCTTCCTTTTTAGGTGCTTCTTGTTTTGGTTTTCCTTGAAACCCACCAAATTGCTCACCAAAACGTTGTTCTGCTTTTTTGGCAACAAACTTTATTAAAAAGGGTGCAAATAAGCGGGTTAGAATTTTGATTCCAAAATAAATCAAAGCAATAATAAGTATCATTCTAACAAACCCAGTTGCAGATGCAAATTGTAACATAACTATAATTTTACACAAAAATACAATTCTAATTATTTAAAAAAGCCCCAAGAATGATAAAAAAAGTATAAAATATCTATATTTGAAGAGCTTTTAATAAATAGTTATTAAAGTTACAATTAAACCTAATTATAATGAGCCCACATAAATCTATCTTGTTTTTTTTACTAGTATTTATAACAACACAAGGCTTTTGCCAATATACTGATGTTATAAATTCTAACAGACCAGGAGTTTCTAGAAGTGCCTTCTCTGTTGGAACCAACGTTGCGCAAATTGAAGTTGGACCATATATTGTAAACGAAAAAAGAACACCTGCTCCTGCTTACGAAGTATCCGGATTTGGAATTGACTTTGCAGCACGCTATGGGTTACTCTTTGAGCAATTAGAATTAAATATTGAAGGCGCTTTTCAAAACGATAAAAAAACATTTAATTCAACTTTTGCTAATGAAGATAAACGAGCAAATTTTAAATATGTAACTCTAGGAGCAAAATATTTGGTTTTCGACCCTTATAAAAATGCTGAAGATGAAAAACCAAACCTTTATAGCTGGAAAGCGAACCATCGTTTTAAATGGAAGTCACTAATACCAGCAATATCTGTATATGCAGGAGCAAATTTTGATACTAAAGACAATCCTTATATAGCGCCAGAAATTGAAGGCTTTAGTCCTAAAATTATGATAGCGACTCAAAATAATTTTTCAGGAGGCTGGGTTTTTGTTTTAAATTTAATAAAAGACCGAATTGGAACAGATCAATCTGACTTTCAATACATATTAACATTAACACATTCATTCAATCCTAAATGGGTTATATTTGGCGAAGCCCAAGGTATTCAAAGCGATTTTTATGCCGATAATCTTTTTAGATTTGGAGGCGCTTATCTATTAGGAAAAGATTTTCAGTTAGATACAGCACTAACCTTTAACACTAAAGATACACCATCCGTTTTTAATGTAACCTTAGGAGCATCATACAGGCTTGATTTCCATAAAGACAAGGAAGTTGATAATGGGACTTCTGCTGAAGATGAAGGGAAAAGACGCTCTAATAAAAAAGGTAAGAAAAAGAAAAAAGACGATCAAGATACAGATGATGTTATCAAAAAAGGAAAAAAAGACGATATAGATTTTGGTAATTAAATATTGTGGTTAAAATTTAATATGATTACACTAAAAGAAGTAAAAACTAAAAAAGATTTAAAGGCTTTTGTAAAATTCCCTTTTAAATTATATAAAGATTCAGAATATTGGGTTCCTCCTATTATTAGTCAAGAAATTAAAACATTTAGCAAAAAAGAAAACCCTGTTTTTGATGATGCTGAAGCTAAATTATTTTTAGCCTATAAAAACAATGAAATAGTAGGTAGAATTGCAGCGATAATTAATTGGTTGGAAGTAAAAAGTCAAAATCAAAAAAAAATGCGTTTTGGATGGTTTGATTTTATAGATGATATAGAAGTCTCTCAAACACTTCTAAATGAAGTTGAAAAAATTGGCAAAGAACATAATCTAGATTATACTGAAGGTCCTGTAGGTTTTTCAAATTTAGACAAGGTTGGAGTAATGACAGAAGGTTTTGATTCTATTGCACCAATGATAACTTGGTACAATCACCCTTATTATGTAAAGCATTACGAAGCTGCTAACTATAAGGTTGAAAAATCTTATTCTGAAAGTAAATTCCCTTTTGAAAATGTTAAACCAGAATTCTTTTATAAAGCTCAGGAGCTCATTAAAAGACGTTATCAACTTAGAGCGTTAAAACTTACTAAAACAGAAGAAGTTATGCCTTATGCAGATAAGATGTTTGACTTATTTAATGAAAGTTACGCTTCTTTATCCTCATTCGTTGCTATTAATGATGTTCAAAAAGAATACTTTAAAAAGAAATTTATAAGTTTTGTAAATCCAGAATACATCAAATTTGTTGTTGACAAAGATGATAACATGGTTGGTTTTGCTATTGTTATGCCCGCTTTTGCTAAAGCGTTACAAAAAACTAAAGGTAGATTGTTTCCGTTTGGATTTAAACATATTTTACATGCAAAAAAGCATAGTAAAGATGTTATTTTTTATTTAATTGGTATTCATCCAGATTACCAAAACAAAGGTGTTCATGCCGTTATTTTTAATGAATATTACAATACGTTTAGAGAAAAAGGTATTGAAACATGTTTTAGAACACCAGAACTTGAAGATAATGAAGCCATTCATAAAATATGGAAGCATTTTTTTCCAGTAGTCTATAAGCGCAGAAAAACATTTAGAAAAAACATAGCATAAAAAAAACCGGTTCAAATTGAACCGGTTTTTTTGTTATTTATTTTGAGTATTATTCACCCATTGCAGCCATTACGGCAGCAGATAAGCGTTTGTAAGTTCCATTATCTAAACGCGCTCTAATTGCATCAAAAGCATCTAAGGTTTTTTCAACATCTTGTAGTGTATGTGTTGCTGTAGGAATCATTCTTAATAAAATTAACCCTTTAGGTATTACAGGATAAACGACTATAGAACAGAATATTCCATAATTTTCACGTAGGTCCCTAACTAAAGCCATGGCTTCTGGAATACTTCCTTTTAGATAAACAGGAGTAACACAACTTTGTGTTGTACCAATATCAAATCCGCGAGATTTTAATCCAGATTGTAATGCATCAACAATAGTCCAAAGATTTTGTTTCAACTCTGGCATTGTTTTTAACATTTCTAAACGTTTTAATGCACCAACAACAAGCTGCATTTGTAACGATTTTGCAAACATTTGCGAGCGTAAATTATATTTCAAATAATCAATAATCTCTTGATCTGCAGCAATAAAAGCACCTGTACTAGCCATAGATTTTGCAAATGTTGCAAAATACACATCAATATCATCTTGAACGCCTTGTTCCTCACCTGCTCCTGCTCCAGTTGCTCCTAATGTTCCAAAACCATGAGCATCATCAACTAAAAACCTAAAATTATATTTTTTCTTTAAAGCAACAATTTCTTTTAAACGTCCTTGTTCTCCACGCATTCCAAAAACACCCTCAGAAATCACTAAAATACCTCCTCCTGTTTGTTCTGCCATCTTAGTAGCACGCTCTAAGTTTTTCTCTAAACTTTCAACATCATTATGCTTATAAGTAAATCGTTTGCCCATGTGTAAACGTACACCGTCAATAATACATGCATGTGCATCAACATCATAAACAATAATATCATCTTTTCCAACCAAAGCATCTATAGTAGACAAAATACCTTGATAACCAAAATTTAAAAGATATGCTGCTTCTTTTTTGACAAAAGCGGCTAATTCTTTTTGAAGTTTTTCATGTAAATCTGTATGACCAGACATCATTCTTGCTCCCATTGGGTAAGCAGAACCATATTGTGCAGCAGCTTCGGCATCCACTTTCCTAACTTCTGGATGATTTGCTAATCCTAAATAGTCATTAATACTCCAAGTAATTACATCCTTTCCTTGAAACTTCATACGATTAGAAATTTCCCCTTCTAATTTAGGAAACACAAAATACCCTTCTGCTTGAGAAGCCCATTTTCCTAATGGTCCTTTGTCTTTATAAATCTTTTCAAATAAATCTTTCATCTATTATAAATCTTTTGCTATTAAAATTAAGACATAACTATAACTAGGAGATTGCTTCAATATGGAACATAAACATAAAAATGTTTAAATTTTAAGAAAATCTTTAGTTCTTAGTTAGCAAGTGCAAAATTAAATATTTATATGGTTTGAACATAATTTTTAATGCTCAATTATTTATAAAATAAAAAAAGAGATAACACTTTACTATTAAGGTAAAATATTATCTCTTTATCAATTTATTATATATAACTATTTAATGTATTCAATATTTTGCGCCGCAGCCTCATTAAGACTGTCAAAAAAGCCTTGTTCACTCATCCATTTGTCACTATATACCTTACTCATGTAGCGAGATCCATGATCTGGATAAATAACTACAACGTAATCGTCTTTTTTGAATCTCCCCTTTTCACCTAATTGCAAAATTGCCTGTGTAGCAGCACCAGAAGTGTATCCTACAAACATACCTTCTGTTCTTGCAATTAATCGAGCTGTGTGAGCGCTATCTTCGTCTGTTACTTTGACAAACTCATCTATAACGTCAAAATCTGTAGCTCCTGGTATTAAATTCTTACCTAAACCTTCTATTCTATATGGATAGATTTCCTTTTCATCAAATTCTCTGGTTTCATGATATTTTTTAATTACCGAACCATAAGCATCAACACCAATAACTTTTATGTTTGGATTTTGCTCTTTTAGGTATTTTGCAGTACCTGAAATAGTTCCTCCAGTTCCACTACATGCAACTAAGTGTGTAATTTTACCTTCTGTTTGTTTCCAGATTTCTGGACCAGTTGATTTATAATGTGCATCAATATTCAATTCATTAAAATACTGATTAATATAAACCGAACCTTTCATTTCTTCGTGCAAACGTTTTGCAACTTGATAATAAGACCTAGGATCATCTGCACTAACGTGTGCTGGACAAACATAAACTTTAGCTCCCATTGTCTTCAACATATCAATCTTATCTGCTGAAGATTTAGAACTTACTGCTAAAACACAATCATATCCTTTTATAATACTTACCATAGCAATACTAAAACCTGTATTACCAGAGGTAGTTTCTATAATAGTGTCACCTGGAGAAAGAATACCTTTCTTTTCAGCTTCTTCAATGATGTAAAGTGCAATTCTGTCTTTGGAAGATTGGCCTGGATTAAAAGATTCAACTTTTGCATAAAAGTTACCTTTAAACTTGGAAGCCATTTTATTAAGTTTAATAAGCGGTGTATTGCCCACTAAATCTAATACATTATCAAATACTTGATTTCTGTGTTTCATAAAAGCTATTTATAGACTAAGCATTTTAATGAAGAAAATACCGTCTAAAACCGAACAAAAATAAAACATTTTTTTTTATTAACCATGGATTCCTTCTAAATCTAACAAAAAGACATATTCTAAAGCTACTTCTTTTAAGCTCTCAAAACGCCCTGAAGCCCCGCCATGACCGGAATCCATGTCTGTATGTAATAATAATTTATTAGTATCAGTTTTTAACTCTCTAAGTTTTGCTACCCATTTTGCTGGTTCCCAATATTGAACCTGTGAATCGTGTAAACCTGTGGTTACTAACATATTTGGATAATTTTTCGCTTCTACGTTATCATACGGCGAATATGACTTCATATAATCATAATACTCTACATCGTTAGGATTACCCCATTCATCATACTCTCCTGTTGTAAGCGGAATCGTATCATCAAGCATAGTTGTAACTACATCTACAAAAGGTACAGCTGCTAAAATACCGTTATAAAGTTCTGGATTCATATTAATTATTGCACCCATTAATAAACCACCAGCAGAACCTCCGTAAGCATATAAATGCTTATTTGAAGTGTAATTTTGTTCAATTAAATATTTTGAACAATCAATAAAATCTGTAAACGTGTTGTTTTTAGTTAGTAATTTCCCGTTTTCGTACCAATCTCTACCAAGATATTCGCCTCCTCTAATATGTGAAATTGCATAAATAAAACCTCTATCTAACAAACTTAAACGAATGGTTGAAAACGAAGGGTCTATGGTTGAACCATAAGAACCGTAAGCATATTGAAGTAACGGGTTTGATCCATCTAGCTTAATACCTTTTTTATAAACTAAAGAAATTGGCACTTTCACACCATCTCTGGCGGTTGCCCAAATACGTTTAGACTCGTAATTTTCTTTTTTAAATTGACCACCTAAAACCTCTTGTTCTTTCTTTATATTACTTTCTTTAGTTAAAAAATTATAGTCTATTACAGATGTTGGTGAGGTTAATGAGTTATAACCGTAACGTAAATCGTCACTATCAAAATCTGGATTATTACCTATATAAGTTGTATAAGTTTCGGAGTTAAAGGGTAAATAATAGTCTTCTTTTCCATTCCAACTTATAATTCGGAGTTTGTTAAGCCCATTTTCTCGCTCGTTTACTACTAAATACTCTTTGAATATTTCAATATCTTCAATAAGCACTTCTTTTCTGTGCGGAATTATATCTTTCCAGTTTTTTAACTTAGTAGCTTCTTCATTAACTTTTGAAACCTTAAAGTTTGTAGAATTATCAGCATTTGAAATAACATAAAACGAATCATTATAATGCGCTATGCTATACTCTAAATCTTTTGTTCTTTCCTGAAATATTTTAAAATCACCATCTGGCATATCAGCATTTAAAATACGATACTCTGAAGATAAAGTACTTGAAGAACCAATAACTAAATATTTTTTTGACTTTGTTTTATAAATAAAGGTATTGAACGTTTCGTCTTCCTCATAATAAACCACAGAATCTTCGTTGGTGTCTGTATGCAATTTATGCTTGAAAATTTTATGAGAACGTAATGTTACTTCATCCTTCATAGCATAAAACAACGTTTTTTTATCGTTTGCCCAAGTTGCTCTTCCGGTAGTGTTTAAAATTTTATCGTTTAGAATTTCACCAGTTTCAAGGTTTTTAATTTGAATGGTATATTGTCTTCTACTAACCGTATCGGTTGAAAAGGCGGCAAGTTTATTGTCTGGGCTTATAGAAATTCCTCCTAAATTAAAATAAGAATGTTCTTTAGCCATTTCATTGCAATCAAATAAAATTTCTTCTTCTGCTTCTAAAGATTCTTTTTTTCGAAGATAAATAGGGTAATCCTTTCCTGTTTCGTAGCGAGTAATGTACCAATAACCATTTAACTTATAAGGTACTGTAGTATCATCTTCCTTAATTCTACCTTTCATCTCTTCAAATAAATTCTTTTGAAAAGCCTCGGTATGCTTCATAACTTCATCTGTATACTCATTTTCAGCATTTAAATAATCTATTACTTCTGGGTTTTCTCTATCATTTAACCAATAATAGTTATCAATTCTAATATCATTATGAATTTTTAATTCTTTTGATATTTTTTTAGCTACAGGAATTTGCAATTCTTTTTTCAAAAAAATGGGGTGTTTTTATTCTTTAAATTTAAGGGCTCAAAAATAGAAAAATTAAATAGTTTTGTAATGTAAATTGAAAATTATAAAATTATGTTTGGAGATATGATGAATATGATGGGTAAACTAAAAGAAACCCAAAAGAAAGTTGAAGAAACTAAAAAACGTTTAGATACGGTTTTAATTGACGAGGCAAGTAATGATAACAAACTCAAAATTACTTTAACTGCCAATAGAACTATAAAATCTATTGAAATTGACAACGAATTACTTGAAGACAAAGAACAACTTGAGGATTACTTAATTTTAACACTTAACAAAGCTATTGAAAAAGCAACTAAAGTAAACGAAGCTGAACTTGCTGCAGTAGCAAAAGAAGGTATGCCTAATATTCCAGGAATGGATATGTTTAAGTAAAATAAAGAATATTGTGAGGATAAGTAGAGACTCACAATATTCTTATATTAAAAAACATCTTCTTATAGCGCAAATGTTTTTAGAATGCTTAGTAACTTTTCATGCATATCATTAGTATAATCTAAATGAGTAACTATACGCAGCTTACCACTTCCCATACCTATAATATGAATATTTTTATCAGCTAGCTTTTTAATAAAGTCTTTTTCACTTACATCATTATTAAGTTCAAAAATAATAATGTTTGTTTCAATAGGTTCTACTGTTTTTATTATTGATAGTTTTGTTAGCTCCTTACCTATTTCTTTAGCCCTTTGGTGATCTTCTCTTAGTCTTTCAATATTATTATCTAAAGCATAAAGACCTGCAGCAGCTAAATAGCCAGCTTGTCGCATGTTACCTCCAAATATTTTTCTTATTCTAATGGCGTTTTCCATGATTTTAGAATCGCCTAATAAAACAGATCCAATTGGGCAACCTAAACCTTTACTTAAGCACACAGATATTGTATCAAAAACCTCACCGTATTGTTGTGCTGTTTCATTTTTAGCAACTAAAGCGTTCCAAATACGGGCACCATCTAAATGAAAACCTAAATCATGCTCATCACAAACGGTTTTAATTTTTAAAATTTCATTATAATTCCAACATGTTCCTCCTCGCCTATTTGCTGTGTTTTCAACTTCTACTAAACTTGTTTTACTATAATAATAAGCATCAGGGTTAATAGCTTCAACAACTTGTTTTGCTGTAAACATACCATCTTTACCATCAATTAGCTTACAAGATATACCACTATTAAAAGAGGCTCCACCAGATTCGTAATTATAAATATGCGCATACGTATCACAAATAACTTGATCTCCAGGGTTTGTATGCAATTTTAAAGCCGTTTGATTTGCCATTGTACCACTTGGAAAAAACAAAGCTTGCTCTTTGCCAAACATTTTTGCAAGACGATTTTCTAATTCATTTACTGTTGGGTCTTCTCTAAACACATCATCTCCAACTTTTGCTTGCATCATAGCGCTTAACATGTCTTTTGATGGCTTTGTTACTGTATCACTTCTTAAGTCTATTATCATATATAACTGATTATCATTAATTAAGGGAGCATTTTATTTAACTAAACAAAAATATTTAATAAAATGCGAATAAAACGGTTGTTAAGATATTTAATATAATGACAATTTAGCATAATAATTATTTGTATTTTAACAATATTATAGCCCTATAAATCAATAATTATCATTTACATTGAAGTATTAATTGTGTAATTTGCTAAAAATTAATTATATGAAGTACAACAAATCGAATCCTATTTTTTCTTCATATCAAAATAACACCAATTTATTTGATGAAATTTTTGATAAAAATGAAAATGTTAGGCCCACTTATAAAAAAATTCTTGAACTTTATAGTGATCACTCCATTCAAGATTTTGCAAATCTAAATGAAAAAGCTAAAGCTTCTTTTTTTAATCAAGGCATAACATTTCAAGTTTATAGTGATAAAAAAGCTCAAGAAAAAATATTCCCTTTTGATTTGTTTCCAAGAATAATTGAAGCTAAAGAATGGGAAACCATAGAAAAAGGTGTTATTCAACGCAGTAAAGCGCTTAATCTTTTTTTATGGGATGTCTATCATAAAAAAAACATAATAAAAGAAGGTATTGTACCAATGGATTTAATCAGCACTTCGGGGAACTACCTTAGGCAAATGATTGATTTTAATCCGCCAGGAGGCATTTATAATCATATTTCTGGAACAGACCTAATTAAACATTCTGATGGTAAATATTATGTTTTAGAAGATAATATTCGTTGTCCTTCTGGTGTGAGTTATGTAATTTGTAATAGAAATGCACTTAAACGAGCTTTATTTGGGGTTTTTAACCATTACGAAATTCAAACAGTTACAGATTATTCCGAAAATTTGCTCGAAATGTTAGAATCTGTCAAACCAAAGGGTGTAGATTCTCCAACATGTGTTCTTATTACTCCTGGTGTTTATAACTCTGCATATTACGAACATTGTTATTTAGCTAAAACTAGTGGTATTGAGCTAGTTGAAGGTAGAGATTTGTTTGTTGAAAAAGATTTCGTTTACATGAAAACCATTAACGGTCCTAAACGTGTTGATGTTATTTACAGACGAATTGACGATCTTTTTATTGATCCTATGGAATTTAGAAAAGATTCTGTTTTGGGTGTTCCTGGCTTATTTGCAGCTTATAAAAAAGGTAATGTGACTTTAGCAAATGCTCCGGGTACTGGTGTTGCAGATGACAAAGCTATTTACACTTATATGCCACAAATTATTAAATACTACCTTAATGAAGAACCTATTTTAAATAACGTACATACTTACCACTGTAGCAATCCTGACGATTTAAAGTACATTTTAGAAAACATAGCTAATTTGGTTATAAAGCCGGTTGATGAAGCTGGAGGCTATGGTATCTCTATAGGAAACAGACTTACAAAAGAGGAAATAGAAAAGGTGAAAATGGTAATAAAAGAGAATCCTAGAAAATATATTGCACAACCAATCATGTCACTTTCTGTACATGCAACATATATTGATGAAACAAATTCTTTCGAGCAACGCCATGTAGATCTTCGTACATATACATTATTAGGCCAAGACAAAGAATTTGTATTAAAAGGTGGGCTTACCAGAGTTGCATTGCAAAAAGGAAATTTAATTGTTAATTCATCTCAAGGAGGTGGCTCAAAAGATACTTGGGTATTAAAAAAATAAAATTATATGCTAGCAAGAGTTGCCAATGATCTCTTTTGGATGGGACGTTATATTGAAAGAGCCGAACATACTGCAAGATTCGTAAATGTTAATTATTTTTCTTCATTAGATGCACCAAATAAATTATCACAATCCAGACCATTTGTACTAAATTCAATGTACGCCATGGTAAATGAGCGTGTTGAGGATGAATCTGAACTTATTGAAGAAGATGTTTTATTTAATATCGGATTAAATCCAGATAAAATATATTCCATAATTAGTTGTATAAAAATAGCAAGAGAAAATGCAAATAGTTCAAGAGATTTAATTTCAACAGAATTTTATGAATCCATAAACAAGTTTTATCATTACATAATGAGTTATCCTAAAGACACTTTTGTAAAAAATGGTCTTTATGATTTTACAACTACAGTTTCTGAGCATACAGCAATTTTAAGAGCAAAAATTAGAAGTACACTTTTACACAACGAGGTTTATGCGCTTATTATGCTAGGCATGAATATTGAAAGAGCAACACAAATTACAAGAATAATAAAAACCAAGTTTGATGATGCCGAAAGAGCTATAGGTGGTTATACTAACCCTATAAAAAATAGTTATGAGTGGACAACTCTTTTAAAGTGTGCCGAGTCTTATGATATGATGCGCCGCTTGTACAGAAAAACACCAACACAATTAACAACACTTGAGTTTTTAATTTTAAATCCAGATTGTCCGCGCTCTGTAATGAATAGTATAAACCAAACATATACACATATTAATCAATTAGACTCATTAAAACTACACAGCACAAATTCTTCTGCTTTTTTTATTGGAAAAATGAGATCGGAATACGAATTCAAAACCATTGAGGAAATTCAAGAAAGTGTCAAAAAATTTGTTGAAGACACTTTAAACAATCTTGTTAAGATTAGTTCAAAACTTGAGGAAGAATATTTTAATTATTAATAATAAAGAAAATTAAATTTAACCTATCTTAGCGCGATTAATTTTTTAGCTAATGGCATTTGATTACACTATAAAATACAAGTCTGAAAACAACTATGAAAACCCAGTACATGAAGCGTATTGGCAATTTTTAGTAACCCCAGAAAACAACGATTCTCAAGAACTTTTATCTAGTAATTTTAATACTTCGGTAGATGCTAGAATTGAAAACTCTATAAATGGTTATGATTTTGAAACAGCACGTATTCACTGCAAAAAACCATTTGAAAAAATAAATTTTGAAGCAGAATTTAGGCTTCTAAAAAAGGAAATGAACCCATTTGAATTCACTCCTACTCTAGATAATCATTTAGATTACGATTTAATTGAGAGTCTATTGTTTAAAGTAGAATTTGAATCATTTTTAAAAGAAACAGATCTTACTAAGCTTACAGAAAAGAATAAAGATATTTATCTTTTCAATAAAGATTTATCAATTTTTGAGAACTTAGATGCTCTAAATAAATGGGTTTACATTCAGCTTTATTTTAAAACAGGTGTTACGGATGTAGGCACATTACTTGATGAAATTATTGAAAACAGACATGGTGTTTGTCAAGATTTTTCACATTTGTTTTGTGCTATAGCAAGGCGAAATAAAATACCAACAAGGTATGTGTCTGGTTACTTGCACCAAGGTGAAGGTTTTTTTGGAGATTCACAAATGCATGCTTGGGTAGAAGCTTTTATTCCTAATATTGGATGGATTGGTTTTGACCCAACAAATAATTTCCTTGTAAACCATAATCACATAAAAATTTCTCACGGAAAAGATTATAATGATTGTGCTCCTTTAAAAGGCGTTATTTACTCATCCGGCAAAAACGAAACCAAATATTCTGTTGAAGTTTCATATCAACAATAAAATACAACTAAAGACTTTTCATTTAAAAAAAGTATATTAGTTTTATCTCAAAATTATAAACCATGATTACATCAGATCAAATTAAAGATCTTAATACCCGCCTTGACAAACTTAGGCACTATCTTTGACATAGATGCCAAACTCATAGAAATACAAAACGAAGAAGAACAAACTTTCGACCCTAATTTCTGGAACAATTCCAAACAAGCCGAATTGGTGATGAAATCACTAAGGGAGAAAAAAAGTTGGGTTCAAGATTACAAAACCTCCAAAACTTTTATTGAAGATTTAGAAGTTATCTACGAATTTTTTAAAGAAGATGAAGCTACTGCTGAAGATGTTCAAAACAGATTCGATAAAGCTATAAATCTTATTGAAAAATTAGAGTTTAAGAATATGCTTTCTGAAGAAGGAGACTCGCTAAGTGCTGTATTACAAATAACTGCAGGCGCTGGTGGAACCGAAAGTTGCGATTGGGCAAGTATGCTTATGCGTATGTATTTAATGTACGCAGAAAAAAGTGGTTTTAAAGTAAAAGAACTTAACTTTCAAGAAGGTGATGTTGCTGGTATAAAAACTGTAACTTTAGAAATTGAAGGCGACTTTGCTTTTGGTTGGTTAAAAGGAGAAAACGGCGTACATAGATTAGTAAGAATATCACCTTTTGATAGTAATGCCAAACGCCATACAAGTTTTGCATCGGTTTATGTTTATCCGCTTGTTGATGATACTATTGAAATTGAAATAAATCCTGCCGATATTGAAATAGTCACAGCGCGTTCAAGCGGTGCTGGAGGGCAAAATGTAAATAAAGTTGAAACAAAAGTGCAACTTACACACAAGCCAACAGGTATTCAAATTCAATGCTCAGAAACTCGTTCTCAACATGATAACCGTTCTAGAGCAATGCAAATGCTTAAATCTCAACTATACGAAATTGAACTTCAAAAACAACTTTCTCAACGAGAAGATATTGAAGCTGGAAAAATGAAAATTGAATGGGGAAGTCAAATTCGTAACTACGTAATGCAGCCATACAAACTAGTTAAGGATGTTAGAACAGCTCATGAAACAGGGAATGTTGATGCTGTAATGGATGGAAATATTGATGAGTTCTTAAAAGCCTATTTAATGATGATGGGACAAAAAATTGAAGACGATAATCAATTATGAATAAAATAGACACGGTAATTTTCGATCTTGGTGGTGTTTTAATTGATTGGAATCCCGAATATGTTTTTTTAGATGTTTTTGATGGCAACCGAGAAAAAATGCGTTGGTTTCTTGATAATATTTGCACAAGCGATTGGAACGAAAATCAAGATGCAGGATATCTTATTGAAGATGCAAATAAAGATCTTATTGCTCAATTCCCAGAATACGAAAAAGAAATAAAACTGTTTTATGGCAGATGGGTTGAAATGCTTGGTGGTTCAATTGAAGGAACGGTAAAAATTCTAGAAGCTTTTATTAAAAACAATAATTATAAAGTTGTAGCTCTAACCAATTGGAGCGCAGAAACCTTTCCTATCGCCTTAAAGCGTTTTGAGTTTTTACATTGGTTTGATGGTATTGTAGTTTCGGGAGTAGAAAAAACAAGAAAACCTTTTGATCATATTTATAACATAACTTTAAAACGTTTTAATATTAAGGCTGAAAATTCTATTTTTATTGATGATAATTTAAGAAATATTGAAGCCTCAAATAAATTAGGTATAAACGGTATTCATTTTCAATCACCTGAAAAACTTATAGAGCAATTAAAAACATATAACATTCATTTATAATGATAAAAATATATCATAATAATCGCTGTAGTAAATCGCGTAACGGATTAGAAATTCTTAAAAATTCAGGAAAAGACTTTAAAATTGTTAAGTATCTTGAAGATGTTCCAAGCAAAAAAGAATTGAAAGATATTATTAAACTTTTAGGAATAAAACCCATTGAGCTAGTAAGGAAAAACGAAGCTATTTGGAAATCTGATTTTAAAAATAAAGATTTAACTGATGAACAAATAATTGAGGCCATGATTATTAACCCTAAATTAATAGAACGCCCAATAATTATTAATGGAAACAAAGCGGTTATTGGTAGGCCTTCAGAAAAAATATTAGACATAATTTAAGGTTTTAATTAACTTATATTTAACAAAAATGCATTAAACCATGCTTAATTTTGCCTGTCTAAAGGGTAAAAAATAATCATGACCAAAAGAACAATTATCTTTCTTGCATTTTTTAGTTTTATATTATTTGCAAATGCACAACCACAAAAAAAAGAAACAGTAAATACCACAAAATTTGAAGATTTAAAAGACATTACAATCACAGGTAAAGTTATTGACAAAGACAATCAACTACCTTTAGAGTATGCTTCAATAGCTTTCTTTAGCAAAAGTGAAAATAAAATTGTTGATGGTGGAATTACAGATATTAATGGTCTATTTAGCATTACTCTTCCAAAAGGAGTTTACGATATTTCAATAGAATATATTTCTTATAAAAAAATCACATTTTCTGATAAAAATTTAGATAAAAACGAAAACCTAGGCACCATTTCTATGGAAATTGATTATGGTACCTTAGATGCAGTTGAAGTGATTGCAGAACGTACTACTGTTGAAATAAAACTCGATAAAAAAATATACAATATAGGTAAAGATCTTACCACTGCTGGAGGAACTGTAAGTGATGCTTTAAACAACGTACCTTCTGTATCTGTAGATGTTGAAGGCGCTATTAGTTTAAGAGGAAACGAAAATGTAAAGATTTTAATTAACGGAAAACCATCCGCTATGGCTGGTTTTGGAGATACAAATGTATTAAGTCAATTACCTGCAGAAGCTATAGAACGTGTTGAAGTTATTACCTCGCCTTCTGCAAGATATGATGCCGAAGGTACTGCAGGAATATTAAATATTATTCTTCGTCAAAAAGAAACTTTAGGTTTTAATGGCTCAGTAAATTTAACTTTAGGTAATCCAGATAATGTAGGTGTATCAGCTAATATCAATTATAGAACCGAAAAATTCAACTTATTTTCAACTCTTGGTTTTAGATATTTTAATTCTCCTAGAAATAGTTTTAATGATACTAGGTATTTCGACAGACTTGTTGATGGTGTTACTGTAGAGCCAGAATATGAAAGAATACGTGAAAACCAAGAAGTAGAACGTTTAAATAGAAATTACAATGCTAGCTTAGGAATGGAATATTTTCTATCTAAAAAAACATCATTAACTGGTAGTGTTTTTTATAGATATGGAGAAGATAGAGACAAATCGCTTAACAATAGTGACCGTTTTAATGACGGAAGTTTAGTTGAACAAACATTAAGAACTGAAAGACAAAGTGAAGATGGTGACAACTATCAATTTGCATTAAACTATATTACAAAATTTAATGATGATGGACATCAATTAACCGCCGATGTTCAATTTGAAAATGGCTATGAAAATCAGCTTACCTATATCGATGAAAACTATTTAGTAACAAATCAAACAGATCCTGAGCCTTTTCAAATAGAAAACGTCATTGAGACAGAGGACAAAAAGGAATCTTTATTTCAAATAGATTATGTATTACCAATTGGTGAAAATGCTAGATTTGAAGCGGGTTATAGAGGAAACTTCGAAAATTCAATAAAAGATTATACACTAGAGCAAGAAGATATTGATACTGGCAATTTAATTGTAAACGATACAGTATCAAATATTTTTGACTATACCGAAAATGTAAATGCATTTTACACACAATATGGAACTAAATTTGGTGAGTTTTCATTTCTTTTAGGTTTACGATTAGAAAATACCCAATTAAAAGGAAACATTGACTCTAGACTAACTGATGAAGAATTAGAAGAATCTTTTGGATTTCCTATTGATGTAGACTTTAATAACAATTACCTAGGGCTCTTCCCTACTTTAAACCTAATTTATAACTTAGGTAAAAATAAAGATGTAGAAGAAAGTATTACATTAGGTTACAACAGAAGAATTAATAGACCTCGTGGTTGGTTTGTTAATCCATTTCCATCACGTTCTAGCCGTACAAATGTATTTCAAGGGAATCCTAATATAAGTCCCGCATTTGCAAGTGCTTTTGATATAGGTTATTTGAAACGTTGGGAAAAACTAACTTTAACATCATCAATTTATTATCAATATGAAACAGATTCTTTTGAACGTGTACAAGAAAATACAGGCGAACAAACATCAGATGGGATTGATATAATAAGAACAGTGCCTATAAATTTATCAACTAATAAAAGAACTGGAGCAGAATTTGGTGTTCTTTATAATCCTGAAAAATGGTTACGATTAAATACCAGCTTTAACTTTTTTCAATTTGAAACCGATGGTGAATTTAATGGCGTAGATTATGGTGCAAAAAACACCAGTTGGTTTGCTCGTTTTAGTAGTAAAGTAACTTTGCCTGCAAAAATAGATTGGCAAACAAATGCTAACTATAGAGCTGCTAGTGAAAATGCACAAAGCGAAAGTAAAGGTGTATTTTCTTTAGATTTAGCTTTTAGTAAAGAAATATTTAATGATAATGCTACCATTTCATTAAACGTTAGAGATTTACTAAATTCTAATAAATGGAACTCTTTAACAACAACAGAATTCTTTTCAAGAGATAGTGAATTTCAATGGAGACAACGACAAGTAAATTTATCTTTTAGATATCGTTTTAACCAACAGAAAAGACGTAATGAGCGTAGACAAAATGAGAATGGTAATGGTGGAGATGATGATTTTGACTATGGTGGATAGTTATTTATTACATAGATAGAAATAAAAAAAGGAAGCTAAAAATCAGTTTCCTTTTTTTATTATGAATTTAAAATGTTTTATTGAGCATTACGCTTCGCTTTCTTTTCTTCTCTAATTTCTTTAAATCTTTCAATTAAAGAACCACCAATCCAATAAGGGATTACAAAAGTTAACAAAAATATCATTAACCAAAATCCTATAGTTAATATGGTTAAAAATGCTAAAAAGCCTAAATATTGATCAAAATCAAACATAATTATAAGTCTCTATTAAAAATCTTATGCAAAGATAATGCAAAGTGATGTGTTACACAATATCAAATTAAAATTTATTAACAGAGTTTTCACTAATTTAAATTAGGCTGTGGTGTCATTCTTAAATATGGTCTAATTTCATTAACGCCTTTTGTAAAAATTCCTTTAGCATCTTCAGTTGAAATAGAAGGACTTATTACAACATCTTCTCCATGCTTCCAATTTGCTGGCGTTGCTACTTTATGATAAGCAGTTAATTGTAAAGAATCTATAACTCTTAATAATTCATCAAAATTTCTTCCTGTAGATGCTGGATATACAATGATGAGTTTTATCTTTTTATCAGAACCTATAACAAATACAGATCTAACAGTTAATTTGTCATTAGCGTTAGGATGAATCATATCATATAATTCAGATACTTTCCTATCTTCATCTGCAATTATTGGGAAATTCACTGTAGTTGCTTGTGTATCATTAATGTCATTAATCCAAGCATGATGAGATTCAAGACCATCAACACTTAATGCCACAACTTTTACATTACGTTTATCAAATTCTGCCTTATACTTAGCTACTGTTCCTAATTCTGTAGTACAAACTGGGGTATAATCTGCGGGATGTGAAAATAAAATCCCCCAACTATCGCCTAGCCATTCATGAAAATTAATATCTCCTTCTGTGGATTTTGCTGTAAAATTTGGAGCTTCATCTCCTAATCTAATTGTTGACATATCTTTAATATTTTTATGTTAAATTTAATTCCTACTAAATTAATATATTTAATAGGATTAATAAAATAAACTATGTTATTTATGTGTTAAAAAAACTTATAAAACTAACAGATATCATATTAATAAAAGCTATAAAACAATTAACTTTGTAACTTAAATTAAATCATTACCAAAATGAGTTTTAGAATAGAAAAAGATACTATGGGCGAGGTTAAAGTGCCTGCCGATAAACTTTGGGGAGCACAAACAGAACGCTCTAGAAATAATTTTAAAATAGGTGCTCCTGCATCTATGCCATTAGAAATAATTTATGGTTTTGCTTATTTAAAAAAAGCGGCAGCATATACCAATTGTGAGTTAGGTGCTTTACCTATTGAAAAACGTGATTTAATTGCACAAGTTTGTGATGAAATTTTAGAAGGGAAACATGATAATCAATTTCCGTTAGTTATTTGGCAAACAGGTTCTGGTACACAAAGTAACATGAATGTTAACGAAGTTATTGCAAACAGAGCTCAACAATTAGCAGGAAAAGTAGTTGGAGAAGGCGAAAAAGTTATTCAACCAAATGATGATGTAAATAAATCGCAATCTTCAAACGACACCTTCCCTACTGGAATGCATATTGCTGCATATAAAAAAGTTGTAGAAAACACGATTCCTGGTGTAAAACAATTACGTGATACACTTCATAAAAAATCTGAAGCTTTTAAAAATGTAGTTAAAATTGGTAGAACGCACCTTATGGATGCTACACCGTTAACTTTAGGTCAAGAACTTTCTGGTTATGTTGCACAATTAGACCATGGTATTAAAGCTTTAGAGAATACACTATCTCATTTAAGTGAATTAGCTTTGGGTGGAACTGCGGTTGGCACAGGATTAAATACCCCAAAAGGTTATAGTAAACGTGTTTCAGAATATATAGCAAAATTTACAGGATTACCTTTTGTAACTGCTCCAAACAAATTTGAAGCTTTAGCAGCACATGATGCTTTAGTCGAAACACATGGCGCTTTAAAGCAATTAGCTGTTTCTCTAAATAAAATTGCAAATGATGTGAGAATGATGGCTTCTGGACCACGAAGTGGCATTGGAGAAATTATTATTCCAGCAAATGAACCTGGTAGTTCTATTATGCCTGGTAAAGTTAATCCAACACAGTGTGAAGCATTAACTATGGTTTGTGCTCAAGTTATAGGTAACGATGTAGCAATTGCTGTAGGTGGTATGCAAGGACATTATGAGTTGAATGTGTTTAAACCTGTTATGGCTGCTAATGTTTTACAATCTGCTCAATTAATTGGAGATGCTTGTGTAAGTTTTGATATTAATTGTGCAGCAGGTATTGAGCCTAATCATGAAGTAATCACAAAATTACTTAACAATTCATTAATGTTAGTGACTGCGCTTAACACAAAAATTGGTTACTATAAAGCTGCCGAAATTGCTAATACTGCCCATAAAAACGGAACAACCTTAAAAGAAGAGGCTATTAATTTAGGTTATGTTACTGCTGAAGATTATGATGCTTGGGTAAAACCAGAAGATATGGTAGGTGGTTTAAAATAAATTAATAAAATATTTATAAATAAAAAGGCAGGTAAATAAATTACCTGCCTTTTTTTGGTTAGTTAGCTATCAATCCTTCTTGTTTATTATCAAGGAAATCAAGTCAAATATATAATTTAACATATTATTAATAGTTAACAAATGTTAATCATCGTCTATTTTTTTTCTTATTCTACTTAATTGTACCGATGTTATGCCTAAATATGATGCAATATGATACTGAGGTATTAACTCATCAACATTTGGAATCTGTTTTCTTAACTCTAAATATCTTTCTTTTGCATCTAAAGAAATCAATTCTACAAGGCGCTTTTCATAAGTCATATAAACAGATTCTAAAACTTTAGAATATAATGTATTAACAGACATGTTCTTTTTACATAAATCTGAAATTTTATAGTAATCTACTTCATAGATTTGACAACCTGTTAATGTTTCAAAAACAAATAATGAAGGTTTATTTTTTACTAATGCTGTTAGAGGAGCAATAAAACTATATGGTAAAAAGAAATTTTTATTAAACTCTTTTCCATTTTCTGTAGTTAAATAACATCTTGCTACTCCAGAAGCAAGCATATATATTTTAGTTGGCACTTCATTTAATTTAACTATTTGCTTACCCGGTTTTACCTCTTTAAGTTTAGAGATACTCATAAGCTGATTAATCGTTTCTGCAGGAACGTTACTAAAAGAATTTAAAAATTCTAATCCAAGATTGGCATCCATAAAAATCTATAAATTTGCTGCCATTATAAATGCTTTATTAGCATGAATACTGGTTGTATCAAAAGTAGGTATAGAGACATCTTTTTGTTTTATTAACAAAGGTATTTCTGTACAGCCTAAAATTACACCTTCTGCCCCATTTGCAATTAATTTCTCTATAATTTGCAAATAAATTTGTTTAGATGCGTCATTTAATACGCCTTTAGATAATTCTTTATAAATAACATCATTAATTATATTTCTATCTTCAAGATTTGGTACTATAGCCTTTATACCAAATGCTTCTAAAACTTTAATATAAAAGTCTTTTTCCATGGTATATTTTGTGCCTAAAAGGGCTACCGTTTTTAATTTTTTTTCTAATATTTTTTCTGCTGTTACTTCAGCTATATGAATTACAGGAATATTTACAGCCTCTTTAACGGCATTAATAGATAAATGCATGGTGTTTGCGCAAATTAAAATACATTTTGCTCCAGCTAACTCTAAACTCTTTCCTGCATTAGCCATAATAATATCCAACAAATCCCATTTGTCTTCTTTTTGAAGTTTCGAAATTTCAGCAAAATCTACCGAATTAATAATCACTTTACAAGAATGATCTTCGCCAAAATGTTCGCTTGCCAAATTATTTAAAACTTCATAATACATGATGGTTGATTGAGGCGTGATGCCTCCTATTAATCCTATAGTTTGCATAATACTGTGTTTTTAAAACTAATGTAACAAAATAACTAGAAAAATAAGCTGGCTATAATAACAAAAAAAAACCTCAAACATAATGTTTGAGGTTTTAAGCTTAAGTGTTATATATAATTTACTTTAAAGTAAATTCTGATGTTGATACTAAATCTTTTTCATTAAAAACATTAACCATGTAACGTCCTTTTTCAAATTCTTTATCTCCATTTGGAGTTACAAACTCACAAATATTTAGGTTAGTATTTTCATAATTAAATTTGCTAATTAAACTGTAATTTAAAGTTTTTTCACCAAATACAACTTGTTCATTTAAGCCTAAAGTATTGTTTTTAGGATCGATTACTTGAACATATAATTCTTGCTCACCTGCTTGAATTAATTTATTTTTTGCAACTATAAAACATACTCTAATTTTATCACTTCTACTTGCTCTTTCTGTTGGTATTACTTTACCAGATGTTCTAACTATAACACCAGATGCTTTTAAATCTACTGCAGAAAGTACTGATGCATCCGATACAACTTCTGCTAATGCATTGTTTTGTACTAGTAAAGAATCTGTAAATATTGTACGCTCTTCTAAACGAACACGTGTGCTATCTAAAGATGTCGCTAAATAAGAATTCTCTACTCTTAAAGAATCATTTTGAGCTAACAATACATCCATTTCTTTTTGAAGTGATGCATATTTTTGTTTGTATCTCCATAAACTTTTTACGTTAGTTTCAGAAATTTTTAAAGAATCTATTAATCCTTGAATACGTCCTCTAGCTTCAATTAAATTACTGTTTGCAACTTCATTTTCACCAATAGCTTCATCATATTGTTTTGCCATTGCATTTAAATCATTCATCACTAACTGTTTTTGTTCAGTTAATTCTTTCTTGTCATCATTAGTTTTTTTATAAAGGTTCATGGTATAAAATCCAGTTGCCAAAAATAAAACTACGGCAATACCTAATGCCACTTTAAGTCCCATACTACTTTTGTTGTTTTCCATAATTACTTGTTTTTAGTGTTTTAATAGTCAAATGTTGTTTTTCTTTTTTTAATGCTATAAGTAAATAATGATGTATTTTTAACTTTCAAAATTTATTTTTTTTATGGATAAACTGGTTTTATTTAACAATACTATTCTCAATAAATTATTAAACAAACGCTCTGGTGAATCCAAATTTGGCCAACATGTTCAAATATTAACCAGCATTTCCAATATATACGAACAACTTAAAAATTTAGATGTCTCACATGTAATTTTAGGATTACCTGAAGATGTTGGGGTGTTTGCTAACCTAGGAAAAACTGGTACTTCAAAGGCTTGGCAAGCTACTCTTAAAATTTTGTTAAACATTCAAAGTAACCAGTTTACAAAAGCAAATAAAGTTTTAATCTTAGGGCATTTAGATTTTTCTGATGAATTATTACAAGTCTCAAAACTTAATTCATCAAAAAAAAAGGATATTTTAAAAGCCAGAAAATTAGTTGAGGGCATTGATGTATCGGTTTCTAATATAGTTCATCAAATTGTTTTAGCTGGTAAAAAGCCAATTATTATTGGTGGCGGACACAACAATGCCTACGGAAACATTAAAGGTGCAAGTTTAGCTCTCAATAAACCTATTAATGTTATTAATTTTGATGCACATTCCGATTTTAGACCAGAAGAAGGCCGCCATAGTGGTAATGGTTTTAGCTACGCTTTCGCGGAAGGATTTTTAGGCAATTACTTTGTTTTTGGACTTCATGAAAATTATACTTCAGACAAAATTTTTAAAACACTAGATAAATCTAAAAACATAAAATACAATACATTTGAAGCTTTAGAAATTAGAAAAGAACTAAAATATAAACTTGAGTTAGAAATAGCTTTAAAACATATATCTGATAATGAATTTGGTATTGAAATAGACTGTGATGCTATTCAAAATATACCAAGTAGTGCTATGACGCCAAGTGGTTTTAGTGTAAATAAAACCCGAAATTTCTTAAATTATTTTGCAAAGCATAAAAACGCTACTTATTTGCATATTTGTGAAGCTGCTCCAACTAAAAAAACAGCAAATCAAGTTGGAAAACTAATCACCTATTTAATAACCGATTTTATTAAACAATAAATTTTACACAATATTTTAAAATAAATTATTACATTTACATAAGTGCTTATATAAATACAAATATTATGGATGCATTAAGAGGGTTTGGAGAATTAGGCTTAGGTTCTAGACTAAAAAGAGTTAGTGAATTTGTAATGAAGGAAACCCAAATTGTTTACGACCATTTTAATATAGACTTCGATCCTTATTTATTTCCAATATTTAAAATCATATCTAATAAAGATGGAGTTACAAATTCTGAAATACAAAACTCATTACAGTTTTCTCAACCAGCTATAACACAGGCTCTAAATAAACTAAACAACAAAGGCCTAATAATATACAAAACAGACAAAGAAGATAAGCGCAAAAAAATAATATACTTATCGAATAAAGGACAAATAACTTTAGAAACACTAAAGCCACTTTGGATAAATATTGACAAAGTTATAAAAGAATATACTTTAGAAAGTTCTTCGTCTTTAATAGAGCATTTAAATGCTCTAGAAAACAAATTAAATAAAAAAAGTTTTAGTAAAACAATTATAGATAATATTAAAATGGAAGTCGTACAAGAAATAAAAATTATCAATTATAAAAATGAATATGCAAAAGATTTTTATAAATTGAATGTAGAATGGTTGAAAACATTCTTTGTTGTTGAACCTTATGATGAAGAAGTTTTAAGCAAACCCGAAACTTATATTGTTAACAAAGGCGGACATATATTTTTTGCCAAACTTAACAACGAAATTGTTGGTACTGTAGCTTTAATGCCTATTGGTAATGAAGGCTTATTTGAGCTAACTAAAATGGCAGTTTCTCCTAACCATCGCGGATTTAAGATTGGGCAAAAACTTATGCAATATTGTATAGACTTTGCTAAAAATGAAATGAAACTACCAAAACTCATACTCTACTCCAACACCAAACTAGAAAATGCTATTTATATTTATAGAAAATATGGTTTTATTGAAATTCCCATTCAAGAAAATTCGCCATATAAACGAAGTGATATAAAAATGGAGTTGGTGTTTTAAAAAATAAAAACTTGTTAGATTTAATAGTCTAACAAGTTTTTTAATCTATTTACTTAATAGTAAAAGTTATTCCGTTATACCTTCTAAATCAAATATAAAAGCATAAGTTAAAGCTAATCTTTTGTAACGTTCAAAACGCCCAGACGCTCCACCGTGTCCTGTTTCCATGTTACAATCCATTATCAATAAATTGTCATCCGTTTTTAATTCTCGTAACTTAGCTACCCATTTTGCTGGTTCCCAATATTGCACTTGGCTATCCCAATAACCTGTAGTTATTAAAATATTAGGATAGTTTTTAGCTTCAATATTATCATAAGGCGAATATGATAACATATAATCATAATATTCTTTATTCTTAGGATTTCCCCATTCATCAAACTCAAATGTAGTTAGTGGAATAGATTCATCTAACATCGTAGAAACAATATCTACAAAAGGCACTGCTGCAACAACTCCATTCCATAAATCTGGTTCCATATTTAAAATAGCTCCCATTAATAGTCCTCCTGCAGATCCTCCATAAGCATATAAATGATTATTGTTTGTAAACTTTTCATCTATTAAAAATTGACCAACATCAATGAAATCTGTAAACGTATTTTTCTTTTTTAATAATTTTCCGTTTTCATACCAATCTCTTCCCATTTCTTGTCCGCCTCTAATATGTGCAATAGCATAAATAAAACCTCTATCTAATAAACTTAAACGTGACGAACTAAATGAAGGTTCAGAATTACTTCCATAAGACCCATAAGCATATAACAATAATGGATTTTTCCCATTCTTCTCAACACCTTTTTTATAAACTAGTGAAACTGGAACTTTAGTACCGTCTTGGGCTGTAGCATATAAGCGTTCTGAAGTATAATTTTCAATTGAAAAAGAATCATCCAAAACCTCTTCTTGTTTTAATAACACCTGCTCTTTTGTTTCCATATTATACTCAAAAGTACTATTAGGTGTTGTTAAAGATGTGTAACCATAGCGTAAAACATCAGTATCAAAATCTAAATTAGATGTTGTATAAACGACATAAGCGGGATCGTTAAATGGTACATAATAGTCCTTTGATTTATCCCAAGTCATAACTCTTATGGTACTTAATCCATTTTTTCTTTCTTCTGCTACTAAATAATTTTTAAAAATATCCATACCTTGAAAATAGACATCCTCTCTGTGTGGTATAACATCTATCCAATTTCCCTTTTCAGTTTTATTTACTGGAGTTTTAACCAATTTAAAGTTTTTTGCATCTTTATTTGTTCTTATATAAAAATAATCGCCATAATGGTCTATAGAGTATTCCAAGTCTTTTTCTCTAGGCTGAATAATTTTCCATTCATCATTTGGGGTATTTGCATCTAAATATCTGAATTCTGTAGATAGTGTTTGAAAACTTCCTATTATTAAATAAGCTTCAGATTTTGTTTTGCCTACATAACATAAAAACGTGTCGTCTTTTTCTTCATAAACGACTTCATCTTCAGATTGATTAGTACCAATAATATGTTTTAAAATTTTATTTTGACGAAGCGTCTGAGGATCCTTAGTTGTGTAAAAAATGGTCTTGTTATCATTAGCCCACGTTGCATTACCACCGGTATTTCTTAGTTTTTCATCTAATAATTTTCCTGTTTCTAAATTTTTAAAGTAAATGGTATATTGGCGTCTAGAAATAGTATCAATTCCAAAAGCTAACATATTATTATTTGGACTTACAGACTGACCTCCTATTCCATAGTATGAATAGCCTTTAGCCATTTCTGGACCATTAAGCATGATCTCTTCTTTAGTATTTTTTTCAAGTTTTTTTCTACAATATAAAGCATAATCTCCTCCTTCTTCAAAACGAGTGTAATATGAATATCCATTGTCGTTTACAGGAACAGATTGATCATCTTTTTTTATTCGACCTACAATTTCATTATATAATTTATCTTGAAGAGAGTCTGTATGAGCCATCGCTTTATCTAAATACGCATTTTCAGCATTTAAATAATCTAAAACATCTTGCGTTTGAGAATCTGGTGTTTCCGCATTTTTTTGCTCATCGCTTAAGCGCATCCAAAAATAATTATCAATACGTGCATCATCATGAATAGTTAGCTCTTTAGCAACTTTTTTTGCTAAAGGAGCTTCAAACGCAGCATAAGATTTATTCTTTTCATTTGATTTACAAGATATTGCCAGAACGGAAAGTGTAAAAACAGCAAGAAGATTAGTTTTCATAATGGATTGGTTTTTAGAATTATAAAGTAACAAAAAAAATCTTAAGGCTTGTTAAAGTTCGAATTAGTTTTTAGTTACTCGAAGCCTTCAAAGAATCAATCTGTTTTTGAAGTTTTTCAAGTAACACTGTTTTATCATCTATAATGGGAATTACTTTATTTAGTGAATCTTGCAATTTTTCTCCTAATTCAATATTTTTAGTGTCTACAGCAAAATAATAACCAATGCCTTCGCTCGCTCTCCAAGCTTCATTTAATTGATCGTAAACCGTTTTATCCCATTGACTTGGGTGTTTAACATCAATCCAAACCACATCACGATATTCACTGTCAATTAATGCTAAATCTGGAGTTGCAGAACCATCAAAATTATCTGACCCTTCTCGAATGGCTGAGATTGTCCCTAAGAAAAACAAACGTTTTCTACCAGCAATATCTTTAATGTAAGGTCTGAATTCTACAGGTTTATTAACAGACCAATCAAACTCTTTGCGAGATTCAATCACTTTTAATGGCATTGCTGAAACGCCTGCATAACCTTGTTTTTTTGAAGCATGATCGTAATAATAAAAGGTATCACTTCCATCTGCAGGTATAAATACACTATATGTTAAACTAGTTCGCTCGTCTCCTACTGGTTCTAATCCAAACCAATGGTATAGTCCACTATAAGCTCCTGTATTTGTGTCTGAAAAATCAAAATCGGTTACAAATGGTTGTTGATTTTGGTCATCTGGTAAATTAGGTATTTTAACTGCTGTCTTCATATTCCATGGTAATGGATCGCTAAAACCACCTAAAAACTTCAAAGATTCGGCTTGTAAGCGCGATACTTTTTCGGCTAATGTATTTTGTCCAATTAAATAGGGATAATTCTTCATTTCACTCGGACTTATATATTTGCCCTTTCCTATTAAAATTCGCTCTATATAATCGTTAAAATCGTGCTCACCACTATCTATAACCATAACGCCTCCAAAAGTTGGATACGGAAATAAAAATCCCTTCCATTTAATTAAGCTCACCACTTCTACCCATTGTCCTGTATCATTTTTCATATAATACGTATCACTAGGTTCCATAGTGAATAATTGGAAAATATTAAAACGCTGAACAACGGCATTGTAGGTATTTCTACTAAATTTTAAAGATTCACCTATAGAAAAAGTTACAGGAATCCTATTTTCACTTGAAAATCTTGGAAATGGTGTCGTACTTGAAACTGCAAAAACTTCTTCAGTATTATCAGTCATTCCTTGCCACATGTACTTTTCAGTTGGTTGAATTGCCATCGTCCATTTGTTTTCATTACCAATTCTAACTAAATGCGGTAGGGATACATCTTTGGTTTCACCTACACTTTCGTTAGCCATAGAAAACACGTTTCTTAAAGGTTGAATACGCTCGTTTTGAGTTAATGGGAGTTCGTTAATTTCAACACGATTTAAATGATTAAACACATTATATGTTCTCATATAATCGTACATTTTATAGTGCCAACCTACAACGTATAAAATTCCGAAGAAGACAAGTAAAAGAGCTAACATCCCTAGTCTTCCTCCTGTAGTTGCTGAGCTTCTAAACTTTCGAAGACCAAAAAATAATACAATGGCACTAAGTAGAATTATGAAAATATATTTTCTAAAAAACAACAACGCTGGTTGATAATCGTCTCGTAAAACAAATAAAGCAATAAGTAAAATTAAAGAAACAATTATGGTTATTGTTTTTTGCTTTTTCCCTCTATTCCAATAGTTTTTAATCATCTTGTATGTTTTGTTATTGAGAAACTTTTAAATGCAGAAATAAATTGAACATATGAAAGTTAGTGGCAATATGTTTATTATTTATTAAGAACTTCTTGTAATGACGATTTATAACAATCCCTTATCTTTTAAGCGATCCCGTGCACTTTTTTCTTCAACTTTTGGAGCCTCTTCATTTAACTCTTTTTCAATAATTTCAGCATCTTTTGTTTTTAAATCTTCTATGAAGTCTTTTCCTTTTTCTATGGTATTTTGAACCATATCCTCAATAGAATCGCTTTTTTTATCAATGACTTCACTAGATTTAAATATAAGATTTGCTAGATATGTTCCGGCTAATGCTCCTACAATCATAGACGCAAAAATGGAAATTGTTGCTAAATCTATAGGGATTAAAAACCGTGTAACAACAATACCTAATAAAAACAAAAACCCAATAAAAACTAATCTTACAATAAATTTTTGTTGATAAACAAAACCTGTTTTATCAGTAGATTTCATTTGTAATTCTTTGGAATACATTAGTTTATTAAAAAATCTATACAAACCGTTTCCGTGTGATTCTCTCCAGTATATTAAGGCTCCAAATATTATGGATGCAATAAAAACAATAAGTTCTAGTGTCATAATTTTAAGTGTATAGTTGCTCTTTATAAAATTAGTCTATTATTATTAAATATTGTTACTAATGGTTTCTATAACCCAATCTTTAAACGAATCATCCCAAGTTTTGAAACTAGAGTAAAATGCTTCTTTATCATACCAATACCAGAATAATACATCTTTTGCAGAGACATTAACCAGCAATTTCCATATTAAATCTTGATGTTTAGCATCTAAAGATGAGTGTGGTTGATGTAAAGCTTCAAAGAGTTTTAAATCTACAATATCTGCTATTTTAAATTGGTTGCTGGTTTCTAATTTTTCTAGATAACGCTCAACACTCATTACCTTTTTTCGCGATTCTATATCTAATTTATTAAGGTAGCTTTTATATAAAATAGGATCATTTAAAATGTCTTTAATAGGATGTTGTGGCTTATTTAAATATTGAGCCATTTCAAATTTTTTGATGCGCTCATACCTTTTTGTTTTTACAACTTTTTCTAAATCGTATTCTATAATAACATGATCACGTAATTTATCCATAAGTTCAGGTTGCTGAATATGATAAATTAACACCTCATAATTAGTGTCTTTTATGGCTTCTTTATACCATTTTTCATCTTCAAATACGACGATAGGTGTTATAAAATCACGCAATATATAAACGCCTCCAAATGCTCTTGTATAAAAAGAATCTGTGGTAAATTGGAGTTCGTGTAAATTTAAATCTCTGTTTCGTAAATCTCCATATGATTTTGCTGAATCAAGCAACTTTTTATGTATGGTTTCATCAATAAAATTGTTATCTCTATTAAAAGTTTCAACCAATTTTAATTGCTCATCTTTAATTTTATCTAAATTATCAATGAGGTGAAAATGAATAGCAATATTATTATATTTTAAAACATCTAAAGGTTCATAAAAAGCATCTATGCCTTGGTCGAAATCTAAACAAATAGCGCTATCTCGGGTAATATCTTTTATCTTTTCACCATGAATTTTAAAGACAAACTTCATAATATCTCTATCAAAAGTATGAAATGGTAAATAGACAGGTTTTCCTTTTTGTAGAGGTGAAATAATTATGCCGTGTGGGTTAGCTTCTCCGTTATTTAAATAACTATTATTTTCCTTTTCTTCTGCAATTTCAGGACTCCAACCAATACCGTCTATTGAAAATGTTTTTAGCTTTGTTTCTATAAAACCAAGTTTTACTAAGCATTTATTATAACGCTCAACAAGTTTTCCACTTACCGGAATAAGCTCACTTCTATATAAATTGGCCTGTTTTAGTTTGTCCATTTTATTCTAACAACTTATGGATTTGAGCATATTGTAACAACATAATAGTTTTAGCATCAATAATTTCGAAGGTTTCAATCATACTTAAAGCTTGTGAAAAAGGCATTTCTAACACTTCAATTTCCTCATCTTCAATATCTAAACCACCTCCTGCGTTTATTTTCATCGCATCATTATATTCAGCAACAAACAGATACATTTTTTCCGTTACAGCACCAGGAGAGGTATAACATTCTATTACTTTTTTTGCGCTTGTAATTTTATATCCGACTTCTTCTTCTACTTCTCTAATGATGCAAACTTCTGGATTTTCATTTTTATCAATTGCGCCTGCACAAACCTCAATAGACATACCATCTTTAGGTGTATTGGCATAAGCGGGCATTCTAAACTGTTTGGTTAAAATAACCATTTGTTTTTCTTTGTTATAAAGTAAAATACCTGTGCCGTTTCCACGATCGTAGCTTTCTCTAGATAATCGCTTCCAATTATTATTTTCAAATTTATAATCGTAATCTATTTGGTATAATGTTGCCCATTCTTTAGAAAGAACATTATACTTAATGTTTCTTAGCTTATCTTCCATTCTCAAAAGTTTTTCTAGCTTCTGTCTCTATATTTAGTTGGTTTACTCGAGCATCTACTTTACGTTTAAAATCAGTATCTGCAATGGTTGCTACGTTATCTAAATAACGAACGACTTCTTGCCTTCTAATTTCAGAAAAATCTAAGCCTTTCATATTACTACGCATCAATTCTTGTAGCATATTAAACTTGGTATCGTAATCTTGTTTAAAATAAATGTCTGGGTTTTCAAACCAATCTTCTTCTAAATCGAAATCTGTTAAACGTAATGATACCGCACTTTGTATGTTTCTAACATCACGCGAAGAAAAGAAAGGAAATGCCTTTTGCATATCTTTATACAAATTCGCATAAAACAAGTGTTGATTTGTTTTAAATTGCTTTTCTACTTTATCATAAACATCATGAACACGCTCTTCTGTGGGCTTATCGGTAACATTAAATATTTCACCCATATTTTTGGCTAATCCTTGATCTTGCAAATAGGCATAGTTTTCAGGCCCTTGCATATTTACAAAATCGGGCATGGTTTCATCAAGTTTTCGCCACCATAGATGATCTTGATCTAAAAAATCATGCTCAGTTCTAGCTCCATCAATTTTAAATCGCCCTTGAACACGAGAAATAACAGCCTTATCTAACATTTCTGGAAGGTTAGTAAATAACCCAATGGAACTATTTCCATAATTTACCGCATAAGCACCTTCGGTATATCTTAAAAACACACCTATAACTTCTTTTACACCCGCTGAAACACCTTGTGCAGTACGTTCCTGTAAATTATTTTCTGCATCATCAATAGGTGCGAAAATAAGTTTAGTAGGATCTTGTAAAGGCTTCATCCATTCTACCATTTTTTCGGCAGAACCACCTTGAAATGTACTAATTAAAGTATCTGGCATTGGGTGGAATAAAAACGGAATATCTAAAGTATCGCAATGTTCTTTTAATCGGGTTGCAATAGCAGCAATAAGCATACTTTTTCCTGTTCCTGGAATTCCATAGCCCATAAATACTGGCATAAAACCACCAAGTTCTTGAAACGGATTCTTTTTTGCGGTAAAATCGTAACTCAACATGCGCTCGGTTAAACGACGCGCAAAATGTTTTGCATCTCGATTACCAACAATTTGCTCAAACTTAACTTTATTGAATTCAATACTTTTTGCAGTACCTTGAAAAACATTATTCCAGCCCGAAACTGCAAATTCTGATTTTTCAAGTTTATATGTTCTATCCTCAATCGTTTCTATGTATTCTAAACTACTTTTACGGAGTTGAATTTCATCTATTAAAGCTTCAAAATAAACGACAGTAAAATCAATAACATCTTTATCTGACTTAACAATTTCTGGATGGCCTAAATATTTATCATAATAAAATAAGCTACAAGAAATTCCTTTTAAAGGCGATAATAAAGAAACCTCTGGAATTCCTGCAAACTTCTGCTTCATCACACTTAAGTCGTCAGATGCATGTGGCTTTAAATCGTTTAATATTTTATAAGCTGAAGCAAATAACATAAATGCTGTTGCGGTATGCATTTTACTTTCAAACTCTCGTTTTCCGTTGTTGTCTAAAGCAGATTTGTTTTCGTTTAAAGCTGATAACCCTGAAGCGTCATAATAGCTATCTTTAATCCAAATACCTAAAGTTAATCCTTCTTGTACCGCAAATAACGTTTGGTTTAAATAAATAGGAATCGCCACAGAATCTGGCAACAGGCGCTTTTTTAATGCTAATATAGTTTTAGAAACTGATGTAATTTCAGCTGAATTTGTACCATTATTTGCTCTGGATAAATACAATAAAATTGATTCATCTTTAGCATCCTTATCTTTGTTTTTGGCGCGAGCACCTTGCTCCCATTGTACACTTTTTAAATAAGATGCTGCTTCATCACGAAGCATATCGAGTTCACTAAGTTTTATTGGGAAAGTTGAGTTGTGTTCCATTTTTTCAGTCTACAGTTAACAGCCTTCAGTCTTCAGTCACGACTCTTGTGCTTTGAAACTTTGACTATTATTTTATTAATTAAATTTATTTGGATTGTTAATCATATAATTAATTAATTTTCCAATTTCTTCACTTTTGTATTGTAACTCTAATTTTTTCTCTTCAGAAATATATTTACAAGCTGTTGCAAAATCTAACCAAAGTTGAGTCTCAGACTTTTCACTGTCAGCATCAGACATTTTACTTTTAAAATGCTTTTCATATTGCCTTTTACGATACCCTTCAGCTATATTTGAACAAACCGATCTATTAGAACGTACCATTTAAGATGTAAGTCCAAACATTTCAGATTTTGGAAAATCTTTTGTAATAAGAAATATTTCCATAGCTAAATCAAACTCTTTTTGGTATGCTAATAAAGTTTTAAAACTCATTTAGTTTGTACTTAATTAATCCTTACTAATATCTATTTTGACTGCTTACTGATTACTGCAAACTGCTAACCTCTATTGGAGCTTTTGCTAGCCTATTCATAATATCTGGTGTTTTGTTGTATAATAATTGAATAATACGGTGTGGTGCAAACACATAGTTTTGATTAAATACATTATCCCATTTTTGAAAAATCTGTTTACTAAAAAACCCACCTTCTTTAAATTCACTATTCGATTTTACTTCATTTATTTTAAGAGAAATGGCATAAGATTCTAAGGCGATTTCTTTTTTTCCAATAGCTTGTAAAATGGCATGCGTAATCTCATTTTCATCTTTTGCAAACACATTGTGTATAGGACCTAAATCTATTCGCTTTATAAGTTTTGGTGATACTTTTGGTAACCGTCTATCAATGGTATAAGCCATCGTATCTAAAGACATTTCTCTATCTGAGGTGGTTTTTAAAACCTCGTAAATTTCATCCTTATAATCGTTTATATTGTTTCCATCATAATTAAAATACATGAAACATATAAAAGGACGATTATGCGAAACATCGAAAAAACTCCAGCTTATTAATAAATCTGCTTTTGAATCTTTTGGAGCATTTATAATTTTCCCTTGTACAAATCTGTTAAATATGTATTGTTTGTTAACCGAAGTATAATAAACTATTGATGCTGCTTGAAAAAGTTTGCTTTTGTTTATGGATTCTTTTTTATGCATCAAGGTTTCCAAAAACTCTTCTTTTAAAATCGCTATTGGCGTAAGTTTTCCTAAATACTCATCACGCAACTCTAAATCGTTAAACAAATACCTGAATTCTAAATAATTAGGAAAACCAGAATCTGTTAAATCTACTTTCATATTATCCTCTTCATCATACATATATTTAATACGCATGGCCTCAATAGAATATAGTAGTAAATCGCAGTATTGTTTAAATAGCAATACTTCTTGCTCATTACAAAGTTGTTGTCTTTGTACTGCTACAATCAATTCCTTAAAAGCAAAATCTATCATTTTATGATAAAAAACATATTGCTCCTTAGAATCGAGAATTGCTGAATCTAATGGTGTCACTATATGGTTTATGGACATTTTTTCAATTGATAATTGACAATTGTTAATTAATTTTGGCGTTACCTAAAGGTCAGGCTTTCTACTATATCTTTTTCTCGGATGCTCAAAAAAGGATGCCGCTTCAATCCTTAACGCACAATCTAGAACAAATTTTAAAGGTGGCAATACATTATAAAACGACTGCCACGTGCGTTCCTTCTCGCAATAACGTTAAGATAACAAATCGTCTTCGCTAGCTTCTGGTTTTGGTTTTCCTACTGGTTCTCCATCACCTCCACTTGTTGGTGCATTAGCATCGGCTTTATAATAATCTTCAAAAATCTCTTTCATATCAATACCATAACGCTCTGCAAAATTCTTTTGAATTTCCCCATCTTTTGCACGAATTTCTTGTAAAGCTTCTGCATAACTACTATAAACACCTTGCATCACTTTTTCGTGCACAGGAATATTATCCATCATATCTTGACGTGCTTTTGCACTTGCAGTATGCATAGATGCTAATGTTTCCCCAATATGCTCATCGGTTTTAACACCTAAATGTTCTAAAATAGCCGCGAATTCTTGATCGGTTCTTGCTTTTAAAGCAACTACATAACCATCGTAATATTTAAGACGTTCTTCTGTATCAGACTTTAATTTAGCACGATGTGTTTGTAAATTACTACGTAATGAGGTTAGTACTTTTATAGTTAAATTATGCTTGTGTACAAAACTATCTTTACTAGCAGCCAAAGTTGTGTAAGCGTTTTTAAGACCTTCAAGCTCTTCAACTTTTTGCTCTAAAGACGTCATTTTACCAATAGCTTCAGAATATTCGGTAGATTGTTTATCTGCAATATCCTCTAGTTCTTGTCTAGCCTGTTTTAATAAAGCATAGTGTTCTTCAAGTTTATCTTCAACTTCTTTTTTCTTTTCTAAAGCTTTTGTGTGATTTTTTGAAGCCTCTACAATAGCATCTTTTAGTTTTTCCTCTACTTCTTTAATTTCTACCTCACGATTTTTTAAACGCGTAACGGCAGCTTGAGATTTATATGATAATTCACTTAAAAGCGTTTGTACATCGGCACTTTCAATACGTTCTTGAAACATCGCTTTTGCCTTATTATCTGCTCCAGCTCTTACTTTTTCGGCAGCTTTAAATTCTTCTTGCTCCTTTTTTATTTTGCTTTTACGTCCCCAAAGATTATTCCACCAAGTATCTGGCTTGTTTGTCGCATCTTCTAACTCAATTCTAGCACGCTCTAAAGCTTTTTGTGCATCATCAATTACTTTTTGTTCGGTAGGATTTAGCGACGAGAACTTCTCGAACATAATACCAACTTCGTCTTGATAATCTGTTAAATCTTTAATAGCATCCAAAAGTGAGGTTCTATCCTTTTCTGCCATATGCACAACATCATCTAACGTTGCATTTAATATTTTTTGACGTACTTCTGGATCATCCGCTTGAGACAATTTAGATTTCATAGTGTCAATGGCTTTTCCCCAATTAACATCTACTTTTTCTGTTTTTTCATTTGAATTGGTTTCTAATAAATCGAAATCATCAGACATGGTATGGTTGTGTTTTTAAGTTAAACAATATTAGAGACAAGCAATTTCGTTAAAAAAAATCATTTCTAAAAGTAAATAAATGTTTACTTTATATTATAATTTTCAATTTTTATCACTCAATATATTGGTATATAAAATTTTCAAATTGTTACATTTTATAAATAAGGTTTTTTAATTAAATATTCATGCTTATAAAAATTGATTGTGTTTCTTTAAATAAAATTACTTCTAAATTCATCTATTTCATTCAATTATATCATTGAAAAGTATTAAAATAAAGATATTTAAGCTTGTTGAATTTGTAATACATATCCTATGATTTATGCTATAATAATTTCATTTATAATTGCTTAGTGACCAAAATACACTATCTTTGAACAGCTATTAAATCAAATTTTTGCATACATCATGCTTATCACTAAACTAAACTCTTTTTCTTTAGGAACTTTTCTTATTGAGCAATCAAACATAGTCATACTACTAAGTATTGTCGTTGTTTTTTTTACTGTTTTATTGCTTTTAGGAGTTAGAAAATCTTATCTACTTAAAAAGGAAAATGATCAATTAGATACATTAAATAATAATTTTGATGAAGATGATACTAAGCCATATAAAGATTTTACTGAAGGACATATGTATCAACAAAAAAATGATAAATAATGATTGAATCTATTTTTACAATAATTTTTGTGATAACTGTTTTTATTATAGGTGTTATTTCTAAAAAGATATTATATGCGAATGAACATGTTCTATCTATTGAAAGTGAATTAAAAACTTTTGATGATAATTTCAAAGCTATGGAAAGTATAGATAAAATACCTGATTTTAAATTAGGTTATGGGCATATATACTCAAATGATTAGTTTTGTTTAAATTATACAAGCAGAAAAAGAGAATAAATTTCTTAGAAAATCAATTAAAAAAATAGTTGTAAATAATAAATAAAAAAAGCCTGCAAATTGCAGGCTTTTTTTATTTATTTAATATTGGTTTTTATCTCACTAACTTTTTATACTTAATACGTTTCGGCATTAAATCGCCACCTAATCGCTTCTTCTTATTTTCTTCATATTCACTAAAACTTCCTTCAAAAAAGTATACTTGCGAATCACCTTCAAAAGCTAATATATGTGTACAAATTCTATCTAAAAACCAGCGGTCGTGACTTATTACTACAGCACAACCTGCAAAGTTTTCTAAACCTTCTTCCAATGCTCTTAATGTATTAACATCAAGATCATTAGTCGGCTCATCTAAAAGCAAAACGTTACCCTCTTCTTTAAGTGTCATGGCTAAATGCAAACGGTTACGTTCACCACCAGATAGTAATTTTACTTTTTTATTTTGTTCACCACCAGAAAAATTAAATCGACTTAAATAAGCTCTAGAATTTACTTCTTTTCCGCCCATCATCACCAATTCTTGTTCATCACTAAAATTTTGCCAAATTGTTTTTTCTGAATCAATATTAGAATGTTTTTGATCGACATAAGCCAATTTGGCTGTGTCTCCAACTTTAAACTCACCTTTATTTGGTGTTTCTTCACCCATTATCATTCTGAAGATAGTTGTTTTACCTGCTCCATTGGGGCCAATAACACCAACAATACCTGCTTGTGGTAATTTAAAATTTAAATCATCATAAAGTAATTTATCATCATAGCCTTTGGCTACTCCAATAGCCTCTATAACATTTGTTCCTAAACGTGGTCCATTAGGAATATAAATTTCCAGTTTTTCATCAAGTTGCTTTTGGTCTTGACTCATTAACTTATCATAATTGTTTAAACGCGCTTTTTGCTTAGTCTGTCTTCCTTTTGCTCCCTGTCTCACCCATTCCAACTCACGTTCTAAAGTTTTTTGACGCTTAGAAGCTGTTTTACTTTCTTGAGCCATACGCTTTGATTTTTGATCTAACCAAGATGAGTAATTTCCTTTCCAAGGAATACCTTCACCTCTATCGAGTTCTAAAATCCAACCAGCTACATTATCTAAAAAGTATCTATCGTGAGTTACTGCAATTACAGTTCCTTTATATTGCGCTAAATGGTGCTCTAACCAATGTACCGATTCTGCATCTAAGTGATTGGTTGGCTCATCTAATAATAGAACATCTGGCTCTTGTAATAATAATCTACATAAAGCTACACGACGACGCTCTCCACCAGAAAGTACACCAATTTTTTTATCGCCATCTGGAGTACGAAGCGCATCCATGGCTATTTCTAATTTAGTGTCTAACTCCCAAGCATTTGCAGCATCTATTTGATCTTGAAGTACTGCTTGACGGTTCATTAATTTTTCCATCTTATCAGCATCAGAATAGACTTCTTCCAAACCAAACATATCGTTTATTTTATTGTATTCATCAAGAATAGCAACTGTCTCTGCTGCTCCTTCACGCACAATTTCCATAACCGTTTTATCTTCATCTAATTTAGGCTCTTGCTCTAAATACCCAACTGAATAATTTTGAAGAAATGTGACATCTCCTTGAAAATTTTTATCTACACCAGCAATAATTTTTAATAATGTAGATTTACCTGAACCATTTAAACCTAAAATACCAATTTTAGCTCCATAAAAGAAACTTAAATAAATATTCTTTAATACTGGTGTATTTGCACCTTGAAATGTCTTGGTTAAACCAGACATTGAAAAAATTACTTTTTTATCATCGCTCATTTATACTCGTCCTTTTAAAGCGTTAAACACCCAAGCTATTGCAAAAAAACCAATACCTACAGCTGCAAATCCCCATCCAGCAACATCATCATATCTAAATGCTCCCATAGCTATTAAACTAATTCCAACTATTATCATAATGGTGGTTGCCCAGGCTAACACCGTATTTTTATTCATTGCCATACTGTATATATTAATTACTTCTTTATTAGTAGAAAGACAAATATCGGATTTTTCAATAAAAAAAACATCCGATATTGGATGCTTTTTTTATTCTATGTTTTTAATTTATCAAAAATGACACTTTTATTGTAATGATACAAGTTATTTAAAATAAGCAATATTAATTTTTAAAATCAATTATTTTAATTTCAGACCTTCTGTTTTCTTTATGTTTGCTTTCAGAACATTTAGTATTATCATCACATTCATTTAAGAGTTTTTCTTCTCCAAAAGCCTTTCCTATAAGTTTATCATTTGAAACTTTATTTTCTGACAGATATTGAATTGTAGATTTAAGTCTTTGTTCGGAAAGTATTTGATTATATAATTTAGAACCTCTTGAATCTGTATGAGAACTAATTTCTACAATTAATTCAGGGTTATTATTTAAAATAGATACTAATTTTAAAAGTATTTTTTTAGATTCTGTATTTAAATTTGACGAATTAAAATTAAAATTAACTTTATCTAAAGCATTTATTGCAGTTTGTATCTCATCAAACTTTTTGTTTTTTTCTTCTAGTTTTTGTTTTTCAATCTGTGCTAATCTAGCTACTTCTTTTTCTTGAGCCAATTGGTTTTCTAATTGTATAGCTTTTTCTTTAACTTCGGCAACCATAGCAATAGAATCATTAAATCTAATGTTTTCCTTTTCTAATTCATTAATTAAAGCTAATTTTTCTTCTCCTTGTTTTGTTAATTCCTTTTTTATATCAAATCTATAAACAACCCCTACCACGTGTTGAATATAATTTGTTGCAGTTGCATCGAAAGACCATTTACCTGATGAATTTATATCTAGTCCAAGATTATCTGAAAACCAAGTTCTGAAACCTAAAACACCATTAAAAGTTCCCCTAGATACATTATTTGCATCTGTATACCCCAATCCTAAACCTATGTAAGGGTCGAACCAACCTGTTTCTCCAATTACTTTATTTAAATCATAGCTCAATCTGGTGTCAAAAGAAAGAAACTCCTCATTTTCAGTAATATTCATTCGATCTACTCTTTTACCTTTACTATACTTAGTATATGCAGCTATAGCTTCAACTCCCAATCCGTTCTTAAAATATTTCCCTATACTAATACGCGATGGGTAAGGTAAAGCATTCCAAGATTTTTTAATATCAAATAATTTATCAAAAACATCACCAGAGTCATCTATAATGTTGTAACCAATTCCAAAAATCCAAGAACTTACAATTGTAGAATCCTTTTCTGTTAATGGTGGTATTTGAGCATTAATTGAGGAAAAATAAGCAAATACAAATACCAATAGTAGTATTTTTTTAAGTAGCATTTTAATTAAGATTTGGGTTTCTCACTCAAATTTTACTCAAAAAAACCTATATATAAAATAAAAACTTCAAAGAGTACATTTTGCCGACAAGGAGGTGAATTGTCTTATTTTTTGGTTTTATAAATAAAAAAAGCATCCATTTACGGATGCTTTTAAGCTATTAATCAAATTTAGGTTTTAATTTAATGGGACTTCAACAAATAAAAACCCAGCATCTTCATTTGTAGTGATACTAAAACTATTAGTTTCATAAACTCCAACAGCATCTCTTGTTTTTAAAGTATTACCATTTATTGTATTATTTCCATAAATAGTCATAACATATACGCCATGGTTTTCGCTCATTAATTTATATTCAAAAGGTTCACCTTTATCTAAATCAATTCTTGAAATCTTAGCATCTTGATGAATTTTCAAACTTCCTTCATGACTTTCATCAATAGAAGTAACTAATGTTTGAAGTTTATTTTTCCTTTCAGAAGCATCAAAAGTTTTTTGTCCATATCGTGGTTCAACATTTCTCTTATTTGGAACAATCCAAATTTGAAACAAGCTTAAATGCTCATCAGATGAACCATTAATCTCTGAATGTTGTACACCTGTTCCGGCACTCATAATCTGTACTTCACCAGGAACAACAGGAATCCACTCATCTCCCATATTATCACGATGTTTTAAAACACCTTTTAATGGAATAGTTATAATTTCCATATTATCATGTGGATGTGTACCAAAACCCATTTTAGGTGCAATTACATCATCATTAAATACACGTAGAGCTCCAAATTGAATTTTATCTTTATCATAAAAGTTTGCAAAACTAAATGAATGGTTTGCTTGCAACCAACCATGATTTGCATATCCTCTGTCTTCTGCTTTATGAATTACTATTTTCATTTTTATTTTATTTTATCTCATTTTATCTAGCAGATTGCTTAATTGTTCTGCTTCTTGTTCATTTAAATTTTTAAATAATTCGTTATTTAAACTATTAGGAATAGACTCTAATAAATCTTTACCTTTAGTTGTAATAGATATTTTTACCACTCGCCTATCATGTTTACATGGTAAGCGCTCTATATATTCTTTAGAATACAATTTATCCATTAATCTAGTAGCATTTGGTGAACGCTCGATCATTCTATCTTTAATTACTTGAACGTTTAAAGGCTCTTTAGCACCATTTAAAATTCTTAAAATATTGTATTGTTGAGGAGAAATTCCATAAACTTTAAAAAATTCATTCTGGCTACTAGAAATCCAATTAGCAGTGTATAAGATATTTAGTAATGCCTTAACTCTGTTATTTGGAAATTTAGAATTGATATCTTTACTTATGTCTCCCATTTTATAATAATTAAAGACTTTTTTGATATTGTTTTACAGAGTTTTTTAATTGTGTATCTAAATCTTCGTTTACAATTTTTCCATCTTTAAAATTATCTCCAAAAAATGGTAATGAAAACGTTTCAATAATATTACCATCATGAAATGGGAATCTACCTTTTGCAATTTCTAAAGCAGTTTCTCCTCCTCTACCTCCAGGTGAAGTTGCCATTAATAACATTGGTTTATCAAAAAACATTTTACCTTCAATTCTTGTTAACCAATCAAAAAGGTTTTTAAAAACCGTTGCATATGTACCGTTGTGCTCTGCAAGAGATAAAACAATACCATCTGTTCCTTTTAAAATTTCTAAAAATTTATGTGCATCATCTGGGATTCCCTTATCATTTTCTAAATCTATACCATATAAAGGTAAATCATAATCGTTTAAATCTAAAATAGTTACATTAACATCTTCTACTAAACTTGAAGCATAAGTTGCTAAATGTTTATTAATTGATTCTTTACTATTTGAACCTGCAAAGGCAATTATATTTTTCATAGTTTTTATTTATTGTTATGCAAATATAAGTAGAAAATATTTATTTTCCAAGGAAACTATTTCCATGTTATATAATTTATGATTTCATTAAGAAACTCAATTATAAATTTTTGAAACTTTTGTACATTAGCACAAACTAAATATCAATGGACATTAACTTCAATAAAAACGAAGATCATAATAAACTCTTACTATCAGAACTCAATAAGCACCTTGCTATAGTTAAGCTTGGTGGCGGAAAAAGTAAAATTGAAAAACATCATTCAAAAGGTAAAATGACTGCCAGAGAGCGTGTTAATTATTTATTGGATGATAAAGCTAAATCTATTGAAATTGCAGTATTTGCTGGTGAAGACATGTATGAAGAACATGGTGGTTGTCCTTCTGGTGGTGTAGTTATAAAAATAGGATATATAAAAGGCAAACAATGTATTGTTGTTGCTAATGATGCCACCGTAAAGGCTGGAGCTTGGTTTCCTATTACAGGAAAAAAGAACTTGAGAGCACAAGAAATTGCCATAGAAAATAAACTACCAATAATTTATCTTGTTGATTCTGCTGGTGTATATCTTCCAATGCAAGATGAAATTTTTCCAGATAAAGAACATTTTGGGCGTATTTTTAGAAATAATGCTATAATGAGTAGCATGGGAATTACTCAAATTGCTGCTGTAATGGGGAGCTGTGTTGCTGGAGGTGCTTATTTACCTATTATGAGTGATGAAGCTTTAATTGTTGATAAAACAGGGAGTATTTTTCTTGCTGGCAGTTATTTAGTAAAAGCTGCTATTGGAGAAACTATTGACAATGAAACTTTAGGTGGCGCAACTACACATTGTGAAATTTCGGGAGTAACAGATTATAAAGCTAAAGATGATGCTGATGCTCTTGATACTATAAAGCGATTAATAGATAAAATTGGAGATTATGATAAAGCTGGTTTTAATAGAAATGATGCTATAAAGCCAAAGGAAAATCCTGAAGATATTTATGGAATTATCCCAAAATCTAGAGCAGACCAATACGATATGTATGAGATCATTAAACGATTAGTTGATAACTCGGAGTTTGATGAATACAAAGCTGGGTACGGAAAAACAATTATTACATGCTATGCTAGAATTGATGGTTGGGCAGTTGGTATTGTTGCCAACCAACGTAAATTGGTGAAAAACGCAAAAGGTGAAATGCAATTTGGAGGTGTTATTTATAATGATAGTGCTGATAAAGCCACACGGTTTATAGCAAACTGCAACCAGAAGAAAATTCCGTTGGTATTTTTACAAGATGTTACTGGTTTTATGGTTGGTAGTAAAAGTGAGCATGGTGGCATAATAAAAGATGGTGCTAAAATGGTAAATGCGGTTAGTAATTCGGTAGTACCCAAATTCACCATTATTATTGGAAATAGCTACGGAGCAGGTAATTACGCTATGTGCGGAAAAGCTTATGATCCAAGATTGATTGTAGCATGGCCAAGTGCAGAACTTGCTGTTATGAGTGGAAACTCTGCTGCAAAAGTATTATTACAAATTGAAAAAGCATCTCTTGAAAAGCAAGGTGAAAAATTCACAAAAGAAAAAGAAGAAGAACTTTACAATAAAATAAAAGATAGATATGACAATCAAGTGTCTCCATATTATGCTGCTGCACGTATTTGGACAGATGCTATTATTAACCCATTAGATACTAGAACTTGGATTAGTATGGGCATTGAAGCAGCTAACCACGCTCCTATTGAAAAGAAATTTAACTTGGGAGTTTTACAGGTATAAAAAAGAGCAACTATTTAGTCGCTCTTTTTTATTATACTTCTAGTTTCGCTACTATTTGTTTATCCTTTGATTTTGTTAACCTTATTATTTTCAATTCTTTAGTTTCATTAGGCTTACCAAAATTTCTAAACATGGTTACTTTCATAAAAGTAGGGTTTTCAATTTTTTGATATCTATCTCCGTAATAATTTACTTTAACAAAGTAAGTTCCTTCTTTAGCATACTTTAAAGTAAACTCTTCTGGTCCAAAACCTTGTGTCATGTCTTGTGAAAGTTCGCCACCAATTTTTGTTTTTGAATGACTGTAAAAGCATTCTTCTAAATTAGGGTCAATAATATGTAAGTCTATATCAGTATCATTATGATTCCAATCTATCAAAATTCTAACATCGAAAGTTGTATTAACCTCTTTCCTTTCATTAAGATTTTCTTTATTAATTTTTAAATTATTTTGAATAAGTTTATTTATTTCATTTTTTGTGATTTTTTGTATTCCATCAAATTTTCTTCTATTATTATCTATATATATATCTTCACTAATAATACTATTTAAAAGATTAAAGGATTCTTGTGCTAAACCAATTTCTTGATATACTAAAGCTAAATCTCTATAAGATTGTGAATCTTCAGGACGCAATTTTAAAACCTGTGCGTAAATGTAACTTGCTAATCCATAATTATTTGTTTCTTCTAGTTTATAACCAAGGACTCTTAATAATTCATAATTATCAAAATCTAATTCCGCAACATTAGTTAATATTCTAAGTTCATAATCATTGTTTTTCCATGTTCTAAAATAATCACAAACATCAATATAATATGCTGGTAAATGCCCATAAATATCTCTTTGTTTTAAATACGTTTCATAAGCTTTTTCTAAGGTTTTAGATTTATTCAACTCAGTTAAATAAGGCTGGTTTATAATATTTTCTTTTACTTTTAAACTACCTTTATATTTATTCTTTTTACTTTTTCTATTTATACTTCTATAATCTCTACTTCGTGCTCTATTATTAGATTTAGTCGTAATTACAATTACACCATTTGAAGCTCTACTACCATATATAGCTGAACCAGAAATATCTTTAATTACATTTATACTTTCAATATCATTAACATTAATTACGTCATCAATGTTGTCATTAACTGGTATGCCATCAATAACATATAAGGGTTGACCATTATTACGAATTGATGAACTACCACGAATAATAACATTTGGGCTAGAACCTAGTCTACCATTATTGTTTGTTATGTTTAGTCCAGCAACTCTACCTTGTAAAGCTTGAGCTATACTTGTATATCCACTATTACTTATCTCTTCTGTTTTAACTTCAGTTACTGAACCTGTTACATTACTTCTTGAAACCGTTCCATAACCTACAACAACAACTTCGTCTAAGGCTGAAGCATCTTCCTGCATAGATATATTTATTGTATTAGATGAACCAACAGTAGTTTCTAAAGTTTGATAACCTATAAAACTAAATGAAAGCACAGAACCAGGAATAGCATCAATTCTATAATTACCATCAAAATCTGTTGTTGTTCCTATATTAGACCCTAGTAAGACTATATTGGCTCCTGGCAATGGCAAACCCGAACTATCTGTAATAATTCCTGAAATATTACCTCCCGAACTTGTAATTCTAGTTGGAACTTGTTCATCTTCTTCTATTTCTGTGTGAACTGACACAACCTTTTTACCTTTATTTCTATCAATAATTCTGTTATATTCTTCTAGTAATTCTTCTGGAGGTGTAATTTTATATCGAACATAATCCCAAACTGTTTCTAATACAATTAATGATGTATGATTACTTACTAAATTATATAACATACTATGTTTTACAATATCTTCCTTATTTAAATCACTTTCTACTTGTAGTTCATTTAGCTTTTTTTGAGCCCAAATTCTTTTAACTAAAGAATTTGAAATATCAGAATTCAAATTAAAAGATATTGTTTGCGTCACATCTTTTCCATAACCAAAGTGTAATACAACAGAATCGTTATAATTGAAATTTTTACCAGAAAATGAAAAATCTTCTGAAACCGTTAATGGAGCTTTTGGATAAGCTTCAACTTTATCATTTGAAGACTCAAAGCTTAAAAATTTTAAAGATTGATATTTGACTTTATTTATCGATTCATCAATACTACCATTTTTTAAATTGATATACTTTCCATTTGTATATTCACAAATACTATTTAACTCACTATGGTTTGCTTTAACAATACTATTGATAACAAAAATTGGCTGACTAGTATTTATAGATACATCACTTAAATTCTTCATACCATCAGAAAACATTAAAATTTCATCTGAAGAATTATTTAAAAATAAGTTAGCGTATGATGTTCCACCATCATAAATTGTAGTTGTTAATTCGTTTTTAAGAATTGCCCAATTTCCATTATTAATTTTATAGATTTTGTTTAATAATATATCATTGCTAAACTTTATCAACTCTACTTTTACATTATTCAAGTGTCTTAAATACTCATCTAAAAATGCTAGTTCTTTATTTAAGTCTCTAGCTTGCATTGATAATGATGCATCCCAATAAAGTGTAATGGATTTGGATTTTTTCCGTAATCTTTTTTCTGTATTTAAAGTTTTATACACATAAAAATAATCATCAAAAACTATTACTTTATTTTTATCATAATTCTGAGGAATTTTAATAATTAAAGACTCACTAGGCGTGTAATTTTTCTTTTCAAATTTTGCATAATAGTTATTGTTTACTGATTTAAAACTGAAATTTTCAATTTTCCCTTTTGCAACTTCTGGTTTTAGTGGTTGATTGAATATGTTCATTTCTAGAACATAATGATCTAAATTCTTCTTAAATCCAAGTGGTAAATGAAAATAATGTGCATCTTCACTTAAAATTAATTCTTGTTCGTGTGCTAAAACAACTCTTTTATGACCTTTTGCTGGAATAGGATAAATTCTAGCTTTATAATTATTTCCTGTACCTTTTTCCAACAAAACTGGATCTACACGACGTCTTACCACGGCTTCAAAAGCAACGCGACCTTGCTCTTTTTCTACAACTACAGCTTCACGAAGTTTTCCGTTTACTTCTAGTGCCAATCGAGAAACATTTTGTCCTTCACCTAAAGGAAAAGCTAATTCTCCTTCTAAAATAGCATTGGTTGGATTATAAAATAACATATCATAAGTTGTAGTAGCTATATTGCCAACAACTTCTACTTTAATGTCTAACGATGTAATACCTAATTTATCTTCTCCAACTTTAATAGATGGCATTTCTTGTGAAAATGTATTAATTGCTAGAAGCAAAAAAAGGAATTTAAATAGCGTTTTCATAATAGTTAGTTTTTAAGTTTTACATAAAACTACTATCAAACGATATGATATAAAACCAACAATGAGGGAAGTATACTTTTGAATGAGGGAAGTTAAAAAAAGGGCTAAACTTTCGTTTAGCCCTTTTTTAAATACTATGTACTTATTATTTTATATCTGTACTGTATGGAAATAATAATTGGATTCCTTTTTTCTGTTTTAAAGCTTTAATCTCTTTATATATTTTATAACTTTCCTCTCCTAACTCTTCTTTTAGAATAGTTTCTTTAGCTTTTACTAAACCAAAATTTTCAAGCATTTTTTCTAGATCCTTTTCGAAAACAGGAAATTCTTTTGTTCTATAATCTTGAATGTCTGCTGCTTCGGCTGCACGTTGCAATGCTAAATCTAATCCACCTAATTCATCAACTAAACCGTTTTTCAAAGCATCTGTACCCGTCCAAACTCGCCCTTGAGCAATCGCTTTAACGTCATCTTGCTTCATATTTCGGCCATTTGCCACTCTACCTGTAAACAATTCATAAATATCTACAATACCTTCTTTTATGAACGCTCTTTGCTCATCATTTAACGGTTCGAAAAAACTATAGGTTACAGCATTTTTGTTTGTAATAACTTGCTCTGCATTAATACCCATATTATCGGCTAACTGTTTTCCATTTGGTAACACACCAAAAACACCAATACTACCTGTTATAGTTGTTGGTTCTGCTATAATTTTATCGGCATTACAAGCTATATAGTAACCTCCTGAAGCTGCTAAATCTCCCATAGAGACTATTACTGGTTTTACTTTTTTAGTAAGTTCTATTTCTCTCCAAATAAGTTCACTAGCTAATGCACTTCCACCAGGTGAGTTTATGCGTAGTACAACAGCTTTTATTTTATCATCTTCTCTAGCCTCTTTTAAAGATCTATTCATAGCGCCTTGACCAACAGTATTCACGTCGCCTTCACCATAAATAATATCTCCTTCTGCATAAATAATTGCTATTTTATTTTTTGCTGAATAGTTTTTCACTTTGGTTGCAGTATATTTTGCATAATCTTTAACAGATATGAATTTTAAATCCGTTTTAGAGTCTGTTCCAACGGCTTGTTTCATTCCGTTTAGGTACTCATCATAATAGCCTATTTTATCTACAAGTAGAGAAGATTTTGCTAAAATTGGATTTCTAGCTAACAAACTGTCTGCAATAATATTTAATCTATCTACAGGAATATTTCTGCTGTTAGAAATGTCTTGTTTTATTTCATTCCAAAGTGAATTTAGATACACAGAAATTTGTTCCCTGTTATCATCACTCATTTTATTTTCTAAAAAAGGTTCTACAGCACTTTTGTATTTACCAAAGCGAACAACCTCCATTTTAAGTCCTGTTTTTTCTTGAAAATCTTTAAAATATAATTGCTCAGAATATAACCCTTTAAATTCCATCATGCCTGCTGGATTAATATAAATGGTATCTGCTACAGAACTTAAATAATAGTCTTTCTGCGTATAAATATCTGAATAAGCCATTACGAATTTACCCGATTCCTTAAACTTTAATAAAGCACCTCTTAATGCTTTTGTTTGAGAAATCCCAGCATTAATAAAGCTATTAGTTATCGAAATCCCTTTTATTTTATCATCTGTGGCGGCATAATTTATGGCGTCAATGATATTGAAAAGACCATTTTTTTTATCTTCATTTAAAAAAGGATAATCTTCAAAGACTGTTTTTCCGGCATAATCCTTTATAGGGAAATCTAAAGTTAATTCTAAAACAGAATTAGGTTTTACTTTAACAACATCATCTGAACTCCCTCCAAATAAAGCACCTAATAATATTAGACCAAAAAAACAGATAATTAAGAATACAAAGATTCCTGTTACTGTTGATAAAACACGTTTTATAAAATTCATGATTTTATTTATATATGAAAGCTAAAATTTAACTCTTAAAAACTTATATGTTTTTTAATGCTAATGTTTTTTCCCTGTGAATCTTCCCTGAAGCAGTTTCAATAAATTTTGCTATAGTTATGACTTCTTTAGGTTTTTCGTATTTATCTAAAACATCAAAAACCGATGTATCAAAATCAGGATCTTTTTTTTCGATAACTAAAACTAGTTTTTCACCTAAAGTATCATCTGGTTTGGATGCAACAAAAAACTCTTCTTTTATTTTATTTTTAAGCTTTTTTTCTATTTGTTCTGGAAATAATTTAATGCCTCCAGAATTTATAACATTATCGAAACGCCCTAACCATTCAAAGCTTTTTTCTGAGTGAACTTTTACAATATCATTTGTAATAATTTTATCTTTAGAAAGATGCGGTGCGTCTATGACTAAACAACCTCTATCATCCACTGAAACTGTAATATCTGGTAATGTTTTAAAATATTTATCAGCCTCTGAATCATTAAAATTATTTAGCTTTTTTATTGCAATATGAGATACCGTTTCTGTCATACCATATGTTTCATAAACATGTGGTTTTTTGTCTTTTATCGATTCAATTATTGGTTCTGAAACTTGCCCACCACCAACAATTACTGTTTTAATACTTTTTAAGTATTTAGCAAAGTGTTTAAGTTGCATTGGTGTAAAAGCACAAAAAGCATAATCCTTTTCATAATCAATTAATGGAAGTGCTTTAGGCTCTACCATATCTAATTCAAGCCCCAAGATAATGGCTCTAACAATCATCATTTTACCTGCAATAAAATTTGATGGCAAACAATGTAAAACTTTATCTCCTGGTTTTAAATTAAAAAAATCTCCTGTGGCAATGGCGGAATTAACCATAGCTTCTTTCTTTATTTCAAGACTTTTTGGCTTACCTGTAGATCCTGAAGTTTGCACCTTAACATAATCTTTGTTATCTAACCAATCAAGTAAAAAATTACCAAGTTCTTGTTGGTAACTTAAACCTTCTTTTACATAACTATAGGCAACCTCCATAAGGTCATCATACTTATAATTTAAACCATCTAGTTTAAATTTTAAATGAACATTGGTATAATTTGGCATCATAATTTTTATTCTAAAATTTTATAATCTTCTTTTAACGGCTCCACAACTTTTCCAAATAATTTATCTTTCCAGTTTGTCCATTTATAAACTTTGGAAAAAACAAAAAGTATTATAGGATAAAAAACTAAAACAGGAATTATAATTTCCATGGCTGTTGTAGTAGCTTCTTCGGCGGTATATTTAAAAATTGCATCTGTCTGTAAGGCAGACCAATCGCTTGTTACTAAAAGTGCTGCTAGCAAATTATTTCCTAAATGAAAGCCTAAAGCTAGTTCTAGTCCATCATCCATTAAAGTCATAATACCTAGTAGTAAACCTGTACCAATATAAAATACCATAGTTATAAACCCCATTTCTGCTACTTCTGGATTCGCACTATGCGCTACTCCAAACAATATTGAGGTAAAAATTAATGGAAACCATTTGTTTTTTACTATAATGCCAATATGTTGCATTAAATACCCTCTAAAAAGATACTCTTCTAAACCTATTTGAAATGGAAATAATACGATACTTATTAAGAAAAGTATCGCAAATTTAATAGGATTGAATTGTAATTCAATTTGGCTAGAATCTGAGAAATAAGATACAGCAAACGATACTACAGTAATTACAACTATTAAACTAAAAGAGAATACGATTCGTTTCCAATCTACTTTTTCTCTAGCTGTAGTTAATGATAATATACTCCTTTGATGCAGATAACGTACTAAAACAAACAATAACCCCAGTAAAAAAGCAAAAGGTAGAAGATTTACAATTAAAGATAAATTAGCAGGAATAGATTTCATCATTTCATAAGCAGCATCCATGTCTTCTTTTGAAGTGAATAAATAAATGATAAAATTTATTATAAAAATCCCAGAAATTAAAAAGGCTGTTAGTAAAAACATCCAAATTTCTTTTTTTCCTTTATAGGCTTGTTGTATATAATTCATTTTATAAATTAAAGTTCCAGTTCATTTTATTATTGTACTGCAATGTACCATTTTTTACTTGTAATGGACTATCAAAATTATTAGTAAATAAACTACCTGTGCCTAAGCCTTGAGGTAACTTATTATTTTTTGTGTACGTGTATTGAGCAATAGCATTTAGACCAATATTACTCTCTAATGCACTTGTAATCCACCAGCTAATATTATGCTTTTCTGCCAATTTAATCCATTCATCACTTCCTGCAAAACCTCCAACCAAACTAGGCTTCAATATAATGTATTGAGGATTTATAATTTGTAGCAATTCTTGTTTTTTTGTTACAGAAAATACTCCAATTAATTCTTCATCTAAAGCAATAGGCAATGGCGTATTTGCACATAGTTTAGCTATGTCTTCAATTTGTCCTTGTTTTATAGGTTGTTCTATAGAGTGTAAATCTAAATCTGATAATATTTTTAATTTTTCTAATGCTTCGGAAGTAGAAAATGCACCATTTGCATCAACACGTAATTCTATATCTTTTGAAGTAAATTCTTTTCTAATAGATTTTAAAAGATTAATTTCTTGATGAAAATCAATAGCTCCAATTTTCATTTTAATACAATTAAAACCCGCTTTGATTTTATCTTGTATTTGTTTTTTCATAAAGGCTTTAGTTCCCATCCAAATTAATCCGTTTATGGGAATTGAATCATTTCCTTTTGTAAATTCTGTTGAAAATAAGTTGAATGAATCTTGACCTTCTAAAGATTTAAAAGCCGTTTCTAAACCAAACTGTATGCTTGGAAATTCAATTAATTGATTTAATAAAACATTTAACCCTAAGTGAATATTTTGACACGTCCATTTTAATTTTTCCTCATAATCTGGTCTATCATCAATAGAAAGCCCTCTAAATAAGCCACATTCACCAATACCTTGTTTGTTTTCAGATTTTAAAACAATAAACCAAGTTTCCTTTGTTTTTAATATGCCACGAGAAGTTCCGCTGGCTTGTTTAAAGTTTAAAATGTAATGTTTATAAGATGCTTTTATCATCTATAGTTCAATAAAATCACCGATTCCTAACAGCATTAAATCTTTGTTTTTTTCAAAAAATTTTCGCTTTGCAGTTTCATGGTCTATCTCTATATATCCAAAAGTATCGTAGTGATATCCTAAAACCTTATCACATTCAACAAAATTACTAGCTAAAATAGCATCATCAATTCCCATAGTAAAATTATCGCCAATTGGCAGAATGGCCAAATCCAATTTTGTTTGTAAGGGAATTAATTTCATATCAAAAGTTAAAGCGGTATCTCCAGCAATGTAAATATTTTTATGCTCTCCTTCAATAACAAAACCTCCTGGTTGCCCACCATAACTACCATCTGGAAAAGACGATGTATGTATTGCATTAACATATTTTACGGTACCAAATTCAAAATCCCATTTACCTCCATGATTCATTGGGTGAACTTCAATACCAAGTTTTTCATAATATTTAGCAATTTCAAAATTTGAAATCACTACTGCCCCAGTTCTTTTTGCAATAGTTTCCACATCTATAATATGATCTTGATGCGCATGTGTAACTAAAATATAATCTGCTTTAAGCGCATTTATATCTATATCTGAAGCCTTAGGGTTGGCCGATATAAAAGGATCTACAAGAATATTAACATCATTAACATGAATGCCTAAACTCGCATGACCGTAGAATGTGATTTTCATGTGTTTTAACTTTTAAAATAAATGGCCTACTCCCATAAGTACTGCTAATAAAACTGTAGTTAATGCTAGTTTTTTTAATTCTGGATCTAACAATTTTGGATCTTTATTATTATTAACCATTTTAAGATGAATTAACAACGGTATATATGCAATGATATATATTAAATTATAAGGTGATGTATAATATAGTATACCAAACAATCCTGATAAAACAATTGCCAGAATAATTAGTGTATTATGATATACTTTAATGTTTTTTTCTCCTAACTTGACAGCTAAAGTGATTTTATTTGATTTTTTATCGGAAATTCTATCCCTCATATTATTAAGATTTAGTACTGCCGCACTTAAAAGACCTATTGTACAAGCAGGCAAAAAAGCAACGTGATCTATTTTTTTAGCAAATAAAACATAACAACCTATAACACTAACTAATCCAAAAAAAACAAAAACAAAAACATCTCCTAAACCTCTATAACCATATGCATTCTTACCAACGGTATAACGCATAGCTGCAATTATTGATGCTATACCTAATAAAGAGAAAATTAAGGTTAGAAAAAAATACTTAACTCCGAAGGCTTTAAAAACAAGAGTACATGCTAAAACAATAGATATTAAAATGTTTATTTTTATACCATTAAAGAGGTCTTCTGGTAATATTTTACCAGACTGAATTGCACGCTCAGGGCCAATTCTATCATTATTATCAGTACCTTTTATTCCATCACCATAATCATTAGCTAAATTTGAAAGTATTTGAAAACTTAATGTTGTTAAAATTGCCAAAACACAAATGCCCAAATTAAAAACTCCATTATAATGCGCTAAACATGATGCTAAAATAATACCAGATATTGATAATGGTAGCGTTCTTAAACGCATAGTTGAAATCCATATTGAAATTTTATTTATCATGGAATCCATTTTTTATCAAAATTAGGCTTACGTTTTTCAAGGAAAGCATTTCTACCCTCTTTAGCTTCGTCTGTCATGTAAGCCAAACGAGTTGCTTCACCTGCAAATACCTGTTGTCCAACCATACCATCATCTGTTAAATTCATTGCGAATTTTAACATTTTTATTGATGTTGGTGATTTAGCTAATATTTCTTGTGCCCATTCATAAGCTGTATTTTCTAACTCATCATGAGGAACTACGGCATTAACCATTCCCATATCAAAAGCTTCTTGTGCTGAGTAATTTCTGCCTAAGAAAAATATTTCTCTAGCCCTTTTCTGTCCTACCATTTTAGCTAAATAAGCAGAACCGTAACCCCCGTCAAAACTAGTAACATCGGCATCAGTTTGCTTAAAAATAGCATGTTCTCTGCTTGCAAGAGTTAGGTCGCAAACCACGTGTAAACTATGTCCGCCTCCTACGGCCCAACCTGGAACAACTGCAATTACTGCTTTCGGCATGAAACGAATTAAACGTTGCACTTCTAAAATATTTAAACGATGATAGCCATCTTCCCCAACATAACCTTGATGCCCTCTAGCTTTTTGGTCACCACCACTGCAAAATGAATATACTCCATCTTTACTGGAAGGACCTTCGGCTGATAATAATACAACACCAATATTTACATCCTCATTAGCATCATATAATGCATCGTATAATTCGCTTGTTGTTTTTGGTCTAAAAGCATTCCGAACATCTGGTCTATTAAAGGCAATTCTTGCCACTCCATTACACTTTTTATAAGTGATATCTTGATATTCTTTAACTATTAACCACTCTAATTGGTTCATCTTTTTATTTTATTCAAAAATAAATTTTATTTTTCTAAAACACTTAAATACCAATAAAATTATTTGCAATAACTAAGTTTAAGAAGAAGTAAACTTATATATTAAGTTACATTACTCATAAAATTAATATTAAAATGTTAACAAATTAATAATTTCATTAAACCTCATTTAGATATATGATAAAAATTATAAAATAGGTATAAGTACGTATTGCTTTACAATACATTATTATATACTTTTGTTTTATATATTTTTTTTGATAAAATTAACATTTTATTTAAAATATATTTATATTGATTAACACATTAAATCCCAAATGCCTATGTTAACAACAATTACTCTTACTATTTTTGCTCTTGTAGTAATCAATTTATTACTATTAAAATTTAGTTGTAATAAAATTATTAAGCCTTTAAAAGTTAATAAAAATACAGTTATATTAAGACCAGAAATGAATATTTCTGAGACTTCAGAGATTCTTCTTGCAGCAACTGGCAGTTAGTTTATCGAAACTTTTATTTAACAGTATTTCTTATTAGTGTATCAAATAAGTATAAATATAATATGGTATATTTTACTATATCAAGATTTCTATCAACTTTAGATATAATAATAAATTAAGGATTATTTAAAATAATCACCAAATAATCCCTTTTTTATATGTTTTTTCTACAATGTAATTAGTTTTACTAAAATGTTTATTACCAAACCAATAACCCCTGTTTGCACTTAAGGGTGATGGATGACCAGACATTAAAACATGGTGTTTCTGTCCATCAATTAACTTAACTTTTTGTTTTGCAAAACCACCCCAAAGCATAAAAACAATATTCTCCTTTTTGTTACTAATTATTTTTATAACTGAATCTGTAAAAACTTCCCAGCCTCTTTTTTGATGACTTCCAGCTTGGTGAGCTCTTACAGTTAAAGTAGCATTCAATAATAATACGCCTTGTTCTGCCCAACGCATTAAATTACCACTTTCAGGATATTTTATTCCTAAATCACTCTCGATTTCTTTAAATATATTTATTAATGAAGGTGGATGTTTAATACTATCATTAACTGAAAAACATAGTCCATTAGCTTGACCAAAATCATGATACGGATCTTGACCAATAATAACTACTTTAACATCATCGAAATGACAATGATTAAAAGCATTAAATATTTGATTTTCTGGAGGAAAGCAAGTTTGGGTTCTGTACTCAGACTCAACAAAAGTTATTAAGTCTTTAAAATAAGTTTTATTAAATTCCTCTATTAAATGGTGTTTCCAGCTTTCATGAATATTCATTAAAAAATTAATTTAAAATTCGTACTAACAGTTCTTTTAATAAATCACCTTGTGGGACAGAATTGGATCCAACACCTTTACTTTTAACATCAAATTCGCGTAAAGTAGAAACAACAGCACTTACTTTGCGCATTGGATAGTTTCGAGCAGCAGAAATATACTCATTAACAAAATACGGATTAATCTTTAATGCCGAAGCTACATTTCTTGGTGATTTGTCTTTTAATCCATGAAAATGAAGCAATTGTGAGAAAAAATTAAATAACAAAGCTACCGTGACTACCATGGGATTATCTTTAGGGTTTTCCGCAAAATAATTAACTATTTTATGAGCTTTAATTATGTTTTTATCTCCAATGGCTTTACGTAGTTCAAAATTATTATAATCTTTACTAATACCTATATTTTTTTCAATATGCTCTGGGGTAATTTGCGTGCCTTTTGGTAAAATAATTTGAAGTTTCTCTAATTCATTGTTTATTTTACTTAAATCTGTTCCTAAAAACTCAACAAGCATTTGTCCTGCTTTTGGTGATATGGTATAGTTTTTAGATGATAATACTCTTCTAATCCAATCGGCTACTTGGTTTTCGTATAATTTTTTACTTTCATAAATTACGCCAATTTTTTTTATGGATTTATAAAGTGCTTTTCGCTTATCTAGTTTTTTATATTTGTAGTTTAAAACTAATACCGTTGTAGGCTGAGGGTTTTCAGAATAAGATATTAATTTTTCAATGGTACGCGATAAATCCTGAGCTTCTTTTACAATAACAACTTGGTACTCTGCCATCATTGGATAACGTTTTGCGTTACCAACAATATCTTCAATCGTTACATCTCGCCCGTATAAAACCATTTGGTTAAATCCACGCTCCTCTTCCGCTAAAACATTTGTTTCAATAAAATCAGATATTTTATCTATATAATATGGTTCCTCACCCATTAAAAAATAAATAGGTTTTAAATTACCATTTTTTATATCTGTAACTAATTGTTTTACTTCGTCCATTAAAAAAAAATCACCAAATTTGTGTAGTGCAAAAATTAAATTTCCCTACATATACGTTTCGATTCAAAAATAGCGAAAATAAAATTTCTATTTTCGATAGTATTCGTAAAAAATTCGTGATTTTACAGCCCGAAGAATGGGTACGTCAACATTGTATTCAATTTTTGATTAATGAAAAAGGTTTCCCAAAATCTTTAATAAATATTGAAAAAGAACTGACTATCAATTCTTTAAAAAAACGATACGATATTGTTATTTTCAATCCAGATGGAAGTATTTATTTAATTGTTGAATGTAAAGCCCCAAAAATCTCTATTAAGCAAGATACTTTTGACCAAATAGCACGTTATAATTTAGAACTAAACGCTACTTATTTAATGGTTACAAATGGATTAAATCACTATTATTGCCAAATGGATTTTAAAAATGAATGTTATAATTTCTTAAAAGATATTCCAAATTTTAAAAAATGAAATTAGCAATCGTCATACTAAACTGGAATGGAAAAAAGCTTTTAGAACAGTTTTTACCTTCAGTTTTAGAAAATTCAAAAGAAGCTACTATTTATTTAGCCGATAATGCCTCTACAGACGATTCAGTTTCTTTTGTGAAAGCTAAATATCCAACTGTAAAAATCATTCAAAATAAAAGTAATGGTGGTTATTCTAAAGGTTATAATGATGCCTTACAAGTGATAGAAGCCGATGTTTTTTGCCTTTTAAATAGCGATGTTGAAGTTATTGAAAATTGGTTACCTCCTATTATTAGTGCTTTTGAAGATTATCCCAATACATCAATTATTCAACCCAAATTATTAGATTACAAAAAAAAGGATTACTTCGAATATGCTGGAGCTGCCGGGGGTTTTATTGATAAATATGGTTACCCATATTGTAGAGGTAGAATTTTTAATACATTAGAAAAAGACACTAATCAATATAATGATACTACCGAAATATTTTGGGCTTCTGGCGCATGCTTATTTATTAGAAGTCCTGTTTTTAGGATATTAGGGGGATTTGATGAGCATTTTTTTGCTCACATGGAAGAAATAGATTTATGTTGGAGAGCAAAGAATTTAGGTTACTCTATAAAATATGTAGGAGATTCTAAAATTTATCATGTTGGTGGTGCTACTTTAAATGCTATTAATCCTAAAAAAACATTTCTAAATTTCAGGAATAGCTTATTCACACTTACTAAAAACGCAAAAGGCAACTTATTTTCACTTATAATAATTCGTTTAACACTAGATGGTATTGCTGCTGCCAAATTTTTATTTGAATTAAAACCTAAACATGCCTTTGCCATTTTAAGAGCTCATTTTAGTTATTATAGTCATTTGAATCGTTTATTAAAACAACGGAAATCAATAAAAAACAAAATAAAATACTACCAAATAACATCCATAGTATTCAATTATTTCGTAAATAATAATAAGAATTTTAAAAGTTTATAAGTAGTTTGTAAAAGTTTTGTTAAAATGTTAAAACCTACTGATTTTTATATATTTTTGTTAAAACAAACAAGAAATTAATCCTTTAAATAATTATGAGAAAAATTTTATTACTTAGTGCTTCAGCAATGATTTTATTAAGTTCATGTGTATCAAAAAAACAATTTACAGATCTTCAAGCAAAACAAAAGGAAACTCAAGATTTGCTAAATTCTGCAACCGTGAAGCTAAACTCTTGTTTAGAAGATAGAGCTTCAGTAACAGCTAGAGCTACTGCTTTAGAAGAACAAATAGCAGATTTAAGAAAAAGCAATGATAACCTAACAATTTTATCTTCAAAAGGAGCTTCAAACGTTGAAAAAACTTTAGAAAGTATTAAAGAAAAAGAATTAAAAATCACACGTTTACAAGATGCGCTTACTCAAAAGGATAGTGTAACACTAGCTTTAGTAACAAGTTTAAAACGTGAAGTTGGTATAAACGATCCAGATATAGAAGTTAATGTTGAAAAAGGTGTTGTGTTTATATCTATCGCAGATAAATTACTTTTCCAAAGCGGAAGCTATAACGTAACAGCTAGAGCTAAAGAAGTTCTTGCTAAAGTTGCTAAAGTTGTTAATAGCAAGCCTGATTTCGAATGTATGGTTGAAGGACATACAGATAATGTACCTTATAGAAAAGAGCCATTGTTAGACAACTGGGATTTAAGTGTTAAACGTTCAACTTCTATCATTAGAGTTTTACAAGATTTAAATGTAAATCCTTCTCAGTTAATTGCTGCTGGTCGTAGTTCTTATGTGCCTCTAGTAGATAATGATACTGCTGAAAACAGAGCTACAAACAGACGTACTCGTATTGTTGTATTGCCTAAAATCGATCAGTTTTATGACATGATTGAAAAAGAAATGAAAAACCTTGCAGCTGGTGGTAAATAATCAGTTTTAAAAATATTAGAAAAAGCTCAATCGAAAGATTGGGCTTTTTTTATTTATCAGACCAAACAGCAAGCTCATTACCAGCTGGATCTAAAAACTGAAATCTTCTTCCTCCAGGAAAAGAAAAGATATCTTTTGATATTTCCCCTCCATTTTGAATAACATTGGTTTTTACTAAATCTAAATCCTTATGATATAGAACAACTAAAACACCATTTATTATTTTTGAATCTGATTTTTCAAATCCACCAGCGACTCCACTTTCCGAAAAAGCAATATAAGTTGGCCCATAATCTGTGAATTCCCAGTTAAAACATTTATTATAAAACACTTTAACAGCTTCAAGATTATTTGCTTTAAATTCAATATAATTTATATGATTATCGATCATATTTTAATTAAAAAATTTCTAAACTCCCTTTACCTTGTCTAACAATAACAGGTTCTCCTTCAGACAAATCAATAACTGTAGATGGTTCGTTATCTCCATAACCACCATCAATAACCAAATCTACTAAATTGTCCCATTTTTCTAAAATAAGTTCAGGATCTGTAGTATACTCAATAACAGTATCTTCATCATGAATGGACGTCGATATTATTGGGTTTCCCAGTTTTTTTACAATATCTAAAGCTATGTTATTTGCTGGTACACGAATACCAACAGTTTTTCTTTTTTTAAATGGATTTGGCAAATTTTTAGATCCTGGAAGGATAAAAGTATATGGTCCTGGAAGCGCACGTTTTAAAACTTTAAAAACCGAGGTATCAATTTGCTTTACATAATCACTTAAATTACTAAGGTCATGACAAATAAATGAAAAATTTGCTTTTTCTAACTTAATTTGCTTAATTCTTGCAATGCGTTCCAAAGCTTTTAAGTTCGTAATATCGCATCCTAAGCCATAAACCGTATCGGTTGGATAAATAATAAGCCCCCCTCTTTTTAAAACTTTCACTACCCTTTCAATCTCTTTTGGATTAGGATTTTCTTCGTAAATTCTTATAAATTCAGCCATAATAACAGCAAGGTAAATCGTATTTCAATTAGTAAAAACTCTAAGTTTAGAACTATATTACACTTAAAAAATGACAAAGCAAAATAGTCCTTAAAAATTTCTTATATTATGTAACAATTCCTTTTTAAACCAGTCTTATGTATATGCAAAGACTTTTTTATATATTATTATTTTTTGCAATAAGCATAACAAAAGTTAATGCAAAAGATAATCCTATAAAAAATTCGATACTCTTTTCTCAAGCTGAAGTTTTAAACGAATATACAACTCGAATTCCTTTTAAATTAGTAGATCATTTAATTGTAGTTAAAGCCAAAATTTTAAATAAAGAAGGAAACTTTATAATTGACACAGGCTCGGAAACTATGATTCTTAACAAAGTACATTTTTCAAATTTTTACGAACATCAAAGAAAAAATGAATCTACATCTGGTGTAATGCATTCTGTTGAGAATTCTTATGAAAGACAAATAAAGGAATTTGTATTAGAGAATTTTAAGCTACAGAATAGAAATTCTGATGTTATTGATTTATCACACATTGAAAAAAGTAAAAAAATCAAAATACTAGGTGTTATTGGCTATAGTATTTTAAAAGATTATGAAATTTTTATAGATATGCACTTGAATCAAATAACACTAACTAAAGTGGATCCTTTTGGTGAAAAATTAGATAATCATGTATATTTAGAAAAAATTATTGATAGTGTTAGTTTTAAACTAAAAAATCACACTATAGTTGTAAATGCTACTGTTAATAATCAAAAAGTTAAATTTGGTTTAGATACCGCTGCGGAATTTAACCAAATTAATAAAAATATAAACAAAAAAGTTTTAAAGTATTTTATTCCAAAAAAGCGAACACTTTTAACTGGAGTTAATAATAGAAAAATAGAAGTTTTGGCAGGAAAATTGCATCGTGTTAAATTGAGTGAAAACACTTATTTTGGACCAATGCTTACAGTTTTAACAAATTTAAATAAAATGAATGAAGCCTTTGGAACCAATTTAGATGGTATTTTAGGCTATGAGTTTTTCGCACAAAAAAGAACAATTATAAATTATCAAAAAGAAAAGTTATACTTTATAAATTACCCTTTTAACCATCAGTGAAGCATATAATTCCACATATTATATATTTATTTTTCATTTTTATAAGTTTAAACACATTCGCGCAAAAGAATGCATTTAAGGGTTATAAAATTGAAAACGATACTGTAGTATTTACTTTTGATGCTAGAGACTATTCTAAATTTACAAAAGAATTTACCGGACAAACACTCGATTTTAATGATTTTGATATTGAAAATGTGGTGGTTTCTGGTGAGTTTAATCTTTGGTCTAGAGATAATTGGAAGATGAAAAGAATAGATGAGTTTATTTATGAACTTAGAAAAAGCATCAACGATTTTACCGATGAGTTTTCATGGGAATTTAAATTTGTAATAAACAACTCCTTTTGGGCTGAACCTTCGAAAAACGACCCAAATGTTTCGAAGGCTATTAACAACGGACAAAAACTTCGTGGTGTATATAATTTAAAAATGTACACAGCTTACCCTGATAAAAATGGTAATGCAAGTTTTAAATTAAAAGGTTATAAAGATGCGAAAAAAGTTGTTCTAGCAGGTTCTTTTAATAAATGGGATGAAACTCTTTTTAAAATGAATAAAACGGAAAGCGGTTGGGAATTAACCTTACAAATGAAGCCCGATGTGTATCAATATCGTTTTATTGTTGATGGACATTGGATGGAAGACCCAGACAATTCACATAAAACAAGAAATGAGTTTGACGAATATAATTCTGTTATAGACATAAAAGAATATACTGCTTTTAAACTAAGAGGATATACCAATGCACATAAAGTAATTCTTTCTGGTTCATTTAACAACTGGAATGAAAACAAACTCGTCATGGAAAAAACGGATTATGGATGGAAATATGTTATTCCACTAACTGGAGGCAAACACCACTACAAGTTTATTGTTGATGGACAATGGATTGTAGACCCTAATAACAGCATAAAAGAATACGACGGTGATGGCAATGTAAATTCCGTTTGTATGGTAAAATAATTAGCCTACTACTTCCAACTTAGCAAAACGCAACAACAATTTTTTAACACCACCATGTTGAAAGTTAATTTCAGCTTTTATATCGGCTCCTGCGCCTTCAATTTTTAAAACTTCTCCTGTACCAAAACGGATATGCTTTACAACATTTCCAACTACTAATTTACTATCAAACAGATTAGTGTTTCCGTTGGTATTTGTAACTTTTTTTAAATTCTTTGGTGTTGTTACTTGAAATTTTTCTACTTCTTTTTTAGCAGTATTTCCTTTTTTTAACACCACTTGTTTGGCTGGCTTATAACGAATTTTATTTGGATTTACATCTCCAAAAATATCGGCAGAAAGCATTGGGTTTATTCTACGTTCTTCAATTGGTGTTATAATATCTAAATACTCATCGTCTATTTCCTCTATAAATCGGCTTGGTTCAGAATCTACTAATTTTCCCCAACGGTATCTAGATAAGGCATAAGTTAAATACGCTTTCTTTTCGGCTCTTGTTAATGCCACATAAAATAAGCGACGCTCCTCCTCTAGTTCACTGCGTGTATTCATACTCATGGCACTTGGAAATAAATCCTCCTCCAAACCAACTATAAACACGTTGTTAAATTCTAATCCTTTTGCTAAGTGAATAGTCATTAATGCCACATGGTCTTCATCACCTTTATCGGCATCTAAATCTGTTGCTAAAGCAACGTCTTCTAAGAATTCGGCTAAAGAATCGGAAGCATCAGCCAATTCAAGTTGACCTTCAACAAAATCTTTTATACCGTTTAATAATTCTTCAACATTTTCTAATCTTGTAACCCCTTCTGGTGTTCCATCTTTATTAAATTCTCGAATTAAACCACTTGTTTTGGTAACATGTTCAGCTAAATCAAAGGCATTAGCTGTTTGATTCATGACTTGGTAACTTTTAATTAATGTTACAAAATCTTTAAGTTTGTTCTTCGCTCCTCCATTAATATTTATATCTACTTTATCAATATTTTCAAGCACTTCAAAAATAGTTTTCCCATAACCATTTGCTGCTACAACTAAGCGATCTATTGTAGTTTGACCAATTCCTCTCCCTGGATAATTAATAACTCTTTTTAAAGCTTCTTCATCAGCAGGATTAAGTATTAATCTTAAATACGCCGTAACATCTTTAATCTCTTTACGCTGGTAAAACGATAAACCACCATAAATTCTATATGGAATATCTCGTTTACGTAAGGCATCTTCTATTGATCTGGATTGTGCATTTGTACGGTATAAAATTGCAAAATCACTATTTTTTAATTGATTTTGCATTTTACCTTCCCAAATAGTACTAGCAACAAAACGTCCTTCATCACCATCAGTTAATGAGCGGTGTACTTTTATTTTTTCGCCTTCATCATTTGCTGTCCAAACTTCTTTATCTAATTTAGTTTGATTATGTTCTATTACAGAATTGGCTGCATTTACAATATTTTGAGTAGAACGGTAATTTTGCTCTAATCTATAAAGTTTTACATCATCATAATCTTTTTGAAAATTAAGAATGTTATTAATATTAGCACCACGAAAGGCGTAAATACTTTGCGCATCATCACCTACAACACATATGTTTTGAAAACGATCTGCAAGAGCTCGTACTATTAAATACTGTGAATGGTTCGTATCTTGATACTCATCTACCAATATATACCTAAATTTATTTTGATATTGAGCTAAAACATTAGGGAAACGAGTTAACAACTCATTGGTTCTTAGTAATAAATCATCAAAATCCATTGCTCCTGCTTTAAAACAACGATCTACATATTCTTGATATATTTCTCCCATTCTAGGACGACGCGCCATAGCATCAGCCTCCATCAATTCTGGATTATTAAAATAAGCTTTAACAGTAATTAGACTGTTTTTGTATGATGAAATTCTAGAATAAACCTGCTTGGTTTTATAAATGTCTTTATCTAAACCTTTTTCCTTAATAATAGACCCCATTAATTTCTGAGAATCTTGTGTATCGTAAATAGTAAAATTACTAGGAAACCCTAAATGGTGTCCTTCAAAACGTAAAATTTTAGCAAAAACAGAGTGAAAAGTTCCCATCCATAAATTCTTTGCTTCACCATCTCCAACAATATCTGCAATTCTGCCTTTCATTTCTTTGGCAGCCTTATTAGTAAATGTTAAAGCCAAAATATTAAATGAATCTACACCTTGACTCATTAAATATGCAATTCTATAAGTTAACACTCTTGTTTTACCAGATCCTGCACCTGCAATCACAATCATAGGACCATCTTTTTGTATAGTTGGCGCTAATTGTGCTTCATTTAACTGACTTAAATACTTCTCCAAATTGGTTACATTTTTAAAAAGGTAAAAATAAGTATTGTCTGAGTTTTAAACCTTCCGTTTTATTATTAATTATAAACATTATGCTTAAATTAATTATTGTCTTTTTTACCATTTCCAAGCATAGCACCCAACAACCCGTCTTTTATATTGATCCATAAATAGTTAAATATTGATTTGTTTTTATTTCTTTCAATATCAAATCCAGAACCATATCTAAATAAGCCAGAATTATCATGACTATCATTAGATATAAGAAGATTTACTAAACCTGATAAAAATTTATTCTTTTCTTTTCCATTTTCTTTTAAAACAATAATATCAAAATCATCATATTTTAACTTTAAATCGACTTGTGAAGTTTCGTCATTACCATTAATGGTAAAATATGTTTTAATAATTTCACCTTTTAATCTAATATTAAGGTTTGGTTCCATAAACTGGTTCATGCTATCCGCTCTCAGTTTTCCAATTTCAGCTTTATAAATAAATTCATCAGTCGTATTATTAACATCAAAATCCCATTGCACATTAATGTTGGTATCATCCATAAAAACTGACTCAATATTAACAGAAGTGACCGTCTCACTAGTGTTATAAGTATTACTTAAATTGTTGATTTTTGCGTTTAATTTTGAAAACAAAAGTCTACCTCCTTGAGTATTTGGCTGTACTTTTTCTGAATAAATTATGGAACCGTTATTTATAAAAACAGAATTTAAATTCATATTAAAGATTAAATCTCTTAACATTTTACTGTATAATGGCTTATAACTTAAATCATCTGCAATCAGTTTATCTCTATATATTTTAAAGTTAGGATGATAAAAATCAATACGTTGACTTTTGAAATAAAACAACGAGTCTTGTTGAAATCCAAAATCTTGTTTTTTTACCTCAATCGAATCTATGGTTAAATCAAAATGATCTCGTTGTACTTTTATTATATTAGATAATTCTTCTTTCGCGTATTTGGTTTTTAAACGAACACCTTTAAGTTTAGATAAATCTGTTCTAAAATCCACATGATCCAAATACAGATTTTCATAAGCATTTAATTTATAAATTAAATTATTAGATGTGGCTTTAAAATCTTTATAAATAATTTGATTTTTTTCTTTTTTTTGATTGACTTCAATTGCATTAATATTAAAATTCAGGTTTTCAGATTTCAATATTAAAGAATCATTTGAAACGTTGTAAACCTCCACATTTCCATTATTAATTTGAATGGATTCTATTTGAATTATTTGGTTTAACTTATTTTTTAAAACTTCATTGTAAGACTTAGAACTCACTGAATCATTATGATGATAGGTGATATTTGGTTCATCAAAAATAACATTACCTATTGTAATTTTATCATTAAAAAAATAATCCCAATAACTAAAACTACCAACTAAAAAATATTCTAGTTCAACTAGTGCATTTTTTTTATGAGTTGTTTTTCCGTAAACTGAAATCAATGGTTTACTTATATTTACGCTCCCTTTTAATGAATTGACTTTAATATTTTCATACTTTATTTCTACATTCTCACTTATGTTCTCTAATTGGTTTTGAAGTTTATTTTCAATTACATTATTAATTATAAGAACACCAAAAAATAAAAAAACTATTAATCCAACTATTATAACCAGTGTTTTTTTTAACCTTTTGTTCATATCTTAAAGATATATATTCAAAAGCTTCATTACAACTTATTTTAAATATCTTTACTTATTGTAAATTTATATTACTTATGAAACAGCTTTTTTTAATATTTTCCTTCCTAACAATAATTCCAGTTTTTGGCCAAGATAATTTAGATCAACAATTTATTGATATTGAACATAAGATTATAGAATGGCGACGTGATTTTCACCAAAATCCAGAGTTATCAAATAGAGAATTTAAAACTGCTGAAAAAATAGCAAAACACTTAAAATCTTTGGGTATTGAAGTACAAACAGGTGTTGCTCATACTGGTGTTGTAGGACTTTTAAAAGGAAATAATCCTGGAAAGGTAATTGCTTTAAGAGCAGATATTGATGCCCTTCCTGTTACCGAACGCAACGATTTACCATTTAAATCTGAAGTGAAATCAACATTTTTAAATACAGAAACTGGTGTCATGCATGCTTGCGGGCATGATACACACACTGCAATTTTAATGGGTGTAGCGGAAATTTTATCAAAAAATAAAAATAAAATTAATGGTACTGTAAAGTTTATTTTTCAACCTGCTGAAGAAGGTCCTCCACCAGGAGAAAAAGGTGGTGCCGCTTTAATGATAAAAGAAGGTGTTTTAGAAAATCCCAAAGTAGATGCAATTTTCGGATTACATATTGGCTCTGGAATTCCTGTAAACACTATAAAATATAAAACAGAAGGCATGATGGCTGCTGTAGAGCGTTTTGTTATTAACGTGAAGGGAAAACAAACTCATGGATCACAACCTTGGTCTGGCGTTGATCCTATTTTAATTTCAGCTAAAATAATTGATGGTTTACAAACTATTATAAGTAGAGAAGCTAAATTAACTGATGAAGCTGCTGTAATCACTGTTGGGAAAATAACTAGTGGTGTTAGATTTAATATTATACCAGAAACTGCTGAAATGATTGGGACTTTAAGAACCTTAAATCCAGACATGAAGAAGTTAATTATAAGACGTATGACCGAAATGACTGAGACTATAGCAAAAGCTTATGGTGGTAAAGCAACTATTGAGTTTCAAAATAACACCGCTATTACATTTAATAACGTGGCTTTAGTAGAACAAATGCTACCAACTATGAAAAAAGTTGCTGGTGAAAGTAATGTTCAAATTATGAAAGCAACCACAGGTGGTGAAGATTTTTCATTTTTTCAAGAAGTAGTTCCAGGTTTTTTCTTCTACCTAGGTGGCATGACACCAGGAAATACAGAAGCTTTCCCACACCACACACCAGATTTCAAAATTGATGAAAGCGGTCTCCTTTTAGGCGTAAAAACATTAACTCAAATGACATTAGATTATTTAAAGAACTAGAATGGATACAGTACTAAATTTTTTATCTAACATCTCCTGGTGGATCTGGATTTTAATTGCTTTAGCAATAGTTGCAATACGTGACATTTTCTTCCAAAAAGCACATACTATTAGTCATAACTTCCCTATTGTAGGACACATAAGATATATGTTGGAAAGTATAGGTCCAGAAATGCGCCAATATTTTGTTGCTAACAACAGAGAAGAATTACCATTTAATAGAATTGAACGTGGATGGATTTATGCCTCTGCAAAGCATGAAAATAATTATGAAGGTTTTGGTACTGATAGAGATATTTATGCGCATCAACATATTTTTATAAATAATGCAATGATGCCTTTTGAATTACCAGAAAATCATCCCAATAAAATTGACAAAACATTTTTACCCTGTGCTAAAGTTATGGGAGAATTCAGTAAACGTAAAAAACCATTTCGACCAGCATCTATAATTAATGTCTCTGCGATGAGTTTTGGCTCACTTTCCGCGAAAGCCATAGAATCATTAAACAAAGGCGTCAAAATTGCAGGAGCTTATCATAATACTGGTGAAGGTGGTTTATCTCCTTATCATAGCAACGGTGGTGATGTTATTTTTCATTTCGGAACAGGTTATTTTGGAGTAAGAGATAAAAATGGTGATTTTTCAATGAAAAAGTTGATAAAACTAGTTGAAGACAATCCGTTTATTCGCGCCATTGAAGTGAAATTGTCTCAAGGAGCAAAACCAGGAAAAGGTGGTGTTTTACCTGGAGCTAAAATAACTAAAGAAATAGCAGATATCCGTCACGTAGAAATAGGAAAAGATGTATTATCGCCTCCAAACCATAAAGCGTTTTCTAACGTGCCAGAAATGGTTGATTTTATTGAAAAAATTGCAGAAGCAACGGGCTTACCTGTAGGCATTAAAGCTGCTATTGGAAAGTTAGAACAATGGGAAGAATTAGCAGATATTATGGCTAAAACAGGTAAAGGACCAGATTTCATAACCGTTGATGGTGGTGAAGGTGGTACTGGTGCTGCTCCACCTAGTTTTGCAGACCACGTATCCTTACCTTGGGTTTATGGTTTTAGCGATTTATACAAACTATTTCAATCTAAAGGATTAAGCGAACGCATTGTATTTATTGGTAGTGGAAAACTTGGTTTTCCTGCTAAAGCTGCAATGGCCTTTGCTATGGGTGCAGATTGTATTAATGTAGCTCGAGAAGCTATGATGAGTATTGGTTGTATTCAAGCACAAGTTTGCCATACCAACCGTTGCCCTAGTGGTGTTGCAACACAAAGTAAATGGCTACAAAATGGTATAGATCCTACTTTAAAATCGGTGCGATTAGCTCAATATTTTAAAACTTTTAGAAAAGAATTTATTGAAATAACTCATGCAACTGGTTACGAACATCCTTGTCAATTCAAAATGAGCGATATTGATGTAAATGTAGACGATCATTATCTTTCAAAAGAATTGGAGAGCACTTATGGTTATAAAAAAACATATTTACCATTTAATGGCATGCAGGCTTTAAAAGACTGTAAGTATTTAGGAGGACAAGGCGTTAAATTAAAATCTCAATCTAGTGATGAAACAAACACTCTAACAAATTAATATTTTTAAATTTATATTTAAAAAGTAATTTATCTAAAGACGTCAAAAAACATAAACACTTTAATTTTAATTGTTTACATAAAATAAAGATTAATTATATAGTATTTAATGATGAAATTTATTCAATAAAACACCCATTAAATCTGTAATTTGTAGAATTGACTTAAACCACTTAGTTTTGTAAACTGAAATTTAAAACATATGGATCTGAACAGAATTATAGACCTTTTTTTATTCGCTATACCTTCATTAATAACAGGCGTTATAGCCTATTATTTTTTTAGAGAACATACTAGGAATGAAGATGGACGAAGACGCTTTTTACTTAAAAAAGATATGCAAGTAAATTCCATGCCTTTGCGTCTTCAAGCTTATGAGCGTATGGCTCTTTTTCTTGAACGTATTTCGCCTTCAAAATTATTAATAAGAATTCATCCAACAGATTCAAATAAAGAAAGTTACGAGTCTTTACTCATACAAAGTATAGAACAGGAATTCGAACATAATTTATCGCAACAAATTTATATTAGCGATAAATGTTGGAGTATAGTAGCTACTGCAAAAAACGCCACTATTCAACTTATTAGAAAAGCGAGTATGCTAGAAAAAACTGATACAGCAAACAAACTTCGTGAAGTTGTTTTAACCGAAATGATGGAACGCAGATCGCCTAGTGATGCTGCTCTTTCTTTTATAAAAGATGAAGTTTCAGATTTATGGTAAACTAACCTACACGTAACTCGTTAGAACTAGCTTCTTCACATTTCTTTTTAGCATAATAATAGCCTTGTTGCCACCACTCTGTCATTAATTTTTTATTAAATATTAATGAGTTCTCTGTTAGTTTTGATGGTGTATAAAATAAATTTAGCTTAACATCTCTGTTTTTCGCTGCCAACTTACCAATAATAATATCACTGCGTTCTACTTGATCTAATAAATGTCCAAATAAGTTAATCATTAATGAAAATGGATTTTTTCCAAGTACTTTATTATAAGCCATGTTTTCAGACTCTAAAATAACCGCATCAACTTCTGTAGCACCTCTTAAAATAGCTTCTCGAATAGGAACAACACAACCTAAACCACCATCACCGTATTCAAAACCATTCTTCTTTACCAAAGACATAAAAGGAATATAATTACATGAAATCCAAATCCAATCGCAAAATTCATCATAACTAAAATCTTTTATAGACTTATACTCCACCCCATTTTTAGACAAATTCGCAACAGTTACCACAACATCATCTTTGGTTGCTCTAATTAAATTATACTCTTCATAAGTAAAATGCTTTCTTATGTGTCTTCTTAGTGATTTACTCTCACCAAAAGTTCGCTTCATTTTAATAAATTGCCAAAGTGTATTTATGAAATCTATAGATACATACTCTCTATCATCCTTTTTGCGCATAACAAATGGGTTAATACTAAATATGTCGTTTTGGTTTACGTTAGTGAATACTTGATGAATTTTATCAATTTGACCTGCTGCCAAATGTGGCACTAATAAACTGCCTGTAGATGTTCCTAAAAACATATCATAATTCCGGCCTTCTTCTTTAATTAAGTATTCCGCAACACCTCCTGCATATGCACCTTTGCTACCACCACCTGAAATCACTAATGCTTTCATCTATTTGAAATTTCTTTTTTTATAAATTAGTTGCAATATCATATAAATCATTCATAGTTTCCTGCTTTATTTATAAAATTCATAATTAATTTTCTAATTGACTAACTTCCTGATTTTTTAATTTAGCAAAATTATATCCACCTTTCCACCATTTTGTCATCTTTTCTTTATCAAAAATTAAAGAATTAGTAGTTAAAACGGTTGGTGCATAATAAAAATTAATAATGGCATTATTATGTGAAGCCACAAATTTTCCTATTTTAATATTTTGAGATTCAATGCGATCCAGCATAAACCCAAACATATTAGTTAGTAAAGAAAAAGGATTCTTAGAAGGCATTCTATTTAATTGATTAATTTCAGTTTGCAAAATAATAGCATCAACCTCTGTTGCACCTCGCTGGATCGCTTCTTCAATTGGTACCATATTCCCCATTCCACCATCTGCATATTCGCAGCCATTTCTTTTGGCTAAAGTCATAAACGGTGTGTAGTTACAAGATATCCAAATCCAGTCGCAAAATTCCTGATATGTATATTCATTTAAAGATTTATACTCAACTTGATTTAGTGATAAATTAGAAACTGTAACCGCAACATCTATTGGTGATTTTTTTAATTCCAAAAACTCTTCTTCAGATAATGTTTCTTTAATTAAGCGCTTTAAATTATAACTTTCTCCAAATGTCTTACTACCTCGAAAGATATTTAAGAGCACATTAAAGTGGTTTATAGCTATATTTTGTGTACCATGTTTTTTGGTTATAACAAACGGACAAACATTAAAAATACTATCGTTATTCACACTGGTGTAAACCGCTTTTATTTTTTCAATTTTATTTAAAGCTAAATGAGAAACTAAAAGACTTCCCGTAGAAGTGCCTATATATATTTGATATTCTCGCTTTAAATCTTCAATAAGATGTTGAGCAACACCGCCTGCAAATGCCCCTTTACTTCCTCCTCCTGAAATTACCAATGCTCTCATTGTATTACTTTTAATAAATCTTTAGCAAATTTAGAAAATCGCCAGTTGTGGTGCTTTGTTGCTTTTTGTAAATTCTCTTTACAAACATCATTACAAGCTTGTATTTGATTTAAATATTGAAAAGCGTTCTGACGGATTTCAAAACCATATTTAGGACTTGTATAACTTGTTAGTTCATCAAAATATTTCTGTTTATTAATTGGTTCGAAATCTTCAGTAATTAAAGCTAGAGTTAGCCAAAGTGTACGCACATTTTTATCATTAAACCCTTGAGCATCTTTTGTTTTATTCAGATATTTATTTCGCTCTTGCGGAAAGTTTTTCCATAAATTGAATAATGCAACTTCAATGGTTATGTATGATTTATCATTTAAAAGCGATTCATAATCTTCTTTTAATTCTGAAGGAATATTTGATAACGATTTAGCAATTACCTGACGGACTTTAACATCATCAGTAAAAAATGTAGATTTAGAAATATTAGCCCCTAAACTTTCAACAATTTTTTCTTTACAAAATGAATCACTTTGGTTTAATAAAAATAATCTACACGCTTCAGGAGTTTTTTTACAATCATAATTAAGATATTGCATAATGGAAGCTGAATTTGATTTTAAATTTTTTTCCATCTCATTATATAATAGTTCTTTTGATTTTAACCAATCATTTACAAACTGGCTCAAATCCTCTCCACTAGCATTTTCAACTTCACTTATGAAATCATTAGTCTCTACATTTTTAAACTGATGTTTTTCTAAATAGTTTTTAACTGCGTTTTTAAAAGCCTTATCACCAACTTTTTCTCTTAATATGTGTAAAACCCAAGCACCTTTTTTATAAAACGTCGTACTACTTGATTTTGCATTTAATAAAGAGGTGCTTCCTCCTGCTTTATCTTGTTCTAAAAGTTCTTGTGCGTATTCATACAAACGCCAATAGTAAAAATCATCACCAAATACGTTTCTTTCTGCTAATAAGGCATAATAAGTAGCAAAACCTTCTTGGAGCCAATGGTGTGTTCCTGAAGTTTCAGTAACCAAATCTCCAAACCATTGGTGTGCTAATTCATGTGCATTTACGTTTACATAGTTTTTATCTATAAATGCTATAGAATCGATTACATAACTATCTGCAAAAATAGTGGTGCTTGTATTTTCCATACCTGCATACAAAAAGTCTTTCACTGGTACTTGTTTGTAATTTTGCCACGGATACGGAACTCCTATTTCTTCTTCAAGAAAATCAAACATTTGTTTGGTATAACGGTATGTAGGTTCAAATTTCAATGAATCTTTTGGGTAATAATACATTTCTAATGGAATGCCACTTTTTGAGTATTCCACTTTTTTATCATATTTACCAATAACCAAAGCCACCAAATAGCTAGACATAGGTTTTTGCATATCAAATTCCCATAAATTATAAGTAGGATTCTCTGTTTTTGATACCATTTTACCATTAGAAATAACCTGATATTCTTTTGGAGCAACATAGGTTAAATCGAATTCTATTTTATCATTCATATCATCAATTGATGGTAACCAATTGCTTGTGTATTTTCCTTGGCCTTGCGTCCAGATTTGTTTATTTCCATCAGCATTATCCCAATCAATAAAATACATGGCTTTTTTAGGCGATGCAAAGAAGAGAAAATTCAGTTTATAACTTTTTGATGCTTCAAAATCATCGTATATAATAAGTTTTTTACCATCATTCCTGTATTTTATGCACTTTTCATCCAATGCAACATTTTGAAATTGCATGTTTACAGCATCTAAAAAAATAGAATCTGTTTTTTTTAAAATATCAAATTTAATTTCATAAGAATTAAAAATCGTGCTATCTACTGCTATCTGATTAAAAACAATTACGCTATTAACTTTTTTAAAATCAACGTTTTCTGTTTGTTGTGAAAACCCTAAAAAAGTAATTAACAAAAAGAAAAGAGATACTAAATGCTTCATATTAAAATAATAACAAGGATTAGACCAAAATAGCACTTTTAATCTTAATCGAAATAACTTAAATTCGCTTTTATGTCTGTTAACCTTCAAACTCCCATAGATTATTTAAAAGGCGTTGGTCCAAACCGCGCCGATTTGCTACGTAAGGAGTTAGGTATTCACACCTATCAAGATTTAATTAACTTATTTCCAAATAGATATATAGATAGAACACAATACTATAAAATAAGCAAATTACAACGCAACAATGCAGATGTGCAGGTTATTGGTAAAATAATTGAATTTAAAGAAGTTGCACAAAAACGAGGAAAACGCTTGGTTGCAACGTTTCAAGATGAAACAGGAACGATGGAATTGGTTTGGTTTCGTGGACAAAAATGGATTAGAGAGAATTTAAAACTCAACAAATCTTATGTTGCATTCGGAAAAACCAATTGGTTTAGTGGTAAATATAGCATGCCACATCCAGAATTAGAATTACAAGAAGAACATGAAAAAAATTTACGTTCTGCAATGCAACCAGTTTATCCTTCTACCGAAAAATTGTCAAATAGTGGTATTTCAAATAAAGTGATTATTAAAATCATGCAACAATTATTTATTGAAACTAATGGTAATTATGTAGAAACTTTATCAGATAATTTACGCTCAGAATTAAAATTAATAAACAAAAGTTCTGCGCTATTTAATATCCATTTTCCAAAGAGTCAAGAGCTACTTTCAAGAGCACAATTTCGATTAAAATTTGAAGAATTATTTTATATCCAATTACAATTAATTATTAAAAATTTAGTACATAAATCGAAAATTAAAGGCTTTCCTTTTGAAAAAGTAGGCAACTATTTTAACACCTTTTTTAAAGAGCAATTACCGTTTGAATTAACTAATGCACAGAAGCGCGTTTTAAAAGAAATTCGTGCAGATTTGGGTAGCAATGCGCAAATGAATCGTCTTTTACAAGGCGATGTAGGTTCTGGAAAGACTATAGTTGCATTAATGTCAATGTTAATAGCACTTGACAATGATTTTCAAGCATGCTTAATGGCTCCGACTGAAATTTTGTCAGTACAGCACTATAATGGTTTACTTGAAATGTGTAATAATTTGAATATCAGTATTTCAATACTAACAGGTTCAAGTAAAACTTCAGAAAGAAAAAAAATTCATAATTCTTTAGAAAATGGCGAATTACAGATATTAATTGGTACGCATGCACTACTTGAAGATAAGGTGAAATTTAAGAATTTAGGACTCGCTGTTATAGACGAGCAACACCGTTTTGGAGTGGCACAACGTAGTAAATTATGGCATAAAAACACCTCGCCTCCACACGTTTTAGTCATGACGGCAACACCAATTCCAAGAACTTTAGCAATGTCTGTTTATGGCGATTTAGACATCTCTATAATTGACGAATTACCTCCTGGAAGAAAGTCTATAAAAACAGTTCATCGCTATGATAAAAACAGATTAAATGTATTCCGATTTATTCGTGATGAAATAGCAAAAGGCCGACAAATTTATATTGTATATCCGTTAATTCAAGAAAGTGAATCTATGGATTATAAAGATTTAATGGATGGCTACGAAAGTATATCTAGAGATTTTTCAATGCCGGAATATCAAATATCCATTGTACATGGAAAAATGAAACCAGCCGATAAAGAATTCGAAATGCAACGTTTTGTTAAAGGCGAAACACAAATTATGGTAGCAACTACTGTTATAGAGGTTGGAGTAAACGTACCCAATGCATCAGTTATGATTATTGAAAGTGCAGAACGCTTTGGCCTGTCTCAATTACATCAATTACGTGGTCGTGTAGGTCGTGGAGCAGAACAGAGCTATTGTATTTTAATGACAAGTCACAAACTTAGCAGCGATAGCAAAACCCGCTTAGAAACCATGGTTCGCACTAACGATGGCTTTGAAATTGCCGAAGTAGATTTACGCTTACGCGGTCCTGGAGATATTATGGGTACACAACAAAGTGGTGTTTTAAACTTAAAAATAGCCGATATTATTAGAGATAATGATATTTTACAATTGGCTCGATTTCATGCAAAAAACATTCTAAAAATCGACAAAACTCTTTCTAATTCAGAAAATCAAGTGATTTTAAATACATATAAACAGTTAACTAAATACAAAAATATTTGGAATTATATTAGTTAAAAATGTTAAATTTAGCCATTTCATCGATTTTTATTACATTTTAACGGTTTTTTTTGTATTTTTGGGCGATTAAAAAGTCTGAATTTGCTTTTTTACTCGTATTGAAATTAAAAACTTGCCTACTTATGAAATTTAGCGCTATTTATTTTAGAAACGTATTAAGGACAATTTTCCTTTTAATATGTATACAAAGCCATTTATATTCACAGACTATAACAGGAGATTTAAATCAATATCACAAAACTACACTAACATTTGATGCGCTTAGTTTATCTGAAGTTCCTGCAACATATTTAAATTACAGAATGAATGTGACTTTTACAGCACCTTCATCTGCGACTTACACGGTGCCTGCTTATTTTGCAGCCGATGGAAATGCTTCTGAAACTTCAGCTACAAGTGGTAACAAATGGCGCTGCCATTTTAATCCAGATGAAACAGGCATATGGAGTTATTCGGTTTCTTTTAGAACAGGAACTAATATTGCCGTAAGTTTAAATCCTACAGATGGCACACCGACTTCCATAGATGGTGATACTGGTACTTTTGATATTGAAGCAACCAATAAAACAGGTGTTGATTTTAGAGCAAAAGGAAAACTACAATATATTGGGAAAAGTACTGCACAATTTGATAATGGTGATTACTATTTTGAAATGGGTTCTGATAGTCCAGAAACATTTTTAGAATACGCAGACTTTGATGCCACAACTCCTAGACATGATTATAGTGAAATGGCATCGAATTATCTTAGTGGTGACCCTACTTGGAAAGGCGGAAAAGGCACAGGAATTATTGGTGCAGTAAATTACTTAGCTAGTCAAGAGGCTAATATTCAGTACATTATTTTTAATAACATTACAGGTGATGGTGATAGAACTTATCCATTCCCAAACAAAACAGATTATACTACTTATGATGTGTCTAAGCTAGACCAGTGGCAAATAGTTTTTGACCACATGTATAATAAAGGCATAGCCTTAGAAATGGTGTTAGGTGAAACAGAAAACAGCAATTGGTTTGAAGATCAAGAAGGTATAAATAGATCGAATTTTTCAAATAGTAGAAAATTATACTATAGAGAGTTAATTGCTCGATTTGGGTATTTAAATATCGTTTATAATACCGGTGAAGAAGCTAATTGGAATACTAATGGAGACCAATTCACAGCTGCGCAAATAGAAGAAATAGCTGTTTATATTCAAGCATTAAGCCCTTATTCCGATCTAATTTCCGCACACAATGGTTCTGCGAGTAATTTTAGTATTTATCCAGAATTAACAGCTTTATCAGGCACTTCCGCTTTAACAGCCATATCAATTCAAGGTAATTATAATGATTTAAAACTTACACACGACCAAGTTATCAATATTAAAAATTTGGCAATTGCGGATGGTACAGAATGGGTTGTAAGATTCACAGAGCCATATACATCTGTTTTAAATCCTAATATTGAAACATGGACAGAAAAATCGCTATGGCCCAGTATTACAGCTGGTTCTGTGGGCATTCATCATATAGATGGTGCTGGTGGTGATGTAAGTAATGATAATTTAGCACAATATCAGCCTTATCTAGAAAGAATGAAATACGCAAAAAATTTCTTTGAAGATAATAATATCCCTTTTTGGAATATGAGTAATGATGATGCTTCTATTAGTAAAGGGTATTTATTATCGGATAATTTAGAAAATTATATTGCCTTTTTAGCAGATGGTGGAACTGCTACATTAGATTTACCAGGTTCTAATACATATAGTGTTAAGTGGTTTGACCCTAGAAACGGGGGCGATTTAAAAGATGGTTCTGTAACAACTATAAATTCTGATACAAATGTATTTATTGGCAACCCTCCTAACAACTCATCTGCAAGTTGGGTCGTTTTAGTAAGAAATAATAAAACTTTATTATTAAGAAATAGCAAAACTTTATTAGTTAAAGATATAAACGATGCTGATCTTAACGTTAAAATTTTTCCAAATCCTGTAACTTCATTTGGTAAAATATTTATTTCTGGTATTGAAAAAGGTCACCATACAGCTATAATCTATGATATTAGAGGAAGAATTATGAATAAAAAAAACGTAGAATTCACAAATGATGTCGAAGAATTCAAAATAGGAGGTTTAAAGTCTGGTATTTATATTTTTACCTTAAATAATAGTTTAAATAAATCATATTCTGCAAAATTAATAATAGATTAATTTGATTTTTTTAATGCTAATACTTCGATGTTAACTAAAAACAGAAACATATGATTTGGTATTACATGTCATAATGACTAGGAAAATTAAACACCTTTTAAGCAATAAAGATTCAGAATAAGCAAAATTATCAGAAGTATTTATGAACCAAAAACAGTAACTATTAATAAACCTTTTTTATTATTTGGTAAGCTTTTGTGTAAACCAATAAATAATTAACATTAAGATATTTTCTAGATCATAAAAAATTTAAAACAGCTGTAAAAGATATTTATCTTTACAAAAACAAAAAAATGCTTCATTTAAAGTTAGAAACAGACCCGCGTTGGGTAAATATAGTAGAATCGAATATTGAAGAAATATTAACAGATCATGCATGGTGTGAGCAAAAAGCAGCTACTAATGCCATAACTATCATCACATTAAATTCAGAATATCCAGATTTAGTAACCGAATTGCTGGAACTTGCTAAGGAAGAGTTAGAGCATTTTGAAATGGTTCACGAAATAATTAAAAAAAGAGGCTTTAAATTAGGGCGTGAACGTAAAGACAGCTATGTAAATGAACTTTATAAATTCATGAATAAAGGCGGAAACAGGCTACAATGCATGGTAGATAGACTCTTATTTTCAGCTATGATTGAAGCCAGAAGCTGCGAACGTTTTAAATTACTCTCTAAAGAAATAAACGATCCTGAACTTTCAAAATTTTATCATGAGTTAATGATTAGCGAAGCTGGACATTATACCACATTTATAACCTTTGCACGTAAATACGGAAAAGATATTGATGTTGATAAACGCTGGAAAGAATTAGTGAAATTTGAAAGTGAACTCATTAAAAATTATGGCAAACATGAGACTATTCATGGTTAAAAAAATTAGCTCAATCAAATTAATGACTGAGCTTTTACATAACTCTTAATAGTTTGATTGATGTTTAATATGCTAGCCTAAAATAATCACTAATTAAGTACCACATTGTTAGTGTTTTGTTAATTAATTGCATTGCACTGTTAATTAACATATTAACAAGAATCAATTCGCTGTGTAAATCATCTCAAACAGATTGTTTAACTTTGCGTTTCTTATGTAAAGATGCTATTTAAAGAATGATTAATATTCACGAGAAAACATTACAAGATTTAGAGTTTCAAACGGTTTTACAACAAGTTAGCGAACATTGTGTAACACCTCTAGGAAATGAAAAAGCATTACAAATCTCTCCTCATAAAACTAAGGAAGAACTGCTAATTTCATTAAAACTAACCAATGAATATCTTTCTTCGTTTTATAATGATAACAGAATCCCAAACCATGGTTTTGATACGATAACTAAAGAATTAAAGTTACTACGTATCGAAAACACTTACTTAGAAGTTCATGCTTTAAAGAAAATAGTTTCCATATCGCTAACTGTTAATGATATTGTAACGTATTTAAAAAAGTTTCAAGAATACTATCCTGGTTTAAGTGAATTTGCTTCTCATATAGAAGTTACCAAAATAATTATTGAAAAAATAGACAGTATTGTTGATCGCTTTAGTGATATTAAAGATAATGCCTCTACCCTTTTATTTGAACTTCGTCAATCGATAAACAAAATAAAAGGTAAAATTAATGCGAGTTTTACAACAGCTTTAAATATGTATCATAATCTTGAGTATTTGGATGATATTCGAGAATCTGTAGTAGACAACAAGCGTGTTTTAGCTGTAAAAGCAATGTATCGTCGTAAAGTAAAGGGAGCTATTATGGGTGGCAGCAAAACAGGAAGTATTGTTTATATAGAGCCAGAAACAACACTTCAACACTCTAGAGAATTAAATAATTTAGAATATGAAGAACATGAGGAAGTCATTCGTATTTTAAAAGAAGTGACTAATTTTATTCGTCCGTTTTTACCGTTGTTGCATGACTATCAATCTTTTTTGATAGACTTAGATGTTATTTCCGCGAAAGCGAAATATGCACGACCTATGAATGCCATTCTTCCAGAGTTTACCGAAGATAGAAGCATGTATTTACGAGATGCTTATCACCCACTGCTCTATTTAAATAATTTAAACAAGCAAGAAAAAACCTTTCCGCAAACAATAGAATTAAAGCAGAATAGCCGAATTATAGTCATCTCAGGTCCTAATGCTGGAGGAAAAAGTATCACTTTAAAAACGGTTGGTTTACTCCAAGTTATGCTACAAAGTGGCATATTAATTCCAGTGCATGAGCGTAGTAAAGTATGTTTATTTGATAGGATTTTAAGCGATATTGGCGACAATCAATCTATTGAAAACCATTTAAGTACTTACAGCTACCGTTTAAAACAAATGAATTATTTCTTGAAGAAATGTAATAAAAATACGCTCTTCTTAATTGATGAATTTGGTACAGGAAGTGATCCAGAACTTGGTGGTGCTTTAGCTGAAACCTTTTTAGAAGAGTTTTATCATCGTGACGCTTTTGGTATTATTACAACCCACTACTCCAACTTAAAAATATTAGCTAACGAGTTACCATTTATGCTTAACGCTAATATGTTGTTTGATGAAAAAACTTTAGAACCACTTTTTAAATTGATAATTGGTCAAGCAGGAAGTAGTTTTACCTTTGAGGTTGCACAAAAGAATGGAATCCCTTATAGCTTAATAAACCGCGCTAAAAAGAAGATTGAACGCAGTAAAGTAAGATTTGATGCTACCATTGCTAAACTTCAAAAAGAACGCTCTAAATTGGAAAAAACTGGGCAATCTCTAAAACTCAACGAAAAGAAAAAAATTGAAGAAGCCGATAAACTTGAAGAAATAAATGCTAAAATTCAAAAGAAATTAGAAAACTATCAAGAATTATATGATAGCAACCAACGTTTAATTTACTTAGGACAAAAAGTAAATGATATTGCCGAAAAGTATTTTGAAAACAAGCAAAAGCGTGAATTAATGGACGAACTTTTTAAAGTAGTTCAAATTGAGAATTCAAAACGCAAAAAAGTTTCAGTAAAACAGAAAAAAGCAATTAAAGCTAAAGAAACTCAAGTAAAACAAGAAGCCGAGAAGAAAGTAGAAGTTATTCGTGAGAAGAAAAAAGTAGCTAAACAAAAAGCTATTGAAACCCCAAAACCAAAAGCCATTTTAAAAGTTGGTGACCGCGTAAGAATGGAAGATGGTCGTGCTATAGGTAGTATAGATAAAATAGAAAAAAACAAAGCTGTTGTTAACTACGGGATATTTACGACTAATGTAAGTATGGATCAATTAGAATTGGTTGAAGCTATTAAAAAATAACGGTAAGTAGGTTCGTTTTTAAAGACTATACAAATCTTATCTTTGTATAGTCTTTGCGAGAAATTATTATGAAATATATCCCTAAACATAAAAAACTCATCTTGTTTGACGGTGTTTGCAATTTATGCAATACCTCAGTGCAATATGTTATAAAGCACGACAAGAAGGACATATTTATGTTTACCGCTTTACAAAGCACAGTTGGTAAACAAATTATTGAAGAATTTAAAATTGACACTAAAAAAACAGACTCTATTTTACTTTACACGCCAGAAAAAGGGTTAGAATACAAATCTAAAGCAGCTTTAAAAATTGCTTACTACTTAGGTTTTCCTTATAGTTTAATGAGTGTGTTTTTTATTGTTCCGCCTTTTATTCGCAATTGGGTTTACGATTATATTGCAAAAAACAGATATAAATGGTACGGTAAAAAAGATGCTTGTATGATTCCTACTCCAGAGTTAAAAAGTAAATTTTTAGAATAACACTTCATCAAATATATTTAAAAAAATACGCTTTAACGGTCGAAATGACTATAAAATACCGACAAAAGCAATTGTTTATAACTTCAATGCAATCTATTACATTGCTTATTGGCTTTGTGTTTTAAAAAAACTAATTTCGTTTTAAATCAATTTAAGTTCATTAACCCGAGCCTTTGTTTTAAAAGCATAAAATGTTTAAAAAGAATTTCATTTATGTACTTATTTTAATAGTAAGTGCCATTACTTTATCTTCATGCAAGAGTGGTTCTAGTCTAACCGAATCAACACTAACTGAAAATTCAAATGCATCAATTCAAAAACCCTATGTTATTTTAATTTCTCTGGATGGTTTTCGTTGGGATTATGTAGATAAGTATAAGCCACAAAATCTTACTAACTTTATAAATAGTGGTGTAAAATCGGAGTCTTTAATTTCTTCATTTCCTTCTAAAACATTCCCCAATCATTACACCATTGCAACAGGTATGTACCCTGATAAACAAGGTATTATTGGCAATTCATTTTATAGTTATAAAAAAAATACAATCTATAAAATGGGAAATCGTGAAATGGTTGAAGATGGCACTTTTTATGGAGGTTCTCCTATTTGGGTGCAAGCAGACAAAGCAAATATGGTATCTGCTAGTTATTTTTTTGTAGGTTCTGAAGCTAATATTCAAGGTTTAAGGCCTACTTACTATCATCATTATGATGGTGAAATTAAAAATAATGCTCGCGTTAAAGAAACACTAAAGTGGCTAGCATTGCCTAAAAAACAAAGACCACATATAATTACCCTGTATTTTTCTGATATGGACAATGTTGGACATACATATGGACCAGATAATGACGAAAAACTAAAAAAAACCTTATTCGATTTGGATAAGAATCTAGGTGATTTGTTTAAAGGAGTAAAAGCAACAAATTTACCAGTAAACATTATCATAGTTTCAGATCATGGAATGGCAACTCAAAAAGCGTCTAATTTTATATCTATTGAAAATATAGATAATAAAAACTTATTTACATTAATCGATAATGGAGCTATTTTAAACATTCACCCTAAAAACAATATTTCTACCGATTCTATAATACAATATTTAAAACCTAAGGAAAATCATTTTAAAGTTTATAAAACAGAAAACACCCCTGGTTTTGAATATACTCCCAAAAACAGAGATTGGGGAACCGTACAAATAATTCCAGATTTAGGTTATTATTTTAGCTCAAACCAGCGTATTGAATACATGAAAAAAAACGCCATCACAACTGTTGGTGTACATGGTTATAATCCCGAATATAAAGACATGCATGGTATATTTTATGCCAAAGGTCCTGCTTTTAAAAAGGGATTCGTATTACCGTCCATAAAAAATATTAATATTTACCCTTTAATGTGTGAGATATTAGGTTTAGACATCCCAGATGATATTGATGGTGATTTAAATAAAATAAAAAGTGTTTTAAAAAATGATGACTAGCTAAACTTATTTAAACCATTTCATAAAACTCTAACAGATAATATTTTAAAACCTAAATACATAGCTTTTTTTTAATTTTTCCTTTTCGTTAAAAAAGCTAATTTATTTCAGTACAAAACGGTTTCATCTAATCATTACAAAAAAACCTCTTCTAACTACAACGAAGCAAGATTTGACTAAATAAATTTCTTGAGTTGTTACCAAATTTGCATAAACAAAAATATATAATTATGCGAATTTTAGTAACAGGAGCAACTGGAAATCTAGGCAGTTCAGTGATTGAAACATTATTAAAATACCTTAAACCAACAGAAATTTCAGCGTTGGTAAGGACAGTTGATGATATTTCACAATTAGAATCTAAAAAAATAAACGTTTTTAAAGGAAATTATGATGATGTAATTTCTCTTGAAAAAGCTATGATAAATGTAGATTCTGTTTTGCTCATTTCAGCAAGTGATGAGGGCAACCGTATAAAACAACACCGTAATGTAATTGATTCCGCTAAAAAAGTAGGCGTGAAAAATATTGCTTATACAAGTAGAGCAATGAGAAATAGGGAAACACTAGCTCATCAACTTATGGAAGAACACTTTCTAACAGAAGATTATATTAAATCATGTGGATTAAATTATGTAATTTTCAGAAACACCTTGTATATGGATGTACTACCAATTTTTATAGGTAAACATGTTTTTGAATCAGGGATTTTTCAACCAGCTGGACATGGTAAAGTAACATATGCCTTAAGAAAAGAAATGGGAGAGGCAATGGCAAATGTATTGGTAAAAGAAGGCTTTAAAAACAAAACATACAAATTTACAAATAATGAAGCCTATTCTTTTTATGACATTGCTACACTTTTGACAGAACTTTCGGGTATAAAAGTAAATTATACCCCTGTTGACAAACTAACTTTTCAAGAAAAAATGAGACCAACAGGTATACCTGAATCGATGCTTCAAAAAGTAATTGAGTTTAATACCGATATTAAAAATGGACAAGAGGACGAAATCACCAACAATCTTGAGGAGAAATTAGGTCGTAAACCAACAACATTAAAAGACGGATTAAAAATTCTCTTTGGATTATAAAACCACCTTTATTGTATGGCTAAATCAACACCTTATCATATAAAAACTATTGCAGAATACCACAATTTAATGGATTTGCCAAAACCAGAACATCCATTAATTAGTGTTTTAAAATTTGAAGACATAAAGCGACAGGACAATAGTCCCAAAAGCATTACTCATAATTTCTATTCAATAGCCTTAAAAAAAGACTTTAATGCAAAATTAAAGTACGGACAACAAGAATATGATTTTGATGAAGGTATACTACATTTTATGTCTCCAAAACAGGTACTCTCTTTTGAATATAGAGCAGATGAAGAACTAAATCATAAGGGTTGGCTATTGCTTGTTCATACCGACTTTTTTTGGAATACAAATCTTGCAAAAAAGTTAAAATATTATGATTTTTTTGATTATAAATTGAGTGAAGCACTACATTTATCTAATAAAGAAGAAAAAATGATTGTGAGTATCTTTCAATATATCAGACAAGAATATGAGGCTAAAATCGATAATTTTAGTCAAAATGTAATTATTGCACAATTGGATTTATTGCTAACATATTCTGAGCGTTTTTATCAACGTCAGTTTATTACTCGAAAGATTACAAACCATCATGTTTTAAATCAATTTGAAGAATTGCTGTCATCATATTATATTAAAGAAAATTTAATAGATAAAGGAATACCTAACGTCAACTATTTTGCAAGCAAATTAAATCTATCTGCTAATTATTTAAGTAAGTTATTAAAAACACTGACAGGACAAAGCACCAAACATTTCATACAAGATAAAATAATTGATTTGGCAAAAGAAAAGCTATCAACAACTAATTTATCCGTAAGTGAAATCGCTTACGAATTAGGGTTTGAGCATATACAATCTTTTAGTAAATTATTTAAAACTAAAACATCTTATACGCCTTTGGAATTTCGAGAATCATTTAACTAAAAAGTCAAACTTAAGCTATAAATAAGTAGTTATGATTATTTAGGAAATAAATATTACAGCTTTTAGCCACATTTTTACTAAACTATATAGTAATTGCAGCTCATAAAAATTACTCTTCTACTTCAAACTCCTCAAAATAAAATCTACTTTTTTATTCGTGTTTTTATTTTCAGAATAAGAATCTGTGACATGTTTTGCCGGAACTGCTAATCCTTTTTTAATTAAAGACTCAATTTCATGAGCGTATTCCAATGATACTTTTCCTGTAAGTAGTAAACTTAAATCTTTACCAGAATGGTAGTAATCGTAAATCTTTTTAAGTCCCGTTAAATACAAATAATCTTTTGTAAAACCGCCACCTCTATGCGCTCTTACCGTAATATAAAATGCTTCTTCACGCTCTAAATCGTATTGATTATGTAGCATCCTAAATGTTCTAGAAAACGAATAGCCTTTTGCTAAACTATCTACCGCAATAACCCGATATGCTAATTCCTTTAAACGTGTAACCGTTAAATTATTACTCATATACTCACTAAAAACAGCTAAACCTTCTTGTGTTTCTTCGTTATTAGGAAAACCATGAGAGAAAATCTTTAAAGGGTGCAACATACCATTCATGGTTGTTACCATGTGTACACCAATTTCATGATTTGTTAAAACCGCTATTTCGTTATCAGAATAGGTATGATGTGAATTTAAAACCAGTGTTTTAATATTATTTAAAACCATAGCAATGGCAGACATTTTATCTGAATGTTTTATACTATAATTAAAATCGTATTTCTCTGAGAATGTTTCAAAAAACACCTCAGCTTCAGTCGCATTATATTTAGGTTGAAATGCTGGAACATCTTTGTTTTCATCTTCAAAATGAAGAATAAACTTAGCATTTTCAACATCGTTTTCTGTTGGTGTTCCAAAACAACGTAAACAGTTATAATAAAACTTTTTTCCTTTTCCTATGGTTTCAACACATTGAATTAAGCCAGAATATGCATAAATAATATCTTCATAAAAATCTTTAATCTCAGCATCTTCAATAAGTTCTAAAGGTTGAATAAATAATTTTCGATGTAGTTTAAACTTATCAAAATTGATGCTTGGATATTTAAAGACAGGATCTGTTAAATATTTAGAAGAAAAAAAACGTGCTTTTTCTTCTTCTATATTTATAGGATTCACATAACTAAGCAACTCAATTTGCTTAACTAGCGCATCAATGCTTTTATCTATTTCTAAAAGTGCTTTTGTAGCTACATTATTTTCAATCTTCATAAAATCTAACTTTTAAAGGCGCTATATACACTTAAAGCATGTTCTGGGATTCTTTTAACAAGTTCCTTTTCAACAGTACTTACTACTTCTGGGTATATAATTTGCTCATATTCATCGCCATATACTTTTGCGATTTCGGTTGCCAAAACTAAAGTATTTTTAAAGTTCTGTGTAATATATTTTAAGAAATATCCATTGCCTTGAAACGTATCATTTATTAAAGAAGTGGATTTTATATTGTGAGGAAACTCAATTTCGGATAAGCTTTGTCTCCAATTCTCAACAAAATCTCCAAAACGAGTGTTATCAATATTACTAGTTCCTAAATTCCAAGTAGGCACTTCCCTATCCCAACGTTTCCAATTGTAGCTATGCATATCGTAAACGGTACAAAATCCAAATTTAGACTCCAATGCTTCTATTAATGCATATACTACTTTATAAAAATTGATGTGTTTTTGCAGGCTTTTATTTTTCATCGCTTCAGAAAGTGGTGTTTTCCATAATTTTTTACCCCAAGCGGTTTCAAAAACAGCTTCTTCTGGTACTCGGTTTAAATCATATTCAAAACGAGAATCGCATCCAGCAATAACTATAGGGTGCGATTTAATCATGTTTTTTGTTTCAGGATCCTCTTCATACCAACGGTCGTATTCTGTATGTATGCAATTATCCCAAAGTTCTTTTCTAAACTGATGCCCATCATGCACTGCTGCGCAGGCATATGGAACGTAATCATCTATTTTTATGGTAAATGAATAATCTGAAGACACGGCTTCAAAGATTTCGCCTGCTTCAATTTTCTTTAAAATTTCAGAAATCGACAAACACTCCATTTTATTTTAAAATCTTTTTTAAGTGACTATATGCCATTTTCTCCATATTATCCATTCCGCCATCTGCAAAAGCCATGAGCTTAATATCTGCAAATAAATCTGCTAAATCATTTCTATAATAATCATGAGTTTTTACAGCTTCTATTATATTTTGAATGCTTTGGTAATCGTTATCATTTTCAAATTGTTTATGTACGCGTTCAAATACATTTTTATCAACTCTGGATAAAATATATTCTTTTTCATTTTGAGTTTCATTTAAATCTGAATGTGCTACAAATAACAGAATATAAGCTAGTAATTCATCTTTTGTCCATGTGCTTGGAGTTTCCATATTTGAGGTTACTAAACTTCCCCATTCTGTCCAAGAACCATCATACACCGAAATATTTTTATATCCTGAAATTTCTGCGCCCAAAGCCAAAACACAAGCCGTAATACCCGAACCACATGAAAATATAACATCATCATTTTTATCGGCAACCATGTAAAAAGCCTTTTCTAAGTCTACTTTTGGTTTTAAAATACCATTATCTAATAAATCTTCAAAAGGCAAATTAACGGAGTTTGGAATGGTTCCCATACGTAAACCTGCTCTTGGTTCTGGTTCTAAACTTTTGAATCTGTTTGCTGAGCGTGCATCAACAATTGTATGTGTTTTATTTTTTGAAGCTACGACTATATCATTAAAAAACTTCATGTAATCTGGTTGAAGTTTTGCTGTAAAATCACCAACTTCTCCATTATAAAGTTTCATAGGTTCTGTTTGGTAATCTGCTTTTAACCAAGCGGGGAATCCGCCATTTAAAACCGCTACGTTATTATATCCAAAAGATTTAAACAACCACCAAACTCTAGCACTTGAGTAAATGCCTTTATCGTCTGAGATTACGATAGTGCTATTTTTATTTATTCCTAAATTTCTAGCTTCTTTTTGAAATTGTTCAATAGAAGGAAACGCACTAGGAAACGGATTTGATGCATCGCTAAACTTATTTTTTATATCGAAAAGTCTTGTATTTGGAATTTGTTTTTGTGAAGCATCAAAAACTTTATTTATGGTTCCATCTAAAACAACAAGGTTTTCAGTACTCAAATGTTCATGAAGCCATTCTACTGAAACTATAGGTTCTTTTAAAGAAATATCAGAATTCATTAAAAAAGGTTTTACTGATTAATACAACTGAAAACTGGAGACTTATTTAAGCGTCTTGCACTGTTTTTCTAAGTCTTGTACGTCTATCAAAAGCTTGAAGTTTATCGAGAACTTTCATTTCTAAGAAGTCGATTACTTTTTCTTCAATTTTAACTTTAAGCTTATACACTTTATTGATGTAAGTGATTCCGCCTGGAGACATAACATTAACCTCAACTAACTTGCCACCAATAACATCAATACCAACAAAATAAAGTCCGTCGTTTACTAATTTAGGACCAATTTGCTTACACAATGCTTTTTCATCTTTGGTTAAGGTGTGCCTTTGTACACTTCCACCAGCAGATACATTAGAACGGTGATCATCATTTCCTGGCACACGTTTCATAGCACCTACAGCTTCGCCATTTAGCATTAAAATACGCACATCTCCTTGATCTGCTCCCTCAATATAATCTTGAAGAATAACATAATTTGAAGAACCATCTCCACTTGTTATATAAAAATCGAGCAAAGAATTAATATTACTCATCGCCGATTTTTCAATTAAAATAACACCAGAACCACCAAAACCATTAAGTGGTTTCAATATCATTTTATCTGCTTTAGATTCTTTAATCTGATTGATTAAATAGTTTTTACTTTTTGATACGTGAGTTGCTGGAATAATATTACTATGTGCATCTCCAAAAGCTGCAGTATATAATTTATTGTTTGCTTCTCGCATACCTTCTAAAGAATTCATGATAAAAACATCGTCTTTTACAGAATCTAAAAAGTTTAGCATAATAGGATCTAATGGAGGGTTTGCTCTAAAGAAAATCACATCAAAACCAGCAAGCGGTAACATTTCTTCTCGTAATTTAGCCTTACTATAAAACGACTTTAAAGATGCAGGCGTTTTTTCCATTCTACCTATAACCGTACAATTAGCAGTAGTTACACTATTTCTAATGGTTAAATTTGCAGGTGTACACATCGCAACTCCATGTCCTCTTTTAACACATTCTTTAATTAAGGCTAAAGTAGTATCGTTTTCAGGATCTATATCCTTCCAAGGATACATTATAAAACAAACGTTCATTTTCTATTCTTTTTAGTTCTCTTATCTACGAGAATGATGATTTATTATAAGAAGCTTTCTTAAAAAAAAATTAAAAAAAGTCCTGTTAAACTTGATTTATACTTTTAAGAGAACTGCTTTACTTTGTAGTTAAAGTTAGATATTTTATTTCACTTCATCGTAATTATCATCCCACTCTTTTGGCTTTGGATCGTGTAATTTACCTAATGATTTTGCTACTAGCATAGACACTGTGGCATCTCCAGTAACATTTACAACGGTTCTACACATATCTAAAGGTCTATCTACTGCAAAAATAAGTGCTAACCCAATTGGTAGTAATTCTGCTGGAAACCCAATAGATTCTAATACAATAACCAACATTACCATACCTGCACTTGGTACTGCTGCACTACCAATAGATGCAAGTAACGCTGTAGCGATAATAACAAGTTGATTGGTAAATGTTAATCCTTCTGGCCAAATAACCTGCATGATAAATACGGCGGCTATACCTTGGTATAAACTTGTTCCATCCATATTTACAGTAGCACCAACTGGTAACACAAAACCAGAAACTTCTTTATCTACACCTAAATGTTCCTCAACACGTTCCATAGTTACTGGTAATGTTGCTGCACTACTACTTGTTGAAAAAGCTAAAAGTTGTGCAGGGCTTATTTGTTGTAAAAACCACATTGGTGATTTTTTTGCGTAAACTTTAATTAATAACATATAAAAACCAATCATTATAATAAGTCCACCAACAACACAAAGCGCATACCATAGTAGTTTTACAAGAATATCTGGATCATCAAAAGCTATAATTACGTTTGCTAATAATGCAAATACGGCGTAAGGAGCAAAAAGCATAATTAAATCTACCATTTTCATTACCACTTCATTTAACGAATCGAAGAAATCAATTAATGGTTTTGCTTTCTTTTCTCCAATTAGTAATAAACAAATACCAACAAATAATGCAAAAAAGATAACTTGAAGCATAGAAGCTTCTACAAAAGACTCAAAAATATTACTCGGAAAAATATCTACTAAAGCTTGTAATGGGCCTGCATCTTTTTGAGCAGATGCTTTCACTAATTTATCGGTTACGCCTGCATCATTTTCATATTTTAATTTAATTTTCTCAATAGTATCCTGTGGCATTCCATTACCTGGTTTAATTGTATTTACAATGGTTAAACCAATAATAATGGCAACCAAAGTAGTGGCCACATAAATACCTATGGTACGTAAACCCATGGATTTAATTTTAGAAATATCTTTTAAATCTGATATTCCTTTTATTAAAGAGGCTAGAATTAACGGTACGGCAATAAGTTTAAGAAGATTAATAAAAATGGTTCCAAAGGGTGCAATCCAATCGGATACAAATCCTTTTCCGCCGTCAACGGTATTCATAATAAAACCAAAAATGATTCCAAGAACCATTCCTATAATAATCTTCCAGTGTAATGCTAGTTTCTTCATGTGCTATTTATCTATCTAAGTGGAGAACAATATAAAAATTTTTATGTGTTCTCGTAAGTATTATTGCTATTTTGTAGGTATTACTTTTTGTATGGTTCCATCTTCGTTATAATACAACTTATCAAAACAAATAGATCTTCGGAACGGATGCGGACTTCCTTTGTGCCCCCAACCAAACTTCTCCTCTACTTCTGGATGGTTTTTATAATACAAATCGGAATTATGGTAAAACATATACCATTCTCCTTTGTACTCAACTATAGAATGATGGTTTGTTCCACTATTCATTTTTTCTAAAATAACACCTTTATATTCAAATGGTCCTAAAGGATTATCGCTTGTACAATATTTAATCTCTCCGCTTTCTCCAACATAAGACAGGTAGTAAACACCTTTGTATTTATGCATCCAAACGGCTTCAAAAAAGTCGTCTGTTCCCTCAAGTAAATATACTTTACCATCATAAGATGTCATGTCTTCATTAAGTTTTATAGCATTAACTACCAATTGCCCCATATAAAGGTATGCTTGTCCGTCGTCATCAATAAAAGCAGCTGGGTCAATGAAATCTCGGTTACAAACAACACCTTCTGTATTAATATCAATTAAAGGTTTATTTAAAGGATCTTTAAAATAGCCAGTTGGAGAATCGCTTATTGCCACGCCTATTTTACTTGCCTCAACAGGATAATAGAAATAGTATTTCCCATTACGTTTAATACAGTCAGGAGCCCAAGCTCTTGTTGATGCCCATCTTAAACTATCTAAAGAAAAAGCAACACCATGGTCTGTCCAATCTTTCATGTTTGTGGTAGAAAATACGTGCCAGTCTTTCATCGTGAATTTAACTGCATCGTCTTCATCATGTGATGGATATACATACAACGTATCGTTAAATACTCTTGCAGAAGGATCTGCAGTGTACATATGTTGTACAAATGGATTTTGTGCTAAACAGATTATTGAGAATAGTAATAGAATAAATGTGAGTTGAATTTTAGTCATACTTATTTATTGTTGAAATTCTTTTTTAAGAAGATAACAAGATAAGTGTTTTTCATCACCCATTAAAGTGGCATCTTTTTTAAAACTAACAATTAACAGATTAACTCTCGTCTCCTCCTTTTAATGATATTTTAAAATAGATTTCTATCTATTTAGAAATGGTAAAAAAAGCCAGATATAGCTTCTAATAAATTTTATTAATTAGATAAAAATCCGCTATTACCAATGCTGCCATTGCCTCAACTATAGGTACTGCACGTGGAACCACACAAGGATCGTGACGCCCTTTTCCATGCATCTGAACAACCTTACCTTCTTTATCTATAGTTTCGTATTCTTGAATAAGCGTTGCTACAGGTTTAAAAGCGACATTAAAATAAATATCCATACCGTTGCTTATACCGCCTTGAATACCTCCAGAATAGTTGGTTTTTGTAGAACCATCAGTATTAAAAGCATCATTATGGTCACTACCATACATCGTACTTCCATGAAAACCACTACCATATTCAAAACCTTTTACTGCATTTATTGAAAGCATGGCTTTACCCAACTCGGCATGTAATTTATCGAATACAGGCTCGCCTAAACCAGCAGGAACATTTTTAATCACACAGCTTACAATACCACCAACAGTATCGCCTTTACCACGAACTTCTTTAATGTAAGTTTCCATTTTAGAAGCGATTTCTTGATCTGGACAACGTACAATATTAGATTCTACTTTTGTAAGGTCTAATTTGTTATATGGTTTGTCTAATTTCATGTTACCTACACCAGAAACGTAAGCAATTATTTCAACACCACTTAACATTTGTTTTGCTACAGCACCTGCAACAACACGACATGCTGTTTCTCGTGCCGAACTTCGCCCGCCACCTCTATAATCTCTAAAGCCATACTTTACATCGTAAGTATAATCGGCATGACTTGGTCTATAACTATCTTTTATATGTGTGTAATCGTGAGATTTTTGATTGGTGTTTTCAATAACAAACCCAATTGGTGTTCCGGTTGTTTTACCTTCAAAAATACCTGAATGAAATTTTACGGTGTCTGGTTCTTTACGTTGGGTAACAATAGCAGATTGACCAGGTTTACGTCTATCAAGTTCTTCTTGTATAGCTTCTAAATCTAACTCAATCCCCGGTGGGCATCCATCAATAACACCTCCTAAAGCAGGTCCGTGAGATTCTCCATAAGTTGTTAGATTAAATAGTTTTCCAAAGGAATTTCCAGCCATAATATATTTTTGTTGCTAAAATAAAGCTTTTTTCCAATTCAACTATCCTAAAAACAGCACTTATAATGATATTTCACTAATTTATTTTATCTGTTAAAAGCTAAAAAAAACATCTTTTCTAATTGTCCAAAACCTATAAATATATCTTAAGACACTGATAATCAAAGTTAACTTCTTAAAGCTTTAGATATCCAAAACAAACCCCATAACTTTCAAAGTTTTAACTTATTGAGTTTTTAGGTAAATTATCTCTAATAAATGAAGTATTGATATTCCATTAAGCCTAGTAATTTCTAATACCAGCATAACCTTTAGTTAACAATATGCTTATATATATATAATTATAGGATAATGATTACGTAATATGAAAAGTTGTTATTTGTACCTATCATATTTACCCCAATTGAAAATAAAAAGAAAAATAGAAATCGCCGTTATATCTGATGTTCATTTAGGAACTTACGGGTGTCATGCCAAACATTTATTAACTTATTTAAATAGCATTGAGCCTAAAAAACTTATTTTAAATGGTGATATTATTGATATTTGGCAGTTTAGCAAACGGTACTTCCCAAAATCGCATTTAAAAGTCATCAAGAAAATTATGGATATGGCTTCTGATGGTGTAGATATAATTTATATAACAGGAAACCATGATGAAATGCTCCGTAAATTTAGTGGTACTACCATTGGCAAAATTTCCATTGTTGACAAACTGGTTTTAAAATTAGATGGCAAAAAAGCATGGTTTTTTCACGGAGATGTGTTTGATGTGTCTATACAAAATGCCAAATGGCTTGCAAAACTAGGTGGCTATGGTTATGATTTTTTAACGTTGCTAAACAGGGCTGTAAATTGGTATTTAGAAAAACGCGGGAAAGAGCGGTATTCATTATCTAAAAAAGTAAAAAATGGTGTTAAAGGCGCTATTAAATATATTAATGATTACGAGAAAGTTATTTCTGATTTAGCTATTGAAAATGGTTATGATTACGTTGTTTGCGGACACATACATCAACCAAAAATGGAATATATAGAAAATAAACATGGTAAAACCATGTATTTAAATTCTGGTGATTGGGTTGAAAACTTTACGGCTTTAGAATATCAATTTAAACGTTGGAAGATTTACAATTATAACAAAGATAAACTTGCTCCTTTTATAGTTGATGAAGATTTTGAAGATATGGACATCAGTAATTTAATTGCTGCCATCACCATTGTTGAGCAAAGTGAAAAGAAGAAAAAAAAAGAAAAAAACTAACTTTTCATTTTCTATATTTATCTAATTCCTTTATTACTGTTAAACATTGCTAAGTATTTGTTTATATTTGATTCTATATAAGAAATATAACAAATGAGAATAATAAAGTGTCTTCTTCTAACAATTATCGCCTTATCATTTAGTAACTGTAATAAAACTAAAACATCAAATAATAGTGATGTTATCCCTAAAATGGAAAGCAGAGAATATTATCAACTAAAAGTTTACACTTTCGACACAGATAGTCAAGTAACAACTACAGACAAATACCTTAAGGAAGCTTATTTACCGGCACTAAAAAAGCTAGGAATTAACAATATTGGTGTATTCAAACCTATAATGAGTGAAACAGATTCTATTAAAAGTATCTATGTGCTTATTCCGTTTACTTCAATGGAACAATTTTTAACACTTGAAGATAATATCCACAAAGATTCAACCTATTTATTAACAGGAAACAGCTATATAAATGTTAATTACGATAAACAACCGTATCAACGCATTGAGTCTACTTTAATGATGGCTTTCACAGATATGCCACAAATGCGTCCTTCAAAATTAGAAAGCCCAAGAGCAGAACGCGTTTATGAATTACGAAGCTATCAATCTGCTACAGAACAGTATTTTAAAAATAAAGTTGATATGTTTAACGCTGGTGGTGAAGTTAAACTTTTTGAGAAATTAGAATTTAATGCTGTTTTTTATGCCGAAGTTATTTCTGGATCTAAAATGCCAAACCTTATGTATATGACGCCGTTTGATAATCAAACAAGTCGTGACGAACATTGGCAAGCGTTTGGAGATTCTCCTGAATGGACAGAGTTAAAAACTATTGAAAAATACCAGAATAATGTATCACATATAGATATTGTGTTTCTTTATCCAACTGATTATTCTGATTATTAAACTAAAGCCTCTCTTAAAATAGTTATTGGATGTTTTGCTTCACGTTGTGTACCATCTTTTATTTGGTGCCTACAACTTGTTCCATTTGCTGAAATAATCACATCTTTTGAAGCTTTTCTAACAGCTGGGAACAACGTTTGTTCTCCTATTTGCATGCTCACCTCATAATGTTCTTTTTCGTAGCCAAAACTACCTGCCATACCACAACAACCACTAGGAATGATGGTGACTTTATAATTTTTAGGAAGATTTAAAACCGAAAAACTAGAGAGCTGATTGCTCATGGATTTTTGATGGCAATGCCCATGAAACTTAATCGTTTTTGCTTCTAATGTAAATTGTTCTGGTTTAATATTTCCTAATTCAATTTCTTGCTGAATAAATTCTTCTATTAAAAACGTGTTTTTTGCAATCGCTTCCGCGGAAGTTTTATCATCTGCTAATTTTAAATACTCATCTTTAAAAGTATAAATAGCTGAAGGTTCAATACCAATTAAAGGTGTTTCATTTGATATTTTATTTTTGAAGATTGATACGTTTTTATTGGCTAAACCTTTTGCTTGTTCTAACAAGCCTTTTGATAAAAATGCACGACCAGATTCTTCGCTTTTTATCACTTCTACTTTGTAATTTAACGCAGTTAAAAGCTGAATAGCATCAACACCAATTTCAGTATCTAAATGATTTGAGAATTCATCATTAAACAAATAAATTATTTTAATATAATTTTTACCAACTATTTGATTTTTAATATTTTTAAACTCTTTAATTAAAGTTTTATTTGAAATTAAAGGCAAGCTTCTTTCTTTGGCAATACCTAAAAATTTCTTTAAAACTGATGATGTAAATCTATTTGAAAATACAAAATTTGTAAGTCTTGGAATGTTACTTCCAATGTTATTTAATTTGTTATTATAAGCAAATAATTTAGTACGCAAAGGCACACCATTCGCTTTTTGATATTGGTATTGAAACTCTGCTTTTAAACTTGCCACATCCACACTACTTGGGCATTCGCTCGCACACGCTTTACAACTTAAACATAAATCGAAAACGTCTTTTAATTCTTCGTGATTGAATTTATTGGCTTTATCAGAATTGGTTAAAAACTCACGCAAAGCATTTGCTCTAGCTCTTGTGGTATCTTTTTCATTTCGAGTTGCTCTATAACTCGGGCACATAGTTCCTCCAAATTCAGGAAGTTTTCTGCAATCACCAGAACCATTACACTTTTCAGCTTCACGTAAAATACCTAGTGATTTTGAAAAATCTAATAATGTCTCAATTTCTGGTTCTTTTCTATCTACTTCGTAACGCAGGCTTTTATCCATAGGTAATGGATTAATAATTTTCCCTGGATTAAAAATATTATGCGAATCAAAAACAGTTTTTATGCGTTTTAAAATCTCATAGTTTTCCTTACCAATCATTAAAGAAAGAAACTCCGAACGCACAATACCATCACCATGTTCGCCACTCATAGAGCCTTTATATTTCTTAACAAGATGAGCAACATCGGTTGTTATTTTTCTGAACAAAACAACATCTTCTGCTTTCTTTAAATTTAAAACTGGGCGCAAATGTAACTCTCCAGCACCAGCGTGTGCATAATAAATAGCTTCTTGTTTATAGCTTTTCATTAATGCAGAAAATTCAGAAATATAATGAGACAAATCTGGTAGTGAAACTGCGGTGTCTTCAATACAAGCTGCCGATTTTTTATCGCCAATTATATTTCCTAATAAGCCCAATCCAGCACTTCGTAAATTATTGGCTTTATTAATATCGTTCCCTATTAGAATGGGGAATGCATAACTTAATCCAGTGTTTTTAATATCTGTTAACAAGTTTACAGCCAAAATTTCAACTTCTTCAAAAGTGTTTGCCCTAACCTCACACATTAAAATAGCTTTGGGATCTCCTTCTATAAAATATCTATTTTCTTGCTGAGTTTTGTTGTGTTTTGTACAATCTAAAATGGTTTTATCCATCATTTCACAATTATACAAGTTATGTCTCATAGTAGTTTCAACTGTACCTAAACAGCTTTCAATACTATCAAAATGTGCTGCAACCATAATACTTTCTTGTGGTGGCAACTTATCTAATTTTAAGGTGATTTGTGTTGTAAATGCTAACGTACCTTCACTACCCGAAAGCAATTTACACATGTTAAATTTTTCTGATGAATTTGAAAATACTTCGCTTTTAATTAATTCATCAATAGCATATCCAGTATTTCTACGGTGTATTTCTGGCTTTGGGAAATTTTCAATAATTTGATTTTGAACTATTTCAGGTTTCAACTCATTGTAAATCGTTTTATAAATATGTCCTTCTAAGGTTTCTAACTTTGTTTTTTCTATAAATTCTTCAACTGATAATTTGCCAAAAACAACCTCACTTCCATCACTTAAAATGGTATGCATTTCCAACACCTTATCTCGAGTTACACCATATTGAATTGATGTTGTACCTGATGAATTATTACCAACCATACCACCAATCATACATCTATTTGAGGTGGATGTATTTGGGCCAAAAAACAACCCGAATGGTTTTAAATAATTATTGAGCTCATCACGCACAACACCAGGTTGTACAGTAATGGTTTGTGCTTTCTCATCAAGCTTTAAAATTCTAGTAAAGTATTTGGAAACATCAACTACTATACCTTCACCAACACATTGTCCTGCTAAAGAGGTTCCTGCAGTCCTAGGTATTAAAGATGTTTTATTTACTTCAGCATATTTAATAAGCTGTTTAATATCTTCTATATTTTTAGGGTAAGCGACAGCTAATGGCAATATTCTATATACAGATGCATCTGTGGCATATATAGATTTAATTAAATCGTCAAAATATAGTTCACCCGATAAGGTTGATTTTAAGTTTTCTAAAGGCATTGAGTTAAAAAATCTATTGATTGCATAAATATAAATACAATTTTGGCGTTATTTTTGTAAAAGTATTTTGAATATTCTTAAATGGTCTTTTTAACAGAAGTGACCGTATATATTAATGAACTAAAACTTTAAAAATTTATGAAAAAATTATTTTTATTATCGTTTGCCTTAATAGGCTTTACATTTGCATCAAGTGCTCAAGAAATTTCAGATAACGCTATTGGTTTACGATTAGGTGACAGTGATGGCTTTGGAGCCGAAGTATCTTATCAACGCGCTTTAGGTAGCAACAATCGTTTAGAAGTTGATTTAGGTTGGAGAGATGGTAGTGATTATGATGGCTTTAAATTAGCTGGTTTATACCAATGGGTTTGGGATTTAGACGGAAGTTTTAACTGGTATGCTGGTGTAGGTGGAGGATTAGGTTCTTTCAGTTTTGATAACCCAGGAGGAAAAGATATTTCTGATACTTTTGTTTTTGCAGCTGGAGATATAGGTATAGAATACAATTTTGATATTCCATTATTAATATCATTAGATTTTAGACCTGAAATTGGTTTTGGAGATGATACATATAATAATAATGATTTAGATTTTGATATTGCTTTAGGTATAAGATATCAGTTTTAAATAAACCTATAAATAAAATACAAAAAGCACTCAATGGAGTGCTTTTTTTGATTGTGCTAATATTTTAATGAATAACAGAAAGCTAATTTGCTTTTTTAATTTATTATGTAGCTAATTATGAAGTTACTATTACAAATATTAATTATAACAATACCTTATCAAATGTTTGCACAAAAAACAATTCCTAATTCAATTAAAAATGAAGTACATACTGCCCTATCCTACTTCCCTGAATTAAATGAAACTAAAATAGAATTTAAGTTTAAAAAGAATATCAAAAAGTCTACAATGCAGGCTCAACCTACTTTTAAAAGTTTTTTTAGAAATAGAAAACATAGAAGTTATATTATTTTAATTAGTGAAAAATTCAAAATTACAAACCAAGAATTTTCAACAAAAGATATTCCGTCAGATATTTTAATTGGGTGGATTGGTCACGAATTAGGTCATGTTATGGATTATCAAACCCGTAGTAATTTAAATTTAATTTGGTTTGGTATTAAGTATTTATTATCTGATTCTCATATTGTAGAAGCTGAACGTGCTGCCGATACCTTTGCAGTAAACCAAGGTATGGAAGATTATATTCTAAAAACAAAGAGTTTTATATTGAACCATGCTGATATTTCTACAACTTATAAAAATAGAATAAAAAGGTTTTATCTATCGCCCGAAGAAATCATGGGAATTGTAAATAGTCGTGATGTTATTTTAGAAACAAATTAAGATTTGTTTACAAAATTTTCCCAATCTATAAATTTATCTTCTTTCATAACACGTTCCATTTTTACTTGTCCACCTTTTTTCTTATTTCTTTCACTCCAATTATAAAATTTATCAGGAGAAATAACAGAAACTTTAACGCCTTTTAGTGCTTTACTTCTAGCTACTTTATAGTTTTTGTTTGCCTCTTTGAGAAAACTATCAAGCTCATTTGCAATTTCTTCTTCATTGCTATTTTTAATTTCCGATCCCAAGTACCAACAATGATAAAACTCTCCATCTTCTAACCTCTTAGCGCAAATTGTATATTCTGGAATTTTAGTTTTAAACTTTTCTTCCAAATGCTTCATAGCATCATCCATTTTGTTAACTGAAAGTTGAGAACCGACAGTATTCAAAAAGAATTTTGTTCTACCTGTAATTTTTATTTCAGCCTTTTCAACATCAGTAAATTCGATTGTGTCACCAATTAAATATCGCCATGCACCACTTACTGTACTTATAATTAAAATATAATCTTGATTTAGTTCAACATCTTTTAAACCTAATGAAGGAGCTTCATTTTTTAATGACCCTTCTTCGTTAATATAATCTGGATTAAAAGGAACAAACTCAAAATAAATACCGCTATCTGTATTTAGTTGCATAGCATCGGTTTCTGGCCGCACTTGAGTAGCTATATAACCTTCTGAAGCTAAATAAGTATCAATTACTGTTACGGGTTTTCCCATTAAGGAATTAAAACTTTTTTCATAAGGCCCAAAAGCTACTCCACCAGAGGTATAAACCTGTAAATTTGGCCAAATTTCATGTATATTTTCTAAATTATGATGCTCAATAACTTTTTGTAGCATAAGCTCTATCCAAGCAGGAATACCACTTAATGCGCCTATATACCAATTTTTAGCATTCTTTGCAATATGATTTACACGCTCATCCCAATCGTCAATTTTTGCAATTTCTTCTCCTGGTTTATAATATCCTTTAAACCAAAACGGAATATTACTTGCGCTAATCCCGCTAATTTCTCCTTCTAAATGATTGTTTCGTTCTTTTAAATCTATAGAACTCCCTAACATCATAATTTCTTTTTCAAAAAAATCTGCCGGTAAATTAAAATTACTAAGCGAAAACACTTGCTTTATGCCAGATTGCCTAATAGCATCAATCATATCATCGGTAACAGGAATTCTTTTACTTGATTTTCCTGTTGTGCCTGAACTTAATGCAAAATAAGATGGATTTCCTGGCCAGGTAATATTTTCTTCACCATCATGCAACTTATACCACCATTCTTTATTTATTTTATTGTAATCAAAATAAGGAATCATTTTAGAATAAGTTGAGCTAATATTGTCAGAATTAAGTATGTCATTAAAATTGTAAAACTTACCAAATTGTGTGTCCTTAGCTTTTTCTAATAATTCCTTTAAGACTTTTTCTTGAGCTTCAGTGTGAATGATTTCTGAAGAAAACTTATCTTTTAAATTAATTACACCTTTTATAATATTTCCTAAAATAGCCATGAATTATATCTTTTGTTTTATCATTAATAAATATATAATTATTGAAAAGCTTCTTTTAACCTATTTAAATAAATATATATCGCATTTGAATGCGAACTTTATCATGCAAACAAATTTATTATTAAACAAAAAGACAAGTTCCACATTGATTATTTCTTGAGGATTATAGTTAAACTTAACTTTGCAGAAAATTTAACTACATTCGTTAAACAATTGATGGATAAACATTAAAAGCTTTTTATATAAGTATTGTACTATTGAAAAAAAACGATTAAAGTGAAACATTCCAAGTTAATACTTCCTGTAATCGTAATCTCCCAGTTTTGCTGTACATCACTTTGGTTTGCTGGTAATGCAGTAATGAACGATCTTATCATAAATTTCAATCTTACAGATAATTCGCTCGGTCACTTAATCTCTGCTGTACAATTTGGATTTATAATAGGGACTCTTACTTTTGCTATTTTAACTATAGCTGACCGATTTTCGCCTTCTAAAGTATTTTTAATTTGCGCTATACTTGGTGCATTATTCAATTTAGGTGTAATATGGGATGGTAATACTTTAACAAGTTTACTTTTACTTCGCTTTTTTACTGGTTTTTTTCTTGCTGGAATCTATCCTGTAGGCATAAAAATTGCTGCAGATTATTATGAAAAAGGGCTTGGTAAATCACTTGGATTTTTAGTTGGCGCATTGGTGATTGGAACAGCATTCCCTCACTTGCTAAAGGAAATGACTGAAACATTCCCATGGAAATCTATATTGATAGCAACTTCTTCTCTAGCTTTATTTGGTGGTTTATTGATGATAACTATTGTACCTGATGGACCATATCGAAAACCCAGCCAGAAAACAGATTTGTCAGCTTTTTTTAGTGTATTTAAAAATCATAAATTTCGTTCTGCTGCTTTCGGTTATTTCGGGCATATGTGGGAGTTATATGCTTTTTGGGCATTTGTACCCAATATACTAAAAACTTATAGTCTTCAGTATTCTCAATCTGTATTTAATATTCCCGTTTTATCATTTTTAATTATTGGAATAGGTGCCATTGGTTGCATATTTAGCGGTTATTTAGCACAAAAATGGGGAACCAAACAAATAGCATTTATATCACTTCTTTTATCGTGTTTATGTTGCCTCATTTCTCCTTTTATATTTACTATAGAATTTGAAAACTTATTCATTGGTTTTCTTATTTTTTGGGGAATTGTTGTTATTGTAGATTCTCCTCTTTTCTCAACATTAGTGGCTCAAAATGCATCAGCAGAAATAAAAGGAACGGCACTTACAATTGTTAATTGCATTGGTTTTTCCATAACGATAATCAGTATTCAAATAATCAATGGAATTATAGAATTAACGGATTCAAATAGCATTTATACAATTTTAGCAATAGGTCCTATTTTTGGTTTGATTGCGTTAAGAAAGGAAAGGAAAGGAAAACAATATAGATTGAAAGTCTAATAGCTAATTGATTATTTATTTAAAAATAAGATTTACCATCTTAGTGATATAGTGTGGATAAAAACAAATGTCTCTATACTTTTGTTAGCATTAATTAAAACCCAATATTATGAATAAATTAATAATGATTTTGACAGTTTTCACTTTAGCATTGTATTCTTGTTCAAATGAGAATGAAATAAACAGTCAATATGATAACCAACAGAAATTTATAAAAATAACGGAAATTACAACTCAAGAAACAAATGTTATTGCTGAAGGATACATTGAATATAGCTATGGAGAAAATGGATATATAAGCCAACTAATTGCTTCTAGTGGTTACACTAAAAATTACACCTATAATTCTAATAACCAAATTATCAAGATTACATTTCAAGACAACAGTGATTCCTACTTTATAGATTATAGATTATAGATTATAGATATGTAAATAATTTGATTGTAAGCGAAATATATAGTAATGGGAATATAACAAACTATTCTTACAACTCAGAAAATCTACTAACCAGTCTTGAATCTGGTGGTGATGTCTTAACGTTTAATTATGATAATGACGGTAATTTGATAGAGAAATTTTTTGATTCTCAAATTATAGATTCATTTGAATATGACGGTAAAATAAATCCATTTATCCTACTGGGACCAGAGAATTATAATAAAATAATATTTGAAGGAAAACATAATATGACTTATAGAATGGATGGCGAGAGAAATATTGTTTATGAATACAATTCGGAGGATTTACCAATAAAATCGACTTACACTGATATAGGGGGGTTTGTCCAAGTTAGAGAATATTTTTATGAAAATTAAAAAACTAATCAATACTAACACCGTGTAAAAATAACTACTTGGTTCTCGCCTATTCTGAAAATCCTACGAATTTTCCTCTGGTTTGTTGCGTTTTTAGTAAGTTAGTTACTTGCACATGCAACTATCCTTACACATAAACGTTGTAGTACATTTTGAGGCGTCCTGAATAAAGGTTACATAATTTAACACAATTATGTATAAAAATGACAAAATTAATTATAAAAAGAAATTGAGAGTAGAATAATATAATGAGAAATTTCGGATTTTATCAAGACGATAAAAAAATTGGGACTATTGCTAACGGAAAAACTATTGAATATCAATTAGAACCAGGAAAACATAGATTAAGCTCTAAAATTGATTGGTGTGGAAGTAGAACTATTGAATTTGATATCAAAGAAAACGAAACAAAGACAATAGAATTATCTGGACTCAAATATGGAACTCTAATTTTACCACTACTATTAACTATTTTATTAATCTATGTTTTTGCCAAAACGCAGCTTAATACTAATTTAAGATTTTTAAGGGTTTTTGGAATTATATTATTTTTCTATCCATTATATTTTTTAACTTTTGGAAAAAAAAATATTTGCGAATAAATAAAAAAAAAGAAAAATATACTACAAATCAGATAATTGCCTGTTTACTTGATTCTGATTTTCCTTCGAAAAATCAAAGAGAATTATCATTATCAATTTGGTTGCTTAGAAAAATTATTGATAGATAAAAATGCCAAAAATGATTTAACAGAACAACACGTTTTACTGTTAAAAAATTAACTGAGTTTTTATAACTTTTTTTTACAAATAACTAACACTAAGCTATGCAAACACGTAAAACAAACCTTAATTTATAAAACTAAGTATTTAGCTAAAGTATCCTCATAAATAGCTTCATATTTAGGAACTATTTCGTGTAAATCATATTTTAAGGATTCCTTTCTAGCATTTTGTTTAAACATTTTTAATCGGCTATTATCCCTCAAAATGTGCAATGCGTTTTTGGTCATATCATCAACATCACCAACATTACTTAAAAACCCAGAAACTCCATGAATATTTACCTCTGGAATACCACCTGTATTACTAGAAATAACAGGGACTCCAGATGCCATAGCTTCTAATGCTGCTAATCCAAAACTTTCGGTTTGTGATGGTAGTAAAAATAAGTCGCTAAAACATAAAATTTTATCTATCTCGTTACTTTTTCCAAAGAAAATAACTTTATCTAAAATCCCTAATTCCTGACATTGCGATTCTATATGTTCTCTTTCGGGTCCTTCACCAACTAACATTAATTTTGCTGGCATTTCTTTTTGAATGTTATTAAATACACTTATAACATCTTGAACACGTTTTACAGGTCTTAAATTACTAATATGGGTAATTATTTTTTCATCTTCTTTAGCCATCATGCCTCTTTGACAATCAGGAAAACCATTATGTTTATACTTATCTAAATCTATAAAATTTGGAACGACATTTATATCATTCTTAATATCAAATAAGCGAAGCGTATCGTCTTTTAAGCTTTGTGAAACTGCAGTAACTGCATCAGATTTGTTAATACTAAATGTTACAGCAGGTTTGTAAAATGGATGACTTCCAACAAGTGTAATATCCGTGCCATGTAATGTGGTTACAATAGGAATATAAACACCTTCTTCTTGAAGCATCTTTTTAGCCATATATGCTGCGTAAGCATGAGGAATTGCATAATGAACGTGCAATATTTCTATTTTATGGAGCTTCACCATGTCTACCAATTTACTTGATAAAGCTAGCTCGTAAGGTTGATAATGAAATAAAGGATATTCTGGAACATTTACTTCATGATAGTGTACATTATTACTTAATAACTCTAAACGAACAGGTTGATTATAGGTTATAAAATGAATTTCATGACCACGTTTAGAAAGCTCTATACCTAATTCTGTTGCTACTACTCCACTGCCACCAAATGTTGGATAACAAACAATACCTATTTTCATTAAAATCTAATTTTTTATTATTCTTCTATTGCTTCGTAAATTAAACGCTGTATTTCAGTTCTAACATTTTCTCTTAGCAACAAATTCTTACCTGCTGTTGGATATGTTCTATTAGCTAAAAACACATATACAATTTCTTTATCTGGATCTGCCCATGCATAAGTACCCGTAAAACCAGAATGTCCAAAACTTGTCATAGATATACAACCACAAGTTGGACCTTCTTCTCCTAATTGAGGTTTATCGAAACCAATACCTCTTCTATTATTATCATCGCAATAATAACAGGTATTAAACTTATCTATAGTTTCTGGTTTTAAATAGCGCTGTCCACCATAAAAACCCTTCTGCAAATACATCTGCATAATTTTTGCAACATCATTGGCATTACTAAAAATACCTGCATGACCTCCTACTCCATTTTGCATTGCTGCTCCCATATCATGCACATAACCATGAATTTCTTGATATCTATAATAATCATCAATCTCAGTCGGAACAATTTTTTTACTACTTATTTTATGATACGGGTTGTAAGTAGTATAATTTGCTCCTAATGATTGGTAAAAATGATCTTGAACCAACTCATCAAGAGGTTTGTCGTAATGTTTTTCTATAAATTTCTTTAAAATATAATAAGGAAAATCACTGTATCGATATCGTAAGCGTTCTAACAGTTCTGAATCTTTTATTATTTTAGGAATAGAATCTTGATAATCAGTACGTAAATATAGATTTTTAGCTACTTCTACATTAAACTTAGCACTTTGCTTTGTTCTGTAATATTTACTGCTTGGATGCTTAGTTACTGTATCTAAAGTGTGATAATAAAAAGGTTCCCATGGTCTTAACCGCGCATAATGAGACAACATACTTTTTAAAGTTATATTTGCCTTATTTGAGCCTTTGTATTCTGGTAATATTTCTGAAAGTTTGGTGTCTAATGATACAATTCCTTCCTCTACCAACTCCATTAATAATGGTAATGTTGCTAATATTTTAGTAAGTGAAGCTACATCATATATATCATCAAACTCTACTTGCTCGTCGCCTTTATAAGTATGTTTTCCAAAATTTTTATTATAAATAACCTTGCCTTCTCTTGCCACTAGAAGTTGTATGCCAGGAGTCATTTTTAAATCTACAGCACGTTGAGCTATAGAATCTATTTTATTTAATTTTTCTGAATCCATACCAACACGCTCTGGTATTGAATACCCCAAACGTTTAATTGAAAATGATGGAATGCCTTCACCAACTACAAAATGATCTCCTGCTGAAACTGGTAATGTTCCTTTTGCTGCAATAGCTCCAAAAATAAGTTGAGCCGATTTTTCTTGAGCAATCTTACTATTTTGATAACTTACAATAATACCTTCAATGTCATCAATATTTTTTAAATCCATTAATGCATAAGGCTTCACAAAAATGTCTAAAATTACAGTATGTGTTTTTGCTATTTCTTCTAACCAAGTTATTTCGTTTTCACTAAACTTATAACTTTTCCAAGGACTTTCATTCGAGCGATGTAAGCCAATTATAACCGTATTATATGGTTGTAATTTATCTGATAAATTTTCTAGCTTTTCATCTGATACTTCATGAACTTTAGCATACTTTTTTAGTTCATTAAAAAAAGTAGCTCCAGAATCATCACCCAGATTCACATAAGCTATTGTTTTAGTTTCTAATTGTCGTAAAGGCAATATAGCCCTCATGTTTTTTAAAACTGTTAATGCATTTTCAATTAGCTCTTCGTATAAAGCATCATCTTTAATTCTATTTAAATCTTTAGATAAGTTAAATAAACCAATAGGCTCGTAATTATTTAATCCTACTTTATATTTTGCTTGAAGAATTTTTTTAACAGAATGTGATAAACGCGCTTCTGTTATGTTTCCTTTATTATAAGCTTCAACAATTTTAGAAATTCCAATACCAACATCTGCAGACATTAACATAACATCATTTCCAGCCATAAAAGCAGCCAAATCAATATCACCGGTTTCGCTAAAATTTGCTGCACCTTTCATGGTAAGTGCATCTGTAAAAATAAGTCCTTGAAAGCCTAATTTTTCTTTTAATATATCTGTTACTATATGTTTTGACAAAGATGAAGGATAACCTGTTGAATCCAAACTTGGCACATTTAAGTGTGCAACCATAGCGCTAGAAAGGCCTTCTTTTATTAATTTTCTATAAGGATATAATTCGATTGAATCAATACGTTTTTCGCTAAAGCTAACAGATGGTAATGTTTCGTGCGAATCTTGATCGGTATCGCCATGTCCTGGAAAATGTTTTGCATTTGCCAAAACACCAGCACTTTGCATACCTTTCATGAATGCCAAAGCCTTTTCTGTTACATTATCTCTATCTTCTCCAAAAGAACGATTTCCAATAATAGGGTTTAAAGGATTGGTATTTATATCTACAACAGGAGCAAAATTAAAATGAACTCCCAAACGTTTGCAATGCTCGCCTATTTGCCTGCCTGTTTGCTCGACAAGTTTGTTGTCTTTTATTGCACCAAGCGTCATATTCCATGGAAATGCGTATGTAGAATCCAAGCGCATACTTAATCCCCATTCTGCATCCATTCCAATTAAAAGAGGTGTTTTTGATAATGATTGTAGCTCATTATTTAATCTTGCTTGACGCATTGGTCCACCATTGGAGTAAATTAAACCTCCTATATGATGGTCTTTAATTAGTTCTACAACTTTGTTTTTGGTTGCATTATCTTGATTAGACATGACTTGAACCATATATAATTGCCCTACTTTCTCAGATAAAGTCATTGAATTATAAACGCTATCAACCCACTTTTTTTGAGCCTCAGAATCTGATGTAATTAAAGGATTACTTGCAGATTGACTAAAAATTGGAAGGATTGAAAAAAATGAAACTATTACAAAAAAGACTGGACGCATAAAACGATTTATTAGGCTTATTAATACTTATACATAGGTCATATTAATAATCATGCCAAAATAATACTTTTAAAAGTAAGATAAAAAGACTTTATGATAGATTTATAATTAGATTATAAACAAATTTAATCCATTATAAACTTAAAACCAGCCGAAATAATATTTGCACTCAACCCTGTATTTCTCTTGTAGTTGTTATATTTTAAATCAATACTTTTTAAACCCAACTTCCAAATATGTGCTTTAGCAAAAATATCAGTATAACTTAAACCTAAACCATATTGATTTGCATTAAATTCCGATAAATCATAATCTGAAGTATAAAACTCGCTTGTAGAAAGGTTTTCTTCATAAGGAGAAAAATAATCTGCTTCCGTTTGATTGTAATAACGATATGAAGGATATAAAGTAAACTTGCTTGAAATCTTTATTGGCAACTCTATTTCTGCTGTATGTGAATTAATACCCCAATCATCAAAATAGTAACGGTAATAAGTTCTAAGAGTTAAAATTTCATTTATATATTGATTAAAACGAAATCCAACAGGAATCTTAAATCTTGTACTTGGTAAACGCTCAATATCATCAGCTAATTGAAACACATCTCTATTTGTTGGTGATGTATAATTATTAATACTTGATGGATTACCCATATAGAAATTATCAACATCTCCAAAATAAACTCTTTGCATAGGGTTTGCTAACCAGCCATCTTGCTGTACCAAATCAAAAAATAACGAAAATTGTGCGTTTTTATTTATTATTTGAGATAATGTAAATGAAACTGAATATGAATTTCGCCCTTTATCATTTATCAAACCTGAGGCCGATTTTGGTGACCAAATGCTACCACTATTTCCACTCTTATCAATAGCATTACCATTTTGGTCAAAAATATCAATACCACTAAAAAAACCACTATTTAAGTTACTATCAGACTTGAGATAAGAATCTAACTCAATAGGATATTTTGGATTCCAAGTATCTAAATAAACCTTTGCGTTAACAGATAATTCGGTATTTTTCTCATTAAATAATTTTGCAAAACCACCTCCAAATCCAATAGAGGTATAATCATATTCTGCGGCAAAAGATACATTGGCATTCCAAATATTATTTCTATCATCAGAGCTATGTGCATAAGCTACATTTATATTACTCCAAACATCTTGTGAAGATGCACCAGATGAAGCTACCCAAGGACTTCCAATAGGATTTCCTCCTACTTTTGGTGAGCCATCAAAAGGATCTAAATTACTAGAAGAAGCCGAGGTATATGCAGAAATACCTGCGTCAACAGTTAAAACATCATCTTCATTTAAAGGCAAACTCACTACAATAGTTGGTGTAAAATCAGTTAATTTCTCATCTCCAACACCTCCTGTAACAGATGCATTATTACCTTTCTGAGAATAATAACTAGTTAAAAAATCTACTTCTGTAGTTTCTAAAACTCGTTTTTTATATACTGTAGTAGAATCTTGTTCCTGAGCAAAAAATGATTGCACAAAACTTACGAATACAACTAAAACTAATAAATAATTTTTCATATAAATTTTCCGTTATGCGGAATTAAAAAAGTGTTAATTACAACCACAACCACCACCAGATTTACCACCATTGGCACCAGAAGCAGCTTCTCTATAAACATGAAAGTTTGTTATAAATCTATCAGAACTTTTTTTGGCTAAGACCATATCTGGATCGTTAAGGTTTATTTTTTCGTATTCTTTAACAGCAATACATGATGTAAAAGAAATAATCACAATAAACACTAATAAAAGCTTTTTCATAACTTAATGAGTTTGTCTAAATTTATATTGTTCGAGGTATGCAATTTATTATCCTTATCAACAATAATACATTCTACACCTTTAAGTTGATTTATAAAATCTAAACCAACATCTACGCCCATAACAAATACAGAGGTAGCTAAAGCATCAGCTAATTCTGCATTTTCAGTAAAAATACTTGCACTTAAAATTCCTGTACTTGGGTAACCTGTTCTAGGATCTATAATATGCGAATATAAAATACAATTAAATTCAACGTATTTCTCATAATTCCCCGAGGTAACCACAGCACTATTACTAATAGGCAGCCAAGAAAATACTTTGTTTTTATTTAAAGGATTTACAATGGCAACCATCCAATCTTTACCGTCTGGCTGTTTTCCCCAAGCATTTAAATCGCCCGAAGCGTTTATTATGCCCGCTATTACTCCTTTTTGCTTAAGTAATGCCTTTGCTTTATCTGCAGCATAACCTTTTCCTATAGCACCAAAACCAATTTTCATTCCTTCTAGTTTTAGAAAAACAGTATGATTTTCTTCATCTAAAAGGATATTACTGTACCCTACTTTTTTAACAGATTTTTTAATTTCTTCAACTGAAGGCATTTCGGTCATGCTACCATCAAACTTCCAAATTTTATCCATTGAAGCATAACTAATATCAAAAGCACCATTAGTTAATTTTGAAATTTTAATGGCTCTTTGAATAAGTAAAAATAGTTCTTCATCAACTTTAACCGGCTTTATTCCTGAGTTTCTATTGATTAGAGATGTTTGTGAATTAGCATCCCAAGATGATATTAATTTCTCTATCCTTGAAATTTCATTTACAGCTAAATCAATATACTCATTTCCTTCATTTTGACTATCTGCAACCACAGAAATATCAAAACGACTACCCATTAACTTTAATGTTTTTTGATATACTTCTTGTGAAAAACAAAAAGTACTTGTTAAAAAAATAAGCAATAAACTAATACTAACTTTAGTTTTCAAAAGCAGTTAATTTTTTAAAATACGTAGATGGATTTGATTTTTCGTAACCTATTTTACCAAGCACCTTTCCTTTATTATCTAAAACAACAACTAATGGGAAATAGCCTTGGTTGTTATAAGTTTCGGCAAGTTTAGCATTTTGTAAACTCACAGATTCTGATAATTTATTTGCTTTTCTTCTAGGGAAATCTGCTTTAAGCATGACAAAATGGTCTTTTGATAATTTTTGAAATTCTTGAGTACTCCAAATTTCTTTGTCTAATTTTATACAAGGGGCACACCAATCTGACCCTTGAAAAACCAAAACAATATTTTCATTTTTACTTGAAGCAACTTCTTTTGCTTTTTCAAAATCGGTATGCCAAGTTTGACTAAAAGTATTAAATCCAAAAACTAAAAAGAAAACACTAAAAAAGCACACATTTTTCATGCAAGAAATAATTTATAAGACAACAAATGTAATTAGCTAATTTTATTTACCATGTAACAAGTATTACACAACCACAAATTAATGTTTATGTTTAACGTGATTTTTAATAAGATATTTTATTATAACTGATTTTCTATATTATTCAAGTAAATCGATATGTCTATCGTGATATCCTAATAAATATAAAACACCATCTAACCCAATACTAGAAATAGAGCTTTGAGCATTGTCTTTTACTGTTGGTTTTGCATGAAAAGCAATTCCTAAACCAGCAAGATTAAGCATTTGTAAATCGTTAGCACCATCACCAACAGCAATAGTTTGATTAATATCTATACCTTCTTTTTGAGCAATTTCTTTAAGATATTCTGCTTTTTTAGCACCATTAACAATATCACCTAAATAATTACCTGTTAAGACACCATCTTTTATCTCTAATTGATTAGCATACACATAATCAATACCTAATTCCTTTTGTAAGTAATGTCCAAAATAAGTAAATCCACCAGATAAAATAGCCGTTTTAAATCCGTAACTTTTTAAAGTATCAATAAGTCTTCTTGCGCCTTTTGTTATTGGTAAGTTAATAGCAACGTCATGAAGGACGTCTTCACTTAAACCTTTTAAAAGTTTCATGCGTCTTTTAAAACTTTCATTAAAGTCTATTTCACCTTGCATGGCTGCTTCTGTAATAGCTTTTACTTCTGCTCCAACTCCTGCTAATTCTGCTAATTCATCAATAACTTCTGCTTGAATTAAAGTAGAATCCATATCAAAACAAACCAAGCGTCTGTTTCTTCTATAAATATTGTCTTCTTGAAATGCTATATCAACATTTAAATCGTGAGAAATTTTCATGAATTTTTCAGTAAGATCTACTTTATCATCAAGTTTACCTCTAATTGATAATTCTATTGATGCTCTAGGATATTCATCTTCTTTTACAAGAGACAAACGTCCTGTTAGTCTTTTAATAGCATCAATATTTAAATTTTTTTCTGAAATTACTTTAGTAACTTCAGATATTTGATAAGCAGAAAGCTTATCACCTAAAATGGTTACAATGTATCTATCTTTACCTTGCAAGCTTACCCAATGTTCATAATCTTCAAGTGTAATTGGTGTAAATTTTGCAGTAATTCCTAACTCGTAAGCCTTAAAAAGTAAATCTTTTTGTACAGCTGATGATTTTTCTCCTGACTGAATTTCAAACAACATTCCTAATGATAATGTATCATGAATGTTTGCTTGTCCTATATCTAGTACTTTAGCATCATATTCTGCTAAAACACTTGTTAATCCTGAAGTTAATCCTGGTTTATCTTGTCCTGAAATATTTAATAAGAAAATATCGTTAGCCATAATTTTATACTTACGCCTTGAAAAGCGGTAAAATTGAATATTCTATTTAAAATATGATTTTTTTTAGTTCTATAACACCAAAATTATAAACAGTCTATTTAACAAACCTATTATGCCAGCTCTCGCTTGCAGGTACTTCCCAATTTTCGTTAAATTCTGCAATATTATTAACTAAATTATTAAATACTATGGTGTTTTTGGAGACGGCTTTATCTTTTGCCATTTTTCTAAAATCGGTAAGTGTTTTGTAAGCGACATACTCGCCTTGTTTATAAGACACGTTCATTTTATCCATTAAATCAACATTGTATTCTTTTTCTAATTGCTGAATAAAATGCACAGAAGCATCGATAGAACAACCTGTAGCTGTATTCATTTTTTGATTTAATGCAATAACAATAAATCGTTTATATTTTATAATGTAACCTGATTGCAAATCACTACCATGAGCTGTCCAATTTTCTATAAAGGTGTCAAGTTTAGCTTGGATTTCTTCAAGTTCTTGTTCTGTAAATGAACGATTTGCTTGATATATCCAAACTCGTGATTCTTCTGGTAATGTATTAAAAGGTACTATCATTATTTTTTAATAATATCTGTTATAATTTTTGTAGAAATAAATTTGTTTGATTTAGGATAAAATAAATCTGCTTCATAATAATAAACCTCTATTTCTTGAGAATTTTCTATTAATTTATTTGTAATTAAATTGACATTTTTAAAGTAATCTAAAACTACCAATTCAAATGTTTTATCATTAGAATCTTTAATAAAAATAGTATAAAAAGCATCTATTAAAAATCCATTATAAATACCTTTTACTGAGCTATCATTTTTTTCCACCTCGTCTGAATCATCATGGTTTTCACCTAACTTTGAAATAATTTCAGTGCAAAATTCAAGCATTTTCAACGCAATTTCTTCACCAAATTTCTCCATTTGGGCATTGTCTTGAAAATCTAACCTTTGGTTTTCTGGAAACTCACCAATGTGTTTATTATAACTTTCAAGCATACATAAACCAAATTTTAATTCCAAATCTGAACTATTTAAGGCATCTAAATCTAATTTTGAAGTACATTCACAAGTTTCTTTTGCTATTATTTCTTTAACATCTTGGGAAAATGCATGAGCACTTATGAATAGAAAAAATAAAACAATTTTTCTCATAGGTCTTTTTATTTATTGGTTAGCATGAAACAATATTTATGATTTTTTATGCAGTAAACATCACTATATTATAAATCTTGAGCATTGGCTATTAATTCGGCAATATCCATAACAGCAACATCGCTTTCTTTTTCTTTGGCTTTTACACCATCAGTCATCATCGTATTACAAAACGGGCAACCTGCAGCAATTATTTCTGGTTTAACATCTAAAGCTTGTTCTGTTCGCTCTACGTTAACATCTTTATCACCTTTTTCAGGCTCTTTAAACATTTGTGCACCTCCTGCTCCACAACAAAGCCCATTACGTCTGCAGTTTTTCATTTCAACTAATTCAGCTTCTAATTTCTGAATGAGTTCTCGTGGTGCCTCATAAACATTATTAGCTCTTCCTAAATAACACGGATCGTGAAACGTAATACGCTTACCTTTAAATTTACCTCCTTCAATGGTTAATCGACCTTCATCTAGCAACGTTTTTAAAAACTGTGTATGATGCATGACTTCATAATTACCACCAAGTTCTGGGTATTCATTTTTAATGGTATTAAAACAATGCGGACAAGCAGTTACAATCTTTTTAACTTCGTAAGCATTAAGAACTTCTATATTAGTTACTGCCTGCATTTGAAATAAAAATTCATTTCCAGATCGTTTTGCCGGATCACCTGTACAACTTTCTTCTGTACCAAGAACAGCAAATTCTACGTTAGCTCTATTTAAAAGTTTCACAAATGCTTTTGTGATTTTTTTTGCTCTATCATCAAAACTTCCAGCACATCCAACCCAAAATAACACCTCGGGTTGCTTGCCTTGAGCCATATATTCTGCCATTGTTGGCACTTTAATTGTTTCGCTCATTTTCTATCTTGATTTTTTGATTTATAAAATTTAAACACATTATAAACTATTCGTTTTTCCAGTTTAATCTATCCATTTGGTTGTAAGGCCATGGCGCACCATTATTTTCAATATTGGTCATCATGTTATTTAATTCTACTGGTGCAGCAGACTGCTCCATAACTAAATAACGACGCATTTCCATAATGATTGATAACGGATCGATACTTACTGGACAAGCTTCAACGCATGCATTACATGAGGTACATGCCCATAATTCTTCCCGAGTTATATAATTATCTAGAAGTTGTTTTCCATCTTCTTTAAACTCACCTTTATTAGCATCTATATTTTTACCAACTTCTTCTAGACGATCTCTAGTATCCATCATTATTTTTCTAGGCGATAGCTTTTTGCCAGTTTGATTTGCAGGACATTCGCTAGTGCAACGTCCACACTCAGTACAAGTATAGGCGTTTAGTAAACTAACCCAACTTAAATCTTGAACATCGCTAGCTCCAAACTTTGCTGGCATTTCGCCTTCGGTTCCTTCTGCTGGTGCAGCAAATGGATCGATGTTTGGATCCATCATCATTTTTACTTCTTTAGTAACAGCTTCAACATTATTAAACTGCCCTTTTGGAGTTAATTTACCATAATACGTGTTTGGAAACGCTAATAATATGTGAAGATGTTTTGAGTAGTACAAATAGTTTAAGAATATTAAAATACCAACTATATGTGCCCACCAAGCTCCTCTTTCTATAATATGTATTGCGTTTTCTGATAAACCAGAAAATAATGGCGCTATATATTGACTGACTATATTACCCGAATTCATGTCTTGAAAATGAATATCTGTTGCATTCATTACCAAAAACAGTGTCATTAAAACCATTTCGAAGTACAAAATATAATTAGCATCGTTTTTTGGCCAACTTGTCATTTCGCTTTTCCAAAAACGTTTTAATTTCATAATGTTTCTACGAATCCAAAATAGAATTACCGATATAAACACTAAAGCAGCCAAAACTTCGAAACTTCCAATTAAAAAACTATATAAGGAAATAGGTAAAACTGTTAAGCCAATTCTATGTGTACCAAAAACACCATCTATTATAATTTCTAAAACTTCAATATTTATAATTATAAAACCAACATAAACGATAACATGTAAAAATCCAGCAATAGGGCGGCGTACCATTTTACTTTGTCCTAAGGCTATCAAAGCCATGTTTTTTAAACGCTGTGATTTATTATCACTAACATCTACATCTTGTCCTAACTTTATATTACGGAATAGTTTTTTTACATTTTTTACAAAAAAACCAATACCAAAAGTTAGTATAACAATGAAGATTATATTCGCGATGTAATTCATACTATATTTTAGTTTAGCTTAGTTTTTAATTTCGTTACCTTCTGCATCATACTGCTTTGCTTTTTTACCAAACAAAGAAAAATGCACGTAACGTTTTGGATTTAGCTTCATATCCTCTAGTAATTGCTCTAACTGTAAAGTTGCACCTTCTAAATTATTGTACAAACCTTCATCTTTAAGCAACTTTCCTATTGAGCCCTCACCATTATTAACTTTCTCTAACAAACCGTTTAAATTTGTTAATGTTGTTTTTAAAGTTTCAACAGTATTGCCAATGTTAGCATCTTTTAATTCATCTGTCATTAATGCTAAATCATTACTAGTAGTTTTAAATTTTTCAAGAATTTCAGCAATTTTATCATCATTTTGAGCAATTAAACCATTAACAGAATTTGAAGTATTTTTAAATGACTTAAGTGTTTCGTTTAGTTCTTTAATTGTGGCTTTAAGTCCTTTTGAAGATTCGTCTGTTACCAATTTATTTAAACTAGACATTAATGTATCTGTTGATTTTAATGTTGAATTTAAATCGGTACTTAATCCAGAGAAATTTTTTGATAGACTTGTTACAAGACCTACTTCAACCTCAGATTGTAGAATATCACCAGGTTTAGCCATTTCACCTTCATCACTTACAATAATAGCCAAACCATTACCGCCCATTAAGCCGGTTTCGTACATTCTAACAATACTATTTTTTGAAAACTTTAGTTGTTCGTTTACAAAAAAAGCAACTCTAGTCTTTCCTGTTTTATAGTCGTATATAATGTCTGTAATCTTACCTACCGAATTACCTTTAACAGTAACTAGAGATGATTTACTTAACGCATTATAATTAAACTCTGTGTAATAAATATTGGTGGATTCTAAAAGGTTTTTACCTTTTAAATAACTAAAACCAAAAATAAAAAGGATGATTCCTAATAATACCAGTATGCCTGTTTTAACTTCTTTTGATATCTTCAAAATAAATGTGTTTGAAAAACAAATTTAATATAAATTTAAAAAGAACTGGTCTAATTAGCAGTTGATTTTATGGCATCAATTAATGCTATTTTTTTTCCATCTTTATAAGCGACTATAAAACAGGAGGTATAACCTTTTTTTCTAGCTTCGTCTTCTAGTGTTTTAGTTTCTTGATAATTAGTTGTATTACCATAAAAATATTTATAAAGATTACCTTCTTTTAATCTAGAAATAGTTTCTAATCCTTTAAAATTATAAGGTTTTGTTTCAAGTGCTTTTGAACTGGCTGCTATTTGAATTTTAAACACAACATCACTTATACTTTGAGTTGTATCATCTTCAAATTCATTTATTTCCTCAATATCATCATCAACACTGTAATCATTCCCTATATTTTCATCTAAACGCTTTTTATATTCAAGAATAGCATTAACAATGGCAGTAGACATTTCATTTTGTCCATTTTTAGAATTCAAATAAGCGCCTTCATTTTTATTAGTTAAAAATCCTAACTCTATTAAAACACTTGGCATTACTGTTTGATGTAATACTATAAAACCTGCCTGCTTAACTTTTCGATTTTTTCGATTTAATTTATTAGAAAAATTATTTTGAATTAAGCTTGCTAATTGTATGCTCTGGTCTAGATACTCCTCTAAACTCACAAGAATACTCATTACAGATTCTGGTGAATTAGGATCGAAACCGGCATAATTTTTTTCATAATCATCCTCAAGGAAAATTACGGAATTTTCTTTTTTAGCAACCTCAAAATTTGTTTGGTTTCTATGTGTTCCTAAAACAAATGTTCCCGCTCCATAGGCTTGACTTGTATGCGAATCACAATGAACAGAGACAAATAAGTCTGCATTTGCTTTGTTTGCAATTTTCCCTCTTACAAATAAATCTACAAAAACATCACTTTTACGTGTGTAAAGAACCTTAATGTTTGGGTTCTTTTCTAATTCCTTCCCTATTGCTAAAACTACTTTAAGAGCAATATCTTTTTCTCTGTACCCATTTCCTAAATTCCCAGGATCTTTACCGCCATGCCCAGCATCTAAAACAACAACAAACTCTTTTGAATGCTTAATTTCGCTTTTGTTTATAAATGAAGAAAATATTAATACTAGTATTGCACATACGAAAAGTAATAGTCCTTTCGTTTTCATTTCGTAAATATTGTTTTTTTTAATCAATCTCATATAATATCCAGATACATCATTTTAATGAAAATTTTTTAAACATACGTGTTTGATAAGGGTTTAACGATTAAAAAACTTAGTTTATTACCCTTTGAAATTGACTAGAGTTTTAATTTAAAATTTTTAATTAAATATTAAATCAATCCCAAAAAAATATATGTAATTTTGGCTTTTCAAAAACCGAGCCATACTTTTACAAAAATACATTTAAAAGCGTTGCGTACAAACAACTTTAAAATACTTTTTGCATTAAGTTTTACAGTGTTTATTAACACGTTAAGCTTCGCGCAAGATATTCCTAAAAAAGGAAAAACGATTGCTCCAAGTGTAAAAGACAGCTTAGTGATTAGCTCTGATAGTCTTTCTATTCCCGAAATATCAGAAAAGAGTCAAGATTCAACTTTAACAGATTCTGTAAAGCCAAAGAAAGATCTTTTAGAACATATTGTTAAATACCACGCCAAAGATTATACAAGATTCAGTCAAAAAAACCAAAAGCTATATTTATACAATGAAGCCACTATAGATTACGGCGATATGAATATAAAGGCTGGTAACATAACCATTGATTATACAAAAAATACGGTTTACGCTAAAGGGATTACAGACTCCATTGAAGGTTACACGCAAAAACCTGTTTTTACTCAAGGAAGTAATGTAGTTGAACCAGATTCTATTGTTTTTAATACTGAAAGCAAAAAAGCACTTATTTATAATTCTAAAACAGAACAAGGAGAAGGTACTGTTATAGCATCAATAACTAAAAAAGAAAACGATTCGGTTTACTTTTTAAAGAATGCAAAATATACCACTTCAGAAAATCTAGAAGACCCAGAATATTACATAAAACTTAGAAAAGCTAAAATTGTACCAGGCAAAAAAATTGTAACTGGCTTAGCTAATCTATTTATATATGATGTGCCAACTCCATTAGGATTACCTTTTGGCTTTTTTCCACAAAGTGAAAAACAAACTTCTGGAGTCATTATACCAAGTTTTGGTGAACAAAACGACCGTGGCTTCTTTTTACAAAACGGTGGTTATTATTTTGCTATAAGCGATTATGTTGATTTAGCCGTTTTAGGTGATTATTACACCAATGGTAGTTATGGAACCCGATTAGAAAGTACTTATGCAAAACGTTATCGCTTTAGAGGTAATGTAGGTTTTAGATACGAAAATCTAATTACTAGCGAACGTGGTTTCCCAGATTATGCGAGAAATACTATATATAATTTACGCTGGTCGCATAGTCAAGATTCAAAAGCAAATCCAAGTTCTCGTTTTTCTGCTTCGGTAAACTTAGGAAGTAGCACTTATTATCGTAGTTCTGTAAATCAAGTAAATTCTGGTGCCTTTTTAAATAACACCTTATCATCTTCAGTTTCTTATTCTAAGTCATTTGAAGGTGAACCCCAAGTTAATGTAAGTTTAACTGCTACACATTCTCAAAATACGAATACGGAAACCATAAACATGACGCTTCCTACATTTCAAGGGAGTGTTGGCAGAATATACCCTTTAGCATCAAAAGAAGGTTCTAAAAAAGGGATTATTCAAAACATTAATTTGCAATATAATTTACGTGCCGAAAATAGAATTCAAACAACCGATTCTTTATTCTTCAAAAAAGAAATGTTTGATGATGCTAAAGCTGGTTTTCAACACACTATTCCGTTAAGTACTAACTTTAAAGTATTTAAATATTTTAGTATGAGTGCGAGTACTAATTATAATGAAGTTTGGACTTTTAAAACTATAGATAAAACTTTTGATCCCGTTGATAGAAAAGCTGTAACAACAACAGTAAATGGGTTTGATACGTTTAGAACTTATAACTTTAGTACAAGTATTGGAACTACCATTTACGGTATGTTTGACTTTGAAAAAGAAGGAAAAGATCCTAAAATACAAAAGATTAGGCATGTTATGAGGCCTTCAATTAGTTATAATATTAATCCAGCTTTTGATAAATATTATGATTCTTATGAGGTTATTAGTGCAGATGGGCTAACAACTAGCGAAGTAGATTATTCTCGTTTTGAACAAGGTATTTTTGGGAGTCCGAACAAGAATTTCTCAAGTTCCATGGGTATTTCCGTTTCTAATAATCTTGAAGCAAAAGTTAGAGATAAAGACAGTACCGCTACAGAGCCTAAAAAAATCATTTTATTAAACAACTTAAACTTCTCTACTTCATATAATTTTGCTGGTGATTCTTTACAATGGAGCCCTGTAAGAATGAGTGGTGGTACGCAACTTTTTAAAAACAAAATGAGTGTTAACTTTGGTGCAACTCTAGATCCTTATGCCTTAGACAATAACAATAATAGAATTGACAAATTCAATATTGATAATGGTGGTAGTCTTTTCAGGCTTACAAGTGCAAACCTTACAGCTAGTTGGTCACTTTCTAGTAAAAAAGGTGATGGTGCTAATGATAAAGGCAAACAAAAAGGTATTGATGAAAACGTTAGAAGTGGTGGTCGTGATGATGACTTATTTGGTATATCTGAAGATTTTGCAGATCAGCAAATAAAAAGTGATAAAAAAGATGAGGATGATGTACCTAGCGAGTTTTATAATTACAAAATTCCGTGGAACCTAAGAATAGCCTATGCTGTTAATTATTCGAATTCAAGGCGACAAAATGAAATTTCTTCTCACTCACTTATGTTTTCTGGTGATCTTGAATTATCAGAAAAATGGTCTATTGGTGCTTCATCTGGTTACGATTTAAAAAACGCAGGATTCACCTATACACAATTACGTTTTGAACGTGATTTATTAAGTTGGAGAATGAATTTTAGTTGGATTCCTTTTAGTACAAGAACGTCTTGGAATTTCTTCATAGGTATAAAATCTAGTATTTTAAAAGATCTTAAATACGAAAAAAGAAGACAACCAGATATTCGATTGTAAAATTTCAATCTTACATTTAAACATTAATAAAATGAAAAAAATTATAACAACTCCAAATGCACCAGCTCCAATTGGTCCTTATAACCAAGCTGTTTTATCTGGAAATACACTTTATACTTCTGGTCAAATTGCATTCAACCCTAAAACAAATGAACTGGTTTTAGATGATATAAAAACAGAGACTAAACAAGTTATGGAAAATCTTAAAGCTGTTTTAGATGCTGCGAGTATGACTTTTAGCAATGTTGTGAAATCCTCTATTTTTATTAGTAATATGGATGATTTCGCATTAATTAATGAAGTGTATGGAAGCTATTTTGATGAGGCAAATGCTCCAGCACGCGAAACTGTACAAGTAGCAAGACTACCAAAAAATGTTAATGTTGAAATTAGCATGATTGCTGTTAAATAAATATTAAACAGAAGACTTTTTTGAGTATTTAATAAGTAGTTCTTTTAGTTTTTTAACCTCTATAGGTTTTGCTAAAAAATCATCAATTCCAGATAGTTTTGCTTTTTCAATATCTTCATCAAAAGCGCTAGCAGAAACTGCAATTATAGGTGTTGTTTTAAGAGCATACTTATCTGTTTCTTTAATGAATTTAGTTGCTTCATAGCCATCCATATCAGGCATGTATATATCCATAAAAATCATATCAAAATCTAATATCTTATAAAGTTGTAATGCTTCCAGCCCATTTTTTGCGAATGTACATTGAGCGCCTTCACGTTCTAATAAGAATTTAATTACTTTTTGATTTGTTCTATTATCTTCAGCTACCAAAACATTAAACTTCTCAAATAAAACAGGACTAAAAACCTCTTCTTGAGTTTTAATATTCAATGTTTTCTTCAACTGCAAACTAAAATAAAAAGTAGACCCTTCGCTTTCTTTACTTTCTAGTTTTAGCTCACCTCCCATGAGTTTAACTAACTGATATGAAATAGACAAGCCAACACCCCAACCTCTATGCTCGTTTAAACTAAATTTATTAGAGGTGGCTTTCACAGAATTATCAAAAAAGTGTATGATTTCTTCTGGTGTCATACCCAAACCAGTATCTTTTATGTAAAAAGTTATTATTTGATGATCATCAATTTCTATGGTTTGATCTACAATAATTGATATTTTCCCTGACTCGGTAAACTTAATAGCGTTATTAACTAAATTTATTAATATGAGTTGTATTCTTTCTGAATCTGTCAAAACCAAAAACCTGTCTTTCTTTTCTTCTGATAAAAATTCATACTCAAAGTCCAAATCTCTTTCCCAAGCTTGATATTCAAAAACTTTAAAAAGTTTTGTTAAGTCCAATTTTAAATCTACAGTCGATAAGTTTAGTTTGAACTCCTTAGCTCCTATTTCAGCATTATTTATCACCATATTAAATAATTGCAGCAGATGTTTTGAAGAGTATTCTGCAATTTCTAATTTCAAACTTTGATCACTGTTTAAATCTGTTTGTTTTAGCATATCCAACATACCTAAAACGGTGTTTAAAGGCGTTCGGACTTCATAGCTCATATTTGATAAATATGTATGGTCTGATTCGTTATCAAAAATCTCTAAATCTTCTTTAAACTCATCTATTCTTAGTTTAAGATTATCCTTAATAACATCATTTTTTAACTGATTTTTAAAGAAATACTGTAGAGCAAGAACTTGAACAATAGAAAGAACAAATAGAAATACTGCAACACTTTCTATATAAATCTTCTTTTCAAGAAATAAGTATCCTACAAAAAGAATAGTAACTATTGAAAACAAAATAAAAAACGATAGTTTATTTTTTATTTTAATGGATTTAAAAGACTTAGGAAAAAAACTCATTTATAAGTACGTTTTAACAAACATATCTATAAATATATTAACTCGCAAAAGTATTATTGGCAATTAAACTTTACAATTCATCTAATTTTTTATAATTTTAAAGTTGAAAAAATTGTATTTTTAGCCCACCTATAATCAATTATACATGCGAATAGAAAATGATATAAAACTGGGCTTTAAAGACGTCATGATTCGTCCAAAACGCTCCACTTTAAAAAGCAGATCGGAAGTAAATTTAGAACGAGAATTTAAATTTCTACATAGTCCTTATAGTTGGTCTGGCATACCAATAATGGCAGCAAATATGGATACTGTAGGCACTTTTGAAATGGCAAAAGCATTATCTGAAAAAAAATTATTCACTGCCATACACAAACATTATTCAATAAATGATTGGAATATATTTTCGTCTACCATATCTGAAGAAACAGCTTCAAATATTGCAGTAAGTACAGGTATAGGAAAACAAGATTATGAAAAGCTTTCAAACATTTTTAAGTTTAATCCTTACATAAAATTTATTTGTATTGACGTTGCGAATGGGTACTCGGAATATTTTGCAGATTTTGTAAAACGCACAAGAGAATTATATCCAAATAAAGTCATTATTGCTGGTAATGTCGTTACAGGCGAAATGGTTGAAGAATTATTGCTTTCTGGAGCAGATATTGTTAAAGTTGGTATTGGTCCGGGTTCTGTTTGTACAACACGAGTAAAAACAGGTGTTGGCTATCCGCAACTGTCTGCTATTATTGAATGTGCAGATGCTGCACATGGTTTAGGCGGACAAATAATTAGTGACGGAGGTTGCACAATACCTGGCGATATAGCAAAAGCCTTTGGTGCTGGAGCCGATTTTGTTATGCTTGGTGGCATGCTAGCTGGACATGATGAAAGTGGTGGTGAAATGATTGAAAAACAAGGGAAGCCTTTTAGAAAATTTTACGGCATGAGCTCATCTACCGCTATGGAAAAACATGTTGGTGGAGTAGCAGAATATAGAGCTAGTGAAGGTAAAACTGTTGAAGTTCCGTACAAAGGTTCTGTTGAAAACACTTTACAAGATATTTTAGGCGGTTTAAGAAGCACCTGCACTTATGTTGGAGCATCTAGACTAAAAGAGCTTACAAAACGTACTACGTTTATTAGGGTTAACGAGCAAGAAAACAGAATCTATAACCTATAATATTTAATCCAAAACAAACTTGTTTAGTATTATTTTTTTAATGATACTAAAATAATTGAACCTTAAACTCATCATATCATCATTTTAAATGGTTAATATTTACAATCTTATTAATAATAGTCACTTTTGAAATTTACATGACTTTAAGCTAAAAAAATAGTGTATTTTTAGTTTAACATATTTTCAAATAAACAGTCCTTAAAACCCAAAACATTTATGGCGTTAAAAATTGTAATTTCTCATAAAACATTATACAAGTACGATCGTTCAGTTTCATTATCGCCACATATTTTTAGATTACGCCCTGCACCACACAGCAGAACACCCATAGAAGCTTATTCAATAAAAATAAAACCTGAAAATCATTTTTTCAATTGGCAACAAGATCCTTTCGGGAATTATTTGGCACGTTTAACCTTTCCAGATAAAACAAAAGAACTTTCTGTAGATATTGAAATTATAGCCGATTTAAAAACCATAAATCCTTTCGATTTTTTTGTTGAAGAATATGCCGAAGAGTTTCCTTTTACATATTTAGAAACCACACAAAAAGAGCTTCTTCCCTATTTAGAAGTTACTGATGATGGTCCGTTATTAAAAGAGTTTCTTAAAACAATTGATTTAACTCCAAGAAAAACCATCTATTTTTTAATAGATATAAATAAAAAAATATACGAGTTCTTAAAGTATAATATTAGAATGGATCCGGGTGTGCAAACCTGCGAAGAAACTCTAGGACAAAAAAATGGATCTTGTAGAGATTATGCTTGGTTATTTGTGCAAGTACTTCGTCATTTAGGTTTTGGTGCACGTTTTGTTTCTGGTTATTTAGTACAATTAAAATCTGATGAAAAATCATTAGATGGCCCTTCTGGTCCAGAAGAAGATTTTACCGATTTACATGCTTGGGCAGAAGTTTATATCCCAGGTGCTGGATGGATTGGTTTTGATGCCACTTCTGGCCTATTAGCTGGCGAAGGGCATATTCCTCTAGCCTGTACACCATCATTTGAAAGTGCTGCTCCAGTAACAGGAATGACTGATGTTTGTGAAACGGAATTCTTTTATGAAAATTCAGTAAAACGAATTTTTGAATCTCCAAGAGTTACCAAACCGTATACCGAGGACCAATGGAAAGCTATTTACGATTTAGGTTTTAAAGTAGAAGAAGAATTAGAACAAGGAGATGTACGCCTAACTATGGGTGGCGAACCTACTTTTGTTTCTATTGATGATATGGAATCGCCTGAATGGAATACCGATGCCGATGGCGAACATAAACGTGAATTAGCAAAAAATCTATCTGCTAGATTGTATGATGAATTTGGTAAAGGTGGTGTTTTGCATCAAGCGCAAGGTAAATGGTATCCTGGTGAGCCACTTCCACGTTGGTCTATTGAAATATGTTGGAGAAAAGATGGAAAAGCTATCTGGAAAAACAAGAAGTTATTATCCCTTTTTTCAGATAATCCTAAATTACCAAAAGACGCCGATAAAAAATTCTTAAGTACCTTATCGCTATATTTAGGAGTTTCAGATTGGCTTATTAATCCTGCTTATGAAGATAGCTTTTATTTTCTTTGGCAAGAAGAACAAATGCCTATTGATATTGATCCAACAAAAGAAAACGGGAATTTATTAGTTAAGGATAAATTAAAAGAAATACTAAAAGAAGGCACTTCAAAACCCATTGGTTATGTGTTGCCTTTAAATAATTCGGAAGGTGATTGGTATACTTGCGATTGGCAATTTAGAAGAAAAAACATATTCTTAATTCCTGGAAATTCACCAATTGGATTACGCTTACCTCTTAATTCACTCATACAAGAACCTAAACAAAAAGAATTTCCAAAATTTGAACCGGACTTGTTTTCAGAACCTGAAGCGTTTACAAATTATGATAACCATGTTTCTAGGCGTTATAAACAAACAAAGTTTAAAGGTCCAGATAAAAACAAAACAGATTATTTTATTCGTACTGCAATATGTGCTGAAATTAGAGATGAAAAATTACATTTGTTTTTACCGCCTTTAGATGCTGCTGAATTTTATTTGGACTTAATTACAGCAATCGAAGCAACTTCAAAAGAACTTAATATTCCTGTTGTTTTAGAAGGCTACGATCCTCCAAAAGATAATAGATTAGAGTCTATGAAAATAACTCCAGATCCTGGTGTTATTGAAATTAATGTACATCCTGCAAAAAATTGGAAAGAACTCACGCATAATACGCTTACATTATACGAACACGCAAAACAATCTCGATTAGGCACAGAAAAATTCATGCTTGATGGTAAACACACAGGTACTGGTGGTGGTAATCACGTAACGCTTGGTGGTGTTTCGCCTGCAGATAGTCCTTTATTACGTAAACCGAGTTTATTACGAAGTTTATTAACTTTTTGGCAACATCATCCTGGTTTATCATATTTATTTTCGGGTGCTTTTATTGGTGCCACTAGTCAAGCGCCACGTATTGACGAAGCGCGTATGGAAAACTTATACGAGTTAGAAATTGCTTTCAGTCAAATTCCAAAATATGGTGAAGTTCCTTTTTGGTTAACCGATAGATTGTTTCGCCACTTATTAACAGATTTAACAGGAAATACACACCGTGCAGAATTTTGTATTGACAAATTATATTCACCAGATTCTTCATCAGGTCGTTTAGGTATTCTTGAGCTTCGTGCTTTTGATATGCCACCGCATCCTCAAATGAGTTTAATGCAAAACTTATTGGTTAGAACACTTGTCGCTTGGTTTTGGAAAACACCTTATGAACATGATTTAGTGCGTTGGGGAACAGAACTACATGATAAATTTCTAATTGAACATTTTGTAAGAGAAGATATTAAAGATATTGTTAATCAACTTAATAAAGCGGGTTACGCCTTTAAAGAAGATTGGTTTGATCCATTTTTTGAGTTTAGATTTCCACTTCATGGCATGACAACTATTAATAATGTTCATATAGAATTACGTGCAGCTATTGAGCCTTGGAATGTGTTGGGTGAAGAAATGACTGGAGGTGGTACAGCTAGATATGTAGATTCGTCGCTAGAACGCATTCAAATAAAAGTGTCTAACTTTATTAATGAAAGATATGTTGTAACTTGCAACGGTGTTAAAGTGCCATTAAAAAGCACAGGCGTAAAAGGAGAATATGTTGCAGGCATACGTTATAAAGCTTGGAATCCTTACTCTTCTTTGCATCCATCAGTTGGTGTTGATGCGCCTTTAGTTTTTGATATTGTAGATACTTGGAACAAACACTCCATTGGTGGTTGCACTTATTTTGTAGCACATCCTGGTGGTCGATCGTATGAAACCTATCCTGTAAATAGTTTTGAGGCTGAATCAAGAAGAATCAATCGTTTTTGGAGTCTTGGTCATACACAAGGTGATATTGTTCCAGATAAAGATGATACCATTAGCACAGAAGAATTTGAGCAAATAAAACAACAAACAAGCTCCAAACAATTTATGTATAAAGAGCTGCCAATTAATTTCGAGTTTCCAAATACGCTCGATTTAAGAAAAAAATAATACTCTATGCCCATAGGTTCAAATACATTATTTCAAAATTATTTTTCCGATTTCAAAAATTATGATGAAGTATTAAAATCTAATATGTCTATTAATCCCAATTGGGAAAAGTTGCTTAGCAATCTAACTCAAATGGGTACCGATAATTTGTTAGCCAAACAAAACGAGATTAATTGGTTAATGGACGAAAATGGTGTGACTTATAATGTTTATAACGATCCAAAAGGCATGCAACGCTCTTGGAATTTAAACATTGTACCCTTTCTTATTCATCAAAAAGAATGGGAAACTGTAAAAAAAGGTATCACCCAAAGGGCAGAATTATTAGACTTAATTTTAAAAGATATTTATGGAAAGCGAGAGCTTATAAAAAACGGCATCATACCGCAAGAAGTTATTTTTGCACATCGTGGTTTTTTAAGACAATGCGACCAAATTCAATATAAAACGGCTAAAAATTTACTTATCCATTCGGCAGATTTAGCAAGAGGTCCAGATGGTCGTATGTGGGTTGTAAACGACCGTACACAAGCACCTTCTGGTATGGGTTATGCCTTAGAAAACAGATACTCTTTAAGTCGTGTTTTACCAAATGTTTTTCAAGATATTAATGTTAAGCAACCCTCTAAGTTTTTCTATGAGTTTAACCAGATGCTTATTGAGGCTGCTCCGCAAAACAAAAACAATCCTAACATTGTTATATTAACGCCTGGGCCTTTAAACGAAACCTATTTTGAGCATGCTTATATGGCTTCTTTTTTAGGATATCCTTTAGTTACTGGTAACGATTTAGTGGTTAGAAATGGAAAGCTTTGGATGAAAACCTTAAAAGAACTCAAACAAGTTGATGTTGTTTTAAGGAGAGTTGATGATGTTTTTATGGATCCGTTGGAACTAAGAGAAGATTCTTATTTAGGTGTTGCGGGTTTATTAGATGTTATTAGAGAACAAAAAGTGGCTATTATAAACCCAATTGGTAGCGGTGTTTTAGAAAACTCTGGGCTTATTCCTTTTATGAACGCCATTTGTAATTATTTTTTAAAGGAAGATTTAATCTTACCACAAATAGCATCATGGTGGTGCGGACAAGAAAAAGAGTGCGATTATGTTCTAAATCATTTAAATGATTTAGTTGTAAAACGTATTGACCGATCTAACAGAGAAAACATATTTTTCTGTGAGTTTTTAGACGCAAAAGCTATAGAAACTTTAAAAAAAGAAATTCTAGCAACACCTTATAAATTTGTAGCTCAAGAAAAAATATCATTTTCTACCGCACCAGATTTTATAGAAGGTGCTTTAGAACCTAGAAAAGTCATGTGCAGAACTTTTGCCATTGCTAGAAATGATACTTACAGTGTTATGCCTGGTGGTTTAGTACGTGTTGCTGCAGAACGTGAAAATTTATTTGTTTCAAACCAGCGCGGTGGCGTAAGTAAAGATTTTTGGATTGTTACAGATGATCCTCAAACGAATATTCAAAATTATTCATGGGATAGTACGTGTAGAATTTCCATTTCAGATATAAACGATTTACCTAGTAATACAGCCGAAAATTTATATTGGTCTGGACGCTATTTAGGTCGTGCATTAGTAACCGCAAGGTATTTACGAATGGTTCTTAATAGAATGAATCAAGGGCAATATAATAATAGAAAATCGGAATCTAAAAGCTTAGTCTTCCTATATCAATCTATAACTAATATAACCTCCACATTTCCTGGTTTTGTTGGAGAAGGTTCAGAAGATATTTTAAGGAACCCATTAAAAGAAATTATTTCTTTAATGATGGATGAGAAGCGATCTGGAAGTTTTGCGCAAACTATGAGTAGCTTCAACAATTCTTATTACTCCTTACGAAGTTTATGGTCTAAAGACATGTGGCGTGTTTTTGATGGCATTAAAAAATTATGGCGTAAATTTAAAGAAGATGATGATTATTCTATTGCAGAACTAATAAAACTATTAGATCGTATTATTACGCGGTTAATTGCTTTTATGGGACTTATAGAAGAAAGTATTTTAGTTAATCAAGGCTTACTTTTATATTTTATTGGTTTACAAACAGAACAAGCTACCATGACTGTTGCTAAATGCAGATCGCTTATCGTTTTTAACTACGAAGAAAATCTTCAATATGATATTTTAGAATCATTACTAACAAGCCATGAAAGTTTAAATATTTACAGATATAGCTACCGCTCGCATTTAAGTTTAGATAATGTTATTAATCTAATATTATTAGATAAGGAATATGGAAAATCTCTATCCTATCAAATAAAACGTATTCAAAAGGATATAAACAGGTTACCACATTCTGAAACAACACTTAATTTTTCAACATGTCAAAAATATATTGCTGAGGCAAATAATAAAATAGAAAGTTTATCCATTACTTCGTTGTTACAAGTAAATGATGATGGCACTTTAAGAGAAAATCTTGATGAAGCATTGGCTAGTTTAAGTAAGCTACTTCACAAAACATCTTTAGCAATTTCAGATACTTATTTTAATCACTCTTACCAACAAAAACAGTTGGTAAATCAAAATTTCCCACTGGCTTAAAAAATGATCTATCAATTATCACATACAACAAGTTATAATTACCAAAGTGGGGTTACTTTTTGTCATAACATTGCCACGTTAAAGCCTAAGCATATGTTAGGTCAAACTTTAGTGGAATATAATCTAGAAATAAGCCCTAAACCCACTGAAATTTCGGATAAATTAGATTTTTTCGGAAATACAGTTACTCGTTTTTCAATACAGAAATATCATAAAAAATTAAAAGTTACCGCACATAGCAAAATTATAAGAGACTCTAGTTTAGTACCAGATATTTACGACAATTTCGACGGACAAAGAATCACCTTAAATCAAGCTGTAATAGCTTTAAAACAAATAAACCCAGAGTTATTAGACATTAAACAGTTTGTATTAGAATCTATACTTATAGCTAAAATAACACCAGAAATTAAAGCTTACGCCGAAGTGTCTTTTAAACCAAATCGTTCTATTTTTGAAGCAGCTTACGAGTTAATGCAACGCATTTACAACGAATTTGAGTTTAATACCAAAGTTACCAATGTAGCCACACCTATTCATGATGTTATAAAGGAGAAAAAAGGCGTTTGTCAAGATTTTGCTCAAATTGCTATTGCTTGCGTGCGCTCTGTAGGTTTACCAGCAAGATATGTAAGTGGTTATATTGAAACACTACCACCTCCAGGAAAAGTAAAACTAATAGGAACCGATGCTTCTCATGCTTGGTTTTCTGTTTATATCCCAAATTTTGGTTGGGTAGATTTCGATCCTACAAACAATCAAATACCCAAAAACCAACATATTGTCGTGTCTTACGGGCGAGATTATTATGATGTTCCACCTCTTAAAGGCGTTATTTATAGCACAGGTAAAAATAAAATGAAAGTTGCTGTTGATATAAGGCCTGCACTTTAGTGTTTTTTTTGATACATTTTACCAAATCTAAAATTGTCAGAAAAAATAGCTAACTTCGTTTAACATTAAAATTATTTCATATCAATCATTTGTAAAACAATTAATTATTAGACAAAAACAGATGTGAATTTTCACATTTCGAAAAAATTTACTAAAATTATAAATTTGTCCATTCAGTTTTTAATAAATATTATATTTACTTAAAAAGCATTAAAAAACACATATAAATGAGAAAATATTACTTGATTTTATTAGCTTTATTAATAACTATAATGAGTTACGCGCAGATGGGAGTTGGTACAACATTTCCTGATGAATCTGCACAATTAGATGTTGTTTCTAATGATAAAGGAATACTTATTCCCAGAGTAACACTTCAAAATTCTACTGATACCACTACCATTAGCTCAGATTTATTAAGCAACCCCATTAGCCTATTAGTTTATAATACAAAAGCTTCTGGTGATTTAATAGAAGGTTATCATTATTGGAATGGTTCAAAATGGTTAAGACTAATTAATTCGGATGATTCAAATGGAGTTGTAACTACTTTAGTTGATAATAATGATGGTACTTTCACATATACTTCAGAAAACAATACACAAACTACTTTTGATGCGGATGGAGATTTAATAGATAATAATAATGGCACATTTACTTATACAAATGCAGCAAATACAGTAACAACATTTGATGCTAAGCTAACGTCTGTTATAGATAATTCTGATGGAACGTATACTATTACTGATGATTTTGGAATATCAATTACTATTGGAGGAGCAACGGAAACAACAACTACTTTAGTTGATAATAATGATGGCACGTTTACCTATACGTCTGAAGATAATACACAAACGACTTTAACTTCTGGATCATTAACCAATAATGGGGACGGCTCTTACACATTTACAGACGCAACAGGAATCAACACTACCATTTTAGCCTCAACAGGCTTAGCCATAGAACCTTGGAACGGAGTTGATGATAATGGTCCTGCTACAGACAATACTGAAGATATTTACACATTAGGTGATGTAGGTATAGGAACTAACACACCATCTGCTACATTAGAAGTAAATGGTAATGTGATTATTGGTAATGGAGGAACAGCAATAAGAAGATCTTTAAGTACAACCGCTGTCTTAGATTTTCCTGATCGTAGAGTTATTAATCAACCTGAATTAACTATAACATTAGCTGGAGCTAATATTGGAGATGTACTTTGTTTGGGTGTTCCTCCAGCTGCTATGATTACATTTGCTTACTATATAGCTTGGGTAAGTTCTCCAAATGTTATAACTATCAAACAAAGAAACAGCAGCTATAATCCTTCAGACTCAGACGCTCCACCTGCAACTTTCAGGGTAACAGTATTCCAGTATTAATAGAGGGAGACGCTTATCAACTAAAATCTTTAATATTTAAGAGAAAAATGAGATCGAAACTGTTTTATGGTGTTATCATTTAAATCTTTATAACTAGCCATAAACCAATAATCTGTTGCTGTTAATCGTTTTCCATTATAAGTGCCATCCCAACCTATACCATTAGGACTTATTTGTTTTAGTAATTTACCATATCTATCAAAAATATGAATTGAAATAACTTCTATATTCTCAGATTGATTAACATTCCAAGTATCATTGTGTCCATCGTAATTAGGAGTAAAAAATAAAGGGAAATCTATTTCAACATTGTCTTTTACCCTCGCTAAAGTAAACACCCCATAATTTTCCACCAATGCACTTACAGATTGATTAATTATATCTTGAACACCTCCTTGATCGATCCATAATTGTAAAGTACTATCCCAACGAGCAATATGAATCGCCTCTAATGGTTCAACTAAAATTTCACTGGGAGTTGTTTCATTGCTCCAGGAAAGAGTCACTAATACTTGACTTGTTCCTGTAAAACGTTCTATAACCCAATATTCAGCATTATCTACAAGAGTCAAGTTTGTACCTAAATTATTAACAGTATATTCATTATTAGTATTTTCATAAAAATATTCTCCTATAAAAATATCATTATTTAAAGAAGGAGCAGAAATACTGGCGCTTCTATAATAATTACTATCACCAATAGGATAATCAAAAGAATTATCACCTACCTTAATAACATCCCCATTTATATGACTATCATTACTAACACTGATGTGATATGCATTTTGTTCAAAAACAAACATTCCGCTTGATAATTTGTTATCCACAATACCAAATGTGAAATCAGATTCATTAGAAACACTTATATCTCCAAGTAAATTAAATGACATTTCTCCTAATGAGTTATCAAATAGAGTATTATATAAGTAATTGAAATTAGTTCCAGAAATAATTTGACTCTCATTTCCAACAAAACTTGTTAAACCGCTGTCTAGATTAAAAATCGAAAAATCAACTATGCCGTCATTATTCCAATTACGATACGAATAAACACTTCCATTGTTCCAAAATTCACCAGTAGTTGTATTATTAAAGTCATCAACAAAACTTACATCTGTATTTAAACTTACATATACCTCTCCGATGTTAGTAGTTTGTCCTATAGCAATTTCTATAAAAAATGAAATTAACAGATTTATTATTATGCTTTTTTTCATTATTTTTTTTGCCTCATAAATATATAGTACAAATCAAAAATAGTGAAAAAAGAGTTACACTAAGTATCTCTACTAAAGAACAAACTGTTTTTACTTTTCTTTCCTTTCTTTTACTTATTTAGTTCTTACCAACCTAATAAGCCATACACAAACCCTAAAACGAGCCTTTCAAAAAAACACTTAAATTTATTTAATCCGTTTAACTACTGAATATCTTTTATTTAGTATTATCAATCACTCCATCCAAAAAATCATTGTATTCTTTTAACTCTAAAGGCACATCAGCATTTTTTTCCATATCATGAAAATGATGGGTTGCTAATAATTCCATACCAGTAAAAGTATTCATTTTGTGAAACCCAAACATAACTCCTTCATCTACATTTTTTTGTTCAAAAAATTCGTTTTCTAAAGTAAATGCTGTTTTGGGTGCATTCCAACTTGTTGTTAAAATGTATTTTTTTCCTTGCATCAATCCACCTGTTCCGTAATTTATTTCAGGATTTTTTCTGCTTCTTCCATCGCTACTATAAATACCATTTTGATGACCTTCTGTAAATACAACATCTATATAATTTTTAAAACCAAAAGGCAATTGAAACCACCAAATTGGCGTATGGTAAATAACAATATCTGCCCATTTAAATTTTTCTACTTCTTCTTTCGGGTCATATACATCGCCTACTTGTGTAGATTTAACCGCAAACCCATTTAAAGATTCAAAATATTTACTTGTAGTATTAAAAAGTGTTTCGTTAAACTTTCCTCCAGAATGCGCAAAAGGATGGCTTCCATTTATTATAAAAATGTTTTTCATTTATTTCTTATTAATTTTTAGCAAAAATAAGACGCTTATTTACATTATAAAAATAATACAAATCATACCTTTGTATTAAAATATTAATAACATGGTGAATTTAGAATGGTATAGAACATTTAAAGAAATTTATGAAAATGGAACCTTAACCAAAGCCTCTATTGCTTTATACGCATCACAACCAGGAGTAAGCGTGCATTTAAATGCTTTAGAGGCTTATGTTGGTAAAAAATTATTTGAACGCACTTCTAGAAAAATGATTCCAACCGAAGACGGAAAGTTTTTATATGAATATATTATTGAATCGATTAATAAATTAGAAATAGCAGAACAGCATTTTAAAAAAACGACTCAAGAGAAGAATCCATCTTTACATATAGGGATGTGTTCTGAAATGTTTCAACTAATTATTGAGCCTGAAATCTCTAAGCTAAATTTTGATTTAGTAGCCAAATTTGGAGTTCACACCGATTTAATTAAAGATTTAAATAACGGTATTTTAGATTTAGTGATTACACCTAGAAAGCAAATTGACAAAAAATCGTTGGTTGATTACACTGCTTTTTCGAAAGAAAGAATCATTTTAATTGCAGGAATTAAAACAGATACCACACAAATAGATAAGCAGTTGAATGATAGCAATTGGAAAGCCTTGGAAAATGAATTTCAGCTAAATACTTGGTACAGCGCTTCTAATGAAATGGAACATTTTAGACGCTTTTGGTTTGAGAATTTTGGCAAACGACCCGTTTTTAAGCCTAATTATATATTACCAAATATAAGTTCGATTATTAGATGTTTAAGTAATGGAACAGGATTGGCTTTGGTTCCTGATTTTTTATGTGAAGATGCGATTGCAAAAAATGAAATCAAGTTGGTTTGGGATGGAAAAATTAAAACCGAAAACACCTTGTATTTTGCATCTAGAACCGACTTAAAATACAAAAAGGAACTAAATGTGGTTCAAAGCATATTTAAAGCAAAAATGAAAAGCGAAGTACAGCACGCTTTATAGCTTATTGAATTTGTTTACCAATTGAGCCTGTGTTTTCTGGTACTAATTCAAAAATAAAATGAGGTTTTAAATTTTCTTCCTTTCTATGAGAAACATATAATATAGCAGTGTTACTTTCCGCTGCTATTTTGTTTATTAGCTTAGTAAACAATTTAGCATCGGCATCATCTAGTCCATTTGTAGGTTCATCTAAAATAAGTAACGGTGGGTTTTTAACCATAGCTCTGGCTATTAAAACCAAACGTTGATGCCCTTTTGATAACGACAAAAAAGGTTGTTTTCTAATATCAAACATATCTAAAACATGTAACCACTGTTGTGCTATTTTAATTTGCTCGTTTGTTGGTGTTTTATACAACCCAATAGTATCGGCAAAACCAGAAACAATCATGTTCCCTATGGCATCTAAACGCGAGAAACCTCTCAACATATCTGATGAGAAATAACCTATTTTACGCTTAATTTCCCAAACACTTTCACCACTTCCTTTTTTAACACCAAACAAGGTGATATTTTGTCCGTAAGCCTTGGGATTATCTCCAAAAATCATACTTAAAATGGTACTTTTCCCAGAACCATTTGGTCCTTTTAAATGCCAAAATTCTGCTGGTTTAATTTTCCAATTTATGTTATTTATAATGTTTCTGCCTCCGTAAGTCACAGAAACATTATTAAACTCAACAATAGAGTTATAACGTTCCTTTACTGGATTTTCTGGTTTGGGTAAAGCATGAATAAAACTTTCGTTTTTGCTTTTATCTTGTGATTCTGGAATGTTTTCAAATGCTACAAGATTCTCACCTTGAAGTTGAAAGTTATTTTTTATAAATGAAAGGATTTCATTTTTCCTATTTGTAATTTGTATAACAGGTATTTTTTGACTTAAATCCCTAAGAGTTTTTTCTATTTCAATTTGTGCATTAACATCTAAATTGCCAAACACATTATCGACAACAATAAATTCTGGATTTCGAGAAATTATATGTGTTAACAAGGCCTTTTTACGTTCACCTTCAGAAGAATATTGTAAACTATTATTCGTTTCTGTTTTAACATTAAAACTTCCATGACGAATTTCTTCAGCAATAAACTTATTTAAAGTTATTTCAGAAAAAAGTGCACCTTCCAAATTGGAAATTGCACTAATAAGTTTACCAGACATAAGGCGTTCTATAAGTTTACCCTTATTGTCTTTATTTGATATGTAAACCGCTATGTGTTTGTACATATATGGTTTAAAAATATTTATAAATACTATAAATCTTTAGTATGGAATGGTATTAAACCATCAATAGGTCTGCGTTGAAAATTACCGACCTTAAAGCCCATTTCCTCAGCAACTTCAGTGATTTCTTTTTGAGCAAAATACGCTATTGAACCTGCAAAATGTACAGGAACAGTTTTAAGTTCTTCTTTGTATTGCATAATCATATTTGTTGCAAACAATCTGATACCTTTTTTTATAAGCTCTATAGTATATTCTGAATCTTTTTGTAAAAACATAAACTCAGCAAAATTTGCTAAATATGCATTTGGACTAGGTTGCTTATATAAATTATACTTTATAAAGTCTGCATCCATATTAAATTTGCTACCAAAAGCTATTTTAACATTTACAGGCATGTGATTATAGTAATAATCTCTAATAAGTTGTTTCCCATAATAATTACCAGAAGCATCATCCATAAGCGTATAACCAAGAGATTTAACACGCTGGTGTAACTTTTCGCCATCAAAATAACTACAATTAGATCCTGTACCTAAAATACAAACAACTGCAGCTTCAGTAGGTTCATTAATGGTTGAATAAACTGCTGCCAAAGTATCTTCATTAACTTCTATTTGAGCATTTACGAATATACTTTCTAAAACACCTTTTAAAAGATTTTTCGCATTATCAGTACCACATCCTGCGCCATAAAAAAACACATGTGTTACTTTTTCTTTGTTGCTCTTTAAATCTTCACTGCTTTTAATTATTTTCTTTAATTTTTTTTCTGAAAGAATTGCTGGATTAAGACCTTTAGTACGAATCTTTTCCAGTAATTTATTACCATTATTATCTACAGCAATCCAGTCGGATTTAGTAGAACCACTATCAACAATTAAAACCATGATTTAAAGATAAAAAAACTCCACAGAATATTGTATTACAATAACTCTGTGGAGTAATAATTAATTTATTATAAAGAACCGATATGTTGAGCTAAATCAACTAATTTAGTTGAATAACCAAACTCATTATCATACCAAGATACTAATTTCACAAAGTTGTCATTTAAAGCCATACTTGCGTTAGCATCAAATGTACTTGTTTTAGGTTCTGACACGAAATCTTGTGATACAACACCTTCTTCAGTGTATCCTAAAATACCTTTTAATTCGTTTTCTGAAGCATCTTTTAAAGCTGCTTTAATTTCATCCCAAGATGCGCTTTTTTCTAAACGACAAGTTAAATCTACAACAGAAACATCTACAGTTGGTACTCTAAAAGCCATCCCTGTTAATTTTCCGTTTAATTCTGGAATTACTTTACCAACTGCTTTTGCAGCTCCTGTTGAAGCTGGTACAATATTGTTTAAAGATGCACGACCTAATCTGTAATCTTTTCTTGATGGTCCATCTACTACCATTTGTGTTGCAGTTGCAGCATGAACAGTTGTCATTAAACCTTCTACGATTCCAAATTTATCGTTAATTACTTTAGCAAGTGGTGCTAAACAGTTTGTAGTACAAGATGCATTAGATACAATGGTATGTTCTGCAGTAATATCTTTGTGGTTTACACCCATTACAAACATTGGAGCATCTGCAGATGGTGCAGAAATAGCTACTTTTTTAGCTCCAGCAGTAATATGCTTTTGAGCGCCTTCAAGGTTTGTAAAAATACCTGTACAATCTAAAACAACTTCTGCTCCAACAGCATCCCATTTTAAATCTTCTGGATTGCGCTCTGCAGTAATTCTAATTTCATTACCGTTAACAACTAAGTTTCCGTTTTTAGTTTCAATAGTACCATTAAACTGTCCGTGAACAGAATCGTACTTTAATAAATATGCTAAATGTTCTACATCTAACAAATCATTAATTCCTACTATTTCGATATCTGGTCTTCCTGCTGCTACTCTAAAAGCAATTCTACCTATTCTTCCAAATCCGTTAATTCCAATTTTTAATTTTGACATATTCTTGATTATAAATGTTAAGTGCTCATGATATCTGACACACGCAATAATTCTAAATTTATTTTTGTTTTTCCTTTAATGGCATTATCTAAAGGTGTTAATTCCATTTTGCCGTTAATTAAACCAACCATATAATTGGTTTGTCCTTCTAATAAAGACTCAACTGCTTTTACACCCATTCTACTTGCTAAAACACGATCAAAACATGAAGGCGGTCCACCACGTTGCATGTGCCCTAGCACAGAAACTCTTACGTCGTAACCTTCCATATTCTCATCAATGTAATCTTTAAGTTGGAAAATGTTTTTTCCTATTTTATCACCTTCAGCAACAATAACGATGCTTGATGTTTTTCCAGATTTTTTACTTCTGTTTAAAGATTCCACAAGTCTATCTAATCCTAAATCTTCTTCTGGGATTAAAATTTCTTCTGCACCACCGGCAATTCCTGCATTTAAAGCTATATGACCAACATCGCGACCCATAACTTCAATAAAGAATAATCTGTTGTGAGAACTTGCTGTATCTCTAATTTTATCAATAGCATCTACAACAGTATTAAGTGCTGTATCGAAACCTAAAGTATGTGATGTTCCTACAATATCATTATCTATAGTTCCTGGAATTCCCATTACTGGAAAACCAAACTCTTGATTAAAAATAAGTGCTCCTGTAAATGAACCATCACCTCCTATTACAACTAAACTGTCTATCTCGGCTTCCACCAATTTATCAAAGGCTTTTTGTCTGCCTTCTTTAGTTCTAAATTCTTTTGAGCGGGCAGATTTAAGTATTGTACCACCTTTATTTATTATTCCTCTTACGCTTCTAGCATCCATTGGACTAAAGTCTCCTTCAATAAGACCTTCGTAACCACGATATACTCCAAAACATTCAATATTATGATAAGCACAAGTTCTAACTACAGAACGAATGGCTGCATTCATTCCTGGAGAATCTCCCCCTGAAGTTAAAACAGCTAGTTTTTTTATTGTTTTTGGCATTAAATTATTTAATTTGAAAAGTAAAATTACTAAACAAATAGCATATATCTATTGCATTCATAGTATTTTATGTAAAAAAAAAACTATAACGTTTTAGTTAGTGAAAAAAACTTAATCTGTAAAAAATGAGCACTTTTTTTAATTATTTCTCTGAAGATGATTTTATTGAAATATAATCTGGTAAAGCATTGGTGTTTTCCTCTTCTGTTTTTTCTTCTATTACCTCTTCTATTTTTGCAGTTTTATTGAAGAGTTTTTGAAGAAGTTCTTTAAAAGTATCGAAATCTACATTATATGAAATACCTACACCTTGTGTGTAACCAATTTGCTCTCCAAAATTTTGAATACTGTTTTCTCTATTAAATACTTTGGCGGTAAGTGTACCTTCTTCATTTAAAAGAAAATTTATTTCTACATCACCTGCAATAACGGTTTCTGTAGCACCCCCAACAGGAACTCCAACTTTACCATTAATTGAAACACCATTTGTTATTTGAGTTTCAAGAGTAACACCAAACCTGTCTCCAGTTTCATAATCTAGTCTATTATCTCCTGCTTCATAATATGGATTCAAATTAAATTTCCCATCTGCTGAGCTAAAAATACCTCCAATAATTCCATTAAGTCGTTCGGCAATTGTTCCAGATGCACTTATATTATTTAGACCACTTGAGAATGATCCTGTTGATACTAAAAATAGAGCTTGAGTGTCTCGTTCGTCTTTTGATTCTAAACGATAATTAAGCTCTGATTTAATAGCTGAATTTACATTTGGAAATTCAAACGTAAACTCTGGATCAAATTGTTCTAAATTACCTATCAATTCTATATTAAGTTCTACTGGAATACTTCTATTTATAGGATTATCTAGTAATGGTGATGGATTTGCCTGCGTTTTATAAATAGCTAGCATATCTATTGTTGGAGCTAAAGGATCTCCTTCCCACGCAATCGTACCACCAGGTTGTACGGTAAATTGTTTTTGTACTAAACCACCAAATGCGAAATTATAAACCCCTTCAAATACAGCAAAATCCCCCCACATATCAAACTTGCCATTGGTATTAATTTCAATTAATAAACCACCACTACCTCGACCTTTTAGAGAATGCCCTGTATTTTTATCGATAATAATTTCTACCTCTGCATCTTCAGTTACATCTAAATCAAAATCTAGTTCGAGTCCTTTTATTTCTTGAAAAACAACATCTCTACCTTCCTTTCTAGCCTCTTTTTCTTCCTTAGTTATAAAATGGATAAAGGAATTATCACCAAAGGATTGAGCATCACTTAATGGGATTTTAAAAGCCGTACCGCGTTTAGTTTCACCTACTACACTTATAACTAACTCGTCTGTTGGGCCTTTTATACTAGCCCGACCACCCATAAAACCTGTACCATAATATGGCGATTCTTCGCTTTCTTTAGTGTCTAAAATCAATAATCTAGATGTTGATAAATCTAAATCTAAACTCCACTTTGAAAAATTCACATGACTTAATGAGCCATTTAACAGTCCTTTAGAATTAAATTTAGTATCGGTTAAATTAATATTATTGAAAACAAAACTTTGATTTTTTAGTGTTACTGATGCTTTATTATTAAAGTCGTAATCTACATTAAGATATGGAATACCCAAGCCTCCATTATTTAATACTAGGTTTCCGTTAATATCGGGCAATCTTAAATTACCAACGACTTTAACATCACCTGTTACATTACCTCTAATATTACTTAAAACTCCATCTAGCAATGGATTTAAAGGATATAAACTAAACTTATTAAAATCTAATACAACATCAATTGAAGACTCCCTTCCAGATACATAAATATCGCCTCTAGCACTAAAAGATTTTGAAGCATCATCTTTAATAGTCGCATTTACTTTATAATTGGTAAGTGATTCGTTACCTGATATGGTTGCATCAAATGAGCCTAATAGAAAATTATTAACCGTAAAATCGTCAATAACTATTGTTGAGTTTGGTAAATAACTTCCGTTCTTTTGTAAAACATCTAGTTTTCCATTAACGTTTCCTGCTAAGGATAAACTATCTATATCTGGTGTTATTTTTGCTAGATCTACATTGGTAAAATTTAGCTTAATATCTTTTTGTGTGGAATCTTTAATAAAACCAGAGAGCCTTATTTCTTCATTGTTATGGTTTATTTTAAACTTATCAATATTAAACTTTGTTAGCTCTTTATTAAATGAAATTTTATGGAACTTATCCTTATCTTCATTAATATGCCAAGTGTTGTTTTTTATGGTAACATCAGATTCTTTAAAACCTATTACAGATTCATTTTTTTCGTTTATAGTATGGTAAAAACTTAAATTATAAATATCGTTATTTTTCTTTCCACCATTAAATTCAGAGCGCATAAACAACGTATCATTTACCGTTACATTAATTAAATTGAACTTAGAAATACTGTAGTATTTTGTGTTTAAGCTATCTATCTCTACGTATGTATTAAAAACAGGATTACTATTATCTACTTGCAATTCAATATTATTAGCAAAATAGTCTAATAGTTTAATTTGAGGCGATCTAAATGTGAGTTTAAAATTCTCTTCTTCACTTTCTACTCGACCACGTATGTAGGTGTTTTTACCAAGCTCAATATTAGGAAGAAAAACTTCAACAATTTTATTATAAATTTTAAAATTGAAATCTATACTTTGATTGGTTGCTACTTTATGCGGAATATAATTGGTGTAAATATGTCCTATAGAATTTTCGAATAGCTTTTGAAGATCTTTAAATAAAAATCGTCCTTTTAATTCACCTTCAACAATATCTGGGGAATTGAATTCTACAAATCGAATATCATCTTCAAATCGTGATGACACATCAAACTTATCGAAATAATAGGTGTCATTTTCATTTTGATAAACGGTATTTTGAAATGCGATTTTACCATAAGCATCATCAAAAGTGCTACTGTTCATATTCATTTTTACACTACTCTTAAAAATGGAAATACTATCGCTTTTTACAAAATTTAGAGTATTTAGATTCGCATAATCAACTACTGCTTCAAAATCATATTTTTTTATTTTTTCTGAAAAATCTACTAATCCAGTAAAGTTTAATTGCAAGTTTGGATCGTTAACAATAAGATTACCATCAAAAATTTTGTTTTTAATGGTTCCTGCTACTTTAGTTCCTTTATAATTGTAGTTATTATATTCAACTTCAAAAACATCTCCTTTTACTTGTGTGTTTAGAGTTTCGGTAACAAAACCTCTTCCGTTTACATCAAAATTTAAAGAGCCCATTCCAATATTAGGATCCTTTAAAAAAGCTCCAAAATCAAAATTTTTAAAAATGACATTACCTTTATAATCGGCATTATCGATATCATTTATTTTACTTATTTCTAAGTTTGAATCCACAAAACCCAGATCTGTATTAATTTCAAGATCTGCAATAATGGTAGATGATGTAATTTGAGAATTCCCTACAATAGTAAACTTACCTAACCTATCAAAAGATGTTGGTATGGCTTCTCCTAAAACGTTTGGTAACAAGTCTTTTAAATCTGAATATGTCGAAGATAAATTACTAAAACTACCATTCATATAAAAGTTATCGGCTTCTTTATTAAAAAGATTTTTAAAGTTAATATTACCATAAACCCTGGTATTTGTACTTGTATTTAATTTTAAATTATTTGTTTGTAAATCATTTAAAGTACCAGATATATCTACACTAAATTTTGCCGATTGATTTACTCCAAACTCGTTATAAAAAGTATTTAGTTCGTCTAAAAGTACATTTGAGTCTCTAAAACTTGCGCTTACTAAAACTTTGTCTGTAAAATATTGAAAATCTTCTCTTTTATAAGAGAATTTTAAATCTCCATTTAAAATCGAATTGGGTGTTTTTATTTGAAGATTTGCTAAAGTCATATCTGTTAATGTATAACTAAAATCTGTCATCATATTTTTTACAACCACTCCTCTGCTATCTTTAAATGCTAGAGTGTTTATTCTGGCACTTACATCACTCCCATTTATCAAAAAATTCGTTGCATTAATATTTAAATCTTCAAAATGAAGCAATTTTGTAGTTTCTCTATTTTCATCAGATAATTTAAAAATACTATTGTAAATTGAAACATCACTAGATGATAAAAGAAAACTACTCTTTTCTTTTCTAGGGTTATCATCTTCAAATTTATTCACAAAAACATCTAAATTTGTTTCTGTTTCTCCTTGGTATGTTACAACATTAAAAAAAAGATTTTCAATATCAATATCGCCAAAAATTAAATTTCCGTTGTATAAATTTGTAAAGCTTAAAATAGAAGTATTTAACTCTTTTATGCTAATTAAGGTATCTTTTTTATAATCTTGAATATAAATTTCTTTAAGCTCTACATCGCCATTAAACTGTAAACTAACTTTATTAATATTTATGTTAGTTTTAAATGTTTCGTTCAATTGTTTAGTAGCGTATTTCCCCAGTTTAGTTTGAACCGCAGGCACAGAGAGAATTAGCACCAAAATGATGAATAGCATTAGTAGTATACCTACTATTTTATATAGTATTTTGAAAATTTTTTTGATACGCTTAAAGTTATAACTTTATTAAGAATAAACTACTTTTGTAATTACGAGTAAAAATAACATTTAAGATGTTTATTTGTTTTCAAAATTAACAATTATTGTGCCTAATTTTTATTAATGTCTTCACAAAATATTTATATCCTAGGAATTGAGTCTTCGTGCGATGATACTGCTGCTTCGGTAATCTATAACGGACGTATTTTAAGCAATGTTGTTGCTAGTCAAAAAATACACGAAGAATTTGGTGGTGTTGTACCAGAATTAGCTTCTAGAGCGCATCAACAAAACATAGTTCCTGTAGTCCATCAAGCTTTAAAAAAAGCAAATATTACTAAAGAACAGCTTAATGCCATTGCCTTTACAAGAGGTCCTGGTTTAATGGGAAGCTTATTAGTTGGAACCTCTTTTGCTAAATCTTTAGCTTTCGGGTTAAATATTCCTTTAATTGATGTAAACCATATGCAAGGTCATATTTTAGCACATTTTATTGATGAGGAAGGATTTAATAAACCACCTTTCCCGTTTATTGCCATGACCATTTCTGGCGGACATACACAAATTGTTAAAGTGGATAATTATTTTGAAATGACCGTTATTGGTGAAACCATTGATGATGCTGTTGGTGAAGCCTTTGACAAAAGCGGGAAAATTTTAGGTTTGGGTTATCCCGCTGGACCAGAAATTGATAAACGTGCTAAATTAGGAAACCCAAAAGCCTATAAATTCACCAAACCAAGTGTTGATGGTTTAAACTTTAGTTTTTCTGGTTTTAAAACTGCCGTACTTTATTTTATTCAACGTGAAGTAAAAGCAAATCCAGATTTTATTACTGAAAACTTAAATGATATTTGTGCCTCTATTCAATACACTATTATTGGTATTTTAATTGATAAATTAAAACTCGCCTCAAAACAAACAAGTATAAAACATATTGCTATTGGCGGTGGTGTTTCGGCAAATTCAGGAATACGACAAGCTTTAAAAGATGGTGAACAAAAATTTGGTTGGACAACTTATGTTCCTAAATTTGAATTCACTACAGATAACGCTGCTATGATAGCTATTGTTGGATATTTAAAATATTTAGAAGGGGATTTTGCTGAGCAGGATATTGTGGCTTCAGCAAGGTTGAAAATCTAATATGAAATTATATAAATTGTATATTTATTTTTGGTTTACAGCTTTAACGGTATTGATTATTGGCTTATTTTATTACAATTTAGAAGAAACTATTGTTATTAACATCTATGACACTTACTTTATAATTCCTTCTTTTCATTTAACAATTTTCATAACATTTCTATTAGCATTTATTGGACTAATATATTTTTTACATTCAAAGTTTGAAATTCCTCTTTTTAAATTCTTATCAAGAATACATACTCTTGTGTCCATTTCATGTATATTTCTTTTCTATTTAAGCTCTTTTTTGAAATTTAAGAAGAAAAATGATTTTCCATTATTTAATCAAGATAATTACTTAAATCATTTTATCGTTTCAATTTTAATTACTTTCATATGCATTCAATTAATTTTTATTTTTAATTCTCTTTTTAGTATTATTCTATATTATACTAAAAAGAATAAATAAGTTATAAACAACACCTTCTTAAAAACTTATTTTTTAAGTATTCATATATCTTATCATTACCTTTAAATTTGAAACAGAATTCAAAACCTACATTATGCAAAAACAATTACTTTTTTTAATCTTTATTAGTATCACATCTTTTCTAAATGCCCAAACTTCAACAGAAAAAGAATTAGCTATTATTGAAACACCCGAACAAATTAAGACTTATTTAGACTCTAAAAAATCTAAAAAAAATAAACTCGTTACTTTTAATGAAGAAAAACATAAAACGAAACTAGCCAAAGCCCTTTTTAAACTTCATGTTGGTGGTACGGAAACGAGTGAAAACGAATTTGAAAAGACCTTTTATAAAGTTGTAAATAAAACGACTAAAACCTATTACAGAGTCGCCTACATTTATTTAGATGGCTCTAAATATGATAAAGCTAATATAAAAGCTACAAGAGATGAGATAATTAGTAAATGTAAAAAAGGAATAGCTTTTGATTTTTTAGCAAAACAATATTCTATGGATGGTAGCGCTAATAAAGGCGGTGATTTAGGCTGGTTTACAAAAGGAGAAATGCATCCAGAATTTGAAAGTAAAGTACTTAATAATAACTACGGTTTAAATGATGTATTTACTATTGACATTCCTTCAAAAAATTGGTATTATGTCGTTTTAAAAACCCACGAACCAAAAGAAATTTCAGAAATAGAAGTTTTAAAAATTGTTGAAAACAGAAATTAATGCAACTTTTTTATAATCCAAATATAAACGAAAATACCAATCAATTTTCTTTTCCAAAGGAAGAAAGCAAACACATTGTAAAAGTTTTACGTAAAACTACTGGAGATACATTACATATAACCAACGGTGAAGGTTGGCTATTTACTGCCGAAGTTACGTTACCAAATATTAATAAATGTACCGCTAATATTGTTTCAAAAACATTTCAAACAAAACATAATTACAATTTACATTTAGCTGTAGCACCAACAAAAATGAATGACCGTTACGAATGGTTTTTAGAAAAAGCTACCGAAATTGGAATAGATAGTATTACACCTATTATTTGCGAGCACAGCGAACGTAAATTCATAAAACCAGAACGTTTTGAGCGTATTTTACAATCGGCAATGAAGCAATCTTTAAGTTGTTATTTACCAAAATTAAATGATGCGATAACGTTTAAAGACTTTATAAAACAAGCGTTTATTGGCGATTTATTCATTGCCCATTGCGAAGAAACCGATAGAAAATCTTTAAAAAGTCAACTAAAATCAAAAACAGATATTACCATTTTAATTGGACCAGAAGGCGATTTTTCTGTTAAAGAAATTAAAGAAGCTTTAGAAAATAATTTTATTCCCGTAACTTTGGGAGAAACCAGATTACGTACCGAAACCGCAGCTATAGTAGCTTGCCATTCGGTTGCATTTATAAATGAGTAATTAATATGAAATTATTTTTAACTTTTATCTTTTCAATATTAACTTTCACATTGTTTGCTCAAGATTTAGCGATTTTAAAGTATAAAGGTGGTGGTGATTGGTATGGAAACCCTACTTCTTTACCCAATCTTATCAAATTTTGTAATCAAAATATACATACTAAAATAAATCCTAAACCAGAGAGTGTAGAAGTTGGTAGCACAGATATTTTTCAATATCCAATGTTACACATGACTGGTCACGGAAATGTTTTTTTTAGCGAATCTGATGCCGAAAACCTCCGTAATTATTTGCTTTCTGGTGGGTTTTTACATATTGATGATAACTACGGAATGCAACCATACATTACCAAAGAACTTAAAAAAGTATTTCCTGATAAGGATTTAGTGGAACTTCCTTCTAGTCATAAAATATTTAATATTGCTTATAATTTTCCTGATGGTTTACCAAAAATACATGAACATGATGGTAAACGCCCACAAGCTTTTGGTCTTTTTCAAGACGATAGATTAATATTATTATTTACATACGAAAGTGATTTAGGTGATGGTTGGGAAGACCCCGAAGTACATAACGATTCTGCTGATGTTAGAGAAAAAGCACTTAAAATGGGAGCTAATATTGTTAAATATGCTTTTGAAAACTAATCATTATGAAGTTATCCTATTATTGTAGTTCACACTCATGTAAAAAATTAAATTATATAAAAGTTAAGTCCAATAATAGGTATGATTTAAAAGAAGAAATTGGAGATGAAATAAATGAAAGATGTAAACATTGTGGAAATCATACTAAAAGGCATATTAATAGATTACATGCTGGACCAAACTATTTAATTATAGTAACAGGTGTAATTCTTGCTATAATATTTACTATCTTGTTTTGGGATTTAGGTTTTATAACTACACTTAGTGGTACTGCTCCTATAGCTTTATTGGTGAAGGAAAAAAAAAAGCAAGTACTTTTAATAAAGTATTATTAAGAGATTGATTTGGACGAAATTATTAACATTATTTTCTCTCTAGTTGAAGGTTTTTTTGAGTTTAAATCTCCAAAAGAAAAAATTTCTAAAAAGATAAAAAGAATTTTAATTGGAACTTTATTATTTATATTATGTTTTTCAACATTAATACTATACATAGTTCTTAGCAATAAACCTTAAATCAATTGCAACTTACACACTATACTTCCCATTTCAAAAAACAAAAATTTCCAATTATATTGGTTTGCGATAATGTAACTAACACCCCTAACATTGGTAGTTTATTTAGAATTTGTGACGCTTTTGGCATTGAAAAATTAATTCTCTGTGGAGATGTTTCTCTAGGTAGAAAAATCACAAAAACGTCAAGAGCGACTGAAAAATTTGTGGATTATGAAATACTAGAATCTGCTTTAAGCGTAGTTGAAAATCTTAAAAATGAAGACTATCAAATTATTTCATTAGAAATTACAGATACAAGCAAACCAATTCATACTATAAAATTTTCAAAAGAAAAACCTATTGTATTAGTCATTGGTGATGAAAATTTTGGAGTTAAAGAAGCTATTTTAAAAATATCTGATACCATTATTCATATTGATATGTTTGGTCAAAATAGTAGTATGAATGTAGTACAAGCGACCAATATTGCCTTATATGAAATGACAAAACAACTTTTATAACGTTATTTTTGAGAAGGAACTTTACAATCTATTAATGTTTTATTATTGTTTATGAGATTGGTTCACCAAGTTCGCAATGACGATAAATAATATTATATTTACTAAATGAATTCCAACACTATTTCAAAAGGTATTTTAAGAGCTATAGCTATTATTTTGGGTATAGCTTTAGTTTTATGGTTTTTATACCAAATACAATCTGTTATTGTATACATAGCTATTGCTGCCGTAATTTCTTTAATAGGAAGACCTGTTGTTTTGTTTCTTGAACGACGATTAAAATTCAATAATACTATAGCTGTTATAGTCACCATGGTATTGCTTTTAGGCTTATTTACAGGCTTAATGGGTTTATTTGTTCCTTTAGTAATAAAACAAGGTCAAAACTTATCATTGCTTAACATTGACGAATTACAAGGAAATGTTGAAAACTTATACAGTGAAATTTTAACCTATTTTGATTTACATCAAATAGATGTAGAGCAATCTTTAAAAGACTCTAAGCTGCTTTCAAAAATAGATTTCTCTTTAATTCCTGATTTTTTAAATTCAATAATTAGCGGTTTAGGTAGTTTTAGTATTGGCTTATTTTCTGTGCTTTTTATATCCTTTTTCTTTTTAAAGGACAGCAGATTATTTGAAAGCGGCTTAATGACTTTCATTCCAGAAAACAAAGAATCTCGTTGGAAAAAGTCATCAACAAAAATTAAAGATTTACTATCACGTTATTTTGTTGGGCTCATTGTTCAAATCTTAATTCTTTTTATAATCTACACCATTGGCTTACTCATAATTGGTGTTGATAACGCTATTGTAATTGCCTTTTTATGTGCTTTACTAAATCTTATTCCATACGTTGGTCCTTTAGTTGGTGCTTTTCTAATGTTAACACTAACTATGACAAGTAATTTAGGGGAAAGTTTTAGCGATGTTATTTTACCAAAAACATTCTGGGTATTTATTGTATTTTTAATTGGTCAATTAATTGATAATTTTGGAAGTCAACCTATTATATTTTCAAAAAGCGTTAAATCGCATCCTCTTGAAATTTTCTTAATTATTTTAATCACTGGTATTTTATTTGGAGTTGTTGGATTAATCATTGCAGTGCCAGCTTACACGGCTATAAAAGTGATTTTAAAAGAGTTTTTATCTGAAAATAAAATTGTAAAAAAACTTACCAAAGACTTATAGTTTTCAACTTGAATACAAATATTCTAAATACTGAAATTCAAGCGTTTATTAATGATAACTTAAACGCTAATATCACTTCCTTGCTACTAAAAGGAACCTCTTTTTCTACTGTTGAAACTAAAGATATTATTGAACAAATTGAAGCCAAAAAACGTTGCGAAAAAAAATTACCAACTTGGTTTACAAGTAAAAAAATATACTACCCCAATAAATTAAATATTGAGCAAACATCTTCAGAAATTACTGCTGAACATAAATCACAATTAATTAATGGTGAATCAATTATAGACTTAACTGGTGGTTTTGGTGTCGATTGTTATTACTTTTCTAAACACTTTAAAACAGTTAAACATTGTGAGATAAATGAAGTATTATCAAACATTGTTAACCATAATTACAATCAGCTAAATGTTAAAAACATAATCACTTTAAAAACTGATGGTATTGAATACTTAAAAGATATTGAAAAGAAATACGATTGGATTTATATAGATCCTTCAAGGCGTCATGATAGTAAGGGTAAAGTCTTTTTTCTAAATGATTGTTTGCCAAATGTTCCAGAAAATTTAGAACTACTTTTTAAGCATTCTAAAAATATCATAATAAAAACATCACCTCTACTTGATATATCTGTTGGTATTGGCGAATTAAAACAAGTTAAAACCATACATGTAGTTGCTGTAAATAATGAAGTTAAAGAATTGCTTTGGGTTCTAGAACATGAATTTACAGGTAATGTACAAATAGAAACTGTAAATCTAAAAAAGGAGGATAAAGAGAGTTTTACTTTTTCTTTAAAAAGCGAAAAAACCTGCGAATCAAAATATAGTCAACCACTCACCTATCTGTATGAACCAAATGCTACTATTTTAAAAGCTGGTGGATTCAATTCAATAAGTAATCAACTAGATATTTTTAAACTTCACAAACATTCTCATTTATATACTAGCAACAATTTAATAGATTTCCCAGGAAGGTGTTTTAAAATTGAGAAAGTAATTCCTTATAATAAAAAAGAGCTAAAAAAATCTGCTATTAATAAAGCCAATATTACCACACGTAATTTCCCTGAAACCGTTCAACAAATTAGAAAAAAACTAAATATAAAAGATGGTGGAAACACTTATTTGTTTTTTACTACTAATCATCAGAATCAAAAAATTATAATACAAACAAATAAGCTTTAAAATTTCATTAGAGTTTCAATTCGTTTTAAATAAGCACACATTTATTATAAGCTTTATTTAACTTTAACTTCTCTTATGAAGAAAGTTATCTACTTTGCAATAATCTTACTATTAGCCTTTCTAATAGCAACATATATATCATTAAATAATAGCGAAAAGGAAAAGGCTCTTTCTATCTTAATTAATATTGATAATGTTGACAGTTTCAACTTTAAAAAGCATGATTCTGTTCTAGTTGCTGCTAGTTTTCTCTATAATTCAAATGATTTCAAAAATATTATGCAAGGAGAGCATTATAGAAAAGCATGGGCTGCACCTATAAAAGTGCCTATTGTTTTTTTAGACACACTTTTTGGTGGCTCAAAAATTATTGATATTGGAGGTGGTAAACAAACAAAATCCTTAAAATTAGAAACAGAAAATGGAACCATTTATACCTTAAGAAGTATAAATAAAAATCCAAATCCGTTAATTCCAAGCGCTGTTAAATCTCTAGGTCTTGAAAACATAATTATTGATGGCATTTCTGCTCAACATCCTTATGCAGCAATTCCTGTTGCTCATTTAGCACAATCTGTTGGGCTATTGCATACACATCCAAAAATAGTTTTTCTTCCTAAGCAATCGTCATTAGGTAAGTATAATGATGTGTTTGGTAATAAAATATTTTTGCTTGAATATGAAACTAAGGGTAAAGTTAATTGGACAAAGTACTCAAATGTTCTTAAAATTCTAGATACCGATGGATTAATAGAGCTTAAAAACAAAGAAAAAACCCGATTGACTATAGATAAAGAATTACTAATAAAAAATAGGCTTTTTGATTTAATTATTGGAGATTGGGATAGACATGCTAAACAATGGGGTTGGGTAATAATAGATGAAGACAGTAAACTAAAGGCAATACCCTTAGCTGGAGATAGAGATAATGCTTATTTTAATATGGAAGGCATTATTCCTTCAATAATATCTAATCCAAATATGGTTAAAGAGTTACGTTCTTTTGAAAAAGATATCAATAATATGTCTGGTTTGGTACAACCTTTTGATAGGTATTTTTTAATTAACACAAATGAAGATCTTTTTATAAAACAAGCTTACCTTTTAAAAACGCAATTATCAGATAAACTTATTGATGAAGCATTAAATACATGGCCTAAAAATATTCTAGAATTAGATGGTAAGGAAATAAAAAATAAAATGATTAACAGAAGAAATAATATAGTGGCATATGCTAAAAACTTCAAAAAAACTATAGATAAAGAAGGGTATCTTAAAGAATGGCCACTTAAAGGTTGTGAGGATCTTGAATTACAAGAAAGCCTAAAGATTTGTTTTGAATGCTTAGAACAGCAATAAATACAAGCAAAAATTATCTAAAAACAAAAAAGCCTCACTATTTCTAGTGAAGCTTTAAGTGAGCCCTGAAGGATTCGAACCTTCGACCGCCTCCTTAGAAGGGAGGTGCTCTATCCAGCTGAGCTAAGAGCCCTCAAGAAAACATTTTCGTTTTCCGGTGTGCAAATATAAAATTAACTATATATCTAACCAAAAGAAATCTTTAATAAATTTCATTAGTTTTATTTATTAATCCTAACAAATTTATATTTAATGATTTATAATCACAAACAACCTCAATAAACACAAGTTATTAACCACACAAAAACTATACAAAACCTCTCTGAATAGTTATTTTTATTATATTTAACAACACTACAACTAATTATAAATGCATTGAAACTAATAAAATTAATATTTCTATTTGCTCTTTTTTGTGTGATATCAAAATTGCAAGCTCAAGAGAGACCACCAATTCAGGATTATTTACCTAACGAATATGGTGCAGAGAACCAAAATTGGTCTATTTCCCAATCTGAAGATAAAAATATTTATGTAGCAAATAATAAGGGCTTATTAGAATTTAATGGTGCAAAATGGACAGTATATCCTTCTCCCAATAAAACAATTATAAGATCTGTAAAAGTAATTGGTAATTTAATATATACTGGTAGTTTTAGAGAATTTGGTTATTGGTCTAGTAATAATTTAGGTATACTTAATTATTACTCTTTATCACAAAAACTAAATATTCCCTTTTTAGAAGACGAAGAATTATGGAATATTGTTGCTATAGATGATTGGGTTTTGTTTCAATCTTTAAATAGAATCTACATTTACAATATAAGTAACGAAAGTTATTCTATTATAGATTCAAAAACTATTATATATAAGATTTTCAAGGTAAATGAAAGTATTTATTTTCAAAAAATAAATGATGGTGTTTACGAAATTATTAATGGTAAAGCGCAACTAGTTTCTAATGATAAAATACTAAAAGAAAATTTATTAGTAAATACATTTATTCGAGATAATAAATTACTTTTTCTTACGGAGGACAACGGGTTCTATATCTTCAATAATCAAAAATTAGAAAAATGGAATATTCCAGCAGACAAAGAACTTTCTAAACTTAGAATTTATAGTAGCAAGCGTTTAAAAGATGAAAGTTTTTTACTAGGTAGTATATCTGATGGTGTTTTACAACTTTCTTCTACAGGTGAAATTATCCATAAGCTAAATCAAAACACAGGACTTAGTAATAATACGGTATTATCTGTTTTTGAAGATGTTGAGAATAACATATGGTTAGGTTTAGAAAATGGAATTAACTGCATAAATATAAAATCGCCTTTAAGTATTTTTAATGATAAAGAAGGCAAAGTAGGCGCTGTAAATACTTCCATTTTACATGAAGGCATTTTATATATTGGCACAAACCAAGGCTTATTTTATAAAAAATATAATACTGAAAATAGCTATACTTTTATTGAAGGAACAGAAGGTGCGGTATGGTGCCTAAATAAAATAAATAATGAGTTGTTTTGCGGACATAACTCAGGAACTTTTTTAATAAATAAAGGCAACGCTGATTTAATTGTTGATGTTCAAGGAACTTGGAATATTAAAACTATTGAGGGTAATGATAATTTATTACTTCAGGGTAATTATTCAGGATTACATGTTTTAGAAAACAAAAATGGAAATTGGCAATTAAGAAATAAAATTCAAGGCTTTGATATTTCTAGTCGTTACTTTGAGATGCTTTCAAAAAATGATGTATTTGTAAGTCATGAATATAAAGGTGTTTTTAAAATAACCTTAAATGATGAATTTACTAAAGCCATCGTTGTAGAAAAAGAAACATCAGTTGAAAAAGGTTTAAAAACAAGTTTAGTTAAATATCAAAATAATATTTTGTATTCTCACAAGACCGGTGTTTATAAATATGATAACTTAAAAAATACTTTTGTAAGAGATTCCGTGTATAGCAAATTATTTAGTAAAGACGAATATTCCTCCGGAAAGCTTATTGTAGATGAAGAAACTAACAAGGTTTGGGCAACATCATTACATGGTTTAAGTTATTTATCACCCAGAAAGTTAAGTAATGTACCTAAAGTTAGTAGAATATCAATACCTAGCAATTCTAGAAATGATGTTTCAGGATATGAAAATATAACCTATCTCGATAATAATAATTATTTATATGGTAATTCAAAAGGTTATATAAAAATAGATTTAGACAAAATTATTCAAAAACCATTTAATATTGTTTTAACACAAATAACCAATAGTAAGTTTAAAAATCAAGATTCAATTGTTCTCCTTGATAAATCTATAAAAGGAGATTTTGTATACACAAAAAACAACGTAGAGTTTAGCTTTAGTGTTCCAGAATACGAAAAATATGCGATACCAGAATATCAATATAAATTAGAAGGAATTTATGATAATTGGAGTCAATTATCTACCAATTCTCAAGAGTTATTTGAAAACTTGCCATATGGAGATTACACTTTTAAAGTAAGAGCCCAAATTGGTGATGCAAACTCTAGTAATGTTGAGAGTTATAATTTTACAATTGGAAGACCTTGGTATTTATCAAATAGCATGATTGCTACATATATTGCGCTAATTTTATTATTCTCACTAATTATGCATAATATTTATAAGCGCTATTATAGAAAACAACAAGAAACAGTATTGCTAAAAAAACAACGCCAATTAGAGTTAAAAGAACTTGAAAACAAGGAGCAACTTACACGTTTTAACAATGATAAATTAAGACAAGATATAGATAACAAAAATAGAGAGCTTGGAATTTCTACAATGAGTTTAATAAAGAAAAACGAATTTCTAAATAGCATAAAAAAAGAGCTTCAAAATGCTAAGGACAATAAAAATATAAGTAACGTTATTAAAATAATAGACAGAAATTTAAATAATACAGATGATTGGCATCTTTTTGAGGAAGCATTCAATAATGCAGATAAAGACTTTTTAAAAAGAGTAAAATCCCTACATCCAGAATTAACTCCAAATGATTTAAGGCTCTGTGCATATTTGAGATTAAATCTATCATCTAAAGAAATAGCACCACTACTAAATATATCTTCTAGAAGTGTAGAAGTTAAACGCTACAGGCTTAGAAAAAAAATGGATTTAGAACATGAATCTAGCTTAACAGATTATATTTTGGAAATATAATAGCACTACAAAAGCATTTTTTACCTATACAACACCACAACATTATAGCAAATACAAATCTATTTGATTAAAAATCAGAATACCTTTTACGCTTATAACACTAGTAGTAATTGATATTTTGATATTAAAACATGCGTTTTTTTGCTATGTATGTTTTTTGTTGCGGTAAAATTTATCAATACTTCAATCTCTTTGTATAATTTTAATTCAAACTAAAACTAAACAATTTATGAGACACACGCTATTTAAAATTTTAACCTTATTCTTTGTAGCATATTCCGGCGCACAAAACATTAATGTGAGTGGAATTGTACAAGACGAAACAGGAATTCCTATACCAGGAGCAAATGTCATCGTGAAAGGAACAGGTAATGGTACCAGTACAGATTTTGATGGTAACTTTACTTTAAATGATGTTAAAATTAGCTCTACTATTTCCATTAGTTATTTAGGATATATAACAAAGGAAGTAGTGATTACAGACAACACCAAACTTACTATTAAATTACAAGAAGATCTAGCACAACTAGAAGAAGTAGTAGTTATTGGTTATGGAACTCAATCTAAAAAGGAAATTACAGGTGCTGTTAGTGTGGTATCTGCAGAGGCTATTGACGCTCTAAAACCAACACGAATTGAACAAGCTTTACAAGGGCAAGTTGCTGGTGTTAATATAACATCGCAATCTGGTACGCCTGGTGGTGCTTCTACAATTAGTATTAGGGGTGTATCTACGAATGGAGATAGCAGACCTTTAATATTAGTAGATGGTAATGTTATTGAAGATTTAAGCGTTATTAACCCTAGCGATATTGAGAGTATAAACATACTTAAAGATGCTACTGCTGGTATTTATGGTGTTAGGGCTGCAAATGGGGTTATACTTATAACTACAAAAACGGGACGTAAAGAAATGCCTCTAACAATAGAATATAATGCTTATGGTGGTTTTCAACAAACTACTAGAAAAATTCCAGTTTTAAACGCATCAGAGTATGGCATAATTGTAAATGAAGCTTATGCTGCAGGTGGTAATACGCCTCCATTTTCTGATATTTCTAATTTAGGTATTGGAACAGATTGGCAAGATTTGGTTTTTGAAAGTGCTCCAATACAGAATCATAACATTCTTTTTAAAGGTGGTGGTAAAAATTCTTCATATTCATATAGTGGCTCTTTTTTAACACAAGACGGTATTGTGGGTGGTAGTAAATCAAATTTTACACGTTTTACAAATAATGCTAGTTATAATTTAGATTTTTTAGAGAATTTTAAATTTACTTCGGGCATCACTTTAATGAGAACTAATAAAAGAAACCTTCCAGAAAACTCAAATTCATCAGTACTTTTTAACGCTATAAATATGGCGCCTACATTTACAGTTTATGATGAAAATGGAGATTACACACTAGCAGAAGGATTGGGAGGAGAAGTTATTAATCCACTGGCTCAAATTGCAGATATTTTTGATAGAGGAAAAATCATGAAACTGAGTGGTAACGCAGGGTTATCATATAATTTTTTAGATCATTTTACAGCACAATCTAATATTCAATTTAACTATGCAGAGGTTAGCTCAAAAGTATTCAACCCTATTGCTAAATTTGGTAGTGGTAAGAATAGCAATGTGGATAGAAGTAGTGTTTTTGAAGGTTTAAATTATTTTAGAGATTACACATTTGATGCTTTTGTTAAATATGAAAACAAGTTTAATGATATACATAATGTAAATGTCCTTTTGGGAACATCTGTATTTAAAACAACAGGAGAATATACTGGAGCAACAGGTTACGATATTCTTGATAATAATGTTATAAATGCTAATTTAGACCAAGCGTCAGATATTGTTAACATTAACCAAAACACAGGTAGAAATGCAACTTTCGATTCTAGATTGCTATCTTATTTTGGAAGAGTACAGTATGACTATAAAGGCAAATACTTATTATCCGCAGTTATAAGAAGAGATGGCTCAACAAAATTTGGTCCAGAAAATAGATTTGGATATTTCCCGTCAGGTTCTGTTGGGTGGATAGCATCTGATGAAGATTTCCTTAGTGATAATAATTTTATAAATCTTTTAAAAGTTAGAGCTTCATATGGTATTCTAGGTAATGATAGAATACCTGATTATAGATATGTATCTCTTTTAAATGGAGAAGGAACTTATATTTTTAATGATAAAGAATTAATTGGTACAGCTACAGGAGGTATTGCCAACCCAGAAATTAGATGGGAAAAACAAAAAACATTAGATATTGGTTTAGATATGAGAATATTAAATAATAAAATTGATATCACAGCCGATTATTTTAAAAAGAGAACAGAAGACTTATTAGTTATACCACAAGTATCAGGTTTATTAGGAACAGGAGGCGCGCCAGTTGTAAATGGTGGTGTTGTTGAAAATGAAGGTCTTGAATTTGCAATTGGTTACTCTGACAATTTTAGTGAAAATTTAAAATTTAGCATAAAATATAATGTTACCTACTTAAAAAATGAAGTTGTTTCTGTAAATACAGATGATGGTTTTTTAACAGGAGGTTCTTTCGGTATAAGTCAACCAGCACCCTCAAGAATGGAAGCCGGATTTCCTCTAGGGTACTTTTATGGTTATGAAACCGATGGTATTTACCAAAATCAAGCCGAAATAGATGCATCTGCAGTTGGAGATCTTGCTCCTGAACCAGGAGATATTAAGTATGTAGACCAAAACAATGATGGTGTAATAGACTTAGCCGATAAAGTTGATATAGGCAATCCTATACCAGATGCAACAATGGGGCTTAATATTTCATTAGATTATAAAAACTTCGATTTTGCTGCTTATGCATTTGCATCTATAGGTAACGAAATTGTAAGGAATTACGAACGTGGTCAACAATTAACAAATAGAACCATTTCTTATTTAGATCGTTGGACAGGAGAAGGCACAGGGAATTCTTTTCCAAGAGTATCAAACGGAGCGACACCAAATGGTTTGTTCTCAGACTTCTATGTAGAAGACGGGTCATTCATTCGCTTACAAAACGTACAATTGGGTTACACTTTTTCTAGCAAGAATTTAGAAGATTCTAGAATTAGTAAATTACGTCTTTATGTTTCTGCAAGTAACCTATTTACACTTACAGAGTATAAAGGTTTCGATCCTACAGCATCTAGTGGTGCTCCAATAGGAGGCGGAATTGACCAAGGGTTTTATCCTAGTGCTAAAACATTTTTATTAGGAATTAACTTAAAATTTTAATTAAGGAACTATGAAAAATTTAAAAATAAAAAATATCCTTGCTTCATTAATTTTCATCGCACTATTTTCATGTGCAGATAATTTTATTGATGTTGATTCTCAAGATAAAAATTCAGGAGATTTTTTTAATACTGAAGAAGAATATCAAGAAGCATTAATAGCCGCTTACGATTTTTTACAAGCAACTGCTAGAAATTTCCAATTAGCAGAAATAGCTTCAGACAACTCCCTTTGTGGTGGCGAAAGTGCAACAGATTCACCGGGTATGCAAGAAATAGATGATTTGGTTCACACGTCAAACAATGCACAATTAAGAGAAATTTGGACTTGGATGTACACTGGTGTTAATAGAACTAACTACATTATGGAGTTTCAAGACAAAATCGATTTTCCAAACAAAACAGGTGTAATCGCTCAAACACGTTTTTTAAGAGCTTTTTATTATTTCGAATTGGTAAAATGGTTTGGAGACGTGCCTTTAGCTGTAGATAAACGAATTCAATTTGGGGATCAATTTGGAATTGAAAGAACTCCAAAAGCACAAGTGTATGCACAAATTGAACAAGATTTGATTTTTGCAGCAGCAAACCTACCTTATACACAAAACGAAACAGGTAGAATAACAAAAGGAGCAGCAGAAGCTTTACTAGGAAAAGCTTATTTATATCAAGATAAATTTGAAGAATCAGCAAATGTTTTAGAAAATTTAATTGAAAAAGGACCTTATGAATTATTACCTACTTCAGAAGCCAAATTCATGTTTGAAAACGACTATGAGAATAATATTGAATCAGTATTCGAAATTCAATATTCTGATGTTGATGGAGGCAGTTACGATTGCTTTTATTGTCTTGAAGGGAATTATGCTGTAGGATTTAATGGCATAAGAAGTTATGATGGCCCTCTTTTCGATTTTGGTTATAGTTTTAATGTTCCAACACAAGAGGTTGTAGATGCATTCGAAGATGGAGACATTCGCTTAGAATACTCTATACTAGACATTAATGCATGGGCTGAAGAAACAGGCGCCACTTTTACAATAGGTTTTGAACATACAGGATATTTTAATAGAAAATATATTGCTCGCCAAGGCGATTTAAATCAACCAGATGCAGCACTTACAAATCCTAATAATTTTAGAGCGATACGTTATGCCGATGTTTTACTTATGGCAGCAGAAGCTTTAAACAGAGGTAACATTAGTGATACAAGAGCTCAAGGTTATTTAAATGAAGTAAGAAACAGAGCAACGTTAGAGGATGTAACAACTACAGGCTCTAATTTAACGAACGATATTTATAAAGAACGTCGGGTAGAATTAGTAGGAGAAGGCCATCGTTTTTTCGATTTAGTTAGAACAGGTCGTGCTAAAGTAGAAATGGAAAATAATAACGGAATAGATGCCATTAAAAATGAAGATGGCGATGTAGTTCGTTTTCATGAAAATAGAACCTTTCAAGTAGGAAAACATGAAGTATTCCCTATACCAATTGAAGAAATACAATTAGCTGGTGGAACTTGGGATCAAAACCCAGGATATTAAAATTAAAAGATAAAATATGAAAACAATAAAATATATATTTAGTTTAGCTTTAGTCTTCTTTATAAGTTGTGCTGAAGACGACAACAATTTAAGTTTTGTTGACGAAGTTGCTGCACCAACAAATGTTTCTGCACTATTTCAAATAACACAAGACAATACGGGTACAGTAACCATAATACCCAATTCTGAAGGGGCAGTATCTTACAATATCTCTTTAGGAGATGATACAACAGAGCCTGTAGTTATAGAGAGTGGAGAAAATATAGTACATACATATAATGAAGGTGCTTACACAATTGGTATCGAGGCTGTAGGACTTACAGGGTTGACTACTTCAATAACTCAAGAGTTAGTGGTATCGTTTAATGCGCCAGAAAATTTGATGGTTACTATTGAAAATGACGCAGCAATTTCTAAGCAAGTTAATGTAACTTCCACTGCAGATTATGCGGTATCTTACAACGTATATTTTGGTGAACCAGGAAATGATGATCCAGTTACAGCTAATATAGGAGAAGTAGCATCGTATAATTATCAAGATGCTGGAACGTATACAATTAGAGTTGTGGCGATGAGTGCAGCTATAGAAACAACAGAGTATACAGAAGAATTTGAGGTTACTGCAATATTACAACCATTAGCAGGGGCACCAACACCATACCGTTCACAAAATAATGTTGTTTCCATATATAGTGATGCATATTCAAGCCCAGACCCAATAGATTTTTATCCTAATTGGGGACAAACAACCACCTTTGCACCATTAGATATTAACGGAAATAATTTTATTCAATATGGCGGATTAACATATCAAGGTATTGATTTTAATACCGCTCCTGTGGATGCATCTGAAATGGAATTTTTACATATTGATGTATGGACTGCAGATGATAATTTTAGTGCAAAATTATCACCAATAAGTTCTGGACCAAATGAAACAGCTTACGATTTAACATTAACTGCAAATCAATGGACATCATTCGATATTCCTTTATCTGACTTTACAGATCAAAATCCGTTAGTTGATTTTAGTAATATAATTCAATTCAAATTTGATGGGGTGCCATCTGGTGAAGGAACTATATTTATAGATAATTTATATTTCTATAAAGAACCTGCACAAGGAGGACCACTTGTATTTGACGATTTTGAAGGCAATGGAAACATTACAACTTGGGCTGGAGATGCTGCAGGAATGGACAATAATTTTGCAAACCCATTTGTTGATGCCAATAATGACTCAGCTACAGTTTTAGAATATAATGATACTGGAGGTCAATATGCTAACGTTCGTTTTGATACTGCATCAAACTTTGATTTAACTGGAGGAAATAGTACGTTTACTTTAAAAATTTACGTGCCTTCATCTAGTATATCTGGAACTCAACCTAATCAAATTTCTTTAAAACTTCAAGATGGAACAGCTGCTGAACCATGGGTTTTACAAACCGAAATTGTTAAACCTCTAACATTAGATACTTGGCAAGAATTAACATTCGATTTTGCTAACGATGTTACAGCAGGTCAACCAGATCCAATTAGTAGAACCGATTTTAACAGAGTTGTTTTACAAGTTAATTCAGAAGGTAATAGTGATACAGTTATAGCATACATTGATGATATTTCTTATGGAGTTTCTGGAGATACAGCTCCATTTGCAACAGATGATTTTGAAGGAAATGGTACAATTACAACTTGGGCTGGAGACGCTGCAGGAATGGACAATAATTTTGCAAACCCATTTGTTGATGCCAATAATGGTTCGGCAACAGTTTTAGAGTACAATGATACTGGAGGTCAATATGCAAATATTCGTTTTGATGTTAGCCCAAATTTTGATTTGCAAGCAAAAAGTAAGTTTACGTTAAAAATTTATGTGCCTTCATCTAGTATATCTGGAACTCAATCCAATCAAATTTCCTTAAAACTTCAAGACGGAACAGCTGCGGAACCATGGGTTTTACAAACCGAAATTATTAAGACTATTACACTAGATACATGGCAAGAAATAACATTCGATTTTGCTAATGATACTACTGCAGGTCAACCAGATCCAATTAGTAGAACCGATTTTAACAGAGTTGTTTTACAAGTTAATTCAGAAGGTAATAATGATACAGTTATAGCCTATATCGATGATTTCAATTATCATAATTAAAATTAAAAAAATGAAAAATATAAAGTATATCATAGGAGCCTTTCTTTCTTTCTTATTACTATTTAATAGCTGTCAAGATGATGAATATCCTGTAGGAGACATTCTTGCTCCTTCAAATATTGAAATATCTGTTACTTATATAGATGAAGGCGGAGAATCTGCCGCTCCAGGCTTAGGAAGTGGAGAGGTAATGTTTTCTGCTTCTGCAGATAACGCTACAGCATATCATTTTGTAATACAAAAACAAACAAAGCTTCAAAAATCCGGATCTGTAAACCATACATTTACAACCCTAGGAACAAACACCTATGCTGTTACTGCAATTGCTTATGGTACAGGAGGGAATTCTTCAAGTAAAACAATTGAAGTTGAAGTATTAGCACTTTATGAAGCACCTGCAGATTTATTAGATATGCTACATGGTGGTGGTGAAAAATCATGGAGAATTAAAGCAGAATCTAAACCTCATTTTGGTTTAGGACCTCCAGGTGGCTCAATAATTGCGGAATGGTATTCTGCAGGGCCTAATGAAAAAGCTTCAGCAGGAATGTATGACGATCGGTATATTTTTAGCGCAGATGGCACATTTACGCATATTACTAATATTGACAGTGGAGATAACACAGGTACTATTTTTGGACGTGTTGGTTTAATTGATGAGTTAGGATCAACAGGAGGAACGGTAGATGGTGCAGATGTTTCAAATTTACCATATAATGATTATTCAGAAAATTGGACATTAACTGCTCCAGGTGATGTTGAAACTTTAAGTTTAAGCGGCATTGGCTTTTTGGGGTATTACACCGGTGGTAACCATCAATATAAAATATTTAGTAGAACAGCAACAGAAATGGTAGTAAGTACTGCTGATGGTAATGGTGAATTCGAGTGGTGGTTTACATTAACTACAGAGGAAGAAGGAGCTAATAGTGAGTTTGAATCTGAGTTTAACACGCTTGCTTGGTCTGATGAATTTGACACAGCTGGAGCACCCGATGTAACAAAATGGACCTACGATTTAGGTGCAGGCGGTTGGGGTAACGGCGAGTTACAAACGTATACCGATAATGCAGAAAATGTTATAATTGAAGATGGTTCTCTTAAAATAACAGCCAAAGCTGATGGAACAGGATACACTTCTGCTAGATTAAAATCTAAAGGTTTACAAGAGTTTACCTATGGTCGTGTTGAGGTAAGAGCAAAATTACCGGCAGCACAAGGTACTTGGCCAGCAATATGGATGCTGGGTTCAAATTTCGATGTTGTTGGGTGGCCTGCTTCTGGAGAAATTGATATTATGGAGCAAACTGGGCAAGATAAAAGCGTAACCTCAGGTGCATTACACTTACCAGGAAATTCTGGAGGTAATGCTATTACTGGAGCAACTACAAATACAACTTCTACTACAGAATTTCATAACTATACCGTTGAATGGACTGCTACCGCAATTCAATTACTTGTAGACGATAGCGTATTTCTAACATTTACAAATACACCAGAGTCTCCATTTAATGCAGACTTTTTTATGATATTAAATGTTGCAATGGGTGGAAGCTTAGGAGGAACTGTAGATCCTGCTTTTACAGAAGACACTATGGAAATTGATTATGTAAGAGTTTACCAGTAAAAATATGAAGAAAAATAAATTGTATGTTTTCATTTTTGCTATGGCTGTTATTTTTTTGAGCTGTGACAAGAATCATAAAAATGATTTGGCTCTTATTGATACTAATGAAAGTGAATTAAGTATAGACGCAAAAGTTGAGCAATTACTTTCTAAAATGACTTTAGAAGAAAAGGTTGGTCAAATGAACCAGTATAATGGTTTTTGGAATGTTACAGGACCAACACCATCTACTGGAGATGCAGCAAAAAAGTATGAGCATTTAAGAAAAGGGTATGTTGGCTCTATGCTTAATGTTAGAGGTGTTGCTGAAGTACGAGCGGTTCAAAAAATTGCCGTAGAAGAAACCAGATTAGGCATCCCATTAATTATAGGTTTTGATGTTATTCATGGCTATAAAACCTTAAGTCCAATTCCACTAGCAGAAGCTGCTAGTTGGGATTTGGAAGTCATAAAAAAATCTGCTGAAATTGCTGCATTAGAATCTTCTGCAGCAGGTATTAATTGGACTTTTGCACCAATGGTAGATATATCCAGAGATGCTCGTTGGGGTCGTGTCATGGAAGGTGCTGGAGAAGACTCCTATCTAGGTAGTAAAATTGCCTATGCTAGAGTTAAAGGCTTTCAAGGAGACGATTTATCAAAACCCAACACAATCGCTGCTTGTGCAAAACATTGGGCTGGCTATGGTTTTGCCGAATCTGGAAAGGATTATAATACAGTTGATATTGGGACTTCAACTTTATATAATATTATTTTCCCACCCTTTCAAGCAACTATTGATGCCGATGTGAAAACATTTATGAATTCGTTTAACGAATTAAATGGAGTTCCTGCAACAGGAAATAAATATTTACAGCGAGATATCTTAAAAGATAAATGGGGTTTTAAAGGGTTTGTAGTATCAGATTGGGGTTCTATGTCAGAAATGATAAATCATGGTTATGCAAAAGATAAAAAGCATGTTGCAGAATTATCAGCTAATGCGGGTTCAGATATGGATATGGAATCTTATGCTTATGTTTCAGAATTAGCCAATTTGGTTAAAGAAGGAAAGGTATCTGAAGCTTATATTGATGATGCTGCGAAACGCATATTAAAAGTAAAATATGAATTGGGCCTTTTTGATGATCCTTATAAATATTGTGACGAAGAACGCGAAAAACAAATTACCGGAAGTAAAGAAATTAATGATGCTGTTTTAGATGTTGCAAAAAAATCAATTGTGCTTTTAAAAAATGATAAAGACATTTTACCTCTTAAAAAAAGTGGTCAAAAAATTGCATTAATTGGAGCTTTAGCAAATGATAAAACAAGCCCATTAGGTAATTGGAGAATTGGAGCAGAAGATAATTCAGCGATATCAGTCTTAGAAGGCATGCAGCAGTATCCTAATAATCAATTAAATTATGCAAAAGGTGCAGATTTAGTTACAGGAGAAACTTCATTTTTATTTGAATTAAAAATAAATACAACTGATAAAAGTGAATTTCAACAAGCAATAAATACTGCAAAAAGTGCAGATGTTGTGGTCATGGTTTTAGGAGAACATGGTTTTCAAAGTGGTGAAGCAAGAACTAGAGCAGAAATTGGATTACCTGGTGTTCAGCAAGAACTCTTAGAAGCTATTTATGCTGTTAATAAAAACATTGTTTTAGTTTTAAATAATGGTAGACCTTTAACTATTACTTGGGCAGATGCTCATATTCCAGCTATTGTTGAAGCATGGCAGTTAGGAACGCAAAGTGGTAATGCCATAGCACAAGTTTTATATGGAGATTATAACCCTAGCGGTAAATTACCAATGACCTTCCCAAGAAGCATTGGACAATTGCCAATTTACTATAATTACAAAAGCACAGGAAGACCATCAGCAAATGAACCAAATAGTGTATTCTGGTCGCATTATACTGATGAAAGCAATACCCCTTTATATCCTTTTGGCTACGGACTTAGTTATACCAAATTTTCTTATACTAATTTAAAAGTTAATAAAATTTCAACGAATAAGATTGAAGTTTCTGTAGACTTAAAAAACACTGGAAAGTACAAAGGAAAAGAAATCGCTCAACTATACATAAGAGACTTATTTGCAAGTATTACAAGACCCGTAAAAGAGTTAAAAGGTTTTGAATTAGTAGAGCTAGAACCAAACGAAACTAAAAACATCAAGTTTACTTTAACAGAAAATGAACTAGGTTTTTATAACAATGAAGGTGATTTTGTTGTTGAACCAGGAGATTTTATGGTGTTTGTTGGAGGAAGTTCTAATGCCGTACTTGAGCAAAAATTTGAATTATAATGAAGAAAATTATCTCAATATTAATATTAGGAACTCTTGTTTTTTCATGTAAAAATGAAGGACAAACTCTCGTATGGGAAGAAAATTTTGATGGTAATTCATTAAATGAAGAAACTTGGAATTTCGAACTAGGTAATGGCTGTCCCAACCTTTGTGGTTGGGGTAATAATGAACTTCAATTATACACTAAAAATAATCATGAAGTTAAAGATGGCTTTCTTACCATTACTGCTCGTTTAAAAGACTCAGTGTATTCATCTACAAGAATTACAACCCACAATAAATTTGAATTTAAATATGGTAAAATAGAAGCGAGAGCAAAATTACCTATTGGTAAAGGCTTGTGGCCAGCATTTTGGATGTTAGGTTCAAATATAGACCAAGTAGGTTGGCCAAAATGTGGAGAAGTAGACATTTTAGAATATATAGGGAAAGAACCTAATATGGTTTTTACATCATTACACACACAAGATAGTAATGGTGATACTATAAACACCAAAAAAACTCAAATAGATTCTATAGAAGATGGTTTTCATGTTTATGCTGCAAATTGGACAGAAAACAAAATAGAGTTTTTTATAGACGATAAATTGCTTTATACTTTTTCTCCTCAAGAATTAGATGATGAAAACATTTGGCCATTTAACCAGCCATTTTACGTTATTTTAAATATGGCTATTGGAGGAAATTTTGGAGGACCAGAAGTTGATAATTCTATATTTCCTCAAGAATTTATTATAGACTACATAAAGGTTTATAAATGATAAAATAAAATGATTGTTTAATCTAATCAGCTAAAAAAAGGGCATCTAAATAATTTAGATGCCCTTTTTTCTTTTTATATATTTTATAGTTTACGCAAAGTAAATATAAATAGAGACTACAATTAAAACAATTATAGCTCCAACTGTTTTTGTATACTTCCAAGGCACAATATCAACTTGTTGCGTATATTCTAACTCGTATGCTTCCTCTCTTGGTTTTATTTTTCCTATGATTAACATGATTATAATATTTAGAACAAATAATATAGCCATAACATGTAAAAAGTGTGGATAAGCACTAGCTTCCACTAAATTTAATGCAGCTTCATCCGTTACTCCTGAAGCCGTAGCTTTTTCAAGAGCACTTTCAACAAAATGAGGTTTTAAAACAAATTGACTTAAAATATAAAGTAATGAACCAGAAATAACTCCAATTTTTGCAGCTATAGCAGGAACTCTTTTTGTAGTATACCCAACAATAATAATTGTAAAAATAGGAATACTATAAATACCATTAATTTCTTGTAGATAAGCAAACAAACTTCCAGCATTAGCAATAAGCGGAGCAATAAACATAGCTGAAACAGCTAATACAATCCCAAATATTTTACCATATTTTACTACGGTTATTTCGTCTGCATCTTTATTAATATGTTGTTTATAAATATCAATACCAAAAAGAGTTACAGAACTATTTAAAACACTATTAAAAGAACTTAAGATGGCACCAAATAATACTGCAGCAAAAAAGCCAACTAAATATTTAGGTAATACAGCACGCACTAATTCTGGGTAAGCAAGATCACTAGTATCTAATCCACCTTTAAAATAATGGTAAGCTATTATCCCTGGTAATACTAAAATTAATGGCCCTAAAATCTTTAAGAAAGATGCTAATAAAAGTCCTTTTTGTCCTTCAGCTAAATTTTTAGCTCCTAAAGCTCTTTGAATTATTTGTTGGTTTGTTCCCCAATAAAATAGCTGAACAAGCATCATTCCAGTAAAAATAGTACTAAATGGTACTTCTTGCCCAGGTTTCCCCATAGAATGAAACTTATCTGGATTAGCTGCCATTAATATATCTATACCAGCGCTTACACTCCCATCACCTATAGCCATAAGACCAAAAACAGGTATCAATAAACCTCCAATTATAAGCCCAACAGCATTTATACTATCTGAAACTGCTACAGCTTTTAATCCGCCAAAAACGGCATAAATTGACCCAATAATACCTATTCCCCAAATACACAACCATAAGGCTTTAGTATCTGATACATTAAGCATTTCTGGAACATTAAACATCCCGCTAATAGCAACAGAGCCTGAGTATAAAATTACAGGTAATAAAACAACCACATAGCCTGTTAAAAACAAACCAGATGTAATTGTCTTTGTAGCAACGTCAAAACGTTTTGACAAGAATTGTGGCACGGTTGTTAAACCTCCTTTTAAATATCTTGGTAATAAAAATATGGCTGTCACTACCATGGCAATTGCTGCCAGAGTTTCCCAAGCCATAACAGATAAGCCATCTGTGTAAGCACTACCATTTAAGCCTACAATTTGTTCTGTAGATAAATTGGTAAGTAATAAAGACCCTGCAATAACGCCTGCTGTTAAACTCCTACCTCCTAGAAAATACCCGTCTGATGATTTTTCATCTGTCGAGCGTGTTGCGAAATAAGAAATTATGGCTACTAATGCTGTAAAGCCAACAAAAGAAATTAATCCAATCATGCTAATATTTAGTTTAGTTAGTTATTAAGTACCAAATATAAAGATTCAATTTTTAAATTTTAGACTATTACATACTAAATCATAGCTTCAAAAGTTATATTTTTAGCCATTATAAACGCATGCCTTTAATGAAACGCTACTTATACTTTACCCTTACATTAGGATTTTTAATACTTTGGAGTTCTTGCCGCAAAGATTTTGAATTTTCACCAAGTACTGGAAGTCTTCAATTTTCGAAAGACACCGTTTATTTAGATACTGTTTTCACAAACATTGGCTCTAGTACTTATAATTTAAAAGTATATAATAATAGTGATGATGATATTTCAATTCCATCAGTAAAGTTAGCCCAAGGAGAAACCTCTAATTACAGATTAAATGTTGATGGTATGGCAGGTAAAAGCTTTGAAAATATAGAAATACTATCAAAAGATAGTTTATATATTTTTATAGAATCAACCATAGATATTAATAATTTCACAAACCCGAATGGCACATATTTATACACCGATCAAATTGAATTTGATGCTGGTACAAATCAACAAAAAGTAGAATTAGTAACTCTGGTTCAAGATGCTATTTTTATTTATCCAGATAGAGAGAATACCACAAAAGTTATTGAAACCTTAACGCTTAATATAGGAGGCGAATTGGTTGAAACGAATTTACAAGGTCGCGAATTACTTCCCGAAGAACTTACATTTACTAATACAAAACCGTATGTTATTTATGGTTTTGCAGCTGTACCTCCAAACGAAACTTTAACTATTAATGCTGGTGCACGATTACATTTTCATGACAATTCTGGAATTATAGTTTCTAATGGTGCTTCGTTAAATGTGAATGGTGAATTTAGCACCGACCAAGATTTGCTTGAAAACGAAGTGATTTTTGAAGGTGATCGTTTAGAACCAAATTTCGCAGATGTACCAGGACAATGGGACACCATTTGGTTTTTAGATGGAAGCATAAATAACACCATTAACTATGCGACCATAAAAAATGCAACAATTGCGCTTTTAAGCGATGGTAACCCAAATGAAGCGACAAATAAACTAACCATAACAAACACCCAAATTTACAATTCTAGTGCTTTTGGTGTTTTAGGCAGAAATACCTCTATTGCTGGCGAAAATGTGGTTATTAATAATGCAGGGCAATCGTCTTTTGCGGGAACTTTAGGTGGAAAATACAATTTCACACATTCTACTATTGTAAATTACTGGAATAATGGGTTTAGACAATTTCCTTCGGTTTTACTAAATAACTTTATTTTAGATGAAGATAATGTAGCGACTATTACAGATTTAGCCGAAGCTAATTTTAATAACTGCATTATTTATGGGAATGATAATCCAGAAATTATTTTAGATGAAATTGAAGATGATGCCATCGTTTTCAATTTTAAATTCACCAATTGCTTAATCCGTTTTCGTGACAACAATAATAACTTTACTGGGCCTAATTACGATTTAGAGGATACCAATCATTATGAAGGTAATACTTTTAATGAAGAACCAAATTTTCTAGATACAGAATTAAATAAATTAATTATTGGAGATGATTCTGCGGCTATCAACAAAGGATTATCAACTTTTGCAACCCAAGTCCCTAATGATATCTTAAATACAAACAGAACCACTTCACCAGATTTAGGAGCTTACCAACACATCACTTTTCCAGAGGAAGATTAGAAACCCTCAAAGAAACTCTCTATTAAAATTATTACCTTTATAAGCAACTAACACTTTTAAGATGCCTTATAAACCAAATTATTTTTACCGTCTATTATCTATATTATTTTTTGTTTTTATTCTTTTTGGCTGCGGAAATACCAAATCTATTAAAAGTCAAAATCTTGCAGAATCTAAAATATGGGTTGGCACTTGGAGTACAGCGCCACAACTTGTAGAACCACATAACAATCCGCCAAAACCAGGTTTAACTAATAACACAATAAGACAAGTTGTTCGTGTTTCTATTGGTGGCGATAATTTACGGTTACTATTATCAAATGAATTTAGTAAAAGTCCTATAACAATAAAAAACATACAGGTTGCTACTTCAACAGGAAGTAGTACAATTGATGCCTCTACAATTAATAAATTAACTTTCAATAATAATCCAGAAGTAACAATAAATGCAGGTGAAGCTATTACTACTGATGTTTTTTCTTTCAATTTAAAACCAAGAATGGATTTAGCCATCACTATTTATTTTGGCGAAACTTCTACAGATGTTACTGGTCACCCTGGTTCTCGTACAACATCCTACATACTTACAGGAAATCAAACAGCATCCAACGATTTTAAAGATGCTGTAAAAACAGACCATTGGTATGTTATTAATGGTATTGATGTTTTGTCTACTAAATCAACTTCTGCGGTTGCTATAATTGGCAATTCAATTACAGATGGTCGTGGTTCTGGCACCAATAAACAAAACCGTTGGCCAGATATTCTATCAGAGCGTTTGCTCAAAAATACAAGCACTAAAAACATTAGCGTACTTAATATGGGAATTGGCGGTAATTGTGTACTAAATGGCGGTTTAGGCCCTACGGCTTTAAATAGGTTTGAACGAGATGTTTTAAAACAACATGGTGTGAGATGGTTAATTATTTTAGAAGGTGTAAACGACCTTGGTGGTACTCGCGATAGCGATTCTGCAAATCAAGTAGCAAAAGGTTTAATTGCTGCCTACGATAAAATGATAAATGAAGCGCATGCTAAAAATATTAAAGTTTATGGCGCTACCATTTTGCCTATTACAAAGTCCTTTTATTACAAAGACTACCGTGAAGTTGCTCGAAATACCGTAAACGATTGGATTCGCAATAGCGGTAAATTTGATGCAGTTATAGATTTTGATATGACTATGCGAAATCCAGAAGAACCTTCTACACTATTACCTGTTATACATTCAGGAGATTATTTGCATCCAAATGAAGCAGGTTATATTATGATGGGTGAATCTATTAATTTAAAATTATTTGAGTAATATCCTTATATTTTCATGAATAAGTAACTATACTAATTTGTGCAACTACTTACTTTTTTTCTTGCAAAAAAATATAACTTAGCTTACCAACCAAAAAATCAACAATGAAATACTTAAAACTTCTATTTATATTATTATTTATTAATATAAATGCTCAAAATAATTTTGAAAAAGGCCAAATAGAAAAAGAAAACGGTGAAATTATAAATGCTTTTATAGGTGTTTATAATTGGCAAATTTTCCCAGAACAAATAGATTACAAAACACAATTAGATACTATTGTACAAACTATAAAAAGTATTGACATTAATTCTATTTCACTAAATAGTGGTGCAAAGTATTTAAAAAAAATCGTAAAAATAGATAACTCTTCAAACAACTTAAATAAACTTGATAATACGCCTAAAATCACTTCAAATACTAAAACTGTTTTTCTAAAACAAATTGTCAATGGAAAAGCAAAACTTTATATTTATTCAGGTGGTGAAAAACCTATATTCTTTTATGAAACACCACAACAAAAAGTAGAACAACTTATTTATAAAAAATACTTAAGTAGCCCAACTAAAATTAAACATAATATAACCTATTTATCTCAGCTCAAAAATAATGTTAGTTGTAATAATACCTTACCAAAAGTTCAGTATAGAATAAATAGTTTAATAAAATATTTTTTAAAAAATAATCAATGCAATGGTGATAACAACTCTATTTCTTTTAAAAAAGAAAAATTTATCATTAAATTTAAAGCCTTATTGGGTGTAAATCACAGTAATATTCTTGTAGATAACAATTATTTATTTAACTCGAATACCCTTGAGTTTGAAAACAAATTTTTTCCAAAATTTGGGTTTGAAATAGAAGGTTTTATACCTAGTAATGAAACAAATTATATTAGTCCATTTATTTCAATTATTAATCGAGCTTATAAAACTAATGAATCTATTAGATCTGTTAATTTTGACATTAAATATTCTGGAATTGAATTAAATCCGGGACTTCGGTACTATTTTAATACAACAGAGGATCAATATATATTTCTTGATGGTGGTGTTGTATTTATTTTTAAAACATCAGAAACTTTAAAATCTGAATTTTTCCAAGCAAACAATACGTATAACTTTTTTAAATCTAATAAAGCATCTTTTGCTTTTAGTACAGGATATAAAATAAATAAATTGAGTGCCACATTAAAATATTATTTACCAATAAAATTTGAAGGTGAATATAAAACAAGTGAAAGTGCGGATAACTACCCTTTCTTTACTAAAATGAATACTATAAGTCTTTTTTTTTCTTATGATTTATTTTAAGATTAACTCAGTTATCTTAATACATTAATAATGTACATAATAATGTTATATAATTTACATACCACTACATATTTTATATTAAAAGGAAATAATCTTATTTTCACAACATAAAGATTCCACTACAAATGAAAACTACCAAAATCACATTAATTCTTACTCTTATTTTATTAGTTTGCCTTATAAATTCATGTAAAAAAGAGATAGAAAGCAAAAATACTGTTATAGAGTATAATTGGGAAAACCTAATTGATAATAATCTTACTAATTGGGATACTTACTTAAGTTTTAAACACCAATTGGGTTATGATGGCACTGCTCCTAAAAATGAAAACGACGATTTAATTGCTCCTGTAGGCTTAAATGATTCAACTTATCATGTTTTTAATGTTATTAAAGATGGAGAAGAATTGAATATTAAAGTAACTGGAGAATACTATGGCGCATTAATATCAAAAAAAGAATATGAGAATTACCATTTACAATTAAAATATAAATGGGGAAACAAAAAATGGGATCCTAGAAAGGACTTACTTAAAGATTCTGGAATTCTATATCATTCCATTGGCCCAATGGGTGCAGAATACTGGAGATCGTGGATGTTATCGCAAGAATTTCAAATTATGGAAGGTCATACCGGCGATTATTGGAGTCAAGCAACGTCTGCCATAGATATACGAGCTTACACACCAGAATACAAAATTAACCCTATGGCAAACGAAACACAAGATTATATCCCGCTTGGTGAAGGAAGCCCTTATGAAAACTATTGTTTACGAAGTAATGATTATGAAAATCTACATGATGAATGGAATACTTTAGATTTATATTGTTTTGAAAATAAAAGCTTACATATGGTAAATGGAAAAGTGGTTATGATATTAAAAAACTCAAGATACCTAAATGATAATGGAGAATTCGTGCCTTTAACTAAGGGTAAAATACAAATACAAAGCGAAGCAGCAGAAGTATTTTATAAAGATATTAGAATAAGAACCATAGATTCTTTAGAACAAAAATTGAATTCTTATTTCTAATTAAACACCATTGTGAGGAGTTCTGATAATTATCGGATAAAACCTGATAATATACTAATTATTTAACAAAAACACTAAGTTAACACCTCTTCAAAAAACCTCTAAAAAACTAACATTAAGCTAATTACGTACAAATACGTATTTTTTTAATGATATAAAAAGCGTAAATTAGTTTGTTATGTTTCATCTAAAATCATTCCAAATATTATGAAAAATTCAATTTGGATAACCTTAATAATATTCTTTTTATTTAGTTGTAAAGGACATAATCAATCTAAATCAATTAAAAAAAATTTAGAAGCCACAGAATCTAAAATCCCAACAACATCGGCTTCAAAACTTGGGATAGATTCTCTCCTTCTCAACAATATAACCACTAAAATAGAAGAACAAGTATACCCTAATATTCATAGCATTCTTATTGCTAAAAATGGCGAATTATTTTATGAACACTACTTTAATGGTCAAGACCAAATTTGGGGACGCCATATTGGAACTGTTCAATTTTCAGATTCAACCCTGCATGATATTCGTAGTATTACGAAAAGTATCGTGTCGGCTTGTATTGGAATCGCTATCGAAAAAGGATATATTAAAAATGTAAATCAAAAGATTTCAGATTTTTTCCCCGAAATGGATAGTATTTTCTCTGAAGATAAAGAAAATTGGACCATCCAGAATTTCCTAACCATGTCCACAGGTTTGATTTGGAATGAAGATGTGCCTTACGATAATCCCAAAAACAACGAAACACAAATGTCCTCTAGCGAGGATCCCATAAAATATGTATTAAGCCAACCATTAGAAACAAAACCTGGAATAAAATTTAATTACAATGGTGGTGCCACTCAAATTTTAGCAGATATTATTGTGAGGTCGTCAAAAACACCTTTATATAAATTTGTTGAGAAACATCTATTCAATCCGTTAGGTATATCCACTTTTGAATGGACTAAATTTTCTGCTTGGAAAGGTTCAGACACCTATGCTGCAGCTTCAGGTTTGCGATTAACATCCCGTGATTTATTAAAATTCGGATTGCTTTATAGAAATAATGGGAAATGGAATGGCAAACAAATTATACCTTCTGAATGGATAACAGAATCATTTTCTGAAAAAATTGAATTTCCTAGTCGTGTAGCAGATGGAAATGATGCTTATGGTTATCAATTCTGGATGTGGCCAGATTCAATTTTAAATAACAATTTTAAAATGATTGCTGCCATTGGTAATGGCGGGCAAAATATTTATTGGGACTTGAAAAATGATATTATTGTAGTCACTACAGCTGGAAATTATAATAAATGGGATCTTAAAAATGATGCATATGCCCTTTTAAGGAATGAGATTTACCCATTAATTTTAAATTAATATGAAACACATCTATTTTATATTTATAAGCCTAATCTTATTTTCTTCTCATTCTCAAGAAAAGCAAATTAAGGTTGACCAAACCAAGCATGCAGACTTGATTGAGCTCGAAACCACACATCCTTTTAAAACATTGTATAGTGACGGGCAAATAAACCATGCTAAGAAACAGAGCACTTTAATTGATGAAGCATATTTGTTTCTATCAAAAATTATGGGACCAAAAAAGGATTTTTACTTATTAGTAATTGCCTCAAAAGACTGGGAGAAAAATGCATATTCCCCAATTTCTGGAATGCCCGGATATTACAAAGGAAACCTTATTGTTGGAGCAGAAAAAAACGATTTAGCTTCTGGTTATGAAGAAATGATTAATAGTTTCCCTGAAGATATGACTACTAATTTAGTAAAAACATATACCAATAATTTAGAGGTTTTTGATATGAGTCTTTTTTTTGATAAACTCTCCATTCATGAGCTTACTCATAATTTTCAAGATCCAGAAAACCAAGAAGGCTACTCCATAAGTAGATGGTTAGAGGAAATTCATGCTAACATGGGATTATATGCTTTTTATAAGACTAAACATCCTAAAGAGTTAAAATATATTACCAGTTTGGTAGATTTTAGTATTAACAATCCTCCTCCATATTTACAATACACAAGCCTCCAAGATTTTGATGCACATTACTATGAAATGGATGCATCAAACTACGGTTTCTATCAAATGAAATTTACTCATGCGGCACAAATTATAATTGACAAACTTGGTAATGCTATTTTAAAACCGCTTAACAATTTTATTATCAAGTACAATGAATCCTGGAAAGATAAATTGAACGACGAAGATTTAAAAAAGAAACTTGCCACTGAAGTTGATCCTTATTTTTTGAAAATAATAGATGGTTGGTCAAAATAATATTTAATAGCTAACAATATGTGTTGGCTTTTAATTGGTTATTTCAATTTCTAATTTTGTTTTAAGTAGCCCTTTACCACCAGCCATTAAACTTTTTATTTCCTCGTTTTCAATTAATAAATCAACAACAATTAAACTTGGTGATGGATCCTTCATATAATCACCTTGTTGAATATGAAAACTTTTTTTCTTAATTTTTAAAATATCAAATAAATAGCAAGCAAGAGGTCCAGCTGCCATTCCTGTTCCTGACTCTTCTAAGATACCATAACGAGGACCAAACATTCTTGAAGTTGCATCTCTATTGTTCTTTTCTGTCTCTGTTGTAAACACATAATATCCAATTAAATCAAATTCCTCACTTATTTCTGTTATTAATTTAAAATCAGGAATTATGTTCTTTAAAATATTTGTGTTTTTAACAGGAACAAGAATAAATGAATTTCCTGTATTTACTAATGTAATAGGAGCATTTAAAAAAAGGTCGGTTTTTTTTAACCCTAAAGATTTTAGAATTATATTTCCCTTGTGACTCACATCTATATATGTTGGCGCTAATTGTTCCATAAAAGCTAAATCTCCCGATAACTTTATATTTCGTTTTCCTTCTATGGTTTCTTTAGATGAGTAATCTTTTTTTAAATCACCAATTTGTTTTAAATATGAAAATGTAGCTACAGTTGCGTGTCCGCAATGTGCTATTTGCTTATTTGGAGTAAAGAAATCTAATTTATAGTCTTCAGTTTTAGATTTTGAAACAAAAGCAGTTTCTGATAAACCTACTTTTTTAGCAATCTCTAGCTTATTTTTATCTGATAAATCATCAGCATTTAAAACTACACCTGCAGGATTTCCACCATTATCGCCATCAACAAAGGCATTAAGAATTTGTACTGTTATAATTTTTGAATAGTCCATTTTAATTATTTTTATGAGTTATATATAATGGACGGTACTATTAGCAAAAAGACGTAGTAAAATTTGATTATTTTTCGAAATCTAATAACTTCCCAGTATTATCAGATTCAACATTAGGGCAGTTTAGGATGTTTTCCTTTAAAATCTCTCTAGCTTTTTGAACTCTAGATTTTGTTCCAGAATATGATAATTTTAAATGCTTTGCTAATTCCTTTTGAGAATAATTTTTAAATGAAGTTAAAATAATGGCTTCTTTATGTTCTGCAGATAAATTTTCTATTTTTTCATTAATACAATTAGTAAGTTTTGAGTAATCAAAATTATCAGTTTCCTTTTCAGGAATATCTATATTATATATTGGAATATTTTTGGTGTTTACTTTTCTGAAATAGTCGAAAATTGTATTCCTTGTAATTTCATAAACCCAAGAAGTAAGTTTTGAAGTGTGCTTTAGTTGATGAATTTTAGTTTGAATTTTTAGGAAAACTTCTTGATGAATATCTTTCGATGTTTGTTCATCCTTTATTTTTCCTAAAATGAACTTATATAACTCTTCATTTAAGTCAATCCAAATAGTATTAATTTCAGTTTTCATGTTTTTAAATTTACATATAACAAAATGCTAACTAAATATTAATAAAAATACTGCTTTTGCAGGAATTTGTTATTTCATATACTTCCCTTTTTTACTCCCTTCATACATTACATATTTAACCAAACGCGATTCTAGCTTTGCATTAAATAACTGTATTTTTCTAGAAGGTCGTAATCCCACATGCTTAAGTGCATCAAGGTTAGAGGTAATAAACCAAGCATCGGTACCTGGATAACTTTGTTTTAAAGTATCACCAATATTAGCATAAAACTCTTCCATATCAATATTTAAACGCTCTCCATATGGCGGATTAAATACCATGTGTAACTTCTCCTCGCCTCCTTTTTGAGTTTTAAAGAAGTCTTCATGTTTTATCTCAATAAAATCATCTAATTGGGCGTTTTTTACGTTTTCTTTAGCTTTAGTTACCGCACTTGGTGCTTTATCATAACCTATAATTTTATGATGAAAATCTCGTGTTTTACCTAATAATGATTCTTCAATTTTCTCAAATAACTCTACATCCCAATCTTGCCAACGCTCAAAAGCAAATTCTTTACGCATTAAGTTTGGTGGTATGTTACAAGCTATCATAGCTGCTTCAATAAGCATGGTACCAGAACCACACATTGGGTCCATAAAATCGGTTTGTCCATCCCAACCAGAAAGCATAATTAAACCGGCAGCTAATACCTCGTTTATAGGTGCAATATTGGTAGCAGTTTTATACCCACGTTTATGCAAGGAATCGCCAGATGAGTCTAATGATATGGTGCATTGGTGTCTATCTATATGTACATTTATTTTTAAATCTGGGAATTTTAAATCTACGTTAGGGCGCTGTCCGTCGGTATCTCTAAACTTATCTACAATAGCATCTTTTGTTTTTTGTGCGATGTAAAGCGAATGCGAAAACAAATCGGAGTGTATAGTCGCATCTACCGCTAATGTGCCAGTAGGTTTTAAAAACTGTGACCAATCCATCGCGTAAATTTTATCGTATAAATCCTTTTCGCTACTTACAGTAAAGGAATGGATGGGTTTTAAAATTTTAACTGCGGTACGCAATGCTAAATTACATTTGTACATAAAGCCTTTATCGCCCGAAAAAGCAACGTTACGCACACCTGCTTTTACATCTTTTGCACCTAGTTGTGTAAGTTCGTTTGCTAATAATTCTTCAAAGCCAAAAAGGGTTTTGGCAACCATATTAAAATTTTCTTCCATTGTTCTTGTAAAATACCTTGCAAAAATAACGTAATTTTGTGGCAAACCTTAAAGTTTATTAACATTTAGGTTAAGGATTGTAGCGGCATCCTTTTGCTTTTTTTCAAAAGATACAGCGAAAAGCCTGACCTTGTGTTGACTTAACAACACAAGGAAACCACCAAAAATATATATGACAAAACATACTACAAAATGGTTTACCTCGTGGTTTGATACGCCATTTTACCATACTTTATATAAGGATAGAAATGCCAATGAAGCGCAGACTTTTATGGACACGCTTACTCAATATTTAAATATTCCAGAAGGTGGTACTATTTTAGATTTGGCTTGCGGAAAAGGCCGACATGCCCGTTATTTAAATAAAATTGGTTATGATGTTACGGGTGCAGATTTAAGTGAAAACAGTATTGAATTTGCTAAACAGTTTGAAAACCACCGTTTGCATTTTAAAGTTCATGACATGTGTAAGCCGTTCCATAAACAGTTTGATGCAGTTTTTAATTTGTTTACTAGTTTTGGGTATTTTGAGCATGAAATAGATAACTTAAACACGATTAAAGCGATTAAAACCGATTTAAACGAAACAGGTTTTGCTGTGATTGATTTTATGAATAGTGAGTTTGTTATTGCTAATTTAGTTCCCGAAGAGGTTAAAACGGTTGATGATATTGATTTCCATTTAAAGCGCTATGTTGAGAATGGATATATTATAAAAGATATTACTTTTACTGCTGATGGTGAGGATTATAACTTTCAAGAACGTGTACGTGCCTTTACTTTAAATGATTTTGAAGCGCTTTTTGAGCAAGCTGATGTATATTTACTGGATGTTTTTGGTGATTATAAACTGAATAAGTTTAACCCGAAAACATCGGAACGTTTAGTCATGATTTTTAAATAGCCAATAATTGGCTTTTAATTATTATCACTCTTGCGGAAATAGTTTTAACAAAGTGTCTGTTCTAGTGCTTCCCATCTATCGGGTATGTATCGAGAATTGATTTTAAGAATTAAAAATTGAATATTATTTTTTTGAATGAATAAGTTTCTTTTTCCTGTATTAGCCGTTGTTTTAGGGTTTGTTTTGGCCTTTTTCACAAAAAAACAAAGATCCTGGAACACCAAACTCCTACTCTCTTTTAGTGGTGCTTTTTTGTTAGCCTTAACCCTTTTTGAATTATTACCTGAGGTTTACGAGCATTTAGACACCAAACTTACTGGGCTGTTTATTATGTGCGGTATTATGCTACAAATTGTTTTAGAGTTATTTTCTAAAGGTGCCGAACATGGGCATGTACATATTCATAAAGATGAAACCGATTTCCCTTGGTTGTTGTTTATTAGTTTATGCATTCATAGCTTTTTAGAGGGTTTCCCAATACATGACCACAACGACATGGTTTATGGGGTTTTGGTACATAAAATACCCATTGCTATTTTAATTAGTATGTTTTTATTTCAATCTAGTTTTAGCAAATTAAAAATTGCTGCCTTTTTAGTTGTTTTTGCTTGTATGACGCCTTTGGGTACTTTTATTTCAAACTCTTGGGGCGTTGTTGCAGATTATATTCATATTATTAATGCTATTGTAATTGGTATCTTTTTTCATATTTCTACTACTATTTTATTTGAAAGTGGTGAAGGACATAAATTTAATTTATCCAAATTCATCGCTATTATTTTAGGCGTTGGAATTGCTTATATGATATGATTTGTCATTCCGCACTTGATGCGGAATCCATAAAAAAAGAATTATCATCAATATAATTTTTATGTTTATATCCTTTCAAATAAAAAGAATGGAACATTATATATTGGAATGACAAATGATTTAGAAAGAAAAATGTTTGAGCATAAACACAAATTAGTTGAAGGTTTTACCGAAAAATATGGTTTAGACAAATTAATTTACTTTGAACAATTTCAATATGTTAATGATGCTATTAAAAGAGAAAAGCAGTTGAAAAACTGGAATAGGCAATAGAAAATTGATATCATTGAAAAAGATAATAATGAATGGAACGATCTATCATTAGATTGGTTTAATTAAAATGGATTCTGCGTCGAAGCGCAGAATGGACAAAAAATGTTTAGTAAAGAAGAATCGCGCATATTAAGACAAGAATTTTGGACAAGTTTTGGGAAGTCCTTTCCTAGAAAATGGACTTTATACGACACCAAACTAAAAGGCTTAAGTTTTAAATTTCATTTTGACAACAAAACGGCTTTAGTAACTCTAGATCTTGAAGACGACCTTGAAAACCGTATTAAATACTGGGAAAAACTACTCGCTTTAAAATCGATTCTTTTAGATGAGTTTCTGCCTGATGCCATTTTTAATGAAGAATATTTTTTAGACAACGAAAAGGAAATCTCTAGAGTTTATGTGCCTTTAGAACAAAAAGTATCTATTCATAATAAAAACACATGGCGCGATGTTATGGAATTCTTTAATGAAAAAATGAGCTTGTTTGAAGCCTTTTTTGAAGAGTATAAAGAGGTTATTGAAGGCTAAACGTATTCTGAACTAGTTTCAGAATCTTATAAAATTAATGAACTATGCTTGAAGTGACTCCTTAAACAAATTTAGGATGACCAAAATCTTCAAAACGTTTTTTCCATTTCATAATCGTCCATAATAAAACCCTTTCCTATATCTGTAACCATTGCTCTTACTTTTTGAAAACCTAGCTTTTCATAAGCACGAATAGAATCGATATTATACTTATTAACATTTAATGAAATAGATGATAAATCAAATTTTACTGCCAGCTCACAAATAAAATTAAAAGCATAGCGTCCAATGCCTTTACCTCTAAAATCTTTTAAAACATAGAATTTGCTTAAAAACAAATAATCTGTTTCAATCTTTATTGATAAATAACCCACAGGAATATTATCATAAATGATATAAAAAAATAAGAATCCTTCCTTTATTTGATTTTCTATGGCAGATGCAGAATTAAACTTTTTAAGCATATAATTAATTTGCTTAATACTAATTATTGAAGGATAATGCTCTCTCCAAATCGTGTCTGCCAAAGTTTCTATTAGCAAATAATCGGAACCTGTTTGCGCTGGAATTATTTCTGTCATATAGCGCCCTAAGTTAAACTTTTAATTAAAACAAAAAATAGGGCTTTCTAATTTATTAGCTTATTCGGCTTCAATTTCAGTGGATGACATTTCACCATCTACAGGTGTATCCTCATTTTTAAGATACTCATCTAAAAACTTCAATATTCTACTGTAAGCTTCTATTTGGTTTTCCTTTTTTACGAAACCATGACCTTCATCTTCAAAAAGCACATACTCTACAGGTACTCCATTTTTTCTTACACCTGCTACAATTTCATCAGATTCAACTTGTAATACACGAGGATCTTTAGAACCTTGCAAAACGATTAATGGTTTTGTAACCTTATCTGTATGAAATAAAGGCGAAATTCTTTTTAAACGAACAGAATCTGCAGAGAAAGGATCTCCTAATTCAAGATAAAGTGACTCTCTAAACGATTCCCAATAAGGTGGAATACTCTTTAATGTACGCATCCAATTGGTTACACCAAATAAATTTACACCAACATCAAACTCTTCTGGAGTATATGTTAACGCTGCCATGGTCATGTAACCTCCATAAGACCCACCAATTATTCCTATTTTATCACCATCAATTTCAGGTTGTTCTGCTAACCAATTTTTACCTTCTACACAATCTTGTAAATCTTTTTCTCCATGGTTTTTATCGTCCATCTTGTAAAAAGTTTTTCCGTAGCCACTGCTACCACGATTATTAACTGCTAAAACCGCATAACCATGATTAACCATATATTGAATTAAGGAGCTAAAGCCTTGGCGTGTTTGTCCTCCAGGACCACCATGAACCCAAACCATTGCAGGTACCTTATTATCAATAGAAGCCTGATGAGGCAGGTAGTAAATTGCAGGGATCTCAGTACTATCAAATGATTTAAATCGTATTACTTTCGCTGTCACTAAATCTTCAACATCAATAGCACTATTTAATACATCTGTGAGCTTATATTGTTCTTTAGTTTCTATATTGTAAGTATACAAATCTGATGGTGAATTAGAACCTCCAACATACATACGCATCCATTTTTCATCATCGCTAAAACTTACACTTGTAATACTTTTATCTCCAAAATCTGGTAAATCTATTGGTTTCATTGTTTTTGCTTCTAAAACTTCAATAGCATTTTTTCCATCTTCATTTACATAAACCACCATATATTTTCCGTTGGAAGTAAAACCACTTCCCATAATATCCCACGATTTTTCAATAACCTTTTTCTTTTCTTTTGTACTTAAATCATAAGCCATTAAATATGAAAATTCTCCTCCATCATCTGTTGTATAATACAATGTATTATTATCTTTAGAAAAATCCTGAGCAGAATTAGCACTTCTATTGTCGTTAACTTTAGTCATTTCTTTAGTTTTTACATCATAAAGAAATAAATCGCTATCATTAGTATTAAGAGATTTTGATAGGGCAAAATAGTTTTCGTCATCAGACATTCCACTAAAATTTAAACCATCATTATTTTGATAAATCATTTGTGATGAATAGTCTGAAATAGATAATTTATAAACATCAAAGAAGCGAGCATCTCTTTTATTAGAACCATAATACAGATAATTATCATCTTTTGACCAGCCATAGAAACTAGATTTTGCTCCCTTTTCTGGAGTGATGTCTTTAATTGTGCTATCTAATTCTCTTACAAATAAATGATCAATTTCATCTCCATTTCCATCTGCACTCAATAAGATTCTATTGTCATTTGGAAAATACGATTCTGCAAAAACAGACGTACTATCAGAAGTTGTTATAGCCGTCATTTCACCTCCTTTTACAGGAATAGTATATGCATTGTAAATATCCGATCTATTGCTTGATACTAATAGATTACTATTGTCTGAAGAAAAACTTCCTCCACCAACAGCTTCATTATCCATAAATTGTTCAATTGAGTATTGTTTGATTTCCTTTTTAACAATTTTAGTTTCTTTTTTACAAGAAAATAAAACCGCTACAATTGCTAATCCTAAAATTTTGGTTTTCATGATGCTAGATTTTTATGTAAGACGTTAAATATAAAACAGCCGTTATATCTATTCTTCTGTAATTTAAATTGAACAATAAACGAAGTTAGCTTTTTAAATTCAAAAAAAACAATATTATACTACTGAAAAACAGCAGTTTATTGAAGATTTTATTTTTAAACTACATAGAAGAAAATCATAAAGAAATGAAAAATGGCTCCTGCAAGAACAAATAAATGCCAAATTACGTGGTTATAAGGAATCTTTTCTATGGCATAAAATATAATACCAACCGTATATGATAAACCACCTGCAAATAAGAATAAAATTCCGTTATCACCTATAGAGTTAGATAAATTTGAAAAATCAAAAATTATTAGCCAACCCATTACTAAATACAATAAAGTAGAAAAAATTTCGAACCGTCCTGTAAAAAAAAGTTTTAAAACCACACCAAAAGCAGCAATACCCCAAACGGACCAAAATAATGTCCAACCTAAACTTTGATCTAATGAAATTAAACATACTGGTGTATAAGTACCTGCAATTAAAAAATAGATACTAATATGATCTACAATTCTAAAATAATGCTTTCGCTTTTCACCTTTTACAGCATGATAAAATGTTGAGGCACTAAACAGTATAATTATAGTAATACCATATACAATAACACTAAACAGGCTCCAATCTGTTTTATCTGTGTTATGTGTTATGAGAAGTACCAAAGCTATAATACCAAACAAAGCACCAATAGCATGCGATAGGGCATTTAACTTTTCTTCAAAAGGAGTTTGAATGCGCATTAATCTTTTTTAGGTTCTTCGTTATTTAACCATTTGTTAGCTAAATCGTAAAAATCGAATTTTATAGCAGATTCTTGACGCTCTAAAATACCACTTTGGAAATTTCGTTGTAAAATATCTTCAATTAAATAATCTTCCTTTTCATTAAATGGATCAAACTCTCTTTTTAATGAAATATCAAACATACTTGCTGTTGTATTATACCAAAAGGCACGCCACCCGCTACGAAGCTCTTTAATTAAATCAAAAGCTGTAGTTCCTGTTTGTCTGTGAATTAGTTTTACTAAAATTTGTCCTTCTGTACGTGTTAGCTTTTTTAATTCAGCAGAAAACTCACCTTCAATATATTTTTGAACGCGCTTAGTGTAACGTTTTTTATCACGATTCTTTTTTAAAGTAGCCATTCTTGCATTCATAGAATCTAATCGTTGTGCAGCAAGTTTAGCATATGGATATACTTTTATGGTTTTTCGCCTTAATATTAGGTAACGAATACGGTCTTCTCTACTATCAAACTTAAGTTTGTGTAGAAGCATAACTTCATCTAAATCAATTGAAGTATGTGGAACTGAATCGCCCTCAATAATAACATACTCAACTGCTATGGAATCTTGCTCAATTTCAATTATTTGAGCAGTGAGTAAAAAGGGAAATAATATGAATAAATATTTTAAAAAGTTCATTTATAAAACACTGGAGCATTTAACATGCCAAAATTACTAATTTACTCAGTGTAAACCATTTTTTTCTATTTATATTATTAATTTAGTGCAAAACTTTTATAAATGGCAAACAAGAGCATTCTTAACAAAAAGTCTATGGACTTTTTAGAAAAATATTTAAATAATGCAGCACCAACAGGATATGAATGGACGGGGCAAAAAATATGGATGGATTACCTAAAACCATATGTTGATGAATTCATTACAGACACTTACGGAACTGCAGTTGGTGTTATAAACCCAAAAGCAAAATACAAAGTTGTTATTGAAGGGCATGCTGATGAAATTTCCTGGTATGTTAATTATATTTCAGACAACGGACTAATTTATGTGATTAGAAATGGAGGTAGTGACCACCAAATTGCACCAAGTAAAATTGTAAATATCCATACTAAAAATGGTATTATAAAAGGTGTTTTTGGTTGGCCAGCAATACATACAAGAGATAAAGCTAAAGAAGAAACTCCAAAACCTGATAACATTACTATTGATGTTGGCGCAAAAGATAAAGAAGAAGTAGAAAAAATGGGGATTCATGTAGGATGTGTTATTACATACCCAGATGAATTTCACATACTAAACGGAGACAAATTTGTTTGTCGTGCATTAGATAACCGTATGGGTGGTTTTATGATTGCAGAAGTAGCTCGTTTACTTAAAGAAAATAAAAAAACGTTGCCTTTTGGACTTTACATCACTAATTCCGTTCAAGAAGAAATTGGTTTACGTGGTGCAGAAATGATTAGCCAAACCATTAAACCAAATGTGGCTATTGTTACCGATGTAACACATGATACCACTACCCCAATGATTGAGCGTAAAAAAGAAGGACATTTAGAAATTGGACTTGGTCCTGTAGTCGCTTATGCGCCTGCTGTACAACAAAAACTTCGTGATTTAATTACTGAGACTGCTGAAGCTAAAAAGATTCCGTTCCAACGTTCTGCACTATCAAGAGCTACTGGGACAGATACCGATGCCTTTGCTTACAGTAATGGTGGCGTTGCCTCGGCTTTAATTTCGCTACCACTTCGTTACATGCATACCACAGTAGAAATGGTACATAAAGATGATGTTGAGAACGTAATTAAACTAATTTACGAAACACTTTTAAACATTAAAGACGGCGAAACGTTTAGTTATTTTGAGTAATATTTAAAATTTAAAGTCATTGCGAAGGAGGTACAACGCAGTAATCTTTTTATTGCTTAACTTATAAGCCAGTTTTAACTGTAAAGATTTAATTAAAAAGATCACTTCAGTCATAATTTCTTCGCAATGACCTTATTTTATAAAAATGGATGAATACATAGACATTGTAACTAAAGAAGGCAAACCAACTGGGAAGTCTGAACTTAAATCAATTATCCATCAAAAAGGATATTACCACCATACAGCACATATTTGGTTTTATACTGTTGATAGTCAAATTTTACTATCACAACGTTCTTCAAAAAAAAGTATTTGTCCGTTAATGTGGGATGTCTCAGTTGCTGGACATATAGATGCAGGAGAAACAGCAGAAGAAGCGGCAACCAGGGAAACTAGCGAAGAAATTGGATTAACTATTTCTGAAAAGGATTTAAAAAAAATAGGTGTTTTTGAATGTTTCCAATCTTATGAAAACGACATTCATGATAATGAGTTTCATAATACATTTATAGCAGAATTAAAAGTTCCTATTTCGCAATTAATACTTCAAGAAGAAGAAGTTGAAGCTTTAAAACTTGTGACTTTTGATAAGTTTAATGAACTGATTGATAACATTGGTAATAACCATAACCATTTTGTGCCTTCAAACAAAACTTATTACGAATTTATTTTACAAATGATTCAAAAAACATTGAGCTAGATGACATTATTGCTTACAGCAGTTACTCCAGTATTCATAATCATGTTATATATTTATTTCAAGGATAAATATGAAAAGGAGCCTAAGCAATTAATTATATATAATTTCTTATTAGGTGCTTTTTTTAGTATAATCGTTACGACCGTTCTTTATTATGTTTTTGATATTGTGCTACCTCTTACAAACCATACAAGTATCTTTCAGCAATTCATAAAGGCTTTTTTTGTAGTTGGTTTAACTGAAGAATTTAGCAAATACATAATTGTACGTTATTTTGCTCAACCCAATAAAGCATTTAATGAGCCTTTTGATGGGATTGTGTATGCCGTTATGGTATCGATGGGTTTTGCTGCTACCGAAAACATTTTTTATGTATTAGAAGGTGGTTATCAAACCGCATTATTAAGAGCTTTCACAGCTGTTCCTGCACACGCTACTTTTGGAATTTTGATGGGCTATTATATGGGTAAAGCTAAATTTTCAAACAATAGAATTGTTTTAAATTTAGCTGGTTTATTACTAGCCATAATTTTTCATGGCGCTTACGACTTTTTCTTGTTTATAGACTTCGTACCTGGTATTTGGGTTGGTGCATTTGTGTCCTTATTTATTGGCATTATTTTATCAAGAAAAGCCATTAAAAAACATCAAGCGAATTCTAATTTTAATATTTAGTCACAATTTTTAAATCTATGATTAATCTCATAGATTACACCTTTATTTTTCAATACTTTTATTTGGTTTTATACTTAGATTTTTTTTTAAAATAAAACCTACCTTATAAAATTCTTATATTTACTAACAACTAATCTAACACGCAAATGAGTAAGATTTTTAAAGCCACAGTAAATAACAGTATAGATTTTGAAATTAATGAAAGTGATATTTCAAAGCTTGATGCATTAAAAGTTTCAGAGTCTAAATATCACATTATTCAAAACCATAAATCTTATAAAACTGAAATCACCAAAACCAATTTCAACAGTAAATCATATCAAGTAAAAGTTAACAACAATACTTATAACATCAACATATTTAACAACTTAGATTTACTTATAAAAGATATGGGATTTACAATTGGTGCTGCCAAACATGTTAATTCAATTAAAGCACCAATGCCTGGTTTAATTTTAGAAATTAATATAAAAGTAGGCCAAGAAGTTAAAGAAAATGATTCGTTATTAATTTTAGAAGCTATGAAAATGGAAAACATTCTTACCTCACCAAGAGATGGTGTAATTAAATCTATTTCTGCAAATAAAGGTGATGCTGTTGAAAAAAATCAGTTGTTAGTTGAATTCGAATAAAACCTCCTTCTTCAAAGGAAAACACATTTTCATGAAAAAAATATTAATTGCAAATCGAGGTGAAATTGCCATAAGAGTAATGAAAACCGCTCAAAAAATGGGCATTAAAACCGTTGCTGTTTTTTCTACCGCCGATAGAAATGCACCGCATGTAAAATTTGCTGATGAAGCCGTTTGTATTGGTAAACCGCCATCAAATCAATCGTATTTAAGAGGTGATAAAATTATAGAAGTTGCTAAAGCATTGCATGTAGATGCGATACATCCTGGATATGGTTTTTTAAGTGAAAATGCCGCTTTTGCTGAGTTATGTGAAAAAAATAATATCATTTTTATAGGTCCGCGTTCTAAAGCCATAAAAATTATGGGAAGTAAATTGGCAGCCAAAGAAGCTGTAAAACAATATAATATTCCTATGGTTCCAGGCATTGACGAAGCTATAACAGATGCTAATAAAGCTAAGGTTATTGCAAAAGAAATTGGATTTCCAATTTTAATAAAAGCCTCTGCTGGCGGAGGTGGAAAAGGAATGCGTGTTGTTGAGAAAGAAAGTGATTTAGAATCTCAAATGAACCGAGCTATTAGTGAAGCTACTTCAGCTTTTGGGGATGGTTCTGTCTTTATTGAAAAATACGTAACCTCTCCTCGTCATATAGAAATACAGGTTATGGCAGATAGTCATGGTCATGTATTGCACTTCTTCGAGCGTGAATGTAGTATACAACGCCGTCATCAAAAAGTAGTTGAAGAAGCGCCTTCATCTGTATTAACTCCAGAATTAAGAAAAAAAATGGGAGAAGCTGCTATAAAAGTTGCAAAGTCTTGTGATTATCTGGGAGCAGGAACTGTGGAGTTTTTATTGGATGAAAAACATAATTTCTACTTCTTAGAAATGAATACGCGTTTACAGGTTGAACACCCTGTTACCGAGTTAATTTCGGGTGTCGATTTGGTTGAACTTCAAATTCGTGTGGCTCGAGGCGAAGCACTTCAAATGAAGCAAGACGATTTAAAAATTAATGGTCATGCTCTAGAATTGCGTGTGTATGCTGAAGATCCTTTAAATAACTTTCTTCCTAGTGTGGGACATTTAGATGTTTATAAGCTTCCTGTTGGAGAAGGGATAAGAGTTGATAATGGTTTTGAAGAAGGCATGGATATTCCTATTTATTATGATCCTATGCTTTCAAAATTAATTACATACGGTAAAACACGTGAAGAAGCTATTCAATTGATGGTAAAAGCTATTGAAGATTATCATGTTGAAGGCGTTCAAACTACATTGCCTTTTGGTAAATATGTTTGTGAGCATGAAGCCTTTAAATCTGGAAATTTTGACACTCATTTTGTGAAAAATTATTATTCACCAGAGGCTTTAAAAGAACAAACAGAGCAAGAAGCTAAAATTGCTGCTTTAATTGCAGTAAAACAATATATCGAAGATCAAAAATTATTGCGTTTACCTAACTAAAAATATAGATGGACTCAAAAGAAAATAAAATAAACAAGTTAAACGAGCGTATTAATAAAGCCCATTTAGGTGGCGGAAAAAAACGTATTGGTAAACAACATGCAAAAAAGAAATTAACAGCAAGAGAACGTGTTAATTATTTAATGGATGAAGGCTCTTTTGAAGAAATTGGCATTCTAGTTACTCACAGAACCACCGATTTTGATATGGAAAAGGAAATCTATTTTGGTGATGGTGTAATTACTGGTTATGGTACAATAAATGGCAGATTGGTTTATGTTTATGCTCAAGATTTTACTGTTTTTGGTGGTGCTTTATCTGAAACTCACGCCGAAAAAATATGCAAAATCATGGATTTGGCTGTTAAAGTTGGAGCACCAATAGTTGGATTGAATGATTCTGGTGGTGCAAGAATTCAAGAAGGTGTTCGCTCGCTTGGTGGTTATGCCGATATATTTTATAGAAACGTACAAGCATCTGGTGTTGTTCCGCAAATATCTGCAATTATGGGTCCATGTGCGGGTGGAGCAGTATACTCTCCAGCAATGACAGATTTTACTATGATGGTAGAAAATACAAGTTACATGTTTGTAACCGGACCTAATGTTGTAAAAACCGTCACAAACGAAGAAGTTACTAGTGAAGAATTAGGTGGTGCATATACACATGCATCAAAATCTGGAGTAGCACATAAAACTTCTACTAATGATGTAGAATGTTTAGAAGACTTAAAAAAATTATTAAGCTACTTACCACAAAATAACAAAGAAACACCTAGTAAATTAGATTATAATTTAAATGATGAAGTAAGAACTGTTTTATCTGATATTGTACCAGACAATGCTAATAAACCTTATGATATGCATGAGGTAATTGCAGGTATTATTGATGACCATTCCTTTTATGAAATCCATAAAGATTATGCAGAAAACATTATTGTTGGTTTTGCGCGTTTAGGAGGAAGAAGTGTTGGTATTATTGCCAATCAACCAATGTTTTTAGCAGGTGTTTTAGATGTAAATAGTTCTAAAAAAGCTGCACGTTTTACACGTTTTTGCGATTGTTTTAATATTCCAATATTAGTTTTGGTTGATGTCCCAGGTTTTTTACCAGGAACAGACCAAGAATGGAATGGTATTATTGTACATGGCGCTAAACTTTTATATGCTTTAAGTGAAGCAACAGTACCTAGAGTTACCGTTATTACCAGAAAAGCCTATGGTGGTGCTTATGATGTTATGAACTCCAAGCATATTGGAGCCGATTTAAATTACGCTTGGCCTGGTGCAGAAATCGCCGTTATGGGAGCTAAAGGTGCCAGTGAAATTATTTTTAGAAGAGAAATAGCTGCTGCTGACAATTCTGAAGAAAAACTAGCTGAAAAAGAAGCTGAATATGCTGAAAAATTTGCTAATCCATATAGAGCTGCTAGCCGTGGTTTTATTGATGAAGTAATCTTACCAGAAAACACTAGACGCAAACTAATTAAGGCATTCTCAATGCTTGAAGATAAAAAAGTTGATAGACCAAAACGCAAGCATGGAAACATACCTTTATAGTTAGAAGGTTTAAATTTTTTATTTTTAAAATTTTAACAGTTATTAAAATCTAAAAGGGTGAAATAACTCGTATTTATTCACGTTTTAGTTTTTAAAGAATTAGAAACTTTAACACTTTAACAATCCACATTATAAATACTTTTGTCTATATTCTAATAACTATAATTAAGAAATGAAAATAAATGCTTTTTCCTTATTACTATTCATGGTATTTAACCTTACTCTACATGCACAAAAAGGTTTACCCATTCAAGTAAGTGATTCACAAATTAAGCCTTTATCATCATTTTCTAATGCAACACTTCAAAAAAGTCTAGAAAAGGAATTAAAAGCTAATCCTGAATGGAAAAATTTGATATCTCAAAAAAAGATGTCTGTTGGAATAGTAGATTTAAGTAATCCTGAAAAAGTAAGATACGCTAGCATTAATGGCAATTATATGATGTATGCTGCTAGCTTACCTAAAATCGCTATACTTCTATCGGCTATGGATGCTATAGAAAAAGGAGAACTAAAAGAAACTGCTGATGTAAAAAATGACATGAAAATTATGATTAGCAAATCTGATAATCATGCAGCAACAAGAATGATTGATAGACTTGGTTATGAAAAAATTGAATCTGTAATGACAGATCCAAAATATAAGTTTTATGATGAAAACAAAGGTGGAGGCCTTTGGGTAGGAAAACGTTATGGTGGTGGCGGTAAAACTAATAGAGAACCAATTAAAAATTTAAGTCATGCAGCAAGCGTAAACCAAGTTTGTAGATATTATTATTTATTAGCTCATGGTAAATTGGTAAATCAAAAAAGATCCAAACAAATGTTAGACATTATGGGTAACCCAGATTTACATCATAAATTTGTTAGTACTTTAGATAAAATCGCTCCAAATGCTCATTTATTTAGAAAATCTGGGTCTTGGCAAACGTACCACTCAGATTCTATATTAGTATGGGGAAATGATCCTAGTAGACGCTATATATTAGTCGCATTAATAGATGATTCTAATGGTGAACAAATTATAAGAGACCTTGTAAAACCTATTGAAAAAGTTCTAAAAAACAAAGTGTCTACAAATTCAATAGCTTTAAATTAAATAAGTTTATTCTTAAGCTTTTATAAAAGTATGTTATTTAACTATTTTTAGTTAAAATCAATATACAATGTATTAGCTTTGTGATATAATTAAAAGAAAAGCATCACAAAGTATCCTGCAAAATTGAACCTCCCAATGTCAATTATTAAAACGCTTAAATTATACATTCTTAAGGCTTTCGATTTAAAGGAAGAGGAATTAAATAAAACACTTTTATTACAGCTTAATATTTTTATTATTATTACATGTCTATTAATAATAAAACCTACTATAAATTCTTTATTTCTGTCTGAACTCACATCAGATGCTTTACCACTAGGTTATGTTTTAACAGCAATTGTTGCTATAATAGGTTATCATTTTTATGATAAAGCTTTAGAGAAATACCCTTTAAATATTGTTATAGACCGCACGCTTATTGGTTCAATAATTTCTTTAATTCTATTTGCTTTTGCTTTTTCATTTAAACTAAATAATGGTTTTCTTTTATACATTCCTTATGTGTGGGTTGCTATATTTGGTTTATTAACAGCATCCCAATTCTGGATTTTAGCAAACTTGGTCTACAATGTAAGAGAGGCCAAAAGAGTTTTTGGTTTTATAGGAGCTGGTGCCATTGCTGGTGGTATTTTTGGAGGCTATTTAACATCACTATTAACACGCTTTTTTAACTCTGAACATTTATTATTTATAGCCGCACTTTTATTAGCTATTTGTATTCCAATAACTAGATACATATGGAAATATGAAGTTGAAAAGCTTAATCCTTTTCAAGTTTCTTTAAGAACTAGCCCAAAAAGTGAGTCCCCAATAAAACTTATAAAACAATCTAAGTTATTAAGTTTAATAGCTGTTGTAATTGGCATTAGTGTTTTAGTCGCCAAATTAGTTGATTATCAATATAGTGACTACGCTTCAAGACTTATAAATGATCCTGATGAATTAACATCCTTTTTTGGGTTTTGGTTTTCTACATTGAGTGTTATTTCTTTATTGATTCAGTTATTTTTAACTAAGCGAATAGTTGGTACCTTTGGTGTTGGAAAGTCCTTACTTTGGTTACCTTCTGGAATTCTTGTAGGTTCAATTTTATTGCTTTTAATTCCTCAATTGTGGGTTATTGTATTTATTAAAATTGTAGATGGTAGTTTAAAACAATCTGTAAATAAAGCATCAACAGAGTTGCTTTCTATTCCTATTCCTATTGAAATTAAAAAGAAAACAAAAACATTTACAGATGTTGTAATAGATAGTATTGCAACAGGATTAGCTGGCTTTATACTTATCTTTTTTATTAACGGATTAAATATTTCTTCAACATATATTAGTTTAATAATTATTAGCCTAATATGTGTTTGGCTATATTTTATTTATCATTTAAAAAACGAATATATTATTGCTTTTAAAGGGTTATTAGAAGATTCATCAGTTAAAAAAGAGAAAACAAACAAGAAAGAAATTAAAGTCACTTCTATTGTAAATACCGTTATTAATGTACTTCAAAATGGTAATAAAAAACAAGTTTTACACATGTTACAAAAAACTCTTGAAGTAAAAGATGAGCGCTTTTTTTTCGCAATAAAAGAACTCTTAAATCACCCTTCTGCAAAAATTAAGTTTTTAGCTATTGAAAACCTATACTTTTTAAAGTCGGAAAATTTATGCGACACCATAGAACCGATGGTTTATAATGTAGACCAAGAAGTAACCACTGCCGCTTTTAGATACTTATCAAAACATTATAAGAAAAATACCGTTGAGCTTTTTAATACTTATTTAAATATTGAAGATAAAACCATAAAAAATGCTGCTTTAATTGGGTTGTCTTTAGAATTACGAAATAATGTATCTCTTCAAAATAAGTTTAGCTTAGAACAAAGAATTGAAAGTGCTTTGACTGAATATAATCAGCTACAAAATGAAGAAGACAAAACATATAAAATTCATGCTATCCTCGAGAGTATAGGAAATGCACGTATTCAAAAATTCTATGATGTTATAAAAAATAATTTGGAATCAAAAAATCTAAATATTCTTAAAACAGCTATTTATAGTGCTTCAAAAACTTTAGATGAACAATTTGTAAACTTAATCATCCCACATTTAACAGATAAAGACACCAGAAAAGATGCTGTTGATGCTCTTTTCCTATTTGGAGAACCTATAATAGAAATACTTTATAAGAATGTTAAGTTTGAATTTATAGATATTGAAGATGCACCTTATGTGATTTCTGTTATCGAAAAGTTTGCATCACAAAAAGCAATAAATACTTTAATAAAATTAACCACCGATACCGAACATACTATTAAAATTGAAGCTATTGAAGCTTTAAAACGCTTAAAATGGAAATACCCAAATCTCATTATAAAAGACCATTTTATTGTTAGTAAAATTATTGATGAATGTTATTTGTATCAAAATACTTTGTCTGTAATTCATTCGCAAATCGTTATACAATACAAAAAGAATGCTGAAAATCCTGAAACCAAAGACGAAAATCAAGCAAGAAAATCGCTTATAAACTTGCTAGAACAACGTTTAGACAGACAATTACAACGCATATTTAGGTTTTTAGGCATTAAATACCCACCACATGATGTTGATCCTATTTTAAATTCCATTTTAAATGGTAAAGAAGAACAACGAATACATGCTATCGAGTTTTTGGACAACCTTTTAGACAAACAACTTAAAAAAGAGCTAATCCCTGTTGCAGAATCTGCACTATATGAAACCAATTCTGAAGAAAAAATAAAGAAGCTAAATTTAAAAATTTTAAGTGAAACAGAATGTTATCACGAATTATTAAAACGAAAAGACGTAAAACTTAAATTAGCAGTTTTATACCTTATAGAGAAATCTAAAAATCTAAAATTTAATTCACTTTTAGAAATGGTAATAGAGACCGATTCTAATGAAAAAATAAGGCAAAAAGCAAGTAAAACACTTAATCATCTTTAATGTTTTTTTTTGATTTTAAGGAAACTAAAACACCCAAAAATAAAGCAAAGAAAATAAAAGTAAGTGAAACCCATTCAGGGAATTTATAACTATGTGATAATAATAATTTCACACCAACAAAGCTTAAAATAGCAACCAAACTATACTTTATATAAATAAATTTACTTGTCATATTACTCAAAAAGAAATACATAGAACGCAACCCTAATATGGCCAAAATATTAGAACTAAATACAATAAAAGGATTAGTAGTAATTGCTAAAATTGCTGGAATACTATCAAAAGCAAAAAGCACATCTGTAAATTCTATTAAAATTAACACTAAAAATAATGGTGTTGCCACAAGTAAGTGTTTTTTCCTTATAAAAAAATATTCACTCTCAACAGTTGATGATATAGGTATAATTTTTCCTAAAACTCTATATAAAAATCCTTTTTTAGGGTTAAACTCATTATCTTCTTTAGAAAAGAATAATTTAATTGCAGTAAATATTAAGAAAATACCAAACAGATAGGTTATCCATTCAAATTTTATAAAAAGGGTAACACCAAAGAATATCATGAGTGCCCTAAAAACAATAGCCCCTATAATTCCCCAAAACAGTACTCTATGTTGGTGTTTTTGAGGGATTTTAAAGGATGAAAAAATAACTGCAATAACAAAAATATTATCTATACTTAAAGATAATTCAATTAAATAACCGGTTATATACTTTAATGAAGCATCAACAGGTGTTAAATTAGTGGGATTATCCACCCAATCGTTTTTAAAAATAATAAATATTAACAATGAAAAGCATAGAGCAATACTTATCCAAATAAGCGTCCATATTGAAGCTTCTTTTGTTGATATAATGTGAGGAGTTTTATTAAAAACACCTAAGTCAAGAGCAAGAAATAATAAAATAAACGAAATAAATATAACCCATATTATCATTTTATTTCCTAATAATTTTATCAATGCTTGCTGCAAGCATCATGTGGTCTGTTGCCGAATTTTTTCTAAGTACATTAGTCATTAAAACGACCATATAATTGCAATTATCTGGATGTTCAACTATAGCTACAGAATTCATAAAATTTTGTACATTTCCCATATATTTTCCGCAAACTTGCCCGTTACTTCTATCACATTTATACAAACTTCCCGACTTAAAATATACCGCAGCGTCTTTTAAAGCTGGTGATTGTGCATAACGGATACGGCGATCTGTCATATACATTAAACGTTTCATTTCTAAACTAGACTCTTCATCAATAACATTTCCTTGTTCTAATTGAACTAAAAATTTCATTAAGCCTAAAGTGGTCCCAATACTACCTCCTTTATCTCCAACATAAGTATTAGCTCCTCTTGTAAAAAAACTACCTAAACGCCATTCGTCATGCGTTATTCCTAAATCGCGTAATGGTAAATTAACCACATCATTTCCTAAATCGGTAAGCTCCTTTTTTGGCGTTGTTTTAAAATAAGTATCAGCTTCTTCTGGAGTTAATTCTGGATATTTTTCACCAAAAGCTTGCATTAATAAAACCTCTCTCCAAACAATACTAGCAGCACCATTATTACTTACAGATAACATGTGATCTGCCCATTCAAAAAGCGTAAACACATCACTAGCAACTACTTGTCGCTTTACTAGCTTTTTAGTTTCTATATTATAAATAGGAATGGTATGCTCATCGGTTAAACCCCAAACACCTGCTTTTACTGATTTGTTTCTTAATAAATCTAAACGCTTTTCAAAATCATCTGGATAAATTTTAGCTAATTGATTAAACAAACCTGTTAGTACAGCTAATTTACCAACGCTTCCTGGTTGATAACCTGCTGTTTCATTACGTTGTGCAAAACGCACATGGTTAATATCTGAAATATCTAAAACAGCTAAAGAATAACTTCTATCTAAACCTCTAAATAACCCATTAATTTCTTTCTGAAAATCTTCATCTACTTTTAAATAGCATTTAACACTATCATTTTTTTTTGATAGTAAATTCAATTTAATATCCAGATAAGACTTCATAGCACCAACTGGTAATTTTGAAGTCTCAACAATCTCGCCACTTTTAATAAGTTCTAAACGTTTTAATCGTTTAATTCCTGTATGCTCATAACCATCAATAGGATAAAAAGTAAATATTGTAAATGAAGAACAAATAGTAAATATTAGGGTAATAATTAAAACCTTTTTCATAATGTCTTATAGTTTTTCTGAAAGCGAAATCACTTTGTTTTTATCAATTTTTGGCGTTATAGTTTCTAAATAGTCTGAACTTAAAGCCTTTTTGTTTTCTACAAACGGACGTATTTGAAACAACCACAATTTATTGTTCTTAAATCCAAGTTCTACATCATAAGCTCCCTTGTAATCAGAATGCGTTTCTTTAGGAAGTGTTTCTCTAATGGTTTTTGCTAACTCACGAATTTCATTAATATTTTGCTGATTTAAAACCGAAGTTTCAAACGTTGCTAATTTCTTTTCGGTGCCACCAGATATTGGTAAACTATTATAATATTGTTCTCTTGCTGGCGCTAAAAATCGTGTTCCACCATCAATTTTTATCAAATAGGTTTCTGCTGATTGTCCATCAACTGCACCACCTGCTCCTCGACTAAAAGCAACCGTTAAATCATCTTCATTACCGTTACTAATCCCCTTTGTTATAAGTACTCCCGAATAATCAACATCCACACTAGGAATCACTAAAATAGAAGGAAATACGTTTTCTGGATTTAATAAATATTTTTGACGCCATTTAAAACTACGCTCTGTATAAGGTGATGCCCAAACATCTTTTATACCATCAATAATCTTATTTTTATCCAAGACATTAAACAAGGTTAGATTTAATCCTGCACCTGTAAAATCTTTAAGATCTTCCATATTGGTATCACTTCTTAAAAATACTGGAATGTTACCCAAATCTGCACCTAAAATAGATGTAAAGTCTTTCTCCAATTGTGCAACAAACTTAGGATTTAAAGTCATTTCTTTAATTGCATTCCTAAGTGTTTCTAATTCCTTTAACTGGTAATTTTCAACCTCTGCCTCAGCTATTCCTTGAGAACGCATACCTTCTGCTTCTTTAAACATTGTGTTTAAAAACGTCCAATAAGACACAGTTTGATTTGGCATAGGTAAATTCATGTGTTCTCTAAAAATTCCGAAAGGAATGACCAAACCTTCTACAACTTGCTCTGGAAACATCTTTTTTAACTGTCCTAAATTTGCTGCTTTAGGCCCGCAAAGTTTACCAGAATCACTAGCATCAACACTTCTCAAATTAAGAATATTAGTTTCATTCAAAAGTATATTTTCAACGGGTACTTCTATTTTCTCTTCGTTACGCTCCTTTTTTGTAAAAAGTAAACGTTCGGTCTCAGTCATATCCTTTTCAAGCTTAATGATAATGTTTCCTTTATTAGAAACAGCATAAAAAACGTTTTGACTATTATACTTTTTTAAACTCTTCAAATTTGCATCAGAAAGTGCTGCATTTGGAATTCCTAAATTTCTTGCTAATAATTGAACATGTGACACCATATTACCTTCGGAAACGGTAGCAATTCCTGCAATTGGCTTCAAATCTGCGGGTGGACGCTGAAAAATATAAATTTTATCTGAATCCACTTCAATATCATCTGGAGAACCATCAACAACAACCAACTCTCCAAAAGCATAACCTGGATTTAAACCTCTAAAAGCACTTTGATTTGGAATATCCAATACTTTATTGGTTAACGATGATTCTAAAGCTATAAAATCGCCTAACTTCCCAACACTTTCTCCTAAATACAAGGCTACAGAACCTCTAATTTTATCATCTATAAATCCGTAAGTTTTAGGCTCGAAATTGGTATAAACATCAACAATATTTTGATAATTTGCTTTTACCATAGATGAGCTCCACTCTACTAAACTTCTTCCATTTTCCAAAACATGAGTTAAGGCATCTAACGTCATATTGTTTTCATCAGGAAATGGAGATTTTAAACTAATGGCATCCCATTCAGACATTTCAATATAACCAGAACCAGCAGTTGCCATACCTAAATAACAAATTTTAGTAAGCATTCCTTGCAAATTATCTGGCTCCCATTCCGGTGACATTTTAAAAATAATTTCTTCTAATTTTAAAGATATATCTAGAAGTTGTAAACGCCCTAGAGGACTTTTTACTTCTAAAAGAGATTCTCTTATATCTATTATTAATTGAGCTGTTTCTGGAATTAATGCAGACGCTTGTGTTTCTGATGAATTGCTTAGAATATAACTATTAATTTTTTCAGCAACTACAGTGTTTTTAAATAATGATGTTTTATTAGCCAAGGTCTTAATATCAATTGGTTTATAAAACTTAGTCATCGTTTTTATTAGCTCATCGACTTTATCTGTTTGAGATTTTGATAATTTTGAACTAAACTTTTCTTTAAACTCTTTTACTTTAGAAATATCTTTAAAATCTGGTTGACTATGAATTTTAACTCGTAAATCCATAAACGGAAGAAATTCATCTGAAATAACTTTAGATTGACTGCGTATTAATTGAGACAAATTATCATCTCCACTATGAGGAATATCTTTTAACGATTGGCGAATTAAGAAGTAATTTTTTTCAATATTAGCATCATTAGCTAATAACCACTTATAAAAATCGATGCCCCAAGCTTCTTCATCTTCAGATTGAATAGCACCTCTATAAAATTGTCCTTTTTCATTTATCCAACCATTATCAACAGCTCTTAAATATTTATCTAATTGATATTGCTTTAATCTGGAATGATTGTTTTTAGCATCCCAAAATTCGTCTTTATCTGTATAAGCCAAAATCTGACCTAAGTAAATTTGATTGTTTTTAGCTAATGCTACAACGTCGTCTTTATAACGCGCATGCTGAACTCCTGGTCCAATATTATCTGGACATGGGTCTTTAGGCTGTCTAATACTTCCATCAGTACAGAACCAACGGATATCTTTATAAGGTCCGCGAACGTCATTTTTATACTGACTAATTTGTGAAGCAATTTGCTCATTACTTATTTTTTGAGAAAAACCATTTGTAATGAAACAGACAAAAAAAAGTAAAATTAAATTTTTCATTTATAGATTTTAGGTACAATTTATTATACCAAAGATAATACCTATTTTAATTGAAAAAATTTGATTCTAAATTATTTATGAAAAACTATTTAGCAAATAAAGAAATAAAGCTTGCGCCTTCTAATTCAACTGAAAGTTCACCATTTTTAACTGGAACTGTTTTTACTTTCTGATAAGATTTCTGAATGTTAGTTACATATACCTCAGCAGATTTAATTTTAAGAGGTAAACCAGTAAGATTTGCTATTCTTGTAGCACCTTTGTTTACCAAATGAATTACATAATTCCCTTTTGAAGCATCTCCTAAAGCTGCACAAGTAACAGCATCATGTGTTGTAGTTATTGGAATTGCAAACAAACCTTTTGGTGTTTCTCCTAACTGTTTTAAGTTGAAAAAACGCTGTGTAGGATGTAATTCATCTTTTGTATTACCAAAAACACCACCGCCAGAAAGCACCGAATAATCTGATGTTAATTGCCACTGTAAAATAGTTTTTGGTTGCGATATGTTTAATATCTTTATATAAGCATCTATTTCATCTAAAGCGTAAGTTGGTTCCTCAAAAATTTGAGGGTAACGCCATCCACCTGCATCAATACTGCCTTCTCCAACAAACAATGGTTTATTGACACGGTTGGAAATATCGTGCCATTTTAAAAGGTTTTCATTTGTATAACCGCGCCATGAATGGAACGAAACACCGCCAATATAAGGTTGAGTTTCTGGATCTGTAGAACCTAAAGTTGTAAAATTCCAACCATTAGCATCGGCAGTATCGCCAAGAAAAAATTGAGTATCTAAACCTTGAGATTCTAAATACATTCCCATTTCCTTTATAAACTCGTTATGCTCTTTTGGTGTTTGACGAATTTCAATACCCAAATCGGCTTCATTAAAAGAAAACATAACCGTTTTAACGCTATACACTTCTTTTAAATATTTTATATATGATGCAATAGATTTATAAATGGCTTCTTTTTTAGTTAAATCTAAAGCATTCCCGCGTGTTCCATCTGGGTTTTCTCCTCTTGCTCTTTCTCCAATAATTGCCCAATCTGGTCCATACCAAGCAGCAAGTATAACAGGAATTCCCTTTTTATCTAAACGCTGAGCCATTTCCATGGCTGCTTTAACTTTAGGATGAATATTTCCTTTTTTTGCTTCTTCTATAGGGTTTTTATCTAAGTCTGGATGCCATAATTGCCATGGCATTTCTAATCTAGACCAAGCTACTCGTAAATTCTCTAAACAATAATCAATAACTTGTGGATCTACATTTGGGTTTTGTAATCTGAAGTTTCCACCAATACCATCAAAAGGTTGTCCTTGTTGTTTAGGAAATACTTTAAGATTTACTGGTTCTGTTTCAATATCTCCTGTTGCTGTAATATTAAATATATTACTAAAAACCTGGTTAGCTGTAACACTTTTTGATGCCATTAAAAACATGATTTCAAAACCAGATTTTGTTATGGTATCTGCTTTTATTGAAATAAATGTTTCATTTTTTAAATCAATATGCAGTTGTCTAGTATCAGCTTCAATTTTTATACTATTAGCTTTAACCAAAAATGATGATTTCATGGCTTCTTCAGAAAGTTTAATGTATTCTGGCTTTTCTGAACTTTTAAAACTAATTATTGTAGTTTCATCAAATTTCTTAGGTAAATTCAATCTAAAAAAAGCACCATTTATAATGGTATCAACTTTTGAAGAGAAATCAATAGCTATTTCTGCTTTACCTTTTTCTGGTGTTTTTATGGTTTGATTCCAACTTAAACTATCTATTTCATAACTAAAAATCTTTGCATCATCAACACGCTTAAAAAGGATTTTTTGCCCTTCTTTTACTGTAGCGCGTTCCTCGTTTAAAGTATCAATAACAACTAAGCTAGAATTGAATTCCATAAGTTGATTGTCTATTCTAATACCTGTTAAATTTCCCCAAGTGGTAAATTCTGTTTGTGCAAAATTGTTAACAGAATAAAGTGCTATAAACGTAATTAATAGTTGCTTAATTTTTAATTTGAACTTCATCTCTTGTAATGGTGTTTTTGTAATTATATATGCTTTTTACCCCTTCTTCTGTGTTTGCTGTTTCTAACCAATTAGACCAAACCATAAACCATGACCATTTTGGTTGCGCATCTAAAATATTAGTTTTTGGTAACTGTCCTACTTCACCTAAAGCAATAGGTTTGCCTTCGGCGAGTTTTAATAATTGTTCGTATTCGTTTTGCTCATAATCAAAATGATAAACATCAGTCGCTAGAATGTCAACATAATCATGTCCTGGATAAAAAAGATGATAATCAAACCCTTCATCTTGAGGAATATCTCTTGGTGCATTCGCATTCCAAACCCAAATTAAGTTATTTAACATATGATGATTTGTATAACGATCATACAATAACTGCCAAAGTTTGGAATAACCTTGGGCTCCTCTTTTATTTCCCCACCAAAACCAAACGCCATTCATTTCGTGATAAGGCCTCCAAAGAATAGGAATATGAGCTTCTTGCAATTGTTTTAAATAACCAGCAATATGGTCTATTTGAGCTAACCATCTTTTATGTAATGCGGTTCCTGGAGTAATTAAATCGTTCCATTCTTCATCGGTAATTTTATTTTGAACACTTTCTTTCCAACCAAAAGGTGCATCATCCATTGGTCTGCCAACGTGCCACATCAAAGTTATAATAGCGCCTTTTTTATACATTTTTTTAGCAGCTTCTACGACTCTATCTCCAGGATCTTCCCCGCTACTCCAATAAAAATCGGTTCCCCAAACTGCTGGATATTTACCCGAAATATTTTGAGCTTTATTATAAAATTGCTCCGAATCCCCATTATAACTATGTTGACCAGATAATATATTATCTCCTAAATGGCTTATATAATTATACAACGCTATGGCTTCTTTACTTGCGCTTTTATTGACTAGTTTATTATCAATTGTTTGGCTAAAACTAGTCGTAATTATAAAGACACATCCAATACCAGTTATTAAGAGTTGTTTCATTTTAATTCTTCTCATTTAATAGTTTGTTAGCCGCTAATATTAAAAACATATAATCTGTGGTTCCGCCACCTAAAACATATTCGGTTTGTTGCCATAAAAATGGCCATTCTAATAACTCCGGAAAATCTGGACGAATTAATGCGGTGCCGGAACCTATACCGCCAGGAATATATGAATGCTCACCACGATTTATACCATATGCTTGAGTTAATGAACGAGAACCAACACCTGATGCAAATGATGATGTATTTACGCCTGGATGAACGCCTAAAATAAAATTCATAGCGTTTATCATGTAGGTGTCTGGAAATATATCTGGAAAACTCGTGTGCAAATAGTATTGTTGCACCCCAAAACTTTGAATACCCCAACCAGCGCCCCAAATATTAGGTTTGTATGGCATTCCGTAAGGTGTTTCTTTACCTAACACTTTTACTTCTTGCATGTAATTTTTAACGGCTTTGTGTATGCTCGATTTAAATCCTTTATTTGAAATTAACTCTAATACAGGACCAACAATCCAACCTGTATTGCTAATGTTTTCTGAAATAACATTCGCATTTGCAACAAGAAAATCTGCATAGGTTTTGTCTTTTGTAGTTTTAAGTAATTCAACTGCTAAACGTACTTTTATTAAAGGATTTTCAGTTTTAGTAATATCCCATATTTCTCTTGCTATGGTTAAACAATCCTCTGCTAAAGCATCATTATAACCTCGTAAACTTCTTGAAGCTGCTGCTAAATCTGCTGCGGCTTCAAATTCTCTTCTTGGATTTTGCTCTGTAAACACCCAACGATCATCTGGTGCACCTGAAATTCCTTTTTCAATAGCTAAAGTATCAACATCTGATGCGTTAATCTCTTTTGAATAAATAGCGCCATCACTATGATTTACAGCATCACCTAATAAAATATACTGACGTTTATGCGGAACAATAATGCCTCTATAAAATCGCCCTAAAGATTTATATCCACCAACAACCGATAATGCGCCATGTTCTATTTGTTGTAAAATATCTGCTTTACCATCAGGTTGCAAAATCTCAACAGTTTTAGTGATTTGGTCTATAGTTGTATTATCATACTGTACATCAAACAATTCATAAATATGAGATAACCCACCAACTGTTGAAGCTTGCGATTCTACACGTAAATCATAATCGCCAGCATCGTGCCAACCACCAACATTTATTCCCGGAACATGTTCGCCAGACTTATATGTTGTCAAAGTTTCTGGACCTTGTAAATAGCCATCAAAATGATTATGATTTATTGGAGCCATTCTCGCATCATCTATATGACAGCGACCATGCCATACTTTATATCGATCATTTACACGCATGTGGCACATTTGTACAGGTAAAAAATATTCTAGTGTAGGTTGCCAAACTTCACGTTCATAAACATCGTCTGAAATTTGAAAAGCATGCGTAATTTCATTATTATATTTTACCACATACATGCCAGATTTGGTAATACCAGAAAAATCAAAATGATAATAACGATAACGTAAAAAATCTCCCCAAAGTTTTGGTGTTTCATTTAAAATTTCAGTAAATCCACCTTTATTATCAACTCTTAACAAACTTATTACACCTTTTACATTATCATTTTTATCGGTTTCTATAACTGCAATTTTAGACTGATTTGTATGATACCCAACTTGAGATACTTGCACAACAGATTTATAAGTATAATCTTTAACTACAGTTGGTGTTACAATCCATTCAATAGCATTTTTAGTAACCCCAGCGGGCACTAGTGAGCGTACAATAAACCAACCATTACTATGTTGCGCTCTACCATCTAATAATTGCAACTCATTGTTTTTTAAATTCTTTATACTAAGGGTTTGTTTTTGGTCTTCAGGTACAATTACTAACTCTTTACCAACTGCCATGGGTTTTAATTGAAAGGCTTGATTTGCATCATTATAACCAGGACCATTAGCTTGACGATTAAAAATCCCGAAGGTTTCATCCATATAATATGATTTCCCAAAAAGATATCCTGGAAACAATTCAATGTTCATGCCTACTTTACCAACCCATTCTGCTGGTAATGGTTCTTCTAAATCTACAGTAATTTTAAAAGATTTCCCTTCAGCTGTAACTTTTAAAATATATTTTATTTCCAAATCTGGATAAAAAATAGGATTGAATCCTTTTCCGTTTTTATCATCATCTGGATACTGCATTTTCACACTTATAGTTTGTGAATTTAAATCTACTTCTCGCTTTCCAACTTTAGGTACAGGTTGCCATTGCCCTGGTGTTGCCTCTAAACGTAAATCGCCATTTGTAGCAACACGAATACCATTCTGAATAATACCAACACCACCTTGATGACTCTCTGGATAAAAATCGTGTGCTAACATAACGTTCGCACCTCTCATTTCCAGATACTCTTGATCGTTTATTTTAAAAACATCATCGGTAACAGTTTGCGCATTTATAAAACTGAAAGTAAAAAATAAAAAAAAGTATAAATAAGACTTCATATAAAGAATTTAATTTTACGAAATTAGAGAATAAGAAAAATGGAGATTAGTATTATTTTGCTAATTCATTGTACTATATCTAAGAATGTCTTTAAAATTAAGATATTATTCTATCTTTATTTATTAAATAAGTAAAATTATGAATAAAGTGTTTTCGGTTTTTTGTCTGTTATCCGTAATCTTTTCAAGCTGTAAAGAAGAAGAAGAAAAAACAACTAATAACGAGCTTTTAGCAGAATTAGAAGTTGCAGCAAAAGATAATCTATTAGATAAGTGGTATCCTTTAGTTTTAGACAAGGAAGATGGTGGTTATTATAGCGATGTTACCCATGATTTTAAATTAGGTGAAAATCACAATAAAATGATTGTTACACAAGCAAGACACGTTTGGGTTAATGCAAAAGCATCTTTAATTTATAAAGACAGTACTTATCTAACATATGCCAAACATGGTTTTGAGTTTTTAAAGAATAAAATGTGGGATAGTATTAATGGTGGGTTTTATAATCTGGTTGAGAAAGATGGTGAACCTATTTTTAGTAGAGGTCAAGAAAAAACGGCATATGGAAATTCGTTTGCTATTTATGGTCTTGCTGCTTACTACGAAGCTTCACAAAATCCTGAAGCGTTAGAATATGCTAAAAAGACTTTTTATTGGTTAGAAACGCATAGCCATGATGCAGAATTAAAAGGCTATTTTCAAAATCTTAATTTAGATGGGAGCCCAATTATAAGACCAGACGATGAGCCTTCAACATCAGATATTGGTTATAAAGACCAGAATAGCTCCATTCACTTACTGGAAGCATTTACGTCTTTATATGAAGTATGGCCAGATAAATTACTAGCACAACGTTTAGAAGAACTACTATTGCTAATACGCGATACTATTGTAACAGATAAAGGGTATATGAATCTATTTTTCACAGCAGATTGGACACCCATTTCTTATAAAAACACCTCAAAAGAAAACATAAAAAGGCATTATTATTTAAACCATATATCCTTCGGACATGATATTGAAATAGCTTATTTGATGCTTGAAGCATCTCATGCTTTAGGTTTAAAAAATGATGCAATCACACTTGCAAAAGCAAAACTTTTGGTAGACCATACCATAAAAAATGGCATTGATAAAGAACTTGGTGGTTTGTACGATGGTGGTTATTATTATGAAAATGAGGACAGCCTTACTATAATTAATGATAATAAAAACTGGTGGGCACAAGCCGAAGGTTTAAATAGCCTTTTAATTATGAATGACTATTTTCCTGAAGACACATTGAATTATAAAGCACAATTTGACAACCTATGGAAATACACAAAAACCTATTTTATGGATGATGAATTTGGTGGTTGGTACGAATGGGGCATTGATAAAACACCAGAATCAAAAATGGCTTTAAAAGGTCATATTTGGAAAAGCACTTACCATAATTTTAGAGCTTTAACCAATTGTATTAAAACTCTAAAAAAAGAAAGCAGTCATTAATCTTTAGGAAACAAACTTTTATCTAAACCCGGAACAATACGTAGCGCATTTTTATAGTATACCTTTTTTAAAACATCATCTGGTAAATCTAAGCCATACATAGCCCAAAATGCGTGGTATTTTTTATGATATGGAAAATATTCATCATCACTTTCAAGTACTCTAAAATAAGTCGGAAATTCTTGTGGCACCCAACTGTCTTTGCCAAACAAAATACGGTCTTGATATTTAATAAAAAAGGCTTTTGCAAAACGTGGTTGGCGTCCTAACTCTGCTATAATAGCACCAATACCAACATTCATATTTGGCATGTCATCTAAAAGCTCGCCTAACTTCCCTAAATTATTAGCAAACCAACCCATATGTGCATTTATAAAGGTTGTGTTGGGATGTTTTTTAAACATATTATGTTGTTCTGCTATTATTTGTTCCCATGGTGCTGGATTATCGGCACCGCGTTTTCTTCTTGGATGTGTTTTAAGTTCTAACCAACGTTCATTATCACCATCAAATTCATCCCAAAACGATTTTGGATCTGCAGCATGAATTAAAACTGGAATACCTAAATCGCCACAGGTTTTCCATATTGGGTCTAGTCGTTCATCATCAATTGCTAATCTATTACCATCAACATCTTTATTATACATGCCTAGACTTTTATAAACTTTTAAGCCTTTTGCACCGCTTTTCACATCTTCTTTTAATTGATTTACTGTTTTTTCAATCCAACCTTCTGCTCCTGCTCCATCGAAATTTACATTAGCAAAAACTACAAATCTATTTGGATAATGGTCTGCTATATTTTTTACAGACTGCTGAAGTTGATCTCCAGAGCGTCCACTTAAATTCACCATAATGGCTTCGTTAAGTGTGTCCATAGCTGTAATTAAAGGTTCTAAATCTTGAGTTGGCATTTGGTATTGATGCCCATGTACATCTATAAAAGGAAACTTAGCACGTTTTATAATCTTTCCAGGAACTACGAGAGTAGATTTTGGATTGTACTCTTCAAAAGACATGTCTTGAGCCGAAACATCAAATGAAAAAAGCAAAGTAATTACAATGAAACAGATTTTTATAGAATACATAAAATAGTTGTTTAATTCATTTATAAAATAAACATCTATAATATTCTAAACCAAAATTTTATGATGGGTTTAACAACACCAACTATTGTTTTATTACTTGGGCATTGTACATAAAAGACTCTTGCCAGCGCTCAAAACGTGCATCAAATTTATCAGAAAACACTAAATATTGACACTTACCAATACTTTCTGGAGTTCTTGTAACCTCAGCAAGATTGTTGTTCCCAAATAAAAATTCGGCATCCTCAACAATACACATTTGGAGTTTATTTAAATTGATGCCGTTAAGAAAAAAGATTTTATTTAAACGCTTTGGAGTCGCAATAACAATATCTACACCATTATAAATTTCATCACGCTGTATATCAATATTATGCTCATCATAAGCACAATATACTCTTAAATCTGTACCTCTTTTAAAAGCATTAAACTCCAATTCCAAATCTAATGCTGCTTGCTTATCTTTTACAAAAATTAAAGCTCTTGGTGCATCTTCAAAAGGTGTTTTTAATTTCTGAATAACACTTATTATTATACTTGTGGTTTTTCCTGAATCTTTTGGAGCTGTAACAAATAAACTCGATCCGCCTTTTATTTTAGATAGAATTTCTTTTTGCAACGGTAAAGGGGCATCAAAACCTTTGCTTTTAAGTGAATCTTTTAAAGGTTGAATGAGTTTTTTAAATGACATATTGGAATTTTTAATAGGAATTGCAAATATAGCATTAATAATCTCTTACTAAAATTGCTAAAACACTTTAAAAACATAGCCTAATAGCCAATAAAGAATTATAAAAACAAATACAGTTCCTATACACCCACATTTTCCACCGCCAATTTTTTTTGCTCCCCAAGCGGCTCCTATTATTCTTAATAATTTTTCCATAGAAATAGTTTCTTTTTAAATAAAACTTAAACCTTTTTCAAGCAAAATAGTTGACACAACTATCTGTTTTTATTTTTAAAAATTTAAGTATTCTAAATTAATCTTTTAATTAAAACATTAGTAATAAAACATAGTTTTTAAATAACATTATAGCTTTTGTTTTAATCTTGTTTCTAAATATATTCAATTTATCTAATTTAATAACACTTTCAAATTATATGCGTCAATAAATATAGTTATCGCGTTATCTTCTTCTTTATTTTAAAAATATATTTGGTTAAAACAATATACCATGAAAAAAGAAAATATATACAATAATGAAGCTAAGGCAAAAATTAAAAAAATGGCTGAAGCTATAGATTTTGCTATGATGGCTACCAATTTAGATGAAAAGCCTTTTCATGCCATTCCTATGAGTACAAAAAAAGTAGATGATGATGGCAATATTTGGTTTCTAAGCGGGCAAGACAGCAATCATAATACTAATATAGCAAAAGACAATAAAATTATACTTATCTATTCGCACCCCAATGACATGAGTTTTTTAAAACTCTATGGAGATGCATACATAAGAACCAATAAACTTATTATTGAGGAGTTATATGGCAAAACCGATGATACATGGTTTAATGGAATAGATGATCCAAATCTTTCTGCAATTCAATTTAAACCTATTGAAGCTGAATATTGGGAGCCAAAACATAATAAAATTGTTTCTTTATTTAAAATGGGACTTGGTGCTATTACTGGAGAAGAACCTGATATTGAAGAATCTGGTAAGTTTACGCTATAAATTTTTCTTTAATAAGTTATGAATAAAACTTAGTTTTTTAAATACTAGATTTGGAACAACAAAAGGATAGATATCTGATAATCCCATAGAACGATTTAAACTATTTACTGCCGATGTTAATACGATACTCGCATCAAATATAACCTTAAAATCATCTGTTTTATAAGGATTTGGTGTTGTAGATGTATTAAATTCTTGTATTTGAGTTTGATTTTTCGAAAATGAAATTCCAATAGCATTTCCTGTTTCTAGAGTGTCCATAATATGAAGATAATGAGCCCAAGTCTCTGCCCAATCTTCCCATGGATGTGAACTAGCATATTTACTTATAAAATTTAAATTCCAATTAGCTGGAGCACCTTGATTATAATATTTTTTTAATGCCAGATTATAATCTTGTTTCTCATCACCAAAAATATTTCTAAAATCCTCTAAATCACTATCATTATTAAATAGAAGCATCCAATAATAATGTCCTATTTCATGTCTAAAATGACCTACAAGAGTTCTGTAAGGCTCTTGCATTTGTTTTCTAAGTTGTTCTCTATTTACAGAATCTGCCTCAGAAAGTAGAATAGTAATAACTCCATCTGAATGACCTGTTACCAAATTGTTTTTATTGGTATCTGATAAAAAATCAAAAGCTATAGCGTTATTATTTTTAATTTTAGATTGAAATGGCAAATTCAACTTAATAAGCTGGTAAACTAAACGATGCTTTGCAATTTCCAACTTTTTCCATTTCTTGAAATTTTCAGCATCAGACTCGTTTGGCACCTTTCTATTTAATTCACAGGCTTTACAAAACACATTGCTTTCATCGTTTTCAACTAACCAATTACAAACAGAGTACTTATGGTTATAACAAAACTTAAGGTTATTTTTATAATTAGAATTATACGTACTTGGAATAGCAAATTCATCGGTTAAAACATTGTACCCTAAAGTATTGTTGCAATTAACACATTGTGTATTCTCAAAGAATACAGTTGAAGCGCAGTTGGGACATTTAAAAACTTTCATCTTTAACAAAGATATATTATTAAATGAGCTTTTATTATCTTATTTAATTAAAAAAGGCACTCATTTCTGAGTGCCCTTTTAATACTATTAGTCATTTCTAATTAAAACTCTAAATCTGCAACTAAATCAAAATCATCATAAATAGCTTTGTCTTTTAAATTATCAAAAAAGCTAGTAGAACCGTAACGTACATCATATTTAGTTCTATCTACTTTTAAAGATGCTGTTGCTTTATTTCCGTAAATTGAAATAGTAAAATTTACAGGATTTGTTTTTCCTTTAATAGTTAAATCTCCTGTAACTGCATAAGAATTTTTACCGGTAGATTTAACATCATTAAATACTAATTTTGCTGTTGGGTATTTTTCAATTCCAAAAAAATCATCAGATTTTAAATGACCATCAAGTTGTCCTTTATACTCTCCTTCTAAATCTGTAGTATTAATAGAAGTCATATCTATTACAAACTCACCTCCTGTTAATTTATCTTTTTCAAAAATTAAAGAACCTGAATTTATAGCTATAGTTCCTTCATGAGATCCAGTTACTTTGTAACCTTTCCAAACTACTTTACTATTTTCTGCTTTAACTTCTTTTTTTTCTTTTTCAACATTTGTGAAAGAGACTGTAAGTATTGTCACAAAAGTTAATGCCGATAAATTTTTAAATGTGTTTTTCATTTTTAATATAGTTTTATTTTTTGTTTAAATTGAAGTACAAAAGTCTAAAACTATATGTGCATAAAAAATGAAGTAGTTTATTAAATGATATTAATCTAGTTTAACTTTGGTCTTCTAAAAGTAACTGGCTTTTAATTTTACTCAGGAATTCTTTAGTGATTCCTAGATAAGAGGCTAACATGTATTGAGGAATAAGCTGTTCTATTTTAGGATATTGGTTTCTAAAATACAAATATCTATCTTTTGCAGACAAACTAAAACTTCTTACTATACGTTTTTGTGAAGCTACTAATCCGCGTTCAATAATTTTTCTAAAAAAACGCTCCAGTTTTGGAATTTCTATATATAACTCTTCCATAACATCATGCGAAAACATGATTAATTCCGTTTTGTCAATACATTGTATATTATAATCTGCTGGAGTTTGAGTAATAAAACTTCCTATATCTGAAGTCCACCAATCTTGAATAGAAAACATAACTATATGTTCTTGTCCTTGATCATCTGAATGAAACGTTTTTGTACAACCAGAAATAACAAAACATTGATACTTACAAACATCGCCTTGTTGCAAAACATATTGGCCTTTTAAATACTTCCTATATAACACTTTTGATTCTAAAAATGCTTCTTCTTCAACAGTTAAAGTAACAAAGTTTTTTATGTAATTTAAAAGTGGTTGTGATTTCATTTAATGATATTTCTATGTTATCAAATTTAGTAATAATAACATTGTCTTATTAAATAGAAATAGAATTTTTACCCAATTAAATTGTTCTATTTTTGCCGCATGCAAAATAATAACACTTTTAAGTTTGAATTCGTAGCTTTAATGGCCTCTTTAATGTCTTTAGTGGCCTTATCTATAGATGCTTTATTACCAGCATTACCTGAAATTGCTGAATCTTTGGGCGTTATTAACAAAAATGATAATCAATTATTAATAACAATGATTTTTTTAGGATTAGGTTTTGGACAACTTATTTTTGGTTCTTTATCTGATAGTTTTGGGAGAAAGCCAATTGTCTATATTGGTTTTATAGTTTTTATTATTGCGAGTATAGCTTGTGTAACCACAAAAAGCTTTGAGGTTATGATTGTTGCTAGAATATTTCAAGGTATTGGTTTATCATCTCCAAGAAGCTTAACATTATCTATGATACGCGACTCTTATAGTGGTGATTATATGGCTAAAATAGTTTCTATAGTTGTTATGTTTTTTATTTTGGTTCCTGTTATTGCACCCACTTTAGGTCAATTTATAATACACTTATTTAATTGGGAAGCTATTTTCTATTTTAATTTAATATTTGGACTTTTTGTTATGATTTGGTTTTGGAAACGCCAACCAGAAACGCTGCCTAAAGAAAAACGTATTAAGTTTTCAACACATTTATTTATTGATGGTACAAAAGAATTTTTTAAGTATAAAGAGGCTATTGCTTTCACGCTTGTATCTGGTTTTATAACGGGTTCTTTTATGGTTTATCTAAGTACTTCGCAGCAAATTTTTCAAGAACAGTATAATCTCGCAGATATGTTTCCTTACATTTTTGCAAGTTTAGCAATCTCTATAGGTCTTGCTACTTTTTTTAATAGCAGATTTGTAGTAAAATATGGCATGATGAAAATTGCCTACTTTTCTTGTATTGCTTATGCAGTTATCTCTGTTTTATATGTAATTTTATTTTCATCTGGGCAAAACCCCAATATTTTTATATTACTTAGTTTTTTCGCTTTACAGTTTTTTGCTGTTGGTTTTATGTTTGGAAATTTAAGAGCTTTAGCACTGCAACCATTAGGCCATATAGCTGGAATTGGAGCTGCCATTAATGGGTTTCTTTCAACGGTTTTAGCTGTTCCTATTGCTAATTATATAGGTAGTTTTGTAAAAACTTCTGTTTTACCTCTTTTTATTGGATTTTCAATTTTTGGAATACTTTCGGTATTGGTTTTTACCATTGTTATAAGAAAAAGAGCTTATATTAATGCATAAGATGTTTTTATAAATAGCGCTCGCTAATAATGTTCATATGCCATATTTCATGACCAATTGTAGAAAATGCAGCAGAACGAGCAGACATAACATTACCACTAGATATACCTATACATTTTAAATCTTCACTAGTAAAACTTTTTAAAAGTACTATTGAACTTTGTCGTGTAACTTGGTATTCCTCTAATAAAGACGCTATGGTTTTTCTATTTGCTTTTGATGGCATGATATAATCGTTTTGTTCAAAACCAGACAAGGGTGTTTTATCCTGCCTAGCAACACGTAAACAACGGTACATAAAAATGCGTTCTGTATCAATTATATGCTGAAAAACTTCTTTAATAGTCCATTTGTCTTCAGCATATTTGTATTCTAATTTTTCCTTAGGAATTGATTTAAAAAAATCTAGCACATTATTAAAACCAACTTCAAAACCTTCAATTAAATCTAACTCTTTAGGAAGCATATTTATATACGTACTATAAAATGGATTGTATTCTTCTGTTACTAAATCTTGTCTTGTCATAATTATTAAATTTTAGCTTGATAAGTATATAAATCGTAATACCTGCCTTGTTTAGAGATTAACTCATCGTGTGTACCGCGCTCAACTATATTTCCAGCTTCAATAACTAAAATTTGATCTGCTTTTCTAATCGTACTTAAACGGTGTGCAATAACTATAGTGGTTCTATCTTTAATAAGTTCTGCTAAACTTTTTTGAATTAAAGCTTCACTTTCGGTATCTAAACTTGATGTGGCTTCATCTAAAATAATAATATTTGGATTTGCTAAAATAGCTCTTGCAATAGCTAAACGTTGACGTTGCCCTCCAGAAAGTTTCACACCTCTTTCTCCTATTAATGTTTCCAAACCATCATCAAATCTATCTGTAAATTCATTTACATAAGCAGCCTTAACAGCATTTTGTAACTCTGCTTCTGTGGCATTTGGTCTTGGGAACATAATATTTTGTTTAATTGTCCCTTCAAACAAAAATTCATCTTGTAAAACCACACCTAAATATTTACGATAACTGCTTAATTTAACTTTTGATAAATCTTGATTATCAATAGTCACCTTACCAGATTTAGGTGTTAAAAAAGTAGCAGATAAACCGGCAATGGTAGATTTACCAGAACCAGAACTCCCTACTAATGCAGTTACAGAACCTGCAGCAGCTTTAAAGTTTATGTTATGCAACACTTCTTTTCCTTCTTCATAAGAAAACGAAACATCTTCAAATTCAATATCTCCTTTAATATTGTTTAATTCAATATTTCTGTCTTCATTATCTTCTTCGGCAGTCATATTCATTAATTCTTCGGTTCTATCTAAACCTGCTAAAGCTTCCGTTAACTGACTTCCAATATTGCTCATTTGTACAATGGGTGCAATCATAAAACCTAGTATTAATGTGAAGAATAAAAAGTCTCCAGTAGTCATTTCTCCTAAAATCATATAATACCCACCAATACCCATAATACCGGTAGTTGCAACTCCAATTAAAAATGTTGAAGCACTAGTCATAAAAGCTGTGGCTGTTAAACTCTTTTTTACATTTTGATATAATTTATCAACCCCTTTTTCAAAAACAATATTTTCTTGTTCTTCAGCATTAAATGCTTTAATAACACGAACACCAGCCAAGGTTTCTGTAAGTCTTCCTGTGACTTCTGCATTAATTTTTCCTCTTGTTCTAAAAATTGGACGAATGTATTTAAAAGCTTTTAATGCAATGTATCCAAATATTGAAAGCGGCACAAACACAAAAAGCGTCATCCATGGGTTGAGTTTTATTAAAATAATTAATGACACAATAGCTGTAAACGAACCACCTACTAATTGTACTAAACCTGTACCGATAAGGTTTCTAACACCTTCAACGTCTGTCATAATTCTAGATACTAATGCCCCAGATTTAGAATTATCGAAAAAACTAATTGGTAAAGACAATACTTTTTTCTGTACTTGCGCTCGTAATTCGCTAATTAGGTATTGCGCTTGTACACTTAATATTTTTGTTAGTAAAAAAGACGTTACTGCTTGCACTGTAATGGCTGCTATAACAATGCCTATTAAATAATACAATTGTGTGTAATCTTTATTTGGTACGACATCATCTAATAACACCTTACTTTGCCATGGTAAAATTAAGCCAGACAAACTCCGTATTACTATTAAAATTAAGCCAATGAAAACTAGATTTCGCCTAGGCCAAATTATAGTTTTAAAGGCTTGAGCCATGGTTACTTTAGGTTTTGTTTTTGATTTATCTTTAGAGGATTCTTTTAGATGTTGCATATATAATTTTAATAAAATAATTGGTAAAAATAAGTATTCTGAGCAGGATTAAAGACACAAACATAAAATTAAAAGACCACTCAATATGAGTGGTCTTTTAAACTTATAAAAACATACAAATTAGTTATGTTCTTTTTGCTTTTTTAGCAAGTTTAGCAGCTTTCTTTTCTTTAGGTGTTAAAACTGCTTCTTTTTTTACATTCTTTTTTGCATCTTGTGATTTTGCCATGATTGTTTTTTTTATAAATGTAATTAATTATTTCTAACAAAATCTAATGAATTAATGTCCAAAATAAATTGTTTTATAATTAAGCTTTACACTGTTATTCATTAAATTTACTACTTAATTTTTTAATAAATCAACCTAAATGAAAATAATTGGTATTGGCAAAAACTATGTAAGCGATAAAGCAGAAATTAATACTATTAAAACTGGAGATCAATTAATTTTTTTAAAAGCAGAAAGCACTTTAGTAACTAATAATGAAGACATTATTTTTCCATCTATAACTAATGAGCTTGCTTACGAGGTAGAGTTAGTAACTAAAATTGGTAAAAAGGGAAAAGACATTACCTTAGAAAATGCAGCTTCATATATTTCTGAAATTGCCGTTGGAATTGATTACACAGCTAAAGATGTACTTGCCGCTAGTAGAGAAAATAAAGGTCCTTGGGCATTAGCAAAAGGTTTTGATGGCGCTTCTCCTATTTCTGGTTTCAAGCTAGCTTCTAATTTTTCTGATTTAAACAATATTAATTTTCATTTATTAATTAATGGCACTAAAAAACAAATTGGAAACACAAATTTTATGATTTATACTTTTAGTGAAATAATCGCTTTTGTATCAAAATATATGACTTTGGAAGTTGGTGATTTAATTTTTACTGGAACTCCTGCTTTAGGTGCTGGTCTAAATTTAAAAGGAGACCATATTCAAGCTTTTATTGAAGATGAATTAATGCTAGATTTTAAAATTATTTAATGAAAAACTCCATTGCAGAACGTGTGTGTGATTTCCTAAAAGCCTATCCACCATTCGACTTATTAAAATATGACAAACTTCTTGAAATTGCAGAAGAAGTTGTTATAATATATTTAGAAAAAGCTGATGTTTTATTTAAAGAAGGTGATTCTTTTAATGAACATTTTTATATGGTTAGAAATGGTTCTGTTAGTTTAACTCATACTCATAATGACACCCAAGAAATTGTTTCAATGAGTGATGCTGGAGATATATTTGGAGTAAGACCACTTATAGCTCAAGAAAACTACAAACTTACTGCCACAGCTCATGAAGAATCTATTGTATATGCCATACCAATAAAAGGTTTTCAATTAGCTGTAGAAAATAATTCTAAAGTTTATAAATACTTAGTTACTGCTTTTGCTACCAATGCTTACGATCCATATACCACAAAAGAGAACAACGAAATTTTTGTTGACTACCTTCCAAATAACTCACATGATATAGTCAATTTTCAAACCGCAAATTACACTAAAAACCCAGTGACTTGTAGTGAGAAAACATCGTTGCGTGATGCTGCTATAAAAATGAGTGTTCTTAAAATTGGATGTATTATTGTTATAGACCAAGAAAAAAAACCTGTAGGGATTATTACAAATAGTGATATTAAAAACAAAATAGCAACAGGAAAATATCCTATAGAAACTGCTGTAACTAACATTATGAGTTCGCCTGTTATTACAAATAAAAAAGACTTAACAGTTGCAGATGGACAGTTGCAAATGATAAAACATAATATTGGGCATTTATGTATTACAAAAGATGGCACAATAAATTCAAAACTTATTGGCGTATTATCACACCACGATGTTTTGGTGACTTTAGGTAATAATCCATCGGTAATATTAAAAGAAATAAATCGTGCTACCCGAACAAAAAAATTACGAACAGCCCGCCTAAAAGCAAATACACTGCTAAAAAATTATTTAGAACAAAACATTCCGCTTTCACACATTATAAAAATAATTTCTCAAATTAATGATGCTGTTACCTTTCAAGCAATAGAAATTGCTTTACTAAAAATGCCTACGCCTCCACCTGTTAAATTTTCATGGTTGGCCTTAGGCAGTCAAGGTAGAAAAGAGCAATTACTTTATACAGACCAAGATAATGCGCTTGTTTTTGAGGATGTTCCTAAAGAAAAATATCAAGAAACTCAAGCCTACTTTATAGAATTGGCTAAATATGTTACCAAGTCTTTAAATAAAATAGGTTTTGAATATTGTGAAGCCGATATGATGGCAAGTAACCCAGAATGGTGTAAATCTCTTACCGAATGGAAAAATCAATTTAAAAATTGGATTTTAAAACCAGATGAAAAAGCCATATTACTTTCTTCCATATTTTTTGATTATTCTAGAATTTATGGTGATGAAGAATTAGTTGATGAGTTATCTAATACTATATATAAAACATTAGAAGAAACATCATTATTTTTTAAATTCTTGGGTCGTGATGCTATTAAAAGTCCGTCGCCATTAGGCTTTTTTAAACAGTTTTTAGTTGAAGAAAATGGAGACCAAAAAGACCTTTTCAATATTAAAAGTAGAGGATTAATGCCCTTAATCGACTCAGCACGTTTGCTTATATTAAGTAAGCAAATTAAAGGCGTAAACAACACTTACGAACGTTTCGAAAAGCTGGCAGAATTAGAACCCAATAATAAAGAGCTTTACAATTCATGTTCTTATGCATTTAAGGCGCTTTCAAAATTTAAAACAAAACAAGGTTTACTTCATAACAATTCTGGGAAATTTATAGAATTAGAAACTTTAACTAAAGAAGAAAAATTAAAACTAAAGCGTTGTTTTAAGCCTATTCATGAAATTCAAGAAACACTAAAATTTCGGTTCGATTTAAAAAACTTTATATAAAAATGGCTTTTAAATGGTTTCATAAAGAGAAAACAAAAGACTATCCAGATTTTTGGTTAGCGTATCTCGATGCTTTTAACACAAAGAAAAAAGAAAGTGTAGAAAGCACAAGATTTGTAGCTTTTGATACTGAAACTACAGGTTTTGACAGAAAAAAAGATAGAGTTTTATCTATTGGTGCAGTGGCGTTTGTTGGAAAATCTATTGAAGTAAATAAAAGTTTTGAAATCTATGTAGAACAAGATATTTTCAAAGGAGAAACCGTAAAAATACATGGTTTAATGAAAAAAGGTTCTGAAGAAAAAATCACAGAATTAGAAGCTATAAAAGCCTTTTTACTTTATATAAAAGATGCTATTTTAGTAGCACACCATGCTAGTTTTGATAGAAACATGGTAAATGAAATGCTGTTAAGACATGGTTTAGATAAATTAAAAAATGAATTTATTGATACTGGAGTTTTGTTTAATAAATCTAAACATGTTATTTATAAAGAAAGCTTACAAGAACATTACTCACTTGACGATTTATGTAAAGAACTAAACGTACCTAAAATAGATAGGCACACAGCTAGCGGAGATGCGCTAATTACTGCCTTTGTATTTTTGAAAATATTATCGCGTTTAGATAAACGAAAACACTTAGAATGGGGTTATTTGTTGAGTAGGTAAAAGTTTATCCAACACTTTTTGTCATCTCGAAATTAGGCAAGATTGAGACATCGTATTGCTATGTTTCAAATTATGTGATTTCCCCTAAAGGCGAAATAACTAGTATTTGAAAATTATAACATTACATCACAAATAAAAAAAAATCATAATATACTCAAAATCAAAAAAATAAACAGTTATAAACAAAAAAAACGCAATCAAAATGATTGCGTTTAACATTAAGTAGTGAATACTTTATAATTTCGTTGCTGTTATTAAAATCAAGTTCACAAAGCATTATCCATAATATCCTGCACCACTTCTGGGTTTAAAAGTGTACTCGTATCACCTAAATTACTAGTTTCTTTACAAGCAATTTTGCGCAAAATACGACGCATGATTTTTCCTGAACGTGTTTTTGGTAAGCCACTTGTAAATTGAATTTTGTCCAACTTAGCAATAGGTCCTATTTGTTCTGTAATAAGTTGATTTATCTCTTTACGTAAGTTATTATGATCTCTAGTTTCTCCTACGTCTTTTAAAATCACATAACCGTACAATGCATTTCCTTTAATATCATGTGGAAAACCTACTATGGCAGATTCTGCAACAGCTGGATGCTCGTTAATAGCATCTTCAATTGGTGCAGTACCAAGATTATGTCCTGAAACAATAATAACATCATCTACACGTCCCGTAATTCTGTAATATCCAACTTCGTCGCGTAACGCACCATCACCTGTGAAATATTTATCTTTAAAAGCTGAAAAATAAGTTTCTTTATAACGTTGATGATTTCCCCAAATAGTTCGAGCCATACTTGGCCAAGGAAATTTAATACACAAACGCCCATCAACTTGATTCCCTTTAATTTCTTTTCCGTTTTCATCCATCAATGCAGGTTGAATACCAATAAAAGGTAATGTTGCATAGGTAGGTTTTGTTGGTGTTACAAAAGGAATAGGCGTAATCATTATACCACCGGTTTCGGTTTGCCACCAAGTATCTACAATTGGTGCTTTTTTCTTTCCAACGTTATCATCATACCAATGCCATGCTTCTTCATTAATTGGTTCTCCAACAGTACCAAGTACTTTTAGAGAAGATAAATCGTATTTTTCTAAATGACCAACACCTTCTTTTGCTAATGCACGAATAGCTGTTGGTGCAGTATAAAACTGGGTGACTTTATGCTTTTCTACAATCTCCCAAAAACGTCCAAAATCCGGATAACTTGGCACACCTTCAAACATCACTGAGGTTGCTCCGTTTGCTAACGGACCGTAAACAATATAACTATGTCCCGTGATCCAACCAATGTCTGCAGTACACCAATACACATCATTTTCTGTATATTGGAATACATTTTTAAAAGTATATGCGGTATAAACCATATAACCACCTGTGGTATGAACCATGCCTTTTGGTTTTCCAGTAGAACCTGATGTATATAGAATAAACAAAGGATCTTCTGCATCCATAATTTCTGCTTTACAGTCGTCTGAAGCCGCATCTAAAAGTGGTTGTAACCATAGGTCGCGACCTTCTTTCATTGGGATATCTGAATGAATTCTTTTTGCCACTAAAACAGAATTTACTCCTGGACAATCTTCTAAAGCATCATCTACAATACCTTTTAAATCTATGGTTTTAGAACCTCTAAATGATCCATCACTTGCGATTACCATTTTGCAATCGCTATCATTTATTCTTGTTGCTAATGCGGTTGATGAAAATCCTGCAAAAACTACAGAATGTATTGCCCCTATTCTTGCACAAGCTAGGACAGATATAGCTAATTCTGGAATCATTGGTAAATAAATACAAACTCGATCACCTTTTTGTATGCCTTTATCTTTTAAAACATTGGCAAACTTATTTACACGTTTGTGTAGTTGTTTATATGTAATATGTTCTGCTGGTTCCGAAGAATCGTTTGGTTCAAATAAAATAGCTGTTTTATCACCTCGGGTTGATAAATGTCTATCAATACAATTTTCGGTAATATTTAATTTAGCGCCCTCAAACCACTTAACTTCTGGCTTGTTAAAATCCCAGCTTAAAACATTATCCCATTTTTTTCGCCACATAAAATGCTCTTCTGCGACTTCTTCCCAAAAATTTTCTGGTTCTCTTATTGATTTTCTATAAACTTGGTAGTATTCTTCTAAGTGTTTTATGTGGTAATTACTCATTTGTTGGGTTTAATAATAGGTAGCAATTTAGCAATTCTATTTTGTTTTAAAAAATGTAGCTTCTTCTTCTGTTAATAATCTTGAATGAATTAAAAAACGGAGTCCTAATGGTATTTCTAATGAAAAACTTGCTCCTCTTCCTTTAGTTATATCTACTGTTAAATGGGTGTGTTTCCAATATTCAAATTGGTCTTGATTCATATAAAATGGAACGCCTTCAATTTTGCCTAAAAGGATATCGCTTGCATCTAAATACATATCGCCTTTTTCAAAAATCATGGGTGCAGAACCATCACAACAACCTCCACTTTGATGAAAAATTAGATCGCCATGTTTTAATTGTAATTGTTTTACAATTTCTGCTGCTTCTTTTGTTATGGTCACTCTTTCCATACTTTAAATTTATAAAAAAGGCTGAACATATAATGTATTCAGCCTTAATAATTACTATTAATTAATTCTAAAAGAACCCTAATTTATTCTTATCGTAAGAGATTAGCATATTTTTAGTTTGACGGTAATGATTCATCATCATTAAATGATTTTCACGACCAAAACCAGATTTTTTATAACCTCCAAATGGTGCATGAGCTGGATAAGCATGATAACAATTTACCCAAACACGACCGGCTTTAATGGCTCTTGGTATTTGATATAATTGATGTGCATCACGAGTCCAAACACCAGCACCTAAACCGTAAAGTGTATCATTAGCAATTTCTAAAGCTTCCGCTTCATCTTTAAATTTGGTAACACATGCTACAGGTCCAAAAATTTCCTCTTGAAATACTCGCATTTTATTATGACCTTCTAAAAGTGTTGGCTTAATATAAAAGCCGTTTGCTAAATTGCCACTTAACTTATTGGCTTCACCTCCTGCTAAAACTTTAGCGCCTTCTTCTTTACCAATTTTAAAATACGATTGTATTTTTTCGTATTGATCGTTCGAAGCTTGCGCACCAACCATGGTATTTATATCATATGGATTATCTTGAATAATCCCATTTGTTCGTGCTATTACACGCTCCATAAATTTGTCATAAATATCCTCCTGAACTAAAATTCTTGAAGGACATGTACAGACTTCACCTTGGTTAAATGCAAATAAAACAGCACCTTCAATAGCTTTATCTAAAAAAGCATCATCATGATCCATCACACTATTAAAGAAAATATTTGGCGATTTACCACCAAGTTCCATAGTGACAGGATTCAGGTTTTTTGACGCATATTGCATAATTAACTGTCCTGTTGTGGTTTCTCCTGTAAAAGCAACTTTATCTACTTTAGAGCTAGATGCTAAAGGTTTACCTGCTTCAGGTCCAAAACCATGAATTATATTTACAACTCCAGGAGGAAAAACATCTGCAATTTTTTCCATTAATAATGTCGCTGAAGATGGTGTTTGTTCTGCCGGTTTTAAAACCACACAATTTCCTGTAGCAAGAGCTGGTGGCATTTTCCATGATAACATTAATAATGGGAAATTCCATGGTATAATTTGGCCAACAACACCAAGTGGCTCTTTAATGTTCATAGACAAAGTCATTTCATCAAGCTCTGTTGCACTACCTTCTTCTGCTCGAATACATGCTGCAAAATAACGCCAATGGTCTACACATAAAGGAATATCTGCATTAAGTGTTTCTCGTATTGGTTTCCCATTATCGCAAGTTTCTACTAATGCAAATTCTTCTAAATTAGCTTCAATAATATCTGCTACTTTATTTAAAAGCTTTGCGCGTTCTGTAGCCGATGTATTTCCCCATGCTTCTTTTGCAGCATTTGCAGCATCAACAGCTAATTCTACATCTTCTTTTTGTGAACGTGGATACTTTGCAATTAAGCTATTATCTATTGGTGATGTATTTTCAAAATATTCACCTCCTATGGGAGCAACAAATTTTCCATTAATAAAATTTGAATATTTTTCTTTAAATTTTGGTTTTGAATAACTCATACCTGCTTAAGTTTAATTGTTAATTAATTATTTTTTTACTTAATAAATTACTTAAAATATAATTTTTATAAAGTTATTTTATCAAATCCTAATTAAGTTGAACATATTTACTATATTCTTGCACATATCTCTTATATAAGATTTTAAATAATATTTTTTTGTAATATTGATTATGAATCAGTTATTAAATCACCATAAGAATCATAGAAAGCTTACTACTTTAGTTGAAAACAGAACAACTTATAGTGCAGAATATGCCGAGTTAAATATTTATGAAACTCATGCTTTTGCTGAAAAGGTGTCTTTGGTTTTTGATTTTCCAATTATAGCGAGTATGCTTACTGGAAAAAAAGTGATGCATATTGATGGGATTCCTTCTTTTGAATTCTTTCCAGGTGAATCCGTTGTTATGCCCACCCAAAAAGAAATGGTTATAGATTTTCCTTTGGCTACTGAAAACACACCAACACAATGCTTAGCTTTAGGTATTGATGCTACAAAAATTCAAGAAGTGGTTCAAAATTTTAATAGAATAGTGGCTATTGAAAATGAAAATAACAACTGGGATTTAGATGCAAATGCATCTCATTTAATTAACAATACAGATGTTAATCACTTAGTAGAACGTTTAACATACACCTTTACTAACAATAATAAATCTAAGGATGTTTTACTAGATTTAATGATACAAGAACTTATTGTTAGACTACTACAGACTAAAGCAAAGTCTCTAATTCTTAGTAATGAAAACCATATTTTTAGCGATACCAGAATAGGAACTGTTATTAAGTATATAAAAGATAATTTAACCAATAAGGATATTACTGTAGATATACTTGCTAAGAAAGCTTACATGAGTTCTTCTCATTTCCATAAGCAGTTTAAAAATACACTAGGCATCTCTCCTATTGATTATATTAATTCTGAAAAAATTAAATTTTCTAAAAAATTAATTAAAGAGACCAAAAACTTAAGAATGTCTGAAATTGCTTTTAAATCTGGATTTAATAACACGAGTTATTTTAACAGACAATTTAAAAAGATGGAGTTAATGACGCCCCAGCAATTTAAAGTGTCTGTTACTAAATAATTAATGGTCTGTTGCTTCTCCAGCACCACTTGGTATTCTTATATTTTCAACTATTTCTTGCACCTCTTGCGGAGGTTCTGGAGTAAATCTCATGATAATTACAGAAACTATAAAGTTTAAAATCATAGCTATTGTTCCAAATCCTTCTGGAGATATTCCAAACCACCAATCGGCCTTTTCTCCGCCACCAAACCAGCCAAATTTAAATTTAAGCATGTAAAATAACATCGTACAAATACCTACTATCATACCTGCTATAGCTCCTTCTTTATTCATTTTTTTATAGAAAATACCTAAAATAATGGCAGGAAAAAATGAAGCTGCTGCTAAACCAAAAGCTAAAGCAACAGTTGCGGCGACAAACCCTGGAGGATTAATTCCAAAATATCCAGCAACACAAACAGCTACAACTGCAGATAAACGTGCTGCAATTAATTCACCTTTTTCAGAAATCTTAGGATTTATCATTTTCTTGATTAAATCGTGAGAAACAGAAGAAGAAATCACCAATAACAATCCTGCTGCTGTAGATAATGCTGCTGCTAATGCTCCTGCAGCTACCAAAGCAATAACCCAATCTGGTAATTGTGCTATTTCTGGATTTGCCAAAACCATAATATCGTTATCTACAACGAGTTCATTTTTATCTTTATCGGCTACATATTGAATAAGTCCGTCGTTATTTTTATCATTAAAAGTAATTAAGCCTGTAGTTTCCCATTTTTTAAACCACTCTGGAACACCTGCATATGGTTTATTTGAAACGGTTTCAATTAAATTTGTTCTTGCAAAAACTGAAACTGCTGGTGCTGTTGTGTATAAAATAACAATAAGTAACAATGCTAATCCTGCCGATTTACGTGCATCTTTTACACGTTTTACTGTAAAGAAACGTACAATAACATGTGGTAAACCTGCCGTTCCTACCATTAATGCTAAAGTAATTGCAAAAACATCAATCATAGATTTTGAGCCTTCTGTATATTCAGCAAAACCAAGATCTGTACTTAATCCATCTAATTTATCTAATAAATAAGTTCCAGAACCATCAGATAAAGTACTTCCAAATCCTAATTGTGGAATTGGATTTCCCGTCATCTGAATAGATATAAAAATAGCAGGTACCATAAAAGCAAAAATCAATACACAATATTGAGCTACTTGTGTATAGGTAATACCTTTCATACCACCAAGAACCGCATAAAATAGCACGATTATCATACCTATAATAACACCCGTATTAATATCAACTTCTAAGAAACGTGAAAATACTAATCCTACACCTCGCATTTGTCCTGCAACATATGTAAACGATACTATAAGAGCACAAAACACACCTACTAAACGTGCCGTTTTGGAATAATAGCGATCTCCAATAAAATCGGGTACTGTAAACTTTCCAAACTTACGCAAATAAGGCGCAAGTAATAAAGCTAAAAGCACATAACCACCAGTCCAACCCATTAAATATACAGCTCCATCATATCCTGCAAACGAAATAATTCCTGCCATAGATATAAATGATGCAGCACTCATCCAATCGGCTGCTGTTGCCATACCATTGGCTAATGGAGACACACCTCCACCAGCAACATAAAACTCTTTTGTTGAGCCTGCTCTGGACCAAATGGCAATTCCTATATATATTGTAAATGTAATTCCTACTAAAATGTATGTCCAGTTTTGGACTCCTAATGACTCAACTAAAAACATACTATTCATCATATCCATATTTTTTATCAAGTTTATTCATAAGGCGAACGTATACAAAAATAAGCACCACAAACACATACATGGATCCCTGTTGTGCAAACCAGAAGCCTAGTTTAAAACCTCCTACTTTTACTTGATTAAGAGTGTCTTTAAATAATATCCCGGCACCATACGAGACCAAAAACCAAATTGCTAATAGTATGAGAACATACCTTATGTTTTCTTTCCAATAGGCCTTTGCCTTTTCTTGATTTGTCATATTCAATATTGTTAATTTGCTACTAATATATAAATATACTTTAATGAATCGCAAAAAACCATTTGCTAGATTGCCACATTAATACAAAAAAAGCAAAAAGACATACTTAATCTTCATAAGTCAAGTTTTATAAACTTGTATTTTTTTCATTCTTTTTTGAAACCAATTTTTTAACTAACTTTAATCCTATTTTAAAATATTATGAGCAAAAATATTAATAGAGAAATCACACAATTAAAACCTGATGATTCTTTTTTTATAATTAAAAAAATAAAGAATGAATTTGATTTTCCTGTTCATTTTCATCCAGAATTTGAGCTTAATTTTATTCGTAATGGAAAAGGCATTCGTAGAATTGTAGGGAATAGCATGCAGGAGATGGATAATATGGAGTTGACTTTAATAGGCTCTAATTTAGAACATGGTTGGGAAACATATCACTGTGAAAATAATGAGATAAATGAAATAACTATTTTATTTCATGAATGGTTATTTAATGATAAATTATTTCGTTTAAAAACATTTAAACCTATAAAAAACCTGCTTGATAAAGCTAAAGAAGGTATCAATTTTTCAAAAGAAACGGCTTTAAAACTAATCCCAAAACTTGAAGCTTTTTCAAATAACAATAAAATAAGTGATTTTGCCGAATTACTTTCAATTTTAGAAGAACTGGCTCTTGCTGAAGATTTTAAATTACTATCTGATAATGACCATGAAGGCGGTAAATATGAAAATAGCAAAAAGCTAAAAAAAGTGAATGATTTTGTTCATAAAAATTATTATAATAAAATTTCGTTAACAGAGATTTCTAATCTTGTAAATATGAGTAAAAGTTCATTTAACAGATTTATTAAAGACCGAACAGGCAAGACTTTTATTAATTATACTAATGATGTTCGACTTATTTATGCTTCAAAATTTTTAATTGATAGCGATTTAACTATAAGTGAAATTAGCTACAAATGTGGGTATAACAACATTGCTAACTTTAATAGAGTGTTTAAAAAATCTAAAAACCAAACACCTTCAGAATATAGAAATACGTTTAAAAACATTAAACACTTTACACAAGACTTACAAGTGCATGGTAATAATTAAATCTTTTCTTTTATAAATTCATTCTACTTTTATATGCTTTTATTTCTTTAACCACTTTTGGTGCTAAAATAAGGGTTGCTAGCATGGTTGGAATTGCCATAAGTGCAAAAACACCATCAATTAAATTCAACATCATGCTAAATGGTGTTGTTGCTGCCAAAACAATACTTATAATATAAATATAATTATAGAAATACTTTTTATCTGCACCAATTAAAAATGCCATACATTTTGTACCATAATATGAATAAGAAAATAATGATGAGACACTAAAAATAAGCACACAAATCATTAGTAAATAGTTGCCATAAATTGGCATAGTATGACTAAAGGCTGAAGCTGTTAAACTAACACCATTATCACTTGTGGTTTCCCAAACACCTGTAACTAAAATAGCTAAAGCAGTTAATGTACATACTACTAAAGTATCAATTGCTGGACCAAGCATTGCTACTAAACCTTCTCGAATGGGTTCGTTTGTTTTTGCTGCACCATGTGCCATTGGAGCTGTACCAATACCTGCCTCGTTTGAAAATGCGCCACGACGAATTCCTAATAATATTAAAGCCCCTAATACACCTCCTAAAAAAGGTTCTCCTTTAAAGTTTTCTGCTGAAAAGGCATCTGTAAAAATCATTAAAAAATATTTTGGCAACATTTCATAATTAGAAATCAAAATAAATAAAACCAAAACAAAATATAATAAAACCATACTAGGCACCATTTTAGAAGCTGCATTACTAATGCGTTTTAATCCACCTAAAATAATTATAGATGTCGCGGCAACTAATACAAAAGCTAAAACAAGATTAGACTTCAACCCTACTTCCACACCGTTAGGAATTAATACAATATCGTTTATGGCTTGAGTTAGTTGGTTTACATTTACAACTGGTAAAGCACCTATCATTCCAAAAATACTAAACATAATTGCTAATGGTTTCCAGGATTTGCCTAAACCCTCAGTAATAAAATACATAGGACCGCCTTGTAATTCGCCAGCACTATCTTTACCTCGATACATTACAGCTAAAGTACAAGTGAAAAATTTTGTGGACATTCCTACAATAGCACTTACCCACATCCAAAACATAGCACCTGGTCCTCCAACTGAAATTGCTACAGCAACACCTGCTATATTACCCATACCTATTGTTGATGATAATGCTGTTGTTAGCGCTTTAAAATGACTTATCTCACCAGAATCATCTGGATTATCAAACTTACCACGCAACACTTGAATAGCATGACCTAAAAAACGAAACGGCAAAAATTTTGATAATATTAAGAGATAAAAACCACCTCCTATGAGTAAAATTACTAGAGGTAATCCCCAAGCATAATCGGAAAAGTCTTTAATAATTTGATTCATAAACTAATTGATAGTAGTAATTTTTTATAAATATATCACTTTACCAAGATTAATTTTTAATTATTTAAAAGTATATTTATCGCCGATAAACTAACTTATATTGCAACCTAACCGCTTATACTTTATTGATGCTTTAAGAGCATTTGCCATTTTAATGATGTTACAAGGTCATTTTATTGATACATTATTAAACCCTATTTACAGAGATAACACCAATGCCATTTACAACATCTGGACTTATTTTAGGGGGATAACAGCCCCAGTTTTTTTTACAATTTCTGGGTTAGTTTTTGCTTATTTACTATTACGTGCCTATGCTAAAGGCGATGATAAACCCCGAATTAAAAAAGGATTATTTAGAGGCTTATTACTCCTTGTTATTGGGTATAGTTTACGTGTTAATCTTAAAAGTTGGATAGATGGTTATTTTAGCCCCTACATTTTAGTTATTGATGTGCTTCAATGTATTGGTTTGGCTTTAATCTTACTTGTTTTTCTTCATATATTGTTTAGAAAACATAGTTATCTGTTTTCGGTAGTTCTTTTTAGTATTGGATGTTTGTGCTTTGTAACCGAACCTCTATACAGAACTTTAACTTTAGAAAACATTCCAAAATTTATTGCAAATTATATGACAAAAACCAATGGCTCTGTTTTCACTATACTGCCTTGGTTTGGATATTCTGCTTTTGGCGCTTTATTATCTACAGTTTTTTTCAGGCATGCACACAAAAGTCGTTTTAAAGTATTTACAATTATTTCATTTTTTATTTTAGGAAGTTTACTCATTTATCAATCATCATGGTTATTAATAAAACTATATGAAATTACTGATATTGAATTATTTGAAATGAGTGCCAAATTTAACTATCTATTTTCCAGACTTGGTAATGTGCTTGTTTTATTTGGAGTGTTTTATACTTTTGAGCGGTTTTTAAAGCAATCATTAATTGTTAAAATTGGAGAGAAAACATTATCCATTTATGTTATACATTTTATTTTACTTTACGGAAGTTTTACGGGCTACGGACTAAAACGCTTTTTTAATCAATCTTTAGATCCTACTGAAGCTATAATTGGAGCAATTTTATTTATGATTGTAGTTTGTATTATATCTTTTTATTATGCCAAAACAAACGCTTTTGTTTATAATTTAATACGAAAAATGACTGATAGATTTAAAAACTAATATAGTACAGTTCTCACTTCTTCCTAAAGCTAGTCCAACTATTTTATAGGACTATTAGTAACAAAAAAATCCCCTCAAAATTGAGAGGATTTTATACCTAAAGCTAAATTTAATAACAAAGTTATTAAAATAACCAGTTTAATTTTTTAATCGCTAAAAATCAGTAAATTAAAAAGGTTATATTGTGTATTGCTTTTAAATAAAAGCAATATTATTTTTTTATAAAGATATTGGTATAATACCATCTTCCATCTTCGCTTTTTTCAGCAGAAATATCAAAATTTGTATAATCGCCTTCTAAGTTCGCTTTATGAGATTCACTTTTTAACCAAGCATTCACAACTCCTTCTGCTGAACTATAACCAAATGCGACATTTTCAGATACTTTTTTAGCTCCAGCATTTTCTTTAAGGTAATTACTACGTGTATAAAAATTTGCATGAGATACTTCATGATTATCAACCATATAATCTGTATGACTAAAAGCAACAGATTTCACTATACTCATATCATTTAATGAATTTAATCCTACAGATAATCTATGATCATTAATAAGGTTTAGTATTTCTACTTCAATGTTTTTAGCTTCAAGAGTTACAAGGTTTAACTCAATAGCGTCTACTTTATCATCAATGCTGTCCGTAGAACAAGAAGAAAGCATCAAAATAGCTAACAGTGCCACTAATGGCAGTTTGGTAAATAACTTCATAGGTTAAGTTAAATTTAGATTTGGTTCTGTAAATCTAATTGGTCAACCCTGAAGTAAATGTTAATGATTTGTTAAAATCGATAAAGAACATGTCGTTAATCGATAACAATTGCTTTTAATCGTTGAAATACATGTTTTATAAAATAAAAAATGCATTTTGACGTTTTTTTATGGAGATAATCGATTAATTAACCAGTTATAATCTTCTTGTAAGGAATATCTAATTCTATCATGTAATCTATTAGGTCTACCTTGCCAAAATTCAATTTGAATTGGCTTAACAATGTAACCTCCCCAATGTGATGGTCTAGGTATTTCTTTACCTTCGTATTCTTTTTCTAATTTTGAGAGTTTATCTTCAATATATTGTCTGTCCTTTATAACATCACTTTGGTTAGAAACCAAAGCACCTAATTGGCTTCCACGAGGTCTAGATTCAAAATAACCATCACTTAAATTCTCAGCAATTTTCTCTGCTTTTCCTTTAATTATAATTTGTCTTTCTGCTCCATGCCAAAAAAAGGATAAACATACATTTGGGTTATTTTCTATAGCTTTTCCCTTTTCACTATTATAATTGGTATAAAATATAAACCCCTCATAAGTGAAACGTTTTAAAAGTACAATTCTATTTTTTGGGTAACCATCTAGCCCTAAAGTAGAAATTGTCATAGCATTGGTTTCTTCTTCAGCAAAAAAAGTATCAACCTCATAAAACCATTTTTGGAATAGTTCCATCGGGTTTTGTGATACTTCATTTAAAAGTAATTCACCTTTTTCGTAAGATTTTCTATAGTTACTTAAATCCTTTTCCATAATATACAAAATAACAAAAATTAATTATTTTTATTCAGAGTAATTATATAATAACTTTCATATGTTTGCGCCCCCTAAGAAAATAAATATGAAGTTTGAAGATTCTGAGTTCTTTAATAGCATAAAGCACTACAAATTACAAATGCCTTTTGGTAAATTCTACTTATGTGAAAAGTTTTTTATTTCCGAACTAAATGAAGGTATTCATTTTGATTGGAATATGATTGAAACTGTAATGGCAGAGTTAATTAGCTTTTACGGAAAAGATGCACAACTAGGTTACATCCCTAATCGAGTTAATTCCTATTCGGTAAACCCCAATCATTGGAACAAAGTGGATAAAGAGTTTAATATGATTATTGCAAGTGCAATAGTGATTTATAATCATATGACTTTGATGAATGCGACACTTGAAAAGCGGTTTTTTAAAAAAAGTCTAAAACGCTGTGATAGCTTAACACAAGCTATTACATGGATCTCTAATATAAAAGAACTTAAAAGCGAGCGCGTTTTCTAAATTTAAACAAATTATTAAATATATAAGTTATTTCTTATATTGCATCATATATTTTTATTACATAAAATTTATGTAATATTTTAGTTATTGATAAATGCAGTTTGAGAATTCCTCTTTAAGTAAAAAATATACTTATTCTCTAAAAAAGTTTGGTTTTGGAAAGTTATTCTTTTTAGAAAAAATAATAGTTGCAGAAATGAACTACGGAATACACTTTGACTGGGATAAAACCGAAATCATTACTAATAGCATTTTGCAACACTACGGTAAAAATTGCAAAGTTGGATATATTTCTAATAGAATAAACTCATATTCTTTCGAGCCAGATATTTGGAGTAAATTTTTTGAAAAATATAATTTTGTAGTTGCTAGCGCCTCTGTTTATTATTCAAAAATGACACTTATGAATGCTACCATAGAAAAGCAGTTTTCAAAAAGAAAAATAAAAATAACTAGCAGTCTTGAAGATGCTTTTGATTGGATTTTAAGTTTAAAAGAGCTTAGTTAAATTCAAATACTTTTCCATCGTCGCACAACTCAACGTTTTTAAAAACTTCTTGAGCTTCTTTTTTAAAAGCATTTAAATCGTCATAACGTGTAGAATAATGTCCAAGCAGTAATGTGCCTGCATTAGCTTTTTTAGCGATACAAGCAGCTTCTTTTGCTGTAGAGTGCTTAGTTTTTACAGCTAAATGTGCGTGTTTGTCTAAAAAAGTAGATTCATGATAAAGTACATCGGTACTTTCTATAATAGGAATAATATCTTCTTTATACATCGTATCACTACAAAACGCATAGCTTTTTGGTTTTTTACCCGCTTTGGTAACCGTTGCATTTTTTATAGTTTCCCCATTCTCATTAACAACATCAAAACCTTGTTTAAGTTTTCTATAATAGGCTATATCTATATTTGCTTTTTCTGCTGCTAAAACATTTAAACTACGCTCACCTTCTTTTTCCTTGAAAAGATACCCATTAGTGTAAACTCTATGATTTAATGGAATAGTATGAACTTCTACTTTATCATCTTCAAAAATTAATTCAGATTTATCTGAAGTCAATTCATGAAAAAATAAATTATAATTTGTCCATGAATCGGCTAATTTCATTTGTAGTGTAACAACTTCTTTAATCCCTTTTGGACCATAAACATGTAAATCTGTTTCGCGTGTTAATAATCTAAAAGTAGAAATTAAACCAACCAAACCAAAAAAATGATCGCCATGTAAATGAGATATAAAAATATGTTTAATACGATTAAACTTAATTTTATGCTTGCGTAACTGTACTTGAGTTCCCTCACCACAATCTATTAAAAACATGTGGTTATTAATTTCTAATACTTGCGAAGTTGTATTATTTAATGTTCGTGGAGTTGCACTATAACAGCCTAAAATTGAGAGCTTCATATTATTTATTAAGCGGTTTATAATTTAATGAATCCTTAACTGTGAATTTATTTTTAAATGTAAAAGCATATGGTGTATCACCATGAATACTCAAATAATCTAAATGGTTTTTAGCATCTTGGAAAGTAGGCTCATAACTTTCTGGCACGTACCAAAATGCCATGTGCATCATTTTTATTTTACTAAACCATTCCTTTTTACGTTTAAAAATTTCAACATGATCAGATTTGTAAGTATAATTGAAAAGAGAATCTAAATCTGCCCAAATAGACATATTTATAATTAAAGTATCATCTTTAAAAACACTAACAGCTTCATCCTTATCTTCGTCTTTTAATCTCCAAATAAACCCCTCACTAACATCAGCAATTCCATTTATTCTATCTAAATTATTAACAAAGTCTTGCATTATTGGATCATCCATTGGAGCTAACCTTTTGGCAATATTTACTTGTGCAAGATAGAATTTACTCATATTAAAATCCTAAATCACGTTCCATTTCTTCCATTTCAATAATATCGTAGGCCTCTTGCATAGTAGGTACTACAACAACTTCATCTGGAACAATATTTAAGTCAATTTTATCTGTTACAATTACAAAAGAATGTTTTGTAGCTCTGTGATTATTTGAAATTTCTAAAAACTCAATAATATCCTCTAGAACTAATTTCTTTAAAGTTGTTAAGGCAACTATAATGTTATTATTCTTAAATTTAGGATATAAGGTTTGTAGTTTTTTAACTAACTCTATAACCGTTGCTTTTTCTTGCGTGATTATAGATATATTTCCGTTTTGATCTAAAATCATAATCTACTGTTTAATTTTTGATGCTAATAAGTATATAACTGCCATTCTAATAGCTACTCCGTTTTGAACTTGGTCTAAAATTATGGATTGTTTAGAATCGGCCACATCACTAGTAATCTCCACACCTCTGTTTATTGGTCCTGGATGCATTATAGTGATTTCTTTATCTAATGAATCTAGTAATTCCCTATTCACACCAAACTGTTGTGTATACTCTCTTGTTGAAGGAAAATAACTAATATCCATACGTTCGTTTTGAACTCGTAACATATTTGCTACATCACACCAATTTAGTGCTTTATTTAAGTTTGTTTCAACTTTCACTCCAAGTTTATCAATATATTTTGGAATTAAAGTTTTTGGTCCACAAACCATAACTTGAGCGCCTTGAAGTTGTAGTGCAAAAATATTTGATAGAGCGACCCTACTGTGCAAAATATCTCCAACAATAACGACTTTCTTTCCTGCTACTTCACCTAGTTTTTCTCTTATTGAATAAGAATCTAAAAGCGCTTGTGTAGGATGCTCATGCGCGCCATCTCCTGCATTAATAATACTTGCTTTTACGTGTTTTGATAAAAATACGCCTGCACCAGGATTTGGGTGTCGCATGACTACCATATCTACCTTCATGGATAAGATATTGTTTACCGTATCTATTAAAGTCTCTCCTTTTTTTACTGAAGATTGTGCTGATGAAAAATTTATAACATCGGCAGATAATCGCTTTTCAGCTAACTCAAACGATAGTTTTGTTCTGGTAGAATTTTCAAAAAATAAGTTTGCGATGGTAATGTCTCTAAGCGAAGGCACTTTTTTAATTGGTCTATTAATCACTTCTTTAAAATGATCGGCAGTTTCAAAAATAAGTTGAATATCTTTTTTGTTAAGATATTTTATTCCTAATAAGTGATTGACACTTAATTCGCTCATTGTTTTATTTATTTTTCAATTAAATAAACTGAATCTTCATTATCGCGTTCTTTCCAGTTCACTTTTACTTTTTCGTTATTTATAACATCTACTTGTCTGCCTCTATAATTAGGCTGAATAGGTAAATGTCTACTAAAACGTCTATCTATTAAGGTTAGCAATTCTATCTCGTTTGGTCTTCCAAAAGATTGTATAGCTGTTAATGCAGCACGTATACTACGTCCTGTATGTAACACATCATCAATAAATACAATATTTTTATCTTCTACTAAAAAGTTGATTTTTGTAGTATTAGCTTCTAATGTTTTTTCACCTCGACGAAAATCATCTCTAAAAAAAGTGATATCTAAATGTCCTAATTTAATGTTTTTAACCTTGTAGTCTTCTTTTAATATTTTAGCTAATCTATCTGCTAAAAACACACCACGTGGTTGTAAACCAATTAAAACGGTATTAGAAAAGTCGTTATGTTTTTCAATAAGTTGACAAGCCAATCGGTGAAGAATGATGTTTACCTCTTTTGCGTTAAGTAAAACTTTTTGACTCATATACTATCCAAACGTATTTGGAGTACAAAGGTAAGTAAAATAGTTTGTTTATAAATAAAAAAAAGAAGCTTGGGGAAAGCTTCTTTTTTTACATAACTGTAGGTTAATTGTATACTTATATATTTTATTGTTTTTTGTGTCTTTGTGTTTTTTTCATTGGTATAAAAGTAATTTAAATCTTAAAAAAGAAATCTGTTTTTAGTTGAATACCAATAAAGTGTAGATGAATAAACAATATGTTTCTTTAAGTTTAATATTTATTCGTTTTAGATAACAAAAAAAGCCTTCCAAATTGGAAGGCTTTTAAATATTTAATGATTAGAAAATTACTATTTCTTAGCTTTAGTAGTTTTTCCGTCCATTTTATCTTTAAGAGCTTGTAAAGCATCATTAGCATCACCTAAAGTTGGTTTTGCTTCTGCTGCTGCAGTTGCTGCTTTTTTAACAGCTGCTTTTACATTGGCAACTTCTTCTGCTTTAAATATCGCAGTATGAGAAGCGACTACACGTTTAAATTCTTTATTGAATTCAATAATTTTAAACTCTGCACTATCTCCTTTTTTAAGTTTGCTTCCGTCTTCTTTTTCAAGGTGACGAGAAGGTACAAATGCAACGATATCTTCGTTAAATTCTACCGTAGCTCCTTTGTCAACTATTTCAGAAATTTCTGCAGTATGAACAGTTTCTAAAGCGAAATCAGTTTCATATTTATCCCAAGGATTTTCAGTAGTTTGTTTGTGACCTAAACTTAATTTACGTCCTTCAACATCTAATTCTAATACAATAACATCTAACTTATCTCCAACTGCACAAAACTCAGATGGATGTTTGATTTTCTTAGTCCAAGATAAATCTGAGATATAAATTAATCCGTCAATTCCTTCTTCTAATTCAACAAAAACACCAAAGTTTGTAAAGTTACGTACAACACCTGTGTGCTTAGAACCTAATGGATATTTAGTTGTAATATCTGTCCATGGATCTGCAGTTAATTGCTTGATACCAAGAGACATTTTACGATCTTCTCTATCTAAAGTTAAGATAACTGCTTCAACCTCATCTCCTACAGAAACGAAATCTTGAGCAGAACGTAAATGAGTTGACCAAGACATTTCAGAAACGTGAATTAAACCTTCAACTCCATCAGCTACTTCAATAAATGCACCGTAATCTGCGATTACAACTACTTTACCTTTTACTTTATCTCCTACTTTTACAGTATCAGCTAAAGCTTCCCATGGGTGTTTGCTTAATTGTTTAAGACCTAATTGGATTCTTGATTTGTTTTCATCAAAATCAAGGATTACAACATTTAATTTTTGATCTAATTCAACAATCTCATTTGGATGGTTGATACGAGACCAAGATAAATCTGTAATATGAACTAATCCATCAACGCCACCAAGATCAATAAATACACCGTAAGAAGTAATGTTTTTAACAACACCTTCTAGTACTTGACCTTTTTCTAATTGACCAATAATTTCTTTCTTTTGTTCTTCAATATCAGCTTCAATTAAAGCTTTATGAGAAACTACTACGTTTTTGAATTCGTGGTTGATTTTCACAACTTTAAATTCCATAGTTTTATTTACATACTGGTCGTAATCTCTAATTGGTTTAACATCAATTTGAGAACCTGGTAAAAATGCTTCAATTCCAAAAACATCTACAATCATACCACCTTTAGTTCTGCATTTTACAAAACCATTAACGATTTCTCCAGTTTCGTGTGCTTTATTAACACGATCCCATGCTTTAATTACACGTGCTTTTCTGTGAGATAATACTAATTGTCCTGTTGCATCTTCACGAACATCAATTAATACTTCTACTTTGTCTCCAACTTTTAAGTCTGGATTGTAACGAAATTCGTTTAAAGAAATAACACCTTCAGATTTAGCGTTGATATCTATAATAGCATCTCTATCAGAAATGTGTACTACAGTACCAGTTACTACTTCATCATCAAGAGTGTCAACGAAATTTTCAGCTACTAATTTTTCAAATTCTTTAAGTTGTTGATCATCTACCTCATCAATACCTTCTTGGTAATTGTGCCAGTTAAAATCACTTAAGAATTTTTCAGGGTTTGCTTTCGCTTCAGATACTACTGGAGCGTCTACTGTTGTAGCATCAGTTGCTTCAACTTCAGCTTGGTTTGCTTTTTCAGCCATTTAAAATAAATATTTAATATAATTCACATTCCATAATTAATGAAAAAATCAATTATATCAAGTTTTGTATTCTGTATACTTCGGAAGACTTAAGCGATTAATACACAGAAGTGTTATTGTTTTTTTTAGTTTCATTTCCTTTTATCTTTCCGACGATTCGCTAAAAGGAGTGCAAAAATACATATTTTTACTATAATTACCTAAAAATGAATGAATAAATTACTTGGTTTTTAATGAGTTTTAAATGAGTTTTAAATCAAAAATGTAAAGTAATTATTTTCTTTCAATGAAATTAAATATTTTACTATATTGTAAACAATAAATTAATTATAAAAATTAAACAAAATGGTTAAAGAAAAATATCAACCAGTATTAGATTTAGGTGAAAAGCTTAATATTCAAAATGGAGAAGTAAGCGTTGATAATGGTGTTCTAAAAGTAAAAGGTACAGCCAAAACACAGTATGAAAAAAATATTATTTGGGATAAAATAAAAGAAATAGGTGGTGATCATCCTGCTGATATTAAAGCAAATATTACGGTGGCAGATGAAAGTGTTTATGCAAGACATACCGTTAAAAGTGGAGAAACTTTGGGTAAAATTGCTATTCAATATTATGGTAAAGCTTCTAAATATCAAGACATATTTAAAGCAAACTCTGACATATTGAAAAACCCTGATGTTATACATCAAGATCAAGAATTAATTATTCCTAACTTGTAGGAATTTAAAATATTTTAAAACCAAAAAGCGAACCCGTATTAAGGTTCGCTTTTTTATTACTTTTTTTAAGTTGCGCAGCTACTTAAAAATATTTTGAATTAGAATTAAACATATTGTATCACTACGTTCTCAATGATGCAATATCATTATTCACAATCCTCAATAGTCATTTTTACTAGTTGAAGAATTTTATTGAATTGTTCATCTAAAGTCATATTTGAATTATCAATTTCAATAGCATCATCTGCCTTAACTAAAGGAGAGTCTTCTCTATTTGAATCAATAAAGTCACGTTCTTTTACGTTGTTTAAAACAGCATCATAATCTACGTCATCACCTCTTTCAATAAGCTCTTGATAACGTCTTTCTGCTCTAGTATCTGCAGAAGCAGTCATAAATAATTTAAGTTCTGCATCTGGAAAAACAACCGTACCAATGTCTCTTCCATCCATTACCACACCTTTATCTTTTCCCATTTTTTGTTGTTGTTCAACTAGTTTATGGCGAACTTCTGAAATTGTGGCCACTTGACTAACATAACCAGAAACCTCAAGTGTACGAATTTCATTTTCAATATTTACATCGTTTAAATACACTTCAGCAAACCCTAAAGATTCATTAAACTTAAAACTTATTTCAATATTTGACAATTGGTAAATTAGTGCTTCAGCATTAAAATCAATCTTATTAATTAATCCATTTTGCATTGCATAAAACGTTACAGCTCTATACATAGCTCCAGTATCTACATACACATAACCCAAATGTTTTGCGAGTTGTTTTGCAACAGTACTTTTACCTGTTGATGAGAATCCGTCTATTGCAATAGTAATTTTATTCATAAAATATTTTGAAGCAACAAAAATAGGTATTTATTGTAAATCTATTTGTAAACCGAAGAAGTTTGAATTGGCTGCACTGGTATATTTTGCATGAGTATAGCTAAATCGCATTTTATTCATTTTAATTGAAATACCTGCCGAAAGTCCAGAAAAATTGCGCTGATCCAATATTCTTAACTCTTCTCCCCTACGGAAATTATAACCCAAACGGATATTAAAACCACCTTCTGGAAATATTTCTGCTCCAACAATGGTATGTCTTATAACTTGACCCAGAAAACCCACTTTTTCGTTGGATTGATTTCCACTTAAGTCACTTGTATTACGCGCAGGATTTGGTCTTGAAATTGGCCATTGTTGTAAATTCTCTAAAGTAACATGCCAGCGAATTGGTACATTTTCTAAGCGTTGAGACATTCCAAAAGCGACTTCAAATGGCAAATGCTCTTTAAGTCCTGCATAAGTAGTTATTTGGGTTCCAAAATTTCTAACTACTAGTGCCGCGTTAAAATCTAAATAATCATTAACGTATATTAATCCTAAATCTGTGGCAGCACCAAAAGAACTGTATTGTTCTAATTTAGAGGTTATTAATTTGATATTACCACCAAAGTAAAAATCTGAATATCCTATTTGTGTGGCATATCCAAAGGACAATGCTGTTTCATTTCCAGTAAAAGATCCTGTAGAATTACCAGCCTCATCATAACCATCAAATGAGCCATAATTTATATACGTAACTCCTGCATGAAATGTTTGAGTGTGCCTATCAATAGTATAAGCATATGATGCTGTACCATAACCTATGCCTCCTAAGTAACTTGTATAATTTATGGCTAACTGATTATCCATTTCAGCATTTATAGTTGCTGGATTAAAGAGCGCTTGTGTAACATCATAATCTACATTTGTAAAAACCTTTCCTCCTAAAGCGGCTTGACGAGGTGACGACACTAAGTTTAAAAACTGATAGGTAGTCTCACCTCCTACTTGAGCAAAGGACAGAGCAGTAAGAAACAAACAAAAAAATAAGATAATTTTCCTTAGCATATTTACGACACAAAGTAAGTAAATCTATCTTAAAACGATAGCATGTATCTTTTATTTTAAATCATAAAAAAACCTCGATTAGCATCGAGGTTTAAAAGTTTATAATAATTATATCTTTTTAGGATTTTTAACCTTTTGATTTGTAAGTGCTAATTTAATAACATCACTCATCTCCGAAACGTAATGAAATGTTAAACCTTTTAAATATTCAGGTTTAATTTCTTCAATATCTCTCCTATTCTCTTCACACAATAAAATCTCTTTTATTCTAGCACGTTTTGCTGCTAAAATCTTTTCTTTTATTCCACCAACAGGAAGCACTTTTCCTCGGAGTGTAATTTCACCAGTCATGGCTAAACTTTTCTTTACTTTACGTTGTGTAAATAAAGATACTAAAGAGGTTAACATGGTTACACCTGCACTTGGTCCATCTTTAGGTGTTGCGCCTTCTGGCACGTGAATATGCACATTATAATTATCAAAAACGGTAGGATTTACACCAAATTCATCAGCATTAGATTTAATATACTCCATAGCAATTGTAGCAGATTCCTTCATGACCTTACCAAGATTCCCAGTAATTGTCATTGCCCCTTTTCCTTTAGAAAGAATAGACTCTATAAATAGAATATCTCCACCAACACGTGTCCAAGCTAAACCAGTCACTACTCCAGCTACATTGTTATTTTCATATTTATCGCGCTCTAATTTTGGTCCGCCTAAAACTTCAATAATATTCTCATTAGATATTTTGATGTTATAATCTTCTTCCATAGCTATATTTTTGGCTGCGTAACGCACCATTTTCGCTATTTGCTTTTCAAGACCACGAACACCAGATTCACGCGTGTAACCTTCAACTATTTTTTCTAATTGTGGTTTATCAATTTTTAAATGCTTAGCTGTTAAACCATGCTCTTTTAATTGTTTTGGTAGTAAATGACGTTTTGCAATCTCTACCTTTTCTTCAATCGTATAACCCGTAACATTAATAATTTCCATACGGTCTAACAATGCAGGTTGTATGGTTGATAAACTATTTGAAGTAGCTATAAACATAACTTTAGAAAGGTCGTAACCCATTTCTAAGAAGTTATCGTAAAACTCACTATTTTGCTCTGGATCTAAAACTTCTAACATTGCAGATGATGGATCGCCTTGATGTGAATTTGATAGTTTATCAATTTCATCTAAAACAAAAACAGGATTTGATGTTCCTGCCTTTTTTAGACTTTGAATAATACGCCCTGGCATAGCACCAATGTAAGTTTTTCTATGTCCGCGTATTTCGGCTTCATCTCTTAATCCCCCTAAAGAAATACGAACATATTCTCTACCTAAAGCTTCTGCTATTGACTTTCCTAAAGAGGTTTTACCAACTCCTGGAGGTCCATACAAACATAAAATAGGCGACTTCATATCGTTACGAAGTTTTAAAACGGCTAAATATTCTATAATTCTGCGTTTTACATCTTCTAACCCAAAATGATCTCTATCTAAGATTTTCATGGCGCGTTTTAAGTCGAATTTATCTTTGCTAAATTCATTCCATGGTAAATCTAAAAATAACTCTAAATAGTTACGCTGTATAGAATATTCTGCCACCTGCGGATTCATACGTTGCATTTTAGAAAGCTCTTTATCAAAATGCTTCGCTATTTTTTCATCCCAAAGTTTTTCGCTTGCTTTGGTTCTCATTTCATCAATTTCCTCATCGTGATTCACACCACCCAATTCTTCTTGAATGGTTTTCATTTGTTGATGCAAGAAATACTCACGCTGTTGCTGACTCATATCCATTTGAACTCTAGACTGGATATCATTTTTAAGTTCTAACTTTTGAAACTCAACATTCATGAATTTTAACGTCGCTAAAGCACGCTTTTTTAGGTCATCAATTTCTAATAGTGCTTGCTTTTCTGCTACCGCTAAATTCATGTTTGAAGACACAAAATTCACTAAAAACGAATTGCTTTCAATATTTTTTATAGCAAATGATGCTTCGCTAGGAATGTTTGGACTTTCTTTAATAATCTCTAACGCTAAGTCTTTAATAGAGTCTATAATTGCTGTAAACTCTTTATTTTTTACAGCTGGTTTAGCTTCAGGAATATCTCTAATAGTAGCAGTCATATAAGGCTCTTCAGTAAGTACCTCAGCTACTTTAAATCGTTTTTTCCCTTGGATAATAACTGTTACATTACCATCTGGCATTTTTAAAACACGTAGAATTTTAGCAACTGTACCTGTTTCGTGTATTTCTTTAGAGGTTGGATTTTCAACCGATTCATCTTTTTGAGCTACAACACCAATTACTTTTCCACCTTTATTGGCATCGTTTATTAGTTTAATAGATTTATCTCTACCTGCTGTAATTGGAATAACTACACCTGGAAACAACACCGTATTTCTTAAAGATAATATTGGTAAAGTTTCAGGAAGTTTTTCATTGTTTATTGCTTCTTCATCTTCAGGGGTCATTAAAGGAATTAATTCTGAGTTTTCATCAAAATCCTGTAATGACAAACTGTCAAGACTAATAAAATTAGATTTCTTCATATATATATTTAGGTCAATCTGTCATTAAAACAAAATCGATCATTTATTTCATTTAATTAACAAAAATTTAAAATATTGAATACCAGAGACTTAAATAAAAATCTACATATTCAACACTTACATAATTTCAATAGCTATGCCAATTATTAAAATTGAGATGTTATTTTAAGATATTACATCTTCCCAAATTTCCTCAAAGCAAATAATAAAATAATGGGAATTGCTAATAAACCAATCATTAATAAATTAGTTTCAAATAGCCATGGAGAAAGTATTAAAGTAATTAAGTAACCACCAATAGCACCACCAAAATGCGCGTCATGACCAATGTTTCCTATTTTGTTTTTCATACCGTAAATAGAATACAATAAATACCCTATTCCAAAAACAAATCCAGGTATAAAGAAATTAATTTCCATCCAAGGGTCAAATAATATAGCTGAGTAAATCACACCCATAACAGCTCCACTAGCTCCCACAGCACTATAATGATATTCCCTTTTGTGAAAATAAAGTGATAATAAATTACCCACAAATAAACTTCCTACATATATTAATAAAAAACCTGTGGTACCTACTTCATAAATAACTTGACCTGAAAAAAAATAAAGCGTTATCATATTAAACAAAAGATGCTGCATATCAACATGTAAAAAACCAGAACTAAACATTCTTATCTTTTCACCCCGTTGTACACCTCCTACATGAAACTTGTATTTATCGAAAAAACTATAATCACCAAATCCTTTATAAGATATGATAACATTTGCTGCTATTATAATAATGGTTATTAAGTCTAATTTGCCCATGCGGTGTAAACGTTTAAAATGAAATTAACATATATTTGCCACTACAAATCTAAAATTAATTAATGCAATTTCTAATTTATATTCTTGTTTATCCTTTTTTATGGATTATTTCTATATTACCTTTTAGATTGTTATACCTGTTTTCTGATGGGGTTTACATTTTACTTTACCATATTATTGGCTACAGAAAAAAGGTGGTTACTAGTAATTTAAAGCTTGTTTTTCCTGATAAGACTGAAAAAGAAATAACTAGTATTCAAAAAAAATTCTACAAACATTTATGTGATATGTTTTTAGAAATGGCAAAGACTATGACAATTTCTAAAGCATCATTAGATAAGCGTTTTAAACTTAAAAACCCTGAAGAACTTAAACGTTTAGAATCCTTAAATAAAAGCATCATTTTAATGTATGCACATTATGCTAGTTGGGAATGGTCTATAGCAATACAGAACCATATAAACATTAAGGGATTAGGGATTTATAAAAAACTCGCAAACAAACATTTTGATAAATTAGCCAGAGATATTCGTTCTAAATTTAATACTAAATTAATTAGCACAAAAGAAGCTATAAGTGAAATTAATAAATATGAAGCAAAAGGAGAAAAGAGTATTACAGCTTTTATAAGTGATCAATCTCCTAGGCTAACCAAAGAGGTTTATTGGGGTAATTTTATGGGAATTGAAACTCCTTGTTTTACTGGTGCTGAACGTTTAGCAAAAAAATTAAATCTTTCCGTTGCTTATTTAAAAGTAACTAAAATAAAGCGTGGTTTTTATGAAGGTGAAATTATGACACTTGCTGAAAACCCGAAAGATCACAAAAACTACGATATAACCGATATGTTTTTACGTGAAGTTGAAAAACAAATTTACGAAGCTCCTGAATATTATTTTTGGACACATAAACGTTGGAAGCATATTAAAAAAAATAGTTAAGCAATACTAAATTATCATAGATTGCTTAACTATTACTTTAATGTTTCGTTACTTTAGCTTTTAGCTATATTTCCAATTTCTTCAATAAATTTATCTGCCAACCCATCAGCTTCTTCTTGCGATTTTGCTTCGGTATAAATTCTAATTATCGGTTCGGTGTTACTTTTACGCAAGTGTACCCAACTTTCTGCAAAGTCAATTTTAACCCCATCAATTGTAGTTAATTGCTCGTTTTTGTATCGACTTTCTATTTCTTTTAAAATGCCATCAACATCTAAACTTGGCGTTAATTCAATCTTCTTTTTACTCATAAAGTAATTAGGATAGGTTTTTCTAAGCTGGCTAACACTCATCGTTTTATCAGCTAACAAACTTAAAAACAAAGCAACACCAACTAGTGCATCACGTCCGTAATGCGACTCCGGATAAATAATACCACCATTACCTTCGCCACCAATAACTACTTTATTTTTCTTCATTAGTTTAACCACATTCACTTCACCTACTGCACTAGCTTCATAAGTACCTCCATGTTTTTCGGTAACATCTCGTAAAGCTCTTGTAGAACTCATATTGCTAACCGTATTACCAGGCGTTATACCCAACACATAATCTGCACATGCTACCAATGTATATTCTTCACCAAACATATCACCATTTTCATCCACAAATGCTAAACGATCTACATCTGGATCTACCACAATACCAAAATCGGCTTTATGCTTTTTCACGGCTTCAGATAAATCTGTTAAATGTTCTTTAAGTGGTTCTGGATTGTGTGGAAAATGTCCGTTTGGTTCACAATACAATTTAATTACATCTACTCCTAAACGCTCTAAAAGCAAAGGAATAGCAATTCCTCCTGTAGAATTTACACCATCAACCACTACTTTAAAACGCGCTTCTTCTATAGCCGTTACATTAACAAGATCTAAATCTAAAACCTCAATAATATGCAAATCTATGTAGGCTTTATTTTTTGTTATTTTACCAAGGTTATCTACTTCAGCAAAATTCATATCATCACTTTCTGCGATCTCTAAAATTTTGGCACCTTCTACAGCATCTAAAAACTCACCTTTAGCATTCAATAATTTTAAAGCATTCCATTGTTTTGGATTATGACTTGCCGTTAAAATAATACCACCATCTGCATGTTCTAAAGGCACTGCTACTTCTACGGTTGGCGTTGTAGATAATCCAACATCAACAACATGAATTCCTAAACCTATAAGTGTATTCATAACCAAATTTTGTATCATCTGTCCAGAAATACGTGCATCCCTTCCAACCACTACTTTATGGTATTCTTTTTCTCGTTGTTGTTTTAACCAAATTCCATAAGCTGCTGCGAATTTTACAGCATCAATTGGGGTTAAATTCTCACCAACTTTCCCGCCAATGGTTCCTCTAATTCCTGAAATAGATTTTATAAGTGTCATAGTGAATTTTAAAAAATTAAAAAACAAATATAGTATTTCAAAATCGGTTTTCTTAAAACGGAATTCGTAAATTTCAAAAATGAATTACTTAGCACATATTTATTTATCTGGCGAAAATGACTTGGTTACTATTGGTAATTTTATTGCCGATGGTATTAAAGGAAAAAGTTATAAAAAGCACCAAAAAGACATTCAAATTGGCATATTACTACACAGACAAATAGACACATTTACTGATGCTCATAAAACGGTAAGGCAGAGCACCAAACGCTTACATGAAAAATATGGTCATTATTCTGGAGTTATTGTAGATATTTTATATGATCATTTTCTCGCTAAAAACTGGAGTATTTATAGCCATGTTCCATTAGATGAATATGTTAATCATTTTTATAATTCTTTAGAAGAACATTTTGAGATATTACCATTACGTATTCAAAAAATGATACCTTATATGATGACTGATAATTGGTTATTAAGTTATGCTTCTATTGATGGAATTTCAAGGGTTTTAGAAGGTGTCAATAGACGAACTAAAAACCGCTCTGGAATGCATGAAGCCGTGAATGAACTAGAAGAATTTTATAAAGAATTTGAGAATGAGTTCACACTCTTTTTTAATGAATTGATTACTTTTTCAAACACAAAACTAACAGAAATTCAACAATCTTATTTATGAAAAAAATTCTAATAACACTCTTATTACTAGCAATTTGGTCTTGTAAAAATAAAAACAATAAAACAAACGGATTAATAACTAAAAATGCTATGGTAGTTTCTGCTCGAGAAGAAGCTTCAAAAATAGGAAGCGATATTATGAAGCAAGGCGGAAACGTTTTTGATGCTATGGTTGCAACCGAGTTAGCGTTAGCTGTTTCCTATCCTTACGCGGGAAATATTGGAGGAGGAGGATTTATGGTTTACCGTTTAAATAATGGTGAAACAGGTGCTATAGACTATAGAGAAAAAGCACCCGAAGCAGCAACAAAAAACATGTATTTAGATTCTTTAGGTAATGTTATTCCTAATTTAAGTACTAGAGGCGCCATGGCTGTTGGTATTCCAGGAACTATTGCTGGTGTTTTTGAAGTTCATAAAAAATTCGGAACTCTCCCTATAGAAACCATTTTAGAACCTGTAATAGCGCTAGCTAATAAAGGTGTTATTGTAACAAAGAAACAAGCATTAAGAATTGCCGAAAAGCAAGTAGATTTTAAACTCGCCAACAAAGACACCATTCTTTTTACTAAAAATTGGAAAGTAAACGATACCATAAAATATCCAAACCTTGCTAATACTTTAAAAAAGATTTTAGAAAACGGTCGTGATGAATTTTATAAAGGTGAAACTGCAAAAAAACTAGCACAATTTATTCAGGAAAATGGAGGTATAATTACAGAAGAAGATTTGGCAAATTACGAAGCAATATGGCGCACACCAATAACTTTTAAATATGATGGATTAACAATTACATCAATGTCTCCTCCTTCTAGCGGTGGCATTGCATTAGCCCAAATTTTAAAACAAATTGAACCTTTCAATTTAGAAAATTTTGGACATAATTCCGTAAAAGCCATACAAGTCATTACAGAAGCAGAACGTAGGGCTTATGCAGACAGGAGTTTTTATTTAGGCGACCCAGATTTTGTAAAAGTTCCTCAAAATAAATTGATAAGTGATGCATACTTAAAAAATAGAATGGCTAATTTCTCTTTTGAAAAAGCAACGCCCTCATTGTCTGTTTCACATGGTGAAGTTCAAATAATTGAAAGTGACGAAACCACACATTATTCTATTGTAGATCCATTCGGAAATGCTATTGCAGTAACCACAACCTTAAATAGTGGTTTTGGCTCTAAGTTATATTGTTCTGAACTTGGCTTCTTTTTAAACAATGAAATGGATGATTTTTCTAGCAAACCAGGAGAACCAAATGTTTACGGATTAATTGGAGCTGAAGCAAATAGCATTTTACCTCAAAAACGTATGTTAAGTTCTATGACACCAACTATTATTGAGAAAAATGGAAAGCTTTACATGACCTTAGGAACTCCAGGAGGATCAACAATAATAACTTCTGTAATGCAAACTATTTTAAATGTTCATAAGTTCAACATGACCATGCAAGAAGCTGTTAATGCACCTCGTTTTCATCATCAATGGTTACCAGACGAAATACGAATGGAACCAAATGCATTTGATCAATCTATAATAGACGAACTTAAGAAACTTGGTTATATCATAAACGAAAAAGATGCTCCTGTTATAGGTAAAGTCGATGGAATACTTGTTTTAGATGACAAATCGTATGAGGGTGGTGCAGATCGTCGAGGTGATGATACTGCTGTCGGTTTTTAATATTTTTCTTTTTCTAAAACAATAGTATTTAATAATTTAGCGAACTTTATACATAATTTGCGTGATGTTTTATGGCTATTAAATCAAAAAAAATATTTAAAATAGTAACTGGGGTAATTATATTTTTCACCCTTCCTAGTTTAATACTTTTTGGTTTTTTATTTTTTAAATATAATGAAGAGTTACCCACAGGTATTCAAGGAGAAAAAGCTGATGCCTTAGCTCATAAAATGTTGGATGCCTTAAATTATGAAGCTTTTAAAAACACCTCGATTATTGAGTGGACATTTAAAAAGAGACACCATTATAGTTGGGATAAAGAAAAAAATACCTGCGATGTTTATTGGAAAGATTATAAAGTAATTTTAAACTTAGATAATTTATCAAAAAGCACCGTTTACATTCACAGTTTTAAGAATGAAAGCGATATGGCACCAGGATTAATAGACAAAGCCATAACCTATTTTAATAACGATTCCTTCTGGCTAGTGGCACCTTATAAAGTTTTTGACAAAGGTGTTGAACGCAGACTAGTTAAAACAGAAAATAACGAAGAGGCTTTATTAGTTACTTATACTTCTGGTGGTTCTACACCTGGAGATTCTTATTTATGGTTACTTGATGATAAAGGCAAGCCAATAGCATTTAAAATATGGGCTTCTATTTTACCTATTGATGGCTTAGAAGCATCTTGGAGCGATTGGACTACCACAGAAAGCGGCGCACAATTACCAACATTCCATAAACTTATGGTTTTAGGTTTAGAAATTGATGGTATTAAAGGGATTAAATAAATTCTTATTTATTATAAAAAACTCTAATAAAACTCACTTCATTTTTAATCTCAAAAAACGTAACTTCGCAACTTTGCCAATTTATGAGCCAATTTGATGATTTTATTGAAGTAAAAGGAGCGCGAGTACACAATCTTAAAAATATTGATGTATCAATTCCTCGTGAGAAACTTGTTGTTATTACAGGTCTGTCTGGAAGTGGAAAATCATCTCTAGCTTTTGACACTATTTATGCCGAAGGACAACGTCGTTACATTGAAACTTTTTCGGCATATGCTAGACAATTTTTAGGAGGCTTAGAACGTCCTGATGTTGATAAAATTGATGGGCTTTCTCCTGTAATTGCTATTGAACAAAAAACAACTAGCAAATCGCCACGCTCTACAGTTGGTACAATTACAGAAATTTACGACTTTTTACGCTTACTTTTTGCACGTGCCAGTGATGCATACAGTTACAATACAGGCGAAAAAATGGTGAGTTATAGTGATGAACAAATAAAAGAACTCATCATAAGTGATTTTAAAGGAAAGCGTATTAATATTTTAGCACCTGTTGTACGTTCTAGAAAAGGGCATTATCGTGAGTTATTTGAGCAAATTGCGAAACAAGGTTTTGTAAAAGTGAGAACTGATGGTGAAATTCGGGATATTGCTAAAGGCATGAAATTAGATCGTTACAAAAATCATGATATTGAAATTGTAATTGATCGTTTAAAAATTGATGACTCGGTTGATAATGATAAACGCCTAACTGAAACCATAAATACAGCTATGTATCATGGTGAAGATGTGCTTTTAGTAATAGATCAAGACACGCAAGAAACACGTTATTTTAGTAGAAATTTAATGTGCCCTACAAGCGGAATTTCATACCCAAATCCAGAACCAAATAACTTTTCATTCAATTCCCCAAAAGGCGCTTGCGACAATTGTAATGGTATTGGCACCTTATATCAGGTTAACGAAAATAAAATTATTCCAGACGATAAACTTTCTATAAAAGCAGGTGCATTAGCACCTCATGGTCCAGAAAAAAACAGTTGGATTTTTAAGCAGTTTGAAACAATTGCACAACGTTTTAATTTTAAATTAACCGATGCCTATAAAGATATACCTCAAGATGCTAAACAAATGATTTTGTATGGTGGAAACGAAAAATTTTCAGTCGAAAGTAAAACTTTAGGAGTTACACGTGATTATAAAATAGACTTTGAAGGTGTTGCAAATTTTATAGATAACCAATACAAAACTGCCGAATCCACATCTTTAAAACGTTGGGCCAAAGACTACATGGACAAAGTGACTTGTCCTGTTTGCGAAGGTTCTCGTTTAAAAAAAGAATCGCTTTATTTCAAAATAAACAATAAGAATATAGCTGAACTTGCAAACACACATATTTCTGAATTAGCAAAATGGTTTAGCGATTTAAACAATCATCTTTCAGACAAACAATTAAAAATTGCTGAAGAAGTTGTTAAAGAAATCAAATCAAGATTACAGTTTTTACTTGATGTTGGTTTAGATTATTTAGCATTAAATCGAGGTTCAAAAACCCTTTCTGGTGGAGAAGCACAACGTATTCGTCTAGCTACTCAAATTGGATCGCAATTGGTTGGCGTTTTATATATTTTAGATGAACCTAGTATTGGATTGCATCAGAGAGATAACGAAAAACTTATAAACTCATTAGTATCACTTCGTGATATTGGTAACTCTGTTATTGTTGTTGAGCATGATAAAGACATGATTGAACGTGCCGATTATGTTATAGATATTGGCCCAAAAGCCGGAAAATATGGTGGTGAAATTATTAGCATAGGTACACCTGAAGAATTAAAAACACATAATACACTTACTGCCGATTATTTAAACGGTAATAAGCAAATTGAAGTTCCTAAAAAACGTCGCGAAGGCAATGGCAAATTTTTAGAACTTAAAGGATGTACAGGTAATAATTTAAAAAATGTATCCGTTAAATTTCCTTTAGGAAAAATGATTGGGGTTACAGGTGTTTCTGGTAGCGGAAAATCAACTTTAATTAACGAAACACTCTATCCTATTTTAAATGCTTATTATTTTAATGGCGTAAAAAAACCAATGCCTTACAAAAGCATAAAAGGCTTAGAGCACATTGATAAAGTTATTGACATCAATCAATCGCCTATTGGAAGAACACCACGCAGTAATCCTGCAACTTATACAGGTACATTTAGTGAAGTAAGAGCGCTTTTCGCAAAAATACCTGAAGCTATGATTCGTGGTTATAAAGCAGGTAGATTTAGTTTTAATGTAAAAGGCGGACGTTGTGAAACTTGTCAAGGTGGTGGTTTACGAGTTATTGAAATGAATTTTCTTCCAGATGTTTATGTGGAATGTGAAACCTGTCAAGGAAAACGTTTTAATCGTGAAACCTTAGAAATTCGTTACAAAGGAAAAAATATTAGTGATGTTCTAAACATGACTATGAATGAAGCTGTAGAGTTTTTTGAACATATTCCTAAAATTCATAAAAAGTTAAAAACCATTAAAGATGTTGGTTTAGGCTATATTACTTTAGGTCAACAAAGCACAACACTTTCTGGTGGTGAGGCACAACGTATAAAACTCGCTACAGAACTTTCTAAAAGAGATACAGGAAATACCTTTTATATTTTAGATGAACCTACTACGGGTTTACATTTTGAAGATATTCGTGTACTTATGATTGTTTTAAACAAACTTGCTAACAAAGGAAATACAGTGCTTATCATAGAGCATAATTTAGACGTTATTAAAACCGTTGACCATATTATTGATATTGGATATGAAGGCGGAAAAGGTGGCGGAAAAATTATTGTTGAAGGCACTCCAGAGGAAGTTTCAAAACATAAAAAAAGCTACACTGCTAAGTTTCTTAAAAAGGAGCTTTAAATAATTAATCTGCTTATCATTCACATAACGTCAATGTACTCAATAGATTAATAAATTATCTCATTTGATATTTAATTTGTTAAGCACCATTTACTTTTCTATCTTTAGATATATAATCCAAAAATTTATAACATTATGAAAAGTATTTTATGGTTAGTAGCAGTAATATGTATTATAGCTTGGCTTCTTGGGATGCTTGGTATTATTCCGGGATTAGGCACAAATAGTTTAATTCACATCCTTTTAGTCATTGCAATAATAGTAATACTTTACAATATAATTAGTGGTAGAAAACCACTTTAATTTTAAATAACTAAATTATATAATAAAGGCAAATCTTATTAAGATTTGCCTTTTGCTATTTAAAACCATTTATATTTTTTGATTCATAAATTATATGAGCAACAATTAAGTAATCTAATTTATAAATATTATTTTGCAGACATAAATATATACTATTATTAAAATGAGAAAAGAGCAACACCATAAAGGTTGGAATGAAATAAAAACAAACGATTCATGGGCCATTTTTAAAATTATGGGCGAATTTGTAAGTGGTTTTGAAAAGATGAGTAAAATTGGACCTTGTGTTTCCATTTTTGGATCTGCAAGAACAAAACCAGATCATAAATATTATAAACTTACTGAAAAAATAGCTCAAAAAATTGTTGAAGCTGGTTATGGCGTTATTACGGGTGGAGGACCAGGAATTATGGAAGCTGGAAATAAAGGTGCTCATTTAGGTGGAGGAACTTCTGTTGGGTTAAATATTGAATTACCTTTTGAGCAGCACGACAACCCTTATATAGACCATGACAAAAGCTTAGATTTTGATTACTTTTTTGTTCGTAAAGTCATGTTTGTAAAATACTCTCAAGGTTTTGTAGTTATGCCTGGTGGTTTTGGGACTCTAGATGAACTTTTTGAAGCTATTACGCTTATACAAACACATAAAATTGGAAAATTTCCAATTATTTTAGTTGGTACAGATTTCTGGGAAGGCTTAATAGATTGGGTAAAAAAAACATTGTTAGATTCTTTTGCTAGCATTAGTACTAAAGATTTAGATCTTGTTCATTTAGTAGATACCGAAGATGAAGTTATTGCCATACTTGAGGCTTTTTATAAAGAATCTGGCTTAAGTCCAAACTTTTAGTAAAACCAATAGTCTTAATTTTACGTTAATACTAGTGAGTACTAGTAATTGACTACAATTATTTAATCTAGTATTTACTATATTGCAACGCCTTACATGAATTATTAACCGTTTAATGTTTTAAATAATAAATTGAAATTCCGCCTTTTAAGTTCTGTTTTATTTGCACTAATATGCTTTAAAAACTTTAGTCAAAACAAAATTGACTTAAAAGGCGTTTTTGATATTGAGAACAAACAAATTAAAATTTCTCAAACTATAGAGTATCAAAATACTTCGCAAGACGAATTAAAAACTATTTACTTAAACGATTGGGCTAACAGTTTTTCTACAAAAAAAACACCTCTTGCAATTCGAATTGCCGATGAATATATAAATGATTTTCATTTAGCAAAAAGCGAAGATAGAGGCTTTTCAGTAATAACGTCAATAAAACAAAATAACGAAGATTTAGTTTTTAAAGGGCTTAAAAATCAATCAGATATTATTGAGGTTGAACTAAATGAGACTTTAAAGCCAAATGAATCTTACACCATTCACTTAGAATATATTGTCCAAGTTCCAAATGCAAAGTTTACAAACTATGGTATTACAGAAAATGGAGATTATAATTTAAGATATTGGTATATCACACCCGCGATTTATAATGGAGAATGGCAATATTATAGCAATAAAAATCTAGACGATTTATTTATCCCAAAGGCAGATATTACTTTAGAAATTGAGTATCCTAATGGTTATGTAATAACTTCAGAATTAGATATAAATAACGTATCACAAAAAGAGGATAAGCAAATAGTAAAGCTAGAAGGAAAAGATAGGATAAACACAAAATTATTCTTAAAAAAGAATTCAGATTTTAAAACTATTCAGGATAAACATTTTTCATTAATTTCAAATATAAATGATGAAGGTCTAGAGGTTCTTGATAAAGTTTTAATTACTGAAAAAATAACAAAATTCATTTTTGATAATTTTGGCGAATATCCACATAAAAAACTTCTGCTTACTCAAATTGACTATGATAAAGATCCTATTTATGGTTTAAACTTTTTACCAAGTTTTATACAACCATATCCAGATAATTTTCAATATGAGTTAAAACTTTTAAAAATTGCATTACATAATTACTTAGAAAATACACTTTTAATCAATCCAAGAAAAGAACAATGGTTACTGGATGGTATTCAAATTTATTATTTAATGAATTATGTTGATGAGCATTATCCAAATATGAAGTTTTTGGGTTCTATTTCAGATCTTTGGGGCGTTCGATCCTTTCATGCAGCAGACATGAAATTTAATGATAAATATTTGTTAGCATTCATGCTTATGGCACGAACAAATAGAGATCAACCTTTAACAATGCAAAAGGATTCTTTGTTAAAATTTAATAAAAACATTGCTAATAAATACAAAGCAGGTATTGGACTTAAATATTTAGATGATTTTGTAAATAGTGATATTGTTGAAAATAGTATTGAAACATTTTTAATTGAAAACAAGTTAAAACCAACATCAACAGAAAAATTTGAAAACTATATTAAATCTAAAACCAATAAGAATATTGATTGGTTTTTTGAAGATTATTTAAAAACAAGAAAAAAGATAGATTTCAAAATTAAAAAAGTTAAAAAAACTGAAGATTCAATTACCGTTACTATAAAAAACAAACGAAATAATAGCATGCCTATTTCGCTATATAGCCTTAATAACGATAGTATTGTATCGAAAACCTGGGTTGAAAATATAAGTGATAGCAAAACATTAACGATTCCTAGAAATGATGCCAATAAACTGGTTTTAAATTATAATAGTGTAATTCCTGAAATTAATGCAAGAGACAATTGGAAATCGTTAAAAGGATTCTTTTTCAACAACAAACCCTTACAATTAAGGCTTTTTAAAGACATTGAAGACCCTAATTACAATCAAGTGTTCTTTATGCCAATTGCAGAATTCAATAATATTTATGACGGTTTTACTTTGGGACTAAGAGCTTATAATAAAACTGTTTTAAGAAAACTTTTTAATTATAAAATAGAGCCTCAATACGCTCTTAAATCAAAATCTCTAACAGGTTCTGCATCAGTTTCTAAAACTCATTATTTAGAAAACAGTAATCTTTATTTTATAAATTATGGGATTGTAGGCGGTTACACGTCATACGCCGAGGATTTATTTGTTAGAATAATTACACCTTCATTAACGCTAAGCTTTAGAGAAGATGATGATTTTCGCTCAAACAAACGTGAGTCATTACTTTTTAGATATATAGATATAAAAAGAGATGAAGATGTCAATAATATTTTAACTAATAATCAACCAAATTATAGCATATTTAATGCACGTTATATTCATTCAAATGATAATCTTATCAATTTTAACAAATGGTATACAGACTTTCAAATAGGAGAAAAATTCAGCAAGTTTTCTTTTAATTACGAATACAGAAAATTATTTGAAAGCAACAGGCAGCTTAACATACGTGTATTTGCAGGTACCTTTTTAAAGAACAACTCAGATCCTACTTCAAATTATTTTAGTTTTGCATTAGACAGACCAACCGATTATTTATTTGATTACTCATATTTAGGTCGTTCTGAATCTACTGGTATTTTTAGCCAACAATACATAGATGCCGAAGGTGGTTTTAAATCAAAATTAGAAACTCCATATGCAAATCAATGGATTACAACCTTTAACACGAGTACAACACTTTGGAAATATGTACTTGCATATGGCGATATAGGATTATTAAAAAACAAGTTTGAAACGCCTAAATTTGTTTATGACTCTGGTATACGAATAAATTTAGTAACAGATTACTTTGAAATATACCTTCCTGTATACTCAAATCTTGGCTGGGAAATTGGACAAACGAATTACGAACAAAAAATTAGATTTAAATTCACAGTAGATCCACAAGCTCTTTTAGGTCTCTTTAGAAGAAGATGGTATTAAAATAAAATTATTAAATAATTATCAGTAATTATCAATTCTGTTGAATAAATAACAATTTTTCTTTCTTTATATTGATTTTTTTATTGAATTGTTAAAAAATTACAGCATCATTTAATTGTAAAAAAGGTGTAATTTATCTATTTTTGCAGAAACAAAAGCATTTCCCTATGCAAACCATTACCAATTTGGAAAAAGACTTATCATTTGAAGATTTTAAGGCTGAAGTTATAGCTGACTATAAAATAGCCATTGAAAGTAGAGAATGTAGTTTACTAGGTCGCCGTGAAGTTTTAACTGGCAAAGCTAAATTTGGAATTTTTGGTGACGGTAAAGAAGTGCCGCAATTAGCTATGGCTAAAGCCTTTTTGAAAGGCGATTGGAGATCGGGTTACTACCGTGACCAAACCTTTATGATGGCTATAGGTGAATTAACTAAAGAGCAATTTTTTGCTGGATTATATGCCAATACAGATATAGAATTAGAACCCATGTCTGCAGGACGCCAAATGGGCGGGCACTTTGTTACTCATAGTTTAAATGATAATGGTAGCTGGAAAGATTTAACTAAACAATATAACTCTAGTGCAGATATCTCTCCAACAGCTTCTCAAATGCCTCGCTTATTAGGTTTAGCACAAGCTTCTAAAATTTTCAGACAAGTTGAAGGCATCAATAAAACCAATTTTTCAATAAATGGAAATGAGGTTGCTTGGGGAACTATTGGAAATGCAAGTACTAGTGAAGGTTTGTTTTTCGAAACCATTAATGCAGCTGGAGTGTTGCAAGTCCCTATGGTAATTAGTATTTGGGATGATGAATATGGCATTTCAGTACACGCAAAACACCATACTACAAAAGAAAATATATCTGAAATTTTAAGAGGCTTTCAAAGAGATAAAAATAGTAACGGCTATGAAATTTTACGTGTAAAAGGTTGGGATTACGCAAACCTTATAGAAACATATCAAGAAGCTAGCACTATTGCTAGAGAAGAACATGTACCTGTTTTAATACATGTTTTTGAGCTTACGCAACCTCAAGGGCACTCTACATCTGGTTCACATGAACGTTACAAAAATCAAGAACGTTTAGATTGGGAAGCTAATCACGATTGTAACCTTAAAATGCGAGAATGGATAATAGAAAGTGGCATTACAACAAATGAGGCACTTACCGAAATTGAAAGAGCTGCAAAACGAGAAGTTAGAGAAGCTCGAAAAAATGCATGGAATACGTTTTTAAAACCTATTAAAAAAGAGCAACAAGACCTTATTTTACTTTTAAAACAAGTAGAAACAAATAGTGTAAATGGTGTTTTTATATCAAAACTTAGAGATAGTTTAACACATATTGATGAACCTACCAGAAAAGATCTTTTATCTAACGCTAGAAAAGCTTTAAGGTATACAATTGGAGAATCTTTTGAAGAAAAGAAACAACTAGGTAATTGGATTAATGCAATTTTTGAAAACACACAACCCAAATTTAGTTCACATTTATATTCAGAAACCTCAAGATCTAATACGCTGATAAAAGAAGTAAAACCAGCCTATGATGATGATGCTGAACAAGTAGATGGTCGTGTTATTCTTCGTGATAACTTTGATGCCATTTTTACTAACTATCCTGAAGCTTTAGTTTTTGGAGAAGACACAGGAAAAATTGGAGATGTTAATCAAGGTTTAGAAGGTTTACAAGAAAAATACGGAGAACTTCGTGTAGCAGATACTGGTATAAGAGAAGCAACTATTATAGGTCAAGGCATTGGTATGGCATTACGTGGTTTAAGACCCATTGCCGAAATTCAGTATTTAGATTATATCCTTTATGCCATACAAATTATAAGCGACGATTTAGCAACTACACATTATAGAACAAAAGGCAAGCAAAAATCGCCTTTAATAATAAGAACACGTGGTCACAGACTTGAAGGTATTTGGCATTCTGGTTCACAAATGGGAGGCATTTTAAATTTAGTTAAAGGCGTAAATTTATTAGTTCCTAGAAATATGACTAAAGCAGCTGGTTTTTACAATACTCTTTTGCAGGGAGACGATCCTGCTATAGTTGTAGAATGTTTAAACGGCTACAGACTTAAAGAAAAAATGCCAAATAACTTAAGTGCAATTAAAACACCAATTGGCATTGTTGAAACAGTAAAAGAAGGAACAGATATTACATTAGTATCATACGGTTCTACTTTAAGAATTGTTGAACAAACTGCAAAAGACCTTTTAGCAGTTGGTATTGATGCCGAAATTATAGATATACAATCTTTAATTCCGTTTGATTTAAATCATGATATTGTTAAAAGTATAGCAAAAACTAATCGCGTTATGATTATTGATGAAGATACTCCTGGAGGAGCTTCTTCATATATTTTAAATGAAATTTTAAATACTCAAAACGGATATCAATATTTAGATAGTTCTCCAAAAACACTAACAGCTCAAGCACACAGACCAGCTTATGGAAATGATGGTGATTATTTTTCTAAACCATCTGCCGAAGATATTTTTGAAGCAGTTTATGGAGTTATGCACGAGGTAAGTCCAACAAATTTTCCAAAACTAAGATAAATTAAAACATAATATATATTTATCATAACCATCTTCTATAAGATGGTTTTTTTATATTTATGAACAAATCATAATTATGGATAAAGAAACACCTTTAATTACTAGAGATTGGTTAGCCATAGAACGAACAAAACTGGCCAACGAAAGGACTTTTCTTGCCTATTTCAGAACATTTATTGTGTTTTTAGGAACAGGAATAACACTACTAAAATTGGAGTTTTTTTCTGAAATGAAATCATTTGGTATTGTATTGTTAGCAATATCTCCTGTGATTTTATTAATTGGTTTAATCCGATTATTTTCAGTGAAACGAACCATTAAAAAGCACTATAAAATATAAATGAAAGCGGTATCAGCAGTTATAATAAAAAAAGAATTAAAGCATCGCTCATCTGACGAGCTAATGGAGTTATGCCTTCGTTTATCAAGGTTTAAAAAAGAAAACAAAGAACTACTCACCTATTTATTATTCGAATCACATAACGAAAGTGGTTATATAGAAAGCGTAAAAAGTTATATGGATGAAGAGTTTGAATTAATAAATACAGATAGCTTTTTCTATATTAGAAAAAGTGTTCGTAAAATTTTAAGGAATGTTAAAAAGTATATTCGTTACTCTCTAAAAAAGGAAACCGAAGTTGAACTCTTACTCTACTTTTGTAAAAAATTAAAAAATTTTAAACCCAGTATAAAACGAAGTACACAACTACAAAACATGTATGACAGGCAAATTTTACTTTCTAAAAAAATAATTGGCAGTCTGCATGAAGATTTACAGTATGATTACAATTTAATGCTTGATGAGTTTTAAACTATTATCTCTTAAATAATAGTTAGATAATACTACAAACCGTTAAGCCTCTTTTAATTCAAAAAAAAAAAAGCTTTAAAGGTTATTAATTTTTATTTGGTAGAAAATTTATACGTTGTTTTTGTAGAATAAATTTCTCCTGGTTCTAATATTGTTGTAGGAAAATCTTTTTGATTTGGCGAATCAGGATAGTGTTGTGTTTCAAAACAAAAACCTGTTCTTTTAGCATAAGTACCACCATTTGGTATTGGTAATGTGTTATCCAAAAAGTTTGCTGTGTAGAACTGCATTCCTGGTTCTTCTGAATAAACTTCCATAAATCGTCCACTTGTTTCATCGTAAGCTGAAGCAACAAAATTCATATTACCTTTTTCACCATTCACAATCCAACAATGATCATAACCTCCACCAAGTTTAAGCTGTTCATTATTTATAGCAATTTCTTTTCCTATTTTTTTTACTGAAGTAAAATCAAAAGGAGTTCCTTTTACGTTTCTTATTTCTCCCGTTGGAATTTGTGTTTCATCAACTGGCAAATAAGTATTTGAATTTATTACGACATCATGGTTTAAAATATCTTTCGAAAAATCACCTGATAGATTAAAATAAGCATGTTGCGTTAAATTTACAACTGTTGTTTTGTCTGTAGTTGCTTCGTAAGACACTTCTAAAGCATTATCTTTTGTTAAAGTATATATTACTGTAATTTTTAAATTACCTGGATAACCTTCTTCTCCATCCTTACTTAAATAAGTCAACTTTAAAATTGAATTTTCTTTTTCTTCAATAGGTTCTGCTTCCCAAACTACAGAATCAAATCCCTTTATGCCACCATGTAAATGATTTTCACCATTATTAGTTGCCAAAGTATAATCTTTACCTTCTAAAGTAAATTTACCTTTTGCTATTCTATTTCCAAATCTTCCAATTAAGGCACCAAAAAATGGATTTTCTTTTAAATAATCATCTAAATTATCAAAACCTAAAACTACGTTTTCAAAATCCCCCTTTTTGTTAGGTACTTTTAATGATGTAATTCTACCTCCGTAAGTAATGATATTTACTTCAACACCATTATTGTTTACTAATTTATATTGTTCAACCACAGTACTATCTGGCATTTTACCAAATTCTGAGTTTGTAATACTTAATTTTCCTTCCAAGATATTTGTTTGTTTTTCTGTCACTTATTCTTTTTTAATTTCCTTACTCTGCATATTTAGACTTAACAAAAGTATAAATACAAAGTAAAACAAAAGAGATTTAATTTTTTTATTATTTCCCTTCAAAAACAATTAATGAGAATGCAGGAATAGTAACAATAATTTTACCATCTTCAACTTTAAAATCTGTAAAATTTTCAGGTTTTACTTTATCTGGATTTTCAAAAGTGTTATGGTCTTGAATTTTTTCTGATGCTAATATGGATGCAGAAATATCTTTTATATTATCAATGTTAATAATCACCTCATGAGCTTTAGTGGCATCAATATTAACTAAGGATATATGAGTGTTTTCATTTTTATCTTTTGAAGCAGAAACCGAAATGGTTGGAAGTTTTCTGTATTCAGGGTTATTATTTATTTCTGAAGGTAATAATGTAGCATCTTGATGTACTTTATACATATTCATAACATGATATGTTGGTGTTAAAATCATCTTTTCTTCATCTGTTAAAATAACTGCTTGCAATACATTAACAACCTGAGCTAAATTTGCCATTTTTACTCGCCTTGCGTGATTATTAAATGTATTTAAAACAGTTCCTGCTAACATGACATCTCGCATTGTATTTTGCTGAAAAAGCACACCATTAGCAACACTTGGTTCTGCATCATACCAACCTCCCCATTCATCAACAAAAAGTGCTATTTTATTTTCAGGATCATATTTGTCCATAATTTCAATATGTTTTGTAACATATTCTTCCATTTTTAAAGCTTCGTCCATGGTTTTAAAATAGACATCTTCATCAAAATTTACTGAAGGTCCTTTATCAACCCAGTCAAAAACAGCATAATCATGTAAAGCAACAGCTTCCATAAGTTCATGCGGAACGTTTTTCATTAAAGTTTCTGTCCAATGATAATCTGAATCTGTAGCTCCGGATGCAATTCTAAAAATTTTAGTATTTGTAGACCAACCAGCCATAAAGGTTGCATATTTTCTGTATAAATCTGCATAATACTCTGCAGTCATATTTCCTCCGCAACCCCAAGCCTCATTTCCAACTCCCCAGTATTTTACATTCCAAGGTTCTTCCCTTCCATTTTCTCTTCTCCAATCTGCCATAGGGCTTTTATCCGCATGGTTTGTGTATTGCACCCAATCTATTAGTTCTTGTACAGTACCACTACCAACATTTCCAGAAAGGTAAGGTTCTGCTCCTAAAACCTCACATAGATTTAAAAAATTGTGTGTTCCAAAACTATTATCCTCAGTAGTTCCGCCCCACCATCTATTAACAATTGTTGGTCTTTCTTCTTTTGGTCCAACACCATCTTTCCAATGATAGGTATCTGCAAAACAACCTCCAGGCCATCTTAAATTTGGTATTTGTAGCTCTTTTAAAGCTGCAATAATATCATTACGAACACCTTCTGTATTTGGAATAATCTTATTTTCTTCACCTACATATAAACCATTATAAATACAGCGTCCTAAATGTTCGGAAAAATGCCCATAAATATGTTTACTAATTGTGTCTGTTCCTTGAGTCTGAATATTAATAACTACTTTAGAATTATTGACTGTTTTCTCTTCATTTTTACAAGAAAAAAGAACTAGAATATTTAATGATAAAAAAAATAATTTAATAGAAATTTTCATAACAATATTTTAAAGTGTAAAATTAACACTTGTAAAAATACTAAATTATTTTATAAAAAAAGTAAAGAATATATGCCAATATATTTATAACAAAGATGACAAGATAATCTTAGTTATAAACTGCAAGATATTTGATTTTAATGCTTTTATAGGTTCAAAAAATATTTTAAAAAATTGTTTTAAGCTGTAAAAAGGTAAATCATTTTATTTACTTTTTACAGCTTAAAACAAAATTTCGCAACTACTATTTAAAATCCGTAATATGCTTATAAGTGTAATTATAAATTTTGCTTTAATTACTGAAATAGGTTAGCACAAATATTACTAAAATTATTAATACAACCGAAAGGACAACATCTATTTTATCAAAACTGTTTTTGTTTTCTAATTTTTGCTCTGGGGTAAGCGTACCAAAAGCTAATCCCTTTATAGTTTCATAATTAGGAGCTCGCGTAGCTAAACTAACTGAAACACATAAAATGACTGAGAAAATAAACATAAATATGGCCATATGTGCAAAATTTATTGTGGCAAAAGCATATAATGCTCCCGAAATTTCTTGTCCACCCGAAATTTGTGGCTGATAATATATCTCGGAGCCTAACCTTAAAATTAATAATACTAAACCTGCTAATAATGTAGTAATCGCAGCTTTGGAATTAACACGTTTCCAAATTATTCCTAATAGAAATACTGCCGTAACTGGAGGTGCTATATATGATTGTACATTTTGCAGGTATTGATACATAACGCCACCACCTATTTTTTCCATAATAGGAATCCATAAAATACCTAAAACCACAATAATACCTGTAGCAATTTTACCTACAGTTAATAACTCTTTTTCGGTTTTTTTAGGTTTTAATTTTTTGTAAATATCTATGGTAAAAATAGTAGAACATGAATTAAATACCGATGCTAAAGAACTCATTAATGCAGCCATTAATCCACCAGCAACTAATCCTTTTAAACCAACTGGCAATAATGTTTTAACCAACATAGGAAAAGCTCTATCTGCTTTTTCAACACCAAAAATTTCAGGATTTTGAATACTTAAAGCAAAAGCAATAATACCTGGTATTAAAAAAATTAAAATCGGTAATAATTTTAAATAAGCACCAAAAATAGCTCCTCTTCTACCAATTTTAATGTTATTGGCAGCAAGTGTTCTCTGCACAATATATTGATCTGTACACCAATACCAGACACCAACTATAGTTCCTCCAAACAATAACCCTGTCCAAGGAAAATCTGGATCATTCATTGGTCTCCACATATTAAAATGATCTGGACTAACAGACCTTACAGTTTCTTGTAACTGTCCCCAACCACCTACTTCTTGTAAACCCAAATAAGTTATTATTAGAGATCCTGCAATTAAGATAACAGTTTGTAAAGTTTCTGTATATATTACAGCTTTCATTCCTCCAACCACGGTATAAATACCTGTGAAAATTACAATGCCAATTGCACCATACCAAAATGGAATGCCTAATAATTCTGAAACTACAATTCCACCAGCATAAATAGTTACCGATACTTTTGTTAATACATATGCTACTAATGAGAAAAGAGATAAAAACCATCTAGATCTACTATCAAAACGTTTTTCTAAAAACTCAGGCATAGTAAATGCCCCACTTCTCATATAAAAAGGAAGAAATAACCAACCTAACAATAGTACAATCCAAGCATGCAACTCATAATGTGCCATTGGTGTTCCCGAAGCAAATCCTGTTCCTGCAAGACCAACAACATGCTCTGAACCTATATTTGAAGCAAAAATTGATGCTCCTATAACAAACCAACCTACATTACGACCAGCAAGAAAGTAATCTTCTGTGTTTTTGTTTTTTTGAAGCACAACCCATACTGCTATGGCTATTAAGGCTAAAAAATAAATACCGAGAACAACCCAGTCCAAGCTTTCTAAAACTGATTCCATAATGTAAATTGGTTTAGTTAGTTATTGTTTATTCTAATTTCAAATATTTAAATATACTGATTAATAATATTTTCAAATAATTCTTGTTTTCCACTTTGTAATTCTAATTCTCCATTTTCTTGAGCTATTTGATACAAATCTGAAAGACCTAATTTTCCATTTTCAAAATCTTTTCCTTTTCCTCCATCAAAAGAACTGTATCTTTTAGTTCTTAAAGCATCATATTGAGAATTTGAAATAATAGCATCAGCAGTAATTAAGGCTCTTGCAAACGTATCTGCTCCTCCAATATGTGCTAAGAATACATCTTCCATATCTGTAGAGTTCCTTCTTATTTTAGCATCAAAATTAACACCTCCACCTTGAAGTCCGCCTGCTTTCATAAACACTAACATGGCTTCAGTAGTTTCTTGAATGTTATTTGGGAATTGATCTGTATCCCATCCGTTTTGATAATCTCCACGGTTAGCATCTAAACTACCTAACATTCCTGCTCCTGCAGCAACTTCAATTTCATGTTGGAATGTATGTTGTGCTAAAGTTGCATGATTTACTTCAATATTCATTTTGAAATCATCTTGTAAACCATATTTGTTTAAGAATCCAATTGCTGTTGCAGAATCAAAATCATATTGATGCTTCATTGGTTCCATTGGTTTTGGCTCAATGAAGAAGTTTCCTTTAAAACCTTGTGCTCTTGCGTAATCGCGAGCCATAGTTAAAAACTGTCCCATGTGATCTAATTCACGGTTCATATCTGTATTTAATAAAGACATGTAACCTTCACGTCCTCCCCAAAACACATAGTTTTCACCATTTAATGCAATAGTTGCATCTAAAGCTAATTTTATTTGTCCGCCAGCACGTGCTAACACATTAAAATCAGGGTTTGTTGCAGCACCATTCATATAACGTGGGTTTGAAAAACAGTTAGCCGTTCCCCAAAGTAATTTAACGCCTGTTGCAGCTTGTTTTTCTTTTAAAACATCAACAATAGTTGCTAATCTTTTTTCAGATTCTGCAAAAGTAGCACCTTCACGTACTAAATCGTAATCATGAAAACAGTAGTAATCAAATCCCATTTTGGTAATAAATTCAAAAGCGGCATCTGCTTTTTCTTTTGCAGCATCAATAGCATCAGTTGGTTTATCCCAAGGAAAATTTTGAGTTCCAGGACCAAATGGATCTGCTCCTTGACCACAGAATGTATGCCAGTATGCTACTGAAAATTTAAACCAATCTTTCATTTTTTTTCCAGCTATAACCTGCTCTGGGTTATAGTATTTGAATGCTAAAGGATTATCAGATTCTTTTCCTTCAAACTTAATTTCGCCAATACCTTTAAAGTATTCTTTGTTTCCTATAAAAGTCATTTTTTACTTATTTAATTAGTTATTATATTTATTTTCTAAATCGTTTTTCCATAAATTATATGCATCCACATATATTTGTTTATCATTTAATGGATGATATGTTAATACCTGCTCATTATCTGAAAAGGCATCTTCTAAAGTTGTAAAATCTCCAAAAGCAACACCAGCAGCTCGCGCAGCACCAATAGCTCCAGTTGTATCAATAATATTTATTTCGGTTTCTACTAAAGTCGCTATTGTTTTTGAGAATATTTCTGAACGGAACAAATTATCATTACCTGCTCGCATTCCAGATAAATTAACGCCATCATTTTTTAAAATTTCAAGACCATAAACAAACGCAAAAGCAATACCTTCTAATGCTGCTCTAAATAAATGTGGACTTTGATGTTTATTAAAATTCAAATTCATGATGCTAGAACCATTGTTTGAATTATTCAACATACGTTCCGCTCCATTCCCGAAAGGAATAATTCTCAAACCATCAGAACCCACAGGAACTTGTGATGCTAATTCATTCATATCATTGTATGAATCGGTTGTAGCTATATGGTTTTTCATCCAACTGTATTGAATTCCTGCACCATTAATGTTTAAAAGCTTTCCTATTCTTGGTAAATCTTCGGTATAATTTACATGTGCAAAACTGTTAATTCGTACACTTTCTTTTGAATCTGTATTATCTGTTACAGCATACACAACACCACTTGTACCTCCTGTTGCTGCAATTTCTCCCGGATGAAGAACATTCAACGATAATGCATTATTTGGTTGATCTCCTGCTCTATATAAAACTGGAATTCCTTCTGGCAAACCTGTTTCTTCTGATGCTTTTTTGGTAACAGTTCCTTGGTTTGAGAACGTTGGAACAATGGTTGGAATTAAATCTGTGCTAATTCCTAAGTAATTAAACAACCAATCTGCAGGTTTATTTTGTTTAAAATCCCACATGATACCTTCAGATAAACCTGATATTGTTGTCGTTGCTTCGCCTGTAAGTTTTAAAGCAATATAATCTCCTGGTAATAAAAGTTTATCAATTTTTTCATAAACTTTAGGCTCATTTTCTTTTACCCATTTAAGTTTAGATAAAGTGAAATTTCCTGGAGAGTTTAATAAATTAGAAATACATTTTTCTTCTCCTACACCTTTAAATGTTTCATTTCCAATATTTACGGCTCTACTATCACACCATATTATTGATGGTCTTAATACATTGTGTTCTTTATCAACAACAACAAGTCCATGCATTTGGTAAGCAATACCAATTCCTTTAATTTGATTAGAATTTACACCCGCTTTTAAAAGTAATTTTTGTGTTACTTTACCAATATTTTTCCACCAAATTTCTGGTTCTTGTTCTGCCCAACTGGTTTCGACAGATATAATTGCCATTTCGGTTTCCGGGTAATTTGTAACACCTGCTGAACGGCCTGTTTTTGCATCAATTAAGGCTGCTTTAACTGATGAACTTCCTAAATCGTATCCAATATAATACATAGTTTTATAATGATTCTCTTAAAATTAGTTTTGTTGGTATATAATGTTGCATTGGTTTGTCGCTTGTAACAAATTCCGCTGCTTTAGTTCCTAATTCATTAAAATCTGTAGAAACTACAGAAATCCCTTTGTATATAAACTTCTTCATAGGCGTTTCATTGTAAGATAAAAATCCAACATCTTCTCCTGGCTCAAAATTTTTCTCTCTACATTCCTCTAAAAACCGTCCTAATATTGGGTCGTTTGTACTAATATATGCGATGCCTTTTTTAATTTCAAATTCATTGACATCAGTAATTATTTTATGTTTTAAATGATATTCACTGCAAAATTTAATAAAGAATGATATGGTCTCTGTAGGATGATTTGTATATGATGGATAAACAAAAACGATTTCTTTATATTTTTTTAATAGATAAAGACATTCTTTTAAAGCGTCATAAAAAGCTTTACCAAAATCTTGAAAAACATAATTATTTTTGGGATTAGAATGAATATTCCAATCTATTAATAAAAGTTTATCACTACTAATATTTGTTAAGATATCTGGAATGTTTTCGTCATCAAAATTCATAACAATGTACTTATAATACTTACCTACACTATTGTTAATTATTGTTTTAAAGTTATCAATATTGTAATGATGAAATTGAATATCAGCTATAAAATTATCAGGTAAATTTTTTATAAATGAATGATATAATACTTCTTTATAAGCCTTAAAAGTATCTAAAACTAATAAAACTTTTCTTGTTTCATTTGCAACATAATACCCTTTATTTGGTACAGATTCAATTACATTTTGATCTTTTAAAATAGAATAAGCTTTAAAAACAGTATCGCGAGATAATTGTGTTGTTTTACAAATAACATTTACTGATGGCAACACATCGCCTTGGTGCAAAATATTTTCTGCGATAGCATTGCTAATTGCATTTACTATTTGTAAATATTTAGGAACATCACTTTCGTGATTTATAGTTAGTAAAAATTCGCCTTTTTCCATCTAAATTAACTTTCACAAAACTCTAACCAAATCATGCTGTTCTGTTCCGGTCTGCTAAAGTAATAATTTTTTTAATTCAAAAAATAAAATGTCATAATTATTTAATTAAAATGACTATTAGAAGCATACATACCTAACATTGTTCCTACAAATCCTTTTGCTTCTTCTGTACTTAAATTAATGGCATCAATATTTTTTGCTAGTATGATCCAATTTTCATCTTTAGAAAGTTTAAAATAAAAGTCGTAATAACGAATATTACCTTCAATTTTTAAGAATAAATCATCTGTTTTGGATTTAATAACTTTAGAGGCTACTATTTCAGGTTTTCCTTCATTTTGTTTTAGAGCATTCCTTTCGACAAAAATCTCTACATCACCATCTTTATTTAATCTTTCTCCAATGAAGATATAATGATTTTCATTTTGAAAAGCAACTAAACCGGTAGTTTGTGATGTATTAGTTAATGAGAAATTCACCTTGGTAGATGCTTCAAACTTTTGATGTTGTTGACGTCTTACAATAAACGAAGAACTTGCTATTTCTTTTATATTTTCTTCTGCTAGTTTTAAATACAAATTATCATCCTGTAACTTATATATGCTATCCTTAGGATTTCTTAAAAACACCCATTTATAGTCTAATTTATCTGATGTAAAATCATCATTCCATTCAAAATTACCTGTAGTTGACGGAATTACTTCTAAACTCTCTGGCAAATTAGGTTTTTGGTGAGTAAATGGATGTGCTTCGTTTCCTTTTTCAAAAGTTGGCCAACCATCTTTCCATGTAACAGGAAGCATAAAAGTTTCGCGACCCGTATTATAATAATCAATTTCATAAGGGCGACACGCTAAATATACACCCCACCATTCACCGTTTTGAGTTTCAACAAAATCGACATGTCCTGTTGTTGAAATTTGGTTTGGTCGTTCTTTAGATAAATGACGTTGCGTTAAAATAGGGTTGTTTTCATAACTAACATAAGGACCTAGTACATTTTTACTTCTAAATACAACTTCTGAATGGTTGTATGACGTTCCTCCTTCTGCGCAAATTAGATAATAATAATTATCTTTTTTTAATATATGAGGCGCTTCAATCCAAACTGGCTTTTTAGCCATATCTGTTCCACCATTAACTAATAACTTTTGCTTAGATACTATTTTTTGGTTTTCTAAATCATATTCCCAAGTATAAATCGCTCTATGCCCGTCATGTTTTGTTTCATTATTAGGTGGCGGTCCGTTATGCGTGATGTATACTTTTCCATCATCATCAAAAAATATATCTGGATCTATACCATCGATTTCTGATAGCCAAATTGGGTTAGACCACTCTCCTGCTGGGTCTTTTGTAGTCACAATAAAATTACCACCTTGCTCTACATTAGTGCAAATCACATAAAACGTCCCGTTATTATAACGAATTGTTGGAGCAAACATTCCTCTGGAAACACCCATTTTGGAAAAATCGGCTTGTTCTTTTCTTGTAATAACATGCCCAATCTGTTTCCAGTTTACTAAATCTGAGCTTTTAAAAATTGGTAATCCAGGAAAATATGCAAATGAAGATGTTATTAAATAATAGTCATTCCCTACTCTACAAATACTTGGATCTGGATAAAAGCCAGCTAGTATTGGGTTATAATATTCGTTTTCTGATTTTTCAATTGTATTGAAAACATCGTCCTTTCCTTTATAATTAAACCAATCGAACTCTGCATATTCTTTATTCTCTGTAGTTTTTTCGTGCTGTTCTAATTCAGCTTTATTTTTGCAAGATGTGAAAAAAGAAAACACAATAATTACAGAAAGGTATAAAAACTGCTTTCCTTTTAAATTTAAACAATTGATGGATATTGTTTTCATTTTTGTCTATATTTTGTAAGGATTTAAAGTTTGAATACTTCCATCATCATTATACTTTATTTCTGCCACTTTTATTGAACGTAAATGTGTTATCCCTTTTGATAAACTAGAATCGTGATAGAATAAATACCATTTTCCTTCAACTTCACAAACTGAGTGATGAGATGTCCAACCAACAACAGGATTTAAAATACGGCCACCATAAGTAAAAGGTCCATAAGGACTATCACCAATAGCGTAACAGATAAAATGTGTGTCTCCTGTTGAGTATGAAAAGTAATATTTACCATTATATTTATGTAACCAAGCCGCTTCAAAGAAACGTCTGTCTTTATCTCCCTCTAATAATAAATCACCATTTTTATCTAAAATCTCAATCGCTTTTGGTTTCTCTGCAAACTCCAATAAATCATCTCTCATTTTTGCTACAAATGGTAATAAAGCTGGTTCATCATCATTTGGTAAATGTGCTGTTGGGCTTTCAGGTTGTTCTGCATTAAAAACGCCTTTTCTCCATCGTTGAAGTTGACCGCCCCAAATACCACCAAAATACATATAATAACTCCCATCTTCATCTTCAAAAACAGCAGGATCTATAGAAAAACTGTCTTTTATAGCTTCTGGTTGTGGTGTGAATGGTCCTGTTGGTGAATCACTAACAGCAACACCTATTCTAAAAATACCATCGTAACCTTTAGCTGGAAAATACAAATAATATTTTCCGTTTTTATGTGCTGCATCTGGTGCCCACATTTGTTTTTCTGCCCAAGCAACATCATCAACATGTAAGGCTACACCATTATCTATAGCTTCACTATTTACGTTATCCATAGAAATTACATGGTAATCTTCCATAGCGAAATGACTTCCTAAATCATCAAATGCTTCTCCTGCATCAACATCATGCGATGGGTAAATGTAAATTTTACCATTAAAATAATGTGCAGATGGATCTGCTGTATAAATATTCTTTACTAGGGGCTTTGAAATCGCTTTTTCGTTTAAAACATCAAAATCAATATGTTCAATACTATCTTCTGGCATAATGTCTTTTTTACTTTTTTTATTTTATTATAATCTTCTTATTTTTAATTCTGCTTCAATATCATTCTCCATATTTTTATTTATTTCATAGAAAAATAACAATACACAACCTATTAAAAATGGAATAGCAGGATAAATACTTACTAATAATTTTATCCCATGAATAGCAGTTTCAACTTGAATTTCTGCTTGTGGATGATAATCGTACAATCCTAAAATCCAAGTAAGAAGTGCTCCTCCAATTGTAAGTCCTAATTTTAAACCTACCATCATCGCAGAGAAAATTATACCTGTTGCTCTACGGTTGTTTTTCCATTCAGAAAAATCGGCAACATCAGCAATCATAGCCCATAATATAGGAATAGTAATTCCATAGAAGAAACCATGTAAAATTTGTGAAGCAAACATTAATTCTACAGACTTGGGTGAGAAGAAATAAAAGAAAATGATGAATAATGTTGATATGAATAAAAACAGTCTAAAAATATCTCTTTTCCCATACTTATCGGCTAATCGTTTTGATAATCCAATTCCAACAATCATAAAAATAATACCTCCAGCATTAAAGAGTCCAAAACCAGCAGATACTGGGTCTTCTCCAAAGAAATTAATTCCAATATTATTTAAAAAATCTAAAAACGGACTTATAAATGAGGTCAATTCATTAGCATCAACATAATTTTTAAAATAATATACATAAGAACCACCTTTCATAGCTAACGTAATGAATACTAATGTTGTTAATACCAACATAATAACCCAAGGCTTGTTTTTAGATAAATCTCCTAAATCCTCTTTTAGGCTAGATTTTTGTGCAGCAGTTGGTATAACACGTTCTTTTGTAGTTAAAAATGTAATAATCAACATAACGGTTCCTATAATTGCTAACCAAGTCATTACTTTTTCAATACCAATAGCTTTATCTCCACCACCAGCAGATTCTATAATTGGTAACATGAATACCTGTACAAAGAATTGAGCAAACATTACCGCCACAAAACGATATGCAGACATGCTATTACGCTCTTTCATATCTCCGGTAATTACACCACTTAAAGCAGAATAGGGAAGATTATTAGCCGCATATAACATTAATAAAAAAGTGTAAGTTACAGCAGCATATATTACTTTTCCTTTATAACTAAAATCTGGCGTACTAAAAGCCAATAATGCCACAACACCAAGAGGTACTGCAGTAAATAAAATCCAAGGTCTAAATTTACCCCATTTTGATACTGTTCTATCGGCAAGAGCTCCTATAATTGGATTAAAACCAAATGCTGCAACCAAACCAACGGTAAGCATAATTGCAGATGCATGGTTTGTATCAAGTCCGTAAATATCAGTATAGAAATAAGCTAAATAAGTAATTAATGTTTGAAAAACCAGATTAGCTGCTAGGTCGCCTAAGCTATACCCAATTTTTTCTTTAATTGATAGTTTTTGTGATTCTACACTCATTTTATTTTTATTTAGTTAGTTGTTGTTTTTATTATTATTCAGAAAAAGTACTTTCTGGTGGTCCAAAATAACTTTTAGGAATTCCTTTTTCGTTGGTTTCAATTACTATTTTTTGAAGTACTAAGCCTTCATCCATTCTATAATAATTTAAAGTATGGTTTCCAGCTTCATTAATATCAAAATCTGTGGTAACAATTTTAATATTATCAGATACATTATTATCCCAATTGCTTGGTACTTTCCCATTATAATTAAAAATTAAAGGGTCCGAATCATAATTTACTTGTGTTGGTTTTTCATCATCAAAAGACAAACCATAATACATACCTTCTCTAGTTGAATAATTAATAGTTGGAGAAAAATACGCATATACTTTTACTTTTCCTTTATTCTGAAAATAAACATTATAGGATAATTTAGGTGAGTTTTCATTTAACGCTACTCTACCTTCTTTTATAGGTAATGAAATGACCGATGAACCCGTTTTACCAAGATTCTCAACTACTTTCCATTGAAAAGGTTCTGGTTCTGTTTTACTTGAAAAATGATTTGCTTCAATTGAGATATAATTGTTACTTTCAACAAACCCCTTTGTTCCTGCTGGTATTACTGGTTTTATAATACTGTTTGAAACACTGACGTCTTCAACTATACTATCTTTATCATTATTCTTGTCTAACTCAACCTCAACAGTTTCTGGAATAATATTAAATCTTGGTTGCTGCCAGTTATTGTATCCAATATGGGTTTGCGACATAATGCCATTCCATTTTCCACCAGCTAATTCTTCGTGATAATATTTAGTTAGTAAAGAATCTTTTACATACAAGTCTTTTACTTTTTGAGCATATTCATTCGCTATTGGGTTTCCTTTTTCAGCGTATAATTTATTTTTTTCGGCAGCTATATATAATTCATTCAAATTTGCAGAGGCAACAATTGGATATTCAACTAAATGATAATATGCGTCGAGATATTCTTTTGGTAATTTTTCTTTAAATTCAATTGCTTTTTTCTCTAATGTTTTAAAATCAGCAAGCATATTATCAGCTTCATTAAAATCTGTTAAACTATATACTGGAATGTTAAGCAATTCATGTTTTCTGCGGGCGTTGTATTTGGTGTAGGTTTTAACCAAATCTCCAATTTCCTTAGCATATTCTTTTCCAAATTGTTGTTCTGACCATTCTGTATAATACTCTTGCAAATTATCGGCATTCCATTTATCTGGATCCCAAGCATAGTCTAAAAAGAAATTAATTGGAAATTCCATTGGTTTAATATCGCCAACATTTACTATCCAAATATCCTTAACATTATGCTCGTAAGCTAAATGCATTTGTTCCCAAACACGCTCAATTTGCGTGGTGTTTATCCATTTATAATTTCGTGGTCCTCCAACATAATCAAAATGATAATAAATACCGTAACCACCTTTTCTAGGTTCTGCATCTAAGGCTGGTAATTTTCTAATATTTCCCCAATTATCATCACATAATAAAAGCGTAACATCATCTGGAACTTGCATGCCTCTATCGTAATAATCTTGAACTTCTTTGTACAACGCCCAAAGTTGTGGTGTTTCTTCGGCAGGTTTTCCTGTAACATCGGCTATTATTTGGCGTTGGTCTTTTACAACTTTTTCTAAAGTTTCTATTGCGGTGTCTTCACTCATCGCTTCATCTCCATCACCACGCATGCCAACTGTTACCAGCGCTTCTTTATCGTCTAAACGTTCCATGGCTTCTGTCCAGAATTTTTTTAAGTTTTCTGGATTTGAATTATAATTCCACTCTCCTTCACCAAATTTCCCCCATTCTGCATGAGCTCTTGTTAATGGCTCGTGATGTGTTGTACCAATTACAACGCCATATTCATCTGCTAAAATGGAATTTTGAGCATCATCAACATAAAACATTCTTGGTTGCCACATAGCTGGCCATAAATAATTTCCTTTCATACGAAGGATTAACTCAAAAACGTGGTCGTAAAACTTTGCATTAAAACCACCAAATTTTGGGTAGACCCAATTGGTTAACGATGGTGCTTCATCATTAATAAAAATACCTCGATATTTTACTTTTGGAGTTCCTTTTGTGTGTGAACCGCGAGCAATAAAAACATTTTGCTTCTTTTTTACAGGAACATCACACCAGTAATATAGTGGTGAAACACCCATTTCTGAAGACATATCGAACATTCCAAAAATGGTTCCGCGTTTGTCACTTCCAACTATTACAAGGGCTTCATCGACTCCTTCAAAAGGATTTTTAATAGTTTCAATTAAAAAAGTTTCCCATTTTCCTTGAATTGATGAAACATCAAGTTTTTTATCGGCAATTAACTTATCTATTAATTTACTGCTACCAATTGTTCCAACTATAATTGCTGATTTACTTAAAGAAGATTCATCAATAATTATATCTGGTTTTATATTGGTAACTCGCTTAATATCTTCTTGAAACTTTTTTGCTATTTTTTGAACACCAACAAACTCATTATCACTTAAATAAATTGTTGTTGCCATTTTATTATTTACTACTGCAAAACCAGAATTTGTTTTAACGTAAGATTGTTGTTCTTCTAAATTTATTGATGAATTCGATTGGCAAGAAATGAACAATAATAGATTAAATACAAACAAAAGTGTTTTAGTTAATTTCATAATTTCTTTAGTTATAGTTACCAATTATCTGTTCTAAACGGTGAAGCTGGTAAGTTTTCTTTATTGTATAAATTAGCTTTATCTGGGTTATCTGCCCATGCATATCTTACTGCAACTGGGTTTTTAACTGCTTCACTAGAAACGATTATTTTATTCTTTTTAATTACAGCTTTAGCCCATAGAAATTTTTGGTCTGAACCAGCAATTGCGAATTCTTTTAATTCTCCACCTTTAGCGACTAAGCCACTTCCTATATTATCAAATTTAAGAATGATTTTATTTCCTTTAATTTTTTTACCTTTTAAAGTAGGGCCTGAAGAAACTATATTCTTTTCTTTATATGCTAATTTTCTAGCAGCCAAAACCAATCTTTTTGCAACATCTTTTTTATTTAAAGGATGAATGTCATTCCACTCACCTAAATCTATAGCTACTGCCATGGCTGTATTTGGTAGAGATAGTGTTTTAAGTTGTGCGTCTCTTAATTCTGCCCAACTACTTTCTGTTGGATGACTATTTGATTCCTGATAATTTGGCAATTGAACAAACAAAAAAGGAAAATCACCTTGATTAAACTTCGCTCTCCAATTTTTAATTAATGCAGGAAATAGTGTTTCATACTCTTTAGGATTTTTAGTATTTGCTTCGCCTTGATACCAAACAGCTCCTTTAATAGTATAATTTAATAAAGGACTTAACATGGCATTAAATAAGCCTGTTGGTTTCCATCTAATAAATGTTTGTCCTTCTTTTGGCGGCATTTCGGCACCCAATTTATACTTCCAGATTCCTTTCAAATCTATTGTTTTATCATCAGATTTAATTTCATAAGGTTTGTCTAAATAAAAACCTCCATCACCACTTTCATTAATAACTCTAACCGTGATATTATTTTTTCCTTCAACTAATAAATTAGAAGGAATGTTATAACGCCTTGGTGGGTATTTATAACCTGTTGTGCCAACAAAAGTTCCATTTACATAAACGGAATCTGAATCGACAACCCTACCTAAATTAAGTTTTAATGTTTTATTTAACATAGATTTAGGGATTTCTATGTCTTTTCTAAACCAAACTACACCATTTTTACCTGCAATTTTTTCTTTATCCCAATAACCAGGCACTTCCATTCCATCCCAATTAGTAGTGTCTATATTTTGACTATACCAAGGATTATTTTTATTCCCTAAATCTTTATTAAAAAGTTCGTAATGCCAATCCTTCCAATTTTGATTATCATAGTTTTGAATTTCTCCTATTAAATCATCATTCTTGAATTTTTGCAATTCTTCATAATAATTCGGAAACTCTTTTAAAGCATCTTCACTTAACCAAGATTCGGCTGGAGCACCTCCTAAACTGGAATTAATTATACCAATGGGAACGTTATATGTTTTGTTTAATTCTTCAGCAAAAAAATAAGCAACAGCCGAAAATTGTAAAATATTATCTTGATTAACTTCTTTCCATGTTACTGCTTCAATATCTTCTTGAGGTTCTTTAAAATTATACCTCTTTGGAATTTCTATGTAATGTATTTTTGGGTTATTGGCAGATTTAATATCATCTTCATACAAGGGTTTTACACGTTGCATTGATATTTCCATATTAGATTGACCTGAACATAACCAAACATCGCCTACTAGAACATTATTAATAGTTATTGTATTTGTACCAGAAATAGTCATTACATATGGTCCACCAGCTTTAAGATTGTTTAAAGCGAACACCCATTTTCCATTGGCATTCGCTTTAGTTTTATAAACTGTGTTATTGAAATCAATATTTATATTTTCCTCTGGTGATGACCAACCCCAAATTTTAACTTCGGCGTTTCGTTGTAATACTAATCCATCACTTATAAGTGAAGGAAGTTTAACTTCTGCACTTACAAGATTAATACTAACAAACCAAAAAAAAATGTTTAAAAAAAGTACAATTATTTTGTGCAACTTCATTCTTTAGAATCCGCTTTCAAATTAACTATACTATAATAGGCCTTCTTTTTTCCATTATTTCTATCAAACAATAATGGGTAATTTGTTCTACCATTAATTGGCCAATCGTTTTTCCATGACTCACCATCATTTACACCCCAAAGTGTTACACGACTAATTTTATCTTGATGTTTTAAAAATAATTTAAAAATATCGGCATATCTATTAGCTAATTTAACTTGTATAGAATCTGGAAGTTTATTTGGATAAGGATTCATTGTTGCATCACCACTTTCAAACTTTACATTTACATCTGCACCTGTAAAATCCCATGGCATAGGAATTACAGAAACATCTAATTCTGTAATAGCTACTTTGATACCTAAATCTGCATAGTCTACAATACTTTTTTCAATCTCCTCTAAACTAGGCGTATCTAAATCCCAGTGCCCTTGCATGCCTATACCGTTAACCTTTGTTCCTAGCTCTTGCATTCTTTTAATCATTTTTATAGCACCAGCTCTCTTGCTAGGATTCGTCATACTATAATCGTTATAATATAACTCTACATTTGGGTCAACTTTCTCTGCTATTTTGAAAACTAATGATAAATAATCTTCACCTAGCACATCTAAAAACACTGTTTTTCTTAATGTACCATCATCATTTAATGCTTCGTTTACAACATCCCAAGCATCAATTTTTCCTTTATATCTACCAACTATTGTATTAATATGGTTTGTTAATACTTCAACCATTTCGGTACTATCGGTTATTTCTTTAAAAAATGGTGATAATTGACTATGCCAAACTAATGTATGCCCTTGAACATGCATATCATTTTTTTCAGCTAAAGCCACTAACTTATCTGGAATTTCAAAATTGAAAGTATCTTTTTGTGGATGAATTAACATCGATTTCATTACGTTTTCTGGCGTAACACTGTTAAACTCTGAAGCAATTAAGGCACTTTGAACAGAATCCTTCTCTAATATTTGATTTACATTTAAAGCAGCTCCTATTAAGAAATTATCTTTAAACACATCCCTCAACCCTTCAGGCTTAACAATTTTTTCTTCTTTTTTTTGACAGCTAGTAGCCATTAATAGTATGAGTACTAAAGCACTATAAAAATATTTTTTATTCATCATAATTTTAGACTTAATTAGTTTAATGCAATCGGTTGCGTAAATATATAAAAAAACTATTAATAATTATTATCTTGCATATGTTTTATAAAAAAAGCTGTAAATCTATTATTATGCAAAAAATAAAAGTACTTTTTTTTTTAAAAAAATTAAATTCAATAAATGTTAAAAAAAATTAATCAAAATTATGAAATCAAAATCTTTAGGAAATAGTGGTTTTAATGTAAGTGAAGTAGGTTTAGGATGCTGGCAATTAGGTGGCGATTGGGGTGATGGTGTTTCAGAAGAAAATGCTTTTAATATCATGACTAAAGCTGTAGAACAAGGTGTTACCTTTTTTGATACTGCCGATGTTTATGGAGCAGGACAAAGTGAACGTGTTATTGGCAAGTTTATAAAACAACACAAACCAAATCTAAAAATTGCAACAAAGTTTGGACGTGATGGAAGCGTTTATCCAGATAAATATACTGAAGAAGCTTTACGTAAAGCTATTGATGATTCTTTAAATCGTTTAGGAATTGATGCTTTAGATTTATTACAATTACATTGTATCCCTACTGATGTTTTATATGAAGGTTCTATTTTTAATTGGTTACGTACTTTAAAAAAAGAAGGTAAAATAAAAGCTTTTGGTGCTAGTATTGAAACTGTTGAAGAAGGACTTTTTTGCATTGAGCAAGAAGGTATAACTTCTCTTCAAATAATTTTTAACATTTTTAGACAAAAACCACTAGAAGAACTTTTACCTAAAGCCAAAGCGAAAAACGTTGGAATTATAGTAAGGTTACCATTGGCTAGTGGATTGTTAACAGGAAAGTTTACAAAAGAGAGCACGTTCTCAGAATCTGACCACAGAAATTATAACAAAGATGGTGACGCTTTTAATGTTGGAGAAACATTTGCTGGATTACCATTTGAAAAAGGCGTTGAACTTTCTAATAAGATTAAAGACAACTTTTTAACAAATGGTTTAACCATGGCTCAATTTTCTCAAAGATGGATTTTAGATCACGACGCTATAAGCTGTATTATACCTGGAGCTAGTTCTGCTTCACAAATTAATTCTAACTGTAGTGTTTCCAGTTTAGAGCCTTTAAGTTCTAGTATTCATGAAGCGTTACAAGATTTTTATAAAAACGAAATTCACCAACATATTCGTGGTCCATATTAAAATAAAAAATTAATTACTTACAAAAGTTGTGATACTTTTAGCTGGTAATGTAAAATTAAAAGCGTCTATATCTGTATTCAAAGTAACTGCTGTTTTTGCTACTAGATTTTCGGTTTCAGAAGTAACATAAGGAGTTACTGAAGTTACCGAAGTGCCTTCAATAGCAAATTGTTGAACAACGCCAGAAGAACCAGAATTTATAGCTACAATAACGGTTTTTCCATTGCCATTATAGGCACTCACATAAATATTAGCTTTAGGGCTAACAGTAGCATCAACCCGAACATATTCAGGTCTAATAAATTTTGTGTAATTTGACATGATATAGCCGCGTTTTGTAATGACTCCATCTTCACCAAGTGGACCATAAAAACGTTTAGCATACCACCAAATATAAGCGTTAAAATTTCCGATAGTCATACAATCATGAATTTCTTTCCCAGTTGCAAAAACGGCATCCCAAGTAATTTCTGTATCTAAATGTTCAGTCATCCAAACTTCTTTGTTTTTACTCCTTGCTAAAGGATAATCCGCTAATCCACCACCATAAATATGTCCTCCAACAATATCAACATTACTTGCTGCAATGTCATCGTTTAGCATGGCATCGGTTGTTGAATGATTAAAATTGAAAGACTCAGGAGAAATAACCTTAGTATTTGTTATTAATGAGCCATAATCTTTTAAGAAATCTCTAATTTGAAATGCAGTCCAATCGCACGATTCGTAATCTACTTGAATATCAGGTTCGTTTTGAATTCCTATGGCATACAAATCAGCATTATTAGTTGCCATATATTCTGCAAAATCATTTAAATAATTGGCATAATCTTCATAAGATTCAGTTTTTAAAAAACCTCCAGTTAAATTATTATTGGTTTTCATACTTGAAGGAGGACTCCATGGTGATGCTACAATTCGTGCTCCTCTAGCCTTTGCACTTAAAGCTCTATTTAATTCTTTGGTTCTATAAGTATTATCTGTTGCTACTCGAATTCTTAAAATAGATAAACCTATTTCTTCACTGTTAGTCCCAAATAGTTTATTAAAATCAGAATCATTTAATTCCGAAACTCCAGAAGGATCAAATACTGTTGCTGCACCAAAACCTCTAATAATTTGTTTTGTATTATTTACTTTAATTATTGAAGCATCTGGTAGTATTGTAGGTGTAGGGTTCGGTTTAGGAGTTGGATTATCATCACCGCCACCACAATTACTTAATAGACCTAAAGCAAATAATAAAGCAACTAGTTTAATTTTTACATAAATTGTTTTCATAATTCTATTTTTTTATTTCTCCATTAATCATTCTAAAAATATTTAGTGAGTTTTTATCCTTTAACTCATCAGACAATAAATCCTGAGGAAAATTTTGATAACAAACAGGACGTGTAAAGCGTGTAATTGCTCCTGTACCAACTGATGTTGAACGACTATTCGTTGTTGCAGGAAATGGTCCTCCATGAACCATAGAATGACACACCTCTACTCCTGTTGGAAAATTATTTATTATTAATCTACCAACTTTTTGCTCTAATATTTCAATTAAATCGGTATGATTTTTTAAGTCTTGTTCAGTCGCAAATAATGTTGCAGTTAAGTGCCCTTTTAACTTTTGTGCTGATGCTAATAACTCCTCTTTAGAATCTGCTGTAATTGTAATGGTTGATGGGCCAAAAACTTCTTCTTCTAAATAATCTTCAATTAAAAAGTTTTTTGCTGAAGTTTTAAAAACATGTGCACTTCCTTTAAAACCTTCATTATTTTCTTTTCCTTGTGCCAGTAATTCAATTTCATTGGATAAATTTTTAACGTCACTATCAAAAGAAGATTTAATTCCGCTATTTAGCATCGTATTTGCATCAACTTGTTGAAAATTCTCAGATAACTTTTTCTGAAACCCTGAAACAGAAGCATCATTATTTAAAAACACAATTCCTGGGTTAGTACAAAACTGTCCAACTCCTAAAGTAACAGAGCTTGTTAAACCTTGCGCTATTTCATCTCCTCTTTCTTTCAAAGCATTTGGCAGAATAAAAACAGGGTTTGTACTTCCCATTTCAGCATAAACAGGTATGGGTTCATCACGTTTATTAGCGGCATTAAAAATAGCCACACCTCCTTTGTTTGAACCGGTAAATCCTATGGCTTTTACCAAAGGATGATTTACAATAGCCATACCAACAGCAACAGATTTCCCTTGAAGCATTGAAAAAGTACCATTTGGCATATTTGTTTTTTCTACAGCTTTTTGAATGGCTATTGCAATCAATTCGCAAGTTCCAGGATGTGATGGATGTGCTTTTACTATAATAGAACAACCGCTAGCCAAAGCTGAAGCTGTATCTCCTCCCGCTACTGAAAATGCCAAAGGAAAATTACTAGCGCCAAAAACGCCAACAACACCTAAAGGTTTTTGCATGGAACGAATGTCTGGTTTTGGAAGGGGTTGCCGATCTGGAATTGCTGTATCAATTCGTGCATCTACCCAAGAACCTTCTCTTAAAACACTTGCAAATAATTTTAATTGATTCATTGTTCGCCCGCGTTCGCCAGTAATTCTTCCTTCTGGCAAACCTGTTTCAGCACAACATCTTTCAATTAAAGAGTCTCCTAAATTTAAAATTTCTTCAGCAATAGCATCTAAAAAATCGGCTTTTTCTTTACCGCTTTTCTTACCATAAACTAAAAATGCTTCATTAGCTTTTGTAACGGCTTCATTTATTTCTTCACTAGTTGCTTCATGAAAATATGTTTGTAATTCTGTTCCGCTAGAAGGATTAATTGCCACAAACGTTTCTGTTCCTTGTCCCGATGATTTTCCTGCTATAAAGTTTTGTCCTGTTAAATTCATGTTATCGTACATAATTTATTAATGTTCCTATATTATCTATAGAAATTTCTATTTCGTCTTTACTTTGTAATGTGAATGCTGTTGTTGGTACAATTCCTGTTCCCGTCATTAGTAAACTCCCATATTTAAACGAGCATTCTTTATATAAATAACCAACCAATTCTTTTGGTTTGCGCTTCATTTTACTGATTTCTATGGTTTCATCAAAAACAATTTCAGTATTTCTTATAATTTTCATGCTTATTTTAGAATCATCAGATAGCATTTCATTTGAAACAAGCACGCACGGACCTAAACCTGCACAAGCATCATAGGTTTTGGCTTGTGGTAAATACAGTGGATTTTCGCCTTCAATACTTCGTGAACTCATATCGTTTCCAATGGTATAACCAATAATTTTACCTGAAGAAGTAATTACAAGTGTTAATTCTGGCTCCGGAACATCCCAAGAAGAATCTTTTCTAATATTTACTTTCCCGTTTGATGGAACCGTTCTGTTTACTGTTGCTTTAAAAAACAATTCTGGTCTGTCTGCATTGTAAACACGTTCGTAATAATCACCTCCGCCCGCATCTTTACTTTCTTCTTGTCTGCCTAATTTACTGTTAAAATAGGTAACACCACTTGCCCATAATTCCTGACTTTGCATAGGTACTAGCAAATCTTTTCTTATTATTTCTTCTGCATTATTAATAGGTTTTAATGTTTTAACAAGTTGATTTAATTTATCTGATAAATTATCATCATTAATTAAATCATCCCAGTTTTCATTAATTAAATAAAATGAATTTTGAATTTCAATTAAAATCCCCTTTTTAGTATTATAAACCTTCATTATGCTAAAATTAAATATAAAATGAATAATAAAATTGCTGCTGAACTTCCTAAAATCAATGTTCCTAAAGTATGAAAACGGTAACCCATTTTCACATCCATTCCTGATAACCTTGTTACAACCCAAAAGAAACTATCGTTAGCGTGTGAAACCACTGCAGACCCTGCTCCTATTGCAATTACAACCATGGCTTTTTGTGTTTCGGTTTCAAAACCTAAAGTACTCATCATGGGTGCTAAAATAGATGCTGTTGTAACCAATGCTACGGTTGATGATCCTTGTGCTGTTTTAATTGCTGCTGCTAATAAAAACGGTAACCAAATGCTAATATTGATGTTTGATAATGTTTCACCTAAAGTTACTGCAATTCCTGAATCTCTCAAAACTTGTCCAAAAATTCCGCCAGCACCAGTTATTAATAAAATTGATGATGCGCCAACGAGTGCTTTTCCAATCCATCCAGATGTTGAAAACATATCTCTGCTTAACTTTTTTGGAAGTGTTAACGATAAAAAACAACCTATTAATAATGCGATAAATGGTGTTCCTAAAAAGAATAAAATTTTTATTAATGTGCTAAATGATTCAAAATCTACTTCCTTAAAACCTCCTAATGAAGTTAATAATGATTTTACAACTATTAAAATAATAGGAACAAAAATTGGAATGGTAGATTTAAACGCACTTGGAGCTGTTTTTAAACGTTGAGTAATTTCTTCTTGTGTAATATCTGGATCTGGATCGATATACGTTTTTGAAACAACTTTTTTTACAAAGACTAATCCCATAGTTAAAGCAAATAAGCTTATTGGAATCCCAAATAACATGACTAAACCTAAATCTGCATTCAAATAATGAGCCGCAGCAATAGGCCCAGGAGTTGGCGGCACCATGGTATGCGCTGCTGTTAAACCTAGTGCCAACGCGATAGCCGAACCTGATAAAGTTATTTTAGCCTTTTTAGATAAACTTTTATTTAATGGCGCGAGCAACATAAATCCGCTATCGGCAAAAACAGGAATGGATACAAACCAACCAATAATTCCCATGGCAAATGGTATTTTTTTCTTTCCAGTGAATTTTAAAACTTTTTCTGCTAATGCATAAGCGCCTCCGGAATTTTCGAGAAAAGCACCAATGATGACACCTAAAATTATAATCATTCCAATACCTCCTAAAGTATTTCCAAAGCCTTTATTTACAGATGTAATAATTTCATTTAATGGCATTCCTACAACTATTCCATACAAAATGGCTACCAATAAAAGCGCAACAAAAGGATGCACTTTGAGTTTGGCTGTCAGTAAAATGATTAGTAAAACTGATAATAATAAGTAAAGAACTATCATATTATTTAGTGTAAATCTCTATCCACTTTTGAGCCTGAACCACCAACTAAAATATCTAAATCTGCTCCAACATCTGCACCTTCTACATGGTCTAAATAAATGCGTACATAACCTCTTGTTGCCATAGGTTCTGGTGCTTTCCAATTCGCTTTTCTTCTAGCTAATTCTTCATCAGAAATATTGAGTTGTAATAATCTTTTTTCAACATCTAGTGTAATCATATCTCCGTTTTGGACAATAGCTAATGTTCCTCCTATTGTTGATTCTGGTGAAATGTGAAGTACGACTGTTCCATATGCTGTACCACTCATTCTTCCGTCGGAAATACGAATCATATCTTTAACGCCTTTCAAAATCAATTTTTCAGGTAAATCTACATTGCCAACTTCTGGCATTCCAGGATATCCTTTTGGTCCAACACCTTTTAATACAATAACACAATCTTCATCAATATCTAAATCTGGATTATCAATACGATTATGGTAATCTTCCATAGACTCAAAAACGACAGCTCTTCCTGTGTGTTTCATCAATCGTTTTGTTGCTGCTGAAGGTTTAATTACAGAACCATTTTCGCATAAATTGCCTTTTAAAACAGCAATTCCTGCATGTTCTTGTAGAGGCTTTTCTATTTTAGCGATGATTTCATTGTCATAGCATTTTGCTTTTACATAGTTTTCTCGAAATGTTTTACCATTTGCAGTAATAATATCTTGGTGTAATAAATCACCTAATTCTTTCATAACAACAGGTAAACCACCAGCATAAAAGAAATCTTCCATTAAATATTTTCCTGAAGGCATTAGGTTTACTAACAGTGGAATATGACTCCCAACAGCATCAAAATCTTCGAGTTTTAAATCGACTCCAATACGTCGTGCAATAGCAATTAAATGAATAATTAAATTGGTAGAACCCCCAACGGCTGCATTGGTAACAATTGCATTCTCAAAAGCTTTTCGAGTCAAGATTTTAGACATGGTTAAATCTTCTTTCACCATTTCCACAATACGCCTTCCAGATAATTGCTGCATCACTTTTTTGCGAGAATCTGCTGCTGGAATTGATGAAAATCCAGGAAGTGTTAATCCTAAAGCTTCGCTCATAGTTGCCATTGTTGAAGCTGTTCCCATTGTATTACAATGCCCAATACTTCGAGCTGCACATATTTCGGCTTCACGCATATCTTCAGCATCAAATGCTTCCGTTTTTTGTTTTTCTTTTATCATCCAGTTGAATGAACCAGAACCAATAGTTTCTCCTCTAAAACGACCATTCAGCATTGGTCCACCAGGAACAACAATAGTTGGTAAGTCTACACTACATGCTCCCATAATTGTTGAAGGTGTTGTTTTATCACAACCTGTTAAAAGTACAATTCCGTCAAGCGGGTTTGCTCTGATAGACTCTTCAGTATCCATACTTGCGAGGTTTCGAAACAGCATGGTAGTTGGTCGCATAATCGTTTCACCTAAAGACATTACTGGAAATTCTAGCGGAAATCCACCTGCTTCTAAAATACCTCGTTTTACAACCTCAGCAACATCACGTAAATGTCCATTACATGGTGTTAAATCGGACCAAGTATTACAAATTCCAATAACAGGTTTGCCTTCAAAATAATCATCTGGATAACCTTGATTTCGCAACCATGAACGATGTACAAAACCCATTTTATCATTACCACCAAACCACTCTTGACTTCGAAGTTTTTTGTCTTTACTCATTTTCGTGGTTTTTAGATGGAACATTTAAAACTGCCTTAAAAGCAGGTTTTGGCTTTTTATTTCTATCGTAAAGCAATGTGTAATTCGTTCTATTAGGAATTGGATAACCATTTTTCCAAGACATGCCATCATGTAATCCCCAGAAGGTTACGCGATCTATTTTATCTCTTTTTTTATAAAATATATCAAAAAGTTCGGCATATCTATCAGCTAATTCTTGTTGTTGAGCTTCTGGTAAACCATCTTGATAAGGATCCAAAAATTCTTTAAATTCTTCTAACTCATATTGAGGATGCAACAACCCAGAACCTATAATTTGTCCCTCTTTAGTTAATGGTAAAACATCAACATCCAACTCGGTAATCATGACTTTTACACCTAATGAAGCAAATGAATCTATAGCAGCTTCTATGTATTCATTTTTAGGATAATTAAGTCCCCAATGTCCTTGAATTCCAACACCATCAATTCGAATATTTTCCTTTTGAAGCATTCTAACCAAACGCATGATACCATCTCTCTTTGTAGGTCGCCACGCATTAAAATCATTATAGTATAATTCAGTATTTGGTGCATATTTACTTGCAAACCTAAATGCATTTTTAACCAAAGTATCTCCATTTCCAACGCCATTAACCCAAGTTGTTGGTCTGTATGAGCCATCGTTATCTATCACTTCATTTACAACATCCCATGCGTGAACTTTACCTGCATATCTGCCTGCAACCGTTTCAATATGATTTCGCATACGCTCAATTTGAGCTTCATGTGTATTTGGATTTCCTTCTTTATCTTTAAAAAACCAATCAGGCGTTTGATTATGCCAAACTAAAGTATGACCAATAATAAAAAAATTATTTTTCTGTCCGAATTCAACAAAATCATCAGCAGGCTTAAAATTGTAAACTCCAGGTTCGGGGTTTATTGGTGCCGCTTTCATAATGTTTTCTGGAGTAATGGCATTAAACTGCTCTAAAATAATATCTTGAGACTGTTTGTCTTTACCTGATATAATATCTTCATTAAGCGCATTACCAATTAAAAAAGCATGTTTATAAGCATCTTTTAATATAGTTTGCTTTTCTTTTTTGGTTTCATTTGATGAGCAACTAGATAAGAAGATTATTAATAACAGTATTGTTATTAAAAAAAGTGGTGGTTTTTTCATTAGTTTAGTTTTTACGCAACCGATTGCTTAAATATACAGAAATTTATATTTATCTTCAATTCATGTAAATATAATTGCATTTTTCTAAATATGTTTTACCATTTTATAATATGTTCGCAATAAAATATTAAATTTACAGAATAACGACCAAAATCTTATATGACTAACAACAAGGATGTTACAATTTATGACATCGCCGAAAAATTAAACTTATCAACTTCTACGGTATCAAGAGCTTTAAAAAACCATAGTAGCATAAGTAAAAAAACAACAAAAAAAGTAAACGATGCTGCAAAGGAAATGGGTTATACACCTAACACTTTAGCATCCAGTTTACGAAGCAATAAAACAAAAACTATTGGTGTGTTAATATCACGAATTAACAGACCTTTTATGGCTTCTCTTATAAGTGGTATTGAAGAAACTGCACAAAAGGCTGGATATAATGTTATTATTACGCAGTCTCATGATTCATATCAAGATGAAGTCGATATGGCCCAAGCTCTATATAATAGTAGAGTTAGTGGCATTATCTGTTCATTAGCCATGGAAACCACAAAAACAGATCATTTTCAGCAATTTATTGATAAGGGTATTCCTTTAGTTTTTGTTGATAGGGTTCCAAAGGAATTTAACACCTATCGTGTAATGATTGATAATTATTCCGCAGCTTTTAAAGCAACAAAGCATTTAATTGAGCAAGGTTGCACACGTATAGCACATATTGCAGGTTTAAAGTTTAGAAATATTTATAATGAACGTGAAAGAGGTTACAGAGACGCACTTAAACAATATAATTTAGAGGTTGACGAAGATTTGATTGTACATGTAAAAACAATGAGTTATGAAGAGGGAGAAAAAGCTACAAACAAATTACTTGATTTAGAAACTCCTCCAGATGGTATATTTTCTTCTAATGATACAACAGCAGTAGCAGCAATACAAGTGGCAAAAAATAGAGGGTTAAAAATCCCTGAAGACATTGCTGTTATAGGTTTTAATAATGATCCTATTTCACATATTATCGACCCAGGTTTATCAACCATATCTCATCCAGCATTTGAAATGGGAAAAACATGCTCTAAGAAAATATTAAAACATTTAAAACGATCAAAAATAGATAGTATTACAGAAATTACTTTTTTAAATACCGAAGTCATTGTAAGAGGGTCATCTAAACGAAAATAATTATCATTAGAGAATAATTATTCGTAATCGTATAATGTGAACCTTTGTATTGTAACATCATCGTTAAATGAGCGTATATGTCTACCTTGATGCGTTTGATCTCCGTTTAAATGTTGATAAACATTCCAATTTCCATTTTTAAAATATCCTTTTTCGGCTTTTAAAATTCCTGTATTTAAGTTTGGATTTTTAATGTTTTTAAAAGTTAATGAAACACCAAAACCAGCATAAAAGAATTCGTTTTCATCATTTTGAATAATAATAGCTCCAGATGGTTCCCAATTTTCAGATGATGAATTTGGTTCCCAGCCTAAATTAAATGTATGGGAAACTTTAAATTCATAATCGCCAAAAACCAATAATACTTCTTTAACATCCTTATCTAATAATACACCTTCAATTTTATTTTGCCCTTTATTTATATCTAAAATTGGTTTTATTTGATTGATAATATCATAAACTTTGGCTAGTTTTTCTTCTTTAGGTTGCAATGGTTTTGATGGGATTTGTTCAATTGAAAAAGGCGAAAACCCTAAACTTTCATAATGACCAATAGTAAAAAGTGCTTTAGCTGCAACTGTATTATCAAAACGATGTTCTGGTATAAATAATGTATTGTTTTGTCTTGCGTATAAATCGCACCAATATTTAATATTTGGGAAATAAAAATCTGGTGAAAGCATATCAACCGAAGAACATCCTGCTTTCCAAACATCCATTAAATGAGGTAAAGGTCCTGCGCTTGGATATTCTCCTGGATTCTTATTTGGCCTGTTTAATGCTGCATTAACAAACATTGGTAAAGGATAAATTTCTTTACCCGAATCTATTATTTGCTTTGTGTATTGTGCAAAATACCAAGCCATAAAAATTTCGTCTGTATGTAAACCTTTTCCAAAAACCTCTTCCCAAGTTCCATTAATTTTAAGTCCGTTTTTATTCCAAATGGTATAAAATTCAGGAACTAATTCTCTTTCATTTTTCTGAAGATAATCCATCAATTCTTTTGGAACATCTTCTTTAAATTTCTCATTTGCTAATGGATGATAATCTCGAGCGGTTGGTAACATTCCTATTTCATTTTCAGGTTGCACCATAATTACCGTATGATTATTACCATCAAATTCCTTAATATGTTGCATTAAAGTTTTAAACGCAGTTAAATCTGCTTGCAAATTATTATTGCTAAACGGTGTTAAAATTTCGTGACTTTTTCCACTATCATCCTTAACTCTTGGATATTTTTCTTGATTTTTTTTCACCCAAGATGGAACATGACTTGACATACTATTTTTCCAAGAGCCAAACCAAAGCAACACCAATTTTAAATCATTATTTCTTGCTTTAATAATTAAATCATCTAATAATTTAAAATCAAATTCACCTTCTGTTGGTTCTATTAATTCCCAATAAACAGGAGCCAAAACAGTATTTAAATTTAAAGTTTTTAGCCGTTCCCAAACTGGTTCCATACTTTCAATACTTGTAAATGTGGAATTAGAAAGTTCACCACCAAGAATTGTATAAGGTTGATCGTCAACAATTAATTCTGTTGCGTTTCCTTGTTTTTTTAAATGAGGAATACTTTTAGCACTTTCACTTTCTTCTTCTGAAATTGAAGACGTTTTACTTTGATTGCATGATATAAAAAGAAGAATGACTATTGACAAAAGGTATTTATACTTTATTTTAATCATTCTTTCTTAATTTCATTTTAATTAATAAATAAATTCTATGCTTTAAAATTCAAGATTCACTTTAAAAATTATTTGTTAATTGAAGTTTGCTGTGTTCTTGTTTTTGATTTTATATCTTGAAAATCAAAAAAGGATTTAGCATTATTATAACATATGTCACTTACAATTTTTCCTATCCACTGCATGTCATTTGGTAAGTCTCCATTTTTAATATCATTTCCAAAAATATTACATAATATTCGTCTATAATATTCGTGTCTGGTAAATGACAAAAAGCTTCTGCTATCTGTTAGCATACCAACAGCGCAACTTAACAAGCCCATATTTGATAATGAGTTTATTTGTTTTTCTATCCCGTCTTTTTGATCTAAAAACCACCAAGCAGCTCCAAATTGGACTTTCCCCTTTACTCCACCTTCACTAAAATTACCTGCCATTGTTGCAAACAAATCATTATCTGAAGGATTAGAATTATATATAATTGTTTTAGGTAAACTACCATCGTCATTCAACATATTTAAATAGTTGGCTAAAGATTCGGCTTGTTGAAAGTCTCCAATACTATCAACACCTGCATTAATTCCTATTTGCTTTAAAAGTAGTTTATTGGTATCTCGAATTGGCCCTAAATGCAATTGCATAGTCCATTCTTTTAAAGCATAAAATTTACCTAAATAAAATAAAATTGCTGATTTATATATGTTTATTTCTTTAGTTGACAGATTCTTTTCTTCAATACGATCTTTTAATATAGCATCAACTTTTTTCTTGCTGAACTTTCCGGCATAAGCATGAGATAATCCATGGTCTGAAAGTCTGCATCCATTCTCATGAAAATATTCTATTCTACTCTCTATGGCTTTTAAAAGTGATTCTAAATCTTTAATTTTCACATTTGAAACATCCGATAAAGTTTCTATATAAGTTGTGAATTCAATAGCATCGATATTAATTATATTATCGGGTCTAAAAGTTGGTAACGTTAATACATCAAAGTTTGAATTCGCTATTGATTTATGATGTTTCAAATCATCAATAGGATCGTCTGTAGAACATACAACCTCTGCATTCATCATTTTTAACAATCCTTGAGTTCTAAATTCCTCCTTTTGTAAAAGCGTGTTGCAGTCTTTATAAATAGAACCTGCAGTCTTTTCATTAATTGGTGAATCTATACCAAAATACCTTTTCAACTCTAAATGAGACCAATGATATAAAGGGTTTCTCATGGTATATGGCACGGCATATCCCCACTTTTTAAATTTTTCTTCATCTGAGGCTTTACCAGTTATATACTTTTCCTCAATGCCTAAATTACGCATGGCTCTCCATTTGTAATGGTCGCCATCTAACCATACTTTAGTTAAATTTTTAAATTGCTTATTTGTAGCTATTTCATTAGGCGGTAAATGATTATGATAGTCTATAATAGGTAAATCTTTTGCAAAGGAATGGTATAATTCTTCCGCATAAGACGAAGTTAGAAGGAAGTTATCCGTTATTAAACTATTCATACGTTTTAATTTTAAAGTATTTATTGTATTTCAACAGACGCTTCCGCCATTTTAGGAACTCCAAGTTCAAAACTACGTTTCATTGGGCTAGATCCTCCAACATATATTTTAAATTCTCCTGGTTCAATAACACGTTTTCCATCGTTATTTACCATTTCGAACATTTTTGGTGTTAATTCAAAAGTAATATTTTTTGTTTCACCTGCTTTTAAATGAATGCGTTTAACACTATTTAATTGCGAGTTAGGAATATCAAAAGAGGCTTCAACATCAGAAATGTATAATTGAACAACCTCATCTGCATCAACTTCACCTGTATTACTAACATCAACTGTTAATGTTACTGTATCGATTTTTGAGATAGAACTTGATGATAGTTTAATATTATCATACTTAAAAGTAGTATAACTTAACCCATATCCAAAAGGATATTGTGGATCTAAATTCATGTATTTGTATGTTCTTCCTTTCATTGAATAGTCTTTATAATCTGGTAACTGATCTAAAGATTTAGGGAACGTAATTGGTAATCTCCCCGAAGGTGATACTTTCCCAAATATAATATCTGCAATCGCATTTCCTCCTTCTTCACCAGGGTACCATACTAAAAGAACAGCATCAGCTAATTTCTCAACTTCTGCAAGATTCATAGGACTTCCTCCTGTAATTATAGCTACAATTTGCTTTTTATCATCAGGATTTTTATCAGCTGCAACTCTTAAACCTCTTAAATAATCCATTTGAGATTTTGGTAAGTTATAATCTAATCTATCACCTTTTGTTTTTGAAGCAATTGATGCGCCTTCTTCTCCTTCAATTAAACCAGAAATACCTAATGCTGCAAACGTCACATTAGAATTACTAGCATTTCCTGTGGCATAGTCTAAAGGATTTTCTTTAGGAACGGTTAACATAGCACCCATTCTATATTGTAATTGACTAGCAGGACTTATTGCTCCGGCTATTCCTTCCATAATACTTACCATTTTAGGATTAACACCATAATAATTTCCTAAAAGTGCTTCAGAATCTCCAGCAATTGGACCTGTAATAAAATATTTTGGTAAATCGTTTTTTAAAGGAAGAACGCCATTGTTTTTTAGCAACACGATACTTTTTTGAGCAACTTCTCTTGCTAATGCTCTGTGTTCATCACTGTTTATAACATCTACAGAAATATCGTCATAAGGATTACTTCCTTGCGGATCAAACAATCCTAACTTAAACCTTGTGCGTAGTAAAGTCGCTAACTTATTATCAATTTCTGCCTCAGTTATTAAACCTAATTTTACTGCTTCAGGTAAACCTTCTAAATAAGAGCTTCCACAATTTAAACTCACACCGCTTTTTACCGCTAAAGCTGAAGCTTCTGCCATGGTATTTGTTGTTCCATGTCCACCTTTTCCTTTTGGAGTATAAAAATCTACAATGGCCCAACAATCACTTAATATATGGCCTTTAAAATTCCATTCTCCAAGTAATACATCATCAATTAGATATTTATTAGCACAACAAGGCTCACCATTAGTACTGTTGTAAGCGCACATAACAGCTTCTACATTTGCTTCGGTTACTAATGCTTGAAAAGCAGGAAGATACGTTTCCCATAAATCTTTTTTACTTGAAATAGCATCAAACTCATGGCGTAATTCTTCAGGGCCACTATGCACTGCAAAATGCTTTGCACAAGCGGCTGTTTTTAAGTATTTATTATTATCGCCTTGCAATCCATTTACAAAAGCTTTTCCCATTAAAGACATTAAATATGGATCTTCTCCATAAGTTTCTTGACCTCTTCCCCATCGCGGATCTCTAAAAATATTGATATTAGGTGTCCAAAAAGTTAGTCCGCCGTATTGCATATGATATCCTTTGGCTTTAGCTGCATTATGCATGGCACGAGCTTCATCTGAAATAGCTGACGACACTCTTAAAGCTAAATCGCTATCGAAAGTTGCACCTAAACCTATAGCTTGCGGAAAAACAGTAGCTACACCAGAACGGGCAACTCCATGCAGGGCTTCATTCCAATAACTATAAGGATGTATTTCTAAACGCTCAATCGCACTTGTATTGTGCATCATTTGGTCTGCCTTTTCTTCTAATGTTAATCTTGAAATTAAATCTTGAATACGATCATCTATAGTTAATGATGTATCATAAAAAGGAAACTTAGCCTCTGCTAAATTTAAGCTAGGTTCATCTTGTAAATTATTAACTTTATTTTCATTCTTACAAGAAAAAATCAATATTGTAATAAAAAGAAATAACCGAGAAAAGGTTTTTAAAAATATTTTCATATCTAGAAGTTAGTTGGTTAGATTACCTAAATGTAAACAAAATTTATTTTCTAATAACTTTAACAAGCATCTTTTACGCAATCGGTTGCGAAGTTATAAAAATTTTACTAAGTTTACAATTATTTTGTTGTTAGAAACCCTAATAGGCTTTATGTTTATTAGGGTATTTTAAGCGTTAATTTTAGAAAGAAATACATGGTTTTAATTTCAAATAGAATTTTTGGTTTAATATTATTTTTCACCTTCATATTTACTAATATTTCTTTCGCAAATAATGGTTATGATTTATGGCTTCAATATAAAAAAGTTGAAAACAAACAATTATTAAAGGAATATACTGAAAACATACAAGCCATTCAATTCTTTGGGAATTCCGAAACCATAAAAACTGCTTTAAAAGAGTTAAATATAGGATTATCTGGATTATTTGATAACCAAAATTTATTTGAAAATGATTCTCCAAAAAACCATTTGTTAGTTTTTGGTTCAGAATCTCAATTAGATACTACATATTTAAATCTTATAAAAACCGAACTTTCAAAAGTTAAAAAAGATGGTTTCGTAATCAAACAAATTCAACTAAATGGGAATTCACAAATAGTTATTTCTGCAAAGACAGATGTAGGTGTTCTATATGGTGTTTTTAGATTTTTAAGAGAGTTACAAATCAATAATTCTTTAAAAGACATAAATATTGTTGATTCTCCAAAAATAGATGTAAGAATACTAAACCATTGGGATAATTTAGACAGAACTGTTGAGCGTGGCTATGCAGGTTTTTCGCTCTGGAATTGGCATACACTACCAGATTACATAGACCAAAGATATATTGATTACGCAAGAGCTAATGCTTCAATAGGCATTAATGGAACAGTATTAACAAACGTAAATGCTAATGCATTAATACTAACGCCTCAATATTTAGAAAAGGTAAAGGCATTAGCAGATGTATTTAGACCATATGGAATTAAAGTTTACCTCACAGCTCGTTTTTCTGCTCCTATTGAAATTGGTGGATTGAAAACAGCAGATCCTTTAGATGCCGATGTAATTAAATGGTGGAAAGACAAAACAGCTGAAATTTATAATACCATTCCAGATTTTGGTGGTTTTCTAGTAAAAGCAAATTCTGAAGGACAACCTGGACCACAAAATTATGGTCGCAATCATGTTGATGGGGCAAATATGATGGCTGAAGCTTTAGAACCCTTTGGAGGTATTGTAATGTGGCGTGCGTTTGTCTATTCTGAACATGATGCAACTGATAGAGCAAAGCAAGCTTATTCTGAATTTGTGCCTTATGATGGGAAATTTAAGGACAATGTTATTGTTCAAGTTAAAAATGGAGCAATCGATTTTCAACCACGTGAACCTTTTCATCCTATGTTTGGTGCAATGCCAAAAACTCCTTTAATGATGGAGTTTCAAATTACTCAAGAATACCTTGGCTTTAGCACGCATTTAGTGTATTTACCAAAACTATATGAAGAAGTTTTTGAAACAGACACCTATCGTGAAGGTAAAGGCTCAACAGTTGCTAAAGTTGTTGATGGCTCACTACATAATAAAAAAATAACTGGTGTTGCTGGCGTAACAAACATTGGTAACGATATAAATTGGACAGGGCATCACTTTTTACAAGCCAATTGGTATGGCTTTGGGCGTTTAGCATGGAATCCTCATTTAAAATCTGAAGACATTGCAGATGAATGGATTCGTCAAACTTTTACAAATGATGAAAATTTTATCATTCCAATAAAAAAAATGATGATTCAATCTCGGGAAACTGTTGTGAATTATATGAATCCTTACGGATTACATCATATTTTCGATACAGGACATCATTATGGTCCAGGTCCTTGGGTTGGAAGTTTACCACGACCAGAATGGAACCCAACCTATTATCATAAAGCAGATGGCTTTGGCCTAGGTTTTAATAGAACTAAAACAGGAAGTAATGCAACTGCACAATATGCACCAGAAATTGCAAAAATGTATAATGATATTTCAACAACTCCTGAAAAAGATTTACTTTGGTTTCATCATGTTTCGTGGAATCATAAATTAAAAAATGGATATACACTTTGGGATGGTATGGCATTAAAATACCAAGAAGGTGTTAATGAAGTCGAAGATATGATATCGCTTTGGAATTCTATGGAACAATATGTAGATTCACAGAGATTTAAAGAAGTAAAAATGATGTTGAATATTCAACTCAAAGAAGCTAAATGGTGGCGCGATGCTTGTTTATTGTACTTTCAACAATTTTCAAAACAAGATTTACCAAATGGAGTTGAAAAATCCTCTAACTCTTTAAAAGAGTTTCAATCAATGACATTTCCCTTTGCTCCCGGAAGATAAACTAAATAAGAATGACAAAAAAAGCAATTGTTACCGGAGGCAACTCTGGTTTAGGTTATGCAACAGCAAAAAAGTTGTGCGATAACGGAATTAAAACCTATATCATAGGTAGAACAAAAGATAAAACAGAAAATGCATGTGCTGAAATTGGTGAAAATGCAATTCCTGTAATTTTTGATTTAAATAACTTAGATGAAATTCCTGCAATTATTGCAGAAATTTCTAATGGAGATAACATTGATATTTTAGTAAATAATGCCGGAATAAACCAAAAGAAAGAGTTTACAGAGGTCACAAACGAAGAATTTTCAAATATTATTCAAACCAACGTTTTAAGTGTTTTTGCAATAAGTAGAGAAGTTGTTAAAATAATGAAAAAACATGACGGTGGTAGCATTGTTAATATAAGCTCGATGGCATCTCAATATGGCTTACCAAAGGTTATAGCATATTCTGCCAGTAAAGGAGCTATCGAGACTATGACGCGTGCTATGACAGTTGAATTAGCAGAGTTTGGTATTAGAGTAAATTGTGTAGCTCCTGGGTTCATAAAAACAAAAATGTCTGCAAAAGCATTAGATAACGACCCTGAAAGAAAAAATAAAGTATTATCCAGAACACCAATGGGTATTTTAGGTGACCCCTCAAATATCGCTGATGCTGTATATTTTTTCGCAACCAACGAATCTAGTTTTGTAACTGGAACAGTACTTCCTGTTGATGGAGGAAATAGTATAGGATTTTAAATAGAATACTATGATTTTTATGACGAAAACCATGCGTTGGTATGGACTACATGATAGAACTTCTTTAGAAAACATTAAACAATGTGGTGTTACAGGTATTGTTACAGCATTACATGAAATTCCTGTTGGAGATGTTTGGACTATAGAAGCTATTAAAGAGCGAAAAGAAATTATTGAACAAGCCGGATTAGAATGGAAAGTTGTTGAAAGTCTTCCTGTACACGAAGATATAAAAAAGGGCGCAGGAAATTTTGAAACATATATTGAAAACTATAAAATAAGTTTAAAAAACTTAGCGCAATGCGGTATTGAAGTTATCACATATAATTTTATGCCTATTTTAGATTGGGTTCGTACACATCATGACTATAAAAATATAGATGGAACCAAATCGCTATATTTTCATAAAGATGCTTTCGTATATTTTGATGTGTTTTTATTAAAAAGACCCAATGCAAAAGCGGCTTATACACCAGAACAAATTAACAAGGCTGTTATTTACGGGAAACAACTTTCGAAAGAAGAAAAACGAAAATTATTTAAGAATATTCTTTTAGGTTTACCCGGAAGTAAAGAGAATTTTACATCAACAAAGATTTTAACTTTACTTGATGAGTACGCTCATGTAACTGAAGAAAAATTAAGAGAAAACTTAATACATTTTCTAAAAGAAGTTGCTCCTGTTGCGCAAGAACTTGGTTTAAAACTAGCTATTCATCCTGATGATCCACCTTATTCGGTTTTAGGTTTACCAAGAATAGTTAGCACACAAAAAGATTTAGAGTATCTTTTAAATGAAGTTCCTGTTGAAGCAAATGGTTTATGTTATTGTACAGGATCTTTAGGTGCACATCCATCTAATGATTTACTAAAAATATTAAATAAAACATCTTCACGAGTTCATTTTTTACATTTAAGAAATGTTATAAAAGATGTTGATGGTAATTTTAAGGAATCAGACCATTTATATGGAGACAATAAAATGGAAAAGATAGTCGAGAAAATTATCGATATTATGCATAAAAGAAAAATAAGCCTACCTATGAGACCCGATCATGGGTTTTTACATTCCATTGAAGGTAAAGAGTTATATCCTGGATATTCATTAATAGGCAGACTAAAAGGATTAGCAGAAATAACAGGGTTAGAACTAGGGATTAGTTATAAATTAAAAATTAAATAAATTATGAAAACAAGAAAAATTTTAAGTATTTTAATTATAGCAGTACTATTTATGGGCTGTAGTAGCGATAGCTCTTCTGATGGAGGTATTATTGTAGGAGGTCCTACTAATGGTGGAGACGATGGTGATGGTACTGGAGGTGGTACAACACCAGAATATTTACAAGATTTCACTAATTTTCCTATGGGAAATATTGTATCTGCTTTTAAATTATCGTCAACTTCTTCTGCCAATGTTGACTTTAGAGAAGTGCTTTTAAATGATTACAATAGTATTACTGCTGAAAACGACATGAAAATGGCAAATATATTTACATCTGCTGGAAATTATGATTTTAGTGATGGTGATGCCATAGTAGCTTATGCAAAAGCTAATGGTTTAAGAGTTCATGGTCATGCTTTAGTTTGGCATTCATCAGTTCCTGGATGGCTAAATAGTTTTTCTGGTACAAATGAAGAGTTTGAAGCTTTAATTGAAGCTTATGTTAAAGCAACTGTTTCTCATTTTGCTATAGAGAAAGATGCTAATGGAAATTCTATTGTAGCTAGTTGGGATGTTGTTAATGAATATTTTGATGGGGGGTCTATAAGGTCTTCCATATTTCAACAAAAAATAGGTGATGACTTTATTGATAAAGCATTCCAATGGGCACGTGAAGCGGATACTGATGTTAAACTTTTTTATAATGATTATAATATAGCTGGAGAGCCTAATAAAAGAAATCTAATTATTAATAAAGTAAATAGCATGATCTCTAATAGTGTTCCAATTGATGGGATTGGTATGCAAATGCATTTAAATCATAATTGGCCAACAAGTGATTTGCCATTAGCCATTCAACAAATTACAGATACTAGTTTATTAGTTCATATTTCAGAACTTGATGTTAAAGCTAACTACGGTAATGATGTGACAGAATTAACTGCAACTAGAGCTCAAGAACAAGCAGATCAATATCAAAATGCATCATATCATTACACCAATATTGTACCTACTGCTCAACAATATGGTATTACTATTTGGGGCGTTAGAGATCAAGATAGTTGGTTGTACGATGGTGGTGGAGATTGGCCTCTTTTGTACAATAATGATTATAGCACTAAAATAGCTTATGATAGTTTTATAGACGGTTTAAAAGGCAATCCATAAGTTATTAAATTTCTTTATTTTAAAATCTGCTATTTAATTATAGCAGATTTTTTATTCTTTATAAATTAAAACATGATTAAATATTTTCTATACATAGCTGTGTTAAGTTTTATAATGATTTCGTGTGCTAAAAATAAAAATTATCAAACGACAATTGATAGTGATATAAAAGCAATCAAGTCTATAGATGATAAGAAAAGCTATTTATCTAAAATTTATGAAGACGGACAAGGAATAGATACTAAGATTAAAGAACTTGAAAAATCATTTTTTAAAAACAGGAAGGAAATAACCATTTTAAGAAAGAAAAAAGATTCCTTAATATTTATTAATAGATATCGAATTAAAAGCTACTTAAACAAATTTAAATATCCAAAAGAAACTGACTTTGATGATAATGAAAAATTAGCCATTTTCTATGGTGTTTACTCCGATATTGAGAAAAAAGAACAACTCAAATACTTAGATTTATTTAAAGAATTATACCAGGATAGTGTTATACCTAAATATAACTACTTAAGCTATCTAACCAAAATTTACTATTTAGAACATGCTACTTTTTTTCCATTGAATAAGAGACATTCAATTAATGAAATGATTAAAGATATTTCTCCTGAAATCGAAAAATTAAAAGACAATTAATAGTATAGTTAATCACTTCTTTTTGAAAATTGAAAGCGATGCATTATTATTAGCTATAATAAAATAAGTATCTCCATCAATATTTATCTTTTTTATAATTTTTGCATTATTGTTATTGTAGAAACTTATATCTTTAAAAGGTTTCATGTCTCCTTTTGAGTTTCCTAATAAAACATAACCAACATTAGAATCGTATCTAACGGTTTCAACTTCAGCTTCATGCAAAGCGCCTATTCCTAATACATCTATATGGCCATCCTTATTGATATCATCAAACACAAATGACATTGTTGGACCTATTTGTGATAAAGTAGGAAGTTCTTTTAATTCATAATTTCCCTTTCCTTTGTTCTCAATATATACCGATTCAAACCCATAAACTTGGTTATGATAAGAGCTTTCTAAAACATCAACACCATAAATATCAGCTAAAGTTGAGTTTGCAAATTCTTGATAGGTTTGTATTTTTTCGCTAACAAATAGGTTTTGTTCTGTTGAACATTCTTTACCACGAACAGGAACCAAGTTCCCATTATAAACCTTACTTAAAATCATATCATAATTTCCATCTGAGTCAAAATTATTCCCATATATGTGAAGTGGTTTTTCTATAGATGGATGAAATTTATTATTTGATCCTAAATTTCCAACAAAATAATCTAAGTCTCCATCATTATCAAAATCAATCTCCACAATGGTATTCCACCATCCTTCAGTTTTCTCAAAAGCAGAAATATTTTCTTTATAAAATTTTCCTTCATTATTTTTAAAAACAGTAATTGGCATCCACTCTCCTACTACAATTAAATCCTTATCGTTATCTCCATCAAAATCAGATAAAATAAAATCATTAACAAGACCAATTTCAGAAAACTCAGGAGCAATTTCTAATGTTACGTTTACAAAAGTTCCATTATTATTTTGTAGAATATAAGATTTTGGTGCTAAAGGATATTTACCTGGCACAACTCTTCCTCCTACAATTAAATCTAAATCGCCATCGTTATCAAAATCAAATGATTTTACAACTTTTGTGCTTGAAATCATTTTTGGTAATTTATTAGATTTGTTAAAGTTGCCTTGTCCGTTATTTATATATAATCTATCTTGAAGTAATAAGCTATTTTCATCCAATTCGTAACCTCCACTAGTTACATATAAATCTAGATCTCCATCATTATCTGCATCAAAAAAATGAGCACCATTATCCTCATATTGCTTATCTTTTTGAAAAATAATGTTATTAGATTTCTCAAAAGTTCCATTTGTTAATTGAATAAACAAACTAGCTTCTTGATTAAGGGCTCCTCCTAAGAATATATCTTCTAATCCATCATTGTTAACATCTGCTATATCAAATGCTGGCCCTTGTTGAGATTGCTTTTGAGGAAGTAATACTTGCCGAGAAAAATCATTAAAATCATTTTCAAAGTGCTTATAGTTTAGTCCTAAATTATTAGGGTTAATTTGATTAAAATTTTGAACAATATCGTGCTTAATTTCTCCATCAAACTTAAAATCTTTTTTATTGAATGTTAATGTTTGATTTGCTTTTATATTTTCTTTTGCCAATACAGTATTATCACTCCAAATAACTTCAATTCTATTAATTTTCTCTTCGTTACCTAAACCAAAATTCAGCACATAACTTACAGATGACTGATATCCTCGTGAAGGATACAATTCTTGGTATTGCTCTTTATCATTAGTGTATACTTTAACTTTTGCGCCTATAGCATTTATATTTTTATTATCTCCTGTAAGCTTAATATTGATAAAATTAGCATTGGAATTATTTTTATAAACAGTAGCATAATCTTCCATATTATTTATTACCAAATCTAAATCGCCATCATTGTCAAAATCTGCATAAGCTACTCCGTTAGAATTTATTTTTTTATCAAAACCCCATATTTTAGAAGTATTTTCAAAAGTTAAATCACCATTATTTTTAAAACTAAAATTAGCCAATTTTGATGAGGGCATCAATTGCATCATTTCGTTTACAGTCATAGCTCCTTTTTTAGACTGCATTTCTTGTAACTTTTTCTTATAGTCTTGATTTCCTAATTCACGTTCAATTCCATTAGTTATAAAAACATCTTTATATCCGTCATTATCAAAATCAGCTATTAAAGGCGCCCAACTCCAATCTGTTTTAGATATTCCTCCAAGTTGACCTATGTCACTAAAGCTTCCATTACCATTATTTAATTGCAATACATTAGACATATAAGCATTATGATATCCAGAATTTACCATCATCCAAAAACCCTTAGTATTCATTGATGCCATATTCTGTTTCCCTCTTTTATGATCATCAGCAGACATATCTAAGGTTAATAAATCTGGTAACATATCATTATTTATATCGGCATAATCTGATCCCATACTATTATATGAAATATGATTAAATCGCTTGTTTATTTGATTAGAAAATGTCCCGTTTTTATTATTGATATACAAGAAATCTGGACCTATGTAATCATTAGCTACATAAACATCCATCCATCCATCATTATTAAAATCACCTATTGAGGCACTTAAACCCCATTCTTTGTTAACTATTTTCGATTGTAACGTAACGTTTGTAAAAGAAGAATCACCATCGTTTCTAAATAAATGATCTGATGTTTCAGAAAAGAATTCTTTATCGTTAAGTAGTTCTATTTTATTAGCATTTTGAAAATCTGGTCGATGATTAACTAAATACATATCTAAATCTCCATCCTTGTCATAGTCAAAAAAATAAGATTGAATTGAAAAACCGTTATGATCTAGCCCCCATTTTTTAGCCTCATCTTTAAATGTTCCATTTTTTTGATTTACAAAGAGTTTATTTTTACGTAAATTTTCGTTTTGTAATGAAGCTGATTTGCAAACATAAATATCCATCCAACCATCATTATTAATATCAATCATATTGGTGCCAGTAGTCCAACCTTCTGCATCATTTACACCAGCTTTATCTGTTATATCTTCAAATATAAAATCGCCTTTATTAAGATATAATTTATTTGATAATTGATTAGAAGTAAAATAAATATCCTGTAGCCCATCATTGTTAATATCACCAATAGCTACACCTCCACCTGTAAACACATATGGATATTCTATATAGTTAAAGCTAAAATCTTGTTTTACAGTATTTTTGAAATCAATTTGTGTACTTGTATTTGGAATTTCAACAAATAATGATTCAGAGGTAGAAGTTTTTTTTGTTACTTTTTCATTATTACAACTTGTAATTATAAAAAATAACAGAAATGGCTTTATAAATTTTTTAATTTTCATTTCTTTAAAATAGTAGTCATCCAAATATAATAAACAGCTTTGAAAGAAAGAAAGTAATAAGTAAAGAAAAACCGGGTTATACCCGGCTTTTCTTTACTTATTACTTATAAAATAACTAGACTTTGATTTTAGTTCTCTTCTGTTAACGTAATATCATCAATAAAATAAACTGCATCTTGAACAAAACCAACATCTAAAACAAGATTTGTTGCAACATCATTTGCTGCAAAAGTCCAAGTATATTCTTGCCATTCTGTAGTAACAGTGAAATCAGGCCCATATTGAGCTCCTGCTGTTGCAGATGTTGAAAAACGAACTGTACCTCCATCTCCTGGACTACCAGCTTCAGCTTTTATCCACATACTCGCAATATAATTAACTCCATTTTCTGTTGTTGCAGCTGGGTCACTAGCAAATTGTGTTCTCCATGCATCTCCGCCAACACCAATAGCCTTTAAAGCTCTACTTCCACCATGTACTTCATCTGCAACTGTTGTAGCAGTTAATAAATCTGGTGCATTCCATTTACCCCAATTTGTAAAGTCATCACCATCTCCTTCTTCTAATCCTGGGTTTAATAATATATTTTCATTTGGTGGTGGTGGTGGTGTTTCAGAGAAACTAATATCATCTACATAATAGATGGCATCTTGCACAAACCCTAAATCTAATACAAGGTTAATTGCAACATCATTTGCTTCAAACTCCCAAGACACTTGTTGCCATTCTCCAGTAATAGCGAAATCAGGGCCATAAAGTGCTCCAGCAGTTGCAGATGTTGAAAAGCGAACATTTCCGCCGTCTCCTGCTCCTTCTCCTTTTATCCACATACTAGCAATGTATGTTTGCCCTACTTCTGTAGTTACAGCATCACTAGCAAACTGGGTTCTCCATGCATCTCCGCCAACACCAATTGCTTTTAGAGCTCTGCTACCTCCATGTGTTTCAGTAGTTTCAACAGTTAATAAATCAGGTGCATTCCATTCTCCCCAATTAGTAAAATCATCTGCCCCACCTAATTCAAGATCTCCATTTAACAATAAATTTGGTGGTGGTGGTGGTCCAGATAATGTACTTACTATTGTTATATTATCAACATGGTATACCATACCAGCCGAAACTCCCATATCCAATACTAATCGTGTAGCTGGATCGTTATTAGTAAAAGTCCATTCAATTTGTTGCCATTCTGTTCCAATATCATAATCTCCTGAATATAATGCTCCTGTTGTAGAATTGGTTGAAAAACGTATATTTCCACCTGCTTCTTCTGCTTTTATCCACATAAATGCAGTGTAATCAACTCCAACTGAAATTTCTGTTGGATCGCTTACAAATTGTGTTCTCCAAGCATCTCCTCCTGCTGCTATTACTTTTAAAGATCTACCTGCATATGGCTTATCAGATGCTATTAAACCATCTCCTCCATTAAATTTACTCCAATTTGTAAAATCATCTCCTGTTCCTTCTTCTAATTCTCCATTTAACACTAAATTTTCCCCAACATAAAAAACAGAATCTGATTCTGTTGATCCACCAGATGTAACAATCTTAATTATTGCTAAAGCATTATTTTGTGGACCTTCCGGAATAGTAAATACTAATTCTGATTCTGAAGAAGATACAACAGTTGCTTCAATATCATTAACACTTACTTTTTGAAGATTATGAAGTGAAGTTCCTATAATTGTTATATTTTCTCCAGGTTCTGCTGCACTTGGTGAAATAGAATTAATTACTGGTGTTGGTCTTAATAATACTTCAAATGGTACTTTTACTCTATAACCATTTGCCATTGCAAGTGTTATAGAATTTTGTCCAACAACCGCCCTTTCTGGGACTATAAATGATACAACATCTCCATTTAATTGAAATTCTGCTTGTTGTTCACCAACAAACAAGAATTGTACAGTCTCTAAATTTATTCCAGAAAAAGAAACAGGATCATTTGGAAACGCACTAGCTACACTTAAATCACTAATAGACACCTCTTTTGCAGAGAAATCATCGTCATTACAACTAAAAAAACCAAAGGTTAAAACTAAAACCAACAGTCCTTTTAATAATTTATTTAATATTTTCATAATAATAGTTTAGTTTATTTTTAGTATCCTTCGTTTTGTTCTACTCCAAGTTGGTCAACAAAATTTTGAGGTATTGGCCATCTTACATGTCTATCTTGAATGTTAGCAGATGCACTTGGATTGTGCATTTTAACTCTTTCTACTAATAAACCTAATCTTTTAAGCATAGCCCAACGGTGACCTTCATGACCTAATTCTCTAGCTTGTTCTGCTAAAATAATTTCTTGATCTAAACTTGTGAAATTATGGCTAGTATCACCAAAAGCCCGCTCTCTAATTGTATTTATTAAAGTTAATGCTTTTCCTTCATTATTATTTCTCCAATGCGCTTCTGCTCCAATAATATATGCTTCGGCAAGTCTGTATACAATTATATTACTAAAACCCTGAGCTTCTGAAGCTAATCTTCCATAAGTACCATCTTCCCAATATTTAGTAGTAGAAGGCTCTAAATAACGAGCTTCATTAGCTGTAGATGCCCATGCTTGAAAATATGGACTGTCTACTGTAAGTAAATCTCCTTCTTGAAGTGTATCTCCTCCTTCTAGACTAGTATCTATATTGTCTGGATCATCAACTACCCAAGCTGTTTTATGCCATGCATCTAAACGTCCATCTTCATCTTCAAAAAGTGTCCAATAATAAGGTGATGGTGATAATCTAGACCAAGGTCTTCCTCCTTGTTCTAAAGTTCTTGCTACTCCAGGAACTCTATCATAAAGCGGCACATACATTTGTACTGTACGTTGTGGTCTATTTTGATTTGCTGGGTTAAATATCCATGAGAAAATTATTTCTTGATTATTTTCTTCTCCTGTTTTACCTCCTGCAAGACCAAAAATACCATCTAAAGGTTGCAATTCAGCACCTTGAGCAATAACATCATCAGCTGCATCTGCTGCTTCTCCCCAATTTCCTAACCACATTTGTGCTTTTGCTAATAATAAATATGCCATATCTTTTGATGGTTTACCTACATCTCCATTTTGAATTCTTGTTTTTAATAGAGGTATTGCAGCGGTGGCATCATCAACAACTTTTTGAAAAAGAACTTCTTTAGGAGATAGTTCTGCAGTAAAAATAATATCATCAACAGTTTCTGCTAATTGTGAGATAACTGCATTATCCCAACGTTCAGCTAACTCTAAATAAATGAATGCACGAAGCGTATATGCTTCTCCAATTATTCTATTTTTAGCAACTTCTTCAGCTTCTGTTTCTGCCTCAAAATTACCTCCATAAGTAATTACTACATTACATCTATCAAGAGATAAATACAATCCATTAAAAATATCTTGTAAAGACCCACTTGATGCATCAAATGCATTTCCATATTCCATCATTCCTAACATTCCTCCTGAATTCACATCTACCATATTTGTGCCTGATGTAACAATATCAGTACCGCATTGTTTATAGAGTGAAATTTCATTATTCTCATGTAATGATCGTGCTTGCACATATACATCAATCATAGATGTTTCTAATCCACCAATACTTGCCACAGCAATGTCTGTTGGTAGCCTGTCACGTTCTGTTAAATCAATTATATCATCATCACAACTTGCTAGCACAAGTAATGCTGAAACAACTGATAAATAAAATTTAATTTTTTTCATAATTTCTATTTTTTTTTAAAATGTAATTGATGTTCCAAAAGTTATTGTTCTGGTAATTGGATATGCTCCAATTCCAGCTTCTGGAGAATAGGCATTATCAAAATCTGTGAAATATTTTAAATTATTCCCTCGAACATACATTGATAAAGCTTTAAGTGGCGTTTTTTCTAAAAATCTAGTTGGAAGATTATAAGTTAATGATACGTTACGAATAGCTACGAAAGAGGCATCTTGTGTTTTAACTGCGTCTCCTCTACCTCCATCATAATTACCTGAACCACCAACTCTTGGAAAGCTATTACTTGGATTATCAGGTGTCCAATAATCGATAGCTACTTGGTTGTTTCTACCTGTATAGCCACCTATAAAATTATTTACTCTTGTTACTCCTTCTACTACTTCTACTAATACAGATAATTCTAAACCTTTATAAGTAAAAGTATTAGTAATACCTCCATACCAATCAGGATTACCACTACCTAAAAACAATCTATCTTCTCCTGGTGTAATGCTTCCGTCTCCATTTACATCTTGGAATTTTGCATCTCCAGGAACTTGACCAAATGCTGCAGCTTCAGTTACTTCTTCTGTTTGCCATACTCCTAAATATTTGTAATTGTAAATAACACCTATTGGTTGCCCAATGAACCATCCATTTGCAGGATCATCAATTGGGTTTCCATCTGCATCTTTACTTCCTCTGCTTAAGCTAACAATTTCGTTTTTATCTTGAGCCCAGTTAAGCGCTAAATTCCATGTAAAATCTTCATTTTCAATTACGTTTGATTTTAAACTAATTTCTAAACCTGAATTTTTTGTTTCACCAACATTGTTGATATAACTTTCATAACCATTGATAACTGGTATTATCTCAGGTAGTAACAAATCAGTTGTTTTTGTATTGTAGTAATCTACTGTACCACTAATTCTATTATTTAATAAACCAAAATCTAAACCTACATTTAATTGTTTACTTGTTTCCCATTTTAGATATGGGTTAGCTAATGTTCCTTTAGCATAACCAACAATGTTTCTCTCAACAGCTCCATCTGGAGTTCCATCATCATCCTCATCTATAGGGTCTAAAACTGTAGATCTAACTACTACGGGATTTGCTAAATAACGATAAGTTCCAATTCTGTCATTACCTAAAGTACCATAACTTCCTCTAAATTTTAGTGCATTTAATAGTCCATCTGCATCCCAAAACTTTTCTTTATTTGCATTCCAAGCTAATGAAACTGATGGGAAATTACCATAAACATTGTCTCCTGTAAATCTTGATGATCCGTCTCTACGCAATGTTAATGTTACTACATATCTATTGTCATAATCATAACCAACTCGACCTACATAATAAACTCGACCTGATTCATCTGTATCCCAGCTAAAACGTTGATCTGCTGTAGCTGAATCATCAATAGCATTATAACCTAATAAATCTGTGGCTAATTTATCTGAAAATGCATCAAATTGTTCAAATTCATTCTTTTGAAAACCATAAACAAATGTAGCATCTATACCATGCTTTCCAAAATCTTTTTTGTAGTGTAAAATATTATCAACTAAATAATTAACAGAATTTTGTCGTTGTACTTGAGCTGTACTTGGGTCTCCATCAATATAGTTGCTAGAAGTAAATCTGCCATAAAATTGACTACGATCTTCTGCAAAAGTATTTAATGTATAACTCAATCCATCAGCAAGTCCAATTTCAACATATGGATTCACATATGATCTTGTAACTGTTCTATCAACGATAGATTCATTATATCTGTGAAAAGGGTTTACTTGAAATTGATCGTTCGTTACAAATTTAGCATAAGAACCATCTGGTAGATATAAATCTCCCAATGGTGTATTGTTAAAAATTGGAATAAATGGTGCAAATCCACCGTTTATATTAAATTCACTAATGGTATTACTTGTCTCATCTGCGAAACTTTTTGTTAATTGAACTCTAGCTCCTATTTTAACTTTATCAGATGGTCTATACTCTCCATTAAATCTTAAAGAGTATCTATTATAGTCTGAATCTGTTACAATACCACCTTCTTGGTACATGTCTCCATTTAAATAAAAACTAAGTTGATCTGAACCACCTGAAACAGATAAACTTACATTTTTAGAAATTCCTTGTCTTAAAAGTTCATCTTGCCAATCAACAGAATTTCCATTAACATAATTTGTAAGTTCGTTTGCATTTAAAGTTCCGTTTAATGTAGTTCCTAGCCCTGAATCAAAAAGGAATTTCACATACTCATCCCCATTCATAATATTAACTCTATTAGTAACATCATTAAATGCTGTAGAAGCATTAACGGAAATTGTAGGTTTTCCTGCCTTACCACTTTTAGTAGTAATTAAAACGACTCCATTAGCTGCACTAGATCCATAAATAGCTCCTGCTCCAGCATCTTTTATAACATTAACAGACTCAATATCATCAGGATTTAATTCAGAAAGATTACCTCCAGGAAGAGGCACACCATCAACAACAATAATTGGTTGATTAGCATCACTAACAGAACCTGAACCTTCACCTAATGAATTAATACCTCTAATTGTGAAGTTTACACCTGAACCTGGTTGCCCATTTCCTCTAGTAACCCTTAATCCTGCAACTTGCCCTCTTAAAGCTTCAACAACATTAGGTACTGGTGTTTTTTCAATAGCTGCTACATCAACAGTAGTTATTGCTCCTGTTACATTAGAACGTTCCATTGTACCATAACCTACCACAACTACTTCATCTAATTGTGATACATCTTCTTTTAAACTAATATTTATAGTAGTTCTTCCATTTACAGAGATTGATTGATTAACGTAACCTAAATAACTAAATTCTAAAACCGCATTTGAAGATGCATTAATTGAGAATAAGCCATCAAAATCCGTAGATGTCCCTGTACTTGTGTTTTGTACAATTACATTAACTCCAGGTAAAGGTATTCCAGATTCATCTGTAACTTTTCCCGATACAGTAGTGCTTTGAGCATTAGCCTTGACTGAAAACACAAATAGTAGTAGCATAAAACCATAAAGATATAGGGTCTTTGGTTTTGTTTTTAATAGTAAATTGTTTGTCATAATTAAGTTTAGTTTAGTTTGATATAAAGCAATTCTTATTAATTTATCAAGAATTTTAGATATATACTAAATTAGCAGCCTTATATACTAAATTAGCATCTTACAATAATATAAATAAAATTTCAATTACGCAATCGGTTGCGTAAATTTTATTTAAAGTTTTAATTGAAAATATTAGATTCTAATTAAAAACAGGCAAACTATATTTATTTCCTTACAAATCTAAATAATCTAAAAACTTCTTAACCACATTACTCTAAGGTTACAATAGTTAAAAACTTATATACATATCACTTACAATAATTTAAGTTCTCTTATTAAAATAAATATTAAGAAATTGTTTTGATAAAACCTTAAGTTAATTCTTCACTAAATTTATTCTGATGATATTTCATTTTTATTATAAATCAAATGATTAGTAAAAACTAAAAAATGCATTTTGTCGAATATTTTTGCGTTTCATGGAACATATATGTACATTTGTCGCCAATTAATTGATCCCAAGTCAAAATTTAGCCTCACATGAATAATGTTTTCATTTCATTTAAAATTTTTATTGTCTTTATATGCATACTAATTTCTAAAAATGCCTTTTCAAAAGTTAACCTAAATTCTAAATATTTAGGATATGCCAATAATATAAACCTAACTCCTTATACCTTTTTACATACTGGTTTTGATTTTATACCTATTGATTCTAAAGGTTATAAACCTTTTATTAAATTATCAAATGATATTTTAATAAAAGAAAATAAGACTACACCTGAAGCAGAAATAGACGTTACAGGCCTCAATAATTCAATTAAAGGAAATGGTTCTAACATACCCTCTCAATTAAATAACACAGATTTTGGTCATGTTCAAGTTAAATCACAAACTATAACAAAAACATTTGTTATAAATAATATAGGTACTAGCAATTTAACTTTAGGAACTATCTCACTAACTGGTCCATCAGAATTTAAAATAAAAAATGCTCCTGTCTCAGGAAGCATTATAGCTCCAAATAACAAGGCTAATATTGTTATATCATTTTCTACATCAACCTTAGCTATTCAAACCGATGTATTAACTATAACCTCTAATGATTCAGATGAAACTTATTATAAAATCAATTTAACAGCCAAAGGCAATCAAGTGTTTTTTGATAGTGATGGTGATGGTATTTATGATGATATAGATGTAGATGATGATAATGATGGTATTAAAGATTCTGAAGAAGAAGATGCTTGTAGAGCATCTAATGGAACTTCACTAGTTGATTATAAATTTTTAAACGAAACTTTTGGAACAGGAGTAACAAGAGGCACTGGAATAAGTTCTATTTATTCTGTATATACAGCATATTGTCTTGAAGATGGTTCATCTAGTTCAAATTGTTCTGGTTCAAACCCAGATGTTGAAGATGGTGAGTATACAATTGCTAGTTTTATTACCAATGAGGATGGTACAAATCCAACTAGAACTTCTCCAACAGGTACAGATATTGCTAATTGGGCATGGTATGCATGGGCACCTATAGAAGACCATACGCCAGGTGATTCTGATGGAAGAATGGCCATATTCAATGCAAATGTAAACCCTGGTATTTTCTATGAAACCGAAATTACAGGAACACTTTCCAATATACCAGTTACGTATAGTTTTTGGGTGATTAACATTGATGAACCTGATCAAAATTTTATAGATGAAGAACATAGTGGTAATGCAAGTTCATATAACCACAGAAATTTACCAAATATCACTGTAAATTTTTTAACTCTTGATAGAAGTAATGTAATTGCAACTTATAATACTGGAGATATAACTAGATGTGGAGACTCTTTTGTTCCAACAAATCACACTGGAACTTATCCACATATAGCAGATGCCAACTATAATACTTGTGAAACATCTGTATGGCAACAATTCACGCAACAATTTAGTTCTACAGAAACAGCATTTGTTGTACAATTTGTTAATAATGCACCTGGTGGTGAAGGTAATAATCTCGCAATTGATGATATACAAATTAGGCAATCTCTTTGCGATATGGATAACGATTTAGTTGCCAATATATTTGATTTGGATAGTGATAATGATGGTATACCAGATGTTATAGAAGCTAATAATACCGCTGGAAGCTTGAGTGAAGGCAGAGGTACTTTAACAGATATAACTAGCTGGACAGATGCTAATGAAAATGGTATGTTGGATAGCTTAGAAGCTCTTGTAGCTATAGATACCGATGGTGATGGCGTATTTGATTATTTAGATTTAGATAGTGATAATGATGGGTTGTTCGATGTTGATGAATCTGGTGCTATAAATAGTAATGATACCAGCTATCAAAATGGTGATGGAGATATTACAGGAAATGGTATTGGTGATGGTTCAGAATCTGAAACCTTTAGAGCAAAAGACTCCAATGGAGACGGAATAATAGAAGGCTATGGAGATGGCATTTTAGATATTTATGATTTTCATGAAGGCAATACAAGTTACTCAGATTCTTATGGTAATAATAACCAAGGAATAGGACCATTATACACTTTAGATTCTGATTATGATGGTATTCCGGATTATAAAGATCCTTATAATGACATAATATCGACATATGATATTGATACAGTCGAAATTTATGCAAGTTTACCAAATTCAGCAGGTGTTTTAACAAGCACAATAGATATGGATGGAGATGGTGTTATGGCATCAAGAGATGGTGATGATACTATTTTTGGCTCACCAAGAAACTTAGATTCAAGCTACAGTTTGTCCTTTGATGGTAGAAACGACTACATTGAAGATGCAAATATTATAGCTTCTGGAGATGCTACTCTTATGGCTTTTGTAAAAACAAATGGATCTAATACAAATACAGACAATCAAATAGTAGCAGGACAAGACGATTTGTATATTATAATTGATGAAGTGACCAATATAGCTAGTGTTGTTGTAGAAGGAGTAACAATTTCTTCTAAAACAGCATTAACAGATGGTGTTTGGGCTCATGTAGCAGTTACTACTACATCAACATCTGGAGGACAAACCACATTATATATAAACGGTGTTGCTGAAGCTTCAACTACTTCAGGAGGTATCATTGATAATACTAATTTTAATATTGGTAGATCTTCAAAAGGAAAAAACTATTTCAAAGGTGAAATTGACGAAATAAGAATTTTTGATGTTGCTCTAACTAATGATCAACTTAAAAAAATGGTATATCAAGAATTAGATGAAACCAATAGTTTTAACAGCGGAAAAATTATCCCAACTAATATTTCTGCTTCAATAGGAAGTAATTTAGTAAAATACTATAAAATGGATGGATATCAAAATGATATTCTAGATGATAAAAAAACAGGGGACTTAGATGTACTTGGTGCAAAAATGTACAATTTTAAAGATATTTACTTTCAAAAAGCTCCCCTACCTTATGTTACGAATAGTGATGGTGATTGGACAGATGCTACAAGTTGGGTTAATGGAAGCGAATGGGATATCATGACTAAACAAAATAATCCTACTGATGCATCAATAGTTCATATAAAACATAATATTAATTTAAATGGAAATTATAATACTCAAGGTTTGACAGCTCTAATTGTTGATTCTGGAAAAAAATTTACTATCGAACCTAACAAAGGGTTATATGTTAATTGGTATTTAATGCTTAATGGGCTTATTGATTTAGAAGGGGAATCACAGTTAATCCAAACCAACAATAGCATATTAGAACCAACAAGTTCGGGAACTATAGAAAAAGATCAACAAGGAACTGCAGATACTTATACTTATAATTACTGGTCTTCACCAGTTGGCTTTTCAAACAATACAACTAATAATAATAGTTATACTTTACCTAATATAATAAACAATGTTAACTTTTTAACATCTGGTTATAATGGTACTGCTTCTCCTGTTGCCGTTGCAGATTATTGGATATGGAAATTTAATAATCTACCAAATAATAATTATTCATCTTGGCAACATATTAGAAGCACAGGCAGGATTCTAGTTGGTGAAGGATTCACAATGAAAGGCCCAGGAACTGGTTCTATTCTAGCTGATCAAAACTATATTATGGAAGGAAAGCCAAACAATGGTGATGTTAACTTACCTGTTTACGCAGGCAATGAATATTTAATAGGCAATCCATACCCATCTGCCATTGATGCCAATCAATTTATACTAGATAATAGTACTACTATTGCTGGAGCAGACACAACTACTGGAACACTTTACTTCTGGGAACATTGGGGTGGTGGTTCACATACTTCAGGAGAGCATCAAGGCGGTTATGCTACATATTCTCTTGCGGGTGGTGTCCCTGCAGCTTCAATGGGAACAAATGATCCTGATTTAGCTACTGGTGGTACACCTACAAAAATACCTGGACGTTATATCCCTGTTGCACAAGGATTTTTTGTAACCGCTAAAGCTACTGGTAAAATTCAATTCAATAATGGTCAACGTTTATTTCAAGCAGAAGGTGGTGATAGTTCTTTATTTATTAAATCATCAAATACTAAAAATGCTAAAACGGATGAATCTAATAAAGAAACCGATTTAAGAACTAAAATTAGAATTGGCTTTAATTCTGTGAATAAAATCCATAGACAACTTTTAGCAACAATAGATGAAACAAATGGTACTCCTGATTATGATTGGGGTTACGATGCTCTTTATAATGATGACCAAATGGATGATATGTATTGGTTGATTGATGATAATAAATATACTATTCAAGCTACAAATGAAGTAAATAACCAAACAGTACTTCCTTTAGGAATTCACACAAAAAATACTGGTTTAAATTCTATCACAATTGATAAATTAGAAAATATACCAAGTAATTTGGTTATTTATTTGCACGATAAAGAGCTTGGAATTTATCATGATTTACTACAAGGAAATTACCAAATATATTTAAATGGTGGTGAATATTTAGATCGTTTTGAAATAACGTTTGAGAATAATGAGTCATCATTAGGAAATAATGATTTTGAAAACTCAAATCTTGAAATCTATTTTTCAAATGAAAAAGAAAGTATTATTGTTAACAATCCAACATTTAAAAATGTACAATCAATAAAAATGTATAATGTATTAGGACAAAATGTTTTTGAAACAAATAAGAATATTAGTGATAATTATACAGAACTAAATACAAAACAAATTAAAGCTGGTGCTTACATAATACAATTCAAAACAGAAGAAAATACTATATCTAAAAAAGTATTAATTAAATAATATTTAGGCAAGTAACAATTACTTATTAAACGTTATACTTAACTATACTATAAAAAGTCATCAATTAATTTTTGATGACTTTTTGCGTTTTATCGTATTTTTTTGCATTTCATCGTGATTATTCAAAAATTAATTATATATTAGCAGCGTAAACAACTGACAATTAGTTATAAACTAAATATTGAAGGTATAAATAAGAAACAGGTATTGATAGATTAATTAATTATTTGAGTTAGTCACTTTAGAATAAATTACTCCAAATCTACAATACTAAACAGGTCCTGAATTGACGTTCAGGGCTTTTTTATTTTATATGGTTTATTAAATCTTCAAGCGAAACTTTATGTTGCTCCCCCGAAACCATATTCTTTAGGGTGTATATATTAGAATTCATTTCCTCCTCGCCTACTAAAACCACAAACGGAATATTTCGCTTATTAGCATGATTCATTTGCTTTTTCATTTTAGCATTATCAGGATATAATTCTGCATTAATACCTTGTAAACGTATTTGTTTAATCGCTTTTAAACTAAATAACGTTTCTTTATCTCCAAAATTTATGAATAATACTTCAATATTTTTATTTACGGTTTCTGGGAATAAACCTAATTCTTCTAAAACTAAGTAAATACGGTCTAAACCAAAGCTAATGCCAATACCACTTACATTGTTCATTCCAAAAATACCGGTTAAATCGTCGTATCTTCCTCCGCCACCAATAGAGCCCATTTGTACTCCTTTTGGTGCAGCAACTTCAAAAATAGCTCCTGTATAGTAGTTTAATCCACGTGCAAGTGTTACATCTAATTGTAATGTTGCTGATGTTAAACCTAATTCGGTAATTGCGTTATTAATAAAGTCTAATTCTTCAATACCTTTTTTTCCTTCTTCTGAGGTATTAAGTATACCTTTTAAACTTTCAATTTGAGATTCAAAAGAACCCGACAAAGTAAACAAAGGTTGCAATTTTAAAATACCTTCTTCTGAAATGCCTTTACCTAACATTTCTTCTTTCACCTTCTCCTCGCCTATTTTGTCAAGCTTATCTAAAGCTACTGTAAAATCAATTAATTTATCTGAAGCTCCAATTACTTCTGCAATTCCAGAAAGTATTTTACGGTTATTTATTTTAATGGTAACGCCTTCTAATTTTAAAGTTGAAAAGACTGAATCGTATAACTGAATAAACTCGATTTCCTGCCATAAAGAATCACTTCCAACTACATCGGCATCACATTGATAAAACTCTCTAAAACGTCCTTTTTGTGGCCTATCGGCTCTCCAAACAGGTTGTATTTGGTAACGCTTAAACGGAAACTCTATTTCATTTTGGTGTTGTACGACGTAACGTGCAAAAGGCACTGTTAAATCGTAACGAAGTGCTTTTTCTGAAATACTAGTTGTTAATTTATTTGAATCTTTTTCTGTATAAGCACTTTCATCTGCTTTACTTAAAAAATCTCCACTATTTAATATCTTAAAAATTAAACGGTCTCCTTCATCACCATATTTTCCCATTAAGGTTTCTGAGTTTTCAAAGCTTGGGGTTTCAATAGGTTGAAATCCATAAGTTTCAAAAGCACCACGAATTGTATTAAAAATATAATTACGTTTTGCTACTTGTTCTGGATTAAAATCTCTGGTTCCTTTTGGTATGCTAGGTTTTTGAGCCATATTGTTTCCTGTAAAGGCAGGAATATTTTTTAGGATTAGTAAAATAGTTTAAAAGTGGATTCCGTATTATATTCGGAATCACAAAAATAATAGTTTTAATTGGAAATGAATTCCTGCCTTCGCAGGAATGACAAAATTTAACTTATAATTTTATCAAAATACTTAAATAAGTCGCCTTTTGTAATAACAGCTCCTTGTTCAATCATTTTAAATTTATCTAAGTTTTTATCTTTAGTATAGGCTTTATCAGCTTGTAAAAACTCAACGTTTTCATCCATTAAATTATCACGCAGCCAATTATAACCTTCTTCTGTAGTAATGTCTACATCATTCTTCAAATTAATAACTAAGGCATGCATTTCATCTTCATCTAAATGAAATAAATACAAATGCTGTGGCGAAATATGTTCTAAATATTCTGCTTTATTTAAAACACCTTCCCAAATTAAATCGCTAAATACATCTAGTTCCATCTCTGCCATTTCTGGTTTATTAGCTTTTAAATTTGTCCACTCATCTGCAGTTACAGACTGTGTTGCTAAAAAATTAATAAATTCTTGATGTAATTCTTCAAATTGTTCTTTTGTAAGTCTTCTATACTTCATTATTTATGTAAAATCAATTTTATGAAATCCCAATTTGAATCGGGATTAGTTCAACTAAAAAATTTATTAAGTTTTCAAACTTATAAAATTCAGTTTTCACTAAAAAAAATGCGCCCCTTTATTAGGAGCGCAAATTTAAGAATATATATGCTATTTTCTTAGAAAATATAGCGTAAACCTACTTGTGCTTGCCATCTAGAAGCTAAACTAGAATCGAAACCAAAAGTGTTGGTTTGATTTGCATTAAATGAATATATAGGTTCCTGGGTTCTGTCTGCAACATAAACAGCAGGATCTGGGTTTGCATCAGGAAAAGTGACTCCAATTGGTTGTACGTTGTTTGGTTGCTGAATAACACCCCAGTTTGAGTTTAATAAGTTTCCGAAGTTTAAAATATCGATACTAAACTGAATCGTATTTGTTTTATCATCAGATATTTTAATATTATAATCTTGTAAAAATTTAATATCCCATCTACCTCTCCATGGCGCTAAAGCGCCATAACGCTCTGCATATTGCCCTCTTCTTCCAGTTAAATAATCATCTTGAGCAATAAAGCTCTCTAAAGCAGCTGCATCACCTGCGTTTGAAAATTGCATTTGCCCGATTTCTCCAGATGTTGGAATGTAAATTAAATCGTTGATTCCAGAACCATCACCGTTTAAATCGCCTCCGTAAGTGTAGTTGAAACGTCCTCCTTGGGCGTATTCAAAAAATGTAGATAATGTAGTTGCCCATTTATCGCTTCCGTAATTCCATTTTTTACTTGCTACACCAATAAAACGATGTGTATCTCCATATTTAGAATACGACAATACATCCGTATTTACATTATTAACAATTGGGTTACCAGCAAAAGCATCACTTGTAATTTCTGCTTCAATTGAGTTTACATCTTTAGCATTTAAATAACTGTATGCTAACATGGTATATAACCCGTTTTCAAAGTTCTTTTGGGCTTTAAATGATGCATTCCAAATACGCCCTTTATCTGAATTTGTGAACACAAATGGCCCATTACCTTTTGCTCCATCAAAACTTAAAAGATCTGCATCGGTATAAAAGGCTCTATTATCTACACCTTGTAATGTACCTGTTGGATCTAAAAACCCCCAATGTTGAACATGTGGTCCGTTAATATCTTTAGTGTAAGATAAATCTGCCGTTAAAATTAATCCACTTTCAAGCTTTTTGTCGGCTCCAATATTAGTACGCCAAACTTGTGGGTATTTATAATCTGGATCTACCGCTTGCAAGAAAAAAGCATCTGGAGCTGCAATTTGATTACCTAACCAAACAAATGGAAAACGGCCAGTAAATAACCCTGAACCTCCACGAAGTTGGAACGTATCATCTCCATTAACATCATAGTTAAAGCCAATTCTAGGTGATATTAACCAATCGTTGCTTGGCATTTTTGTATTATCTATTGTAACAGGTTGTCCTGTATTTGGGTTGTTATATTGAAAATCTGGTAAAACAAACCCACGATCAATAACATTTTGTGCTTTTTCAGCAGAATCAAAAAACAATGGTTTATCAAAACGTACACCATAAGTTAACTTAAGCTTATCTGTAATATTCCATTCGTCTTGTACATAAAAAGCCAATTGCCCAACATTTGTTTCAACAAAAGCCCAACCTTGTCCTTCTGGAAGTGCATTATTTGTATCAAAAGTATTTTGTGGTCCAGAAAAATCATAACTAGTAGCATCAAAATCATTAATATCTACTCCTCCAAAAAGATCAAAACCATAACTAGTTAAGTTAAACGAGTTATCAAATTCAAACTTTTCAAATGAAAAACCAACCGTATATGTGTGGTCTCCTTTGAAAAAATTAAGATTATCAGAAAATTGTAATACTTTCTGATCTAATTTATTATTAACTGAAAACGGTTCGTGACCTGCAATAATATATGGAGAACCATCTTTATATATATTTATAGAAGGAGCTGGTGTTGAAAATGGTGTTCTAAAATCATTGAAGTGAGAATAACCTATCTGTAATTTATTTGTTGTGTTTTCTGAAAGTGTAGAATTTAGTTCTATTTGAACTGAACGTAACTCATTAGTAATTTCGTAACCAGAATTCTGGAATTGCAGCGTAGAAGCACTTGGTCCTCTAAAACCAATAGCTGTAGGGTGTGCTGGTTTTTCTTTGGAAGCATTTAAGAAATTATAAATAACTGCTAAACGATTATTATCGTTAATATTCCAGTCAATTTTAAAAATTCCTTTAGTAGATTCTGATGCATGTGTAAAACCTTGGTATGCTCCAGGATCATAGCCTACTGCTAATAATGCATCTCTAACAGCAATTAAATCGCTTTCTAATACTCTAGATTCGTTAATAGCGCCAGAACCTGTATTTGGTGTCCAGCCATTAGTTCCTAAATCATCACGTTCATCTTTTTCAAAATTAGCGAAAAAGAATAATTTATTTTTAATAATTGGTCCGCCAATACTTACACCGTATTGTGTTTGGTTTAAGTCTGGTCTTGTAACATCTTCTCCTTTAATTTTCTTACCAGTCATGGTTTCATCTCTATAAAACCCGTAAACTGTACCGTGAAATTCATTTGTTCCACTTTTAGTTACTGCATTTACAGAAGCTCCTGTAAAACCAGATTGAGTAACATCATAAGGTGCTGTTGATACAGAAATTTGATCAATAGCATCTAACGATATGGGTTGTGCATCAGTTTGACCTCCTGGAGTTGGCGCATCTAACCCAAAAGGATTATTAAAAATAGCGCCATCTAATGAGAAATTATTAAATTGATCGTTTCTACCTCCAAATGAATTTCCACTAGCTGTAGGCTCTAATCTTGTAAAATCTGCTGCAGATCTAGAAATGGTTGGTAAACGAGTTAATTCTCGTCTTCCAACACTTGTTTCAGCTCCTGTACGATCGCTACCAAAAGTACCAGTACCTTGTCCGCCTTGAATTATAACGGTTTCCAATGTTTCGCTATCTTCTGTCAAACTAATATCAAGATTTTGTGTTTTCCCTAAAGTTAAATACACATCGTTAAAAGATTGCTCTTTATAACCCACAAAACTAATTGTGATAGAGTAAGGACCTCCTACTCTTAAGTTTAATAAATTAAATCGACCGTCAATGTTTGTTGCTGCTCCATATTTTGTGCCCGTTGGCGTATGAATTGCAACAATATTTGCACCTGGAAGTGGCACAGAAGTTTCATCTAAAATTATTCCTTTAATATTTGATGTAGTCACTTGTGAAAAAGCTATTAGACCAAAAAATACAAAGAAAATTACAAGGCTTGTTTTTTTCATTTTGAATAAATTATTTGAGTTAGTCACATATATCATGTATACATAATACATTAAGTAACAAAAATAGTACAAAAAAAGCCACTCATAAAGAGTGGCTTAATTTAATTTGTAAGTTTTATTAACTATTTGTTAATTATGCTTGTGCAATAACTTCAAAAGGGAAATCGAAAGTTACTTCACGGTGTAAACGTACAACAGCGTTATACTGTCCTAAACGTTTAATGTTTCCACCTGTAATAGTCACAAACTTTTTATCAATTGTGTGTCCTGCTTTTTCAAAAGCTTCAACTAAATCTGCTTTAGTTACAGAACCAAATAATTTATCACCAGCAGAAGCTCCTTCTGTTGCTTTAGCAGTAATTTTAATATCTAATCCTTTAATTGCTTCAGCCATTACATTAGCATCATCAATTACTTTTTTGTCTTTAAAAGCTCTTTGCTTTAAATTCTCTGCCAATACTTTTTTAGCTGATATTGTAGCTAAAACTGCTTGTTTTTGAGGAATTAAAAAATTTCTACCATAACCGTTCTTAACTGTTACAACATCGTCTTTAAATCCTAAATTTTCAACGTCTTGTTTTAATATAAGTTCCATTGTTATCGGTATTTTATTTTAATAAATCTGCTACGTATGGCATTAAAGCTAAGTGACGTGCTCTTTTTACAGCCACAGACACTTTTCTTTGATACTTTAACGATGTTCCTGTTAAACGTCTTGGTAAAATTTTACCTTGCTCGTTTACAAACTTTAATAAGAAATCTGGATCCTTATAATCAATGTATTTAATTCCTGATTTTTTGAAACGACAATACTTTTTAGTTTTGTTTGTTTCAATATTCAATGGTGTTAAATACCTAATTTCACCATCCTTTTTTCCTTTTGATTGTTGTTCTATAGATGTTGCCATGATTACGCTTTTACTTTAAGTTTTTCTCTTCTTCTCTCTGCCCAAGAAATGGCATGTTTGTCTAATGCAACAGTTAAATAACGCATAAAACGTTCGTCACGTCTAAACTCTACCTCTAAAGTATTAATAATGTCACCAGGTACAGTGTACTCAAATAAGTGATAAAAACCACTTTTCTTGTTTTGTATTGGGTAAGCTAATTTTTTAAGCCCCCAATCTTCTTTAGCTATCATCTTAGCGCCGTTAGAAACAAGAAAATCTTCGTATTTCTTTACTGTTTCCTTTATCTGATCTTCAGATAAAACGGGATTTAAGATGAAAACAGTTTCATAATGATTCATAAAAATCTATTTTATTGTTAAAAATTGGCTGCAAAAATAAAAAATATTTGTATATTACACAACTATTACTCCCCTAAATTAAACATAAAATTAATAGAATAAAAAATGTTAAAATTATGTTAAAATACACGTTTCATCGATGATTTTTGGTTTTTACCCGAATTTTTTGTACTATTGTCGATATCTTAACCGAAATAATTAAAATGTTATGACTTTAAACTGTGTAGTAGTAGACGATTCAGCGATACAACGTCTCTCTATTGTTAAGTTAGTCGAGAATCACCCTTCTCTTAACTTAATAGCAGAGTACAGTAGTGCTTTAGAAACTAAAAACGGATTAAATACGCATCAAGTTGATTTAATCTTTTTAGACATTGAAATGCCAGTGCTTAATGGATTTGAACTTTTAGACGTATTAAACAACAAACCTCAAATTATTTTTGTAACCGGTAAAACCGAGTATGCTTTTAAAGCATTTAATTATGATGCTACCGATTACTTACATAAACCAATTACAAGAGAACGTTTTAATGTCTCTGTAGAAAAAGCTTTAGAGCAACATAGATTGACTTTAGACTTTAACGAAGAAGAAGGTGAACATATTTTTGTAAAAAGTAACCTTAAAAAACGTAAAGTTTATATTAAAGATATTAAATGGATTGAAGCCCTTGGTGATTATGTGAAATTAGTTACAGAAGAAAACAGTTTGGTAGTATTATCTACCATGAAATCTTTTGAAGCTGAATTACCAGAAGGCAAATTTTTAAGAATTCATAAATCTTACATTGTCAATTTAGATAAAATAGACAGGTTTAATAGTAAAAATGTTGAAGTTGGCGCTTACGAAATTCCTTTAAGTAGAAATAAAAAGACCCAATTAGTTGATGCTTTAAATAATATTTAAAACCTTAACCAACTAAATTTAAAAGTTATCGACATTTAATATTACTTTAACCGACCGAAAATCTTTTACACTAGAGAAGCTATTATTTATTTTAATAATAGCTTCTTTTGTTTTTGATAAGGATTGTTGCTTAGGAATTTTTACTAATATGTTTTTATAAAACTGATTTCTTATTCTTGCAATTGGTGGCGTTTCTGGCCCTAAAACATTTGTATCAAAAACTTGACGTAAAGATTTAGCATACCAATTTGATGCTATTTCTACTCTATTATAATCTTTATGTTTTAACGTTATTTTTATCTGCTTATAAACGGGAGGATATTTAAAATTATATCTATCGTTCATTTGTTCATTAAACATATCTATATAATTATTAGTAGATACTTGTTGTAAAATGTTGTGATGTGGATTATACGTTTGTATCAATACTTTTCCGCGCTCTTCAGTACGCCCAGCTCTACCCGATACTTGTAACATGAGTTGAAAACTACGCTCATGTGCTCTAAAATCTGGAAAGTTTAGCATATTGTCTGCATTCATTATACCAACCAACTTCACATTTCTAAAATCTAAACCTTTAGTTAACATTTGCGTTCCTACCAAAATATCAATTTCCTGTTGTTCTAAAGCTGTAATAATTTTTTCATAACCATATTTTCCACGTGTAGTATCTAAATCCATTCGCGCCACATTATAATCTGGAAACAGCATTTTAACTTCTTCTTCAATTTGTTCTGTTCCAAAACCTTTATTATCTAAATCTTGGCTTCCACAAGCCTTACAATCTTGCTGCATTGCCATATTATATCCGCAATAATGACATCTTAATTGATTTCTGTATTGATGATATGTTAAACTCACATCGCAATTTGGACATTGTGGTGAATGTCCGCAAGTATTGCATTCTACAATAGGTGAAAATCCGCGCCTATTTTGAAACAATATTATTTGATGTCCATCTTTTAACGTTTCCGTCATTTCCTCGATAAGTCTATCGCTAAAATGACCTTTCATGCGTTTCTTTTTAAGTTTATCTTTTATATCTACCAACTCAACATCTGGCATTAACACATCATTATATCGATGCATTAATTCTACAAAACCATACTTATTTTGTTTTGCATTAAAATAACTTTCTAAACTTGGAGTTGCCGAGCCTAAAAGTATTTTTGCTTGATGCATATTAGCTAAAACTACTGCTGTATCTCTTGCATGGTAGCGAGGTGCAGGATCAAATTGTTTAAAAGATTGTTCGTGCTCTTCATCAACAATTATTAATCCTAAATTATTAAATGGTAAAAATATAGATGAACGCGCTCCTAATACTATTTGCGCTTTCGCGGAATTATTTAAAACATTATTCCAAACCTCAACACGCTCATGAGATGAATATTTAGAATGAAATATGGCGACTTGTTCTCCAAAATAATTTTGAAGTCTAGAAACTAATTGTGTAGTTAAAGCAATCTCAGGAAGCAAATACAATACTTGCTTTTTGTTATTTAGTGCCTCTTCAATAAGCTTAACATAGACTTCTGTTTTCCCTGATGATGTTACACCGTGAAGCAACGTAACTTGATGTGTTTCAAAAGACGCTTTTATTTCAATTAGTGCTGTTTTTTGATAATCATTGAGTTGTTTTGAATCCTCATTCTCATCACCAGAATATTGTACACGATCTGTTTGAATATGATATTCTTCAAGAATGCCTTTATCAATTAATGTCTTGATAATTGCTGATGATGCATCACTTTCATTTGCTAAATCTGAAACTTTTACAGGCTTTTTTGTTTTAGCTGAAATTGAAAATAAAGTAAGAACGACTTCTTTTTGCTTATGCGCTCTGCCTAATTCTTCTAATAAATTTTTTAGCGCAGTTTCAGATGAATAGTTTGTATGCAATTTCACATATCGAACTAATTTGGGCTTATATTTTTCATAAACTTCTTCTTCAACAGAAACAGCTTCCTTTTCAATTAATCTTTTAATTACAGGAAGCACATTCTTTTTATCAAGAATATTCGAAATGTCATGAATTTTTAAAGAGGATTGATGATGCAATGCTTCGTAAACTAAAAACTCATCATCTTTTAAAATAGATTCGTCAATAATTTTAGCCGTATTTTTTGTAATAACCGTTTCACTTTCTAAAATAAAAGCACTTGGTAGAGCAGCCCGCATAACATCTCCCAAGGTACACATGTAATATTTGGATATCCATTGCCATAGCTGTAATTGCATTTCATTTACAATAGGTGAATCATCTAAAATTTGATGAATATCTTTGGCTTCATAAGCAGTTGGTGCTGTATTATGAACTTTACAAACTATACCAGTGTAAATTTTAGATTTCCCGAAAGGAACTGAAACTCGCATACCTGGTTTTAAAAAATCTGATTCCGCTATTGTTATACTATATGTAAATAGCTTTTGTAATGGAACAGGAATGATTACGTCTATAAAATTTGGCATACTCAAAGGTAAATAGGTTTGCTTTAAAACTAATTATCCCCTTTAGGAAATTTTCTTAAAAACTGAATTGATGCATTTAACTCATAACCCAATAATAATATGTTGGCATTCATCCATAAATAAAATAATAGAATTAATAATGCCCCAATAGAACCATAAAGCTTATTATACTGACTGAAATTTTCAATATAAATGCCAAATAAAAATGAAGTGAGTATAATTAGTAGTGTTGTAAATAATGCTCCTACTGAGAAAAACTTAGAATGTTTTCCTTCTTTTGTGCCAAAATAATACAAAGTTGCAGTTGCTATATATACCATAAAAATAAAAAAGGTGTACTTAACAATATCTGTCCAAAAGACACTACTATTGTCTACTTGATAACCTCTATTTTTTAGAGCATCTAATAATTCTTGTACAACAAAAATTTGAAAATATCCTAAAACAGCAATTGTAATAATAAGTAAAAACGCTAAAATTAATGCTATACCTAAAGCATATAAATATTGTCTAAATACATTTCGGGTAAGCTGTTCGTGATAAGAATTTTCAAAACCAGAAAACACAGCATTTACGCCATTAGCCATTAATAATAGTGATAGAACAAAAACAGAAGATATTAACCCTCCTCTTTGGGTTTGATCTATATTTTCAAAAATATTTTCAAAGAAGAAATCTGACGTTGTTGGAGGTAAAAAAGATTCTAAAAATTGTTGAAATTCAATTTTAAAATCATCTATTGGTACATAAGGAATAATTATTAAAACGAATAAAAGAAAAGGAAACAAGGCTGTGAAAAAACTAAAAGCAATAGCACTAGCTCTTGTAGTTAATGCACCTTTTACAATTCCTGTAATATAAAGTTCTAATAAATCGTAAAACGATAAACCCTCAAGTCCTGGTAATTTTATTTGCTTAAAAACCCTTACAAAGACATTAATTATTGGAATTTTTTCTAACTTGTCTTCAATAGGTTTTGTCATTTATACTTTTAATTTATAACAAGATATTAAATTTAAGATTGACTTATGCTTGAATTACTAATTAACAATTCATAGTTATAAACTTAAAAAATTTATTTTACAGCTTTCAAGCTTAAATCCATGTTATGAACCGAGTGTGTTAAAGAGCCAGATGAAATATAATTTACACCACATTCAGCATAATACCTAATGGTAGCTTCATTAATATTACCAGAAGATTCGGTTAAACATTTATTACCAATTAACTTCACTGCTTTTCTAGTATCTTCATAATCAAAGTTATCTAATAAAATTCTGAATATCCCGTCACTCTTCAAAATCTCTTCAACTTCTATTAAATTTCTAGCTTCAACCATTATGTCTAAATTCCTACCTGTATCTTTTAAGTATTCCTTGGTCATTTCTATGGCTTTAGTAATACCTCCAGCAAAATCAATATGGTTATCTTTAAGCATAATCATATCATACAAAGCAAATCTATGATTTTCTCCACCTCCAATTTTAACAGCCCATTTTTCTAAAACTCGAATCCCTGGAGTAGTTTTACGTGTATCTAAAATTTTAGTTTTAGTCCCTTCAAGTAAATCAACAAACATTCTAGTCTTTGTTGCAATAGCACTCATACGTTGCATAGCATTTAAAACGGTTCGCTCTGCTTTTAAAATAGATTGCGATGGTCCTTCAACATACATGACTATATCTCCATAAGAAACTTCAGCTCCATCTTCAATTCTTACATCTAACTTTAAATTTTTATCAACGTAAGCAAAAACTTTTTTAGCAAAATTAACGCCTCCAATAACACCTTTATCTTTAACTAAAAGCTTTGCCTTTCCTCTCGCATTTTCAGGGATACAAGCTAACGAACTATGGTCACCATCTCCAACATCTTCTCTTATAGCATTGGCAATTATCATTTTCACTTCTGTATCGAACTGTTCCTGTGTAATCATATTGTATTGTTAGTTAGTTTTGAACAAAAATAGGAAATTGATTTGCTATATTAAATTTTACATTTATGATTTTTTTGATTTTTTGTTATTTAAATACATTATTCATAAATACTAAATAGTAATTTTGCTTTTATGACTATTAAGCTTATTGCCATTGGGAAAACTGATAATAAACAACTTATATCATTAATTGATGATTATAAAAAGCGTTTAGGTTTTTACATTAAATTTATTTTAGAGATTATTCCTGATATTAAAAATTCTAAAAATTTAAGTGAATTTCAACAAAAAGAGAAGGAAGGAGAACTTATTTTAAGTAAATTAAACAATACTGATGTTTTAATTTTATTAGATGAAAATGGAAAACAATTACATTCTGTTGGGTTTTCATCCTACTTGCAAAAGCACATGAATACAGGTATAAAACAATTGGTTTTTGTTATTGGTGGCCCTTATGGTTTTTCTGAAGAAATTTATAAAAAAGCAAATGGGAAAATAGCACTATCTAAAATGACATTTTCCCATCAAATGATTCGCTTATTTTTTATCGAACAACTTTATAGAGGATTCACTATTTTAAAAAACGAACCCTATCACCATCGTTAATAGGTTTTATATACTTGTTTGCGTTTTTTAAGTTGGCGTTCTAAATCGCTTATAGTTTCTCTAACCGATACTTCAAAATTACGCTCGTTAGAAGTAGCAAAAATTCTAGGACCTGGTAAACTTAATTCTATATTACAAATTTTACCGGCTTCATGATGATTCTCATCCTGCTTAAAATATACCACCGCATTTATTAAAAACTCATATCTGTTAAATAACTTTTCTAATTTCTCCTTTGTAAAAGCTGAAAGTGTTTCACTTACATCTACATCTACATACTGAATGTTTACTGTCATATTCGTTCATTTTTAATATTTATATATTCTAAATATACAGGTTTTTTGACAATTTTAAGGTGATTAAAATCATAAAATGATAATAAATGTTATGTTTTTTTATTATATAAATAATGATTTTTGAATATTTGAATTTTCAAAAAAACAACTCTCTTTTGTTGCAAATAACATCAATAAACTTATTAAGTTTAAATGACTTTATTTACTTTAGAAATATTCTTTGAACAAAAAAACACTATTGAAATAATACTATTCAAAAAGCAAAGTAAGATTAAAACTCATTATCTTACATTCTCGTGCAATTCTTGGATAATCGTTTTTAATTCTCCAGGATTTATAGGTTTTATGATATAATCGGAAACATCAAAAATATTTTTTGCCCTTTGAATATCTATAGGATCTACAGATGAGGAAACCATATATATTACTATTTTCTTATCTAAATTAGGTTTTATTTTTACATATTCGTCCATAAACTGAAATCCATCCATAATTGGCATATTAATATCTAATAAAATAATGTCTGGAAGTTCATGCTCTTTCTTAATATTGTCCAACATAAAACTGAATGCTTCTTCTCCATCTGAAAAAACAAGTATTTTCTTTTCTAATTTAAGAGACTCTATTGTTTTTATTACCGTAAATTGGTAAATCTCATCGTCATCAACAATACAAATATTAAAAGGGTTCCTCATACTATTTTATTAATTAAAATTTATATTAAATATTGTGCCTTTGTTTACTTCACTAGATGCAGATATTGCACCTCCCATTGTTTCAATTTGCACTTTAGCCATAAATAATCCTACACCTTTAGCTTCCGGGTGTCTATGAAAAACTTTATTCAATCCAAATAATTTATGTCCATGCCGTTCTAAATCAATCCCCATACCATTATCCTGAAATTTTATTTTTATTTTTCCATCTTCAATTTCAGATTCAATAAATATTTCAGGAACTCTTTCTTCAGATCTATATTTTATAGCATTTTCCAATAAATTTAAAAAAATACTTTCTAAATAAATTTTATTATAAGAAATTTTATTGACTTTAGAGAAATCGTTTGTTATAATAGCTCCTGTTTTAATAATTTTTGCTGCAAGTATTTCTTTTGTTTTATCTAGAGTTTCATCAAAAGAAACATCTTCAATTTGAGAGCCATCTTTTTTTGTTTTTATGGCTTCAACCAAAGTATTTAATGTAGCTGTAAGATGATGAATAACTTTTTCAAATTTCTCGAATAATATGACTTTATCTTCTTCACTTTCTGATACATTATATAAATCTAAAAGTGAATTAAGATTACTTACTGGGGCTCGTAAATTATGAGACGTAATATGAGCAAAATCTGCCAGTTGAGTGTTTTGGTTTGTTAATTTATTTGCTAACACTTCCAACCTTTCTTTAGCCTCAATTATTTTACGCTCTGCCAATTTTTGCTCAGTAATATCACGTATTGCTGCAGAGACTAATAATCCTTCTTCGGTTTGCAAAGGACTTAAACTTATTTGTGTAGGTATTTCTTTGCCACTTTTATTTATTCCAAATAATAATTTCCCATGACCCATTCCTCTTGTTTCTGGATTAGATAAAAAATTATCACGAAATGCCATATACTTATGATTGCTTGTGAATCTTTCTGGAATTAGTATCTCTACAGGCTTTTCAAGCAATTCTTTAGCTGAATATCCAAATAATTTTTCTGCTTGTTTATTAATAAGCTGTATTTTTCCTTTACCATCAACTATTACCATTGCATCTGGTGCTGACTCTAACAGGCCTCTAAATTTATTTTCCGCCATCTTTTGCTGAGTAATATCTTGACCTGTACCAATCATTTCTATAACCTCACCTTTAGCATTAGTAAAAACTTCTCCTAATAATTGAACAGTTTTTATTTTACCAGTTGTAGTTATAATACGGTGTGTAAATCGATGAAACTTTTTATCATTTGCTGCTCTTTCAAAATAATCTGTTACAATTTGTTTATCATCAGGATGAACAAAATCAAAATAACTATTAAATTTTAAGTTAATAGTTTCCTCATCAAGTTCAAAAATTTTATATAAATTATTAGACCAAATAACTTTATCGGCAACAGTATCCCATTGCCAATGTCCCATCATGGTAATATCTTCAGCAAAATTTAATAGTTGATTTTTTCTTAAAAGTTCATCTCTATTCTTTTTTGTTTCTGAAATATCATAAGACACTCCTAAAAATCCAATTTTGTCACCTAAATCATTTTTAATTGCAGTTAATGTCAACTGAACTGGAAATGTAGAGCCATTTTTTCTGCTATAAGTCCATTCTCGTGTATCGTATTCATCATGTTGGGCTAATTCCAAATAAGGATTAAATCCGTTTGGATCTTTCCCATATTTTTTAGCAATGTCATCTTTAAAATTAACTAACTCTTCTTCACTATGATAAATTTCTGGCTCTTTTAAACCTACCATTTCTGAAGCAGAATAACCTAATAAAAGCTCTGCACCATGATTAAAATGTTTAATTATCCCATTATTATCTGTAGATACGATTGCTATAGGCCCAGAATTGAATATGGCTTTTAAATCTGCATTTACTTTATATAATTCCTGTTCTGCTTTTTTTATGGAAGTTATATCTTGAAATATACCAAATAATCTTTCACATTTACCTTCATTGTACTCTGCCTGACCTATTTTACGAACCCATACAGTATCACCTTCTAAAGTAATCATTTCTAATTCTATATCGAAAGAGGTTCCTGCTTCTATTAAATCTTTAATTGATTTAATAATTTTATTTCTACTTTTTCCTTCTTTATAAAAATATAAACTTTCTTTACTATAGGCCTCAAAACCTTCAGGCACTTTCAATATTTCACAAGTAATGTTACTTAAAGTATACTTATCTGTAGCTAAATCTAATTCCCAAGTTCCTATTCTTGCTACTTTGTTTGTACTTTCTAAAATTTTCTCTATCCTTGCCTTTTCTTGATCTTTTTCTTTTATATGAGTAATATCGCCTGTATACATTATCAAACCTCCTATATTACCTTCAGAAATATACCATGGACGTACATCCCAAAAAATCCATTGAATAGAACCATCTGCTCGAGGAAAAAGCGCTTCGTCACATACATCAATAGCTCCATTAAGACACTTTTTATGGTTTTCTTTCCATTCGTTACCTATTTCTGGAAAAAGATCATAATGAGAACTTCCTATGATTTCTCTTCCTTCCATTTTATAATCTGTTATCCACCTTTGAGAAACAGCCATATAACACATATTATTATCAAGCATTGCAATTGCTGTTGGTGCCTGTTCAATAAAAATTTTGTTATATGCCTCTTTAATTTCTAAATCTGTTTTGAGTTTTGTTAACTCTAACATATTTGCTTTTATTTTATTTTGAGATAAGGATAATTCATTATTAGCCTCTAATATTTTTTCGTTTTTTTGAAACAACTGTTTAAAGGCAGGCATTAAAACAAACAGGAACTCGCCAATTAATATAATAGCTGAAATAATTGCAAGAAATAATATTGTATTTTTTAATTTTCTTTGTTTTATACCAGCTTCCTTTTCATAAGTATTAACTATAATTTCCATAGTTATTAGAAAAGGATTTTTAGCTTCTGAAATAGTTTCTAATGATTTTTTTATTACTCCTTCCTCCGGATTATTAAGAATTGCTCTACTAGAATTTACTATTTTATTGTGAAAGGGCTCTAAAACTTTGAATAATGAATCAATAATTTTATTTTTCCCATTTTTTAAATTATTAGTAAACAAATACCGTTTTGATAACTCAAATTCATTAGTTAGTCCTTTTAGTTTATTTAAATCATCACTAATAGATAGTTTATTTTTATTACGATCGATAATAAAAATCTGATTATCAATACCCTGACTTAAATAACGCTGTTTACCTGATATATTTAAAATATGTGCATCATCATTCTGTGAATTAATACTATTATCTATAACTATTACACCTGAAACAATTATTATTCCAATTGTAAGCATGAAAAAATAGTATCTTTTTTTAATTGTCTTTTCTAGTTTTTTCATTAAAAGGCTTTTCTATTGTTACCCATACAAATTGAAACTGCTTAATTTGAAACAAATTTATTCATTGTCCTAAGTACTTTATTTTTAAAAATTAAGACACTATAAATTTTCAAAGCATCATATATATCATTGAAAATAAGCCTAAAGCATATTAAGTGAGAGAGAGTAATTCTGATTCGGGCAAACAAATATCTATAAAAATAAATTTAAAAAAAAAATATTTGTTTTTTTAAATTGAATACAGTAGTATTTTTGAATTCCAAAATAGAATAAATCATGCAACTCGTTTTCGCTACTAACAACCCTAATAAAATCAAAGAAGTACAAGCTTTAATCCCCAAACACATAAAACTATTAAGTTTAAAAGATATTGGTTGTATTGAAGATGTTCCTGAAACCCAAAACACTATTGAAGGTAATGCTATTCAAAAAGCTGAATATATTAAAACCAAATATGGTTATGATTGTTTTGCAGATGATACGGGTTTAGAAGTTGATATTCTAAACGGCGCTCCAGGAGTCTATTCTGCTAGATATGCTGGTCTACAAAGAGATGCTAAAGATAACATGAACAAATTATTAAAAAAATTAAATAATAAAACTAATAGAAAAGCACAATTTAAAACCGTTGTAGCTTTACATTTAAATAATGAAATTAAAACTTTTACAGGTATTTGTGAAGGTGAAATTACTAAAGAAAAATATGGTGAAAAAGGTTTTGGTTACGACCCTATTTTTAAACCCAAAGATTACAACAATACTTTTGCAGAAATGGATTTAAAATTAAAAAATAGCATTGGGCATCGAGGAAAAGCCATTTCAAAACTCATTAGTTTTTTAAATTCGTAAAACTTTAAAAATTAGCTATAAAAACCATATTACATGTTGGTTATTAATATAGATTATCTTACTTTTAATTTATGACAGAGGAAGCCATAGAAAAAGAAAATGCAGCCATTACCAAAGCCTACAAAGAATTACTAAAAGTTAGTTACACAACACTTACTGATGATGATAAAAAGCTTATTCGTAGAGCTTTTGAAGTTGCTTTAGATGGTCATAAAAATCAACGTAGAAAATCTGGCGAAGCCTATATTTTTCACCCCATTGCTGTTGCAAAAATAGTAGCTCAAGAAATTGGCTTGGATGCTACATCTATTGCTTCTGCGCTTCTACATGATGTTGTTGAAGATAGCCCAGATTATGAAATTGAGGATATTGAAAAAGAATTTGGTAAAACTGTTGCTACAATTGTTGATGGACTAACAAAAATTTCTTCTTTAAGCAAAGAAAAAGACATGGATGTGTCTTTACAAGCAGAGAATTTTCGTAAAATGTTATTAACCCTAAATGATGATGTCAGGGTTATCATTATTAAAATCGCAGACAGGCTCCATAATATGCAAACTATGGATTCTATGCGTGCCGATAAACAAATTAAAATCGCATCAGAAACACTCTATATTTACGCTCCTTTAGCTCATAGAATTGGGCTTTATAATATTAAAACCGAACTTGAAGATTTAGGATTAAAATATACCGAACCAGATGTTTATAATGATATTTTAAGTAAAATAAAGGAAAGCAAGGAAGAACAAGATCTTTATATTAGCCAGTTTAGTGAAGTTATACAAAACTCTTTAGATAAAGAAAATCTTGATTATACTATAAAAGGACGTCCAAAATCCATTTTTTCTATTCGCCGAAAAATGCTAAACCAAGGTGTTCCCTTTGATGAAGTTTACGATAAATTTGCCATACGTATTATATATCAATGTGATGCAGATCCCAAAACCGAAAAATTTTTAGCATGGAAAATTTATTCCATTGTTACAGATCATTTTAGACCCAACCCTATTAGACTTCGTGACTGGATTTCATCACCTAAAGGCACTGGTTATGAAGCTTTACATATTACTGTCATGGGACCAAAAGGGCGTTGGGTTGAAGTACAAATACGCAGTAACCGCATGAATGAAATTGCAGAAAAAGGTTATGCTGCACATTATAAATACAAAGAAGGCAGTGAAAAAGAAGATAATTTAGAAAGTTGGATTAATCGTCTTCAAGAAGCTCTTGAAAACCCAGAAACAAATGCTGTAGATTTTGTAGAACAGTTCAAACTTAATTTATACTCTAAAGAAATATTTGTTTTCACCCCAACAGGAGAATTAAAATCACTCCCTAAAGGAGCTACTGCACTAGATTTTGCTTTTAATGTTCATACTGAAGTAGGTATGAAAACACGTGGTGCTAAAGTAAACGGGAAACTAGTAACACTAAGTCATAAATTAAAAAGTGGTGACCAAGTAGATATATTAACCTCAGAAAATGCTAAGCCTAATGCAAACTGGTTAGATTATGCCACTACTGCTAGGTCTAGAAGTAAAATAAAATCTGCATTAAAAGAAGATAAAAAACGTGTTGGTGAAGATGGTAAAGAAATTTTACGTAGAAAATTAAAACAACTTAAAATAAACTTAGACGAAGAATCAATTAACGAAATGGTTCGGTTTTTTAAATTAAAAACAAGTTTAGATTTATTTTATAGAATTGGTGTTGGTTCTATAGACAATACAATGCTTAAAAGCTACGCTTCGTCAAGAAGCAACGCTTTTATGAGTTATATTAAAAGTAAAATCTCTAGAAAAGCACCTATTAAAAAGGAAGAGTTAGAAAAAGATGAAGTTACAGTAAAATTCGATTCTCTTGTTTTTGGAAAAGAAGAAGAAAAACTTGATTATAAATTATCCAATTGTTGTAATCCCATACCAGGAGATAATGTTTTTGGTTTTTTAACCGTTAATGAAGGATTAAAAGTTCATAAATATAATTGCCCAAATGCAGTAAGTCTACAATCTAATTATGCTTACAGAATCATGATTGCAAAATGGATAGATTCTACACAACAAGAGTTTTTAGTGAAAATTCTAATTACGGGTATTGATCATATAGGATTGGTAAATGACATAACAACTATAATTTCAGAAAACATGCATGTTAATATGAAAAGCATTAGTTTTCAAAGTAATGACGGCTTATTTTCTGGAAAAATAAATGTAGTAGTAAAAAATAATACCATTATAAAAAAGCTTTTAGAGAAACTTAAAAAAATTAATGGTATAGATAAAGTTACTAGAGTGTAAAAAAAGTGTAAATTTGCGACGAAATTATGGATGCTAAAGCAGATACAAAAAATCAAGAAATAGTAAAAAGTGTATTTACTAACTTTTTAGAAAACAAAGGGCACAGAAAAACCCCCGAACGTTACGCTATACTACAAGAAATTTACAACAATAACGAGCATTTTGATATAGAATCTCTATATCTTAATATGAAAAACAAAAAATATAGAGTATCTCGTGCTACACTTTACAATACCATAGAGCTACTTTTAGAGTGTGGTTTAGTAAGAAAACACCAATTTGGGCAAAATCACCAAGCACAATACGAAAAATCATATTTTGATAGACAGCACGATCATGTAATACTTACCGATACAGGTGAAGTTATTGAGTTTTGTGACCCTAGAATTCAGTCTATTAAAAAAACAATCGAAGAAGTATTCGATATTGAAATTAATAACCACTCGCTCTATTTTTACGGAAATAGAAAATCAACCACAAAAAACTAATTTTTACAATGGCAGTAGATTTACTACTAGGATTACAATGGGGAGACGAAGGCAAAGGAAAAATTGTTGACGTACTTACATCAAACTACAATATTATAGCACGTTTTCAAGGCGGTCCTAACGCAGGACACACTTTGGTTTTTAACGGACGTAAACATGTATTACACACAATTCCATCAGGTATTTTTCATGATGATGCTACAAATCTTGTTGGAAATGGTGTAGTTATAGATCCAGTTATTTTCAAAGGAGAATTAGATAAACTTGAAGAACAAGGTGTAGATTACAGAAAATCATTACTTATTTCTCGTAAAGCACACATTATATTACCAACTCACAGGTTACTTGATGCAGCTAGTGAAGCTTCTAAAGGTAAGGCTAAAATAGGCTCTACTTTAAAAGGAATTGGTCCAACTTACATGGACAAAACTGGCAGAAATGGTATTCGTGTAGGTGATTTAGAACTAAGTGACTGGAAAGAAAAATATAGAGCATTAGCAGACAAACATGAGTCTATGATTGCTTTTTATAACGCTGAAATTGAATATGATTTATCAGAATTAGAGGCTGAATTTTTTAAAGCCATTGAAGTATTAAAATCATTAAAATTTATAGATTCTGAGGAATATATTTATCAAGCTCAAAAATCTGGAAAAACTATTCTTGCAGAAGGTGCTCAAGGTTCTCTTTTAGATATCGATTTTGGAACATATCCTTTTGTAACTTCAAGTAACACCACTGCTGCAGGAGCTTGCACAGGTTTAGGTGTTGCTCCTAATCAAATTGGTGAGGTATTTGGAATATTCAAGGCTTATACAACACGTGTTGGTTCTGGACCTTTCCCTACCGAATTATTTGATGAAGATGGTGAAACTATGGGACGTGTAGGTAATGAATTTGGAGCTACTACAGGTAGGGCTAGACGTTGCGGTTGGTTAGATTTAGTAGCTTTAAAATATGCTTGTCAAGTTAATGGCGTTACACAATTAATGATGATGAAAGGGGATGTACTTTCTGGTTTCAAAACTTTAAAAGTATGTACATCTTACAAATATAAAGGTGAAACTATTTCTCATTTGCCATATAATATTGAGCCAGAAAACGTACAACCTATTTATACAGAAGTTGCTGGTTGGAAAGAAGATTTAACACAAATGTCTGAAGGTTTTCAAATGCCAAAAGAATTAAATGACTATATAGAATTTTTAGAAAAAGAATTAGAAATTCCAATTACAATTGTTTCAGTTGGTCCTGATAGAAAACAGACTATTTTCAGACAACAATTAGCATAATAAACACATCAAAATATTTATCCTTAAAACGCTTCAATTTTTTTTGGAGCGTTTTTTGTTTCAATATACTTAAACATAAGATTAATCGTTATTTTTGCGACAAACTATTTACATTTTGAACAAACTGCAAATTTTACTTTTTATACTTTTATTAGGTTTTGTTTCAACCATTAATATTCAAGCTCAAACAAAAAAGAAAATTGAAATTGAATATGCTGGTAAACTAACCATAGATGAAGAAAATTATCCTGGAGCAAAAATTCTAACACGTGATGATTCTCAGCAAGTACAAATAAGTCATCAAGGGACAAATATGTGGTGTGACAAAGCTATTCATTATGGAAAGGAGAATTTCATAGAAGCTTATGGCAATGTGAAATTAATTCAAGGTGACACTATAAATATGACTTCAAAGTATATTGAATATAGTGGTATAACCGAATTAGCTTTTGCGAGTGGAGATGTAGTTTTAAAAGACCCTAATTCTACAATATCTTCAGATACTTTATATTTTGATCGTTTAAAGCAACAATCTTTTTACAAAAATGGTGGCACGGTTGTAAAAGATTCATCAGGAACCATTACTAGCAAAATTGGTAGATACTATATGGATATTAAAAAATATCAGTTTGTTGAAGATGTTGTATTGGTAAACGACAGTACAACAATAAATTCCAATTTCTTCGACTTTTATTCTGATACTGGTTATGCCTATTTATTTGGACCTTCAACTATAACTACACCAGAAAGTAAAACTTATTGTGAAAAAGGATTTTATGATACTGAAAAAAAAGTTGGATATGCGCTAAAAAAAGCAAAAATTAATTACGATAATCGAATTATAGAAGGAGATAGTCTTTACTTTGACAACAACACGAGCTTCGCGTCTGCAACTAATAATATTAAAGTTACAGATACAATAAACAACAGCATTATAAAAGGACATTATGCCGAGGTTTTTAAAGAAAAAGATTCTGTTTTTATAACTAAACGAGCTTTAGCTATAACTATACAAGAAAATGATTCGATTTATATACACGCCGATAAAATAATGGTTACAGGGAAACCTGATAACCGTATTATAAATGCGTATTACAATGCTAAGATATTTAAATCTGATATTAGCGGAAAAGCAGATTCTATTCATTCCAATCAAAAAACGGGTATCACTAAATTGATAAATATCCCTCGCTTTTCACCTGGTGATAAATTTTCAACTAAACGAAAACCAATCATGTGGAATTTTGAAAACCAAATGACAGGAGATACTATTCATTTAATATCAAATACAGAAACGGAAAAAATAGATTCTTTACTTGTTTTTAACAATGCATTTATAATTAGTAAAGACACCATAAGTGAAAAGGGATACAATCAAATTTACGGCATGAGATTGGTTGGTTTATTTAATGAAGAAAATCAATTACGTCAAGTAAACATAATAAAAAACGCTGAATCTATTTTTTACACTAGAAATGATAAACAAGAATTAATTGGTATAGATAAAGCAAAATCAGGAAGTATTTCTATGTTATTCGCTGATGGTGATATTGAAGAATACACACGATTTAATCAAGTTGATGGTGATTTGTATCCTGAATCTAAATACCCTGAAAAGGAGAAAATTTTAAAAGGTTTTGATTGGCGTGAGGAAGAACGTCCTTTAAGTGTTGAAGATTTATTTAAAGATGACCCACCATTTGAGTTACCTACTATAAAAGGATTGGAAGATTATGTTCCTCAAGAAGCTTTTTTTGATGACGAGATGATGGAGCGTTTAGAATCAATTAAACAAAATAAATTATTAAGAAATACTTCTCAAAAAAATAAAATTCAAAGAAATTTATTAAAATCTAATGAAGATTTCAACTCAATTAATTGGTTAAAAAGTAATATTACAATAAAATCTAATGTAACATTATCTCCAAATAAAAAACAAACAGCTGATAATATTATCGGCAATGGAGAAAAAAATGGTTATATATACCAACATGTTCCAAATATAAAAGGGAACTTCAAGTTTTCTATATGGTTAAAGGGAAGTGGAATAATAAAAATAGGATTACAAGAGCACATAGGTCATTCAACATATGAATTTTCTGAAATCAAACTTACTTCAATGTGGAAAAACTATTATATTAATTGTAAAAAAGAAGAAGATGGAAATAGGCTAAAAGTTGCAATTTTTAATATACAATCGGAGGACAACTTCTATATTTGGGGAGCAGAATTAATTGAAGTTCCAGAAAATTAAATTTTGAAATGAACTCAGATTTCCTCAAATATCAAGCACAAACAACACCACATCCATTAGCTATGGAAATTTCTTATGCTAATGGTTCATATATATATGACTCTAATAACAAAGCCTACTTAGATTTTGTTGCTGGCATTTCTGCAACACCTCTTGGTCATAATCACCCAAAAGTTATAAGCGCAATTAAAAAGCAATTAGATAAGTACATGCATGTTATGGTTTATGGAGAATATATTCAAAAACCAGCCGTAGAACTCACTAAATTATTAGCTAAAAACTTACCTTCATCATTAGAAAAGACTTACTTAGTCAACTCTGGAACTGAAGCTATTGAAGGTGCATTAAAATTAGCTAAACGTGCTACTGGACGCAGTGAGGTTATTTCAGCAAATAAAGCATACCATGGAAACACTATGGGCTCTATGAGTATTATGGGTTTTGAAGAACGCAAACAAGCTTTTAGACCACTTTTACCAAATGTAAAATTTATTTCTTTTAATAATGAAAGTGATTTAAAACATATTACAAAAAAGACAGCTTGTGTTATTTTAGAAACTATACAAGGTGGTGCAGGCTTTATTGTACCATCAAATAATTACTTACAAAAAGTCCAAAAACGTTGCAATGAAGTTGGTGCGCTTTTTATTTTAGATGAAATTCAACCGGGAATTGGGCGAACAGGAAAACTTTTTGGTTTTGAAAACTACAATTGTATACCAGATATTTTAGTAACAGGCAAAGGACTTGGTGGCGGAATGCCTATTGGTGCTTTCACGGCATCAAGTAAATTAATGGATTTACTTCAAGATAATCCTAAACTAGGACACATTACTACCTTTGGAGGACATCCTGTAATTGCTGCTTCTGCTTTAGCCACTTTAAAAGAAGTAACTGAAAGCAATTTAATGCAAGAAGCACTTGAAAAAGAACAACTTTTCAGAAAACTTTTAGTGCATCCTTTAATTACAGAAATTCGAGGAAAAGGACTCATGCTAGCCATAATTACACCTTCTTCTGATACAGCAAACTCATTAATTTTGAAATGTCAAGAAGCTGGTTTAATACTTTTTTGGCTACTTTTTGAGCCCAAAGCAGTAAGAATTACACCACCTTTAACCATTTCAAATGATGAAATCATTAAAGGATGTGAAATAATCATAGATTTGTTAGACGAAATACAACAACAATAAAAAACATATAAACTACTGATAATCAATAATTAATAAGTAAAAAATATTTACAAATAATGCAAATGTTCATTACTTTGTTAAAAACATTTAATCAAAAATTAACAATAAGAAGAATAGAAGCTTAAATTTAATCAGCTAGAATCTTACAAATTTGCCTATGGAGTTTAGTCATAACGACAACCAAGACCTGTCTCTCACAAAGTTTGAATCAATGTTGAAAACTAATCACGTTTTATTCTTTGATTCAGAGGAATTTGAAAACATCATTCATCACTATTTAAACCAAGGTAAAATTGCCTTAGCAAAAAAAGCTATAAAACTAGGTTTAGACCAACACCCAACTTCTATTAACTTAAGACTTTTTAGAGTAGAAGTTTATGTTTTTGAAGATAAACTTATTGAGGCCGACGAATTACTAAATGAATTGTACACATTAGACCCAATGAATGAAGAAATTTACATTCAAAAGGCTAATATTTTTTCTAAAAAAGATGACCATTACCAAGCTATTGATATTTTAAAAAAAGCATTAAAGCTTACTGATGATGTTGTAGATTTATACTCTTTAATTGGTATGGAATACCTCTTTCTAGATCAATTTGAAGATGCTAAAATGTATTTTATGAAGTGCTTAGAATCTGATTTGGACGATTATTCTGCACTTTATAATATTATTTATTGCTTTGAGTTTCTAAATCAATATGAAGAGGCTATTTCGTATTTAAATATGTTTTTAGATAAAAACCCATATTGTGAAGTCGCATGGCATCAATTAGGTAAACAATATTTTTCTTTAAAAGATTACAAAAAAGCTTTAACATCATTTGACTTTGCTATTATTTCAGATGATACTTTTGTTGGCGCCTATCTTGAGCGTGGTAAAGTTTTAGAAAAATTAAAAAGATTCGAAGATGCCATTGAAAACTATACAATTACCTTAACATTAGATGATCCAACATCATTTGCTTTATTGCGTATTGGTAATTGCCACGAAAAATTAAAAAGGGATGATTTAGCGCTTCAATTTTTTGATAGAACTGTTCATGAAGACCCTTTATTAGATAAAGGCTGGATAGCTATTACAAAGTTTCATAATAGAAAAGGAGATTACCAAAAAGCATTATACTTTATAAATAAAGCCATTAACATTGATTCAGAAAATGTAACTTATTGGAAATTATATTCTCAAATTAATCAAAGACTTAATTTTTATGAGGAAGCTGAACGTGGTTTCAAAAAAACATTAGAATTGGGTAATTATGAATTAAACACTTGGTTATCTCGTGGCGATTTATTAATTAAACTTGGTGAACCTGAAGCTGCGATTTATAATTTTGAACAAGCTGTAGAATTCTACCCAGAAAATGCTGAATTAGAATATCGTTTAGCAGGTTTATACTTTTGCTTAAATGAAAATGACAAAGGTACTTTTCATCTAAAAAACGGCATCAAACATAACGAAGAATATTCATTTATCATTGAAGAACTTTTCCCTGAAGTAGCTAATAAAATACTTGTTAAAAACTTACTAAAAACAAATCTATAAGTAAACGTTTAATTAAAATGTATACCTTTGGTTTTAGCTTAAAAATCAAATATGCATAGACGTCTTAAAGATTATTTAATCATTTCTTTTAAAGGATTAGCAATGGGAGCTGCAGATGCAGTTCCAGGAGTTTCTGGTGGAACTATTGCATTTATTTCTGGTATTTATGAAGAGTTAATTAATACTATTAGTAACGTTAATATCTCACTATTTAAAACACTTTTTAATAAAGGAATTAAAGCTTTTTGGAAGGAATTAAATGGTAATTTTATTTTAGCTCTATTATCTGGAATAATTATCAGTTTTGTTTCTTTCATGAAACTTGCCAAATATTTACTTGAGTATCATCCGGTTTTAATTTGGTCTTTCTTTTTTGGACTTATTATAGCTAGTATTTATTTTGTTGGTAAACAAATAACAAAATGGAATATAGCCACCATTATCGCCTTAATAATAGGAGCTGCTATAGCTTTTTACATTAGTAAATTACCATCTTTAGCTACAAACGAAAATTCTTGGTTTTTATTTCTAGCAGGGGCTATTGCTATTTGCGCTATGATATTGCCTGGTATTTCGGGCTCTTTCATATTAATTATTTTGGGAGCTTATAAAACCCTTAGTGATGCTATTCATGATATTGATATAAAGAAATTATTGATTTTTATAAGTGGAGCTATCATTGGTCTATTAAGTTTTAGCCATGTTTTAAAATGGCTTTTTAAACATTATCATAACATAACATTAGCCGTATTAACAGGTTTTATTTTTGGCTCTTTAAACAAAGTTTGGCCATGGAAAAAAACGTTATCATTTCACACAAATTCAAAAGGTATAAAATCGCCGTTGTTACAAGAAAGTGTTTCACCTTTCTCATTTGAAGGAGATCATCAACTTCTTTATGCAATCATTTTAATAATTTTAGGTTTTTTAACTATTTTCATACTTGAAAAATTAGGATCTAAAAAGTAACAATGGAAAGCACAAGAACACTTCCCGATAAAATTTTTCTAATCCTAAAAGGATTAGGTATGGGTGCTGCCAATAAAGTACCTGGAGTTTCTGGTGGTGTTGTCGCTTTTGTTGCTGGCTTTTATGAAGAGTTTATTTATTCACTAAAAAAGGTAAACGGAAAAGCTTTTAAATTACTATTTAATGGTCGTTTTAAAAGTTTTTACAGGTATATAAATGGTAGGTTTTTGAGTTTACTTTTCTTTGGAATGATAGTTAGTTATTTCAGTATTTCCAAAATTTTAGATTATTTAATTAGCTACTATGAGCTTTATGTTTGGAGTGTTTTCTTTGGAATGATTATTGGCTCAATTTATTACATAAACAAAGATTTTAAAGATTGGAATTATAAAACATACATATCATTATCAATAGGAATTTTAATAGGCATTGGTATAAGTTTTTTAAACCCTGCAAAAGAAAACGACAACCTTTGGTTTGTTTTTTTCTGCGGTATAATTAGCGTTTCTGGAATGACACTTCCTGGATTTTCTGGCTCATTTATTCTTATTCTTTTAGGTAACTATGTGCTTCTTTTAGTAGATTCTGTAAATGCTTTATATGATTCTTTTGCAGAAATTTTTCGTGGAGATTTTAGTTTTTATAATAATCTTGAACGTGTTAGAATGCTTAAAGTTCTTGGAGCATTTACATTAGGCTCTATAACAGGTTTAGTTACATTTTCTCATGTTTTAAGCTATATTTTAAAACACTATAAAAGTATCACGCTTTCAACAATAATAGGATTTATTATTGGATCGTTAGGTGTTGTTTGGCCTTGGAAAAAAACCATTTACAAATTAAATAAAGATGGCGGTTTTCTTTTTGATTCAACAGGAACAAAAGTAGTAAAGAATTATAAACGTTTTATACCAGAACTAAATATTGAAACTTATTATGCTATAGGCTTTATTTTTATTGGAATTATAATTGTTTTAGCATTAGAATGGTACGGGCAAAAAACTAGAAAAATTAAATGAATAAATTAGGGCTTTTAGGTAAAAATATATCATACTCATTTTCAAAAGCATATTTTAAAAATAAATTTGATGATGAAAATATTAAGGATACCACTTACGAGAATTTTGATATTGAAAATATTGATTTATTTCCTTCAATAATAAAAAACACTAAAGATTTAAAAGGCTTAAACGTAACTATTCCTTACAAAGAAGTTGTGATTCCTTATTTAAATAAAGTAAATAAAAAAGCCAAAGCAATTGGCGCAGTTAATACCATAAAAATAACTAAAAAAGGTAATTTAATTGGATATAATACAGATTGTTATGGCTTTAAAAAATCTCTTAAGCCTTATATAAAATCTCACCATAAAAAGGCTTTAATTTTGGGTACTGGTGGAGCAAGTAAAGCCATTGCTTATAGTTTAAAAAAAATGGGGATTTCATATAAATATGTATCTAGAAACCCTTCAAAACATGTAGCTTTTACCTATGATAAGCTAAGCGAAAATGATATTAAAAATCATCAAATCATAATAAACTGCACGCCTTTGGGCACTTTTCCAAATGTTGACGACTGCCCAAATATTCCTTACAGCGCCATAAATAACAATCATATATTGTTCGATTTAATATACAATCCAGAAGAAACTACCTTTTTAAAACTTGGAAAAAAAAACCAAGCCACAACTATAAATGGCCTAAATATGTTGAAATTACAAGCCGAAAAAGCATGGTCTATTTGGAATTTGTAAATAGAATCTCTACATAAATAGTTAAAACAACCAACACCTCTTTGTAAATACTAGACTTGTTAGTATCTTTAAAGTCTAGAGTATTTAATGAACCCTAACATTTTTTAAAATGTCTGAAATAAACAAACCTTCTAAAACGGAAGAAATAGAAGAAAATAATTCGAATGAAAACTCATTAGAATTAAATGAAAATCAACAAGTTGAAGAAACTTCAAATGAAGAAGAAACACCTGAAGATCATGATGAAGTTTTAAACGAAATTGAAGAATCTAATGCAGAAGATGCAGAAGATGAAGGCAATAAAGACAGACATACCATTGAGGTAAAGGAATACGACAGTATGTCCCTAGAAGCTTTAGCTATTGAGTTAGAAAAGCTTTTAAAAAATGAAAAAATACAGGCAATTCGATCTCATGTAAATAGTATAAACTCAGAATTTAAAACAAAATTTCAAGCTTTACTAGACGAGAAAAAAGAAGATTTCTTAAACGAAGGTGGCAACGAAATAGATTTTTATTATACTTCTCCTGTACAAAAAAGATTTAAAGACGCCTATAATGATTATCGTAAAAGACTAAACGAGCATTACCAAAGTTTAGAGAAAAACTTAAAACAAAATTTAGTTGATAAACTCGAAATTATTGAAGAATTAAAAGGGTTAATAAACGTCGAAGAAAACATAAACACAACCTACAAACACTTTAAAGAATTACAAGAACGTTGGCGTACTACTGGTCCCATTCCTAGAGACAAATACAACAATGCATGGAATAGTTACCATCATCATGTAGAGATGTTTTACGACTTTTTGCATTTAAATAGAGATTTACGCGATTTAGATTTTAAACATAATTTAGAAAAGAAATTATTAATTATTGAACACGCTGAAGAGCTTGCCAAAGATGATAATGCAATGCGTGCTTTTAGGGAACTACAAGAATTACACAAAATGTGGAAAGAAGAGTTAGGTCCTGTTGGCAAAGAACATCGTGAACAAATTTGGGAACGTTTTAAAACTGCTACAAAAATTATTAACGATAAGCGCCAAGTATATTACAAAGAAATTGATAAAGTTCACGAGAAAAATTTAGAAACCAAACTTGAAATTATAGAAAAAATTAATGCTTTAAATACTCAAGAAATTAATTCTCATAGTGCATGGCAAAGAAAAATTAAAGATATTGAAGCATTGCGAGAAGCTTTTTTTAATGCAGGTAAAGTACCAATAAAATTAAATGAAAGTACTTGGGCTAAATTTAAAGAATCTGTAAGAACTTTTAATAGACAAAAAAATGCTTTTTATAAAGGTCTAAAAAAAGAACAATACAAAAATCTTCAGCAAAAATTAGATTTAATAAAAATTGCAGAAGACAATAAAGACAGTGACGATTTTGAAGTTACCACGCCTTTGATGAAAAAAATTCAAAATGATTGGAAAAAAATTGGGCATGTACCTAGAAAAGATAGCGATAAAATATGGAAACAATTTAAATCGGCTTGCAACTACTATTTTGATAAAATACATGCTAGTAGAAATGCAGCAAACAAAGAATTTATTGAAGCTTTTAACAAAAAAAATGAGCTATTAAATACTTTAAAAGATTTAACACTGAAAGGAACTAAAGAAGAAAATATAAATACTGTAAAAGACTATATTTCTCAATGGCAAGCATTAGGCAGAGTACCAAATGACAAACGTTATATTGAAGGTAAATTTCAAAAAACAATTGATGATTTATTGACTGGTTTGAAAATGGATAAGAATGAAGTAGAAATGATAAAATATGAAAACAAACTAGATAGCATCAATACTGATGATGATAATAGAAATTTAGATAATGAGCGTTCTTTTATTCGTAAAAAAATTGATGAAGTAAAAAGTCAAATTAATCAATTAGAAAATAACATGCAGTTTTTTACTAATGTTGAAGATGATAATCCAGTAGTAAAAGAAGTTAAAAATAACATCAAAGCTCATAAAGAGTCATTAAAGCTTTGGAAAACGAAACTTAGTAAAATTAAAGAACTATATTAAATTAATATAGTTTCTTAGTAAGAAAAAGCAGTTTGAAATTAATATTTCAAACTGCTTTTTTGCTATCTAATTAAACTAAAATGCCCTTTATAAGTTATAATATCTCCAGTAGTTTCAATTAATTCTGCAATAAACCAATAATCTGAATCTGGTAATTCTTGTCCGTTAAAAGTGCCATCCCAAGTTCCATTTTTAGCATTTAATTGTTTAACTAATTTCCCATATCGGTTATAAACACTCACTTTTGATGCATTTGTAAAATCAAGACCTAAACCTTTTATTTGCCAAGTATCATTTGTTCCATCATCATTTGGTGTAAAAAACTTAGGAAAACCTAAAATAAACACTTCTAATGATGCAATACCGCAACCATTTTTATCTTTCACATAAATAATATGTTCTCCTGCTCCAACACTATCAAAATAAGGTTCATTTCGATAAGGTCCATCAATCTTATCTAAAGCAAACTCATAATCACCAATACCTAAATTGTTGTTATCATTATTTATAGTAATACTATTATTGTCAGAAAGTTGAATAATTGTAATATCATCAATATTAATATCTGCAATGGCAGATTCAACCACAGTAAAAACAACAGGAAAAGATTCGCAACCGAAACTAGACGTAGCAATAACAGTATATGAACCGCCAGAAATAACTTCGGCATAATCCAAATCGCTAACTATTTGTCCGCTTGAATTTTTCCATTCATAAGTATAATCCCCTTTTGGATTAAAAGTGGTTAATGTAATTGGGTTATTATCTAAGCAATATATTTCTGAATTATCGACTTCAAATTCTGGTCTTGGGTGAACGGTTAAAACCAAATGAGGTCCAATACCAAAACAATCTCCATTATCATCACTTTCTACACGCACGTATAAAATTTGCGAAAATGTATTAGTATTTATGTAATTATCTTGTTGGATTATTTCATTTTGCTCTAACTGAGCATCATTCAAACTCTCAAAATAGTGAACACTTAAATTTTGACCTGAAGGAAATTGAGCTAAAAACTCGCTAGATGCTTGAGATAAATTAAAAATATGTAAACCATCAATTTCATTATCATCATCACACTCTTCTAATTCTTTAATAAAACCTTGGGAAAATGATGTTGTTGAAACTTGTAAGTTTATAGTTGAAACTCGATGGCAACCATCTACATTTTCAACACGAGCATATACCGTATTTGCTGTTTGATTATTAAATATTGAAGCTATCTCATTGATGCTTGAATCTGCATCATTATATGAATTATAATAGGTAAAAGTTAAATTTGAAATACCGCTATTAGATATAACACTGTTTGTTTCTGTTAAATTAAAATCTGTAAAACCGTCAACAGTTCCATCTTCATCACAATTTTTAAATATTATAGAAGCTTGAATTTCTGGTAATTCATTCACTTGAACATTAAATGAAGTATCAGTGAAACATGAATTATTAGTATTATTTACAATTCTAACAAATATAGTTTGCCCGTTTTGAGTGGTATTTATAAATGCATTTTCAGGTGTCAAAATAGGAGAAGTATATACTGACTCTGTAAAATAATAAAAAGTAAAGCCTGATGCTTCTTTTCCATTTAAAAGAATTGTTTCATTAGCTGTTAAATCAAAATTAGTGTAACCATTAGTATCATCTCCATCTAACATACTATCACACTCATATAAGTCTGGTATTGTAGAGGCTTCAGGTAAAACTACTGTTTCGTTTATTATAATGTTTACAGACAACCTATCTAAACTTTCACAACCATTTATTGTTTGAGTAGCATAATATGTTTTAGTAATTAATAAATCTGATGTATTTAGTGGGGATCCTCCTGCACTTAAATCATACCATGTTATATTCTGTCCCGTTATAGCAATATTTGAAATGGTTGCTTGTTCTACATCACAAAAACTTTGGTTAGAAGTTGTAGTTGTTGGAATACTTGTTTTTTGCACTGTTAAAGATACTGGTGTTCTTGTTGAAGAAATACATCCATTTACTATGGCATCAACATAATAAGTTGTTGTTGTATTTACAATTGGTGTTGTAAAAGATGTACCACTATACAAAGATACTCCTCCTGAAGATACATCATACCAATTGATTATACCAGCAGATGTAGTTGCAGTTAAAGTAGCTGAGCCAGAATCACAAACTAAATCTTCATTTACAGAATTTATTGTTGGTAATGGAGTAACGGTAACCATAACAGGAACTCTTTGTCCTTCTAAACATCCGTTTATTGAGGCCAAAGCATAATATATTGTTGTAGAATTTATAATTGGGGTAGTAAAAGTTTGCCCACTACCTAGTTGAGTTCCACCAGTAGAAGCATCAAACCATAAAACGTCTCCTAATGATGCTATAGCTTCTATGGCTTCGCTACCATTACCACATATACTAGCAGATGTAGTTTCTATAATAGAAGTCGTGTAGATGCTTGTACTTGCAGATATACTTAAATCTGGGTCTCCAAGTGTGCCCCCATATTCAACTATATATCCTTTAGGTTGATAATCCCCAAAATCTCCACCAACATTACTCAAATCATTCCAAGAACCAGCTATTCCAACACCGGGTGCAGTAACATGAGTATAATCCTCATTTCCATCTTGATTTGGCTCTCCACTATTCCAAAAAGCAAAATTAGGAGTACTTCCATTAAAATTTCCATTCCAAAAAACAGTACCTGCCTCTGGCCCAGTAACCCATTTCCATATGCCTTCTGTTTCAGCATCACTACCACCAATCCATCCTGCTCCTGCGGCTTGTTCTCCTGATAATTGTGCTTCTTCAGCTGAAGTAATGGTAGCTAAGTATCCTTTTAAACCAAAATATTCTCTATTTTCTGATGCAGTTCTAGCTGATGTCCAAGTAATTCCAATTGATGGAACATATTCATAATAATGTCCTGTTGATGGCAAATAATTAGCATCACCTACAGTAATAGAAAATGATTTATCAGACGGATTTCCACTTGTGCTTTGGAAAACAATATCTTTAGTTGCAGCTATTAAATCAACATAGCTAACTAAGTTAGTAGTGGCACCTGTTAAAATTAATTTACCCTCATTTATACTCCAAGAAGTTGATATATTTGGGTGAGAACCAAGAAGTATTAAGCTGTCATCGCCTTGTTCATAACCAGTAGAAATTTGTACAAAAAGTGATTCTGTTTGAGTATCGTCAGTATCAACTATATCAAAATCTGTAACAATATTGATTTTTGTTTTTGGACAATATGGTTGATTTCCTGAAGCTGTTAAAGTAGGTGCTTCATTTTGTGACCAACAAGAAGATGTTAGTAGTAGAAAAACAATAAAATATGTGTAATTAACTTTTTTATACATTAAATTAACCTTGAAATATACTTTAAATAAAATGAATATTTTTTGAATTGATAAATCTAACCGATGTTTAAGAGAAAAAACACTATAAAACGTTAATTTTTTTTCACTTCTTCAATTTTGGAATTTGAAAATCAGAAATTTTCTAATTCCTTATTTTACTAATTGTTTTGCTTCTTCCCGTTTTGAAATTTGAAAATCAGAGATTTTCCAATTCTTATTTTGGTAACCGCTTTGCTTCTTCCCAAAACACATCCATTTCAGCCAAGGTCATTTCTTTTAAAGGTTTATTTAAACTTTTTGCTTTACTCTCTAAATATTGAAAGCGTTTAGAAAATTTTTTATTAGTACGTTCTAAAGCATTTTCAGGATTAATGTTTAAAAACCGAGCATAATTTACCATAGAAAATATGACATCTCCAAATTCGCTTTCCATAGCATCTCTATCTCCTTTTTCTACTTCTGCTTTAAATTCATATAACTCCTCCTCTACTTTTTCCCAAACTTGATTAGGTTCTTCCCAATCAAAGCCAACACCTGCTACTTTTTCTTGAATTCTATTGGCTTTTACCAAAGCTGGTAAACTTTTTGGAACGCCTTGCAAAACACTAGTTTTACCTTCTTTTAGTTTTAAATTTTCCCAATTACGTTTAACATCTTCTTCATTTTCAACTTTAACATCTCCATAAATATGTGGATGTCTGTGTATCAATTTTTCACAGATACTATTACAAACATCTGTAATATCAAAATCGTTTGTTTCGCTTCCTATTTTGGAATAAAACACAATATGAAGTAGAACATCTCCTAATTCTTTTTTAATTTCCTCTAAATCATTATCCAAAATTGCATCACCCAATTCGTAAGTTTCCTCAATAGTTAAATGGCGTAACGTTTCCATAGTTTGCTTTTTATCCCATGGACATTTAGCTCGCAACTCATCCATTATAGTTAATAATCTATCAAAAGCTTTAAGTTGATTTTCTCTGGTATTCATTAGAAGTGTTTTGGTAAAAATACAATTATAACTTTTTCATTTAAAGCTATAAAACAAAAAAATCCAGCTTATTAGCTGGATTTTTAATATTTAAAATCATAAATTTTTATGATACATTTTGCTTTTTAATTAAGTTTAATGCAGAACCTTCATTATACCAAGCAATTTGCGCGGCATTATAAGTGTGGTTTAATTTAATAATATCTTTCGAACCATCAGCATGAACCGCTTCTAAAGTTAAAGGCTTATCTGGAGCAAATTCATTTAAATCTAAAAAGTTGAAAGTATCATCTTCTTGAATTAAATCGTAATCTGCTTCATTAGCAAATGTTAAACCTAACATTCCTTGTTTTTTAAGGTTTGTTTCATGTATACGTGCAAACGATTTTACAATTACAGCTGCAACACCTAAATGTCTTGGCTCCATTGCTGCGTGTTCTCTTGAAGAACCTTCTCCGTAATTATGATCACCAACTACAATAGTTTTTATATCAGCAGCTTTATAAGCTCTTGCTGTATCTGGTACACCACCAAATTCTCCTGTTAACTGATTTTTCACAAAGTTAGTTTTCTTTCCAAAAGCGTTAACAGCTCCTATTAAACAGTTATTAGAAATATTATCTAAATGTCCGCGGAAACGTAACCAAGGTCCAGCCATAGAAATATGGTCTGTTGTACATTTTCCAAACGCTTTAATTAATAATTTAGCTCCTGTAATAGAATTACCAATAGGCTCAAACGGTGTTAATAATTGTAATCTTTCAGAATCATCAGCTACTTTTACTTGAACATGACTACCGTCTGCTTCTGGAGCTAAGTAACCATTATCTTGAACTTCAAAACCTTTTGGAGGTAATTCCCATCCTGTTGGCTCATCGAACATCACTTCTTCCCCATTTTCATTAATTAACTTATCCGTCATTGGGTTGAAATCTAAACGACCTGCAATAGCAATAGCAGCAGTAACTTCTGGTGAAGCTACGAATGCATGCGTATTTGGATTTCCATCTGCACGTTTAGCAAAGTTTCTATTAAAAGAATGTACAATACTATTTTTTGGTGCATTTTTAGGATCGCTATATCTTGCCCATTGACCAATACATGGTCCGCAAGCATTTGTAAATATTTTAGCGTCTAATTTTTCAAAGATATCAAGAATACCATCTCTTTCAGTTGTAAATCTAACAAGCTCCGAACCTGGGTTAATACCTAATTCCGATTTCATTTTAATTCCCTTATCTAAAGCTTGTTGAGCAATAGATGAAGCACGTGATAAATCTTCATAAGATGAATTGGTACAAGAACCAATTAATCCCCATTCTACAGCAATTGGCCAATCGTTAGCTTTTGCTTTTTCAGACATATCTTTACCTACTGTAGTAGATAAATCTGGTGTGAAAGGTCCATTTAAAAGTGGACCTAATTCAGATAAATTAATATCAATAACTTGATCAAAAAATTGTTCTGGATTTGCATAAACCTCAGCATCTGCAGTAAGGTGTTCTTTTACAGAATTTGCAGCATCAGCAACATCTGCTCTATCAGTTGAACGTAAATAACGTTCCATAGATTCATCATAACCAAATGTAGATGTTGTAGCGCCTATTTCAGCTCCCATATTACAAATAGTTCCTTTTCCTGTACATGACATAGAAGTCGCTCCAGGTCCAAAATATTCAACAATAGCACCAGTTCCTCCTTTTACAGTAAGAATATCTGCTACTTTTAGAATCACATCTTTTGGTGCTGTCCAACCAGAAAGTTTTCCAGTTAATCTAACACCTATTAGTTTAGGAAATTTAAGTTCCCAAGCCATACCTGCCATAACATCAACAGCATCTGCTCCACCAACACCAATGGCAACCATACCTAATCCACCAGCATTTACTGTATGTGAATCTGTACCAATCATCATTCCTCCTGGAAATGCATAGTTTTCTAAAACAACTTGGTGAATAATACCTGCTCCTGGTTTCCAAAAACCAATACCATATTTATTTGAAACCGATTCTAAGAAATTAAAAACCTCACTACTTACAGTATTTGCGTGCTTTAAATCTACAGTAGCGCCATCTTTTGCTTGAATTAAGTGATCGCAATGTACCGTAGTTGGCACTGCTACTTGAGTTTTTCCTGCTTGCATAAATTGCAATAAAGCCATTTGTGCTGTAGCATCTTGACATGCAATTCTATCTGGTGCAAAATCCACATAATCTTTTCCTCTTACAAATGCTTTAGTAGGATTTCCATCCCATAAATGAGAATATAAAATCTTTTCAGAAAGTGTTAAAGGTTTACCTACAATCTCACGTGCCTTATCAACACGCTCAGCCATTTTGGTGTAAACACCTTTTATCATGTCTATGTCAAATGCCATAAAAAATATTTTAAGTTTTGGTTTATTATAAAGTATTGCAAATTACGAAATAAATACAAAGTTTTAAAAATAAAACTTGCATAACTGCCCAGTATCATATTAAATTATTATAGTGATATTAAAATTTAATATGGTTTACTATTTATCAGTGATTTTTGGTTAAAAATGATGATTTATCACTTTTAAATTGAAAAGTAATTAAAATAAGCTTTTAATTATTTGTTCTTCAGAAATACCTTCAGCCTCAGCTTTATAGTTTTTAATAATTCTGTGTCTTAAAATACTATAAGCTACTGCTTGTACATTTTCAATATCTGGTGAAAATTTACCATTTATTGCAGCATGTGTTTTAGCTGCTAGAATTAAATTTTGTGAAGCTCTAGGTCCTGCTCCCCAATCTATATATGTTTTTACTAAATCTGGAGCTGTATTAGAATTTGGTCTTGTTTTCCCGACCATCGATACAGCATATTCAATAACATTATCTGCAACAGGAATACGGCGAATTAAATGTTGAAAATCTATAATTTCTTCTGCTGAAAACAAAGCATTAACCGTTGTTTTATTGTCTGTAGTTGTCTTTTTAACAACTTGCACTTCTTCTTCAAAAGAAGGATAATCTAAATTAATAGCAAACATAAAACGGTCTAACTGAGCTTCCGGCAAAGGGTAAGTACCTTCTTGCTCTATTGGATTTTGAGTTGCCAAAACAAAATATGGCAATTCTAATTTATAATGATGACCTGCAACTGTAACAGAACGTTCTTGCATAGCTTCCAACAAAGCCGCTTGTGTTTTAGGTGGTGTTCTATTAATCTCATCTGCTAAAATAATATTAGCAAAAATAGGTCCTTTTATAAATTTAAAATGACGGTCTTCATCTAAAATTTCACTTCCTAAAATATCACTTGGCATTAAATCTGGAGTGAATTGAATACGTTTAAAATCTAACCCTAACGTTTGAGCAATTGTATTTACCATTAAGGTTTTTGCTAAACCTGGAACACCAACAAGTAATGAATGCCCACCAGAAAATATAGAAATTAAAATTTGAGTTACAACCTCATCTTGACCAACAATAACTTTTGCTATTTCGGTTTTTAAATCTTTAAATTGTTTTACAAACTTTTCAATAGCAACTACATCAGACATCGGCTTACTTTTTTAACCAGTTACCAGAAAACTCGCAATCTCTATACTCACCACTAATTTTAATATAAGTATCTAAGATTTTTTCCTCTTGCCACTTTTCAATTTCTCTAATTTTCTTTTCTTCTTCTGCTAGTTGCTTAATTTTTAAATAATCACGAGCGTAATCTGCTTCATGCTCATCTATTCTATTAGTAACCATTAAAATTTTAAACTTGGTGTTACCTGTTCTATCTTGTTCGCTTAATACTAAGCTAACTTCACCATCTTTTAAATCTTGAATTTGAGCATATAACTCAGGATCCATTCTAGTTAATTCAAAATTATAATCCTGTGTTGTAGGGTTTATTAATTGTCCTCCATCATTTTTTGTCTCCTTTTCATCACTTGCTTCTTTAGCAGCATCTGCAAAAGATATATCGCCATTAGCAATACGTTCTCTAACTTTTTCTAAGCGCTGTCTTGCTTCATTTACAGCTTCGGTTGACACTTTAGGAGTTAACAAAATGTGAGCTACATCATACTCTTGACCTCTAATTTTTTCTAAGGTTATAATATGATATCCAAAGTCTGTTTCAAAAGGTTCTGATATTTCCCCTTCTTGCAAAGCAAATGCTGCTTGCCTAAACTCCTTAACCATTCGAGGTTGCTTTTTATTTAAAGTATATTTACCTCCTTTACTTGCCGAACCTGGATCATCAGAATACAATACCGCTTTAGAACGGAAACTAGCTCCATTCTCAATAACATCTGCTTTAAATTGCTTTAAGCGATCAATAACTCTTTGTTTTTCTTCTTCAGATACTTTTGGTTCTGCAACAATTTGTGCAACTTTAAGTTCTGTTCCAAAAGTTGGTCTTTCATCTTTAGGAATTTTATTAAAAAAAGCTCTAACCTCTTCTGGTGTTATTTCAACTTCTTCAACAATTTTTGCCTGCATTTTTTGAGCTAAAGTATTTGCTTTATTAATTTCAAACATTTCGTCTCTAAAACTCTTTTCATCATCTTTTTTATAAAATTCTAAAAGACGATCCATAGAACCATTAACTTGCTGTAAAAACTGCTCGATTTGATAATCTACCTGTTTTCTTATTTCTGCATCTGAAACCTGAATACTATCTTGAATAGCATGGTGTGCATATAATTTATCTTCTAATAACTTACCAAACAATTCGCATTTACCAATTTTACTAGTATTTACGCCTTGAGCTTGTAATTGTAAATAGGCTTTATCCACATCAGATTCTAAAATAATATAGTCTCCAACTACAGCTGCAACACCATCAACTTTTCTAGCGTTTTGTGTATCAACTGTATCTACTTTTTTAGTTACTTCTTCTTTAATTTCATCTTCAATAATTTCTTGCGCAGACATAACATTTATAGCAAATAACGTTATGCAAAAAAGTGATAAGTGTTTCAAATTATTCGTAAATTTCAAATTGTTTATTTTTAATAGCATCTTTTGTGATATCCTTTTCTAATTCTCTAATAAGTTCTAGTTTGCGTTTGTTAACCACTATTTGATCTATAGTTGGCTTAACATATTCTAATGGTGCTGTGTCATTTCGTAACAAGGCATCATTAATTTGCATCAAATATACTCCTAATGAATCTTTGAGTTGTACAAAATTAGATTTTTTTAACAGTTGATTTTTGTTTTCTGGTGTAACCGCTGGAATTTTTTCAATAACTTGACTTAGCTTTATCCAAATTGAGTCGTTAAATGAGTAAGATTTAAATTGAATAGATATCGAATCTAAAATCTTTTTATCGTTAGAATTATAACGTTTAAAACGTTCTTGAATCTTGTTATAATCAATAATATTTTCGTCTACATGAATGTATCTAAACTTAATTAACTCTTCATTTAATTTAAAAACTTCTTTGTTATTATTGTAATACACTTCGGCTTCTTTTATATTAACTAATGTATCAACACTACGCTTAACCAAAGCTTCAATATAGGCTTTAGAGTATAAATCGTTCTTGTACTGAACCACCAATCTATCAAAAGTCTGTTGTTTTTTATCACTTAAATTTAACATGGCGCCATCTACAAATAATTGTTGTGTGGCCCAGCGATTAATAAAATTTTGAACAATAAGCGTGCTGTCTTCTTTTGGTGTACCTTCTGGAACTAAATCTATAATATCATCAAGATATAAATAAGATTCATTAACTCTAGCGACAGGAACTCCATCACTTGATGTTTTAAACATATTACACGAGGTTAAAACAAATACTGAGAGTAATAATACTATGATTTTAATTCGCACTTATTGATTTTTAATTTGAGCTTTTACATTTTGTAAAGCCTCTTGGTTAACCACTACTTTATACTTTTCACTTAACTCTTTAATCCAATTTTCTTCTTTAAAATTTTGATAGTCGCTAATTACACTTCCTTTAGCTTCATCAAATGTTTTTTGAGTTTCTGGTAATACATTTTTAACCTGTACGACTACAAATGCATTGTTATGTTTGTATATTTTTGAAATACCTTTTTTGAAATCGAAATTCTTAGGTAATGTTTGGTGTTCTTCGTCGATAATACCAGATGTAAATATAACGTCTATTTTATCATTGCTATTTACAAGTGATTTTATTTGATCTAAAGCCATATTCTTCTCTAACAATTTCGAAACCTTTTTAAGTGTTTTTTGTTTTTGAGAAGATGCTACCACAGCATCAACTCGTTTAGGGAATACATAATTCTCTTTATTATTTTTGTAATATTCTTGAATACCTATAGAGTCTGTTTTGGCTGCATTCCAAATAGTAGTTTCCATGAGTTCAAATAGCAACAAACCATCTCTATATTCATCAACTATATAAGCAAATTCTTCGTTTTCGTCTTCTAAATTATCTTCATGATATTTTATTAAATTATCATTTAAAAACGATTCATATTTATCTGAAATGATTGATTCGTATGGTGCTTTTTGTGTTGGATTTCGCTGTGTTTTTATTAGGTAATCTCCAAAATCTGTATAAGAAAATTGTTTATTTCCTATTTTAACTAAAGGTTTATCTGCCGCAAAATTAGTAGGTAGTTGCCATGTTCTTTTAAAATAATCATCATTAAGAATAGATTCAAAATAACTTAAAGCTGTTTGATTATCAATAATATCATAATGCTTTTTGAGTTTATTAACCAAAGCCTCGTCTATAAGTTTAGACCTATCATCTCGCTTAACTTTTTCAATTAATTCAGATTTAATCGCTTCAAATTCTGGAATAGGTTTTTTATCATATAACTTAACAATATGCCAACCATAATTTGTTTTAAAAGGTTCTGAAACATCACCTATATTTTTTAATCCAAAAGCAACATCTTCAAACTCTTGAGCGCTTAATTGCCCCCCCGAAAATGGCGACAACATACCTCCTTTTGATGCTGAACTTTTATCATCTGAAAATTGTTTTGCTAAAGACTCAAAATCTTCACCTTGATTTATTTTTTTATAAATTTCTTGAATTCTAACTTCTGGGTTATAAGTCGTATCTCCTTTTTTATCTACCAACATGATATGCGCTACAGTGCGTTCTCCTCTTGATTTTCGTTTATCTAAAACATTAACAATATGATAACCAAACTGCGTTCTAAAAGGTTGAGAAATATCGCCTATAGCTGTATTAAAAGCTGCTGTTTCAAAATTATAAACCATTTTAAATCCTGAAAAATAGCCTAACTTTTCTCCATAAATGGTTTGTCCATTATGCACTTCTGCTCTAACTTTTTCAAACCCTTCTTTTAAAGCTCTTTCTCTTAGCTTCATTATATTATTGTATGCTACAAGAGTATCTTTTGGATTAGCATTTGAAGGTAATTTAACTAGAATATGATTCGCATTTACATCATAAGATATACGCTCATAAGCTTCTTCTACCAATGCATCTGTTACCTTGCTATCTTTCATAAAACTTTTAGCAAGCTGTGTTTTGTAGTTAGACAACTCTCTAAGGTAAGATGGTTTTTTATTAAGCCCTAATGCTTCAGCTTCTTTTAACTTGAGCTTATAATTAGTAAAAAGCTTTAAATATTCATCAACATCTTTTTGAGATTCGTCTTGAACCAAATCTAAATTTTTATTGTAAACTCTTAAAAATTCTGATGTGTAAACGGGTTCATCACCAACTGTAAAAAGTACCTCCTTAGAGTTTGATTGAGCGTTTACTTTTAAAAAAAATATGATAAAGAATAAACTAAGAAAAGTTCTTAATTTCATAGTGCTAAAAATTATTAAACGGTTACAAAAATACTAATATAAACCTATAATACAAGTTGTTTAACAAACGATTAAAGAACATAAATATTATACTATTTATATTTACCTTTGAATGCTATATAAAGTTGTTCTTCTTTTAATTTAAACAACAAAAAACAAATGCGGAAATTAAAATTAATATGGGATTTTCATGGTCCAGATGCTAGTAAAATAGCACAACACCATGAAATTCATTTAAAGGAATACATAAAAATAGAGCAACTAAATATTTCTATTACAGGTTACGAAAATTTAAGCGATGTTCACACTATAGCTTTTTTAGTGGTTGATGAAAGTGAAATGAAACCTATAAGAGATGCTCTAAAACCACACAGAGGACAAGTTTATTCTAAATAAAACTATTTTCCTTTTTTAAAGACATACGTATATAACCACATTAAAGTAAATGTAGGTATAACATCAAAACCTGGCAGCGCTTCTTCTACAAAAGTTACAACACCAGCTATTTTACCAATTTTACCCTTATAAAGTTTAGTCATTAACCAACCAGAAACTGGCGCCCAAATAATATCTGAAAATTCTCCAATACCAGGAATTATAAAAGACAGATATCCTATAGCATCTAGAACAATTCCTATTAATAGTTTTTTGTATTTGTTATTCATTAAGTAATATTTATTGAGTACTTACAAACAAGAAGTATACCAAATTTTGTAAAAAATTACTTCCCTATTAATTTTAAAAACTCGTTTCTGGTTTCAATTTTTTCAAACTGACCTCTAAAACCCGAAGTTGTAGTTATGGAGTTTTGTTTTTGTACACCGCGCATCATCATACACATATGAGATGCTTCAATAACAACAGCTACACCTTGTGGTTTTAAAGTATCATTTATACAATCTAGAATTTGTTCTGTTAAGCGTTCTTGTACTTGTAATCGTCTCGCAAAAACATCAACAATTCTAGGTAATTTACTTAACCCTACAATTTGACCATTAGGAATATATGCAATATGTGCTTTTCCAAAAAACGGTAGTATATGATGTTCGCAAAGCGAATAGAGTTCAATGTCTTTTACTATAACCATTTCATTATAAGACTCTTTAAACATAGCTCCTTTAAGTATTTCAACAGGATCTTGACTATAACCTTGCGTTAAAAACTGCATCGCTTTTGCTGCGCGTTCGGGTGTTTTTAAAAGCCCATCTCTTTTAGTGTCTTCACCTAAATCTTTAATAATATTCTCATATCTTGTTTTAACATCATCTGTAACTTGCATGTTATACTCTTCAAAACTTTTGTACGGCATAGTATCATTTTTAATAATTTAAAAGTAAGCATAATTACCCTATTAAAGAAAAGTTATAATGATTCAGAAACATTAACAATCTGTTTTTTATTTTAACTTTTATTTATGAAAACAACTCTTCATCAAATTTAAATTTGTCAGAAACTGTAACAAAACAAAATCTTTATTGTCTTTAAAAAACAATAAAAACTCATCAATCAAATCAAAATCAATGAAATTATCTTATGTTTTCATTCTGCTTTTCTTGTATTTACCTCAAATTGAAGCACAAAACAAAAAAACTTACAACATTACTAGAACCGAAAAAACTCCAACAATTGATGGTATTTTAAATGAAACTATTTGGCAAAACGCACAAGTTGCCACTGATTTTATACAATTTAGACCAGAAATTGGTAAAAGTCCAGCCGAAAATAAAAGAACAGAAGTTAAAATGAGTTATGATGATAATGCTATATATATCGCAGCTCATTTATATGAAGTTTCGACCGATATGATGCGTCAATTTACACAGCGTGATAATTTTGGTCAAAATGATTTTTTTGCCATTATTTTTAACCCAAATAATGATGCACAAAATAACACAGAATTTTTTGTGTTTAGCTCTGGCACACAAGCCGATGCTGTTGAAAGTCCAAATAACGGTGAAGATTTTGGATGGAATGCTGTTTGGGAAAGTGCTGTTAAAATAGTTGAAGATGGTTGGGTAGTTGAAGTAAAAATACCATACAGAGCTCTTCGTTTCACACAACAAGAAGACCCAACTTGGGGCATTCAATTTCATAGGCATTACAGAAAAACACGTTCGCAATACACATGGAATCCTGTTGATGTTACTAAAGGGAACATAGGGTTATATAATGCCGAACTTAAAGGATTAAAAAACATAACACCACCAACAAGGTTAAGCTTTTATCCTTACGCTTCTGGATTGGTTAGTACTTTTGATGGTGAAACTAAAACCGATTTTGCTGCAGGTTTAGATGTTAAATATGGTATAACAGAAAATATTACCTTGGATGCTACTTTAATACCCGATTTTAGTCAAGCAGGTTTTGATGATGTTAAACTAAACCTAGGTCCCTTTGAACAACAATTTACAGAACAACGTCAATTCTTTACAGAAGGCGTTGACTTGTTTAATAAAGGCAATCTTTTTTACACCAGACGAATTGGCGACAATCCATCAAGAGTTCCAGAAATTGATGATGATGAAAAAATATTAAATTATCCCGAAAAAGTACAACTTCTTAATGCCGTAAAAATTTCTGGTAGAACAAAAAAAGGATTAGGCATAGGTTTCTTTAATGCAATAACCGAAAAAACTTCAGTAAACATTGAAAAAACAGAAACAATAAACGAGAATACACCTAGTGAAGAAAATATAAAAACAAATAGACAAGCCATTATTGAGCCGCTTGCCAATTATAATATAATGGTTCTAGACCAACAATTTAACAAAAACTCATCTGTAACTTTAATTAATACAAACGTTACAAGAAATGGAAATTTTAAAGATGCTAATGTCACTGGTTTATTATTAGACTTAGTTAATAAAAAGAACACCTATGGAGCTATTGGTGAAATAAAAATGAGTTCTTTTAATGATATTGACAACAAAGAAAATGGTTATAGTGCTAAATTTGGTGTTGGCAAAAATAGTGGCAAAATACGCTATAGTGCAACATATAGTTATGCAGACGAGAATTACGATATTAATGATTTAGGGATTTTATTCAGAAATAATTATAGTAATTTTAGTACTGATATTAGTTACCGAATTTTTGAACCAACAAAAGCATTTAACAATATGTATATGGGTGCTTGGTTTAATTACAATCAATTAGCAAACCCTAATACAATTACAGGCGCAAATACAGGATTTGAATTTAATGCTACAACAAAAAAACTACATGCTTTCGGCATAAACGCTAATTGGAATATTGGAAAGCAGTACGATTATTTTGAACCTAGAAATGGCTTTAATAGCTATTTTATAAGTAAAGACTACGCACAAACAAACCTTTGGATTTCGTCAAATTATAATAACTTTTTTGCCATAGACTCCAATTTTGGCTATGCAAGGTATTTTGATAATGAAAGGGAAAATTTTAATAACTATTGGTATAGTATAAATCCTCGTTTTAAATTTAACGATAAATTCCTATTAGTTTTTGGCTATTCTTATGATGATTACACCGCTGCAAGAGGCTATATAAACGGGCAAGATGTTGATGGTGAAATCATATTTGGTCAACGTGAATTAATTGAAACAACTGCTAGTATATCGGGGAGTTATAACTTTAATTCGTTTAACGCAATAACCTTAAGTTTTAGAAATTATTTAAGTCGAGTTACTTACGATAATCAAGTTTATAATTTGCAAGATAACGGCACACTTCAAGTCTCTGATACAAACACAAAATATACTATTGGAGAAGATTCAGATTTTAATCCGGATGCCAATTTTAACACATGGAATTTAGACCTTAGTTACACATGGCAGTTTGCCCCTGGAAGCCAATTAACAGCGCTCTACCGTAATCAAATATTTAATTTAACAAATACATCGCAAGACAGTTACTTTAAAAGTTTAAATAACTTATTCAATCAAGAAAAACAAAATACGTTTTCTTTAAGGCTTGTTTATTTTATAGATTATAATGATGTTAAAAATGTATTTAAGAAGAAAAGTAATTCTTAATTGTACATCACATCTTAAAGTAGTAAATTCACAGCTATTAATTTTTATTGATGATTCAAGCAAAAAATATTCATAAATATTACGGCGATTTACAAGTTTTAAAAGGCGTAGATATTCATATTAAAAAAGGAGAAATAGTCTCCATAGTTGGGGCATCTGGCGCAGGAAAAACAACATTATTACAAATATTAGGCACTTTAGATAAAGCCTCATCAAATGATGATTTTCAACTAAATATAAATAATACTAGCATAAATTCTTTAGGTGATAAAGCATTAGCTAAATTTAGAAATGAACACATTGGATTTATCTTTCAATTTCATCAATTATTACCAGAATTTACTGCATTAGAAAATGTTTGTTTACCTGCATTTATAAAAGGTACTAAAAAAACTGAAGCTGAAAAAAGAGCAAAAGAACTTTTAGATTTCTTAGGATTAGCAAATAGATATAATCATAAACCCAGTGAACTTTCTGGTGGCGAACAACAACGTGTTGCTGTTGCAAGGGCGCTTATAAATAATCCTGATTTAATTTTTGCCGATGAGCCTTCAGGTAATTTAGATAGCGAATCTGCCGAAAACTTACACAATCTCTTCTTTAAACTCCGTGATGAATTTGGGCAAACTTTCGTAATTGTAACCCACAATGAAGAATTAGCCAATATGGCTGATAGAAAGTTGACAATGATTGACGGAAATATTGTAAGATAATTTATAACTCTTTAAATCTTTTATTACTTAGGAAACAAAAAATTATAACACAACTAAAAATGAAGATGTTATAATTTTTTCGTAAATTAGAAGAGATATTTACCAACTTCTAAACCACCTAGTTATGAAATTTTACTTCACCACTCTTTTAGTAGCTTTTTTTTTAATTTCATGTAAAAATGATAAAATGTCCGATAACAAAACTGTTATGGAAAATAACGACAACCAGCCAAGTCTTGTTGGAGTATGGCAAATGGTAGGTTATTACAACTATAATGACAACAAAATTGTAGACTCCTTTATGAGTAGTGAAACTTATAAACAAATTAAAATTTATACTCCTACAAAAGTTATGTGGAGTAGATTAAATAAACAAGATTCTACCGATTGGTTTGGTTTTGGAAACTATAAAATTACAGATAACACATTAACAGAAAATTTGGTTTATGGCTCAAACACAATGAATAAAACCATTGAAAAAAATAATGAGTTTAACTTTGAACTAGTTTTAAACGAAGATACTTACAATCAAATTGAACTTGACGAAAATGGCGATCGTATTCTATCTGAAAACTACATAAGAATAGAATAGACTCACACTAACACCTTTAATAAAAAAACAGTTATTACATTTGTTGAGTAAAAACTCAATAATTGACTAATTCACTTAATTCATTAGAACTAAAAGATTTTCTAGACAGTAAGGTCGAACAATACAATAATCCTTTATTTATTGATAGCGATCCTATTCAAATCCCTCATCGTTTTTCTTTAAAAGAAGATATTGAAATTGCAGGTTTTTTAACTGCAACAATAGCATGGGGAAACAGAAAAAGCATTATTAATAATGCAAATAAACTCATGCTTTTACTTGATAACTCGCCATATGATTTTGTAATAAATCATCAGGAAAGCGATTTAGAAAAACTACAACCCTTTGTACATAGAACTTTTAATGGCGATGATTGCATTCAGTTTACTAAATCACTTCAAAATATCTATAAAAATCACTCTGGCCTAGAATCTGTTTTTGTTAAACATGCAGAAAAAGACTCACTTCAAAAATCAATTTCAAACTTTAAAACCACCTTTTTTGAAATTGAACATTTACAACGCACACAAAAACATGTAAGCGATCCTTTAAAAAACTCGGCAGCAAAACGTATTAATATGTTTTTACGTTGGATGGTTAGAAAGAACAATACAGGTGTAGACTTTGGTATTTGGAAAAATATTGCTCCATCTCAACTTTCCTGTCCTTTAGATGTACATTCTGGAAATGTTGCTAGAAAACTAGGGCTGTTAACCCGAAAACAAAATGATGCTAAAGCCTTATTAGAGTTAGATACAGCTTTAAGAAAGCTAGATGTTAATGATCCTGTTAAATACGATTTCGCGTTATTTGGTTTAGGAGTTTTTGAAAGTTTTTAAGTAATTTTTAAAACTCTTTATTCTTTTTTTGCGTATACTTACATGCCTTCAAAATTATCTTATAATGATTAAACCGGAATTACCTAATAATGAATCTAGACGTTTAGAAATAGTAAAGCAATATAATTTACTAGACACTTTACCGGAATCTGATTTTGATAACATTACAAATTTAGTTGCTAGTATCTGTGATGTTCCTATTTCATTAATTACTCTTTTAGATGCTGACAGAAATTTTCTGAAATCTCATTATGGTCTGTCGTTAACAGAATCTCCTCGCGATGTTTCATTTTGTGGACATGCAATTTTAAGTGACGAGCCCATATTCATTATAAAAGACGCTACAAAAGATGAGCGTTTTCATGATAATCCAGTTGTAGGAGAAAACAATCTTTCTTTTTATGCAGGTGTCCCATTAGTTAACCCAGAAGGCTTCCCCTTAGGCACACTTTGTGTTTATGATAATAAGCCAAGAGAATTAACTGAAAAACAAAAAGAAGCTTTAATAATTTTAGCCAAACAAGTAGTTAATCTTTTTGAGTTAAGATTTAGAAATACAATGCTTAATGAAACACTTTCTAATTTAAATGAGCGAAATAATACATTAAAAACTTTTGCGAATAAAGTTTCTCACGATTTAAAATCGCCATTAGCAAACATAACTTCTTTATCTAATTTATTTAAAGATGAATTGAAAGTTTCTCATCCAGAAATCGATTTAGAATATTTAAATTATATTGAAAAATCTGCAGATACACTAAGAGCTTATATCGACGGAATTCTAAAACATTACAAAACAGAAGAATTACTTGAAAATGAAAAGAAAGAAACTAAGTTAGAAGATGTATTTAATTCTATAAAAACAATTTTAACACTTAGCCCTAATCATTTTAAACTACTTCACAAAGCTTCTTTGTTTAATGTAAACGAATCTGCTTTAGAACAAATTCTTTTAAATTTAGTAGATAATGGTTTTAAATATAATTTAAACGAATTACCAGTAGTAACCATTGATTATTCTGAAGACGATACACATCATATTTTTTATGTAAAAGATAATGGTATTGGTATAGAACCAAATAAACAAGCAACTTTATTCGATTTATTTAATACTGCTCACGATGCAGATAAAAATGGAAATAAAGGTACTGGTATTGGTTTATACACTGTAAAAACACTTATAAATAAAATGGGTGGAACTATAGAAGTAAGCTCTGTAATTAATAAAGAAACAACTTTTAAATTTACGCTAGCTAAGTAAAACAATGTTATTTTAGTTAGTTATACTTAGTTTTTTGAAAGATTTGTTTTTGCTACCTTTAACAATAACAAACTAACATCAATCATGAAGTATTTTTTAACTATTCTCTTATTCATTTCAACACTTATTGTTTTTTCTCAAAAAAGAAAAATCCCAACTGACACTATGGTTGTTACAGACCATAATACAATAATAAAAGGTGTTAGTATATCTTATAAAGCTACCACTGGTACACAACCTGTTTGGAATAGTAAAGATGAACCTATAGCAACACTGTATTACACATATTATGAACGTAATAATGTTAAAGACAAAGCTAACAGACCTTTAGTCATTTCATTTAATGGAGGTCCTGGTTCTGCATCGGTTTGGATGCATGTTGCTTACACTGGTCCTGTTGTTTTAAATATTGATGATGAAGGCTATCCTGTACAACCTTACGGCGTAAAAGACAATCCCAATTCTATACTTGATATTGCAGATATTGTTTATGTAAACCCTGTAAACACGGGCTATTCAAGAATGATTGAAGACAAAGAAGGTAATTTACCAAAACGTGAAACCTTTTTTGGCATTAATGCAGATATTAAATATCTAGCAGAATGGATTAATACGTTTGTTTCTAGAAAAAGCAGATGGGAATCTCCTAAATATATTATAGGTGAAAGTTACGGTGGAACACGTGTAATGGGTTTAGCAAACGAATTACAAAACAGCCAATGGATGTATTTAAATGGTGTTATAATGGTATCTCCAGCCGATTATAAACAATATAGTACTTCACAGCCTCTTTATTCAGCTTTAAACTTACCATACTTTACTGCTGCAGCTTGGTATCAAAACGTTTTACCATCAGAATTACAACAAAAAGACTTACTCGATATTTTACCAGAAGTAGAAAATTACACCATTAATACCGTTATACCAGCTATAGCAAAAGGTGGCTTTATTTCTGAAAGCGAGAAAATGGACGTCGCAAAAAAAATGGCTTACTATTCTGGGTTATCAGAAAAATCTATTTTACAACATAACTTAGATGTACCTACTTCCTTTTTTTGGAAAGAATTATTACGTGATGAAACAGGACAAACCATTGGGCGTTTAGATTCTAGATACTTAGGCTTAGATAAAACTGAGGCGGGCAACTCACCAGATTACAGCCCAGAATTAACCATGTGGAATCATGCATTTACACCTGCTATAAACTATTACATTAGAGAACATCTTAATTTTAAAACAGATATAAAATATAATATGTTTGGAGATGTGCATCCTTGGGATAGACAAAATGATAATACTCGAGATGGTTTACGTCAAGCCATGGCCCAAAACCCTTATTTAAAAGTGCTTATTCAATCTGGCTATTATGACGGTGCTACAACTTATTTTGGAGCTAAATATACCATGTGGCAAGTTGACCCTAGCGGAAAAATGAAAGACAGATTCACATTTAAAGGCTACAGAAGCGGACACATGATGTACTTAAGAAAAGACGATTTAAAATCTGCTAATGATGATTTACGTGAGTTTATAAACAACTCATTATCTAAAGGGAAAGCTGCTAAGTATTTGAAAAATTAGATGAGTTAAAAACCAAAATATAACACAATAAAAAACGATTGATAAACACAAGTTCTATCAATCGTTTTCTTTTTAAACAACAATTAGTTTTATCCTTTTAACCAAGCTTCACGTAATGCTTTTTCAGCATCGGTAGCATCAGCTTTTTCCATAATAGCTTCTCCTGTTGTATAAGATTGCGTTGTAGTTGTTTTTATAACGACTTCCTCACCATTTCTTTCTAGTTTAACTTCAACATCTTTACCAGGTTTCCAGCCAAATACTTGTTGTAATACTTGGTTTGCATTTTGCAAAGTAACATCTGTACCATCAATAGTTTTTATAACATCATTTGCTTGCGCTCCATTATCTGCCCAAAAACTGTTTTTCAACACAGCTTCTGTAAAGAAGATTATGCCTTTTTGTGGATCTCCGCTAACTATTGGAGCTCCATTCATAAATATGTAATTAGTTTCTACTTCACCTTCTCCTATTTCCAATCCTACTTTAGCAAAAAACTCGTTGTAGTTTATTGGTGTGTCACCAACAACATGAGTGTTTAAAAATTCTCCTATTGATGGATAAGTCATCGCTGTAATTTCCTCAATAAGTTTATCATCTTCAAATGGTTTATTTTTTCCATACTTATTTGATAACTCTTTCATTAAAGATAAAATACCTCTATTACCATTACTTTCTTCACGCATTAAAATATCAACACACATGCCTATTAAAGCACCTTTTTGGTAAACATTTAAGTATTGATCTTTATAAGGATCTTTTAATATGTTTTCGCTCATTATAGTAAAACTCATAGTATCGTTTAAACGTTTTGAACGTTGAATTTTATCCATAATTTTATCGAAGAATTCAGCTTCACCAACCAAACCTTGATTTACTTGAAATAAGGTTGCAAAATATTCTGTAACACCTTCATACATCCATAAATGTTTTGAAAATGTTGGGTTGTTATAATCAAAATAGTGTACATCTTCAGAATGCACACTTAAAGGTGTGACAATATGAAAAAACTCATGTGAAACCACATCAATCATACTTTCTGCTAAAGCCTCTTCATCCATTTCTTCTGGCAGCACAACGACTGTAGATGTATGGTGTTCTAAAGCACCAAAACCTTTAGGAGACTCTTCTTTTCCTTCAGATAGGTATAAATAAATATCATAACGAGGTGTTGAATTAACATCACCCAAATATGCTTTTTGAGCTTGCATCATTTTAAGCACCGTTTCTTTTAAAGACTTTGCCGAATGTAATTTATTTGGAGAATAGACACTTAAAACAATTTTAATATCTCCAACTTGAAACTCTTCAACATCTAAGTTACCGTACATCATTGGGTTATCGGTAATATCAAAATATCTTGGTGCGAAATAACTTGTGGTAATGTTTTTACCATCTTCGCTAGTTTTAGAGCTTACATTTTGCAATGCAGAAGTACGAACAAAACCTGCCGCCGCAGTAACATCAAGCTTGTATTGATTGTTTTTTAAAGAATCAAAATACCCAATAAATCCATGTAAATTCAATACATAATTATTAGGTTCTATATTAGTTCCCGAAGGTGAAAAAGGTTGTTCCTCTCCTATTCCTCCTTGTTTTTCGATATCAAAAGTATCGTTTACTAAGTACGTTATTTTATCTAATTGCTTTGCATTGGCAATAGTCCAAGTATTGTCATCAGTTTTAACAACTGGCATTTCATTACCAGAATAATCAATGGCTTTAAAGTCATCAACATACTTTCCAAAATCGCTTACAGAGTATGTACCCTGTACTACTCTTGGTAATCTATAGGTTACTGTTTCAATTGTAAAACGACCTGGGTTTATCGTAACAGGTGCTTTATCGTTATCAACCTTGGCTAAGTTTATTGAAGTTTCAATTGGTAAACTAGTAGCTAAATCGTTACTACTATTTTTTGTTGTACCACAGCTAGCCAACAAAATACTACCCATTAGTAATGCAGAAGAAATTCTAATATTCATGTACCTTTTTTTAAATTTAATAAGTGACGTCGAAAATACTATTATGTGACATGTTATCATCTTAATTTTTTGTTAAAAACAGTAATTATGTATATTCGCTAGATGCAGAATAAATTGGTTAGTATACTCATCCCTTTTAAAAACACAGAAGCTTTTATAGCCGATTGTATTGAGTCCATTTTACAGCAAACTTACAAGAATTGGGAGTTGATTATAGTTGATAATAATTCAATTGATAAAAGTCACAATATTGTTAACGCTTTTGCGGATAAAGACTCTAGAATAAAGCTTTTAAAAAACTCTAGAACAGGCATTATTACGGCTTTACAATTAGCTTTCTCAAAAAGTAAGGGTGAACTCATTACTAGAATGGATAGTGATGATATTATGCCTCCAAACAAACTTAAGGTTTTAGTAAATAATTTAGTAACACATGGTAATAAACACATCTCTATTGGTTTAGTAAATTATTTCTCTGAAGAAGGAATAAAAAACGGTTATAAAAATTATGAATTTTGGCTGAATAACTTAACACAAACGGGAGCTAATTATTCAGAAATTTATAAAGAATGTGTTATTCCTTCACCTTGTTGGATGATTCATCGAGATGATTTAATTGCTTGTGATGCATTCAATACAAATAGATATCCTGAAGATTACGATTTAGCATTTCGGTTTTACAAACACCAATATAAATGCATTCCTTGTAATCAAGTTTTACACAATTGGCGTGATTACAACACTAGAACATCGCGAACACATGTACATTATACAGAAAACCATATTATTCCTTTAAAACTTGACTATTTTTTAGAGTTAGATTACAATACAGGTAAGACTTTGGTTCTTTGGGGTGCTGGAAATAAAGGAAAAACAATTGCCAAAATACTTATTGAAAAGAATGTGTCTTTTACGTGGATTTGTGATAACCCAAATAAAATTGGACGAGATATTTATGGTAAAATATTAAAACCTTTTGATGATTTAGAAAAAATTAGTAATCCGCAAAGTATAATTACGGTTGCAAACAAAAGCTCGCAAAAGGAAATTAAAAACTACATGCTAAAATTGGATATGAAACCAATAGAAGATTATATTTTCTTCTGTTAATTAAAAAAAATATGTAGCTTTGACAAATCTAAAAAGGAATGCAGTTTAAACACCCCGAAATTCTTTACGCACTATTACTACTGCTCATCCCCATTATTGTTCATTTATTTCAATTACGAAAATTTCAAAAGGTAGAATTTACAAATGTGGCTTTTTTAAAAGAAGCAACACTACAAACTCGTAAAAGTTCACAAATAAAAAAGTGGTTAATTCTTTGCACAAGGCTTTTACTTTTAGCAGCTATTGTACTAGCATTTGCACAACCTTTCACTTCCAAAACAAATACTTTTAATACAGAAAAAGAAACAGCTATCTATTTAGATAATTCGTTTAGCATGCAAATAAAAGGAAATAAAGGAGAACTTTTAAAACGTGCTGTGCAAGATATTATTAACAATGTACCAGATGATGAAAATATATCTGTAATTACAAACGATAATGTTTACAAAAACACCACAATTAAGGCTATTAAAAATGATTTATTACAGCTAGATTATTCATCAAACGAATTAACTCTTGATGCTGCTTTATTAAAAACTAAAACTGCTTTTAGTAATAAAAAAGGCATATTAAAAAACCTAGTTTTTATAAGTGATTTTCAAAATAATTATACAGATTTTAAACCATCAATAGATTCTCTTACAAATTTAAATTTTGTTAAACTACAGCCTGTAAACACTAATAATATTGCTATAGATAGTGTTTTTATTTCTGAAACCACAGCGACTTCTATAGAAATAAAAGTCCGCTTAAAAAACAGTGGCATTGCTGTTGAAAATTCACCTATTTCACTATTTAATAATGATAAGCTTATTGCAAAAACATCTGTAGCTATTGAGAACGAAGCAGAAACCATATTTTCACTTCCTGCCAATCAAGTAATAAATGGAAAAATAACGATTGATGATGCAAATTTACAGTTTGACAATACACTGTATTTCAACATTAATAGTGCTTCCAAAATTAATGTTTTAGCAATAAATGCAAATGATGATTCCTTTTTAAAACGGATTTATACCAATACAGAATTCAATTATACATCAACCACAGAAAATCAACTAAACTATAATAGTATTGATAAACAAAACCTCATTATTTTAAACGAATTAAATACAATTCCTGTAGCCTTATCATCTGTATTAAAACAATTTACAAATCAAGGTGGTTACTTAATAATTATACCTTCTAATGCTATTAACACAAATTCATACAATCAATTTTTGGTTAATTACAGAACGAATTTTAGCGATTTAATTCCTTCAGAAAAAAGAATAACAACTATTAATTACGCACATCCTTTGTATAGTAATGGGGTTTTTGAAAAACAAGTTAGCAATTTTCAATATCCAAAAGTCAATAGTTTTTACAACCTTACTTCAAATAATGCTTCATCAGTTTTACAGTTTGAAGATGGCAAAGTTTTCTTAGGCCAAAGCAATAATGCTTATGTATTTACTTCTGCTTTAAATGATAAAAATTCAAGTTTTAAAAATTCGCCATTAATAGTCCCAACACTTTATAATATTGCGAAACAAAGCTTTAAAATTCCAGAATTATATTATACCGTAGGGAAGGAAAATACTTTTGATGTAGACACACAATTACAACAAGATGCTGTTTTATCACTTGTAAATAATGAGATAAACATTATCCCAAAACAACAATATTTTAATAATAAAGTTGTGATTAGCACCTCCGAAAATCCAACAATAGCAGGAACTTATTCTATAAAAAACAAGAATGATATTATAAAAAACGTAAGTTATAATTACAACAGAAATGAAAGTGATTTAGTTTACACAAGTCTTTCAACAACAAATCAAATAACCATAAGCAATTCAATTACTGAAATTTTCGATACCATAAAAAGTGACACAAAAGTTAACGCGCTATGGAAATGGTTTGTTATTTTTGCGCTAGCGTTATTGATTATTGAAATGCTCATCTTAAAATTCTTTAAATGAACATACTTATAAAATCTGCTACCATTATAGATTCAAAGAGTGAATTTCATAACACCACTCAGGATTTATTAATTGAAAATGGTGAGATTACTAAAATTGCCAACAACATTAAAAACCCAAAAAACTATCAAGAAATTAAATTGGATAACCTGCATGTATCTCAAGGCTGGTTTGATAGTAGTGTGAGTTTTGGCGAACCTGGTTTTGAGGAACGTGATACTATAGAAAACGGACTTAAAACAGCCGCCTCTTCTGGTTTTACTGCAGTAGCTTTAAATGCGAACACAAACCCTGTAATTGATTCTAATTCTGATGTGACGTTCGTAAATTCAAGAGCATATAAAAAGGCTGTTACCTTATTACCTATTGGTTCATTAACAGTGAATAGTAAAGGGGAAGATTTAGCAGAACTTTATGACATGAATACTGCTGGAGCTGTTGCCTTTTATGATTATAAAAAGCCAATTTCAAACCCAAATTTGATGAAAATAGCCTTGCAGTACGCAAGTAATTTTAATGGATTGGTTTGCTCTTTTCCGCAGGAAAATAAAATTTCTGGACATGGTGTAATGAACGAAAACATAACTAGCACCAAACTTGGTTTAAAAGGAATTCCTGCTTTAGCTGAAGAGCTTCAAATTGCACGCGACTTATTTTTATTAGAATATACAGGTGGAAAATTACATATACCAACTATATCATCAGTAAAATCGGTAGAATTAATAAGAGATGCCAAAAAGAAAAAGCTAGACGTAACTTGTAGTGTTGCCATTCATAATTTATACTTTACAGACAGCATGTTAAATGACTTTAATACGCACTTTAAAGTATTACCACCATTACGAACACAAACAGATTTGGATGCATTAATTGAAGGCGTTAAAGATGGTACCATAGATATGGTTACTAGTGACCACAACCCAATTGATGTTGAGCAAAAGAAAGTAGAATTTGACCACGCTGAGTATGGTACTATTGGTTTAGAAAGTGCCTTTGGTGCGCTTCAAACCATATTTACTTTAAAGAAAACTATAGATATTTTAACAAAAGGAAAAACTAGATTTGGTCTAGAAAACACATCAATAAATATTGATGAAAAATTAAATATGACGCTTTTTAATCCGGATACAAAATACACCTTTTCTAAAAGTGATATTATTTCAAAATCTAAAAATGCTATTTTTGAAAATGAAACCCTAAAAGGAAAAGTTTACGGAATTATATCAAATAATAAAGTAGCTTTAAATAATTAAATGATGACAGAACAAGATATTGAAAGAGGACGTAAAAATGCCATTATTAGTTACATAACTATTTTTGGAGTTATAATTGCTTTTTTTTTGAATAATGAAGATGATAAAAAAAGTGCTTTTGCTAGTTTTCATATTAGACAATCTTTGGGCTTATGGCTTACGTTTTATGCATTAGGCTATATTATTGGTATTTTTGATAGTTGGTTAGTTTCTTCAAGTTTTTATCTATTTTTCACGGTACTTTTCATTTATGGCTTTGTAAATGCTCTTGGAAGAAAAGCAATTGCCGTTCCATTAGTTGGAGCATTTTATCAAAAAATATTCGCAAATCTGGGAAAATAAATGACTAATACATCACTTTCTTTACAACATATTATTCGTAAATCTACTTTAAAAGAAAATGCACCATTGCTTATTATGATGCATGGTTATGGCAGTGATGAAAATGACTTATTTTCATTTTCTAGCGAATTACCAGAAGAACTTTTTATAATTTCAGTTAAAGCACCTTACCCTATGCAACCTTATGGTAATGCTTGGTATGCTATTAATTTTGATGCCGAAAAAGGTAAATGGAGTGATAATGAACAAGCAAAACAATCTCGAGATTTAATTGCTAAATTTATTGATGAAGCAACTTCAACTTATCCAGTTATTAAAGATAATGTAACGCTTTTAGGCTTTAGCCAAGGTAGTATTTTAAGCTATGCAGTGGCTTTAACATATCCAGAAAAAGTTAAAAACATTATTGCTTTAAGTGGCTACATAAATCCTGATATTTTACCTGAGAACCTTGAAAGTAAAGATTACTCTAATTTAGATTTTTATTGTTCTCATGGTAGTGTAGACCAAGTTATTCCTGTTGATTGGGCAAGACAAAATGCGCCTTTTTTGAACAATTTAAGTATTAAACACCAATACTCAGAATTTCCTGTTGGGCATGGTGTTGCTCCTCAAAATTTCTACGAGTTTAAGGAATGGTTGATGAAAAGAATATACTAATACACTGATTTTTATTTAAAATTTTTGAATTTTAATATTTAAAAAAATAATGCATAAAAAAATCCAGCATAAGAGCTGGATTTTTTATTATATAATTTATCTTTTTTAACTATTAACAACCAATCTAAAACCTTCACCATGAATGTTAAGTATTTCTACTTTTTCGTCTAGTTTTAAATACTTACGTAGTTTTGCAATGTAAACATCCATACTACGAGATGTAAAGTAATTATCATCTCTCCATATTTTTGTTAGTGCTAACTCACGAGGCATTAAATCGTTTTCATGTAACGCTAATAAACGTAATAATTCGTTTTCCTTAGGCGATAATTTAACAGGCTCTCCCCCATTATATTTTAAGAAACGTAATTTTGAATTTAAATCAAAACCTCCAATTTTAAACTCAAATTGTTTACTATCAGAAATTGTTTCTGTTGCTTTACGTTGTATGATAGCTTTAATTTTCATTAATAAAACCTCACTATCAAAAGGTTTGTTTAAATAGTCGTCTGCACCAACTTTATAACCTTTTAAAACGTCTTCTTTCATCGTTTTAGCAGTTAAAAAGATAATTGGTACATCGGTGTTTTTTTCTCTTATTTCTTTAGCTAGTGTAAACCCATCTTTATAAGGCATCATAACATCTAAAATGCACAAATCGAAATCGTCTTTCTTAAACTTCTCGAAGCCTTCCATACCATTTTTAGCATGAGTAACTTCGTAATCATTCATCATTAAATAATCTTTAAGAACAGTTCCAAAATTTGGATCGTCCTCAACTAATAAAATTCTTTTCTTGTGCTCTTCCATATTTATGATATTAGCGGAAGCTTTATAATAAATGTGCTTCCTTTGTCTTTTTCACTTTCTACTGATACATGACCTTGATGGTCTTCAACCATTCTTTTAACGTATGCCAAACCTAAACCATGGCCTTTTACGTTATGAATATTTCCTGTGTGTTCTCTATAAAACTTTTCGAACACTCTTTTGGCAACAGCTTTACTCATTCCGCTACCATGATCTTTTATTTTTAAGAAAATGTTTGTTCCCACATTCTCTGTATATACTTCTATTTTTGGTTCATTTGGAGAATACTTTATGGCATTATCCAAAATGTTTACAATAACATTAGTAAGGTGTGTTTCGTTAGCTAAAATTGAAGATTTATCGGCTTCTAAAAATGTTTTTATATAACCTTGTCTATCTTCAACTATAAGTTCTACATGTGTTATAGCATCTTCAACTAAGTCGTGCAAATTAACTCTATCCTTACTAATATTTAGTTCGTTTTTTTCTAATTTAGATATTCTTAATACATTTTCAACTTGTGCATGCATTCTTTTATTTTCTTCCTTTATCATAGTAAGATAACGCAACACTTTATCTTTTTCATCTATAACTTTAGGGTTTCTAATGGCATCTAAAGCTAAATTTATTGTAGCAATAGGTGTTTTAAACTCATGCGTCATGTTATTTATAAAATCACTTTTTATCTCAGAGATTTTACGTTGTTTTACCAATTGATATAATGCACTTGAATAAGCCAATATTATAATTGATGTAAAAATAATAGAGAGCAAAATCATGCCCATTACTCCAGATAATATAAACTTTCTGTCACCAGGAAAATTAACTAAAAGTTTATATAAACTTTGGTTATTTTCATCATAAAAAACAGGTACACTAAACGTAGATTTTTTCAAATTTTCAAAATTCTCACTACGTACTTTTGTTGCTAAATCATTACTATATATAGCAAATTCAAAATCTATATTAACACCATATTTTTTAAGTTTTTCAGATAACAATCCTCTTATTTCTTCTTCTGAAACACGTTTATGAATTGGTTTTCTTTTAAAAACTTCTTTAAAATTTTTCTTAAAAGTTAACTTTTGAGCTTCATCAATGGTACCACTTCTAATAATATTTAATATTGGACTTTTTAAATCCTTTTCTGTTGATTCAATATCACTATATATTTCTGTACTAGAATTACCTATAATATTTGTAATATCAAGGCTATCTAAACCAATGTCAAAGAGCGAAGAAGATAGTTTATAGTTCTCTTCTAAAACATTACTTTTATAAATAAGCGTTTCTTTTGTGCTATTATTTTTTCGATAAATAAGCAATTGAGAAATGGCATCTTCATCAACTTTTTTTTCTTTATCTAAGCTTAAGTACTCGGCATAGTACTTTTCAAACTCGCTTTCCTCAATGGTGTTAGACACGTTGTTTAGCACCGTAACTACATTAGATTTAAAACGTTCCTTTTGGTTTTTTACCGAATCGTTAATATAATAAGCTTGAATAGATATAATACCCACAAGTGATAAGCTCATTAGTATTATAAGTAGGATAAATATTCTTTTGCTCATCATTCAAAATTAACATTTTAACATTTATTAGTCTTATTTTTAACCTTACATTAACAAAAATGTTAATATTTTAATAGCTTAACATTTTTTGAGAATTTTGTTATGTATTTTAAAAACTTGCTTTTTGGTGTGTTCAAGGTTGCTATTATCAATTACAAAGTCTGATTTTTTTATTTTCTCGTCATCAGTCCATTGATTTTTCATTATGGCTTCAATTTTTTGTTTTGTAGTACTATCGCGCTCTAATAATCGTTTTACTCGTAATTCTTTATCTGCAATAACTGTAATAACAAAATCACAGGCTTTTTCTCCTCCATTTTCAAATAAAATAGCAACTTCTTTTATAACGTAAGGTGCCTTTTGTTTTATTACCCATTTTTCAAAATGTCTGGCAACTCTGGGGTGAATTATGGCATTCATCTTTTTTAAATAAGTATCATCATTAAAAATAATATTGGCTATCAATGGTTTGTTAAGCTTACCATCAAAATAGGCTTTATCTTCAAATAACTGATTAAGTTTTCGCTTAATAATTTTAGATTTATGCATCAATTTTTTAGCTTCTTCATCAGCTATATAAACAGGAACACCTAAAAGATTAAACTGTTTTGCAACGGTTGTTTTACCGCTTCCTATACCGCCTGTTAGTCCTACAATAATCATTTTGTTATGATAAATTCTATACGTTGTTGGCTAATTTTAGCATTTCTTACTTTTTCTGGAGTTTTAGCAAACTCTGGAATTAAAAATGATTGGTTATCGCTAATTTTATTATAATCGCAAACTACTTTAAAATTTTTGTTTGTTATACTACTATAATCGCTTAAACTAACATAATATGAAACATTTACAGCTTTAGGAAAATATTTTATTGTTATGTCTTTAGGTTTATTAATAATGGTTATTGGAATATTTAAAGTCCCTTCTGTAAATTTCTCAACTTTAGCTTTTATGGTAACCTCATTATTTGAAAAATTTAAATCAGATTTATTTTCTGGTAACTTCAGTTTTGTGTTTTTAGATATGTTTGATCTTACATCATTAATAGTAATTTCTTCTGTCTCTAAAAAATGTATTTTAGAGACTAAAATATTTGGTCCAACTATAACAATAGAATCTGGCTCTGAAACCAATTTGCTTGACATATTATAACCTGGTGTAAAATTCACATCTGCATTTACTTTAACAGGCACCTTTTTAACCAAATTTATACCATACCTAAAGATTAACGTATCTGGCGAAATATTAAGTAACTCTACTTGCTTATTAAACTGAGTATTGTTTAAATAGGCTTTAGATTTACTCCACATAAATACACCTTGTTTTTTATAAACATCTTTACTAAAATCAACTTTAATTTTTGGCTGAGATATATAGTATTTAAGCCATTTAAAACCATGGGTTTTTAATGTGATATTTAATTTTACTGAGTCGTTCAAAATGATATTTTCCTGAGGCACATTTATCTTTTCAATTTCGAAAGCAAGTGTATTTGTATATTCCTTTGAGAGCTTAGTAAATATTAAAATGATGAAAGCTGAAAACAAAAACAAAAAAAACACATTTATTCTTTTGTTTTTTATGGACTTAACAATTTCAGATTTTAACTTTTTTATCATTTCTGTTTAAAAAATAATTGTGGAAAATATTTTTCCGGTTCTTTATTTAATATAGATACAAAAGTTGATTTCAAAAACCCATATCCATACCCAAAAAATTGTGTCATAATAGCAATTAAAGAAAGCATAGATACAACAAGGTTTTTTGTTGAAACTAAAGCCACAATAAAGGCAACTATAAAATACAAAATATAAGCTAATATTAGCCATTTAAAACCCATAAAATACAGCAATATTGATGTAATAAAACCTATAATGAAAACTGTAGGAAACCAATATGTTATTTTTTTTGTTTGCGGATGCCACTTATTCAAAATGGGTCTTACCAAACCAAACTTATATACCTGTTTATAGAAATTACTCCATGAAATACGACGTTTATGATATACATAAGCCTGAGGAATTAGCTTTGTTTTAAACCCTAAATTCCAAAGTCGAATAGATAAATCTGGATCTTCTCCTGGGTGAATTTTGCCAAAACCATTAGAAGCAAAAAAAGCATTTTTAGAAATACCCATATTAAAACTTCTAGGTTGAAATTTATCTACACTATTTTTATTACCACGAATACCTCCAGTGGTAATAAACGATGTCATTGAAAAATTTATTGCCTTTTGAAGATTTGTAAACGATTTATGGGCTGCATCTGGTCCGCCAAAACAATCTACATAATTCTCTTTTAAGCTTTTTTCAACTTCATTTAAATAGTTTACTGGTAAAATACAATCGGAATCTAATATTATAAAATAGTTTCCTTTAGCATGCTGCATTCCAAAATTTCTTGAATCTCCAGGTCCAGAGTTTTCTTTAAAAAAATAAGATATATTAAGTTTACTTTTATAACTATCAACTACTTCTTTTGAGGATTTTGTTGACCCATCTTCAACAATTACAACTTCAAAAGGTATTTCAGTTTCCAAAGCTTCAAAACTTTGTAAAAGCTCCTGTATTTCGTCTGGACGGTTATAAACAGGAATTATAAATGAAAACTGTAATTTCATAGCACAAAAGTAACAAAAAAGCCATCTTAATAAAGATGGCTCGTTTTCTATATTTTAAAATATTTTATTCTTCTCCTGTAAATGTACTCATTACAGCATCACTAACACCCATATTACTAAATCCTCCATCATGATAAAGGTTTTGTAATGTTACTCGTTTAGTTAAATCACTAAATAATGATACCGTATAATTTGCACAATCTAAAGCGGTTGCATTACCAAGTGGAGACATTTTTTCTGCGTAAGCGATAAAACCATCAAACCCTTTTACACCACTACCTGCAGTAGTTGGCGTTGGTGATTGTGAAATTGTGTTAACACGCACTTTTTTATCACGACCGAAGAAATACCCAAAACTACGTGCAATACTTTCTAAATAGGCTTTATTATCTGCCATATCATTATAATCTGGAAATACACGTTGTGCCGCCATATAAGTTAGAGCCACAATACTTCCCCACTCGTTCATTGCATCACTTTTGTAAAGCGTTTGCATTAACTTATGAAAAGACATCGCAGAAACATCGGTTCCTTTTTGAGTCCAATCATAATTTTGATCTGTATAATGCTTTCCTTTTCTAACATTTATTGACATACCAATTGAGTGTAAAACAAAATCAATTTTACCTCCTAAAATCTCAGTAGATTTATCAACTAAGTTTTGTAAATCTTCAAGAGATGTGGCATCTGCAGGAATAATTTGTGAACCTGTTTTTTCAGCTAGCTCATTTATTTGCCCCATTCTCATTGCTACAGGCGCATTTGTTAATACAAATTCTCCGCCTTCTTCATGAACACGTTCTGCAGTTTTCCAAGCAATTGAGTTTGAATCTAAAGCTCCAAAAATGATTCCTTTTTTTCCTTTTAATAAATTGTATGACATATATTTTATTGTTAAGTCGTTAGTTGTTTAGTTCTTAAAAGTGCTCAAAGGTAAAAAACTTTTAACTTAAAACTTTTAACTTTTTTTAATTTAGTAATTCTTTAGCATGTGCAATAGCAGATGAAGACATTTCAATACCACCTAGCATTTGTGCAATTTCCACAATACGCTCGTCATGATTTAACTTTACCAAGTTAGTTTGAGTAACATCATTTACATCTTCTTTATAGACTTTAAAATGTGAATGTCCTTTCGCAGCAATTTGTGGTAAATGTGTTATAGAAAATACTTGCATATTTTTACTCATTTGCAGCATAATGTCGCCCATTTTATTTGAAATTTCACCAGAAACACCAGTATCAATTTCATCAAACATAATCGTTGGTAATTGAATATAATTAGCTAAAACCGATTTTATAGCAAGCATTATACGAGACAATTCACCGCCTGAAGCTGCTTTTTTAAGTTCATTAAAACTCCCGCCTTTATTGGCTGAAAACAAAAAGGATAATTCATCTTTTCCGTTAGCATAAAAAGTATTCGCAAAAGTTAAATCCATTTTAAACTGTGCATTTGGCATCCCTAAACTACTTAAAATGGTTTCAAGCTCTGTTTTTAATTGCGGAATAACTTCAGTCCTTTTTTTATGAATAGTTTTTGCAACTGTATTCAAATCATTTTCTTTTGAAGTAATTTCTGCTTGCTTCTTCTTAATAGTTTCATCAAGATTTTGGGTAACAGCAACTTTTTCATCTAGTTGATTTTTAATTTCGATTAAATCGGAAATATTATCAACTACATGCTTTTGCATTAAATTATGAAGTATTTTTAGTTTAGAATCGACCGTTTCAAGTCTATTTGGATCTGCATCTAAACCTTCTTGAAGTCTGTTTACTTCACTAAAAACATCATCAATTTCAATTAAACTACTTTGTGTTCTATTAAATATATCTTCATATTTTGATGAGTATGTAGTCAATTTTTGAAGCACATTTTTTAATGATGTAAGTGATGATAAAACACCTATTTGCTCTTCATTTAATAGTTGATATGCTTCAGAAAGTTTCTCTTGAATACTTTCAATATTATTTAAAGTTTCATACTCTTCTTCTAGCGTTTCAAGTTCACCTTCAATTAAATTAGCTTCAATAAGTTCATTTAACAAAAACAAATTGTAATCATGTTCTTTAATAGCTTCTGCTTGAAAATTTAAAAGCTCTTTTAACTCTTTTTGAAGACTTTTATAGACTTTTAACTCTTGTTTATATACCTGTAAATTTTCATCATTATTTGCAAGTGCATCAATAACCTGAAACTGAAAATCGTTACTAGTAAGCTCTAATGTTTGATGTTGTGAATGTATATCTATTAAACGTTCTCCTAAAACTTGTAGACTACTAAGATTTACTGGTGAATCGTTTACAAAGGCTCTCGATTTTCCTGATGGTAAAATTTCTCTACGAATAATAGTTTGGGTTTCGTAATCAAAATCTTCAGCTTTAAAAAGTGCTTTTAAATTATAGTTTGACACATTAAAAACAGCTTCAATAACACATTTTTGAGAATCGTCTTTTAAGCTACTTAAATCGGCTCGTTTACCAAGGATTAATGATAAACCTCCTAATAATATAGATTTTCCTGCACCAGTTTCTCCTGTGATTATTGAAAAACCATCATTAAAATCGACATGAAGTTTATCTATTAAAGCGTAATTTTTTATAGAAAGTGATGTTAGCAAAGTGTTTTAAAAGTATTAAAATTTGAAGAATAAATATAAGAAATGCCTTTTTAAAAAAGCATCATTTAATATTTAATATTTTGCCATTTACTACTATGCATTGGCGCTACTTTTTGCAGCATTTCTTTAACGTTAGCAATATTCACATTTGGTCCATCTGTAAAAATTTGTTCAATTTCATCTGCTTTTGCATCAAAAAATGTACGAAGAAGAAACGAGTTAGGTCTACGACTATTCATAGTTTGAAACTGTTGTAAAGATTTTCCAATTTCATCTTTGCCTTCTTTTGTATTATCACTCATAACATCTAAACCATTTCTGTGATAGTTATACATAACACTTCTATATTCTTTAAATGTTGGTGATAAAACATTATCTATTAATGCAAATCTGCTTTGTAAACCATCTTCTAGTTTCCAACCTTTAAAGTTGCCTTGTTGTGAATAGTTGACTATTGTTTGTGCTTGCTTATAATAAGCATCTCCACCTTTTTCTGAAAAAGAATCGGCATCTAAAGCTAAAACCATGTAAACATGAAATGCTAAAACCGACACTAAATTAGATTCAAATTGTGTTGGATTAAAAATTAAATTTTGAAATTCTAAATATCTAAAATTAAAATCTTTATCGTTAAAATTATAAATAGGTGTACTAAATGAAGACCCATAAACTGGACGTGAAGATTGTACTTGTATAGATGCTTGAAACGCTTCTCCACTATAACTAGTTACATTTATTACCATACTACAATCTATGCGCTCTTGGTTTTTAAATGTTTTATTTGTCCATTTTGTATTGTTAATAAACTCTGTAAGCTGCTTTTCTAAAGTTTTAAAAATGGGAAAGTTTTCATTACCGGTTTGTTGCGCATTAACAACTAAATTGCAATTCAATTCTTGTGAAAAACCTTTAATTACAAAGCAAAATATAAATACAACTAGGATGTTACGCATTAATTTGTGATATAATTTTATTTAATAAATCGGTTGCTACTTCAGCTTTAGATTTTAATTTAAACTCAGTGATGATTTCTTTATCATCTATAAAGGTTACTTTATTAGTGTCTCCCTTAAAACCTGCACCTTTATCATTTAACGAATTTAAAACAATTAAATTTAAATTCTTTCTTTTTAATTTCCCTTTGGCATTTTCAAGTTCATCATTGGTTTCTAAAGCGAAACCAACTAAATATTGCTGTTTTTTAATATCACCTAATGATGCCAAAATATCTTTTGTTTTCTCTAACTCTAAAGTTAACGTAGAATCTTTCTTCTTTATTTTCTGTGTAGCAACATCTTTTGGTTTATAATCGGCAACGGCTGCAGAAAGTATAGCCACATCAACACTATTAAAATACTCGTGAGCAGCATCATACATATCTTGTGCACTAGTTACTGGAACAATTTCAATTAAACTATGTGATACTTTTTGATGTGTTGGCCCTGTGATTAAAATAACTTCAGCACCATTATTTGCTGCTGCTTTGGCAATTTCAAACCCCATTTTACCGCTAGAATGATTTCCTATAAAACGTACAGGATCTATAGCCTCGTATGTTGGTCCTGCTGTAATTAGCACTTTTTTCCCACGAAGTGGAAGTTTGCCTAAAATATCATCTTCTATATAAGTTACAATATCTTCAGGTTCTGCCATTCTTCCTTCTCCCACTAATCCACTTGCTAATTCACCACTTGTAGCAGGAATCATTATGTTTCCATAACTTTTTAAGACTTTAAACGAACGACGAGTACTTTCGTGTTTGTACATATCTAAATCCATAGCTGGTGCAAAATACACAGGGCATTTAGCCGATAAATAGGTTGCTAATAATAAATTATCGCATACGCCATTTGCCATTTTAGATAGTGTATTAGCTGTAGCTGGAGCAATTATGAGTAAATCTGCCCATAAGCCTAAATCTACATGATTATTCCAAACAGCATTGTCATCCTCTTCATTTGTAAAGGATGAATATACAGGATGTTTTGAAAGTGTTGATAAGGTTAAAGGTGTGATAAAATCTTTTGCAGATGGCGTCAAAACTACTTTTACGTTTGCGCCCGATTTTACAAATAACCTTACTAATGAAGCCGATTTATAAGCGGCAATACCACCACTAATTCCTAATAGTATGTTCTTGCCGCTTAATATGCTCATAAGAAATTATTCCTGAGAATCTTCCTCAGTATTTCTAAAATAAATTTTATCTGTTAACCATTCTTGAACAGCTAATGCATGAGGTTTTGGTAATTTTTCGTAAAATTTAGATACCTCAATTTGCTCTTTGTTTTCAAAGATTTCTTCAAGACTGTCATTGTAAGTAGCAAATTCCTCTAACTTATCAATAAGTTCTTTTTTAATCTCAGTATTAATTTGTTCCGCACGTCTTGCGATGATAGAAATTGACTCGTAGATGTTTTCTGTTGGCTCATCTATTTGATTTCTGTCGTACGTTACCGTATTAACTGGAGCATTGGTTTTCTTTAAATCCATTGTCTTTATTATTTAACTTTTTGTGCTATAATTTTGTAATTCTTCTTCAATAGTCCCACTCATTTCATTAACAGTTTCTATATATTTAGAATTAGTAAATGTTTTTTTAAATGTATTTGAGAATTCTTTTGCGTTTTCTAAACGATCTTTCTTTAAATATAACAAACCTTCTTGAATAGTGTTTTTATATTCAACACTATTCATAGCTTGTTGATACATCGCATCTAGCTTATAAAACATGGCATCTTCACGTAATGAAGAACCTGGAAAATCGAAAAGGAAATTATCAAATGACTTTATAGCTGCATTAAAATCTTTAGTATAACCTGGAGCTATTTCTTTATATTGTTTTGCTATTTCAAAAGCTTTTTTCTCCAACTTAAAATCTAATTCTTGAACTAGCTTATTAGCTTCTTCAGCATATTGAGAATCTGGAAACAAATTGATAAACTCTTGAAGCTTCTCTATAGCATCTTTAGTCTCTTTTTGATCTTTGGAATAAACTGGAGACAGCATATAGTAACTCTTTGCACTAAAAAAAGAAGCTTCTTCTAATTTTTCGCTACTTGGGTAACTAGATGCAAAACGCTCAAACTGATAACCTGCAACGTAGTAATCTTTCATTTGATAAAATGAATTAGAATACAAGTACATTAATTTTTCAGCTTGTGGCTTACCTCTATAACTTGGTACAATTTGAGCAAAAAGCCTATTGGCTTTTGCAAACTTACCTTCGTTGTATAAGTCTTCTCCTAATTTAAATTTAACAGCAATATCTTCAGACTTTAATGCTTTTTGATATTCGCTACAACTAGTTAAAATAGTGAGTGTTATTAATATGTAAAAAAAGTTCTTCATAGAATTTTAAACAGAATGCAAAATTAAGTTATTAATATGGATTTTAAAAATATTATTTTAACGCTAAAATAATTGCTTAAAGCTAGTAATAATAAGGTTTAAGTAATATTTAACAATACTAAAACGTATTTACAAAATTTTGTATTTTCTTTTTTAAGTCATTTGATGCAGGGACTAATGGTAATCTTACTGTATCCTGACATAAATTTAAGGCTTCAAAAACAGCTTTTATTCCAGCTGGATTATTTTCTTCAAAAATATAACTAATAACATCCATAAGTTTATAATGAAGCTTATACGCTTCTTTAGCATCGCCTTTTAATCCTAAACGAATCATTTCTGAAAATGCCTTAGGAAATCCTTGTCCTATTACAGAAATCACACCTGAACCTCCTGCTAAAATAACACCTAAAGCTAAATCATCATCACCCGAAATAATTAAAAAATCTTCAGGTTTATTTTTAATCAACTCAAGATATTGAGACATATTGTTTCCTGCTTCCTTAACTGCAATAATGTTTTCAAAATCGTTTGCTAGTCTTAGAGTCGTTGCTGGCTCCATGTTTTTTGCAGTTCGCCCTGGAACATTATATAAAATAACATCTACTGGTGAAACTTTAGAAATTGCTTTAAAATGCTGATAAAGCCCTTCTTGTGTAGGCTTACTATAATATGGAGTTACCGATAAAATAGCATCAATATTACTTAAATCTGTCGATTCTATTTCTTCAATTACTAATGTTGTATTATTACCACCAACACCTAAAACCATTGGTACACGACCATTATTAGCTTTAGAAATAGTTTCTATAACGTCCTTCTTCTCTTGTTTCGTTATTGTTACACTTTCTCCTGTAGTACCACAAATTACAAGATATTCTACACCATTATCTATATTGAAATTTACAATATTAGTTAATGCATCATGGTCTATAGTTAAATCTGATTTAAATGGTGTAACTAGAGCTACTCCCGTTCCAAGAAACTTACTATTCATTTTAATTTAATTAATTTTATTTAATATAGTTAGGTATTTAACAACCTCTGCTTTAAATAGGTCAAATTGGTTTAGGTTGGTTTTTAAAATTAAATCATTTAAACGCTCATCTGTTTGCAAAATTCCAATTTTAAATTTTGCTTTAGAGCACGCAGTAATCATCTTAATTTCTAAAATTTCTTTTTTGTAGTAACTAATTAAAACATCAAATTCAGTATCTAAAAAAGATTGTAATTCCATGTTATTAATAGTTCCTTTCCAGCCAAAATCTTTTGGATTAAAACACAAATCCCAAGAGTTTAAATCATCTTTTTTCTTTTCAGAAAACGCTATGATTTTTAATTTGTTAGGACGAACTTTTATATAATCTGCTAATTTTTTAAACAACTCAAAATCATCAATTTCATCAATGTTTATGATGACACCGAGACTTTCAACTTTGCTATCATTAACATTTACATGCCTTTCAGATAGCAATTTGTTTAAATATTTTTTATTAGATTTTTCTTTAAAAACCTTTAAAATCATTTACCTTTATACTTTGCGCAAAGGTAGCAAAAGTACATTCAAAAATCTTGTTTAAAATATGAGGATTACATATTTATTTATTTTGTTATATTTTTTTGTTTTTTCAAGTTGTAAAGCAAAAAAGTTAGACGTGTCAAAAATTGATAGTAAACAAGTTGAAATTAACGACAATCTGTCTGCTAACAAAGAAATTGAAGACTTTATTAAACCTTTTAGAGAACATATTGAAAAAGATTTAGATAGTGTTTTAGCTTATTCAGTTGACACCTATTCAAAATCTGACGGTGATTTAAACACTGCTATTGGAAACTTTATGGCAGATGCTGTATATAGTGAAAGCAATCCTATTTTTAAAAGTAGAACTGGTCACGATATAGATATGGTTCTTTTAAATTATGGTGGTATTCGTTCAATTTTATCAAAAGGAAATGTTACTAAAAGAACTGCTTTTGAATTAATGCCCTTTGAAAATAGTGTTGTAGTTGCAGCTTTAAAAAGTGCTCAAATTGATAGTTTGATTAGCTATTTAAGCAAAGGAAAACGAGCGCACCCTATTTCAAAACTTAAGTTAACCTTAGATAAAGATTACCAAGTTGTTGAAGCTAAAATAAAAGGACAAAATATTGAACCCAATAAAACGTATTATGTAGCTACAAATGATTATTTATATAATGGTGGAGATAATATGAGTTTTTTTAAAACTAGTGATAGCCTTTATGTTCTAAATTATAAAATTAGAAATGCTTTAATTGATAACTTTATAAAGAACGATACTATAAGCCCAGTAATTGACGATAGATTTATTCAAATAAACTAATTTACTACAAATGAAACGTAGAGATTTTTTACAACAAGCATCAGCTGGAACCGCATTAGTAACTCTTGGCAGTTTAGGTCTACAGTCTTTCACAACAAAACCAAAAATATCAAAAATCACTATATTACATACTAACGATGTACATAGTCATATTGATGCTTTTGGACCTGAAGATGGAAAAAATGCGAATAAAGGTGGTGTTGCAAGAAGAGCAACTTTAATTGAATCTATTAGAAACGAAAATCCCAATACGCTTTTATTAGATGCTGGTGATATTTTTCAAGGCACACCGTACTTTAATTATTATGGCGGCGAATTGGAATTCAAACTAATGAGTAAGCTAAAATATGATGCTTCAACTATTGGTAATCATGATTTTGATAATGGTATTGATGGTTTATATGCACAATTACCACATGCTGAATTTGAATTCCTTTCTGCTAATTACGATTTCTCTAACACTATAATGGACACACATACAAAACCCTATAAAATCTTTAAAAAAGATGGTATTAAAATCGGGGTTTTTGGCTTAGGAATTGAATTAGATGGCTTGGTAGATCCTGCTATGTATAAAGAAACTAAATATTTAGATCCCATTGAAATCACACAAGATATAACTCGTATTTTAAAAGAAGATGAACAATGCGATTTAATAATTTGTCTCTCTCATTTAGGGTATCATTATAAAAATAATGAAACTAAAATAAGTGATTTAAAACTTGCTGCCGCCACAAAGGATATTGATTTAATTATTGGTGGACACACACATACATTTTTACCAAAACCAACAGTCGTAAAAAATATTGAAGGTAAAAATATGCTAGTAAACCAAGTTGGCTGCTATGGCCTTTACCTTGGTAAAATAGACTTTTATCTTGATGTTGATAAGAATAAATCAGCTAATGGTACTTCTATAATAGTTTAAGCTAAAATATTTTCTGAAGAATAGGATTCTTTAATCTCTGAAGTTTTATGCTTTTTAACATGGTTTTCAATTAGTGCATAACTAAACAAAAAGTAAAGTCCTACTACATATAATATTTTATGTAGCATAATAAAATTCCACTCATATAAATAATACACATTTATATAATCTAAAATTGTAGAAAATCCAAAACATACACAACTCGCTAAAAAAAGAATAGATCTTTTAGTTTGTGTGTTTAAATAAATTCCAAAAGATAAAAAAGTTAATATAATTAGCATAAAACTCTTAACAGCAAATAAATTTACTTCTAAACCATCTGCAATAACACTTTTCAGAAAGCCATAAAGAGCATATAATAGATACGTATTTATTAAAAAAACAGTCACTAAATAGATACCTATTAATTTATCTACTTCAAATAATTTAAATTTTGGTAAAGCAATAAGAAATAAGTATATAAAGCTTAAAAAATAAAAGGTATTTGATACATAAAAAAACATATCTCCTTTAATAAAAACTGAAGAAATATCTCCTAAAAAGGAAAAAAACAAAAACGAAATAAACGGAATGCTTAAAGATTTATTCTTTAATAAAAAGATAATTAAAAAAGCAGGAATCAATAATGGTATTGTAAACTGTAATAACAATTCTTTTTGGTAAAAAACACCAAAAAAATAAACTGTAATCATTAAAAGTAAAGTATAAAAAGAAACTTTACCGTAAGTAAATTTATTTAAATTTCTCAAAATATTATCATAAGTAGGTTGAGACAAAGATAAATATATATTTTTATTTCAACGTTAAAAACATACTTTTCGTCGATTTTTTAACAAAAAAAAGTATTTCATCTGATTTTTTAAAGAACAACTTGATAAGTTATGGAGAAAAGAGCGTCTAAGTGTTTATTAAAATTTATAAAATGAAGAAACATATCCCGTTAACTTTAAGAATTATTGTGGCTATTATATTAATTCAAACATTGCGTTTTAAATTTACGGCGCACCCAGATAGTGTTTATATTTTTGAAAAAGTGGGATTAGAACCATCTGGAAGGATAGGTATTGGTATTCTTGAATTAATTGCGGGTTTACTAATACTTATACCAAAAACTGTTTGGATTGGCGCAACTCTAACTTTAGGAATTATTAGTGGAGCTATATTTATGCACTTAACACAACTAGGAATTGAAATTAATAATGATGGAGGAATATTATTTACAACAGCTATTATAACATTTATTTTATCAGGAATTATACTTTATATGTATATAAAAGATATTCCTTTAAAAAAAAAGGATAATTTAAACTAGTCTAGTAACATATACTCTTGTTCTTTCTTTTTATCGTTTAATAATCTAGATTGTTGATAAAAGAAATAAAAGGCACCAACAGTAAGTGATGTAGCTATAATATTTAAAAAACTTCTTTTTTCTATATATATATAAGCGACATCCATAAATTCAGAAAAAACAATACACAAAGATCCTAAAAATAAGTATAATGATTTTTTATTGTCTTTATGAAAATAGTTTAATAATGATATGGCTAGTAATAAGACCACTACAATATTATAAATTAACTCTAAATAATAATCGCTTTCTGCTAATAAACTTGGATGAATAATTACTTGTAAAACATATACTAGATAAATATTTAAAATAATTAAAACTACTAAGTGTATTTTATTATTCCTCAACAAGTATTTAAAACTAAGAGACTTACCAATCTTTACCACCAAAAACATATAAGCCAATATATATAATGAATTTCCAATATAATATTTGTATTCATTAAACATTTCAGCTCTTTCAAAAGACAAATAACTAGTCACTAAGCCCATCAAATCCGATAAGGAATATAATATAAAAAAAAGAGAGAAGAATATATCTTTTTTCTTATTAAATATCATGTAACTTAATGCTATTAAAGGCACAATTAATGAGTTTAAATTATAAGCCATAGTGTCGTTGCCTACTAATTCAAATATGGCAAAAAACACATAACAAATAATAATAAAACTTACCAAGACTTTCGACTTGTACATAACAGTAATTAATGGTTAATTCTCAAATATAAAATATTTTTACAAATAATCGATAAAAAAAAGCGTTTTATCGATTAAAAGTTATTTTTTTATTATTTTTTGTAAGAAATTATACTCATTTATTAATTCAATATTAAGTTTTTCTGCTTTATCTTTTTTACTTGGCCCCATATTATCACCCGCAACAATATAACTCGTTTTTGATGAAATAGAGCTACTAACTTTACCACCATTATCTTCAATAAGTTTTTTTAACTCATTTCTGGAAATTGATTCAAAAACTCCCGTTATAACAATTGATTGTCCTTCTAATATATTAGTTTTCCCTATAAGCTCTTCTGCAGACATTTCTAATTGAACGCCAAATTGCTTTAATCTATTAACAATAAAGATGTTTTCTTCTGAAGAAAAGAAAGCATTTACACTTTCAGCTATTTTGATCCCAATTTCATCTACATTAACCAATTCTTCTTCTGAGGCGTTTTCAATTGCTTCAATGCTTTTATAATGTCTAGCTAATTTTTTAGCTACAGTTTCCCCAACATATCGAATCCCTAAAGCATACAAAACACGTTCAAAAGGAATACTTTTTGATTTCTCAACTCCCTGAATTAAATTTTCTGCACTTTTTTCTGCCATTCGCTCTAAAGGAATAACTTGCTCTTTTGTTAATTCATACAAATCTGAATAATTGCTAATCAAACCTTCATTAACTAAAAGCGCAACTGTTTCTCCTCCTAAACCTTCTATATCCATAGCTTTTCTAGATATAAAATGTTGAATTCTCCCAATAATTTGAGGATTACAACCATTATAATTTGGGCAGTAATGCTGAGCTTCCCCTTCTTGCCTAACAAGTTCCGTTTGGCATTCAGGACAATGGGTAATATATTGTGTAGGCAGAGAATCCACAGGTCGCTTTGTTAAATCTACTCCAAGAATTTTCGGGATAATCTCCCCGCCTTTTTCAACATAAACCTCGTCTCCTACTCTAATATCTAATTTTTCAATCTGATCTGCATTGTGTAATGATGCTCTTTTTACAGTTGTACCAGCCAACTCAACAGGCTCCAAATTTGCAACAGGCGTAATAGCGCCAGTTCGTCCAACTTGATAAGTAATACTATTTAATTTTGTTGAAACTTGCTCCGCCTTAAATTTATAAGCCATTGCCCAACGTGGTGCTTTGGCTGTATAACCCAATTCTTCTTGTTGTTGTAAACTGTTTACTTTTATTACCACACCATCAGTTTCATATGGCAAATTATGGCGATGTGTATTCCAGTAATCAATAAACTCTAAAACATCATCAATAGAGTTAACTAATTTTGCAGCATCTGGAACTTTAAATCCCCATTGTCTTGCCTTTTCTAAACTTTCAGATTGTGTTTTAACACCTAAGTCGGTTCCTGTTAAATTATAAAGTAAACACTCTAACGGACGTTTAGCAACTTCGGCACTATCTTGTAATTTCAAACTTCCTGACGCTGTATTTCTTGGGTTTCTATAAGGTTCTTCTCCAATTTCAATACGTTCTTCATTCATTTTATTAAAGCCATCAAAAGGTAAAACAATTTCACCTCGTATATCAAATTTAGGCGGATAATCGCCCTTTAATTGAAGTGGTACAGATTTAATTGTTTTAACATTTGCTGTTACATTATCACCTTGAAATCCATCGCCACGCGTAACCGCTTTAACCAGTTTACCTGATTCGTAGGTTAGACTTATTGAAGCGCCGTCGTATTTTAGCTCGCAAGTATATTGAACATCGCCATCAACTAATTTTTTAATACGCTTTTCCCAATCTAGTAAATCTTCTTTTGAATATGAATTATCTAAAGAATACATGCGATACTCATGCGGAATTGTCTCAAAGTTTTTAGTTACTTCTCCCCCAACGCGTTGTGATGGTGAATTAGCATCAAAAAATTCTGGATGTTTTGCTTCAAGTTCTTGAAGTTCTTGAAGTTTAATATCAAATTCGTAATCTGAAATTACAGCACTATCAAGCACATAATAATTATAGTTGTGTTCACGCAATTCGTTACGCAAAGTTTCAATTTGTTTTTCTACTGTATTCATTAATTTAAAACCCCTTTTATCATTCTATCTTTTTTAAAGATATCTTGTTTTAATTGTATGTTTGAAAAATTATTATGGTTTAGCAAAGCAATCATGTCGTTTCCAAGATACTCATTGATTTCAAAAAACAACACCCCTTTTTTTGATAAATTATTAACCGCAAATTGAGAAATAGCCTCATAAAAAAGTAATGGATTTTCATCTTTTACAAAGAGTGCCAAATGTGGCTCATTATCTAAAACATTAGACTTTATTAATTCCTTTTCTTTCTCTCTTACATAAGGCGGATTGGAAACTATAATATCAAATTTTGCATTAATAATTGGCTGCTCTAAAATACTAGCTTCTATAAATTCAATATTAACATTATTTAATTGAGCATTTATTTTAGCGATTTTTAATGCTTCACTAGAAACATCTAAAGCATATACTTTAGCCTTTTTAATATGTTTAGCCAAAGAAATTGCAATACAACCACTTCCTGTACCAATATCTAATATGTTTCTTTGTTTATCGTTATGTTTTATAATCCATTCTACCAATTCTTCAGTTTCTGGTCTTGGTATTAAAACATGTTCGTTTACTTTAAATGGTAAACCATAAAACTCAGTTTCACCTAATATATATTGTAATGGTTTTTCCCGTTTTAATGAGTCTAAAGCATTTAAAATAACATTGCAATCATCAACCTCATAATCAGGATTCATGGCCAATTGAATTCTAGACACATTATAATATGATTCTATCAAGATGTAAAAAAAACTATCTACTTCTTCTTTTAAATAAATAGCATCTAATTCTTGGTGAAATGTATTTTGAATATCTTTTAATCGCATAAATCTTTTATCATCCAAACACCACATGAGTAATGTCCTGTGTTACCTAAAGCACCTTCTAAATGTTTAAAACCATTGCTTTCATAAATGTGGATAGCTGCTTTTAACTGTGAAGCAGACTCTAAATAACATTGCTTAAAACCTAATTTTTTTGCAGACTGCACACATTTTTCAAATAGCTTTCTCCCATATCCTTTGCCTCTTACTTTTGGCGAAAAGTACATTTTTTGAATTTCGCAAACATCATTTTCAAAATCCTTTAAAGGTTTAACACCACCGCCTCCTAATATTTCGCCATTTAATTCAATAACATAATAAACATCATTATCGTTTTGATAAGACTCATACATTCTTGGAGTTTCTTCATCTGAATATGCCGTGCCTTCTAAAGGAATTTTAAATTCATGAAAACACGCTCTAATAACTTGCTCCAATTGTGCATTGTCTTGAGGTTCAATTTCTCGAATAACTATAGTATCTTTACTCACTTAATTGGTGTTTTTTAATGAGTGAAGATACGTTAAATAGAAAAAAACTAAAATGAAAAGACTCATAATCTTATCAACAATATGTATGTTGCTTTTTGGCTGTTCGGTTAATGAGAAACCACAATTTATTGGTTTAGAAAATATTAAAGTTTTAGAATCCACACCTAAATACGTGACTATAACTGCAGATGCTTTGTTTATAAACCCAAACGATATTGGTGGTAGTTTGAAAACAGATGAAATAAAAGTGTTTGTTAATGACAATGAAATGGCTACCGTTTCTGCCGAAAACTTTAAAATACCTGCAAAAAATAAATTCTCAATGCCACTAAAAACTAAAGTACCAACAGACAGCCTTTTTAGCAATAAAAATTTGAGTGGTTTATTAGGTAGTTTATTTAGCAAAAAAGTAAAAGCCCAATATAAAGGCATTATTGAATATAGCACATTTGGTTTTTCATATTCTTATAACATTGATAAAACCGAAGATGTGAAAATTAACTTTTAGTCTTGAACACTCACGAAACCTATATAAAACGTTGCATAGAAATTGCCAAAAACGGATTGGGAAATACAAGACCAAACCCAATGGTTGGCAGTGTTATTGTACATAATAATAAAATTATTGGAGAGGGCTACACTAGTAAATATGGTGGAAATCATGCCGAGGTAAATGCTATAAACTCGGTTGTAAATAAAAATTTATTGAAAGAAGCCACACTTTATGTCACACTAGAACCTTGTTCCCACTATGGAAAAACGCCACCTTGTAGTGACCTTATTATTAGTCATCAAATTCCGAATGTAGTGATTGGTTGCATTGATGATAATGAAAAGGTAGCAGGAAAAGGAATTGAAAAACTAAAAAAGGCAGGCTGTAATGTAACTGTAGGTGTTTTAGAAAATGAATGTAAAAACCATCATAAACGCTTTTTTACTTATTTCAACAAAAAAAGACCTTATATTATTTTAAAATGGGCTGAAACAACAGATGGTTTTATTGCTCCAATAACCAAAAACGAAAAAAAACCAGTTTGGATTACTAACGAATATTCGAGACAATTAGTGCATAAATGGCGCGCTGAAGAACAAGCTATTTTAGTTGGCACAAATACTGTTACTGAAGATAATCCATCGTTAACAACACGAGATTGGTTTGGAGAAAATCCAATAAGAATAGTAATTGACCGAGAAAAAAAATTAACTAAAGATTATGCGGTTTTTAATAACAACTCTAAAACCATTACAATAACAAGTAAAGACATAGATTTTTCAAAAAACATTGCTGAACAAACCTGTACTATTTTATTTGAAAATAATATCAATTCAATAATTATTGAAGGTGGCGCAAAAACATTACAGACTTTTATTAATGAAAATCTATGGGATGAAGCAAGAATTTTTACAGGTACAGTTTCATTTAAAAATGGTATTAAGGCTCCAAATTTTTCAGGTGAATTAATTTCTGAAGAAAAAATAAATCTAGATATTCTTAAAATTTACAAGAATGATTAAAACAATAATATTCGATTTTGGCAATGTATTCATAAACCTTGATATTGAAGGTGCCAAAAATTATGCTTTAGAAAAGTTTGACGTTAATGCTTTATCAGATGAAATGCTTGCTTTTAATAGCTTTTACGAACAAGGTTTAATTTCTACGGACGAATTTCTTGAATTTTATTCTGAAAATTTTCCGAAACTTTCAAAAGATGAATTAATTGATGTTTGGAATTACATACTGAAAGATTTTCCAAAATATCGTTTAGAGTTTTTAAAAGAGTTAAAAGCTTCTTCAAAATATAAACTCATTCTTTTAAGTAATACCAACGAACTTCACATCAATTGGATTAAGCAAAATATATTGTTTTATGAAGAGTTCAAAAATTGTTTTGATGCTTTTTATTTATCACACGAAATTAACTTAGTGAAACCCAATACTGATATTTTTGAATTTGTTTTAGATGAAAACGACCTAAAAAACAACGAATGTTTTTTTATTGATGATAACCAAGACAATATAAATACCGCCAATAAACTAAAGGTTAAAACTTGGCATATAAACCCTGCTACAGAAGATATAACCAATTTATTCAAAACAAAAGATAAATTATTTGCTTGAAAAAGATACATACAAAACCATTTTAACCACTCCAGAACCTGTTTTATTTAAAGATAAAAACAGTAAGTTTTTTGGTTACGCCTTTCCTGTTTTAAGTGAAGAAGATGTGAAGTCAAACTTAGAACAACTAAAAAAAGAACATCACTCTGCAAGACATTGGTGCTATGCTTATCAAATAGGAACAGAAACAATAAGTTACCGTGCAAATGACGATGGTGAGCCAAACAATTCTGCTGGCATGCCTATTTATGGGCAGATACAATCTTTTGATGTTACAAACATTTTAATTGTAGTAGTCCGTTATTTTGGTGGCGTTAAATTAGGTGTTGGAGGTTTAATAAACGCCTACAAAACGGCCTCACAAATGATACTTGAAAATTCAACTATCGTTGAAAAAACAATAAATATTGACTTTCTTATTAGCTTTGATTATAAAAACATGAATACGGTAATGCGTATTATTAAAGAAAAGCAATTAAACATAACCCATCAAAAACTAGAAATGGATTGCCAGATTACTATTTCGGTAAGAAAAAAAGAAGCTGAATTTGTTTTCAACATTTTCAATAATCTTTTCGAAATCGAAATTAAAGAAGCTTAAATTAATCTTCAAGTAGGTCTAATATATACTTTGGCGCTTTAACTGGCCGGTTAGTTTCCATGTCTACAAACACTAAAGTCGTACTAGCAGTTGTTAAAATTTCACCTTTCTCATTTGTGATTTCATAATCAAATTCAATCTTTGCTGTAGGCTTGTTTTTAAGTTGTGTTTTTACATTAATTACATCATCATAACCTGCTGGTTTTTTATAGTTTAAGCTGAGAGAAACAACAGGTAACATAATTCCATTCTCCTCCATATATTTGTAAGAAATACCCATTTTTCTTAACCACTCAACACGCCCCATTTCAAGATATAATGCGTAATTCCCGTGATATACGACTCCCATTTGGTCTGTTTCACCATATCTCACTCTAATTTGTATTTCATCGAATTTCATAGGCTTGTTTAAATATTTTTTTGTAGTTTCGGCTGACGGCTAAACATGAGGAAAAAATTCTAAAAATTCAATAGTAAATGATTTTTTTTTTAAGAATTTTGTTCACATATTTGCCTCACTATTAAAGGGGGATATGAAAAGCTATTTTTCATACGCATTCTAACTAAAACAAAAACCAAAAATAAAACTAAAAAATGAGTGTAACTGCGCAATCGGTATGGAATAATTGTCTCGAATTTATAAAGGATAATATTCAACCGCAAGCATACAAAACATGGTTTGAACCCATAAGTGCAGTTAAACTTACGGATAACGCATTAAGTATTCAAGTACCTAGTAAATTCTTTTATGAGTGGCTTGAAGAACATTATGTGAAAATTCTTAAAGTATCACTCACAAAAGAGTTAGGAGAAACGGCTAAGCTTGTTTACATTATTAAAATGGAAAACACTTATGGCAACAAACAACCCTTTACAGAAAAAATTCCAAGTTCAAATAGAGGCGCATTAAAATCTCAAGATGTTGATGTTCCATTAAATAATAAGAGTCCAGAATTAAGAAACCCATTTGTAATTCCTGGAATTAGAAATGTAAAAATTGAATCTCAACTTAACCCTAATTACAGTTTTGAAAATTTTCTAGAAGGAGATTCTAATAGACTGGCTCGTAGTGCAGGTTTGGCTGTTGCAGCAAAACCAGGTGGCACATCTTTTAACCCTTTATTAATTTTTGGTGGTGTTGGTTTAGGAAAAACGCATTTAGCTCACGCTATTGGTGTTGATATAAAAGATAAGTATCCAGAAAAAACGGTTTTATATATTTCTGCTGAAAAATTCACGCAACAATATATAGATGCAGTAAAGAAAAATAATAGAAATGATTTTATTCATTTTTATCAAATTATAGATGTATTAATTATTGATGATGTGCAATTCCTTTCTGGAAAAACAGGAACTCAAGATGTTTTCTTTCACATTTTCAATCATTTACATCAAAATGGAAAACAGGTTGTTTTAACTAGTGATAAGGCTCCTGTAGACATGCAAGATATTGAACAACGTTTATTATCTCGTTTTAAATGGGGATTATCGGCAGAATTACAAAACCCTGATTTTGAAACCAGAGTTTCTATCTTGAAAAACAAATTATATCGTGATGGTGTTGAAATGCCTGAAGATATTATTGAATACGTTGCTAAAAACATTAAAACGAATGTTAGAGAACTTGAAGGTGCTATCATTTCGTTAATTGCTCAATCGTCTTTCAATAAAAAAGAAATCACTATTGATTTAGCTAGAATTATTGTAGAGAAGTTTGTAAAAAACACCAAACGCGAAGTTTCTATAGATTATATTCAAAAAGTAGTGTCTGATTATTTCCAAATGGATATTGATACTCTACAATCTAAAACAAGAAAACGCCATATAGTTCAAGCAAGACAATTAGCTATGTTTTTTGCCAAAAAGTTCACCAAAGCCTCTTTAGCAAGTATTGGTTCTCAAATTGGAAAACGTGATCATGCAACCGTACTACATGCTTGTAAAACAGTAGATAATTTATCTTCAACCGATAAGCAATTTAGAAAATACGTTGAAGATATCACCAAAAAACTTTCTGTTTAAAATTCGCTTAAAATGACTAAAATTCTGATGGTATGCTTGGGAAACATTTGTCGTTCTCCACTAGCCGAAGGTATTTTAAAATCAAAACTCCCTAAAGATTCTTTTACTATTGATTCTGCAGGAACTGCTAATTATCATACTGGAAATTCTCCTGACAAACGTTCCATTGCTGTTGCTAGAAAAAACAGTTTAGATATTTCAAATCTTAGAGGCAGACAGTTTCATGTTTACGATTTTGATATGTTTGATTGGATTTATGTTATGGATGAATCTAATTTCAAAAATGTTATTAAGTTAGCTAGAAATGATGAAGATATTGCCAAAGTAAAATTTATTTTAAACGAGGTTTATCCAAATCAAAACCATGATGTTCCAGATCCATATTATGGAGGTGATGAAGGTTTTGAAAATATTTATAAAATGCTAAATGAAGCTTGCGATAATATTGCAAAAAAACTAAATCCCTAATTTGTTTCAAAAAATAGCCGCTTATTTATTAACTTTACATGAAAAGCTGCATTATGAAACTACAAAATTTTCTCATTGTTTTTTTTAGCTTCAACTTTTTAGGATTCTCGCAAACTATTGAATTACAAAGTTTTGGAACAGGTTTTTCTAGTCCTATAGAAATAGCTCATGCGGGAGACGATAGACTTTTTATTGTTGAACAAGCTGGTATTATTAAAATACTTAATACCGACGGAACTATCAATCCAACTCCTTTTTTAGATATTAATTCTATAGTTGGTTCTGGTGGAGAAACAGGTTTATTAGGTTTAGCTTTTGCTCCAAATTACAATACAACAGGGCGTTTTTATGTAAATTATATTAATAATTCAGGAAATACCGTAATTTCAAGATTTAATGTTAGTGCCAATTCTAACATAGCAAACACTACAGAGACTATATTATTGAGCATCAACCAACCTTTTGGCAACCACAATGGTGGTAAATTGGCTTTTGGTCAGGATGGCTTTTTATACATTGCAACAGGAGATGGAGGCGATGGAGGAGATCCAGGAAATAGAGCTCAAAATACCACTACCCTTCTAGGAAAAATTTTGCGAATTGATGTTAGCGGAACCACTTATAGCATTCCAACAAGTAACCCATTTTCAAATTCTGCTAATGGTCCTAATGATGCTCGTCCAGAAATTTATGCTATAGGCTTAAGAAATCCTTGGAAATTTTCTTTTGATAAAACTAATAACGATTTATGGATAGCAGATGTGGGACAAGGTGCTTATGAAGAAATAAATAAAGTAACTGGTCCAGGAAGTCCAGGAGACAATTACGGTTGGAGATGTTATGAAGGGATAAATCACGATTATAATAATTCTAGTGATTGCCCAATATTTACATCAACTATTTCACCAGTTGCAGAATACGATCATTCAAATGGGAAATGTTCTATTACTGGTGGTTATATTTACAGAGGGTCGACATATTCGAGTTTTATAGGTAAATATTTTTTTGCTGATTATTGCAGTAGAGAAATTGGAATTTTAACTAATACAGGGTCTAATTGGTCTATGACATTACAAACCCCAAATATTTCACAAAATTGGACTACTTTTGGTGAGGATTTTAATGGAGAACTTTATATTGCGGGAGGTTCAAATATATATAAAATTACTGATGCTAATTTAAGCACAAAAGAAGGTGAATTATTTAACTTTAAATTATATCCAAACCCAGCAAGAGAAAATATATTTATTGATTTATCAAACAGGTTTAATGATGTTGAATTAATTTCAGTTTACAATATTCATGGACAAAGAGTTATAGATATTTCAAAACCAAATAAACAAACAATTAATCTTTCAACTAAAAATTTTAAAAGTGGATTATATTTTCTAGAAGTCAATCTTGAAAACTCTTCAAAAATCACAAAAAAACTTATTATAAATTAAATGAAAAACCAACTTGGTAAATTACTTCTTATTCCTACTACTTTAGGCGATAACGAACCATTAGATGTATTACCCATAACTGTTAAAAATACTATTGAAAACATTGATACTTTTATTGTTGAAAACGAAAAAACAGCACGACGTTTTATAAAAAGAATCTGTCCTGAAAAATCACAACCATCATTAAAATTATTTTTATTGAATAAACATACAGATGAAAATGATTTACCAAGTTTTTTAGAATCTTGCTTACATGGTATTGATGTTGGACTTCTATCTGAAGCTGGATGTCCAGGTGTTGCAGATCCTGGTGCTGATGTTGTAAAAATAGCACATCAAAAGAATATAAAAGTTGTGCCTTTAGTTGGTCCATCTTCTATTTTAATGGCCATAATGGGCTCTGGAATGAACGGACAGAGTTTTGCTTTTAACGGCTACCTTCCTATTGATAAAGGAGAACGAAAAAATGAAATGAAGCGGCTTGAACGCTTATCATTTGAACACAATCAATCTCAAATTTTTATTGAAACACCTTACAGAAATAATAAAATGCTTGAAGATTTATCAAATTACCTTGATAATAATACAGATGTTTGTGTGGCTTGTGATATTACACTTTCTACAGAATTTATAAAAACACAAACATCTAATGCGTGGAAAAAAAATATGGTAGACCTACATAAAAGACCTACCATATTTATTATTCACAAAAGTTAATTTATACTAAATAGCTTTTGCCAATTTGTTTGGTTTAACAAATGATGTATCATAACCTGAAAAACGCTTCATGTAATAATGCACTGTTGTACCGTATCCATCAGCAAAGTTATCTAAACCATAACTTCTTAAGTATTTCTTTACACTACCTGGTCCTGCTAAATGTGCAGCAGCCAAAATACCAGATTCAGTTATGATGATACCATTAATTCGTTTTCCAACAAAGTTTTTAATATCACGTCTTAAAATCCATTTGTTACGCGCAGTGTTTGCTATAAATGCTTTTTCTTGCAATCTAGGATTCTTTAAAAAACTAGCAGGATTGTGTATACCTATCATTTTTAAAGTTTCAGCACCAAATTGATATTTACCTAAATACCCATAAGTGTTTACTGAAAAATAATTCCCTCCAGATTCTTTAAAAGCTAAAGCCTCTTTAAAACCAACAAATGATTTCCCTAAATAAGGTGAGAATTCATAATCTGGAACCGTGTTAGACGCTAAAAGATTATCACTATCATCCGCATCATTACTTACAGTATAATTTAAGTTTAAGCCTTTTGTTGAGTACTTACTTAAATCGATTGTTTCATTCGTTTTAAACGAAACATGTAATAGTACACATATTGTAAGTGCTATTGTTATATAACTTGCAATATTTTTTACCATAATTTTTAAATTTTTTTGGCATAAAATAATATATAGTATACCTTGAAATTTGAGCGTGCAAAATTAGGAATTTTTTTAATACTATCAAAATTAATCGTTTATGTGCAATTTTTAATTGTAGAATAGATGAAAAGCACCCCCATTTTTATTAAATTCAAGTGTTGGAAATGGTATCTTAATCATATTAAAAACATCAAAAATAGACCTCAATAATTTTGAATTTGTACTAATAGCTTTCAAATTTACATCAAAACTTAAATAGTATTGCCGATACCTCGAATTACTTGTTAACACTTGATTGTCAACATCTTTCACACCTGTTAACATTCCGTCAGCACCATAGCCGAAAGCAATATTTAGCCATTTTGGTATTTTACTATTTTTAAAAAATGAATGTAAATTAAAACTTAACCAATAGGTTTGCCCGTTATAATCTTTCAAAACCTGTTCTAAATACGATTCTCCAAGCTTATCTGGACGTTGAGAAGCGTAATTTGTATGATGAAAAGAGTATTTTAAGGCAATTCTTTGCTCTTTCCAGAGTAATTCTTGTCCAATATACAACCCAGAACCTGATGCATTTGCTAAAACATCTCCCCATGAAAAACCCCATTCTTTAGAATAACCATCAAGCACCTCTACAGCAGTTAGAAAGGTAAAACCTAAAGTAGCACCGTATAATAATTGATCTTTTTTGCTTACACCACTCCAATTGAACAAATCTGCACCAAAACGCCCCATTTGATAGGATGAAAAGACATGACCCATTTTGTCCATTTGTAGCCACTCATTATTATCATTTGTTGTATGGAATTTAGAACGATCATAATCTGCGTACCAAAGCTGATTTAAACCCAATAGAGTTATCCCTGAAATTGAAGCTTCAGATATTATTACTGCATTTCGTCTTAATTTGTTTAACGTATCGCTTGGTGTTAAAAAATCATTCAGTTTAGATTGAGAGAAAGAGAGAAAGGGTAATAAAACAAAAAAAATAATATGCTTTACGGAAGAGCCTTTCACTACCTATTAATACCTTGCGATGATAAATATCGTTGATATTCTCTAGCATTCACGTTATGCTGTGAGAGTGTTTTAGCAAACTTATGAAACCCAAAACGTTTAGCATCAGCAGCAAAATACAAGTATTTATGTTTTTCAAAATTTAAAACAGCATCAATTGCCGAAATATCTGGCATGGCAATAAGTCCTGGCGGTAATCCTCTGTTCTTATAAGTATTATAAGGTGATTCTATTTCTTTATGAATATTTAGAACACGCTTAATAAGGGTGTTTTTATACTTAGGAAGTTGATATGCTGCAAATTTTAATGTAGGATCTGCTTGAAGTGGCATCCCTATTTTCAATCTATTCATGTAAACACCAGCAATTCTTGGTTGTTCACTTGCTTGTTTTGACTCTTCATAAACAATAGATGCTAATGCAATGACTTGCTCCTGAGATAAACCAATATTTTGGGCCTTTTGTATTCTTGCTTCTGTCCAAAAACGATTGTATTCCTTAAGCATTCTCTCTCTAAAACTTTCTGCAGATGTATTCCAAAAAAACTCATAACTATTAGGAAGATACATTCCTAAAGCTGTTGCTTCTTTAAACTTATTTTTACCTAAAAAGGAAGTATCCTTCATAGCATTTAAAAGCGAAGTACTATCAGCTTCAATTTGAATGGCAATACGACCAGCTAACTTTTCTAGAGTTTCTTGATTATTAAAAGACAGCTTTATAGGTAGGTTTTTGGTTCGAATAGAATTAATAATATCATTATTACTCATATCCTTTTTAATGGCAAAACGTCCAGCTTTTATATTGGTTGTATATTTTTTTCGTTCAGCCAAATTATCAAAAGAATTAATATCATCTAAAAGAGGTTCTAATTGATCTCGAACATCCTTATAACTTGCATTAGTAGGAATATAAACATATGCTTCTTCATTATTAAAAGCTGTGTTTGGTTTTAACATAGCCTTGTAAACAAAATTAGCGAAGAAAGCTGCTACTACTAAACCAATTATAAGTATCGCTAAAAGTATCTTTTTTATGTACATTTAATTATTTATTAACTGAAATAAATATTCGTTTTCATAAGAACCATTAACGCGATTCCAATCTTTTTTAAGTCCAACCTCAACAAATCCTTGGTTAGAAAAAAGTTTAACACTTGCTGCATTTTCTTCTGAAATATTGCAATATAACTGACGTAAACCCAAATGTGTAAAACTATAATCTATTAGTAATTTTAAAGCTTCACTTCCAAAACCCTTTAATCTATCATTAGGTTCTTTTACCAAAATACCTACTCCTGCTCTACTGTTTTTAAAATCAAAATCAAACAAATCTATCATTCCCAAAGCAATTTCATCATAACTAGAAATAACTAATCGTAATTGTTTTACCTCAAAAATATCTTTGTGAGCATGTTCTAAATATTGTTTTATCAAAAACTTAGAATATGGTGTTTGGGTATTACTAATTTCCCAAATAGTTTCATCATTCTCAATACTGTGTATAAACTCTAAATCCTCTGGCTCTAAGGCGCGCAGATATATGTTTTCTCCTTTTAAAGTAATCATATAGTTCCTTTGTAAACGAAATTAGCCGGCCCAATAAGCCAAACATTTTTATATAAACCCTTTTCCACATCAAAAGAAACTTGAAGCTTACCGCCTTCAACATTTAAGTTTATTAGATTCTTTTTTGTTTCACCAATATAATGCATGGCTAAAGCAACTGCAGTAACCCCAGTTCCACAAGATAAAGTTTCATCTTCAACCCCTCGCTCGTAAGTTCGAACTTGAAATGCAGAATCGGATATTTTCTTTACAAAATTAACGTTACTTCCTGCTTCATTATAAGGCTCTCCATATCTAATTGAAGCTCCTTTTGTTTTTATATCAAAATCACCAATCGCATCTTCAAATTGTACATGGTGAGGTGAACCTGTATTTAAAAAAACATGATTATCATGCTTTTCAACGGTGTTAACATCTTGCATTTGTAGTTTTACAACGTCGTTTTTAATAGTTGCATGATGCAAACCATCAATAGCTTCAAAAACTGCTTTATCATTTATTACACCCAACTGTTTAGCAAAAGCAACTAAACATCTACCACCATTTCCACACATAGAACTTTCATTTCCATCGGCGTTATAATACACCATTTTAAAATCTAAATCAGGATGATTTTCTAATAAAATAAGTCCGTCTGCTCCTATACCAAAACGTCTGTCGCATAAAAATGCAATTTGCTTGGTATTACTCTTGTCGAAAGTTTGTTGACGATTATCTATCATCACAAAGTCATTTCCTGTTCCTTGGTATTTATAAAAAGTCTGTGGCATAATAAAGCACAAATATATAAATATTAAACCGTTTTTATAACTGTTAAATAGTCGTTAAAGTTGAAGTTAAAAATCGTTAAAAGAATATTAGTAACTCAATAAATAATTAATTTTAATCGTTGATATAATAATTTAAATTTCGAAAAATTATGAAGAAGATTTTAACATTAGTATTGGTTTCGGCATTAGGTGGGATTTTCACGTTAGGAACTTACAAACTTTTTTTAGAACAAGAAAAACCTGCGGTTGTTACTACAACAGATGCAAACCCAACATTTTTACCTACCAATAATGTCAGGAATTTAATTAATTCTAATGAAACTCCAGACTTCACTTTAGCAGCAGAAAATACGGTGAATGCTGTTGTACACGTAAAAAATGTATCTATAAGCACTGGACAAATGACACTGCAAGATTTATTTTCTGGTAGAAGTTCGCAACGTGCACAAATGGGCACAGGTTCTGGTGTTATTATTAATGCCGATGGATATATTATAACAAATAATCATGTTATTAATAACTCTGATGAACTAACTGTAACTTTAAATAATAACAAAACATATAAGGCTGAAATTGTAGGTTCTGATCCAAAAACTGATATCGCATTATTAAAAATTGAAACCGATGAAGATTTACCTTTTGTAACTTTCGCAGATTCTGACAATGCTAAAATTGGCGAATGGGTATTGGCAGTTGGTAATCCTTTCAATTTAACCTCGACGGTAACTGCAGGTATTATTAGTGCTAAAGCTAGAAATCTAGACCCATCAGGAACATATACTCAATCATTTATTCAAACCGATGCCGCTGTAAATCCAGGAAATTCTGGTGGCGCACTTGTTAATACTAGTGGTGAATTAGTTGGTATTAATACGGCTATTTCATCTCAAACAGGTTCATATATTGGTTATTCTTTTGCAGTACCAAGTAACATTGCACGAAGAGTTATAGAGGATATCATGGAATACGGTAATGTACAAAACGGTATTTTAGGTATTAGCGGAGGTGCGCTTAATAGTAAATATTCTGAAGAATTAGGTGTGAATGATACTGAAGGTATTTATGTTGGAAGTGTTGTTGAAGATTCTGGTGCAGATAAAGCCGGTATTGAAAAAGGAGATATTATTAAGGAAATTGATAATATTAAAGTATCCAAATTCGCCGATTTAACAGGACATCTTGGTGCAAGACGTGCAGGTGATGTTGTAAATCTTATAGTTTCAAAAAATGGTGATTTAAAAACTGTATCTGTAACACTAACTAAAAACGAAACATTTACATTACCATTAGTAGGTTTAGTTAAAAATGCTAAAAAAGAAGATTTAAAAAAATTAAAAGCTCCTAATGGTATTAAAATAATTGAATTGGATGGTCAATATGAATCTTATTGGAACAAAAACGGTGTAAATGAAGGTGCCATTATTACTTCTATAAATGATACTAAAATTAATTCTGTTGATGATGCACAAGAAGCTGTTAAAAACAGAGCGCCTAATGAGCCTTTAAGAATTGAACTTATTAACTCCAACGGCGATAAAGAACGTTATAATTTTAGATAAATAGTTTCACTTTTTAAGTTAATAACCCTTCAAAAAACATTATTTTTTGAAGGGTTATTTTTTTGCTAAAATACGCTACGAAAACGTTTGAATTATGGTATTTTTGCGAAAATTTTAAACAAAAACTAAACTATTTAAGCTATGAGTTTTAACAAAACTTATGAAAAAGAATTAGCCTTTCAAGCAGACCGCCGAAAAGCAACTGTAGAATTTATTAAAATTGTAAGCGACCTTTGGTATGACAAGTCTATCGAATTGATTATTTTCAGAAATCAGTTAATTGATAGAAACGTTAGTCAAATTTTAAACTTACACGAATACGCTGGTAAATTTGTACAAAAACCAATTTCAATTTTTGATTCTGTTGAAATTGCTCAAGCCATTAAAACATTAGATATTCCACCAGCTAAATTAGATATAGGAAAACTTACTTACGAATATCATTTAGAAGATAATGCGCATAATAATGCCACTGCTTTTGTTGTATCAAAATTAAAAGATGCTAGTAAAAGTAACAATATAAAACCCAAAGATGTTATTCTTTATGGTTTTGGAAGAATTGGCCGTTTAGTAGCACGTGAACTTATGGCACGTACTGGAAAAGGTAGTCAATTACGTTTAAGAGCTATTGTTACTCGAGGCAATATTGATGCTCAAATACTCGAAAAAAGAGCTGCTTTATTAAGAAACGATTCTGTTCATGGTGATTTTCCTGGAACCGTTTCGATAGATGAAAAAAATAATGCCTTAATTATTAACGGCACAACTGTAAATATAATTTCTGCCAATACACCAGAAGATATAGACTATACAAAATTCAATATAAATAATGCTTTAGTTATTGATAATACTGGTGTTTTTAGAGATGAAGAAGCTTTGAAAAGACATTTAAAATCTAAAGGAACTGATAAAGTATTACTAACTGCTCCAGGAAAAGGTATTCCTAATATTGTTTATGGTATTAATCATAAAGAAAACAACCCAGATGAAGTTGACATTTTTTCAGCAGCGTCTTGTACAACTAACGCTATTACGCCTGTTTTAAAGGCTATAGAAGATTCTTTTGGAGTGAAAAGCGGACATTTAGAAACCATACATGCTTACACAAACGATCAAAATTTAGTAGATAATTTTCATAGTAAATACCGTCGTGGTAGAGCTGCAGGATTAAATATGGTAATAACCGAAACTGGTGCTGGAAGTGCTGTTGCAAAAGCCTTACCCAGTTTACAAGGTAAATTAACATCAAACGCTATTCGTGTACCTGTACCAAATGGATCGTTAGCTATTCTTAATTTAGAACTTAAAAATAAAACATCACTTGATGGTGTTAATACTATTTTAAAAAAATATGCTTTAGAAGGTGATTTGGTTGAACAAATAAAATATGAATTAAGCGACGAGTTAGTTTCTAGCGATATTATTGGTAGTTCTGCACCTTCCATTTATGACAGTAAAGCGACTATTGTACGCAAAGATGGAAAAAATATTATTCTATATATTTGGTATGATAATGAATATGGTTACAGCCAACAAGTTATTAGGCTTGCAAAATATATTGCCAAAGTAAGACGTTATACATACTATTAATATACTAACATCTAAATTAAAACTTTAATCGTATATAAATTAGCCTCATTTATGAGGCTTTTTGATTATTTCTAACAGTATAATAAACAATATTTTATAAATTAGTGCACCAAATAAAACTATCCAAAAAAATGAATTCTATTAAATCTGTAATTTTCATATTATTTATCTGCTTATTTACAACAAATACTTTTTCTCAAATTACCGACACAGAAGAAGATGTATTATCTTTAAATAGTGGAACTATAGATAATCAATTTGAATATGTTCTTAAAAAATCTGGAAATTTCAGAGGCACAAATGGCCAAATGTATGAAGCAGTGAAACTTAACATGCTTCTTACTTTGCGAGCGCATACCATAGATTCTTTAAAAACTGTTTATAAAGATTTAGCAAACACTCAAGCCATTGTTAAAACTCAAAAAAAAGAAATAACAGATTTAAAAGCAAATCTTTCAAACACTCAAAACGATTTAACAAAAACCGATACAGAAAAAAATAGTATGGCATTATTTGGCATGCAAATGAGCAAAACTGGTTATAATGTTTTAATGTGGACTATTATTGCAGGCTTATTAGCGCTACTCCTATTCTTTATCTATAAATTTAAAAATAGTAATTCTATAACTCGAGAAGCTAAAAAAACACTAGAAGAAACAGAAGAAGAGTTTGAAGAGCACCGTAAAACAGCTTTAGAACGTGAGCAAAAAGTGAGACGCCAATTGCAAGACGAAATTAATAAACAGAAAAAATCTTAGTAATTAATTATTCCAAAAATATTAAAATCTGTAATTTCTCATTACAGATTTTTTTATGTACTAAGACTTGGTTTGACTTTATCAGAAAAAAACTAAAACTTCGTTTAGCATGAGATATAAAACATTAAATTATTATATACTAATTCATTGTACCTAATTTATATCATCTTTGAAAGTAACATTTACGAATCACATTCGTAAATATATTAAATCAAATTACTACAAGATGCAACTATTTAATTTAATTAAAAGTCTTTTTCCTACTTCCGAAAAATACAATCGAATTTGGCCAATTAAAATTTACGTATTGAAACTATTTTTTCTACTTATACTTCTATTTGTTGCAAAAGACGCTTGAACTGAATTAATTACACACAAAGGTGAATGGAATGTGGAAGTTGCTGTTGCTTGGTGCTCGATAGATGCTTATACTACATTATCCGGTTTAGGAATATTTTACACGTTAAAATGTTGCCAATAATGCTCTTTATGTTCTTATATAAAGGACTTTGGTTATGTTTTGTTGCTTATCCTCTATGGAGAAATGGAACTCTCAAAGGAAGTGAGGCAGAAAATTGGGCTCAAATTTTTATTTTGATTATTATTCCAATAATTTTTACTCCTTGGAAATATGTTTTTAAAACTTATGTTCTCGGAAAAAACTAAACATGAAAACCTAAATAAAATAACTGAGTACAACAATTTATAAAAATAACTGCAACTTTAGTGTTTAACCAAAGGTCGTATCAATTTGGTTTCATCTTGTTTTCCTGCGGAAAATCTTCGTGTACAAAAACGCATAATCCATACACAAACACACTAAACAAACTAGATAAAAACTAATGCTTCCCAAAAGCCTTTACACCGACTTCAATTCTAGTTTTTAAATAATTTTCACGAGGTACAATTGGGCAAGAGTATTTGTCGTTATAAGCGCAATATGGGTTATATGCTTTATTAAAGTCTATTTCAATGGTATCAATATTTGGAATTCTTAAATCAATGTAACGACCTCCACCATAACTTTCTAATCCGTTAGTTTCATCTAAAAAAGGTAGGAATAAGTAATCTTCAAAGCCTTCTTTTTCCATTAAATCTTGTCCTTGATATACATTTAGTTGATAAAATTTCCCTTTTAATTCAAACGATAAAACTCCAAACACACGTTCATTAGAAACTCTATCTGTTGTTGTTTTCATTTTAAACCATTTAGAATCTGGAGTTCTTTTTAATGTAGCTTGAACCACATAAGTAGAATCGAATTTAAAAAAATCTAACCCTTCAAAATGTTTTCTATCTTTATCTTTTAAAGGTGATGTGGAAGCATCTTTGTATTCTGCATTTAGTTCTCTTTGAAATTCTGTATCGCCTTTAATAGCCCGCTTTTGCGAGCAACTTAAAAACGAAACTAAAACAGCAAGTAAAAAAACTATTTTCCTCATTAGTTTTCTGGATTAAATGATGGATTGATATTAGATTGATACGACTGCAATAAACTGTTTGAAAACGTATTAAAAGTATCTTCATCTGCAAACGATCTAATCTTTTCAGGATCAAAATTACCTTGTAAATAATAGGCTGTTGTTTCGGTTTCATTACTATTAAAAATAATGGCATCGGTAACTACTACCCCAAACTCTCTAACCGATATAATTCTGGTATTATCAACTTCATTTTTCCTAAAAACATCTGTATAACCACTATTTGTAACCGCATTCATTTCTGCAATAAGACTTTGGCGTTTAAACGTATTTAAATTATCAAACTTTATAAATTTAAAATCTGAAATGTTTCCTATGGCGCTTTTTACTTCTGGTGAAATATTACTCAATACCGCTTTCATAAAATTGGGTACTTGAAAAGATGTTGCACCCATATCTGCTTTGTGATTATTATAAAATCCTTGAAAGCTACTACCACAAGAAAGGAGTGAAAAACACAAAATCAATGTTATAAATATATTCTTCATTTTAAAAAATTTTCAATTCAAAAATACAACTTACAATTATTTTATCTAGATTTGAAGAATCAAAAGATAAAATAATGCGTAGTAACGTCACAATTTGTAGAAAGCAATGGACCTCTTTAAAGGAAAGAAGTTGGGCTTGTTATATATTGTGGTGATATAATTATAAAATATTACAATATCTAAAAGTCCGACTTCACAGTCGGACTTTTTATTTTTAGTCGATAATCGACTTTTAATCAAAATCAATCATGGTTAAAAATCAAACTAATGAAAACACTTTTTAAAAACTACTTTAACACCTTTAAAGGCTTATCTAATGAAATTTGGTGGCTTGCTTTAATAACACTTATAAACAGAGCAGGAACCATGGTTATTCCTTTTTTGGCATTATACCTTAAAGAAGATTTGCATTTTACTGTGAGCAATGTTGGTTGGATTATGAGTGCTTTTGGTTTGGGCTCTGTTGCTGGCTCATGGCTTGGTGGTAAACTAACCGATACTTTAGGGTATTACAAAGTAATGGTTAGAAGTTTAATTGCTACTGGTGTTCTATTTATAGCCTTGCAGTTTTTAAATACATTCGCTTCAATTTGCATAGGGATATTTATTGTTATGCTCGTTGCAGATACATTTAGACCTGCCATGTTTGTTGCGTTAAATGCATACAGTAAACCCGAAAATAAAATACGTTCTCTAACATTAATACGTCTTGCAATAAATTTAGGTTTTTCGGCAGGACCTGCTGTTGGCGGACTTATTATAACTGGACTTGGCTATTCTGGTTTATTTTGGGTTGATGGTATTACTTGTATTATCGCAACTTTGGTTATGATTCAAGTATTACATCCTAAAAAGGCAAAAGTGCTAGACGAAATAAAAAACGAAAATCCTGTTTCGGCCTATAAAGACAAGGTGTTTTTAACATTTTTAATAGCAATGATATTGTTTGGCATTGTATTCTTACAATATTTTTCCACAATAACAATATATTATAAAGATATACATAGCTTAACAGAGTTACAAATTGGCTTAATTTTAGGCTTAAACGGTTTACTTATTTTTATCTTTGAAATGCCTTTAATTAAATGGCTAGAAAACACGAAATACACCAAGCTTGGGCTCATGTTTTTTGGAATTATATTAACTGGTTTGAGCTTATTTGTATTAAACTTAACCAGTTGGTCTGGTGTATTAATAATAGGTATGTTATTAATGACTTTTGGAGAAATGATTGCTTTTCCGTTTTCTAATGCATTTGCTGTTGATAGAGCTAAAAAAGGAAATCAAGGAGAATACATGGCATTATATTCTATTTCTTTCTCCATTGCTCATATTTTTGGACATAATGCTGGTTTACAAATGACAGCGCATTTAGGTTATGATAATACGTGGTATATTATAACTGGTATTGCAGTAATTTGTGCAATAATTTTGTTTAGTTTAAATGAAAAATTAAATACTCAAAAAAACATAAAAGTTTGGAAAACAAAAAAGATATTATAATTATTGGAGCTGGACCTATTGGCATTGCATGCGCTTTAGAATGTAAAAAAAGAGGCTGGAGTTATTTAGTTTTAGAAAAAGGAGCATTAACAAATTCTATATTTAACTACCCTAAAAACATGACCTTTTTTTCTACTTCAGAAAAGCTAGAAATTGATGATATTCCGTTTATAAGTAACAACCCTAAACCTAATAGAGATGAAGCTTTAGAGTATTACAGACGTGTTGTGACTTCCAATAAACTAAATATTAAACTATTTGAAACTGTAAATAACATCAATAAAGACAATGAAACATTTGTTATAACTACAGATAAAGGTGAATATAAATCTAGCTATGTTATTATTTCAACTGGTTTTTATGATATTCCAAAATTATTAAATGTTCCTGGAGAAGATTTGCCTAAAGTGACACATTATTACAAAGAAGCGCATAATTATGCTTTACAAAATGTTGTTGTTGTAGGTGCAAGTAATTCCTCTGTAGATGCTGCTTTAGAAATATGGCGAAAAGGAGGCCATGTTACTATGGTAGTTAGAGGCGAATCTATTGGAGAGCGTGTTAAATATTGGGTACGACCAGATATTGTAAATCGTATTGAAGAAGGAAGTATAAAAGCCTATTTTAATTCTGAAATTACTCAAATAAACACAGATAATGTTGAAATTAAAACACCTGAAGAATCTGTTACTATTCCTAATGATTTCGTAGTTGCTCTAACAGGATATCTTCCAGACTTTAATCTTTTAAACAACAGTAAAATAACATTATCTGGTGATGGTAAAAAAATCCCAAATTATAATCCTGAAACTATGGAATCTAATATTAAAGGACTGTATTTAGCGGGTGTAATTTGTGGCGGTAAAGAAACACACAAATGGTTTATAGAAAACTCAAGAATTCATGCTAAAATGATTGCTTCACATATTGAAAAAGAACTTTAGCTATTATTTTTTAATTACTTTTTTCCAAACCATTCCCTTTTCGGTTTTTATCTTAACATAATAAATTCCTTTTGGCTGTGTTGTAATATCTAAAGTTTCAGTTATAATTTGTCCTAAAGTATTATAAACTTCAACACTCTTAATTTCTAAGGAATTAGAGTTTGAAACATATAACAATCCTTTAGTTGGGTTTGGATAAATTAAAACCTTATTATCATTAAATTCATCAATACCTAAAGCATTAAAAGTATAACAATCAGAAATACTTTGGCATCCATTAGTAATGAGTTCAACAGCATAATTACCTTCTTCTGTTGGTATGAAAGTTTGATTTGTTTCTCCTGCGATTGGAGAATCTCCATTATCACAATCTAACCATTGGTAGGTTGTAGTTGCGTAATCCCTGTCTGCTACTAAACTTGTTGAAGTTAGCATCACATTAGTGGTAAACTCATCATTAGGATCACTAATAACAACAGGGAATGTAATACTATCTGTTTGGTCTGGATCGCAAAAATCATTAGTTACTGTAAGAATTACCAAATGTGTTCCTGGACATAAAAAATTATAATTAGGTTCATCTTCTACTGTGGTATTTCCATCTCCAAAATCCCACAAAACAGAATCATAATTTGAACTTTGATTTAAAAATGAAACCGTTGTAAAATTTTCTACATAATCATATTCTGGCACTATTGGAAAATACCCAAATAGAGCCCTAGGTTCTAAGCATTGTTCATTATCAATATAAGTAATATTAGTTGCCGCCCAAACGCCTGCTACCTCTTCTCCTTCAGCTTCCAATACAGGAATTCCATAATTTTTACCAAACCACTTATATGAGATTACAGTTCTTGTCGTTTCAATGGTTTCTGACTCTGTTAATATTGTCGTCTCAATAACTTCAACTGTTTTCATTTTTAAAACATTATTAAAAACACCAAAAGGAGTTGTAAGCATACCCCAACCTTCAACTGTATTTGTTCTGGTTGTTTCAGAAGAGTAGTTTATAGGCAATCCTAAACTATTTAAATCTACTTGAAATTGACTATTTCCAGTATAAGTATCATTGTAATTAATTGGGAAATGATAAATAACATCAGGCATTGTATAATCTATAGTCATTGGGAGACTAATACCTCCAGCACTAACAACAGCTCCAAACATTTTATTTGAAATTTCTGTTGGGGTTATCTCATAATGATTTACTACATCTGTTAAACCAAAGCCTTGTAATTCTATACCTTCTGCTACTTGATTTGCTAAATTAAAAGTATTATTAAATTCTGTATTACAATTAAATACATAGCTATTAGATAAACACCAAGAGGTTTTATATGAAGAATCATTTGGATCCATCCAAGTTATATCACTTTGTATAGCAACGGGCAATGTGGTATAATCCCAAGTATAGTTTGTTCCAGTTTGAACAAAATCGAAACCATTAATTCCTGAAGAAGATTTACTTACAAGATATGTGTCACTTGATAAAGCAAAGTCTGTAGAATCGTAAGTTATTTGGGCAAACCCTACAACCGAAATAAAAAAAACAATTAGAGAAGTAATTTTTTTCATATTTGAATATTTACTCAAAAGAACTTCAATTGAAGTAAAAATGCATTAAAAATAAAATGAAAAGGACAAATTCGACTTTGAAAAGTCAAACTCGTCCTAAAGCACATCTAATACTACTATTAATATTAAGTTCTATTGCTTTTTACTTTTTCTTTTATGGCTTTAAAATTCTCCTTTTTATATTTTTTAAATGCCTCAAACTCTGTTTTTGTTAAAACTTTTTCCAAAGCATCTTCTCTTTCTTTTTGTAAAGATTTTATAGCTTTAAATTTTTTAATCTTACTGTTTTCACTCGCTTTAACATCTTGTAAATCTTCAACAAAACTTAAATTTATATCATATACTTTTACTGACGTTTCTTCATTAAAGCCTATTTGCCCCTGCATTGTTTCAGTCATTTCCTTGGCTTTATCTTCTGCAGACTGTTCTTGTGAAAAAGCTGTATTTACTAGCATTAATCCAAAAAATAAGAGAAAAAATTGACGTGTTATTTTCATGATTGTATTCTTTTAAAGATTAATTATATATGTGTTCCCGTTTAAAACTAAAGTTGCAGTGGCATCACCATTAAAAGTTAAAGTACCATTAAAATGATATTCGTTGCCATTTGAAGAAATTCCTGTGAAACTTACTAAAGCCGTTCCAGACATAATTTGGTAAGTTGTTTTGCTTACTGCTATATTAGATATATCGAAAACAAGTGTACTCGTAAACATATTCATATGTCTCACTTTAGATTCTTGCGAACCGTTTCTTGTGTAATTCCCTTCAAAAAGAACATTATCGTCTTGTTGAGATAAACCTGATAAAACATAACCTACAACACCTTCGTCGTCTGATGCCATTCGTGGCGCATCATAAACTCCGGTATATGCCATATCATATGCTAAGCTTAATGCATTACCATTATCATCACAATTTAATTGATACGCTCTGTTTATTGAAAAATCATAAGAAAAATTATCTGAGTTGTGACTTTCATTAAACGCATCATTATAAAGGTATCCGCATTCTAAATCTGGCGTTTCTGTAAATACATTTTGTTCTGCAGAATACACTACAGCTGTTTCCATAGATTTAGACATGCCGTCAGTTTCTTTTGCTAAAGATGTTTCTACAACATCTACAACATCGGCTTCTTCTATTGCTTCTGTATTGTTATTAGCATTATTGTCATCATTAGTAGAACATGACATAATAGCAAAAATGCTTAATGCACTGAGCATTAATTTAAAATTACTGCTTTTTAAGAATTTAATTGTTTTTTTCATAATAAAAGGGGGTTAAATTATTTTACTTCAAATATATTCTGAAACCCTTTTGAATTATAAATTTTTAAAGTGAAACGGACAAAACTAAAAATGAATAGCACGAATGCCAGATTAAAAATTTTCAATCCATTTTAAAAGTAATGGTGATTTTGTTTTACTTACTATAATTGCAGATTCTGTTGGAAGCGTAAGTTTTAAAAGTAATCGTCTAGAAAAGTAGTTTTCGATAGTATTTATGGCCTTTCGGTTTACTATAAATTGACGGTTTACTCTGTGAAAATTGCCAGGGTTTAGTATGGATTCTAACTCATCTAATGTTTGATTAATAACATATTTTTTACCTTGAAAAGTAACCAAATACACATTTCCCAAATCGTAATTAATATAAGCTAAATCTTCAGTTTTTAAAGGAATAATTTTATCTTGATAATGTACTAAAATAGTTTTTTTATAATTAACATCCAGTTGTTGGATTGCATTTTTTATACTCTCTTGAGTTTGTTGAATATTACCTTCAAACAATGCTTTTATATCTTGATATTTTTTTAAGCTTAAATTGAGTTTTGAGTTATCTATAGGTTTTAGTAAATAATCAATACTGTGGGTTTTAAAAGCTTCAATAGCATACTCATCAAAGGCTGTACAGAATATTATTGGAGATTGTATTTCTACTAATTTAAAAATCTCAAAACTCAAACCATCTGCTAATTGAATATCTGAAAAAATTAAATCTGGTGCATTATTTTCTTTTAGCCATTTTACAGAAGCTTTTATGCTTTGTTTTACATCTAAAACAACAGCATTATAAGGCGATTGCTCAATATATTTTTTAAGCTCTTTTGCTGTTTTAATTTCGTCTTCAATAATTAAAATTGTAATCATTTCTATTACGCTAGATTGTATTTCTTCTTTTTAAATGCTTTTAAAACAGCTTCATATTTTGGATGTGTTGTTTTCATTACAATATCCCAAAACCTAAAGTATAATGCATAATTTCCTTTAAAATAATGATGATGCATATTATGATTTGTAGACGTATTTAACCACTTACCTACTTTAGAGAACAATAACCAATTAGGAATAATTTCGTAACCTAAATGACCATAAATATTATAAGTGAACATAAACAACAAAAATAAACCAATTGTTAATGGGTGTAGTGGGATTACAAATACTAAAACCCAAATTATTCCCCCTTCAACTAGGGCTTCAAATGGATGAAACGCATATGCGGCCCATGGACTTGGATTGGTTGATTTATGATGTACTAAATGCATAATATTAAACAATTTTGAATGGTGCATAATACGATGCGACCAATAAAAATAAGTATCATGTATAATTACCGCCAATACAAAGCTAAGCAATATATACCACCAACCATAATCTGAAATATTAGTATAAATTTTAGTATGTATTCTTACTGCTGGAAGCTTTAATAAGTAAGCATAAAAAGCAAAAATCAATACTGTAAAAAAGGAATAACGTATTTCTCTATAATAGTCTTTAGACTTAGGAAATAAGTGTTGGATTTTAAGTTTTTGAAACTTCTTTTTAAATAATTTATAAAAAACGACAAAAGCTATTCCTACCATAAAAATATACCTGAGGTATGCTATTAAAAAAAAGAATATGTAGTTTTTATTTTCCATTTTATTTAATCTAACAAAGGCACTTTAACTATAAAATTGTCTTTACTTTTTATAACTTCAATATTTTTTCCAGATAATATTAAGTAACGATTTCTAATGTTTTCCAATCCTTTTTTAGTCGTTGTTTCTGTGGTCATTTTAGGCTGTAAATTATTTGAAACTACCAAAGTGTTTTCACCTTCTATAAAAACCTTTATAAGTAAAGGGTCATCCAAAGAAACAATGTTGTGTTTTATTGAATTTTCAATAAGTAATTGTAATACTAATGGTGGAATTTGTTTTTCTAAAAAAGTATCTTCAATTATAATAGAGATTATTAAAGCATCTTCAAAACGCTCTTTTTGAATATATAAATAGGAATTCACAAATTCTAATTCTTCTTCTAAAGTGGTCAAATGAAGCTCGTTATAACTTAATAGATAACGATATACATTTGATAATTGGATAATATATTCTTTAGAAGTCTCTTCTGCTACAATAGTTTTTAATGTGCTTAATGAATTGAATAGAAAATGCGGACTTATTTGTTGTTTCAATGTATCTAATTGAGCTTCTAATTTTTCTTGTTTTAACTGTTCTATTTCTAACAAAGCTTTTTGTTTATCTTCTAAAAGATTTAAATAATACACTATAAAATAGATTATTGCACTAAAAAGCACACCTCTAACAAACAATAACAACCTAATATGGTTTCCTTTTAATTCTTCAATTATTGGTAGATCTGAAAAGAAAAAGGCATAATCATTAAAGAAGAATTTTACTGAAAAATGATATAGTATAGAAATTAAGCCACTTATAAATAAGTAAAGAATAATTTTTAAAACAATATTTTTCTTTTGGTGTAAAAAAACTTGTGTAAGCGACCAATACACAAAAGATAAAACAAATAAATAAAATAAATGGCTTAATAAATAACTAAAATCTGTTGCACTAAGTCTTATTACTCTTGGTGACGTTGTTAAACAACTTACTACCAGACTTATTAAAAGTCCTTTTTTAATGGGGAAATTTTTCATTAACCTACATACATTTATATCAAATATAATAGTTACAATCTTTATGTAACTATTTATTAAAATGAAGCGGACAAATTTAAATTTGAAAGGTTAAAACTACTTAATGAGTAAACTTATCAATAAAAAAGCATATTAAAATATGCTTAACATTATCGTTTTATTTTATTGGTATAACTTCCTTTTGTTTTATAACTCTAGATAAGACAATTTGTGTTTTTGTTTCACCATAACTTATTAGTTGGTCTATAAAATTCTCTAAGTGTTTTTGATTTTTTAAAACTACCTCCATAACAATGTTTTCGTCGCCTGTAATTCTATAACAATTTATAACCTCATCATAGGTTTTAACCTTTTCCAAAAAGGGCTTTAATTTCCCCATAAAGGCTCTTAACGTAATAATAGCTTTAAATTGATAACCAAGCTCAAATGGAGAAACAATAGTTTTATAGCCTTCAATAATACCTAAATCTTCCATCTTTTTAATACGCTCTGAAACAGCAGGAGAACTTATACCAACCTGCCTACCAATTTCGGCATTTGATAGTCTTGCATTTTGCTGTAAACACTTTAAAATCTTACCATTAAGGGCATCTAAACTCATTCGAAGGAAATTTAACTATAAATAATTAATATTTAAAGCAAATATACAGTTTTACTTTAATATCTAAAGATAAATATGATTTCTTGTGAGTAATTTTGGTATAATTGCTAAGAGAAAAAATATTATGCTATCTAATACCCCACTAAACCTATCGGAATTACCGATTTATCAAAAAGCATTAGAAATTTTTGCCTTATCTCAAAACATTTCAATGTACTTAAATCATGATTTATCGAACTTAAAACCCGATGGATCAGAAGATAACAATATTTATTTTTCAGGAGATATTGTACAACAATCTATCTCTTTAGCTCCAGAAATTTTAAATGCGGAACTTGAGCGTTATTCAGATAGAAAACACAGGCATATTGCTTCATTAAAACGACTTACAAATAAATTATATAAAAGCTCATATAGACTTGAGCGTTCTAATAGTAACGGTAAAGACTTCTTACCTATTTTACGTAGCGAATTAAGAAAATTCAAGAAACTTCAAAGTTCTTGGATGATGACGCTTTAAATATTAATATTTAATTAATAAAATTAAGTTCCAAAGGCTCTGGAAAATCGACTTTGCTCATAAATTTCTTAAATTGGGCATCTTCACGTAAGGGATCCATATAAGGATCTTCTCTAAATTGTGCTAATATATTTATGTCCTTTTTGTCAAAAGCCTTTTGCAACCAAACATATGCTGAATCTTTTTTGTTTTGGTAAGCATACATCTGAGCAACTGTATATGGATATTCCGAAGCGAATTTTTCTTTATAGCTATTAACATATTTTTCACTGTCTTTTTCCTTAAATATTAAGGCGATTAGCGCCCTTGTATAGCGTTTTGAAATGTCATCAGTTTCTTGCTCTATTTCTACCATAGCCTCCTCTTGCTGTCCCAACAAAGCCAAAATCTCTGCTCTATAAGCATGGTCTGAAGGTACATAATTGGAAAATAACAAGTATTTATCCATGGCTTCCAGAGCTTTTTTATATTCCCTTGAATAAATATAAAAAGAAGAAAGCCTAAGGAAATTCAATTCATCCAAAGGGTCAATTTGTATCGCCTTTTTCAATAATTTGATTCTGTCCTCTTGAGAAATTGTTGGATAATTAGAGACCCTGCGCAATACTTCGGCATTTTCTGAATCTAGTGTTAGTGCCTGTTGATAGTTTTGCCGTGCTTTAACATAATCCGTTTCTAAAGAAACATAATAATCTCCCATATAAGCATAAGCAATTGCATAGCTAGAATCCAGTTTTAATGCTATTTGTAGGGCTGGCATAATCTTATCTTTATCAAATAACTCCTTAGAATTAATATAGCCATAGCCATATCTTATAATTTTAGCTTGCAATAACCACGCTGGGGCATATGACGCATCAATTGCAATCGATTCTTTAACAAGCCTTAAAGCATTAACATTCCCTTCTTTTGTATAACGCTCGTAAACATTTTTTGCCTCTAAATATTTGGTATAGGCTTCAGTATTAGCCTCCTTTATTTTTTCGTTAAGTAGATTAGCCTCCAAATTTTTGGTTACTTCTTGTGCGATTTCATCTTGTATAGCAAAAATATCGTTCATTTTCCGGTCATAAGTTTCAGACCAAAGATGTAATCCATCTTTAACGTTGATAAGTTGAGCCGTAATTCTTAACACTTCTCCAGCCTTACGCACACTGCCTTCCAGTATATAATTTACATTAAGTTTTTCTCCTATTTCTGTAGTAGTTGCTTCTTTACCTTTAAAATAAAAAGAAGAAGTACGGCTCAATACTTTAAGTTCTGGGTTTTTGGCTAAGTAGTTTAAAATCTCTTCACTAATACCATCGCTAAAGTATTCTTGGTCATTCTTCGGGCTCATATCTGAAAAAGCGAGTACTGCCACAGATTTAACTACATATTCTGGTTTAGAAATACTTGTCGCCTGTTCAAGAAATTGAGTTTCTTTTAAGCTTGCACCATTAGTATTATAGGTAGCGTAAGCATTAACCCCTAATAATATTATGGCAATCATTAGAGCCCCTATAATTATATAATTAAGACGATTGTTGGTTTTATTAACGGTAGAATACTCTGGATGTACATTCTTGGTTTTCTTGATGCCTTCTGGAGTAATCTCATATACCCAAGAAAAAATAATCCAAACAGGGAAACTAACTAAAAGAAGAACAACTATAATTTTCATTATATAAGAAGGCGCTTCAAAAGTAGATAACAGGATAGAAAAAACCTGAATAAGAATCCAAGAAAATAAGATATAAGCTAAAGCTCCTTTAAAAACATTTCGACGTTTAAGTTCATTGTAATAATTTTTAAAGCTCATAATTAGAAGTTAGCTTCATTAAAAATATAAAATTTGTTTTAATAAACAAGTGGTTTACTGTTGCATTTCAATTATTTATGCAATTTCATCAAAATGTATTCAAAAATAATTCTTAAAAATTCGCTATAAAAAACCCCGAAACAACTGTTTCAGGATTCTTTTCGTATAAATTACTTTCTTCTTACATATTTCTGCGATACTGACCTCCTACTTCAAATAATGCCGAAGTAATTTCACCTAAAGAACACACTTTACAAACATCCATTAAAGCTTCAAAAATATTCTCGTTGTGAATAGCTTTCACTTGAAGATCCTTCAATAAATCTTTGGTATCATTTGCTTTATGAAGATTTTCTAAAGTTTTTATTTGGAATCGTTTCTCTTCTTCTGTTGCACGAATCACTTCCGCAGGTATAACCGTTGGTGAACCTTTAGAACTCAAAAACGTATTTACACCAATAATTGGGAAATCACCATTATGCTTTAACGTTTCATAATACAAACTTTCTTCTTGTATTTTACTGCGTTGATACATTGTTTCCATGGCACCAAGAACGCCGCCACGTTCTGTAATTCTATCGAATTCCAATAACACAGCTTCTTCAACCAAATCGGTTAACTCTTCAATGATAAACGAACCTTGAATTGGGTTTTCATTCTTTGCTAAACCTAATTCTTTATTGATGATTAACTGAATCGCCATCGCACGACGTACAGATTCTTCTGTTGGTGTTGTAATCGCTTCATCATATGCATTGGTGTGTAGTGAATTACAGTTGTCATAAATCGCGTATAGAGCTTGAAGCGTTGTTCGAATATCGTTAAAATCAATTTCCTGAGCGTGTAAACTACGCCCGGAAGTTTGAATATGATATTTAAGCATTTGCGCTCTAGCATTTGCTCCATATTTATTTTTCATAGCTTTTGCCCAAATTTTACGAGCAACACGACCAATTACAGCATATTCAGGATCGATTCCATTTGAAAAGAAGAATGATAAGTTTGGACCAAATTTATTGATGTCCATGCCACGGCTTAAGTAATACTCCACGTAAGTGAAACCATTAGATAACGTTAATGCTAATTGTGTAATTGGATTTGCACCAGCTTCAGCAATATGATATCCAGAAATAGATACTGAATAGAAGTTACGTACATTATTTTCGATAAAATATTCTTGCACGTCTCCCATTAAACGCAATGCGAATTCTGTAGAGAAAATACAGGTGTTTTGTGCTTGATCTTCTTTTAAAATATCAGCTTGAACCGTTCCTCTAACTTGAGCAATAGTGTTCTTTTTAATTTCAGCATAAACGTCTGCAGGTAAAACTTGATCTCCAGTAACACCCAAAAGCATTAAACCTAAACCATTGTTTCCTTCTGGTAAATCGCCATTATAAGAAGGACGCGTTTTGCCTTTATAGATTTTAGCAATTTTGGCTTGTACTTCTTTTTCTAAACTGTTTTCTTTAATGTAAAACTCACATTGTTGGTCGATGGCAGCATTCATAAAGAAACCTAATAACATAGGTGCGGGACCATTAATAGTCATACTTACAGATGTCATAACATTTGCTAAATCGAAACCAGAATACAATTTCTTCGCATCGTCTAAACAACAAATTGAAACGCCTGCATTACCTATTTTGCCATAAATATCTGGACGTAAATCTGGATCGTTACCATAAAGCGTTACACTATCGAAAGCTGTAGATAAGCGTTTTGCTGGTAAACCTGCACTTACATAATGAAAACGTCTGTTTGTACGCTCTGGACCTCCTTCACCAGCAAACATTCGGGCTGGATCTTCGCCTGTACGTTTAAATGGATATAATCCTGATGTATAAGGAAATTCACCAGGTACATTTTCTTGCAAACACCATTTTAAAATATCTCCCCAAGCTTGATATTTTGGTAAAGCTACTTTTGGTATTTGTGAGTGTGATAACGACTCTGTATGCGTTTCTATTTTGATTTCCTTACCTCTTACTCTAAATGAATAGATAGGATTTTTGTATTTATTTACTTTTTCGTTCCAACCTGTAATTACTTCCCAATTGTAAGGATCTAGGTTTAGTTTTACACGATTGAATTCTTGAATTAAAAGATTTAAAAATTCTTTATCAGTGTCATTCTTAGCTTGTCGAAAAATCGCTTCTTCATCTAATCCAAACTTACTGAGATGAGATTTCTCACTTTCGTTCGAAATGACAGCAACAGAGCAAATTGTTTTATAAATTCCGTATAATTTCTGAGCTACTTCAACTTGCTCATTTGCAGTTTTATCGTAAGCTCTATTATTTTCAGAAATTTCAGATAAGTAACGTGTTCTACTTGGAGGAATAACGAAAATCTTCTCGCTCATTTCTTCTGAAATCTTAAAGGTAGATTTCAACTCTGAGTCGGTTTTTTCAACCAACTTATCTATAATCGCTTTGTAAAGCGTATTCATTCCTGGATCGTTGAATTGTGACGCAATAGTTCCGTAAACTGGCAATTCATCTTGAGGAATATCCCAAAGATTATTGTTACGCATGTATTGTTTTTTTACATCGCGTAATGCATCAAGTGAACCACGTTTATCGAATTTATTAATCGCAACCAAATCTGCAAAATCAAGCATATCAATTTTTTCCAATTGTGTAGCTGCTCCAAATTCTGGAGTCATTACGTAAAGAGATACATCAGAATGTTCTATAATTTCGGTATCTGATTGCCCAATTCCTGAAGTCTCCAAAATAATTAAATCGTATTCGGCAGCTTTTAAAACTTCAACGGCTTCATTCACATATTTTGATAATGCTAAATTAGATTGACGTGTAGCCAAACTACGCATATACACTCTTGGATTATTAATAGCATTCATACGAATACGATCACCAAGTAAAGCACCACCTGTTTTACGTTTTGAAGGATCAACCGAAACTATTCCAACTGTTTTTTCTGGAAAATCAATTAAAAAACGACGCACCAATTCATCAACTAAAGATGATTTACCTGCGCCACCAGTTCCTGTAATACCTAAAACTGGTGTTTTAGAATTCTTATTTTTTGCATGAATTTTTTCTAAGGTTTCTTTCGCTACTTCTGGATAGTTTTCTGCTGAAGAAATTACTCTTGCAATTGCTTTTGAATTTTTCTTTGAAAGATTTTCTATTTCACCATTTAATTGATCACCAATTGCATAATCAGATTTTTCAACCAAATCATTAATCATACCTTGCAACCCCATTTCTCGACCATCATCTGGCGAGTAAATACGAGAAATACCATAATCCATCAAATCTTTAATTTCTGAAGGCAAAATAACGCCGCCGCCGCCGCCAAAAATTTTAATATGCTCTGCTCCTCTTTCTTTTAAAAGGTCGTACATATATTTAAAATATTCATTATGTCCTCCTTGATATGAGGTTAAACAAATGGCATTTACATCTTCTTGAATGGCTGTATTTACAACTTCCTCAACACTTCTATCGTGCCCTAAATGAATCACTTCAACACCTGTGGCTTGAATAATTCGACGCATAATATTAATGGAAGCATCATGTCCGTCAAAAAGTGATGCTGCGGTAACTATACGTACTTTGTGTTTAGGTTTATAAGAAGCTTGTTGTTTCATTCGTAAAGATTATTGAATTTTAGTAGCGCAATTTACGAAATATTCAAAAAAATAAAGGGTTTACATAAAATTATCTAAAATCATATTGTAAATTCTACAGTATATGATTTTTAAACTAATTTTGAAGACATAAGATTACAAATCTCATGAATAAAATTACCATTTTAATACACTGTAAAGATCAACCTGGTATCATAGCATCGGTTACCAATTTTATTGCAAATAAAGGCGGAAATATTGTCTATATAGACCAACATGTTGATAGGGAGCAAAATATCTTTTTCATGAGATTAGAAAGCGAGTTTTCTACTGAATTATTATCTACAGATGCTTTTAAAATTGCATTTAAAGAAACTTTAGCCGACAGATTTGAAATGAAATGGCGCATATATTCTTCTGAAATAAAACCAAAAATGGCTTTATTTATTTCTAAATATGACCATTGTTTATATGATTTATTAGGACGCTATAATTCTGGAGAACTTAATTTAGAAATTCCTTTTATTATTAGTAATCATATTGATTTAAAGCCTATTGCTGATAATTTTAAAATTCCTTTCTATCATATACCAGTTACTAAAGACACTAAAGAAGAAGCGGAAAACAAACAATTGGAACTTTTAGAAAAACACCAAATAGATTTTATAGTACTTGCTCGTTACATGCAAATTGTTTCTAGCAAATTAATTAGCAAATACCCAAACAAGATAATTAATATTCATCATTCTTTCTTACCTGCTTTTGTTGGAGCAAAACCATATCATTCCGCATTTAAACGTGGTGTTAAAATTATTGGAGCTACAAGTCATTATGTAACTGAAGAGTTAGATGCAGGCCCAATTATAGATCAAGATGTTACTCGTGTCACTCACGCACATTCTATTCAAGATTTAATTGCTAAAGGTCGTGATTTAGAAAAAATTGTTTTGTCTAACGCTGTTAAACTTCATTCTAACAGGAAAGTCATGGTTTTTAATAATAAAACGGTTATTTTTTCATAGTTGTTGGATTAAAAGTCTATAAGGCTTGTTGTTTAAGAAAGTTTCATGTTTAAAATATATATATATTTGTAAACACACTAAACCCCAAACTATGATACGTAAATTTTTAGCCGTTATATTGATTTTTAATCTTACTGCATGTGCAGAATTACAGCAAGTTGTTAATCAATTACCACAAGGAGGAGCTATAGGAAATAATGAAATTGCTTCTGGTTTAAGACAAGCCTTAGATTTAGGAATAGATAAACAGGTTTCTAAACTTACACAAACAGATGGTTTCTTTAAAAATGAATTGGTAAAAATTTTATTACCAGAAGAATTACAGAAAGTTGACAAAGCTTTAAGAGATATTGGTTTAAGTAAATTAGCAGATGAAGGTTTAAAAGTATTAAATAGAGCTGCAGAGGATGCTGTAAAAGAAGCAACTCCCATTTTTATTGATGCTGTAAAAGGAATAACCTTTGCAGATGCTAAAAATATTTTGTTAGGAAATGACGATGCTGCAACACAATATTTAACCTCTAAAACACAAACGGCACTTTATGATAAATTTAATCCGGTTATAAAAAACTCTTTTAGTAAAGTAGGAGCAGATGAAATTTGGAGTAATTTAATAAACAAATACAACACAATTCCTTTTACCAATAATGTAAACCCAGACTTAACAGATTATGTTACTGGAGAAGCTTTAAAAGGTGTTTATACAATGATTGGCGTTGAAGAAAAAGAAATACGCACAAAACTATCTTCTAGAACCACAGATTTATTAAGAAAAGTTTTTGCTCTTCAGGATTAAAATATTCATATTACAGCTAGCAAAAATTAAATTCAAATGCTTAATTGACTAAATTAAATCATAAAAAAAAAATTTTTCAATAAAAAAAATGTATATTTAAGTACTTGTTTATTAGTTTTTCAATGAATAGAACTGACGATATAAAAACCCAAGAAATCAAACTTAACCAAAGGTATAAGCAACTTATAGAACTTGCTTATAATTTTCGTCAAACTGATTCTGCTTTAAGTGATATTTCAGAATTCAGAGCTATTAAACTACTTAATAAGCTAAATAGATTAAAATATCTTTCAAGAGAAGTTAAGCAACATATTACTTCTTAATTTTTTAGTAATTCTTTAACCTTTCCATTACGTCTAAAATTCAGATATACACGTACTTTATATATAAAAAAGAACGATATGAATTCCCATTTTTGTAAAGTTGGTAAAATTAAACCAAACCTAAATAAGCTAATTAGCTTAAAAGAATTAGAAAATATAATTGCAAATTTTGTTGAAGATGTTAGTAAAGTTGAATATGACGAAGGTTTTGAATCAGTTTCTATTTAATTGATAAAGCCTTCCATTTCCTTCTGCATATCACTTGCTTTTACAGCTGCGGCTTGCGCAAAATCTTCTTTATTTGAGGCATAAATAATTCCTCTTGAAGAATTAATTAACAAGCCTATATTAGCACTCATGCCGTATTTACAAACGTCGTGCAAATTCCCACCTTGTGCACCTACTCCAGGAACTAATAAAAAACTATCTGGTATAATTTTTCTAATGTCTGCAAAATACTCAGCTTTTGTTGCTCCAACTACATACATTAAATTATGAGAATTCTCCCATGTTTTAGAAGTCTCTAAAACGTGTTTATAAAGTTCTTTTCCTTCAATTGTTTTTGTTTGAAAATCAAACGCTCCTTGATTTGATGTTAAGGCTAAAAGAATGGTATGCTTATTTTCAAAGGCCAAAAAAGGTTCAACTGAATCTTTCCCCATATAAGGTGCCACAGTAACAGAATCGAACGCTAAATCTTCAAAAAATGCTTTAGCATACATACTGCTAGTATTTCCTATATCGCCACGTTTGGCATCTGCGATTGTGAAAATTTCTGGATGTTTATCGTTTATGTAATTAATTGTTTTTTCTAAAGATTTCCACCCCTTTAATCCGTATGCTTCATAAAACGCTGTATTAGGTTTATAAGCTACACACAGATGATGTGTTGCATCAATAATAGATTTATTGAAGGCAAAAATAGGATCTTCCTCTTTTAATAAATGTTTTGGAATTTTATTTAAATCTACATCTAATCCTATACATAGAAAGGATTTCTTTTTTCGAATTTGAGATATGAGTTGGTTTGTTGTCATATATAAAAAAGCCTCAAGAAGAGGCCGTTATTTTTAAATCATATCACTATTAGCTTTTAACTTTTCGGTGTTTTCAGCTAACATTAGTTCGTCTATTATTCTTTGAATATCTCCATTTACAATATTAGATAAATCATAAAGTGTCAATCCAATTCTATGGTCTGTAACACGTCCTTGTGGATAATTATAAGTTCTAATTTTAGCACTTCTATCCCCAGAAGAAACCATACTACCACGTTTTTCTGCATCTTCAGCATTTTTCTTTGCCAGCTCCATTTCGTATAAACGTGAACGCAATACTTTAAAAGCTTTCTCTTTATTTTTATGCTGCGACTTTTGATCTTGACATTGCGCTACCAAACCTGTTGGTATATGTGTTAAACGCACTGCTGAATAAGTTGTATTTACCGATTGACCTCCTGGACCAGAAGAACAGAAAAAATCAATTCTTACTTCTTTTGGGTTTATCTCTACATCAAACTCTTCAGCTTCTGGAAATACCATAACCGTTGCTGCACTAGTGTGAACACGACCTTGAGTTTCGGTTTGTGGTACACGTTGTACTCGATGTACACCAGCTTCAAACTTTAAAGTTCCATAAACATCATCACCAGTAACCTCAAATTGAATTTCTTTAAAACCTCCATTTGTTCCTTCACTAAAATCTACAGTATCAACTCTCCAGCCTTTACTTTCACAGTATTTAGTATACATTCTAAACAAATCTCCAGCAAAAATACTAGCTTCATCACCACCGGTTCCTGCACGTAATTCTACAACTGCATTTTTAGCATCTTCAGGGTCTTTTGGAATTAAAAGTACTTTTATTTCTTCTTCTAATTTTGGAATTCCTTCTTTGGCTTCATCATATTGCATTTTTGCCATATCTACCATTTCTGGATCACTAGCGTCTGCAATTATTTCTTCAGCTTCTGTTAAATTATTGGTAAACTCAATATATTGCTCGCGTTTATCCATAAGAATTCGCAAGTCTTTATACTCTCTATTTAAATCAACATAGCGCTTTTGGTCTGATATAATATCTGGTTGAATAATTAAATCACTAACCTCATCAAAACGTTGTTTTACTATTTGTAATTTCTCTAACATCTGCCTTTTTTAATTGGGAATCAAAAATACGATAATTTATGAATTTTATGTAATTACAAACGACTGTAATAGTTGTATATTAAAAATATTCTTTAATAAATCACGTTATCATAGATACTATGCAGCAATTTTTTTCCATATTCACTTTTTATAGACCATTTATTTTATGGTCTATAGGTATAAATATGATGCTTTCTTTTTTTAAATATGATATTATACCAATTCTTATTTTAAAGTTTTTATTAGTTATTTTTTTGTGGTATTTTTTAAATGAAACTCAAGCAAAACGAAAATTGATATTTTATAAAAACTTAGGCATTTCAACATTAAAGTTGTTTTCACTACTTTACTTTATCGATTTAATTTTTTCTCTACCTTTTCTTATCATTTTGAAAGAATTTATATGATTATAGAAATAGATAATGTTGAACTATATTTTAAGGAGAAATGTATTTTAAATGGCATCTATTTGAAAGCTGAAACTGGTAAAACCACAGGAATTCTAGGAAGTAATGGTTGCGGTAAAAGCTGTTTGTTAAATATTTTATTTGGAAACTTAAAACCAAAATACAAACTTGTTCGAGTAAACAATAAACCCATTTTAAAGCCTTTATTTCAAACAAAACTAGTTGCTTATTTACCTCAATATAACTTCATTCCTAATACCGTAAAATTAAAAAGTGCTTTTAAACTTTTTAAAGTGTCGTGGTATGATTTTATAAATACTTTTGAAACTTTTAGGATTTATAAAAACTCTAAAATAAATAAACTATCTGGTGGTGAACGCCGCTTAATAGAAACCTATATTATTTTAAAAAGTGATAGAAAAATTGTTTTGCTAGACGAACCTTTTTCTCATTTAGCGCCTTTACATATTGAAAAAATTAAAATGTTAATTTCCGAAATGAAACAGCATAAAATTATTATTATCACCGATCACATGTATCGGCATATTATTGATATTTCAGATGACATTTATCTAATAAAAAATAGGTCTACAAAACTCATTAATAATATTAATGAACTAAAAGATCATAAATACTTAAGTACCCATTCTCTAGATTAAAAATCTACTGCAAACCCAACACCTAAAAATTGTTTCCATTGTATTTTAGCCCCCGCTTCATCAAACTCACCTTCTACTTCTGTTGGTACTGCTGTTTTTACATCGTTATCATAACGTAAATGAGACCCTAAAGTTGCTTTTACAAAACTATTCACTTTAAAATCGAAATCTAGTTTCCAATCTACATCTACATTACCAAAATGGTTTATATAATCAGAATAAAGGCTCACTTCATTTTTCACATTTATGTTACTAGCAACTTCTGTTTCATAACTATTAGTAACTAATAAACCAATCTCTTTTCTTATTCTTTCTCCCTCTAAAATAATATTACCTTCATCATCATAAATAGCTGGTGAAACACCAAAAGCACCTGCATTGGCCAAATCTTCATCTAACACAAATGTCGCTTTAAGTGTTACAGGTGATAAGTAAAAAGACATTTTTTCAATATTTTTACCATATTCAATTCCACCTCCAAAAAATAGATAACCTGGAGCTAAAAATCTAGAAATAGGTTCGCTTGTGTCTGGATATTTATAACCATTTAGCAATTGTGTTCTAAAATTAAGTCTTGAAGAATAAAACCAATTTGATGTTACATCTGGTCTATAACCAATATTTGAATTTATCTCAACTAAATCATCAGACTTTTGTAACTCTTTAGCTTGTTGTTTATTAATCCCAAACCTTAATAATGCATTATTATCCCAGGTAAAATACTTGTCTGAATAATTAGCAGAAGACTCAAATCCTAAAATACCTGAAATTGAATTTGTTCCACCAGAATTCCAATTTACAAAAGCAACTTCACTTAAATACACCGAAGCTTTATTCTCCTGTTCCCAAAGAGGTCCTTGGTATTTATTTTCTTTTTCCTTTATGAAAAGAAAATCTGGTTGTGCATAGGAAAAATTAAAAAAGAGGCAAATTAGATAAAATAAAGAAGAGTACTTCATGGTTGTGTTATGTTGTTTTAAAAATGATATTTTTCATCAATAACTATTCCAGTTTTAATGAAAATTAAGAGAAATTAGTAACTAAACTCACCAAACTCCGATTTTATTGTAAGCTTTTTGTTTTTTGATGCTTCTACTCTACCAATTATTTTAGCATCGACATTAAAAGATTTTGAAATTTCAATAATATTCTCAGCAATTTCTGGAGATACATATAATTCCATTCTATGTCCGCAATTAAATACTTGATACATTTCCTTCCAATCGGTTTTACTTTGTTCTTGAATTAATTTAAATAGCGGCGGAATAGGAAACATATTATCTTTTACAATATGAAATTCGTCTACAAAATGAAGAATTTTAGTTTGTGCACCACCAGAGCAATGTACCATACCGTGAATGGTTTCACTATTATATTCTGATAAAATAGCTTTTATAATAGGTGCATAAGTTCGCGTTGGCGATAATACTAATTGGCCTGCATCAATTGGTGAATTTTCAACTGCATCGGTTAATTTCACACCTCCAGAATACACTAACTCCTCTGGCACTGAAGCATCAAAACTTTCTGGATATTTTTCAGCTAAGTATTTACTAAACACATCATGACGTGCAGACGTTAATCCATTACTTCCCATACCACCGTTGTATGATTTTTCATAAGTAGCTTGCCCAAAACTTTCTAAACCAACAATTACATCACCTGCTTTTATATTAGCATTATCAATAACATTATTGCGTTTCATTCTTGCAGTTACTGTAGAGTCTACAATAATAGTTCTAACTAAATCCCCAACATCGGCCGTTTCACCTCCAGTTGAATGAATAGTAACACCAAAGTTTTTCAATTCTGAAATTAATTCTTCAGTGCCATTAATAATTGCTGAAAGTACTTCTCCTGTAATTAAATTTTTATTTCTTCCAATAGTTGAAGAAAGCATAATATTATCTGTGGCTCCAACACATAATAAATCGTCAATATTCATAATTAAGGCATCTTGTGCAATCCCTTTCCAAACAGAAATATCTCCTGTTTCTTTCCAATACATATATGCTAAAGATGATTTTGTACCTGCACCATCTGCGTGCATAATTAAGCAGTAATCGTCATCATTTGTTAAATAATCTGGTACTATTTTACAGAATGCTTTTGGAAATAATCCTTTGTCGATATTTTTTATAGCATTGTGCACATCTTCTTTTGATGCAGAAACACCGCGTTGTGCATAACGTTTTGAAACTTCTTGACTCATAATGTTGTATTGTGCTGCAAATTTACTTTTTTGAATTAAAAAATCCCGCTTTTTTGAAACGGGATTTTAGAAGTTTTAAACACTAACGTGTAAATAACAATTCTCTGTACTTAGTTAATGGCCAAATTTCATCATCAACTAAAAGCTCTAATTTATCACAATGATAACGTATATCCTCAAATAAAGACTTAACATTATTACAATAAACATGCGCCTTCTTTTCTATATTATCAATAGCATTTGCTTTTTTGCGTTCATCAATCATATTCGTAACCTTACCATTTATGGCTTCTATATGGCTAGAAATTTCTTCAATTAATTTAATTTGTTCTTTGGAAACTGTATTGAATTTTTTATCAAAAATCTCCTTTAAACCTTTTACGTTTTCAATTAAAATATTTTGATACTTAACAGCTGTTGGAACAATATGATTACGAGCAATATCGCCTAAAACACGACTTTCAATTTGAATATGCATAATATAGGCTTCAATTTCTATTTCGTAACGCGCTTCTGTTTCAATTTTACTCATCACGTTCATTTCTTCAAAAAGTGCTATACTCTCTTTTGAAACTCTTGCTTTTAAAGCTTCTGGTGTGGTTTTATTATTACTTAACCCTCGTTTTTCAGCTTCAACTTCCCATTCTTTACCATAGCCATTTCCTTCAAATAAAATTGGTTTACAAGATTTAATATATTCTCTTAAAACATTAAAAACTGCTTCATCTTTCTTTAATCCTTTTTTATCAATTAAAGCATCAACCTCCACTTTAAAATCTTTTAATTGCTTAGCAACTATAGTGTTTAAAACCGTCATAGGGTTTCCGCAATTAGCTAATGATCCAACGGCTCTAAATTCAAATTTATTACCTGTAAATGCAAAAGGAGATGTTCTATTTCTATCTGTATTATCGAGTAAAACATCTGGAATTTTCCCAACCACATTAAGTTTTAATTCTGTTTTTTCTTGAGGTGATAATTTCCCTTTTGTAACTCCTTCTAGTTCTTCTAAAACTTTCGTTAATTGTTCTCCTATAAATACCGAAATAATTGCTGGTGGCGCTTCATTCGCACCCAATCTATGATCATTACTAGCCGAAGCTATAGCAGCTCTTAAAAGTGCTTCATGTTCATGAACGGCTTTAATTGTATTAATAAAAAAAGTTAAAAATTGGAGATTACTCATTGGTGTTTTCCCTGGTGATAGCAAATTAATTCCTGTATCTGTAGATAAAGACCAGTTATTATGTTTTCCAGAACCGTTTATACCTGCAAAAGGTTTTTCGTGTAATAATACTTTTAAATTATGACGAGAAGCCACACGCCCCATAATATCCATTAATAATGAATTATGATCTACAGCTAAATTAGCTTCTTCAAAAATTGGAGCTAGCTCGAACTGATTAGGAGCTACTTCGTTGTGTCTTGTTTTTACAGGAATTCCTAAAAGCATACATTCGGTTTCCAATTCTCGCATAAAACTTAATGCTCTACTTGGGATTGAACCAAAATAATGATCGTCTAGTTGTTGTCCTTTTGCTGAAGAATGCCCCAACAAAGTTCTACCTGTTAAAGTAATATCTGGACGACTTGCTGCCAACATTTTATCTATTAAAAAATATTCTTGCTCCCAACCTAAAGAAGAATTTACCTTTTTTACATTTTTATCAAAATATTTACAAACATCTGTAGCAGCATTATCAACCGCATTTAAAGCTCTTAATAATGGTGTTTTATAATCTAAAGCTTCACCTGTGTAGGCCACAAAAATAGTTGGAATACATAAGGTTGTACCATATACAAAAGCTGGCGATGTTGGATCCCAAGCAGTATAACCTCGTGCTTCAAAAGTATTTCTAATTCCTCCGTTTGGAAAGCTAGAAGCATCAGGTTCTTGCTGTACTAATTGACTTCCACCAAATTTTTCAACAGCCATTCCTCCTTCAATAGTTTCAAAAAAAGCATCATGTTTTTCTGCTGTTGCACCTGTTAATGGTTGGAACCAGTGCGTATAATGTGTTACACCTTTTGATAATGCCCAATCTTTCATTGAAGACGCCACTTGATCTGCAATATTTCGGTCTATTTTTTTTCCAAATTGAATCGCATTCATAACACTTACAAAAGCATCTTTTGTTAAGTATTGTCGCATTGTGTTTTCATTGAAAACGTTTTTACCAAATAAATCCGATCGCCTTTCTTTCTCTTCAACCACAATTGCTTTATAAGCAAGTGATTCTTTTATGGCATGAAATCTTAATGTTGACATTATAAAAAATATATATTCAGCAAAAATAACCCCGAAAACCAATAAAATGATAAAATCTAAAAAATTATTATTAACATTTTTTCAGTTTTCATATAAATTAATAATCTTTTTTTAAAATAAACCCTAAAAAAATAGGGTATAAATAAAAATAACTTACTTGTTAATTAAAACACCCCTATTAAATTTAGTGTGAAAACATAAAAATATATATTTGTGTAATTATCAATATTACATTAATAAAATATCAACTATGGCAAAAATTAAATTAGAATACCTTTGGTTAGATGGTTACTTTCCAACTCAAAATTTGAGAAGTAAAACTAAGGTTGAGGAGCATGAAAACTTTAAAGGAACATTAGAAGAATTAGGTAACTGGTCTTTTGATGGTTCATCTACTAGACAAGCTGAAGGTGGATCGTCTGACTGTTTATTAGTACCCGTTGCTATTTATCCAGATCCAGATCGCATCAACGGTTATTTAGTTATGACTGAAGTTATGAACGCAGATGGAACACCTCATGTTTCTAATGGTAGAGCTACAATTAACGATGATAATGATGATTTCTGGTTTGGTTTTGAGCAAGAGTATTTTATAATGGATACTAAAACACAATTACCATTAGGATTCCCAGTAGGTGGTTATCCTGCTCCACAAGGAATGTATTACTGCTCTGTTGGTGGAAAAAATACACATGGTAGAGATTTAGTAGAAGAACACGCTGATTTATGTATAGAAGCTGGTTTAAACTTTGAAGGTATTAACCAAGAAGTTGCTGCTGGACAGTGGGAATTCCAATTATTCGCAAAAGGTGCTAAACTAGCAGGTGATGAATTATGGATTGCTAGATACTTATTAGACAGATTAACAGAAAAATATGGTTACTATATAGAATACCATCCAAAACCACTTGGAAAAGATATGGACTGGAATGGTTCTGGTATGCACGCAAACTTCTCTAACACAACTTTAAGAACTTGTGGAGACAAAGAAGTTTATGCAAAAATTTGTGAAGCTTTCCGTCCTGTTGTAGCGGAACACATTGCTGTTTACGGTGAATTTAATGACCAACGTTTAACTGGTTTACACGAAACTGCTGCTATTACAGATTTCTCTTGGGGAGTTTCAGATAGAGGTGCATCAATTCGTATTCCTTTAATCGCTGTTCAAAAAGGTTATAAAGGATGGTTAGAAGACAGACGTCCTGCTTCTAACGGTGATCCTTACAAAATTGCAGCTGTAATTGTTAAAACTGTTAAATCCGCTAACGTTTAATAATTAGAGTATATTAAGTTTTGTTCATAAAAAAAGCACTTACAAATTGTAAGTGCTTTTTTTATATTTATAAGTTAGGAGCTATTCTAAAAAATTCTTCTTAAAACTTTCCTCTAGTAAAGACTAAAAACATAAAGGCTCCGTAAGCTATTACTAAAAAGAATCCCTTAATTCTACTAATTTGCATTTGCTTTGGTAGAAATATTAAAGGAATTAATACCGCTGAAAAACCAAGCATCCAAAAAATATCGTTAGATAATATTTGAGGTTCTGTAACTGGTATTGGTTTTATCATAGCGGTTAAACCTAAAACAGAAGCAATATTAAAAATATTTGAGCCTATTAAATTACCCAATGAAATAGCTTTTTCTTGTTTTGCAGCAGCAATTACCGAAGCTGCTAATTCCGGTACACTAGTACCTATAGCTATTAAAGACACCCCTATAACAGCCTCACTTACACCAATGGAGAGTGCAATTTCTTTAGATCCATCTACCAACCATTCACTACCAAAATACAAAGCTGCAGCACCTATAAGCAACCATAAACCTATTTTAAAATTTGAAACTACAGATAATGAATCGTCTACTTCTTCAATTATTTTGTCTTTTTTTGCACTTCTAATAAGAACAATTAAAAATGCTATTAATCCAGCAAATAAAATACCACCTTCAATGGCTGTTAGCACATTATCATTCTCCAAAAAATAATATAATACAATTGAAAACACCATCATCACTGGCCAATTGAGTTTATAAAAAGACTTATCAACAGCAATAGCTCCCACCATAGCAGTAATACCTAATACCAGACCAATATTTGCAATATTTGAACCCACAACATTATTTATAGCAATAGCTGGAGAACCCGATAATGCAGCCTGAAGACTTACCAATAATTCTGGTGCCGAGGTCGCAAAGGAAACAACAGTCATCCCTATAACCATTTTTGAGATATTAAACTTAAAGGATAAAGCAACTGATGATCGAACTAAAAACTCTCCTCCTATTACTAACAGTATAAAACCAAGAATTACCCAAAGTAAACTCATAAATTATTTTTTTGCGAAGATAATTGAAAGTAAAAATTGAAAAGCTAAATGCTAAAGTTTTTTTTGAAAACTTAAAATTTAGTTAAATAACTATATATTTAGTTGTATAACTATAAAAATAGTTATAAGTTTGTTTTTGTTGATGATGTAATTATAATACTTATTCATGGAAAAGCTAACAAATAAAGAAGAAGAAATAATGCATGTTTTATGGAGGCTTGAAAAGGCTTTTGTTAAAGATGTACTTGCAGAAATAAAAGATGACAAACCGCATTATAATACGCTGTCTACAATTATTAGAAATTTGGAAGACAAAGGATATGTAGCTTATAATGCTTATGGAAAAACACACCAATACTTCCCTATAGTAAGTAAAGAAGATTACAGAAAACGTTTTATGAACGTAGCCATAGACAACTATTTTAATAATTCTTACAAAAACATGGTATCGTTTTTTGCTAAAGAAGAAAAAATAAGTGTTGCCGAACTAAAGGAAATTATTGCTTTAATAGAAAAAGAGAAATAAAATGGAATATTTATTTAAAGTTAGTGCAGTTATTACCATTTTTTATTTTTGCTACAAACTGTTTTTACAACGTGATACTTTTTTTGAATCGAACAGATGGTTTTTACTAGCTGGCTTAATTACAGCTTTTCTAATCCCTCTTTATGTAATTACTGAATATATTGAGTACACTCCTACTGCACTGCCAAATTATATCTTAAATGCTGATATTAAACAAAATATCGAAAACACATTCAATGTTTTAGATTTTTTACCAATTATTTATTTATTGGGAGTCATAGTTTTTTCTGCTAGGTTTTTATTGCAGATAAAATCATTGGCTAATCTAATTTTTAAGAATAAAAAACAGAAAAAGAGCCCCTATATTTTTGTAGAAACAAATGCTGATGTTTCTCCTTTTTCATTTTTTAACTGGATAGTATATAATCCTAATCAATTTAATAAAGAAGAACTAAGCCAAATTATCACTCACGAAAAAGTACATGCAAAACAATGTCATTCAATAGATGTTTTACTCACGCAGATTACTTGTACATTACTTTGGTTTAATCCGTTTATATGGTTTTATAACAAAGATTTAAAACAAAATTTAGAGTTTATAGCAGACAGTTCTGCAATAAACTATTCAGAATGCAAAAAAGCGTATCAATACACATTACTTAAAACAAGTTTACCAACTCATCAATTGGCATTAAGTAATAATTTTTATAATTCATTAATCAAAAAACGAATCGTTATGTTACACAAATCAAAATCAAAAAAAATCAATCAAATTAAACTTACTCTAGTTTTACCTTTGTTGGCAATTTTCCTTATGAGTTTTAATACAGAAAAAATTTATGTTGCAAAAGAAAATCCATTAAATAAAACATTTAATATTGAAACTCTAGAAGAAATAGATAATAGTACAAAAGTTGACAATGTTATTGCTGAATCTGATAAGAAAAAAGGTGACAAAAGTACTTCTACTAGTGTAATAGCTAAAAAACAAAATATAAAAAAATCACCTATTTTAAATGATCTCATTATGGTAGGAATTAATAAAAAAAGCACAGATTCTGATCTAGATAATATAATATCCATATTTAAAGAATATGATGTAGCCATATCATTTAAGGATATTAAACGTAATAAAAATGGAGAAATAACTGCTATTAAAATAAATGCCAACTCAAAGAGTTCTAATGCGAACTTTAATGTAAGTTCTGATAGTGCAATAAAACTAATAACGATTATGTTTAATAAAAAAGATAATTCTATAACAATTGGTAATACAGCAACAAAAAACAATGGAGTATCTTACTTTTTATCTGATAATGATAAAATTAAAGTATACGAAGTGCATAATTATGACAAAGAGCATGATACTATCTTGATTTCGAAAGATGGTGAACTACATGAGATTAATAATGATTCTACTTATATTACAACTTCTGATAAGAAAATAATAAAACTTAAAAAATCTAAAATAATATCAGATGATGACGAAAATGAATTAAAAGTTATTATTGAAAGTGATACAGTTAATAAAAGGGAAGATATAATAATTAAGAAAGGTAAAACTAAAAAAAATTATAAAGTAAAAACTATTTCCAATGATAAAGATGAAAGCAAAATTTTTATTACTACTGATGATAATAAAGAACCATTATTTATTTTAGATGGAAAAGAAATTGAAAACAAATTAGATGATATAAACCCTAATGATATTGAAAAAATAAATATTTTAAAAGGTGAAAGAGCTATAGAAAAATATGGTGATAAAGGTAAAAATGGTGTTGTTGAAATTATAACAAAAAAGTAAAAATAAACACTATTAAATAGCTAAAAAAAAAGCTCAAACTAAATTAGTTTGAGCTTTTTTTATTGAGTTAAATATCAATATTAAATCATCCTTTGATCAAACAATAAAAACAAAATTCCATTCATTTTATCTCCTGTAGATTTTCTTAATATAGAAAAAGCTTTAGTTATATGAGCCTCAACAGATTTAATAGAAACATTTAAATATTCTGCAATTTCAATATTTGTAAGACCTTCTTTTTTACTCAACAAAAATGTTTGCTTACACTTAGGCGGTAGTTTTTCAATCTCCTGCTTCACCATAGCAATAAGTTTAACTAAGGAGTTATCCATCTCATCTTCAACAATAATACTCAAGGCATCAATATATTTTTTCTCTAACGAAATAACAGGTTTTTGTTTACGATATTGGTCTATAAACTCATTGTATACAGATTTATATAAATATCCTTTTACAGCAAAATCATCTTTTAACTTTAAACGATGTTTCCATACTTTAATAAAAACGTTTTGAACAATGTCTTCAGACAAATCATGATCATTAGTTAATCCATAAGCATAAATACAAAGTTTATGATGGTAGCTATCAACCAAAAATGTATAAGCCTTAGACTCTCCTTGCTTTAAAGCTTTTATAAAAGCAATATCATTAATAAAAGTAACATCCATTTCTTAAAGTGATAAAAATTACTGCTGATTATTGCGAAAATATAAAAAAATTACTAAAAAAAGTTAGGGTTCTTTAAAATTACAACGTTGTAGTAGATAGAACTATGATTTCAAAGAAAGAACAAGAACTTATTGTAAAGTATTTAACTAAGCAAGCCTCTTTTTTAGAGCTTGATGAGTTATCCTTATGGCTTGAAAACTCTTCAAACGAAAAGGAATTTATTAACTATCTAAAAATCAACTATGCTATTGATTTTAATATGAAAAAATTTGATTCTATAAATTCGAAAAAACAATTAATCGAATTAATTAATAAAGAAAAGAAAATCTACAAATTACGTAAAGTAAAAAAGATTGCTAAATATGTTGCCATTGCCATATTCTTTTTAGGTATAGGATATATATACCAAAATGGTTATTTATTTAATAAACCCAATCATATTATAAAAAGTGAAAGTGTTACATTACAATTAGAAAACGGTAACGTTGAAATTATTAACGAAAACGGCACTTCTAAAGTTTTAGATTCCGAAGGAAATATAGTTGGTTCTCAAAACGGAACACAATTAGTATATAATAATGAGGTAGAAAAAGAAACCTTAATCTACAACACATTAAATGTTCCTTACGGTAAACGATTTAAAATTCAGTTATCAGACGGAACAATAGTTCACCTAAATGCGGGCACATCTTTAAAATACCCTGTTAAGTTTCTTAAGGGAGAAAAAAGAAAAGTGTTTTTAATAGGTGAAGCTTTTTTTAATGTGGCTAAAGATGCAAAACATCCTTTTATTGTAGATTCTGATGCATTAGACATTCAAGTTCTAGGAACTCAATTTAACGTATCTAGTTACCCTGAAGATGATGTTACAGATGTTGTTTTAGTAGAAGGTTCTGTAAACTTACACTTAGAAAAAAATAGCAATACAAATGATGATATTATATTAAAACCTGGCTATAAAGGTAGTTTTATAAAAGAAGAAGATAATATATCTACGAAACAAGTGCTAACAAATATTTACACATCTTGGATTTATGGAGAGCTGTTTTTTAGAAATACAACTTTTGAAAATATTCTTAAAAAATTGGAGAGACATTATAATGTTACCATAATTAATAAAAATCTAAAACTAAGTAAAGAAGAATTTAATGCTAGTTTTAGAGAGGCTCCTATTGAAAAAATACTTGAATATTTTAAAATTACTTACAATATAAATTATACCATAAACGAAAATAACATAACTATTTATTAAAATAAAAAACCATTCACCACATGACATAGTAAAACACCACAAAACAACTAAACACACATCTATTTATTCTCTAATTAAAGATTTAATCTAAGTATAAATAAAGAATCGAAAAATGCTGGAACATTTTCCGATTCAATTAAGATGTGATTAAACTAAACATAATTAACCACAATTAACATTTCTAAAGTATGAAAAAACTTCTTATAAAAAAAAGAAGCCCTCATCAACAATTATTAAGATTTGATTTAAAGATGAAGCTTAGTGCATTATTTATTTTAGTAACTCTGTTTACATTACATGCCAACAATTCCTATTCTCAACGAACGAAAGTTTCTTTGAATTTAGATAATGTAACCGTAGAGCAGCTTATTGACGAAATTGAAAACAAAACTGATTTTCGTTTTGTTTACAAAATTAAAGATGTAAACCTAAAACGGCTTATAACTTTAAAAGCAGATAAAGAGTTAATTACTTCTGTTTTAAATAAGGTTTTTCTAAACACAAATACATCATACAATGTATTAGATAAACAAGTGTTTTTAACAAAAAAGGAAGAATCTACTACACCAGAAGAAGAACCCAAAAAAGTAGGTTCAAACTCTAAAAACATATCACAAGGTTGGTCTGTAAAAGGAATCATTGTAGATAGCAATGCTGTTCCTTTACCTGGAGCTAGTATACTTGAAAAAGGAACTACTAATGGGGCTCAAGCTGATTTTGACGGTAATTTTTCTCTAGATGTTTCTAGTAAAAATGCCACTTTAATTATTTCTTATTTAGGGTACGCAACCAAAGAAGTTTTAATTGATGGGCAAACCACATTAAACGTTACTCTTATTGAAGATACAGCCACTCTAGATGAAGTTGTTATAATAGGCTATGGTTCTCTAAAACGAACAGATTTAACAGGTGCTGTATCCTCTGTTTCAGCTGAATCAATTGAGCAATCTATACCTACATCTATCGATCAAGTTTTACAAGGACGTGCTGCTGGTGTTCAAATTCAACAAAATAGTGGTGCTCCAGGGTCTACCTCTTCTATTAGAATTAGGGGTATATCATCTATAACGGGAACCAATGAACCTATTTTTGTGATTGACGGAGTAATTATTAGCAACGAATCTACAGGAAATCAAAGTCCACTTTCAGGCATAAACCCATCAGATATAGTTTCTTTAGATATATTAAAAGATGCATCTGCAACAGCTATTTATGGTTCTAGAGCTGCCAACGGAGTTATAATGATAACTACTAAACGTGGAAAAAAGGGAGAATCTACTATAAATTTTGACTCAAGTTTAGGTTGGCAGGAAATTCCAAAAAAGCTAAGCTTACTCAACCTTGAAGAATATGCTATTCATAGCAATACTCGTGCTGAGTTAAATATAATTAATCAAAATGGTAATTTCATTAGACCAGATTTATTAGGAGAAGGTACAGATTGGCAAGATGAATTATTTGTTAAAGCCATGATACAGAACTATAATCTTTCTTTTTCTGGAGGCAGTGACAAAACCACTTATTCTATGGGAATTGGTTATTTAGATCAAGAAGGTATCGCTTTTGGTTCATCTTTTGAAAGATTAACTTTAAGAAGTGTTATAGATTCTCAAGTAAAAGATTATTTAAAGGCTGGAGTAAACCTAGCTTTTAATAATTCTAAGCAAATAACAACCGTATCAGATGGTGCACTTATACCAATAGCCTTAAGGCAAACACCTAATGTTGCTGTAAGAAATGCTGACGGAAATTTTGATGGTCCTGATACAAATGAATTTGTTCAAAATAATCCTATAGGCTTAGCTAGTATTCAAGATAATCGTAATGAAGACGCTAGGATAAGAGCAAGTATTTATGCAGAGCTAACCTTTCTTAAAGGCTTTAAATTTAAAACACAATACTCAGCAGATTATGGTTTTTCAAATGCTTATACTTTTAACCCGTCATATACTTTTGGACAGATAAATAGAATTCCAAGAGAATCAAGTCGAACAAAAGCCTACAGTAAATTCTATAACTTAACAAACCTTTTGTCTTATGATAATAATTTTGGTGTTCACAATATTAATGTTTTACTAGGGCAAGAATATCAAGAACAGAGTTATGAGAATTTATATGGCTATAAAGCTGGTTTTTTAACAAATACTGCTAACGATTTAGTACTGGGTGATGATGCTACTGCTAGAACAACTAATGGCAGACAAGCAAGTGCTATAAGCTCTTATTTTGGTAGAGTGTTTTATTCTTATGATGACAAATACTTATTAACAGGTACTTTACGCTATGACGGATCGTCTAAATTTACTAAAGAAAATCGTTGGGGATTGTTTCCGTCTGCCGCGTTAGCTTGGAAAATTTCAAATGAAAATTTCTTAAAAGATAATGCCTCTATTAATGATTTAAAACTCCGTTTAGGTTGGGGTGTTGTTGGTAATCAAGATGTTCCAAATTATGCATATACCTCGCTTTATGGAGCATCAGCTACAAACCAAGGAACTGGCTTACTACCATCTAATACAGCTAATCCAGATTTAAAATGGGAAACTACCTACTCAAGCAATATAGGCTTTGATATAGGCCTTTTTAACAATAGAATAAAACTTAGTGCAGATCTTTATTACAAAAAAACAGAGGATCTTTTATTAGACTTGGCATTACCTGCATATTCAGGTACTTCAGGAGTTGGTTCTACGTCTCCTCCTATCGTAAATATTGGTTCTCTTGAAAATAAAGGTATTGAGTTATCATTAAATACGTTAAATTCAGAAAGCGATGATTTCTCTTGGAGCTCTAACTTTGTTTTTTCTATTAACAAAAACAAAGTATTATCACTAAATTCTGAAAATGGTGTGTATGATCAAGACCTTAGAGAAGGGTCTGAAACAACTATTGTAACTCGCACAGCTATTGGACAACCAATTGGTCAATTTTACGGTTATAAAGTAATAGGTCGTTTTGAAGATGCAACCGATTTTTATTATAAAAATGAAGCTGGTGACATAGTACCTACACCAATACCAGAAGGTACCAACATTACATTAGACGAGATGTGGATAGGAGATTATATCTTTGAGGACATTAATAAAGATGGTGTTATTTCTCCACTAGATAGAACTTATATAGGTAACCCTGCAGCAGATTTTACTTTTGGTATAGGAAATACATTTACTTACCAAGGTTTTGATTTAAATATTTTTCTAACTGGATCTTATGGAAATGAAGTTGTTAATTACCAAAGACGCTTTTTAGAAAACCCTCGTGGTAACACAAACTTATTTAAATCTGCGCTTGGTTATGCTCAACTAGCATTAATTGATCCAAATGGTCCAAATGATTACAGAAATGTTCAAATTGTTGGAGGAGATCCTTATATGCCAAGAATTGCTCGTTCTTCAACTGCATCTACATCTAACTTCCGTTATAGCGATAGGTTTGTTGAAGATGGCTCTTATTTAAGAATTCAAAATATTTCATTTGGTTATAACCTTCCTAAATCGTTTGTGTCAAAACTTGGAATGGAAAATATTAAGATTTATAGCAATATGCAAAACGTATTTACTTTCACTAAGTATTCTGGTTACGACCCAGAAGTAGGCTCTATAAATCAAAATGTCCTTCTAACTGGTATAGACAATGCTAGGTATCCATCTCCTCAAATATATACAATAGGAATAAACGCCAAATTTTAAAAAAAATATCTTATGAAAACTAAAAAATATATACATCATTTTCTTTTTGTAGGGCTATTTATTAGCTTGTTTAATTGTAGTGACAATTTAGATATAGCTCCTTCAGATCAAATTGCAAAAGAAAATTTCTTTAAATCTGAAGACGACTTTCTAGCGGCAACAGGACCTTTATACAATAGAGTATGGTTTTCTTTTAATGATAAGTTTTACTTTGGATTAGGAGACGGACGTTCAAACAACTTATATGCTCCTTTTTCGGATTATATTTTCCCTTTCACAGATTTAACTGAAACTGGGTTAACAGGGCCTTTAGTAGAGGCATGGGGTTCTTTTTATGTTGCTATTCAGCAATCTAATTTAGCTATTATTGGTATAACTGAAAGTGAGGTTGATGAAGAGATTAAAAAGCAATATATAGCTGAAACTCGATTTATGAGAGGTACTGCTTATTGGTATTTAGCTTCTTTATGGGGTGATGCTATCATTTCTACAGATCCCTCAGAATTAATAAATAACCCAATTGTAAATAAAAGTCCAAGAGAAGATGTTTATGAATTTGCAATTCGTGATCTTGAATATGCTGCTAAATATCTTCCCGAAGAACCAAAACAGGATGGAAGGGTGACTAAATATAGTGCCTTTGGTATGTTATCTCGCCTATATTTATCCTATGCTGGTTTAAGTGATAATCCTAATAGTGGAACAAGAAATGAAGCCCTGCTAGACTTAGCTATTAAAGCGGCAGATAAGGCCATTACAGAAGGTCCTTATCTTTTAATGGACAACTATGCCGATTTGTTTACTATTGAGCAGAATAACAACCCAGAATCAATGTTTGCGCTTCAATGGGTACCTAATGGAGGTTATGGAGTTGGAAATTCACAGCAAGCATTTTTTGCTTTAGGTTCTGAAATCACAGGAGATGATGCCGCTTACGGCTTTTATACAAGAGCCTCTTATGATGTTTTACAAGAATATGAAACTAATGATTTACGACGTAAAGCAACTTGGATGGCAGATGGTGATTTCTACCCAGAAATAAGTAAATTAAATGGAGGATACACCGTAGATCATGAAAACACCTATGTAAATGTTAAAAAAGGTGTGGTAGGTTCAACTAAAGATAATTCTAAAATTACTACACAAAATTCAGGGTTAAATACTTACATGCTAAGGCTAGGTGAAGTTTATTTAAACTATGCTGAAGCTGTTTTAGGAAACAACACAACCACTTCTGATGCAACTGCGCTAACCTATATCAATGCGCTTCGTACAAGAGCTGGTGTAGATATATTGACTAGCATAACCTATCAAGATATTTTGCATGAAAGAAGAGTAGAGTTATGTATGGAAGGGCAATTCTGGTATGATTTGGTTCGTAGATCATATTATAAACAGCAAGAAACTATTAATTATATAATAGCACAAGACAGAGATTTGGTTATACCATTTACGTATAATGCGGAAACTAACGAAGTTTCAAACGACGAAACTCGCGATGTTACCTCGCAGGCACTTGGAACTATTGATGAAAGTATCTTTCTTTTGCCTTATCCTGAATCAGAAGTGGTTCAAAACCCGCTTTTAGCTCAACCTCCTGTATCATATGAATTTACTGAGGAAAGAATAACAGACTTATTTCAATAATCCAAATATTAAAAAATTTAAATAACAGATTAATATGAAAAAATATATATTAAATAAAAATTCTTGGAGATATTTTTCTCTTTTGAGTTTCATGTTTATAACAATACTATTTGTGAGTTGTGAGGATGATACATCTGTAGGTGGCGAAATAACAATTAATAAAGTGTTTTTAGAAGATGTTAACTCAACAGTACAAGATAGAGAAGTTTCATTTGTTCGTTTATTTCAGTTAATACGCATTGAAGGCTCTGGTTTTACTGGTCTTAAAAAGGTTTATATTAATGGTTTTGACACCTTTTTTAACGTTGCATATGTTTCTGATAATTCAATGATTATTCGTGTTTCTGACGACACACCTACTACTGATGCCGAAGAAAGCGTTAGAAACACTATCCGCTTCGTAAATGATAATTTTGAAACGATTTTTTCATTTGAAGTTCGCGCAGCAGCACCAACTATAACGAACATTTCTAATACATTACCTAACTCAGGAGAAGAAATAACAGTATATGGTACAGGCTTATTAGAAGTAACTAAGGTTATCTTTCCGGGTAATGTAGAAGTAACTACTGGGATTACTTTTGATGAAGAAGATGGTGAATTTTTCACAGTAACTGTACCTAGTGGTGTTTCTGATGATGGCGGATCCATACTTATTGAAACGCCAAATGGAGGTGCATACTCTCCAGCATATTTCAATTTTAAACCAGGATTATTATTGAATTTTGATGGTGCTGGTACGCTTGGAGAATTTGGTGATACGATCACTCAAGATGAGTTACAATCTACTTCTATTGGTGAAGGAAACGTATCTCAAGGAAATTACGTGTATCATGGACCTACAGATAGCGAACCTTTTGCTGCAGGTACAAACCGTGATTCTGAAGTATTTACATCAGGTGGTGAAAGTTGGAGAACTCAATTTGCAACAACTATACCTCCAACTACACCGTTAGATGAAGTTGGTTTTCAATTTGATGTTTTTGTACCAGAACCTTGGGAAGGATCAGGTTTCTTACAAATCCTTCTTATCAATAATTTTAATGGGGGAGAATGGACTGGAGGAACTTATAACTATGTCCCATGGATTGTAGATGGTGAAGTGGAAGCTTTTCAAACTACAGGATGGACAACAGTTACAATCCCTTTCACAGATTTTTATAGTTTTTCTGATAGTGATACTGAGTTCACTTTTGAAGATGTATTAGCCCTAAGAGAAGGCGCTACATATAAAAACTTTGGCTTTTTCTTTAATAATACAGATGTCCTTTTAAGTAATGTAACTGGAGGTCCTAGTGATGTAGAATTTCCATCTTCAGCAACTTCTGTTAGTATTTATACTGATAATTGGAGAATTGTATCGTTAGAAGTACCAACTTTAAGTGATTTTCCTGAATAAATTAGAGATATGTTGACAATTTCAGAAGTATTATTAATTAAAAAAAAAGATATGAAACTTAAAAAATTAATATTCACATTTGCCCTCGCATCTGCACTATTTTCGTGCGATGATTCTATAATGGAATGGAAAGAAACAGCCGATGAAAATAAAATAACTACGGCAGAATTACCTTTAGAACTAGCTGAAAAAATTGAACGGTATGAAGCTTTAAACACTTACACAGACTTTATTCTGGGAGATGGAGTAAGTATAGACTTCTATTTAAACAATGAAGCCTATCGTAATATAACAAATGAAAATTTTGATGATGTTACAGCAGGTTACGCCATGAAACATGGCCCTATGGTTACTGCAGATGGAAGCTTAAACTTTACAAATGTAGATGCCTTTATCGCTAAAACAAAAGAAGCTGGATTATCAGTATTTGGACATACTTTAGCTTGGCATCAAAATAATAATGCTAGTTATTTAAATGGCTTAATTGCTCCAACAGTAATTCCTGGATCCAGCGGTTCAAACTCTCTTGATCTGTCTGGTTTAAAAGATGCTTCTCTTGATGGTTGGGCAGGAAATTGGAATACGGCAATTTCTATAGTAGAAGGAGAAGGTTTATCTAACACTTCACAAGCAATACAAATGATTGCAGATGGAACAGCAAACCCATGGGAATTACAACTAGGAACACCAGCAATACCAATTGTAAGTGAACATAGTTATGAAGTTTCTTTTTATATCAAATCCGATCAAGCTGGACAAGGACGTATTTCTTTTGATGCTAATTTAGTAAATCAATATCCATGGGTGGATTGGTATAGTAATGGGAGTGGCACAGAATCATTTGCTACTACTTCAGAATGGCAACAAGTTAAATTTACTTTAGCTGCAGCAGATTTTCAACCTACCGCTACAACTTTCATGTTTAATTTCGATTTAGGCTATTTATCTGGTGTAACGTATTTAATTGATGTAAATACTATTTCTGTAGTAGATTTGGATGCAGAACCTTCATTCGTAAATATTATCACTAATGGAGATTTTGAAGATGGCACTATAAATCCTTGGTCTGGTTATGGAAATGATTCTTCCAGAACAATATCGGCAGATGGAGAAGGATATGGAGGCACTGGTTATGCTATGGTATTAACTAACCCAACTGAGGCTCAATCATATGAAGCACAACAAGTATATGCTTTTGATGCTCCTTTAGAATCTGGAACAGAATATACTTTTAGTTTCTTTGTAAAATCTACTTCTCCAGCAACGCTACAAGTTGAACTTCAAAATGAAAGCTATGGTGGCGATTATTCAGGTGGAATAGTTGTAGGTAATACTTGGTCTCTAGTAACTAGAACAATTACGCCTTCTACTGATGATAAAATTAGATTTATTTTTGATTTTGGTGAATCGGCTACAACCTATTACATCGATGATATAATATTATCTTCTGGAGAAGTTGAAACAGCATCGGAGCCTACCATTGTTGAAAAAACAGAAGAGGAGAAAGCTGAAATTATAGGTGATGCCTTGGAAAGTTGGATTTCTCAAATGGTTGGTCACTATAAAAATGATGTGCATGCCTGGGATGTGGTTAACGAGCCAATGAAAGAAGGTGGATCATTAAGAGATGGTAATATAGCTGAATTGGCAGATGATGAATTTTATTGGGTTAAATATCTTGGTCAAGATTATGCTGTAACCGCTTTTAAACTAGCTAGACAATATGGAAATCCGGACGATGTGCTTTTTATTAATGATTATAATTTAGAATCTAGTTTAGCTAAATGTGATGGATTAATAGAATATGCCAATTATATTGAGAGCCAAGGAGCCACTGTTGATGGAATAGGAACTCAAATGCATATTTCTTCTACTAGTGACAGAGATAACATTGTTGAGATGTTTAAAAAACTAGCTGCTAGTGGAAAGCTAATTAAAATTTCTGAGTTAGATGTTAGACTTGGAACAAATGCACCAACAAATGACCAATTAGCGGAACAATCAGACATGTACAAGTTTGTTATAGATATGTACAAAGAGCATATTCCTGTATCTCAACAATACGGAATAACCATTTGGGGTATTTCTGATAGTGTAGAAGAACACGAATTTTGGCTACCAGACGAATCTCCTTGTTTATGGGATGCAGATTACAACCGTAAGCATGCATATAAAGGTGCTGCAGATGGTTTTGCAGGTCGTGATGTGAGTGAAGATTTCACTGGAGAACTTAACTAACCTCCAACTTTTAAAAGTTATATATTTAATCCCTTACAGCTAATTTTCATTTTCATGATTAGTAGCTGTAAGGGATTTTTCTATAATAAAGTATAGATGAAAATCTTGAAACATCATTAATATTTTTACCTGAATTATTTTTATCCTCTCCTCTAATAATTACAGTCTCTATTATATTTTTTAATTCTATTCTCTTTTTAACTATTTTGATAAAAACTTTACTCAGCCACTTCAAATTAAAAGAAACTCATATTTACCTTTAAGGTAAATTAAAATCTTAGTCATAAAATCCTATTGTGTGATATTGTAGTAAAATAAGATAACAGATACTTAAGTTTATTCTTTTCTAATATTTTTTCTCAAAAACATACATAAAAAACAATTTAATAGCTTACTCATATCTTTAAATTATTAGTTAAAAATCTTTCTATTAAAAAGATAAAACACACAAAAAACTACAATTAGAAAATGAAAGCTCCCTTGGTTTAAAAAAAATACATAAAAAATGCCTTATAATTGTTACAAAATGAAATTAAATATAACTTTTAATTTAAAATTTAAAACTTCAATAAAGCGATTCACTTAAATATTAAAAGCAATACTATTTTTTTACTTACAAATTAGCATTCAAAATTATAGATTTTAATAAAAACGTTTGGTAGGAATATTGGTTAATATATATCTTCAAAAAACATTACCTAATCAGTCTGTTTTTTTAACCCTATAAAACCAAAAATTATGATAACACTTGCCAAACTTTTAATTGATATAATTTTATTTATTATTTCATTAATATGAATTAACTACTAGTAAAACTTAGTCTAGAATAAGTTTTACTATTTTTGTATTAAGAAACATATTAAAGTGAAAAAACAAGTTTTCAAATTTTTAGCTAAGGTTAACAAAACAATCTTACCTAGTTACTCAAAAAAACAATTAGATTTATCAAAAGCAACCAAACTACAATTAGCCATTATTGGTTGGCGTTTGTACATAACAAAAAATGCTTTGGATTAATATTTACAATTTTAATAAGCTAAATGTTAGAAACTACACTTATAATACCAACTATTAAAATTAAAAAAAGAACAAATCCTCTAAACTGTTCTTGAGAAACATTATCAAGTGTTTTTTTTCCAATCCAAGTTCCAAAAACACTTACCAGAATTAAAATAGGGACTAAATACAAATCGTGTTTATGCATATAACCATTAAAGTAATACACAATAGTTCTGCTAAAATCTACACCTAAATCTATAACAGCTGATGTTGCTATAAATTTGTTTTTATCCATTTTAAAAGCAGCTAATGTTATACCTCTTATAGCACCACCAGTTCCTAAAAGCCCAGCACTTAAACCAGAAAGTGCCCCTCCAATAATTGCATTTTTTGTTTTTGGAAGAATTTTTAATTGTTTAAAAATCAAAAACAATAAGCTTAAGATTATTAAAAATAATCCTAAAATATATGTTAATACTTTAGGATTAAAATATTGGCTAAAATAGGCGCCCAACGAAACAAATAGAATAGCAGGAATACCTAAAGAAACCACAATTTTTTTATCTAGCCCTTTTTTAAACAGAACAATCTTAGACACATTACTAGATAAATGATACAAAGCTGTTATACCTAAAACAGACTGAAAATCGAAAAAAAAATTAGCAATGGGAACAAAAAACACTGATGAACCAAAGCCTCCTATAGTACCAAGTATTTCTGCTATAAGAGAAAGTATTATGAAAATAGGAAGATATCTAGTTAGCAAAATTTGTCTTGATAATTATAAATAAGTATTATTTAATAGCCTCTTCATTTATTATATTTTCCACTGTAACAGGTTGTATAAGTTGTTGCTCTTCTAAAACAACAACAACCAATCTAACATAGTCATTTACAGTTTCATTTATTGATTCCGGATCTGTAATATCTATATATCCTTTCCAAATAAGTTCTCGTTCCTTAGTCGGACATATACAGTACATCGATGTTTCTGTTTTATAGATAGTATATTCTTCATAATATTCTGGATTGTAAAATGCATCTTGATATTTTAAATAATCTTCTCTAAATCTTCTATGGGTACTATCATATCCATCATAGTCTTTTCTGTATGCAATTTTATCTTGTACACCAATTACTTTTGTAAATAAAATAGTATCAAATCCATCATTAATAAGATTGTTTTCGAGTGCTTTAAGCTCTTCTTCTGTTTTCTTTTCAGTAGTAAATGAAGTCTCAAAAAAACCAAAGCTCATTATAGCTTCTACTCCTCTAGATTCATATTCATCTTTTAATTGCATTTCAAACTTTTGTCTTGCTTGTAGATTAGAGGTCATACCAACTAATAAAACTTTATTAGGATAATAAACATCTATATCTGGATTTTTCCAGTTTTCAACCAACTCTGTTGTTGAACAACTAATTATTAAAAAACATAACGCTATTATTTTTATAAATTTCATTTTATTTTTTTTCTATTGAAGTAGCCTTTTCTGTTTACCTTCTTTTATAATACCTTTTATAAGTGAAAATAATTGAGTCTTTAATGTTCTGTTCTTTTTTAAAAATTCACTTACCTCAATAATGAGTTTTCCGTGTTCATCTTTATAGGCATTCTCTTCATCAATTTGATTTATACCATCTACCATGACTTCAAGCCCTCTTTCATGTATTATTATGGTATCAATCAACATATTGGTTTCTTTTTGTAATGCGCTCAATTGTTCTACAATTATTTTACTCTTTGCAAAATATTTAGAGTCTATAAGTTGTAGTGTATATGATTTAACTAAATCATCAAAAAATAGTTGCTCATCTTTTACAAACATTAATTCAGACAACCATTTACGTGAATCATTATGTATGATTTCTGTACTTAACCAAGCTTCGTATTTTGCTTTAATTCGTTTTGTTTTCATAATAATATTTTAAAAAATTAAAAAGCAGAAAGTAATATTTTGAAGATATATTGCTTTCTGCTTGAATAGAAATTAATTAACTTGAATAACTTTTTTAGGCGCCTCTTGTTGTATAATTTCTTCTTTTTTTAATAGCTTAACATTTAAAATGCCATTTTTATAAGATGCTTTTATGTCTTGTTCTAAATCTACAGATGGAGGAAGCATCATTGATCTTTTGAAAGATTTATAACTAAATTCCTTACGGGAATAATCATCTTCTTTTTGCTCTTCTTCTACCTCTTTTTCACCACAAACACGAAGTACTTCTTCTTGGATGGTAACTTCAAAATCTTTTTTATTAAAACCAGGAGCTGCAAACTCTATTTCAAAATCTTTATCATGTTCTTTTACATTCATAGCTGGTAAAAGACTATCATTTTCAAAGAAATCATTGTTAAAAAGATTATCAAATCTTGTAAGACTATTTAAACTATCAAAATTAGAAGGAAATAATCTTTCTCCCCATGGTCTTAGGAAACTGTTACCACTCCATGGAGTTACTAATCTGTTATCAAAAGGTGATGACAGGTTTCGTTTTCTACGTTTCATTAATGTTGTCATAATATTATTATTTTAAGTTAAACTTATTTATATAGCAACACTAACTTAATGATATGTAATATCTTATGAAATGATATTAATCAGTTTAGCAAACAATTTTTCCTACTATCATTTTATAATAACACTTTTAATGTATTCAAATATTTGCGTTTTTAAATTATTAGACTTTTTTACAAGAAGCTCTACATTGTATTCTATTTTTACATGTGTTTCTATAAAAAAGTAATCGCAATCTATATCGTCACACTCCAGATATATTTTAATATGTTCCTCGTGAGATATTAATTTATTTAAAACTTCTTTACAGTCTATAATTACATTTTGAATTTCAGTTTTATATAATTGCAAAGTCTCAAATAAATTAATAATGCCCGAATTATAAATATCTGAATCTATTAAGCTTTTTAAAAAGACAAAATCAATTTGTAAAAAATCAATTTGGTTTTTCCATTTTTTTGTATTATACTCCAATTCTTCCATTGTTTTATCTCTATTAAAACTTTTAAAATCTGGAATAGTTTTCATGATTATTCTCTTTTATTATTATATAATTAATCTTTCTACATCATTTAATTTAGGGCAACTAACTTGCCAACCAAACGTATCTTTTAATTTTATTCTGAAGACATTAGCAGCTGATGATTCTCCATGAATTAGAAATGTTTTTTCTGGAACATTTTTAATTGCACTTAACCAATTTATTAGGTCATTTTGATCTGCATGTGCCGATAAGCTTTCAATGCTTTTAATACTAGCTTTTACAGAATAATACTTACCAAAAAACTTAATCTCGTGTGTGCCTTCTAATAATTGACGCCCTCTAGTCCCTTCTGCCTGATAACCCACTAACAAAACAGTTGTAGAGGTTTCATCTATAAATTGTTGTAAATATGTTAATACCCTACCTCCCGTAACCATACCGCTACCTGCTATTATAATTTTAGATCTTTTATCATCAATAGTTTCCCAAGTTTCTTTATAAGATTGAATAATATTTACATGATTACACATGGCATTATAATCTGCATTAGATAATTTATGCCATTTAGGGAAACGTTTAAAAACTTGTAAAACATTATTTCCCATAGGGCTATCTACAAAAATTGGAATATTAGGAATTTTATTTTTTTCATATAATTTCCAAAGAATATACATAAGTGTTTGGAGCCGCTCTACCGCGAAACTTGGAATAATAAGATTCCCTTTTTTATTAATAATATCTTTTATTAAAGAAACTAGTATTATTTCTAAATCTTCTTTTGGATGTAGTTTATCTCCGTAAGTGCTTTCAATGAATAAATAATCTGCCCATTCTGGCTTTTTGGGGTCGTCTAATAAATAATCGTTGTTTCTTCCAATATCTCCTGAAAACACAAGACGTTTTCCGTTTATATCTAACTCTATAAATGTTGAACCAATTATATGTCCGTTAAATTGAAAACGATAGGATATTTGGTTAGACAAGCTTACCCATTTATCTTCTATCTCAACTTGAAACAATCGTATTGTTTTTTCTGCATCTTTTAAAGTGTAAAATGGTAGAGCTGGATTGTGCTTAGAGTATTTTTCTTTATTAGCTTTTTCAGCTTCTTCCTCATGTATTTTAGCACTATCTTTAAGAATAATTTCAGCAATGGCTAATGTAGGTGCAGTACCAATAATTTTTCCAACAAAACCTTGTTTTAATAATTTTGGTAAATATCCAACATGATCTAGATGTCCATGCGTGAGCAAGACGATATCTATACTTGCAACATTTACAGACAAATTATTCCAATTAAGTTCGCGTAATTCTTTAAGCCCTTGAAACATTCCACAATCAATAAGAATTTTTTTATTAAAAGCTTCAATAAGAAATTTTGAACCTGTTACGGTAGCTGCTGCTCCTAAAAAATGAACTTTTGCATAATCAATCATCTTTTTAAATTTTATTGATTACAGAGTTGTTTTATTTCATTAAGAATTTTTTGTTTTCTAGTATCTGAAATCCCCAAATGATCTAGGTAAAAAACATCTCCAATTAATTCCCTACACAGTACTACATCTCTACTTAATAAAAATTGTTTTTCTCGATTGCTTAACAAAGTAGATACTGTAATTGGATACAATCTTAACCTATCTATTCTATCTTTTAAACCATTATTTTTTGGGCAATCCCAACTTAACAAGTATAATCCAACACAGTTACCATAAACTAAAGCATCTTCTGTAAATCTTGTATTTGTTACGACCCAACCTTTTGACAGTATTGTGTTATTTTCTAAATTAAAATCACCATTTGCTTTTACATCTTGATATCTTGAATTTATATATAATGGAATTTTAACATTACAATTTAATCCTTGCTCACCATGAAATTTACATTCTATTATATGAGTTTCATTATTCTTGGTTGCTATAACATCTATTTCATGTTTAACACATTTACCTTGTATAATTTTACCAACTTCTATATTATATCCTGAATATTTTAAAATTGCTCCTACAAAACGTTCAAAAGGAAAACCAGTGGGTCCTAATTCATAAATAGCATTTTTAAGCTTGTATTTTGATGCCAAATAACTTTTCTTTTTTTTAAGTAAAGCAAATGCTCTATTATAAATTTCTTTTGTTGAAATGCCTTGATACAACTCCCCTACTACAGTTTCAATTATTGTTTCAACTAAGGTGTTATCTGCACCTGTTCGTTTAAGTGAACTGCGGAGTTTTTCTAATGAAAATTTAACATAATCACCAGAAGATTTAATAATATCAACTGAGCTAGCATTCATGTTTTAGAAATAATATTTTTTTTAGTTTCTTAAATCGTGCATAACCAATATAGGTACAGCTGAATGATATGTTATGTCTTTTACTAATGGCTGTGTTAATATGCTTCCAAAAAACTTATGCTTTTTATTAATAAAAGCCACCATATCACTATCTCTACTTTCTACAAAACAGTTAATACCCGTAGGTATTTCCACATATCTTAAAGTATGAAATGAGTACTCAACACTTTCAAAAATAGCTTCTAAAAGTTTTTTGTTTTCAAGCTGCTTTTTATCTAGCTTACCCTCTTTTGAAATATGTAAGATGCGTATTGCGGCATTACACGTTTTAGCAACATCTACCAAATACTTTAATTCACGTCTTTTAAAATGTGTTTTATAGCTAGTTGGAAATACTATTTCTTTAGGTAAATTGTGGTTTGCTTGTTCTGGTACAACAATTACAGCACAGTTTCTCACTTTTTCCATAACACTTAAAGCTGTACTTCCATAAACAGTTTTTCTAGAGTTTGTCTCACCTCTAGTTCCCATAACAATAATTTCTATGTCCTTTTCTTCAACTATATTTTTTATAGCTTCTAAAGCACTATTAAATGTTGTTATTGGTATAAAATTATGTTTAGAATTTTTATTATCTCTAAAAGCAATAGTATCTAATACTTTTGCCAATCCGTTCTCAGAATTTAATTTGGATTCTTCATATAAAGCACTTCCTGGCTCCATATTAATTAAACTATCTATAACATTGGATGTGGCAGAAAAAACGTTAAGTACATAAAAATTACAATGTTCATTTTTATATAATTCTAAAGCATAAAGTAAAGCATGCCATGCGTTTTTCGAAAAATCTGTGGGTAATAATACATTATGTTTCATCACTTTTCTTTTTAATATTTATTATTAAATGTAATATCTATAAAACCTTGATGAAATGATAAAAATCAACTTAACAAGGTACTACTAAAAAAGGCACTGTTGGATGAAATCCAATCTTTTTAATCACAGGTTCATTTATAATATTTTCAATAAAACTGTGTTTATAATTTACCATAACAAGTATGTTTATTTCTAGCTCTTCAATAAAATCTTTAATTTCTATTTCTTTTTTTGAGTAATCTGGTATCCAATGAAACGTATGATTATAATTATTTAAATAACCTTTTAGCATCATTAAGTTATATTCCTGAACATCATTGAGTTCCTTTTGAATATTAATGTGCATAATTCTTATTTTAGAGTCATATAAATCTGCTAATTCCTTTAATGGTTTTAATTCTTTATTGCTATAAAAGCGATTATAATCTGTAGGGAAAGCTATTTGAGATGGTGTAGTAAAATCGTACTCTTCTGGTATTATTAAAACTGGACAAAGTTTAACGTTTTTTATAATACGCATGGTATTAGTGCCAAAGAAAAACTCATTAGCTCCAGTTACCCCTTTAGTACCCATAATAACCAAATCTATATTACTTTCTTTAACAATTCTTTTAATAGCACTTATTAAATCGTTTGAACTTATAATTATTTCAAATTCATGATTTGTGTTTGCATCAGATGTTTCTACCAACTCTTTTAAAGCTAAAATTTCTTTCATTGCCTCTTCATTAATGGATTCTATAAAACTGCTTGTTATATAAGTTCTAGAAGACATTGCCTTCAATTTTGTTGAGTGCAAAAAATAAAAAACACATGATTCATCTTTATATAATTTTAAAGCATAAACTATAGCACTCCAGGCATTATCTGAAAAATCGGTGGGGAGAAGTATTTTTTTCATGATTTATTATTTATCAATTATTGATGGAATTACTAAAAATGGAATTTTTAAATGAAATCCTATGTGATTAATTACCCTCTTAAAGAATAAATTCTCAAAAAAATAATGTTTATTATTAACCATAATCAACATATTTATTTTATTTTTTATTTGAAAATTCTCAATGGCATCTTCAACATTCTGATTACTTATATTATGAAAAAGGATTGCTTTTTTTTGTGATTTTTTTTCTAAAATCTGTTTGTTTTTTTCTTGGTTTTCAGATAAATCATAGCCATAAGATGCATGAAGCACATGAACTCTAGAGGTATGTGTTTTAGCAATTTCAAGTATTGGTTTTAAGTGTATATCTTTAAACTTAACTTCATAATCTGTGGCAAATAGTAGTTCATGTGGTTTTTCATAATTAAAATCATCTGGAATTGCTAAAACTGGGCATTTTACTTGATTTAATACATGAACGGTATTCGACCCAAAAAGCACCTCTTTTGCTCCTGTAGCTCCTTTTGTACCCATAACTATTAGGTCTATATCATTATTTTTTACTTGGTCTTTAATTTCTGGAATTAAGGAATTAAAAACAGATATTTTTTCGAAATTATGGTTAGAATTTTTATAGTTGCTTTGAATTTTTTTATAGATATTATTTACATTTTTAATTGAAGTTTCTCGAACAGCATCGTTTAATCCAAATTGAGATGGATTAACTAAAACATATTCAATATGGTATACTATAGGTGTATAAGTATTAAGTAAATAAAACGTGCAAACCTCATCTTTATATAATTGTAAAGCATATTTAATAGCATTCCATGAGTTCTCTGAAAAATCTGTGGGAAGGAGTATTTTTTTCATGACTTTAATTTTTAAATTATAAACTAACACGCTTAATATTTTGCAAAGCCAAAAATGGAATGCTAATATTTAAACTTATTTTATCAATGGGTGATTGAAATAATATATTTTCTAAATGTGAATGTCTTGTGTTAACCATAACAAGCATATTAATTTTGTTTTCTGAGATATAAGTATTAATAGTGTCTGTAATATGTTTGTTGTTAATAGTATAAAAGTTAATATCATTTTTACAAAGTGTTTCTTTTAAAAATGCCTTATTATCCTCTTGTCTTAAGGATAACTTATTGCTTTTTGATACATAAAGCACATCTATATTTGCTCTAAAAGGAGATGTCATTTCACACAATAATTTCAACTCTCTTCTTTTAAAAGGGATTAAATAATTTGTAGGGAACAATACATGTTTTGGCTTAGCATAATTACAATTACTAGGAATCGACAAAATAGGGCATTCTACATATTTTAATACTTGCAATGTATGGCTACCAAAAGTTAATTTCCTTTCATTGGTTTTACCTTTTGTACCCATGACAATAATGTCAATATTTTCTTCATTAACAATATTATCTGCTTCATCTACTAGTAGATTATTAGAACATATAATACGATATGTAAATCTGGGATTAGGATACTTTTCTTTAACCTGTTTTAATAGATCTTCTAATTGTTTTTTAGACTGCTCACCAACTATTCTTGTAACCTCACTTAATGTTTCTCTTGTTAATAAGGTTTCATTAATATAAATATCATCTTGATAAGCATGCATGAAATAAATAATACTAACCTCATACTTAAAAAGTTGCAATGCATAGCTAATAGCATTCATTGCATTTACCGAAAAATCTGTTGGAATTAATATCTTTCTCATTTCTAAGCTATTTATAACTAACAACTTAAAAGTAGTAAGTCTATAATGGAAAAAAAATGATATTAATCAGACATCTGTCTTATTTTATTAATAAAATAGATTTTAAAAACAAAAAACGGCAAAACTTAAAGTTTTACCGTTTCTCTTGAATTTTTAATTTTATCATTCTATAATTATATTGTTCTGTTAATAATAACACAAATATCCCCAAAAAAAAGATAATACAATTACATTATAATAACCTCAAAAACACTCTATCAAGATTTCACCTAGTTACAGCAGCAAAGTCTGTTTTTTTTAAATAGAAACAGGAAGTCGAAACTTCCTGTTTCATCAAAGAATTTAATTCTATTATTCAAACTTGATAAAAAACATTTCCTTTCTAACAAAAAAATGTTAAACACTTAGCTAAATAATAATTTTAAACTCTTTTGCCGTCTACAAAAAATTTATAGACCTTTTAGATTTTTGTAACCAACTCTTAAAGAACGTATAATAAATAATAGTACTAATTTATATTAGGAATATTAAAAAAACTATGACATTAATCAGTTATACAAAAAAAAATTTAAACTTAGGTTCTTTTAACATTTTTATATTAAAATTATAGGTTTAAATCTAAAAATTGATTCTTATCATTTCCATATAGTTTCAAATAATATATTTTTTATAAACATATAAAAAGGGAAAACTTTTTTAACTTAATAGGGCACTAAACCATATGCTATATTTAGTAAAAAAAGCCCTGTAAGAAAAAGCAATATATATATTACTTGAACAAATTTTATATTAATGAATTCTAAAAAAGAAACTGTTCGCTTTGGAAAAACAAATAAACATAATCCTATAAATAGTGCTACCCAACCTATAACCGTAATAATAAGTTTCCAGTTTGGCTCCCATACATTATGAAATAAAATATTTAGCAGTCCAACAATTATAGCAATAAAAGAAGTAATTGTAAGAAATTTTCCATCTTTTAATTCTAAAAAAATTTATCTTATACGCTTAGGGTTAAAACTTAATATTACAAAAAACACAATTAGATACCAGCCCCAAAATTTTGCTAAAAAACAGATGTATTTTCCATAACTTAAGTTTTTATTCATGTAGTACTAAAAAAGGTATGTCTGTATGGTAACTTATCTCTTCAACTAAAGGATTGAATAATATACGTTGAAAATAATTTAAGTTTTTTGCAACCATCACTATTAAATTTATATCTCTACTTTCAACAAAACACTGTATAGCTGATTCAATGTGTTTATTTGTTAAAAAATGGAAGCTACTTGTGTATTTGTTAAAATAATCTTCTAAATATTCTTTATTTTTTTGCTGATCATTATTTAGTTTATAATCACGTTTATTTATATGCAACACCCTTATAGAGGCTTTTAATAAATCTAAAATTTCAAGTATTGGATTTAGTAACCCTGAAGAATAGAAAGCCGAAAAATCTGTTGGGAATGCTATTTCTTTTGGTTTTACAAACTTTGCGTTTTCTGGAACCACTAGGGTTGTACATTTTACCCTAGTTATAACACTTGCTGCATTACTACCTATTATTAACTTTTTTAAACCTGTTGCTCCTTTTGTTCCAATAACAATAAGATCAATTCTTTTCTCTTCAACATGATTTCTAATGGATTCAATAAAAAAGTTATAATCTGTTAGAGTAAAAAAACGGTGATTTGCTTTTAATGGTAAACCACTAATACGTTTTAAAAATTTTTTTAATTTTACTTTTGATGGTTTAATTAAGGTATCTTCAATATGATTTTGAGATGGAATATAACTACTTTCTGAATAGACTAAATTACTAACAGTAGTAACATGTAATAAATAGAAATTGCAGGAATGTTTTTCAAAAAAATTGAGAGCATACTCAATAGCATTCCATGAATTTTCAGAAAAATCTGTAGGGATTAAAATATTTTTCATTGCAATATAACTTATTACAACAAAAGTATATTCAAGAAATTTTATATAACATGATTTTGGTCATGTTGAAAACCAAATCGAAATACTTAGTATATTTGCTTAAGTTTATTAAGATTGAGAATTTTGATGTTTCTACCTTCTACTTCAATAAGTCCTTCTTTTTTGAATTTTGATAAAGTTCTAATAAATGTTTCAGATGCTACTCCTGCAACACTTGCTAGATCATTTCTTGAAATCTTAATAGGATCATTTGGTGTTTTATTTAATTTTTCAGCAAACCTAAGTATGGTTGTTGCTGTTTTTTTATTTACCGAACTATAAGCCATTTCTAACAATTGATTTTTAACCGTAGTAAGATTATCTGTAAGTAATTGAATGAGCTCTAATGTTATTTTATGGTTGTTTTCTAAAATGTCCTTTAACTCATGTTTTGAAATACCTACAAGTTCTGCATCATTAATGGCAGTAGCAGATTCTTGATAAGGCAAATTTTGAGTGAAGGAGGTGTACCCAAATAAGTCATCTTCTTTATACAAAGCTGTTATTAATTCCTTACCATCTTCATCAATTTTGTGATTTTTAACAATCCCTTCTCTAATTAAATATATGTAGTTAGAATTATGTCCTTCTGTATAAATAATATCACCTTTAATATGATGAAATGTTTTACCATTGTCATCAAAAAAGTTTTTTAAATCGTTTAGTGTTTTTAAATCATCTTGAGAAGTTTCACTTTGCTTAATAATAAGGCTAGTTCTTTCATCTCTTAAAATAGCTGCTTTTGCTAATCTACTTTCTATAGCACTTATAAGTTCTGCCTCGTTAAATGGTTTTGTAATATAATCATCTGCCCCAAGATCCATGCCTTTCCTAACATCTTTACGCTCTGTTTTTGCAGATAAAAATATAAAAGGAATATATTTTGTTTCTTCACTTTTACCAAGAGCTTCCAATACACCATAACCATCTAATTCTGGCATCATTATATCACAAACAATTATATCTGGCAAATTACTTTTTGCTATATTAAATCCTTCTCTCCCATTTGGAGCTGTTGTTACTGAGTAGTTAGATAATTCTAAAAGTTCTGCTGTGTTTTCCCTTAAAACGGTATCATCTTCTATTAATAAAATTTTTTTCATAAGTCTAGACTTCTTTATAAAATAGCTTTATTAGGTACTTTAATTGTAACTTCAGTTCCTTTACCTTCTTTACTTTCAAATTCTATAGAACCTTGCAAGTTTTCTAAATGAGATTTTACAATATTTAATCCTATTCCGGTTCCTTGAGTAAGCAAAGCGTTTCCTGCTCTAAAATAACGATTAAATATATTCTTTTGATCTTTTTCTGGAATTCCCATCCCTTCATCTTTAACTATAAGTGTGGTTATACCTCCACTTTGGTTTACCTTTAAGTGTATAATGGTATTTTCTGGCGAATATTTAATAGCATTATGTACTAAATTTGATAATGCTAATTCAATAATTTTTTCGTCTTGAAATAACGATATATCATCAACATTTTCAGGGTATTTAATTTGCTGCCCTTCCTTTAACAACATATTACAATTATAAACAACTTCGTTAACTATTTTACTAAGCTTAAACTCGCTAAAATTATAATTTACTTTTCCTGTTTCTAACTTCTCAACTGATAGAAAATCATTTAAAATATTATTTAGGTATTGCACTTTATCTGTAATTGTTTTTAAATGCTTGTCCCTTTTTTCCTGTTGTTCTGTTAATTGATATTTACCTAATAACATTGCGGATGTTAAAATACCTGTTAAGGGTGTTTTAAATTCATGCGACACTAATGATAAAAATTTTGTTTTTAACTCGTTAAGTTCTATCTCTTTCTTTAATGCCTTTTTTGTTTCTTCTTCGGCTTCTATTCGTTTTACATTTTCAGTTTTAAGGTGCTTATTAGCCACTTTCAATTCACTTAATGTATTATTTAAAACCTTGGTACGGTTAGCTACCTTTTCTTCTAATCGAGCATTTAATTCATAAATTTGAATTTCTTGTTTTTTACGTTCAGAAATATCAATTACCAATGCCATAACATATGTGTGTCCATAAACCTCAAAAGGGTTAAGTCCTATTTCTATTGAAAAATTTGTACCGTCTTTACGTACACCATAAAGATCTCTTCCTTTTCCCATTTGTCTACGCTCACGATTTTTCATAAAACCAGCAAAATGACTTCCATGATTTTCATGATATCGGTGTGGTATCAAAACTTGTAAAGGTTGCCCTATAAGTTCCTTGTTTTTGTAACCAAAAATAGTTTCTAAAGCAGAATTAGTTTCCATGATATTTTGATTTGTATCAACAACCAAAACTCCCTCAGAAACTGCATCCAATAAAATATTAAAAATCTCTTGATCTTGTTGAAACATAAGCCTCTTTATAAATATTTTTAAAAGCATTAAAAATAGTGCTTTTAATTAGGAATTATAATACAATTCATGATTAAAATCATAATTAAACAATTTTAAAACTTTTAAATTTATAATCTTAATCTTAGATTAAAATAGATGTCCACTATTAAAAAATATAGTTTTGATTTTTATCAAGCTATTGGTAAATTGTTTTATGCTATAGCTTCTGCAGATAAAAATGTGGAAGAAGAAGAGTATCATAAATTTAAAGATATTGTAAAAAAAGAATGGGTATTACTTGATAATTTTGGTCCTAAAGATGTTTATCAAATTAAGATTGTTTTTGATTGGTTAAATAAGAACAAAAAATTAAATCCTGAAAAATGGTTTAAAGATTTTTTAATATATAAAAATAACAACGAAAAACTATTTACAAATAATATTAAAACACTTATTTTAAAAACCGTAAATGCTATTGCTTATAGTTTTTCAAGTATTAATAAATCTGAACTCATAATGATAGCAAAACTAAATTTAGAGTTTAAAAAACAAATACAAAAAAATGAAAAGTAGTTTTGATAACATTTTAGATACTAACAAAATAATTTTGGTCGACTTTTTTGCTGGTTGGTGTGGACCATGTAAACTGCTAGCTCCAATTTTAAAAGAAGTAAAAAAAGACCTCACAGATTCAATAAAAATAATAAAAATTGATGTTGACAAAAATCAAACTCTAGCTGCTAAATATCAAGTACGTGGTGTACCAACCATGATACTTTTTAAAAATGGTAATCAAATATGGAGACAATCTGGTGTACTGCAAAAAAATGATATTATTTCTATAGTAAAACAGCATCTGTAAAATCTCTTCCTCATGAGGAATATCATTTTATAATAAGAATAAAGACTATATTTTTAGACTATTATTAAAAATATATGTCATGAAAAAACTATTAATTATACTGTTAATAATTCCTGTTTTTATGTTTTCACAAACAACAGAAGAATTAGATTTTGTAGCTCCTTTTAATGATAATGTAGCAGCTGTTAAAAAAGATAATTCATGGGGTTTTATAAATGATAAAGGTGATGTTAGTATTGCTTTTAGAGATGATTTAGTTTTAACTAAAATAGAAGGACAACACTACCCTATTTTTAAAGATAATCGTTGTTTAATTTCTGAAACTAAACAAGGAATTATATACTTTGGTTATATTGATAAAACAGGTAAAACTGTAATAGAACCTAAATTCCTTAATGCTTTAAATTTTAATAACAACCAAGCTTTGGTTTTAGAGTTAATAAAAAGAACAGTTGGCAATAACGATATATTAGAAAAACCAGTAGTGTATAATAAATACTTTGAAGTAATAATTGATGCTGAGGGAAACATAAAAAAATATTTAAATCCAGAAGGTATTAATATCTTCTTAGACAAAAAATTTCTTGACAAACCACCAAAAATAATATCCAAAATTATTTCAAATAATTTAGTGTCTACCATGAATAAAAATGAGAAATGGTTTATTCAATCTATAAAATGAAAGCAAATTTAAATTTAGGTACAGTTTTCGGAATTAAAATAAAAGTGCATTGGACATTCTTTTTTTTAATAGCATGGATAGTTTTCAGTGAGCTAAAACGTGGTAGTACTACAAATAGTATTTTATTTAATATAGCACTAATTTTCGCCGTTTTTGCATGTGTTGTATTACATGAATTAGGACATGCTTTAACCGCTAAACGTTTTGGCATTAGCACAACAAAAATAACCCTACTACCTATTGGTGGTCTGGCAAGTTTGGAGCGAATTCCAGAATCGCCTAAAGAAGAATTATTAGTAACATTAGCTGGTCCTTTGGTTAATATTATTATTGCATTAATTATCTATTTTATTGTTCCTGTAAATGAATTTATGCATTTAAATTTCACAGAAACCTTTGAGGTATTAATGAGTCTTACATTCAAAAATTTTCTTTTCTTTTTATTTATAGTAAATATTGGTTTGGTTGTCTTTAATATAATTCCTGCTTTCCCTATGGATGGTGGTCGAATTTTAAGAGCAATCTTAGCCATGAAAATGAATCGTGTTAAAGCAACTCAAATAGCATCAAGCATTGGTCAATTTATTGCAGTTATTTTTCTACTATTAGGCTTATTATACAATCCTTTTTTAGTTTTAATTGCGCTTTTTATTTTTTTAGGTGCTTATGGCGAAAATCAAATAGTACAACATTTGGCTTTACTTAAAGGACATAATGTAGAAGATGCTATGATAATTAATATGACAACTTTTAGTCCTGAAGATTCTATAGATTTAGTAGTAAATAAAATAATTTCAAGTACAGAAGCCAACTTTATAGTTTTAAAAGACTATGAAATAAAAGGCATTTTATATCATAAAAACATAATAGATAACTCTAATAAAAATGTTTTGGTAAAAGATGTTATGGATACTGATTTTAAAACAGTTAAGCATACAGATGATCTTAAAGAAATATATAATATTGTTTTTACCAAAGAAAAGTCATTCATACCTGTAGTTAATAAAGAAAAACTTGTTGGAGTTATTGATGCTACCAACCTTAATGAGTATATTTTATTACAAGCTAAATTATCCTATTAAATATGAAGATAATTTAATTAACAACCCTTCAATAATTATGGGAGACGAACCTAAAGGCAATTTAAATAGTCATAACTCTGAAAATGTTTTTAATATTTTCGAACAACTTAGTAATAAACAAGATTAATCTCTACTAGTTGTTACTCATGACGAAGATTTAGCAAAAAAACAGATAGAATTATTACTATGGAAGATGGTAAAATTATATCATAACATTTATGCGTTTTTAAAAAAAAATGAGGTAAATTAGTAACAAGAATCAAGTTTTATAAGACCTAATATTCGTCATTTATAATTAGCCCTTTCAAAGTTACTTTTAATTTTAAACCTCTAATAATTAGAAAAGTAATGAATAAATTACAAATCATAGAAAACAAAATAACTAAGTTAACTACTTTAATAGAAACTCAGTACCCTGAGTTGTATACATTTTTAGAAGAAACGCCTTTAACTATGCCCTCTATAAATCATCCAGATATTAATACTCAAGTAATGGAAGATTATTTAGAAAGCTTACGCCATTTATTAGAACATCATATTGAAATCCATAAAAATAAGTAGATGGCTTATATAGATTATTATAAAACATTAGGTGTTTCAAAAACTGCATCAGAGGCTGATATAAAAAAAGCATATAGAAAATTAGCTAGAAAACACCATCCTGATTTAAATCCAAATGATAAGCTTGCGGAAAAGAAGTTTAAAGAAATTAATGAAGCCAATGAAGTTTTAAGTAATCCTGAAAACAGAAAAAAATACGACAAATATGGCGAGCATTGGCAACATGCCGAAGAATACGAAAAAGCAAAACAGCAAGAACAATATCAACAAAATTATCAAGGCTCTTCAGGTGGATATTCAGAAGAAGACTTTTCAGACTTTTTCGGAAATATGTTTGGTGGTAGAGCTTCAACAGGTAGTAGCAGACAAGTAAAATTTAGAGGTCAAGATTTTAATGCCGAATTACAGCTTGATCTAAAAGATGTTTATACATCACATAAACGCACCTTAACGGTTAATAATAAAAACATTAGAATAACCATTCCTGCAGGTATAGAAAACGGACAAACAATAAAAATAAAAGGACACGGAGGAAAAGGTGTTAATGGTGGTCCAAATGGTGATTTGTATATCCAGTTTTCTGTTTTAAACCATTCAAAATTTAAAAGAGACAAAGACAATCTTTATGTAACTATAGATTTAGATTTATATAAAGCCTTATTAGGAGGAGAATTTATGGTTGATACTTTTAATGGAAAGGTAAAACTAAATATAAAACCAGAAACTCAAAACGGAACTCAAGTAAAACTTAAAGGAAAAGGATTCACTAAGTATAAAAAAGAAGATCAATTTGGTGACTTATATATTACCTACCAAATAAAAATCCCTACTGACCTTTCTGAAAAAGAAAAAACATTAATTAAAGAGTTACAAAAACTACGTTAATAATGGAAACACAAGATTTAATACCTATTCAAATACTATGCAATCAATATAAAATTCCGGTTTCCTTTATAAATACACTACAAGAATTTCAGCTAATAGAAATTATAGTTGAAAACGAGGGTTTTTATATACATAACAAACAAATAAAGGAAGTTGAAAAAATGATTCGTTTACACTATGATTTAGATATTAATATAGAAGGTGTAGACGCTATTTACAATCTACTTAAACAAGTTAAATCTTTAAAGCAAGAAATAACAATGCTTCATAACAGATTAAGACTTTACGAAGATTTATAATATATTAAAATGGAACCAATAAAAAAATGGCTTTCAGAAAACCCTACACTATACAATGTTTTTAAGTATATTTTATTAGTTGCTTTTGTACTAATTTTAATTCAACTAATAAGACGTTTTTTAAGAAAACAAGTTACAGATACTTCCCTACGCTACAAATCTCAAAAAGGTATAGAAATTATTGGCTATATAGTTCTAATCCTGCTGTCACTCTCATACTTCACAGGTAGTATTAAAGACTTCACACTTGCTATTGGCTTATTTACAGCGGGAATTGCTTTTACGCTTCAAGAGCTTATTTTAAGTATTGCAGGCTCATTATATATTTTTATTGTTAAGGTATATAAACCAGGAGATAGAATTGAAATTAATGGTATTAAAGGAGACGTTATAGATGTGGATAGTATTTATACTACTATGATGGAAATTGGTCAATGGGTAAGCAGCGATAATTATTCTGGTAGAATAGTAAAACTAAGCAATGCTTTTGTTTTTAAGGGTCCTATTTATAATTACTCGCAAGACTTCCCTTTTATTTGGGATGAGTTTAATTTACCTATTAAATATGGTTCAGATATGGAATTAGCAAAATCCATAGTCATTAAAATTGCTTCTGAAACACTCTCTGAATATACTACAAACTCTAAATCGCAATGGAAAGAAGTTGTAAATAAATATTACATAGAAGATGCCATGGTAGACCCAACACTAGCCATTACATTAACAGATAACTGGATACAGTTTAACTTAAGGTATATTGTTGATTACAAGAAAAGACGCTTTACTAAGCATAGTTTAAATGATAAAATTCATGCAGAAGTTGAAAAATCAAAAGGTAAAGTAGTTTTAGCCTCTACAACTTTAGAGCTTATTAAAATTCCAGAATTAAAAGTTAACATAAAACGAAATACTAAAAACGAAATCTAGTTAAATTTAATTAGACTTTAATCTATCAATATCACTGCTCATGAGGCATATATTAACATTAAGAAAAAGCCTGTTCAAAATTAGTAAACTGCAAACTTTTTTGTTACTCCAACTGATGAATATCATTGCGGTTTTTTATATAACCATATATCTTTAATTTAAAAATAAATCAATGAGAACAAAAGTACATATACAAAATCTAAAATATGATGCTTGCAAAGTAACTATAGTTAATAAACTTTCTGAAGTAAAAAATATTTCTGGAGTTGAAGTTGACCAAGATGAAGAAACAGTATCATTTGATTATTATACACATCATGATTTTGATAGGGCAAAACACATTCTTTCAATAATTGGTTATCCTGTTTTAGGAGCAGATAATAAATTATAGGTAAAAGCAAAACCCAATACAGGTCGAAAAATGAAAAAATTCATAAAGAAAGCCTATACATTTATAATAAAAAAACATGGTTAGTGTAACAAATATCACACTTATGATATAACTCATAAATTAATTTAGCTTGAAATTAAAACATACAAAATGGAAACAATACAACAAGAGCAAGAAGTCGTATCTATGCCAAGAATTGGAGATAAAGCTCCTTCTTTTACGGCCGTAACAACACAAGGAGAAATTAATTACCCTGAAGATTATGCTGGAGAGTGGTCTATTTTATTTAGTCATCCAGCAGATTTTACACCAGTATGCACTTCAGAATTTATGACATTTGCTTATATGGAAGAAAAATTTGCCAAGGCAAATTGTAAACTTATTGGATTATCCATAGATGGTTTATACAGTCACATTGCTTGGTTAAGAACAATTAAGGATAAAATTGAATTTAATGGAATGAAAAACATTGAAGTAAAATTCCCTTTAATTGAAGATATAACAATGAATGTAGCCAAAAAATATGGAATGATTCAACCAGGAGAAAGTAAAACACAAGCCGTAAGAGCAGTGTTTTTTGTGGATCAAAAATCTATTATTAGAGCCGTCATTTATTATCCATTAAGTTTAGGAAGAAATTTTGATGAAATTTACAGAGCCTTAGTCGCTATGCAAACCTCTGATGCTTTTAATGTTGCAACCCCTGCAGATTGGAACCCAGGAGATGATGTTATTATTTCTCCAGCAGGTTCTTGTGGCGTTGCAGAAGAAAGAATGACCTCAACAGAAGAATTAGACTGTAAAGATTGGTTCTTTTGTACTAAAAAACTGGATAAAGATTTAGTTTTAAAGGAAATACTTAAAAAGTAAACTACTATTTAATTTGATAAAAAAGAGCCTTAAATTTAAGGCTCTTTTTTTTTAGATGATTAAAATTTATATTGAATAAATACAGTTAAATTTCTTCCTGGATCTGTAATTGGAGTTTTTCCAAAATCGGCTTGATTTGTAAAAGAGAAGTTTAAATGATTGTTGTAAGCTTCATCAAATACATTTAAAGCCGCAACACCTAAAGTTAAATTTTTATATGGCTTTACGCCTAAACTAATATCTAAAGTTTGGTAGCCATTAGTTTCTGTTTCTCCAAAACTGCTTGAAATATGATCTTGCTTACTAGTTACATTATATTGAAAATTTGCCCAGTATGTTGGCTTTTCTAAACCAAGTGATAACTTCGTTGTGAATGGAGCTGTAAGTGGTAAAGATTCGTTTAAATCTTTATTTTTTGCATAAACATAAGCTAATTCTGTTTTAAAATAAAAGTCCTTTAAGAAATCTATTTGAGCCATTGCTTCAAAGCCTGTTTTATAAGCTTTATCTAAATTCCTAAAAACTTTAGGGTTTCTAGGTTCTGCCATTGGCATATACTTTCTATTTAAACTTTTATCTACAACTGCCACGATGTAGTTTTCAAATGAAGAGTAATAAAAAGATGTAGCATATTTAAAAGTGTTTAATGGTGAATGTCCTTTAAACCCTATTTCAAACTGATTATTAACTTCTGCTTTTAAGTTAGGATTTCCAATGTATTCGTAAGGATCTTGACCTACAGTGAAGTGATTAATATAACGCTCAATCATATTAGCCGAACGTACACCACGACCATAAGCAGCTTCTAAAATTAAGTTATTTGAAACTAGTTTTTTAACAGAAACAGTTCCACTTACATTATTTTCTGTACGTTTTTCTAAATTGTACATTGCAGCAAAATCATCTTCTGGGTCTTTTATGTCTGATATTACCATATCATAACGTAAACCAGCAGTTACAATAGTAGAATTATTTACCGACCATTTAGCTTCTGTAAATACTCCAAAATCATCTATTGATGAATCTTGCCAAACTTTATCATTAAAAGTCATTGGTATTGGTAAAGGGTTTCCATTCATAATTTTAACTAAACGTGTTCTTCCTCCTTCTCTTCCAATATGCATTGCATCAAAACCACTAAAAATATTCAGCTTCAATATAGGTTTCCAATTTAATTCTAATTTTCCTCCAATAGTTGTAGCATTAACATCAGATGTTGCTTCCATCATCGTAAATGTTGGTCTATTTCTGTTATGCATTAAATGATTTACATAACTGTAATAGGCTTTAGCTGTAAAGCCTTTAACTGTTTCACTTAGGTTAGATATTTTATACTCTAAAGATATAATACTACTATTGTCATAGTCTGTATCCATTGGCAAAGCGGCGTGCAATATATCTCTACCAAAAGATTGTCTCCAATGCGCTTGTAAACGTTGGTTTTTTGTAAAATTGTAACCTAATTTTACTCCATAATCTGTACTTCTAAAAGAGGATGGAATTTCAGTTCTATTACCATCTTCATAGTTCCCAAAATCTCTGTAGCCTACATTTCCAACAACATCGTATTTGTCTTGAATGTATTGTAGTTGAACCATATTTACAAAAGAACTTCCGTTACTTTCATATCCTGCTGTAGCTTTTCCGTGTAAACCTCTGTCTTGGTAATTTGGTTTTTGTGTAACCATATTAATCACACCACCAAAAGTAGCTCCATAACGTACCGTATAAGGCCCTTTTATAATTTCAATTCTCTCAATTTCTTCAGGAATAATATGAGTTGTTATTGGGTCCATTCTATTTGGACAAGCATGCATGGCTTTAGTTCCTCCATCATACTGAATGTTTAGTTGTTCATATTGCGAAGCTCTAAACGAAGGATCGATTGCATAGTTCCCTCTTTTTATAACAGAAAACCCATTAATATTGTTGAATAAATCGGCAACGTTTTTTGGCTGAACAACTTTTTCAGCATAATTATTAGATAACGTTGTAAGTACTGGATCTGTAATTGTATTTCCAGTGATTAATACTTCATCTAATTGTATTTTTTTTTGGGTTGTCGAGTCTTTTGCTTTTTCATTTTTTTCTTGAGAAAAAGACATAGCAGAAATTAGCGTGCATAACAACACGCTATAAAATATTTTCATTTTGTAATATTTATAGTTATTTAAAAAATCTGTTCAATATTAATTGTGCAATTGAACAATATGTCTAAAAATGGAAACTATACTTGTGGAGGATGAAAACAGTTCTCTAAACCTATATAGGTGTAAAGATTTAGATATTCTGATGGAATTTTATTTTGATAATAAATCTTTTTAAAATTGTATTCAAAAGGTTTTTCTGTATAAAGTAAAATCTCTTTAAAATCAATTAACCGATTTGGTTCTTTGCTTTCTTTAGAACTAGATTCGGTCACTTTTTTTAAATGACATTTACCATTACATTGTAGTTCTGGTTTATCCTTATTCTCACAAAGCTTTTCAATAAATCCTTTTGTATCTATTTCATAATAAGCATAGTTTAAAGATACTCTTAAACTATTAAATAGTATAAGTACCCCTAAAATAATTGATGTTATAATTGTGCTTATTTTCACGACCCAAAAATAGTCCTTTTAGTATAAGTTTTGTGTGACATTTGTCACATTTATGGTTAAATTTATACTGTGTAACCTATGTTACGCTTTCAACCAATTTTAATATTTATTTTTGATGAATATTAATAACTATACAACCTAGAATAGAATGGAGGATATGCTCTTTTATGATAGAATGCAGTTTGCATTTACTATCACTTTCCATTACTTATTTCCACAACTCACAATGGGATTATCTTTGATAATCGTTTACTTTAAAGGTAATTTTTTAAGAACTAAACTTGAAAAATATAATGATGCTGCAAAATTCTGGATGCGCATTTTTGCACTCAACTTTGCCATGGGAGTTGTGACAGGAATTCCAATGGAATTTCAATTTGGAACTAATTGGGCAAAATTTTCAGAACTTACAGGAGGAATTATAGGGCAAACTTTAGCAATGGAAGGTATGTTTTCCTTTTTCTTAGAATCTTCTTTTTTAGGCTTGTTTTTATTTGGGGAAAAACTATTGGGACATAAACTTCATTTTATAACAGGTTTTTTAGTGTTTTTAGGTTCTTGGGCTAGCGGGTTTTTAATTATCGCAACACATTCTTGGATGCAACATCCTGTTGGATACGAAATTTTAGAAAACGGAAAATTTGTATTGAATAATTTCGGAGCCTTGTTTTCCAATATTTGGTTGTGGCCTTCTTATTTACATAATCAAGCAGCTTCTTTAGTAACAGCATCATTTGTGGTTGCTGCAATTGGAGCTTTTTATATCTTGAATAATAAACATAGTGAATTTGGAAAGTTATTCGTTAAAACAGGTGTTGTTTTCGGATTAATATCTAGTGTAATTGTTGCGTTTCCAACAGGAGATATGGCTGCAAAAAATGTAGTAAAACATCAACCTGTAACATTTGCAGCCATGGAAGGCATTTTTGAAACAGAAGTAGGTGGATCGGAAATTATATTAATTGGTCAGCCAAATGTGTTAGAAAAGAAATTGGATAATAAAATTGCAGTACCTAATATTTTAAGTTTTTTAACCTATCAAAAATGGGAAGCAGAAATTAAAGGATTAAACGAGTTTGATGAAAAAATTTATCCAACTAATATTCCAGGATTGTATTACGCATATCATATCATGGTTGGTTTAGGAACAATTTTTATTGGTTTAATGCTAATTGCTGCAGTTCAATTATTTAGAAAAAAACTTTACAAAACGAAATGGATTTTATGGTCCCTCCTATTTATGTTACCTTTTCCATATATAGCTAACACAACTGGTTGGTACACGGCAGAATTAGGCAGACAACCTTGGTTAGTTTATAATTTATTACGAACTACAGCAGGTGCTTCACCAACGGTTTCGTCTGGAAATACACTTTTCACATTATTAGGATTTATAGGCTTGTATTTACTACTAGGATTATTGTTTTTAATGCTGGTAGGCAAAATTATTAATAAAGGACCTCAAATTATCAAACACTAATTATGGAATTATTCTGGTATATAGTTTTAATGACAATGTTAGCTGTTTATGTAATTTTAGATGGTTATGATTTTGGTGCAGGAATTATTCATTTGTTCTTTGCGAAAACTGAAAAAGATAAAAAAGCAATAACCAATGCAATTGGTCCTTTTTGGGATGCTAACGAGGTTTGGCTTATTGCTGCTGGAGGTGTTTTGTTTTTTGCTTTTCCTACGTTATATGCCTCTTCTTTTAGCGGATTCTACTTACCACTAATAATGATTTTATGGTTACTTATTTTTAGAGCCATTGGATTAGAATTAAGAGGGCAAATACATAATAGAATGTGGGAATCCGTTTGGGATAAAGCCTTTGGCTTAGCAAGTTTACTTTTAGCTTTATTCTTTGGTATAGCTTTAGGAAACGTAGTAAGAGGTGTTAATTTAGGTATGGTTGCAAATGGAGTCTCAACACAAGAAGCACATTATTTCTTTTTACCATTATGGAATCCAACCTTTAGCCCACAAACCGAACATTTAGGAATCATTGATTGGTTTACTCTTTTATTGGGAATTATTGGTGTTGTTGCTTTATCAATTCATGGCGCCAATTGGATTATTTTTAAGACCAATTCAGATTTAAATGCTAAACTTAAAAAAGTTATTTTTAATTTAAATTTTGTGCTATTAGCATTAGTAATAATTTCTTTACTTGTTTGGCATATAATAGAACCAAAACCTTTTCATAATTTCATTAAAAGTCCTTTGTTGTGGATTTTTCCTCTAATCACTTTTACAGGTTTATTCGGACTTTTTAAAGTGAAATCATTTAAAAAAGATGGTTTGGGGTTCTTGTTTTCATCATTATTTTTATTTGGAGGATTAACCTCTACAGTTGCTTCAATTTTCCCAAAAGTATTACCATCATCAAATACGGTAAATCCTTCTTTAACATTATACAATGTTGCTGCAGAAGAATATGGTTTATCTGTTGGTGTATATTGGTTTGCAATAGCCATTGTTCTTGTTGCTATATATATGGTTATTCAATATAAAGTATTTAAAGGAAAAATGGACGATGTTGGTTATGGCGAACATTAATGCATCGTAAAATATTTTAAAAGCAACTTTAGGGTTGCTTTTTTTATGCAACAAAAGTTCCAGCATAATTCATTCAAAATCAAAATTCTCATATCATGTAATGACCTTTTCATTAATATGTTTAATATGATGAATATCATTTTATTAAATAGCTTTTTACAGTAATTTTATTAAAATCAAATAAATTGAAATGTCAAAAGTTGTTGTTTTAGGCGCTGGAATTTCAGGACATGTAGCTGCTTCACATTTACGCAGAAAATTGTCTAAAAAACACGAAGTAATTGTTGTGTCTCCAAATAGTAATTATCAATGGATTCCATCTAACATTTGGGTAGGAATTGGTAGAATGAAACCCAAAGACATTTTATTTCCATTAACCCCTTTATATAAAAAGAAAGGCATTATTTTTAAACAGGCTAAAGTTCAAACATTTTATCCTGAAGGAGATTTAGAGTTGAATAAGCCCTATGTAATTGTAGAGTATGTTGATAAAGAAAACAAAGGCAAAAAAGAAAAAGTAACTTACGATTATTTAATTAATGGAACAGGTCCAAAATTAAATTTTGAAGCGACTGAAGGGTTAATTCCCGGAAAAAACAAAACGTATTCTGTTTGTAATTATACTCACGCTTACCATGCTTGGGAAGGATTAAGCAAATTAATCCAAGAGATGAAACAAGGCAAAAAAGCTAAAATTCTTATAGGTACAGGTCACGCAAAATCAACCTGTCAAGGAGCTGCTTTCGAATATATTTTAAATGTTGAACAGGAATTACGCCAACATAAAGTACGTGATATGGCTGAAATTACTTGGATTTCAAATGAATATAAATTAGGAGATTTTGGAATGGATGGTATGCTATTAAGTTATGGAAGTATGACATTGAAATCCAAGGAAATGGTGGAAATGATTTTTGAAGACAGGGGTATTAAATGGATTATTGGTGCTGGAGTTAATAAAATTGAAGATGGGATAGCATATTATGAAACTTTAGAAGGTGAATATAAATCTGAAACTTACGATTTTGCAATGTTAATCCCTGCCTTTTCAGGACACGGATTTAAAGCTTTCAATAAAAACAGCGAAGACATCACAGACAAGATTTTTAAAGGTTTTATGATTGTAGATGCAGATTACACACCAAAACCTTACGAAGAATGGAGTGTTCAAGATTGGCCAGAAACCTATCAAAACCCATCATATCCAAACATTTTTGCTCCTGGAATTGCATTTGCACCACCGCACGCTATTTCTAAACCAAGAGTAAGCAAAAACGGAACAACAATTTCACCATCACCACCAAGAACAGGAATGCCTTCTGGAATTACAGCAAAATTGGTATCAGATAATATTATAGATACCATAAAAAGTGGAAACTCCAGCTTAAAACATAAAGGTTCTATGGGAGATATGGGAGCTGCTTGTATAGCATCAGCGGGCTACGGTATGATAAAAGGTAGCGGAATAAGCATTACTACTTTTCCAATTGTTCCAGATTATAACAAGTACCCAAACACACACGGTCGTAAATTAGGAAAAACCTTTGGCGAAATAGGATTAGCAGGACATTGGTTAAAATTAGCCTTACACTTCACCTTTTTATATAAAGCTAAAATGAAACCATTTTGGTGGTTGATTCCTGAATAGGAATCAACCCTAAAAAAGTGATTTCTTAATCGAATAAAAATATTATGACACAAAGAATAACAAAATACCAACGATTTATAATGATGAATCCAATTATTCAGTTTTTTAAATTTATATACCTAAGTCTTAAGGTTTTAATTATTGTCGCTGGAAGACACGGAGGTACTAGAAAATTAAAATGACTTGGTTGTCAGTTTTTTTGATTGGTTAAAAAAGATATTCAATTTGGGAATGTCTTTTTGTTTTGCTAAGTAACAAAGGTTGCTAACTATAGTTTTTTTGTGAAGTATTTTTGTCCTATCAAATTTATAATAATGAAAAACAGATATATTTTAATTTTTAGCTTTTTCCTGTTTACAGCGATACTTCAAGCGCAGCAAGTAATCCTGATTACAAAAGCAGAAGTCTTGATAAAAGTTTCAGAAGAAAACAGATCTATCAAGATTTCTGAACAAGAGTATAACGAAGCCAGAGCAGATTACAGACAAACAAACGCTGTGTTTTTACCAAATATCACAGCGTCGCATACTGGGATTTCTACTACAAATCCGTTGATGGCTTTTGGTTCTAAATTGAATCAGGAAATTTTAACACAAAACGATTTCAATCCAGCGTTATTGAATGATCCTTCACAAACTCAAAATTTTGCAACTAAGTTTGAAATTCAGCAACCTCTCATTAATGTAGATGGTATGTATCAACGAAAAGCTGCCAAAACGAAGATGAATGCCATTGCTTTACAAACCGAACGTACTTCAGATTATTTAGCTTTTGAAGTTGATAAAGCTTATATGCAATTACAACTAGCACACAAAGCAGTAGATGTTTTAGAAAAAGTATTGGAAGCTGCTGAAGCAAATAAGAAATTAGCCGACAACAGTTTCAGACAAGGCTTTTTACAACGTGCAGATGTATTGTCTGTTGAAGTACGTGTAACCGAAGTTAAAAACCAATTGCAAACCGCTAAAAGCAATGTGCAGAATGCATCAAACTATCTATCGTTTTTAATGAATGAAAAAGAAGATGTTGTGTATCAACCTTCAGATAGCTTAATGGTTACAGTTTTAACTTTAAATACTAAAACAATTTCAGAAAACAGAGCAGATATCAAAGCCATGCAATTAGCATCTGATGCTTATCAAACAATGCACAAAGCAGATAAAATGGCGTTTTTACCACGTTTAAATGCCTTTGGAAGTTATGAGTTATATGATGATCAAATTTTTGAGGCAGATGCAAATGGATATTTATTTGGAGCGCAATTAAGCTGGGATTTATTTCAAGGTTATAAACGTTTTGGAAAAGCTCAAAAAAGTAAAGCCGAATTCGAGAAATCGAAACTACAATACGAACAATACGTCTCTCAAAGTCAGTTAGAATTCAATAAAGCTAAACGAATGCTTTTAGATGCTGAAAACAGATTAAAATTAACTGAATTAGCATTAGAACAATCTAAGGAATCTTTAAGAATTAGAACAAATAGATTCGAAGAAGGATTAGAAAAGACGTCTGATCTTTTAATGGCAGAAACACAATACTCACAAAAACAATTAGAATATTATCAAACTGTTTTTGAGTACAATTACGCTCAAGCTTATTTACAATTTTTAACTAAAGAATAATTATTAAGATGAAAAAATACACATACATAATCGCTGTAATCACACTATCAATTTTTATGACGAGTTGTGGAAGTGATAAGAAAAAAATAGTCGCAGATAATTCGGCTCCAATTGCTGTAAAAGTGAGTGCTGTACAAGCTGATGGAAACAATCCGTTTTTAACAGCAAGTGGAAAAATCCAAGCAGAAAACAGCGCAGATTTAAGTACGCGTATGATGGGTTTTGTAAATAAGGTTCACGTAAATGTTGGTGATAACGTTAGAAAAGGACAATTGTTAGTCTCTATAAACAATGCCGATTTACAAGCCAAACGAGCTCAAGTAAACGCAGGTATTACCGAAGCAACAGCTGCTTATAATAATGCCCAAAAAGATTACAATCGTTTTAAAAATCTGTTTGCAGATAACAGTGCATCTCAAAAAGAAATGGATGATATGACTGCACATTTTGAAATGGCTAAAGCACGTTTAGAAGCGGCTAACCAAATGAAGAATGAGGTTAACTCTCAATTCGCATATTCAAATATTACAGCACCTTTTAGTGGAGTGGTTACGAGCAAAAACATTGAAGCTGGTGATATGGCAAACCCAGGAATTATTTTGATTTCTTTAGAAGCTCCAGGGAAATTTGAAGTGATTGCTATGGTTCCAGAAAGTGAAATATCACAAATTAAAAAAGGAACTGAAGTAGATGTAGTTGTAAAATCCATCAACAAAATCATAAATGGAAAAGTAATAGAAGTAAGTACATCGGCAAAGAATACAGGCGGACAATATTTGGTAAAAGTAGCTTTAGATAAAACTGATACAAATATTCTATCTGGAATGTTTACAACAGTGCAATTTCCAATTGCTAAAAAAGCAACAGCATCAACTATGGTTTTAATTCCGAAGGAAGCTATTATAACTAAAGGTCAACTTTCTGGTGTTTACATCACAAGCGAAAGTAACACAGTAGTATTACGTTGGTTACGACTAGGAAGAACTTTTGGGGATAATGTAGAAGTTTTATCAGGATTATCTGCTGATGAATCCTACATCGTTTCAGCTGAAGGTAAACTGTTCAACGGAGCAAAAATTTCAATTCAATAATTATAACAACTTAAAAATGAAAGAAGGTTTAGCAGGAAAAATAGCCAAAGTTTTTATAGGTTCTAAGCTTACAGTGCTTCTAATGGTTGTATTTATGGTTATTGGAGTGTATAGCTCGTTTTTAATTCCGCGTGAAGAGGAACCACAAATTGATGTGCCAATGGCTGATATTTTTGTAGGGTATCCTGGAGCAAGTCCAACGGAAGTTGAATCGCGAGTTATTAAGCCATTAGAAAAATTAATTTCCAATATAAAAGGTGTTGAGTATGTGTATTCAACCTCGATGAAGGAACAAGGAATGGTCATTGTTCAGTTTTATGTTGGCGAAGATATTGAGCGTTCGTTTGTGAAAATGTACAACGAAATCAACAAACATATGGACCAAATGCCAAAAGGTGTTACGTTTCCATTAGTGAAAACACGTGCGATTGACGATGTCCCAATGCTGGGTTTAACGTTGTGGAGTGAAAATTACGACGATTACCAACTGAAGCAAATGGCTCAGGAATTGACAGATGAAATTGAAAAAGTAAATGATGTTGCAGTAACTCATAAAATTGGTGGTAGAGATCGTCAAATGCGAGTGGTTTTAGATAAAGATAAATTGGCTGTAAGTGGTTTGGATTTCTTGGCTGTTTCTGAAATGATTAAAGCCAATAATACACAATTAAGTGCTGGAAGTTTTGATAAAGGCGACACGGAATTTCTTGTAAATACAGGAAGATTCTTAGAAACGGTTGAAGATGTTGAGAATTTAGTAGTTGGTGTACAACAAAATCAGCCAATTTATTTAAAGCAAGTTGCAAAAATTGTTGATGGTCCAGAAGTGCCAATCAATTATGTAAGTCTAGGATTTGGTCAAGCCAGTGAAAAAGGAACAACTTATAAATCGGAATATCCAGCCGTTACCATTTCTATCGCAAAGCGAAAAGGAGCTGATGCCATGAAAATTGCTGATGTAATTTTAGATAAAGTAGAACATTTAAGAACGAATTTAATTCCAGATGATGTACACGTAGAAATTACTAGAAATTACGGAGAAACCGCTTCTAAAAAAGTATCAGAATTATTATTACACCTTATAGGTTCTATCATTGCAGTAACATTCGTGGTCATGTTGGCAATGGGTTGGCGTGGTGGATTGGTGGTATTTTTATCAGTACCAATTACGTTTGCTTTAACGTTGTTAAGTTACTATATGCTTGATTACACACTAAACCGAATTACCTTATTCGCATTAGTGTTTGTAACAGGTATTGTGGTAGATGATTCCATTATTATAGCCGAAAATATGCATAGGCATTTCAAGATGAAACGTTTGCCATTTAAACAAGCTGCTTTATATGCTATTAATGAAGTTGGAAATCCAACCATTTTAGCAACATTTACAGTAATTGCTTCGGTATTACCAATGGCTTTCGTGTCCGGTTTAATGGGACCATATATGTCCCCAATGCCAATTGGAGCATCTATCGCGATGATTTTATCACTATTTGTAGCTTTAACAATTACACCTTATTTAGGGTATATTTTCCTTCGTGAAAAAGATAAAAAAGGAGAAGAGGAAAAGGATGAAAAACCAATGGAAGAAACGTTTATCTACAAAATGTATGATAAGTTTGAACGTCCTTTACTAGAAAACAAAAGCAAGCGTTGGTTGTTTTTAGGTTGTACTTTTATTCTTTTAATGGCAACAATGGTATTGTTCTTTACGAAGTCGGTCGCTGTAAAAATGTTGCCTTTTGATAACAAGAATGAATTTCAAGTGGTTATCGATATGTCTGAAGGCACCACTTTAGAACGTACAGCTGTCGTTTCACAAGAAATAGCACAGTATTTATCGACAAGACCAGAAGTGGTAAATTATCAAAGCTATGTTGGAACATCAGCTCCAATTACCTTTAACGGTTTGGTTCGCCATTACGATTTACGTGGAGGAAGTAATATGGCAGATATTCAGGTGAATTTAATTGATAAAGAAGAACGAAGTGCTCAAAGTCACGATATCGCAAGATTATTACGTCTAGAAATTCAAAGAATAGGACAAAAATATAATGCCAATGTGAAAATAGTTGAAGTTCCACCAGGACCTCCAGTACTATCAACAATTGTGGCTGAGGTTTACGGTCCAGATTACGACCAGCAAATTGATGTAGCAAACCAAATACAAGATATTCTTAAAAACACAGATGATGTTGTGGATATCGATTGGATGGTAGAAGCAGATCAGGTAGAATACGAATTCAACATTGACAAGGAAAAAGCAATGTTATACGGAGTAACACCTCAGCAAATTGCTTACACGATGAATATAGCTTTATCCAATAGAGCGATTACTACACTATATGATGAAAATGCCTCAAATCAAGTCGGTTTAATTTTAACGTTAGATGAAAAAGAAAAATCAACCATAAGTGATATTTCACAATTAAAAGTGAGGTCGCAACAAGGCACTATGATTACAATTGGTGATTTGGTAACTATTAAACCAACAACAAAAGAAAAAAGCATCTATAGAAAAAACCAAAAACGTGTGGTTTATGTTACGGCAGATATGGCAGGAGAATTGGAAAGTCCTGTATATGCCATTTTAGGAATGGAAGATAAATTGAAAGATGTAAAACTTCCTAAAGGCTACAAACTGGACGAAATGTATTTAGGACAACCAGAATTTGAAGATAACTACACGGTAAAATGGGATGGGGAATGGCAAATCACTTTGGAAGTTTTTAGAGATTTAGGTATCGCCTTTTTAGGAGCTATCATCATTATTTATTTATTAATTGTAGGTTGGTTCCAAAACTTTAAAGCTCCAATTGTGATGATGGTTGCTATTCCATTATCATTGATTGGAATCATATTAGGACACTGGATTATGGGCGCGTTTTTTACTGCAACTTCTTTTATTGGAATGATTGCTTTGGCAGGAATTATGGTAAGAAACTCAGTATTATTAATTGATTTTATAAATCTACGACTGGATGAAGGTGTTCCTTTAAAACAAGCCGCAATAGAAGCAGGAGCAGTGAGAACTACCCCAATTTTATTAACAGCAGGAACCGTTGTTATTGGAGCATTTGTAATCCTTTTTGATCCAATTTTTCAAGGCTTAGCAATCTCTTTAATGGGTGGAACAATTGTATCAACAGTATTAACATTATTGGTTGTGCCATTGATATATTATATGATTGAACGTAAAAATTATAAATAATGAAATTATTAATTGTGACTGCTGTAGAACAGTTTGAAAAAGAAGTGTTACAGCTATTTAAAAAAGCAAATATTGAGAGTTTTAGTGCCTCTGATATTGATGGTTATAAAAATGCTTCTTCTTTTTTAATGAACTCAAGTTGGTTTCCAAGCAAAAAATCTAGTGCAGAATCTAGCATGTTCTTCTCTTTTACAGAAAATGAAAAAATAGACACTTTGTTTATTTTAATAGAAGCCTTTAATAAAAATTTAGAAACAAACAATCCAATAAAAGCAGCGGTTGTTCCAATAGAAAAATTCATTTAAAAATAATGATTATGAAAAATAGAATGGTAAGAGGAATTGCAGGAATATTTATATTAATTAGCTTATTACTTACTATATATGTTAACCGAAATTGGTTATGGCTTACTGCTTTTGTAGGCATTAATTTACTGCAGTCTTCTTTAACAAAATGGTGTTTAATGGATACTATACTAGAAAAAGTATTTAAAGTAAAAGATTAGTAATTCTTCCTTTTTTAAAAGCAAAGAATTTTTCAACTGATAATTCTCATGTTAAATATAACATACTCATCGTATTTTTATAAAATATGAAAAAAGTGTATGCTTACATTTAAAAACTTCAATATAGCCGATTGGTTTTCATTTTACAGAATATTTGCTGCGCCTATTTTATTAATTTTAATTCTGTTCGATTTACGTTTAATTTTCACATATCTTTTATTAATAAGTTATTCAACAGATGCAATTGATGGTTATTTAGCAAGAAAATTAAAAATAACAAGTTCTAGAGGCTCTCAACTAGACTCTTTTGGCGACCAAATAACACTTATTGTTGGACTAATTGGATTGTTTTATTTTGAAACTATTTTTGTTAAAACTAATATAGTTTTAATACTTATTGCATTTACGCCTTATATTATTCAAATGCTAATCGCATATTTTAAATATGGTAAAGCAACAGCATTTCACACCTACTTAGCTAAACTTTCAGCAGTATTTCAAAGCCTTTTTATACTATGGTCATTATTCTTTAATCCAGAATATGTTTTATTCTACATCATGATTATAATAGGTTTACTTGAAACTTTTGAAGAAATCACACTTATTTTCATGTATAAAAATTGGGTGTCTGATGTTAAAGGTATTTTTTGGGCTTTGAGAGATAAAAGACGGTTAAAAAACAATAAAACAAAAATACTTTAGATCGATTAATAGGATAATTTGTTATTAAAGTGATGGGCACAAAAAAAAGCCTTACATATTAATAATGCAGCCTCATTTGAAGTAACAGAAATTGATTCTGTAAGTCAATGGAAGTACATACTAATATAAGAAACTTATAAAGAGTTTGAAGCCGTTAAAGAGGCTATAATTAATAGAGAAAAAAAACACCACAAATATATAAGTGAATTTTCTAGTAAAATATATAAAGAAGGATTACCTATTGTTTTTTAAATAGTAATAGAAAAACTCTCTGGAAAGGAAAGAAAATACTAGATCTATTAACTAAATAGATATGAATTAGCATTGTATTTATGATATATATCATTTCAAGAAACAATATATAATCCTAAATTTATTAGTCTAAAAGCAGGAAACATGAAAAGAATAATATATGCAACAGATTGTAGTGCAAATACATCTTCCGCATTGTGCTACGCCTATCGTTTCAGCTCAATTATGAAAGCAGATTTACATGTTATACATGTTTATGATTTACCTCCAATTAACTTTTTAACTATTCATCCTAAAGAAATATTAAAAAACCGCGTGCTACAAGAAAAAAAAGAAATGATAAAAAAGTATTGTGAAATACATCTAAAAAATGAGTTTCGCAAAAAACCAATTACCATACATGCTATTGAAGGAGATTCAATTACTGATAGTATTCTTAATTTATCTAACATAATATTACCCGATTTAGTTATTTTAGGCATGAAAGATCGTTATAGTACTAGAGGGTATTTTTCTAATAATATAGCGAATGATTTATTGAATAAAATTGAAATCCCATTATTAATAGTACCTAATGGAGTTGGTTACAATAATCTTTCAACCATAGTTTATGCTACCGATTTTGAGACACAGGATATTCAATCAATTAAAAAACTAGAAGAAATAGCTAAACCATTTTCTGCACTTATTGAAATTATACATGTTTTTGAAACAGACGAAGATTCTACACGCGAAAACATGGAAAAATTCAAATCTCTTATTTTAAAAAATGTTTCTTACCCAGAAATAACATTTAAAATAATTGCTTCAGGAAAAATTCAATCAGGACTATTAAGTATTTTGAAAAGAGAAAATGCTAATTTATTAGTTATGTTGGAACGTAAACATAATAATTTTTTTAATCTATTATCAGATAACGATTTAGTAAAAAAAATGGAAACTTCTGTTTCCATTCCAATACTTGCTTACACATAAAAGTCTAAAAAATTTAGTTTCAATAATTAATAACACTCTTTTTTAAGACTCTGCTCCCATTTCCATGCAAAAAATATTATTTTTTTTAGTCTGCTTTTCTCATTATTCAAAACAAGCAACACAACATCTTAGATATTGATTATTAAATAGTTAAATATTGTTAATGTTTTTTTTAAAGATAATAACTGATTTTATTGAGTTCATAAAAAAAAGACTCCTTCAATAAATTTGATTATAACAATTAAAAAAACATATTATGAAAACTCTAAAAACAATCGTGGCAGCCTGCTTATTACTTATTACAGTTGGAGTAACTGCACAAAATGACAAAGACAAAAAAATAATGAAAGATGCAGAAAAAGCTAAAACAACTCTTATGGCTAAAGATGCTGGACTAGATAAATTCTTCCAAAACTCATCAGGTTACGCTATTTTCCCAAATGTTGGAAAAGGCGGGCTAATTATTGGTGGTGCTAGTGGTAATGGTGTTCTTTATGAAAATGGAATCGCTACAGGAATGGCAAGTTTAAAAAAAATAAATATTGGTCTTCAAGCTGGAGGACAAGCAGTTATACAGGTTGTCTTTTTTGAAACTGATGATGCCTTGGCGAAATTCAAAGAAGGTAATTATGAATTTTCTGCTGAAGCCTCTGCTGTTATAGCTGATAAAGGAGCTTCTGAAGATGCCAATTATAATGATGGTGTAATCGTTTTTGCTCTACCAAAGGCCGGTTTAATGGCAGATGCATCTATTGGTGGACAAAAATTTGAATATGATGCATTTAAATAGTATTCAAAAAAAAATTAAATTTGAGGAAGGTTGGCAATTTGTCAACCTTTTTTATATTAAAACTAATAAATAAATATTTCAAACATATTTTCATTAAAAAAAACCCCTAATTATATAATTAGGGGTCCTGGATAAATTAATTAACATTTATTAATTAATCGAGGGTTACCATTCTGAAATTTCCTTTTCTAACTCTTCTTTTTTCTTTCCAGTTTTTTCTTGAAGTTTACCCAACATTTCGTCAAATTTACCTTCAGAATATGTTAAATCATTATCAGTAATGTTACCATATTTCTGTTTGAATTTGCCTTTAACCTGTTTCCATTTACCTTCCAATTGTTCTCTGTTCATAATTTTAAATTTTAATTAAACAATTTTGTCTTTTTAATTCTAACACTAAATTATTTAAACAGTTACAACTAGATTAACTCAAAAAAACTATTTATTAATGCAATAAATAATAGTCTAAACTATGTTAATAAAGTTAATATTTTTTTCAATTAAGTTAAGTAACTCTCTTTTTTATATGAATATTTATTTCCAATTAAATAGAAACATAAAAACATATATTATGGACATTCCAAGTATAAAAAACGACGAGCAATACGAAGCCCTTAGAGACAAGGGTTATAGCAAACAAAAGGCTGCAAGAATAGCCAATACACCAGATTCTGGCAAAAAAGGTGGTAAAGCAAAACCTTATGAAAAGCGTACAAAAGCCAATCTATACGAACAAGCCAAAGAAATAGGTATTAAAGGGAGATCTAAAATGACTAAATCAGAACTTATTTATGCTTTACGTAATAACTAAATTTTCAATGCACTTTTTAGACAATAAATTATGATAAATGCCAAAATAATACGTCAAATTTTTGTTCTTGTATTAATAATTTCAATTGGAGTTTTAATCTTCAAAGAAATGCTTCCCTATTTTTCAGGTATTTTAGGTGCTATCACCTTGTATGTATTACTAAAAAAAATGATGACTAAACTCGTAAATAAAGGTTGGCATCCAAATTTAGCTGCGGGTTTCTTGATGCTATTATCTTTTGTCATGATTTTACTTCCAACTATTGGTCTTATATGGATGTTGGGAAATAAAATTGGTGAGTTTGTTAATAATTCCGAAAAGGTAGTAACCGCTTTTAAAACTCAATTAAGTAATCTTGAAAATCGTTTTGATTATGATTTTACTTCACAAATAGATGTATCAGCTGTTTCTGGTTGGTTATCAGAAAATCTTCAAGGTTTTGCAGGAGGTACTTTTACTACTTTCATAGCTATATCCATTATGTATTTTTTGCTTTTTTATATGTTAACAAACCGTAAAGAACTTCGTGAATCATTATTTGAATATATACCTATAAGTCAAGAAAATTTAAAAATTATTGGCAAGAAAACACGAGAAATGGTTCGTGCTAATGCTTTGGGCATTCCTTTAGTTGCAATTGCACAAGGAATTGTTGCTCTTATAGGGTTCTTGATTTTTGGTATAGAAAATCCTTTTTTTTGGATGGTAATTGTTACAATCGGTTCTATGATTCCTTTTGTTGGTAGTCTGCTAGGAATTATACCTGTATTTATATTAACCTTATCGAGTGACAGCACCTTTCAAGCATGGGGTATTTTAGTATATGGAATTATTATTGTTGGGGCTACAGATAATATTATTAGATTATTTGTTCTTAAAAAACTAGATAATGTACATCCATTAATTACTCTTATTGGGGTTATAATAGGTATTCCTTTATTTGGGTTTATAGGGTTAATTTTCGGGCCTTTACTAATTAGTTTACTCTTAATAATTATTAGAATTTATAAAACGGAATATGGTAAAGAGTCAGGAGAAACGCTCTAAAAAAATATTCAGTATTATTTTAAAGTGCTGTTGTTTTAGTTTTTTTGAATCAATGTTTTTATGGATAAAGTCAATCGTTATTTATGTAAAGAAGTAATTTGTATCAAAAAAAAACAACTACAAAATGCTAATAAATTCAAAATGTATTAGTTAAATTAAAAATAATGAAGACCTATGAATCAAGGAGAACAAATAAGATTAGAAAATATTGCGGATACTGAAACCGAAATATTTGCGCTTTTAAAACAAAGATATAGTCCAAGAATTTTTAAAAAAAAGAAAATTGAAAAAGGTCATTTAAAACAGCTTTTTGAAGCTATTAGATGGTCTGCAAGTTCAAATAACATACAACCCTGGCGTTTTATTTATGCTGAAAAAGATACAGATGCATATAAATCTATTTTTAATTGCTTAAGCGATTTCAATAAAAAGTGGGCAAATAATGCTCCTCTTTTAATGTTAACAGCTTACAAGGAAAACACAGATGATGGAAAACAAAATTTTCATGCTTTACATGATTTAGGTCTCTGTTTAGGAAGCATGACGGTTCAAGCACAATACATGGGTATTGGCTTACATCATATGGCTGGCGTAGACTGGAAAGGTGCTCAAAATGTTTTTGAAGTGCCTGATGGGTTTCATGTAACAACAGCTATTGCGGTAGGTTATTACGGTGGCATTTTGGATGATTTATCAAAAGATTTACAAGAACAAGAAACAGCAAAACGAGAAAGAATGCCATATGAACATTTTGCCTACAAAGAAGTATGGAATAAAGAAAATAAAAAATTATGAAAATAGGAATTATAGGAAGTGGAAAAATAGGAGGCAATTTAGGAAAACTTTGGGCTAAAGCTGGACATAAAGTATTGTTTAGTTCTAGACACCCAGAGAAGCTAAGTAAATTAGTTAAAGAAGCTGGAGAAAACACAAAAGCATTAAGTATCTCAGATACATTTAAGGAAAATGCAGATGTATACCTATTATCAATGCCATTTAAAGCAATTGATGAAATATCAGAACTTTATGCAGATGATTACAGTAATACAATTATAATAGATGCAACTAATCCATATCCAGAAAGGGATGGAGACCTAGCTAAGAATGTTAGAGATGCAAATTATAATGCTTCAGAATACACAGCAATGAAATTTGGAACAGCTAAAACTATAAAAGCTTTCAACACCATAAAAGCAGAACATTTACAAAACAATGCGTTTCGAACTAGTAATAAATTAACAATTCCTTATGCAACACAAGATTTAGACAGTATGGAAATTGGTAAACAACTTATAGAAGACATAGGTTTTGATGCTTTATATATTGGCAACCTAAGTGATACCAATATTATGGATCCAGATAAAGCAATTTATGGAAAGTCTTTAAAACGCAATAATTTAAAAGAATTAGTAGATTCAATTAGAAGATATTAAGCGAGTAAGGAATTTTATTTCTCATTTAACTATCTATTAATAATTAAAAACAAAAGATATAAATCATTAAAAATAAGACCATGGAAGACGAATTAGCAAAACACGAAAAGGATTATATAAGAATTTATGAAAAACAGGGGTATGTTTCTAACTTCCACTTTGAAAATGAAAAACTAATAAATAGTGAAACTAAAAATAAATACTTACCTGAAGATATTAGAATAGTTGCACAACATAGGTATGAAGGCATGAGTAATCCTTCAGATATGTCGATACTATACGTAATTGAAACTAATCAAAATGAAAAAGGCACTTTTTTATTGGGATATGGACCAAGTGCAGATTTTAATACAGCAGAATTCTTCAAAAAAATACCTAAATCAAATATTTCTAATGATAAAAATATCAATCAAAATAGCTAAAATTAACTAAGTTAAGCCTTAGTAAAATGTCAATAATCTCATCTTACTTTTCATTTTAATAAAAAGTAAGATGAGATTATTTATTAGATGTTTTGGTTTTTTAAATTCAAAATAAAGATTCTTGTATTTCACTTAATTTAAAAGAATAAAATTATTTTTTTATAGAATAATTCTTATATATTACATATATATATTTAATCTCATAAAAGTCTTGATTTAAATGATCCTATTTGTGAAATATAATTTAAATTTAATGTGCAAGACTTTTTTAAAAGAACATCTTGACGCTTTAGACATCTCATATACACTAACAGGTGTTGGAGAGGTTTATATTAAAGAAAAATTGTCGCAAGAAAAGAAAAAAAAATTGTCAGATTCTTTAAAGAAATATGGCATAGAAATTTTAACAAACCAGAAATTAACTTTAGTTGAACGCATTAAAAATGCTATTGATGAAATGTTAAAAGATAACGAAAATAAACCCTTAAAACTTTCAACATATTTATCTGATACTTTAAATTATTCTTATACTCATTTATCGTCTATTTTTTCAGAAAGCACTTATACATCTATTGAAAATTATACAATTCTTAGAAAAGTAGATTTAGTAAAAGATTATTTGTGCAATACCAATTTAACTTTAACTGAAATTGCTTTTAAATTAAATTATAGTAGCGTCGCTCATTTATCTGGGCAATTTAAAAAAACAACTGGGCTTACTCCTAGCTCCTTTCAAAATATTATGAAAAAGAAGAAAAACTTAATTCCTAACATCAAATAAAATAATATAAAAATATGACTAATAAACTGTTGAATATTGTTTTAGCTGATGATGATGAAGATGATAGAATGCTATTTAAGGAAGCCATAGACGAAATTAATATTCGAACAAAATTATCGATTTTTAATCACGGTCAACAACTCATGGATTATCTTACATTACCCAATATTATTCTTCCAAATCTTATATTTTTAGATCTTAATATGCCTATAAAAAATGGCACACAATGTTTAATTGAAATACGAAGTAATCCTATGCTACAAGATTTATGTGTGGCCATATATTCAACATCCTCATCAGAAAGAGATATTGAAGAAACTTTTTTAAATGGGGCAAATATTTATGTAAATAAGCCCACTAACTTTAGTAAATTGCGAGAAGTGGTAGAGAAAGTTCTACAACTAAATTGGCAGTATCACACTTCCAATTTGAATAAAGATACCTTTCTCTTCCGTATCTAAATTATTATGGAATTTAAACGTGTTCATACCTCTTCAAAGAAGTATATCATATTATTGGTTGCTGCTATTGTCTTGCTTTTATTTACAGCAACTATAGCATACAGGCAGATTATGCGTATGCAGAAATCTGCAGAAATGATAACACACACGCTAGAAGTTTATAATGCCATAGGTAATCTTTCATACCATTATTCTCAAGCTGATTCTGAAGAATTTAGAGAAATGTTATTAAAGAAAGGTAATTCTAGCGTTGCTTTTGAAAAATACAAATTAGAAGGAAAGGCCATAATGGATAGCCTAAATATTTTGACCATTGATAATCCTTTACAACAATTACGTTTAAAACCATTAAAGGGTTTATTAAAAAAATTATATAGTGAACTCCTTGTTTTAGATGCAATTGTCCCGGAAAAAGATCAAGACTCTTTTGAACTTAGCGAATCACATAAATCAAAAATAAACGCCACTTTAAATAATATTCTTATCCTTAGGAATAAAATGCTTTTAGAAGAAAAAGGCTTGTTACAAGAAAGAAAAGCAAATTATGCTTCACATAAATTTCTAGCCCCTTTAACATCATTATTACTTGGCTTTTTCGCACTATTTATATTTGTTCTTTCATTTATAAAAATATACCAGAATAAACGAAGAATTCGAGAATCTGAAGCATTTTTAAGAAACATACTAGCAACTACAGATAACATTATAAATTATTACGAACCAATTTTTGATAGCGATAATAAAATAATAGATTTCAATATTGTGTATGCAAACGACTGTAATCGTGATTATTTAGGGCTTGAACCAAATGATATTATGGGAAAATCAGTATCAAAAACATTTCCTTTTCTTTTGGCTAATGGTAAATTAGAAGAATTACTAAAATGCTATAATGAAAAAACAAAAGTTATTTTTGATAGACAAGTAACTGTAGAAGATAAAAAAATGTGGTTTCATTCCTTTGCAACTCCATTAGGTGAAGGTGTTTTACAAACTACCCGAAACTCAACTATAGAAGAAGAAGCCAAAAGAGTACAGTTAGCATTTAAAAAACGATTAGAAAACCAAAATTTAGAATTACTCGATAACCGTGCTTTTTTGGGAAATATTTTTAAAAGCATTTCACATGTAGTCATGCATTTTAAGAGTATTAGAGGAGAAGATGGGAAAATTATTGATTTCGAGATACTATTTGTTAACGACCGAGTTAATCCTGTTACAGGAGATTTTCCAAAGGAAATAAAAAACAAAAAAACATCTAAGGTGTACCCTGAAATATTTGAATCGGGAGTTTTTGAATATTTGGTAGATGTTATAGAAAATGATAAAACTTTAGAATATGAAATTCCTTATTATGAAAATGGTTTAGAGCGATGGTTTCATTCTACAGCTATTAAACTAAATAACGGGGTTACTATAACAACCAGAGAAATAACTGAAGAAAAGAAAAAAGCACATCAATTATTAAAATTAAACGAAGACCTCATTATTCAGAATTCCATTTTAACAGATGCCGAACGTATTGCAGAAATAGGTAGTTTTCTTTGGTTTATGGATACTAATACTTCTGAAGTTTCAGATAATTTATATCGTATGTTAGGTTATGAACCAAATGGTTTTGAGCCTTCTCTCATAAAATTTAAAGACTTTATACATCCTGAGGATATTGATCTTTTTGAAAAAAATTCAAATGAGTCTATTAAAACTTTAAAAACTAATGAGTACATCTATCGTATTATAACCAAACAAGGAAAAGTAAAGCATTTTAAAACTAACGGAAAATTTATAAACGAAAATAACAAAACCTTTATGATTGTTGTGGCACAAGATGTAACCCACACAATAGAAGCAGAGAAAGAGTTACTAAAAAGTAATCTAGAATTAAAATATACCAATGCCGAATTAGAATCTTTTAATCGTGTTGCTAGTCATGATTTACAAGAACCTTTACGAAAGATACAGCTGTTTATTTCACGAATAGAAGATAGCGAGGGCAAACAACTTTCTAGTAAGAGTAGCGAATATTTTGAAAAAGTAACAAATGCGGTAAAGCGCATGCAATCTCTCATTCAAAATTTATTAGCCTATTCAAGAATAGACAGTAGTAAAAAAGATTTTGAAAAAGTTGATTTAAATAACGTACTAGATAAGGTAAGAGAAGATTTAACAACCCGTATTAAAGATGCAGAAGCAGAAATATTAGCAGATAAACTTCCAAAAATCAAAGGTGTTATTTTTCAAATGGAACAATTATTTACCAACTTAATTTCTAATGCTTTAAAATTCACAGACACAAATAAAACACCTAAAATTCATATAAAGTATGAACAAGTTCATGCATCTAAAATGCCAGAAGACATTCTAAAATCTACCAAATACTATCATAAAATTTCTTTTATAGACAATGGTATTGGTTTTGACTCTGAACATGCCGAAAAAATTTTCGAAGTATTCCAAAGACTCCACCAAAAAACAGAATATTCTGGAACAGGTATTGGTTTAGCAATATGTAAAAAAATTGCAGAAAATCATAATGGCTATATTCTAGCTGATGGAACTGCTGGTGTTGGTGCAGAATTCATTATTTATCTACCCGCTTAATTACAGTTTAAAACTTTAAAACTAGTAATTTTCAATCTCTTATTTTAACTCATTTTATATCCTAAATTTACTTAAAATCTACTGTGCTTTTGGGTTTTGTGTTTTTTTTAACAAAACCTTCCCCAAAAACTAAAAGTTATATAACATAAACCAAAAGTTGTATAATATTCTTAATACGATCTGTACCTACATTTATATTATTCTTAAAACATGTTCTTTTAACAAAAAAACCTCAAAATAATATTAACTATCGTAGTGAAGCGTTTGTGCTGAATCTCAGGAAAAATTTACATTGTTTTTTTTGACTTTAGTGGTTTTTGTTGCTCAAAGGACGATTATTTATTAAAAATAAAAGGAATAAAATAACCTAGCTATTAACTTAAATAAAGTAAAAATGAAAACAACAAATTTAAACACAGATACTATCGAAGCCATGTTTAAACAGTTAAGACTAAGTTTTGGAGGCTCAATTACAAAAAAATACAATGAATATATTTTAGAAATAGAAAATGAAATTGGTAAAGGTGAAATTCAAGGTGTTTCTCTTTCAGATGGAATATCTTATATAGAATTTGACATGACTTTTTTTGAGAATATTATGTTATCAATTAAAAAAACAGATAAAAAACCTATATATTTTACTTATTGTTCTAAAGGAAGTCTTGAACATAGTTTTGGAATTGAAGGAAAGAAAAATACATTAAAAAGTTTTCAAACAGGCATTTTAACTAGTCCTCTCAACGATGAAAATATTCTATATTTAAAAAAAGACGAAAGCATTAAGCTAACAATAATTAGTGTACATAATGAAGAAATAAAATCTAAAAATAACAGATTAAAAAACAAACTAAATAAAACTTTTTTCAAAGAAGATGCTTTAGAAAATTTCATATACATAGGTTCACAAAATTTAAAGATTGCTGAAAAAATACACCAAATAAACACCATTAAAGAAGTTGGTATTGTAAGAAGCCTTTTAATAAACGGCCTAGTACATGTTATATTGGCATTAGAAATACAACAACATGGTAATGATGCAATACATCGTGATAACCAATTAGGCTCATTATTATCAAGAGAAATAGAAATAATTAAACAAGTAACTATATTTATAAAGAATAAATTCGATACGCAAATATCAATTACACAATTGTGCTCAGAATTTGGTATTTCTCCATCAAAACTCCAAGAAGGTTTTAAATTGATGCATGGGTGCACAGTTATACATTATATTAGAGAACTTCGTATTCAAAAAGCTGAAGAGTTTATAAAAGAAACTGATATGAATATTTCTGAAGTAGTTTATAGTATTGGATTTACAAGCAGAAGTTACTTTTCTAAAATTTTTAGAGAAAAATATAATTGTAGTCCAAGTAAATACATGAGTGCTCAAAAAACAGCTTTAATTTCAGCATAAACTAAACGCTTTATTGATTACCACTATTAGGTACAATAAGCAAAACCCACAATGAATATAAAATTCATTGTGGTTTTTTTGTGTTTTTAATAAGATTTTTTTTTTTAATGTAGTTAAAAGTTAAAAATTCACTTTTATATAATGAATATGTATTAACTTTTATATGAAATTTTCATCCTTTGTTGTTGAAGAAATAGTTGGAGGTTCTCCATTTAAACCCTTTTCCAGGCCAGCAGAATCTACTCCAAAAAACTTTAGAATATCAGACCTATGAGTTATCAACATTGCTTCCTCTCCTTTTATTGCTATAGGTTTTTGCAAAAGCTTGGGGTTTTTATTTATAATTTTAAGCCAATCATCTGTATTAAAATCATTAGTATTTCCAATACTAGAAACATAATCATTTTCAGTAGTAATAAGATTTGAAATAGGTAAACCTAAATTTTCTGCAATTTCTACCCAAATAGTATCTCCTAAGTTTTGCTTGGCAATATCTATAACCTCTACTTTTTTATCTATACCTTCTACATATCCTAAAACTTGTTTTCCTAGATGCGAAAATGAACTGTATATATAGGTAAGTTGTTTTTTATCTCGTGCTAATATTGTCATGATTTTATTTTTAAATTAATTAAAGGTTTTAAACTATCTAACAAGTACTGTTTACAATGTCTTGCTATAAACTACGCTTAAATTAAATATCTTTTAGGGAAAGAATTAATGCTAAAAAAAAATTGATTAACTCAAATCATATTTAATACTAAATAGACGCTTACATCTGTAAATACTTCAAAATCAAAAAATTTGCTATTTCTTCAATACCGTTAAAAAATTCTGTTTTAGAGCAAATACATTATCTACTAGTCTATTAATTTTACTAAAGATTATTAATTATTTAAAACAGAAAAAATGAAACTTGAAAGTAAAAAAATTGCAATTCTAGCAACTGATGGCTTTGAGAAATCAGAATTGTTCAAACCATTGGAAGCTTTAAAAAATGAAGGAGCCACAGTTCATATAATTTCAAATAAGGATGGAGAAATTAAAAGTTGGGACAAGACCAATTGGGGAAAAACTGTAAAAGTTGATAAAAAAATTAAAGATGTAAATGAAAGCGATTATAATGCTTTAGTGCTTCCTGGTGGTGTAATGAATCCAGATACTTTGCGTATTAATGACGCTGCTTTAAAATTTATTCAAGACTTTTTTAAAAGTGGAAAGCCAGTTGCAGCCATATGTCATGCTCCTTGGTTATTAATTAGTGCAGGTGTTGTCGAGAATCGAAAGATAACATCATATAAAAGTATTAAAGATGATCTTGTAAATGCTGGAGCAAATTGGATGGATGAAGAAGTTGTTGTTGATAATGGCTTAGTAACAAGCAGAAACCCTAATGATCTTCCTGCTTTTTGTAAAAAACTTATAGAAGAAGTAAGTGAAGGTAAACATGAAGAGCAGCATGCTTAAATATTTAAAAAAGGTTCAATCTTTATTTTATATTAATTCTAAAAAAACAAAATGGTACGTAGTTATGAAAGTTGTATAGAAGCCTGCCAGCAATGTTTGATTGATTGTCAAAAATGTCTTGCTGAAATGATGGGAAAAGAAAGTAAAAATGATTGTCCAAATTGTTGCATGCAATGCGTTGATGCCTGCTTAATTTGTATAAAATTTATGGTAGCAGATAGTGCTTTTGTGAAAAAATATTGTAGAATATGTGCGGAGATATGTGATTGGTGTGCTTTACAATGCCAACAACATGACAATGAACATTGTAAGGCATGTGCAGCATCTTGTACTGCTTGTGCACAAGAGTGCCGTGTTCACATGGTATAAAAAACAAATTATTGTTAACCCAAAAAATAATTTAAAGATGAACACTATAAATTATGCACAAAACAAAAAAGGTTTAGAAAAGATTAGGCGTATAATTGATAGTGAACCAAAAATTGAGATGATGGCTTATTCGATTAGATAAAACACCATTAGATTTATGTCCAATGGAAGTTCAGCAAATGGACAAACAAGGTAGTCTTTGGCTTTTCACTTCAAAAAAAAATGAAAACTTTGTAGATATATGTTACAACAATAAAATACAAATTATTTATTCTGATGATAAAAACTATAACTACATGTCAATTTTTGGCAACGCTACACATATTACAAATAAGCAAAAAATAGATGAAATATGGGATTCATCTTTATTACATAATTGGTTTGAAGATAAAGACGACCCAAATTTGGCTCGATTAAACGTTAATATGGAATATGCCTATTATTGGAATAATAAAAAGAAAAAATTAGTTTCGTTTTTTAAAATTATAAAAAAATCTAATTTAGGTAATAAGAAACTTTATAAAATTTCTTAATTATTATTTTTTAATATATACTGTTTTTTTATTTATAAATTCATGAATACCTTCTTTAGATAATTCTCTACCATAACCAGAAGCTTTAGTACCACCAAAAGGTAATCTTGGATCTGACTTTACCATATCATTAATAAAAAAAGCGCCATCTGGTATTTTAGAGATAGCATGTAAAGCTAGTTCTACATTTTCAGTAAATAGCATGGTTCCTAATCCAAATTTTGAATTTGTTGCCATCTTTATAGCCTCCTCTAAATTATCTACTTTTAGTATTGGTGCAACCGGACCAAAGGTTTCTTCTGTAAAAACCGTCATATCTTCAGTCACTTCAGTGAGGATAGTAGGTGAATAATAAGCCTTATTTCGTTTATTACCTATAATAACTTTTGCGCCTTTTAATAGAGCATCATTAACTTGTTTTTCTAAATTTTCTGCAAGTTCTATGCGTGCTAAAGGACCTATTTTAGTGTCTTGTTCAATTGGGTTTCCAAATTTTAAATCTTTCACTTTTTTTGTGAATTTTTCAACAAATTCATCATAGATTCCCTTTGTAACTATAAAGCGTTTGGCAGCAATACAACTTTGTCCTGTATTTTGCATTCTCGCCTTAACCATAGTATCTAAATACTTTTCTAAATTGGCGTCATCTAATACTATACATGCATTATTACCACCAAGTTCAAGCACACTTTTTTTAAGATATTCTCCAGCTATCTTTGCAATATGCCTTCCAGCTTTTTCACTACCGGTTAAAGAAACAGCTTTAATAATATCATTTTTTAAAATATTTTCTATTATATCATGATTTGTAATTAGTGTTTGAAAGCATCCTTTTGGATAGCCTGCATCTTCAAAAATTTCTTGAATTGCCAATGCACAACCACTTACATTTGAAGCGTGTTTTAGTAGTGCTGTGTTACCAGCTGTTAATGTTGGTACGGCAAACCTAAAAACTTGCCAAAAGGGATAGTTCCATGGCATAATTGCTAAAATTACTCCTAAAGGATCATAACTAATAAAACTTTCTTTAGCATCAGTCTCTATAATTTGATCAGCTAAAAAATCTTCAGCATTAAGTGTATAAAAATCACATAGAAATATACATTTATTAATTTCGGCTATACTTTCATTAATGGGTTTTCCCATTTCTTGTGTAATAAGTTTACTTAAACTATCAATACGTTCTTCTAATAAATTGCTGACATTAGATAACAACTTTGTTCTTTCTTTAATTTCTTTTTCTCTCCATATAGTAAAAATTTCTTCAGCTAATTTTACTTTATTTTCAATTTCAAGTGGTGTATGTAAATTATAAGATTTAATTATTTTTTGATTATATGGATTTACAGATTTCATTTTTTCAGTCATTTTTATGTCTTTAGTTAAAATTATGATATCTAATTAATACTATTTTATGTTTATCAATTAACTTTAAAACCTTAAATATTAACGTAATCAGAATTAAAGTACAAAAGTTAAAAAATAAGCACTTTAAAAGTAATGGTAAATCTCTTTTAAACAAAAAACAAATTGCGTTTATAGCTAAAGGCTCTGTAGATATAATTTGCTTCCATGAGCTGGATTTCAATATAAATTATTTGAGTTAAAATAGAATTTTAATGGATTAAAACCTTCAACAAGGGTTTAATAATTTTACTATATATATAAACGTAAAAATCAAAAAACATGAAAAATTTAAAAGAATTATTTGAACACCAATTAAAAGATTTATACAGTGCAGAAAGTCAATTAGTAGTAGCACTGCCAAAAATGGTAAAAAATGCATCAGATTCAAAGCTTAAAAACGCATTTGAAAGTCATCTTGAGGAAACTAAGAATCAAAAATCTCGATTGGAGGAAATATGCAAAGAATTAAATATAAAACCAACTGGAGAAAAGTGCAAAGCGATGGAAGGACTTATAAAAGAAGCAGAAAGTTTTATTGATGAAGCAGAAGATAAAGATGTTATGAATGCCGGATTAATTGCAGAAGCACAGCGTGTTGAACATTATGAAATATCTGGTTATGGAACAGCAGTGCGTTTCGCAAAAGAATTAGGTCATAATGATATAGCCTCAAAATTGCAAAAAACGTTAAATGAAGAATATAATGCTGATAACAAATTAGATAAACTAGCTGAAGGCAGATTAAACGAAAAGGCTAAGGTTTAATTAGAAAATAATCTTAAAATAATTGAGGTCATGATTGAGATAATAAATCTTAATCATGATTTTCTATATAAAAAAAGTTTATAACAAGTAGTTTAATTCATATTTACTAGATTTAAACTACTTGTTACAAAACATTGAAATTTTAAAAATTTAGTTTCAATAATTAATAGCACACTATTTGAGACTCTGCTCCCATTTCCACGCAGATAAAAGCGCATCTTTTAAGCTTAATTTCGCTTTCCAGCCTAAAACATTATTTGCTTTAGTTGTTTCAGCATAAGCCGCAACTACATCTCCTGCCCTTCTATCTACTATTTTATAATTAAGTTTCTGGTTTGAAACTTCTTCAAATGCTGTAATAACCTCTAATACAGTAGAGCCTTTTCCTGTACCTATATTAAACTCCTCATAATTGCTAGAATTATCATTATTTATAAGTCGTTTTAAAGCTGCTACGTGTGCCTTAGCCAAATCGACTACATGAATATAATCACGAACACATGTTCCATCTTTTGTAGGATAATCATCCCCAAAAACAGAAAGTTGTTCTCTCAATCCAATACCTGTTTGAGTAATAAATGGTACTAGATTTTGTGGTGTCCCTATTGGTAGTTCACCAATTTTAACAGATTCGTGTGCGCCAATTGGATTAAAATATCTTAAAGCAATGGCCTTTAAATTTTCTGACACTTTACAAGTGTCTTTTATAATTTCCTCTCCTATTTGCTTAGTATTACCATAAGGAGATTCCGCTACTTTTACTGGTGCAGATTCTGTAATTGGAAGTGAATCTGCCTGCCCATAAACCGTACAAGAAGAACTGAAAATAAAATTAGACTTTTTATTTTTCTGTAATTCTTGTAAAATATAAATTAATGTATTTAAATTGTTTTCATAATATAACAAAGGAAGATTTACACTTTCGCCAACTGCTTTAGAAGCTGCAAAATGAATTACCCCAATAACATCATGATGTCTTTTAAAAAAATCTATAACTAAAGATTTATCTCTTAAATCAAATTTTTCAAACGCTGGTTCTTTTCCTGTTATAGCGGTAATCCCTTTTAAAACATCTTTCGATGAATTTGAAAGATTATCTATAATAACAACTTCAAATCCTTCATTTTGAAGTTCTACTACAACATGTGAGCCTATGAATCCTAATCCGCCAGTCACTAAAATTTTATCTTTCATTCCTTTTAATAATTTAATTATGTATTTACCAAAACAAACAATACAACACAGCTGTTACAATACACACAACAAAAGATCCTATATTGAATAAAGGAGATGTTTTAAATAATTCTTTAGATAAAGTAATTCCTTTTTCATCATTCTCTCCTTTATTTTGAAGGTAACTTATAATAACTATTACCAACATAGTAAGTACTGCTGTTAATCCCATTTGATGCATCCATGGCTCTAATGCTGCTATTGGAATATACTTTAACAATAAAGCGATTGGAATAGACAAAAGCGCGCCCCAAATGGCAGCATTATTAGTCGTTTTCTTCCAAAATAAACCTAAGATAAATACAGCCAATATTCCAGGACTAACAACACCTGTCCATTCTTGTATAAATTGAAAAGCTTGATCTATACCTCCTAAAAGTGGTGCCATAACAACAGCAATTAATAGAGCTACAGCTGCCGAAATACGACCAACATTTACTGTCGCTTTATCACTTGCATTTTTATTTATGTATTGTTTATAAATATCCATTGTAAAAATGGTCGATGTAGAGTTTAACATTGAAGCTAAAGAAGAAACAATAGCTGCTGCTAATGCTGCAAATGCAACACCTTTTAATCCTGTTGGTAAAAATTGTAGCAACCAAGGATATGCCTTATCTGCTTGTTCTGCAGAAGGTAAACTTAATTGCCCTGCTTCACCTAGACCTGCCATAATAGAAGGATCATTAACCATAACATAAGCAGCAATTCCTGGTATTACAACAATTAAAGGAATAATGATTTTTAAACCTGCTGCCAATAAAATACCTTTTTGAGATTCTTTTAAAGATTTTGCAGCTAGTGTTCTTTGAATAATATATTGATTAAAACCCCAATAATAAATATTGGCAACCCATAAACCTCCAATAAGCACCCAAATACCAGGTAAGTTTAAATAATTAGCGTTGGTACTTCCATCATTATTAAATTCATCTAATATCATATGAAATTTTTCTGGAGCTGCATCTACAACCTTTGAAAAACCAGCTAACATGCCTTCTCCTCCAGACACCGTATTTAAAGCTAAATATGTTGTTGCTAGCCCTCCTAAAACCAAAAACACAACCTGTATAACATCTGTCCAAGCAACAGCAGATAAACCTCCATAAAGTGAGTACGCCGCGGCAAATAGAGCTAAACCAATAATGGCATAAATCATATCTATTCCCATAATGGTTTCAATCGCCAACCCTCCCAAATACAATACAGATGCCAAATTCACAAACACATAAAGTGCAATCCAAAATATGGCTAGAATGGTTTTAAGATTTGTTGAGAATCTTTTTTCAACAAATTCAGGGATCGTATAAAGCCCTTTTTCAATAAAAATGGGTAGAAAATATTTTCCAACAATAATTAAAGTTATGGCTGCCATCCATTCGTAAGAAGCTATGGCTAATCCTAATGCAAATCCAGATCCAGACATGCCAATAAATTGTTCGGCAGAAATATTTGCTGCTATTAACGAGGTACCAATAGCCCACCATGGCAAGGATTTACTGGCTAAAAAGTAATCTTCAGCATTTTTCTCATGCCCTTCTTTATCTCTAGACACCCATAGTCCAACACCTAAAATCAATACGGCATATGCTATAAAAACAGCATAATCCCAAAATTCAAATCCATTTGTCATTTAGTAATAGTTTAGTTAGTTAGTTTTTACTTCATTGAAAACAATGATTTTTCAAATATATAAAAACATTTTAAAACCTACTAGTACCTACCGGTTGTTTTTGAATTTTTTTTGTATGTTTGCACTATGAGTATGATTCGCATCAAGAAAAAAACAGGCACTCCAAAGTACAAACAAATTATATCATCTATTGAAGATGCTATAACTTCTGGTGCCTTAAAAAAAGGGGATCAACTACCATCATTAAACAGCATTCGAGACAGCCATAAACTTTCACGAGACACCGTTTTAATGGCATTTAACGAGCTAAAAACAAGAGGTATAATCCAATCAATTGTTGGCAAGGGTTATTATATTATAAATGAAAACATAGAAGTAGTACAAAAAGTATTTTTATTATTTGATGAGCTTAATTCTTTTAAAGAAGATTTATATAGTTCTTTTATAAATCATCTTGATGAAAACATAAGAGTTGACACCTATTTCCATCATTTTAATGATAATATGTTTACAAAATTGATTCATGAAAATATTGGTTTTTACAACTATTATGTAATAATGCCTGCTAATTTAAAAAACACAAATTTAGCCATAGAAAAATTACCTAAGGAAAAGGTATATATACTAGACCAAACACACCCAGAATTATCTGGATATTCGGGCATATACCAAAACTTTGAAAAAGATATTTATAGCAACCTTAGTAAGGCATTACCATTAATAAAAAACTACAAAAAATTAATTCTACTTTTTTCTGAAGATCGTCAACCTAAAGGACTTCTTAAAGGGTTTAGCCAATTTTGCAAAACTAACAATATAGAAAATGAGGTTATTGACACTTTACAAAACAGAACTCTAAACAAAGGTGAAGTTTACGTCATACCTGATGATAAAAACTTGTTAAGAATTATCAAAAAAATTAAGGAAGAAGCATTAGTCCTTTCAAAAGACATTGGAATTATTTCTTATAATGATACTCTGCTTAAAGAAATAGTTGAAGGCGGTATTACTACAATTTCTACAGATTTCAACAAAATGGGAAAACAATTAGCAAAAATGATACTTAATAAAGACCAATTGCAAATAGAAAATGTAAATAGTTTAATCCTAAGAAGTTCATTATAAAAATCACAAACAACTAAAATGAATACAGCATTAATTAGTAAAGTAAAGGAAAGCTTTATAAATAAATTTAGCACTAACCCATTAATGATATTCTCTCCAGGAAGAATTAATATTATTGGTGAACATACCGATTATAATGATGGTTTTGTATTTCCTGCAGCCGTAAATAAAGGTATCATAGCTGCATTTAATAAAAGTGAGACTCAAAAATCTACAGCTTATGCCATTGACATGGACGAAAGCATAGAGTTTGAATTGGACAAACTTAAACCATCATCTGAAGGTAGCTGGGAAAATTATGTATTGGGTGTTGTAGCCGAAATACAGAACAGAAATAAAGTTGTTGGCAATTTCAATATTGCTTTTAGTGGAGATATACCTGCTGGTTCTGGTATGTCCTCATCCGCTGCATTAGAGAACAGTGTCGTTTTTGGCCTCAATGAACTTTTTGATTTAGGATTATCAAAACATGATATGATTTTAATTTCTCAAAAAGCAGAACACAATTATGTTGGAGTGAAGTGTGGTATCATGGACCAATACGCTAGTATGTTTGGTATAGAAAACAATGCATTACTACTTGATTGTAGAACAATAAAATCAAAACCTTTTATAATTGATTTTAAAAATCATGAACTTATTTTAATCAATACCAATGTAAAACATAGCCTTTCTGATAGTGCATATAATGACAGGCGTTCGGTTTGTGAATCCATAGCTAGTTTACTTAATGTAAAAGCACTTCGTGATGCTACTGAATACGATTTGGAAACGATTAAAGATCAGGTAACACCAGAAAACTATCAAAAAGCCTTATATGTTATACAAGAGAATAATAGAGCTATTCAAGCCTCAAAAGCCATGGAACTTGGAGATTTAAAAACCTTAGGCGAGCTCATTTATGCTTCTCATGATGGTCTACAAAATCAATACAAAGTAAGTTGTGTTGAATTAGATTTTTTAGTAACTCAAGCCAAACTGAACGGTCATATTTTAGGAGCAAGAATGATGGGTGGTGGTTTTGGAGGTTGCACTATTAATTTAATAGAGAAGACAGAAACAGAGTCTTTTAAAACTTTTATTTCTGAAGCTTATGAAAAAACATTTAACACAACTTGTTCAATTTATTCTGTTGAGCTATCCCAAGGAACTCATATTATAAATTAAAAAATTAAACTAAAAAATGAATACAGATCTACAAGATTATTCTCATAAACGTCTAAATATTCTCACTGGAGAATGGGTTTTAGTATCACCACATCGTGCTAAACGACCTTGGCAAGGACAAAACGAATCGGTTTCAAATGAGACAAGACCTTCACATGACCCCAACTGTTACTTATGTGCAGGAAACACAAGAATTAATGGTGAAATAAACCCTAAATATAAAGATGTATTTGTGTTTACAAATGATTTTGCGGCGTTACAAACTAATTCTAAAGTTTTTAAAGTTGAAGATGGTTTACTTTCTGCCCAAAGCGAACAAGGAATTTGTAAAGTTATTTGCTTTAGCCCAGACCATTCAAAAAGTTTAGCAGATATGGCTCCAAAAGAAATTGAAAAAGTCATTTTTGCATGGCAACAAGAATATAAAGAACTTGCTGATAATGATTTGATTAATTATGTTCAAATATTTGAAAACAAGGGCGCTGTGATGGGTTGTAGCAATCCGCATCCGCATGGTCAAATTTGGAGTCAAACAAGCTTACCTAATGAGGTTGAAAAAAAAGACAAACATCAATTAGATTACTATCTTAAAAATAAAAAAAGTCTTTTAGGTGATTATCTTAAACAAGAACTAAATAAAAAAGAGCGTATTATTTTTGAAAACGATGCCTTTGTTGTACTTGTTCCTTATTGGGCCATTTGGCCATTTGAAACAATGATTGTTCCCAAAAGACATCAATTAAATATATTAGAATTAAAAGAGAATGAATCATTACTTTTTGGAGAAGCTATTTCTACTATAACAAAAGCTTACGATAAATTATTTAAAACCTCTTTTCCTTATTCTAGTGGCATCCATCAAGCTCCAACAAATGGTGAAGATAATAGCCACTGGCATTGGCACATGAGTTTTTATCCACCATTATTAAGAAGCGCCACCGTAAAGAAATTTATGGTAGGTTATGAAATGTTTGGATCTCCTCAAAGAGATATTACAGCAGAAATTGCTTGTAATAAGTTAAAAGAGCTTATATAAGCTAAAGTTATAGCAAATAAATTACCATTTTATTTTATAACAAATATCATTTTTGAAATTCTATATTATTTAATTAAGAAAACTTTGACCCTTAATTTGTAAATCATAGGCAAATCATAAAACAAAAAAGCTTTCAATTTCTTGAAAGCTTTAATTTTACTAGTGACCTCGACTGGATTCAAACCAGTAACCTCTTGAGCCGTAATCAAGTGCGCTATTCAGTTGCGCCACGAGGCCTTTTTTGTGGCTGCAAATATACTATTTTTATTAAAACTCTACCAAATTTTATTTCAAATTTCTAATTCATTACTTTTGAATATGACTACAACCATGATACAAGAAAAATTTAATCATATTTTTGATAGCAATCTTATCGAGGAAATTAAAAAAGTTGGCAATATAAGAACATTCAAAAAAGACGATATTATTATAGACATTAATCAACCTTTAAATCATATTCCATTATTATTAGAAGGTAATATTAAAATACTTCGCGAGGACGCCGAAGGCAACGAGTTACTTATTTATTTTTTAGAAGCTGGTGAAACCTGTACTATGTCACTTACCTGCTGTATGGGAACTACTAAAAGTAAAATTAGAGCAGTTGCTGAAAAAGATTCAAGCCTAGTTATGATTCCTGTTCTAAACATGCAAAAATGGTTCAATAATAATGAAAGTTGGAGAAATTTTATTTTAGAAAGTTATCAAACTCGTTTTGATGAAATGCTTGATGCTATTGATAGCATAGCATTTATGAAAATGGATGAACGTTTATATAAATATCTAATAAACAAAACTAAACTACACGATTCCAAAACCCTACATATTAAACATCAAGATATTTCTGAAGATTTACACACATCTAGAGTTGTTATCTCCAGACTATTAAAGCAGTTAGAAAATGAGCATAAAATAAAACTTAGTCGAAATAAAATTCAAGTTTTATAATCTATGTAACATTTATTACAAAGTCTACATTAGATTCCCTTTACATTTGCACTTTAAAAAATTTGTTTATGGAATACTTATTAAATCCGTGGCCATGGTATGTGTCTGGTCCACTAATTGCTATTGTTATGGCACTACTTCTCTATTTTGGTAAAACATTTGGTATGTCTTCTAATTTGAGAACCATGTGTACCATTATTGGAGGCGATAAATTTTCAGATTTCTTCAAAATAAAAATTAAGGATTATAGATGGAATTTAATTGTTGCCTTCGGAGCTATTATAGGCGGTTTTATAGCTACACAATACTTATCAAACGATAGTATAACCGATTTAAATCCTGCTACAGTAACAGAGCTTAAAAACATGGGGTTTGAGAATTCCGGAGCTTCTTTAGTACCTAATGAAATGTATAATTTAGAAGCTATTACCTCAACAAAAGGATTACTTCTTTTAATTATTGGTGGCTTGCTAGTTGGTTTTGGGACACGTTACGCCGGTGGTTGCACATCAGGTCATGCTATTACAGGGCTTAGTAGTTTGCAAAAACCATCATTAATTGCTGTTATTGGTTTTTTTATTGGCGGACTTATTATGACTAATTTTATTTTACCATTAATTTTTTAAATATGAAGTATATCAAATTTTTATTAGTTGGTATTTTCTTTGGAATAGTATTAACAAAATCTGAAGCTGTATCATGGTATCGTATATACGAAATGTTTAGGTTTCAATCTTTTCATATGTATGGTATTATAGGAACGGCTGTACTATCTGGAATTTTGTTTTTACAAGTTTCTAAAAAAGGGCATCTTAAAAGTATTAAAGGAGCAGATATTTTTGTTCCAAAAAAAGATAGGGGTATTATTAGATACATTGTTGGCGGAATTATTTTTGGTTTAGGCTGGGCACTTATTGGTGCTTGTCCCGGACCTATGTATATATTATTAGGCACTGGTGTGTATAGTATGCTAATTGTAATTGCTGCAGCTATTTTAGGCACATTTATTTATGGTGTTTTAAAAAACAAACTCCCTCATTAATATGGACAGCACACAATTAATAGGGTATGTTGGTGCACTTATTGTAGGTTTAGTTTTAGGACTCATAGGAGGTGGTGGTTCCATACTAACTGTACCCCTATTAGTTTACTTATTAGGCTATAATCCTATAATAGCAACTGCGTATTCTTTATTTGTAGTTGGAACCACTTCTCTAGTAGGAACTTTTCAAAAATATAAAAAAGGTTTAGTTGATTTTAAAACAGGATTAGCCTTTTCATTTCCTTCGTTTATTGCTGTTTATTTATCTCGAAGGTATTTAGTTCCTAACATTCCAGATACAATTTTTACTTTTGGAAATTATACGCTCACCAAAGAGATGGCTATCATGATATTTTTTGCAATCATTATGCTTTTAGCATCTTTTTCAATGATTAAAAAAGGTAAAGAAAAAGAAGCAACATCTAAAATACAACCATATTACAAAACGTTTATTCAAGGCTTAACAATAGGAACTATAACAGGACTTATAGGTGCTGGTGGTGGCTTTTTATATGTGCCCGCTCTTGTTCTTTGGGCAAATATCCCAATGAAAAAGGCGGTTGGTACGTCATTAATTATAGTAACAATAAATTCTTTAATAGGTTTTACAGGAGATGTTCAAACTTTAGAAATTGAATGGGTATTTTTATTAACTTTTACATTAATTTCTATCGTTGGAATTATTTTGGGAGTATTTCTATCAAAGTTTATAAGTGGAGAAAAACTTAAAAAGAGTTTTGGAATATTCACTTTACTTATGGCCGTATACATTATATACAAAGAATTAAAGTAAAGTCTTATGTGACAAAAGTCACAAATCAAATCATTTAGGTTTAGTATTTTTGAAAAAATAATTGAAAAATGAAAATAGAACAAATATATACAGGTTGTTTAGCTCAAGGTGCATATTATATAGAGTCTAATGGTGAAGTTGCTATTATTGATCCTTTACGCGAAACACAACAATATGTAGATAAGGCTAATAAAGAAAATGCAAAAATTAAATATATTTTCGAAACACATTTTCATGCAGATTTTGTTTCTGGTCATGTAGATTTAGCAAAAAAAACAGGCGCAACTATTGTTTATGGTCCTGGAGCTGAAACGAATTATGATATTCATTCTGCGAAAGATAATGAAGTATTTAAATTAGGCCATGTTACTATTAAAGTATTACACACACCTGGACATACGTTAGAATCTTCAACCTATCTTTTATTTGATGAAACTGGTAAAGAACATGCTATTTTTTCTGGTGACACCCTATTTTTGGGAGACGTTGGAAGACCTGATTTAGCTATAAAATCCGATTTAACAAAAGAAGACTTAGCAAGTATGCTTTTTGACTCTTTACGTAATAAAATTATGCCTTTACCAGATGATGTTATTGTGTATCCTGCACATGGAGCAGGTTCTGCATGCGGAAAAAATTTAAGTAAAGAAACCATTGGTGTTTTAGGAGATCAAAAGAAAACAAATTATGCACTTAGAGCAGATATGACTCGAGATGAATTTGTTGAAGAGGTATTAGACGGCATAGCTCCACCACCACAATATTTTGCTAAAAATGCCATGATGAATAAATCTGGTTATGATGAATTTGAAACTGTATTAAAAAAAGGAGATAACGCATTAAATCCTGAAGAATTTGAAGCTATTGCTAATCAAGAAGATGCTTTAGTTTTAGATGTTAGACATGAAAAAGATTTTGTAAAGGGTCATATTCCAAATTCAATTTTTATAGGAATTCATGGTGGTTTTGCGCCTTGGGTTGGCGCTTTAATTACCGATTTAAAACAACCTATTTTACTAGTTACTCCAGAAGGTAAAGAAAAAGAAACAGTTACCAGATTATCTCGCGTTGGTTATGATAATACACTTGGCTATTTAAAAGGCGGAATTGAATCTTGGAAAGCTTCTGGTAAAGATATTGAAACTATTGATTCTATAACTGTTGATGAATTTTCTAAACAATATAAAAATGAAACCACTAATGTTTTAGATGTTAGAAAGGATGGTGAATACCAATCTGAACATTTACAAGGTAATCATGTGCAACATTTTGCTTTAGATTATATTAACGATAATATGAATGCGATTAGCAAAGACAAAAACTATTATGTGCATTGTGCTGGTGGGTATCGTTCTATTATTGCTGCTTCTATTTTAAAAGCTCGCGGATTTAACAATTTAACAGACATTGCTGGTGGTTTTGGAGCTATAAAAAATACGGATTTACCAACTACTGATTTTGTTTGCCCTTCAACTTTATAAAGAAGTTAATATGAAAACTATTTTAAAAATACAAAACCTAAAATGTGGTGGATGTGCAAATATCATCACTAATAAATTATCTGATTCAGAAAACATTAGTGATGTTACTGTTGATAATGAAAATGATACAGTCTCTTTTAGTTACATAAATGAAGATGATTTGTTAAACACAAAAACTACTTTAACAAAATTAGGATATCCAGTTATTGGAGATAAGTATGCTTTAACAACTAAAGCGAAATCACTTGTAAGTTGTGCTTTAGGCAGATTAAATAATTAGTTATATTATACTATTTCTGCACTTAAACCAGCTTCTAGAAGCATAGAACAGCGTGGTTTTAAATCGTCATACAAGCCTGTTTTAACAGTACATTTCCCCTTATAGTGAACGATTAGCGAGCATTGTTCTGCTTGTTCTGAAGTGTGATCGCATGCATAAATAAGAGTTTCTATTACATGATCAAAAGTATTAACTTCATCATTATGTAATACAATTTCATTTTGTGTTGAAACCTTTTCTTCTAACAATAATTCTTCTGATACTTTTTCTTTTGTACTCATATTCTAATAATCTTGAAGGATTAATTATAGTACTAATTTAAAAATTTTAGCGAAACCCAATTGTTTCTTTCAAACTTTTCTTCAAACTTTAACATATGCTTTTCACATTCAGCTTGAATTATAGAAACATCATCATTATAAAACCCACTTAAAAACAACATTCCATTTTTGTTAAGACATGACACATAGGTTTTCATGTCTTGTAATAAAATATTACGATTTATATTAGCTATAATTACATCGTATTTTTTGTTTTTTAAAACAGATGCATCTCCTTCAATAACAGTTATATGCCCACAATTATTACGCTCTACATTCTCTAAACTATTTAGGTAACACCAATTATCATAATCTACTGCATCAATAGGTTTTGCGCCTTTCATTTCTGTAAGAATTGCAAGAACTCCGGTACCACATCCCATATCTAAAACAGATTTATTTGTAAAATCGTTCTTTAAAATATGCTGAATCATCATGTGTGTTGTTTCATGATGCCCTGTACCAAAACTCATTTTTGGTTCTATTACGATATCATATTTAGTATCAAATTTTTCATGAAAAGGTGCTCTAACAGCACACACATCATCAACAATTATTGGATTAAAATTCTTTTCCCACTCGGCATTCCAATTGACTTGCTCAATTTCATCAAAAGTATAAGTTATTTCAAATTCATCTGAATTTAAAATATAAATATCGTCTAGAATAGCATCGTTCCACTCCTCCTTTTGAATGTACGCCGTAACACCTTCATCTGTTTCCACAAAACTTTCAAAGCCTGCATAACCTAATTCTGCTATAAGAATTTCTACTGCTGGTTGTAATGGCTCTACTTTAAAATAATAACCTAAATAAATAATATTAGACATTTGTTTAAAAAATAATTTAGCGGATATACCGCGTTAGCGATTGAAGCGACATCCTTTTTTGAGGTACGATAAAAAGATATAGCGAAAAGCGCGACCCACGTAAAAGCGTGGGTAACGCCCATATTTATTTTAAATTAAAACGCATTTACAATTGCAAAGAAATCTTCTGCATTAAGTGCTGCTCCACCTATTAAACCACCATCTACATCTGGTTTTGAAAAAATTTCTTGTGCATTGGCTGGTTTTACACTTCCACCATATAAGATAGATACACTGTTAGCAACTTCATAACCGTATTGGTCTGCTAATGTTTTTCTAATAAACGCATGCATTTCTTGTGCTTGCTCTGGACTTGCTGTTTCACCTGTACCAATTGCCCAAACAGGCTCATAAGCTAACACAACACTTTTATAATCCCACGCACTTAAATGAAATAAAGCATTTTTAATTTGACTTTCAACAATGTTTTCATGGTTACCAGATTTTCTATCGGCTAACTCTTCTCCAAAACAAAAAATAACGCGCATTTTATTAGCTAAAGCTGCATCAACTTTTTTAGCAAGTAATTCGTCGGTTTCATTAAAATATTCACGACGCTCACTGTGTCCCAAAATAACTGTTGTTACACCTACACTTTTTAACATGCTTGCACTTATTTCACCTGTATATGCACCACTTTCTGCAAAATGCATATTTTGTGCTATTACTTCGATTTCTGAATCTTTTAAGCTATTATAGGCTTGCCATAAGTTTGTTGCTGTTGGAGCAATCATAACTTCTGCTTCTGTTGTTTTAGTTTGCGATTTTAAACTTGTAATTAACGTTTCAGTTTGCGCTAAATCGTTATTCATTTTCCAGTTTCCGGCTACGATGTTTTTTCTCATTTTTGATTTACCCTATTTGGAAAAGGGATTTTATTAATTATTTATAAATGTTTTTTAATTCTTTTGTCGTCTGCTTTAACAGCCTTAAATAGTTTTATAGTACCTTCTTTGTCTACAACCATGTATCGAGGAATCCAGTTTAAATTAACAAACTTCCCAAATGCTCCATCCCAACCAGATTGCATAAAATAATGCTCTCCTTCTACATTATATTTTTTGATGCCTTTTTTCCAAGCTTCTTGTTTTTTATCTAATGATAAAAAAATATACTTGACATCCTTGTACTCATTTTGTAAATCTTTTACTTTTGGAATACCTTTTATACAATCACTACACCAAGATGCCCAAATATCAATAACTAAAGTTTGACCTTTATTTTCTTTTAAAATATCTTTAAAAGAAACTGAATTACCTTCTAAAGTTACAAAGGTATCATTTAATGCGTCTTCTGAAAACTGTGTTGGTGTTTCAGTATTGCAACTAAAAACACTTATTAATAGTATGATTAAGTAATTCATTTTTTTCATGTAAATTATTCAAGCTTCACTTTAGGGTCTAACCAAACATAGATAACATCAACAAAAATATTGATAATTATAAATAATAAGGCGATAATTAAAACAGAACCCATAATTACTGGTAAATCTAAGGTATTTAAAGCATTTACTATTTCTTTTCCTAATCCATTCCAACCAAAAATATATTCTACAAAAACGGCTCCTGCTAGCATAGATGCGAACCAGCCTGATATTGCAGTTACCACAGGATTTAATGCATTTTTAACAGCGTGTTTTTTAATTATTTGAAACTCGCTTAAACCTTTAGCTCTTGCTGTTCTTATATAATCTTGATTAAAAACTTCTAATAATGAATTTCGCATAAGTTGAATAACCACTGCCAATGGACGGCTACCTAAAACAACGGCTGGTAATATTAAGTTTTTCCATTTAATATGCATGGCTTCTCCAAAATCGTCAAGTTCGTAGAGGCTTCCCGTCATTTCTAAATGGGTATATTCATGCAATACAAAACCAAAGAACCACGCGAATAAAATAGCACTAAAAAAGGATGGAATACTCATACCAAAAGTGCTAAATATTTGAATAGCTTTATCTAACCATCTATCTTTATATAATGCTGAAACAATACCCAAAAGTACTCCTAAAACAATAGCAATAAATATAGCGGAAACCGCCAATACAAAAGTATTTGGAAGTGTTTCACTTAAAACCTGACTTACTTTTTTACCTTGTTTGGTAAAAGATTCACGTAAATATGGGTACTTTAAAACAACTGTAGTATTACCTACTGAAAAAAGTTTTGCTGCAGTATATTTCCCTTCCCTTAAAAAGGTGTAATCTTTTGTGTTTTTTGAATGAAATGAAATAGGTGACAAATCATTTATGTAATAGAAATACTGAGTAGAAACAGATTTATCAAATCCATATTTCTGTTTAATAAGCGCTAATTGTTCGCTATCTTCATTTTGCCCAAGCATCATTTGGGCAGGATCTCCGGGAAGTACGTTAAATAATAAGAATATAACAGTTACTACTCCAAATAATGTAAGTATTGCGTAAGTGATTTTATTTAGTAGGTAACTAATCAGTTTTCTGGTTTTAGGGTAACTTCTATAATATTCTTAAATGAGATACTGTATTTATTATTTAATGCTTTTAATTGAGTAGAATCTTTTACAATATTAACTCCAGCAATCTTCAAAATGTTTAGCGTATCGACTTCTATTTTTGATGACGGTTTTCCATTTATAAAATACCCTGAGTTTGTTAAATCATTTTTTAAATCTGGTTTACGCTCAACCTTTGGCAACTCTAAATCATCAATATCATTCCAGTGTACTTTTTGTTTTACTGTACCTTTATCTAATTCTAAAACCCCAGGATTAGATCGCACTACTGTTTTAAGAGCTTTTTCATCACATAAATACCAATTAAAGTCTAAATTATAAGCTTTATTAATACGTTTTTTTGCTTCTTCACCAGATGCTGTTAAACCAATAATTTTATAACCATTTTTTTGAGCTTCATCTTGTAATGCTTTTAATTTTAAAGCACCATCTCTTTCAATTTTTTCTAAACTATAAGAAACAACTACAATTAGGTTCTCTTCATTTAAATAATACTCAGTTAAATCATCATCTTCTGTTTCTATAGAAAAATCGTAAATAGGTGGATGATAACCTTCTTCAATAACTTTGGTATCAACGCTTATAAAATCGCCATCTACAGAAGGATATGAGCCATTTGTTGTAATAATTTTTTCTTCTCCGTTTACATTAAACTTCCAAGAATATTCTATAACTGCCTTTGGTGCATCTTCAGGCATAGCCATTCCTTCAGAAATATTGGCTCCTATTTTATAAGCTCTAAAATCTTTTGATGGCAAATGCATAAGCACATGATAACCAAACCATAAACTAAACACAAAACTTAATAAGGCTAAAATTGTTATTGGCAACTTGCTAAAAAGTGGTTTTATATGTTTGACTCCTATGAATAAAATAAGAATAAAAAACAGCAACACGACATCTTTTGTAAAGCTTTCCCAAGGTGTTAATTTTAAAGCATCACCAAAACAACCGCAATCTTTTACTTTATCGAAATATGCAGAATAAAAAGTTAAAAACGTAAAAAACACAATCATTGCTAATAAACTCCAAACAGTAAATTTAGGTTTGTAACCTATAAGTAAAAACACGCCTAAAACAACTTCAAATACAACCACTAAAACCGAAATACCTAAAGCATAGGGTTCTAAAAAAGGGATATTTAATACATCTTGACTAAAATATTCTTGCAGTTTATACGAAAATCCTAAAGGATCGTTTAGCTTAATTAACCCTGAAATAATAAATAAAACGCCTACAAATATTCTTGATATAGCTACTAAAAACTTCATACTAATTATTTAAATGAATTAAAGCAAAAACCGCATAATTTACCATGTCTTGATAATTAGCATCTATACCTTCGCTAACTAAAGTTTTGCCTTTATTATCTTCAATTTGTTTAACTCTCAGTAACTTTTGCAAAATTAAATCGGTTAAGCTACTTACTCGCATATCGCGCCACGCTTCTCCATAATCGTGGTTTTTATCTTCCATCAATTTTTTGGTAATCGCTACATGTTTTTCGTATAACTCTGTGGCTTCTTCTGTAGATAAATCTGGTTGTTCTACAACACCTTTTTCTAACTGAATTAAAGCCATTACAGAATAATTAATTATACCAATAAACTCGCTAACTTCACCTTCATCAACTTTTCTAACATCATTTTGTTGAAGACCTCGAATACGTTGTGCTTTTATAAAAATTTGATCGGTAAGAGATGGTAAACGCAATATTCTCCAAGCGCTACCGTAATCACTCATTTTTTTAACAAATAAACTTTTGCATGTATCTATTACGGCATCGTATTGTTTTGAAGTATCTTGCATGAATAAATTGAATTTTGCGTAAATTTCGCATAAATAATTAAAACCTTCAAGGTTTATGGTTTAAAGTTTTAAACTATGTACCAACACCTTTCAAAACTGTATGAATGACTATTAATTGTAAAGGACATCTTATAGATTTATCATCACCTAAAGTAATGGGAATTTTAAACATCACTCCCGATTCTTTTTACGACGGCGGAACTCATAAAAATGAAAAAGATATTCTTATTCATGTTGAACAAATGCTTAATGAAGGTGCTACTTTTATTGATGTTGGCGCCTATAGTTCGCGTCCTAATGCAGACTACGTAAGTGAAGAAGAAGAATTAAAACGCATAATACCAATTGTAAATTTAATTTTAACCGAATTCCCTGAGGCATTAATTTCTATTGATACTTTTAGAAGTAAAGTAGCAAAGCAAAGTATTGAAGCTGGAGCTGCTTTAATAAATGATATTTCTGCTGGAAAATTAGATGATAACATGTTGCAAACCATTGCTAATTTGCATGTTCCTTATATTATGATGCATATGCGTGGCAACCCTAAAACCATGCAAAAACAAACTAATTATGATAATTTAGTAAAAGATATTCTCTTCTATTTTTCTGAACGCATTGCAGCTGCAAAGGCCTTAGGTATTATAGATATTATTATTGACCCTGGTTTTGGATTTGCAAAAACTGTGGAGCAGAATTTTGAACTATTAAACAAGCTTGAACTATTTAAAATAATTGAAAAACCTTTATTGGTTGGTGTTTCAAGAAAATCTATGATTTACAAAATTTTAGAAACCTCAGCTAAAGAAGCGTTAAATGGAACATCAGTTTTAAATACTGTAGCATTGCAAAAAGGTGCCGGTATTTTGCGAGTTCATGATGTTAAAGAAGCTATGGAATGTATTAAGTTAGTTGAATCCTTAAATGCTTAAAATGAGATTTATATTATTAGGATTATTACTCATTATTTTCTCTTGTGGAAATGAAAAAACTATTCAACTGCCTGAAATAAATCATTCTGAAATTACAGAAATAAACGATGTATCTGCTGCTTATTTATTTTATGATGAAACCAAAAAAGATAGTGTCGAACTCAATAGAAAAAACCTAATTAGTACGACCAATTGGTTAGTGAATGTTGATAAAAGACTAACACTAAAACAAGTGATTCCTCATATTAAATTTTTACAAGACAAAAAGAAAAACTCTAGTCATAAAAACGAAAATGCTAAAAACTATTTTACTTGTAACGATACTAGCAGAAGTAATTTAGGATTTATTGAGTTTACAGATGTTGTTTATCATGAAGGGTTTTCTTTTAATTATCTTTCAAAAACTTCTCATATTCCAACTACGAAAAGAGTAAATATTATTTGCAGCTCTTCAGAAAAAATAGAAATTCACTTTTTTATTGATAATATAACTTCAATAACAACAAGCGAAACAGAATTGTTAAATACGATCAAACAAATTTTGAAAGATATAAACGAAGAAGTTGAAATTATTTTAGAATTTAGAGAAACCTCAACGTTCCAAACATATATTAAAGTAAAATCTCAGTTATCAAAAATACCTACAGAAAGTATTTCAATACTAAAAGACGAATTCATTTATAATTAACCATATTTTACTAAATTTACCAAAACCACTAACCTTTGGAAATTTTTAAAGACCTTTTAAAATTCTCTGTTGTAGATGTTATAGATGTTATTCTAGTAGCGCTCCTACTCTACTACATATACAAACTTGTTAAAGGTACCGTAGCTATAAACATTTTTATAGGAATTATTATTATTTACCTTGTTTGGAAACTCACAGAATTTCTTAACATGGAACTCCTTACAGGTATTTTTGGTGGTTTTATGAAAGTGGGAATTATAGCTTTAATAGTCGTTTTTCAACCAGAAATAAGGAAATTTCTACTCATGGTTGGCTCAACCAATTTTAATAGACGTCGTAAATTTTTAAAACCTTTTAGTTTTTTAAAAACTGAAACTACTAATAACACAGATGTTGATGCTATTATTTCGGCGTGTAATAAAATGAGCATGTCTAAAACCGGAGCATTAATTGTTTTTGAGCGCAATAACAATCTTGATTTTTTATCATCGTCTGGTGATGAAATGAATATAAAAGTAACGCAACCTATTATAGAAAGTATCTTTTTTAAAAATAGCCCGCTACATGATGGCGCCATAATAATTAATAACAACACAGTAAAAGCAACCCGAGTTATTCTTCCTGTAAATAACGAAAAAAATATACCACAACGTTTTGGATTAAGACACAGAGCTGCCATTGGTGTAAGTGAAAAAACTGATGCTTTAGCACTTGTGGTTAGTGAGGAAACTGGTCATATTTCCTATTTTAAAGATGGGGAATTTGTAGTGTTTGAAGACTCAAACCAACTTAATTTAATGATTAAAAAAGATTTAAGTTAATGCTATGTAAAAATTGTAATACTGATTTACAAAACACTCAAAAATACTGTTTTGAGTGTGGTGCTAAAGTGATAAACAACAGGCTTACTCTTAAAAACATTTTTGAAGACATTAACAACCAGTTTTTAAACTACGATAATAAATTTATTAAAACCTTTTTATTTCTATTCACCAAACCTGAAGAAGTAATACTTAGCTTTATAAATGGAACCAGAAAAAAGTATATTAATGTTATTCAATATTTTGCTATATCTCTAACATTAGTAGGTTTTCAAATATTTTTAATGAATAATTTTTTTAATGACGCTATAGGTCTTGACGAAATTTATGGTGATGCTTTTTCAAAATTTGAGCATCAAGAAAACAATCCTTTTTCGCCATCAAATTTCGATTACGCACAAATTAATAATTACCAAAGTTTAATTTATATTTTAACTGTTCCATTTTCGGCAATAGCAACATGGATAGCTTATTTTATAACTGGCTACAGAAAGTTTAACTTTACAGAGCATGTTGTACTTAACCTCTACTATTCTGCTCAAATTATTATAATTTCTGCAGTATTCACTATTATTTTCTTATGTTTTGGAGTAAGTTTCATGTTAATTACAAGTATAATAACACTATTAACTTTTGCTTATTTTTTTTATGTTTTAAAACGAATCTTTAACACAAAATTTTTAGATACACTTGGTGTTTTTTTACTTGTTATGTTAATTATTCTTGCTTTTTTTTTAGCACTCATAATTTTAGTAGCTATTATTGGTATAATAATAGCAATAAAAAAAGGATAGATTAAAAAGGTTTCTAAACAGGAAATTTAAGCAACTTCATTCTGTAAAAACTGCACTTCGTATAAGTTTTTATAATACCCATTTTCTTTTTTGAGTAATTCTTTATGAGTGCCTTGTTCTACAATTTCACCAGCATCCATAACTATTATTTTATCTGCTTTTTTAATGGTTGCTAACCTATGTGCAATTACAATTGAAGTTCTTCCTTTAGTTATTTTATCTGTTGCATTTTGAATAAGTTGTTCAGAATACGAATCGATAGAAGATGTCGCCTCATCTAAAACTAAAATACTTGGGTTTGTTACATAAGCTCTTAAAAATGAAATAAGTTGACGCTGACCAGAAGACAGCATCACACCACGTTCTTTAACGTTATAATTATATCCATTTGGTAAGCTCATTATAAAATCATGTATACCAATATCTTTTGCTGCTTGCTTTACATCTTCTTCTGTAATTGAAGGATGTTCTAGCGTAATATTTTTTAAAATGGTATCGGCAAATAAAAACACATCTTGCAGTACAACAGCAATTTGAGTTCTTAAGGATGCTAAAGTAAAATCTTTAATATTTATATCATCAACCAAGATAACACCATCTTTAATTTCATAAAAACGATTAAGTAAATTAATAATAGTAGATTTCCCTGCACCTGTAGCACCAACAATAGCAATAGTTTCACCTTCATTTACATCAAAAGAAATACCTCTTAAAACCTCTTCATCTTCTACATAACTAAAGTGTACATTATCAAATTTAATACTGCCTTTAAACGAAGTAGCAACATTTGTACCTGCATCATCAATTTGAGACGTCGTATCTAAAACCTTAAAAACTCTATTTGCAGCAACCATACCCATTTGTAGAGCATTAAACCTATCTGCAATTTGGCGAAGTGGCCTATATAACATAGGAATATACATAATAAACGCTACTAAAATACCTTGTGTAACATTATCATCTAAAACCACGTGCAAACCACCATACCAAGCTACCAAACCGATACTTATTGATGACACTAAATCTGCTAGCGGAAAGAAAATAGAGTTATACCAAACCGTTTTAAGCCATCCTTTTTTATGGCGTTCATTTATATTTTTAAAGTTTTTATATTCAATAGTTTCGCGAGTAAACAATTGCAATATTTTCATTCCTGTTAAACGCTCTTGAACAAATGAGTTTAAATTTGATACTTCTGTTCGTACTTCCTCAAAAGCCTTTTTCATATATTTTTGAAAAATTCTTGTCGCGTATAATAACAATGGAAGCATTAATAATACAATCAAGCTAAGTTTTACATTGGTAAAAAACATAACGCCAAAAACAACCGTCATGGTAAGTAAATCTTTAAAAATCATGAATAAACCTTCACCAAAAATATCAGCAATACGTTCCATATCGGTTACTGCTCGTGTAATTAAAACACCTACCGATGAATTATCATAATACTTCATTTTAAAACGAAGTAAATGGTCAAATAATTTAACACGAATATCCATGACTAAATTCTGTCCTAACCATGCCGCATAATAGGTAAATAGTAACTGAAATACGGTTTGAAGAATTAAAACCACAAACATAAGTATCACATAAAATAAAAAACCTTTTTGTTCTTTATTCGTTATACTATCATCAATAGCATATTGTGTTAAGTAAGGTGTAGCAGCACTTAATCCCGCCAATAACACAACTAGTGCTATAAGACTAAAAAAAATAGTTTTGTAAGGCTTTATATATTGAAAAAGGCGCTTAAAAAGGTTAAAATCGAAATTATTTTCTTTTGTTTTACTCATCTATATTTTTATATCCTCAGGATATTCTATGTTAGTTAAATATAAGGCATGTGCAGGAACAGAAAAGCCCGCTTCACTCCTATTTTTAGATTGAATTATAGTATGTAATTCATCAATACTCAATTTGCCTAATCCAATATTAATCATGGTACCAACAATGGCTCTTACCATGTTTCTTAAAAACCTATTTGCTTTTATAACAAAATGAAGCTCATCATTTTCTAAAAACCATTCCGCTTTCATAATATCACAATTATACGTTTTTACATCGGTTTTACTTTTTGAAAAGCATTGAAAATCTTTATACTCAAATAATATTTTTGAAGCCTCATTCATCTTAACCAAATCTAAATCTTGCTTTACATAATAAGCATTATCAAAAGTAAATACATTCTTTTTTAACGTTAGCCTATATAAATAAGTTCTGCTTAAAGCATTAAAACGGGTATGTGCTTCTGGATTCACTTTAAAAATATTATGAATAGCAATATCTTTTGGTAAAAATGAATTGAGTTTAAAAATTAAATCCACATTAGTAAAAGTAACATCGGTATCAAAATGAGCAAACATTTGTTTAGCATGCACACCCGCATCGGTACGTCCAGCTCCCATAATGCTTATTTTTTCATTCAATAAAGTTGACAATGCGCTTTCTATAACTTCTTGAACAGATACCGCATTAGGTTGATTTTGCCAACCATGATAACTAGTGCCATTATAAGAAAGTTCTAAAAAATACCTCAATCTGTTTTAATACTTTTGTGAAACAACAAAGATAGATAGTTTTGGTATTTATGCGAACACCATAATCTTAATTATATATTAAAAAATGTATTTGGGCGTTACCTAAAGGTCGGGCTTTGCGTTATATCTTTTTCTCGTGCCTCAAAAAAGGATGCCACTGCAATCCCTAACGCAGGTGTTTGCTAACTTTTGTTTTTAAATTGAAAGTTGTTTTCTTTTTGGAGTGGGCTTTTAATATTACGTGTGTGGAAAGTTGCATAGTTAAGCAACTAATTTAGCAAATAAAAACCGAATAGAAAATCCTTACATATTTTCGTAAATAGTTTATAACCAATTAATTACACACCTTGTATAGCTAGTACTTATTTTTCTATTTCGAATATTTCATAAAATTTTAAACCAAATTCATTAACAAGGTTTATTAGTTGAATAAGAAATTTGTCATTCATAATGAACAATTGACCGTTTTCCTTAATTTTAATATTCTTGTTTTTTTCGATACTTTTTTTAATTCGGTTTTTTCTTCCTTGTTCATCAGCAATAATGTTTCCGTTTTTATGGACAATGTTATTCCGAATATCAGCAAAGGACTTTAGTTTGGCTAGAATTTCTTTCATTTCACTGAAATTAATACTATAAACTAAAGAGAAAAAATTTAAATAATTTTCTATTTCAGAGCCTACTGTTCTTAAGTTTTTATATTTAATTTTTCTTGGGATTTCTTTCTCTGTTGATATTGTTAATTCGTTTAAAAATGTTTCTAACACAGAATATATGCTCACAATCAAAGATTTAAACTGAATCTGTGGGAAGTGTTTGTGTTTTTCTAGATAAGCTAATAGATTATCTTGGTAATATTTAAAGTCTTCAGAGCTTAAGTCAGTTGCATCTTCAATTCCGTTTTCAATCCAAAATTTTGTTTCTAAATCTTCTTCACTTTCTAAATGATTATTTGATATATTTTTAATTACATCGAGCAAATAATCAAGTTTTTCTTTGAAAACTAATCTTGAGTCTACACTAATATAATATTTATCATCTCTTAATTTAATCATTTCACATTAGCTACAACGTTTATCTATAAGAATAGTGCGGTTTTGTGTGCGAGGATTTTCCGTAGGAAAATCAGAACCTAGAAAACTAGCAACTAACATTGGTTTAGCTAAAATTAGCAATTTTTTCATATACTGTATTGGCATTAGTTTTTAATAGATTTCTTTATCGTTTAACCATTTATCTATAACAATTGGAATGGTTTTTTCAGGGTTTTGAAAATCAAATTGATGATATAACTTTCCTACTAAATCAGTTTGCAATGATTTTAAATTTTTGTCTTTTAAAAGTAAAACAGGTTTGCTTAATGCCATCATATAACCTATTTCTAAAGAGACATTGGGATTAAATTCTTCTGTATTTATTCTATCGAATAGAGCAATTCCAAAAGAACAACCTTGCATATACGTTTTAATATTTTCAAACAAATCATCTGCGTACCATTTGTCATCTGCTCGAAGAAGCATTATTCCTTTTTCTATTAAATGACTTTTTAGAACATCAATAATTTCCAATTGCATTTTTGAATCTTCAAACTTCATCATTAAAAAGCCACATTTTTCAGGTTCTGGAAAGTCTTTAATAAAACGTTTTAAAGACAGCGTTAATTCGTCAGATATTGTTACATGATTTCCTTTGAGGAATTTTAAATCCTCTTCATAAACTGAAAACTTAATTGTGGTTTCATCGCTTAAATTTTCATCATAAGAATCTATATTATGTATTTTTCTAATATATTCAGGCTCAATAGTAATAGCACCTTTCAAATAATCAACATCTTTTAGACAATCAAAATTATGCCTAAACTCTTTTAGGTCAAAAATCCATTCTCCAGTAATATTTCTTATTGGTCGCAAATAAGATATTTCGGCTTTTTGTAATATTTTATAGAATCTTTTAAGAATTTCATGTTTACTCAAATCTGACTTTTCAGAATAGAATATATGAACAGGGCTTTTATTTGGAATACCTTTATGTGTTGGGAATTCAATGTCTAAGTGATTTGCAAAAACTTTAAAATTAAAGGTGAACATTAGTTATTTGATTGCTTTTAATTAAATTACCTATAATGCAAAGATAAAGTTCTGTTTCAATGCACTTATCGGTTGTTAAACGAAGTTAGCAATTTTTCTGACAAATCAAGAAAGAATTGTTCATCATCCATTTATAACAGATTAAAACAATTATCTATAACTTTACCAACATACCTTAACTTTACAAACTTACATTACATTTAGGTACAATTTAAAACCGCTAAAATCACATATGAAAACACATCTGAAAATATTGGTTTCTATTTTCTTAATTCTGTTGACAACAAATAAAATTATTGCGCAGGACGCCACAAAAGCACATAAGGATTCTTTGGAAACGATTGTCTATAAATATTATGATTTAAACCTTAAAATATTTCAAGAAAATTCCACAGTAAACGACATCGACAACGCTTTTGAACTTTTTACGGACGACTTTACATATGTTCATCCAAAATATGGCGGAATATACACTAGAGAGGATTTGTATAACGGATATGTCCGAAATCAAAAAAACGGAGGTTATGATGGAAAAATCACGGATATTAAAATACTAAACAAAATTGTAGGATTGAACGCTGTCGTTGTGCAAAAAAGTTTTGTAGAAAAAAAAGATAGTAAAATCAAAGATGGAGAACCGGAAATGACACTCTTTGAATTTAGGGGCGGAAAAATATCTCGAATCTTTGAATATTGGTAATGAAATACAAACTTAAGTTGTATAAAATAATGCTTAGTTTAGCGCTTAATCAAGAGTTTTTTGCGCTTTTGTTAGCTTCTCGATTTTCCTTCAAAAAATCCTCGCACACAAAACCGCACTATTCTTAAACGAACCGTTATATAATACATGACAAAAATATTACTCCTCTCTGATACGCATAGTTATATAGACAACGACATTTTAAAGTACGTAAAACAAGCCGATGAAGTTTGGCATGCTGGAGATATTGGCGATTTAAACGTTACCGATGCTATAAAAGCTTTAAAACCTTTACGCGGTGTTTATGGTAATATTGATGATGCACAAGTGCGGTTAGAATTCCCAGAACATAATCGTTTTATGTGTGAAGGTGTTGATGTTTGGATAACCCACATTGGTGGTTATCCTCCTAAATATAATATGAGAGTGATAGATGAAATTAAACAAAACCCTCCTAGATTATTTATTTGTGGGCATTCGCACATATTAAAAGTGATGCCAGATAAAAAATTGAACTTACTACACATGAATCCTGGTGCTGTTGGTAAACATGGTTTTCATAAAACCCGAACTATGCTCCGCTTTACTATTGATGGTAGTAAAATTGATAATTTGGAAGTTATTGAGTTTCCTGAAAGACATCCCTAAAAACAATTTCCTAACGGTAATTTCAAAATAAATAGTTATGCTACCTATAGTTATTACTTTACATAGTAGGCAGATGCGTTAGGGATTGTAGCGGCATCCTTTTTTAAAATTAACTAACACTAAATTAGTTTTCTAGTAAATAATAAACAGATAGCCAATTACTTAGTAGTCGCGATAACGTTTAAAAAAGATATAGCGGAAAGCCCGACCCTTTTTCTGGGTAACGCCCAAAACCTTGTTATAATTCTGTTAAAAAATTCGTAATCAATTGAAGTGATACAAAAAAGCACCCGCTTTTTGCCTTATAAATTGTAAATTTGCACCTTATTAAAAAACAGTAAACATTATTATTTATGAGTCAAGTAAAAGAGAATGATACAGTAAAAGTTCATTACACAGGAAAATTAAGCAATGGTCAAGTTTTTGATAGCTCGGTAGACAGAGAGCCGTTAGAAGTTACTCTAGGTCAAGGGATGCTTATTCCTGGTTTTGAAAAAGGTATTATGACTATGGAATTGAACGAGAAAAAAACAATTAATATTCCTGTTGCTGAAGCCTATGGTGACGTGCAACAAGAATTATTTTATGATGTAAAAAAAGAGCAGCTTCCGCAAGATATGGCTCCAGAGGTTGGTATGGGACTAGCTTCGAAAGACGCTGATGGAAGAGAAGTACAATTTCGTATTGCAGAAGTTAAGGAAGATCATATTATTGTTGATGCTAACCACCCATTAGCAGGACATGATTTAACTTTTGATTTAGAACTTGTTGAAATAAAATAGAAATTATTATTTTTATTAAATACAAAAAAGCCTAGATAAACTCTAGGCTTTTTTATTTTCCTTAATAAACAATAAAAAACCCAAAGCTTTCACTTTGGGTTTTTCTCGCACTAATACTACTAAGATGTTAGGTTTACCGCAATCTATCAACAGATTTTACAAGATCTTCATCCTTCTTGATGGCCTTATTGGCTAATGCCAATAACACGATAGAAACAATAGGGAGAAGCATCCCAATACCTTTCTCAGAAACCGCCGTTTCTCCAGATACATTTAGCGATTGATACACGAAAAATCCTAGTAAAAAAAAGTTTAATATGATGTTAAGTCGTCCCAAAACAAATTGAGCCTTCCTATTTTTATACATAAAAATCGCCACTAAAGATAATAAAGCCGAACCTAAAAATAAACTTAAGTATAGTATATCGTCTTTTGCAAATACATTTTCACCTTCATTAGTAACCCATAAATGGAATACAAAAATAAGTCCTGCTGACACTCCAGCAGCACATAAAAGGTAGATAGTTTGTATACGTTGTAGCATAAAATTTAAAAACTAGACCGCAAAAATAATAGAATTAATGCTAAAAATTAAAATAAAGTTGTATAATTGCAGTAATAATTCTCAACAATCGCAAGAACAAGCGGTTAATCTTCAGAATAAAAATCATTATTTTCAGAATAACTCAAGTTTGTATTCAAAATAAAATATTCAATTAAACATCAATGTTTGAAATTTCACAACTAAAAGAAAAAAAACTCTCTGACTTACAAGAGATTGCAAAAAAATTGAACGTCCCAAAATATCGTTCATTAAAAAAATTAGATTTAGTTTACCAAATACTAGATCAACAAGCTGCAGATCCTAAAGCAGTAAAAGCTGTTGTAGCTCCTTTAGAATCTACAGAAACAAAAACAGAATCGAAACCCGAGCCTAGAAAACCTAGACAACGTGTTCAAAAACCTGTTAGAAATACAGCTCCTGCAAAAACTGAAGAAAAAGCAGTTACAGAAGAAAAAATTGTTACAGAAGAAACAGCAGAAGCTACAAAAGAGCCTGCGGTAGTAGCACAAAAAGAAACTAAAACGGCTCCTAAACCTGTACATACGCCAAAACCTAGGCCACAAAAGGATAGCCAGCCAAAACCAAACCCGAGGAATAATAATCAAAATAAAAACCAACATAAAAACCAGAAAAACGGTAATGTTGATACAGGTAATAAAGATAACAGAAACCGTTATCGTGAACCAGATTTTGAATTTGATGCGATTATAGAAAGTGAAGGTGTTTTAGACATCATGCAAGATGGTTATGGTTTCTTACGCTCATCAGATTACAACTATTTATCATCACCAGATGATATTTATGTATCTCAATCTCAAATTAGATTGTTTGGTTTAAAAACTGGTGATACTGTTTTAGGGCATGTTCGCCCGCCAAAAGAAGGTGAAAAATATTTCCCTTTAATAAAGGTTAGTAAAATTAATGGTCAAAGCCCTAATGTGGTTAGAGATCGCGTTTCTTTTGAGCATTTAACACCTTTATTTCCTCAAGAAAAATTCAATTTAGCAGGACGTCAAAGTACGATTTCTACTAGAATTATGGATTTATTTTCTCCTATTGGAAAAGGACAACGTGGTATGATTGTATCACAACCAAAAACGGGTAAAACAATGTTATTAAAGGATGTTGCCAATGCTATTGCAGCAAACCATCCTGAAGTTTATCAAATGATTTTACTTATTGATGAACGCCCAGAAGAGGTAACAGATATGCAACGTAATGTACGTGGTGAAGTAATTGCTTCTACATTTGATAAAGAAGCGCACGAACACGTAAAAATTGCTAATATTGTTCTTGAAAAAGCAAAACGTTTAGTAGAATGTGGCCATGATGTGGTTATTCTTTTAGACTCTATTACACGTTTAGCAAGAGCCTATAATACTGTTCAACCAGCATCTGGTAAAATATTAAGTGGTGGTGTTGATGCTAATGCATTACACAAACCAAAACGTTTCTTTGGTGCTGCCAGAAATATTGAAAATGGTGGTTCGTTAACCATTATCGCAACAGCACTTACTGAAACAGGTTCTAAAATGGATGAAGTTATCTTTGAAGAATTTAAAGGAACTGGTAACATGGAGCTTCAATTGGATAGAAAAATTTCTAACCGAAGAATTTTCCCAGCTATCGACCTTACTTCTTCAAGTACACGTAGAGATGATATCCTACTTGATGCTACAACTTTACAACGTATGTGGGTTATGCGTAAATACCTTGCAGATATGAATCCTGTTGAAGCTATGGAATTTATTAACGAGCGTTTTAAACAAACTAAAAATAATGAAGAGTTTTTAATATCCATGAATGGATAATTAGAAATAATCTTAAAAAGCAAATCGCCTAAAAGTAAATTTTAGGCGATTTTTTATTTTAATTAGTTAGAGACAATATTAATTACACATTCTTTAATACTCCTTAACTACTAACTGAAAATTTATTTCAATAATATCTTTTACCACTATTAGCCCTAAAGCTTTTTTTGGTGCTTCTAAATTAAAATCACAAATATCTAAATTTAAAACACCTTCAATAAGAAGTGATTCATTGCCTTTTAATTCTACAGGCATTTGATAAGATTTAGTAACTCCAGCAATACTAATATCTAGCATGGCAAGTATTTGATTTTCATTACTAGAGTCTTGACTAATTTCTTTTAATTTAATAAGTGTTTGTGGATATATTTCAGATTTTAAAAGGTCCTGAAAATCGTTGTTTATTCCTTTTCCTCCACAATCAAAACACACATTATCTAAAATTAATGTAGTATTATGAAAAACAATTCTATCATCTATTTTTTCAAAGAAAACAGGAATTGGATTTTTTAATTTTAAGACATTAAATTCACATTTAAAATTGCTAATATTGGTTTTTCCTTTAATAAGTAATTTACTACTTGGAGTTATTAATACTGATGTACTCCCAATTCTTACAACGGTAAAAGCTAATGTTGCTAGTATAGAAACAAAAAACAATATCTTTTTCATAACGTTAATATTAGATGATGTCTTTTTATAAAAAAAGTAAGTCTAAGAGGATAATATTATAATACCTTCAGACTTACTTTTATCTTTTTATTTTAGAAACTTATTACAGCTTCAAACATTAATCCTTTAAAATTACCTCCATAAAGATCTTCTGGGTTTCCACCAGTATATTGGCTAAAATCTTTATAATTTTGGTTCACATAAACTAATTTTGCTAGAATATTTTTTGTCATAAACCAACCCATACCAGTTTCTAATCTATTTATTGAAATTTCATTTGCATCAGCATTTGAAAGTTTTCCACTTATAGTATTATATTTAGCACCAACATATAAATTTTCATTATTTCCAAATCTATATAACACATCTCCTGCAAATTGATTTACTGTACGTTTATCGTCTGTACCTTTTTTATCTCCACCTGAAGCAAATTCTATTGTACCAAATACTTCTAATCCTTGATATTTTACAAATGGGTTAAACATAATAGAAGTTGCCCAATTACCAAATCTTGGGTTAAAACGACCTGTATCTTTATTAGATTCTGCATCAAAATTACTAGCTACAGCTGCAGTTGCTCCTGTATAAGCATCGTGAGTCATTACACTATAAAAACGGCTACCTGCTCTATCAGAGCTATATAAACTACTGCTCATGTTTGCTACATGATAATATGATCCTGTAAATCTTACTCTTAAATCTTCATTTATTTGTTTATCATATCCAAGTTTTGCTAAGAAAGTAGGGCTTATAGTAGAGTTTTGTCCTGGAGCAGAAGCTTTAACTTCGGCTACATTTTGATTCAATTTAGAGTTAGTAACTCCTAACATACTTACAAAACCACTTCTGTTATAATATACTTCAATACCAGGCTCTGTAATAAATGAATCCATAATGTTATTTCCAACGAATGGATTTACTAATGCACTACCGTTGTCTGATCTTCTAAAATGGGCATCTCCGTAGTTATTCTCCATTTGACCAATTTTAATGGTAGCATAATTCATAAAACCAGACATGAAGTCTTTTTTAATAAAGTCTAGTTTGTCAATTTGCAAATAACCACCTTTTACCCATGTTTCATGGTGGTGTCTTGCTGCTAAATATAAATCTAAATTCACACGAACTCCATCAGCTAATTGAGCTCCAATAGTCATGTTTGCTGTTGGTAAATTGAGATTGTTTGACAAATTATTCAATCTGTAGCCAGAAATTGGAGCAGGCTGTGCAACTGGTTGATCATTAAATTGATCTATTGCTTGAAATTGTAAAGCAAAAGCTGCTCCAAAATCTACACTTACACCTTTAAACTCTACACTATCCTTTTTAACATCAAACTGATTAATTCCACTTTGATCTCTTGGAATTTGATTCTGTATTTGTCCAAAAGATAATTGAGCATTTGCAACAGTTCCTATACTAAGTAACGTAGCAAATAATATTGTGTTTTTAAATATTGCTTTCATAATTGTTAATTTTAGTTGTTTAATTAAGTTTCTTTATTTATTAAAAATTGTTTTGAATTTTATAGTTACTTCATCTCCGGTAGTTATTGTTCCTAATAAAGCTTTTGGAGGTTCTACATTAAAATCGGTCATTTTAATTGTTTTTTCTCCCAATAAGATGATTTTACCTTCTATAATTTCAATATTAAATTCAATAGGAATAAGTTTCTTAACACTTGTAATTGTTAAGTATCCAGCAGATTTAATTAAAAATTTACCCGTTCCTTTTTTTACAATTTCTTTTACCTCTTGAAGTTTAAATGTGATTGTTTTATAATCATCTGTATTTAAAGCTTTATAAGTGTTTTTATCCATGGATTTTTTTCCACTCTTAAGGCTTTCTACAACAACTGTGAAATCGCATTTATCCAATTCTCCAGTTTCAATGTTTTTAAATACAATCTTTCCATTTTTATTTTCAGCATCAATATGCCAATCGTGTAAACTGGAAGTACCAAAAACCTTTAATGAAGATTCTGTATTATTTAAGTTGAATTCTTGTGCTTGAAATAAATTTGGCATTATAAGAAGTAATGCAATCAAGCTAATCTGTTTTAAATCATTTTTTATTTTAATAGTCCACATAGTATTTTTAGATTAATATTACTATGCAAAGTTCTACTGAAAGAATCTATTAAAATATGATTTTTGTCATGTGCGGAAATGCTAAAAAAACAACCAATCAAAAAGCTGTAAACTAAAAAAGCCTTAACATATTAATGTTAAGGCTTTTTTAAGCTTATTTTAAAAAATACTAATCTTGAAATTAATAATTCATTAAAAGCTCTTTGTATTCTTTTAGATCTGAAATATTACCTTTGTTTTTAAGGTTTCTGGTAAGAGCTATTAAATATTTAAGACTTTCTACCGGAGTATCATTCTCATTTTCTTTAATAGTATCGTCGCCGTCTTCTAAAGGTTCATCATTAAGAATAGGAATAAGAAATGTATTATTCTCTTCTATATGCTCATAAGTATATCTCAACACCTTAACTACTAAAGGCACTTGTTCTTCTAAAGCATATGTTCTTAATTCTTTAATGTCGTCTACTAGCGTTTCTGTATTAATACCTGTTTTATCAAGATTTCCCAGAATTTTATCAACTAATTTAATTGCTTGTTTATTTTCCAAAGGGTAAGATTATGTAATAATTAACTTCTTAAAGGTGCAAATTTATATTTTTAAAAATCAAAAAGCTATACTTTTTAAATTTTTGTTATGTTCAAATTCAATAATATTGAGAATTCTATTTATGAATAAAACAATTTAATAAATTCACAAAAAAAGCCTCTCATTTCTGAGAAGCTTTTTTAATATTATAAACTTTAAATCCCTAATTAAAGTGCTGCAACGTGTTTTGCTAAACCAGATTTAAGGTTAGCAGCTTTGTTAGCATGAATTATGTTTTTCTTTGCCAATTTATCTAACATAGAAATAACAGAAGGAAATAATACTTCAGCTTCTTTCTTATCAGTTAACTCACGTAATTTCTTAATAGCATTACGAGTTGTTTTGTGTTTATATTTGTTTACCAAACGCTTCGCTTCGCTACTTCTTATTCTTTTTAATGCTGACTTATGATTTGCCATTTGTTCCTTTTATTTTTTTTAAATATTGTAGCCCGTAGGGGAGTCGAACCCCTCTTACCAGGATGAAAACCTGGCGTCCTAGCCGATAGACGAACGGGCCATTTGTTTTAAGTATTTAAGTTTAATTATAAAATCTAAACTTACATTACTTTTCAAATAACTAACAATGTTCCCATTGCGGATGCAAAAATACAACTATTTTTAAATGTTGCAAGCACTAGCTAATTTTTTTTTAAAAAAATTTGCATTAGTACGCTTTTGCGAACAATACTCTACGTTTTGAAGGGTTTCCTGAATACACACAAATGCCTTCTTCTTCTTTTCCTTCTAAAGGAATACATCTAATAGTGGCCTTTGTTATCTCTTTTATTTTGTCTTCTGTCTCAGGAGTGCCATCCCAATGCGCTGATATAAAGCCAGTTTTTGTTTCTAAAACCTTTTTAAAGTCCTCAAAAGTATCAACCTCGGTATTATGACTATTTCTAAAATCTAAAGCCTTATTAAATAATGAATCTTGTATTTCGGTCATTAAACCTTCTACTTTATCAACTAAACCATCTAAAGACACAACCTCTTTTGTAAGTGTATCTCGTCTTGCTAGTTCAACTGTTCCATTTTCTAAATCTCTAGCACCAATAGCAATTCGTAATGGAACACCTTGTAATTCATGTTGTGCAAATTTAGCTCCTGGTCTAAAAGTATCTCTATTATCAAATTTTACAGATATATTTTTACTGCGTAAATCCTTCATAATATTATTTACAACTTCTGTAATAGCTTCTAGTTGCTCTTCATTTTTATAAATAGGAATAATAACCACTTGATTTGGTGCCAAACTTGGAGGTAATACCAAACCATTATCATCACTATGTGTCATAATTAAAGCGCCTACTAATCTTGTAGAAACACCCCATGAAGTTGCCCAAACATAATCCTGCTTACCTTCTTTATTAGCAAACTTAACATCAAATGCTTTAGCAAAATTCTGACCAAGAAAATGTGAAGTTCCTGCTTGGAGAGCTTTTCCATCTTGCATTAAGGCTTCTATACAATAAGTTTCTTCTGCTCCAGCAAAACGTTCACTTTCTGTTTTTAAACCTTGAACTACAGGAATTGCCATGAATTTTTCAACAAAAGTGGCATATACATTATTCATTAATTCGGCTTCTGCCAAAGCTTCTTTTTTAGTTTCGTGTGCTGTATGCCCTTCTTGCCATAAAAATTCTGCAGTACGCAAAAATAAACGTGTACGCATTTCCCAACGCACTACATTTGCCCATTGGTTTATTAATAATGGTAAATCTCGATAAGATTGAACCCAACCTTTAAAAGTATTCCAAATAATAGCTTCACTAGTTGGTCTAACTATAAGTTCTTCTTCTAACTTTGCATTAGGATCTACTCGTAATTTTCCTGGGTTATCTGGATCGTTTTGTAATCTATAATGTGTAACAATGGCACATTCTTTAGCAAAACCTTCTGCATTTTTTTCCTCAGCTTCAAATAAACTTTTTGGTACAAATAATGGAAAATAGGCATTTTGATGTCCTGTTTCTTTAAACATTCTATCTAATTCTGCTTGCATTTTCTCCCAAATTGCATACCCATAAGGCTTAATTACCATACATCCTCTAACAGCCGAATTCTCCGCTAGATCTGCTTTGACAACCAATTCGTTATACCATTTAGAATAATCTTCTGCTCTACTAGTAAGTTTTTTACTCATATCTATGTTTTGGCACAAATATTGTACCTATGTTAAATAAAAAAATAGTTCAGCAAAACTAACTATTTTTGTTATGTTCAACAATAAAAATCAAGAGATATGCAATTTAAGAAATACATAAAAATAAAAGCTCCTAAAGTAGCCTTATTTGGTTTGCTATTAGGATTAGTGTCATGCGGTTCTTATCAATACGTTGGCTCTGATAGTGATGGTATTTATGGTAGCACAGAAAATAAGACCCAATATGAAGAAGCTATTGTTGAAATCCCAAACCAATCTAACAGTAACTATTACGAAAACTATTTTAAAACCAAGTCTATAGAATCTGAGAATTTCTATGCAGATGATGCTGTTTTTACTGATATAGATGCTTATGAAAGTGACAATTATGTAGAAAATGATAGCCTAGTTAATGATTACCAAGGTTATGCTGGTTGGGGTCAAAACAGTAATAGTGTGACTATAAACTACATTGATAACGGATTTAACAACTTTTGGTGGAACAGCCCTTATTATAATTGGGGATGGAACTACGGATGGAATAATTGGGGCTATTACAATTCTTGGAGCCCTTACTACGGAGCTAGCTTTTATGGCGGATGGGCTTATAACCCTTGGGGTTACTATGGCTATCGTCCTTACTATAGAAACTACGGTTACTATGGTTACAATAATGGATATTATGGTAATAGATATTATGGTAGGAATGCGTCATATAGTGCTAGTAGAAGAGGTAGTTATTATGCAAACAACTCAACAGGTTTAAATACTGGCAGACGTAGTTCTGTAAGTTCAAGAGCTGCAACATCAAAATATAATACTTCTAGAAGTAGTCGTGTAAATTCAAACAATACTGCTACTACAGCTGTAAGAAGAAGTTACAATTCTAATGGCACACGTGCCAACACAGGAGTAGTAAGACGAAGCACAAGAATAGGAACGCCTTCTAGCAACTCTACAGCTAGATCATCATCTTCAACAATGAGAAGAAGTTCTAGCACAACTAGAAGCTCTAGTTCTGGAAACAATAATTACAACAGAAGATCATCTTCAAATAACTCAACATACACACCAAATAGAAGTTCTAATTCATCTTCTGGGTCAACTACAAGGTCATCAAGTAGTGGGTCAAGTAGTTCTGGTTCTAGATCATCATCAGGAGGTGGAAGAAGACGCGGTTAATATTAAAAAAAGTGTAAAAATTTATATATGAAAAAGTTAAATTTACTGTTCATAGGTTTGCTATCTATGTCTACAATTTACGCACAAGACATTAGTGATGCATTAAGATATTCACAAAGTGAAATTCAAGGAACTGCTCGTTTTAGAGCGCTAAGTGGTGCTTTTGGTGCATTAGGAGGCGACATGAGTGCTGTAAGCCTAAATCCTGCAGGTTCTGCTGTATTTAGTAAAAGTCATGCATCGTTTACGGTTTCAAATTTAGATACCGAAAACAATACTCAATATTTTAACGGTCTTGGTTCATCAAACGAATCTAACTTTGATATTAACCAAGCAGGTGCTGCTTTTGTATTCGAAAGCAATAATAATTCTCCTTGGCGAAAATTCACTCTTGCCATTGCATACGACAGAACTAATAACCATGAAGATAATTGGTTTGCTTTTGGAAACAATACAAATGATGATGGACAATTTAGCAATTCTATTGCTAGTTATTTTTATGATTATGCAGATGGTAAAAGATTAGATGAAATATCTGCATTCCCAGACGAAACTTTATCTGAAGCTTATAATGATATAGGAAATTTTTACGGATTTTCTCACCAACAAGCTTTTTTAGGTTATGAATCTTATATACTTGAACCAGATACCGATGATGATGCAAACACTCTTTATTCTTCAAATGTATCTCCTGGGAATTTTGACCATGATTACTCCTATTTTGCAACAGGTTATAATGGAAAAGTAACATTTAACTTTGCTGCACAATATGAAGATAATTTATATTTAGGTATAAACTTAAACTCACATTTTATAGACTACGAACGTTCTACCTTATTGCTTGAAGACAATGCAAATGCAGGTTCAACAGTAAATTATATTGAATTTGAAAATAATTTATCTACAACAGGAAACGGGTTTTCATTTCAATTAGGAGGAATTATGAAATTAAGTCCTGAACTTAGATTAGGTCTTACTTACGACTCTCCTACTTGGTTCTCTATTGATGAGGAAACAACTCAATATTTAGCTTCAGATGGAGATAATGGATTTATAGAAATTTATCCTGATGTTGTAAATGTTTACCCTCGATATAGACTTCAAACACCATCAAAAGTTAGCGGAAGTTTAGCATACGTTTTTGCAAATCAAGGTTTAATTAGTTTTGATTATTCTAGAAAAGATTACAGTAAAACAAAATTTAAGCCAGAATCTGATGTCTTTTTTGCCGATCAAAACGAAGTAATAAGCAACGTACTTACAGATGCTTCAACTTATAGAATTGGTGGAGAGTATAAAGTAAAACAACTTAGTTTTAGAGGTGGTTATCGTTTTGAAGAAAGCCCTTATGCTGATGGTGTAACCGTTGGAGATTTAAATGGTTTCTCACTAGGTCTTGGTTATAGTTTTGGTAACACTAAATTAGATTTAACTTATGATCAATCTGAACGTACAAATAAAACGCCATTATACAATGTTGGCTTAATTGATACGGCAAGTATAGATAGAAAAAACTCTAACATAACTTTATCTTTAAGCTTCAATATTTAAAAATAAAACACACGACTTAAAAAAAGCTTGAATCCTAAAAAATTCAAGCTTTTCTTTTTTTGTAATAATTCATTCAAAGTAGAGACAAAATCCAAGTACAATTGTTTGTTAAGATAAATTATTAAGAAAACTGAATTGTTTATCTTTGCAGACTAAAATGAATTTTTTTTGATTGGTGAAATGAGCCTTAATCATAATTTTAATACAAATATAATAGCAAAAAGGCCTATTAAACCTAATATCTAAGAAACAATTAAAAATTGCAGATGAAAATTGACAATAATATAGAAGGATATGACCCTTTAGGAGAAGACCATGTTGGAACTTCATCAAACACCCCACTTCGTTTAGATGCTTTTAAACTTTCAAATGAAGAAAAAATAGATATTATTAAGGATGATGTGCGTCACATTATGGAAACCTTAGGTCTTGATTTAACAGACGATAGTTTAAACGGCACACCAAATAGAGTTGCAAAAATGTTTGTAAAAGAAATTTTTGGTGGTTTAGATCCTAATAAAAAACCAAGTGCATCAACCTTTGATAACAAGTATAAATATGGTGAAATGCTGGTTGAAAAAAACATAACATTGTATTCAACTTGCGAGCATCATTTATTGCCTATAGTTGGTAAAGCACATATTGCTTACATTTCAAACGGTACAGTAGTTGGTTTATCTAAAATGAATAGAATTGTTGATTACTTTGCAAAACGCCCGCAAGTTCAAGAGCGTTTAACTATTCAAATAGTAAAAGAACTTCAAGAGGTTTTAAACACTCAAGATGTAGCTTGTGTTATTGATGCAAAACATTTATGTGTAAATTCAAGAGGTATTAGAGATATTGAAAGTAGTACAGTAACATCAGAATTTGGTGGTAAATTTAAAGACAAAGCTGTAAGAAGAGAATTTCTAGATTACATTAAGTTAGAAACTAAATTCTAGTCAATTATTCAATCCCAATCAATCAGAATGCAGTTATACGAAAATCAGCAAATAAAGCTATACAATTCCCTTACTGGTAAAAAAGAAATATTCAAACCTATTAACAAAGGTCATATAGGCATGTATGTTTGTGGCCCAACGGTTTACAGCAATGTGCACTTAGGTAATGTGCGAACTTTTATGTCTTTTGATATGATTTTTCGTTACTTAAAACATTTAGGTTACAAAGTAAGATATGTTCGTAATATTACTGATGCTGGTCATTTAGAAAATGATGCTGATGCTGGTGAAGATAAAATCACTAAAAAAGCACGTTTAGAACAGATTGAACCTATGGAAGTCGTACAACGTTATACGGTCGATTTTCATAATATATTAAATACATTCAATTTTTTGCCTCCAAGTATTGAGCCTACTGCAACCGGCCATATTATTGAGCAAATAGAACTTATTAAAACTATTATAGATAATGGTTACGCTTATGAAGTAAACGGGTCTGTTTATTTTGATGTACATAAGTTTAATGAAACAAACGAATACGGAAAATTAAGCAAACGTAAACTTGAAGATTTAATTCATAATACGCGCACACTTGATGGACAAAGTGATAAAAAAAATCCGCAAGATTTTGCACTTTGGAAAAAAGCAGAACCTCAACACATTATGCGTTGGCCTTCACCTTGGAGCGATGGTTTTCCAGGTTGGCATTTAGAGTGTACAGCAATGAGTACTAAGTATTTGGGCGAGCATTTTGATATTCATGGTGGCGGTATGGATTTAAAATTTCCGCATCACGAATGTGAAATCGCTCAAAACGAAGCAGCAGTTGGTAAATCGCCAGTAAATTATTGGATGCATGCCAATATGTTAGAGCTTAACGGACAACGCATGTCTAAAACTACAGGAAATACGGTTAATCCAGATGAATTATTATCTGGAAACAACAAATTCTTTAGCAAAGCTTATGCACCAAGTGTTATTCGATTTTTTATAGCACAATCTTCATACAGAAGTGTTCTTGATTTAACAGATGATGGTTTGTTAGCAAGTGAAAAAGGATTTTATAGATTGATGGACGCTGTTAATTTATTAAACCAATTAAAAGCATCTGAAAAATCTACACTAGATATAAATACATTGAAACAGAAATGTTATGATGCTATGAATGACGATTTTAATTCGCCTATTTTAATTGCGCATTTATTTGAAGCTGTAAAATACATTAATCAAATAAATGAAGGTTCTGAAACTTTAACAGCAGAAGATTTAGCCATTTTAAAAGAAATCATAAACACATTTACTTTTGATGTTTTAGGACTTGAAAATGTAACTAAAAATGATTCTGGAACCGACAAATTATCTGGAGCTGTTGATGTATTAATTAAATTACGACAAGAAGCGAGAGCCAATAAGGACTTTGCTTTATCTGATAAAATTCGTGATGAATTATTAGAAGTTGGTATTCAATTAAAAGATGGTAAAGACGGTACAACGTTTTCTGTGAATTAATTTGCAAAAACGTTATTCTGAATTTATTTCAGAATTACATAAAATATATTTCAAATCTAGTGAGAACCTGAAACAAGTTCAAGTTGACATCACTTTATTTAAAAAATGAAAAAACTACTCATTACACCATTTTTATTGTTAATAAAAGTATATCAAACTTTTATATCTCCAATAACACCTGCAACTTGTAGATACCAACCAACATGCTCTCATTACTCAAAAGAAGCACTTCAAAAACATGGTTTATTTAAAGGCGGTTGGTTAGCAATAAAACGTATTTTTAGTTGCCATCCTTGGGGTGGTTCTGGTTATGATCCTGTACCTTAGAAGTGATTTTTAGACATTTCTAACAAAACCTTTACAGCTTTTTCACCATCATTTTTGTCAACAAATATATGATCATGATAAAAACCCGCAACAACATTACAACTTATATTATACTTAGATAATTCATTAGAAAATGCTGCTGTTAAACCAACAGCATCCAATGATGAGTGTACTTTTAAAGTAATCCAGGACGCTATGTAATTATAAGAAAGATTTAAACCATCAGCGATATCTCTTTTTAAAACAAGAGTAATACCTTCCTTTTCCTTAAACTCAAAAAGTGTTATATCTCTATCAATTTTATCAAAACTATTAATAGTGGTAAACACAAATTCTCCATCATTTAATTCTGGTGACATTTCTTTAATTAACTGATATAAATTATTTTCAACAGACATTAATTTAAAAATTTTATTTCTCAGGAATATTCTTCAAAATAGCTAAAACAAACTTCCAATATTTTTGAACAGATGAAATTTGAGCGCGTTCATCTGGTGAATGCGCACCTTTAATATTTGGTCCAAAACTAATCATATCCATTTCTGGATAATTCTGACCAAGAATACCACATTCTAATCCAGCATGACAAGCTGCAACATGAGCTTCTTCACCATTCATATCTTTATAAATACTAGATAACACTTTTAAAATAGGAGAATCCATATTTGGTGTCCAACCTGGATAATCTCCCGATAATTCAACCTCACAACCAGTAAGTTCAAAAGTGGCACGAAGCATATTAGCTAAATCTATTTTAGAACTCTCAACCGATGAACGTGTTAAACAACCTATTTTAATATGACCATCTTTTACAATAACACGTGCTATATTATTAGAAGTTTCAACCAATTCAGGAATATCTGCGCTCATGCGATAAACACCATTACATGCAGCATAAATAGCTCTTGTTAGTCCTTCTTGAATACCTAAGTCCATAATATTTAAAGGCGTTTCTGCTTTGGAAACACTGATTTTTAAATCGGGTTCCATAGTTTTTAATTCGGCTTTTATAATTTCAGTATGTTGCTTCATTTCTAGTAAAAAAGCCTCTTCATGAATCGCATCAATGGCAACTATAGCATTACTCTCGCGAGGAATAGCATTTCGTAAACTACCTCCATCAATTTTAGAAATTCTTAATCCGAAATTTTCAAATCCATCAAACAACAAACGGTTCATTATTTTATTAGCATTACCTAAACCTTCGTGAATTTGCATCCCAGAATGTCCGCCTTGTAAGCCTTTAACCAAAATTTCATAACCAACCTTAAACTCTGGTGTTTCTTCTTCAGTATATGTTCTTGTTGCAGTAACATCTATTCCGCCTGCACAGCCTACTCCTATTTCATCATCTTCCTCGGTATCTAAATTCAATAAAATACCACCAGAAAGTAAACCGCCTTTTAACCCCATCGCACCCGTCATTCCTGTTTCTTCATCAATGGTAAATAAGGCTTCAATAGCTGGATGTGGAATATCTGTACTTTCTAAAATAGCCATAATAGTCGCAACACCTAAACCATTATCGGCACCCAAAGTAGTTCCTTCTGCTTTAACCCAATCGCCTACAATATACATGTCGATGCCTTGAGTATCAAAATCAAAAACAGTATCTCCATTTTTTTGATGCACCATATCTAAATGCGATTGCATAACCACAGTGGTTCTGTTTTCCATTCCTGGTGTTGCAGGCTTTTTAATAATCACATTTCCAACTTCATCCTCAATGGTTTCCAATCCCAGATTTTTTCCAAAATCTTTCATGAAAGCAATAACACGTTCTTCTTTTTTTGATGGTCGTGGTACGGCGTTTAAATCTGCAAACTTATTCCAGAGTGCTTGTGGTTTTAATGCTCTTATTTCTGAATTCATAATTATAAAAATAGTATTTTACAAAGGTAGTTATTCTAAACAGGAATTATAAACATTTCATTATTTTTGACTATGCTGAAAAACAAAAAAACCATACTTGCGCTATCTTTAATTCCTCAATATTTTTTAATAAAATTACTTTCAAATTATCCTGAATTTGTAGAAGAATATTACAGCAATGGTTTTTATCAGTTTATTTCAAAAATTTTTAGATACACATTAGGCTGGTTACCTTTTTCTTTTGGCGATTTAGTTTACGCTTTTGCTATTATTTACATTATAAGATGGTTTTATAAAAACCGTAAACGCCTTCGACAAGACACAAAAAACTGGTTTATTGATGTGACTTCTGCCTTTTCCATTATTTATTTTGCTTTTCACTTGTTTTGGGGATTGAACTATTACCGTATGCCATTACACAAAAATTTAAATTTAAATGCAGATTACACCACAGAACAATTGATTTTTGTTACAGAAAAGCTAATCGAACAGACCAATAAAATTCACTTAGAAATTACAAACAATGACACCTTAAAAGTTGAAATCCCTTTTAGTAAAAGGGATATTTTAAAACTTGCTCCTAACGGTTATGATAACCTTAAAGAGATTTTTCCGCATTTGGAATATCATCCCAAAAGCATAAAAAAATCACTATTTAGTTATCCTTTAACGTATATGGGTTTTAGCGGGTATTTGAATCCGTTGACAAATGAAGCTCAAATTGATGGATTAATTCCATCTTATAAATTCCCAACAACATCATCGCACGAAATCGCACATCAATTAGGTTATGCTGCCGAAAATGAAGCTAATTTTATAGGTTGCTTAGCCGCTATAAATCATGATAATATTTACTTTAAATATGCTGGTTATGCTTTTGCGCTACGTTTTTGTTTAAATGAAATTTATAATCGTGATGAATGTTTATTTGAAGATATGGTAGCCGATGTAAATAAAGGTATAAAAAAAAACTACGAAGAAGTTAGATTATTTTGGGAAACACATCAAAATCCTGCTGAGCCTTATTTTAAAATATTCTATAGCAACTTCTTAAAAGCCAATAAACAAAGTAAAGGAATGGAAAGTTATAGTTATGTTGTAGCGTTACTGACTAACTATTTTGATGAAAAATCTTTATGAAAAGTTAAAAAACGTTAACAATTCTTTAAACAAAAGTTAATTTTTCTACTTTTAAAGAAAATTAACTTAAAACTATGACAAAAAAACTGGTCCTGTTTATTGCTTTACTATTTTCCATAGTAATAAACGCTCAAGATTATTTCCCCAAAAATGACGGTGTTCATACAAATACTAGCAACTACACTGCCATAACAAATGCTAAAATTTATGTTACTCCTACTCAAATTATTGAAAAGGGAACTTTACTAATTAAAGAAGGTAAAGTTGTTGCTTCTGGAACTTCTGTTGAAATTCCTAAAAATTCTATTGTTATTGATATTGACGGGAAAAGTATTTACCCATCATTTATTGATTTATATTCAGATTTTGGAGTTGAAAAACCAAAACGACCAAGTTCAAGAAGTAGAACAGCACAGTATGATGCGTCTAGAACTGGGTACTATTGGAATGACCATGTTATGCCAGAAAACAAAGCCATTGAAAAATTTAATTACGATTCTAAATCTGCTACCGAATTATTAAAAGCCGGATTTGGAGTTGTTAACACACATATACAGGATGGTATTGTAAGAGGAACCGGAACTTTAGTAGCTCTAAACAATGAAAATGGTAACGAATATAGAATATTAGACCAAAATTCTGGACAATACCTATCTTTTAGTAAAAGTGTTACTTCTGGTCAAGCTTATCCATCTTCCATAATGGGAAGTATGGCTTTGTTAAGACAAATGTATCTTGATGCCGATTGGTATGCTAAAGGACAAGTTAAAACTAAAGATTTATCCTTAGAAGCTTTAAATAAAAACAAATCATTGGTTCAGTTTTTTGATGCAGGCAGTAGAGCCAATATTATAAGAGCAGACAAAGTTGGAGACGCCTATAATATTCAATATGTTATGCTAGGTGGCGGTGATGAATATGAACGCATTAATGATATTAAAGCAACGAACAGCAAACTTATTCTGCCCATAAATTTCCCGGATGCTTATGATGTTGAGAATGCTTTTTTAGTCTCTACAGTATCGTTAAGCGATATGCGTGCATGGAATCAAAAACCATCTAATCCAAAAATATTAGCAGACAACAACATCACTTTTGCTTTTACAACTCACGATTTAAAATCACCAAAAGAGTTTAAATCAAATATTTTAAAAGCTATTGAAGCTGGATTATCAAAAGAAAAAGCCTTAGAAGCGTTAACAACTATTCCAGCTCAACTTATTGGAAAATCTGATTTAATTGGATCTCTTAAAAATGGAAGTTTAGCTAATTTTTTAATCACATCTGGTGATATTTTTGAAGAAAAAACAACCCTTTACGAAAACTGGGTTCAAGGCGCAAAAACAGTCATTGAAGATATGACTAAAAAAAATATTAGTGGTGATTATGAATTTACCTTATCTGGTGAGGTATATAAGATGTCTATTAAAGGAGAAATGAGTAAACCTAAATTAGAAATCACAACAAATGAAAAAACCTTAGGTTCTAAAATTGCATATGATGAAGACTGGGTAAATATCTCGATGACGACTATAGATTCTACAAAACAAGAATTTATTAGAATAGTTGCTCATGTTGATGCCAAAAATAATTTAAAAGGAAAAGTTATTCTTCCTAACGGAAACGAATCTTCTTTTTATGCCACATCAGAAAACAAAAGCGAAGCAGAAACTGAGGCAAATGCGGAGAAAAAGGAAGACGACACATTAAACGAAGTCCTTCCTATTACCTATCCAAATATGGCATATGGTTTTACTGAGTTACCAAAAGCTGAAACCATTCTTTTTAAAAATGCAACAGTTTGGACAAATGAAAAAGAAGGTGTTTTAGAAAATACTGATGTGCTTATTAAAAACGGTAAAATAGCCAAAATAGGTCAAAACCTTTCAGATTCTAGCGCGACTATAATTGATGCCACTGGTAAGCATGTAACAGCTGGAATTATTGATGAACATTCACATATTGCAACGGCATCTGTTAATGAAGGCGGACAAAATTCATCTGCCGAAGTAAGCATTGAAGATGTATTAGACGATAGCGATATTAATGTTTATAGAAATCTTGCTGGCGGCGTTACTTCTATACAAGTGCTTCATGGTTCTGCAAATCCAATTGGTGGTCGTTCTGCAATCATCAAATTAAAATGGGGAGAATCAGCAAATAACCTGGTTTATAACAATTCTCCAAAGTTTATAAAATTCGCTTTAGGTGAAAATGTAAAACAAACTCGTGCTCAAAGTAATGTACGCTTTCCGCAATCTCGTATGGGTGTTGAGCAAGTGTATATGGATTATTTTACAAGAGCAAAAGAATATGATGCTTTAAAGAAAAGCGGTAAGCCTTACAGAAAAGATATTGAACTTGATGTTTTATCTGAAATTTTAAATAAAGAACGTTTTATTTCTTGTCACTCTTATGTTCAAAGTGAAATTAATATGCTCATGAAAGTTACCGAAAAATTCGACTTTAATGTGAACACCTTTACGCATATTTTAGAAGGCTATAAAGTTGCTGATAAAATGGCTGCAAATGGTATTGGGGGTTCTACTTTTAGTGATTGGTGGGCTTATAAATATGAAGTAAACGATGCCATTCCTTACAATGCGGCAATTATGCATAATGCAGGCGTAACGGTGGCGATTAATAGTGATGATGCCGAAATGTCTAGAAGACTAAACCAAGAAGCAGCAAAATCTGTTAAGTATGGTGGTATTAGTGAAGAAGAAGCTTGGAAATTTGTAACCTTAAATCCTGCAAAACTTCTTCATATTGATAACCGAGTTGGAAGCCTAAAAGTTGGCAAAGATGCCGATGTGGTTTTATGGACAGATCATCCGCTTTCAATTTATGCTAAAGCTGAAAAAACAATTATTGAAGGTGTTACTTATTTTGATTTAAAACGTGACGAAATGATGCGTGAAGCCATTCAAAAGGAAAAAAGTGAACTTATAAATATGATGTTGCAAGCCAAGAATAAAGGATTGAAAACGCAACCTATTAAAAAGAAAGAAAATGAACTATTACACTGTGATTCAATAGATCATGAATTTTAAAAATTGAAAAGATGAAAAATATATTTACATATATCTCAATGTTGTGTTCTTTCTTAATAATAGCACAACAAACTCCAGCATCAAAGCAAACGCAAGATATTGCTATAATGGGCGCTACAGCACATATTGGTGATGGATCAATAATTGAAAATAGCTTAATCATTATTAAAGACGGAAAAATTTCGTCTGTAGTAGATGGTAAAGTTGTAAAAATGGACTTAACAGGATTTAAAGTCATTGACGCCAATGGTAAACATGTATATCCTGGATTTATCATTCCGAATTCTACATTAGGTCTTACTGAAATTGATGCCGTAAAAGCTTCGGATGATGAAGCAGAATTAGGAACTTGGAATCCTCATATAAGAAGTTTAATTGCTTATAATGCGGAATCTAAAGTGGTAGAATCTATGCGACCTAATGGTGTGTTATTAGGTCAAATTACTCCAAGAGGCGGACGTGTTTCGGGCACTTCATCTATAGTTCAATTTGATGCTTGGAACTGGGAAGATGCTGCTATAAAAGTTGATGATGGTATTCATATAAACTGGCCAAGTAGTTTTAGTAGAGGCCGCTGGTGGTTAGGTGAAGATCCTGCACTTAAAGCAAATGATAAATATGCTGAACAAGTTACTGAGCTTTCAAACTACATGACTAATAGTAAAGCTTATAACAAAGGTGATAAATCTAAAATCAATCTTCCTTTTGAAAGTATGAATGGACTTTTTAATGGGGCAAAAAAATTATTTGTTCATGTAGATGATGAAAAAGGCATTATTGATGCTGTGAATTTTTCAAAAGAAAATGACATCAAAAACATGGTGATTGTGGGTGGTAGAGAAGCTTATAAAGTAACTGATGTTTTAAAAGAAAATAATATTCCTGTTTTACTTATGCGTGTTCACTCCAGACCTAATTCTGATGATGATGATTATGATTTACCATATAAAGCAGCTAAATTATTAGTAGAAAAAGGTGTTTTAGTCGCTTTAGAAGCTAGTGGAGATATGGAACGTATGAATTCTAGAAACCTGCCATTTTATGCAGGTACAACCGTAGCTCATGGTTTAACAAAAGAACAAGCTTTACAATTAATTACACTTAATCCTGCAAAAATTTTAGGAATAGATGATAATTACGGAAGCCTAAGTCAAGGTAAAAGCGCGACCCTATTTATAAGCGACGGTGATGCTTTAGATATGCGAACAAATATTATAACTCATGCATTTATTGATGGTAGAGATGTAAGTTTAGAAACACATCAAACCGAACTTTGGAAACGCTACTCTGAAAAATATAAAAATCAATAATAAAAAAAAAGCGAGCTAAATAGCTCGCTTTTTTTTATTCAATAATTTCAGCACCTTCAGGAGCTTCAAAAACTGAAGCATCTGGTTTTTCTTTAGAAAGTTTAATGCTCGTAAACTTTAAATCATTTCGTTTTGTTGTTGGCAAATTATTTTCATAATCATACCAAGTTAAAGTTTCTGGTAATAACAAACCATCTACCATTTGCCAATTACTATATTTTATAAAATGAAATTCTTTACTTTTTTCTTTTGTAAAATACGTTACTGTGTAACCCAACCATTCCATTTTATGAGTTTCAGAATTGTAGTATAAAAAATATTCATCATCTGAAGATTCTCCTACACCACTCTCATATGAAATTTTAATTCCGGGGTATTCTTTCCCTTCAAAAACTAAAGGTTCAACATTTTCATAATTAATACCATCATCTGCCAATACAAAAGGCATAGCATAAAAATAGAACATCAAATTATAATAAAACTTTGGGTTTCCTTTATAAACTAAAGAATCTTGTTTCAACCAAACGTTTTTGCCATCAAAGCCAATTTTAAATTTTTCAGTTTCAATTAATGATTTTCTACTTTTTAAATCTGTTGTAGTTACTTCTTTTCCTTCAGGAATTTGCATTTCGAACACTAAGCTTTTCATAGAGTTCCATTTATCTAAACCTCCATGAGCATCGAATACTTTTGATATACTTTCTGGATAAATACTTGTTGTAACATCTAGATTTTCTTCGGAATAATTTGTAGTTTCTTTTGTGTTGCTTTTGCAGGAGAATATTAAAATAGCAAAAACAATTAGAAGTACGTTTTTCATTTTTCTTTTGATTAGATTAGGCTTTTAAGTCGGTAATTATTAAATAAAATTACATTAAAATAAATTACTTTTGCTTCAAATTATTATGAAAGAAATTACAAGTACTCAAAACACATATATTAAACAACTTGTTCAATTAAAAGAGAAATCTCGCGAACGAAAAAAAAGCGGATTGTTTTTAATTGAGGGGATTCGAGAAGTTACACTAGCCATTAAAGGTGGGTTTGAGTTAGAAACGATTTTGTTTTACCCAGAATTATTTTCTGAGCAACAACTTAGCAACCTAACACTTAGTGATATTAGCACTATAGAAATTTCAAAAGATGTTTACGAAAAACTAGCTTATAGAGAAACTACCGAAGGTATTCTTGCAGTAGCTAAAAGTAAAAATCACGATATAAACGACTTAGAATTCAATACAAAAATACCTTTAGTTTTAATCGCAGAAGCTCCTGAAAAACCGGGAAATATTGGTGCTATTTTACGAACTGCTGATGCTGCAAATGTTGATGCTGTTATAATTGCAAATCCAAAAACCGATTTATATAATCCCAATATTATTCGCTCAAGTGTTGGTTGTGTGTTTACAAACACAATTGCCACGGGAAATACTAATGAGATTATTGAATTTTTAAAGTCTAAAAACATTAATATTTACTGCGCTGCTTTACAAGCCTCGGTAGAATATCATACTCAAGACTTCACTAAACCAACTGCGATAATTGTAGGAACCGAAGCTACAGGTTTAAGTGATGAATGGTTAAAAAATTCAACTCAAAATATTATTATTCCTATGCAAGGTGAAATAGATTCCATGAATGTATCTGTTGCCGCAGGAATTCTTATTTTTGAAGCCAAAAGACAACGAGATTTTAAATAATTCGTCATTACGAAGGAGGAATGACTTAAGTAATCTTTTAAATCGAAACTAAAATAAAAACAGATTGCAGCGGCGCTTAGAAACGCTTTTCGCAATGACACTAAAAATACAATATGACTGCAAACACCCTTTTCTACATCATAATAGCTATAATTATCATCAATTTTATTGTTGACAAGGTTTTAGATGCCTTAAATGCTAGACATTATAATGATAACCTGCCTGAAGATTTAAAAGATGTTTATGATGAAACAGAATACAATAAATCTCAAAACTACAAAGCCACTAACTATAAATTCGGGTTACTAACCTCAACGTTTTCTATTGTTTTAACTTTAGGTTTTTTACTTTTTGATGGGTTTGAATTTGTAGATAATATTGCCAGAAGTTACAGTGAAAACCCGATTATAATTGCCCTTATTTTCTTTGGAATTATTATGATTGGTAGCGACATACTAACAACCCCTTTTTCGTATTACAGTACATTTGTTATTGAAGAAAAGTTTGGTTTTAATAAAACAACTCTAAAAACATTCTTTTTAGATAAAATTAAAGGTTGGTTAATGATGGCTATTGTTGGCGGTGGAATTTTAGCATTAATTATTTGGTTTTATCAAGTTACTGGAACATATTTTTGGCTATACGCTTGGGCATTAGTATCAGTCTTCACCTTATTTATGAATATGTTTTACTCAAAACTTATTGTTCCGTTATTTAACAAGCAAACACCTTTAGAATCTGGAAGCTTGCGCGATAATATTTCTAAATACGCAAAAACCGTTGGCTTTAAACTCGATAAAATATTTGTGATTGATGGCTCGAAAAGAAGCACAAAAGCCAATGCCTATTTTTCTGGCTTTGGTAGTGAAAAACGAGTAACACTTTACGATACATTAATTAAAGATTTAGATGAAGATGAAATTGTTGCGGTTTTAGCGCACGAAGTTGGTCATTATAAAAAGAAGCATATTATATTTAACTTATTCGCTTCTATTTTATTAACAGGTTTAACACTTTATATTTTATCATTATTTATTTCAAATCCATTACTATCTAATGCATTAGGCGTTGAGATACCAAGTTTTCACATTGGCTTAATTGCTTTTGGATTATTATACTCTCCAATTTCTGAAATCACAGGGCTTATTATGAACTTATTTTCTAGAAAATTTGAATACCAAGCTGATGATTATGCGAAAAGCACATACAAAGCAGAACCACTTATAACCTCACTTAAAAAACTATCTAAAAATAGTTTGAGTAATTTAACACCACATCCTGCTTATGTGTTTATGCATTATTCACATCCTACTTTATTGGAACGCATTGAGAATTTGAGGAAGTAATATTAGCATGAAATGAAGCTGACTCGAAAAGTAAGGTGTGTTTTTTGTTTTAGCTGATACCTGCGTTAACGATTGAACGACATGTTTGAAATCCTTTTTAAAACTCGACTAGTATTTATTTTGATTCGAAATAAAATTAGGCAGATTGCCACAGTCGTGCCTCCTTTCGCAACTAGGCTTTAAAAAGATTGAGTAGTGAAAGCGTGTTAAAACGCCCAAAACCAAAGATTTATAATAACATTAGTTAATCAAGAATAAAAGACTATCTTTGCCGCTTGAAACTCAAGAAAAATTGAGTTTAAATTCCTCAGAGTGAGGATGTGTTACTGGAAGTTTAGGTTTAAGTATGTCGATTCGCTTCTTATGTAACACCACATAATATAATCGAATACTTATACAAAAGAATGAGCACATTCCAAGATTTAGGTCTTAATGACGACCTATTGCAAGCAATTACAGATTTAGGTTTTACAAAACCAAGTGAAGTTCAAGCAAAAGCAATCCCTATTTTATTAGAGTCTGAAACCGATTTAGTGGCTTTAGCACAAACCGGAACAGGTAAAACAGCCGCGTTTGGTTTCCCAATGCTTCAAAAAATTGATATTGATAGCAGAACTACTCAAGGTTTAATTTTATCGCCAACACGTGAACTTTGTTTGCAAATTACCAACGAAATGAAATTGTATGGTAAATACTGTAAAGGACTTAATGTAGTTGCTGTTTACGGTGGTTCTAGCATTACAGACCAAGCACGTGAAATTAAGCGTGGAGCACAAATTATTGTGGCTACACCAGGTAGAATGAAGGATATGATTAGCAGACGTTTGGTTGATATTTCTAAAATACAATACAGTGTTTTAGATGAAGCTGATGAAATGCTAAACATGGGTTTTAAAGAGGATATTACAGATATATTATCACACACTCCAGAAGATAAAAACACATGGTTGTTTTCTGCAACTATGCCAAGAGAGGTTGCTACTATTGCTAAAAAATTCATGAAAAATCCACAGGAAATTACTGTTGGAAATAAAAATGAAAGTACAAGTAACGTATCTCACGAATATTACTTAGTAAATTCTAGAGACCGTTATTCGGCTTTAAAACGTTTAGCAGATGCAAATCCTGATATATTTTCAGTTATTTTCTGTAGAACAAAAAGAGATACTCAAAAAGTAGCTGAGCAACTAATTGAAGACGGTTATAGCGCTGGTGCTTTACACGGTGATTTAAGTCAGAATCAACGTGATTTAGTTATGAAATCGTTTAGAAACCAACAAATACAAATGCTTGTTGCAACCGATGTTGCTGCTCGTGGTATTGATGTTGATGATATTACACACGTTATAAATTACCAATTACCTGATGAGATTGAAACCTATACACACCGCTCTGGTCGTACTGGTCGTGCTGGGAAAACAGGTGTTTCTATGGTTATTGTCTCAAAAAGTGAAGTGCGTAAAATAAAAAGTATTGAGCGTATTATTAATAAAGCTTTTGAGAAAAAAGAAATTCCAGATGGAATGGAAATTTGTGAAGTGCAATTAATGTCTCTTGCCAACAAAATTCACAATACAGAAATAAACCATGAAATTGATAAATACTTAACAAGTATTAATGAGTTATTTGCAGATTCTACTAAAGATGAATTAATTAAAAAATTCTTCTCGGTTGAGTTTACACGTTTTTACAATTATTACCAAAAATCTAAAAACTTAAATATTGCCGAAGGTTCTTTTGATAGAGAAAGCGGACGTGATGGTGGTCGTGATTTTGGTGGAAAATCTGATTCTACTCGTTATTTTATAAACGTAGGTAGTAAAGATGGTTTTGATTGGATGAAACTAAAAGATTTCTTAAAAGAAATTTTAGAACTTGGTAGAGATGATGTCTTTAAAGTAGAAGTAAAAGAAAGCTTCTCATTTTTTAATACTGAAAATGAATTAAAAGAGAAAGTATTAGCTTTCTTTACCGACTTTAAACATGAAGGTCGTTTTGTAAATGTTGAAGAATCTCAAAACCGTGGCGGTGGCGGAAGACGCGATGGTAAAAGAAGTGGCGGAAGACGTGATGATAAACGTGGTGGCGGAAGACGCGATGACAAAAACGGTGGTTCTGGAAACAGAAGTGAAAGACGCCGTAGTGAAGGCTCTTCAAAACCAAGACGTTCTGGAAGTGATTCTAACTCAGATAAATCTAGACGATCAGATTCTGGTTCTAGACCTTCTGTAGCAAGACGTTCTAGACGATAGTTAAACTTTTTTGTTAATTTTAAGTCAAAATAAAACTCACAGCCCTTGTTTTGTTTTTTTGTTTAGTACTTTTATAACAAAATTAGCGTTGATAAAGAAAATTTTATGAAGAATAACCTACTCCTTTTTATATTCTTATTTGCCTCAGTTATGGGCATAGCACAAGAAGCTGATAAGGTTTTAGGTGTTATAGTAAATTCTTCTGATGACACACCTTTAGAAAGTGTAAATATTGTTAATCTTAATCAAGTTGTTGGTACAACTACTAATAACAAAGGAGAATTTACAATCTCTGCTAAAGTAAATGATACATTACACTTTTCTTATTTAGGTTTTAAATCTATAAAAGTAAGAGTGACAAACGACTGGTTAAAATTTGGAAGTTCTAAAATTGAACTAACAGAATTAGCTCTAGCGCTTGAAGAAGTTGTAGTAAATCAATTAAAATTAACAGGGTTTTTAGAAGTTGATATTAAGCAAGTACCTGCTATTAATAACAATTATAGATATAGCATTTCAGGCTTAGAAAGCACAGGTTATGAAGCTAGTAAAAAATCGGGATTAACCAATGTTATTGGTTCTATTTTTAATCCTGCAGATTTTTTATATCGTATGTTTGGTAAAAAACCAAATGAACTGCGAAAGCTAAAAAAGATGAAGGAAGATGATGAAATTAGAAACTTATTAGCCTCGCGTTTTGATAGAGAAATGTTAACCGTTTTACTGCAAGTAGATCGTGTAGATTTAGATGAAATTGTGAGTCAGTGTAATTATTCAAAAGGGTTTATACAATCGGCAAACGATTTACAAATACTTGATGCTATTAGCGAATGTTATGAAGAATATAAGCTTTTAAGTCGCGGAAGAAGTAAACGTCTTTAAAACTTTAAATATAAAATTATATTAGAGGAAATCATATTTGGTCTCCTCTTTTTTTATGCCTTAAAACTACTTTTTATCAAAATTTTAAATTTTATAAAACGTTAATTTTTAATTAAAAATAGTGTTAAAGTATCATAATATGAGATTATTAATCTTTTTTAATGTATTTATTTGATAATATTAAAACTTAAAATGTATAAACTTAAAAGCATCATTCTTATCTTTTTTCCAATTATAATGGTATCTCAAAACATTACTGGAAAAGTATATGATAGCCAAACTACGGTAAAAGGTGCAACGGTTTACAACACTACAAAAGAGCAACTTAATTATACTGATGAAAATGGTGTTTTTGAAATTGATGCTAATATTAATGACACCTTAATTTTTTACTCATTATTTCACAGCCAAAAAACACTAGTAGTTAATAAAAATCATTTTAAAGAAGTATTAGTTATAGAGCTTAAAAAAACTGTTAACGAATTAGATGAAGTTCTTTTAAACAATACAAAACCAAAACCTTTTAATGAAAAAAAGCAAACTATCACTTTAAATGAACAAATAAAAAATGATATTAAATCAAACCCTTATAAATATGGTACACAACCTAATGGCTCTATAGATTTGATCGCTATAGCAGGATTAATTGGTAAACTTTTTAAAAAGAAAAAACCAAAAGAGAGCTCTATAATTCCTATTTCATTTAAACAGTTTGACTCGTTATTTACAAACGACACCTTTTTTAATTACAAACTACTAAATAAAGATTTAAAAATACCAAACGACTATAAACTCTTATTTTTTGATTATTGTGAAGCTCAACAAATTGAAAAGAAATTAATATTAAAGGAAAATCAGTTTTTATTACTTGATGAGTTACTTAACTGTAGTAATGATTTTTTAGTAATTTTAAATGACTATAAAAATAATGACTCTCTCATTAAAAATTAAAATCAGTTATTTTAAATTATAAAAACGCTCTACAATGTCTTCATAGCTTTTAATAGTTTTTTTACACCAATCTAAACGTTTTTCATTTATTTCATCATCAGATAATTGCCATTTAATTTGTGTTTGTTTCAATCTCGTGGTAACATGTTGCAAAATAATAGCAGCTGAAACCGATATATTCAAACTCTCTGTAAAACCTACCATAGGAATTTTTAAATAACAGTCTGCGGCATCTAAAACTTCTTTAGATAACCCCTCTGCCTCTCTTCCAAAGAAAAAACATGACTTCTTTGTAACATCAAAATCGTGTAATTGGCAATCGTTAGTGTGAGGTGTTGCTGCCACAATTTGATATCCATTTTGTTTTAAACTTGTAATGCAATCATTAACATTATTGTATCTATTTAAATCCACCCATTTTTGAGCACCCATAGCTATTTCTCTATCAATACGCTTTGAGTTTCTCTCTTCTATAATATTAACTTCTTGTATACCAAAAACATCACAACTACGCATTACAGCACTCGTATTATGAAGTTGATAAACATCTTCTGTAGCAACTGTAAAATGTTTAGTTCGTTGGGATAAAACAGCATCAAAACGTTCTCGCCTATTATTTGTTAGGTATGTTTCAAGATGTTCTAAAAGTTTTAAATCTATCATAAATCAAATTTAATAAAGTTTATGTCATTACAAGGAACAAAGTAGCGTGGTAATCTTTTATATGGAGTAAAATTTAAAAGATTGCATCATACAAAAGTGATATTCGCAATGACGAAAAAGTTATTATATTTATAACATGAAACACATCGTTGTACTTACAGGAGCAGGAATGAGTGCCGAGAGTGGCATTAAAACGTTTAGAGATGCTGATGGTTTATGGGAAGGTTATGATGTTATGGAAGTAGCATCACCACAAGGGTTTAGAGCAAATCCAGAACTTGTTTTAGACTTTTATAACCAACGTAGAAAACAGCTTTTGGAAGTTACTCCTAACCAAGCTCATTATGATTTAGCACAACTTGAAAACGATTATAAAGTAACTGTAATTACTCAAAATATAGATGATTTACATGAACGTGCAGGAAGTACTAACGTGATTCATTTACATGGCGAATTATTTAAAGTAAGAAGCACTTTTCAAGAAAACGATATAAAAGAATGGAAAGCTGATTTAGTTTTAGGCAACACCTGCAAAAATGGCTACCAATTACGCCCACATATTGTTTGGTTTGGAGAAGACGTCCCTATGATTGGAAAAGCAGTTAGCATTTGCGAAACTGCAGATATTTTAATTATTATTGGTACATCTATGCAGGTTTACCCAGCCGCAAGTTTAATACATTATATACCACAAAATACACCAATTTATTTTGTTGACCCAAAACCTAATATTACCAGCAACAAAAATTTAACTGTTATTTCTGAAAAAGCGACTATTGGGATTGGAATAACAATTAAATTATTAAAAACTTTATAATTAATAATTTAAGTCCTTTTTATTATTGTAAGTGCAAATTCTAGTAACAATTAATAAACAAAATTTAACACAAAAACAGTTTGAATCATCTACTTTTGAAAGAACCTTCCTTTCTTAAAATATGGTTTTATAATACTTTAACTTATGTTATTACGAGTTACTTGCGATTTAGTATTTAATATAGAAATCCCTACGCCTTTTATTTTAATGCTACGCCCCCGTAGTGGAGCACAACAGTGGATAACCCGTGAAACATATAATATTGAACCTAATTTACAGGCCTACGAATTCACAGATTTTTTTGGCAATTTATGCCAGCGTATTATAGCTCCTATTGGGACGTTCTCTGTATTTACACAAGCCGATGTTAAAATATCTAAATATATTGATGAAGCTCCAGGAGCAAATTTTATAGATGTTCAAAATTTACCAGATAATGTATTAAGCTACTTATTACCAAGTCGTTATTGTGAATCTGATCGCTTTAGTGAATTAGCCAATAACATTACTTACAACCAATTACCAGGTTATAACCAAGTAGCTGCAATTGAAAATTGGCTACGAAATACTATAAGTTATATTCCTGGTAGTAGCGACTATGCTATATCTGCCATAGAGGTTAACTACAAGCAATCTGGAGTTTGTAGAGATTTAGCGCATTTAGGAATAGCTTTATGCAGAAGTTTAAGTATTCCTGCGCGAATGGTAGTTGGGTATTTACATAAGTTAGATCCTATGGATATGCATGCTTGGTTTGAAGCCTATGTTGGTGGACGTTGGTATACTTTTGATGCTACTCAAACTGGACGAAAAGGTGGTTATGTAGCTGTTGGCTATGGACTTGACGCTGCCAACGTTGCTGTATTTAATCAATTTGGACCTGCTGTTTATCCAACAAAACAAGTTATTAAAGTAGAACAAATAAAAAATTGAGGTAAAATACTAATTAGGATTTTAGATTCTTCTCTTCTATCCATTTACTCATATACTTAGTACTTTGTAATGCATGATGTTGTAACATTTGACCAGTAAAATTATTTTGGCGATGTTTATTAAGTTGTTGTGTTATTTCAGTTATTTTTGACATAAATCTATCTTGAAAATAAGATTTACTAAAACGTGTGTTTATAATTTTATATCCGTTTTGTTGTTTCTCTTTCCAAAGCTCTTCATCTTCATATAATTGAATTACTTTATTGGCAAAATTTTGGGGTTCATCCTCAATGAATCCATTAGGTTTTATATCTCCAAACATACCTTCTGCTCCAATAGTAGTTGTAACACATGGTGTTCCGTTTTGCATCGCATCAACCAACTTACCTTTTAAACCTGCACCAAACCTTATGGGTGCTAAACAAACTTTGGCGTATTGCATCACTTCATTAGCATCATCAACAAAACCCTTGATTAAAAAGCCAGTTTTTACATTATGTAATTGATTTACTTTTTGTGATGCATAAGCTCCATAAATATATAATTCAGCTTTTGGAAGTTGCTTTCTTATAAGTGGCCAAATAGTTTCTTTTAAATATAAAACGGCATTGTAATTAGGCTCATGTAAAAAATTACCAATAGTTACAAAATGCTGTCTGCTTTTAAATTCAGGTAGGTTTTTAATAGTTTCTTCTGCAATTTCATCAAGCATAAAAGGCAAATAAAGCAATAACGATTCATCTACTTTAAATTGATTTTTCAAAATACCAATTTCAGCTTCTGAAATAATTAAACTGATATCACTTCTATAAATACTTGCTATTTCTCGTTTTGCAGTATCATTAAACAAATAAATGGTATCGAATGGTTTATTCTCTTTAAAAGCATGTTGCCTACCTTTTCTTAAACTGTGCAAATCTTCAGTGTCTAGAATTCGTAAAGCTTTTGGGCAATTTTCAGCTACACGCCAACCAAATTGTTCCTCTGTCATAAACCGATCGAATAAAACAATATCTGGGTTAAATTCTTTTATAAAATCATCAAAACTTGAGCTATTTAACTCGATTTGTTTCTCTATAATGCCTAAACTTTCCAAATTATAGGCATTAGTAGTTTTGGAAGTTGTTGTTCCAAAAGTAATTTGATATTCTTGTTTTATAAATAATTCTATTAATTGCATCATTCGGCTTCCAGCAGCAGAACTTTTTGGTTCTGGCCAAACAATACCTATAATAAGGAGTTTTTTTACCACTAATTAATAAATATTTTAACTAAAAAGAATGTGATGTAATTTCTAACTTTATCTCTAAATGACTATAAACAGTAAATGAATATCATAAACTCTTATTCTGGTTTTGGTAGTAAAGCATATTTTATACGTACTTGTTTTGCCCAATCGATTACAGATTTAATTTGAGCATCGCTAAGTTTAGCTTCAGAATGTGTCCATGTATAAGATTCTAATGGCATCTCTTTATCCTCAACCATTTCAATAAGTTCATCAAATTTATGATCTTTACGCTTCACAGAACTTCCTTCCCAATTAGATAAATTAAAATGCTTTTTTCCATCTTCTACATGTTCTGCCAACCAGTAATTTACTGGCGTAATTTTATTATACCAAGGGTATCGTGTATGGTCACTATGGCAATCATAGCAGGTTTCTTCCAAAATAATTTTCACATCTTCTGGCGGATTTGTTTCTGCTAAAAAAGGCTGAATTGAAGCAAGTTCACCTTCATTTTTTTCTGGCCCGAAAAACTGAGCAACAATAAACACAATTAACAATGCCCACAATATCCTTTTTATTATTTTCATTTTAGTAATTTTAATATTTAAAAAATTAAAAATAAGAAAACCTTTTGACTACGAAAGAACTTTATGAAGAATTAAATTACGTAAATCACTCGCGTGAAAAACGGCTTCATTATGCTAACCTAATTATAGATAATCCTGATTTAATTCCGAAACTCTTGGAAATTCTATTTATGGTTAATGATAAAGTATCTCCTCGTGCTGCTTGGGTTTTTGAGTTTATGTGCGGCGAAAATTTAGAAACAATTATTCCATATTTAGATGTATTTACAGAAAATATTCATAAAATTCATTTAGATTCTGCTGTTCGCCCTGTAGCAAAAATTTGCGAATATTTGGCAAAAGCCTATTATTCTAAAACAGATAATAGAATTAAACATGTGTTGCTTTCTAAACATAAAAAAAAAATTATTGAAGCATGTTTTGACTACATGATAAATGATGAAAAAATTGCTCCTAAAGCCTATTCAATGAATACATTATTTTTGTTTGGAAAAGATTACGATTGGGTTCGTCCAGAATTAATTTTAATTCTAGAACGCGATTTTCAAATGCAAAGTTCTGGTTTTAAAGCACGTGCAAAACATATACTTAAGAAGTTAAAAAATAAAAAAACTTAAAACTTCTAGTATCTGTCTTCCATCGAAAAAAACTATCTTTGAAACTTCAAAAAAACAACACAACACATGTCATTATCAACACTTAACGCCATTTCTCCTATTGATGGGCGATATAGAAATAAAGTAAACGAATTAGCACCTTATTTTTCTGAAGAAGCCTTAATAAAATACAGAGTATTAGTTGAAATTGAATATTTTATTGCACTTTGTGAAATTCCTTTGCCTCAACTAAAAAGTGTTGACAATACTATTTTTGATGATTTAAGAAAGATCTATAAAGATTTTTCAACTGAAGATGCTTTAGCTATTAAAAAAATTGAAAGCGTTACTAACCATGATGTTAAAGCCGTAGAATATTTTATAAAAGAGAAATTTGATGGTTTAGGTTTATCTGAATTCAAAGAATTCATCCACTTTGGACTAACTTCACAAGACATTAACAATACAGCAATTCCTTTAAGTATTAAGGATGCTATGAACGATGTTTATGTGCCCGAATATTTTATTGTTTTAAATAAATTAAAAGCCTTATCAAAAGATTGGAGCGCGATTTCTATGCTTGCAAGAACTCACGGCCAACCTGCATCTCCTACCCGACTTGGTAAAGAAATTGAGGTTTTTGCTGTTCGCCTTGAAGAGCAATTTAATTTACTAAATGATATACCAAGTGCAGCAAAATTTGGTGGAGCAACTGGTAATTTTAATGCACATCATGTAGCCTATCCAAACATAGATTGGAAAGTCTTTGGAAGCACATTTGTACAAGAAAAATTGGGTTTGCAACACTCATTTCCAACAACTCAAATTGAACATTACGACCATATGGCTGCATTGTTTGATACCTTAAAACGTATTAATACTATAATAATTGATTTAGATAGAGATGTTTGGACATACGTATCTATGGATTATTTTAAGCAGAAAATTAAAGCTGGTGAAGTTGGAAGTTCTGCAATGCCACATAAAGTAAATCCTATAGATTTTGAAAACTCTGAAGGTAATTTAGGCATTGCAAATGCTATTTTTGAGCATCTTTCTGCTAAACTTCCAGTTTCAAGATTACAACGTGATTTAACGGATAGTACTGTGTTACGTAATGTAGGTGTCCCTTTTGGACATACTTTAATTGGTTTTAAATCAACTTTAAAAGGATTAGAAAAATTATTGTTGAATAAAAAGAAATTTGCTGAAGATTTAGAAAACAATTGGGCTGTGGTTGCAGAAGCTATTCAAACTATTTTACGTCGTGAGGGATATCCAAATCCTTATGAAGCCTTAAAAGGTTTAACACGAACTAACGAAAAAATAAACCAAGCATCAATTTCTAATTTTATTGATACTTTAGAGGTTTCTAATACAATAAAGGAAGAGTTAAAACGTATTACACCTAGTAATTATACAGGAATTTAATTCTTAAATTTATGCTAAACAACAAACAATCTTTAATACTTTCTGGCATCATGGCCGGTAGTGTTTTTGTATTTGGAATAATAGACCTTCTTGACAATTTTGTTGTTTTAACTGTTCTCACTCTTATATTTTTTACAATTATTATCAACTTGTTTTATGTAAGTTCAAAACAAAAAGAAGACAAACAAGAACAAGATGATTTAAAATAAAAAAAGCTTCCATTTAGGAAGCTTTTTTTATTTTAACAGACTATAAATTACTTGAAAAAATTCATAATATCCTGTACTTGAGATTCTCCAATATTAGATTTTTGAAAAGCATCTATTAACGTTACCATTTTTTCTGGGTTCATATCATTTCCTAAAATTCTAACAATACCAAAGCCCATTTCTTTAGAACTACCAAAAACAACTATTTCATCTGCTTCGTCATCATCACCTATATATTTTACAATAACTTTATTTCCTTTATCACTAAACTCCACTAAATCAACATATTTACTATCACTTAAAATGATTTTAACTTTAGCTATTTCTGCATTAAAAGCTTCAAGATTAGTTTCATTAGATTTATATCCTAAAAAATTTAATTTATTGACTGATTTATAAGCTTCTTTCTGTTCTTCGGTAAAACTATCCTTATCAATCTCTATCATAGAGAGTGGTATATCTTGGGTTATAAAATTTTTAACCTCTTGGTTGTCTACATAATAACGTTGTAAACTTAACCCATCGCCACAGCTTATTAAAATAACTGTGGCAAAAAAGGTGTAAATTATATATTGGATTGTTCGTTTCATGATTGATGAATTATTATTTCTTTTTTTCTAAATGTTGCCCTCCTGGAATATTCATTTTAGAAGTAAGCTTAGAAATTTCATTTAAATCGATATCGCCTGTAAGAGATACTACAACAGTTTCTATACGACGTTGCTGCCCATTAATTTCTATCTTATCATCCATCATTTTATCAATACCATTTACAAAAATTAAAAGTTCTTTTACATGGTCTGCATCTTTTCCTTCTTTTATGTAAAAGTTCACATTTGTGCCATCATCTTTAACTTCCATTAATTCTTCTAAAGAGCTAGAACGAGATTTTACCCATTTTGAAATATCTGCTGATATTGTTTTATTATCTGTTACAATAGTTCTAAAACTGGTAATACTTTTTACCATATCCATATAAGCTTGCGCTTCTGGATCATCTGTACTTACACCAATTTTAGCTATCATTTGAAACATTTTTGGCTTAATATTTACATAAGTTACATCTGAATTGTCACTGTATTTATCAAAAATATTACTTTGTGCCATGCCTGTTAAAGGTAATAACATAATGGCTAATACGAATACTATTAATTTATTTTTCATTGTTCTTGTTTTTAAATTATTTAAATGACTTGTTAATTAATTAATTTTTAAAAATTATACTTGTTGTTTTTTCAATTTCGTTAAGATAACCTAGTGCTGAAGTTCCTTTATTTACTTCTTCTAAATATCCAACAGTTGAAGCGCCTTTATTAAAATGACTTGAAATCATTGCTAACGAAGTTTCAAGTTCATTAAGCGCATCTTTGGGATTATCATAAGTTCCATAAGCATATTCTTTATAAGAAGATTCTATTGGTTGTTTAAAATAAAACCCCAACATAAGAACCGCTACTGCTGCGACAGAAATCCATTTGTAATTAAAAGTTCGTTTAGTTTTTAATGGAACGTCTTTAGTAAATTGTTCTTGTTGATTTACTAAAAAATACTCAAACATAGGTTTATACATTTCTAAATGTGGCGCTACAGTGTCGCTCGAAAAATAGTTTTTCAACACTTGCTCTTCTTTAAGGGATGTTTCTCCGTTTTCGTACTTTTCTAGTAATTTTTCTATATTATTTAATACCATAATTATGTGTATTAGTTAATTTTTCTCTTATTGTTTTTCTCGCTCTTGATAAGTTTACACGTACCGCTGTGTTATTCATATCTAGCATTTTTGCAATCTCATCATAATCGTATTCTTCTATATCTCGTAATTGAATTATCATTTTTTGTTGCTCGGGTAAATCTTCAATTATTTTTGCTACCCAATCTACACTGTCATTTAACTCAACTTGTTTTTGTAATGATGTTTGTTTGTCTTCATAATTACTATGTACAATTTTTAAGTTTTGTGCTTGTTTAGATTTTAATTTATCGAAACAAAAATTCTTTGTCATTGTCATAGAAAAAGCTTCAACATTTTTATACTCTTGTATCTTCTTTTTATTTTTCCACAATTTTAACAGAACTTCTTGCGTTGCATCTTCTGCTTCTTCTGTAGATACTAGTAAACGTTTTGCTAAACGAAATACTTTGTCCTTAAAAGGCATTACAATATTTAAAAACTCTGTCTGAGTCATTTTGGTTTGGTTTAGTTTGCAAAACAGCTTAGTTATCGCTATTTGATATTACGACGAACTAAGATTTAATTTGTTACAATACATATAAATTTATTTTTTATAATACAATAATGTAAGTAAATTTAGGGTTTCATAGACTACTTATAATAAAATCATTACAATGAAAATTTTTAAAGCCCTAATAGTACTATTTTTTATTTCCTTTTTAGCTACCAGTTGTTTCGAAGATAATGATGATAATCAAATTTCATCTAGTCAAATAAATGATTTTGTTTGGAAAGGCATGAATGCTTTTTATCTGTATAAAGATAATATTCAAAAACTATCTGATGATGAATTTGGAATTAATACAATTGAGAATAGATATGGAACAAATGATGTATATAATAATTACTTAAACTCATTTTTTTCTCCAGAAGATTTGTTTGAAAGCCTTATATACCAACCTGAAACGGTAGACAGATTCAGCTGGATTGTTGATGATTATATTGCATTAGAGCAACAATTTGAAGGAACTACTGGTACTGCTGGTATAGAGTTTAGTTTATTTGCTTCTCCTAATAGTGATACAGAAGGCTTTGGTGTTATTAGATTGGTTCTACCTAATAGTCCTGCAGATAATACTAATTTAAAACGTGGTGATATTTTTTATGCTATAGACGGACAAAGACTTACCAATAATAATTTAGGAACATTATTAAACCAAGAAACGTATACATTAAATCTTGGTTTTTTCAACGATAAGGGAACCGTAGAAACAACTGATGATAGTATTGACCCAATTGATGAAGATATAACACTAAGTAAAGTACAATACACAGAAAATCCTGTATTTAAAACTAATGTTATTAATGTTGGTGGAGAAAATGTGGGTTATGTAATGTACAATGGTTTTACTGATGGTTCTGAAAATGAATTAAACACAGTTTTTGGTGAACTCAAATCAAATAATATACAGCATTTAGTATTAGATTTACGATACAATCCAGGTGGCTCGGTAAGTACTACAGCTTTTTTGGCTAGTATGATAACAGGTCAGTTTACTGGAGATATCTTTGAGAAACTAATTTTTAATAGTAATTTTCAATCTGAAAACACTAATTATCTCTTTCAGAATAAATTACAAAATGGAAATCCTATAAACAGCTTAAATCTTGATAAAATCTATGTATTAACAACAAGTAGATCTGCATCAGCAAGCGAAGGTTTAATAAATGGTTTGTATCCTTACATAGAAGTAATACAAATTGGAACCAACACAACTGGTAAAACTCAAGCTTCAAGAACACTTTATGATTCTCCTAATTTTCAAAGAGAAGGTGTTAATCCAAGTCATACTTATGCCATGCAACCATTAATTGCTACTGGTGTTAACAAAAATAATGAAGAAGTACCAGGAACTGGTTTAACACCCTCTTTAGGATTTGAATACCAGGAATACCCACTAAATTATGGTGTTTTAGGCGATGTAAATGAGCCATTATTAGCTTTAGCTTTGGCTGACATTGAAAACTCAATCGGTAAATTTTCTGCAATAAAATCTAAACCTAAAAAGTCATTTAAATTATTAAAAGATAGTAATGATTTTAATCCGTTAGAAGGTGGTATGCTTATAGAGTAAAATATCTTTTTAAATAAAAAAAACCTACAAAAATTAAAATTCTTGTAGGTTTTTTTATTTAATTTATTTGTTCTTACAAATTAATATTCAATCCTAAATTTACATTTCTACCTTTAGTTGTATAACCTAAAATCTCAAAATAATCTTCATTAAATATGTTTGTAACACTTGTAAATAGCTTTACTTTATTCTTTATTAACTTATGGCTAAAGTATAAATCAAATAATGAAAAAGAGTCTAACTCTACGTTTTGGTAATTTGAAAAATCGGTGTCCGTTCTACTTCCAACAAATTGATAATTTACAGAAGCGTAGGTCGTTTTACTAAAATTATACCCTAAACTTGCATTTGCCTTATGCTTAGGAACGCGTAAACGCTCCCCATCTTTTACCTCTGTAAAAGTATAGTTTGCATTAATAGTTAAATTTTTAATTACATTAGCTTCTGCTTCAAATTCGAAACCATGTACTGTCGCATTTGTTGCTGCATTCTCGTAGGTTGCTGCATAAATAATAGTGTTTTCTTCTTTTCTATTAAAATAAACACCATTTACTCTAAATCCATTTTTATTATTCAATTCTAACCCTGCTTCAATAGTTTTATTTTCCTCTGGTTCTAAATCTGGATTTGCTCCAAAAAAGCCAAATAATTGTGATAAATTAGGTGCAATAAACGATGTTGCATAAGAACCAAACACTTTCGCATAGCCATTATTTAAAGGTACACTATAAGATGGATTTAAGCTATAAACAAAGTTAGATCCATATTCACTATGGTTATTTAATCTACCTCCAGCATTCAAATTCAATCCAAAATCTGAAACATAAACCACATTTAAATATGGGTCGGTATTTGTAAAAGATTCTTCAGTTGAAAACAAACTTTTATAATCACCATAATTAACACCAACTATAGTATAAAACTCATTGTCAAACACATACTTATTAAAAGCATCTACAACTATGCTTTCAGCTTCGTTAGTTGTACTAAAATCTGAAATAGTTTCTCTATTTATTTTCGAAAAAGCTGCGTTAACTTGAAAACTACCGTTTTTGTAATCAAACTTAGGTGCTAATCCAAATCTTGATTGCTCAGAGATGTATTTATCATTAGTATCTGCAAACGTATAAGTCGGCGCAGGAAAACCGTCAATATCTGTTTTAAATTTATCATGGCTAAAAAATGCAGAAATTTCAAAAGCATCACTTAATTCGTAACCTAATTTCACATTGGAATTATATCTTGAAAACGGATCCTTTTCTGGGTTTTCAGACTTTGCAGCCGATATACCATCTACATATCTATTACCAAAACTAGCTAAATAACTAAACTTATTTAAGCTACCATTTACAGATACATTATTTGTAAAACTAGAACCATTATAATTTAAATCGTCTTGTGTTTGATTTGTTCCAACAACCGTTAAAAAACTACCCGAAATAGTTTCATTTGAAGCTTTTTTAGTCGTAATGTTTATTACCGCCGTAGCTGCTGCATTTCCGTATAATGTACTTGCTGCTCCTTTTATAATTTCGATAGATTCTACCGTATTTAAATCTAATAAACGCAAATCAAAATCGTTAGCAACAATAGAAGGATCGTTTACCTGAATACCATCAATAAGGACAAGCACTTGTCTATTATTTCCGCCTCTTACATAGTAACCTAAATTATTACCTTCTGCACTACGGCTTCCATTAATTTCAATACCACTTTTGGTATTTATTAACTCTGAAATGGTTCTACCTTGGTTATTTTCAATCTCTTGTTTTGAAATTTTAATAACCGTTTTTCCTGAATTTTCGCGCTTTAATTTAAAACGAGAATCTGTTACAACAACTTCATCTAGTTGTTCTACTTTTGTTGAATCGATTTGCTGTTGTGCAAAACCAACCATTGATATACCAAAACATAGTACACCAAAAACATTTAATTTTTTCATTTTAATGAATAATTAATCGAGAATCGCATGGGTTTATCATACGCAAACTTTTATCCCGAAAGTTTAACTTATTTGTTTTGAAAATGGCAGGTCTCCTGACTTGCGTCTTCGTGTTGGTCTTCCCAAAGAATATTCTTCAGTGACATTGAAGTTTAACACGAAGCTTTATAGCTTACAGTTGCGGGAACAGTTCTGGATTTTAACCAGATTCCCTTTTAATTAATTCAGTAAAACTGAATCAAACCAAATTTCGCTGCGAAAGTAAACATTTTGTTTAATGTTTCATTAAAAACATTAAATAATATTACTTTTGAAAAAGTAAAAATTCAAAATTTGAGAACAGCTATTTTATTTCTAATGTTTATAATGGTCGTGTCGTGTAAAAGCGAGACCAAAAAACCAAAATTAGACGTTACTATTGAAAACCCTATGGAATTAAAATATGCCAAAGGTTTTTCAATAACAGATTATAAAACTTATAAAATTATAACCATTAAAAACCCTTGGCCAAAAGCCGAAAAAAATTATAAATATGTTTTAATTAATAAAGAAAATGCTGCTAAAACAAGTTTTATGATAGATGAATATGATGGTATTATTATAGAACCTATTCAAAAAATAGTGGTGACTTCTACAACTCATATTCCTGCTTTAGAACTATTAAATGTTGAGCAAACACTAGTTGGATTCCCTGGAACAGATTACATTTCTTCAGAAAAAACAAGAAAACGTATTAACAATAAAAGCATAAGAGAGTTAGGTAAAAATGAAGGGATAAATACCGAAGTTTTATTAGAATTAAAACCCGATTTAGTAATTGGCTTTGGTATAGATGGTAATAACAAAACTTTCGAAACCATAAAAAAATCTGGAATCCCGGTGATTTACAATGGAGATTGGGTTGAAAACTCACCTTTAGCCAAAGCCGAATGGTTAAAGTTTTTTGGTGCTTTATATAACAAAGAAAAACAAGCAGACTCTATTTTTAATACTATTGAAAAAAATTACTTAGAAGCAAAAAACTTAGCAAAATACGTTAAAAATAAACCTAGCATTTTAAGTGGCGCAATGCATAATGATGTGTGGTATTTACCAAATGGAAAAAGTACAGAAGCCCAACTTTTAAAAGATGCTCATGTAGATTATTTATGGAAAGAAAGTGAAGGTTCAGGAAGTTTACAATTAAGTTTTGAGTCTGTTTTTGTAAAAGCTAAAGATGCCGATATTTGGTTGAGTCCTTCTAATTACAAGAGTTTAGAAGCGCTTAAAAACGGTAGCTCTCAACATGCCATGTTTGAAGCTTTTAAAAATAAAAAAGTATATACATTTACCAATACAACAGGAGAAACTGGTGGTGTTTTATATTATGAATTAGGCATGTCTAGACCAGATTTGGTATTAAAAGACATTGTAAAAATATGTCATCCTAATTTATTAAAAAACTACACACCTTACTTTTTCAAACCCTTAGAATAGAGTGCAAAATCAAAAAAAAACATATACAAATCCTTTTTTAGTTTTAAGCGCTATTCTTGTAATATGCTTCTTTATTAATATTAGTTTAGGCTCGGTTTACATTCCTTTAAAAGAAGTTTTTAATAGCCTTATCGGGCATGAAACTTCGCAAGAAGCTTGGCAACATATTATTCAAAATTACAGACTCCCAAAAGCCTTTACTGCTATTATTGTCGGTTCTGGGCTTGGTATTTCTGGGCTACTCATGCAAACCTTATTTAGAAACCCATTAGCAGGTCCTTTTGTTTTAGGAATAAGTTCTGGCGCTAGTTTAGGAGTTGCTTTGGTAATTTTAGGTTCTGGATTATTTGGAGGTATTTTTGCTACACTTTTTATTTCAAAATGGGGTATTGTTTTAGCTGCTAGTTTAGGTAGTTTTTTAGTATTATTATCTGTTATGATGGTGTCTTTAAAAATAAGAGATACTATGGCTATACTTATTATTGGACTCATGTTCGCTAGTATTACAGCAGCAATAGTAAGTGTACTCTCGTATTTTGGTTCTGCTCAACAATTACAACAATATATTTTTTGGGGTTTTGGAAGTCTTGGTAATTTATCTTGGGATGAGTTATTTATTCTATTTCTTATTTATGCCTTAGGAATTGTTTTTAGTATATTTTCCATTAAACCTTTAAACACTTTACTTTTAGGAGAAAATTATGCCAAAAGCTTAGGCTTAAACATAAAAAAAAGCAGACTAATCATTATTATTGCAACCAGCTTATTAGCAGGAACTATTACAGCTTTTGCTGGCCCTATTGCGTTTATTGGCTTAGCAATTCCACATTTAACACGTCAAGTTTTTAATACTGCAAGTCACAAAGTATTATTGCCTGCCGTATTTTTGTTTGGTGCTATTGTGATGCTTGTTTGCGATAGTATTTCGCAAATTCCTAATAGCGATTACACTTTACCAATTAATGCTATTACATCTTTAGTTGGCGCACCAGTTGTCATTTGGTTATTAGTAAGAAAACAAAAAATGGTTTTTTAATGGATACAAAAAATCAACATATCATTATAAAAACTAAAGATCTCTCAATAGGTTATGCTTCAAAAAAAGCACAAACTGTTATTGTATCAAACATAAATATTGAGTTAAAAAAAGGTGAACTTATTGGTTTAATTGGAGCAAATGGTATTGGAAAGTCTACACTGTTACGAACATTAACTAAAGTTCAAAAACCACTACAAGGCGATGTTTTAATTAATTCAAAATCGTTATCTAATTATCAAGCTGAAGATTTAGCCAAAGTGTTAAGTTTAGTTTTAACTGAGCAAATTACTGCGAAAAATTTGTCAGTTTTTGAGCTTGTAGCTTTAGGTAGACAACCCTACACGAATTGGATTGGAAATTTATCTCAAAACGATTTAACTATTATAAACAAAGCATTAAATCAAACCAATATTGATGATTTAAAATACAAAAAATGTTTTGAATTAAGTGACGGTCAACTACAAAAAGTAATGATTGCTCGTGCTTTAGCTCAAGATACAGATCTTATTATTTTAGATGAACCTACAACGCATCTAGATATGTATCATAAAGCATACATTTTAAAACTGCTTCAAAAACTAGCTAAAGAAACTAACAAAACCATTTTATTTTCATCGCACGAAATTGATTTAGCCATTCAACTATGTGACACTTTAATAGTGATAACAAATAATAAGGTGGTTTGCGATGAACCTTGTAAACTCATTGAAAAAGGTGTTTTTAATACACTTTTCCCAAAAGATTTAATTGCATTTGATGAAAAAACAGGAAGTTTCAGAGTAAATAAATAGATATAAAACATTTAAAATCTTCTTAGTTCTTATTTCCTACTTCAAACTAAAAATTTATCTTTGGTTAAACTTCAATTTTAAATGAACGACAACCTAATTCTTATCATTGCAATTCTTGTTTCAGCTTTAATTGGCGCCTATTTAGGGATGCTAATTTCAAAACTTAAAAGTAAAAGCGAAAGAAGCACATTAGAAGAACGTAATGCGAATTTGCAACAACAATTAATTGAATTCAAACAGTTTTCTGAAACTGAAAACAAAAAACAAGATTTATATTTTAATCAGCAATTAACTGAATTAAAAGACAATGTTTCTAAAATTGAAAAGGAACGTGAAGAAATACGCCGTGAAAAAGAATTTTTAAACTCAGAATTAGCCAGAAAAAATACTGAATACGAAAACTTACAACAACAAAGTTTAAAGCGTGATGCTGAAATTGAGGAACGCCAAGAGCAATTGCGTAAAGATTTTGAACTTTTAGCTACCAGAATACTTGATGAAAAATCAGAAAAATTCACACTTCAGAATAAAGAAAACATTAAAAATATTTTAACTCCGCTTCAAGAAAAAATTAAAACTTTTGAAGACAAAGTAGATTTAACACAAAAAGAAAGTATTAGTATGCATTCTGCTTTAAAAGAACAATTGTTAGGTTTAAAAGACCTTAACCAACAAATGACAAAAGAAACTACCAACTTGACTAGAGCTCTTAAAGGTGATAGTAAAATGCAAGGTAATTGGGGCGAATTAGTGTTAGAGCGTGTTTTAGAAAAATCTGGTTTAGAGAAAGATAGAGAGTACTTTGTGCAACAAAGTTTTAGTCTAGAAAATGGTTCTCGTGTATTACCCGATGTCGTTTTACATCTTCCAGATGGCAAAAAAATGATTATAGATAGTAAAGTATCTTTAACCGATTATGAACGTTTAGTAAATGCAGATGATGATGATAAACCTCAACATTTAAAAGCCCATGTCAATTCGATTAGAAAACATGTGGATCAACTTTCAGAAAAAAATTATCAAGATTTATATGATATAGAGTCACCAGATTTTGTATTAATGTTCATCCCAATAGAACCAGCTTTTGCTGTAGTTGTAAATGAAGATAATAGTATTTACAATAGAGCATTTGAGAAAAACATTGTTATTGTAACTCCTTCTACCCTATTAGCTACACTTCGCACTATTGACAGTATGTGGAACAATGAAAAACAACAACAAAATGCGATTGAAATAGCTCGACAAGCTGGTGCCCTTTATGATAAATTTGAAGGTTTAGTTAGTGATTTAACCGGTGTTGGAAAAAAGATTGATGGTGCAAAAAGCGACTATTCTGCCGCCATGAATAAACTAGTTGAAGGTAAAGGAAACCTAATTACTAGTGTTGAAAAACTTAAAAAAATGGGAGCTAAAGCTAAAAAAGCACTTCCGGAAGCTATTATTAAACGTGCTCAAGAAGACGACTAAATTTTAAAACATACTATGAAAATATTAATTAAAATATTTATTGGGTTACTTATAATAGTAGCGGGATTTTTCTGTTTTGTTTACTTTTTGCATTATAGCGAAGGTGTTAGAGCAGGAAAACTGGTTAAGTTTAGTAGTAAAGGCATGCTTTTCAAAACATGGGAAGGCGAAATAAGTCAAGGAGTTTCAGAATCTCAAATATTTATTTTCTCTGTTGAAGACAGTGAAAAAGAAGTCATTGAAGATCTTAACAGATTACAAGGTAAATTTGTAAAACTCAATTATTTTGAACGTTACAAAAAGCTGTTTTGGCTAGGTGACACCAAATACTTTATTACCAAAATTGAAGAAGAACAAGACTAACAAATTTAGAATATATGTTTAAACACCCTAAAGAATCTAGAATAACAATAACGCAACTTATGCTTCCTTCTCACTCTAATTTTAGTGGAAAAATTCATGGTGGATTTATTTTAAATTTAATGGATCAAATTGCTTTTGCATGTGCATCAAAACACTCTAGAAATTATTGTGTGACAGCCTCTGTAAATAAAGTTGATTTTTTAAACCCCATAGACGTAGGCGAGTTAGTAACCTTAAAAGCTTCCGTTAATTATACAGGAAGAACATCTATGGTTGTTGGTGTTCGTGTTGAATCTGAAGTTGTACAAACTGGTAAAAAGAAACATTGTAACTCTTCTTATTTCACTATGGTGGCTAAAGATGATAACGGTAAAAACGTTCCTGTTCCTGGTTTAATTTTAGATACCGAAGAAAGTGTTAGGAGGTTTGCAAGAAGTTTAGCTAGACAAGAGCAATCGAGAAAACGTTCCAATCGTTTTAAATCTTCAGAATTTAAAATAGAAGAGCATTTAGAGTCTATTAAATCACAAAATGCAAAACTAGAATTAAAATAAAAAAGCCGCTTTAAAGCGGCTTTTTTATTTTTATTTACTCAAATACATTTTTCGTCTTGAATATAAATCGTAGAATTCATCATCTTTTAAACCATCAATAAACAAAATGCTCTCACCAGTACTTTTCATTTCTGGCCCTAGTTTTTTATTTACGTTATGAAATTTATTAAAAGAGAAAACAGGTTGCTTAATGGCGTAACCGTTTAATTGTGGATTAAAATTAAAGTCTTTCACTTTCTTTTCTCCCAACATTACCTTAGTAGCATAATTCACATAAGGTTCCCCGTATGCTTTTGCAATAAATGGAACCGTTCTAGAAGCTCTTGGATTGGCTTCAATAATGTAAACGATATCATCTTTAATAGCAAATTGAATATTTATTAATCCAACGGTTTTTAATGCTAAAGCTATCGTTTGTGTATGATCTTTAATTTGCTGCATTACCAAATCCCCTAGATTGAAAGGTGGTAGCACCGAATTGCTATCCCCAGAATGTATTCCACAAGGTTCAATATGTTCCATAATACCTATAATGTAAACATCTTCACCATCACAAATAGCATCAGCTTCGGCCTCAATGGCACCATCTAAATAATGATCTAAAAGCAATTTATTTCCTGGCATTCTGCTCAATAAATCAACAACATGCATTTCTAGTTCTTCTTTATTAATCACAATTTTCATGCCTTGTCCACCAAGCACATAAGAAGGACGTACTAGAATAGGAAAATCTAAAACATCAGCAATTGCAGAAGCTTCATCTGCAGTTGTTGCGATATCAAACTCTGGATAAGGAATATTATTCTCTTTTAAAAGGTTTGAAAACAAGCCTCTATCTTCAGCTAAGTCTAATGCTTCGTAACTAGTTCCTAATATTTTAATACCATATTTAGTTAACTTTTCTGCAAGTTTTAAAGCCGTTTGTCCACCAAGTTGCACGATAACACCTTCTGGTTTTTCGTGTTTAATGATATCGTAAATATGTTCCCAGAAAACAGGTTCAAAATATAACTTATCAGCAGTATCAAAATCGGTAGAAACTGTTTCAGGATTACAGTTAATCATAATGGTTTCATAATCACATTCAGCCGCAGCTAAAACACCATGAACACAACAGTAATCAAACTCAATTCCTTGGCCAATTCTATTTGGTCCAGATCCTAAAACAATAACTTTTTTTCTATTGGTTACAACACTTTCATTATCTGCATATCGTTTACCATCTGCAGTTTCCATATCGCTCTCAAAAGTTGAATAATAATATGGTGTTTTTGCTTGAAACTCTGCAGCACAAGTATCAACTAGTTTATAAACTCTATTTACACCTAACTCTTCTCTTTTGTTATAAACTTGACTTTCTAAACAACCCAACATATGCGCTATTTGTCTGTCACCATATCCTTTTTGTTTAGCTTCTAACAATAAGTCTTTTTGAATGGTATCTATTTTAAAAGTAGAGATTTCATTTCTAAGGAAATGTAATTCTTCATATTGCTTTAAAAACCACATGTCTATTTTAGTGATTTCATGAATTCTACTCAATGGAATTCCCATGGCAATGGCGTCGTAAATTATAAAAACACGATCCCAAGAAGCATATGTTAACTTCTCTATAATTTGTTCGTAGTTCTTATTTTCTTTACCATCAGCTCCTAATCCATTACGCTTAATTTCTAATGACTGCGTCGCTTTATGCAATGCTTCTTGGAACGAACGGCCAATACCCATTACCTCTCCAACAGATTTCATTTGGAGACCTAAAGTTCTATCTGAGCCTTCAAATTTATCAAAATTCCAACGTGGTATTTTTACAATTACATAATCTAAAGTTGGCTCAAATAAAGCCGAAGTAGATTTTGTAATTTGATTATTTAATTCATCTAAATGATAACCCAATGCTAATTTAGCAGCTATTTTAGCAATAGGATATCCTGTTGCTTTACTTGCTAATGCAGAAGAACGCGATACACGTGGGTTAATTTCAATAGCAATAATATCTTCTTTTTCATCTGGAGAAACTGCGAATTGCACATTACAACCACCTGCAAAATCACCAATACTTCGCATCATATGAATAGCCATATCACGCATTTTTTGATATGTTCTATCACTTAAAGTCATAGCTGGAGCAACTGTAATAGAATCTCCAGTGTGGATTCCTATTGGATCCATATTTTCTATCGAGCAGATGATTACTACATTATCGTTTGAATCTCTAAGCAACTCTAACTCATATTCTTTCCAGCCAATTAATGCTTTATCAATCATAACTTCGTGAATTGGAGAAATCTCTAATCCGCGAGTTAATAACTCATCAAAATCTTCTTCTTTATGAACGAATGAAGCACCTGCTCCACCTAAAGTAAATGACGCTCTAATTATTAGAGGAAAACCAAACTCTTGTGCAATTTCTTTACCTTTTAAATATGACGTTGCTGTAGCTTGAGGAGCCATTGGAATCCCAATTTTCAACATCAATTCTCTAAACTTTTCTCTATCTTCAGTAATGTTTATAGCATCAATATCAACCCCTATAATTTCTACACCAAAATCTTTCCAAATTCCTTTTTCATCAGCCTCAATACATAAATTTAATGCGGTTTGTCCTCCCATTGTTGGTAAAACAGCATCAATTTGAGGGTGGTCTTTTAAAATTTTTATAATCGATTTTGTTGTTAAAGGAAGTAAATAAACATGGTCTGCCATTGAAGGATCAGTCATGATTGTTGCAGGATTAGAATTGATAAGAACAGTTTCAATTCCATCTTCTCTAAGCGATCTTAATGCTTGAGTTCCTGAGTAATCAAATTCACATGCTTGTCCAATAACAATAGGACCTGAGCCAATAATTAGTATCGATTTAAGTTTTGAATTCTTTGGCATTTTAAATTGTTATATGTTGTATTATAATTTATTACAAAAATAGTAAACAGCAGATATAAAAAAAGGCGTTACACTTAAGTAACACCTTTAAAATATCAACAATTGTTAATCATTATTTCTTATGTCTTGTTTCAGTTGACACAGATAATTTTTTTCTTCCTTTAGCTCTTCTACGTGCTAATACCTTTCTACCGTTTGCAGAAGCCATTCTCTCTCTGAAACCGTGTTTGTTTCTTCTTTTTCTTTTAGAAGGCTGAAATGTTCTTTTACTCATTATCTTGTATCTTTAAATCTGAAATTGTAATTTTAGTAACTCTTAGGCTTTCTCCAAAACCGAGGGCAAATATACAAAGCCTTTATTACTTTGCAAATCATTTTTGAAAAAATATTTTTTAATTTTTTCTTTTAAGACTAATTCCTTGTTACACCCTTATTTATTTGGGCTAATCTTATTTTTTTATCAAATATCTATAAGCTTTTTTTGATAAAAATTTAGTTTCTTTGCAGTGTAAAAACAACAAAAGAGTTCGTTTTACATAAAATAACATCTTTTTTATTTCAAATTTAACATCATGTACAATAAAATTATAAAACTTATTATAGCTGCTGGTATCATTGCTTTTGCGGTTTACCAATTTACTGAAGGTTATATTGGTAATGGTATCATGCTTATTTTTTTATCTCTAATTTTTGTGTTTCTTTATTTTAAAAATGAATTTATTTTATTGGCTTTTTTACGCTTAAGAAAACAAGATTTTGAAGGTGCTAAAAAATGGTTAAACAAAATTAAAAAGCCTGAAACTGCTTTAGTAACTAAACAACAAGGTTATTTTAATTATTTACATGGTATTATGGTGTCTCAAAGCAATATGAATGATGCCGAAAAATATTTTAAGAAAGCGATTTCTTTAGGCTTATCTATGGACCATGATTTAGCTATGGCTAAACTTAATCTAGCTGGTATTGCATTTTCAAAACGAAGAAAGCAAGAGGCTCAAAAATTACTTACCGAGGCTACGAAATTAGACAAACAAGGCATGTTGACGGATCAAATTAAGATGATGAAAGACAACATGAAGCGTTCACAAATGCCAAATCAACATTATGGTACTGGTGGTTCTGTAAGGGCTCAAAAAAGACGAGGTTAAATTAAAGGCGACCAAAGCCTACAATAAGACTCCTTTATTTTATCGAATTTTGTGCGGTTTAAGTAAGTTGCAGAATCTACTTGATTACAATCTTTCATGTCTTCTAAAAAATGCTGTTTAAGCAATTTACTATTTTCTTTATCGTAAATTAAAGAGTTAATTTCAAAGTTTATATTGAAGCTTCTATAGTCCATATTAGATGTCCCTACTGTTGCAAAAATATCGTCTACAACCATTGTTTTTGCATGCACAAATCCTTTGCTATACTTATAAACTTTAATGTCAGCTTTTAATAAAGCTTCTAGATAAGAGTTTGAAGCGTGCTTGACAATCCAAGAATCTGATTTTTCTGGAATAATTAACCTGACATCTACTCCACTTTTGGAGGCTATTTGTAATGCTGTTATCATTTCATCATTTGGCACAAAATAAGGAGTAGTTATATAAACATATTCGTTTGCAGTAATAATTGCAGTTAAAGTAACTTCCATAATATTAGCCCAATCTGTATCTGGTCCGCTTGCTGCAATTTGTATGGCTACTTGATTTTTTTTCTCTTCAATATGAGGGAAATATGATTTATATATAGTTGGTTTCTCTTCAGAAACAAAATTCCAAGTAGATAAAAAATGAATCTGTAACGACTTAACGGCATCACCTATTATTCTTAAATGTGTGTCTCTCCAATATTTGTGTGTTCTGTTTTCATTGAGGTATTCATCACCTATATTTATTCCTCCTACATAACCTATTTCACCATCAATAACTGCTATTTTTCTATGGTTTCTATAGTTCATCTTACCAGTAAACTTAGAAAAAAGAACTGGCATAAATGGAAAATGAAGAACATTAGAGTTTGTTAATTTAGATTTCATTTTGTTAGAAATACTACTTCCAACATCATCGTAAATAAGTCTAACCTCTATACCTTCTTTTGCTTTTTCACATAATAAATCAAGAATTCTTGTACCTATAGTATCATCTTTTACAATATAATATTCAAGATGAACATGATGTTTTGCAGACTTAATATCCTCTATTAAGTTTTCAAACTTAACATCTCCATTTTTAAATATATCTATGTTGTTATTTAAAGTTAAAGGTTCGTTTTCGTTACTGTAAATCAACTTAACTAGCTTTACTTTTTCATCTAAATAACGATCTACTTTTTCAAGTTCTTTTTTACTAAACTCTAATTCTTCGTTAATAGATTTAACAACATTTTTATTTAGGATATATTTTCTACTGAAGATTTTTGTTTTACGATACTCTTGACCAAACAAATAGTAAACCACAAGACCTAAAAAAGGAAAAAACACTAAAACTATAATATAGGATAGTGTTTTTGTTGGGTTTATATTTTTAAGAACAACTGTTATTACAGCTGATGCTGCAACTAAGTAGTTAAGAATAATAAGTGTGTTCCAATAATTTTCCTTTATAAATTCAAGCATATCAATATTTATTGATAGTAGCCTTCTTTAGGAATTTCTATATGGTATAACTTTCTTGATCTATTGTTTAAATATGGCTCTCTCAACCAAGGATTATGAAGTTTTAAAATTTTATAATTAATCCTAAAATTTTGTGCAAATTTAGAAAAATCTGTTACTGCTGTATCAACCTCTACCGTATATGTTGGTACATTTTTATACAAATCTTTTTCTCTAAAATTAAAACCGTATTTGGCTGGGTGTGATAAAATTTCTTTTAAGGCAACAATTCTAAATAAGTAACGCCCTGTTTCTTCTCCCAATAATAAATCATAATAACCTGTTACTTCTTGCTCTTTTAAACGTTTAGAAACGCCTGCATTACCAGCATTATAAGCCGCTGCAGCTAACGTCCAAGAACCTAATTCTTCCTTAGATTTTAATAAATATTTACAAGCAACTTCAGTAGCTTTTTCTAAATGATAACGCTCATCAACATTATCGTTTACTTCTAAACCGTTCTCTCTACCTGTTGCGGGCATAATTTGCCAAACACCTCGTGCACCAGCAGGAGATACTGCATTTGTTAAACCACTTTCAATTACTGCTAAATATTTGAAATCATCTGGAATACCATTTTTGGCTAAAATAGGTTCTATAATTGGAAAATATTTTTCAGATCGTTTAAACATTAACAACCCATTAGATTGCCAATAAGTGTTAACCAACAATTCTCTATCCATACGCTCTAAAATGTCTGGGTTTTTAAGAGGCATGGATTCTCCAGCAAAATCTAAATTTTCTGGCACTTGTAGCGCATAAACATTATAATCGTTTATAAGTTTTTTTTCAAAATTTTCATCTGTTGGGGCATCTTGTAGCGCATAAATAAATAAGGCACATAAACTTAATAATCCCACAAACGCTAAGGCTTTCTGTACTATCTCCATCTTTAAAAAGTTTTGCTTAAAATTATAAAAAATAATTGGAATTACTGTGTTTTAGTCGTTTAAAATAATATTGGGTAAATGTTCGTTAAACCACTTGTATTTATTAATAATCATGATATGTGAACCGTTTTTTACAGTAATACAATTTGTAATATTTTTAATTGGAAAAACAGCATCATTATCTCCATGAATGTGAATAATATTTGGATTATGATTTTCATCACTCCAACTCACCATATTTTTTATAGACCAATTTAAATACCTTGTATCGTTTACAGATAGATATTTTTTATATAGCTCTAAACGTTTTGTCACATTACTACCAAAAGCATATTTAGCAAGTAATTCAATATTACTTGCTAATTGAGTTGGCACGAGTTTATAGGCTTTAGTCGCTTTTGCTATTAACATTCGTTTTGGAAGCTCGTGCATTGTTTTTACACTAGATACAATAATGAGTTTTCTAACAGAAATATGCTTACTTATTTCTTGTACAATAACGCCTCCAAAGGATACTCCTAGCAAAACAATGTTATCATGTTTTATATGCTTAGAAACTCTTAAAGCATAATCACTAATAGACTCATTATCATTAGGAATTATCCATTCTAATAAATGAATTTCAAATTGATTTTCTGGCAATTTTATATATTCAAATATTTTTGAGCTTGCTGCCATCCCTGGCATTAAATATACGTGTATTATCTCCTTATTCATTATTTGCTAAAATTAAGCCAATCAAATTTAAAATTAAATAAACTAAATGCTAATAGTTTATTTTAGAAGATATTAACTTATAAACCAACTATTACTAACGTTTTTTTTTGTACTTTTGCACCGCAAACTTATATAAAATAGTCTACACTATTTTACATTCCGCATAATTTAAAAAATTTACACCATGGTTGATGCAGCTGAACTTATTGACAACGATTTTTTACGACAATTTGAAATAAAAATTGATGACCATTTAGCAAAAATTGAATACTCATTGCAAGAACGAAAGATTTTTCTAACAAAACTTATAATCCCTGAAGAAATTAAAGACGAAAATTTTAAAAAGGATTTTTTAGCCCTTGTTTTTGAACAAATTGAAGAACGCAACTTAAGCGTTGTACCTACTAGTCCAGAAATAGCTAAATTTGTGAGGAGCAACAGAAAGTACAAACGTATGTTACCTGTAGGTCTAAGAATATAATTTTCAATTATAACAATAAACAAAAAAACCGAAGCTTTTTAAGCTTCGGTTTTTTTGTTTATTAAATGTTTTTAATTATTATTTGCTAGTAATATTGTGAATAATTATCTGATATTTTATCTAAAAAGAAATCTTTTGAGGTACTTAAAACAAGTTGGTTATCAGAATTTATTTTATAAGTTTCCTCTAAATTATTCTCTAATACAATTACTTTATTGTCTTTATATTTCCAATCAAAAGAATGTGCACTTGAATTCTCTTCTTCAGATGTAATATTTTTATAAATTTTTAAACCTGTATGATTTAAACCAAAAACTAGTGTATATGTATCTGTTAAATTTGAACTAGAAACGGTTCTCTCCCAAACGCCAAGTAATTTATTATTTTGGTCAATATTATCTTTAGAACAAGATATAAAGAAAGATAGATATAAAAACTAAAGTTGTAAATAATTGAAGGTGTCTTTTCATATACAATATAAAGCTACTTTAATATAAAATAAATACTTTCAATAAACCTAGAACAGTATTTAAACTAAATCAAAAAAAGTCGTTTAAAATCAAGAAATTTAGGCATAAAGTTTTTTTTAATTAACTTCCATAACGTGGTTTACAATATCAATTCTTACCAAACCATCATCATCAATTTTTGTTAGCTTAACTTTATGCAAAGTATTAACTAATTCTGGATTCCATGGCGCTTTTACTTTAACATAATTTTCAGTAAAACCTTGTATATAACCTTCTTTGTTTTCACTTTCAAATAAAACGGTTCTAGTTGTTCCTGTTTGGCTCTCATAAAATGCACGACGCTTTTTTACTGACAAACCACGTAACATTTTACTACGTTTACTTCTTATATTTTTTGGCACAACATTATCCATTTCTGCCGCTTCGGTATTATCACGTTCAGAATAAGTAAACACATGCAAGTATGAAATATCTAGTTCATTCAAAAAGTTGTATGTCTCTAAAAAATGCTCATCAGTTTCACCAGGAAAACCAACAATAACATCAACACCAATACAAGCATGAGGCATCACTTGTTTTATTTTAGCAACCCTATCAACATACAATTCTCGCATGTAACGACGTTTCATTTTTTTAAGAATATCGTTACTTCCAGATTGTAAAGGAATATGAAAATGAGGTACAAAAGCTCTTGATTTTGAAACTAAATCAATCGTTTCGTTTTTTAACAAATTTGGCTCTATAGAAGAAATTCTTAAACGCTCAATACCGTCAACTTTATCTAACTCTGTAACCAAGTCCAAAAACGTATGTTCATGTTTTTTATTACCAAATTCGCCTTTCCCATAATCACCAATATTTACACCAGTTAAAACAATTTCTTTTATATTTTGTTTTGCTATTTCTTTAGCATTTTTCAAAACACTTTCCATGGTATCACTACGTGAAATACCACGAGCTAAAGGAATTGTGCAATATGTACATTTATAATCGCAACCATCTTGTACTTTTAAAAAAGCACGCGTTCTATCTCCTATTGAGTAAGAACCTACATAAAAATCTGCTTCTTCAATCTCACAAGAATGCACTTCGCCAAAATCATTTTTAGAAAGATCGTTTATATAATCGGTAATCTTAAATTTTTCAGTTGCACCAAGTACTAAATCCACACCATTTACATCAGCTAATTCTTGTGGTTTAAGTTGTGCATAACAACCAACGGCAGCAACAAAAGCATCAGGATTCGCTTTTTGTGCTTGTTTTACAATGGTTTTAAAACGCTTGTCTGCATTTTCGGTAACCGAACAAGTATTAATAACATAAATATCTGCTTTTTCAGAAAAATCTACGCGATTAAAACCTTCATCCTTAAAATTTCTAGCAATCGTAGACGTTTCAGAAAAATTTAGTTTACAACCTAAAGTATAAAATGCGACTTTCTTTCTCATTATAATTTGTTACCCTGAACTTGTTTCAAGATTTTTTAAAATTTATCTTTACCGTTAAAAGACTGCAAATTTACAACTATTAAGTTATATGATAAAACCTATTTTAAAACAAATAATTAACTATTTATCAATTAGTTGTATTACATTTTTATTTTTTTCCTGCGGAAGTAATTCCAACTCTAGCAAAGACCATTTGGTTTTTCGTTACAACGAATATGCAAATATTAACACCCTAGACCCTGCCTTTTCAAGAACTTTGCAAGACAATTCGGTTTCTAATCAATTATTTAACGGTTTAGTACAATTAGATAGTGATTTAAACATCTTACCATGTATAGCAAAAAATTGGACGGTTTCAAATGATGGAACAACCTATACATTTTCATTACGTGATGATGTCTTTTTTCACAAACATAAATTATTTGGAAAAGATTCAACACGTGTGGTTAAAGCTAATGATTTTGAATATAGTTTAAATAGGTTAAGAGATGATAAAATTGCAGCTCCTGGTAGTTGGGTTTTAAATAAAGTTGATGACTTTAAAGCTATTAACGACACGCTTTTTGAGATTAAATTAAAACAGCCATTCCCTGCTTTTATAGGTTTATTAACTATGAAATACTGCTCTGTTGTACCAAAGGAAATAGTTGATTATTATGGTTCTGAATTTCGTTCAAATCCTATAGGAACAGGACCATTTAAATTTAAACGTTGGGAAGAAAACATAAAACTTGTTTTGAGAAAAAATGAGCTCTATTTTGAAAAAGATAGTTTAGGTAATGCTTTACCATATTTAGAGGCTGTAGCTTTAACTTTTTTACCAGATAAACAAAGTGAATTTTTACAATTCATACAAGGCAACTTAGACTTTTTAAACAGTTTAGACACCTCATATAAAGACGAACTACTAACGGCAGATGGACAACTTCGAGATACTTATACCAAAAATGTTAATATGATTCGTGGCCCTTACTTAAATACCGAATATTTAGGGTTTTACTTGGATTCTGAAACACCCGAAATAAAATCGGAACTTATAAGGAAAGCCATAAATTATGGTTTTGACAGAAAAAAAATGATTATCTACTTACGCAATGGCATAGGCAATCCTGCAAATGGTGGCTTTATACCAATTGGACTTCCTGGCTACAATGAGTCTATTGGTTTTTCTTATCAACCTGAAAAATCAAAACAATTAATTGAACAATTTAAAGAAGAAAGTGGTATAACTAACCCTGAAATCACTTTAGTAACCACCAGTAATTACCTAAGTTTTTGTGAGTTTATACAACGTGAACTTGAAAAAAATGGATTAATAATTAATGTTGATGTCATGCCAGAAGCCTCTTTAAGATCAGCCAGATCAAACGGAAAAGTAGATATGTTTAGGAGTTCTTGGATTGCTGATTATTTAGATGCCGAAAACTATTTATCAATATTTTACAGTAAAAATTTTGCTCCTAATGGTTCAAATTACTTTCATTACAAAAGTGCTCAGTTTGATAGTTTATACAATAAAGCATTTACAGTAACTAATATAGATGAACGAAAACATTTGTACACAACCATGGACTCTTTGGCTATGCAAAAAGCACTCATGGTTCCTTTATTCTATGATGAAGTGATTCGATTTACAAGAAAAAATGTAACAGGCTTAGGAATTAACCCTATTAATCTATTAGATTTAAAATACATTAGAAAGAACTGATTTCGTTCTCTTTTATTTCACCAAATTCAAGCTCTTCTTTTTTTTCATTTATAACACCAAAAACTATTAAATATATTGAAAGACCATAAAACAGCATGATTAGAAAATCCTGATATGGTATATCCGTTTTAAATGTTTTTATTGCCATAATACCTTCACTTATAATAAACAATATAATACCAAAAAACACGTAGAGATAACTCTTTTTGTTAAACACGTCTTTTCTTAAGTAAGCAAATTGAAACATTAATAATGTTAAAAAAAAGCTGAATAATGCGGGTACTAAAAAAGCTTTAAGATCTTTATAAAGATATCCTATTATAAAGATAACATACCCAAACATAATAATGGTAAAAGGAATTAATCTGGAAACATTAAAATCTTTCTTATGTGAAAATTTTATACAAAAAAATATTTTTCCAACTGAAAAAAACAATAAACTCAAACTTAAAGAAATAATATTCGTGTGATTAATAACAAGTATGTCTCCAATAAAAAAGAATGATAAAGCAAAAAGCAACCATCTATGCTTTTTTTTATCATTATCAATTTTATTGAAATAAAAATAACTCATTAAAAGAGGCAATAACCAAAGTTTTGTTATATATCTATACGGAAAAATTGGAAGTTGTATTTTTACAAAAATGTCGATTAAAAGTATTGAAAAATAAAGCAGCGCGAACTGTTTATGATTCGTAAAAACATATTTTACCATTATTTAAGATTAGGGATAATCTCGATAAAACTAACAAAAATATCGTTTAAAAGCTATTTTACTTTAAAATAATTAATATTATAATGCTTTTCTTCATCTATTGTTAATGAAAAACAATTTTATTGGCGACGATATTTTTGAGTTTCCTCAAAAACGTGCTCTAAAATATCTTGATCATCTTTAGAAAATTCAACTTCTCGTCTAGACATAACCTCTTTAGCAACTTCAAAAGCTTTTTTTGTTTGATATGTTGTAAAACCACTACTACCGCCCCAACTAAAACTAGGCACAAAATTTCTTGGAAAACCACTTCCAAAAATATTGGTACTTACACCTATAACGGTACCTGTATTAAACATAGTATTTATGCCACATTTACTATGATCCCCCATCATAAGTCCACAAAATTGTAATCCTGTTTTTGCGAAGCCCTCGGTTTTATAATCCCACAAACGAACTTCGGCATAATTATTTTTTAAGTTAGAAGTATTGGTATCTGCTCCTAAATTACACCATTCACCTAATACGGAATTTCCTAAAAACCCATCATGTCCTTTATTCGAATAAGCAAAAAGAACTGAATTATTCACCTCACCTCCCACTTTACTATACGGTCCCACAGTAGTTGGCCCATAAATTTTAGCTCCCATCTTTACAATTGCATTCTCACATAAAGCAAAAGGACCTCTAATTATAGACCCTTCCATTATTTCAGCATTTCTACCAATATAAATAGGACCATTAGTTGCGTTAAGGGTTGTAAATTCTAATTTTGCACCTTCTTCAATAAAAATATTTTCTGGAGCTATAACATTATTACTTGATGGTATTGATTTTGATTTTTGTCCATTGGTTAATAAATTAAAATCTTCTTGAATCGCATCTCCATTTTTAGAAAAAATATCCCAAGTGTGTTCTATTTTAATAATATCTTCAGTAAACTCAATAGCTTCATATGTATTGAAATCTATGTCTTCTTGAGCTTCTTTGGTAAAAAAAGCAATAACATCTTCATCTTTAAAAATTGCTTGGTTAATTGTTAAATCTTTAACCATTTCAACCAATTCTAAATTAGGAAGGTAAGATGAATTAATCATTATATTTTCATCCATTTCTACCATAGGATATTTTTCAGATAAATAATCTTCCGTAATTGTTGTTGTTGTTGCTTCAAGAAAAGCTTCCCATTTTTCACGTATAGTTAATATCCCAATGCGGATATCTGCCACTGGACGAGTAAATGTAAATGGCAATAAATTGTTACGTGAAGGACCATCAAAAAGAATGTAATTCATAGTAAAGTTGGGAATTAAAAGTTTTAAATTACTTTATTCTACCTTTATATACATCCAAAAGTAGTTTAATTGTATAAAATAAAAAAGCCTTTCAAAATTGAAAGGCTTAATAAATATGATATGACTCTAAAATTATTTTTTGAATTTAGAGTATTTGTTTTTGAACTTATCAATACGACCAGCTGTATCTACTAATTTAGATTTACCAGTGTAGTATGGATGAGATGTTCTAGAAATCTCCATTTTAACTAATGGATATTCAACACCATCAACTTCAAGAGTTTCGTTAGTATCTGCAGTAGATTTTGTTAAAAACACATCTTCGTTAGACATATCTTTAAATGCTACCATTCTATAATTTTCTGGGTGTATACCTTTTCTCATCGCTAAATGCTTTTTATTCTTTTCAATTTTGGAAGTGCAAATTTAAGAATTTTTTACAAATTCACAATACTTTTTAATAATTTTTATTTTTAAGTATTTTGTAACGATTTGTTATATTTGAATACTAACTAAGAAACTAATCAAATTAAACAAAATTTTATGGAAAAACCTTTAAAGTCTATTGCTGTTAATTATGGCCTATATTTAGGAGTTTTATTAGCATTAATAACCGTTCTCGCTTACGCGGTTAACATCGAACTACTAACCAACATGTGGGTAGGTATACTAATAATTATTATTATAATTGTATTTGGAATTATTTCAGTTGCAAAAATCAAACAAGTAAAAAATGGATTTGCTTCTTTTAAAGAAGCTTTTACATCATACTTCATAACAGTAATTATAGGGTTATTAATTAGTACATTAGTCTCTTTTCTATTATTTAATTTTATTGATACTGATGCGGCTGAAGTTTTAAAAGAAAAGACAATTGAAAAAACCGTTGAAATGTTAGAAGGATTTAATACTCCTTCTGATGTTATTGCCCAAACAGTTGAGCAAATTGAATCTCAAAATCAATATTCTATAGGTAATATATTTAAAGGCCTAGCAGGATATCTTGTTTTTTTTAGTATAATTGGATTAATAGTTGCGGCTGTAATGAAAAAAAATAATCCAGACGCAGAATAAATTCAGTATTTTTGAAACATCAAATTTTGAAAATATTTAAATGAATATATCAGTAGTCATACCACTACTTAACGAACAAGACTCTTTAACCGAATTACATGATTGGATTGCAAAAGTTATGCAATTCAATCATTTTTCATATGAAATTATCTTCATTGATGATGGTAGTATAGATGATTCATGGAAAATAATAAGTCAGCTATCACAAAAAGACAGTAATGTTAAAGGCATTAGGTTTTTAAAAAACTTCGGTAAATCGCAAGCACTTCATGCTGGGTTTGAAAAAACCCAAGGTGATGTTGTAATCACGATGGATGCCGACTTACAGGATAATCCAGACGAAATCCCCGAACTTTACAACATGATTAAAAATGAGGGGTTTGATTTGGTTTCAGGTTGGAAAAAAGTACGTTACGACTCTGTTATTTCTAAAAACTTACCTTCAAAATTATTCAATTGGGCAGCTAGAAAAACATCAGGTGTTAAGCTAAATGACTTTAATTGCGGTCTTAAAGCTTACCATATTGATGTTGTTAAAAACATAGATATTAATGGAGAAATGCATCGTTACATACCTGTGCTTTCAAAAAATGCTGGTTTTACTAAAATAGGTGAAAAAGTAGTACAACATCAAGCTAGAAAATATGGTGAGACTAAATTTGGCATGAACCGTTTTGTTCATGGTTTTTTAGATTTAATTACCATTTGGTTTTTGTCTCGTTTTGGTAAGCGACCTATGCATTTATTTGGTGCTTTAGGCTTTATTATGTTTGCTGTTGGTTTTGCATTTGCATTATATCTTGGTATAGATAAATTATTTTTAAATCCTTCAGGAAGACTAATAACTCAACGTCCACAATTCTATCTATCACTTTCTACAATGATTATTGGTACTCAGTTTTTTATTGCAGGTTTTTTAGGAGAAATTGTTTTAAGAAACAGACAAGACAAAAAGCGCTATTTAATTAAAGATGAATTAAATTTAGGTTAAAACAACCTTTTTCTCTTCAAAATGCATACTTTTTTGAAAATTATTCTTTCTCAATTGTTTACTTTTGAAACATATTTCTAATAAAGCATTATGATACACATAGAACCAAAAATTTTAGATAGAATAAACTCCTGGTTGACATCTGTTTTTGATGAAGACACACAAAATACAATCAAAGAAAGCATTGCTAACAACCCAAAAGATATTCAAGAAAGTTTTTATAAAGACTTAGAATTTGGTACAGGTGGTATGCGTGGCGTAATGGGTGTTGGAACCAATAGAATAAATAAATATACACTTGGAAAAAGCACACAAGGTTTAAGTGATTATTTACATAAATCTTTTCCAAATGAAACACCTAAAGCGGTTATTGCTTACGATTGTAGACATAATAGTAAAACGCTTGCAAAAGTAGTTGCCGATGTCTTTTCTGCAAATGGTATAGAAGTATACTTATTTGAAGATTTAAGACCAACTCCAGAATTATCATTCGCAGTAAAACATTTAAATTGCCACTGTGGTATTGTTTTAACTGCATCTCATAATCCACCAGAATATAATGGTTACAAAGTATATTGGCAAGATGGCGGACAATTAGTGCCTCCGCATGATGATGCGGTTGTAAATATGATAAATGCCTTAAAATATAGCGACATTAAGTTTGAATCTAATAACAGTTTAATTCATTACATAGGCAAAGATGTAGACAATGTTTTTATTGATGCTTCTGTTAAAAATGGTAGTGTTGGCGCAACTCAAACTGCAAAAGATAATTTAACAATTGTTTTTACATCACTTCACGGAACTTCAATTACAGCTGTTCCTGAAACATTAAAACGTGCTGGTTATAAAAATGTTCATATTGTAAAAGAACAAGAGGTACCAAATGGTGACTTTCCAACAGTTAAATCACCAAATCCAGAAGAACCAGCTGCTTTAAAAATGGCTTTAGAATTAGCTGAAAAAGTAAATGCTGATATTGTTATAGGAACCGATCCAGATTGTGATAGATTAGGTGTTGCCGTTCGTAATTCTGAAAATGAATTACAACTTTTAAACGGAAATCAAACCATGTTAATGATGACAGATTTCTTATTAAAACAATGGAAAGCAGAAGATAAAATTAAAGGAAAAGAATTTATTGCATCTACTATAGTATCTACGCCTATGCTAACAAAATTAGCAAATGCTTATGGTGTTGATAGTAAAATTGTTTTAACTGGTTTTAAATGGATTGCAAAACTTATCCATGATTTCCCAGAATTGGATTTTATTGGTGGTGGTGAAGAAAGTTTTGGTTTTATGGTTGGAGATTTTGTTCGCGATAAGGATGCTGTTACCTCTACCCTTTTAGCATGCGAAATTGCAGCTATTTCAAAATCGACTGGTAGCTCATTTTACAATGAACTTATCAAACTTTATCTTGAACACGGTTGCTACAAAGAAAAATTAGTTTCAATTACTAAAAAAGGAATTGAAGGCGCACAAGAAATTAAGCAAATGATGATTGATGCTCGCGAAAATCCATTTACTGTAATTAACAACTCTAAAGTGGTTAAAATTGAAGATTATCAATCTTCTAAAACAAAACACTTACTTACTGGGAAAGAAAACACTATTGATGTTCCAAAATCTAATGTATTAATTTATTATACAGAAGATGGTAGCCAAGTAGCCTTGAGACCAAGTGGAACTGAGCCAAAAATAAAATTTTATGTTAGTGTAAATACAGCTTTAAAATCTGTTGAAGATTTTAAAAATATTGAAACTCAACTTGATGATAAAGCTGATGCTATTTTAAAAGATATGAATCTAATTTAATGAACCACTTTTTAAATATTTTAAGGTACGCAAAACCTTATAAAAGTTATGCCATAGGACACATTATATCTAATGTGTTTTTTGCTTTATTTGGTGCATTATCTTTTGTTGCATTAATACCAATGCTCGATATTTTATTCGAAAAAGATAAAGTAGCCTCAATTGTAAAACCTGTTTATACTGGCATTTCAAACTTAAAAGACTTTTACAAAGACTATCTGGCTTATCAAGTTAATTTATTTGCAGAAAACGATCCTCAAAAAGCATTATTACTAGTCGTTAGCCTTATAATATCATTATTTTTATTAAAAAACATATTTGGGTATTTAGCAAATTACTTCATGGTATTTTTAAGAAATGGAGTGGTTCGAGATTTAAGAAATGCTGTTTACAAAAAAACTGTTGAATTACCACTATCTTATTTTTCTGAACAAAAGAAAGGAGATATCATGGCTCGTGTAACAAATGATGTTTCTACACTTCAATACTCGATGCTACCCGTTTTAGAACTTATTGCAAGAGAACCTTTAATGATTATCATTACCATACTTATGATGCTAATCATCAGTGCTAAACTCACTCTATTTGTATTTATTTTTATCCCTTTATCCGGTTTAATAATATCTAGAATAGGAAAAAGCTTAAAAAGAAAATCTGATCGTGTACAAAAAGAACAAGGTGTTATATTATCTACTTTAGAAGAAACCTTAACGGGCTTAAGAATTATAAAAGGTTTTAATGCTGAAGAAAAATTTGACAATAAATTTAGAGAATCTTCAAATCGTTTTTATAACTTTTCAAACAAGCTTTTAAATCGCCAAAACTTGGCATCACCAACAAGTGAATTTTTAGGAATTTTAGTCATTTCTATTTTACTGTGGTATGGTGGTCAATTAGTCCTTGTAGATAAATCACTTGATGGCAGTTCTTTTATAGCCTATATGGGGTTAGCATATAATATTATGGTTCCAGCAAAGGCTATTTCTAGAGGGCTTTATAATATCAAACAAGGAAATGCGGCTGCAGAACGTATTCAAGAAATTATTGATACCGACAATCCTTTAAAGGATAAAGAAAACGCTATAACCAAAAATACTTTTGATTCTGAAATAGAATTCAAAAACATTTCATTTAAATATGAAAATGATTATGTTTTAAAAGATTTCTCATTAATCATACCAAAAGGAGAAAAAGTAGCATTTGTAGGTCAATCTGGTAGTGGTAAATCTACCATTGCAAACCTAATCACACGTTTTTATGATGTAAATAAAGGAAGTATTTTAATTGACGGAATAGACATTCGTGATTTAGCAACAGCTTCATTACGTAATCAATTAGGAATTGTTACACAAGATGCTATTTTATTTAATGACAGTATTAAAAATAACATAAAACTTGGTAGCGAAAAAGCAACAGATGAAGACGTTATTGAAGCTTTAAAAGTAGCCAATGCATGGGAATTTGTTAAGGATTTGCCTAACACTATAGAAACTAATATTGGTGATTCTGGAAACAAACTTTCTGGCGGACAAAAACAACGTTTAAGTATTGCACGTGCTGTTTTAAAAAGTCCCCCTATTATGATTTTAGATGAAGCAACCTCTGCATTAGATACCGAAAGTGAACGTTTAGTACAAGTTGCTTTAGAGAACATGATGAAAAACAGAACATCTATTGTTATTGCGCACAGATTATCAACTATTCAAAATGCTGATGAAATAGTAGTACTTAATAAAGGTGAAATTGTTGAACAAGGAAAACACAATGATCTTATTACTAAAAACGGTGTTTATAAAAAACTCGTAGACATGCAAAGTTTTGAATAAAGAAACACCTACTGTATAAAATATAAAAAAGGATAGAGACTTGGGCTTCTATCCTTTTTTGTTTATGTTAGACTTGGGGAAGACTAACAACATAAGTAGGTTTCGGTACAAAAATATATCATAAAAACATACTGCACAAGAAAAAATGTATTTAATCGTATTTTAAATACACTTAATCGATAAAATAATATTCAATAAACTGTATATCAAGCATTTATTCAAATCATTAAAAAACTAAAAAAAATCCCTTAAACTTTTAGTATATTTATAAGTCTAAGTATTAAACAATTTTTGTGACAGACGAAGTACAACTGTTAGAACAATTAAAATCCGAAACCCATAAAAATGAAGCCTTTAAAGCTCTACTAAAGCTTTACAAAGAGCGTTTATATTGGCATATTCGTAATATAGTTAAGTCGCATGATGATGCTGATGATGTGCTTCAAAACACTTTTATAAAAATTTTTAAGAATATTCATAACTTTAAAGGTGATAGTAAATTGTTTTCTTGGATGTATAGAATCGCAACTAATGAAGCGATCACATTTATTAATAATAGAGCAAAACAATTACAAGTTAGCAATGATGACGTTCACCAATTAGCAATAAACAATTTAGCTTCAGATGTTTATTTTGAAGGTGATGCCATACAACTTAAGTTACAACAAGCCATTGCAACATTGCCAGAAAAACAACAGTTAGTATTTAACATGAAATATTTTGAAAATATAAAATACTCAGACATGTCCGATATATTAGGAACTAGTGAAGGCGCATTAAAAGCTTCATATCATTTGGCTGTAAAAAAAATTGAATCATATTTAACTAAAAATTAAACCTTTATTAAAAAAAAGAGTCTTATAAATAAGATGCAAAAAAATAGAATACATAACATTAATAAAACCGGTTTTAAAACACCTCAAGATTATTTTAATAATCTTGAAGATGCTATTTTAAGTGAAATAAAACTTAAAGAAAGCATCAATAATTCTGGTTTTAAAATACCCGAAAGTTATTTTGATACTTTCGAAAGTCGTGTTATGAATCAAATTTCAGATAATGAAACTCCAAAAGTTATTTCATTATTTAATAAAAGAACTTTGGTCTACGTTTCTAGTATTGCAGCAGCAGTTTTATTATTATTTAACCTTTCCATTTTTAATAAAGATTTAGATTGGAACAAATTGGATACTGAAACCGTTGAAAACTATATGATAAATGAAGATATAAGCTCTTACGAAATAGCATCATTATTATCTGATGAAGATTTAAAAGAAGAAAATTTTATTACTTATAATCTTAATGAAGAAAATGTTGAAACCTATTTGCTAAATAATTTAGATATTGACGATATTATTGAATAAAACAAAAAGATGAAAAAATATATAATCCCCATATTAGTATTATTTATCTCTTTTAATACTTTTTCCCAAAGTAAAAAAGATAAAATTAAAGCTCTAAAAGTATCTTTTTTAACAGAAAGACTAGAATTAACCCAAGAAGAAGCACAACAATTTTGGCCTGTTTATAATGCTTATGATGATATCACAAATCAAATTAAACATGAAGACCTTAAAAAAATTCGTTACGAAATAAAAGAAAATATAGATACACTTTCTGACGAAAGATCGACTGAGCTTTTAAACCAAATAGCTACAGCAGAAAATAAATTACATGAAGAGGATGTTATATTAAACAAGAAACTTAAAAAAATTATTTCTCCAAAAAAAATAATTCTACTCAAGATAGCCGAAGAGGATTTTAAACATAAGCTCTTTGAGCAGTGGAAAAAAATGAAACACGATGGTAAAAAACCATAATAAAAAAGGAGCTAAATAGCTCCTTTTTTATTATCTAAAGGTAAGTTTTGATATTCTTCCAGCTCCAGCAGCATAAGCAATACTATCATTTAAAAACCTAATGGTGTAAAATCCTTCACCGCTTAAATGTTTCCACGATTCACCAGAATCATTGCTGTAATCTATACCTTTAAAACCTATTGCAACTAACTCCTTACCTTTTCTATTTGGAATGTATTGTACGCAGCTTCTATAACCAGGATTTTGATTTTCTGCAACTAATTGCCAAGTCTTGCCACCATCAGTCGTTTTAATTTTATTTGCAGCGTTATCATCTGGCTTAGTATAATCTCCACCAATGGCAAAACCATTTAATTCATCGTAAAAATCAATAGAATAAATACCTTGTGTATCTTCTTCTTTAATTATTGGTGTATTAAAAACCTCCCAAGTATCTCCTTTATCTGGCGAATAATAAACACACCCTGCAGTAGTTGCAACCCAAGTATTATCACCAACAATAGCAATATTGGTATCGCTTGCAGCAAAAGCACCTTCGTTTTCAGTTCCTTTTGGCAGATTATCACAGGGTAATTTTCTCCAGGTCTCTCCTCCATCTCGCGTTATAATAACACTCAAACAATCATCTGTTGAATCTCCTATAGCAATACCTTCTTCATCATTCCAAAAATCCATGGAGTCGTAAAAAGCTTTTGGGTGGTCTTCTTGGTAGACTAACATTCCTCCTTTATATAATTTAGCAGGACTTCCTATGGATAAACTAAAATCAATACCACTAATCAATGCCGATGAGCGAATATTACCTTCTCCTATAGTTTCTAATTTGAATAGTGTGTCATTATCTTGGTGAAAAATCGTATATTTTTTTCCTACCGAAGAAAACCCGTTAACTATTTCATCGTTAAGTTCAATAGCTCTAACATTCAATAAGGAATCTTGTATTAAAGTCTCAATTTCAACTTTATCAAAATTTCTTGGCATAAAAGTTTCCTTTTTTCCACAGGAACACAAAAAAACTAAACTGCAAAAAGCCATAAAAAACTGTTTCATAAATAAGAATTTTCAAGAAAGATAATTCTATTCATTCAAATAATAAAAACATTCGTGAATTCGTGGCATTTAACGTAACTTTGCATCCTTATTTATACTACATGCGATTACACAGAAATTTATGCTTTGCGGTTATTGATGGTTTAACTTTAATTTTTAATGAAGGAAAGTATGCCGATAAAGTAATTCAACAACTTTTAAAACGTGACAAACGTTGGGGAGCTCGTGACAGAGGTTTTGTTGCTGAAACCACTTACGATATTGTTAGATGGAAACGTTTATATGCCGAAATAGCAGAAGTTAAAGAACCTTTTGACAGAGAAAACCTGTGGCGTATGTTTGCCGTTTGGGCAACGTTAAAAGGTATTAAACTACCTGATTGGAAATATTTTGAAGGCACACCAACACGTAAAATTAAAGGACGTTTTGATGAACTTTCTAAAATTAGAAAATTTAAGGAATCTATTCCAGATTGGATGGACACTTTGGGTGAAAAAGAATTAGGAAAAGCTGTTTGGACTAAAGAAATTGAAGCTTTAAACGAACAAGCTGAAGTCATTTTAAGAGTAAATACTCTAAAAACCACTAAAGAAAAACTACAAGCCGAACTTTTTGATTTAGATATTGAAACCGAATTTTTAAAAGACTATCCTAACGCTTTAAAATTAAAAGAGCGCGCGAATGTATTTTCTACTGAAGCTTTTAAAAATGGATATTTTGAAGTACAAGATGCATCATCACAATTAGTTGCAGAATTTTTAAATGTACAACCTGGCATGAGAGTTATCGATACTTGCGCAGGTGCTGGAGGAAAAACGCTACACATTGCATCCTTAATGGAAAACAAAGGACAAATTATTGCTTTAGATATTTATGAAAATAAATTAAATGAATTAAAACGTCGTGCAAAACGAAATGGTGCTCACAATATTGAAAATCGCACTATTGATTCGACTAAAGTCATTAAAAAACTTTATGATAAGGCAGACCGCGTTTTAATTGATGCACCTTGTTCTGGCTTTGGAGTGTTACGTAGAAATCCTGATGCAAAATGGAAATTACAACCAGATTTTATTGAAAAAATAAAAAAAACACAACAAGAAATTTTACAACAATATTCCAAAATGGTTAAAGTTGGTGGACAATTAGTTTATGCTACTTGCTCGGTATTACCTTCTGAAAACCAAAAACAAATTGACATTTTTTTAACATCTGAATCCGGAAAAGATTTTACATTTGTAAAAGATAAAAAAGTGTTATCCCATAAATCTGGCTTTGATGGATTTTATATGGCGCTATTAGAAAGAAAATAAAATTATATGATGAAAAAACTACTTTTACTACTGTTATTAACTTCTTTTACAGCAACCTTTGCTCAAGAAGCCTATTACCAAGATGTTGATTTAACATTAACTGGCATACAATTAAAAACTGCCTTATCTACAAAAATCACTGACACCCACACAAATATGCTAAGCTATACACCTGGTGTTTGGGAAGCATCTAAGGCCACAGATGAAAACCCTCAAGATAATAACACAGTCCTGCTTATTTATGGTTGGGAAGATGGTAGAGATTCTGATCCTACAAACGACAGATTTCGCGAAAAAAACTTAACTGATAATGGTAGTGGTCAACAAGGTGTTTGGAATAGAGAACATGTTTTTGCTAAATCATTAGCTAACCCTAACCTTAGTACTGAAAATCCAGGTCCGGGAACAGATGCATTCAACTTAAGACCAGCAGATCGTGAAGAAAATTCCACAAGAAATAACAGAAAATATGGAACAGGTTCTGGTTATGCAGGTTTCTCAAATGATACATTTGAAGGATTAGGAGGTCCAAATACTAACGCTTGGTATCCAGGAGATGAATGGAAAGGCGATGTTGCCAGAATAATAATGTATATGTATGTGCGTTACGGAAATATGTGTCTTCCTACTGCTGTTGGAGTTGGAACTAATGAGTTTACTCCAGACGACATGATTGACCTTTTTCTTAAATGGAATGTTGAAGATCCAGTTTCTGATTTTGAAAAAAAACGTAATACTTTTCATGAAAGTAGATCTGAAACATATGCACAGGGAAACAGAAATCCTTTTGTAGATAACCCTTATTTAGCAACTAGAATTTGGGGAGGAGAATCTGCTGAAGATACTTGGGGTATCTACTCAAGCAGTGATGCTGAGGCACCAACCGTTCCAATTAATGTTAGTATAAATAGTATCACTACTACCTCATTTAATGTTTCATGGACAGCATCAACAGATAATGTTGAAGTAACTGGTTATGATGTTTATGTAGATGGAGTATTAACTGCTCAAACAACTACTAGTACTACAGCTTCTATTTCAGATTTAAATTCAAATACGACGTATAGTATTACTGTTGTTGCAAGAGATCTTGTAAACAATAAATCTGATGAAAGCACACCTGTAAATGCTACAACTTTACAAGACTCACAAGCGCCTTCAATACCTATAAATTTAGTTGTTAGCAATGAAACAGATTCTTCTTTTACAATAACCTGGAATGCATCAACAGATAATACTGCTGTTACTGGTTACGAAGCTTATTTAGATGGAACTTATATAGCAACTACATCTAGTTTAACATATACCTTTACAGGATTAACGCCAACAACTAATTATACAGCTGCTGTTTTAGCAAAAGATGCTGCTAATAATAAATCTGGGTTAAGTGCTTCGGTAAATGCAACAACAACAGATGGTTCTTCTAATGGAGTTTCAGAATTATTTTTCTCAGAATATATTGAGCCTGCTGGAGGAAATAACAAAGCTTTAGAAATAGTAAATGCAACTAGCAGCACTATAAGTTTAGTAGGTTACTCAATTAAAAAACAATCAAATGGTAGTGGAGCATGGATTGACGAAATAGATCTTGCAAGTGGAAGTGTTACAAACATAGTACCTGGAGACGTTTTTGTAATAATAAATGCAGATGCAGCAGATGCAACCTTAATAGCCCAAGCAGATATGGTTTATTCAAATCCAGATACTTATAATTCTCCTATAAACTTTAACGGAAATGACCCAATTGGTTTATTTAAAAACGGCGTTTTAATTGATATAATAGGCACCTTCGGTAATGGTAATTCAAATTTTGCAGCAGATGTAACGCTACGTAGAAAAAGCACTATTACTTCTCCTAATACAACTTACACTGTAAGTGAATGGGATTCCTTTGCTGGAAACACATTTAGTGATATTGGTAGTCATACTGTTACTTTAGGAATAAAAGAAAACATTTTTAATAGTTTCGTAGTATATCCTAATCCAACTAATATTGGTAAAATCACATTAAAAGTACCTAATAATATAAGCATAGACAAAGTTAAATTATACTCTATAATTGGTAATGAAATTTATAACAGCAATGCACCACAAATTACAAACCAAAAATTAACAATAAATAATCTAAAACAAGGTATCTACCTTTTAAAGATTGATAGTGGTTCATCAAGCATTACTAAAAAAATAATAGTTCAATAAATTTTATTGACATCATAAAAAAAGCGACTTAATTAAGTCGCTTTTTTTATGTTCAAAACTCTTGAATAACTCTAAATTTTCCAAGTCATATTTAGATGAATTTACACTTAAAAAAAGTAAATTTGTGCTTTACTTTAACATAACAAACATAAGACCTAATGATTCATTTCTTTGGAAACGTAAGCAGTAAAGTATTTGCTGTTCAAACAACAAAAGAATTATCAACTGAAACCATCTCAAAATTAGTATGGTTATTTGGCAACCAACCAAAAATAGAACAAGCATCTCTCGATGCTTTTTTTGTTGGTCCCAGAAAAGCAATGATAACGCCTTGGAGCACAAATGCTGTTGAAATTACTCAAAATATGGGGATTTCAAATATCATAAGAATTGAAGAATTTCAAGCAATCTCTGAAGAATTCACAGATTTTGATCCTATGATTTCTGAGAAATCCAAAGGTTTAAATCAAGAATCATTTACCATAAATATTCAACCTGAACCAATTCTTAATATTGAAGATATTGCTACTTATAACAAACAAGAAGGTTTATCATTAAGTGATGAAGAAGTTGATTACTTAGAAGGAGTTTCTAAAAAAATTGGTCGCCCATTAACAGACTCTGAAGTGTTTGGATTTTCACAAGTAAACTCAGAACACTGTCGTCATAAAATCTTTAATGGTACTTTTATTATTGATGGCGAAGAAAAACCGACATCTCTTTTTAAATTAATTAGAAAAACATCTGAAACACATCCAAATACTATTGTTTCAGCATATAAAGATAATGTGGCTTTTATTGAAGGCCCAAAAGTAGAACAATTTGCACCACAGCGTGCCGATGTTCCTGACTTTTACACAATAAAGGATTTTGAATCTGTTATTTCGATTAAAGCAGAAACCCATAACTTTCCTACTACAGTTGAGCCTTTTAATGGCGCTGCTACAGGTTCGGGAGGAGAAATTAGAGATAGACTTGCTGGCGGTAAAGGATCATTACCATTAGCAGGAACTGCAGTTTATATGACTTCTTATTCTCGTTTAGAAGAAAACAGACCTTGGGAACAAAAATTTGAAGCTAGAGATTGGTTATACCAAACACCAATGGATATTTTAATAAAAGCTTCTAACGGTGCATCAGATTTTGGTAACAAATTTGGACAACCGCTAATCTGCGGTTCGGTATTAACTTTTGAACATAATGAGAATTCAGCTTCAAGTACATCAGCAGCAAGAAAACTTGGTTTCGACAAAGTTATTATGCAAGCTGGAGGTATTGGTTATGGTAAAATTGAGCAAGCTTTAAAAGACACACCAAAAAAGGGTGATAAAATAGTTATTTTAGGTGGTGAAAATTACCGTATTGGAATGGGTGGTGCAGCCGTATCTTCTGCTGATACAGGTGCATTTGCTTCGGGAATTGAATTAAATGCAGTACAACGTTCTAACCCAGAAATGCAAAAACGTGCAGCCAATGCAATTCGTGGTATGGTAGAAAGCAATGAGAATTTCATTGTATCTATTCACGATCATGGTGCTGGCGGGCACTTAAATTGTTTATCTGAACTCGTTGAAGATACTGGCGGTAAAATAGATTTAGATGCTCTTCCTGTTGGAGACCCAACACTTTCAGACAAAGAAATTATTGGTAATGAATCTCAAGAACGTATGGGATTAGTTATTGGAGAAAAACATATTGATACTTTACAACGTATTGCAGAACGTGAACGTTCACCAATGTATACTGTTGGAGAGGTTACGGGTGATGACCGCTTTACGTTTGAGTCTAAAACTAACGGACATAAACCCATGGATTTAGCGATGGAAGATATGTTTGGCAGCTCTCCTAAAACAGTTTTAACAGATAAAACTATTGAAAGAAATTATAAAAACTCAAGATATAAATCCAAGAATTTACAAATCTATTTAGAGCAAGTTTTACAATTAGAAGCTGTAGCTTGTAAGGATTGGTTAACAAATAAAGTAGACCGTTGTGTTGGAGGTAAAGTAGCAAAACAACAATGCGTTGGACCTTTACAAATTCCTTTAAATAATGTTGGCGTTATGGCTTTAGATTATAAAGGAAAAGAAGGTATTGCAACTTCTATTGGTCATGCACCTATTTCAGGATTAATTAATCCTGCTGCCGGAAGTAGAAATGCCATTTCAGAATCGCTTACAAATATTATTTGGGCACCTTTAAAAGAGGGTTTAAAAAGTGTGTCACTATCAGCTAACTGGATGTGGCCTTGTAAAAATGAAGGTGAAGATGCACGTTTATATAAAGCTGTTGAAGCGGTTTCAGAATTTGCTATCGATTTAGGAATCAATGTTCCTACAGGAAAAGATTCCTTGTCAATGAAGCAAAAATATCCAAATGAAGATGTTATTTCTCCGGGAACCGTTATTATTTCTGCTGCGGGAAATTGCAATGAAATTTCTAAGGTTGTAGAACCTGTTTTACAACAAAATGGAGAAAACATCTACTATATTAATATCTCTCAAGATCAATATAAATTAGGAGGAAGTTCTTTTAATCAAATTTTGAATACCATTGGAAATGAAGCGCCAGATGTAAAAAATTCAGCCTTTGTAAAAAATACTTTTAATACCATTCAAAATTTAATTAAAACCGATAAAATTTCTTCGGGACATGATGTGGCTTCTGGTGGTTTAATTACCACATTGTTAGAAATGTGTTTTGCTGATATTAATTTAGGTGCAGATTTTGATATTTCTGCTTTAAATGAAGAAGATTCCATAAAAGTTTTATTCTCTGAAAATTCAGGAATTGTTTTTCAAGGTGATGCTTCAATAGAAGCTGTTTTATTAGAGAATAATATTGAGTTTTTTAACATAGGAACAGTAAATAATACTGCAACTTTAAACATCAAAAACAATGAAGATAATTTCTGTTTTGATATTGCTAAAATGCGTGATGTTTGGTATAAAACATCTTTCCTACTAGACCAAAAACAAACAGCAAATGGTTTAGCACAAGATCGTTTTAATAATTATAAAAATCAACCACTTCAATATACATTTCCTAAGCATTTTACAGGAAAATTACCAGTAATTAACACAAGCAAACCAAGACCAAAAGCTGCTATTATTCGTGAAAAAGGAAGTAATTCTGAACGAGAAATGGCGAATGCTATGTATTTAGCGGGTTTTGATGTAAAAGATGTACACATGACCGATTTAATTTCTGGTCGTGAAACGCTGGAAGACATTCAGTTTGTTGGAGCTGTTGGTGGATTTAGTAATAGTGACGTTTTAGGCTCTGCAAAAGGTTGGGCTGGAGCATTTTTATATAATGAAAAAGCCAACACCGCTTTACAGAATTTCTTTAAAAGGGAAGACACTTTATCGGTTGGAATTTGTAATGGATGCCAATTATTTATGGAATTAGAAGAAATAAATCCAGAACATGAAATTCATGGTAAAATGCTTCATAACGATTCACATAAACATGAAAGTGGGTTTACTTCAGTAAAAGTTCAAGAAAACAATTCTGTAATGCTATCTACATTAGCTGGAAGTACTTTAGGTGTATGGATTTCTCATGGTGAAGGAAAATTTAACTTACCCTACACTGAAGACCAATACAATATCGTTGCTAAATATGGTTATGAAGGTTACCCACACAACCCAAATGGATCAGATTTTAATACAGCCATGATGTGCGATAAAACTGGGCGTCATTTAGTAACTATGCCACATATTGAACGTTCAACTTTCCAATGGAATTGGGCTAATTATCCTGATGACAGAAAAGATGAAGTATCTCCTTGGTTAGAGGCTTTTGTAAATGCTAGACTTTGGCTTAACAACAAATAACAATCTTAAATAAATTTAATAATAAAACCCCGAAGTAAATATATTTACTTCGGGGTTTTTGAATTCAAAAAAATGAAAAAATGAAAAATTTTATAAGGTTGCTTTTATAGCCGCTTGCGCAGATACTAATCTAGCAATTGGCACTCTATAAGGTGAACAGCTAACGTAATCCATTCCTGTTTTATAACAAAACTCTACAGAACTTGGTTCTCCACCATGTTCACCACAAATACCTACTTTTAGGTTTGGTTTTGTACTTCTACCCCTTTCTGTTCCCATTTTTACTAACTGTCCAACACCTTCTTGATCTAATACTTCAAAAGGATCTACTTTTAAAATACCTTTTTTTAAATAAATTGGTAAAAATTTACCCGCATCATCACGAGAATATCCAAAAGTCATTTGCGTTAAATCGTTTGTACCAAATGAGAAGAAATCAGCTTTTTCTGCAATTAAGTCTGCCATTAAAGCAGCTCTTGGAACTTCAATCATGGTTCCTATTAAAAATTCAATAGTATCATTTCGTTCTTCAAAAATTTTGTTGGCAGTTGCTCTAATAATTTGCTCTTGAGTTTCAAATTCTTTAACCGTTCCAACTAGAGGCACCATTATTTCTGGTTTGCAAACAACACCTCTTTCTTTTAAATTAATTGCTGCTTCAATAATAGCTCGAGTTTGCATTTCTGTAATCTCTGGATAGGTATTACCCAATCTACAACCTCTATGACCCAACATTGGATTAAACTCTTCCAATTCAGCTACTTTATTTTTAACAGCTTGTAAAGAGATATGCATATCTTCAGCCAACTCTTTTTGAGTAGCAAGTTGATGAGGCACAAATTCATGTAATGGTGGATCTAATAAACGAATGGTTACTGACAAACCTTCCATTTCTTTAAAAATACCCTCAAAATCTGCACGTTGCATTGGTAATAAATCTTCTAAAGCTTGTTTTCTTCCTTTTACAGTATCTGCTAAAATCATTTCACGCATCGCTTTAATTCTATCAACTTCAAAGAACATATGTTCTGTTCTTGTTAATCCAATACCTTGAGCACCAAAACTACGAGCTACTTTAGCATCTTTTGGACTATCGGCATTTGTTCTCACTTTCATAATAGCATATTTATCTGCAAGCTTCATAACTTCTGCAAATTCACCACTTAACTCTGGTTCCATTGTTGCTACTTTTCCTTCTATAATATTACCAGTTGAACCATTTAATGAAATCCAATCACCTTCATGATACTCATGGTCATCTACAGTTAAAGTTCTATTTTTATAGTTTATTTTTAACGCACCTGCACCTGAAATACAGCATTTACCCATGCCACGGGCAACAACAGCCGCATGCGACGTCATACCACCGCGAGCAGTTAAAATGCCTTTTGCTATATTCATACCTTCTAAATCTTCAGGAGAAGTTTCTATACGAACTAGAATAGTATTTTTATACTTATTGGCTTCATCTGCAAAAAATACAATTTTACCTGTCGCAGCTCCTGGGGATGCTGGCAAGCCTTGAGCTATTACATGAGATCTTTTAAGTGCAGATGGGTCGAAAATTGGATGTAATAATTCATCTAGCTTATTAGCTTCTAATAAAAGAATCGCTTCTTTTTCATCAATCATTTTTTCTTTTAATAAATCCACAGCTATCTTCACCATGGCTGCTCCTGTACGCTTACCATTTCTAGTTTGCAATATCCAAAGCTTTCCGTCTTGAATGGTAAACTCCATATCTTGCATATCTCGGTAATGCTTTTCTAAAGTACCTTGATAATAATCAAGTTCTTTAAAAATAGATGGCATTAACTCTTGGAGAGAAGGGTAATTTGCCGCTCTATCGTCTTCTTCTACTTTAGCTAGTTCTGCCCAACGTTCTGAACCTAATTTTGTTATTTGTTGTGGTGTTCTAACACCTGCTACAACATCTTCCCCTTGTGCATTAATTAAATATTCACCATTAAAAACATTTTCACCGGTACCGGCATCCCTTGTAAAACAAACTCCTGTACCAGAATTATCACCCATATTACCATAAACCATAGCTTGCACATTTACAGCTGTACCCCAATTGGCGGGATAACCATGTATGTTTCTATAGTAAACAGCTCTGTCTCCATTCCAGCTATTAAATACCGCTATAATAGCTCCCCAAAGTTGCTCCCATGGGTTTGTTGGAAAATCATGACCTGTTCTTTTTTTAACTGTATCTTTAAAATCATAAACCAAATCTTTTAAATCTTGAATGGTAAATTCGGTATCTAAATGAATTCCTCTTTTTTCCTTAAGGTGTTCCATAATTTCTTCAAAAGGATCAATATCTTCTTTTGAAGCTGGTTTCATACCTAAAACTACACCACCGTACATTTGAATAAATCTTCTATATGAATCCCAAGCAAATGGTTCGTTATTAGTTTTTTTGGCTAATCCTTCAACTACCTCATCATTCATACCTAAATTCAAAACAGTATCCATCATTCCAGGCATAGAAACTCTAGCACCCGAACGAACTGATACCAATAAAGGATTGTTTTTATCTCCAAAAGAAGTCCCCATAAAAGATTCTATATTTGATATAGATTCTTCAACCTCTTCTTTAATCATTTCTATTACAGTTTCTTGACCTAATAAATTATATTCAGTACAAACATCTGTTGTAATTGTAAATCCCGGTGGCACTGGAATTCCTATAGAACTCATTTCTGCTAAATTTGCACCTTTACCACCTAATAGATTTTTCATTTTGCTATTGCCATCGGTCGCTTTATTTCCAAATCTATATACTCTTTTTTTAACATCTTGTAACATCTCCATAACATTAAATTTTGTATAACTTATCATGTAAAATTATTCATTAAAAAATTTCATTTCAATGACTTAAATCATATAATTTCTATTTTTATTTACAGATACTATATTGCCATATTCATAAAAAAAAATTAATATAATTAGAATATGCTCCTTTTTTTAAGCCTTATTTGAAAATCCCTTTTATTTTCATACTTTGCGACACTAGATTTTATAGAAGAACAAATGACTGAAGTAAAGAGACTTTTTGACTTTCCTTATTACCAATTAGAAAACAAACCAAATAAAGCTGCCTTAGTAACAAAATATGATGGAAAATGGGTTGAAACCTCAACTCAAGAGTATATAAACAAGGCTAATTGTATTAGTAGAGCTTTATTGAGATTAGGCGTTAAAAAGGACGATAAAATAGCTGTTATTTCATCTACAAATAGAACCGAATGGAATATAATGGATATTGGAGTGTTGCAAATTGGAGCTCAAAATATTCCAATATATCCTACTATTTGTGCCGAAGATTATGAGTATGTACTTAATCATAGCGAAGCTATTTATTGCTTTGTTTCGGATGAAGAAGTATTGGAAAAAGTAAACAAAGTAAAGAAAAACACTAAAATAAAAGAAGTCTACTCATTTAATCATATTAAAGGCTGTAAACACTACTCTGAATTATTTAATCTAGGTAAAGATGAAAGTAACCAAACAGAAGTTGAAAACCGTAAAGATGATGTAAAATCTGATGACTTAGCTACTATTATTTACACTTCTGGTACCACAGGAAAACCTAAAGGCGTTATGCTATCGCACTGGAATATTACTAGTAATGTTTTAGATAGTTTTCCAAGAGTTCCTTTAAAAGGCAATGAAACCAGAGTATTAAGTTTTTTACCTATCTGCCATATTTTTGAACGTGTTCTTATTTACGTTTATCAATATGCTGGTACATCTATATATTTTGCAGAAGGGATTGACAAAATTGCTGATAACGCAAAAGAAATCAACCCCAATTTAATGAGTGTCGTACCAAGGCTTCTTGAGAAAGTCTATGATAAAATTATGGCCAAAGCCGAAGAACTATCAGGTATTAAAAAAATATTATTTCATTGGGCAGTTGGTTTAGGCGAACAATGGGAACCATACGGGCAAAATGGAGCTTGGTACGAATTTAAATTAAGTATAGCTAGCAAATTAGTTTTTAGTAAATGGCGAGCTGCACTTGGTAGTCAATTATATACAATGGTTTCTGGTAGTGCCGCTTTACAACCTCGTTTAACTAGAATTTTTTGTGCTGCAGGCATGCATGTTATGGAAGGCTATGGTTTAACAGAAACTTCCCCAGTAATATCTGTTGGAAAATATGATGACAGAATGTTTAAAGTTGGATCTGTAGGAAAGCCAATTGATAATGTAGAAGTAAAAATTGCTGATGATGGTGAAATCCTTGTAAAAGGACCTAACGTAATGTTAGGCTATTATAAAGATGATGAAAAAACAGCAAGCGTTATGACAGATGATTATTTTCACACTGGCGACAAAGGAGAAATTGATGCCGATGGATTTTTAAAAATTACTGGACGTAAGAAAGAGATGTTTAAAACCTCTGGAGGGAAATATGTTATTCCTACGCTCCTAGAAAATGATTTAAAACAATCAAGGTTTATAGAACAAATTATGGTTATTGGCGAAGGCGAAAAAATGCCAGCTGCCCTAATACAACCAAATTTTGAGTTTATAAACGAATGGATTCAAAGAAAAAAACTTTCCATAGGAAATTCACTAGAAGACATTTCAAATTCTGAAGAAGTTAAATCTAGAATTCAAGAAGAAGTAGACAAATGCAATAAAAAGTTTGGTAAATGGGAGCAAATAAAAAGATTTGAACTTACTCCAGAAATATGGTCTATTGATGCCGGGCACCTTACTCCTACACTTAAGATGAAAAGAGATGTTATTAAAGAAAAGTACAATCATCTTGTGGAAAAAATATATAGGCCTTAGGGGTTACTATTAAAAATCTTATTACTAAACTTTAGTTTACTATAGAATCAATATATTTTATTTAAATTTATTATGCACGCATAATAAATTTTTCATATATTTGAACTCACCAATCAAATTTTATGAAAGATAAAACCATCGATTATATACTTAGAACTACGTGGCTTACGGTTCAAAAAATGTACAATGAAGAGGCTGCTAAATTTGAAAGTACGATGGCCACAGGTTTTACTTTATTAAGTATTGACCCTGAAAAAGGAACACCATCAACAGCCTTAGGACCAAAAATGGGAATGGAAGCCACAAGTCTTTCAAGAATATTAAAGACTATGGAAAAAAAAGGTTTAATAGAACGAAATCCAAATCCTGATGATGGTCGTGGTGTTATTATTTCTCTAACAGATTTTGGTAGAGAAAAAAGGACTTATTCAAAAGAAAAAGTACTCACTTTTAATGAAACAATTAAAGACAATGTTTCAGATGAACAATTAAAACACTTTTTCGAAGTTTCTGAAATCATAAATGATATGGTTTTGAATAAAAAAATATACAACCAAACAGATAAGTAGTTAAAATAAAATGAGCAAACGTAGAATTAAAAAAGTAGCCATTATCGGTTCTGGAATTATGGGAAGTGGCATCGCATGTCATTTTGCAAATATTGGTGTAGATGTATTATTATTAGACATTATACCCAGAGAACTTAACGATAAAGAAAAAGCAAGTGGTTTAACTTTAGAAGATAAAGTTGTAAGAAACAGATTGGTTAACGATGCATTAACAGCTTCAATAAAATCGAAACCCTCTCCTATTTACCATCAAAACTTTGTAAATAGAATCACCACAGGGAATCTTGAAGACGATATTGCAAAAGTAGCCGATGTAGATTGGATCATGGAAGTTGTAGTTGAAAGACTAGATATCAAAAAAATCGTTTTTGAAAAACTAGAAAAACACAGAACTCCAGGAACCCTAATTACATCAAATACCTCTGGTATTCCTATTCACTTTATGAGTGAAGGACGAAGTGAAGATTTCCAGAAACATTTCTGTGGAACTCACTTTTTTAACCCTGCACGTTACTTAAAATTATTCGAAATTATTCCTGGACCTAAAACAGATGCTTCTGTTCTTGAATTCTTGAATGAATATGGCGAAAAATTCTTAGGAAAAACGTCTGTTATTGCTAAAGATACACCTGCATTTATTGGAAATAGAATTGGTATTTTCAGTATTATGAGTTTATTCCACGCAGTTAAAGAGATGGATTTAACTATTGAAGAAGTAGATAAATTATCTGGTCCTGTTATTGGTCGTCCAAAATCTGCAACTTTTAGAACGGTAGACGTTGTAGGTCTAGATACTTTAGTTCACGTGGCAAATGGAATTAGAGAAAACTGTCCTAATGATGAAAGTCTTGAACTTTTTAAATTACCAGATTTCATCAACACTATGATGGAAAATAAATGGTTAGGAAGTAAAACAGGTCAAGGTTTCTATAAATTAGAAAGAAAAGCAGATGGCTCTAAAGATATTTTATCATTAGATTTAAATACACTAGAATACAGAGCAAATAAAAGAGCAAAATTTGCAACTTTAGAATTAACAAAAACTATTGATAAAGTAGCAGACCGTTTTAAAGTATTGATTAAAGGAAAAGATAAAGCAGGAGAATTTTATCGTAAAAGTTTCTCTGCATTATTCGCATACGTTTCAAATCGAATTCCAGAAATTACAGATGAGCTTTATAAAATTGATGATGCTATGAAAGCTGGTTTTGGTTGGGAACATGGTCCTTTCCAAATTTGGGATGCCATTGGTGTTGAAAAAGGAATAGAAATGATGAAAGCTGAAGGTTTAGAGCCAGCAGCTTGGGTAAATGATATGTTAGATTCAGGAAACACTTCTTTTTACACAGTAAAAGATGGGGCAACATACAGTTACGACATACCTAAAAAAGCACAAGAAAAAATACCTGGTCAAGATAGCTTTATCATTTTAGATAATATTAGAAAAACAACTGAAGTATTTAAAAACTCAGGTGTTGTTGTTGAAGATTTAGGAGATGGAATCCTTAATGTAGAATTCCAATCTAAAATGAACACGATTGGTGGAGATGTTTTAGCTGGTTTAAATAAAGCCATAGATATTGCTGAAAAAGATTTTGCAGGTTTAGTAGTAGGTAATCAAGGAGCTAATTTCTCAGTTGGTGCCAATATCGGAATGATTTTCATGATGGCTGCCGAACAAGAGTATGATGAGCTTAATATGGCTATTAAATACTTCCAAGACACGATGATGCGTATGCGTTATTCTGCTATCCCAACAGTTTCAGCACCTCATGGTATGACTTTAGGTGGTGGTTGTGAATTATCTATGCATGCCGATAAAGTTGTAGCAGCAGCTGAAACTTATATTGGATTAGTAGAGTTTGGTGTAGGTGTTATCCCAGGTGGAGGTGGATCTAAAGAAATGGCTTTAAGAGCACAAGATACTTTCAAAAAAGGAGATGTTGAGCTAAATACATTACAAGAATACTTCTTAACTATTGGTATGGCAAAAGTAGCAACATCTGCTTACGAAGCTTTTGATATGGGTGTTCTTCAAAAAGGAAAAGATATTGTTGTTGTTAATAAAGACAGACAAATTGCTGTTGCAAAACAACATGCCAAACTAATGGCAGATATGGGTTATACACAACCTGTTAAACGTACAGATATTAAAGTACTTGGCAAACAAGCCTTAGGAATGTTTTTAGTTGGAACAGACTCTATGAAAGACAGTAAATACATTTCAGAACATGATATGAAAATTGCTAACAAATTAGCTTACGTTATGTCTGGTGGAGATTTATCTGAACCAACCTTAGTAAGCGAGCAATACTTACTTGATTTAGAGCGTGAAGCCTTTTTAAGTTTATGTACAGAGCGTAAAACTTTAGAGCGTATTCAACACATGTTAACCAAAGGAAAACCTTTAAGAAACTAGAAAAATGAAAACAGCATATATAGTAAAAGCATATAGAACGGCAGTTGGTAAAGCTCCAAAAGGGGTGTTCCGTTTTAAAAGAACCGATGAATTGGCAGCAGAAACCATCAAATATATGATGAAAGAATTGCCAGAATTAGATCCAAAACGTATTGACGATGTTATTGTTGGTAATGCGATGCCAGAAGGTTCTCAAGGATTAAATATGGCACGTTTAATCTCTTTAATGGGATTAGATATTGTTGATGTTCCTGGGGTTACTGTAAACCGTTTTTGTTCTTCTGGAGTTGAAACTATTGGAATGGCTACTGCAAAAATTCAAGCTGGAATGGCAGATTGTATTATTGCAGGTGGAGCAGAAAGCATGAGTTCTGTACCAATGACAGGTTTTAAACCAGAACTAAACTACGATATTGTAAAATCTGGTCATGAAGATTATTATTGGGGTATGGGAAATACTGCTGAAGCTGTTGCAAAACAATTCAACGTATCTCGTGAAGACCAAGATGAATTTGCATATAATTCACACATGAAAGCCTTACGAGCTCAAGCTGAAAATCGTTTTCAAGATCAAATTGTACCAATAGAAGTTGAACAAACTTACATTGATGCCAACGGAAAAAAAGCAACAAAATCTTATACAGTAACTAAAGATGAAGGCCCGCGTGCTGGAACGAGCAAAGAAGCCTTAGCAAAACTAAGAGCAGTATTCGCTGCTGGTGGTAGTGTTACTGCTGGTAACTCATCACAAATGAGTGATGGTGCTGCATTTGTGATGGTTATGAGTGAAGATATGGTTAAAGAATTAGGATTACAACCTATAGCTAGAATGGTAAACTATGCTGCTGCTGGTGTTGAGCCTCGCATTATGGGAATTGGCCCAGTAAAAGCCATCCCAAAAGCATTAAAACAAGCAGGATTAAAGCAAGACGATTTAAGTTTAATCGAATTAAATGAAGCTTTTGCTTCACAATCCTTAGCCGTTATTCGTGAATTAAACTTAAACCCAGACATTATCAATGTAAATGGTGGAGCCATTGCACTTGGTCATCCTCTAGGTTGTACAGGAGCAAAACTTTCTGTTCAATTATTTGATGAAATGCGTAAGCGTGATATGAAAGGTAAATACGGAGCAGTAACCATGTGTGTTGGTACAGGTCAAGGTGCTTGTGGGATATTCGAATTTTTAAACTAAAAAAGAACTTAATACAATTAAAATGGAAACAACTGAAAAAGACATCTTACGCGGAGGTCAGTTTCTTGTAAAAGAAACAAATTGTGAAGACATATTTACTCCTGAAGATTTTTCTGAAGAGCAAACAATGATGAAGGAAGCTGTGATGGAATTTAATGATCGTGAAATCATTCCTCACAAAGCTAGATTTGAAGCAAAAGATTATGCACTTACTGAAGAAACTATGCGTAAAGCAGGTGAACTTGGATTTTTAGGTGTTGCTGTTCCTGAAGAATATGGTGGATTAGGAATGGGATTTGTTTCTACTCTATTAACTTGTGATTATATTTCTAGTGGAACTGGTTCTTTTAGTACTGCTTTTGGAGCGCATACAGGAATTGGAACAATGCCAATTACTTTATACGGAACTGAAGAACAAAAGAAAAAATACGTTCCTCAACTAGCTACAGGAGAATGGTTTGGTTCTTATTGTTTAACAGAACCAGGTGCTGGTTCTGATGCTAACTCTGGTAAAACAACTGCTGAATTATCAGCTGATGGAAAATCATATAAAATCAACGGACAAAAAATGTGGATTTCAAACGCAGGTTTCTGTCGTTTAATGATTGTTTTTGCTCGTATTGAAGATGATAAAAATATTACTGGATTTATAGTAGAATACGATTCTGCAAATCCAAACGGAATTACAATGGGTGAGGAAGAACACAAATTAGGTATTCGTGCTTCTTCTACACGTCAAGTATTCTTTAACGATACTGTTGTTCCTGCAGAAAATATGTTAGCTGGTCGTGGTGAAGGTTTTAAAATCGCCATGAATGCGCTTAACGTTGGTCGTATTAAATTAGCTGGTGCTTGTTTAGATTCTCAACGTCGTATTTTAACAACTGCTGTTAGTTATGCTAACGAACGTAAACAATTTAAAACGCCTATTTCAGATTTTGGTGCTATTAAAGTGAAATTAGCTGAAATGGCTACTAACGCATACGCTGGCGAATCTGCAACTTATAGAGCTGCTAAAAACATAGAAGATAGAATTGCTATGAGAGTTGCAGCAGGTAATTCTCACCAAGAAGCAGAACTAAAAGGTGTAGAAGAATATGCTATAGAATGTTCTATATTAAAAGTAGCAGTTTCAGAAGATGTGCAAGCTTGTGCAGATGAAGGAATCCAAATTTTTGGTGGTATGGGATTCTCTGAGGAAACTCCTATGGAAGCAGCTTGGAGAGATGCTCGTATTGCTCGTATATACGAAGGAACAAACGAAATTAACAGAATGCTTTCAGTTGGTATGTTAGTTAAGAAAGCCATGAAAGGTCATGTAGATTTATTAGGACCTGCTCAAGAAGTTCAAAATGAATTAATGGGTATTCCTTCATTTGATACTCCTGATTATTCTGAATTATTTTCAGAAGAAAAAGAAATGATTAAGAAACTTAAAAAGACGTTCTTAATGGTTGCTGGTGGAGCTGTTCAAAAATATGGACAAAACCTAGAAAAGCACCAACAATTGTTGATTGCTGCTGCAGATATATTAATTGAAATATATATGGCGGAGTCTACTATTTTAAGAACAGAAAAAAGTGTAAAACGTTTTGGCGAAGAAGCACAATCTGTTCAAATAGCAATGGCAAAATTATATTTATATCACGCCGTTGATATTATAGAAGAAAAAGGAAAAGAAAGTATTATTTCTTTTGCTGAAGGAGACGAACAACGCATGATGTTAATGGGTCTTAAGCGTTTTACTAAATACGCTAACTATCCAGATATCGTAGATTTAAGAAACGAAATTGCAGAAAAAGTAAAATCAGAAAACAAATACTGCTTTTAATATTATAAGTCGTATTATATAAAGTGACTAACTCAATTTTTAGAAACGCTTCGAAATAAATTTCGAAGCGTTTTTTATTTTCAGTATTTTTAGATAAAATTTGAAATATGAAAAAATTATTTTTTACAGTTATTTTATTCTCAACCTTATTAATTTTTGGTCAAAAAGATAAACAGATATATGATATTATTGGTGCAGTTTCAGCAGATAGAATTGAAAACGACATACAAACTTTAGTTAATTTTGGAACAAGAAACACCTTTAGCGATACAATTTCAAACACAAGAGGCATTGGTGCAGCAAGACGTTGGATTAAATCTGAATTTGAGACCATTTCAAAAAACTGTGATGATTGCTTAAATGTATTTTACCAAAAAGATTTTGTGACTAAAGAAGGTAATAATCGCGTACCACATGATGCTTGGGTTGTTAATGTTGTTGCCATACAAAAAGGAACAAAATACCCAAATCGTTATATTATTATGAGTGGTGATATTGACTCTCGTGCTAGCGATACAATGGATTTTACAACTGATGCTCCTGGTGCTAATGATAATGCTTCTGGAATGGCTGGAACTATTGAGGCTGCTCGTATACTTTCAAAATATAAATTTGAAAACAGTATTATCTATGTTGGCTTATCTGGTGAAGAGCAAGGTTTATTTGGAGGCGCAGGATTAGCTAAATACGCTAAAGACAACAATTGGGATATTATTGGAATATTTAATAATGATATGATTGGAAATATTAAAGGAGTTGATGGCGTAATTGATAACCGTACTTTTAGAATATTTTCAGAACCCGTTCCTCCAAATGAAACTGAAAGAGAAAGAACAATGCGCAGATTTTATGGCGGTGAAGTAGATGGAATTTCACGTCAATTAGCCCGTTATATTCACAAAAACGTAAAAACTTACATGCCCGAAATGAATCCTATGATGATTTACAGGTTGGATCGTTTTGGTCGTGGTGGTCATCATCGTCCATTTAACGATTTAGGTTATGCTGGAATACGAATTATGGAAGCTCATGAAAATTACACACAACAACATCAAGATATTCGTGAAGAAGAAGGTATAAAATATGGAGATGTAATAGAGCATGTTAATTTTGATTATGCAAAAAAACTAACCACTGTAAACGCTATAAACTTAGCAAGTTTAGCTTCTGCCCCACCTCAACCAAAAAGTGTTGCCATTGGTGGTATTGTTGAAGCCTCAGTAAAGTTTAAATGGGATAAAATTGATGGCGCAAAAGGTTATAAAATTTACTGGCGTGACACAACCTCTCCTACTTGGGATTACAGCCGCTATGTAGGTGATGTTTCAGAATTTACATTAGATGGTATTGTTATTGATAACTTCTTTTTTGGTATTACAACAGTAGGAGAAAATTGCTTTGAAAGCGTTGTTACTTTTCCGAATAAGGTTTTTAGAGATTAACCTTAAAAACATATTAATAATCTTTTAATTAATTTAGCAGATCAAAAGTTTAAACAATGAAATACTTCTATTTTTTACTAATTACTTTTTTAGTTATTCCAATAACTTCTATTGAAGCTCAAGGTTTACTTTCTGAAAAAGATAATTTTACTCATCAAGATACCTTAAGAGGCAGCATAACTCCAGAACGTGCTTGGTGGGATTTAACGTATTATCATTTAGATATAAAAGTTAACCCTGATGAAAAGTTTATTTCAGGTAAAAACACCATTCAATACAAAGTTTTAGACAATGATTCTGTGATGCAGATTGATTTACAATCACCTCTAAAAATAACAAAAGTGATTCAAAATGGAAAAGAATTAAAATTTATAGATGATGGAAATGCACATTTTATCACCCTTCAAGATTTTCAAAATAAAAATGATTTAAATAGTATTGATGTTTATTATGAAGGGAATCCCAAAGAGGCTGTTAGAGCGCCTTGGGATGGTGGTATTTCATGGAAAAAAGACAACAATGGCAATCATTTTATAGCTTCTTCATGTCAAGGTTTAGGGGCAAGTGTTTGGTGGCCATGTAAAGACCACATGTATGATGAAGTAGATAGTATGCTTATAAGTGTGAACGTCCCTTCTAAATTAATGGATGTTTCTAACGGAAGATTGCGAAGCGTTGAGCAAGTTGGTGATACAAAAACATATTCTTGGTTTGTAAACAACCCTATAAATAACTATGGTGTTAATATAAATATTGGAGATTATGCAAACTTCTCTGAAGTATATGATGGTCAAGGTGGAAATTTAGACATGAATTATTACGTTTTAAAAGACAATCTTGAAGTTGCTAAAGAACATTTTAAAGATGCTCCTAAAATGATGAAAGCTTTCGAGCATTGGTTTGGTCAATATCCATTTTACAAAGACAGTTTTAAACTTGTTGAAGTACCTTATTTAGGTATGGAGCACCAGAGTTCTGTAACTTATGGAAACCAATATAAAAATGGCTATTTAGGTAATGATTTATCGGGTACAGGTTGGGGCCTAAAATTCGATTTTATTATTATACACGAATCAGGACATGAATGGTTTGCTAACAATATCACCTATAAAGATATTGCAGATATGTGGATTCATGAGAGTTTTACAGCATATTCTGAAAATTTATTTTTAGATTATTATTACGGAAAAGAAGCATCAGCCGACTATGTAATTGGGACACGTAAAAACATTGTAAACGACAAACCTATAATTGGACCATATAATGTAAATAAAGAAGGTTCTGGCGATATGTATTATAAAGGTGCTAATATGTTACACACCTTACGCCAACTTATTGAAGATGATGAAAAATGGCGACAAATACTGCGCAAAATGAATATTGTCTTTTATCATCAAACAGTAACAACAAAACAAATTGAAGATTTTTTAAGTGAAGAAACTGGTATAGATTTAACAGAATTTTTCAATCAATATTTAAGAGATACTCGTATTCCAACTCTTGAATATTCTATTAAAGGAAAAGAATTAAAGTACCGATGGGCAAATATTGTTGATAAATTTGATACGCCTGTTCAAGTAACTATTGACGGTATAGAACAATGGCTATTTCCTACTGGAGATTGGAAAACAATGTCTCTAGAAAATAGTAAAGCTTCCCTATTAATTGATAGAGATTTTTATGTTGAATCAAAAGAACTTTAATCTATTTGGAAATTACTGAGTATTATTTTAAAACCGACAAAGAATGGCGTAAATGGTTACATAAAAATCATTTAACTACTAAAGGAATTTATCTTATCTTCTACAAAGTTGAACATGAAAATGATAGTATGCGTTGGGAAGAAGCTGTAAAAGTTGCTTTATGTTATGGTTGGATTGATTCAACCGTTAAAAGCTTGGGAGACGGGAAACGCCGTCAATACTTCACACCAAGAAATCCAAAAAGTGTTTGGAGTGCTTTAAATAAAAGATACATTGAAGATTTAATTACAGAAAATTTAATGCATGAAAGTGGTTTAAAAACCATTGAAATTGCGAAACAAAATGATAGTTGGACAGCTCTAGACGATGTTGAAAATGGGGTTATACCCCAAGATTTACAATTAGAATTTAATAAAAACCTTGATGCTTTTGATAACTACCAAAATTTTGCTCCATCATACAGAAAAAGCTATTTGTATTGGTTAAATCAAGCAAAACGCGAAGAAACAAGAAAAAAACGCATAACTGAAATTATTCAATTATGCGCTAATAATATTAAAAACAGAGGTAATTGGTAATACTAGAATTTAAGAAAAATCCAATTAATAAAAAAGATTAGACTCCATAGTTTGTTGATTAATTGAACTTTTAAATACTTCTATCATTCGTTTTGCAATTCCTGTCCACCCAAAGTTACGGCGTGCAAAACGAGCACCTTCAACAGAAAGTTCATTTCGCATTTTAGGGTATAATAATGGCATAGACATCATCGCACCAAACTCTAAAGGCCTATGTGGATCTGCAAATAAAGCTTGATTTCCAAAATCAATTAAATCGTATAATCCACCATGTACCGTAATAACACTTGGTGTACCACAAGCCATGGCTTCAATTGCTACCATTCCAAAAGGTTCATACCTTGAAGGCATTGCGAAAATATTAGCTGAGCGATATACATTTGCTAGATCATCATCGGCTATATAGCTTTTCCATTTTATTTTATCCATAACACCAAGGTCAGTTGCCAACTGTTTTAGTTTTGCAACACCTTCATCATCTTGATCAGATTGGTCACTACCAATAGCAGCAACTAATCGTGCCTCTGGACAAAGTTCGAGAACTGTTGGCATTGCTTGTATTAAAAGATCATAGCCTTTATTATGTGCCATTCTTCCTAAAGTTAAAATATCTGTTGGTTGAATATCATATTTAGATCGCATTTTATCATTCTCCTTAGACGGTACTGGAAAAAAACGATTTTCATCTATACCGGGAGGAATCATACCACAATTACGAGGTAAAACATCGTATTGTTTTGTTAGTAAATCTACTTGAGGTAATGTAGTTGCTATAACATAATTACACATTTGATAAACAAAATATTCTTTTTGAATACGCTCTTTAAAACGATAGGTTTTCTCCATCTCCACTTCATCCATATCACTTCCCATAGTGCGTCGTTTCCACCAACCTACAGAGTGTGGTGTATGCACATGAGATATACCAAGTTCTTCTGCTATTTTCTGTCCAGCAAAACCTGCATCCCAGTAATGAGAATAAACTACATCATATTTTTTACCTTCTTTTTTAATCGCAGCCAAGCAATTGGTAACAAACTTTTTTAAGTGGTCGTGCATATCCTCTTTCCTGATAAACTTTTTACCTCCAAAAGGTATACGCCATACACTATAGTTTTCATCTACAACGTCATATTCTGGTTGATCTTCAAACTGTCTAGTTACTAAATCTACTTTTTTTCCAAGCCTACTAAAACGTTCAGCTAGTTCTAAAACATAAACCACTTGTCCTCCTGTATCTGGTTTTCCTAATTCTGCATTTGCTCCCACATATCCGTGTAAAGAGATCATTAATATTGATTTCATCGTTTTAAATTTTTGTTATTTTTTAATAATTTTCAAGTCATGACAAGCAGAAATATATTGTGCTGCAGACCATGCTTGATATGATTTTCCCATGGCTTTTCCTGTAATTCCATGAGCCCATTCTGTAAATTCCCATTCTTCGGTTAAACCTTCTTTATTAATTAAGGCTAGTTTATATAATTCCTGAATAGCTACATCTTTAAGTCCCAATTTACTTATAAACTTAACCCAAAAACCACCCACAAAAGGCCAAATTCCTCCATTGTGATAATGATTAGGTAAATTCAATAAATTAACTGTATAATATGGTTTCCAATCTGGATCTCCTGGTGTAACAACTGGATACACATTCGAAACTGGAAAAGGATCATTAACTCCTACACCTAACATAAATTTAAACGTTTGATGTGCTTTTTCTGCATCAATTGTTCCGTGTAAAAAGGCTAATACATTTCCAAAAACATCACAACGCCAACTAAAATCAAACGGTGTTGTTTGTGCAATTAAATAAGAAGTATCTCCGAGAGTAAACTGGCGTTCTGCAAATGAAACCGATTGAAATAGCTTTTGCTGAGTTGAAGGCCAAAAGTTCTGTAATATTTCTTTTTTAATTACTTGAGACCATCTAATATGTTCTCCTGCTTCTTCGTAGTTTCCTAACATTTCGAACATTCTGCCAAAACATACATTGGCACGATACCATAAAATTTCATCATAAAGTATATTATAACTTCCGCCAAACAAATCTGTCCAATCTCCTGCTTCTGGTATTTCTAACAAGGCATCATTATTACTATCATGAGCACCTAACCAACGCATAGTTTCCTTTATGTCTGAAAAATATGTTCTAAGGAATTCTAAATCTTTAGTTACATTAACGTATTCATAAAATGCAATTACAACCCATATACCACTATCTATTGAGCAAATGCCTCCAACACCAGAATAATCTGGCTCATTATCTAAAATACGTACATTAGAAGGGATTTGACCATTACGTGATATATGTTCAAACAAAGTTATTAATGTTTGGCGTTGGCATTTGTGAATTTCTTCATCATGAATAAGGGACAAAGAACCAATAATAGTTATTGCTCCATCTCTTGCCCAAACACTATGGTAATTTGCATCTGTACCACTAGTAATATTATCTTTAATAGAGCATGCTGAAAAACCAAGCGGTGTAATATTTTTTTTCAAAGCTTCAATAGCTTTATCATATCCTTCTCGGATTAAAGCTATTTTTTCGTCTTCATCTTCTTCCGCTATATTACTTAATTCCTGTTTGATTATATAATCATCAGCATGGTCTTTATTTTTTTCAACTACAGCTTCTTCTGGTAAAATACCATAGTAAATAAGCCCCTCAATAACACCATCGCCATGTATGCCTTCGGCATGATAAATCTGGCGATATTTTGTGTATTTATATAGCTCTTCATGTGCATTGGCTACAACTATTCCTTTAATGTCTTCCATATCAAACATTGCCGAGTCGTTACCGCTATCGCCTGCTACTAATGTATTATATGGTTTTAAGTCAAGTTTTTTTAACAACCATTGTAAAGCATTACCTTTATTTGCCCACTTAGGTAAAATATCTAGATATTGTTCGCCTGAGTAAACAACATTTATATCCATATTAGCCTTAGCAAAATCATTTTCAATGCTTGTTATAAGACTTTCAGTGGCATTATAAAAATAGTAACTACGCTTGTAAGCATGTTGATATTTACTTGGTTGCTCACTAATGGGATGATCTATACTTTGTATAATATCCTCTACAGAATTTAAATTCCAGCCATCATCTAATACATCATTAAATTCTTTAACAATAGATTTGCTTTTGTAGTCGTATATTATGGTTCCTACTCCTCCAATAATATAATCTGGTTCTGGTAAAACGCCCTTTTTTATTAAACCTAGAACATCATCAATTAAGCGACCTGTATTGTATGTAAGTAGAATATCATTTTGAGGTTTATATTTTTTCCAAATTTTATAAAAATTACTTTTATGTGTATGGAAATCTATAAGTGTATTATCAATATCAAAAGAAAGAAGCTTTATATCGGGTTGAATATTATCTTCAGTTTTACTCATATTTTATTCTATTTTTTCAAATTAAACCATTGATTTTCCAAAATTTAAGGCTTTAAGCTATAAAAACCAAGAAAAGCGCCACTAATCTGTTGGCTATTCGGAATGTGATAAATTGAAACTGATAGACTAAGAAATCATAAAATTACACCCCTTGGCTTTTACATATTTAATAATGTTAAAATCTTTTCTTTATTTTTAGTAATTAACCTTAACAACATAAATATTTGTTGAAAACTTTATAGCTTGAAAATTATTAAAATAAAAAAAGGAAGCAAAATTGCTTCCTTTTTTTATTCATATACCACTTATAAAACTTCCGTATGGATCTTTAAATTGAATACCTTCTGTAAACCTTTGTTTACTAAGTAATTTAAATTCCACTAAAGCCCAAAGCACAAACTCTTTAACAAAATAACTATCTTGTTTTGATAATTTAGATTGATATTTGCCTAACAAATCATCTAAAGGCGAAATAGCATTCAACATGTTTTTATATTCTTTGTCTCGTAATTCATCTAACAATTCGAAACCTTCTTTTTGATTGAAAAACCATGATACAATATCATCGTATGGACTATCATCTTCTTGCTTTTGAAGTTTTTCAACCTTAGGGAAAAACTCTGGAAACAAACTTTTAATGGCTTCACCTATTAAATTATAGGCTACAACCGCAGCGCCTTCTTGTTCGCCTTCATAAACTAACTCTACTTTTCCTGTAATGGATGGAATTATACCAACAAAGTCTGATAGTCGTAATATAGTTTGCCCATCACCAGACATTAGAGCTCGCCTTTCTGCTGTACTTAATAAATTTTCTAAAGCGGTAATACTTAAACGAGCACTTACACCACTTTTAGCATCAATGAATTCGCTTTCTCTTGCTTCAAAAACAATCTGTTCTAATAAATCTCTTGCTAAATCTGGAACAATAACCGATGTTTTTTGAGACTCTACTACTTTCGCTTCTTGTTCTGTAATTAATCTAGCAGTTTCAATATCTACTGGATAATGTGTTAAAATTTGCGAACCAATTCTATCTTTTAAAGGCGTTACAATACTTCCTCTATTCGTATAATCTTCTGGATTTGCGGTAAATAAAAACTGAATATCTAAAGGCAACCTCAACTTAAAACCACGTATTTGAATATCGCCTTCTTGCAATATGTTAAATAGTGCTACTTGGATTCTTGCTTGTAAATCTGGTAATTCATTAATTACAAAAATACAACGATTGGCTCTAGGAATCATACCATAATGAATCACTCTATCATCGGCATAACTCAATTTTAAATTTGCTGCTTTAATAGGATCTACATCACCAATAATATCGGCAACTGTAACATCTGGTGTTGCTAGTTTTTCAGCAAAACGTTCGCTTCTGTGTAACCAAACTATTGGTGTATCATCACCTTTTTCTATAATTAATTCTTTGGCATATCTTGAAATTGGGTTTAAAGGATCATCATTAATTTCTGAGCCTTCAACAACTGGAATATACTCATCTAACAAATTTAACATTAAACGTGCTAAACGGGTTTTCGCTTGCCCTCGTAAACCTAACAAATTAATATTATGGCGTGATAAAATAGCGCGTTCCAACTCAGGAATTACTGTATTTTCATAGCCATGCACACCTTCAAATGTGGTTTCTTTATTCTTTATTTTCTCAATTAAATTATCACGAAGTTCATCTTTTATAGATTTACTTTTATAGTCTACTTTTTTTAACCCGCCTAAGGTTTTTATATTTTCTAGTTTCATATTTATCCTCTAATTCTTTTTTTTCTGTTTGTTTCGTAATCTTCAAAAATCATTTCACCCAAACCTTTAAGTCCGGTATAAAAAGCTTTTCCTTGATTAGCATATGTAAACTCTCTTACAAATTGCATGAGGTAATTATCTTGTGCAATCATAAAGGTAGTGATTGGTATGTGTAATCTTCTTGCTTGTTGAGCCATAGCATAACATTTATTTACAATATGCTTGTCTAAACCATTACTATTTTTGTAATACTGCCCGTCTGGTAAACGTAAACAACTTGGTTTTCCATCGGTAATCATAAAAATTTGTTTGTTTGTATTACGTTTTCTTCGAAGTAAATCCATAGCCAATTGTAAACCTGCTACGGTATTGGTATGATAAGGCCCTACTTTTAAATACGGCAAATCTTTAATTTCTATTTGCCATGCATCATTACCAAAAACTAAAATATCTAAAGTATCTTTAGGATAGCGTGTTGTAATTAATTCGGCTAAAGCCATAGCTACTTTTTTAGCTGGTGTTATTCTATCTTCTCCATATAGAATCATACTGTGACTAATATCAATCATTAACACCGTACTCATTTGAGATTTATGAAGTGTTTCTTCAACCACTAAATCATCTTCAGATAAAGTAAAATCTGAAATTCCATGATTTATTTGTGCATTCTTTAAACTTTCGGTCACCGACACTCTATCTAAAGCATCACCAAATTGATAGTTTCTAAAATCGCCTGTGTGCTCATCACCAATACCTGGGCTTTTACTTTTATGATTTCCTTGTCCGCTTCGTTTTATTTTTCCAAAAATTTGATCTAATGCTTGTTGACGTATAGCACGTTCGGTTTTTGCGGTAATTGCTAAACCTCCATTTCCATCAGGATCAATTTCTTCTCTTAAATAACCTTTCTTTTTAAGGTCTTCAATAAAATCGTCAATAGTATATTCTGAAGTTGTTAGATTATACTCTGTATCTAACTCGCGTAGCCAATCTATTGCTTCATCAAAGTCTCCAGAAGTATGTGTAATTAATTCTTTGAAAATCTCAAAAAGCTTATCAAAAGGAGATTGATTTGGTGCTTCATATTTTTTAAATACAAAACCTTTTCTATTAGTTTTATTGTTTATCATAGCTGTATAAAATTACTAATTTTTATACAATTTATAACTGAAAGCTATTAGATTTATCTATAGCAATAGAGGGAAATTAAATATTAATTATTCAATACGTTTGAGCTCATTAAAATCTTCAATTTTTATAAACTTCCCTACAGTTGAAATTAATCCCTCCTTTTTAAATTGGGATAATACACGAATTGCAGATTCAGTAGCTGTTCCTACTATGTTTGCAAAATCTTCACGAGATAGTAATACACTTAATGTTCCATCTGGATTGGTTCCAAAACTTTCGTGTATATAAATTAAGGTTTCAGCCAAACGGTGACGAACAGATTTTTGAGCCATATTAACTATTATATCATCGGCCTCTTTTAAATCATGCCCCATATTTTTTAAAACATCAAATGAAAATTTTGGGTTTTTTTGAAGATCTGCAATAATTTCACTTTTAGGAATGAAACAAACTTCCATATCATTTAAAGCTGTGGCTTGTAAATTAGATGTTTCATCTGTAACCAAAGATCGTTGTCCCAATAATTGTCCTTTTACAACCATTTTAACAATTTGGTCTTTACCGTTTTCACTTAATTTAGACAGTTTACAAATACCATCTTTAACGCAATAAACACCATTTATGGTATCTCCTTCTCCAAAAATAACTTCGCCTTTTTTTATGATTCTTGATGTTTTACATTTTGATATTCGCACCAATTCATCATTAGTCAATGACTTTAAGGCATTAAATTGTTTAATAATACATTGTTCGCATTTTGACATAACCAATAAATCATTGATTTGTAAAAATAGAAAAAACATGACAGATATCATATTTAAAGAACACTTGATTTTTGACTTTTGCTACAGGTAAAAATGAGCAAATAATAATGAGCAAAGACACCTGCTTTCATTGTGGTTTAGACACAACGTATACTAAAATAACATTTGATGATAAGTCATTCTGCTGTAATGGTTGTAAAACGGTTTACGAAATATTTTCTGCAAACGATTTAACTTGCTATTACAATTTACAACAAGCTCCAGGAGCTACACCTAAAGATATTGAGGGTAAATACAATTTTTTAGAAAATCCCAAAATTATTGAGCAATTACTCGAATTTAATAGTGATAATACTCAAATAATCACGCTTTATATTCCGCATATTCACTGTAGTTCTTGTATTTGGATACTTGAAAACTTAAGTAAATTAAATAGTAACATAAGTTCGTCTATTGTCAATTTTGGAAAAAAGACAGTACGAATTACTTTTAATTATGAAGGTATTTCATTAAAAAATATAGTCACATTATTAAGCAGTATTGGTTACGAACCATTTATTAGTTTAGACGATTATAGCATTGGGAAAAAAGAAATTAATAGATCTTTAATTTACAAATTAGGTATTGCTGGTTTTGCTTTTGGTAATGTGATGTTTTTATCGTTTCCTGAGTATTTTCAAGTTGGTGAATTTTGGTTAGAACAATATAAACATCTTTTTAGATGGCTCATGTTTTTCTTCTCATTGCCTGTCGTTTTTTATTCTGCACAAGATTATTTTGTTTCAGCTTTTAAAGGTTTGCGTTCAAAAATTTTAAATATTGATGTTCCTATAGCTTTAGGGGTTTCAGTTTTATTTATAAGAAGTACCACCGAAATTATATTAAATATAGGTTCTGGTTTTTTTGATAGTTTAACCGGACTAATTTTTTTCTTACTTCTTGGAAAATTCTTTCAGCAAAAAACATACACCTTTTTATCTTTTGAACGCGATTACAAATCGTATTTCCCTATTGGAATTACCAAAATAAGCGATAACAAAGAAGAATCTATTCAGGTTTATGATATTGAAAAAGGTGACAGACTTTTAATTAGAAATGAAGAGCTGATTCCTGTAGATTGTATTCTAATTAAAGGACATGCCCGCATTGATTACAGTTTTGTTACTGGAGAATCTAAAACCGTTTCAAAACAATCTGGCGATAAACTATTTGCTGGTGGAAAACAATTAGACGGTAGTATTGAAGTGGATGTTTTAAAAACGGTAGAACAAAGTTATTTAACACAACTTTGGAGTAATGATGTTTTTAAAAAAGATAAAGAATTAGCTTTTACTAATATTACAAATAGCATAAGTAAGCACTTTACTATTACCATTTTACTAATAGCCTTTTTAGCAACTATATTTTGGCTATTTACAGATGTTAGCAAAGCTTTAAATGTGTTTACATCGGTTTTAATAATTGCTTGCCCTTGTGCTATTGCGCTTTCTGCTCCTTTTACTTTTGGAAATATTTTAAGAATATTAGGGAAGAAAAAATTCTACCTAAAAAACGCATCAATAATTGAACAATTAGCAAAAATAAATACCATCATTTTTGATAAAACGGGCACCATAACCTCCAACAAAGAAACACGTATTAATTATGAAGGTTTACAATTATCTGATGCTGAAGAAAGTTTACTAAAAAGCACTTTAAGAGGCTCCAATCATCCACTAAGTAGATCGCTTTACAACTTATTAAACGAACATAATATATTAACTCTAGATGCTTACGAAGAGCATTTAGGCAAAGGTATTGAAGCTAAATATAAAAATAGAAACATAAAAATTGGATCTGCAGCTTTTGTGGGGTTTTCGTCAGATACTGCAGCATTAAATACAGCCGTACATGTAAGTACCAATAACAGGTATAAAGGCAAGTTTACCTTTTATAATAAATATAGAAAAGGGTTGTCGCAACTATTTAACACATTAAAAAAAGAATATGATTTGGTTATTCTTTCTGGCGATAATGCAGGCGAAGAAAACAATCTAAAAAAATTACTTCCCACTAAAACAAAGTTGCTATTTAACCAAAAGCCAGAAGACAAGTTAGAGTATATAAAATATCATCAAACAGAAGGCGCTAAAGTATTAATGATTGGTGATGGATTAAATGATGCAGGAGCCCTAGCACAAAGTGATGTTGGCATTGCGATTTCTGAAAACGTAAATGTATTCTCCCCTGCTTGCGATGCTATTTTGGATGCCTCAAAATTTAACCAATTATACGATTATATAAAGATTTCTAAATCGGCTATAAAAATTATTAAATGGAGTTTTTTACTCTCCTTTATTTACAATTGTATCGGTTTATATTTTGCTATCACAGGTCAATTAGCACCTGTTGTTGCTGCTATTTTAATGCCATTAAGTTCTATTAGTATTGTAGTATTTACAACAATTACAACAAATATTTTAGGTAGAAAACTTGATTAAAAATGAAATATGACAAAAGTCATTTTTTAACAAAAGGTATGAAACTACTTTTGAACCATAACTTCAAATAGGTATGAGTGTTATATACATTTTATTAGCAATTAGCATTACTGTAGCTGTTGGTTTTTTTATCGCTTTTATAATGGCTGTAAAAAAAGGACAGTATGATGATAGTTACACACCATCAGTACGCATGTTGTTTGAAGATGAACTTGTTAAAGAAAAAACCAATAAAACAATACTAACCAAAAAAGATTAACAACTATAATATGGAAATGCAACAATTTCATTACGATAATAAAATCGTTAAAAACTTTATTTATGCTACCATGTTTTGGGGCGTTGTGGGCATGTCAGTAGGGTTGCTACTGGCTTTTATGTTTTTATTTCCAAACTTAACCGATGGCATTTCATGGCTAAGTTTTGGTAGATTACGTCCACTGCATACCAATGCGGTAATTTTCGCCTTTGTTGGGAACGCTATTTTTGCAGGTGTGTACTATTCTACCCAACGTTTACTTAAAGCTAGAATGTTTAATGATGTTTTAAGTAAAATTAACTTTTGGGGTTGGCAACTTATTATTGTTGGAGCGGCTATAACCTTGCCATTAGGTTATACAAGTTCAAAAGAATACGCCGAATTAGAATGGCCTTTTGATATTGCTATTGCTATAGTTTGGGTAATATTTGGATGGAATTTAATAGGTACCATTTTAAAAAGAAGACAACGTCATTTATACGTAGCTATTTGGTTTTACATAGCCACATTCGTTACCGTTGCTGTACTTCATATATTTAATAGTTTAGAATTGCCAGTAAGTGCATTAAAAAGTTACTCTGTTTATGCGGGCGTGCAAGATGCATTAGTACAATGGTGGTATGGGCATAATGCTGTAGCCTTCTTTTTAACCACACCTTTTTTAGGGTTGATGTATTATTTTGTCCCAAAAGCAGCTAACAGACCTGTGTACTCATATAGACTCTCGATTGTTCACTTTTGGTCATTAATATTCATATACATTTGGGCAGGACCTCATCACTTATTATACACAGCTTTACCAGAATGGGCACAAAATTTAGGTGTTGCATTTTCAATAATGTTATTAATGCCTTCTTGGGGAGGTATGATAAACGGATTATTAACTCTTCGTGGGGCTTGGGATAAAGTACGAACAGATCCTGTTTTAAAATTTATGGTTGTTGCTATTACTGGTTATGGAATGGCAACTTTTGAAGGCCCCATGTTATCGCTTAAAAACGTTAATGCCATCGCCCACTTTACCGATTGGATTATCGCTCACGTACACGTTGGTGCTTTAGCGTGGAATGGTTTTCTAACTTTTGGTATGATTTATTTCTTAGTTCCTAGGTTATTCAAAACAAAATTATACTCTATTGGGTTAGCTAATCTTCACTTTTGGATAGGCACCTTAGGTATTATTATGTATGCTTTACCAATGTATGTTGCAGGTTTTACTCAAGCTAGTATGTGGAAACAATTCAATCCTGATGGTACTTTAACTTACGGAAACTTTTTAGAAACAGTTACTGAAATCATACCAATGTATTGGATGCGTGCCATTGGTGGTACTTTGTTTATTACAGGTATGCTAATCATGGTTTACAATGTTATCATAACAATTAAACAGGGTAGTAAAGTTGAAGATGATTTAGCAGAAGCTCCCGCTTTAGAACGTGTTACTAAAAAACGTACATCTTCTGAAGGTTGGCATACTTGGTTAGAGCGCAGACCTGTACAATTAACATTATTAGCTACAGTAGCTATTTTAATTGGAGGTATTGTGCAAATTGTTCCAACCATTATGGTAAAATCTAATATTCCAACCATAGCAAGTGTTAAGCCTTATTCACCTTTAGAATTAGAAGGTCGTGATATTTACATTCGTGAAGGTTGCGTAAGCTGTCACTCACAAATGATACGCCCTTTTAGAAGTGAGGTTGAACGTTATGGCGAATATTCAAAAGCTGGCGAATACGTTTATGATCACCCTTTCTTATGGGGAAGCAAACGTACGGGACCAGATTTACATAGAATTGGCGGTAAATATTCAGACAACTGGCACTTCAATCATATGTACGACCCACAAAGTACCTCATCTGGTTCTATTATGCCACGATACCCGTGGTTGATTAAAAATGAGTTAGACAAATCTCAAATAGAAACCAAAATGAAAGCCATGGTAACTTTAGGTGTTCCTTATTCTGAAGAAGATATAACTAATGCCCAAGCTAATATGTTAGCTCAAGGCACCTACATTGAAGAAAATCTTTATACCGATCCGGACTTCGCAAAAACTTACGAAGCAGACAAAAAATACGCAGCTGAAAATAGTGACCCTTTTGTAGATATGAAAAACAGAGAAATTGTAGCTGTCATTGCTTATTTACAACGCTTGGGAACCGATATTAAAGTAGAAACAACTCAAAATTAATAATCATGTTAAAATTTGTAAAAAATTATATGGATAGCATCGCAGGGATAGAAATATACCCAATAATATCGTTGCTTATCTTTTTCATCTTTTTTGTAGTGCTTTTTTTGTGGGTTTTTACCGCTAAAAAAGATTATATAAAAACAGTTAGTAACCTTCCATTAGACAACCAAAACGACGATATATTATGAGAAAACTAATCCCTTCCTGGATACGCGTTATTGTTATTTTCTTCATCATTTTCGGCCTCACAGAATTCATCATTGATTCAGGTGAAAAGCCAGCATTTATAGAATACCCTGTAGTATCATTATTCCTTTTACTGGTTATGCTTATTCTAATAGCTATTGAAGCCATTATTGGTGCGTTAGAAAACGTGATGCTTCTTAAACTAGATGAAGAGGCCAAAGCACGCTTTTTAGCAGAAAAAGAGACTAAATATAAATTCACTTGGATTAAAAACATCTATAAAAAACTTGCTGGTGGAAAACCTATTGAAGAAGAAGCTGAAATTATTTTAGATCATAATTATGATGGTATAAAAGAATTAGACAACAACTTACCACCTTGGTGGATTTGGGGGTTTTATGCTTCTATTGTTTTTGCTGCAATTTACTTAATAAGATTTCATGTTTTTAATGGTGAAAACCAATATGATGAATTAGAAACCGAACTAGCAGATGCTAAAATTGCTATTGAAGCCTACAAAAAAACAGCTAAAAACTTAGTAGATGTTAATACGGTTACTGTATTAACCGATGCATCCGATTTAAGTGCTGGTAAAACTGTATTTGAAACAAATTGTATTCCGTGTCACATGTCAGATGGTGGCGGTGGTATTGGTCCTAATCTAACCGATAAACACTGGATTTTAGGTGGCGATATTAAAAGCGTATTTAAAACCATTAGTCAAGGAGGTCGTTCTGGTAAAGGTATGATTTCGTGGAAACAACAGCTAAAACCATTAGAAATAGCACAAGTTGCTAGTTATGTATTAACATTTCAAGGTACAACTCCAGCAAATCCTAAGGAACCACAAGGAAATCTTTGGGTTGATGAAAGCACACAACAAACAACTGAAACAAACACCACACAAATAGACTCAATAACGACAACTAATTAGTTACTAATAAAAACCAAGGTTTAAACTAAAAAAACAAATTTTTGGTTCTTATTTAAAACAGAAGTAATGGAAACCCCAGAAAACGAAACATTTAGAGACTCCATTGGAACGATTACAGAAGAAGGTAAACGTGCTTGGGTATTTCCTAAAAAACCTAGTGGTAAATTCTATGAATATCGTAAGTGGGTTAGTTACTTTTTGTTAGCATTTTTACTTTTAGCACCATTTATTAAAATAAACGGGAATCAGTTTTTAATGTTTAATGTATTAGAACGTCGTTTTAATATTTTCAGTTTCCCGTTTTGGCCTCAAGATTTTCATTTGTTTGTTATTTCTATGATTATTGGCGTGGTATTTATCACGCTTTTCACAGTAGCTTTTGGACGCATTTTTTGTGGATGGATTTGCCCTCAAACTATTTTTATGGAAATGGTTTTTAGACGCATTGAGTATTGGATTGAAGGTGATAGAGGAAAACAAATCCGACTTTCGAAACAACCTTGGAATGCTGAAAAAATTAGAAAAAAAGGATTAAAATTATTTATCTTTTTAATTATTTCCTTCTTAATTGCCAATGTGTTTTTGGCTTATTTAATTGGTAGCGATAAACTGATTCAATATATAACTGATGGCCCTTTTAGTCATATTAGCAACTTAATTTCTTTACTAATTTTTACTGCTGTTTTTTACTTTGTATTTGCATGGTTTAGAGAGCAGGTTTGCATTATTGCTTGTCCTTACGGAAGGTTACAAGGTGTATTATTAGACAACAAATCTATTGTTGTGGCTTACGACCATAAACGTGGAGAAAGTGAAAATGGCAGGAAAAAAATTAGAAAAAACGAAGACCGCGAAGCTTTGGGTCATGGTGATTGTATAGATTGTTTTCAATGTGTTAACGTTTGTCCAACAGGTATTGACATTAGAAATGGTACACAATTAGAGTGTGTAAACTGTACGGCTTGTATTGATGAATGCGATCATATTATGGAAAGTATTAATCTACCAAAAGGATTAATTCGTTATGCTAGTGAAGATAATATTGAAAAGAAAACACCTTTTAAACTAACTGCACGAATTAAAGGTTATATAGCTGTACTAGCCATTTTAATTGGTTTATTAACAGGCATGTTGTTTCTAAGAAACGATATTGAAGCTAATGTTTTAAGATTACCAGGCCAATTATATGAACACAAAGAAAACAACATAATTAGTAATGTGTTTACTTATAAACTAGTAAACAAAACTACTAAAGATATTAATAATGTGAGTTTTAAATTATTATCACATAAAGGCACATTAAAATTGGTTGCAACACACAATACTTTTGTTGTACCCAAACAAGGGATAGCAAAAGGCACATTGTTTATTGAAATTAATAATTCGGCATTATCTGGCGATAGAAATAAAATTAAAATTGGTGTTTACCAAGGCGATAAACTTATTGAAACTACTACGGCTAATTTTTTAGGTCCAAGAAGTTACAGATAATGTTATTACGAGGAAGTGTAACCTGCTAATGTCTATTAAATTAATAAGATGGCTACAGTAAATAAAAGCTCACTTTGTAATGGTGTAATTAGTTTATTGACAAGTGCATTAGGGATTGAACAATCTGTTTGAGCTCGCCGACGAAGGAGGAAGCGAGTTGTGAAAGCTCGACCTGAGGAACGAGGGTAATGCCATAAAAAGAAATAATAATTTTCTGAAATAAATTCAGGATGAGAAAAATAAGAATTATGAAAATTAATTGGGGAACCGGAATTGTTATAGCATTTATAGCCTTTATAAGCTTTATTATGTATTTTATTATTACCATGAATGTGAATGATAAATATGCCCATGATTTAGTTACAGAGGATTATTACGCGGAGGAATTAGCATACCAAAACGACATTGACAAGTTAAAAAACTCGAAGAATTTAAGCGAAAATATTACTTATACAAAATCAGTTGAGGGACTGGTTATTTACTTTCCTAGCAATTTAGATTTTAAAAAAATTACTGGGAATGTGTTCCTTTACAGACCATCTAACAAACAATTAGATTTTGATACTGTTATTTCATTATCTAAACAAAATTTGCTCATACCTGACAATCGTTTGGTAGATGGTCGTTGGAACATAAAAATTGATTGGCAATATGATAGTCAATCATATTTATACAAAGAAATTATAAATTATTAAGATGCTTATTTCTGCATTTGTTTTAGGTTTATTAGGAAGTTTTCACTGTATTGGTATGTGTGGACCTATTGCTTTTATGCTTCCTGTTGATAGAACTAATTCTTTTAGAAAATTTTTTCAAATATTTATTTACCACTTTGGTAGACTTTTAGCTTACAGTATTATTGGATTAACTTTCGGGTTGATTGGCAAAAGCCTTTACCTTTTTGGTTTTCAGCAACAACTATCTATATTTATAGGTGTTTTAATGATTTTAGTAGTTTTAATTCCGCAAAAAATATTTAACAAATACAACTTCTCAAAACCTATTTACAAACTCATCTCTAAAGTAAAATCGGCTTTAGGTAGCGCTTTAAAGAAAAAAACAACTGACACCTTTTTAACCATTGGTTTTCTTAATGGGTTTTTACCTTGTGGTTTAGTTTATATGGCTGTTTTTGCCGCTATAGCTGGTGGTAATGCTTTAAATGGTAGTTTATATATGGCTGTTTTTGGATTGGGCACCATACCTTTAATGACAACTGCTATTTATTTTAGTCATTTTTTAAAAGCTAATATTAGACAAAAAATACAGAAAGCTATTCCTGTTTTTGTAGTACTTATAGGTGTTTTATTTATTCTTCGTGGTTTAGGTTTAGGCATTCCATACATCTCTCCTGCTCCTGTGCATGATATAGTTTCAAATAGTATGACTTGTTATTAAATAAAAAAAGGAAGCAACCAAATTAGTTACTCCCTTTTATAGTTAGTTTAGTTAAAAATTAAATTTTAAATGTCATAACTGGTAAAGTAGCATGATTTGCAACATCTTCACCTAGACTTCCTTCAAAAAAATGTGCTAAACCTTTTCTACCGTGTGTAGGAATAACTATAATATCTGCTCCCGTTTTTAATGAAAAGTTTAAAATACCATCTTCAACAGTATAATCAGACACATAATGTACATCTTTCATTCTATCTATATTACCATCTGCTTTATTCAAAAATTTAGCCACTTGCTTTTCTATTTGTGTAGAACTTTTAAAACGTTCATTAGGCAAATTCACATAAACAAAATAGATTTTAGAATTTATTACATCAAACATTTTAAGTGTATTGAGATAAGGTTTAATTGCTTCTTCAGAGAAATCGCAAGCAAAAACTACGGTTTCAAAATTTATATTAGTTTCTTTATTCTTAACAACCAAAACAGGTATTTCTGCATGTCTTACAACACGTTCTGTATTTGAGCCTACAAAAAATTCTTTAAAACCACTAGCACCATGAGATCCTATTATAATAAGGTCTGCGTCGTGTACTTTAGCCACATCATTAACCTCACTAAACACTTTAAAATGCTTAATAATTGGAGTTACTTTTACGCCATCTAAATAGTCTTTGTTTAAAAATTTTTCAAATTTTTGCTCAGATAATTTAATAAAGAAGTTTGCTTTTTCGTATTGAAGTCCATCTGATGCTGTTAGCATTAAATCGGACATTTCTAGCATATGTAATGCTAAAATCTCCGCTTTATATTTTTTAGCAAATTTAGCAGCAGTTTTTAATGCGTATTCTGAATGTTCAGAAAAATCTATGGGTACAATAATTTTTTTCATGATTTCATTTTTTTAATTTGAAAGATTCTTCGATGGCTTTCATCAAAGTATTTTTTATTTAATTAAATAGTCATTGAAAACAATTGTGTATTTGGCTGTTTTCGTTGCAATAACAAATCGAAGGCCATACAAATGTTTCTTATAAATGGCTGTCCTTTTTTAGTGACCTCAATACTATTAGAAGTCATATTTAGTAAACCATCATTTTTCATTTCATTTAATTTAATTAGCACTTCTGGAAGTTCATTAAATTTAAGTGAATTATTATGCCAAGAGGTTTTAAAGCGGCACATTAAATTAAGAATATGTTCGCGAATAACCAAATCTTCCTCATTTAATATATGCCCTCTGTAAACCGGGAAAATATTTTCGTTTAATAAATGATAATAGGCTTCAATACCTTTTTCATTTTGTGAAAAACCATACCAACTATCGCTAATTGCAGATACTCCTAAACCTATCATAACCTGTGTTTTTGAAGCGGTGTAACCCATAAAATTTCTATGTAAATCACCCTCTACCATAGATTGATACAGAGCATCTGTTGGTAATGCAAAATGATCCATTCCTACTTCTACATAACCCACTTCTACTAATAGTTTTTTTCCTAACTCATATTGTTGGCGTTTAAGCTTAGGGTTTGGCAAATCTTCATCATAAAAACCACGTTGACCATTTCCCTTTTGCCACGGCACATGTGCATAACTGTAAAAAGCCAAACGGTCTGGTAATAATTCTTTTGTTTTTAAAATAGTTTCTTTAACGTGATTTAGGGTTTGAAATGGTAAACCAAAAATAATATCGTGACTAACTGAGGTGTAACCTATTTCTCTAGCAATTTCGGTAGCCTGTTTTACTTTTTCAAAAGGCTGAATTCTATGTATGGCTTTTTGTACGTTTTCATTATAATCTTGCACACCATAACTTACACGTCTAAAACCAACATCGTATAGCGCTTGCAAATGTTCTCGCGTTGTATTATTAGGATGCCCTTCAAAACTAAACTCATAATTATCTGCAAGTTTAGATTGCATTAAAATACCTGTTATTAGTTTGGTTAAATTATCTGGACTAAAAAATGTTGGTGTTCCCCCACCAAGATGTAATTCTTTAATTATTGGTTTTTCATCAAACAACTCTAAATACAAACTCCATTCTTTTAAAACAGCATTTATATAAGGATTTTCAACTTGATGCTGCTTGGTTATACGTTTATTACAACCGCAAAACGTACACATACTTTCGCAAAAAGGTAAGTGAATGTATATACTTATACCTTCTTTTAAATTACTTTCATTATATGATTTTATTAAAGACGATTTCCAGTTTTTTAATGAAAACGTTTCTTGATTCCAATATGGAACTGTTGGATAACTTGTATAGCGTGGTCCCGCTACATTGTATTTATTTACTAACGAATTTAACATACCTAACATTTATATTTCAAAATTATAAGAATCTAAAATTTTAAAATATGATATATGTCATGTGTTATATTTGCAATTGGTTGATTAAACCCTTAACTTTCGGATAAACATTAATTTTAAACAAAATGAAAAAAATAAGTCTCCTTTTAATTGCTTTAACACTAAGTGTTGTAGCATGTAAAAAAGAAAAAAAAGAAACTAAAACTACTGAAACAGAAATGAAAAAAGAAGTCGTTATGACTCCTAAAAAAGTTAAAGTTGCACTATCTGCCAAAAGCGATAGCAATGTAAGTGGAAACATTGTTTTTACTGAAGAAGCTGGAACTGTAAGCATGACAGCTATAATTAGTGGTTTAGAACCTGGTGAACATGCTATACATATTCATGCATCGTCTGATTGTACAGCACCTGATGGATCATCAGCTGGAGGCCATTGGAATCCTACCAATGCACCACATGGTAAATGGGGAGCAGCAACAGGATATCATAAAGGTGACATAGGTAATTTTACCGCTGATGAAAATGGAAATGGCACTATTACATTCTCTACAGACGAGTGGTGTATTGGCTGTGGTGATGAAACGAAAGACATTTTAGGTAAAGGTGTTATTGTGCATGCTGGAACAGATGATTTCACATCACAACCTTCTGGTGCTGCAGGTGCAAGAGTAAGTTGCGCAGGTATTATTGAATAAACACATTAAACATAATTCAATTATTTAAAAGCTACTTAAATAAGTAGCTTTTATCTTTTTTATTTATTATTTTCGAAAACTCAAATTTCTTAAATGCAATTAGAAACACTAGTAGAAAAATTTAAACAGAAAGATGAAAAAGCTTTCGAATCATTATACAATATGTATCGTGATAGTATGCAAGGTGTTATTTATAACATTGTAAGAGATAATGATATTGCTGAAGAAGTTATGCAAGACGTTTTTATTAAAGCATGGCATAACGCTAGTACTTACTCTTCACAAAAAGGACGTTTTTTTACTTGGATTTTAAACATTGCAAGAAACGCAGCTATAGATAAAACCCGCTCTAAAGCCTTTAAAAAATCAAAACAAAACCTTGATTCAGATTTTTTCGTAGATATACTTGAAACTAGTGAAAGTTTAGATAATTCAACTGATGCTATAGGTATAAAAAAGTTTGTTGGAAAGCTTGCCGAAAAATGTAAAGCAGTCATAGAACTAATATACTTTAAAGGTTACACTCAGCTTGAAGCATCTAAAAAGCTTGATATGCCAATTGGTACTATTAAAACTAGAAACAGAAATTGTATAAAAGAATTAAGAAACTTGGTATTAAATTAAATGGATATTAAAGCCTACATAGAATCCGGAATTTTAGAGCTATACGTAGCAGGAGTGCTTTCTGAAAAAGAAAATAAGGAAGTCTATGAATTGATGCTACAACACTCTGAAATACTTCAAGAGGTTTTAGATATTGAATCTTCAATAGTAAAACTAACTGCTTCAGTATCACAAAAAACAAGTGGCGTTGATACGTTCCAAGCTATAAAAAATCAATTAGGTTTTAATGATAATGACACAAAAGTTATTTCTATTGCACAACCTAAATCCAATTGGCTAACCTATACAGGTTGGGCAGCTTCTATTGTTTTAGCTGCAGGATTATTATGGACCCTTAACAAAAATAACACATTAAAATCTGATATACAAGTAGCGGAAACGCAACAAGAATTATTAGAAACTCAAATTGAAAATTCTAAAAGCAGTTTAGAAGAAGCTAATACTTTAATAACTGTTTTACGTGATGATAATATTACCAAAATACCATTAGCAGGGCAAGGTAATTTTGCCAGTACTTATGCTAAAGTGTATTGGGATAAAACCTCACAACGTATATTTTTAGATGCACAAGGTTTACCAGAGCCCCCAGAAGGTAAAGTGTATCAAGTATGGTCTTTAAAATTGAGCCCGCTAACTCCTACCAGTTTAGGAACCATAGATAGTTTTACTACAGACGCTAATAAGATTTTTGAAATTGAAAACGCTAACGAAAGTGAAGCCTTTGGTATTACTTTAGAGCCAGCAGGCGGTAGCGAAACACCAACTATGGAACAATTATATACATTAGGTGTTGTAAGTGTTTCTTAATATTTCTAGCATTCATTTCTTTTTTTTAACCTCATAAACAGGCTCCCTTTTTTTAATATCGAAAGATTTTTTTGATTATTTTAGAGGTGTGTATATAATATAATAAGCACACTAGTGTGTTTATTTTGTTGTTGGCAATAAGTTGAAATAAAAAAATAACATGAAAAGATTTTTAATTTTTATTACTACATTAACTTTAACATTTTCTTCATTTAGTCAAAATTATAATGAAGTCTTTAGTGACTCTACATATATAGAAAAAAATAAAATAAATACGGAATTAATAGAAATATATTATCGTGGTAAAAAATTAAGTCTAAAAGGAAAATCAAAAGCCTCATTGAAAAAATTTACTAAATGTATAAAAATAGAACCTAATTTTATACCTGCTTACTTTGAAAGAGGGAAAGAGTTTAAAAAAAACAAAGAATATGATAAAGCTATCCAAGATTTTTCTCAAATAATATTACAAGACAACAATCTTAAAGAAGCTTATATCTTAAGATTATATACTAAAATTGCCAAAACTACTCCAGATTTTAAAGCCGACACATATTTAACTCCTCCTACAAGAATATATAAGCAAACTGAAATATCTTCTCTCTATAAAAAATCGATTTGTGAGGACTTACAAATACTCAAAGAATTAAACTATGAGGTAAAAAATATAACTGATTTGTCAAAAAAATATTGTGAGTATTAAAACCAGTTGCCAACAACGTGCATAATTAATTGCTTGGTTTTATAATACTTACGGAAATCTTTGCGGATTATCTATTCGGTTTTTATTTACTAAATTAGGTGCTTAACCACGCAACTAATCATACACAAGAACGTTAGCAAAAATTTGAAAAATCATTAGATATGAATAAAATAATTCTTACATCAATTAGCATAATTTTCGCTTGTAATTCACTTTTTGGACAAACTAATAATGAAAAATACGGAAAAGACGTAAAATCAGTAGATGCGATAATAAATGCATATTATGATGTTGTTTCTGGCTCGAGCAGTGAACCTTGGGAATTTGAAAGAGATAATTATATTCATTCAAAAAATGCTTTTATAACAAGAATTGATGAAAATGGAAAAGCGGAAACTCATTCTTTGGAAGCTGAATATATACCAATTGGATTATCACCAAAAGAGGATTTTTATGAAAAGGAACTAAAAAGAATAGTTAGCAAGTTTGGAAATATTGCGCAAGTTTGGAGTGCATTTGAAATTCGAACTGAACTAAAAACTGAATCCAATATTAGAGGACTAAATAGCATTCAACTTCATTATGAAAATGGAAGATGGTTTATAGACAGTTGGACTTGCGAAATGGAATCTGAAAAGAATAATTTAGTAACTGAATTTTTGAATAAGGAATAAAAAACTTTTGCTAACACAGCATAAAAAACTCTATCTATATTAAATATTGAAACAAATTGAGAGTCCTTAATATTCATAAACGAACATTAAATCAGCCTAAAAGCAAAGTAGCAGAGTCACTAAAAACGTTATCAACTGAAAACGACAAAATTTGGCCAAATGAGAAATAGCCAGAAATGAAATTTAAAAATGAAATTAAGGTTGGAGCCAATGGTGGACACGGACCTATAAGATATTCTGTAGAAGAATATAATCCTAATAAAATAATTCAATTTCGTTTTTCAAAACCAAAAGGATTTAATGGAATTCATAAGTTTGAGATAAAAGAATTGGATAAAAAAAAGACAGAAATTAAGCATACAATTGATATGAACACAGCAGGAAAAGGAACATTAATTTGGGCTTTTGCAATACGTCCATTACATAACGCTTTAATTGAAGATGGCTTTGACAAACTTGAGAATAATTTTTCTGTAGATAAAAAATCAAGTACTTGGAATTTTTGGGTGAAGTTTTTAAGAAAACAAATTACAAAAAGAAGAAATAAATTAAATGATTAAATAAAAATACGCTCTCACAAACTAAAACATTTCATAACTAACCTTTAGTAGAATCTAAAAACAGAAACTATAAAATATTGGAAAATATAATAACTAGAAAAATAACAATAAAAGAAATTAATCAGTTAAAAGAAATTGGAATACAAACTTTTACAGAAACTTTTTCTTCCCAAAATACCAAAGCGAATTTGAAGGAATACTTGGATAACGGATTTTCGAATGAAAAACTAAAAATTGAACTAGCTAACAAAAATTCTCAATTTTATTTTGCAGAACTTGAAAACAAAACAATTGGATATTTAAAAATTAATTTTGGTCATTCACAAACGGAAATCAAAGCAGAAAACACACTTGAAATCGAGCGAATTTATGTTCTAAAAGAATTTCACGGAAAAAAAATTGGCCAAATACTTTACGAAAAAGCAATAGAAATTGCTAAGCAAAAAATGGTAAACTACATTTGGCTAGGTGTATGGGAGAAAAACCTAAGAGCCATCTCGTTTTATAAGAAAAACGGATTTGTAGAATTTGACAAACATATCTTCAAATTAGGAAATGAAGAACAAACAGACCTAATGATGAAACTTAAAATAAATAAGGCAAATTAGAAAAATTTAAATAATTTTAGATTTTAAAATACAAATAATGAATACCACACAAAAACACAATGAGCGTATTGCAAAAATGACATTCGCTTCAGTATATCCTCATTATGTGACTAAAGTTGAAAAGAAAGATAGAACCAAAGAAGAATTGCATCAAGTAATTACATGGCTAACAGGTTATGATGAAAAAAAGCTACAAGAACTTATTAATAACAAAGTAACTTTTGAAAAATTCTTCGAAGATGCAACACTAAACTCTAATGCTCAATTTATTAAAGGTGTTATTTGTGGTTATCGCATAGAGGAAATTGAAAATACGTTAACAAAACAAGTAAGATATTTAGATAAATTAATTGATGAATTAGCTAAAGGCCGCAAAATGGAAAAGATTTTACGAACAGCGTAAAATAAATTTTGTTCTTCCTTTCTCTTTAAATCCAAGTAAAATTATAAATGATATAAATAAGAAAGCGCCCAATTATATTTCTATAACCAAGCGCTTTCACCTAACAAAAAAACCTAAAAATCAACACTTCATTTAGGTTTCTTAAAACAACTTTTCTTTTTCAAAAGTTATTAATCAACTAACCAAACTTTATTTTATATCTCTTAAAACTTATATGATACTGATCCTTTTATGTAAAAAGGCGCACCTGGTGTAAAATGAATTTCTTCAACAGATTGTACTTCGTTTTGCAAACGAGATTCTGTTGCAAATTGTGTTTCATTCCACGCCACATCAAATAAATTTTCAATAACTAATCCTAATGTTACATTTCCAATATTATAATTGGCATTTATATCGGTTACAAAATAACCCTGTGCCACAATACTATTATCTTCATTTGCTGGCCTATCATCAATATATCTATATCTTAAGCCTCCAGAAAAACCATGTAGATTGTTAACCGAAAAACCACCTGCCATGGTGAAATCTGGAGCTAAAGGAATATAATTTTGTCCATCTATATCTTCAGTACTTCTTGCTTTTGTTAATGTTGCATCGCTATCAAAAAATAACCAATTATTAAACTGATAACGCAATCCTAAATCTAAACCATAACGTTCTGTTTTCCCACTAGGTTCTACAACTCCTGCATCGCCTACATAAACAAACTCTTGTTCTAAAAACAAATACCATAATGCACTGTTAAGCACTAATTTTGAAGTTGGTTTCCAAATATTTCCAAAATCTAAACCATAAGCTTTTGGCAAAACATCTTTACCTTGATTGCTTACAACCACCCTAACGTCGTTTGAATGAAACCCAATACCAGATTTTAAATACCATTGTAAATTATCTTTTGCATTGTAAAAGAAATTTAGTTTTGGACTCAAAATGGTTTTATTTTCTGATAATGATGTATAATTAGTTTGTAATTTATCATTGTACAAAAACTTAAAATAATCTAAACGTAATGCTGGTACTATAATAAATTTCCCTAATTCAAACTCAGCATTTATAAACGCATCCATATTAGTTTGATTAATATCTCCTAATTGAACATTCTCAAGCGTTGTTCTTCTATTTAATGTTTTTGATAATTCAGTATCATCTGCAATATCATTTCTAAAACTCAGTCCTGTTTTTATAGTTACAGGTGTATTTCCTAAATAAGTTTGATATTTTAAAGCGGTGTTTAAACCAAAAATATCTCTGTTTTCTTTCTGTTTAATTTGATCGCCATTAATTGGATCTTCTAAAAAAAATGTAAAATTTGAATACAACTCAAACTCGTAATGTGAGTAAAATGCATTAGTTTTTAATGAGATATTATCTGATACATATTTATTGTATTCAACATTAAAATTGGTGCGTTTTGTATTTCCACCTTCTGTATCATCAATCGCTCCAAAGCGTGTTATGTTGCCATTATCTACTTCGCGTTGCGGAATTTGTCCTGAAGCATCCCATCTACTTGTAAAATGCGATGCGGTTAAAGTTAGCTTATCATTTTCTGGCGAAAACATTACATATTTTCCAAAAAGATTTAGTCTATTAAAATTTTGAGGAGACTCAAAAGGACCATCATTTGATAAATATTCAACTGCCATATACGCATTTTGATTTTTTGTATTTCCTAATAAATCAATCATCCCTAAAGTTCTCAATGAATTAAATTGACCTATTGAAAATGTAACTTCACTTTCTTTTAAATAATCTTTAGTCGAAAAATTCACATATCCAGCTGTGTTAAAATCACCTTCTTTAGCGTAATATGACCCTTTTCCAAAATCAATTTTATTTACAGTTTCTGGTATTAAAAAATGTAAATCGCTGTAACCTTGTCCGTGTGCATGAGATACCATATTTACCGGCATTCCATCAACAGAAATTGAAATATCTGTACCATGGTCAATATCAAAACCTCTTAAAAAAAGTTGTTCTGCTTTTCCTCCACCAGCATGCTGACCAATAATAAGTCCTGGTATTTTTCGTAAAACTTCTTGCGACGAGTTTACAGGACTTGTATTTAAATCAAGTCTTGTAATAGTACTTAATGCATTAAGTTGTTCTCTAATTACCATTTCTTCTAGTTGAAATAATTTTTCTTCTAATGTTAATATCAATTTTGAATCGATATTTATTTCATTTAGAACTATAGTTTTATTTCTATAGCCTAATAACCCTACTCTTATTGAATCGCCTACTTTACTATCATCCAAAATAAACACACCATTTTCTGATGTATGTGAATGACTTTTAGAGTTTAAATTGTAAACATAAGCCGCTTCAAGAGGTTGTTCAATTTCATTTATTACAACACCTTTTACTTGTTGTGAATAAAGAATATTAGCAAATACAATAATTAAAAATGCTGTGAGCTTTTTTAGAGCATTCATAACTATTAATTATTATATATTTTTAATGCTTTCAAGCATAAGAGGTCCTAATTCAAAACCGCTTTCTAGTAATTCTTCTTTTAAGCTTTTAGCTTCATCAATTTTTCCATTAGCCTTGTAAATTTTAGCTAAATGAAATAACACTTTGGGTTCAAAAGTTTTACCAACAACATGTTTTTCAACAACGCTTAAAGCTTCTTCTGCATCACCATGGTTATAATAAGTCCATGCTAATAAATCGTAAGATTGAGGTGTTGGTCTATTTTCAATTTCAATATTTGAAATTCTTAAAGCTTTAGCTGTATCACTAGGTATTTCTGCATACAACAGTGCATTGTACTTATTGTACATATCACCGTAAAGTGGATTACTTACAACTTCATTATATGATTTTAATTCTTCTTCTTTTAATTCTGAATTACCAATAAATTCTGCTATTTCAGCTTTTAAAAGATGGTAGTCTGGGGCATTATATGTTTTAGTTATAGTGTTTAAAATACGTAACGCTTCATCTGCATTTTTTTCATGAGAATATACAATCCAAGCAATTCCTTTTTTTGCATAAGCATCAGTTGGGTCTAATTCTAAAGCTTTTAAATAGTGATTATAAGAAGCTTTTATGTTACCTGCATGCCCGTAATAATCTGCTATATTTGTGTAAATCCATTTTTTTGTTGATGGCATATTTGAAGATTCTGCAATTGCCATAGCTTGCTCCATATATTTTATGGCTGCATCTAAATCTCCACGGTGATCAGACCATTTTGACAAACGAATTAAGTAATCGAAATTACCTTCCTTTCTAACTTTTTCTAAGTAAGATTTTGCTAATTCATAATTACCTAACTCTAAATACACATCAAATATCATTTTTTCTGTGCTTTTTAAGTTTTCGCCAATGGCTTCAGCTTTTTCTAAAAGTTTTAAAGCTTCCTTGAATTTGTGTTGGGAAATATAATTTCTAGCTAAAGATCTTAAGTAACCTGGTTTGTTATAACCTGTTCTCTCATTAACTTCAATTAAGTTTTTTTCAGCTTCTGCTAAAGCTTCAATATTTCCTGTTTTACTAAAAATTAGAGATTGAGATGCTGCAGTTTTAGCTAAATAAGGAAACTGATTTGGTTCTTTTTCTAGCTTTTTTTCCCAGAATTCTAAGTCTTCTTCTGCTAATAACAACATCTCTTTCTCATCAACTTCTAAATAGCTATTATAGTCCTCTAAATTTGTTATTGTTTTTGGTGTATTATTACAACTTACTATAAAAAGTAATAGTAAAATACTCGCTAATTGATTTATAGATTTCATTGTGTTTGATTTTATGTTTTTTTGTGTAGGTGTGTAGGTTTTATAAAACCTCTAAAACAGAAACCAAAGTTCCTGTTTTAGAGGTAATAGATTTTACCAAGGTGTTGCTAGGTAAGGAAATGAGGTCAAAAAGGTTTTATCGTTGGCGTCTACATTATCGTTAGATAATCCAGGATATTCAGAGAAATCTTCTCCACCAAAAATTAAAAGTAATTCTACTGTAATTACATCATCAGATAATGTTCTACCTGTTAATAAATTGGTTCCATCATAAAATGTTGTTGTACCGTCTAATGATACATTTAAAACATCTGTTGCTAAAAGACCTGTAAATGCAGCTGCATCTTGTCCTAAAGCGTTTAAACCACCATCTGCATAAGCTGGACTTAATGCTAGTAAATTAGTTTCAAACATACTTTGAAATGCAGCATTTTGCATTGAAGGCGTTGTTACGTTAAACATATCTTTGCTAGCAGAAGACGTAAATACTGTATTTACTGCTGGTCTTCCCATTTGATCTTCTTGAGCGTAAGTACCTGAAAAATCTGGTCCTTCAGGATATGTTATTTGAGTATCATCATCATTTGAGCAATTAAATGCTAATAATGAAAGTAATGTTAGGCTTAATATTTTTATAGTTTTCATAATTGTGTTCTTAATGGTTATTATTATTTTCTTTTAGATTCTACCCATGTATTGATAGATCCTGATCCACCAATCATCGATTTTGGAACTTCTACTACAATAGATAGTACATTACTACCTGCAAACGTATCTGCACCAGGCATGTTGAAACTTGACTCGTTTCCTGCAATAATTTCAGAATACTGTGCAAAGTCGAAAAAGAATGGGTCATCACGTGGTCCAGCAAAAAAGCTCATACCTCCATTAGTAGCAATATTTGCACTAGAACCGTAAGCAGTAATATCTACAACACCTCCTACAGTAGACGATGTTTCAATAGTACTATTTAGACCTGTTTGAGAAGGTGCTATTGGACCAAAGAAATACATTTTACCATCTCTTGGTATAGCTTGAATTACTAAATCTTCAACATTGTCTCCAGTGTTATCGATGTTAATTTCAATTAATACGTTTTCATCAAACATTGCAGAACCTGTTGTTGCAGGACTCAATAACCCTTGAAGATTTGTCGCAAAAACTAAATTGCTTGTGTTTTCACCTTGAAAGGCATAAAAATCGGTAATATCACTATTACCACCTTGTACTGCAGGAGCATCAATATGATCTGCTGCTACAATGAAGAATGCTGCTGCTGCAACTACTCCAATTCCTAAAACTGTTTTTAAATTTTTCATCATTTTGAGATTTTTTGTTATTTGTTAATTTTTGACTCTCATGCATACCTACGAAAAAATGTAAATAGCGGTTTTGTTAAAGTTTTGTTAATGAAAAAAATGTGGGCTACATTTTCTAAATGCATTACATTTATACCATAATTATATGATGAAGAATTTATGAACCCATCTGCATCTGGTTGGATAAAAAAATTACTTAAAGAAGTAGGCGAAAACAACCCTTTATTAAAGGTTGAAGATGATGTGTTTTATGATGCACAGCGACATAGCGGCTTTATTTATGGAAGTAATTTACAAGTGGTTGCTGCTATTATTGAAAAAAAAGATTTAACAGAAGAAGAGCTTTGTAAAGTAAATTTATGTTTAGCTTTCTTATATACATACACAAACTCTAATACAGAAATTGCCTTTGTAGATAGCGTTATAAATTTTTACAAAAGTATTAATGAAACTAAAACATCGTTTTTTAATGAGTTGTTAGGTGGAAAAAAATCTAATGAGCAATTAGAAAAAATATTTCATAAACGCATTCAAATAGATGATAATATCATCACTAAAAACTTCAATTACTTTATTATAAATGCTTTATTGTTTGTTGATGTTTTAGCTTATAAAAAATATTTAGAAAATCAGAATACCATTTCAATTGATTATTTAAAAGCTATGGAAGGTTCAATAGCTTCCATTTCATTAGATGTTTTAAACTCGAAAGCAACAAAAAACCAATATGATGAAAGTTTAATTAAGCTATTTGAATCGTCTTTACGTTATTATGATGATACAGATCTTGATTATAAAACGTCTATAAACCATATTGAAACCGAACAAGAAAAATACTATATTCTGGATTTAGCTTGTATGGCAACATGGACAGATGAAAAGATTGATAGTGAAGAACAAAAGTTTTTAAAAAAACTTGGGAAAGATTTAAAATTAAATGCTTCTAGAATAAATCAATCTATACAAACAGTAAATCAATTTTATACCACAAACAAGGATAATATAGCTCTTTTAAGTTCCAAGAACATTGTGCAAAGTTTTTACAATAACTCTAGTAAAATGGTTAATAAACTTATTTCTAGAAACAGTAAACGTCTTTACCAAGAGTTAATGGATAGTAAAGAACTTATGGTGCTACTTACCCAATCTACAATTAGAGACCTAAGTAAAGAGGAGCAAAAAAAAGTACAAGAGCAACTTTTAGATATTTTCAAATCCATTCCAAGCCTTGCTATATTCATGCTTCCAGGTGGCGCATTATTATTGCCGTTAGTAGTAAAGTTTATACCTAAATTATTACCTTCCGCTTTTGACGAAAACAGGATAGAAGATTAAAAAAAATTGTTTTCTATTTTTTTTCCATTAGATTTACGATTCAACTAAATAAATAAAAAATTAAATGGCATCTTACACCATACAAGAAATTAATGATGTTTTAAAAGGCGAATTAATAGGTAATACTACACAAAAAATTGAAGGCCCAGAGCAGTTACAAAGTGCAGAATGCAATCATATTACCTTTATTGGAAGCTCAAAATACATTAAACATTGGGCAGATTCTAAAGCTTGTGCAGCCATTATAAATGATAATTTAATAATTGAGCCAGACAATACTCGTGCATTAATTAAGGTTAAAAATGCCGATTTAGCTATGGCTAAAATCTTAGAATTATTTAATCCACCAGCTCCAGTTTTTGATACAGATATTCATCCAACAGCAGTAATACATGAAACATCCACAATAGGTAAAGGTTGTAAAATTGGGGCAAATTGTTATGTTGGCAAAGACGTTGAATTAGGTGATGGTGTTATATTATATCCTAATGTTTGTGTGTTTGATGAAACCATTATTGGTAATAACACAACCATTTGGTCTGGAACAGTTATAAGAGAGCGTTGTATTATTGGAAGCCATTGTATTTTCCATACCAACGTAAGTATTGGTGCAGATGGGTTTGGATATCGCCCAAGTGATGATGGTCGCGGATTAGTAAAAATACCACAAATTGGGAATGTTATTATTGGCCATTATGTAGAAATAGGCGCAAACTCTTGTGTAGACAGAGCAAAATTTAGTTCTACCATTGTAGGCGATGGTTGTAAAATTGATAACCTAGTACAAATAGCACATAACAGTATTATGGGACGCTCTTGTATTATGGCTGGACATAGTGGACTTGCCGGTTCTGTAACTTTAGGTGATGGCGTTATTATTGGCGGAAGTGCTTCAATAAAAGATCACACAACTATTCATTCTGGAGCAACTGTTGGTGCAGGTTCTGGTGTTGTTGGCGATGTTGCAGCTGGAAAAACCGTTTTAGGCTATCCCGCACAAGATGCTAGAGATATGCTTAAACAATGGGTAGTAATGCGAAAGTTAGCTAAAAAGTAGAGACTTGTTTTTCTTAAAAAATTCACTTTACCATTTTTACAGTCTTTATATAAAATTAAAAAAGTCCATATCTTAAAGTTACATGTAAATCCAAAATCATGCTAATAAAAAAGAAATAGCTGAATCTGTAATTTGGGATTTATCATTTTTGGGTGTTGCAAGTAGAACATTGGTTAAAAAGTTATTATCTAAATCTAAAAATGATAATTCCGGATAAATATGACTCTTTTTTAAACTTGTAGGTACAATTGAAACACCCAAACCATTTCTTACTAATTGAATTATGGAATTAATGTTATTCGATTCGTGAACAATATTTGGTACAAATCCATATTTAGAACAAATTTCAATTAAAGAATTATAATAGATAGGAGCATAATCTTTATTAAAAAAAACAAAGAGTTCATTTCTAAATTTACTTATATCATCAATCTCTTTTACTTTTGTTTTATTTTTATTGAAAACCAAAGAATAAGAATCTTTAAACCATAATTTCGAATTAATTTTTGTAGATACCAAAGGAGCTCTTACTATGCCTAAATCTAACTTACTTTGTTCTAATGCTAGAATTTGTTTTACAGTAGAAACTTCATATAATTTTATATTTAGATAAGGATACTTTTTTGTTAAAAATTGAATAAGTTTCGTAATCGTATCGGAAAATGTGGAACTGATATATCCAATCCTATATTCTCCACTTATATTTTCTGAGATTTTTTTAGTTTTTAAAATCACAGACTCTAAATTTTGCAATTGATTTACGACTTCTTTTCTAAAGAACTTACCTGCTTCTGTTAGTTCAACTTTTTTACTATTTCTATTAAACAACTTAACTCCTATCTCATTTTCAAGTTCCTTTATTTGTCTGCTTAATGGAGGTTGAGAAATAAAAAGTTTTTCAGATGCTCTTGTAAAATTCAATTCGTTAGCTACAACTAAAAAATATCTTAAATGTCGTAATTCCATAGTTATACTTATAAAGTATTATTAAACAACAAAATAAGTCTTTTTAAGTATCATTTCAAAACGCTACTTTTGAAATAACGTCTTTAAATAATTAATTATGAATAAATCAACAGTACAAGAAATCAAAGAACGGTTTGACAATGATGTGGAACGGTTTTCAAATTTAGATACAGGTCAAGTTGCTACAATTGATGCGCAAATTTCCCTTGAACTTTTAACCGAAGCCTCTAAAAGAATTAGACCTAATGCTAAAAACTTATTAGATATTGGTTGTGGCGCAGGAAATTACAGTTTAAAAATGTTATCTAAAATCGCTAATCTAAATTGTACATTAGTTGATTTGAGTAAACCTATGTTGGACAAAGCACATGAAAGAGTTTCTCCGAAAACTAATAATTCAGTACAGATTATACAAGGTGATATAAGAGACGTAGTTTTAAAAGAAAATAACTTTGATATTATACTAGCTGGAGCTGTATTACATCATTTAAGAGATGACAGAGATTGGGAAACAACATTCAAAAAATTATATAATTTACTTAAACCAGGAGGCTGTTTGATGATTTCTGACTTGATAACTCAAGAAACTAAAGCCGTAAGCGAATATACTTGGGAACGTTATGGTGATTATTTGGAAAGTATTGATGGGAAAAATTATAGAAAAAAAGTTTTGGATTATGTAGAAAAAGAAGATTCTCCAAGATCAATGACTTATCAATTAGAATTAATGAAAAAAATAGGTTTTAGAAAAACTGAAATACTACATAAGAATATGTGTTTTGGAGCTTTTGGTGGCATCAAGTAAACCTACAATAACAATGTATAAAAACATAAGTCTTTTAAGGTTTATGTTAACTTTGTAAAAAAATTCGCCTAAATTCGTTTAACTTAAGATATAAACGATTTTATATCAAGTAGTTCTGATGTATTTGAAACGCAACTTTTTAATTAAAAAATTATGTTAAATTCGTTTAAAGTAATAACAATAATAAGCAAAATAAAACCAGTGTATTTATACCTAATTTCCGGCTGTTTTTTCGCTTTAGCAACTAATTTCAAATCAGAAAACAATTCTTTGTATTATCTATTTGGAATAATTGGATTCGCGATTTTCATTTTTGCAATTATAATGTATTTTAGGAGAAAAACATAAAATATATGTATTAAAGCAATTTCACTTCAATTCGACTCAAAAAAATTAAAACAATATAAAACATAGAATGAAGCCAAAGAAAAATGATAATTAATCCAAATTACATAATAGTATTAGGCCTAATAATAACCGCATTAGGCACATATTTTTTGAATAAAAACACAGACAAGTCCTTTGATGAAGTAAAAGATGAAAGAAGTGATTTGAAAAATAAATTAAATATAAAGTTTGAAAAGACAAGTGAGGAAATGCGTTTACATAAAGATTCTCTAAACTCTAAAGTAGAAATTGAAGCTGCAAATATAATAACAGAAAGAAAAGTCTTTAGAAGCTAATAAAGCCTTAGAAAATTTAAAAAAGCAATCAGATATTGCTACTTCAATTGTATCAAAAGAAGTAAGCAATCTTAAAAAAGTAGCTAAAGAAGAATTTAAAAACCTCAATTTCCCTCATCCTACAGAATTAAGACTTACACGTTTTGAGTCTTATATAAAACCCAATGTATTTGATAAATACATTACTAATCTTCGTAATAAATATAAAACAACTCCATATTTATCACAAACCAATAAAGATGAAAATTATTCATATGCCTTTGATTTAATAAAAAGGCAATGGAAAGGTGATAACAATTCTAACCTTATCAAAGAGTTACAAGGTGAAGAAGTCAACGTTAAACTTCGTATAGTTAATGATGACGATTTACCTACTGAAAAGAATACCGAAGTAATTTGGGGTTTTCATTCAACAATTTCAATGGATAATATTATTTTTCTGTATGAAATTGACACCAATAGTGATGAAAAGGAACATTTTAGATTATCCCTTACAAATATTGATAAACTAACAGGCAATTTAAGTTTTCAAAAGCCTATAAAATCAGCATTTGACCTTTGTGACAAAAAGGTTTACTTGTCTATTTCAATTAGAAAACCAAACAGATATTCAATAATTAGTATACCAAATATATTTATGAAAGCCCTAGTTTTGAAAGGTAATAATAACAGGCAATATTATGTTAATTTCGAGGGAATTGAAACTATTCCGAATACAAAATTAAAATATTTAGTTGGTAAAATGAAATGTAGAAATTTCTAGATATAATTTAGTTTTAAATCCAACAAACTACTCCAACCAATCTCTAAAATCCTTTACACGTTCGCGAGCAACAATTACCTCATCATCATTATAAGAATTTAGCTTAATTTGCAAACGCGAATTGGTATAGCTTAGCATATCTTTTATGGCGTTAATATTCACAAAAAACTTACGGTTTATACGAAAAAAGGTTTGTGGTTCTAACTCGTTCTCTAATTGCTCTAAAGTAGTATCTAGTAAATAGTTTCGGCCTTCTGAAGTGTGTAAATAGGTGCCTTTATTTTCGCTATAAAAACATTCAATATCGTCAATATTAATCAGTTTTAAATGCTGCCCTACTTTTACAGAGAAACGCTTTTTATACTCACGATCTATTGGGTTTACAAGTAGTTTTTTAATATCGTTAAAATCTAAAGTTACAGCTTGTTTTTGTGGTGCACGTTCTTGATATTTTTTTACGGCTGTTGCCAGATCGTCCTCATCTATTGGTTTTAATAAATAGTCGATGCTATTTAGTTTAAAAGCTTGAAGTGCATATTCATCATAAGCTGTGGTGAAAATTATTGCCGATTTTATTTCTATAGTTTCAAAAATTTCGAACGATAAACCATCACTTAATTGAATATCTAAAAATATTAAATCTGGATGTTCATTATTTTGAAACCAATTTAAAGACTCTTCTACTGAATGTAACATAACTTCTGTTTGTAAATCTAAACTTTGAAGCATACGTTGTAAACGTCTTGCTGATGGTTTTTCGTCTTCAATTATTATGACTTTCATTGATTATTTTTTAACTATATTTTTAAACTTTGTTGTGTTTTGCGTTAGCGATTGAAACGGCATCCTTTTTAAAATTTATTTGTACTTAATAACTTTGGAACTAAATTTAAGATGATTACCACAAAACTTTGTACTTGACAATAACATTTTAAAAAGATATAGTGTAAAGCGCGACCCTTGTGGTAACGCCCTAACTAATTTTAATATCAAGGTTTTTTATCGTTATTCATTAATTCTTTAATCTTACGCTCTTCCCAGTCTTTTCCTAAAATAATATTTGGTGCAAAAACAGATAAACCATGGGCTAGTAAGCCTACACCCCAGCCTATTAAAGTAATGAAATTATGCCATTGAAAATAACTTTCGTTAGGCGCCAGATTTTGAATGTTTATAGTCACAATTAAAATGTTAATGACAATATACACTAAAGCATGGGTATAAAAACCTCTAATACGTTTTACGCGTTTTGCTGCTCGTGTGTAACGTTCTTTTTCAATAGGATTCGTTTCCATTAGTTTGTTTTTTTGATAATTCTTCTTTTTCTAATAGTTCTTTAATCTTACGTTCTTCCCAATCTGTTCCTATTTTAAAAACAGTTACTACATGGAGAATTAGGCTTATTATGATGCCGCCAATGGGGAACCAAAACCATACAAATCCAGTAAATTTATCTATTTGATAATTTATAAATATTACTGTAGGTATTAATATGATAGCAATTACAATATGTATGTATAATGCTTTTAGTTCGGTAACTTTTTTTTCTGCTTTTAAGTAGCTGTCTTTTTCTTCAAATTTTCTATTCATAACACTAAAACTTATCTTTATCCATAAATTCTTTAATCTTGCGTTCTTCCCATTTTTTTGAGAAACCTACGCTTTTTCCAAATACCCCTATCCAATGAAATGCGATTCCAATTCCCCAAAAAAGTGCTGTTGAATATGCATTAAAAGTAAATATTTTACTAAAATCCCAACCGTAAGCTGCTACAACACCTAAAATTATAAGTACGTTTACAATAACATACCAAAGTAAGTGTCTATAAAATCCTTTAATTTCTTTCACTCTTTTTTGAGCACGTAAATAGCGTTCTTCGTCTTGAAATTGATGATTCATAATTAGAATTTTTTATCTTCTTTTTCCATGAACTCTCTAATTTTACGGTCTTCCCAATCTTGACCATAGCCAAACAGGGTAAATGCGTGAATTGCGAGTCCTAATCCCCAACCAAAAAGCGGAAACCAAAACCATTGAAATCCCCAATGCGTTTGATAATTTATAAATATTAAAAAAGGGATTACTACGCAATATGATGTTAAGTTCCCATAGAAACCTTTTAAATCGTCTACACGTTTTTTGGCTCTAATATATTTTTGACTATCGTTATTTAAATAATCGGTTTTCATAATTTTAATTTCTTGTGTTAATAATGGTAGTTTTACCTTAAAAACTTTGTTATTATTTTCTATTTCAACTTTGTTTTTAGTAATTAAACTATAACGTTGATTGATATTTTTTAACCCTACTTTAGTACTCTTTTCAAGCGATGCTTTTGGGTTAATATTGTTCTCTACTACCAAATATCCTTTTTCTTCGTAAATGTTAATTTCTAAAGGATTACTTGATGTTATAACATTATGTTTTACTGCATTTTCTAACAATAACTGTAGTGATAATGGCACTATTTTTAAATCTGAATTTGATAGTATTTCTGGTATACTAAAATTGATACCATCTTCAAATCTCATTTTTAGAAGTTCCATATATGATTTGGCAAATTTTAATTCTTCTTCTAACGGAATAAGATCTTTATCTTTTTGCTCTAAAACATACCTGTATACTTTAGAGAGTTTAGTTGTGAATTTTTCGGCTTGATTTGGGTTTTCTCCAATTAAAGATGTTAATACATTTAAGCTATTGAATAAAAAATGTGGGTCTAATTGATTTTTTAAAGATTCAAATTTTGCTGTTTCGTTTTTTGCTACTATTTGAGATTCTTTTACTTTCTTTTCTTGTGCTTTTTTGTAGAAATAAAACACATGAAATGCTGCAACTACGGTAAGCGTTATCCAAAGACTAAACTTATACCTATTAAAACTTTCTTCTTTTAAAAACTCTGATAATGTTTCGCCATCGAAATACATATCAGTAAACATATTTAAGAAAAACAAACATCCAATAGTTACTACTACCGACCCAATAAAGCCTATTAATATTCTTTTAATGCCATCGCCTTCATTCCATTGTCTTTTATTCAAATACTCAAAAAAATACATATTTGAAAATCCAATAGCAAAAGAATATAATTGATACACAGCAAAATTGACTAATAATTCATTGATGCTCTTACTACTAAAACCTCCTCTGGCTCCATTATCCATCAAGAATATTACTACACCAATAAAAAATGTGATTAATATATTTTTAGTCAATTTACTCATTGTTATTATTGTTTACAGGTTGCTAAAACTTGTTCAGCTCGTTCTTTTCCCCAATTTGGATGAAAAGGTGTTTCTGGTTTAAAGTTAGCAAAAAGTTCTATGGCACGTTCTATATCTTTACAAAATGGCGTCGTGTCTTGTCCAAAATACTTAGCGCCGCCCATATCCCATTCGGCTTTACAAAATACCACTCTTGGGTTATTAGGCGCTAGTTTTGCTGCCTTAGCATACAATTCAACTACTTTTCCAGACAACGTCATACCATATGTTGCACCATCATAAGCTACCCAAGCGGTGTGCAATAAAGCTTGTAGCACCAATATTTCTGGATTCTCTTTTGAAATTGCTGTAGCATCATTAATTAAGTCTTGTGCTTTTTTAAGTTGAGCAGATAGTTTCTCCTCATCTTGCTCTCCAAAACTGTATAGAACATTTATTTGTGCTGCATAATAAGGTGGTAGCCAATTATCTGTTTCTGCTGCTGCAATACGTTCAAATAAATTAGAAGCTTCGGTTGGGTTATTACTTCTCCAAAAATCAAAGGCTTTTTCCATGCCTTTTTCATAGCTAGTTTGAGCATTAACAAGCCCAGAAACTATTAGTGTTGCAATAATGATTAAATGTTTCATAATATTCGTTTTTTGATTTATTAATTATGAAACAAATATCTAACAGAAGTCAAGTTTATAAAAAAGAGACTAACCGAATTGTTATTTTTTAATGATGAAATGTTAAATCGATATCTTATATAATAAAAGTGGCAAAAGTTTAAAACTTTTGCCACTTTTATTATATAACAACTTATAAAAAATTATTGTGCAGCGTATTTAAAAAATATTGGTACTCCATAAGCTACTTTTACAGGTTTACCTCTTTGTTTTCCTGGTTTCATACTTGGTAGCAAACCAATAATACGCTCTGCCTCTTTTTCTAAAATTCTATCTGGGCCTCTAGATCTTACATTGGTAGTATAACCTTTAGAATCTATAACAAATACTACCGAAACACGACCTTGAATACCTAGATCTAAAGCAGATTGTGGATATTCGAAATTCCTCATTACATGCTCTTGTATCTTTTTTTGAAAACAATTTTTAGTTTCATTTTTGTTTAATCCTTCGCAACCTGGAAATACTGGCACGTCTTCAATTATAGCAAAAGCAACTTCTACGTCTTCTTCTACTTCTTCAACATTTACATCAGAAACATCTACAGCAACAAAATCTTTAATAGCATCATCTTGACTTGATTCGGTGCTTTCAATAACTGTTTCTTCAATTTCCACAACATCCTCAACAATTAGAACATTTTCACTTATTGCTATAGGTGGTGGAGGTGGTGGTGGTACGTTTACGTTTATAATTGGTATATCTTCTTCTATTTCTTGGTCTACATTAACAATATCCATTACAAAATCACTTTTTTCATAACTTTTATACTCTAATGCCCGCCAAGATAAGAGCAACATCAAATTGAGTCCAATAGCAAAATAAATACTGCTATTTCTGCCTATTTCTAATTTTGGGTTCTTTTTAGCTTTCATGACTATTAAAATTTAATACTATAAAATTATTGGAATTGTCTTTAAATAAGTATGATAATTGTCATGTTACAAATAAGACTTTATTTGTAGTTTATATTATATATAGTAACTTTATGTATAAAAAAAGCTGTCTTTTTATAGACAGCTTTTTAATTTAATGGAATTCAATCAAACTATTTATAACACTTATGAAATTTGAATTGTTCTAGATGGTTTTTGTTTTGCCTCTTCTTTTTTTGGAAGATGCACAAGTAAAATACCCTCGCTATAGTTTGCATTAATTTTGCTATCGTTAACCGTTTCTGGTAATGTAAAAGTTCTCTTAAACGAAGAATATCCAAATTCTCGGCGTGTATAACCTTTGTTTTTTTCTTCATTCTCTTCTTTTAATTCTGCAGAAATTGATAAAATATTGTTCTCTAAATTAATATTGAAATCGGATTTTTTTAATCCAGGAACTGCCATTTCAACTATAAATGCATCTGAAACTTCCTTAATATTGACCTTAGGTAAGGTAATACCTGTATTGAAGTTTGAAGAAAATAGTGACGGAAAATCATTTAAAGAAAAATCGTCAAACCAAGTTGATAATAATGGGAAGTTTGAGGCTGTATTTTTGTTTGCTAAACCCCCATTTTTCGGTAATGTTGCTAAATTGCTCATTGTTAAAAATTTTAAGTTAAACATTTACTCTATTAATATTCAATACATTAAATGCAATAAAAATACCAAATCTTATTTAGTGATAAAGTGTCTTATTCTTTAGATTTTCTTTAACAAATTTCTGTCATTTTTTCACTTTCACAATTCATTTTATGTCAAATATTCGGGAATATTTTATTTTGCCTTTCTCATAAAAAATTATAAATTCGATTAATTATCTATATCATAACAAATCTAGTCATGAAAATCATCTCAACCAACATAGCAAAACCAACTACATTTATTTGGAATGGTAAAGAAGAAACTACAGGTATTTATAAAACACCAACAAACAAACCTATTTACTTAACTAAAAACGATGTAAAAGACGATGAAGTTTCAGACCGAATACATCATGGCGGTGAGTTTAAAGCTTGTTATATGTTTTCGGCAGAAGAATACCCTTATTGGGAAAATCTTTATCCTCATTTAGATTGGAATTGGGGTATGTTTGGTGAGAATTTAACAGTTTCAGATTTTGATGAAACACAAGTTTTTTTAGGAGATGTTTATAAAGTAGGTGAAGCTTTAGTCAGAATTTCACAATACAGAGAGCCTTGTTATAAATTAGGCCATAAATTTGGCACACAAACCGTACTTAAACAATTTATACAACATGGTTTTGGTGGTACTTACTTAAGCATTCTTGAAGATGGTTTTGTTAATATTAATGATGAATTTACTTTAGTTGAAAGACCTGAAAGCAGTTTAACTGTGTCTCAATTATTTCAATTAGTACATGCCAAAGAAAAGGATCAAACTTTACTAAAAATAGCCTCAAAAAGTCTTGCTATTCCTCCAAAAAAAAGAGTGTTATTAAGTGGCTATATTATAAATTAACTTTGATATGGTTTGTTATATCTTTGCAGTAAATTATTTTACATGTCATTTAAAGACTTACAATTAAACAAACCACTTTTAAGAGCTGTAGCAGAAGCTGGTTACGATAATCCTACTTTAGTACAAGAACAAACTATCCCGTTAGTTCTTGAAGGAAAAGATGTCATAGCATCTGCGCAAACAGGAACAGGTAAAACAGCGGCTTTTGCTTTACCAATTTTACAATTATTATTTGATAAACAAGATGCTCCCAAAAAAGGCAAAAAAATAAAAGCTTTAATTGTTAGTCCTACACGAGAATTAGCTATTCAAATTGAAGATAATTTTAAAACCTATAGCAAGCATACAAATTTAAGAACTACTGTTATTTTTGGTGGCGCTTCTATAGAACCACAAATTGATGTTTTAAAAAAAGGTGTCGATATTTTAATTGCAACTCCTGGTCGCCTTCTAGATTTACATAAACAAGATCTTATAAACTTAGATTATGTTAAAACTTTGGTTTTAGATGAAGCCGATTTAATGCTAGACATGGGTTTTATAGACGATGTAAAAAAGATTGAACGTTTATGTCCACAAGAAAAGCAAATCTTATTGTTTTCGGCAACAATGCCTTATAAGGTTGAACAACTTGCAAATACTATTTTAAAAACACCAGAACGTGTTGAAGTTACACCAACCTCATCTGCCGCAAAAAATGTAAGCCAAGTATTATATTATGTTTCTAAACTTAATAAAATTGAACTCTGTTTACATTTATTAAGAAATACTATTAAAGGAAATATTTTAATTTTTAGACGCACAAAATTTGGTGTCGATAAGTTAGAGCAAACACTAATAAAAAACGGTTATAAAGTTGAAAGTTTCCACGGAGATAAACCACAAAGCTTGAGACAAGAAGCTCTAAACAAATTTAAAAATGGCTATGTTAATATTTTAATTGCTACAGATGTTGCTGCACGTGGTATAGATATTAACGAGTTAGATGCTGTTATAAATTTTGATATGCCAAATGTACCAGAAACTTATGTTCACCGAATTGGTAGAACAGGTCGTGCTGGTAATTTTGGAAACTCGTATTCGTTTTGTTCGGCAGATGAAAAAGCATATGTAAAAACAATTCAGCAATTAATAAATATTCAAATTCCTATTGAAGAAGAACATCCTTACCCTTTAGATCCTAAAGCAAAACCTATTATTCATAAATCTAAAAAAACAGGAAGTAAACATAAAAAAGGCAGAAAAAGTGAAGCTTCAAAAAAGAAAAAGAAACGTTGGTATTAAAAAACATAAAAACACTTCACTTATAAATAAGATTAAAACCACTTCACTAAAATGAAGTGGTTTTTTTGTAACTTTCTCATAAACAAACACGTCATATAGATTATCAATCAAAAACCAATCAAATATGAAAAAATTACTGTTTACCTCTTTATTCTTTTTTTTAATCACATTAGTACAAGCCCAAAACTTAGAATCTAAAATAGATCAATTATTAGAAGCAAAATACAAACCAAATGAACCTGGTGCTACTGCTTTAGTTTATAAAAACGGAAAAGTAATTTACCGAAAAGCTTTTGGTAATTCTAATCTTGAATTAGATGTCCCAATGAAACCCGAAAATATATTTGAAATTGGCTCCATAACCAAACAATTTACTTCGGTTTCTATTTTAATGCTCGTGGAGCAAGGAAAATTAAATTTAGATGATGAGATTACTAAATTTATTCCTGATTATCCTACACACGGGAAAACCATAACCATTCACCATTTATTAACACATACTTCTGGAATTAAAAGCTACACATCAATGAATTTGATGAAAATAGCAAGAACAGATATGTCTCCAACTGAATTAATAGATTATTTTAAAAATGAACCTATGGATTTTGATCCTGGTGAAAGTTATCGTTATAACAATTCAGGATATATTCTTTTAGGATATATAATTGAAAAAATTTCTGGAAAAAGCTATGCGGATTTTATAGATGAAAATATTTTCAAGAAACTTGGCATGTATTCATCTCATTATGGAAGTAATAAAACAATAATTAAAAATAGAGCTTACGGTTACCAAAACCAAAACAACACATACACAAATGCAGATTATATTAGTTTAACACTACCATATGCCGCTGGTTCTTTAATGTCTAATGTAGACGATATGCTTAAATGGCAACAAGCTGTAAACTCGAATACACTTATCTCAAAATCATCTCTAGAAAAAGCTTACACAAATTATACTTTAAATAATGGCGAAAAATTAAATTATGGTTATGGCTGGAGTTTAAACGCTATAAACGACATACCTACTATAGAACATGGTGGTGGTATTTTTGGTTATACAACAATGGGTGTTAATGTGCCTAGCAAGAATGTTTATGTTATTGTACTAACCAATTGCGATTGTAACTCACCTACAGATCTTGCTATAAAAATAGCAGCATTAGCTATTGGAAAACCATACTCTGAAACAGAAAACACAATTTCATTAACTAACTCCCAATTACAACAATGGGTTGGAAATTATGAATTTGAAGATGGTGCTTTAAGATCTGTAACTTTAGAAGACGACCAATTATTTAGTCAGCGAGATGGAAGCAGTAAGTTTAAAATATTTCCTATATCTGCTAATGAATTTTCTTTTGATAATAGTTTATCCAAATATGTTTTTTCAATAAACAATGATAAAAAAGAAGTGGTTTTTAAAAATAGAATTGATATCTCTAAAGGTTTTGAAACCGATAAAAAAGTACAATCAGAAAAAGAATCTATAGAGTTTGATGCTGCTATATTAAAACAATACATTGGTGTATATACACTACAACCTGGTTTTAATATTGAAATTACAACCGAAGAAAACAAAATATTTGCACAAGCTACAGGACAATCTAGATTTGAGATTTTTGGTGAAGGCACAGATAAGTTCTTTTTTAAAGTAGTAGTAGCAAGTATTAAATTTATTAAAGATGAAAATGACAAAGTAAAAAGCTTAATACTCTATCAAGGCGGACAAGAAATGGAGGCTAAAAAGAATTAAGTTTAGTAAATAAAAAAAGCCATCATTTTGTGATGGCTTTTTTTATTTAACTATAATTTACATCTCCAATCGCTTATCGAAATAATTTTTAAGAAGTGGGATTTGAATGCAAATCATAAATCCAAAAAACACCACAGCATACATAACTGTTTTAGATAATTTAAAACTTGATAATGTATTTGTTAATGCACTAAAATCCATTTCATTTAACCAACTTGTAGATTCAACTTTATTTCCAGAAAATAAAGCATAAATAATTATTGCCAAAAAGCCAACTGAAATTAAAACCCAAATTGTTTTAGATATTAATGGCTTATAAACTATTGTTTGTTTTTTATTTAAAACTTCAACTTGAGACATCACAGCAGCAGTGAAATTAAAAGACGGACTTTGAACAGTTGTTCTTTTAATAACTTTATTAGCTAAATCGTCTAAATATTTATCTGCTTTCTCTTTCATAATACTCAATTAATTCTGGTTCTAATTGTTGCTTTAAAATTGTTGCCAACTTTTTTCTACTTCTAAACAATTTCACTTTTACATTATTGGTTTTTATTCCCATAGTTTTAGAAATCTCTTCTAGAGATAATTCTTCAAAATAATATAAAGTTAACAAAAAACTATCTTCATTTGGTAATAAAGCTATACATTCTTGAATGGTTTGTTCCCGTTCTTTATCTTCTAATTTATCTAATGCGTTATCGATAGTTTTTACTTGATGTTCTGTAAATTCATCAATTGCAACATCGTTAATGTACTTTTTATTCTTTTTAAGTCTATCTAAACTGGTATTATAAGCTATTTTATAAATCCAGGTTGAAAATTTAGAATCGCCTTTAAATTTACTTAACGATTTATACGCCTTTACAAAAGTATCTTGAGCGACTTCTTCTGCCTCTTCCCTATTCTTGAGTATTTTAAGCGTTAAAGTAAACACCAAATCCTTGTAGCGTTCTACCAATACAGAAAATGCATTAGTGTCGCCTTCAATTATTAGGTTGATATAATATTGATCGTTAGTGGTCATTTTAAAAGTAAGACGCCTTTATATTATTTAAGGTTACATAATAATGTGAAAATATTTTTTTTTTAAAAAGTGTAACCAAAATGAAAAACACATCGTCATAAGCTATGAACACATTAAAAATAATCAATTAAAAACAAACAATTATGGAAGAAATATTAATCCCAATCAGCTTTTTTCTAGCAGTTTTCGGTATGGCTTATCTTTATTTATCTACTAGAAACAAGGAGCGTTTAGCACTCATTGAAAAAGGTGTTGATGCCAGTATTTTTATGAGAGGTAGAACTCATACAGCTCCTATTTGGAAAGTATTAATTTTAAATCTGGCATTATTACTAATGGGTATTGGTGTTGGTGTATTTATTGCCATGCTTTTAGCCGAATACACAACTTTAGATGACGACGCCATTTATCCGGCTGTTATTTTCTTTATATCTGGTGTTGCCTTATTTATTGGTTTTAATATGACTAAAAATTTAGATAAGGAATAACAACAAACTATTCATCAATCAAATTCAAAACTATTTTCTATTTTATATGGAAAGCAGTTTTTTATTTAATTTCAAAATCAAAAAAAGTATTTGGAAAAGGTTCTCCACGAAGTGTAAAGTGCCACCATTCTTTTGGGTAATTTCTAAAACCATATTTAATCATAATGCGTTGAAGCAACTGCCTATTAGCTTTTTGCTCTTCAGTAATATTTTCATAATCAACCCAAGATTCTTTTCCAAAAAAATCATAAGGGCTACCCATATCTAAAGGCTTACCTGTATTACCATCAATAATAGTTAAATCGACCGTGCTACCTCTACTATGTCCAGATTTTGAAGCAATATAACCAGCTTTAAATAAGTTACTTTTTTTAACATGTGGGTAAAAAATATGTTTATTAATAGTATCGTTTAAATCTTTAGCCCATTTAACAAAATGATTTACGGCTTGCTGTGGCCGGTAACCATCATAAATTTTTAAACATAAATTTTGTTGTTGCAATGCTTCATGAACTAATTTCAAAGCCTTGGCTGTTTCAGTAGTCAATATAAGTTTATTGGCTTGGTAGCCAGTAACAGGCTTACCCAAAAAGTTATTTGACGTATTATAACGCAGCTCCACTTCCAAATCTGGAATAATGTCATGCACATAAACAAAATCTCCAGGCAATTGAGCTAAAGCATTAAAACAAAATAAACTAAGTAAAACAACAACTAAATATTTCATAAATCTTCTTAATTATGCTAATTTAGAAAATAAAAGAACATGCTCTTTGGAAGTCCAATAAATTTAAAGATGAATGATGCAGAAGTTGTTTATTATCCCAACTTTTTTAATAAAATTGACTCCGATATTCATTTTAATAATTTACTAGAAACAATTAATTGGAAACAAGATACTATAACCGTTTTTGGTAAAACTCATTTACAACCTCGTTTAACTGCTTTTTTCGCAAATAACAACCACAGCTATAAATACAGCAATATTGTAATGAGCCCAAACCCTTTTAGTGGCAATTTACTAGAAATTAAAAATATTATTGAAACGGAATTATCTATTAAATTTACAAGTTGCTTAGCAAATTTATATCGTGATGGAAAAGACAGTAACGGTTGGCATGCAGATAATGAAAAAGAATTAGGAGAAAAGCCTATTATAGCCTCTGTTTCATTTGGAGAAGAAAGAGTATTTCATTTTAAGCATAGACACGAAAAAGACCAAAAATTAAAACTAATACTACAGCACGGTAGCCTATTATTGATGAAAGGTGAAACTCAAAAATATTGGTTACATCAAATACCAAAAACTCAAAAAAATATTGAAAATCGGATTAATTTAACCTTTAGAATTATTGCATAAAAAAACCGAGTTCCCTCAAACTCGGTTTTTTCTCAATTTGCTTTTTTATATTATGACGTTAGATTTGGGTTTCCATATCAACACATAATGCAAATATTAATTAATTAATCCATTGAACTAAAAAGTATGTTATTTAGTACCCTCCAAATATATAATTATAAAAGATTACTCAACGATTAAATACATTAAAAATCGATGAAATGCACTTAATTTTAACATTTATCGACAAGAAAAACAAAATAATCGACGAAATGCACTATTTTAAAATCATTTAATACTGGATAAATAGTTGTAAACTAAAAAAAGCATCCCGAAAAGAGATGCTTTTTTATTAACTAACTAACCAAAAATATGAATTACAATCTTAAGTTTAAAGTAACCACTCAATAAACTTTTTATATGAATGTAATTACAATCTATAAAGCAATACCCGTGCCAAACTAAATTTACTAATTTTATTTTGTGATTTTTTTAACAATTAATTACTTCTCTCTACAATTTTTAAAATAATAACTAGCTATTAGTATTTCATATTTAATTATAAGATATTTGCTCATCAAAAAACTAATCAATTCATGAAGAAAATTTCGTTATTAATTCTTACCCTCCTAATATTAATTGCTTGTGGTAAAAAAGAAAAAGATTTAATTGTAAAAGGTAATATCCAAGGATTAAAAAAAGGAACAGTATATCTAAAAAAGATAGAAGATACTATTCTTATAACTGTAGACTCATTAGTTATTAATGGTAACTCCAATTTCGAATTACAAAGTGATTTAGATTCTCCAGAAGTATTTTTCTTATACTTAGATAAAAAGAGCACTGATAAAGATAGAATTAGATTTTTTGCAGATAAAGGTGTTACAGAAATTAATACAACCCTTAAAAACTTTGTTTTTGATGCTAAAATAATAGGCTCTGAACAACAGAAAATTTTAGAACAATATCAATCTATGATTTCAAAAATGAATAACAGAAACTTAGATTTAATAAAAGAACAATTTGAAGCTCAAAAACAAGCAGACACAGCTAAAATAAATATTATTAGAAAAGAAGCAGATAATATGCTGAAAAGAAAATATTTATATACTGTAAATTTTGCTTTAAATAATAAAAATAGTGAAGTAGCACCTTATTTAGCGCTCTCAGAAATATATAATGCGCATGTAAAATTTTTAGACACTATAAACAATTCACTAACACCAGAAGTTAAAGCAACTAAATATGGTGAAGAGTTAGAATCTTTCATTAAAAAAATAAAAGAGAACGAGAATTAACAAACTAGTAGTTCTCTCTTTAGTAGTATAAAAACAAAAAGACCTTTCATAATAATGAAAGGTCTTTTTGTTTAAAAGCCTATGAGTAGATCCATTAAGCTTCAAATCCAACTTATATAAAATGAAATGCCTCTCAAAAAGAGAGGCATTTTAGAGCCGATGGAGGGACTCGAACCCACGACCTGCTGATTACAAATCAGCTGCTCTAGCCAGCTGAGCTACATCGGCGTTTTAACGGGTGCAAATATAAACGCAAAAATGATATTTACAAGCACTCCGTTAAAAAAATTTATGAAAGCTTATTAATTTTTTCAATTAAAGCTCTTCCTTTTATCTCTAACTCGTTATTAATAGCTTTATAATGAGCTTTAACATTGTCTATGTTTTTTGCATTCACTTTAGCAATTAATTCATCAAAAGTTGCAATTGCTTCATCAATGATTGCCTCACTCTTTTTAGTCTCTTTGTCTGTATTTGCATATTCCCAAACATAAACTGCTTCTATAATATCTCCTAAAACGTAATTAATATCCTTTTTTAGGTCTCTAACATTTGCCATAATTTCTAATTTAATTTGAATGCAAAATTACACATAAACTTCTAATAGGGTAGCATTTTTAGAATTAATTTCATAGTTATCAATCACTGCAGGAAGTAATATCGTTTCTCCTTTTTTAATAACTTCTGAAAAACCATTAGCAGTAATTTCAGCATCACCTTCAACACACATATAAATAAGAAATGAGTTGTGGTCATTTTCTTTTTTAAGTGTCTTGTTTATTTTCAAATAGTTTGTTGTAAAATATGGGCAGCTAACCATTTCATTAGAGTGGTTTTCTGTTTTATCGTAAGTCACTCTAAAATTATCAGGCATATCAAAATTAAACGCATCAATAGCCAAATCGTTATGTAGCTCACGTTCGTTACCTTCATCATCTACTCTATCCCAATCATAAACTCTATAAGTAATATCGCTTGTTTGCTGAATTTCTGCTACCATAACACCAGCGCCGATAGCATGTACACGTCCTACTTCTATAAAATAAGTATCCCCTGTTTTAACTTTATCAAAATTTAAAATTTTGGTAAGGGTTTTATTATTTAAATGTTCCAAATAGGTTTCTGGAGTCATTTCTTGATTAAACCCTACAATAAGATTAGAGTCTTCATCTGCTTGAAAAACATACCACATTTCTGTTTTTCCAAAGGAATTATGACGTTTTGCTGCCAACTCATCATTAGGATGCAATTGAATAGATAAATCTTCTTTAGCATCTATAAATTTAATTAGAAGAGGGAATTTATCTTTAAATATTCTATAATTCTGAAGCCCTATTAAATCTGATTTGTAAGTTTTTAGAAGATCTTTCAAAGATTGTCCTTTTAAACTTCCGTTAGAAACTATTGATGTATCTCCTTCTACATCACTAATTTCCCAGCTTTCACCAATATTTGGTAAATCACTATCCTTATTTAGGATATTTTTCAATTTTTGTCCACCCCAAATTTTATCTTTTAATATAGGTGTAAATTTTATTGGATATAAAATGTTTGACATATTGTATATTTTTATTTTTTATTTTCCTGAATAGGTTACAAAGTTTCTAGGTGTTTCATAAAGCGTTATTTCCAAATCTAAATTAGCATCAAGTTTTGGTTTCATTTTATTGTAAATAACAACTGCAATATTTTCAGCAGTTGGATTTAAATCTTGAAATTCTGGAACTTCAAGGTTTAAATTTTTATGATCAAAAGCATCTTCAACTTCACTTTTTATAATGTCTTTTAAAACTTTCATATCAATAACATAACCTGTTTCTTGGTCAATCTCACCATTTACACTTACAATAAGTTCATAATTATGACCATGAAAATTGGGGTTATTGCATTTCCCGAAGATTTCATCATTCTTTTCAAAACTCCAATCCTTTCTATATAACCTGTGTGCTGCATTAAAATGAGCTTTCCTACTTACAGTTACTTTCATGAGTTAGTAATATTAATATGTTCGTAAAACTTATCAAAAATAACTTTAAACCAAGCTGTATATAATTCTGGATGAAGTGAAATATCTACCTTTACATCTTCTAATAGCATCCATTTCCAACTTGCAACTTCATCAGGATTAATAAATGGTGTGTCATTGTATTTTCCTAGCAAAACATGATCGTACTCGTGCTCTGTTAAACCATTATCAAATGGGGCTTTATATATGAAGGATATAGACTCTTGTAAGTCTACAACAAAACCCATTTCTTCCATTAAACGCCTTTTACCAGCTTCTAGGTTCGTTTCTCCGTCTCTTTGATGGCTACAACACGTATTGGTCCATAAACCTGGCGAATGATATTTATTTAAAGCACGTTGTTGCAACATTAACTCATTTTCATCATTAAAAACAAACACAGAAAATGCGCGATGTAACAAGGCTTTTTCGTGAGCTTCTAACTTAGGCATTAAACCTATTTGCTCGTCATTTTCATTAACAAGAATTACTTTTTCTTCTTCCATATCGAAACAAAAATACCAAGTAAATTTTTAAAAATCATTATTCTAATTAGAAATTTAAAAAGTGCTTTAAACTTCTATTATTATTGGCGTTATAAATATTATATTTGCAACCCATTTGCATAAACATCTATGAGCTTTTTAAAAGAAATACAACGCAGACGAACTTTTGGTATCATTTCTCACCCAGATGCTGGTAAAACTACCTTAACCGAAAAATTACTTCTATTTGGTGGCGCTATTCAAGAAGCTGGTGCTGTAAAAAGTAATAAAATAAAAAAAGGAGCAACTAGTGACTTTATGGAAATTGAACGCCAGCGTGGTATTTCGGTTGCAACTTCTGTTTTAGCTTTTGAATACAATGGCATCAAAATTAATATTCTTGATACTCCTGGACACAAAGATTTTGCTGAAGACACCTTTAGAACCCTAACTGCTGTAGATAGTGTAATTGTTGTTATTGATGTTGCAAAAGGTGTAGAGGAACAAACAGAAAAGTTAGTTGAAGTTTGTAGAATGCGAAACATTCCTATGATTGTTTTCATAAACAAAATGGATAGAGAAGGTAAAGATGCTTTTGACTTACTTGATGAAATTGAACAAAAATTAGGCTTAAAAGTTGTGCCATTAAGCTTTCCTATTGGAATGGGTTACGACTTTAAAGGTATTTATAACATTTGGGAAAAGAACATTAATCTTTTTAGTGGTGATAGTAGAAGAGATATTGAAGAAACCATTGAAATATCAGATTTAGCTTCTTCGCAATTAGATAAATTAGTAGGAGAAAAAGCGGCAAATACTTTAAGAGAAGAAATAGAATTAGTAAGTGGTATATATCCAGAATTTGATAAAGATAAATATTTAAACGGAAAGTTACAACCCGTATTTTTTGGTTCAGCTTTAAACAATTTTGGAGTAAGAGAATTATTAGATTGCTTTGTTGAAATAGCACCAAAACCAAGACCAAAACAAAGTGAGGAACGCTTAGTAGAACCTAAAGAAAATAAATTTACAGGGTTTGTATTTAAGATTCATGCTAATATGGATCCTAATCACAGAGACCGTTTGGCATTTATTAAAATTGTTTCTGGAAAATTTGAAAGAAACAAACCTTACTTGCATGTAAGGAATAATAAAAAAATGAAATTTTCTAGCCCAAATGCATTTTTTGCTGAGAAAAAAGAAATTGTAGATGTTTCATATCCTGGAGATATTGTTGGTTTACATGATACAGGAAATTTTAAAATTGGGGACACATTAACTGAAGGTGAAAACATTAATTATAAAGGTGTACCAAGTTTCTCCCCAGAACATTTTAGATATATTAATAACGCCGATCCTTTAAAATCTAAACAACTTTTTAAAGGTATTGATCAATTAATGGATGAAGGTGTAGCACAATTATTCACTTTAGAACTTAATGGACGAAAAGTGATTGGTACCGTTGGAGCGCTTCAATATGAAGTTATTCAATACAGATTAGAGCATGAATATGGTGCAAAATGTACTTACGAAAACTTGAATGTATTTAAAGCTTGTTGGGTTGACCCTAAAAACTCAAAATCAGATGAATACAAAGAGTTTGTTAGAGTTAAACAGCGCTTTTTAGCAAAAGACAAACAAAATCAATTAGTATTTTTAGCAGATTCTGCTTTTTCTTTACAAATGACACAGCAAAAATACCCAAATATTAAGCTTCATTTTACTTCAGAATTTGATTAAAACTAATATGTATTTCGTCGATTATTAATTTTTAATCGGTATTTAAAAACTTTTTAACGAAAATTTTAATATTAGATTCACAGTTTTTCTAAATTTAAAATAGAATCATAACCCCAAATAATGATCTACCTATGGAAACAATAGACAATGTTTTTAGTAATAATGATATTACTGTAACTTACGAGCCTTGTAAATGTATTAATGCAGAGCGTTGTGCTAAGGAACTTTCAAATGTATTTAGACATTCTGTAATTCCTTGGATTGATTTAGATGGAGCCCCGACTGAAAAAGTTATAAATCAAGTAAAAAAATGTCCTTCTGGCGCTTTACAATTTCATATTAATAAGAAAGTTGCTTAAAAATAAAAAAGCCTTTGAAAATTTCAAAGGCTTTTTTATTTATGCTTGACCAGTTGGTCCAAAATTTAATGGAATTGGGGGTTGTTCATAATCCTTAATTTCTCCATGTGCATTTTCAAATCTGGTAACATTATCATTTAACGCTTTTAGTAATCGCTTAGCGTGCTGAGGCGTTAAGATAATTCTAGACTTTACTTTGCTTTTTGGAATTCCTGGCATAATACTCACAAAATCAACAACAAACTCAGATACAGAATGATTTATAATAGCCAAATTAGAATATATTCCTTCAGCTACTTTTTCATCTAATTCAATGTTTATTTGTCCTTGTTTTGGTTTATCACTTTCGTTAGCCATAATAAATGTCTTATTAAAAAAACATTCCCGCTTTCGCGGGAATGTTACTAATTAATTATAATTTAATTCTTGCTTTACTTGCATCATTTCGTCAAACTCTTCTTTAGAGCCAACAATAATATCATTATAACGTCTCATTCCTGTACCTGCTGGTATTCTATGCCCAACAATTACATTTTCTTTTAATCCTTCTAAAGAATCAACTTTACCTGCTACAGCAGCTTCGTTAAGTACTTTAGTAGTTTCCTGGAACGATGCCGCAGAAATAAACGATTTTGTTTGAAGTGAAGCTCTTGTAATACCTTGTAGTATTGGTGTAGCCGTTGCTGGTCTAGCATCTCTAGCTACAACAAGTTCTTTATCTTCACGACGTAAAATTGAATTTTCATCTCTTAATTCACGAGGTGTAATAATTTGCCCCTCTTTAAGATTTGTAGAATCTCCAGCGTTTTCAATTACTTTCATTCCAAAGATATCATCATTTTCTTTAATGAAATCTGCTTTATGTGCTAATTGATCTTCTAAGAAGATAGTATCACCAGAATCTATAATTCTAACTTTACGCATCATTTGCCTTACAACAACTTCAAAGTGTTTATCATTAATTTTCACACCTTGTAAACGATATACTTCTTGTACTTCATTAACTAAGTATTGTTGAACAGCAGAAGGTCCTTTAATATTTAAAATATCGTTTGGTGTAATAGAACCATCAGATAAAGGCATACCAGCTTTAACATAATCATTTTCTTGTACAAGAATTTGATTAGATAATTTTACTAAGTACTTTTTAACATCACCTAATTTCGATTCTACTATAATCTCACGATTACCTCTCTTAATTTTCCCAAAAGAAACAACACCATCAATAGCACTAACAACTGCTGGGTTTGAAGGGTTACGTGCTTCAAATAACTCAGTTACACGTGGTAAACCTCCTGTAATATCACCCGCTTTTGCAGATTTACGTGGTATTTTAACTAATATCTTACCAACAATAATTTTTTCACCATCATCAATCATTAAGTGAGCCCCAACTGGTAAGTTGTAAGAACGCATTGTTTCTCCATTACTATCTTCAATATGAAGTGTAGGAATAAGCTTTTTGTTTCTAGATTCTGAAATTACTTTCTCTTGGAAACCTGTTTGCTCATCAATCTCAACTTGGTAAGTAATACCTTGTTCGATGTTTTCATATTTTACTTTACCAGCAAATTCTGAAATAATAACACCGTTATATGGATCCCAAGTACAAACAACATCTCCTTTAGTTAATTGTTGGCCATTTTTAACAAAAATGGTTGAACCATAAGGAATATTATTAGTACTTAAAACAATACCTGTTTTCTTATCTGTTAATTTAAGCTCTGAAGTTCTAGATATTACAATATCAATATCATTACCTTCATTATCTTTACCTTTAACAGTTTTCAAATCTTCGATTTCTGCTATACCATCAAACTTAACAACTAATTTGTTTTCCTCTGAAATGTTACCTGCAATACCACCTACGTGGAACGTACGAAGTGTTAACTGTGTACCTGGTTCTCCAATAGATTGTGCAGCTACTACACCAACAGCTTCTCCACGTTGTACCATTTTACCGGTAGCTAAATTACGTCCGTAACATTTAGCGCAAATACCTTGTAAAGCTTCACATGTTAATGCTGAACGTGCTTCAACACTTTCAATTGGTGATGCTTCAATAGCTTTAGCAATATGATCTTCTATTAATTGACCAGCTGAAACTAATAACTCATCTGTTAATGGATTGTAAACATCATTTAACGAAACACGACCAACGATTCTTTCTTCTAAAGTTTCAACAACTTCATCATTTTTCTTCAATGGCTCAACTTCAACACCTCTTAATGTACCACAATCTTCTGTATTGATAATAACATCCTGAGATACATCAACTAAACGACGTGTTAAGTAACCTGCATCGGCAGTTTTAAGTGCTGTATCGGCAAGACCTTTACGAGCCCCGTGAGTTGATATAAAGTATTCTAAAATTGAAAGTCCTTCTTTAAAGTTAGAAAGAATTGGGTTTTCAATAATCTCTCCACCACCTGCATTAGATTTTTTAGGTTTTGCCATTAATCCACGCATACCTGTAAGCTGACGAATCTGTTCTTTAGATCCACGAGCTCCAGAATCAAGCATCATAAACACCGAGTTAAATCCTTGTTGATCTTCACGAATACGTTTCATTGACAATTCAGTCAATTCAGCATTTGTAGATGTCCAAATATCAATAACTTGATTATAACGTTCGTTGTTAGTAATAAGTCCCATGTTATAGTTACCTGTAATACCATCAACTAAAGCGTTAGCTTTATCGATCATTCCTTGTTTTTCTGGTGGAATGATAATATCTCCTAAACTAAATGACAATCCTCCTTGGAAAGCAAATTTAAACCCTAAAGTTCTAATTGCATCTAAGAAATCTGCCGTTTCAGGAACAGATGTTGCTTTAAGAATATCACCAATAATATCTCTTAATGATTTTTTAGTAAGTACTTGATTGATATAACCTGCTGCTTGTGGTACATGTTGATTAAATAATACACGACCAACAGTAGTATCAACAATCATTGGTGCTAATTTACCATCTTCATTAATATCAATAGTTCTTACTTTAATACTTGCATTTAACTCTACTTTACCTTCGTTAAAAGCAATTTCTACTTCCTCTGGAGAATAAAATGTTAAGCCTTCACCTTTAACTTTAACTTCTGGAGTAGACGTACGTAACTTGGTCATATAATAAAGACCAAGTACCATATCTTGAGAAGGTACCGTTACTGGTGAACCATTTGCTGGATTTAAGATATTATGAGATGCCAACATTAATAATTGACATTCCAAAATAGCTTCTGGTCCTAATGGTAAATGTACTGCCATTTGGTCACCATCAAAATCCGCATTAAATGCTGTACATACTAATGGGTGTAACTGAATTGCTTTTCCTTCAATTAATTTTGGTTGAAAAGCTTGTATACCTAAACGGTGTAAAGTAGGCGCACGGTTAAGTAATACTGGGTGTCCTTTAAGAACATTTTCCAAGATATCCCAAACAACTGGTTCTCTTTTATCTATAATTTTCTTTGCAGATTTTACTGTTTTAACAATACCTCTTTCAATTAATTTCCTAATTACGAAAGGCTTATATAATTCAGCTGCCATATTTTTTGGCAATCCACACTCATGTAATTTTAATTCTGGACCAACAACAATTACCGAACGTGCAGAATAATCAACACGCTTACCAAGTAAATTTTGACGGAAACGCCCTTGCTTACCTTTAAGTGAATCTGATAAAGATTTTAATGGTCTATTAGAATCTGTTTTTACAGCAGATGACTTACGTGTGTTATCAAATAATGAATCTACCGATTCTTGTAACATACGTTTTTCATTACGTAAAATTACTTCTGGTGCTTTTATTTCAACCAATCTTTTAAGACGATTGTTACGAATAATTACACGACGGTATAAATCATTTAAATCGGACGTTGCAAAACGACCACCATCTAACGGCACTAAAGGACGCAATTCTGGTGGAATAATAGGAATTACTTTCATGATCATCCACTCAGGACGATTTTCTCTATTATTGTTAGATTCACGTAAAGATTCAACAACTTGTAAACGTTTTAAAGCTTCTGTTTTACGTTGTTTAGACGTTTCTGTATTTGCTTTATGACGTAATTCATATGATAACGCTTCTAAATCAATTCTTGATAATAGTTCGATTAAACATTCAGCACCCATTTTAGCTAAAAACTTATTTGGGTCTGTATCATCTAAGTACTGATTATCTTGTGGAAGTGTTTCAAGAATATTTAAATATTCTTCTTCCGTAAGGAAATCTAGTTTTTGTAATGGCTCTCCTTCTTCATTTTTAGCATTACCTGGCTGAATTACTACATAACGTTCGTAGTAAATAATCATATCTAATTTCTTAGATGGTAATCCTAATAAGTAACCAATTTTGTTTGGTAAAGAACGAAAGTACCAAATGTGAGCAACAGGCACAACTAAGTTGATGTGTCCTACTCTATCACGACGTACTTTCTTTTCTGTTACTTCTACACCACAACGATCACAAACAATACCTTTGTAACGAATTCTTTTATATTTTCCACAAGCACATTCGTAATCCTTTACAGGACCAAAAATACGTTCACAGAACAAACCATCTCTTTCTGGTTTATGAGTTCGATAATTGATAGTTTCTGGTTTTAAAACTTCACCTCTAGACTCTGCTAAAATAGACTCTGGTGATGCTAAACCAATTGAGATTTTATTAAATCTCCTTACTGTATTCTTATCTTGTTTTCTTGCCATAATATATGGTTGAAATGAATTTATTAATTAACCTACTCCTCTAATCTGATATCCAATCCTAAACCTTTCAATTCGTGCATAAGTACGTTGAATGATTCTGGTAATCCTGGATCTGGCATTGGTTCACCTTTTACGATTGCTTCGTATGTTTTAGCTCTACCAATTACATCATCAGATTTTACAGTTAAAATCTCTCGTAAGGTGCTTGATGCTCCATAAGCTTCAAGTGCCCAAACTTCCATCTCACCAAAACGCTGACCACCAAATTGTGCTTTACCACCAAGAGGTTGTTGTGTAATTAATGAGTAAGGTCCTATAGAACGTGCGTGCATTTTATCGTCTACCATGTGTCCTAATTTCAACATGTAGATAACTCCAACTGTTGCTGGTTGATCAAAACGCGCTCCAGTACCACCATCGTATAAATACGTATGACCATATCTTGGAATTCCAGCTTCATCTGTAAATTCGTTAATTTGATCTATTGTTGCACCATCAAAAATTGGTGTTGCATAAGTACGGTTTAACTTTTGACCTGCCCAACCAAGAACAGTTTCATAAATCTGACCAATATTCATACGAGATGGTACACCAAGTGGATTTAATACAATATCAACAGGCGTTCCATCTTCTAAGAATGGCATATCTTCTTGACGAACAATACGTGCAACAATACCTTTGTTACCGTGACGTCCTGCCATTTTATCACCTACTTTAAGTTTACGTTTCTTAGCGATGTAAACTTTAGCTAATTTAATAATACCTGCTGGTAACTCATCACCTACTGAGATTGTAAACTTCTCTCTTCTTAAAGAACCTTGTAAATCGTTTTCTTTAATTTTATAGTTATGAATTAAATCTGCAACTAATGTATTTGTATGCTCATCTGTAGTCCATTTTCCAGAAACTAAGTGTGCATAATCATCAACAGCATTTAACATTTTTAAAGTGAATTTTTTACCTTTTGGTAATACTTCTTCACCTAAATCATTAAAAATACCTTGAGCAGTTTTTCCATTAACGATATTGAAAAGTTTTTCGATTAAAACATCTTTTAAATCATCAAATTTTCTATCGTATTGCGCTTCTAGAGCTAAAATATCATCTTTATCTTGTGCTCTCTTACGCTTATCTTTTACTGCTCTTGCAAACAATTTCTTTTCGATAACAACACCATGTAATGAAGGAGATGCTTTTAATGAGGCATCTTTTACATCACCTGCTTTATCACCAAAGATAGCACGCAATAATTTTTCTTCTGGAGTTGGATCACTTTCTCCTTTAGGTGTGATTTTACCAATAAGAATATCACCAGGCTTAACTTCAGCACCAACGCGAATCATTCCGTTTTCATCTAAATCTTTAGTAGCTTCTTCAGAAACGTTAGGAATATCATTAGTTAATTCTTCATTACCTAATTTAGTATCACGTACATCAAGAGAATACTCATCAATATGAATTGATGTAAAAATATCTTCACGAACTACTTTTTCAGAAATTACAATGGCATCCTCAAAGTTATACCCTTTCCAAGGCATAAACGCTACTTTCATATTTCTACCAAGTGCTAATTCTCCTTTTTGTGTCGCATAACCTTCACATAAAACTTGACCTTTAGATACTTTATCTCCTTTAACCACAATTGGCTTAAGGTTGATAGATGTACCTTGGTTAGTCTTTCTGAATTTCACTAATTGGTATGTTTTAATATCACTATCAAAACTTACTTTAGCTTCATCTTCAGTACGTGCGTATTTTATTTTAATCTCATTTGCATCAACATAAAGTACTTCTCCTTCTCCTTCGGCATTAATTAATACACGAGAATCTGATGCTACTTGACGTTCTAAGCCTGTACCTACAATAGGTGCATCTACTCTTAATAATGGAACTGCTTGACGCATCATATTAGATCCCATCAAGGCTCTATTCGCATCATCATGCTCTAAGAAAGGAATTAAAGATGCTGAAATAGATGAAATTTGATTAGGTGCTACATCTGTATAATTTACAGCAGTAGGCTCTATTACAGGAAAATCTCCTTCCATACGAGCAATTACCTTATCGTGTAATATTTTACCGTTTTCATCTACTTTAACAGTAGCTTGTGCTATTAATTTCTCTTCTTCTTCTTCAGCACTTAGGTATATTGGGTCATTTACAATATCAACAACACCATTAGTTACTTTTCTATAAGGCGTTTCAATGAATCCCATAGAATTCACTTTTGCATATACAGAAAGCGAAGAAATTAAACCAATATTTGGTCCCTCTGGAGTTTCAATAGGACATAAACGACCATAGTGTGTGTAGTGAACATCACGAACCTCGAAACCTGCTCTCTCACGAGATAAACCTCCTGGTCCTAATGCTGATAAACGACGCTTATGAGTAATCTCTGCTAATGGATTTGTTTGATCCATAAACTGAGATAACTGGTTTGTACCAAAGAATGAATTAATTACAGAAGATAGTGTCTTTGCATTAATTAAATCTATTGGAGTAAATACCTCGTTATCACGAACGTTCATACGCTCACGAATAGTACGTGCCATACGTGCTAAACCAACACCAAATTGTTGAGATAATTGCTCACCAACTGTACGTACACGACGGTTAGATAAGTGATCAATATCATCAATCTCTGCTTTTGAGTTGATAAGCTCGATTAAATATTTTATAATAGTAATGATATCTTCTTTGGTAAGCACTTGCTTATCCATTCCAATATCCAACTGTAATTTTTTGTTCATTCTGTAACGCCCAACTTCTCCTAAAGAGTAACGTTGATCTGAGAAGAATAATTTATCAATTATTCCACGTGCAGTTTCCTCATCTGGCGGCTCCGCATTACGTAATTGTCTATAAATATGTTCAACAGCCTCTTTTTCAGAGTTTGTTGGATCTTTTTGAAGTGTGTTGTGAATAATTGCATAATCACCTTGCTCTGTACTTTCTTTATGTAAAAGAATAGTTTTAACATCAGCTTCAAGAATTTCTTCTATATTTTCTTTATCTAAAATAGTATCACGATCAAGCACAATTTCATTACGCTCAATAGATACTACTTCTCCAGTATCTTCATCAACAAAATCCTCATGCCATGTGTTTAATACACGTGCTGCTAATTTTCGTCCTGTATATTTTTTTAATCCAGATTTTGACACTTTAACTTCTTCAGCTAAATCAAAAATCTCTAAAATATCTTTATCTCGTTCAAAACCAATTGCACGGAAAAGAGTAGTAACAGGTAATTTTTTCTTTCTATCAATGTAAGCATACATTACCTGGTTGATATCTGTAGCAAACTCAATCCACGATCCTTTGAATGGAATAACCCTTGCTGAATATAATTTTGTTCCATTTGCATGGAAAGATTGACCAAAGAAAACCCCTGGTGAACGGTGTAATTGAGATACTACTACGCGCTCTGCACCATTAATACAAAAAGTACCTGAAGGTGTCATGTAAGGTATAGTTCCTAAATACACATCTTGAACAATGGTCTCGAAATCCTCATGTTCAGGGTCTGTACAATACAACTTTAACCTAGCCTTTAGCGGAACGCTATATGTAAGTCCTCTTTCAATACACTCATCAATGGCATATCTTGGTGGATCTACGAAGTAATCTAAAAATTCTAAAACGAATTGATTACGTGAATCTGTAATTGGAAAGTTTTCCATGAAGGTATTATACAATCCTTCATCTCCTCTTTCTTCAGATTTTGTTTCTAATTGGAAAAAATCCTGGAAGGATTTAATCTGAATATCCAAGAAATCTGGATATTCTGTTCTATTTACAATAGACGAGAAATTTAATCTTTCAGCTTGTGTTGATAACATCAATAGACGGAATTTTGATTAAAAAAAATAGTGATAACGTATCTAATAATTATATACGCAAAATGGTTTAGGTCTTGAAGAGTATTCTCCAGACCTAAACCTTTATGTTTTTGAGTTGTTAAGCTTACTTAAGCTCAACCTCTGCTCCAGCTTCTTCTAAAGATGCTTTTAAAGCTTCTGCTTCATCTTTAGATACTGCTTCTTTGATAGCACTTGGTGCATCATCAACTAAACCTTTAGCTTCTTTTAAACCTAAACCAGTTAATTCTTTAACTAATTTTACAACAGCTAATTTAGAACTACCAGCTGCTTTTAAAATAACATCAAATTCAGTTTGAGCTTCTTCAGCTTCTCCACCTGCAGCAGGACCAGCAACAGCAACTGCAGCAGCAGCAGCAGGCTCGATACCATACTCATCTTTTAATATAGTTGCTAACTCATTTACTTCTTTTACAGTAAGGTTAACTAATTGTTCTGCGAAATCTTTTAAATCTGCCATTTTTCTATCGTTTTAATAATTTTGTAATAATATATTTGTAATAAAGTGCGTACTATTTAATACTATCCTTCTTTTTCAGATAGTGTTTTAATAATTCCAGCTAATATTCCACCACTTGATTTAAGTGCAGAAACAACGTTTTTAGCAGGTGATTGTAGTAATCCTATAATCTCTCCTAATAACTCTTCTTTAGACTTGATATCTACTAACATGTCTAATTGGTTATCGCCAATATAAACTGCTTCCTCAATAAATGCTCCTTTTAATAAAGGTTTTTCAGATTTTTTACGGAAAGTTTTTATTAACTTAGCTGGTACATTACCAGTTTCAGAATACATTACTGATGTATTTCCTTTTAAAACTGATGGAAGGTTTCCAAAATCTCTTTCAGAAGCTTCCATTGCTTTTTCAAGTAATGTATTTTTAACGACTGCCATTTTTACGTTTGCTTTAAAAGCAGCACGACGCAAATCTGAGGTAGTACCTGCGTTTAATCCTGAAATATCTGCTAAATAGATATTTGCATTATTAGCTAATTCTGCAGTTAACTCCTCAATTACTTGTGATTTTTCTTCTCTTGTCATAATAAAAGTTTTAACTTAATTAACCAATTTTAGGATCAACAGCTATACTTGGGCTCATCGTAGAAGATATAAATATACTTTTTACGTAAACACCTTTTGCAGTTGTCGGTTTTAGTTTCATTAATGTTGTTAATAATTCATTTGCATTACCTGCAATTTTATCAGCACTAAATGATGCTTTACCTATAGCAGCGTGTACAATACCAGTTTTATCAACTTTAAAGTCAATTTTACCAGCTTTTACTTCTGTTACAGCTTTAGCAACATCCATTGTTACCGTACCAGTTTTAGGGTTAGGCATTAAACCACGAGGGCCTAATACACGTCCTAAAGGACCTAATTTACCCATTACACTTGGCATAGTAATAATAACATCAACGTCTGTCCAACCGCTCTTGATTTTATCAAGATACTCATCTAACCCAACGTAATCTGCTCCAGCTTCTTTTGCTTCAGCTTCTTTATCTGGTGTTACTAATGCTAATACTTTCATATCCTTACCAGTACCGTGTGGAAGTGAAACAACACCTCTTACCATTTGATTTGCTTTACGAGGATCTACTCCTAAACGTACTGCTAAATCAACTGATGCGTCAAACTTAGTATTGGTGATTTCTTTAACTAGTGCAGATGCTTCATCTAATGAATACACCCTTCCTTTTTCAATTTTCGCTAAAGCTTCTTTTTGCTTTTTTGTTAATCTTGCCATTTTCTAATGTCTTTAATAGATTAAGAAGGAAATTTTCCTGTTACGGTTATTCCCATCGATCTTGCTGTACCAGCAACCATTTTCATAGCAGACTCTGGAGTAAATGCATTTAAATCTACCATTTTGTCTTCTGCAATAGTTTTAATCTGATCCCAAGATACTTTAGCTACTTTTTTTCGGTTTGGCTCTCCAGAACCTTTCTTCACCTTTGCAGCTTCTAATAATTGAACTGCTGCTGGTGGAGTTTTGATTACAAAGTCAAATGATTTGTCTTTGTAAACAGATATAACCACTGGTAACACTTTACCTGGTTTATCTTGGGTTCTGGCATTGAATTGCTTACAGAACTCCATGATGTTAACACCTGCAGCTCCTAAAGCGGGTCCAACCGGTGGCGATGGATTCGCAGCACCTCCCCGAACTTGTAACTTAACTACTTTACCTAATTCTTTTGCCATTTTTAATAATTTAATTTTGATGTTATCTCTCTTTTGGAAGCGAAAGACTCATCTATCTTAATGTAACACTATAATTATACTTTTTCTACTTGCATATAACTTAATTCTAATGGTGTTTTTCTTCCGAAAATTTTAACCATAACTTCAAGTTTACGCTTCTCTTCATTTATTTTTTCTATCGTACCATCAAAACCATTAAATGGTCCATCAATAACCTTAACTGTTTCACCTTTTGTAAAAGGAATTGCTACGTTAGCACTTTCTTCTACTGATAACTCGTCAACCTTACCTAACATTCTGTTTACTTCAGATTGTCTTAATGGCACAGGATCTCCTCCTTTTGTTTCACCTAAAAAACCAATTACATTAGTAACCGATCTAATAATGTGAGGAACTTCTCCCGTTAAATTCGCTTGAACCATTATGTATCCTGGAAAAAACACTTTTTCTTTGTGTATTTTTTTTCCATTACGAATCTGTATCACTCTTTCTGTTGGCACTAATACTTGATCTACATAATCTTGCAAACCTAATCGAGCAATTTCATTCTCGATATAAGTTTTGATTTTGTTTTCTTGACCACTTACTGCACGAACAACATACCATTTTTTCTCACTTACTTCAGACATAAATTTCTTTTTAACTAGTTAGTTAATCCATTGAAAGTAAAATGCTATGACTTTGCTGAATACTGTATCAACACCCCAAATAGCTAGAGAAAATATAATTGAAAATACAGCAACTAAAATCGTTAAACTTTGTGCTTCTGCCCAAGTTGGCCATGTCACATTATTTTTTAGTTCTCCAAATGATTCTTTTATATAATTTACTATTCCAGCCATTTTGTTATTATATTTTTTAATATGAATTGAATATTATTTCAATTCTACTACTAATTAGGTGTGACCCTTTTTTTATTGCACGGGTTGAGAGACTCGAACTCCCGACACCTGGTTTTGGAGACCAGTGCTCTACCAACTGAGCTAAACCCGTAAACATAAGTCAAGGTATTCCGAAAACGAAATACCTTAAGCTTATTATTTATTTAAACTTTATTAGTCTAATATCTCAGTTACCTGACCAGCTCCTACTGTTCTACCACCTTCACGGATTGCAAAACGTAAACCTACATTCATTGCAATTTTTTGAATAAGCTCAACAGTAATAGTTAAGTTATCTCCAGGCATAACCATTTCAACTCCACTAGGAAGCGCAATGTTTCCTGTTACGTCAGTTGTACGTACGTAAAACTGTGGACGATAGTTATTATGGAATGGAGTGTGACGTCCACCTTCTTCTTTTTTAAGGATATAAACCTCAGCTTTAAATTTAGCGTGTGGTGTAACAGAACCTGGCTTAGTAATTACCATACCTCTTGAGATTTGAGATTTCTCAATACCTCTTAATAAGATACCAGCATTATCACCAGCTTCACCTCTATCTAATATTTGACGGAACATTTCAATACCAGTAATAGTAGATGTTAATTTCTCAGCACCCATACCAATAATCTCTACTGGATCTCCAGTGTTTGCAATACCAGTTTCAATACGACCAGTAGCAACAGTACCACGACCAGTAATAGAGAATACATCTTCGATAGGCATCAAGAAAGGTTTATCAACTTCTCTTAAAGGCTCTTCAATCCATGAATCACAAGCTTCCATTAATTCTAAAACGGTATCAACCCATTTTTGCTCACCATTAAGTGCGCCTAATGCAGAACCAGCGATAACAGGTCCATTATCTCCATCATATTCATAGAAAGACAATAAGTCTCTTACTTCCATGTCTACTAATTCAATTAATTCTTCATCATCAACCATATCCACTTTATTCATGAATACAACGATACGAGGAATACCTACTTGACGTCCTAAAAGGATGTGCTCACGAGTTTGTGGCATAGGACCATCAGTAGCAGCAACTACTAAAATAGCACCATCCATTTGTGCAGCACCAGTTACCATGTTCTTTACGTAATCCGCGTGACCTGGACAGTCAACGTGAGCGTAGTGACGGTTAGCTGTTGCGTATTCTACGTGTGAAGTATTAATTGTAATACCTCTTTCTTTTTCTTCAGGAGCATTATCAATTTGATCAAATGATCTTGCTTCAGAATAACCTGCATCAGCTAATACTTTAGTAATAGCAGCAGTTAAAGTTGTTTTACCGTGATCTACGTGTCCAATTGTACCAATATTTAAGTGTGGTTTTGAACGATCGAAAGTTGCCTTTGCCATGTTTTTTAAATAATTTAATCTTAGTTATATAATAATATTAGTGTATTCTATTTTTTATCTTTTTTATAGAGCCAATGACGGGAATTGAACCCGTGACCTCTTCCTTACCAAGGAAACGCTCTACCCCTGAGCTACACCGGCTTAAATATTAGAGCGAGAGACCGGGTTCGAACCGGCGACATTCAGCTTGGAAGGCTGACGCTCTACCAACTGAGCTACTCTCGCAATTATTTATATTCCTTTTTAGCAAAAATGTGGGGAGAGCAGGATTCGAACCTGCGAAGACGTAGTCAGCAGATTTACAGTCTGCCCTCGTTGGCCGCTTGAGTATCTCCCCAATTTATACTTATTTCACTCTTTTTAAAGAACTTAACCTTTTTGTTTTTGATAAATTAAAAACTTCAAAGATTTACTTTTTTTTTGAGCCGATGGAGGGACTCGAACCCACGACCTGCTGATTACAAATCAGCTGCTCTAGCCAGCTGAGCTACATCGGCTTTTTTGTGTCTTTTTTACAAAAAATCCACATAAAAAAAGCCCGCTATTTCTAACGGACTGCAAATGTATAGATTTTTTATTTTATTCAAAACATTTTTTAAGAAATTTTAATATAAATGTGCTCTTAATTTTTCTTTTCGCTTTTTTAACTGTCTTTCAAGGGACGCAATTGCCATATCTGCACCTTCTTCAAAACTTTTACATTGTTTTTTTACTACTAAACTATCACCTGGTACACTTATTCTGGCTTCAAATATTTTATTTGTCTTTTCACTTGTGTTTTCAACTTTTAAAAAAACATCTGATTTAATCACTTTATCATAAAACAGGTCTAATTTATCCATACGCTTCTGAATAAAATCTATTAATTTTCGATCTGCATTAAAATTTACGGATTGGGTGTTTACTTTCATACTACTGTTTTTTTTGGTTAGACAATAACTTAAAACTATTTCTTACTTCTTGGGTGTGCATTTATATGCACTTTTTTCAACTCTGCTATACTATTATGTGTATAAACTTGTGTAGCAGCTAAACTAGAATGACCAAGAAGTTCTTTTACAGCATTTAAACTTGCACCTTGATTTAATAAATGAGTTGCGAAAGAATGCCTAAGTATATGTGGACTCTTTTTAACTTTTGAAGATGCCAAACTAAAATAATCATTTATTATTCTGTAAACAAGTGTTTCATAAATTTTAACTCCTTTTTTTGTTAAAAATAAACTTTCATCGTCTAAAATGTTGTCTAGTTCACTTCTAAGAATTAAGTACTTATTAGTTGTTTGCATTACAGATTTTAATAACGGTACAATTCGCTCTTTATTTCTCTTCCCTAAAACTTTTAACGTTTTATTATCAAAATCTATACTTATTAATTTTAAATCTACAAGTTCTATTCTTCGTATACCTGTTGAATAAAATAGTTCTATAATTAATTTGTTACGAACGCTTTCAAAATCTTCGCCAAAATTTAAATCATCTAACACCATTTCAATTTCAGTTTCAGAAAATGGTACTTGTATTTTTTTACTTATTTTTAATGCTTTGTGCTTTGCTAATGGATTTAAACTAATATCTCCAACTTTTAAAAGAAATTTATAATATGTATTAAGTGCAGATACTTTTCTATTGATGCTTCGATTTGCTAATCCGCTTTCCACCAATAGAACTATCCAACTTCTTATTTGAGAATAATTTACCTTATTAATTGAAGCTGTTTCATACTCAGTATTTATAAATTCTGAAAAATCTTCCAAATCATTTTGATATGCTTTTACAGTTAATGCTGAATAGTTTTTCTCTAAGAGTAAATAATCTGTAAATGATTGGAATGACATTTTTGGAGCAATGTTTATAAAGCTAAAAATACAAACTTTTATTTGATTTTTAAGCAAAAAAAATCCCACTTAAAGTGGGATTTTAATTTATTCAGATTTAGTTATACATCTTCTGCATCTCTTAATCCTTGTATGTATTGCGCTTTTTGTATTTGTGCTCTACGTAAAACTGAAGGCTTGTTAAACTGCTTACGAGTTTGTAACTGACGTTTTGTTTGAGTTTTATCAAACTTTCTTTTAAAACGCTTTAGCGCTCTATCTATATTTTCTCCTTCTTTAATTGGTATTATTAACATAGTGTCTTAACCTCCTCTCTTTTAGATTTTCAGTTTGCAAATATAAAAAGTAATTTATAATTAGCAATTATCAACTGATATTTTTTTAAGTGGCTGGTTTATACTCCTTTTTATCAATAATAATCTTTGCCAAAATCTCTCTAAGAATCTCTGAAGTTCCTCCACCAATAGGTCCTAACCTACTATCGCGTAATAATCTTGCCATTGGATAATCTTCCATATAACCATAACCTCCTAAAAATTGAAGACACTGGTAAATAACCTCGTCTGCCATTTTTGTAGATCTTAGCTTAGACATAGTTGCTTCTTTTACCACATATTCATCCTTATTTAATCGATATGCTACCGAATAATTAAATTCTTTACACATTTCCATATCGGTATATAAATCGGCAATATTATGTCTTAACGCTTGAAATTTATCTATTGTTTTCCCAAAGGCCTGACGCTCACTCATGTATTGTAAAGCATATTCTAAAGCATATTCTGCACGTGCATGAGCATTAATACCCATTATTAATCGCTCTAAAGAAAAGTGGTGCATAATATAAGAGAAGCCTTTATTTTCTTCTCCCATTAAATTTCCAATTGGCACTTTAACATTATCGAATGCTATTTCTCCAGTATCTGATGCTCTCCAACCCAACTTATCTAGTTTGGTAGCAGATACACCTTTAATATCTCTATCAATTAAAAATATGCTAATCCCTTTATTACCTAATTCTGGATTTGTTTTAGCGGCAACTACAAGATAGTCACTATAAACACCATTAGTAATAAATGTTTTTGAACCGTTTATAATATAATGATCACCATTTTTAACAGCCGTAGTTCGCATACCTGCTACATCACTTCCCCCAAAAGGTTCTGTAATACAGAGACATCCTATTTTATCTCCAGAAATACTAGGTGCTAAATAATTTTGTTTTATGGTTTCGTCACCTTCAACATTTAAATGCGTCATCGCTAAATATACATGCGCCCAAATTGCTGCTGCAAAACCACCTGAATTTATTTTTTGAAGTTCTTCAAGTAGTATAACGGTGTAAAATAAATCTAAATTTAAACCTCCATAGGCTTCGGGGTAATTAATCCCAAAAAAGCCCATATCTCCAAATTTTTTCCAAATAAACCTGTCGATATTTCCTGTTTTCTCCCAAGTTTCAATGTGTGGAACAACTTCTTTTTGTAAAAAATCTTGAAGGCTTTTTCTAAAAAGATTATGCTCTTCAGTGAAGTACATACTATTCATCTATTTTCTTTTTCAAGAAACAAATATAATTTAATTATCTCGATTTTATTTATAGGAAAGTCTTTAACTTTTGTTAATTCATTTATAGACTTAAAACCTTCTTTTAGTTGTCGTTGTTCTATTATTTCATGTGCCAAATTGTAATCTATATGCTGAATGGTCACTAACTCATCTATTGTGATTTTATTTAAATTTAATTTTTGAATTACTCTAGGGGTTTTTACTGTAAACTGTTGGGTTATTTTCTCAATAACTTCTGGGGTTAAACCGTATACATCTTGTAATTGAACATCTGCTATAAAACCACCTTTAAATGTATTTCTAAACTTTATAATACGCTCAGAATAATATTTACCAATTCCATTTATCTTTTGTAATTCTTTAACTGTTGCCGTATTTAAATCTTGTTTTTGAACAAATGATTTTGAATTATTATTATTATTATTATTATTATTATACGTTGAATTAGAATTTTTAGGCTCAGAATTATTTAGCCATTCTGGAAATTTAAAGTATGGAGAAATTTTATCTAAAAGTGAATCGGATATTTGAGTAACTTCTTGAAATTGTTTTATTGAATTAATCCACTTGTTTTGCTTTCTATAAGCTAGTAACCTATCAATTTCTTCATTAGTCATTCCTAAAGTAGAACCTTTGTAATCTGAAATATAATTTGGATTGAAAGGAAATGTTTTTGGTTTAGATGCTTCTAACTTAACTAATTTAAGTGAATCTATATCTTTTTGAAATTTTGACAATTCTTCTTTATCAACTTCTATGTCACTAGAAGTAAAATCGACAAAAAAGTAAACACATTGCAAAATGATTATAATAAATACCAATAAAAAAATCCCATTTCGTTGTTGTTTAGTAAACGTGAAATGGGATTTCATATATTATTTTCTTTTAACTATTTAGTCTTCTATTGCATCATACTTTAGCTTGATAGCATCCAGATAACGCTTCAATTGTTTTTTAACAACTGGAAATAATAAGAATAAACCAACCATGTTAGGGAATACCATAGCAAATATCATAGCATCAGAGAAATCCCAAATAGATTTCATACTTGCTGCTGCTCCAATAACCACAAATGTTAAAAATAGAATTTTGTATGTTAAATCTGCCACTTTACCTCTTCCGAATAAATATTTCCAAGATTGCAAACCATAATAAGACCATGAAATCATTGTTGAAACCGCAAATAACACTACTGCAATGGTTAAAAATACATTAGAAAAAGGAATATATTCTGCAAATGCTTTAGCAGTTATACCTGCTCCTTCAAAAGATTCTCCATTTATTATAGCTACGCCTTGTCCTGTAACATCCCCATACTCGAAGAAGCCTCCAAAATTAAATATAATAATCACAAGTGCAGTCATTGTACATATTACAACGGTATCAATAAAAGGCTCTAGTAATGCTACTAAACCCTCACTAGCTGAATATTTTGTTCTTACAGCAGAGTGAGCAATTGATGCTGAACCAGCACCTGCTTCATTTGAGAACGCTGCTCTTTTAAAACCTACTAACAACACCCCAATAAATCCACCAACACCTATTGCTTTAGGATTAAAAGCTTCTCTAAAAATTAAACTAATAGCATCATCAATAAGTGTAAAATTACTTAAAATTATATATAGACAACACATTATATATAGTATCGCCATAAATGGTACTACTTTTTCTGTGACAGAAGCAATTCTTTTAATACCACCAATAATAATAATACCCACTGTGATTGCTAATACAACACCTATCCAGAATCCTGCTCCTGTACTTTGTAATCCTAATAAATCTTTTAATACAATAGTTGCTTGGTTAGATTGAGCCGCATTACCGCCTCCAAATGATCCGCCAATACAAAATATAGCAAATAAGACTGCTGCTACTTTACCAAGCGTAGCAAATCCTTTTTCTTTTAATCCTTTTTTCAGATAATACATTGGCCCTCCATAAACCGTCCCATCTTCTCCAACATCTCTATATTGAACTCCTAAAGTACATTCTACAAATTTTGTTGACATACCTAGTAAACCACAAATAATCATCCAAAAAGTTGCTCCTGGTCCACCAAGTGCTATAGCTAATGCTACACCTGCGATATTACCATTACCAACTGTTCCTGATACAGCTGTTGCTAACGCTTGAAAGTGACTTACTTCCCCATCAGAACTTTCATCTCTTATAGTATCTACAATATCTCCATCAATAGCTAATTCATCTTTAATACTAACCAAATGGTCTTCAATATCAACATTAGTTAAATCTTGACCTTGCGCAATACCTCCTTCACCATAAAGTTCTTTTGCACCGTGCTTTTCAATATCTTCATATTTACCTCTAACAGTATTTATAGCCTTCCAAAAGAATCTTATGTTTGGGAAACCAAAATAGATAGTAAAAAATGCAGCACTAAATACCAATAGTATTAATACAAAAGGGGTACCAGCTACTTGGAAAAAAATAATATTTGAGAAAAAATCTGAAACTGGTTTAAAAGCTTGATCTATTTTTTGATCTATTCCAACCTCAGTAGCTTCTTGAGCAAAAGTTAATACAGGAAATATTATAGTTAGAATTGAAAGAAGATATTTCTTCATAAGAATTTGAAATTAGTTAGTTTTTATTAGAGAATATTTATTAAAAACGGCAAGATGCTAAAAAAAATTGATTTTTTAAAACATTGTTAGTTAAAATAGATAATTCTCCTAATCGATATTATATTCAGAATTTAAAGCTGCTATTTGTTCTGGCCTACCTAAAACTATTATTTTTGAATTAGATGCTAACTCTAATTCAGCCTCAGGATTTACTATATACTCACCATTTTCATCTTTGTAACCTATTACTGTACAGCCAGTTTTACGTCTTAAATCTAGATCTTTAATAGTTCTGGCAGATTTTGTATTGTATAACTTTTCAACAGCAATCTCTTCAATATTAATATTAGATTTCCCTACTATTGAAAGATTATCAATAAATTCCATTAAACCAGGAACAACTACAAGAGATGCCATATGATCTCCTCCAATTTTATCTGGTAAGATAACATTATTTGCACCAGCGAATTTTAATTTATCATAAGAAGATTCTTGAGAAGCACGACTTATAATATTGATAGAACTATTTAATTGTCTTGCTGATAGTACTACAAACAAATTATCTGCATCGTTTGGTAATGCTGAAATAAAACACGAAGCTCGATTTACACCAGCTAATAATAATGTTTCATCTTCGTTTGCATTTCCTATAACGTAAGGCACTCCGTCTATCTGGAGGCGTTCTTCTACTTCTTTATTTTTTTCAATAATCACAAACTGCTTTTTATAAGCTAATAGCTTTCTTGCTGCCTGCTTGCCATTTCTTCCATAGCCACAAATAACAACATGGCCTTTAAAGCTATCAATATTTTTTTGCATCTTTTTGTGTTTTAATTCTTCAATATTGTTTTTACTCAAAATATATTCAGTTATAATGGATAATGCATAACCCATTATTACAACGCTTGCCAAAATTAAAAATATGGTGAAAATTTTAGAGTTTTCATCAAGCGGAACAACCTCCCCAAAACCAACCGTTGTCATAGTAATAACTGTCATGTAAACAGCATCTACCCATGAATAGCCAGAAATCATTTTATAACCAATAACGCCTATAAATAAAATAGCAATCAATAAAAAGACTGCTGTATAAATTTTAGTTCTAAAAAATCGGATTATTGGATTACTCATAAATTATAAATCAAAAACAGACGAGCGTTTTGTATATACCAAATCTTTAATTCGCATCCAAAAAGCTAAAAACAGATATAACGCAAAGCCAAAGCCAACGGTTACAAAGGTTAAATACATAAACGAAGTGCGAACCACTTTAGCTCTAATACCTAATCTATCAGCAATTCGCTGACAAACATAATACCCATGCTTTTGAAAAAATAATAAAGGCTTATAGAAAATGTTCATGCCGCAAGTTAGCACATAGTTTATTTGTTTAAAAGTTTATTTGTTTAAAAATGCGTTGCCAATAGCACATTTTAAGCATTTATTTTTATTGCAGTATTCAGTTTTAAGTTGAATTAGAGCCTGCGAATCTAATGCAGAATTCGAAACCTTCTTTAAATTATTAAATGCTGTGATTATGCTATTCTTTTCTGAATGAATTCCTGTTCCCATTTTAATTATTAAATCATCAATATCCTCTCCTTTTTGTTTGGAATAACAGAATTTTATAGGAAGAATGGTATTGATTAATAACAATTCGACAAACGGTTTCGTTAGAGATTTTACAGAAGCTTTTGATTCTTTTTGAAACGTGTAATGTGTTTTCCAGAAATTAGAAGTCGATACTCTAAATAACTCATAAAAATCATCTAAAGAATTTGATTCAATAATTTTTGAGAATAAATTTTGATGTTGATTATATAAACTTGCTAATTGTGATATTCTTATGGTTGGGAAATTAGGTGGTCTTAATCTAAAAAACTGCAAAGGCAAAACTTGATTGTTTTCTAGCTTAAATTTTTGTTTTAAAAATTGATAATCTTTTACTAAGCTTAAATAATATGCCTCTTCAATATCTTGTTCTAGCAAACCAGATTGCCCAAATAACAAAGCCTCTAATGTTTGTTGATTTGATTGTGTTTTTCTTATAATTGAAAAATCAATTGACCTTGCTAAGCTAAAAAAAGATTCACCATTAACTTTAAGCCCAAAGTTTTTAGCAAGCATTTTAAACAAAACGGCTTCCCAATCGTTTTTTGATTCTTTTAAAAGTGTTTCAATAAGTTGAAATTTTTGTTCTAACCTCTCAAAATACAAACGTTCAAGCCAATTATTTAAAAGAAACTCATCAACCATAGCAAAATCGTTTTCACAATTAATCCATTTGTTTTGCTTAGAAAAAAGCCTTTCATAATTATTTAAAATTGAAACATCTGTGAAATCTTTTATTTGCAATGTTGGTATTGGTGTGTTGTTTTTTGTAAAAACTTCTGTATCGTGTTCCCAAACTACATGTAAAATAACATTATCGTAAGCTTTATCTTGTTCGTGATTATGCAAAAACCAATCGGATGATTTTACATGAATCTCAACATTTCCAGCCCAGAGTTGTTCACTTATTTTAAGCTGAGCATTAAAAAAATCTGGTCCCGAATTTAAATTGTGTTGCCCTACATGACTTATAGATATTGTTTCGTTATTTGTAGTATTTAAATTATTAATTTGAAACTTTTTGTGTTCCCATATATAATGTAGAAAATCTTCTTGCATGCAACTAATGTAATAAAATTTTTACATAAATTACAGGCAATAAAATTATAAAGTTGACTAAATTTGGATAAACTAAAAATTAATGGAACAATTAACATTAACTACACCAGCACTCTTATTTTCGGCAATATCTTTAATAATGCTAGCCTATACCAATAGATTTCTAGCTTACGCGGCAGTAGTAAGAAACTTGCATGACAAGTATTTAGAAAAAAAAGATAAGCAGTTAATTAAGCAAATTAAAAACATTAAAAAACGCTTATACTTAACACGTTCTATGCAAATTTTTGGCATTACCAGTTTACTACTTTGTGTGCTAACTATGTTTTTAATTTACATAGAACAGCATGCTATTGCAGTATGGGTATTTGGTTTAGCACTAATTTTATTAATATTTTCCTTAGCCTTTTTAATTTGGGAAATTCAAATATCAGTAAAGGCTTTAGAGCATCATATTAGTGACATTGAGAATAATTAACTTTGTGAAATATTTCGGCTACCTTCGTTTAACAAATACCTTAATATATAGTTGTTATAAAATGAATTTTACTAAATGAAAAAGCAAAATATATTAATTGGAATTTTAATTCTATTATTAATACTATCATGTTCATCAAGTAATGATTTTGACCCTTTAATAGGAGTTTGGAAACCAATAAAACATGGAGAAACCTTTAATAACAATCATTTTGTAGAGTATGATATTTATGATTGTAATAAAAACTCAAGATATTCTTACTTTAATGATGGCTCATTAAATATTGAACTATTTGAGGAATTAGAAGGTGTATGCAAAAAGTTGTCTAATCCTATTTTTATATCTGGTAATTGGAAAAAAAATACAAATGAGGCTATAACATTATAATTACTTTTCTATATGATTCTGTAAATGTTTACACTACTGATGAAACTCCTGTTATATTTGAATTTAGTAACTCTAATAACACTTTAAAGATTGGATATGCTAAAAATGAAATACTACAAGATGGCCAGATAATACTAAATTATTTTACAGTTTATGAAAGAGTAGAATAAAAAGTTAATGCGAAACTTACAAACCATTTATATATTTTAAATTATTATTATTATTATAAAATAAAAGGTTCTTTGGAAATTATTTATTAACTGACTGACTAAAAAACTCACTATACTGCATCACCCGAAAATCAAACGTGTTGAATTTTGGGTTTTTAGCTTTTAACTGTTTATATAAAGGAATCCTGCTTATTGAAATATTGGCAGCTCCAGAACCTGATGTTAATGAAACTGTTTTGATTATTCGTTTTGGGTTTACAGATTGCTTCGATACGCTCGCTATGACGGGCATTTCAAACTCGTGGATTCTAGGAACTTCATTTGATACTAATTCTAGCTTTAAATTATATTCCTTTATATGTTTTCTAAAAAAATATTCGGGTCCGTTTTTGCTATTTCCACCTGTAAATAACAATGTATCTATATTTGGATATTGCTTTAAATAACCAATTAAATTACGAAGTTTTATGTTTTTCATACCCAAATCTGAAGCATCAATTTTATCCCGTTCGCAACTATCAACAATATCGCAAACACCTATTTTTTGTTGTATTAAAAATTGTTTACGTTCTTCAATAGCTTCTTTGGAGTTATCATACCTCAAATTTAAATTATGAATTTTATCAATAAACAACCAAAGTGAGTTGTAATAACTTCCGTAGCAAAAATTAACATCTTTTTCTAATAGCTCTCCTGTTGAAAATCTTGGTGGCGGCAAAGTACCCACTATGAGCTTTGTAGTATCGTTTTTAATAAATGGTTTATAAGGATGTTTGTGTTTGAACACGCTTTTACTTGGAATTTTATGTTAAATTTTGTATTTTAAAAGAAACTAAAAATACTAAAAACTATGGGAAAAGGCGATAAAAAAACAAAACGCGGAAAAATTAACAGAGGTACTTTTGGAGCTAGACGGCCACGAATTAAAAAAAGACGCTCAATAGAAACAAAAATTGGAATTGCAAGCAAAGCCACTCCTAAATAATTTAATTTAACTCTTTTAATAGCTTCTCTACTTCTAAAGTAGTTGTTCTATATATACGTTTATTGGGTTTTGTCATGTGTTGAGATTCTTTGCTAATCTCGTTTAAAATCTCTTTGGCATCTTCTTCTTTTTTTATACTTAATAAAAACTTAGCGAGTATAAGTCGTTCTTCATAAAAAGAATATCTAATATCTATTTGCCTTAAATTACTTTCGGCTTCATCAATTTTACCAGTACGCTCTAATGCTAAACCATATAAAAATTGTGTTCTAGATTTTTTAAACTCTGGGTGGTCTTTAATTTTTTCAGCATATAAAATAACGTTATCACTATCTTCAATATTTAGATAAGCCTCTATGAGTTGTGTTGTCGCATAAAAATTATTTTGAGACTTATCTCGCAAAGTTTCTATGTAATGCGGAATAGCATGCTCATAATCTTTTATTTCTAAATAAGCATCTGCAAGATTTAATTGGTTTTGGTAGGTTTCTGAAAACTCTAATCGTTTCTCTAGGTCTCGAACCTTTTTAGTAGGGTTTATTATACTAGTAATTTCCGAAGTTATTTTTTCGGCATCTCTTTTATTGTAGACTTGTGTTATTAAGTATATAATGCAACCAACTACTGGTACAAACATGATTAAAAATGCCCAATAATAAGGGTTTCTATTTTTGTACATATGATATATACAATATCCTTGAAGGATTAATATAAGGTAATAAGGCATTAAAAACTGTTTTTACAATAATACAAAATAAGTGTTATCTTATAAAAACTAATTCGTTTTTGGCAGACATTGGCTCGCTAAAATTATAGCCTTCATAATTGAACCCTTTTAAATCGTCAATATTTTTCGCATTTGTATCAATAATATAACGTGCCATTAATCCGCGGGCTTCTTTAGCAAAAAATGAAATAACTTTATATTCTCCGTTTTTAAAATCTTTAAAATTTGCTGTTACTACAGGTACTTTTAGAACTTTAGTATCAATAGCTTTAAAATACTCGTTACTAGCTAAGTTTAAGAACAACTCATCTTCTTCTAACTCTTCGTTTAATGCTTTAGTAATATCTTTTTTCCAGAATTCGTAAAGATTTTTGTTTTTACCTACAGGAAGTTTTGTCCCCATTTCTAAACGGTAAGGCTGCATTAAATCGGTTGGTTTAAGTAAACCGTATAAACCAGATAAAATTCGGACAGTGTCTTGTAATTTTTCTGTTTTTTCTTGAGGAATAGTATAAGCATCTAAACCTCTATATACATCACCATTAAAAGCATAAACTGCTGGTCTTGAATTTTTGGTTGTAAAAGGTAATTCCCAAGATTGATTACGCTCGTAATTTAATTGCCCAAGCGCATCAGAAATACTCATGAGTTTAGATAAACTTTTAGCAGATTTTTTTTTGAGTAATTTATTTAAACGCTCAGATTGTTTTAAAAACTGAGCTTCTGTATGTTGTTTTATTGGTAATTCAGTTTCAAAATCTAAAGATTTTGCAGGCGATAATACAAGTTTCATGCAATTTATTTTATTGGATTCCCATTTCTAGGGAATGATAATTTTAATAGAAATTCCCAATAAATACTGGAAATTATTTTTCAACTCAAATTTACAATTACTAATCTACTTTAAAAATCTTGGACTACAATTATTTATAATAGAACGATAAATTGAATTTATAATGATTAAAACGAAATATAAAAAATCTATTCTTTATATCCCATTTTACGCATCCAATCGTCATTAAACATTTTACCAACATAACGACTTCCGTGGTCGTGAAATAAAACGACCACAACATCATCTTTAGTAAAATGTTCTTGTAATTGTAATACGCCTTTTATTGCAGCACCTGCTGAATTTCCTAAAAACATTCCTTCTTCTTTAGCTAACTTTTGAGTATAAATAGCAGCATCCTTATCGGTTACTTTTGTGAATCCATCAATAATTGAAAAATCTACATTTGCTGGTAAAATATCTTCACCAATACCTTCTGTAACGTATGGGTAAATTTCATTTTTATCAAAAACACCTGTTTCATGATATTTCTTAAACACACTTCCATAAGTGTCCACACCCCAAATTTTAATATCTGGATTTTGTTCTTTTAAATATTTACCAACACCCGAAATAGTTCCACCGGTACCAACACCAACTACAAAGTGGGTAATTTTACCATCGGTTTGTTTCCAAATTTCTGGACCTGTAGTCTCATAATGCGCTTTTGTGTTACTTGGGTTATCGTACTGATTTACATACCATGAGTTTGGTGTTTCTTCTCCTAATCGTTTAGAGACTGAATAATATGAACGTGGATCTGTAGGCTCTACATCTGTTGGGCAAACCACAACTTCTGCTCCTAATGCTTTAAGTATATCTATTTTTTCCTTAGATTGTTTATCGCTAATTACAAAAATACATTTGTAACCTTTTACGATAGCGGCTAATGCTAAACCCATACCTGTATTTCCTGAAGTACCTTCAATTATAGTTCCACTTGGTTTTAGGCGACCATCTGCCTCTGCATCTTCAATCATTTTAACCGCCATCCTATCTTTTGTAGAATTTCCTGGGTTAAAGGTTTCGTATTTTGCTAATACTAAACACGGCAATTCTTTTGTAAGCTTATTGAGTTTTATAAGTGGTGTATTACCTATTGTTTCTAATATGTTTTTAGCGTATTCCATAATAGCTTTTGTTCATTCAAAAATACTAAAAAGGTATTCGTTAAATGTTAAAAGTTAGTTATTATGCGAGTTAGGGATTGAAATGGAAATCCTTTTTATGAGGTACGATTAAAAAGATTGTAATATAAAGCCCGACCCTTTTTTAGGGTAACTCCCAAAACCTCCTAATCGAACCGAATTGCTTTTACAGGTGAAATTTTAGTGATGATGTAAGACGGAATCAAAAGCATAAGCAAACATAAAATAAGTGTGCCGATATTTAAAGCTAAAATATAGCCAAAACTTATATATACTGGAGCTTCTGCAACATAATAAACATTGGGATCTAATGGAAAAAGTTTAAGATATTTTTGAGCAAAAAGCAATCCTAAACCAAGAATATTTCCCCAAAAAAGACCTAACAAAATAAGGTATGATGCATTGTATAAAAACAGTTTACGTATGCTCCAATTATTACTACCTAAGGCTTTTAGAATACCTATCATTTGGGTGCGTTCTAATATTAAAACCAATAGCGCCGTAATCATGTTAATACCAGCAACAAGTATCATGATGCCTATAATACCATAGGTGTTTTTATCGAATATTTTAATCCATTCAAAAATTGAATAGTATTTATCGGTTACGGTTTGTGTGTTAAATGTTGATGGTGTGTTTTGATAAATCTCAACACCTTTTTGCTGTATTTGAGAATAATCATCTAAAAAAACTTCAAAATTACCTATTTGGTCTTCATCCCACTTATTGATGCGTTGTACATGCCGAATATTGCCTATTAAATATTGTTTATCTAAGTCTAGAAATCCTGAGCTATAAATACCAACTATTTTACATTTAACATAATTAGGAAGTTTTTCGGGGTCGTCTTTTGCGAAAATCATTTGAAAATCTTCTCCTAATTTAAAGCCTAATCTATTAGCCAAGTATTGAGATATTAAAACCTCTTCACTCCACTTTTTATCAAAATTTGGAAGTCTCCCTTCTATCAAAAACTCTTTAAAATACTGCCAATTATAATCTTTACCAACCCCTTTATAAATAGCGCCTTCAAAATCTGTTTCGGTACGTATTATACCAAATTTAGTTGCTACAGCTTGAATATGACTAACACCCTCAACTGATTTAAATTCTGGATAAAACTCTTGTTTTTTAGAGATTGGAAAAACACTTTCTTGTGAGTTATTACTATCGTAATTTGTAATAGTTACGTGGCCATTAAATGCTACTACTTTATCGCGTATTTTTTGTTGTAAGCCAATACCTGTTGCAATTGCAATCATCATAACCACAATACCAATAGCAATTGCAGCAATACCAATTTTTATTATTGGTGCCGATATACTACTTTTATACGCTTTACTGCCAATTAAGCGTTTTGCTATAAAATACTCGTAATTCAAATTATATAATGAGGTTTAATGTTTTCAAAAATACAGTTTTATTATTTGTTTTAGTCATGATTTCTTGTGCAAACTTATCTAAGTCTGAAGCTAAAACAAAGAATACTGAAGTTACTAAAAAAGATGAAATTCTAAAACAAGTTCAGGATGACAGTTCTATTGTTGTTGGTGCAAATCAAATTGAAAAATATTTACCGCTACTAAAAGACAAACGAGTTGGAGTTGTTGCAAACCAAAGCAGCCTTATCGAGAAACAGATTGCCTCGTCGCTTGAAGCATCTCGCAATAACAAATACACCCATTTAGTAGATTCTTTACTTTCCTTAAAGGTAAATATATCTATAGTTCTTTCTCCTGAGCATGGCTTTCGTGGCACTGCTGATGCTGGTGAAAAAGTAAAAGATGGCATAGATTCTAAAACAGGATTGCCAATTGTATCACTTTATGGAGACAATAAAAAACCAAAACTCGAGCAAATAAAAGAAACTAAAAAATACGAAAGCGATATTAATAAGGGTATTATGCAAATAGATGTTATGGTATTTGACCTTCAAGATGTAGGTGCTCGTTTTTACACTTATATTTCGACTTTACATTATGTTATGGAAGCTTGTGCCGAAGCTAATATTCCCTTAATTATTCTTGATAGACCAAACCCAAACGGACACTATATTGATGGACCAATTTTAGAAATGGAACACACAAGTTTTGTTGGCATGCATCCAATTCCTGTAGTTCATGGCATGACCATTGGCGAATATGCAAAAATGATAAACGGTGAAAAATGGTTGAAAAATAATGTTCAATGTGCGCTTACTGTTATTCCAGTAAAACATTACACTCATAATACTAATTATAATTTACCTATAAAACCTTCACCAAATTTACCAAACGATAAGGCTATAAATCTATATCCTAGTTTATGTTTTTTTGAAGGCACAAATGTGAGTATTGGAAGAGGTACAAACAAACAATTTCAAGTTGTAGGTTCTCCATATTATTACTTAAAAAGACATACTTACGAATTTACACCAGAACCAAACGAAGGTGCAAAACACCCAAAACATCAAGATAAAGCTTGTCATGGTTATGATTTATCAAATGAAAAAAGCTTGAATTCACTTAATTTAAAATGGCTAATTGAATTTTACAAGGCTAATAAACAATACGCTCCAAATGAAAAGTTTTTTAATGCGTTTTTCACTAAACTTGCTGGAACAAAAAAACTACAACAGCAAATTGAAGCTGGTTTAAACGAATACGAAATTAAAGCAACTTGGAAAGAAGGCTTGGAAACTTTTAAACAAACTCGTGAAAAGTATTTGATTTATGAATAATTAATAGATCATGCCTCCGTAATAAGGACAAGAAATTTTATTTTAAAACATCTATTAACACGTCTGGATAATCAGTAATAATACCATCTACTTTAAAATCCAACATTTTTTGCATGTCTTTAGCCTGGTTTACTGTCCAAGGAATTATTTGATAATTTTCTTTTTGATACCTTTCTACTTCTTCTTTAGAAAGCAGTTTAAAATATGGACTTATAATTTCGGGTTTAAAACTTAATTCTTTTAATTTACCATCAATCAATTCATTTTCATCTACCAACAAAGCAACAGCCATTGTTGGTGCTTGCTTTTTAATTTCTTCTAAAACACGTACATCAAACGACTGTAAATTTGTTCTATTAAAAACCTTGTATTTATTAATTTCATTTAAAACTAAACTTACAAATTCTTTAGGTTCTGGCGTATAAATATTATCGAATTCAGGTTCCGATTTTATTTCAATATTATATTTTATATTTGGGTTTATATCTTCTGAAAGCAAAAACACTTCGCTTAAAAGTGGTTTGTAAACTTTCATTTTTTCCTGATTCGGAAAACGTTTATGCAATTTTGAACCACAATCAAACAACTTAATAGAGTCATAATCCATTTGATACAGCTTATACTTTAAAGCGTCTTCTTTTAAAATTTCTTCACCATTAAAATCTAAACAATAAGTTCTATCAATAAAGGGTTCGTGCGACACAACAACTTTATTATCTTTAGAGATTGCCAAATCCATTTCAAGGGTATTAACACCTAGTTCTATAGCTTTTTTAAAAGCAGGAAGCGAGTTTTCGGGTAGTAATCCTCGGCATCCTCTGTGTCCTTGAATATCAACTTCTTTTTGCTTACAGTTCATTAAAATTATAGCTACAATTAAAATAATAGATTGTTTCAAAATTAATTTGGCTTTATGGTTGATTTTTATATTTCTGAAATGGCTGTTTTAGCAAACTCCAAATTTCTCCATTTTCTTTTTCATCAGGAAATACATCAACACCATATATAATTTTATCGGTATCAAGTTCCATATAAGTTCCTAGTAATCTATCCCAAATCGAAAAAATATTTCCATAGTTTGAGTCGGTAAATGGTAACTTATAATGATGGTGTACCTTATGCATATCTGGAGATACAATTACATAACTTAATATTTTATCAAATTTTTTGGGTAATTTAATATTAGCATGATTAAACTGAGTAGCAACAATGGATAAGGATTGATAAAGAAAAACCAAAGCTATTGGTGTACCAATAATAAAAATACCTGCTAAGGTAAATACATAGCGAATAATACTCTCTATTGGGTGATGTCTGTTTGCTGTAGTTGTATCAACATTATGGTCTGAATGATGTACTAAATGTACCTTCCAAAGTGGTTTAACTTTATGTTCTATTAAATGTGGTAAATAGGCGCCTATAAAATCTATTAAAAGTATCCCCAAAATTGTATATAACCACAATGGTATACCAGGAAGCCAATTTAGAATCCCAAAATTATTTGCCATAACCCAATCTGATGATTTTAAAAACAAAAATGCCAAAGGAAGATTAACTAATACCGTTGTTATTGTGAAAAATATGTTTGGAACAGCATGATTCAACTTTTTATATTTACCTCCAAACAAAGGAGCAATACCTTCAATAATCCAAAATAAGGTTAAACCTCCAATTATAATTATAGCTCGATGTAAAGGAGGAATGTTTTCGAAGTAATTTAAAATAGCTTCCAATAAATGAGTTTTTGTTTTAAATATAATTATTTTATTCGTTTTTTCATGGCTTCAACAATGTTAAATGCTGCTGGACAAATAGCTACATTTTTTAATGTTAAATTTGAAATTTGCTGAAACTTTTTTCTATCGGTATGCGGAAACTCTCTACACGCTTTTGGACGTACCTCATAAATTGAGCAATAATTATCTGCTCCTAAAAAAGTACACGGTAAACTTTGTAAGACATAATCATTCTCCTCATCAACACGTAAATATTGATTAATAAATTGCTGCGTTTTCATCCTAAAATGCTTTGCAATTCTATCCACATCCTTATCTGTAAATAAAGGCCCTGTAGTTTTACAGCAATTAGCGCATTCTAAACAATCTGTTCTCTTAAATTCTTCCTCATGCAATTCTTGCATAGTATAATCTAAATCTTTTGGTGGTTTATTTTTTAACTTCGCGAAGAATTTTTTATTCTCGTTATGTTTATCTTTGGCGAGCTTTGGAAGATTATTAATGATGTCTTGCATGGTGTAAAAATAGTATTTTTCATCATTACGAAGTAAATATGACTGAAGTAATCTTCAATATTAAAACTATAACTTAACAAATTGCTACGACTTAAAAGTCTCGAAATAACATAAAAATGAAAGACCTTTTTGGAAAAGCTTTATTAGATTACCAAAACGGAAATTACACTGAAGATATAATAACTTCAACTAGTATTTCTGATGATGATGCATTGCCTCTTCCTTATTTATTTCGCGATTTTAAAGACATGCCAAAATTAGAGCAAAAAGCTTTAAAACTTTGTAAAGGTTCAGTTTTAGATGTTGGCTGTGGTGCTGGCAGCCATAGTTTATATTTACAGAAAAAGAATTTGAAAGTTAAAGCAATTGATATCTCTAAAGGTGCTATTGAAGTTTCTAAACAACGTGGTGTTTTACATACTGAAGTGAAAAATGTTTTAGATGAAACTGAAACCTTTGATACTATTTTATTATTGATGAATGGCACTGGCATTTTTCAAGAAATAATTCAAGTTTCAAAATACTTAACGCATTTAAAAAACCTGTTAAAACTTAACGGACAGATTTTAATTGATTCATCTGATATTAAATATATGTACGAAGATGAAGATGGTGGTTTTTGGATGGATACAAACGCCAATTATTATGGAGAACTGGATTACTTTTTAAGCTATAAAAACGAAAAAGAAGTTCCAATGAAGTGGTTATATTTAGATTTTGAAAAGCTAAAATTAGCTTGCGAAACTCTTGGTTTAAAATGTGAATTGATTTTAGAAGGCGAACATTTTGATTATTTGGCGAAACTTTCTTTAACCTAATTATAATTTCTCCCCACTAATATAAGTCGCTTCTACTTTTATATTAGGAATGTCGTTGTATGGAACCTTCATAATATTTTTATCTAACATGATGAAATCTGCAAGTTTACCTGCTTCAATACTGCCTTTTTCGTCTTCTTCAAAATTAGAATAAGCTGCCCAAATAGTCATCCCTTTTAGGGTTTCTTCTCGAGTTAAAGCATTTTCCATTTGATAACCCTTTTCTGGATAACCTTCTAAATCTTGTCTAGCTACTGCTGCATAAAAGGTGTAAAACGGACTTACATACTCTACTGGAAAATCGGTTCCTAAAGCCACTTTTCCATAGACATTTAATAAATCTTTATAAGCATATGCATTTTTAATACGCTCACTTCCTACTCTATCTTCTGCCCAATACATATCGCTTGTTGCGTGTGTTGGCTGAATAGACGGCATAATATTATCAAACAAAGGAAAATCTTCTGGGGAAACAATTTGCGCATGTTCTACACGCCAACGTCTATCATTTTTTCCTTTTAAAACATCTTTATAAGTATTTAATACAATATGGTTTGCAGAATCCCCAATAGCATGTGTATTCATTTGGTATTCTGAATTTGCTATTCGTTTTGCAGTTTCTTGCAACGTTTCAAAACTATTACTTAATGTACCATAGTGTCCTGCTCTATCACTGTATGGTTCTCTTAATGTGGCACCACGAGATCCTAAAGCACCATCTGCAACAAACTTAAATGAACGTACATTTAATCTATTGGTTTTAATAATTCCTTTATTTAAATAATAATCTAAGTTTTCTTTGCTAGCCCTTGCCATAGCGTAAACTCTTATTTTTAATTCACCTGCTTGCTGTAAACTATCTATAAGTTGAATTATTTCTTTTTCTAAACCAGCTTCGTCAACCGTAGTTAAACCAAAATCTAAACAAATACGTTCTGCATCTTTTAACGCTATTGTAGCTTCTTCAATTGTTGCTTCAGGAATTACATTCCAAATTAAACTCATTGCTTTATCTAAAATCACACCTGTTAGCTTTCCATTTTCTTTTATAATTTCTCCTCCTTCTACAAACGTGTTTTCATCTAAACTTGTTAAATTGATAGCTGCTTGATTTACCAATAATGCATGTCCATCAACTCTACCAATAGCAACTGGTGTATTAGGAAAAACTAAATCTAGTTTTTCTTTTGTTGGTAATTTTTTAATTTCCCAATCGTTTTGATCCCAACCTCTTCCTGTAATAAATGAGAGGTTTTTTTCTTTTTGAAAACTCAAAAGACGTTCAATGATTTCGTTATAGCTTTTTGTACCTTCTAATTTTACTCTTTGCTCTCCTAAACCCATTCTAAAGAAATGACAATGTGCATCAATAAATCCTGGAACTATAGTTTTTCCTTTAGCATCAACCATATTTGAAGCTTCATATTTTGAAGTGATGTCTTGATTTGAACCAACCTCAACAAATTTCCCTTCCTTTATAGCAAAAGCCTCTGCATTATCAAAATCATTATTAACAGTATAAACATTTCCATTAGTAACTATTAGGTCTACTTGCTGTTTTGTAGAACAACTTATTGTTAATATGACAATTAATATTATGGCTAGCTTTTTCATGATTGGTTGTTTTTTATAAAAATAAAAAAAAGCGCTCTTAAAAGAACGCTTTATGAAATTATTGTTATGAATTTCTGAATCAACTTCAGAAAAATATTAATATCAAAAATCAAATTTATAAGTAGCTCCCGCTAAAAACTGAATACTTTGCACGGGGAAATTTTGCCATTTTTGATATGCTTTATTGGCTATATTATTAGCTTTTGCAAATACCGAAATTTGATCATTTATATGATATCCTAAATGTGCATTGGCATCAAAATAACTATCTAAAACCACATTTGATATTGAGTCTTCGGGTATAAGTGTGCCCTCTAAAACAAGTTGGTCTTTACGCTCACCTACATAAAATAAATTGGCTCCTGCAAACCAATGCTCATTAATCTGATAATCTAAAAACAAGGATCCTTTTACGTCTGGCAAATTCCAAGCTTCAGCTTCATTGTCTGTGTTATAGCTAAAATACTCAGCTTTTAACCCAAGTTTAAAATTTCTATTTACATCTACATTTATTTCTCCTGCAACACCAAAAGTCTCAATATCATCATAAACAATTCCAAAAGAATTCCCATAATCATAATCGTTTTGAGGTGATAAATTTCTAATGATATTAGTTTTATATAATGCTTTATTTCTATCAGCTATATAACTTCCGCTAATATTATAACTCATATTACTAGATAATTTTCCTTTTAAACCAATGTAAGCATTGTATAATTGGTCTGTTGGTGATATAAATAATGTTGGTGATACAAATTGGTTTTCGTTTGCAAAATCATAATATGAATTCTGAATTAAATCGCCTTGAATACCACCATAAGCTATCAAAACATCATTAACTAATCGATAGGTTGCAGTGAAGTTAGGGTAAATATAAAACTTACTATCTCCAGATTCTTTATCATTTAAATAATATGCCGAAACACCTAAATTAACTGTTAAATCATCTTGTTTTAATTCGTAAGTTGGAGAAACACCAATTTGGAAATTACCATAATTTAACTCTTCATTTGTGAAATACGCTCTGTCAAAAGTACCTCCTAAATAATCAAATTTAAAATCGGTTGAAATTTCTACATCATTAATCGGCACATCTACTCTAGCTTTCACAATAAACCTGTTTTCTCCAGAACCTTGATTGTCACCAAAACGTCTAAAAAAGAAACTTCCAGAATTTATATATGTATCTTCAAAAGAAATATCGCCACCAAAATGTGCATCATAAAATGAATGATCTACTTCTATTTCATTAGCTTGTGCTTGTTCAATTTGAGACTCTGGAACTCCATACCAGTTATACATTTGTTGTTGAAAACCACCTTCTACATTCCACGCCAAATCTCTTAGTCGGCTACTGTAATTTACATTAATTTTCGAGTCAGAAAAATTATCATCAAAGGACAACCCTTCAATACCGCCTTGTGATGAATGATGACTCACATAACCACCAACACTTTCTGTTCTGCTAATAGCATGGTTTAAATATACTTCGCCTAAAATAGTGGTGTAAGTTCCTACGCCCAAAGTTGCGTAATTATCGAATAACTTTGTTGGCGCTCTTTTTTCTACTACAGCAGCTTTTCCTTTTGCTGGCGTAAACGTTGAAGCCACTGGAAATGAAAAAATATTGTACTTAATTATCTTTTTAGTTTCGGTAGTTTCATCATCTAAAGACGGAATTTCTTTCACCTTAAAAGCATCTGAAATAGTTGGTGTATATGGTTTTACAACATCTATAACACCAGTGCTTATAGTATCATTTTTTCTGTCTTGAGAGAAAGATATAGTCGCAGTTAGTATAAATGCTACTATGAATATATTTTTTATGTGCTTTCGCATATGTATTGATTTACGATTTATGATTGACGATTATTAATCTTCTGGTTGAATAGATGAATTTGTTTTAGCTTCTTCAGTTTTTATTTTACTTAATTCTGCTTTTGCTTCCGAAACTACATCATCAAATTCCGGGAAATTTTGAATGACACTTTCTAAAATATAAGTCGCTTGAAAGGCATCATTTAAAGCATAATAATTTTTCGCCATAAGCACTAAACCCTTTGCACTATAATATCGATATCCTGAAAAATCCTTGGCTAATTTTTGAACTGCTTGGTTGGATGCTTCATGCTTGCCATCTTTATTTTTAAAATAGGCATTATAATATAAAGCTTCGGCTGCAGTTTCTCCTGTTGCTACTTTTTCAACTTGGGCATATGCAGTTTTTGCCTTTGCTTCATCATTAGTTTTTATAGCAGAACGTGCAATTATAACGTGCGCATCACTTTTAATTTTATTATCAATTTTTGAACTTGCCAACACTTTATCTGCATATGTAAAAGCATCATTGTAATTTTCTAATTGATAATATGCTTTCATTAAATTAGATTGTGCAAAAACCACATTCTGTGGAAAGTTTGCCTCTTGCTCTAATCTCAATAATAACGGAATAGCCTGATTCCAACTTTTCTTTTGTAAATAAAACTGAGATAAACGTGTCAATGCTTCTTCTGTATATTCACTATGCGATGTTTCAACTATATATTTATAATGTGGTGCTGCATTTTCTAATAAATCTTTTTTGTAATACAATTGTGCCACATAAAAATGTGATTGTAATGCATGTAATCCGTTAGGAAATTGGTTTAAATAACCATTAAACTGCTTGATGGCTTTATCTGTATTATTATCTAAATATTGTTTTTCTGCAGCTTCATAGGTTGCATTATCTAAATCGGCATCGGTAACTTCAACATAATCCAAAGTTTTAACCCAAGATGCATATTCGTTTACACGACCTAAATCTATATATATCAATCTCGCCGTAGCAACTGCTTGAACAGCTTCTGGCGAACCCGCATAATCGCTTGCAACTTTTTTGAATTTAGTTAAAGCATTTTCATTTTCACTAGCATTATAATAAACTAAACCTTGTCGCAATAAGGCTTTTGGGACAAATGAACTCATACGATATTCATTATTTAAACGATTATAAATCGCTAATGCTTTATCTGTTTCGTTTGCTTTTACATATGAATTACCAAGCTCATACATCGCATCATCTCGTAATTTAGAATTTGGATAATCTGAAATAAACTTCTCTAAAGATTTTATTTTTTTTGATGATTGCCCCGTATAACCAATACTAATCGCTTTTTGAAAAGCTGGATAATCTGAATCTATTTCGTTTAGTTTAATGGCATTTTCATAAGCATTAATAGCACTTTCATATTGACTGGAAACAAAATGCGCATCGCCCAAACGTAAATAAGCATCATTCAACCTAACTTTGTCTTCTCTTTTTTTAGAAATAAACTGATTAAAAAACTTTGTAGCTTGCTCATAATTTTTCAACTTAAAATATGTGTACGCTAAGTTATAATCTATATTTTCATTTTCAGGTGCTGAAGAAGATTCTGCTTGTTGTTGAAATTGCTTAAATCCAATTAGCGCCTCATCATAATTGGTTAAATTATAATCGGCTTCAGCTTTCCAAAATGTTGCTCTAGCGGTATAATTTGGATCTCTTGGTTCTTTTAAAGAAGCATCAAAAAGGGTTTCTGCTTCTAAATAATCATTTTCATTATAAAGTTCTAAACCTCTATAAAACGCCACTTTTTGGTAAGCAACTTTGTTTTCAAAACTCTTTTTACCTTCCAATAGTTTTAAAGCTTCTTTATAATTTTTGGAAGTGATGTAAGAATCTATTAAAAGGGTTTCAATTTCTTCTTTGTAACTCGTATTTGGATATTTATTTAAATACCCTGCTAAAACTTGTGGTGTCGGTTGGTATGGATTACCAATTTCATAACTAATCTTTGCATAATTTAACCAAGCATCTTCCTGAATTTTTAAATCGAAATCCATTTCTGATGCATTTCTAAAGGCATTTAAAGCCTCCTGTTTTTTATCAAGGTTGATATAACTTTCTCCTAAATGGTAATATGCATTTTGAGCAATTGAGTTACTTCCTCCTACTATTTTATTAAACTCAGATATAGCTTTTTCGTAGTCCTTTTGCTTATAATAAGCATATCCTAATTGATAATAATCTGTATTATTCCATTTTCCTGTTTTCTCTCTATTTCCTTTTTTCCCTTTATACTCGGTTAAAAATGGAATAGCTTCAGCATATTTTTCTAAATTGAAATAACTTTCACCTATAATTTTTGAAAGCTCAGAGACTTCAGTTTCATCACTTGTATCTAATCTTTCCTTAGCCAGTACTATTGCTTTTTCAAAATTCCCTAGTTTGAAGTTTAAATCCGCTTGATAATAAGACAGTTTTTCTTTGTAACGCTCTTGGTCACTTACTTGATCAAAATAGGCATTAGCTTGTTCATAATCATCTCCCTCATAAGCCATAAAACCTATATAATATTTAGCTTGCGAACCGTACTCTTGTGAGCTTTCTACTTTACTTAAATACTTCTTTGCCTCTTTATATTGCTTAACAGAAAATGCCGAATAACCATTATTAAAATAGAATTTTTCTTTTTCTTTTCGTCCTAAAGCATTCTCATCAACTTTATCATACCATTTTCTCGCATAAGCGTATTTAGAATTTTCAAAATAGTAATCGGCAACATCTACAAAAGCAGTATTTCGTTTGGTACTTGTTGGATATTCTTTTACAAAATCTTCAACTAATTGATCTGCATTTTGCTGATTTAATCTCACAGCACAATTAGCAATGTAATACGCACAGTCTGATTGTAAAACTTCTTCTTTAGCCGTTTTTTTTACACTGCTAAACAACGACTGAGCCGCTAAATATTGTTGATTATTATATAGAGATAATGCCTTTTGATAATCAACCAAATTACTGGCGTATGTGGCAGATTGTTGTGCTATAATTTGAAAACTAAAACTTATAGCCACAAACAGTGAAACAATATTTTTTTTAGTCATTAATGATTCGTTTTTTAATTTGATGTTCAAAGATAATTCAATCTAAATCCTATAACGCAACAATCGTGCTATAATTATAAGCCGAGTTATTAAATGTTAATTTTTAATAGAAAATAAAGCAAAGTTTTAATCGTTACCTTTTATGATTTAACTTTTTAATAATACATTTACAATACTTAAAAATTATCCGATTTTATGTCAAACCCAATTTTACAATTAAAAGATGCTTCAATTTTTCAAGGTGAAAGCTTAGTACTTTCAAAGGTTAATGTAGAAATTAATAAAGGAGATTTTGTCTATTTAATAGGAAAAACAGGCACGGGTAAAAGTAGTTTTATGAAGACACTTTATGGTGATTTACCCTTAACTGAAGGCGAAGGACATATTGTAGATTTTAATTTAAAAACACTTAAAGAGAAAGAAATTCCTTTTTTAAGACGAAAATTAGGTGTTGTTTTTCAAGATTTTAAATTACTAACAGATAGAACAATAAATGATAATTTATTATTTGTTTTAAAAGCTACAGGTTGGAAAGATAAAACAGAAATGAATAACCGCGTTGAAGAAGTTTTAACTAAAGTTGATATGAAAACTAAAGGTTTTAAATTTCCGCATGAACTTTCTGGTGGTGAACAACAACGTATTGCTATTGCAAGAGCTTTATTAAATAACCCTGAACTTATTTTAGCTGATGAGCCAACTGGTAATTTAGACCCACAAACAAGCGTTGAAGTTATGGAAGTTTTACAAGAGATTAATAAAAATGGGAATACTATTTTAATGGCTACTCATGATTATGCTCTTTTACTTAAATACCCAAGCAAAACCTTGAAATGTGATGAGAATGAGGTTTATGAGGTTGTGCAGAGGAAAAACTAATTACTTTCCATTAATAGTTTCCATTCTTTACTTATATTTTCCATAGACAAATATTCTATCGATTTTATAGTATTACTTTTACAATATTTATATAAAAGTTGATCTTCTATAAACACATTAATAGCTTCAGATAACTTTTCCTTATCCTGTGGAGGCACTAAGATCCCATTTTTCTTATTTTTGATAATTTCGTTAGGACCAGTTGGACAATCATAAGAAACAACTGGTGTTCCACAGGCTAAAGATTCTAAAACCACTAAAGGAAAACCTTCAAACTTACTAGATAAAACAAAAAACAATGCTTGATTCATATACTTATATGGATTTTTCTGGAATCCAATAAAATGTATTTTATCATTATGTGAAATATTGGATTTAAACTCTTCTAGAATGGTTTGATACCTACCTTGTCCCAAAATTAATAAATGAATATTTTTTTTTGGTAAAATAGAATTTGAGTATGCTTCCATTAAATGATCAAACTGTTTAATATTATCATCCATTCTGCCTACCCCAATAATAAATTCAAAATCATAGATTTTTTCGATTTCAATTTGACTATTTATGAAATTAAAATCTATTGGGTTTAAAATAATTTGAGTATTCTTTAATCCTATTCGATTTGCTCTGTCCATAATCCCTTCGGAAACGCATACTATTTTTTTTGAGTTATTATAAATACGCCTAAATAAAAACCATGGTTTTGGAATATATTTAGACATTAAGGGTAAATGAAATGTGTAAATCACGTTATTAAATTTAGGAATAACAAAGTAAGAGAAAGCATATTCAATTAGAAATCTTCTTCTTGACCTAAAATCTACAATAAAATCAAAATTATTATTCCTTAAATACTTTCTAAGTTTTAAAAACCCAATAAATTGTTGAAACAAATTAAATCGTGATGTCTTTGAAATATTAATACAGTAAAATTCACCTCCAATCTCAAAATCTTTTAAAGCATAAGCTGCTATAAAGTGGACTTCAAAATTTAATTTATCTAGCATTAAGGAAAGTAGCGTTGACGCTTTTTCTGCCCCCCCGTTTCCTGCAGAAGGAGTTATAATCGCAATTTTTATAGATTTCATTATTCAAATATCACAAAATAGAATAGAAATATAAAAAGTAATTTTTTATTATATACCAAAACAAAAATTAGTTTGCTAATTCTAAAACATGAATCCAGTCTTCAGCTATTATTTTTATATCATATTTTTCAACACTTTTTAATGTGTTGCTTTTACAAAAATCGTATAATTTAGAATCTGCTAAAAATTTATTAATCGCATTCTTAAGTTCTAAAAAATTCTGATCTTCAACTAGCAACCCATTATATTCATTCACAATAACTTCTCTAGGACCTGTTCTACAATCAAAAGTAATAACTGGGTTGCCACAAGCTAAAGACTCTAATATAACGTATGGAAAACCTTCCATTTTACTACATAAAACTAAAAACATTGCCTTGCTCATGTATTTATATGGGTTCTCTTGAAAAGACAAAAAGTGAATATCATTATTTAAACCTCTAGATTTTACACTGTCTATTATATCTTTTGTCAAAACCCCGCTTCCCATAATAAACAACTTAATATTTCTTTCCTTTAAATTAGTTTCTGTGTAAATATTAATTAATTTATCAATTTGCTTAATATCATCATTCATTCTCCCAACTATCAATATAAATTTATCCTTCTCAAGAATATCTTCGTTTTTAAGTTTATTAATTAAATTTATATCTATAGCGTTATAAATTAAATCCGTATTATTTAATGATAGTTTTTCTTTCAAAAGAGTTTTAATTTCTTGAGAAACTACAATGTTTTTTAATGCTTTTGAATATACTTTTTTAAATAAAAAATATGGTCTTGGTACATACAAGAAAAGTTTTGGCAGGTGTATTGTGAAAATAATATTTTTTACTTTTTTATATATAAATCTATATATTAATATTTCACGTAAGGATGAATTTCTTGTTCTAAAATCTATTATATAATTAAAATTATTCTTCTTGACATAATTTCTAAAGTCAATAAAAAAACCTAATCTAGTTTTAAAATTTTTCTTTAATTTTTCTTTATTTAAAATAAAATAATTTCCGTAAAAATCATAACTCACTTTATTATCTAGAATAATAATGGAAACATCGTAATTAAAATCTTTTAACATTATTGACAGAATCGCAGCAGCACGTTCAGCACCTCCTTCACTTAAACTCTTTGCTACAATTAGTATTTTTTTTTTATTCATCTCAAGATTAAATTCTTATAAATTAATTGTTTTTACTCATAATTTTTTATCAAAAATAAACGTTTATTTTTTATCTTCTTTTTATTTATCTTAAATTACATTTGCTTGAAAAGCAACCGAAATTTAATCTTTTACATTTATTTATGGTAGAATTATCAGTTCATCTAATAACTTTTAACAATGAAAAACATATTAAAGAAACTTTAGACTCTATACTTAAACAAAAAGTAGATTTTAAATTTGAAATAATTGTTGGAGACGATTGCTCTAATGACAATACCTTAAAAATTATTAATACTTATAAAGAACAATATCCAAACCTAATTAATGTAACAAAAAATAAAACTCAATTAGGGCTTTTAAAAAATTTTAAAGCTACTCTTGACAGATGTAATGGTAAATATATTTTTGATATAGCTGGTGATGATTTATTAAAATGCACTAATACCTTACAAACAATGGTTGATGCCTTAAAAAAAGATAATACTCTTGGTTTTATTGACTCTGGATTTGATTTATTTTTAGAAACCCAAGGCAAAATCATCCCTTTTGCTAACAAAAAAACGATTTATGCATCGAACGAAAATTACAAAAAGCAGCTTTTATTAGGAAAACTTACACCTATAGGAATTTGTTTCAATAAAGCACTTTTAAATAAATTTGTCGATTTTAAAACATATATTGATATGAATATAACCATAGAAGATTATCCAATATTAGTTGATTTAGCAGTAAATACAAATTTTAAATCCATAACTAAATCTTTGCATATTTACAGAGTTCACGACACTTCCTATTCACACAAAAAAACTTTTGAACAGCACTATTTTTTATTAAACCAAATGAAAATACTATTTGATTATTTTTCAATAAAATATAGTTACTGCAATGAAGTTACTACTAACTTTAAAAAAGATTTCAACAAACAATTGCTTTATTTATCAGGTTATTATGGAAAAAAAAAGACCGGAAAAAAAGCTTTTATTACCATTACTTCAAAAAGTATTAAAGACTATATTTATTTTTTTGCAAGCCAAAATAATCTTTTTAAGAAAACAGCTTTTTATTTAAAAAGAAAAATTTTATAATGAAATAAATTTTTTAAAGTTTCTAATGTAATCCTCTTCATCATAGACACCAGAAGCAACAACCAAACATACTGAACCTGATGAAAAACCTTCTAGCTCTCTCCAAATCATGTTAGGTATTAATAATCCTTTATTAGGTATATTAAGAGTTATTTTTCTTTTACCTCCATTTTCATCTTTTAATATGACATTAAAACTTCCGCTTAATGCAATTAAAAACTCTTGCTGTAGTTTATGTGCGTGTCCTCCTCTATAAGCTCCACTGGGAACGTCATATAAATAATATATTCGTTTAAAAGAAAAAGGCAAAATATCTTTTTCTAAAACAGATAAATTACCTCGATTATCATGAATTTTAGGTATATCAATTATTTTAATTCTATCCAAAATTTGATTATTTTATTTTTTTCTAATTAAAAATTTTTCAATACTTACTTTTTCTCCTTCCCAATCTCTGGAAAAATTTTCTCTCACTAACCTAGCTGGCACACCTGCAAGCAATATATTATTCCCCAATAATGTATAATCCTTATTTAATAAACTATTAGACGCAACAACACAATAATCTGGAGTTTTTGTATTTTGCATAATAGTATTTCTATTTGCTATTGAATTATAACTTCCTATTGTAATTGGTGAACTCAATGGATACCTCTCTTTAGTTACTATGTTAAACATATTATGAAAATTAGTATCTAATACTTGAGATTGGTAACCTATTCGAGCCCAATTATTTAACACGATTTTATTAGTGCAAAATAGTTTCACATCTGACCCTAAACAAACCATGTGTCCGAATTCACAAAAAGCATTAACTCCAATATATATCATATAATCTTTTCCTATATGCACATGACCTTTAATTTTCAAATCACCATTTAAATTTATTTCAGCAGTTCGTTTACTTCTTGTTGCTAATTCAAATTGCTGACCAAAACCAACCATGCTTCTTTTTATAGGAGCTTCAATTATTATATTCCCATTCAACGATGTAAATTTTACGCTTCCATAAAAGTATACTGGTAACTTAGCTGCTATTTGAAATGGAAACATTTTAAAATTAAAATACAACGTTTTAATCCAATTAACAGATAATTGAAACTTAATCCAACGATATTTTTTTTTGAGAAACTTAATCACTAATATGTTTTTTTAAAAAATAAAGCTAATAATTCTTTTAATGGTATTTTTTTATTCAACATATAAAACATATAACAACAAGTAAATATGGCAAGTAGGCTCATAGAAAAATACTTGTAAAAAGGCCAAGGTAAATAATTTAATAAAAAAGTACTAATACAAAGTAAGCAACATTTAAAAAACAATATATAAACTTCTATGTTTAAATATATTTTGTATTGTTTTTTAACAATTAATTTAATCCCAAAAAAATGAATCATATAATAAGCAAAAAAAGAAATCCCCACACCTAAAAGTCCACATACATAATAACCAAACATTAACATAAGCAAATAAAGCAGACTAAAACATATACTCGTTTTTATAAAAACCTTATAATCTCCCTTAGCAATAATAATGTAGCCCAAAGTCCAAGACAGTGCTTTAAAAATCATCCCTAAAATCCCCCAAGAAATCATTTGAACTATAGGATTAAATTTTTGAGAAAAAAGTATTTTTACTATAATTGGTGCTAAAATTATAAAGAAAATTATTATAGGTGTGATTAACAAAATTGACAAATAAGATTGATGAAATGCCAATTTCTGAACTTCAATTTTTTTATTAATTATTTCAGACAGTTTTGGATAGTAGTTTTTACTCATAACAACAAAAACAATACCCACGTAAGAATTTAATAATACCAAAGCAGCTCCATATAATCCTACTTGGTCTAAACCGCCTTGATAACTAATTCCAATCTGAATAAGATATTCGCTAACCAATCTAAATAACTCACTAAAACTAAGCATTATACCCAAATAAAGCATAGCTTTTCCATCAACAAAAGCCTTCTTATTCGTTATTATTTCCTCATTTTTAATATGCCCTTTAGAATAAAAAAATGCTAGTAGAAAACTTATAATAGTGGATGCTAGAATAGCCGGAGCTATCGCATTAATTTTCCAGTAAAAATACATAGGAACAACCACACAAAGTGATATAAAATTAGCTAACAAATTAGCCTTTGCAAATAATTTCAATTCTCTTAAGCTTTGTAAAATAGATAAATACCCAGAAGATAACTGCTTAAATAAAACGGCTAATGACAACCATACAAATGCAATTGTAAAATCTTTATTACCAAAGGCAATTTGACTAAAATATGATGAAAAAACTAAAGTAACAATACATCCAAAAAAACCTGTAATAAAAATTAATCGCTTAAAGACTGATATGGTTTTTAATACTTTTTTTTGGTCCTTTAGTCCAAAGGCTTCAGAAATGCTTTTAATTCCGCTAGACTCTAAACCAAAGCCTGTTGCACTACTAAGTAAATTTAAAGAACAGTTTAGTAAAGTTAGTATTCCAATACCAGAAGTCCCTAATAAAACTGCAACAACTTTTGATTTTATAACAGATATAAAAATATTAAAAAAATGGACACCTCCAAATAAGGTCGTTGCCTTTATAATTTGTTTATATGATTCTTTTGTTTCACCCAAAATTATTTAAACGCTAAAACATTTTCAATAATCATTTTAATCTCATCATCGGTTAATAATTGATGTAATGGTAAACTTAGAACTTCTCCATGTAATTGCTCTGTAATTGGGAGACTTAATTTGTTAAATTCTTTATAAGCTGATTGTTTATGAATTGGAATTGGATAATGAATTAGTGTTTCAACTCCTTTTTTATTTAAATAGTTTTTAAGCTCATCCCTCCTCTTGCTTCTAATCACAAAAAGATGGAATACGTGTTGTTCAATATTGCTATATTTAGGTAATATAATATTACTTGAATTCAATTCTTTTAAATACTGTTTCGCAATTTCTTTACGTTTCTTATTAGCTATATCTAAATCCTTTAATTTAACCCTTAAAAAAGCAGCTTGTATTTCATCTAACCTACAGTTAAATCCTTTTACATGGTTTATGTAAGATGATTCTCTTCCATAATTTCTAAGTTTATATATAACATTTGCTAATTCTTCATTATTAGTTGTTACCGCTCCTGCATCACCTAATGCTCCCAAATTTTTTGTAGGATAAAAACTAAATGCAGCTACATGTGAAATATTTCCAGCTTTTCTTCCATCAATATTCATTGCACCTTGTGCCTGAGCTACATCTTCAATTAATAACAAATTGTGCTTTTTTGAAATTACTTCTAATGCTTCAACATTATATAATTGCCCATATAAATGAACTCCTAAAATTGCTTTTGTTTTTAAAGTAATTGCTTTTAAAATCTCGTTTGGGTTAATGTTAAAACTTGTTATATCTGGCTCAACTAATACAGGTTTAAAACCTGTATTAGTTATTGCTAAAACAGTCGCTATATAGGTATTAGCTGGAACAATAATTTCGTCTCCTTTTTTTAGAAAACCCAATATCTTATAAGCTTCAAATATTAATTGAAGCGCATCTAGTCCTGAACTTACTCCTATACAATGCTTTGTACCACAATAATTAGCGTATTCTTTCTCAAAAGAAATTACTTGATCTCCTAAAATGTAAGTTCCAGAATTTAAAAACCTCTCAAATTGGTTTTTAAATTCTTCATGATACTGAGCATTTAACCTTTTTAAATCTAAAAACTTAATCATATCATAATCTTTTTTAAAAAAGGGAATTTATTGGTATCTATCTTATAAAAATCATGTATCAAGGTTGAGGCTCCAAAACTTTGCTTCCAATTCAATAATCCTTCATTAATTTTTTTTCCTTCATTTTCCATAGATGTTCCAAAATCAAAATAATCTTTATCCTTATAGGTAATAGTTAATAATTGATAAATAAGATAATCTAATGCTCCTATATTTTTTTCTTTTTTGGTTGCAATATATTGTAAATGAATAACATTATCTGTCTCAAAAACAGTACAACCCGCCAATAGTTCATCTCCATAATACACATTATACTGCAAAATATTATTAGGGAATTTTTCTCGCAACATATTAATTTCACTTAAAGAATGTGTTGGTTTAGTTTTATATTTCTTCTTTAGGTTAGGTGTTAAAATATTGTTCCAAAAAGTAGTTAAATCAGTTTCCAACTTAATAAACAAATCATTACTATGTGCCTTTTTTAATTGCCTTTTTCGTAAAGTTGAAAGCTTAAAAACTGTATTTAATGGAATTACCATAGAGACATCTTTTCTATATGACTCTCCTTTCAAGGTAAAAAAAAGATAATCTAACTCATCTGAAGGTCGTAAATGATATATTTTAGGTAATTGCTTTAAAAAAAGTATATTTATTTTCTGTTCAAATAAAAACTTTAAAATAACATAAAACGATGCCAATGCACATTGAAAAGTACTATTAAATGATAATATTAAGCCTCCATAACTTAGCCCTTGATGTGAATATATATTATTATCAATAATATTAGCTGGCAAAATACTAACTAGTTTATCCTTATTATAAACCAATAATGAAAAATCTTTAAATCGATTGTTATGATAATCTATAAAATCCCGATTAAATAGAAAAGTTGCATTTTTAGATTCTGCCACAAACTTATTCCATTCATCATAATTTGAAGAAGAATACTTAATTACATTATAATTCTCCATTTTAATTTTTAAATTTTTAATTGAAGCTAAGTAATTTTATTTTTGCATTAATAATAGTTAATAATATATGTATAAAGCATAATAAATAGAAGTAAAATCTAAGAATTCTTATCTGGGTCAACCCCAAAAAGAGAGCTTCCAAAAATGAGTAAAATTATACCATAATACATAACATAACTCACAAAATGCGCTACTACAGCTCCTTTAACACCTTCAAATAAATTAATAAAATAAATGCTTGTAGTGTATAAAATTACCACCAAAAAAGCTTCAGTTAAAATATAATGCCAAAACATTTTTTTTGCTAAAAATTGATAAGCAATAATCATTGATAGTATTTTAACAAAATCGCCCAATAATTGCCATATAAATAAATCTTCAACTGGTTGAAAATCATTAGTAAATATTGCTAATACAATATATTTTTTTAACAGATAAATTATAAATAAACCAATAGCTAATTTAGGTATAATGGTTTTATAAAAACTAAATACTTCTTTTTTAAACTCTTTCGTATCATTAATTTCAGAAAAACGAGGTAAAAGGTATAATGCAATAAAAGAGCTAACAAGCATTAAATAATATTTTGATATTCTAGTCATCGCTTCCCAAAAACCAGCATCTTTATAACCAATATTATCAATAATATAAGATCTAATTGCTATTGTTACAAGTGGCAATAAAACAGCTGTAAAAAGAGCCATTACCGAATAAGAACCTATCTTTTTAAAAAAACTAAGACTTACTCTATCAATGCGTATTAATGAAATTAAACTACGTCTATTAATAATACCTACCAATGTAATTAAAAAAATTATTGATTCTGCAATAACAACCGATATTAATGCGCCTTTAAGTTTTTCTTGATAAATTAAAAGTAAGGCTATTGAAACACTTAATATTTGTCCAATAATGTTAATGATAATAAGTATTTTATACTTTGAAAAACCATTCATTATAGAAAATATGAACATGTTTAAAGCATAAAAAGGCAATACAATAGCAAATATTTTAATAATATATCCGTAATTATTATAGGTAGGAAATATGACATTATTTATCCATTCAGCTTGAAAGTAACAAAAAAATGATACAATAATGGTTGAGAAAAAACCTGCATAATAAACTGTAGATAATGTTTTACTTAATCCTACAGTATTATCCTTAAATTTTGATACATATTTTACAACACCTTTATAAAACCCTAGTGTTGCAATAGTTTGAAAAGAACTAACAAAATTTCGTAGATTACCTATTAACGCTAAACCTTCTGCCCCAATAAACACAGCTACTGCCTTTGATGTTAATAATCCGGCAATTATTCTGGTTATCAATGAGGCGGTTTGTAACGAGGCTATTTTAACTAAAACCTTATTATTTATATAGTCTATTAATTTTTTCAATTAATATTATTTTTTTTCTCATTTAAATTTCATTTTTAAATGAGCAACATTTATTGCAAACCAAGAAAAGAACACTTTATTCTTTTATGCTTTTAATAAAAAATCAAATATAAAAAACATTTATCTATTCTTAACTATCTTTTAAAATACCTAGAAGCCTTTAATCTACTTTATTCTTAATCAGAGAATATGAATTAAAAAAACTGTATTAGCAATAATCATAGTTAACCCTGTTATGCGTTTATGCATTAAAATGCATATATTATAAATATAACATAACCGCTATATTTACAAAATTAATGTCATAAAAAAAGAGAAACCCTAGTAGGATTTCTCTTTAAAAAATTTATCTTATTTAATAAATTACATTGTTTTGTTACGCTTACGATCTACTTCACTTAAGTAAATTTTACGTAAACGTAAGTGATTTGGTGTTACTTCAACATACTCGTCTTTTTGTATGTATTCTAAAGCCTCCTCTAAAGAAAATTTAATTGCAGGTACAATTTTCGCTTTATCATCTGCTCCAGAACTACGAACATTACTTTGCTTTTTAGCTTTAGTAATATTAATATTCATATCATCCTGACGAGAGTTTTCACCAATAACTTGCCCTTCATAAATATTCTCTCCTGGCTCAACAAAAAACTTACCTCTATCTTGTAATTTATCAATAGAATAAGGAATTGCTGTTCCGTTTTCCATAGATACTAATGATCCCGAAATACGTCCTGGAATAGCTCCTTTTAAAGGTTGGTATTCTTTAAAACGGTGCGCCATAATCGCCTCTCCAGCAGTCGCTGTTAGTAATTGATTACGTAAACCAATAATACCACGAGAAGGTATCATAAATTCACAAACCATACGATCTCCTTTAGCCTCCATGCTTAGCATTTCACCTTTACGCATTGTAACAAACTCTACAGCTCTACCAGAAACATTTTCAGGTAGATCTATAGTTAATTCCTCAATAGGCTCACATTTAACACCATCTATTTCTTTAATGATTACTTGTGGTTGCCCAATTTGCAATTCGTATCCTTCACGACGCATAGTTTCTATTAAAACCGATAAGTGTAATACACCACGGCCAAAAACCATGAATTTATCTGCACTACCAGTTTCTCCTAAACGAAGCGCTAAGTTTTTTTCTAATTCTTTTGCTAAACGATCTTTAATATGACGAGATGTTACAAATTTCCCGTCTTTACCAAAGAAAGGTGAATCGTTAATTGTGAACAACATACTCATTGTTGGCTCATCTATTGCAATAGATTTTAACCCTTCAGGATTTTCTATATCAGCTATTGTATCTCCAATCTCAAACCCTTCAACACCAACAAGTGCACATATATCTCCAGTTTGAACACTTTCTACTTTTTTACGTCCTAAACCTTCAAAAATAAAGACTTCTTTTATTCTACTCTTAGTAATCGTTCCATCTCTTTTTACCAAAGCGATTTGTTGTCCTTCAACAACGTTTCCTCTTTGCACCCTACCAATTGCTATACGACCAGTAAAAGAAGAGAAATCTAAAGATGTAATTAACATTTGTGTTGTTCCTTCTTTAAAAACAGGAGTTGGAACATGCTCAATTACCATATCTAATAATGGCTCAATGTTTTTTGTTTCATTTTTCCAATCATCACTCATCCAGTTATTCTTAGCAGAACCATATACAGTTGGAAAATCCAATTGCCATTCTTCTGCTCCTAACTCAAACATTAAGTCAAATACTTTTTCATGTACTTCCTCTGGAGTACAGTTTTCTTTATCAACTTTATTAATAACCACACAAGGTTTTAAACCTAAATCAATCGCTTTTTGTAATACAAAACGCGTTTGTGGCATTGGGCCTTCAAAAGCATCAACTAACAATACAACACCATCAGCCATATTTAAAACACGCTCTACTTCTCCTCCAAAATCGGCGTGACCAGGAGTGTCAATAATATTAATTTTTGTGTCTTTGTATATAACCGACACATTTTTAGAAGTAATTGTAATACCTCTTTCACGCTCTAAGTCGTTATTATCAAGAATTAAATCTCCTGTATTTTCGTTTTCACGAAATAACTGACAGTGATACATAATCTTATCAACCAAGGTTGTTTTACCGTGATCTACGTGTGCAATAATTGCAATGTTTATAATTTTAGCCATAATAGTGCCTTATTTTAAGCGTGCAAAGGTACGTGTTATTTAGTTAAAAATATGTTATAATATAGTGCTTTTTATAATTTATTATTTAAGTTTTCGTTAATTTTAAATATTCACTGATCTCTCAATACTCAAAAACATTACAATTATGCCTTTATTTAATAAATATACAAAGCTAATTCCTTATCTATATTTCATTGCAATTATTGCATATTGGTTTACAGACATTAATAGAAATAATGGTATTACTGCTTATCCAATTTTATTGTTTGCCATTCCTTTTTTATGGCAACTTATTAAACCCAATAAAAAATTAAACCTTACTTTAGGAATTACCTTTGTTTGCTTATCATCATACTTAATATTGGCATACTTGTCCGATTTATACAATTTAACTTCATTTACTGAAAAAACTCAAAAGTTTATTATTTATGGAGGTCTATTTGTTTTAGGTAATTTTATTATGGCTTTATGGATTATTAGAAATAGTTTAAAAGAAAGTATTTAATACGTAACTTTGCAGCTTAAATTTTTAGTAAATGAACCTCAACGAAGTTCCAAAATTAAAGCATATCAATTCAAATAATTTCTTTTTATTATGTGGACCATGTGCCATTGAAGGAGAAGATATGGCATTGCGTATTGCTGAGAAAGTAATTTCTATTACAGATAAGTTAGAAATTCCTTATGTTTTTAAAGGTAGTTTTAAAAAAGCTAATAGAAGTAGAGTTGATAGTTTTACAGGTATTGGAAACGAAAAAGCTTTAAAAATTCTTAAAAAAGTCTCTGATACTTTTGACATCCCCACAGTTACCGATATTCATGAAATTTCTGATGCTAATTTAGCTGCAGAATATGTTGATGTTTTGCAAATCCCTGCTTTTTTAGTGCGTCAAACCGATTTAGTTATCGCAGCTGCAGAAACGGGCAAAGTTGTGAACTTAAAAAAAGGTCAATTTATGAGTCCGGAAGCCATGAAACATGCTGTACAAAAGGTAAAAGATGCTGGTAATAACAAAGCATGGATAACAGATAGAGGTACAATGTTTGGTTATCAAGATATGATAGTAGATTTTAGAGGTATTCCTACTATGAGACAATATGCTCCCACAGTGTTAGATGTTACCCATTCATTACAACAACCAAACCAATCAAGTGGAGTTACAGGCGGCAGACCAGATATGATAGAAACTATTGCAAGAGCTGGAGTAGTTAACAATGTAGATGGCTTATTTATTGAAACGCATTTTGACCCTGCAAACGCAAAAAGCGATGGTGCAAATATGCTTCATCTTGATTATTTAGAAAAGCTTTTAACCAACCTAGTTTCTATCAGGAAAACGGTAAACAACCTCTAATTTCAATACAACATACATGATTAATCTGTTTTTTAAACCAGTAATTGGTATTGCAACTCTTTTGTTTTCATTTAACATTATAGCTCAAGAAAATATTCCAGTAAAATACACAGCATCAAATAAGGGTAAATTCTTTATTAGTTGGGGAGGAAATAGAGAATCGTTTTCTAAATCTGATATTCGGTTTAAAGGAGATAATTACGATTTCACAATAAAAGATGCTTCTGCAAAAGATAAACCTAAAGGCTGGCATATCGATTATTTAAACCCTACAAGAATTACTATACCCCAAACCAATGTTAAAGTTGGTTATTTTATATCAGACAAATACACTGTTTCCTTTGGGGTTGACCACATGAAATATGTGATGCAGAGAAACTTAAACAAAACTGTTGACGGATATATTAATTTGCCTAATGACGAAGAAGGTTCGCAATACAATGGCACTTACAATAATGAATCCTTTTTAGTTTCAGAAGATTTTTTAAAATTTGAACATACTAATGGACTAAACTATGTTTATGCTGAATTTGCACGTTATGATGATATTTCTAAAGTCTTTAACCTACCAAATACAGATAAATTTCAAATTAATATTACCGAAGGCTTAGCTGGAGGTATTTTATACCCAAAAACAAATACCACATTATTACAAAAAGAGAGATATGATCAGTTTCATTTAGCTGGTTATGGTGTTTCCGCGCATGCTGGACTTAATCTAACCTTTTTTAAGCACTTTTTTATGCAGTTGGATTTAAAAGGTGGGTACATTAATATGCCCGATATAAGAACAACTAGTAATGTTTCTGAAAGCGCATCACAACACTTCTTTTATTTACAGCGTGTTGTCGCTTTTGGTGGTATTTTTAGGATTTAAATAAACCAAGCTTTTTCATTCTTACTAAGTAAGTCTGAAGCAGTGTGTAATAGTTTTACAAAATTTTCTTGATCTAAATCTTCCAAGGTTTTTAATTGAATAGAACGTACTTGTTTCCGGTTATTATCATTTTTTAAAATTGGAAATTCTTTTTCAAGAAGTATGCCTTGTATAAAAGCAACATCTACATATTTTTTTCCTTTTAGAATATTTAAATAAATTATGGGCTTTTTAGCAATGTTATAAAACGGAATTTTATAACTATACCTCTCCTCTACTTCTGGCAATGTATTTAAAATAACACTGCGAACATACAGCATGATAGATTGGTAAGGCTCTTTTTGATTTATAAAATATTCGTCAACGGGTTTCATTAGAATTATTTTTTCAAACTTAACAAAAAAATATGATGACTAATTCAAAATAATTCATTTACTTTGTATTTCAAAGTACTTTTACATGGAATCAAAAGATTATTTAAAAGACATTAGCGAGATTAAAGATTTAATGAATAAATCTTCGCGATTTATGTCGCTTAGTGGTTTATCTGGAATATTAGCTGGTATTTACGCACTTATTGGGGCATATCTTGGCTATAACATTATTTACGCAAACAATGTTGTTGCAGCAGATGGTTACAGAACTATTATAATGACTGAAAATAGAATATTACAAATTTTTGCAATCGCATTTATTGTTGTAACGTTCTCTATTGCAACAGGAATTATTTTCAGTTATATAAAGGCAAAAAAACAAGATGAAAAAGTTTGGGATTCTGCTTCAAAACGATTAATAATTAATTTTTTAATACCATTAGCTACAGGAGGTCTCTTTATTCTTTTTTTAATTGAAAAAGAAATTTATGCTTTTGTTGCTCCTTTAACACTAGTTTTTTATGGATTAGCTTGTGTAAATGCAAGTAAATACACATTGGGGTATATTAGATATCTGGGAATAACTATGATTATTATTGGATTATTCTCTGTTTACTTTTTGGGTTATGGCTTATTTTTTTGGGCACTAGGTTTTGGAGTTTGTCATATAATTTACGGGGCTTTAATGCATTTTAAATACGATAGAAATTAGGTTTGAGTATTATTACAAACATAAATAAAGCATTCGATCATCGAATTAGATTAGGTATTATGTCTATTTTAATGGTGAATGAATATGCCGATTTTAATATGCTAAAAGAATTACTTGGAGCAACCGATGGTAATTTGGCAAGCCATACAAAAGCTTTAGAAAATGCTGAATATATTAAAATTGAAAAACAATTTATTGGAAGAAAACCCAACACTCGTTACTCTACTACCCCATTAGGTAGAGCCGAATTTAAAAAACACATTGAAGCACTCGAAAAATTAATTAACAAACAATAACTATTTTTTTAACCATTTACTTTGTATTTCAAAGTACTTTATAATTTAATTATGAAAAAAATATTTCTTTTTATTGGAGCCATCTTATTTAGCATACTTTTTCACAAACAAGGTGTTGGCTTAAACCTTTCTATTTTTAGTTTTATTACCTTAATATTACTAGTTATTTTTAATAAATCTGCTTTCAAGCAAAAAAGCACTTTAGCTTATAGTGTACTTTATTTAATAACTGCCATTACTGTTTTTATTTACAATAATAGCTTATCAATTATTGCCAATTTTGTTGCGTTTTTCACTTTAGTTGGACAAGTGTCTGAGCAAAATTCTTCTATTTACATCAATTGGATAAATGGTTTATATACGATTGTTGCTGGCTATTTTCATAGAAACTTTAATATAAATGAAACTAAACAAAAAGTTATTTCAAATAAAGACATTGATTATTTACACCTCATCAAAATTATTGGCATTCCCTTAGCTCTTATAATTGTTTTTATCTGTCTTTACAAAAATGGAAATCCAATGTTTAACGAATTGGTTAATAAAATAGATTTCAGTTTTATAAATTTTCAATGGCTTTTGGTTGCCATTTGTGGATATTATTTATTAAATAATATATGTAAACCTGTAATAATTGAGCCTACAACAACCTTAGACATAAATACAGGAAATTACTTAAGCAAAAAAGGAGAAATAAATATAGGTGATTTAAAAAAAGAACATCAATTTGGTTTTATCTTAATTTCGGCTTTAAATTTACTTATCATTTTATTCTTAATTACCGATATTACTTATTTATTAACTTCAAACGACTTAAGAGCTTCTACTTTTTCAAACCAAGTGCATAGCAGCATTTATACTTTAATTGCTTCAATAGTAATAGCCATAATCATTATACTTTATTTTTTTAGAGGCAATTTGAACTTTTACAGCAAAAACAGAAGCCTAAAAACTTTAGCTTATCTATGGATTACACTCAACAGTATTTTAATTGTCAACATATTAATTAAAGATTTTCAATACATCTATTACTTTGGTTTTACTTACAAACGTATTGGAGTTTTAATTTACTTACTATTAACGGTAATTGGCTTAATAACAACCTTTATTAAGGTAAAGAACGTTATGAATTTTTGGTATTTATTTAGAATAAACTCATTAACTACTTTCACAATTCTAGTAACATGCGCTACTGTAAATTGGGATGGTTGCATTACCATATACAATCTTAACTATGCAAAATCTATGGATTTTAAATATCTAATTAGACTATCTAATAACAATGTATTTACTCTAATAAACTATTTAGATGATCATAATTTAGATAATTATAAAAACTCTGTTATTAGAAGAAAGTACAAAAGATACTTAAAAGAACTAAATGCTAAGTCTTGGCAAGAAATTCAATTTGATAATTTTAAAATTAAATAGAAGTTTTGAACGTACCAATAACAATTATAAAGGCTACAGGGTTGTCCTTAATTATATTTTGGACTATAGCCATTACAGAAGACTTTAGCTTAGACATGATTCCGCTTGTACTCTTATCTGTAATACCAATAAGCATTTGTTGCTCTTTGACTATATGTTTAACTATTGCTCCTTTTTTTTGGTCGAAAAAAGGAAAGAGAAATTTAGAAACTGTTTATAATAGCTATTTTCCTTTTTACGCTATAGCCTTATTTGGGTTATGTGTGTTTAGTACAATTGAATCTAACTTTAATACATATGGAATAGCATTTAATACATCTGCTTTTTTTACCGCTTTAAAAACTTGGAGTTGGCTTGCTGAACCTAAAAAAATAAAATGAAACTCAACAAAACATATTTAATAATTTCCATACTACTTTTTATAATTGAAGTGCTAATAGCATGGTATTTAAAAAGTGGTTTTATACGTCATACGTTTGGTGATTTTCTCGCGGTAATACTTCTTTATTCTATTGTAAAAAGTTTTTTAGACATAAACTCATTCAAACTAGCTATTTATGTTTTAGTATTTGCCTTTATTATAGAGTTTTTACAATTAGCAAATATTCTAAAAGCTTTTAACCTTGAAAATAACAACTTAATAAAAACCATACTAGGTAGCACCTTTCAAATTTCAGATTTGGTGGCTTATACACTTGGTATCATAACTATTTTAATTATTGAATATAAAATTTGCAAACTATGGATTACATAAAACACCTTTTCTTAAATAGATTTAAAACATTTTTACTAGTAACCGTTTCAATGCTTTTAAGTATTGTTTTACTTATGGTTAGAATAAAGCTTACACATTCCTTCTACCTTTTGTTTTTAGTATGGAATTTGTTTTTAGCAGTCATTCCCTTTACCATTACAAGCTATTTAGTGAGCCTTCCCAAACTCAATAAAATAGGTTTTGTTCTATGCTTTGGTGTATGGCTGCTTTTTTTACCAAACGCACCATATATTGTTACAGATTTAATCCATTTAAGGTTTAATGGAAGTTATTATATATGGTTAGATATTTTAGTAGTTAGTTCTTTTGTTATTAATGGATTACTACTTTTTTATCTTTCTTTAGTTGATATGAAACATATTTTACAATCTTATTTTAAAAAGTCTATTACCTATTATGCTTTAACATCAATCATATTTTTATCTGCTTTTGGAGTATTTTTAGGTCGGTTTCTTCGTTATAATTCTTGGGAAATTTTAAGCAATCCAAAATATTTATTTATTGATATTATAAATATTGCCATAAAACCTTTTTCGAATAAAGAAGCTTGGTTATTTACAATGTTATTTGGTTCTTTTTTAAGTTTTGGCTTTTGGGTGTTTGGACAAATTTATCATAATCAGTCACCAAAATATAAGAATTAAAAAACCACCTAAAAACAAAATTTAGGTGGCTCAATTTATATATTAAAAGGTTTGTTTAATCATTTAAATAACTCATTAAACCTGAATAATCTCCATAGCCTTGTTGAACAACAATTTTACCATCAGCATCAAAATCAAAAGACTCATACAATCTTATAACACCAGACTTTGCTTCGGTTGAATCAGTAGCTGGTAAAGTAACTTTCCATGCTCCATAATAACGTACTGAACCATCTGGTTGTTTAGTTACATTATTTACACCTGGTAAAAACACTGGTGGGTTAGTTAATAATTCGAAATCATATTTTGCTAAAAAAGTACTATCACTTTGCTTTACTTCATCACCGTGTATCATTACCGAGTCTTTCTCTGCTCCAAAATAGGTATTGTATGCAACTGCACTATCTGCATAAATTGAATAATCTGGCACTTCATTTTGCCAATCTAACAACGACTTTAATGCCGTTTCGGAATTTTTTTCAAATAATTCATTAACCGAATTGTCAGGTTCTGCTTTACAACCTACAATTAATAAGGCTAAACATAAAATAGAATACATAATTTTCATAATAATTATAATTTTGGTTTGTTAATTACAACTTAAATGTAATGTATTTATTTGAATACTAACTATTTATGATTAAACTTTATTCAATACCGTTAACATAATTTTGTAAATAGCTAAAACGGTCAGTCAATTTTCCGTTTTCAGTAATTTTAGCACGTTTTAAAATACCATTGGCATCATTATTAAAAAATGCAGGAATAACATACTGTAAAAACTGCTCACCAAAACCTTCGCTAGCATCTTGTGGTAGCTCGCATGGTAAATTATCTACAGCCATTACCACAATAGCTTTTTCATCTTTATAATCTATTTCTGTTTCGGTTTTTGGGTTGTAACCATAAATAGGATCTGCAATGGTTGATGCACGAAGTGTTGTTGCAACTGGACCATCTACATCGCAACTTATATCGGCAACTACTTTGATATTGAAATCTGCCGATTTCACATCGTCTCTAGTATATAAATATGGCGCGCCATCTCCATAAAAATGTCCAGCGATATAATAATCGGTTACTTTAGCAAAACGCATGAAGTCTGACATATAATCTTTTGGATTATTGAAGAAATCGATATTGTTAATTACTTTCCCATCTTTACGTTTATTATAATCTAAAACATCAATTTTACAATAAACAGGTTCGTTAAAAGTATTGTTCAAGTAATCATCAACTGAAACACTTTTGATATTCATAGCATCTAACATTTCTTGAGAACCGTTTGATACTTTACCACTACCTGTGAGTAATATTTTTATGTTTGGAAGCTTAATTTTATTTAACTCCTTAATTAATGCTTCTTGATTTGGTAAAGGTCCTGCTTTGGGCAAATTCCATGAATTGTATTTTAGTCCCCAAGCGCGAAAACCATTGTAAGCACCAACAATTCCAGCATAACGCCCAAAACCTATTAAACGAAAGCCTTTTTCGTTAACAATTGTTTCGTGGTCGTAAAGTTCTATGTTTTTCGCTAAAACAGCTTTTAATAATTTTCTATTATAAGGTTGTTTTTTAATAGTATGTGAAAAGAAGAAGTATTTTTTATTTGGTATTAAAGCCTCTATTGGAACTTCTTTTACACCTATCATGACATCACAATCTGAAACATCATCTACAACTTCAAATCCTGCTATTTTATATTGCTCGTCTGAAAACACACGAATGTCTGATGCTTCTACTATAAATGTAGCTTCTGGAAATTGTTTTTTAGCTTGGGTTAATTTTGATGGAGAAAACACCACACGACGGTCTGGTGGATTTTTACGTTCTTTTATTATAGCGAATTTCATGTTTTATTCTTTTATGTGCCCAATAGTGGCAAATGTTTTACTTTGTGATAAGTTAAAGCTAATGAAATACAATTTATTAATTCATCCTCAGGAATTTCATTCTCTAGTTTAAAAAAAATTGCTCTATTTCCTTCAAATTTGAATGTGCTTTTATAAATAATTTTAAATGTTGAAACTAGTTTGGAACTACACTGAAAATGCATGGCGAATTGATTTGGTATTTTAGCTTTCCAATCCATTCTTAGAGTGCTACCGTTTTTAGTGATATAACTTGGCTCTCCCCATTTTAGTGGTTCTTCAAGTTTTTCAAGTCCGTCAATTTTTGAGGCTGTTTTTAAAACCAATGCTCTAAGTTGTAGCATTTGTTCTTTTACTGTTTTTGGATAATTATTAAAAATATCGGCAACTTTTGGATTACTTACTAGTTCCATATTATTGTTAACTGACACTATTTGTGTTTGGTATAAATTTTGTACTAATGTAATAGGATTTGCAAGTGTATACAAACTTTTTTGATACCTTTGCTGCCCGCGTTAAGGATTGAAACGACATCCTTTTGCTTTTTTTTGGCAAAAGATATAGTGAAAAGCCTGACCCGATAGGGTAACGCTATTATTATTTAATTAAAAATGGGGTCGACTGGTTTTGACAGCGAGATTAATTGGATGGTAAGCACGTCGTGTAATGACATTGAAACACGTAAAAGGCTAGATCAAATTTTAAACGGCGAGAATAACTACGCTTTAGCTGCATAATCTGAATTTATAGTAAGATTAGCCTAGGTACACAAGGTGTACAAGCTTTATGTCTCCGGAAAGCCTTGATTGACGGCGTTCCTTTTTGAGACATCGTAAATGTCAATATAGAAAGCAAAGCACTTTGATTTGCTTTTGAAACTAAAGAAGATAAGTTAAAAGTGGGTTGTCTTTAACCAGCTTTTAATCGAAAACCCAAGAAAAGAATAAACGTGTAGAAAGCTCTTTGATTACTTGTTTGGACGAGAGTTCGATTCTCTCCGACTCCACTTATTGGGTATCAAAACCCATCAAAAACCCTGTAAATTTATGATTTACAAGGTTTTATATGATGTCAGATGAAAGCATCTCAATCGAGACCAATTAGGGTACTATTGTAAATTTAAAAACTAGGTCTCTAAAACCATTTATTTCAATGATTTTCAATATTTTACAACTTTTAAACTTTTGATTTATAGAAACTAATTTTATACTTTTAAGTCATCAAGCGAGATCTAAAATCATGAAAACAGACTTTTCAATTCACTTTCATTTATTTAATTCAAAGATGAATAATCAAGGACTGGCACCTATTTATTTAAGACTGACCGTTAACAATAAACGAATTGAATACAGCATTACCACAAGAATTGAGCCAAAATTTTGAAACAAAAGGTCACAAAAAGTAATTGGAACAAATCGTGAGGCTGTGGAAATCAATAATCAAATAGATAGTCGAAACATAAGCTCTATAAAATCCATCAAAGATGTATGGACGAGGATAATTTGATATCTACAAAGTCGAGATGAACCTTTTAAAAGGCGGCGGAAAGAAGATCAGATACATCCTTTAAGTATTCAAAGAACACTACAATAGAACTGATGTTATGGCTGGCAAAGATATTTCAGTCAGTACGGCAAAGCGCTATTGGACATACTATGACCATGTCAAACAATTTATTGAAGAAGAATATAATGTTGAAGACTACAAATTAAAAGATATCGATTATCAGTTTATTACCAAATTTGAGTTCTTCTTGAAGACGGTTAGAAATTGTATCATAATTCCGCATTGAAATACATCAATAATTTCAAGAAAATCATTCGGATTGCTTTGGCTAATCAATGGATAGATAGAACCCTTTCTATAATTACAAAGTTCAATTTGAAGCCGTGGAACGTGAATATTTAAATGCCAAGATATTGACATACTCTACAACAAAGAATTACATTTTGACAGGTTTAAAGTTGTTCGCGACATGTTTGTGTTTTCCTGTTATACAGGTCTCGCCATTTAGAACGTTGAGAAACTTTACAAATCAGATATCAGTATCGCCATTGATGGGAAGCAATGCATAAGTATGACTCCAATATCTTACTATAATAAAGTCTCAAGCCCAAAGTTCCGATAAGTAATATTTTTTTGAGCGTAGAATAGCCTTTAATTCACAAAAAAATAATCTAGAATTATGAGTGTTTAATCTTTATCAAATCTATAGGAAAATATTTTATCTGAATTTATACAGTAACTTTATTCCTATATTATATTACCTCAGATTTTAAGATTAAAAAAAATGCTAAAAATTCATAATTTGTTATTAAAATATTTCATTTTGGTAAATAAATAGGGTTAATATTCAATTTATGATGATTTGAATATTTTATTATAAATATTTGATAAACAATTATTTAAAAAGCTAAAACAAATACTAATTCTAGCAAATTGTAATTCAACGAATTTATTTGCTATGTAAAGACATATATACATATATTATTATTTTCCGCATTATTTTCATACTTTATTTATTAAAACATTTTCATATTTCTCTCTAAATTGAATATAATGTTTTAATTAATTAATAGCATTCAATATATTTTATCAAAAAAACGTCTAGTTAAGGGATACCCAGACATTTTATAAAATAAATCTAGTTTTTATTCTTCATTTATCTCAATGGATTATAAAAATTTATAATGATGCTATTATGAAATACTTACACCACAAAAGGTCTTTTAAATTATTTATTTATTTATTTTTTATTTTTTATACAGCATTAAATTATGCTCAAACTTTCATCTCGAGTAATTTAAATTTTAATGGTGTTGGCTCCATTAATCAGGCTACATCTTTAATGTATGGTCCAGATGGTCGATTATATGTTGCAGAGTATAAAGGACTAATCAAGATTTTTACAATAGAACGTATTGAGGACGAAACTGGAAAGGGAAAATACGTTGTAACTGCAATGGAAACTCTTACTAGCATTCAAAATATCCAAAATCATAATGATGATGGTTCTATTGATAGTAGTACATTTAGAGAAACAGTAGGACTTACAGTTACGGGAACAGCTTTAAATCCTGTTATTTATGTTACTTCATCAGATTACCGTATTGGTGGACCTGGTCCAGAAGGAGATAAAGGCTTGGATACAAATTCTGGGGTAATTACTAGACTCACTAAAAATGGTAATTCTTGGGATGCTGTAGATATTATTCGTGGTCTTCCCCGCTCAGAAGAAAATCATGCCACTAACGGTCTTGAATTTGTAAATATTCAAGGAACAGACTATTTAATAGTATGTTCTGGAGGAATTACAAATGGAGGTAGCCCTTCTTCTAGCTTTAATTATACTACAGAGTATGCATTATCTGCTGCGCTACTATCTATAAATTTAAATCTATTGGCAAGTATACCAATAGAAATTAAAAATGGGCGTAAAGTTATATATGATATACCTACTTTGGATGATCCTACCAGAGATAATATAGATAATATATACGATCCTAATGATGAGTATTATACAGGAATCGACGTTAATGATCCATTTGGGGGCAATGATGGATTAAATCAGGCAAAAATTGTTACTGATGGCCCAGTGCAGATATTTTCTCCTGGGTATCGTAATTCCTATGATTTAGTAGTTACCGAAAGTGGTGCCGTTTATGCTACAGATAATGGAGCTAATGAAGGTTGGGGTGGACTTCCTAAAAATCAAGGTCTTTTCGATATTAATGGTGAGTCTCTGGCAAACAATGATTATGATTCTGCTGAGCCTGGAAGTTCTTCCCTAGATCCCCAGGGTGAAAAAATCAATAACATAGACCATTTACATTTAATTACAAACGATATTCAAAATTATTCTTTCGGTAGTTTTTATGGTGGTCATCCCAACCCTACTCGAGCAAACCCACAAGGTGCTGGATTATTTACAGCACCATCCACAGTTGGTACAGCGGGTGCAGTTTTTAGAACGAAAACTTATAACCCTAATTATAATCCTGAAATTGATCCTCCAGGTTTAAATTATGACTTAACTTCCAATGCAAGTATTGCCTTACCAGCCGATTGGCCTCCTGTACCATTAGACCAAGCAAATCCTGTTGAAGGCGATTGGAGAGCCCCTGGAATTGATGATAATGCAATAATAACTTGGCCAACCAATACAAATGGCATTGACGAATATACAGCCAGTAATTTTGGAGGTAGTATGAAAGGAAATTTATTAGCTGGAAGTAACTTAGGCCTATTAAGACGTCTAGAATTCAATCCAGAAGACGGCTATACATTAACGGAAGATTTTAGCGCTGGTTTAAGTGGGAATCTCTTAGGGGTTTCGTGTAACAGTGATTCCGATATATTTCCAGGAACTATTTGGATTGGTAATTTTAATCAGATTATTACTGTTTTAGAGCCTAATGATTTCATTAACTGCATACTCCCAGACGAATTCGATTATGATGCCAACGCAGATAATGACCATGATGGTTATAGTAATCAGGATGAAATAGATAACGAAACAGATTTATGTAATGGAGCTTCTCAACCAGCAGATTTTGATAAATCTAGTGGAGGTATTTTAACCTCTGACCTTAATGATACAGATGATGACGCCGACGGAATTTTAGATGTTGATGACCCGTTTCAATTAGGGAATCCTAATAAAGATGGTAGCGATGCTTTTATTTTACCTGTAGTAAATGAATTATTTTCAGACAACCCGTTGTTGGGTGGATATTTAGGATTAGGTATGACTGGTATGATGAATAATGGTGTGGATGCTAATGGAAATTGGCTAAATTGGCTAGACAGACGAGATGACTTAAATGATCCTAATCCTAACGATGTTTTAGGTGGAGCTCTTGGTGTTCTGAATATGCAAATGACATCTGGTACTGCATTAGCAGAACCTAATAATCAAGAAAAAGCCTTTCAATATGGAGTACAAGTAGACCAAAATACTGGTTTATTTACTGTTTCGGGATCAATATTTGATTTCAGTGGTTCCAAACAATTATATGGAACAGATACAGCTTCAAAGGCACCAAATAGCGAATTAGGTATTTTTATTGGAGATGGAACGCAAAGTAACTATATAAAATTCGTTGCTACACCACAAGGACTTCAGGTATTACAAGAAATTAATGATGTTCCACAGGCTCCTTTAAATTTATTACTAGATGTAAACAATCGTCCTAATAGCTCCATTCTTTTTAGTTTCGTTATAAACCCAGGGAATGGTGAAATAAATTTAGAGTACTCCTTCGATAATGGATCTGCACAAAGCTTTGCTACTATTATAGCTCAAGGCTCGATTTTAACAGCTATACAACAATCTACATTAGATTTAGCTGTTGGTCTTATTGGAACATCTAATGAAGATGGAGTTGAGGTTGATGGTAAATGGGAAGTTTTAAATGTAACTAAAGCAGCTTTAAATCCAATATCGGTAAATCCTTTGATGGATCAATCCAACCTAGAGAGTAACATCTTGAATGGAAGTTTGGGCGTGGAGGCTACTGGTGGTGATGGGAGTCTTTCATATACTGCTACGAATTTACCTCCTGGTATATCAATAAACAACTTAACCGGTGTGTTTAGTGGTACTATATCTTCCAACGCGGCAAATAATAGTCCTTACGATGTAACAATATACGTTGACGACAGTGATGGCGATACTGGTGATGTAGTCGCAATAAACTTTACTTGGATAATAACAAATGCAAATAGCCAATCTACAGTTCGTATAAATGCAGGCGGAGGTGTTTTAGTAGCAACAGATACAGGTGTAGATTGGGAAGCAAATGCATCGAGTGGAGCTATCACAGGTTCAGGTTATGCTGTTAACACTGGAAACATTTATAGCCATGGGACAATCAACATTACAAGAGACCCTTCTATTCCAGATTATATTGACAACCAAACATTCAATACTTTATTCACTACTGAAAGATCCGATTGGCAGAGTGCTCTACCAGAATTAGAGTTTACTTTTCCGTTAGATAATGCGGACTATCTCGTAAACCTGTACATGGGAAATATGTATGACGGTTCTGAAAATATTGGTGAAAGAATTTTCGATATTGCCATTGAGGGTTCTCCAGTGCAATCCAACCTTGACTTAGTTGCTCAATTTGGGCATCGAGTTGGTGGTATGCTTTCATTCCCTGTAACGCTAACAGATGGTGTCTTAAATATTGAATTTTTGCATGGAAGCATAGAAAATCCTTTAATAAATGCTATTGAAATTAGAACGCTGGTTCCAGAAAATGTAATTCTGGTGAATGCTATTGATGAACAAACAAATAATATTAATGATATCCTTGATGGTAGCTTAGTTGTCATAGCAAGTGGCGGAGACGGAAACCTGTCTTATACAGCTTCAGGATTGCCTCCAGGAGTAAGCATAGAATCTACCAATGGTCAAATAGGGGGTACCATATCTTCTAGTGCAGATACTGATACCCCATACAATGTAACAATTACCATAGATGATGAGGACAGTTTTTCCAACGATGCTATTACATTAAACTTTATATGGACAGTAATCAATCCTAACAATATAAACCCGATTAGTGTTGATTCTATTGCTAATCAATCAAATATTGCTGGTGATATATTAGACGGTAGTTTGGTTGTATCAGCCATTGGTGGAGACGGAGAACTTATCTATACAGCTGCAGGATTACCTCCAGGTCTAACCATTGACCCTATCGAGGGGTTTATTAGTGGAACCATAACTTCTAATGCAGATACTAATAGTCCATACAATGTAACGTTTACCATAGATGATGAGGATAGTTTTTCCGACGATGCTGTTGCTCTACGCTTTACATGGACAGTAATCAATCCTAATAATATAAATACGATTACTATTAATAATCCTATTACAGATCAATCAAATATTGCTGGTGATATATTAGATGGTAGTCTGGTAGCATCTGCCACTGGTGGAGACGGAGACCTATCTTATACAGCCACAGAATTACCTCCAGGCTTATCAATTAATCCTATCACAGGGGCTATTAGTGGAACCGTAATATCAGGTTCTGGACTAAGTAGTACTTACAACGTAATAATAACTGTAGACGATAGCGATGTCTATAGTGGTGATGTGGTCTTGCTAGACTTTACTTGGGTAATAACAAATGATATCCCTACAAATAGCCAATCTACAGTTCGTATAAATACAGGTGGAGGTGTTTTAGTAGCAACAGATACAGGTGTAGATTGGGAAGCAAATGCATCGAGTGGAGCTATCACAGGTTCAGGTTATGCTGTTAACACTGGTACTATTTATGACCATAATTTAACCAATATTACAAGACACTCTTCTATTCCAGATTATATTGACAACCAAACATTCAATACTTTATTCACTACTGAAAGATCCGATTTACAGAGTGCTCCAGAATTAGAGTTTACTTTTCCGTTAGATAATGCGGACTATCTTGTAAATCTGTACATGGGAAATATGTATGACGGTTCTGAAAATATTGGTGAAAGAATTTTCGATATTGCCATTGAGGGTTCTCCAGTGCAATCCAACCTTGACTTAGTTGCTCAATTTGGGCATCGAGTTGGTGGTATGCTTTCATTCCCTGTAACGCTAACAGATGGTGTCTTAAATATTGAATTTTTGCATGGAAGCATAGAAAATCCTTTAATAAATGCTATTGAAATTAGAACGCTGGTTCCAGAAAATGTAATTCTGGTGAATGCTATTGATGAACAAACAAATAATATTAATGATATACTTGATGGTAGCTTAGTTGTCATAGCAAGTGGCGGAGACGGAAACCTGTCTTATACAGCTTCAGGATTGCCTCTAGGAGTAAGCATAGAATCTACCAATGGTCAAATAGGGGGTACCATATCTTCTAGTGCAGATACTGATACCCCATACAATGTAACAATTACCATAGATGATGAGGACAGTTTTTCCAACGATGCTATTACATTAAACTTTATATGGACAGTAATCAATCCTAACAATATAAACCCGATTAGTGTTGATTCTATTGCTAATCAATCAAATATTGCTGGTGATATATTAGACGGTAGTTTGGTTGTATCAGCCACTGGTGGAGACGGAGAACTTATCTATACAGCTGCAGGATTACCTCCAGGTCTAACCATTGACCCTATCGAGGGGTTTATTAGTGGAACCATAATATCAGGTTCTGGACTAAGTAATACTTACAACGTAATAATAACTGTTGACGATAGTGATGCCTATAGTGATGATATAGTATCACTAAGCTTTACTTGGAATGTGATTAATATTAACAATGCTGTTTGGAATGATAAAAATGAAAATGAAAACTATACGGCTCGCCATGAATGCTCCTTTGTTCAAGCAGGAGATAAGTTTTATTTGATGGGAGGGCGTGAAAATGCTCAAACCTTAGACGTTTATGATTATGAAAGTGATAGTTGGACAGCATTGGTTGATTCTGCTCCGGTAGAGTTTAATCATTATCAAGCTACAGAGTACCAAGGACTCATTTGGGTAATAGGAGCTTTTAAAACAAATACTTTCCCAATTGAAGCGCCAGCAGATTTTATATGGTCATTTAACCCTGCTACAAAAAAATGGATACAAGGGCCCGCAATACCAGATGGTAGAAAAAGAGGGTCTGCTGGTTTAGTAATTTATAAAGATAAATTCTATGTTTTAGCAGGAAATACTATTGGTCATAACGGTGGCTATGTAAATTGGTTTGATATGTTCGACCCTGCGACTGGAACTTGGACAGTATTGGATTCTGCCATTGGTGACCCTGCTCCAAAAGCTAGGGATCACTTCCATGCAATGGTAATTGGTGATAAACTATATGCTGCAGGTGGACGTTTGTCTGGAAATGCAGGCGGTTATTTTAAGCCTCTAATACCAGAAGTAGATGTATATGATTTTACTTCAGGAACATGGAGCACTCTTTCTGAAAACATACCGACCCCGCGAGCAGCTCCAGCAGTGGCTAATTTCAACGGTAAGTTAATAGTTATAGGAGGTGAAGTTGAAGAAGAATATGTTTATGGCTATCTTACTTCAAATGCCTTAAAGATTACTGAAGAATATGACCCTATCACAGGAACATGGAACAGATTGCCTGATATGAATTTTAACCGTCATGGAACCCAGGCAATTGTATCTGGAAATGGTGTTTATGTAATTGCAGGTTCTCCAAATAAAGGAGGTGGTAATCAAAAAAAATTAGAGTATTATGGAGTAGACTCCCCTGTGGGTAATCCCAGTGTTAATAGTATTATTTCAGCACCTAGTGAAGTTCCAGTTACAACCGATGGTAATAGTTTTGGATTAGATGTTACAGGAGGTAATATTGGAATACCAATACGCTCAATGAATATAACAGGTATCAAAGCCTCAGATTTTCAAATTAGTTTAGGGTTAATAGAGATTGGTTTAATCAAGGCTAATTCTACCCATAATATTAGTGTATTATATACAGGCACAACAGATAACGCTTCCGCAGATTTAGTGATAAATTATGGTTATAATAGTGTCTTAACAATAACTCTCAAATCCGATATAGGATCAACACCCGTTACCGGATTAAACTTGACACCTAGTGACGTTGATATTGAAGTAGGTGCAACTTTACAGCTACTAGCAACTGTTGTTCCTTCCAATGCAGATGACACTTCCATTATTTGGAGTTCAAGTGATAATACCATAGCTTCTGTTGACGATAACGGATTGATAACTGCTTTAAATCAAGGTCAAACAACCATTACCGCTGAAACGGTAGAAGGAAACTTTATTGATACTTCAAGTATTCAAGTACTAGAAAATAATCCACCAAATATTACAAATCCATTAACACAAAATAATATAGAAGGAGACGTAGTATCTTTACAAATAGTAGCGACTGACGAGAGCAATAATCTTAGCTATAGTGCTACTGGACTACCTCCATTGTTGGAAATTGATCCGAATACAGGATTAATAACTGGCACTGTTTTATCAGGAAATAATATTGGCCCATTTATAGAGGAAAATGGCTTAGTTATAATTGAAGCCGAGTCTGGTAATTTAGTTCCAACTTGGAGCGAGACCAATGCAGGAGGAGCAAATGGAATTATTGCTGGTTCTGACGATTTATACAATCAGAGTGGAGGCACCATACCATATCAAATAGTTATTTCAAACCCTGGAGTTTATCGTTTTAATTGGAGAAATCTCTATAGTGGCAGTAGCTCTACAGATGAAAATGATACGTGGCTTAAATTTGGTAACCATAGTGGTATATGGTTCTTTGGTTCCAAGGGTAACACAACAGAAACATTAATAAGCACTCTTCAAGGAAGTCAGACTAACATTGTTTTCCCTAAAGGAAGTCAAAGAATATCTGCTCAGACAACACCTGAAGGACCTGGTAGTAATGGATTTTTTAAGGTTTATAGATCTGGTGGAGCTTCAGAGGTATATGATTGGCAAGCTAGAGTCGATGATGGTAGTTTTCATGATGTTTATGTATGGTTCGAAAACCCTGGCACGTATACCATGGAAATTTCGGAGCGTTCCAAAGGGCACGCCATTGATAAAATAGCACTATACAAAGTTGATGGTCTATCCTATTCTAATAATCAACTTACCGCTGCAACTGAATCACAAAGAGGGTTTGTAGCAGGAGCATTGGAGGGTAGTCCATATAATGTTGAGGTAACTGTAATGGATGACACTGTCGCTCAAGCTTCTTCATCTGTTCAATTTGATTGGAATATAAATGGTAATTCTCCACCAATTGCGGTTGCAACAGTATCATCCTTAGTTGGTGATGCACCTTTACAGGTAGGTTTCACTAGTAGTAATTCTACAGATGATATAGAGATAATTACTTATAACTGGGATTTTGGGGATGGCACTACTAATTCATCCGAAATCAATCCATATCATACTTATACTAACCCTGGAATCTATAATGCAATTCTTACTGTAACAGATAGTGGTAACTTACAAGATTCTGAAACTATAACAATAACTGTAAATGGTACACTTCAGAGCGGCGTAATAAGCCTCACCTTGGTAGATGCCGACCTAGATGTCGACTTATTTAATTTAGAGAACAACCATCAAATTAATATAGCCATTACTCAGGGCAAGTTACTAAACTTTAGAGCAAACACAAACCCCGCTATGGTTGGTAGTGTAAAGCTTAATTTATCGGGACCTGTAAACGAATCCAGAACAGAAAATGGTGCGCCTTATGCTTTATTTGGTGATAACGGTGGAGGAAATTATCTTGGAAATCAACTCCCACTTGGTAATTATACTATAAGCGCAACAGCATATAGCGGTTCAGGACTTACTGGTAACATTCTTGGCTCATTAACAATACCGTTCTCTATTACAGATCTGGTTATCACCTATTACACCATTAATTCAAGTGCAGGCACTGGAGGCAGTATTAGCCCTAATGGATTAACATCGATTGGACAAGGAACTAACCAGCTATACAATATTGTAGCAAATGCAGGATTTGCCATATCCGATGTTCTAGTAGATGGTAACTCACAAGGTACTTTAAGTAATTTTACATTTTCCGATGTTACAGATAATCATACCATTAGTGCTAGTTTTACTCCAATACCGACCTTTGATATTGTTTCAAGTGCTAGTACAGGAGGTAGTATTAGCCCAGATGGAATAACATCCATTGAGGAAGGGTCGAACCAGTTATACAACATTGTTGCGAATACAGGTTATGTTATATTAGATGTTATTGTAGATGATGAACCGCAAGGCGCTTTAAGCACTTTTACATTTTATGATGTTACAAATAATCATACCATTAGTGCTAGTTTTACTGAGGTATCAACCTATGAGATTGTTTCAAGTGCAGGTACTGGAGGTGATATTAGCCCTTTAGGAGCCACATTGGTATCAGAAGGTGCTAGCCAGTCATACAATATTGTGGCTGATGCAGGATTTACTATATCAGATGTTCTAGTGGATGGTAACTCACAAGGTACTTTAAATACTTTTACATTTTCCGATGTTAATGAAACACATACCATCAGTGCCTCTTTTGAAGAACAAGATGGAATTATAACTTTCACTCTAATCGATGCTATTTCAGATACAGATCTTTATGGACTAGTGGATGGAACACAAATTGCCAACAACTCTAGCGCTCTGTATAACATTAGAGCCTACACTAACCTCCCTGTTGGAAGTATAGGCTTTAGTTTAACGGGGCCTGTAAAGAAAAACCAAACAGAAAGTGTTGCACCTTATGCTCTCTTTGGTGACAATGGTAATGGAGATTATTATGGAAACAAACTCCCTTTAGGTAATTATTCTTTGAGCGCAACAGCATATAGTGGTTCTGGACTTGCTGGTAACATCCTTGAAACCTCGACTATTCAATTTTCTGTTATAGTACCTGCAAATTTGGCTAAAAATACTGTATTGAATAAAGGAAACCTTCAAAATAATGAAACGCTAAGTACAGACAATTTGAGTCCCGAAGATTTTGACATTATTTTATTTCCGAATCCCGCATCCACTAATATATATATAAGAATATCAGATTCTAATTTAGTATTATCACATATTGATATGTATGATATTAGTGGTCGATTAGTAAAAAAATATAATGCTTCACAATTAAAATCAGATAAAGGCCAATATAAGCTTGATGTTTCTGGCTTTAATGATGGTTTCTATTTTATTAATTTAAAATTCAACAATACTACTATATTAATTTACAAGCTCATAATTAAAAAATAATCTTATGAGCAAGAATTAATAAAAAATTATAACTTTTTGGGATCAATTTTATAAAAGATATATGAAAAAACACCTTTATAAATTCACTATTTTTAAAAGTTTACTAAATATTTATTATTTGGTAAATTCTTTTATAGTTTTAAGTTTAGGTTCAAATGGACTAAGTACAACTTCATCAGTAATTTATTAAGAGTCGTAACATGGAATAATGGTTATAAATGATAAAATGTGGCTTATAGATAATTTTCTTTATACAATTTACACTAAATAGCGAAGATGGCAGAAATTAGTCAACATTTTTCAATAATCTCTTGAGAAGTAAAACAAAAACCAAAAGTGCCTTTTAAATTACTATTGGTTTTTATTGTTTGTTAGCATACTTTTATAAAACACAAAGATGAAGGTGTGAAATTTATACTAGCATCATATTTTAAACTTCTCAGCATAATAATTCTACTTTTGAGTAAATGTAAACATCAAAATGAAAAATCTTCAATTTCCGCATCTTAGATAAGCATAAAATTCACTTACCTAGTTATTAATTTTGGAGTTTTTTAATTAGTAATGTACGACTAAACTTATGTGAATCAACGATATTTTAAATAACAATCCTCCTTGCGACAAATCTAATCTAAACTTTACCCAACAACACTTTCATTTTTTTTACCTTATAAATTCAAATAAACTAGGTTCTTTTTCCTTAAGTTTTATAATTGCCAATTTTGCAACTTCTGTTGCTCCTATTCTTGAAAGATGTGTGTCATCATGTTTACCTTCTGGGTAAAAAGAATTTTCTTTTGGTTCAAAATGAAGATGTAATTTTTTTGAACCTTCAACACCATACTCTATCTCTAGCTGTTCTGTTAAAAATTGGAGGTCTATAAAAGGGATGTTATACTCTTGAGCTACTAATCTAACTTCTAAAGGATATTCGCCGTGTGTATCAACTAATGTTCCTTTTTCATTAAAATTTCTTCTTACAATTGATGAAAATAAAATAGGAATCGCTCCTTTTTCTCTTGTTTCTAAAACAAACTTAATTAAGTTATGTCGATAGGCCGTATGTGGATTTGTATAACGTTTTGGATCTTTTATTTTTTGGTCATTATGTCCAAATTGGATAAAAACATAATCATCTTTTTTTAATGTTTTTAATATTGAGTCCCAACGACCTTCATTTATAAAACTTCTTGTACTTCTTCCGTTTACAGCTCTGTTATCAATAATTACATTATCATTAAAAAATTGAGGTAGAACTTGTCCCCAACCATGTTCTGGGTTTTTATCAGGATTCTTTTTGTTAGACATTGTAGAATCACCTATAGTATAAATTGTAGTTTGCTGAGAACTACAACTAAAACTAATTGATAGTATTAATAATAAAATCCACTTTATTTTCATTCACTTTAATTTTTCAAACACTATGCCTATTTACATTTTCAACCTATGACCATTTATTTATTTTTGGAACTAAGTCGGTAAGTTCTGAAATCTTAATTGGTTTCCCAGAGTCAATACTTTTTCGTGCTGCAATTCCAATTAAAACAGCTAGTGAACCATCTCTTACATCTGCTGCATGATTAAGTCCTAACTTTAAATTTTCACCTCTAAAAATATCATCAAACATGAGTTTATCGCCTCCCCAATGCCCAGATCTCACATACGGAAACTCAATTCTTTTAAAATCTTCAAAATTGCGCTGAGAAACAATTTCATGGTATTTATGTTCCATTTTTGTATGCGACGTATTATCCATTTCCTTTTGATGCAGTTTTGACTGATCTTCAGGTTTTGAATCTCTCCAAGGAATACCTTCTTGGGTTTCTAACCGCCCTTCTTTTCCATTAAATGCAAAGCGGAAACCTTCAAACGGAGAATAAGTTGTTAAAGAATAAGTAACCTCAACATTATTTGCATATTTAACTAATACAGACATTTTATCGAAAATATCAATTTCTTCCCTATACAAACAGTTATCTCTAGTGTAATCATCGTACTTTTCATTTGCTACATACATATCCATGTAGCGTTCATTCTTTGTTATATCATAATAGAAATCGCACTCTTTTGTATGATTACAAGACCTACAATTTTCGCCTCTAAAAGCATTATTTTTTCCATATTTTTCAAGAGCGCCATTAGCATATACTTCAACGGGATCTGAGCCAATAATCCAATTTAGTAAATCAAAATGATGAGCAGATTTGTGCAATAATAGTGTTCCCGATTTATCTCTTAAACCATGCCACCGTCTAAAATAATCGGCTCCGTGATAGGTGTTTAAATACCAATTTAAATCTACCGAAACTAAATCTCCAATTTCTTTGGATTCTATAATTTCTTTAAGTTTTGTAAAAACTTTACCATAGCGATAATTAAATGCCATTATTAATTTGCCTTTCGATTTTCGTTGTGCATCAATTATACTTTGGCATTTGTGCTCATCTGTTGTCATGGGTTTTTCGGTTAGCACATCTATATTTTTATTTAACCCTTTAATAATAAATTCGTCGTGAGTAGAATCTACCGTTGTAACCATTAATAAATCTATATCTATAGAATTAATCATTTCATCAAAATCTGTAAATGTTGGACAGTCTAAACCTATATTTTTTTTAGAATATGCGAGTCTGCCTTCATTAATGTCGCACAAACCAACAAACTCAATAACATCGCCATATTCTTCTTTTAAAAATTGACCATAAAATGAATTTCCTCGGCTTCCAGTCCCAACTAAAGCTACTTTTCTTTTTTTAGTTGAATCATTCAAAATACTAGCAAATGCAGGAGAAACAAACATAGAACCAGCAAGAGCAACTCCAGTGGTTTTCACAAAGCCTCTTCGAGTTATTTCATTGTTTTTTGAGTTCATAATAACTTTTTAAATGATTAACTAATTTGAAATCCATGTTAAAACTGAATCTTCAGATTTTATATTTAATATATTTTCAATGGTATATTTTTTTGCTTCAGAGTTACTTAATTGATGAGACCAACCAACTCTATTTTCTGGCTTAAAACCTTCCCCTTTACAATTATATTCGGCATAAAATGTAGTTGATTCAGCTTCTTTATTAGACCAATTATGCCATCCTTCTGGTTTAATATGACTTCCCATATCGCAATCAATAAAAACGGTTTTAGCATATTTTCTCCACGGTCTACCTAAATAAACTTCTGAAACATCATCATTTGCTGTGAGTTTGCAATTTTTAAAAACATATCCGAATTCTTGATTTTCGGGAGTTGAAGCCGCTGTTATATAAGAATTGGTTTTACTATGAACAATACAATTCTCGAACATTACTGTTGCTTCACCAAAAATAAAATCTGTACTACCTTCTATATAACAATTTTTAAAGTATTGCTTAAATCCTTCGCCTGCTGTATAAAGTGTATCTTGAAAACCTTTAATGTTACAGTTTTGAAAATTACTTCTATTAGCATTTACAGATAAGGCTACTGCTTGCCCTACATTTCCGGAAATGTTCTCAATAGTTAAATTCCTAGCAGTAAAATCATTCCCTTCAATTAAAACTGTAGAAGTGTGAAATGTGCTGTTTCTACCTAAATTGATTTTACTAAAATAATCATCAAAAGTAATGATGGTGTTTTCTTTACTTTCTCCAATTAATGAAACTTTTGTGTTCCATGAAAACACATGAACTTTCTCTTTGTAAATTCCATTTTTAACATTAATTACAACTTTTTGATAAGGAAATGCTTTTGAAGCTAAAATTGCCTCTTGAATGCTTGTGTAATCTCCACTACCATCTTTTGCAACAACTACATTATAATTGTCTTTAGTTTTTTTTTTAGCCTGTTTAATATATTTATTCTCCCATTCTGGGTATTTATCTAATAGTTCTTGAGGATCTCTGGAATACCAAGCATAACCATTTCTACGTTCTTCACCAATTTCTGCTAATGTTGCTTTTTTAATACCATCTCTATCACAAAAAAATGGGGTGTTATTATCTAGCTCCATAAAACGCGCCCATATTGGTGGTGCATTTTCATCTTGAACTACTTTTTTGCTAGTTATTTTTCTATTTCCAAAAGTGCGTTTAACATCAATTCCTTTTATTTTTACATTATCAAACCATTTAACAGCATGAATAATTGCATTTCTAACAGCTTCAGATGGGTTGTCAATAGACATTAATAACAACACTATTTGAGCCGACTCTTTACCACTTAAAGATGGCAACTCATAAGCTCTTGCTTTAGCTGGCTCTAATGTTTTTTCGTCATGTTGAGCACACCAACTTGTTAAAACTCCATTTTGTATATACTGTGTTTTTATAATACAATCTATTCCTTTGTTAAAAGCTACTTTAATTCTATTAATGGTTTCATACGATGGCTTTATGGAATAAAAACCTGTGTCATTTTTAATTTCTTCAAGAAGCTTGAGAATATTAACCATGGAATCATCATTATAAGTAATGTGTGTGTAATACCCTTTTTTTAATGGATAAAACTGAGGCCAGCCTCCATTTTCATATTGAGCTTCAAGAATGTAATCTAAACCTAAAAGAAAAGCTTCTTTATATCTTTCATCAGGCACTTGACGGTACATTCTTGAAAGAAAAAGCATTTCTTGAATAGTTGCCCCATTATCTGTGGTTACTTCGTGTGTATCACTTTTAATGAGTTTCAAAGAAGTCTTTTCATTATCAGACAACTTTTTTTGCATGGGAATATTTTTAGGCCATCCTCCAACATTTCTTTGATATAGTAAAACATTTTCTGCAATATCTTTAGCTTCTTGTGATGCAAACCAGACACCTTCATTTTTATGAGTTATTGCTCGCCAAGATTTATCAAGTTTTTGCGCTTGAATATTAGAAATAGAAAAACAAACAATTGCAATTGTAATTTTGAAACACTTTGAAATATTCATTTAAATAATTTTTTATAACAGTTACTACTTTTCATATTTCTTAATAACCAAATATTTTAACTCAGTATCACCAACATTACTTATACCATGCATGACATTAGATGGACAATAAAAACTAGTATAAGCACCTGCGATTTGGGTTTTACCATCAAGATAAAACTGGGCTGTTCCTTCAAGAACAAAAAAGAATTCATCTTCAATATGTTTATGAGGTGCATGTGTAGATTTATGTGGTGCAACCACACTCATTTTTAAAGTTCTTCCATCTAAAAAGTCCTTATTAGCAAACCAATATTGGTAACCAACCTTTGTTCTTATAGTATCCTTAAAATTAAACTGATTTACACAATTTTCGATATTGAAATTTTTACTTGAATCACTTAGGTTTTCTATTTTATTTTGGGAATTACTTACCATTGAAATAAGCAAAAAGCAAATACAAACTCCTATATTCTTTCTTTTATCTTTGAAACGAAACATATTTATCATTCTAATAAAATTAAAGGTTTTTATTTAAATATATAATAAGGTAATCGATTACAAATATATAAATTTTTAAAAGCAGAATTACAAATCAATCAAATAATAGTCCTATTTCTAAAAAAACAATTTAGACAAATGAAAGAATAAAAAAAATTGCAAGTCTCAACAAAACAAGGAGTTTAAAGGAATTCTTACAATGTGATAGCAAAAAAAATCTTCAAAATCACTAACAAAAACAAACATCAGTAATCATTGAAAAAATTTGGTAATTAAATAAAATATTATATATTTGTGTAATCGATTACATTTTGTTACCACAAAAATATTAATCTGATATTAAATTTATAACTAAACTAAACTAATTCTATGACAAACAATTTACTTAATTATTTGCTTCATGTATTTAAAGAAAAAGACAGAAAAACATCTTATTCTAGAAGCAAAAAAACCTATATGGTTTTATTTTTGAGCACTTTTTTCTTATTCAGTATTAATAGTCTATTTGCTCAAAACAAAACTATTAGCGGAACAGTTACTGATGCGGATTTAGGAGGTCCGTTACCAGGTGTTACTATTATAGTTAAAAGCACATCAAAAGGTACTTCTACCGATTTTGATGGAAACTATACACTAAACGATGTTGCTTCAAATGCTACATTAGTATTCTCTTATATTGGCTACAAAACTCAAGAAATTAATATAGCAGGAAGAGAAACTGTAAATATAGCTCTTAGTCCAGATTTAGAATCACTAGATGAAGTAGTCGTTATAGGATATGGTACCGCTCGTAAATCGGACTTAACAGGTTCTGTTGTTGCTATTGGTGGTGAAGAATTACAAAAACAATCTATATCGAGTGTTGCTGAAGCTTTAACAGGACGTTTAGCTGGTGTAACCGTTACTTCTTCTGAAGGTTCTCCAGATGCAGAAATAAATATTAGAGTTAGAGGTGGAGGATCTATAACTCAAGATAGTTCTCCTTTAATAATAGTTGATGGATTTCCTGTAAATAGTATGAGTGATATTTCACCTTCAGATATTGCTAATATTTCTATTTTAAAGGATGCTTCATCTACTGCAATTTTTGGTTCTAGAGGAGCAAATGGTGTAGTAATAATAACCACTAAAAGTGGTGTTGACGGAAAAATATCAGCTAATTTTAATATGTTTTATGGGGTTACTAAAATCGCAAATACTATTGATGTGTTGCAACCTCAAGACTTTGCAAAATGGCAATATGAATATGCCTTATTAGATAATCCAGATGACCTAGATTCTTACGAAAAATATTTTGGCCAATGGCAAGATTATGATCAGTACATCGGAATGAAAGGTAATGATTGGCAAAAACAAATTTACGGCAATATGGGTGAAGTTGAAAGTCGTGATTTAGCAGTTAGAGGTGGTACAGAAAAATTCAACTTCAACTTTAACTACGCCCTTTACGATGTAAAAACAATAATGTTAGGTTCGAATTATGAGAGAAATAACATCTCATTAGCATTAAAAAGTAAAGCGAGTGAAAAAGTAGATTTATCTTTTACATTTCGTTACTCTGATACCGAAATTAATGGTGGTGGTGCTAATGAGCAAAATGAAGTTTCATCGGCAGATGCGCGTCTTAAACACAGTGTAGGATACTCACCAATTCCACTACCTGGATTAACAACTACTAATACAGACGAGGCTATTGCTAGTTATTTAGTAAATCCATTTGTTGCAGTAGATGATAATCAACGTAAAAAACTTAGAAAAAACTTTAACATGCTTGCTAGTTTTTCTTGGAAAATAATAGAAGATCTTCAATTTAGAACAGAATTAGGACTAGATAACAGAAATGACTTAGATTATCGCTTCTATGGTCGTTCAACCTATTATTCAAATAATAGACCTTCTGCTGAAAACCAAGGTTTACCTTCTTTAGTTTTTAGTGATGAAAAAAGAGAAAGATTTAGAAATGCTAATACCCTAAATTATGATTTCAATAAAATATTAAATAATGATAATCATGACTTAAAACTTCTTTTAGGGGAAGAAATGATAATTAGTCATACTAATGAGACAACTACCGAAATTCAAGGATTTCCTAGTTTTTTTGATTTTGATACTTCTAGAAACTTAACAACTCAAGGGACTCCTCAATCTGTTGACAATTTTTATAGTCCAGATGATAAATTACTATCCTTTTTTGGTCGTATAAACTATGCCTTTAAAAATCGTTATCTTTTAACTGCGACATATCGTGCAGATGGATCTAGTAAGTTTTTTGGCGATAATCAATGGGGATATTTTCCATCAGCTGCAGTTGCATGGAAAATTAAAGAAGAAGACTTCTTAAAAAATGTTTCTTGGCTAAACACCCTTAAACTTAGGTTAAGTTATGGAGAAGCAGGAAATAATAATATTCCTTCTGGACAAACAGTTCAAAATTTTCAGTCTAGTAATACAACATACATAAATAATGTTAGCAGCTATTGGGCAGCGTCAAACATCTTAGCAAATTCAGATTTAAAATGGGAAACTACAGTAACACAAAACATTGGTTTAGATTTTGATTTATTTAGAGGCGCAATAAGTGGTTCATTAGAAACATATAAAAATGTTACAAAAGATCTCTTAATTAATTTTCCAACACCAGGAACAGGATATGCTACGCAGTATAGAAATATGGGAGAAAATCAAAATACTGGTTTTGAGGCATCTTTAAATATAGCAGCAATAAACAAAGAAGATTTTAGTTTAAATTTCGCTTTCAATATTGGTTTTAATAAAAACCGTGTAAATTCTCTTGGTCTTTTAGACGATTTTAGTACAAATACAAACTGGGCTTCTACACAAATAGGTAATGATTATGTTGTGAATGTTGGTCAGCCAATAGGTATAATGTATGGTTTCCAAAGTGATGGACGTTACGAAGTTTCAGATTTTGACTATGATGCTAGTACACAGGCTTATACTTTAAAACCAGACGTTGTAGACAATTCTGCTGTAGTTGGTAATGTCATGCCTGGTAGTATGAAATTAAAAGACATTAGTGGTCCAGATGGCGTGCCTGATGGAATTGTTGATGTTAATGACAATACTGTTATTGGAGATGCAAATCCAAAACATACAGGTGGTTTCGTTATTAATGCAAATGCTTATGGTTTTGATCTTTCAGCTGCTTTTAACTGGAGTGTTGGAAATGACATATATAATGCCAATAAAATTGAGTTTACAACATCTAATCAAAATGGTCAATATAGAAATTTAAGTACTATAATGGCAGATGGTAATAGATGGACTAATCTTGATCCAGCTTCTGGTCAATTAGTTACAGACCCAACACAATTAGCATCACTTAATGCTAACACTACAATGTGGTCACCATATATGTCTCGCTTTGTTTTTAGTGATTGGGCAGTTGAAGATGGTTCTTTTTTAAGATTAAATACACTTACATTAGGGTATACCGTACCAGAATCAATAGTTTCACAAATAGGTGTTTCTAAACTAAGGTTTTATGCAACAGCTAATAATGTTTTCATTATTACTAACTATTCAGGGATAGATCCTGAAGTTTCTACAAGAAGAAGAACACCTCTAACTCCTGGGGTTGATTATTCACCATTTCCAAGAAGTAGACAGTTGGTTTTTGGTTTAAACCTTAATTTTTAATTAAATATTTATCAGAAGATGAAACATTTAAAAATAATATTTTATACAATAATAATTGCTGGAATTTTTAATTCTTGTCAAGAATTTAGTGAAGACTTTTTAGAAGCACCAGCAAAATCAACTTTAGATGAATCCATAATTTTTTCTAATGCAGGATTAGCGAGAGGAGCAGTAGATGGTATTTTAGAACCTATGGGACAAACAAACTCCTATAGAGGGCGTTTTATACCTTTTTTCGGATTTAATACCGACACTGAATGGAATTACAGTTCAGATGATGCAGGAAGCTCTCAAGGTGAACTAATGATATATGATACAAAGTCAAATAATTCTCAAATGAATTCTGAGAATAATGCTTGGGCAATGATGTATTCGGGTATCGAGCGTGCAAACATTTGTATTCGCGGGTTACGTAATTTTGGAAACCCAGAACCAGATACCGAACTAGGTCAACTATTAGGTGAAGCATTAACATTAAGAGCTATTTATTATGCAGATTTAATGAAAGCTTGGGGAGATGTTCCTGCGCGTTTTGAGCCTATAAGTTCTGAAACTATATACATTGCAAAATCAAGTCGAGAAGTTATATACAAACAAATTATTCAAGATTTAGAAGAGGCTTCAACATTAGTAGCATGGCCTAACGAGACTCCAGCAACGACTTCTGTAGAACGTATTAACAAAGCTTTTGTAAAAGGTTTTAGAGCGCGTTTAGCAATGGTTGCTAGTGGATTTCAACAATACCCAGATGGTGTTCACAGAAGTAATGATCCAGATCTTTCAGTTGAAAAAATGTACAAAATAGCTTTAGACGAATGTCGTGCTATAATAACTAATGGTTCTGCTCAATTAAATCCTTCTTTTGAAGATTTTTGGAGAAGTTATAATGAAGAAAATATAGCCGCAGGTGGAGAATCACTATGGGAAATTCCTTTTGCCGATGGTCGTGGTAGAGTATTATTCTCTTTTGCTGTACGTCACCGAAGTGTAGACCAATACACAGGACAAGCCAGAGGTGGAATAGCAGGACCACTTCCTACCGTTTTTTATGATTTTGATGAGAATGATACTCGTAGAGATGTAACTTGTGTTCCTTACGAATGGGCTACAGCTGTTGATGGCATTTCGCAACAAGAGTTAACAGGATTAGATACTTGGTATTTTGGTAAATACCGTTACGAGTGGATGACACGTTTTGTAACTTCTAGTAATGATGATGGTGTTAATAAAATATACATGCGTTTTGCAGAAGTCTTACTTATTGCTGCAGAAGCAGCTAACGAATTAGAAGGACCCGCAGCTGCTGCACCTTACTTGAAACAAATACGTAATAGAGCCTTTGATGCTGAAGATCAAGCAGCAAAAGTAACTAATTATGTGAATGCTTTAACTAGTAAAGAAGCTATGTTTAATGCTATTGTAGAAGAACACAAATATGAATTTACAGGTGAAATGGAACGTAAATTAGCACTTATTCGTTGGAATTTACTAGGTGAAAATTTAAATGAAGCAAAAACAAAAATGCTTGATTTACAAAACCGCACAGGAGAGTATGCGGATGTTCCAACTACATTATACTATAAATATGAAGATGATAATGAAACTCTTGATGTTTATGGTTTAAACAGAGGAGAAACTATTGATCCTGGTGCTGAATATTCTGCCTTTACTTGGGATCCTTTATTTGATGATATGATAAATTCACTTTACAAAGAAGGTGTAAACCCTGATGACAGACAGTTTTGGCCTATTTGGCAAGTGTTTATTGATGGAAGTAATAATAAATTAGTAAACGATTACGGATATTAAGAACTAAGAAAATAATAAAATATTATGAAAACAAAATATATATTAAAAGCTTTTTTCACATTATTCATAACCTTTACTATTGTTAGTTGTGGTTATGATACTGATGTGATAGAAGAACTATCAATAGATAGAGAATTCGCTCCAGTAGCTTTATCTGCTAGAGTTAGAAACCAAACAACTGTAGAGTTAAACTGGACTACTGAGGACTATATAGAGTATTATGTAGTTGAGTTTAGTGCAGATGACCCTAATTTTACTAATATTTTTCAGACTGAACAAGTAACTGCCAGCCAACTACCAATTCAAATAAGGTTAGAAGGCGAAACTCTATATTCAATAAGAATAAAAGCAATTAGTGCTAGAGGTTTAAATGAATCTAAATGGGCAATACTTGAAGCGGAAACTTTAACAGAGCAAATAATAATACCATCTGAACCTGGAGATATACAAGCCCTTCAAGCAACTTTAAGATGGGAAGCAGGACTTAATGTCACGCATTTTATTCTTCAACCTGGTGATATAAGATACGACATTACCGATCAAGAAAAAGCAGCAGGAATTGCCACTATAACTGATTTAATTTCAGAAACAAATTATACTGCAACCTTATACAACAATACTAAAATAAGAGGTATTGCTAATTTTACAACTGGTATTGATATTGGTGATAACACATTAGTTTTACCAACAGATGATTTATTCCAAATGATTGCTGATGCTGCTCCTGGTGATATTTTATTGTTAGAACAAGGCGATTACACAGCACAAACAGGAACTGTAACATTAGATAAATCCATTACAATACAAGGTTTAAGAGTTGATTTTAAACCACTATTAAGTATTAATTTTGAACTTAATGATGGTACAACAGACCTAAGTCTAATTGATTTAGATTTAGATGGTGCTACTACAATAACAGATGTAGTAACTTATTCTGGTGTTGGTAATTATAACTCATTATTAATTAGTGGTTGTAATGTACATGACTTTGCTCGCTCTTTTATTAGAGGGAACACAACTGATGCTGTTTTGCAAACTTTAACCATAGAAAACTCTATAGTTTCTAACATCCTTACAGATGGTGGTGATTTTATAGATTTTAGAAATTCTGATGTATTAAATGTAAATATTAATACAAGTACATTTAACAACTGTGCTCCTGGTCGTGACTTTTTAAGACTTGATGATGCAGGAACCTCTACTCAAAATGGGTTAACTTGTAATGTATTATTAGATAGCTGTACTATATATGCTTGCTCAGATTCTTCAAGTAAAAGAATATTATATGTTAGATTTCAAGAAAACAAAATAACTGTTCAAAATACCTTAATTACCGATACAACATCAGAAGGTTATTCAGATCAAAGTAGAACAGATCCAAATCCAACATTTATTAATAATAATTACTTTAATGCAGCCGGCTTTTCTAATACAGCACAAACTGTATATGATGGTTCTGGAACATTTACCGAGCTAGACCCAGGCTATATTGATGCTGCATCAGGCAATTTTACAATTACAAACCAAACATTGTTAGACAATGCCGTTGGTGACCCAAGATGGAGACCTTAATAAGATTAAATTGATAGTTTGTTAATAATGAAAAAGAGGTGTGCATGTTTTTTGTATACCTCTTTTTAATATCTATATTAAATTAAAAATATTTCTTTTAAGAAAAGAAATAAAACAAAATCAAAAATGATTAAAAAAACTCATCTTTTAACATCCTTACTTTTATTGCTCTTTAGCTTTAACCATGCTCAACAACTAGCATTTCCAACTGCTGAAGGTTTTGGCCAAAATGCTACTGGTGGTAAAGGCGGATTAGTTTATACCGTTACTAATTTAAACGATGATGGAGAAGGAAGCTTAAGAAAAGGGATATTAAAAAATGGTCCTAGGACTATAGTTTTTGCAATATCTGGAACAATCGATTTGCAATCTAAATTAGATATTAATAAAGGAGATTTAAGTATTCTAGGACAAACTGCTCCTGGAGAAGGTATAACTCTTAAAGGTTTTCCATTTACCATAAAAGCAGATAATGTTATTATTCGCTATTTAAGGTTTAGAATGGGAGACATTAACAATATAGAAGGTGACGCTCTTGGATGTAAAAACACGAACAATGTTATTATAGACCATTGTTCTATAAGTTGGGGAACAGATGAAAATGCATCTTTTTACAACAATAAAAATTTTACTCTTCAATGGTGCATTATTTCTGAAGCACTAAACCGTTCTGTACACCACAAAGGCGCTCATGGTTATGGCGGTATTTGGGGCGGAGTTAAAGCTTCTTTTCATCATAATTTAATTGTGAGCAATAATAGTAGAAACCCAAGGTTTAGTGGTTCATTAACTACAGAAAACTCTGAAAACGAATTTGTAGATTTTAGAAATAATGTTATTTACAATTGGGGTGAAAATAGTATTTATGGTGGTGAAAAAGGAACTTACAATATTGTAAATAATTATTTTAAATCGGGTCCTGCAACAACTTCTTCTAAACTAGATCGCATAGTAAATCCTTCAGAACCTTATGGTAAATTTTATGTTGATGGTAATTTTGTAGTAGGTTATGAAAACATAACTAAAAATAATTGGGATGGCGGGGTACAATGCGAAAATCCTGCAGAAACAAAATTAGAAAACCCAATATCTATTTCTAATAACATTAAAACACAAATTGCAACCAACGCTTATAATGAAGTATTAAAATATGCTGGTGCAAGTATTTTTAGAGATGCTGTTGATGTTAGAATTATAACCAATACGAAAGAAGGAAGTGCAGACTATAAAAATGGTATTATAGATTCTCAAGATAATGTTGGCGGTTGGCCCGTTTTAAAATCTGAAAAAGGTAAAATAGATACCGATGAAGATGGTATGCCAGATGATTGGGAAAAACAACATAATTTAAACCCAAATACAAACGATGCTAATTCTAATACATTAGATAAAATCTATACAAATATTGAAGTGTATAGTAACTCTTTTATCAATGCGGTTTCAAGCCTACAAAACATAAATGGCAAAATCTATCATTTTGTAGTTGATATAAACGGAACTGGTAACTTTGCAACAGTTCAAGAAGCAATTGATGCAGTTCCAGATTATAGAAAAAATGAAACAACAATTTTTATTAAAAATGGTATTTACAAAGAAAAATTAATACTTCCTACTTCAAAAACTAACGTATTTTTTATTGGAGAAGATAAAGATAAAACCATTTTAACTTACGATGACTTTTCTAAAAAACATAATCTATTTGGAGAAGAAATGGGCACAACAGGCTCAACCTCTTTTTATGTTTTTGGTGATAATTTTAAAGCTAAAAACATAACTTTCGAGAATAGTGCAGGTGCTGTTGGTCAAGCTGTAGCAGTTAGAGTTGATGGTGATAAAGTCATATTCCAAAATTGTAAATTCTTAGGAAACCAAGACACACTTTACCTTCACGGAAAAAATAGCCGACAATATTATAAAGATTGCTACATTGAAGGCACTGTCGATTTTATATTTGGATGGTCTACCGCTTTTTTTGAAAACTGTGAGGTTTTTTGCAAAAACAAAGGTTACGTAACTGCGGCATCAACAGATAAAGAAACAGAATTTGGCTTTATTTTTAAAAACTGTAAAATTACAGGTAGCGCTTTAGAAAACACCTTTTATTTAGGACGACCATGGCGCGATTACGCTCAAACTATTTGGTTAAATTGCTATATGGATAAACATATAAAGCCAGAAGGTTGGCACAACTGGAAAAAACCTCATGCAGAAAAAACGGCGTTTTATGCAGAGCATAATTCGACTGGACCAGGAGCATCAAACAAACGCGTAAAATGGGCAAAAAAAATATCAGAAAAAAGAAGTCAAAAATATAGCTTAGAAAATGTATTAAAAGGCTCAGATAATTGGAGTCCAGAAATATAAAATACTTTTAAAATCAAAACCTATGAAAACAAATACACCACATTTATTACTCTATCTTTTCTGTTTTTCAATTTTCATTTATTCATGCAAAGAGAAAGAAAAAAAAGCTGTTGCCATAAATGTATTTGATGCTGCCGATAAAATTATTAACGATATAAAAATTCTCGATTTCCCAAATAACACAATAAATATCATGGATTTGGGTGCAGTAGCAGATGGCGAAACAAATAATTCTGAAGTCATAAAAAAAGCCATAGATAGTTGTATTAAAATTGGAGGAGGAAAAGTAATTATTCCATCAGGTAATTTTTTAACAGGACCAATTGAGTTAAAAAGCAATGTCAACCTTCATTTGGAAGAAGGCGCTAATGTCCTTTTTTCTACCAATCATAAAGATTATTTACCAATAGTTCATACCTCGTTTGAAGGCGTAGAGCTTATGAACTACTCACCTCTTATTCGTGCTTACAAACAAAAAAATATTGCTGTTACTGGTAAAGGTACTTTTAACGGGCAAGCCAACAACACAAACTGGTGGCCATGGTGTGGTAAAGATACTTATGGTTATGTTGAAGGCGCAGCAAAACAACATGATTCTATTAATTTACCAAGGTTACGTAAAATGAATGAAAACAACACGCCACTTTCTGAACGTACTTTTGGTGACGGTTATCAATTACGCCCATCATTTTTTGAACCATTTGAATGCGAAAATGTATTATTACAAGGCGTTACATTTACAAATGCTCCTTTTTGGGTGATTCATCCAATAAAAACAAATTATATTAGAATTGATGGTGTTACTGTAAATAGCCACGGACCAAATAACGATGGTTGCGATCCAGAATACTGTAAAAATGTACATATAACTAATTGTACTTTTAATACTGGCGATGATTGTATCGCTATAAAAGCTGGTAGAAATGATGAAGGCAGAAGAGTAAATATACCAAGCGAAAATATAGTGATTGAAAATTGCGATATGAAAGACGGACATGGTGGTGTTGTAATTGGAAGCGAAATTTCTGCTGGTGTAAGAAACGTATATGTTAGAAACTGTAAAATGGATAGCCCTAATTTAGATCGTGCTATTCGTATAAAAACAAACACTCTAAGAGGTGGTTTTGTTGAAAACCTTTTTGTTAAAAATATTCAAGTAGGTCAAGTTAAAGAAGCGCTTTTAAAAATCAATACCTACTATGGTATTTATGATAACCAAGAAGGTGAATTTATTCCTTCAATAAAAAATATTTACTTAGAAGATATTCAGGTAGAAAACAGTGGTAAATATGGCGTGTTAATTAAAGGAAGAGCAGAAAGCCCTGTTGAAAATGTAACCCTTACTAATGTCACTATTAAAGGCGCTAAAACGCCTTTATCTATTGAAAACTCTCAACCTATTGTATTTAAAAACACATCAATAAACGGAAAACAATATTAATACATGCATCACATCATGAAAAAACTAACTATTTTAACCATTGTATTTTTAAGTCTATTTTCTTGTAAAGAAAAACAATCAAATACAAGTTCTGAGTCTGTAACTGAAGTAAACTCAGAAAGAACAAAATCTTCAAAAACCTATGCTGAAGTATCTATAAAAGAAGGTGGACATTGGGAAGGTAGAGAATATATTGACGGAACTTTTAAAAATGTAGATTCTCTAACTGTTCCTAAAGAGCATACAGATCATTCTTGGTTTATCCGTTACGAAGGTCCAGGTTGGGAAAACAGCCAAATAGGATATCGCATATACTTAGATTGGAGAAATGCTATCGATATTTATGGCAAAAAAGTAGACTCACTTGTATTGCCATATGTTGGTCAAGATGGTTTCGACTCTTATCATGAACCAGCAAATTGGGGACAAGACATCCTTAAAGCAGGAAAATCTATGGGTATTGGTGGTTATGGACGTGTTGTAGCAGATACAGTTGTTCACTTTCAAAGTGTAAAAAACACGTTTGCAAAAGTAGAAAACTCAGGTAATAGTTCATCAGTAAACATTTCATATGAAGATTGGAAATCGGGTAATGACAGTATCAATTTAAATTCTAAACTTACTATTTATCCATCAGATAGGTTTACAAAAGCAGAATTAACACCATCTAAAGCAATTGATGGACTTTGTACAGGTATTGTAATTGCAAAGGATATTAAGTTAGTGAAAAAAGAAGGTGAAAAATGGGCATATATTGCTACATATGGTGTGCAAACATTGGCAAGTCCTCCAGATAATTTAGGAATGGCTCTTTTTTATAAATTAGATGAAGTAGCCGAACAAAAAAAAGGGAATCATGATCATCTAGTCATTTTTAAACCAACTACTAAAACAGTAACGTATTACTTTTTAGGAGCTTGGGAACAAGAACAAAATGGTATAAATACTGAAGAGGCTTTTATAGCAGATTTAAACATGAAACTGCAATTACTAAACGAAACAAATTCAATTATCTAAAGAATAATAATGACGACTAACTCTAAATATGTTGTTCTTTGCGCAATGGTTATAAGTTTACTAACCATTGCGTGCAAAGACAATAAAACAAATTCAAAAGAAACAACCGAGAATATCACAGTAGAAAAAATTGTTCCAGAAAACCTAAAATGGTCTGAACGGATGATGCTTTCTGAAATTGAACGTTTCCCAAAAGCTTCATTATTAGATTTTAGAGATAAACCAAAATGGAGTTATACAAATGGATTGGTTTTATGTGCAGCATCAAGAGTATATGAAGACACTAAAAACCAAAAAATTTACGACTACATTTACGATTATGCAGATGAAATGATTGATAGTTTAGGTCATATTAAAACTTACAAACTATCAAATCAAAATCTAGATATGATAAAATCTGGAGATGTCCTACTCTATTTATATCCAAAAACTAAAGAAGAACGCTTTTTAAAAGCTATGCAAACTTTAGATAGCCAAATGGAAACACAACCAAAAACATCAGATGGTGGTTACTGGCATAAAAAAGTATATCCTTATCAAATGTGGTTAGATGGTTTATATATGGCAGAACCTTTTCATACACGCTACGCAAAAGAATATATAGAAGATGGAGTTGTTCAACAAAAAATTTATGATGATGTAGTGCTTCAGTTTGACCTAATTCAAAAACACAGTCGGGATGAAAAATCAGGATTACTTTATCATGGCTGGGACGAAAGTAAAGAACAACAATGGGCAAATAAAGAAACAGGTAATTCACAGCATTTTTGGTCTAGAGGTATGGGTTGGTATGGTATGGCTATGGTAGATGTTTTAGATTTTTTACCAGAAAACCATCCAGGACGCGAAAGAATCATTATATATCTAAATAAATACGCTGAAGCCATTACCAAAGTACAAGATACATCTGGTTTGTGGTGGCAAGTTTTAGACCAAGGTAACAGAGAAGGAAATTATTTAGAAGCAACTGGTAGTGCTATGTTTACCTACACTTTTGCAAAAGGAGTAAATAAAGGATATCTACCAAAAAAATATTTAGAAATAGCAAATAAAGCATATAAAGGCATTATAGATAATTTAATTTCAGTTGAAGAAAATGGTATTGTAAATCTTAACAAATGCTGTGGCGTTGCTGGTTTAGGTGGTAACCCTTATAGAGATGGTTCTTTTGATTATTATGTAAATGAAATTATTCGCTCTAACGATCCCAAAGGTACAGGGCCTTTTATAATGGCTAGTTTAGAATTAAATAAATAATATTTGATGAAACTATATTCCTTCATATTTTATCTTTTATGTTCTACCTTCATTTTTGCTCAGAAAGACAAAACTTATGTTTCTGAAGTTTGGGTAGCAGATAATGGTGACGGAACTTATAAAAACCCTATTATTTATGCCGATTATTCTGACCCTGATGTTGTAAGAGTTGATGAAAATTATTACATGACAGCTTCTAGCTTTAATGCTGCTCCAGGCTTACCTCTTTTGCATTCAAAAGATATGGTAAACTGGGAATTAATTAATCATGCTTTACCAGAACAAATCCCTATAGAAGTATTTAATATACCTCAACATGGAAATGGAGTTTGGGCGCCAAGTATTCGCTACCATAATAACGAATTATATATTTATTGGGGTGACCCAGATTTTGGAATTTACATGGTAAAAACTAAAGACCCATATGGTAAATGGGATGAGCCTATACTTGTTATGCCAGGAAAAGGATTAATTGACCCCTGCCCTCTTTTTGATGTTAACGGTAATGCCTATTTAGTACATGCCTATGCAGGAAGTAGAGCCGGTGTTAAAAGCCTTTTAACAGTAAATAAAATGAATCCGGAAGGCACTAAAGTTATTGACAAAGGCATTCATGTTTTTGATGGTCATGAAAATCACCCAACTGTAGAAGGTTCTAAGTTTTATAAACGTAATGGTTTTTACTATATTTTTGCTCCTGCTGGTGGTGTAGCAACGGGTTGGCAACTCGTTTTACGCTCAAAAAGCATATACGGTCCTTATGAGGAAAAAATAGTTTTGGAACAAGGGAGCACAAAAGTTAATGGTCCGCATCAAGGGGCTTGGATCAATACTCCTAATGGTGAATCTTGGTTTTATCATTTTCAAGATGTTGATGCTTATGGTCGTATTGTTCACTTACAACCTATGAGTTGGAAAAACGATTGGCCTGTTATAGGAGAAGATTTTGATAAAAACGGCATAGGTGAACCTGTAATGTCTCATATAAAACCAAATATTGGAAGTATCTATCCTATTGAAACGCCTGTTGAAACGGATAAATTTGATGATTTCAACATTGGTTTACAATGGCAATGGAATGCAAATTCAAATGTGTTATGGCATGCTAAATTACCAGGAAACAACTATTTAAGATTATTCTCAATAAAAACTCCAATAGATTATAAAAATCTATGGATGGTACCAAACCTGCTACTCCAAAAATTTCCTGCTCCAAACTTTACTGCATCAACTAAAATAACATTATTTCCTGAAGAGGCTAAAAACGGCAAAACAGCAGGACTTATTATTATGGGAATGGATTATGCTACCTTAAGCATATCTCATGACGAAAATGGTTTTTTTATTCAACATACTGAAGCTTTAAAAGCTATAGATGGTGCTCAAGAGAAAACAAATTCTGAAGTTCGACTTAAAGCAAACTCAGCTTTTTTTAAAGTTGAAGTATTGGCTCCAGATGCGATATGTCAATTTAGTTATTCCGAAGATGGTAAAAAATATATAAAAATTGGGAATCCTTTTAAAGCTCAACCAGGAAAGTGGATTGGTGCCAAAGTAGGTTTATTTAGTGTTAGTACACAAGCAGCAAAACGTGGTGGGTACGCCGATATAGATTATTTTAAAATCTCAAAATGAAACGGTTTCAAAAAATAATATGCTTAGTTATAATTACAATTGGTAATAGTCTTTATTCGCAGGTAAAACAGCCAGAATTTAAGCCATACACCATAGAAAACACATACCAAAAATTAAAAAAAAATTATCCCTTTATTACCCCTATTAAACCTCTTGTTTCTAAAACTATTATTTATAAAGAGGATATTATCTATAAAAAAATCCAGCATTCTAAATTAAAATTAGACGTATACACTCCAAAAAACAAAGAATCAAAAACATATCCGGCAGTTTTATTAATTCATGGTGGTGGTTGGCTTGTTGGTAGTAAAGAAAACGAACGTGTTATGGCTCAACATTTGGCATTAAATGGCTATGTTGCCATAACTGCATCGTATCGTTTAAGCTTAGAAGCTCCTTATCCTGCTGGTGTTATTGATTTAAAAGATGCTATTAGATGGATGCGTAAAAATGCTAAAAAATATAAAATTAATCCAGATAAAATAGCCGTTTTAGGCGCTTCTGCTGGAGGTCAATTAGCCTCTTTATTGGGAGTTACTCCTAATTCCACAATTTATGGAAAAGATGAAACTTTATCTGATGAAGTTCAAGCTATTGTAAACATTGACGGTATTGTTTCGTTTATCCATCCTGAAGCTTCTTCTGAAGGAAAGATGGCTAGTATATGGTTAAATGGCAGTAGAACTGAAAATCCTAAAAACTGGAAACAGGCTTCTCCATTGGAATATGTAAATGCCAATACGTCTCCAACACTATTTATAAACAGCGCACAACCTCGTTTTCATGCAGGTAGAGATGATATGCTTATTTTATTAAATAAACATAATATTTACAACGAAGTACATACCATACCAAATAGTCCTCACTCCTTTTGGTTGATGCATCCTTGGTTTGAAATAACTCTTAACTATACTGTTAGTTTTTTAAATAGCATTTTAAAAGACGGCAAATCAAACACAGTAAAAAATTAATAACAAATGAAAAAATATTTGATTAAAGCGTATTTATTTTTTAAATTTTTGTAATCGATTACAAAGCCTATTTTTATTTAAAACCACCACTTAAAATAGGTTCCCAAAACCTAAACAAACCTACAAAGCTAAATTGAATTTAATAATTCAGTTCCCTCTATATATAAAGATTTTGGGAAATACGATTTATAAATTCTTAACATTAAACTAAATTAAAATGAAAAAAATTTACTTAATTCTAAGCATTCCTTTAATGCTATTTACCATGGCAATACAAGGACAAACAACGTTCTCTTATAATCTAGGCGATCAATCAACTTTTACAAACGATGGTGTTCAAGGTAATCCAGTTACATCAACCACAAGTCCTGATGGTGTAATTAGAACTCAAGCGAGCACAACCCAATATCATAGCGCAGGTTATGGGGTTGTTTTTAAAAACACTAACTCCTTAGAAATTGATGTTACTGGCACCAGTACAATACGCTTTTATGGCTCAGTTTATAGTTCAGGAACAATGGATGGCGGAACAACTGCCGTTGGTAACGATTTAGGCTCTGCAGATGTATTAGTGACTGAAGACAAAACAGGTTACTATGAATTTAACTATATAGGTGGAGCTACTACTTTGTACTTTACATTTAATGGTTCTAATGCTTATACACCTTCAATAGATGTCACTTACCCTTATACTATTTACAATTTAGGAGATCAATCTACATTTACAAATGATGGCATACAGGGAAATTCAGTAACATCTACTACAAGTCCAGATGGAAAAATGAGAACGCAATCTACCACAACCCAATATCATAGTGCAGGTTATGGCGTTGTATTTAAAAATAGTAACTCTTTAGAAATTGATGTTAATGATGGTAGTACAACAGTTCGCTTTTATGGCTCTGTGTATAGCGCTGGAACAATGGATGGTGGCACCACTTTTTCTAGTAATGATTTAGGTACGGCAGATGTTCAAGTAACCGAAGACAAAACAGGTTTCTATGAGTTTAATTATGTTGGCGGTGCTACAACTTTATATTTTACATTTAATGGTTCTAATGCTTATACACCATCTATAGAAGTTAATACATTAGAGGCAACTATAGTAAAATCTGATGTTTGGGATTTTGGTGCCGAACAATTAGACGAAGTTCTTTATAATAACATGTTAACCGAAACAAAAATTAATGCTTGGTACGACTCCGCCATTACAGCTGGTACAGATGGTATTAATACACCTTCAACATTTACCGAAGGAATTTTAACATGGGTTGGCGGAACAAATGACCGACTAAGAACTTCAAACACAAACCTAACTCGTTGGGATGATAATTTAGGAGGTGTTACAGAATATACAGGAAGATTGTATCAAAATGGTACATCAATTAATAGATATTTAAGTTTAACATTAGCTGAAGATGATGAAGTAACAGTTATGATGCTTACGCAATCTGGAGGAGGATTAGTTCATTTTGAAAATACTGCAGATCCAGGAATTCAGGATGATATTGTCTCTGTTGGTAGTACACTCCAAGAAGTTAAATTTGTAGCTAAAGCAGCAGGTGAATATCATATTTTTGATGAATCAGATAAACCTAGTTATTTTAGAATTTACAGAAAAGATGCAACATATATAACATTAACTGGTAATGTTGATGAAACTTATGCTGCTACAATACCCGATGGTTATTCAATTATTTTTACTAACGAAGCCGGTAAATCCTACTCTACAATAGTTTCTAGTGGCACATATAGTATAGATTTACCTGCTGAATATACTTATAACTTAAGTCTAGGAGATGCCAATGGTTACATCATTACCAATGGATTAAGTTTAGATGTCACAACCGAAACAACAAATTATGACATTGTTGTAGCTCAAGTAGATATATACAATGTAAGTGGTAATATAACTGGATTATCAGATTTAACAAATCTTACTTTACACTATACCCCAAATCCCGGAGCAAGTACAGTTTATATCCCAATTGTAACTATAGATTCAGGAGCATTAACCTATAGTGTAGATCTAGAAGCTGGAATAGAATATACCATTTCTGCAGAAGGTGTAAATGATTTTGAAATTTTAGCTAACACTATTACAATAGGAACTGCAAATGAAACTTCAGATATCATATTCTCACCAAAACCTTTATATAATATTGCTATAAATGCTATAGGCTTAAATACAATACAACAGAGTGAGTTAAATTTAACTTTTACAAATAATAACGAGGAAGGTTATGCTTATAATTTCACAGATATAACAACTGTAGCTTTAAGAGATGGTATTTACACTGTTTCGTATGATGGTATTGATGCGCATCCATTAAAATTAGCATTAACATCTAACTTAACGGTTAATGGTTCTAATACATCAAAAGATTTAACCTTTACTCCAATTACCGAATGGGTTTTTAATGATAGAGTTATTAATACAGCTACGGCTTACGAAGGGCTTCTATTTACTGGCTCTGTAAATGTAAGAGGATCAAATGGCGATTTAAATGCTGGTTCAGCATCTACAATTGCTATTCCTGTAAAAGTTGGAGATAAAGTAATTATTACAGATTACTATCAATCTAATTATTCAGTTGAAGGAGGTGAAACAATTTCAAACACTTCAAATAGTACAAGTACAAATATTGTTTCAGAGTATGTTTATCCGGGTTCAACAGACGGAACAGTAACTATAACAACTGGTGGTACTTCATATTTCATTTCTTTTAAAGTGGTAGCTATTCAAAGTTATAGTTCAACCATTACCGTTGGAACAGATAAAGACTTTCAAACTATAAATGACGCTTTAGATGCTATTTCAAGAATGGATCGTGCAAATGACGAGCGTGTTACTGTTGAAATAGATTCTGGTAATTATGAAGAAATGCTTGTAATAAACAGCCCCAATATAACTCTAAAGAATGCTTCAACTACACCTAGTATTGGGCTTTTAAACAAAGGCGTAGATATTGATGCTAATGCTGTTAGAATCACATCATATTATGGTCAAAAATACAACTTCTTTAGCCAAGGAGCGGATAATAAATGGAATACTGAAGCACTTACCGTAAACATTGATAACGGCTATACAGAGTACGAAAACAAAGAAGGTACTGGAGGTGGTACTTCGTATTGGAATGCAACTGTAGTTGTTGCTGCAGACGGTTTTACCGCTGAAAATATAATTCTTGAAAATTCATTTAATCAATATATTTCTTTAAAAGAATCACAAGATGTTGTACAAGCTAAAGGATCTGGTGAACCAGTAAGACCAACCGATTATGGAAACACTATTGTTCAAGATAGATCTGGTGGATATGTCACTCAAGCTGCAGCTATTGGTATTGCAAATGGTACCGATAAAGTGGTTTTAAATAAATGTCGTGTTATTGGTCGTCAAGATTCTTTTTATGGTGGTGTAGATTCTAGAGTTGTTGTTTACAAAGGTGCTATGATGGGTGCTGTAGATTATCTTTTTGGAGGTATGACTGCCATCTTTTATCAAACCGATTTGGTGTTGAACACAAGCGACTCTAGTAGTGATGCTGCTTATATTACAGCGGCACAACAAAGTAGTGGAAGAGGTTATTTAATGTATGAATGTCATGTAAAATCTACTGTTGTAGGAACAGAAACTGCATCTGTTAATGGTTCTAAACCTGGTTATTTTGGTCGTCCTTGGGCTCCAAACACAAGTGAAGTCGTATTTTATAATACAACTATAGATGAATCTACATATCCAGGGGCAGAAGGCTTGTCATTAATAAACCCTGAGGGTTGGACGAGTTCTTTAGGTGGAGAATCTTCAAAAATGTATGAATTTGGTACGGTTGAAAATGCATCAAGTGTTGATAATTCGAGCAATCGTGCTTCGTGGTCTACAGTATTGTCTTCATCTGTTTTAACTGATGGGACTGATATTACCACATTTAATTTTACTAAAGGAAATGATAACTGGGATCCAATTCCTAGTTTAATAAGTGGTGAATCTCTAAGTGTTGATCCTTTCTTACAAGGTTCATCAGTTAAAATATCTGCTTATAACAATAGAGTGTATGTTTCAAATGTAAAATCTAATGCTCAAATTAATATTTATAGTATTACAGGCGCACTAGTAAAATCATTAAAAACTCAAACCAATACTAATTTTAGTTTTAAAAATGGACTTTGGATTGTAACTATTAAAGATGCAGAAGGACAAAGTGCTTTAAAGCTACTCGTTCATTAAAATCTGTTATTAATAAGTTGATTATATACAAAAAGGGATGCCTGAACAGCATCCCTTTTTTTATTGTCATTTAGCTTCTTCTAAACTTAATGACTATTGCTAATTAATCTTCAAAGGGTCCAATATCTGGGGCAGCTCCATTAAATGACATTCCTACATCTACGCCACTATCTATAAGATCACTTCCTGAAACTAATTTCATGAAATCGATATTTGGCAAGCTTCCATCTGCATTTCTAGAACTTGTTAATAAATTCATATCTAAACTAACAAAATCACTTGCATCAGCCATAATACCGTTTTGCCAGCTGTTATTTGTTATATCTGTTGTTGTCGCCGATAAACCATTATTATTACCACTTGATAATGATACCGTATTTTTTATAGTAAGTGAATTCGCAATATTTGAACTACTAAAATTTATGTTTCTTCCATTACTATAAGAACCACAATTATTGAGTTCTACATCACCTCTATTACTATTATGATCAAAACCATCATAAACATTCCCTGCTGCAATACAATTTTTATAAATAGCATTATGCTTTAGTTGCTTATCATCACTTCCGCCAGTTTTAAAACCATTGCCATCTCCTACTCCAACGCTACCATCTTTTAAATAACCATTTCTAATTGCCCAACAGTTCTCATATGTAGTTGTAATATTATCGCTACCTCTTAGGTAACCATCCCATCCATCATCTAAATTTTGCCATGCACGACAGCCTACAAATTTGTTACCTGTACCAGCATCTAACTTACATGCAAATCCATCTGCGTTTTCTAATGAAGAATCAGCGTTATAAAAAGAATCACAATTTAAAATAGTATTGTTACTTCCTCCATTTGCAATTTGAAGACCTGTATCTGAGTTTTCACTAAAGGTGCAAAATTCTATTAAATTATTGTTTCCGCTAATAATCATACCATTATCTCCAGCTCCAAAAAAATCAATGCCTTTTATATCCCAATAATCTCCAGATAATGAAGCACCTCTATTCGATGAGTTTTCAGACATTGAAGAGAAATCAAATTTTGGTCTTGTAGTATTATCTGGGTGAGGTAAAAGAGATATTAAGCTACCAGAACTTCCATTTTTGGAAATGTTTATAGTAGAACCAAAAGTGTATGTACCTTCAATAACATAAATAATATCTCCTGCACTTGCATTAGCTAATGCCGTTAAAAGTTCTTGAGATGTGCTTACCCCTGGAATAGTTGAAACACCAGAAATATTAACTTGTAACTCTCCAACTATAGTACTTGCATCTAAAGCAGTAGCCTTAACTGTAACTGTTCCATTAGTTTTGGGAGTTAATAAGCCATCAGAATTAATATCTGCAATTGAAGTCTCTACAACAGACCAAGTAACTTGCTTATTACTAGCATTTGTTGGTAATACTTCAACTGCTAGTTGTTGTGGGTTACCATCTGTTATATCATTTCCTGTAATCGTAATACTTTCAACTAAAACAATTGGTCCTTCAACTCCTGAGATTAAAATGTCTTTTTGTGATGAAACTCCAGACCCATCTTTAGCATCTGCCTTTACTTTTACTAAGCCATTAGAAACTGCTGTTAATAAACCCGAAGTAGTAATTGTTGCTATTGAGGTATCAGAAACGCTCCACGTAACTGTTTTATTTAAAGCATTACTTGGTAATACATTAACCGATAATTGCACTGAATTACCATCTTCTATATTGCCTCCATTAATTACAATACTTTCTACTAATACATCTCCATTATTCTCATCAGTAGGACTATCACTACTACAAGCAGCAAAAATGAATAGTATAATTACTGTTGAGAATTTTAAAATTTTATTCATTATTATTATAGTTTAAAAAAAATGTTTATATTTATGTAATCGATTACGCAATTTATATATATATATTCGATAAACAAAAAAAATAATCTCTAAAATGTTTATTTTTACTTCGTTAAAATTCTAACCATCCCTTATGAGTAAAAAAACAACTATATATGATATTGCAAAAAAGCTAGACATCACAGCTGCAACTGTTTCTAGAGCTTTAAATAACAATCCAAAAATTAGCGAAGCAACAAGGGAACTGGTTCTCAAAACTGCTGCTAAAATGAATTACAAACAAAATAGGCTTGCATTAGCTTTACAAAGTGGAAAAAGCAATAATGTTGGGGTTATTGTACCTCGTGTTGATAGTAATTTTTTTGGTGCAATTATTAGAGGTGTTGAAGAGGAATTAAATCCGCACGGGTATCATGTTATTATTTGTCAAACTCATGAAGATGAAAACAGAGAAAACGAAAACATTGACACGCTTTTAAACGCACAGGTTGATGGTATTTTAATATCTACTACTTCTAATAAAATTACAGAACCCTTTAACCGAGTGCTTAAAAAAAACACACCATTAGTTTTTTTTGATAGAAGAAAAACAATGAATGGGGTTAGCTCTGTAACTATTAATGATTTTGAAGGAGGATACAAAGCAACTAAGCATTTAATTGAACAAGGTTGCACACGTATTGCTCATTTTTCTGGAAATCGATCTATTGAAATATTTCAAGAACGTTACTTAGGTTATAAACAAGCATTAATTGATTCTGGTATAGAATTTAACGAGGATTATGTAATTGAAACCAAAAGTAACAGAGAAGCAGGTAGCAATGCTGTTAAATTATTATTAGAATTAAACCCACCTCCAGAAGCCATTTTTTCTTCTGGTGATTTTGCTGCATTAGGTGCTATTGAAGAGTTAAGATTACGCAATATAAATATTCCAGAAGAATTTGCTGTAGTTGGATTTAGTAATGAACCTTTTACAAAGTTTATGGAATTATCTATTTCTTCCATAGATCAATCTCCATTAGAAATGGGAAAAATGGCTGCAAAAGTATTTTTAGAACAGGTTACTAATACTGATAATATAAAAATGGAGAAAAAAGTAATTTTAGAACCAGAATTAATCATTAGAAAGTCTTCATTAAAAACAAGTTTAATAAAACCCAATTTAAAAAAGGTCACCTAAAACAAGAGGTTTTAAAAAGACTTGATTCTAAAGAGAAACCCCTCGTCTCCAAGGAATAAAATCATTCTGATTTAATAATTTTGCCTTTGTTTGTTTTTTACCACTTGCTACATCTATCATAAACTCAAGCATTTCATCTGCCATTTCTTCAATAGTTTTTTCACCACGAATTACAGCTCCAGTTTCAATATCAATAATATCTGGCATTTTTTCTGCCAGTTCTGTATTAGAAGATACTTTTACAATAGGTGCTATTGGATTACCAGTTGGCGTTCCTAAACCAGTTGTAAACAATACCATATTAGCTCCAGAACCAACTAATGCTGTAGTACTTTCTACATCATTACCTGGTGTGCATAATAAATTAAGTCCTGGTTTTGTAATGTACTCGCCATAATCTAAAACACCTTGAATAGGAGATGTGCCTCCTTTTTTTGCTGCTCCTGCAGATTTCATAGCATCTGTAATTAAACCATCTTTTATATTGCCGGGTGATGGATTCATATCAAATCCAGAGCCAGCATCAACAACAGATTTTTCATAAGCTTTCATTAATTTTAAAAACTTTTCTCCATCTTCATCACTAACACATCTATTAACCAATTCTTGCTCTACACCACATAATTCTGGAAATTCTGCTAAAACAGCGGTTCCATTTAATGCCGCTAACATATCGGAAACTGCTCCTAAAGTTGGGTTAGCAGATATTCCTGAAAAGCCATCAGATCCTCCACATTCTAACCCTACTCTTAATTTTGATAAAGGTGCTGGTTTACGCTCAATATTATTTGCTTTTTTTATGGCTTCAAAAGATTCTTTTATAATGATAGATAACATATTATCAATCGTGCCCATTTGTTGCTGCTCGTAAATTAAAACAGGCTTTTCCATATTTGGATTAATGGCATTTAAAGCATCTTTAAAGATATTTATTTGGAGATTTTGACATCCTAAACTTAATACTGTTGCTCCTGCGACATTTGGATTATTTACATAGCCTGCTAATAATTTTGCTAAGCTTTCTGAATCTTGTCTGATACCCCCACAACCTCCAGGATGTGTGATAAATTTTACATCAATATTATCGAAAACGTCTACAGATTTATCTGCAACTTCTGTTTCTTCTCCTCCACTTACTAACGAGCGAAGTAACATTTGATGTGGATTTACCTTTTGCTTTAAAAGTTCTTTTTCAAAAACTTCTTTTAGGGTCTCTACATTTCTGTTTTCACAAAATACCAACGGAAAGAATAGCCATACGTTTTCTGTACCAACTTGCCCATCTTTTCTATGGTAACCTGCAAAGGTTCTGTTTTTCCATTTTTCCACATTTGGAGCTGTCCATGAAAAAGAATCTGTTTTACCATATACTTTTTCGCTTTGATGTTTAACATTTTCAGTAGTTAACACATCGCCTTTTTCAATAATACCATTAGCTGTTCCAACAAGAACACCATACATGATAATTCTACTTCCAGATTCAAATTTATCTAAAGCTATTTTGTGCTTAGATTTTGTATCAGAAAGTATTTTTATAGCTTCTCCTTCAAAAGAAACAACATCCTCAGCTTTTAGATTTACTAAAGCTACAGCTACATTATCTGATGTGTTTACTTTTATTAATTTGTTTTGCATAATACTAAATATTTATAAACTAAATATCTTAATTAATACTTTTTACAGAAGTTTTCGAACCCAACTTCAACGCCATTAGTATCTATTTCTGCTAAGGCTAAAGTAATTGCTTCTGTTAAGTTTTCAACTTTTGTTAAATCTTCTCCCCAATATTCTTGGTTACTTAAAACAGCTTTTGCTATTGTATTGTAATTGTTAGACTCCCAAATTTTGGTTAAATTTTTAACAATATCTTCACTATCATTTATTGGTAACTCTTCACCGTTATATGTTCCCTTATAAAAACGAATTAAAGCCGCAAAAGCAAACGTTAAATGCGTTGGAAGTTTTTTATGAATATCTACATATTCTAATAAACTTGGTAATACTCTTACAGTAAATTTTGATATAGCATTTAAGGCTAAACTTGATAAATTATGGATGATAAATGGATTTCTGAAACGATCAAAAATTTCATCAGCAAAACTATTTAACTCATCTTTATCTAATTCTAAGGTGTCTATAATCTCATTGAAAACAGTCTCTTTTATAAATTTCCCTGTAAACTCATTGTCTACAGTTTCTTTAACTGTTTTGTTACCATATAATAATGATAAAGAAAGAATTGCTGTGTGAGCTCCATTTAAAATACGAACTTTTCGTGTTCTAAAAGGTTGCATATCGTCAACAATCTTAACATCGAGATTAGTTTTGCTAAATGGTAATTTTGCTTTTAAATCATCTCCACCCTCAATAACCCATAATAAAAAGGATTCGGCAGCAACTATTAAATTATCTTTATAATCTAACTTAGCATTGTAAGTTTCTATTTCATCTTTAGGGTAGCCAGGAACAATTCTGTCTACTAAAGTATTATGAAATGTACTATTTTCTAATAACCAAGTTTTAAAATCGTCACCCAAATTCCAATCAGAAATATAGTTTAGAATAATTTCTTTTAATGTATCTGAATTATAGTTTATTAATTCACAAGGAATAATAGTTAACCCCTTACTGGCATCGCCATTAAAATGCTTGTAACGCTCATGCAAAAGCAACGTTAATTTTGCTGGAAATGAAGTTGGTGGTTGCATATGTGGTTTATCGCTACTTACATAAGCAATACCTGCTTCAGTTGTATTCGAGATGATGAATTCTAAAGCGTCTTCTTTTGCTAAACTTAGATACTCATTAAAATTAGCGTAAGGATCTACACCTTTAACAATATTTGAAATAAGCTCAATATCTTGAATTTCTTCACCTTTTTTAACACCTTTCATAAACAGTGTGTATAATCCATCTTGATCGTTTAGCATTTTTACTAAACCTCTATCAATAGGTTGTACAACTGCAATACCTGCATTAAAATCTGCAGATTTGTTTAATTCTTGAAATGCATATCCTATGAAAGCTCTTAAAAAATTACCTTCTCCAAACTGCACAATTTTAATGGGAAGCTTTTTTTCTAATCCTAGATTAATTCTATTTAAAGCTTTCTTATTTTCTTTTAATTCTGGCATATTATCTTTTCAATTATAAATCAAACAAACTTGGTAACCATAGTGTTAACTGAGGGAAATACGTTACTAAAAACAAAGCAACAATCATTGCTAAAAACATAGGTAACAAAGGTTTTACCACTTTTTGTATGGTAGTTTGGGCAATGCCAACTCCTACAAAGAGCACGGAGCCAACCGGTGGTGTACATAAACCTATACATAAATTAAGTACCATAATAATTCCAAACTGAATAGGATCCATTCCCAACGCTGTAACTACTGGTAAAAATATAGGTGTAAAAATGAGCACTGCTGGAGTCATATCCATAAATATTCCAACAAATAATAATATTAAGTTTATTAAAAGTAAAATGATGATCTTGTTATCGCTAATAGCTAATAATGTTGAACTTATATTTTGAGGAATATTTTCATAAGACATCACCCAAGACATACTCATAGAGGCTCCAATTAATAGCATAACTACAGCTGTAGTTGCTGATGAATCTAAAAGAATTTCGGGTAATGATTTAAAGGATATTTCTTTATAAATAAAGCCTAATACTAAAGTGTATAATACAGCAATTGCTGAGGCCTCGGTTGCTGTAAAAATTCCTGTAATAATTCCTCCAATAACAATAACCAATAAAAACAAGCTTGGTACAGCATCAATAAATGCTTTTAAAACTTGCTTTAATGAACTCCTTTTTCCAACCTTATATTTTTTCTTTTTCGCCCAAAATGAAGCGACTAACATTAAAAATAATCCAGTTAAAATTCCTGGGATATATCCCGCTAAAAATAAAGCAGCTATTGAAACGCCTCCACTTGCTAATGAGTAAACAATTAAAATATTACTAGGTGGAATTACTAATCCTGTGGTTGCAGAAGTAATATTAACGGCTGCTCCAAATTCTCTCGAGTAACCTTCTTTTTCCATTTCTGGACCTAAAATACTACCCATTGCTGAGGCTGATGCCATGGCTGAACCTGCAATGGCCCCCATTAACATAGCGCCTATAACATTAATTAATGCTAAACCGCCTGGTAAAGATCCTACCAATGTTTTTGCAAATGCAATTAAACGATGTGCAATACCACCCTTATTCATAAGCTGACCTGAAAGCACAAAAAATGGAATGGCTAATAAGGCAAAACTATCTAAACCGGTTCCCATTCTTTGAGATACTGTGGTAAAAGCTGGTAATGCAGGAATACTTACAAGCATGGTTAATACCGAAGATATCGCGATACTCCATGCCACAGGCATACCTATGGATAATAATCCTATAAAACTTAAAACTAAAACAATTATTGGGATATATTCCATAGTTATTTGATGTTTAAAATATCTGAAATTTTATAATAAATAATCAACGCTCCACTTAATGGAATAGCAAAATAAACAACCGCTAAAGGCATTTGTAGAGCTGGAGAATATTGATCTAAAGTATAGGTTATATAAACAAGTCTTAGACCCCCAATAATCATAGCAAAAAAAGCAAATGCGATAATTAATATGTAAACAATTAGCTTTAATTTTTTCTGTGTTTTGTTACTCGATCTTAATGGAAGTACATCTATAGCTACATGCATATTTCGTCCAGACACATAGGCTGCGCCTAAAATACCCAGCCAGATCATTAAATATCTAGCTAATTCATCTGTAAAAGAACTTGGTGTACCTATTATAAATCGTGTAAAAACTTGCCATAATACATTAATAACCATCACACCCATGATAACTATCAATATATTTCCTAATACTTTATCTATCTTTTTCCGAAGTGCCATCTACTTAGTGTTTTGTATTCTTTGAACTAAATTATACATATCTTCATTTTCTTTAATATCTGAGTAAACATCTTCAACTTCGTTAGAAAACAAGGTTTTATCTGGATATATAATTTCAACACCTGCTTTTTGAACCTCTTCTAAAGCTTCTTTTTCGGCTTCTGCCCATAGTTTTCTTTGATATACTACAGAACTATCTACGGCTTGTTGCATCCATTTTTTTTCTTGCTCTGAAAGATCATTCCAAAGATGAGTTCCAATAATTAGAACATCTGGTAAAACGGTATGCTCATCTAATGTATAGTATTTACATACCTCATAATGCCTTGAAAGATAAAAGCTAGGTGGGTTATTTTCTGCACCATCAACTACGCCTTGTTGTAATGATGTGTATAATTCCCCCCAAGAAATAGGTGTTGCAGAACCGCCTAAGCTATTTACCATATTTACAGCTGTAACGCTTTCCATAACCCTAATTTTTAAACCTTTTAAATCACTTGGTGAATTGATGGGCTTATCTTTAGTATAAAAACTTCTACTTCCAGCATCGTAATAGGCCAAACCTTTAATCCAATACTTGGTACCTTCATCTAATAATTCCTGACCAATTGGACCATCTAAAACTTGAAATGCATGTTCTTTATCTCGGAATAAAAAAGGGAGTCCAAAAACCTTCATTCGTGGTGCAAAGTTTTCCATAACACCTACCGAAACTTTGGTCATATCTAAACTGCCAATTTGAAGTAATTCAATACACTCGCGCTCTGTTCCTAATTGCTGACTAGGGTAAATCTCAAGCTGCATTTTACCTCCTGATATTTTGGCTAAATCTTCGCCCATTTTAACCATGGCTTTGTGTACAGAATGATTGACATCTAAACTATGTGCTAGTTTAATCGTTCTGGTATCACTCAACCGATTGCATCCGGTTAAAACAAATACAACAGAAAAAACAAAAATCAAGTTTCGCATTATAATTAGTTTTTAATTTTTTGAATAATAAGTAATGCTTTTTCTACTTCTTGCTTTAATGTGTCAAAATCTTTATTAGCAATAATATCTTTGGAGATGAGTTGAGATCCCATTCCTACACAGGTTACACCTGCATCAAACCAACCTTTCAAGTTCTCTTCTGTTGGCGACACGCCGCCTGTTGGCATAATGCTTGTCCAAGGTTGTGGACCTTTAATACCTTTCACAAACTTAGGTCCGTATAAATCCCCTGGGAATAATTTTACGATTTCACAGCCTAATTCTTCGGCTCTTGCGATTTCTGTTAAACTTCCACAGCCTGGTGACCACAATACTTTACGTCTATTACAAACTATAGCAATATCTTCTCTTAATACTGGAGTTACAATAAAATTAGCCCCTAAAGCCATATAAAGTGAAGCTGCTGCGGCATCGGTTACCGAACCTACACCCATAATCATTCCTGGTAATTCTTTAATAGCATATTTGGTTAATTCTCCAAAAACTTCATGTGCAAAATCACCTCTAGCGGTAAATTCCATAAGTCTGGCGCCACCATCATAACAGGCTTTTAATACTTTCTTACTTAATTCTATATCACTATGAAAAAACAAAGGAACCATACCTGTGTCTTTCATTACTTGAGCTACTTCTAATCTTGTAAATTGTGCCATGTCTTATCTTTTATCGTGCTACTCGTCCTGAGGCATCGCCGCCCATTAATTTTTCTACTTCATCAACAGTCACTAAGTTCGCATCACCTTTAATAGTATGTTTTAAACACGACGCTGCTACTGCAAAATCTAAAGCATTTTGATCATCTTCAGGATATTTTAATAAACCATAGATTAAGCCTCCCATAAATGAGTCTCCGCCACCTACTCGATCTACAATATCTGTAATTTGATATTGACGGGTTTCATACATTTTTTTACCATCGTATAAAACGCCAGCCCAGGTATTGTGTGATGCTGAAATAGACCCTCTTAAAGTTGTAATTACTTTTTTAGCTCTAGGGAATTTTTTCATCATTTGTTGACAAACAGATAAAAAAGCTTCTGCTTTAACATCATGCCCGTGTGTTTGAACATCTAAGCCTTCTGGTTTAATTCCAAAATGCATTTCTGCATCTTCTTCATTTCCTAAAATGATATCACAATAAGATGTTAGTTCAGTCATAATAGCTTCTCTATCTCCTCCGTATTTCCAAAGTTTTGCTCTATAATTTAAATCGGTTGAAATCGTAATTCCTAATTTACTAGCTACTTTAACGGCTTCTAAACAAACATCGGCTGAGCTTTGAGAAATCGCAGGTGTAATCCCTGTCCAATGGAACCATTCTACACCTTTAAAAACAGCTTCCCAATCCACCATACCTGATTGAATTTCGGCCATAGCAGAATGAGCTCTATCGTAAACGACTTTACTTCCTCTACTTACCGCTCCGGTTTCTAAAAAATAAATACCTAAACGGTCACCTCCCCATACAATTTTATCGACGCCAACACCTCTTTTTCGCATTTCCATCATGGCACATTGCCCGATATCATTCTTTGGTAAACGGGTTACAAAATCTACCGATACGCCATAATTTGCTAAAGAAACGGCTACGTTAGATTCGCCACCACCATAAACTACATCAAAACTATTGGCTTGTGAAAACCTTAAAAAACCTTCTGGAGCTAATCTTAACATAATCTCTCCAAATGTGACTACTTTACTCATTTAAATCCTTTTAATTTAATTGTTTTATTTTAAAAAATCTTGTCGTTTTGGGGTAAAAACATCTATTAACATACCTGTTTCTAAACAAATAACACCATGTGTTATGTTTGATGGTACAAAAAATGAATCACCTTTTTTTAATTTTAATTTATCCTCTCCTATAGTAACTTCAAATTCACCTTGAGAAATATAAGTGCTTTGAGTGTGCATATGATTATGTAATTCTCCTACACCTCCTTTTTCAAAATATACATTTACCATCATCATAGTATCATCATACCCCACGATTTGGCGTTTTATTTTATCTTCAACTATTTCCCATTCTACTTTATCTACTTCAAAGAACATTGAGCTTTGTTTCATCATTTTCTAATTTTGATATTAAAAATTGAAATACTCTTTTGCGTTGTTGTAACTAATATCTGAAACTATTTTTCCTATCCATTCCATATCGTTAGGTAGTTCTCCTCGTTTTATTTCATCGCCTAAAAGATTGCATAGAATACGTCTAAAATATTCGTGTCTTGGAAACGATAAAAAGCTACGCGAATCTGTTAACATTCCCACAAAACAGCTAATTAATCCCATATTAGACAGCGCATTTAGTTGTTTGGTCATACCATCTTTTTGGTCTAAAAACCACCATCCAGATCCAAACTGAACTTTACCTTTTACACTACCATCATTAAAATTACCTATCATAGTTGCCATCACTTCATTATCGGCAGGGTTTAGGTTATAAATAATGGTTTTTGTTAATTTATCTTTACCATCTAAGGTGTTTAAAAATGCTGATAATTTTTGCGCCTGCGAAAAATCGCCTATAGAATCCCATCCTGTATCTGGACCTAAAATACGATGCATACGTGCATTGTTATCTCTTAAAGCACCTAAATGAAATTGTTGCACCCAACCAAACTCATGATATGTTTCACTTAAAAACACTAAAATAGCACTTTGAAATTTTAAAGCTTCTTCTTGAGTAATTTTTTTGTTTTCTCGTTTCTTTTTGAATATTGAATTGACTTCACTTTCTGTATAGTTTTCAAAATAAATTTGATCTAAACCATGGTCACATAGTTTGCATCCATTAGCATCAAAAAACTCAATACGCTTTTTTAAAGCTTCACATAAATTTGAAAAAGAACTTATTTCTACTCCTGCAACTTCTCCCAAAGTATCAATGTAACTATTGTAACCATCTTTGGATATTAAAATAGCCTTATCTGGTCTAAAAGCTGTGCTTACTTTTACAGTGAAATCGCTTTTTGCAAGTTGTTGATGATATTTTAAATCATCTGTAGGGTCTTCAGTCGTGCAAACCACTTCGGCATTTGCTTTTTTTAGTAAGCCTCTACAACTGTATTCTTTTGAGTTTAATTTCTCTTGTGTTTCTTGATATATTTTTTCTGCTGATTTTTCATTTAAAAAATCATAAATATCGAAATATCTTGCTAGTTCTAAATGTGTCCAGTGATATAATGGGTTACGTATAGTAAAAGGTACTGTTTTTGCCCAATTTAAAAATTTGTCCTTATCGGAAGCATTTCCTGTAATAAACTTTTCATTAACACCCATGGTACGCATGGCGCGCCATTTGTAATGATCTCCATTTATCCAAACATTTGTAATGTTGCTGAAGGTTTTATCTTCTGCTATTTGTTGTGGAGGCAAATGGTTGTGATAATCTATAATTGGCTGATTTTTTGAATAATTATGATATAATTCTTCAGCATACTTATTCTCAAGCAAAAAGTTATCGTGAATAAATGGTTTACTCATTATTTTGGTTAGTTATTAATCTTCGTTTGATGGTTTACCAATAGTTGCTAAAATCCCGCCGTCTACATAAACTACTTGGCCGTTAACAAAATCACTAGCTTTAGAGGCTAAAAACACAGCAGTTCCAGCTAAATCTTCTGGATTACCCCACCTTGCTGCAGGTGTTCTATTAATAATAAATTCGTTAAACGGATGACCATCTACTCGAATAGGTTCTGTTTGAGTTGTAGCAAAATAACCAGGACCAATACCATTAACTTGAATATTGTGTTTTGCCCATTCTGTTGCTAAATTTTGAGTAAGCATTTTTAAACCACCTTTGGCAGCCGCATAAGCAGAAACGCTATTTCTACCCAACTCACTCATCATAGAACAAATGTTTATTATTTTACCTTCTTTGCGTTCAATCATTTGTTTTGCGACTAACTGAGACATTATAAATGGCCCAACTAAATCTACATCTATCACTCTTCTAAAATCCTCAACAGGCATGGTAATAGCTAATTCTCTTTTTATAATTCCTGCATTATTTACTAAAATATGAATATCTCCTATTTCAGTCGAAATTATTTCAATATTTTCTTTCGCCTCATCTTCATTTGTTACATCAAACAAATAGCCACTGGCTTTAAACCCTTTGCCTTTGTAATAAGATAAGGCATCTTTCATTTTAGAAGGTGTTGTGCCTGTAATAATAAGTTCTGCACCAGCACTGGCTAATCCTTCTGCCATAGCCATTCCTAAACCATGAGTACCTCCTGTAACCAGAGCTCTTTTACCTGTTAAGTTGAATAAATTCATTAATTTTTTGATTTTATTGTAACTCGTTTATTTTACAAACATCCATATCTCCATAGTCCAGATTTTCTCCTGCCATTCCCCAGATAAAACTATAACTACTTGTGCCTGATCCTGAATGAATTGACCATGGTGGTGAAATTACAGCTTCATTATTAGCCATCCAAATATGTCTTGTTTCATTTGGTTCACCCATAAAATGACAAACTGCTTGATCTTCGGGTACTTCAAAATAGAAATACACTTCCATTCTTCTATCATGAACATGTGCCGGCATTGTATTCCAAACGCTACCAGATTTTAGAGTTGTCATTCCCATTTGTAACTGGCAAACCTCAACTACACTATTTACAATATACTTTCTTAAAGTTCTTGCGTTGGCTGTTTCTGGTGTGCCTAACTCAACAACTTCAACATCATTAATACCTATTTTTTTATTAGGAAATGCTTTATGAGCTGGTGTTGAATTCAAATAAAATTGAGCAGGATTACTTGCTGATTTACTTGAAAATGTAACTTTTTTATTTCCTTGACCTAGATATAATGCTTCTCTATTATCTAATTTATATTCAATACCATCTACTACAACAACTCCTGAACCTCCAACATTAATTATTCCTAATTCTCTTCTTTCAAGAAAATAAGAAGCTTTTAAAGGGTCTATTGTTTCTAATTCAATTATTTTCTCAACAGGTACCACTCCTGCAACCATAAATCTATCGTAATGAGTATAAACCCAATTTAGTTTATCTTTACTCATTAAGTTCTGAATTAGAAATTCATCACGTAATTCTTGTGTGTTATATTTTTTAATTGCTTGTGGACTAGAAGCGTATCTTGTATTGTAATTAGTCATATTAAAAATATTATGTAATCGATTGCACAAATATAATAAAAATATCTTAAATCCTACATTTTAGATACTTTATATGGTAATAAAAAACGGAATATACACAAAGTATATTCCGTTTAATCTTTAAAAAAGAAAAAATAAGTATTAAATATTAATGAGTTAATATTTTTACTGATTTTTCACCTTCAAATGTTTTTATTGTAGCTATATACAAACCAGATTTAAAATCAAAATTCATGTCATTTTTAGTCTTTAACGATTTAACTAATGCTCCAGCAATGCTGTAGATATTAATATCTGTAGTAGATTTTACATTTGAAACATAAATTCTGTTCCCAATAGCTTTTAAATTTGTTGAAACATGAGATACAACATCATTATTTGAAAGTAATAAGTCAGCTGCTCCAGTACCTGTTACTTCAATTTTATATAAATTGAATGAGTTTCCAGCACCAAATATATATACATTACCAGAACCACTTTTAGTTGCTGATAATATATGTGCATCTGTATCAGCTCCATCAACAGAAGCCAACAGACTAGTGCCATCAGTAATGTAAAGTTCTCTAGTAACATCAGCACTACTTGATCTGTACCAAACCTTTACTTCAACATCACCAGTAACTGGAAAATATAAATAACTATAAGTTGGAAGAAAAGTGCCAAGAGGACCAGCAGCACCATTCATTTTAAAACGATTAACAGCTGTGTACTCATCAGCAGTACCAGCATCCCAAGTTTTACCTCCAGAATTCTCAATTTGACCAAATTTATCTCCAGAATCATCTCCTACTAAAAATAAATTATCCTTTTCTACAGTTGTGTTTTCAGCTGCATTAAATGCTACTATTGGCCAAAGAGCAAGTTGTTCTGAACTAGCATAAGCAGGATCTCCTCCAAAGTCCCAAATCTTAGTTTGAGCTTGTATTGTTATAGTTAAAAGTAATAGAGGTAAAATAAATAAGAGTAGTTTTTTTTTCATTTTAATAATGTTTAGTGGTTAATAGTTTAATTGTAATCGATTGCACAATATAACAATTTATTTCTTACCATGAAATATTTTTTTAGAAAAATTAATATCACAAATAGACACATACAACTAGTTTTTAGAGTTTTAAATTCAAAACACCCCTTTTATTTCTACATCGTTAAATTCTAACATTTAAACGTTTTTAATTTAAAAAAAATGAATTTATTAAAAAATAGGATATATTTATGCAATCGATTACAATATTAAACTGTAAATAACCAATACACTTTGTAATAAAAACAACTAATACTTTTAAGATGTTAAGAAAACTAATTTTTTCAATTGCATTAATATTATGCTCTCTTTCTATAATGGCTCAAACAGTCAATATTAATGAATATGGAGGATGGTTAGAAACTGCTTATGTAGAATGGGAACCTATTACAGAAGCATCAAGTTACAATGTGTATTATACTGGAGAAGGTATTTCCAATGTGCAAATTGATACGCAACTTATTAGGTGCTACAATGATGGTTCATATCGGACAGATATATTAGGCTTAAAGGCTGGTTCTTATACTATATCAGTAGTTCCTGTCATTAATGGTTCCGAAGGTATTGCTAGTATTACACCTTCAATATCTGTACAAGCTCATGATCGTGCTGGTTTTGCATTTTCTGGAGGTAGAATAGCTGGTTCATACAATTTAGATGGCACAACTCAATCAGGCGCAATAATTTTATATGTTACCGAGGAAACAAAAGATACTATTGAACTTAATGTCATTGGTGCAAATTCAAATCCTTGTATTGGCTTACAAGAAATTTTAGATGGATTTAAAAAGGGAAACGACTCACGTCTTTAATTATTAGATTAATTGGTCAAATTACTGACCCCTCTTATTTATTAAGCGGTGATATTGTAATTGAAAATAAACAAAACGCTAATAGCCATATAACCTTAGAAGGAGTTGGTGAAGATGCTGTAGCCGACGGGTGGGGTATACGAATTAAAAATGCTTCTAATGTTGAAATTCGTAATATTGGCAGTATGAATTGCAATAGTGAGGAAGGAGATAATATAGGATTACAACAAGACAATGATCATATATGGGTACATAATGTCGATTTTTTTTACGGTGATGCTGGTGGTGATGCAGATCAAGCAAAAGGCGACGGTGCTTTAGATTGTAAAAGATCAACCTATGTTACTTTTTCATATAATCACTTTTGGGATTCCGGAAAATCTAATCTTTTAGGTCTTAATGAAGGTAACGATCCCAATTTGTTTATTACATACCATCATAACTGGTATGATCATTCCGATTCTCGTCACCCTCGAATTCGATATTACTCTGCACATGTTTATAATAATTATTATGATGGAAATTCAAAATACGGTGTAGGTTCAACTTCAGGTTCTTCAGTATTTGTAGAAAATAATTATTTTAGAAATTGTAAATATCCAATACTAACCTCTATGCAAGGAACTGATATATTTTATGGTTCACCAACTTTTTCAAGTGAAGATGGAGGTACTATTAAAGCGTTTGGTAATACTATAATTGGAGCAAATCGTTTTATTCCTTATAATTTTTCAACCCCATCTACAATAGATGATTTTGATGCTGTAGTAACTTCTACTAGAAATGAAACTATTTCTAATTCAATAAACTCAAAACAAGGGAATAATACTTATAACAATTTTGATACAGATGGCTCCATAACATACACCTACACTCCTGATACTCCAGAAGAGGCAAAAACAAAAGTAATACAACTTGCAGGAAGAATGAATGGTGGAGATTTTAACTGGACTTTTAATCAGCCAAATGATGATACATCTTCTAGTGTTAATGTTCCACTTAAAAACGCTCTTATTGCGTACACAACTAACCTATCTTGTATTCAAGGCATAAGTGAACCTCCTAGTAGCCAAACCCTAACATTAACAACTAATAATAGTGACCAAACTGTAATAGAAGGTAATGCCATTGATCCAATTATTTTTATTTGGGGTGGCGATGCCACAGACGCAAATGTTTCAGGATTATCTGAATCGGGGATAACCTTTATAAAAAATACTCCCAATAAAACAATCACAATATCAGGCACTCCAACGGAAGATGTTTCTTATACAATTACAACATCTGGAACATTAGGGACTCCTGTTATGGAATCAGGCATTATATCTGTTGGTATAGTCGCTTCAGCAGATCAAATACATAATTTTACCGAATCTGGTTTAAGTAGTAATTTTTACAGCATTTCAGGAAATCTTTCAACTTCAAAAGGAGATGCTCATTACAATGGTCTTACCTTAACACAATGCTTAAAAATAGAATCTAGCACTAGTATTACATTTACAACTGCAGAAGAGAGCACTTTAACATTGGTGTTTAATGATGCTTTTAATGGAACAATTAAAATAAACGGTGTGAGTAAAAATATTAGTGGAGGTTTATTAACACTAACAATTCCATCGGGTTCTCATGAGATTACTAAAGATGTTACAACAAATCTTTATTACATGAGTGTTTCATCTTATTCGTTAGGTATAAAAGACATAGAAATATCAAAAATAAGTCTATATCCAAATCCTGTGAAAACTATTCTTCATATATCATCTCAAGAAAGAATAGATAAAGTTAAAATTTATAGTTTACATGGTGTTTTAGTAAAAAGTATTGAAAACAATATTAAAGATATTGATATTAGTAATTTGAGTAATGGAAATTATCTTATAAAAGTTTATACGTCTCAAGGATTAACTAATAAGATAATTATAAAGAATTAAATTATTTATTAAAAAAGCTCGTTAATAAAATTACGAGCTTTTTTTTACTTTATTTTTAATAAGACAAAACTTTATTTATACCAGGTTGAGTATAATTTATGGTAAATTGATATGTTTTAAGATTTGCTTTTAATTGAGCATAATCTTCATTTAATGCCCAAGTAATATCAATTTCATCTTCCAACGCTTCATTTATTTTTATTTTACCTAAAAAGGCTTTGGATGTGTTCCTTAAACGAATAATCTCAAGCTGGTTCATAACAACATCTTTTTTAATTCCATTTTCAACATCATTTATTGATAATGTAGTTCGATTAATTTCCTTATGTCCTCCACTTCCCCCTTTATCAGCAGCATCATAATTATTTTTACCTGCAAAAATATCTAAATACCAAACTTGTGGAGTTCCAGGCATAAACATTTGAATAGCTCTAGCTAATAATAATTTTTGTTCATCTTCTCCTAAAGCACTAAAAAATGTAGCATTTACTTGATAATATGAAATCTTTTTACCTGAAGGGTCGTAAAGATTTTTAACTCTTCCTCCACGTTCTATAATTTTATTCATTATGGCTTCAATCTCATTATCTTCCAATAACCCTTTATTGTAGACACTATTAACCTCTTTCCCTTTTAAATCTAAAACTGGAATTCCATCATGGCAGCCTAACATATTTACTGTTTTATAACCTTTACTTATAATTTCTTTAGTCCAAGTTAATAGAGCTTTATTTGATCCTTTTTCAAGAGTATGAATCATTAAACCAGGCAGGAAAAAATCGTAAATTTGATAGCCTTCTTTTGCAACCTCATCATGCAAATTCAAACCATATTCTGCATGAATTTCAGGTAAAAGCATCAAATTATTTTTATCTGCTATTTGTTTTATACGCTCTAAATAATGCCAAGTTCCAGGCTTGTTAAAAAAGTTTGATTGACCTACTTCTTTATGTAAATAAGCAAAAGCATCTAGTCGTAATATTTTACATCCGTAGTCTTTTAATTTAGCAAATGTTTCTTCATAAAAATCCCAAACCAATTCTGACTTTGCATTCACATCCATTTGCCCTAAATATGAACGCTTTTCATTTATTAACTGAACGACTTCACTTTTTAAATGCTTACTATCTCCTAAATTAATTTTATTAAAATCTGTATTACCTTTAACTGCTTTATTTATATTTTTAAAAATAAAAGCGGCTTTCCAACAATTTAATTCTTTAAATCTTCTTAAATCTGAAACTTTAATTTTATCATAACTTATTTGTTGATAAAAAGTATTCCAATAAGGTTGATCTGAGCCATCTGGAAAGAGAACTTTTAAAATAGGAAGTCCAGATTTTCTCATAAATAATTTGTTGAGAAATTTTTCTTTAGGAATAATAACTCCATCTGTTCCCATCTCGCCATTGCCTTCCCAAAAGGCATTCCAATTAATAAAGAAATCTTTATATTTTGATTTATTACCTCTTTTTAATAAATCCTTAAATTGAGGAGAAGCAACTGATAGATGATTTAAAACAATATCAAATTTTAATTGAATATTAAGCTGCTCTAAATCTTTTAAATCTTCTTTAGAAACTAAGTCTTCATTAAGATTATAATCTATAATTGAAAAACCCCTGTCTAAATCGCTATTAAAAAAAGTAGGTAACACATAAAATAAAGAAAACACATCTTTAAATTCTGGCATTTTAAGCATATTAATAGTATCGCTTAGTTTTTCCCCAATACTATCTGGATAAGCGTTTAGCATTACGCCATTATAAATGATGCTGTTTGGGTTATTATTTTCCATAACACCTATAAAAGTTTAGATAGTATATTAATGTTATCTGGTAATCTACCAACGTTTTGAAGTTTTAACGCTGCTAATTTCAAAGCTACTTCTAAACATTCTTGTATGGGTTTTTCTTTAATATAAGCAAATAAGAAACCTGACCAAAATGCATCTCCAGCACCTGTAGCATCCATTATTTTCTCTACTTTAATAGCTGGTAATTGAATAGGTTCTTTTCCTTTTTGAGATAACTTAACACCTTTACTTCCTAGTGTTAAACATGCCGTTTCTACACCCTCGTTATGGAAAAATTCAAAGATCTCATTATGTGGTAGTTTTTTCTCAAAAAGACGCTCCATATCATCTTCACTAATCTTAATTAATGGATTAAATTTGCAATACGTTTTTATTACTTTAAGAGCTTCTTCTTGACTTCTCCATAATTTTTTAGCATAATTCAAATCTATACTCAACTTACAACCTAAATTAAAAGCTTCTTCAGCCTTTTTTAAAATAGTTGTTCGTGCTGGATCTTTACTTAAAGCAAAACATGTGGTGTGAAATATGTTGGTATTTAGTAGAGTTTCTTTTGAAATTTGATCTTTTGTTATATGATAATCCGCCTCACGGTAAGGTATAAAATCTGGCGTACTATCTGTTCTTGAAACAAATATGACACTAGTAGGTTTATTATCAATAGTTTTTATATAACTTGTATTTAAACCAACTTCTGTAAGTCTTTTAAAAATATATTCTCCAAAACCATCATCGCCAACAGTAGCAACCATAATCGGTTTTAAACCTAGTCTAGCACAATTCATAGCAACATTAGTAGGGGAGCCTCCTAAGTATCTATGATAATCTCTTGTATTATTGATTTGCACACCATTTTGGTGACCAATAAAGTCTACTAAAACCTCCCCAACACAAAGGATGTCAATATTTTTCAAATTAATTTAAGTCTAAATTGGTTTAATTATTTAGCAATTTACGATTAGGATTTTTACACTGTATTAATCTCACAAAAAAACACTCTATATTTAACCTAAATCGTTTTCGGTTGTCATTTTTATTTATAAAACTCTAACCTGAAACACTTTAAATTAAATTACTAAATTAATTAAAATGAAGGAATATTGAGAATTTAGAAAACAATCTCTGGATCTATAAGTTTATTCAACTTTTCGATATACTTGTTTTCTAATAAAGACAAACCATATTGATAAGATGCATTCATCCAGCCAAAACCTTCCTGAGAAATGTATTCGAAATCTGTACCTACATTTCCGTATTCTGCAAAAACCTTATGTGTAGCATCTACAACATCATATTTTTCTGGAATCGTGCCATTATAATCCACAGCATTTTTAGTAATCATAAACAACCAACGATATATTAACTCTTGAGCTTCATCATTAAAATTATAGTTTAATAACCCTTTCCAAATCATCATTTGATGTGGTGCCCAACCGTTTGGATAGTCCCATTGTCTATGTGGTCTTGAGTCATTTATTTCTCCTCTACTCTCTTTTGTACTACCTGCAATTCCTCCCTTTTCTTTTAAAAGTGGTAATGCTCTTTTAACCAAAGCTTCTGCTTGCTGTTTACTAGCTAATCCACTCCATAAAGGTGAAAAGGTAGTTGCTGCAATAAATATAGATTGTGTTTTTGTAACATGATTATAATCTAAATACAAACCATTATTTGAATTCCAACAGAAGGTATTAATCCGTTCTTTTCTTTTATTGGCTTTATTTAACCAATACGCACTATCAAAAATTTTAGAATTGGTTTCAAAAGTGTTTTCAAACTCATTTTTTATAAGTTCAGCAAAATCCAATTCGTATTTATATAACAATACATTGAGTTCTACCAAATTTAAATCGGCACAATTGCCTTCTATTCTGTATGATGTATCATGTCCAGATTCCCTAACAGTTCTGTCATGAAGAAAATAAGTATCTAAAAAATCGTTTTGGATTTCACCGTTTTGGTACTTTAAAATATAATCTTCAATAGAACAATTAGTTTCATCTGCAAAAGGTTTTAATAAGGCATCATAATGACCTTCTTCTACTTCTGGAGTTATCCCAATACCTTCAGCTAAATATCGATTTAAACCATTCTCTGTAAGCCGTTTGCCTTCTACCATCCAAACTGTTTCGTATTCTTTAATGGCAGTTTTTAAATGTGATTTCAGCCATGAAATATCTTTTGTAACTTCATAGACCTCTCTTATAAGGCTAGTATAAAAAGGTGGTTGTGTTCTGGTTAAATAGTAAGATCTATTGGCATTTAATATTTTTCCGTAATGCTTAATTTCATATTGAAAATTATCAGCCATAGCCTTTGCTAAATCTACCTTACCATCTAACAACAATCCTACAGATTCAAAATAACTATCCCAACCATACATTTCATTAAATCTTCCTCCTGGAACAACAAACGGAACACCTTTAATTCCTCCGTCTTTCTCTTCTAATTTTAAGGATAAAATTCCTGGTTTGTTATTTAAACTCTTCACATATTCTGGTGAAATAAATTCGGGCAACTTACAAGCTTTAATAGATAATTTATTTTCTAAATTTTTATAATAACTAAAAGCTAATTCATCATAAAACGGAATATATACTGGAAGTCTTTCTGCTGTTAATGCCTCATTTTTGGTGTCTGCAATAAGTTTCTCAACTCCAGTTTCATCAATTCGTCTTGTTAAACCTTTCCAGTAATAATCGCGAATCATTCTAGATATACGGCTTACTGGTTGTTCATCAATTTTATTAAGTGGAATTTCGGCAGTCGTATTACCATCATTCTTTGCTATAACGAGTTCTTGCAGTAAATTAGATAGTTGATAAGTTCCTTTTACCGTATAACTTTCACCATTTACAGAAGCAATTTCAAAAGCTTTTGGTCCTTTATCTTCAATGGTGATTTTTTTATCACCATCTGTATCTTCCTGTTGTAATAACTTACTTAAAGTTTCTTCTATTTTTAAATTGAAAATCATGATTTTGCTACCACTTGTTTTTTAGACATTCTATCAATAAGTAAAACGAAAATTATTAATAAGCCCATTGGGATTAATAAAAAGTAAAAAGCACTTGCACCTCCAATACTCTCAAACAACTCTCCAACTATTCTTGAGCCAATTGTTCCTCCTAATGCTGAAAAAATAATAATTAAACCAGACATTGGTGAGTGTAAACTTTTTGGCAAAGAACTTAATACGGTTGAATTTAATAACGGATAAATTGGTGCAATAAACAATCCTATTAAAGGCAAAATAAAGCCTAATGTTGGCACTTCTGATAAGCTTGTGATTTCTCCAACAGATTCAATATCTCCTTGTAATTGCGGTAAAATATAAATTAGAATACTACCAGAAATAACAACACAAACCACAACCAAAACGACCCAATTAATATACTTTGTTAAAAAGCCAGCAATAAACCTTCCTAATGCTAAGGAAAGCGCTAAAATACTTGCCATTTGAACACTTAACACAGAATTAAAGTTAAATATTTTCTTGTTAAATGTTGGCAACCAAGTCATAATTCCTTGTTCTATCATAACAAACAAAAAGGCTGAAATAATAAAAATTAATACTAACGGAACAACCATTAATTTTACAGATTCCTTTAAATCGTCTTTTAAACTAGATCCAATAGCTTCAACTTCATATTCAACTTTTGAAAAGAGTAGAAAAACAAATGAAATTAGAATAAGTCCACATAAAAGATAATAAACATTTAACCATGAGTTTTCATCTGAAGAATAAAATGCTGGAAATAAAAAATAGGCTAAAGCAATACCTACCATAAAAAAACCTTCAATAGAACTCATTAATGAAGCATGTTCTTTTTTAGAATCTGTTAAAATACCTATAAGTGAATAAACCGATAATTTTATTAAAGCAAAACTAACACCAATAGATAAAAACAAAACTTTGGTATGAAAAAATGTATTACCAAATACCATATACAAACAACCTACAAACACTATTGCCAATGCCGTTAACATAGCTTTCTTGTAACCAAAACGAGGCAAAAAAGAGGCTATTATAAATGAAACAATAGCTATGGGTAAATCTTTAAAAGCCTCTAAAACCGAAGCTTGAGATTCGGTTACTTTATATACGTCAATAGATTTTTCAATAACTATCCCAACACTATTTAATAAAATAGCAAAGACAAAGTAGTTTAGATAAATTGATATTTTTATTCCAAGATTTTTCATAAGCTATTCTTTTAATTAATGATTTTCAATTGATGAAACTAAAGTATCCTCTTCATTATTTGATTTCGATTCATTTAAGCGGAAAGCTAGAAAAGCTGCAATAACAAAAAAAACACCTGCAAATAACATCGCATTTATGGCGTTACCGCCAAGGAAATATTTATAAATAGGGCCAAAACTCAAGGTTTGAATAAACATTGGTATTACAATCATCATATTTAAAATCCCCATATAAACGCCTCTGCGATCTTGAGGAACAATTTTTGAAACCATCGTATAAGGAATTCCCATCATAGCTGCCCAACCAATTCCAAATAATACCATTGGTACAAGCACTAACATTGGATCGGAAATATAAGGTATAACAAATAAAGCTATCGCTGTGCCTACCAAACTTAAAGCGTACACTTTTTTACCACCAAAACGAAGTGTTAAAGGCACTAAAGCGAGTGCCACTAACATAGTCACAATATTATAAGTTAGACTCATTTTAGCAGCTTGTGATGCAGCTTCTGATGTTGAAAAGCCTAAAGTTAATTTAAATAAAGGCGTTGTAAACTGCCAATAAATAAAAAGTGCATACCATTGAAAAAGATACACTGCACCAATTTTCCACATAAAACTTGGCATTTCTTTAATTGCTTTTACAATTTCTAAAAAAGGTTGAGATATACGTTGACTTAATGGCAATCTTTTAATTTCATTTATTTCTTCTAATTCTTCATCTGTAGGTGGAATTTCAGGCGTTTTAAAAACTGACCATAAAATGGTGGCTAAAGATAGGAAAGCACCAATAAAAAAAGAATAGTACAACCATTGAGGTATGGTGCCTGCTTCTTCTACTGATTCTCCTCCAAACAAGTATTGAAACAAAACAATTGATCCATTTGCTAATAAAATACCAGCGCCAACAAATAAACTTTGCATTTGATAGCCTAAACTTAATTGCTTTTCTGGTAATTTATCTCCCACAAAAGCTCTATAAGGCTCCATGGCCATATTGTTTCCTACATCAAGAATCCAAAGTAACCCTACTGCAAACCAAAGTATAGGGCTATGTGGAAATGCAAACAAACTTAAACTACCTAATAAAGCACCTATTAAAAAATACGGTTTTCGTCTGCCCCAGCGTGGTGACCATGTTTTATCTGACATGGCTCCAATAATAGGTTGAATAATCAATCCTGTTACTGGACCAGCAATATTTAAAATAGGTAGCATATCTTCTGGAGCGCCTAAATAAAGAAAAATAGGATTGATTGCTGTTTGTTGTAATCCAAAACTGTATTGAATTCCTAAGAACCCAACATTCATATTAAAAATTTGCCAAAAAGATAATCTTGGTTTAATTAATTTCATGTCTTAAAGTTGGTTGGTTTAATTGGTAATGCTATTCTTGTAAAATACTAATTGCAAAACCACCTCCTGAAGCTAATTTTATATCTAAAGAAGATGCTTTTGTAAGCTCTAATTCTTCAATTGAATAATCTTGAGGATTATTATCCCAATGCGCATTCGGTCCATCTTTATAAACTGTGGCTTTATATGTTTTTCCTTCATCTAAAAAGTCAAAAACTAAGGTTTCATTTCTTTCATTTTCATTGGTAATTCCTCCAATAAACCAATTCCCTGTTTCTTTTTCTTGTCTTGCAATTGTAACAAAATCGCCCACTTCTCCATCTATAACTTTTGTTTTTTGCCAATCTACACCAACATCTGTTATAAACTGAAATGCAGGATGGACTTTGCCATCAACCATATAATGTTCTGGTAAATCGCAAGCCATTTGAATAGGACTATAAATAACAACATACAATGCTAATTGATGCGCTAATGTGGTATTGACTTGATTCTCTTTTTTATAGTCATCAAACTTAATATTGAAAACACCAGGAGTAAAATCAATTGGTCCTGCTAACATTCTTGTAAATGCCACTGTTGGCAAATGATTTGGCGGATTTCCACCATCTTTAGCCCAGGCATTAAATTCCTGGCCTCTTAAACCTTCTCTTGCAATAGCGTTTGGATAGGTTCTTCGCTTTCCTGTAGCTTTAATAGGCTCATGAGCATTAACTGCTATTTTCTTTTTCGCTGCTTCTACTAAAACTTTATGATAGTGATTTACCATCCATTGACCGTGATGGTATTCCCCTTTCGGAATAATTTTTCCAACATATCCTGTTTTAACTGAATTTATGCCGTTTGCTTTCATAAAATCGTAAGCTACATCCATTTGTTTTTCATAAGTTCTTGGTGCTGCAGATGTTTCATGATGCATGATCACCTCAACACCTTTTTCTTTAGCGTAAGCCATAACTTCATCAAAATTATAATCTGAATATGGTGTCATGAAATCAAAAACGCCTTCTCTATCATCAGTATTAATCCATTTATCCCAACCTGTATTCCAACCTTCAACTAAAAGTCCTTTTATTCCATTTTGAGATGCAAAATCGATATATTTTTTAGCATTTTCAGTCGTTGCTCCGTGACGTGATGTTCCAACTTTTCCAGTTGTAAATGTATTCATGTCTTGGCTTCCTTCTAAATCCCATGTCGATTTTCCTATATGCATTTCCCACCAAATACCAACATATTTCATGGGTGTAAAGTAACTCACATCTCCTATTTCATTTGGATCATTAAGATTTAATGTCATTTTAGATTCTATTAAATCACCAGCTTTTTCAGCAATTTGAATGGTTCTCCAAGGTGTATTAAATGGTACAGTTAGTTTTGCTTTTCCACCTAATCTATCTGAGCCTACCAATTCACTAACCATATCTAAATTCTTATGGTCAACTTTTAGAGTCATACCTGCATAATTAGTTAAATCCGCCTCATGAAAACTTAAATATAAACCATCGTCAGTTTTCATAGTAACGGGTGTATTTACAGCATTTTGAGGAATGTAAGTAGCGTTTAAATTTGGATCATTTTGCTTTGAAAGCGCATCAATTTCTGAGAATTTAGTTTCGTTATATAAATGCTCGTATATATCCCAATCTCCTGGAATCCACCAAACTTTATGATCTCCTGTTAAATTGAACTGAGTGTTTTCATCTGTGATTAAAACTTCTTTTAAATTTTCTTGTTCTGGAAACTCATATCTAAAACCCAAACCATCATCATATACTTTAAAATGAATGTTTAGCTTTCTTTTAGTTTCGTTTTGTTCTTCTAAATTTACCGTTAGTTCATTATAATTATTTCTTACATCAATTTGTTCTCCCCAAGGCATTTGCCATGTTTCATCTGCTGTTCCAGTTATTGAATTCACAATTTTAAAATTGTCTTTTAAAGCTGGTAAATCTTTAAAATCGAAACTCATATAAGAGGTATCGATAACCGTTTTGCTTTTATATGTTACTAGATACATAGGTCCGCCTGAATCTGACAATGCAAATTCTACAGAAATGTTTGTATCAGGTGAATTAACAGTAAAACTTGTTTCCGTTTTACTACATGAAATTAAAAGAAATGCGACCGTTGCGAGTATGCTAAATTGAAGTTTAAATCTTTTCATAGTGGTAGTTTAGTTGTTATTTAATTGAAACAATAACGGCTTGATATGGTTTTAAGCTAACCTCATCTTTATTTATTGTTAATGCTTCATAATTATTGATATTTATATCTTCTATTTTACTAATTTCAGGTAATATGATACTTGAATCATGGTCTGTAAAGTTTAAAAGTACCATTAATTTTTCATTATCTAAAGTTCTTATGTAGGCATAAATTTCTGGATGTTCAGCTTGTAATAATTGGTAATCTCCATAAACTAGTACTTTGTTATTATTTCGAAACTTTACCATTTTTCTAAAATGATTTAAGACACTTTTTGGGTCTTTGTTTTGAGCTGCAACATTAATCTCTTTATAGTTTTCATTTACTCTTTTCCATGGTGTACCTGTTGTGAAACCTGCATTTAGAGAATCATTCCACTGCATTGGTGTACGCGCATTTTCACGAGAATAGTAGTTAAGTTGTTTTATAAATTCATCCATATTTTTCCCTTGAGCTTTTGCCATTTCGTAATCACCAATGGCAGCAACATCGACATATTCTTCAATAGTTGGCATATTAATATTTGTCATACCTAGTTCGTCTCCATAATAAGTATACGGAGTTCCTCGCATGCTAAGAAGAAATGTATTTAGCATTTGAGTTGATACTGTTCGAAACTCAGGACTTGTGTTTCCAAACCGGTTTACCAATCTTGAATTATCATGATTTGATAAGAAAATGGCAACCCAACCTTCCTCAGCAAATGCTTTATCCCAACGTGTAAAAACTTCTTTAAAATCGGCCAACTTATAACCATCTATAGTTCTCGACATATCAACATAATCAAAATGATAGGCTGTTTGAAGTTCTTTTCTATCTTCATCTACTAAATCATGTGCGTCTTGAAATGTGCTTCCTGCTCCTTCTGCTACAGCAAATACATTATAGGGTTCAATAACTTCTTTATACATTTCTTTTAAGTAATCATGAAGTTGTGGTCTCATGCCGTACCACTTTATAAAATCTTTCTCATGACCTTTTGGGAATTCTGGGTAAGTGGTATCCTTACTTGCAAACTGAAATGCATCCATACGAAATCCATCAACTCCCATATCTGCCCAAAATTTCATAATATCGTAAACTTCCTGACGTAGTTTTGGGTTTTCCCAATTTAAATCAGGCTGTGCTTCTGCGAAAGTATGCAAGTAATAAGCGTTTGTAGTTTCATCATAATCCCAACCGCCTTCGGGATCGAAAAGACTATGTCTGTGCGGTGGTTTTCCTTTCTCGGCAGGCCACCAATGGTAATAATTTCTATAAGGATTATCTCTTGAACTACGGGATTGTTTAAACCACTCATGCTGATCGCTACTATGGTTAACAACTACATCTAGCACAAATTTAATACCTCTAGCTTTCATGCCATTAAGCATTGTTTGAAAGTCTTCCATGGTACCATATCTTGGATGAATAGCTCTATAATCACTTACATCATATCCATTATCTACCAAGGGAGATTCGAAGAAAGGGTTCATCCAAACCATTGTAATCCCTAAACTTTCTAAATAATCTAATTCTTCAATAACACCTTTAAAATCTCCAAAACCATCACCATTTGTATCCTTAAAACTTTGCGGATAAATTTGATAAAGCACACCCTCTTTCCACCATGTAGAATTGTCAAGTGCAACTTCAATTACTTCTTTTTCATTGTCTTTACAGCTATTAATTAATATTAAAGTTAATAGGAATAGGACTATTTTTTTCATTTTATAATTGATTAAAAACTGATTTGTAAGAGATGCTTAACAATTTCTTTAATTATTAGCATAATTTACAATTTTTGAAGTATTAAAAGGCTATGTTTTGTCGAAATCGTTTTCGAATGGCTTAACAAATTAACAATTTAATTAATTATAAACTTTTTAACTGTTCAATTAGTCTATAATTCCAACATAAATTTCGGCAAGCCATTCCAAATCATTGCCTCCTGCGTGAGGATCATTTAAGAAAAACTCAACTGGCAAATTGTCTGTATTAATATTGTTAGTTTTTGCATAGTCAATTATTTGATACCATGCCATATGAGAAATTTTATAGTTCCCATTAAAAACAACTTTTAATGCTTCTTTTTCTTTTGTTTGTTTAAAAAGAACTTGATATGTTTCAGGGTAAGATTCTCTTTTTTCAATTGGAAAGCAAAAATTAAATTTGATACTATCTTTTTCTACATTCCAATTAGTTATTTCGACAAAAGGATTTCCAGCAAGTTGAATATTGTTATCCTTAATATAATTCATAATTGTTGGTATATTCCTCACCATTACGCTTGCTTTATCATTAAGTGAAGATTGTAAAGTTATATAAGCATAATTTTGAGGTGGAATTTTGGCATGAGTAACACCAGATAGCTTATAATTTTTTTTGTTTTGAATAAGTGTTTTTGAAAAATTTTTAACGGCTGAAATACTCTGATTTACAAATACATTATTATAAAATGGTACCTGCAAATTTTGTTTAAAGCTATTTTTTTCGTCTTTAAATTTAGCTGTAACTATAGTTGTAGAATCGTTTTTCTTTTTTAATGACCAATTAATTTTTAAAACAGAATCTCCAAGAAATAGGTTTTGATTAACTTCATTAAATGGTGTTTGATTTAGTGTTGTAACAACTTTGTTATTTGGTATTTCTCCATTATTCCACTGAATCAAACTATTATAAATAATTCCTGGCGATTGAGAAATTGAAAAAGTTACTTTATAGTTATAATCTTTAATAAAAAAGTACCAAATACCTACAACAAGAAAAACAGCTAACAATAAAACTCTAAATAATTTTAAACGAGACATACTAATTTTTCATTTTTAACTTATCAACCACTAAATTCCCAACTTTTCTTCCTTGTTCAATACCGACCTCAACGGCTGCTCTATAATGAATACCTCCATACATTCTACTAATGGCGGCTTCTTGAGCTGCTGTATTAAATGATTTGAAAGATCTTATTGGTAACCCATAACGAGTTTCAGTATCGTCTAAAAAGCTGAAATTATCACCAAATATATCTGTTAAAATAATAGCTGATGCACCTGAAACAACTGAATGACCACTAGTATATTCTGGAAAAGGTGGAGTTTGCAAAATAGGCTTCCACTTATCATCAAAATGATTATTTATTAAAGTTTCTGGTCTTACTAAATTACTTCGGAATTTCTCATCCCAACAGCTTATAAATCCATCTGCAATGGCTATTGATGTCTTTGTATAAGCAAAAATTGTTTTATCAAAATCAGCTCCAGCTGTTCTACATGCGATTTTAGTAATCCCAATCCAATGTGCACCAGGAGTTATTTTTTTAGTGGCAAACATTAAATGCCCACGTGTTACTGAAACATAAGGGTTACAATCCCAAAATTGAGCAATTTGCACTTCTTCAGATTCATCTCCTATTTTAACAATTCTATTAGTTGTTTCGTAAACCTCTCTTAATTCTTTATAAAAAGCTGAATTTTCGTCCATTGAAAATTTTGGTGGGGGAATAGGTTTAAACTGTGCTGAAGAATCCAAGACAAACGGACGTATTTTACTCCAATGTGGTTCTAATCCATCCATATAAGCTGGTGGTGTTGGTTGCCATCGTTCTTCTGCTTCAGAATCTACACGAAACTTAGACATGGTTCTTGTTTGCGGATAATTATCTTTATTCATCCATTCTGTAATGAAATCTGACACTTCTAAACCATATGTTTTTGAATCTTCAAATTGAGATGGGTTTTTGGCTTCCCAAATTTGGTATAAACTATCTCTATATTCTTCTATTCTAAATTCTGAGAAAATCAACTTCTTACTCATTTCCATATGGGCAACTAAAGCAGCTAGTTGATAATTAATATTCTTAGTAGAATTTGCTTTAGGTATTTCTCCTAAATGTTTTATTTGTCCTGCCAACGAATTGTATTCAGGATTTTGTTGCGCTATAATCTCATAGGCTGCAATATTTGGATAAGCAAATATTCTACTAGCAACTGGCGGAGAAAATATGTCATGTACCATAATATCTACTACTCTATCAACAGATTTATGAAACTCATCTGGTGTAATTTCTATAGGTTGTGAATTATCTTTACAAGCAATTACCGAAATCATTAAAGTAATTAAAAGCAAGAATGTTTTGTTCAATTTCATAATCAAAATTTTAATTTATTAACTCGTAAACTTGAGCTTTATCATTATTAATTGTTGCTAACAAATAAGGTTTCCCTTTTAAGGTTATTATATTTAAGTGTCTTATCGATTTTTCGCTAAAATCTAAACCAATTGTATTTCCCAGTACTAAGCTATTTTCATTTTTAATTAAAGCACCTGGAAACGAATCAAACCGGCCTTGAAAAGGTGTTACTCCAAAATAGTTTCCACCAACTAAAACATCATCCTTTCCATCAAAATCAAAATCATATTTTATAAATGCTGTTAATGGTGAAACTTGTAATTCGCTTTTAAAAGGTACAAATGAGAAATGTCCTTTTTCATTTTTTAAATATCCAGATTTAAGCTCATTCACTTCTAGAACCACAGCTTTATTTAAAACCTTTTTATCAAATATTTCTTCAATAGATTTCCCTGCAAAATCTTTATAAGTTGTGAATTTCTTCTTTAAACTTACTATTTGACCAGCTAGTTCGTCTAAACCTAAAAGTGGATAGTATTTACCTTTTTTATAAATACAAACGATACTTTCAGTACTTCCATTATCATCAAAATCTGCATAATACATTTTCATAGGATAATCTTCTGATGCTTTAAATTTTGAGTTAGTTCCCCAGTTTCCTAAAAGGTAATCCATATCGCCATCTTGATCAATATCAAACGGTTGAATTTGTTGCCAAAGTCCGCTTAATTTAGAATCTATTAATTTCTCTTCAGAAAAATCACTATTGTTGTTTTTTAAGAACTTAGGAGTCATCCATTCGCCAACTAAAATAAGATCGGTAAAACCATCGTTATTAAAATCTTCCCAAATAGCATCTGTAATCATACCTGCTTTTTGAAATACATCGCTTTGAACTATAGAAAAACTGCCATTGTTATTTTCTAACAAATAAGACTCAGGAATCTTTCCAAAATCGTTAGAAATGGTATTGCTGCCTATAAATACATCTAAATCACCATCGTTATCAAAATCATTAGTTCTAATTACTGACGCATTTTCGTAAAATTCCGGCAACAACTTTCCATCAAACCCTTCATTGGTTTGAACATAATAAGTATCTAAAAGAGGTTTCATTTTATTAGAAAAATGTGCACCACCTGTACCAACTAACAAATCGTTTTTACCATCTTTATTAAAGTCTGAAATTACAGCTGTAACATCTTCGTTTATTGAATCGTTCACTACACTAATTATTCTTTTTTCTGTATAAATTGAATCGGTTTGAAAATACGTTTTAGAAGGTTTAAATCTAGAACTTCCAAAGTAGATATCGTCCTTACCATCACCATTTAAGTCTCCTATTGCTATTGCTGGACCTCTATCGGAAACCTGATAAGGAATCAATTTTTGGCGATTAAAATCTATAAAATCATCTTCCTTATGAACAAAATTAATCCCTGTACTATCATTTAATTTAAAAAGGGGTTTCGACTTTTTAAGCAATGTATTATAATTGAAAGGTTTTGTTTTTTCTGGAGAAATTGTTAATGTTTGGTTTACCTTAATATCTTTTACAATTTGATACGTTTTATTAGGCCATACTATTTTAATTGAGTCTACTTTTTGTTGCTTGTTAAACCCAAAATGAATCATAGGCTCTGATGATGATTGAAAACCTCGTACAACATAAAGCTCTTTATATTGTAAATCACCTCCGCTATAAGCAAACACTTTTGTTCCTATTCCAAACTTATTGGGATTAGTATAATTAAATTTAAGTTTAAGGTAGTTTGCCTTTGAATTTGTTTGATTAATATACAATGATGTCGCATCGTTTAAATTATTTACTACTAAATCTAAATCGCCATCATTATCTAAATCTGCCATAGCAGTTGCACCAGAAACATAATTATCTTTTTCAATCCACTCATCAGATTTGTCTTCAAACATTAAATTTTTTGTTCCTTTAAAAATAACATTGTGAGTTCTTCCTGACGGCATCATCTCTAAGGCTTGCTGGTCAACTAATTTTGTGTTGTCTATTTTTTTTTGAATTTGGTCATTTGATGCAAACTTGATAAAATCTAAATTATTAGGTCGTTTTGGTATGCCGTTAGAAATAAACAAATCTTGTTCACCATCTTGATTATAATCCCCAAATAACGAGCTCCAACTCCAATCTGTTGCTGCTACACCACTCATTAAAGCAGTTTCTAAATAGTTTGAATTTTGCTGATTTACAAAAAGCATATTTCTAGTAAACTGATAATGATATCCATACTTTTCTGTTCTTAATTTTTGAATTTGAATATTATCATCGCCTTCTGAGGATTTTAAAACAGTTTCATCATCAGCAAGCATATCTAAAGATATAATATCTGGCCAACCGTCATGGTTAATATCTGCAACATCATTACCCATTGAAAACCGAGAAGTATGACCAAAATATTTTTTTAAACTCTCAGAAAAAGTACCATCCGTATTGTTTATATAATAATAATCGTCTTCATGAAAATCGTTTCCAACAAAAATATCTGGATAGCCATCTTGATTAAAATCTGAAATGGCAATACCCAAACCATAACCATTTACTCCACCATAAATACCTGCTTCTTCACTTACATCTGTGAACGTACCATTATCATTTCTCAACAACTTATCTCCCGTTTGGTAGCTACGCTTGTTTCTTAAATCTGCACGACCAAAAGATTCTTGCGTATGAATAGCGTGATTTAAAAGATACATATCCAAATCGCCATCTAAATCGAAATCTAAAAAAGCTGCAGAAGAACTATAGGATTCATGATCGAGTTGATATTTTGCTGCGCTTTCAGTAAATGTTTCATCGCCGTTATTGATGTATAATTCGTTAAAACCATTAAACCCATTTAAACCAACCACCGCACAAACGTAAATATCTAAAAGTCCGTCGCCATTTACATCTCCCATAACTGCCCCTGTATTCCAAGAACTATTACCTTGAATTTTAGCTTTTTCTGAAATATCTTCAAATTTTAAATCGCCTTTATTTAAAAATAATTTGCTTTTAACTTGGTTACCAGACAAGAAAATATCTGGCAAATCATCATTATTAATATCTCCAATTGCTACACCTCCTCCATTATAAAAATACAGATAGTCGAGTATATTTAAATCGTTGGTTTCAGAAATTGAATTTGTGAATTTTACACCTGTTTGATCTGCTGAAGGGTTTTTAAATAATAAATCATCTTTTTGGTTACAACCAACAATTAAAACCCCTAGAAATAATATGACAACTTTTAATTTATTCATTTATTGAAAATATCTTTGGTTTACTGTCATTAATTGCTGCAATTATATAGGTTTTGCCATCCTTATCTTTAAACTGTTTTAAGTGTTTTATTTCATCTCTTACCACAAAACCGCTAGTATTGTAATCTTGCCATTCAAAATCAAAGTTGCCTTTATTAATTAAAACATTACCCAAATTGCCATCTAAACGAGAATATTGTGGTTTAAATTCAAAATTATTTCCGCCCATTACAATATCAATATTTCCATCATTATTTATATCTACACAAGTAATTCCGCAAACACATGACAATTGGACTCTACTTGGGAGTATTTTTATAGTAAAATCTCCATTACCATTATTAACTGCAATAACAGTCTCTGTAATACTACTTTTTTTCTTAATAGCGCTTTCTATTATTTCTTTAGAAAACAACTCATTTATTGTTCTTTTAGCATACTCTGATGCTTTTAGATTTTCCTTTTTAAGTTTCACCATTTGAGCTGTAAGCTCTTTTTTCATGTGAACAGGATAATCTTTTCCATCAAAATCTCTGGTTACAATTTGTTCAATTGTGCCATTATTATCAAAGTCGTTTATCCATATTTTCATAGGGTGTTCTTTTGATGTTTGGTAGGTTGTATTATCCCCTTGATTACCAAAAACTAAATCTAAATCGCCATCATTATCAAAATCTGCAGCTTCTAAAACGTTCCACATACCATTCATATCATCTAGTGAAGAATCCATTTTGGCTAATCTTCTTCCTGTATTTCTAAATATTTTTGGAGTGCCCCATTCTGATACTGTAATAAGATCTTTTTTATTGTCTCCATTTACATCTGCCCAAATTGCATTGGTTACCATTCCTGCATCTTTTAAATCATATGCTAATCGTTCTGTTGCATCTGTAAAAGTACCATCACCATTATTTTCAAGAAATAAATGATTTGGACTAATGCCATAAGTTCCAACAACACTTCTTGAACCTATAAATACATCAATATCACCATCATTATCAAAATCGTTAGTCGTTATTACAGAGATATTTTTGTTTGTTTTTGGTAAATAATTGGCTGACAAACTAAAATCGCCTTTTCCATTATTCAAGTAAAGTCTGGGTTTATAATTATTCTCTTCTCCAACTTCATTACCACCAGAACCTACCATTAAATCTAAATCGCCATCATTATCTGCATCAAAAAAAGTGGCTGCTGTGTCTTCTAAATTGGCATCATCTATAAATACTTTTTGTTGAGATGGTTTAACATTGCCCTTACCCATATTAATATATAAAACACCTTGTTGGTTTTTGGCACCACCAATAAAAAAATCTTCATTTCCATCATTATTTACATCACCAACGGCTAATGCTGGACCTTCTTGAGAAAGCATTTTAGGAATGAGTCCTTCATGATCAAAATCTGAATAAGTGTTTTCTTTATGTGCTGTAAATTTATCGTTAGATAATTCTGTTACAAGCGTTTTTATTTTATTTTTTTTGAATGGCTTTTGAATCCCATTAGCATCAGTTAAATTTAAAGTCAAAACCTGATTTGCTTTTACATTCTCTATTTTTTGGGTTTTATCATTTGGCCAAACAACACGAAGTGAATCAATATTTTCTGCATCACCTAAACCAATTGTCATGGTATAATCTACCGAAGATTGAAATCCTCTTGATGGCATTTGCTCTTGTATAACTATGTTATTATCATAATAAAGTTTTATAGTGCTTCCAATAGCAAAAGGATTTGCTTCACTCCCTTTTAATTTAATTTGAATGTAGTGGTTATTTGAAAGTGTTTCTGAATTATTTTTATAAACATATGCGTCCATATTAACATTGTTTATTACTAAATCTAAATCGCCATCGTTATCTAAATCACCATAAGCAACACCATTTGAAAGAGTAGGTGTTTCAAAACCCCATTCTTTGTTAGCATTACTAAATTTGATATTTCTATTGTTTCTATAAACGTAGTTTGGCTGTGGCTTTACAGGCATTTTATTAATAATAGAATCAATGGCCTCTTTTTTACCTGTTAATGCCATATTTTGAATGATGTCGTTTGCAAAAAAATCCATAAAATCTAAATCTGTTAAATCATGATTTATGCCATTTGTAATAAAAATATCTCTGAAACCATCATTATCCATATCAAACAATAAAGTTCCCCAACTCCAATCAGTTTTTGCAACGCCGCTAAAATAAGCTATTTCAGAAAAAGTGTTATTTCCATTATTTAATTGAAGTGTATTTTGAATGTATTGTTGATGAAAATCTTTGCTTTGTTTAAGTTTAAATATATTATATCCTTCAAATTCAGTCATTGATTTTACACGTTGGTCGCCTTCTGGAAGCATATCTGTAACAAAAATATCGATATTACCATCATTATTAATATCTGCCATATCAACTCCCATAGCTGATAAACTGAGGTGAGATGTCCAATTTTTAATTTCTTCGTTAAAGGTTCCGTCTTGATTGTTTATGTATAAATAATCGCGTTCATAAAAATCATTAGTAACATAAATATCTGGATAAAGATCTCCATTTACATCACTTACCATAACTCCTAGGCCAAAACCAATAAGACTTCCATAAATTCCAGCCTCTTCACTTACATCAACAAATTTCCCATTGTCATTTCTTAAAAGCATATCTCCAACTCCTCTAAAAATCTCTGGTACGTTTTCCCAATCTTGAGCTCTTTTATCTCGCTGCTCGGCATAACCTAAACTACTTACTGGAATATTACTATTGTTCAAAATGTAAGCATCAAGATCTCCATCTTTATCATAATCAAAAAATGATGCATGTATTGAAAAACCTGTTTTTGCAAGATTATATTCTTCAGCTTTTTGTGTAAAAGTTAAATCACCATTATTAATATAAAGGTCATTATCTTGATTATTATCACCAACGTTACCTGCATTACTAACATATATGTCTAAAAATCCATCTTGATTAATATCAACCATTACAACACCTGTAGACCAAGGTTTGTTACCAACAACTCCAGCTGATTCAGAAATATCCTCAAATTTAAAATCTCCTTTATTTAAGAATAGTTTATTGCCTTCCATATTTGCTGTTAAGTAAATATCTGGAAGACCATCATTATTTACATCACCAATTGCCACACCACCTCCGTTGTAGAAGTTTCTGTATTTAAATATGTTAAAATCTTTATTATTAACTACTTTATTTACAAAATCAATTCCCGTTTCCTTTGGACTCGTTAGTGTAAAAAGTGTTTGTTTATCATTTTTTAAATCTTGAATTTTCTTCTTATCAGATTTACATGAATTAATAAATATAGCCAAAGCTATAAGAAGGGTAAAATTCAATTTTACTAATCTCATATTCATTTATTTTTCTTTAAAAAAATTGGTGTATCGTTATTTCTTGAAACTATGTAGTAACTATTATCACCTATTCGAATTTTCTGGATGTCTCTTGCGGGTCCAGAAATATCAAATTGCTGATTTATAATTTCATTAAAAAACCCTTTTCTATCATTTAATAAAAGTGTGCCATGTGAGGCGTCTAATTTACCTAAATGTGTACTAACATCGTAGTTATTTCCAACTAAAAGTATGTCTAGAAAATTATCATTATTAAAATCGTCAACAAAAATATCGTTTACTATAGATACCTGAGTCATTATAGGTAATTGATGCTTTTTAAATGTGTTGTCTCCTTGGTTTTCAAAGTAACATGTAGCCAATTCGTAAGCCTCTTTTTTATATGCTTCATTAATTTTTTTGTTAGGCAATAAATCAGTAAACTTTGCTTTTGCGAAATTTTGATAAGACAAGTATTTTTTATTAATAAGTGGAATTTGCTTTGCAAGCTCATCTTTAGAAGAAAACGGCGTTTCTTGATCTTGATAAAAACAAGTTACTATAGGATCTATAGTTCCGTTATCATCAAAATCATTACTATATAATGTGACAGGTTGGTTAAGCGAAGCTTTTAACCTTGTATTTAAACCCCAATTTCCTGCTACAATATCTAAATCTCCATCTTTATCAAAGTCTTCTACTTTAAGAGAATTCCACCAACCGTTAGTTTCTCCTAAACTATTATTTGTTTGCAAGTTTAATTTTTTACCATCATTTATAAATACAGATATAGGCATCCAATAGCCAACGGCAATAGCATCGTTTAATTCATCTCCATTTAAATCAATCCAAAAAACATCTTGAATATTGCCTATATTTTGAAATTCTTTACCAAAAGTTGAGCTTACATCATTAAAATTTCCTTTTCCATCATTTTCAAAAATATACTGTTGTGGGGTTTTTCCAAATTCCCACGGAATGAGGTTTGAAGTAATTACAACATCTAAATCACCATCATTTTCAATATCTATAGTAACTACTTTTGATGCATTAACTTCAACACTTTCAAACTGAATACTATCATGAACAAATAATCCTTTTTTATTTAAATACAATCTTGGTTTTAAAGGCTCACCCCTTTTAAATTCATTACCCCCACTAACAACTATTAAGTCTTTAAAACCATCTCCATTCGCGTCAAAAAAAGCGGAATGAATATCTTCATTTATTGCACTTTCTTTAAATAATTCATCTTGAACAGGTCTAAATTCACCTTCCTTATTTTGAAGAAACAATTTACTAGCTTGTTGCTTTCCTCCGCAAATAAAAACATCTTCTAAACCGTCATTGTTAACATCAGATACTGATGTACTTGAGCCTAAATTTGTACTTGCATAAGGTATTAATGGGTCTCTATTAAATTCTATAGAACTGTTATCTTCATGCTTAAAATCAAATAATTCTTTTACATTTACTAAAAACGAATCTTGTTTGTTTTTGGGGTTGGAATAAAAATTCCCTTTAGCGTTTTTAATTGAAACTGTAATTTCTTGATTAACTTCAACATCTTTAATGGTTTGAAAACTCCCATTTGTCCAAATTACTTGCAAAGAATCTATACTTTTATTCTGACCTAAACCAATATGAATACGTGGTTCTACCGAAGATAAATAACCACGAGTTGTATAATTTTCATGAGCTATTAATTTTCCGTTTATGTAAGCGTAAACTTTAGTTCCTATACCTAAAATGTTTTTTTTTGAACCTTTAAATTTCACTTTAAGAAAGCCATTTTTAATGCTATCTTTTTTTAATGTATTTTTTAAAACAAAGGCGACTTCATTTACATTATTTACAAGAATATCTAAATCACCATCGTTATCTAAATCGGCATAAGTTGCGCCATTACTGTAAGAAACATTGTTTTCAGACCAAATATTTGTAAGATTATCAAAAGTGTTATTACCATTATTTTTAAAAAAATAATTCTGTAATTTCTTTTTAGGAATCATATTAACTAAATCCATATCCTTTTTAGTCATATTATCATTTAATTTCTTTTGAATGGCTTCATTAGAAATAAAATTGATAAAATCCATATTGTTAGTAGCTCCTAAAATACCGTTTGTAATATAAATATCCTTTTCTCCATCATTATCATAATCTGCAACAAGTGGGCTCCATGACCATTCGGTTGCTGCAATTCCGCTTAAAAAACCTACTTCCTTAAAACTTCCATTTCCTGAATTTACATGAAATGTGTTTTGCATAAACTGAGGTGAATACCCATTTTTTAAATAAGACTCATAAGTTTGATAAGGATATTCTAAACCAGAGGTCTTATATGTATTAAGGTTTTCTGGTAACATATCTAATGATACTATATCCATATTACCATCATTATTCAAATCACTAATGGAGTTACCCATAGAAAAATGAGTGGTGTGTCCTAATTTAGATTTATCATTCGAAATAACTTCTTTGAATGTTTTGTCTTTCTGATTAATATATAGGTAATCGTTTTCAAAAAAATCATTACCTACATAAATATCTGGATAACCATCATTATTAATATCACTAACTGAAACACCTAAACCATAACCTATTTCACCTTGAAAAATTCCAGCATTTCCTGAAACATCTTTATAAAACCCATCAACGTTTTCAAATAATTTATCTCCTGATAATGAATCAATTTTAGTCCTTTTTCTTCCATTGCCATAAGTTCTATTTGGATGTACAGAATGATTTAAAAGAAACATATCGAGATCTGAATCTAAATCGTAATCAAAAAAAACAGCTTGAGTAGAATACCCCTTAAAATTTAATCCATAGACAGAGGATTCCTCTTTGAATAACGGCATACCATTTTTAATACCTTGATTTACAAATAGTAAATTTGAATCTGCTTCATCATTAAATATTGGTGTTGTTTTACATATATATATATCTAAAAGCCCGTCGTTGTTAATATCAACTGTAGTTACACCCGTTGTCCAACCTTTATTATTAACTATTCCTGTTAGTGAAGTAATATCTTTAAAATGAAAATCACCCAAATTGATATAGAGTTTATCTTCTTCTTGGTTTGAAGTAAAATAAATATCTGTAAGGCCATCGTTATTAAAATCTCCTACTGAAACTCCGGCACCATTATAATAATATAAATATGTTAAAATGTTAAGTTCGGGAGTATCTAATAATTTATTTGTAAAATCTATTCCTGTTAGTTTATCATCTAATTGTCTAAAAAGCACTTTGTCTTTATTACAAGAATATAATAACAATAGAAAAAATATATTAAATAGATTATATATGTATTTTTTTTTAAAACCCATCATCTTCCTATATATCTTTCACAGTTTGTTTAAAAATTACAAATACTAAACATGCAATATAAAATTATATATTAATGATTTTAATTAATAAAAGTTTAAAAAGATTAATGAAAAGTTAATATCAAAAAATGACTGGCTATTTAACTCTATAAAATTATAAATTTTATAGAAAAAAAAGAAGGGGAATTACCCCCTTCTTTAAAACTTAAATATATTATATGAAATCTTAGTATCCTGGATTTTGTACTAAATTAGGATTAGATAACAAAGCTCCCGCAGGAATTGGGAAAAGATTTTTTGTTTCATCACCAACATTATCAGGAGATTTAAATTCCCAATCTTTAGTGAATTGCCCAAAACGAATTAAATCATTTCTTCTCCACATTTCAATATAAAGCTCTCTACCTCTTTCATTAAGTAAATCCGTTTCAGTTAATGAACCTAAAGGTGTTGCATCTCTTAAAGTACGTAATTCATTAACTAAAGTTAATGCACTACCACCAGTAGTAGGTGTAGCTCCTCGCATGATTGCCTCTGCTTTCATTAAATGTGCATCTGCATACCTAAACATGATTTCATGTTCTAAAGATGATCCACCAGCTGGATGATATTTAATTGTTCTAATTCCTGTTTCATCACTATTCCCTACTAAACCAGGGAAATCACGTGAAAATGTTAAATCACCTCCAGCTCTATTTTTAAGCACTGAACCATTTGTATCATATTGTTTTCCAATTAAGAATCCATATCCAATTCCAAAGTTTGTATTATCTGCATTTGAAGCATCTGGAACCCAACCTCTTCTTTCTTCTTGACCTGCACCTACATTATTGTTGTCAGAATCACCTTCAAACAAATTATAAAATTCTGATAACGTTGTAAAACCATTCCATCCACCACCAGTTTGATCTGGTGCAATTTGAACATAATGCATTCCGTTCCAAATTCTATTACCTATGTTTGTTGGCAACCAAAATATTTCTTCAGTATCTGCATCTCCTAAGAAAATATCAAAATATCCTGATTGAAGGGCAAAACCATCAGCTGCAATAGCATCTACTAAAGCAACTACTTCATTCATATCTGCTGGACTTGCTGTGCCTGAACCATTATAAACATGAGAATTTAATAATAGTTTTGCTTTTAGAAATCTCGCTGAAGCTTTAGTACCTCTTTTTAAAGGATCTCCGCTACCTCCAAGAGCTGTTGGTAAACCTGCAATAGCAGTATCTAAATCTGATAATGCTAACGCTAACGCATCTGTTCTACTTAAAACTTCTGGGTTTATTTCTGGACCATCACCTGGGTTTCTAAATGGCACTTGACCAAAGTTATCCATAATAATATATACAGCATAAGCTCTTGCAAAACTTGCTAAAGCAGTTTGAGTAGCATCTGCACCACTTGCAGGATCCAAAATTTCAGATGCTGCATATATTGATGAGTTCCAGTTATTCCATGCAGCAAGAATATATGTATGGTTTGAATCCCAATCGTGTGTATGCAATACTCTCCAAATTCCATTATCACCCCAATCCGTACCACGTGTTGGTATTAGTAATTCATCCGTAGATACTTCAGAAATCGCATATATATTTGCTTGATCTCCTACTCTATTTAAACCATTATATAGATTTGTTATAGAAGCATCAACATCTTCTACTCCTGTAAAGCTACCACTACCAGCATTTTCATTAATAATTGAATCTGTACCTTCAATTTCTAAATCTGTACATGATATAACAAATATTGCTAATAAAGGCAACAATACATATTTTCTAATTTGTTTTGTTTTCATAATTCTTTTTTTTTAAAATGTTGCTCTTAAACCTAATGTAAATGTTCTAGGTCTTGGATAACCAGACCAATCTATTCCAGCTGTTGGTAAATTGTTTAATAAATCTGCTCCAGCTGGAGAAACACTTACTTCAGGATCTAACCCACTGTAATCTGTTATTAAGAACAAGTTTTGACCTGTTAAAGATAATCTTAAAGATTTGAAGGCACCTTCACCAGTTAATGGAAAAGTATATCCAAGAGTCGCATTTTGTAATCTAATAAAATCTCCTTTTTCCAAAAACCTTGTTGAGACTGCAGCTTCAGCACTTCCTGCTTCCCCGTTACCTATAACATCCTGAGTTACATTTCTAGCACCTGCAATTGAACCTGCAGTAAAAAATGCATTCTTAGTATTGTTATAAACATAATAATCAAACTGACCATTAAAGTAAGCTGATAAATCCCAATTTTTATACGATAAGTTTGTTGACAAACCTGCAATCATATCTGGCACAGCATCTTTACCAACAAAATTTTGTACATCACCAATTGGCTGTCCATTTGCATCAAATCCACCAAAGTCTCTTAAGTAATAAGAAAACAAAGGATGTCCACCAGCTAGTAATTGAGCATAAGCTCCTGTTAAACCTTGTCCTCTAATGGTTCCTGCTTGGATTAACCCTCCAAAGTTTTGTAATTCGTTTTCATTAAATGACATATTAAAGGACATATTCCAGTTTAAATCTTCAGTCTGAATAATATCATAAGCAATCATAAACTCCAAACCTTGATTTAGTATGGTTCCATCTAAATTAGAAAAAACGAAAGGTTGAGCAGCTGGTTGCGCAGATTGAACTTGTAACAAGAAATCACTAGTTTCTTTTCTATAAAAATCTACACTACCTGAAAGTCTATCATTATTGAATCCAAAATCTAGACCTACATTAAAAGATAATGTTTCTTCCCATTTTAATGCAGAATTAGCAAATGCAACTGAATTAGTACCAGGTATTGTAATAGCACCACCGTTTCCTATTGCGGCTCCTGCAAATCTTGTTCTATTTATGAAATTACCATAACCTAGACCTTCTTGATTACCAGTAATACCTGCTCCTAAACGAATTTTTAATGTAGAAACATTATCTCCTATAAAATCTTCTTCATTCATTTTCCAGGCGAAAGCTCCAGAAGGGAATATACCATATCGATTATCTGATCCAAAACGAGATGAACCATCTGCTCTAACTGTTGCAGTGAATAAATATTTATTTGCAATAGAATAATTTATTCTACCAAAGAAAGATTGCAATTCATCTGTGAAATCAAAAGTATCAGCAAAAATTGACTGAACAGCAATATTTGGTGCTGATAAATTATCAGTAGCAATACTTGGAAATAATCTATTAACAAATACTTGAGATTGCGATGTTCCATATCCATATTGTTGATAAGCCCCACTAATTACTCTTTCAATTGCTTCAGCAGAATCTTCTAAATCATAACTCATTTGGCTAAGACTAGTTGTACTATAACCCCATCCAGCTACATTTCTACCATTTCTTTGAAAATCTTGAAAAGAATAACCAACAAGTATATCTAAATTTGAGTTATCAAATTCTTTTTTATAATTTAATGTTAACTCCATTAGTTTACTTTCAGTATCTAAATCGTTAAGAGATCCACGACCATTTCCTAAAATCCCAGTTGTATATCCATAAGTATTTCCAGAAATAGCAGTTCTTCTAGATGATGAAGATGTATCATAACCTAAATTTATTTTAGCTGAAAACTCTGATGTAAAGTCATAGTTTAAAGACCCATTAAGTAAAGCTCTATCTGTATCAGTTAAACTTTCATAATTAGCCAATAAGTTTGCAGGGCTAGGGTTTGTACCAGGATCAAAGCTTGGGTCATTTGGCCATGTTGGATTAGCAGAATACGCAATACCTAATAAATCGCCTCTAAATCCACCACTACCAGTAACCATAGGAGCTTCTTCATCTACATGACTTATAGTAGATTGTAAATTAACTGTTAATTTATCATCTAAAAAACGATGCAACCAATTTACTCTACCGGTAATACGCTGTAATTCTGAATTCTCGACAACACCTTGTTGATTACTAAGACTAAAAGTTCCTCTAATATTACCTTTACCATAATTTTTTGAGTATGATAAATTTTGATCATGTGACATAGATGTTCTTGTAACTACATCTTGCCAATCTGTATCGGAACCAGCATCTATTACAGATGGGTCTCCTCCATAACCTGCATAAGCAGATAAAAATTGTTCTCTGTTTAGTAAATCATATTCATCTGCTGGAGAACTAACACTTAATGATGAATTAAATTCGAAAACTCCTGCGCCACCTGCTTTTCCACTTTTAGTAGTAATTATAACGACACCATTAGCACCTCTAGAACCATAAATAGCTGTTGAAGACGCATCTTTAAGTATAGATATACTTTCAATGTCGTTTGGGTTTAAAAAGTTTAAAGGATTACTAGAACTACTTGTTCCTCCTTCTCCTCCAGTAACATCTGCACCTCCAGCTGAAACTGAATCGCCTCCTAAAGGCACACCATCAACCACAAATAAAGGGTTGTTGTTTGAACGTACAGAGTTTGTACCTCTAATACGCACATTAATTCCTCCTCCAGGTTCACCACTGGTTTGAGAAATTTGCACACCAGCAGTTTTTCCTTGAATAAGTTGTTCTGGTGAAGCAATTACACCTTTTTGAAAATCTTCTGCACTTACAGAAGCTACAGATCCTGTTGCATCTTTTACAGTTGTTGTACCGTAACCAATTACAACTACTTCATCCAACACACTTGTATCTTCTTCAAGTAATACATTAAGGGTTGTTTTACCATTAACTGCAACTTGCTGTGTTGCATATCCTAAAAAGCTGAACTCCAGAATTGCATCTGCAGAATTAACTTCTAAAGAATACTTACCATTAAAATCTGTTTGTGTTCCTGTAGTAGTTCCTTTAACTATTACATTAACCCCTGGCAAAGGTCCTGAAACATCTGAAACAGTACCGGATACTGTTTGGGCATAAATAAAGCTTCCAAATAGCAGAGCTATTGAAAGCAAAAACTTTTTGAGTAATTTGTTTTTCATATTGAGTTTAGTTAATAATTAATATGTTAATTAAATAGCATTAATATAGGTAGTGTTAAAATGCTGTTAATTTAATTACCAATTTTATATTATATAAAGATATAAAAAAATATATGACAAAAAAAAGGCGATTTTATTACCGAAATCGTTATCGACAAGTCTTAAGACAGTTATATTAAGGTATCACAATTATATATATTATAATTTCTTACTTATACTTTTATATAAAACACAAAAATAAGTCCGATTAACTGAAGGATTTACAAGTAATTCATTGAAATTATGATATTAATGTTACTCATTATGGTATTATTTTTTCAAATTTTATAACATAATTAAAATATTTCTTAAAAAAACTGGTAATTAAAGGCTATATTTTTTTTATTCTTACCAATTTTGTTAAAACCTTTTTTACCTATTATGGGTAAAAAAACATGCTTTTGTAACACCTAGCTTATATCTTAAATTTACTTATTTATCATTAATACCAGAACCAAACATGCCAAAAATTACTTTAAAAGTGATTGCAAAAACATTAGGAATTTCAACTGCTACTGTCTCTAAAGCTTTAAAAGATTATCCTGATATTAATAAAGAAACTAAACTAAAAGTTCAGAAATTAGCTAAAAGCTTAAACTATACACCTAACTCTTTTGCACAAAGTTTAAGAAGCAATGAATCGAAAATTATAGGCCTTTTAGTTCCAGATTTAGTACATTATTTTTTCTCAAGTATTATTAACGGTGTTATTAATGAAGCAGAAAAACATGGTTATTTGGTTATTGTTCTTCAATCTAACGAATCTTATGAAGATGAAATAAAACAGCTAAAACTACTTGTTGACAAAAACATTGATGGTATCTTACTATCTCTTTCTGACAAAACCATTAAATATGATCATATTCAAAATATTATTAATAATGGAATGCCTGTTGTTTTATTTGACAAAATTTCTCAGCTCATTGATTGCTCCAAAGTTATTATAGATGATAGAAAAGCTGCTTTTAACGCTACAGAATATCTAATAAAAACGGGATGTAAAACCATTGCCCACATTACAGGACCTTTAAAACCTAAAACGACTATTGATAGATATATGGGTTACAAAATGGCTCTTGAGAAATATAATATTCCTTTTGATAAATCTTTAGTTTACACAAGCGAAAATCTTTCTTATGAAGATGGTTATCATTTAACAAGCAACATTATAAATGAACATCCAAAAATTGATGGAATTTTTGCATTTATTGACCCTGTTGCAATTGGAGTACTTAATGGCTTAAAAGACATGAAAATAAAAGTACCTAAACAAGTATCTGTAATAGGGTTTAGTAATTGGTTTATGTGCAAAACCACCTCACCTACTTTAACTACTGTAAACCAACCAGCTTATGAAATTGGTGTAAAAGCCTTTGAGCTTCTTTTAGAGAATTTAAATGACATAAGAGAAGGAAAAACAATTACAACTAAAACCGTTCAAATTCCTACAAATCTGGTTTATAGAAATTCTACTAAAAAACTTACTGAATCATAATAGATTCAATATCGCTAGTTGAAATTTTAGGATTTGCACCATCTTTTGATGCCACCAAAGCTCCAACTGCGCAAGCATATTCTATAGAATTTTCAGAATTATTATTATTTAGTATTTCATTAATTAATGTTGCAAGAAAAGAATCGCCGGCGCCAACAGTATCTTTAACACTAACCTTATATCCCGAACTCTTAAAGAAATTATTATCTCTATAGAATATAGCACCATCTCCTCCTAATGTTACACAAATAAGTTCTGTTTTCGTTTTTTTTGAAATGAATTTAATATTATCCTCTAAAACATCCGATTTAAAATCAAAATATTCACAAATCTCTAATAATTCCTCATCATTAAACTTTATAAAATCAGCAACTTTCATAAGTTTATTTAAAAGCATCATGTTATAATGTGGTGCTCGTAAATTAACATCAAACACTTTAAATTTCGCAAAACTTAAAAGCTCAAAAAGTGTATTTTTTGAAACTTCATTTCTAGTGACTAGACTTCCAAAAATAAAGGCATCAGATTTTTTTACTATTTCTTTAGAAGACTCTTTTAATTCTATATAATCCCATGCACAAGGAAATTCAATATCATAAGATGCAGATCCTCCACTGTCTAATATAACCTTAACATAACTGGTTTTATATTGATTATTCACTTGAATTTCCTTAGTTGAAATTCCATTTTCTTTTACAAAGCTAATTACCTTTTCACCGTCAGAATCATTCCCAACACTACTAATCATAGTAACGTCATTACTAAAAGAACTTAATCTTAAAGCTACATTTAAAGGCGCACCACCAATTTTTTTATGGGTTGGAAAAACATCCCACAAAACTTCTCCAAAACAAACAACTTTAGACATATTAATTAAACTTAAATTCTTGAATTTTTAGATTTTCTATTTTAAATGTTTCATCTTTTGAAGATATTGAAAACAGTTCTAATGGGGATTTAGGAAAAAATAATTCAGTCATTACTATTTCACCATTATTATAAAAAACTTCTACCGATGTTTTATCTAAAAGAATTTGAACATTTAATTCTTCAAACGTTTCTGGCACTTTAGCTTTAGAAATATTGTATGCGAATTTTTCAGAAAAATCTACTTTTCCAGCTTTTTTTCTATTGATAAAAAACTCATTTTTTATATTATCTAAACCCAATGAAAGTGTATCTCCTTCTTTATTATAAAACAGTAAATTATAAACTTCGCTTTTTAAATCTTTCAATTCAAACTGAAGATTTAATTTAGCAAAATCAATATCAGATTCACTTAATAAGTCTTCAATTTTGTTACTTTTTATTGAATCTTTACTAATACTTTTTGTTGCGTAGCTATAGAGTTCATTAACAGGTGAATTTTGTAAACAAAAGGAGTTTCCTGTCTTTTTAAGTTTAAGTTCTCTAGCAACTGTCATAGAACTTCGCCATTTAAAAGTTGGCACCTCTTGGCCGTATTCCCAATTAGACATCCAACCTATGAATAGTTTTCTACCATCAGATTCTGGAATATTGGACCAGGTAACACCTGCATAATTATCTCGACCGTAATCTAACCAAATTGCATTTTCCTTTTTTAATTGATTAGAAAAATCTTCATCTAACTTAAATGTATTTCCATTAAAATCACCAACAAAATATTGTGTTGCACTACCTCCATTTGGTCCTCCAGGGTTAATACTTACTATTAAAACCCATTTAGTCTCTTCACCATTATTAACTTTTATTGGAAACAAATCTGGACATTCCCAAACACCTCCATGAGCACCAATATTTTCTCCAAAGTCTGACTTCAACTTCCATTCTTTTAAATTCAACGAACTGTAAAACATTATTTTATTTCCAGCTGCTAATGCCATAACCCATTTTTTATTTGAGTCATCCCAAACTACTTTTGGGTCTCTAAAATCTTTGATATCTGGGTTAGAAATTACAGGATTATTTTCATGTTTAGTCCAAGTCAAGCCTTCATCTAATGAATAGGCAATTGCTTGGCTTTGATAATTTATGTTACCTGCTTTTTCACTTTTAGCATCATGATAAGTGAATATGGCAACAATTGGTGAAACACCTTCTTTACCAAAACCTGAGGTATTATTTTTATCAACTATAGCGCTACCAGAAAAAATATAACCTAAATCATCTGGATATAACGCTATTTGTTGTTCTTCCCAAGTAATCATGTCTTTACTAATTGCATGTCCCCAATGCATCGGACCCCAAACATTTCCATCGGGATAATATTGAAAATACATGTGATATTTGCCATTTAAATAAAACATTCCATTAGGATCATTCATCCAATTAGCTTTTGGTGTAAAATGAAAATTAGGTCTATATAATGCTTCTTCTGTTTGCTTTTCTTGTAATACAACTAATTCTAAATTACTTTCCTTTTTATTTTCTTTACAACTTGTTGTCGTTGTAAAAATTGAAGCTATTAAAAAAAGAAATATTATATAGTAATGTTTTTTATTTTTCATCTCTTATTAGTTTTTTACTTAACTCTTCTAAAGACATTCCTTTTGTTTCAGGCATTATAAATAGAGCAAACAGAAGTTGCAATACCATCATACCTGCAAAAAAAGCAAAAATCGGCCAAGGGTTATCGTTAAATATTCCTTCTTTTTCATCTAAAAACAAAGGTGTTACTAATGTTATGATTGCTGCAAATACCCAATGCGTACCACAACCAAAAGAATTCCCCATTGCTCTAACTTTATTAGGGAAAATTTCTGAAATAAATACCCAGATAATTGCTCCTTGCCCTATAGCATGTGAAGCAACAAAAATGATGATGAAAGATAATAAAATAACAGCATCGGCTTCCGTTTTAAATGCCCAAGCTACAACAGATAGACTTATAATATAACCAATAGAACCAATTACAAGCAACTGTCTGCGCCCAAACTTATCAATTAAGCTCATGCCTACAATAGTAAAAATCAAATTAGCTAGTCCAACATAAACTGATGCTAAAAATGGGTTTTCTATACCTGCACGACCAAAAATTTCTGGAGCATAATAAAGCAGAAAATTTATTCCTGATAATTGATTAAAAAAAGCTACAAAAAAAGCAAGCATTAATGGAAAACTATATTTTTTAGAAAAAACAGTTTTAGTCTTTTTTTCTAAAACATTTATTTCTTCCTTAATTTCTGCAAGCTTTTTGGTTGCATCCTCATTTGTATGTGTCAATTTCAATACTGAAAGTGCTTCATCATCATCACCTTTTTTTAAGGCTAACCAACGTGGGCTTTTAGGAACACCTAATACTAATACACAGTAAATTACAGCAGGAACAACTTCTACACCAAGCATCCAACGCCAATCATTTGCCCCGTCAAACCCCTTTAACCAAAGATTAGAAAAATATGCTAACATAATTCCAAAAACGATATTAAATTGATAAAGCGCAACTAATTTACCTCTGTTTTTTGCGCTAGAAATCTCAGATATATACATGGGTGCGACTACTGAAGATGCACCAACACCCAAACCACCAATAAATCTAAAAAATGAAAACGAGTACTTATCCATAGCTAAAGCAGAACCTAAAGCTGATAATAAAAATAAAATTCCAATCCAGAAAAGCATTTTTTTACGTCCAAATTTATCTGCAGGAATACCGCCAAAAAGTGCTCCAAAAACAGTACCCCACAAAGCCATTGACATTATAAAAGTACCATGAAATAAAGGTGAAGTTTCCCATAATTGTTTAATAGGCTCATTGGCACCAGAAATAACTACGGTATCAAACCCAAACAAAAAACCGGCAACGGCTACTGTTAATGACCAGAATGTTGTTTTATTTTTCATATTTATTTTAGTTAGTTTAAATTGGTTGAGTAATTTACTTAAAATTAAAAAAACTCATTATTTATTGATTCATAAATAATCATTAATCAATCGAAATCGATTTCGGTATTTATCATATTCTGGTGAAAAAATAGTGATTTTTTATTTAACTACTTTTTAAGAAACTGTTCGTAATCTTTAGGTGTATCAATATCTTTTAAAATTTCAAAAGATTTTAATTCTGGTGTAATAATATTTTGTTGAGGATTATTTAATAATAATTTTGCTCCTTTATCTCCTTTAAGCTTTAAAAGATTATTAAAATTATTTGAAGGAAAAATAGCAGGCACACCTTTTTTGTTTTCGTAAGTAGAAGCTACAATTTTATTTTTATTGTTTTCATGAAGCTTAATAAGTTCATCTATATATTTTGAATCTACATGGGGCTGATCTGCAAGCATTATTAAAACAGCATCTATTTCTGTTTTTCCAGCAAGCAAATATTCAACTCCAACCACTATACTTGAACTCAAACCTTCTTTCCAGTTTGGATTGCGAATAAAAGTAACCTTATCTGTTTTAACTTCTTTTTGTATCGTTTCTAAGTTTGCTCCTAAAACACAATACACATTATTGGCTTTAGATTCTAGTGCATTTTTTATAGCAATTTGTAAAAAGGTTGAATTATTATAAGGCAGCAACTGTTTAATACGCCCCATTCTAGAAGCACTACCTGCAGCTAATATTAAAACTGCTATTTTTTTCAATTTTGAGAATGAATTTTACCCGAAATAGTATTTAAGTTAATAGGTTGTTTATTTCTTATAATGGATAAAATCTCTGAAAGAATGGATAATGCAATCTCTTCTGGTGTTATAGCGCCTAAATTTAATCCAGCTGGACTGTGAATACTTTCTAAATAAGCATCTTCAAAATCTGTAGTATAATCAAACAAGTCGTTTTGTAGCTGCTCACGCCTTTTTGCTGAACCTAAAACACCTATGTAAGGTAATTTACAATCTTTCAATTTTATAAGATATCTGAGATCTTGAGCATAATTATGCGTCATTAAAACTACAGCACATTCTTTATCTAAACTGCTTACAGTAAATGCTTCTGGTGTATTTGCTGTTACCGTTTTTGCTCCTAGAAAATCCTGAATTTGTTTTGGGTCTTTTATGGATGTAACAACATCTACTTCCCAACCTAAAAGAGATGCCATTTTACAAAGTTTTACTGCGTCATGTTCACCTCCAATTATTAGTAACTTAAAACATGGTGGAAGTGATTGAGAAAATATTTTTACATTTTTGTTTTGTGGAGTTACAGTATCATGGTTTTTAGAAAAAGGAAATAAATCATTTTTACCAAATGAAACTGTAGAGTAAAAATCGCCAACGCATTCATCTTCTTTTTTGTAATAAGAAGCTATGGTAAACTCATTTCTGTTTTCTAATGCTTGAAAGAATACTTTTTTAAATTCATTTGAAACCTCAAAAGGTTCTAATAAAATATATAAAACGCCTTCACATCCCAAACGGTAACGACCATCGTAAGTCATGATTTTAGATTGCCCAGTTTTAAAAACAGATTGTGCTCTACGCAAGACCTCATTTTCAACACAGCCTCCACTAACTGCTCCAACCATATTACCGTTACTTGAAAGTAACATACGAACTCCAGGACGCCTATAGGAAGAACCATCTAAATCAACAACCGTCGCTAGTACATTTTTAATATTAGAAGCTTGATTTAAAAGCGCAGCTTCAACTATTTGTTTTAATTCGTGGGTCATTCATCTAAGATAACAAAAACTCTATTAATTTTACTTATTCTATAAAAATTAAAAAGCCCATATAAATTAATTTATATGGGCTTTTAGATATACTATAAAGTTTTAACTAACTTTTTGTGTTTCTCTCATTCTTTCCAACATCATTAACTCATGTTGTATTTCTTCTTTTCTTTTATTGAATAATCTAACTTTTTCATCAATAATTTCTTGATTTTTAAGACGTCTTTGACGTCTTAACTCTTCCTTATCTAATTGCGCTTTTTGTTCTCTTTTCTGAACCATTTTTTCTCTAACTACAGATAAATAAGAATAGCCATACATACTTAAGAATAACAATGCAATAATACCTAATATTACATAACCGTTTTCCATACTTTTTATAATGAGGGGTTAATGGATTAATTTAAATTTTGCATTAAAAAGACTCCAATTTTTTAACACATTCACAATTAAATCATGAATATTAGTATAAAGATAAAAGAATTGATACCACTTATTATAATAAAAAAGATGAAGTACTAAAAAAAAAGATGAATGTACAATAGAGCCATAAAACCTTAATTTATTGACAATTTATATTTAGAAAAACTCTCTACTTATAGCTTTATTAAAAACCTTTGGATTTCCAATTAAGAAAGCCTCCTTCTAAATTATATATTTTTGTAAAACCAGCTTTTTGAAATTCAATAGCACTTTTAGCACTACGCCTTCCGGATCTACAGTATATAAAAATTGGTTGTTCTTTATCAAATTCATTAATATTTTTACTAAAATCATCTGAAAAAAAATCAACATTTACTGCATTTTGTATATGATTAACATCATATTCCTTTGGTGTTCTAACATCAATAAGCTGAACCGAATTATTCTTTAAAGCTGTTTGAAATTGTTCTGGCGAAAGATTCGTTAAATTTTTATTTGATGTAGCTTGTTTACAACTAAAAACCAACAAACTAATTATAAAATATGTGAATAACAAGTATGTTTTCATACTAAAATATTTAATCAAGATCTACTACATCACCTGTCCATTGTAACATACCACCTTCAAGATTATAGGCGTTTTCAAAACCAAGTTGTTCCATAATTTTACATGCTTGACCGCTTCTATTTCCCGAGCGACAATACACATAGTAATTTTTACTCTTATCTAAATCTTCAATTTCATTTATAAAATCCTGCCCTTTATATATATCGATTTGAATAGCATTTGGTATAATACCATCAGCTACTTCGGCATCTGTTCTTACATCTAATATTACAGCATTATCATCATTTGCAAGCTGCTCTTTCCATTCTTCTTGAGATAAATCTTCCATGTTTTTTTTTAATAATTATGTATTACAAAATTACTGTTTATTAAATTATAGACGAAAAAAAATCCGAAGTATTACACATCGGATTTTAAATACTACTTAGTTTTCTATTAATCATAGCTGCTATTAGTTTTAGCAACTTTTATAGAACAACCAATGGCTTTAGTTTCTTTTTCTTTTATATCTTCACCTTTTAGTAATGCATTTACAGCATCTTCCACATATTTTGTAGTTACTGCTGAAGCATCTTTATAATTATCATCTATTGCTCCAATATACTTAACTACATTGCCTTTTTTGGTTTTTTGTAACACAAACATATGTGGTGTTTTAGTTGCTCCATATTTAGGATAAACTGTTTGGTTCTTATCTATCAAGTAAGGAAATGTAAAACCTTTTTCGTTTGCTCTTTCTTTCATAGCATTTAAGTCATCATCAGGTTTTAAATTGGTATCGTTAGGCATTATAGCTATTACAGGATAACCTTTATCTGCATATTTTTTATCTAATGCGATAATTCTATCTTCATAAGCTACAGCAAAAGGGCAAGTATTGCATGTAAATGTTACAATATAACCTTTGGCATCTTTATAATCTGCTAAAGAAACCATTTTACCATCTATATTTTTAAGTGAAAAGTCTTCGGCTAAATCACCTATTTTATATCCATCAATTACAGTAGTTTTACTGATTGTAAAGGCGCTAATTAACAACACTAAACATGCTGCTGAAATTAATTTAAGTGTTTTTTTCATCGTAATTTAATTTAAAAATTGTTTTAATTCTGTTTCTAATTCATCATATGTGAAGGATTGCTCAAAAAATTTCTTGTTATCATTTTTATAAATAATAGTTGCTGGTATAGAACCAGACCAAGTTTCATCTACTTTAGGAATCCAAGTGTTCATATCTACATCATCTAAAGCAATAACTTTTGATGTTAACTTCTTTTCCTTAATAAAGGGTTTCAATTTGGTATCGTACAAATGTGGGAAGTCTAAACTCACCAAAATAACCTCAACATTTTTATTTTTATAATTTTCATTCAACTTTTCAAAATAAGGCAATTCTTTAACACAAGGCGCGCACCAAGTTGCCCAAAAATTAATTACATATATTTTGTCATCTTTTTTATTTAAAAATTTCTCAAAACCATTATAATTATAAACTTCTAAATCAATTTCACTTGAAACAACCTTTTTGCTTACTTCCTTTTTAATATTATTATCTGCAACTTTGTTTGTTTTGTTTTCGTTCTTACAACCTGCTATTGCTAATAATACAATAAATAACACTTTTAATTTCATAACGTTAAATTTAATTAATAGTTGACTGTATTTATAATAGTTTAACAAACTTTTATAGAAAAAATGATTTAAAGTTTTGGGTAATACTATTTTCATTTCTATATTTGATGAAACAAAAACAAAAAATGAATTCAATTTTAAATAAAACTTGGTGGTGTTGCTTTCGAAACTAATGTTCGTGAAGTAAAAACCTAGTATATTTAAAACTAAAAATATCCAAAAGGCTTGTCATTCACGACAAGCCTTTTTCTTTGTTCTGAAGTGATTCAGAGTGAAACAAAACAAAAAATAAATGAAGAAGTACAGCCTTTATACGCATCATAAAAGAATTTTAACAGATACTATCACGCCTGTTACTGTATATTATAAAATACGTGATAAATACCCTAATAGTATTCTCTTAGAAAGTGGTGATTATCACAGAAGTCATAAAAACTTTTCATACATCTGTTTTAACCCAATTGCTTCAATTAAAGTTGAAAACGAGGTGATTTCACAAACTTTTCCTGATGGCAGTTCAACATCATTAGATATTACTGAAGGCGTTAATGTTGCTGAAGAAATTCACCAATTCACAAAACGATTTGATGTCAAATCTGAAGAAAATTTCAAATTTATAAACAACGGTATTTTTGGTTACACTGCTTATGATGCTGTAAGGTATTTTGAAGATATTCAAATTAGCAAGAAAGATGATTCTGTTGTTATTCCTGATGTTTATTATGCCGTTTACAAAAACATTATTGCTATAAATCATTTTAAAAATGAGGCTTACATTTTTGCACACTGTTATGAAGACACAGAAAACAATATTCATGACATAGATAAGTTAATAAACATTCAAAATTTCGCGTCTTACAACTTTAATTCCAAAGGAGATATCACTTCTAACTTAACTGATGATGAATATAAAGAGCAAGTAGAATTAGCAAAAAAACACTGTGGTCGTGGAGATGTTTTTCAATTGGTGCTTTCAAAAAAATTCGCTCAAGAATTTACAGGAGATGATTTTAATGTATATCGTGCATTGCGAAGTATAAACCCATCACCATATTTATTTTATTTTGATTATGGCGATTTTAAAATCTTTGGAAGTTCGCCAGAAGCACAGCTTATTGTTACCGATGGTTTAGCCGAAATTCATCCTATTGCTGGTACTTTTAAACGTACAGGCGATGAACATAAAGATGAAATTTTAGCTGAAAAATTGAAAAAAGACGACAAAGAAAATGCAGAACATGTGATGCTAGTCGATTTGGCAAGAAACGATTTAAGTCGCCACGGAAGCCAAGTAAAAGTTGTTACCTACAGAGAAGTTCAGTTTTTCTCACATGTTATTCATTTGGTAAGTAAAGTTGTTGGGCAAAAACATAATTCGACTTCCACAATGCAGGTTGTTGCCGATACTTTTCCTGCTGGAACTTTAAGTGGCGCTCCAAAACATATGGCGATGCAACTTATTGAAAAATACGAAAAAACAAGTCGCGGATTTTACGGTGGTGCTATTGGTTTTATGGATTTTGAAGGCAATTTTAATCACGCCATTATGATTCGTACATTTTTAAGTAAAGACTATAAACTTAATTGGCAAGCTGGTGCTGGATTAGTATCAAAATCTAATCAAGAAAACGAATTACAAGAAGTTTACAATAAATTAGGAGCATTAACTAAAGCTATTAAATTAGCAGAAGACATATAAAATGAAGAAAGTATTAGTTATAGATAATTATGACAGTTTCACATACAATCTTGTCCATTATTTAGAAGATTTAAACTGCGATGTAACTGTTGTAAGAAACGACAAATTAGCTTTAGAGGATGTTGAACCTTTTGATAAAATTGTTTTATCTCCAGGACCTGGAATTCCAGATGAAGCAGGACTACTAAAAGCTATTATTAAAAAATATGCCCCAACAAAAAGCATTTTAGGTGTTTGTTTAGGGCAACAAGCTATTGGCGAAGTTTTTGGTGGTTCTCTTATAAATCTAGAAGATGTTTATCATGGTGTTGCAACTAATGTTACCATAAGTGTTGATGATGAGCCTATTTTTAATGGTTTAGAAAAAAACATAGAAGTTGGTCGTTATCATTCTTGGGTTGTAAATCCTGATTTACCAGAGAGTTTAGAAGCAACTTCTTTTGATGAAAACGGACAAATCATGTCTTTAAGACATAAAATATATGATGTAAAAGGTGTTCAATACCATCCAGAATCGGTTTTAACACCAGACGGAAAACAAATATTAAAGAATTGGATTAATAGTTAATTTATAATGAAATACATATTAAACAGACTTATAAATCACGAAACCATTTCAAGTGAGGAGGCAAAACAGGTTATAGTTAACATATCAAATGATATGTATAACCCAAGCCAAATAACATGCTTCCTATCTGTTTTCATGATGCGTAGCATAACTATTGAAGAATTACGAGGATTTAGAGACGCACTTTTAGAACTTTGTTTACCAATAAACCTCAACGACTTTAATGCTATAGATATAGTGGGTACTGGAGGTGATGGTAAAAACACTTTCAATATCTCCACGCTGTCATCTTTTATCACAGCAGGTGCTGGAGTTAACGTTTCCAAACATGGTAACTATGGTGTTTCATCAACTTCTGGATCATCTAATGTTATGGAACATTTAGGTGTAAAATTCTCCAATAACGAAGACTTTTTAAGACGTTGTTTAGACCAAGCAGGAATATGCATATTACATGCCCCTCTTTTTCACCCAGCAATGAAAAACGTTGCACCTATTCGTAGAGAATTAGGCGTTAAAACCTTTTTTAATATGTTGGGACCATTAGTTAATCCTTCATTTCCAAAAAACCATGTACTCGGTGTTTTTAATCTGGAGGTTTTACGACTATATAGTTTTTTATATCAAAACACAGCTAACAATTATAATATTGTTTATGCTTTAGATGGCTATGATGAAATTTCATTAACTGGGAAAGCAAAAATTATTTCCAATCATACTGAAAAATTGTTTTCACCAGAAGATTTAGGGGTTTCAAAAATTAAACAAGAAGCTATTTTTGGAGGAAATACTATCGAAGATGCAGCAAAAATATTTGTAGATATTATAAAAGGTAAAGGAACTGAAGCACAAAATAATGTCGTTTGTGCAAATGCAGGATTAGCCATTGCTACTTCAAAACAAATATCACACAAAGAAGGTTTTGAAATAGCTAAAGAATCCTTGTTTTCAGGGAAAGCAAAAGCGAGTTTAGATAAATTGATTGAATTAAGTAAATAGAAACGTCATGGTGAACTCGTTTCAGCATCGCACAAATTATGAGAATCTGAAACAAGTTCAGATTGACGAAATATGAATATATTAGATAAAATAACATTAGATAAACGTAAAGAAGTAGCCCTTCGAAAAAGTTTAATTCCTATTTCTCAATTAGAACAATCTGTTCTTTTTGAAAGACAAACCGTTTCACTTGCTAACAACTTACGAAATAGTACATCTGGAATTATCGCAGAACATAAACGTCGTTCGCCATCAAAATCTATAATCAATAACAATTTAAATGTTCAAGATGTAGCAAAAGGTTATGAAAATGCTGGTGTTTGTGGTATGTCGGTTTTAACAGATGGAAAATATTTTGGTGGTTCCTTAGACGATTTACTAACTGCCAGAGCAAGTTGTAATTTACCCTTGTTAAGAAAGGAATTCATTATTGACGAATACCAACTTATAGAAGCTAAAGCTTATGGAGCAGATGTTATTTTACTAATTGCAGCTATTTTAACTAGAGATGAAATCAAACAGTTTTCAGAATTTGCAAAAAGCTTAAATTTAGATGTACTTTTAGAAGTTCATAACGAAGAGGAATTAAATAAATCTATAATGCCTAGTTTAGATATGCTTGGGGTTAATAATAGAAATTTAAAAACTTTCGATGTTAGTTTAGAAACTAGCAAAACGTTAAGTTCTTTAATTCCAAATGATTTTGTAAAAGTTTCAGAAAGTGGCATTAGTAATATTGAAGCCATAAAAGAATTACAACCTTATGGTTATCAGGGTTTTTTAATTGGTGAAAACTTTATGAAAACTGATAATCCAGGAGAAAGTGCAACAGAATTTATTAAAACTTTGGAGCAATGAAACTGAAGATCTGCGGAATGAAATATCAAGAAAACATTGAGCAAGTTGCTGCATTGCAACCTGATTATCTCGGATTTATTTTCTATGAAAAATCCGCAAGACATTTTGACACTGTAATTCCTGAATTATCAAAATCAATAAAAAAAACAGGTGTTTTTGTTGATGCAGATTTGGAGTTTGTTATTAAAAAAATAAATACACATAATCTCCAAGCTGTTCAATTACATGGTAATGAATCACCTGAATATTGTGAAGCATTACGTCATGCTGAACTTGATTCAGCATCACATAAAAAAGATAAGAATCTGAAACAATTTCAGATTGACGAAAAACTAGAAATCATTAAAGTATTTTCAATAAAAAATGAATTCAATTTTGATGTTTTAAAACCTTATGAAAATGTTGTTGACTATTTCCTTTTTGACACTAAGGGAAAACTTCCCGGAGGAAATGGATATACTTTCGATTGGAATGTTTTAAATAATTACCCATCTACAAAACCATTCTTTTTAAGCGGTGGTATTGGAATTGAACAAACTTTAGATATTAAAAAATTCAAGAAAAGTAAGGCCTCTAAATATTGCTACGCCATTGATGTGAATAGTAAATTTGAAATTGAGCCTGGATTAAAAAATATAGAACTATTAAAAGAGTTTAAAAATAAACTGAGTAATAACAAAATGAATTACAACGTAAACGAAAAAGGATACTACGGAGAATTTGGAGGTGCATTCATTCCAGAAATGCTTTATCCAAACGTAGAAGAGTTGCGCCAAAATTATTTAAAAATAATGGCAGAACCCGATTTTAAAAAAGAGTTCGACCAACTTTTAAAAGATTATGTGGGACGCCCTTCTCCACTCTATTTTGCAAAACGCCTATCAGAAAAATATAATACTAAAATATATTTAAAGCGTGAAGATTTAAACCATACTGGTGCCCATAAAATAAACAACACTATTGGTCAAATTCTTATGGCAAAACGTCTAGGAAAAACTAGAATTATTGCTGAAACTGGTGCAGGACAACATGGTGTTGCCACAGCAACGGTTTGTGCCTTAATGGGACTTGAGTGTATTGTTTATATGGGCGAAATTGATATTGCACGACAAGCACCAAACGTTGCTAGAATGAAAATGCTTGGAGCAACTGTAGTTCCTGCTTTATCCGGAAGTAGAACTTTAAAAGATGCTACAAACGAAGCCATTCGCGATTGGATTAACAATCCTGTAAACACGCATTATATTATTGGTTCTGCTATTGGTCCGCATCCATATCCAGATATGGTAACGCGCTTTCAATCGGTTATTTCAGAAGAAATTAAATGGCAATTAAAAGAGCAAGAGGGACGAGAAAATCCAGATTATGTTGTTGCTTGTATTGGTGGAGGAAGTAATGCTGCGGGAACCTATTACCATTATTTACATGAAGAGGATGTCAATATAATAGCTGTAGAAGCTGCTGGATTAGGTATTGATTCTGGTGAAAGTGCTGCAACTTCGGTTTTAGGAAAAGAAGGTATTATACACGGTTGTAAAACCCTTTTAATGCAAACTAAAGACGGACAAATTACCGAGCCTTATTCTATTTCAGCTGGTTTGGATTACCCTGGTGTTGGCCCAATGCATGCACATTTATCAAAAACAGGACGTGCACAATTTATGTCTATAACAGATAGTGATGCTATGGCTGCTGGTTTAGAACTCTCGAAACTTGAAGGTATTATTCCGGCTATTGAAACGTCGCATGCACTAGCTATTTTCGAGCATAAAAAATTTAAACCAAATGATGTTGTGGTCGTGAGTTTATCTGGGCGTGGCGATAAAGATTTAAACACCTATATAGATTATTTTAAATTGTAATTTATGGGCGTTACCGCAAGGGTCGGGCTTTTCGCTATATCTTTTGCAAAAAAGCAAAAGGATGTCGCTTCAATCCCTAACGCAAAACCAAACGTCATGTTGAACTCGTTTCAGCATCACATAAAAATTAAATAATGAGAACCTGAAACAAGTTCAGGTTGACGAAAATAAATATTTAGTATGAATCGTATTCAAACAAAACTAAAAGAAGATAAAAAGCTTCTATCAATATATTTCACCGCTGGTTATCCAAGTATTAACGATACTGTTTCTATTATTCAAAATTTAGAAAAAAATGGCGTTAATATGATTGAAATCGGATTGCCATTTAGTGATCCTTTAGCAGATGGACCAACTATTCAAGCAAGTTCCACACAAGCTTTAAAAAACGGAATGACGACTGAGGTCTTATTCAATCAATTAAAAGACATCAGAAAAACAGTTTCTATTCCACTAATCATAATGGGATATTTTAACCCAATGCTTCAATACGGTGTAGAAGCTTTTTGTAAAAAATGTCAAGAAATAGGTATTGATGGTCTTATTATTCCAGACTTACCTGTGGATGTTTATCATGAAGAGTACCAAGCAATTTTTGAAAAATACGGGCTCATCAATGTGTTTTTAATTACACCACAAACAAGTGTAGAACGCATCAATTTTATAGATTCTATCTCAAACGGATTTATTTACATGGTAAGTAGTGCAAGTACAACGGGTGCACAATCTGGTTTTGGTGACGAGCAAACTAATTATTTTGAGCGCATTGACAAAATGAACTTAAACAACCCGCAAATTATAGGTTTTGGTATTAGTAACAACGAAACGTTTAGGCAAGCTACGCAATATGCAAAAGGTGCTATTATTGGCAGTGCTTTTGTAAAGCACGTATCTAATAAAGGTGTTAACAATATAAGTGATTTTGTAAAATCTATACTAAATTAAAACATAGGATAAAATGACACAACCGGAAAGAATTATAATAATTGGCGCCGGTTTTGCTGGTTTAAGACTTGCTCAGGATTTAATAAACCATCCAAACTACGAAGTATATCTTATAGACAAACAAAATTACCATCAATTTCAGCCGTTAATGTACCAAGTTGCTACGGCTAGACTTGAACCTGCAAGCATTTCTTTTCCGTTGCGGAAGGTTTTTCAAAAGGCAAAAAATGTAAGAATTCGTATTACTGAAGTTTCTCAAATTAATTTTGATGAACAATATGTAAGCACACCTATTGGTAATTTTAATTACAATCATTTAGTTATTTCAATAGGATGCACCACAAATTACTTTGGTAATAAGAACCTAAAGAAATTTGCTTATCCTATGAAAACTATTCCTGAAGCCATTCAGCTAAGAAATAGAATTTTACAAACTTTTGAAGATGCTTTAAATACTACAGATACAGAAAAACTTCAAACCTTATTAAATATTGTTATTGTTGGTGGCGGGCCAACTGGTGTAGAATTAGCTGGTGCTTTGGCAGAAATGAAACTTAACATTTTACCTAAAGATTACCCAGATAAAGACTTCTCTAAACTTACTATATATCTCTTAGAAGGTAGCCCACACACCTTAAGCCCAATGAGTGAGGGTTCACAAAAAATGTCGCAAAAGTATCTTGAGAAATTAGGTGTAAATGTAAAAACAAACACGATTGTTAGCGACTATGATGGCACCATAGTTACTCTAAATTCTGGTGAGCAAATAAACTCAAAAAACGTTATTTGGGCTGCTGGTGTAACTGGAAATATAATTAAAGGATTTCCTGAAAGTTGTATTACCAGAGGAAATAGATTAATTGTTAATCGATACAATGAAGTAGAAGGGTTAAAAAATATTTATGCTTTAGGCGATATTGCATCTATGGCAACACCAAACTATCCTAAAGGACATCCGCAAGTGGCGAGTGTAGCCTTACAACAAGCTTCGCTTTTGGCTAAAAATTTAACCAAATTAAGTCAAAATAACCCGCTTAAAGAATTTGAATATGCAGATAAAGGCTCTATGGCAACTATTGGAAAACGTAAAGCAGTTGTTGATTTGCCTAAATTTAGTTTTCAAGGACGTTTGGCTTGGTTTACTTGGATGTTTATTCATTTGATGCTTATTTTAAGCATCAAAAACAAACTACTCATTTTTATGAATTGGACAATTAGCTATTTTAATAATGATAGTACATTACGAATTATCATGAAACCAGCCGCTACAAAGGTTAAAACCAAAAAAGAATAATGCCTTTAAATATTGTTTTAATAGAACCTGAAATACCTAATAACACGGGAAATATTGGAAGACTAGCTTTAGCTTCTGGCTCTCATTTACATTTAGTAAAACCTTTTGGTTTTGAAATTAACGACACACGACTAAAACGTGCCGGTTTAGATTATTGGCAACATTTACCTGTTACTTATTATGAAAATATTGATGAATTTTTCAACATCAATAAAAATGAAAAAATGGCGTTTCTTTCCAGCCATGGCAAAAAAAATCATTGGGATATTCCTTTTGAAGATAATCTCTTTTTAATTTTTGGAAAAGAATCTGTAGGATTACCCAAAAATCTATTAGAAAAACATCCTAATTCACTTTTCAAGATTCCATTATATAGTGAACATGTAAGAAGCCTAAACCTTGCCAATGCGGTAAGCATTGTCATTTACGAAGGATTAAGACAGTTAGATATTTAAAGATATACTGAAACAGTCATAAACAACATTGTTACAATAGTTAGTATTATTAATAGTGGCATTACAAATTTCAACCATTTATCAAATCCAACTTTTACAATGGCTAACGAAGCTAAAATTAAACCTGTTGGATTTATAAAATTGAATAAGCCAATACCATATTGATAAGCACTTACAACAACTTCTCTACCAACACCCACGCCATCTGCAAGTGGTGACATTATAGGCATTGTTAAAACTGCCATACCAGAAGAAGACGGTATAAAAAAAGACAAACCTGCATATATAAAAGTCATCGCATTTGCAAATACGCCTTTATTCATACCATTTGTTAAATTACTAGAATAATAAAGCAATGTGTCACTTATTAATCCATCATCCATTAAAATAGTAACACCTCTTGCAATACCAATAATAAATGCAACACCTAATAACTCTGTAGCGCCTTTTACAAAAGTATCTACAAATTTCGTTTCATTCATTCTTACAATAAGACCTATTAAAATAGCTCCAACAAAAAATGTAGCCGTCATCTCTTCAAACCACCATTCTTCCATCGAAACGCCATAAATCATAACAACAAAACAAAGTGTAAATACAAATAAAACTAACTTTAGTTTAGTTGTTAGTTTTTGGTGTGAATTAGTTTTTAACATCAAAAACATGCTCTCTATTTCTTCCTTTTGATCATAAATTATTGATTTTGAAGGGTCTTTTTTTACTTTTTGTGCATATCTAATAATGTAAACAATACATATAGCCGTACAAATTACAAACATAAAAAGCCTCCCATAAAGACCTGTTGTCCAATTAATTCCTGCAGCATCTGAAGCAATAATAACGCTAAAAGGATTAACCGTTGAAGCCATCGTACCAATTGAAGAACCTACATAAATGGACGCTAATCCAACTAAAGCATCATATTTCGCAGCAATAAATACAGGAATAAGAATTGGGAAAAAGGCGATGGTTTCTTCAGCTAGACCAAATGTTGAACCACCAACAGCTACTAAAAATGTAACAAGAATAATGAGTAAAAATTCTCGTCCTTCTAAACTTTTAGATAGCCATATAATCCCACCTTCAAAAGCGCCTGTTTTATTTACCACACCAATAAGTCCGCCAATAAAAAGTACCAAAATAATAATATCTGCACCCTCAATAATGCCTTTAATTGGAGACATTACAAATTCTTTTACGCCTTGTGGATTTGCTTCTAACTTTTTATAAGTGTTTGGAATACTGATGGGTTTCCATATATCTCCATTAGTAAATTTATCTAACGGAATTTTAATTTGAAGTTCATTTAATGAGGCTTGTGAAGCTTCAATAGTTGTTGTTTTACCTTCACTATTAATAGTAAAACTGTTATCCTCTTTATTATATTTTAATGTATCAAACTTACCTGAAGGCACTACCCAAGTTAGCAAAGCCACAAAACCAGCAATAATTAATAGTACAGTTTGAGCTGAGGGAAATTTCAATTTCTTCATTAATTATTATTTAAATATTTTATCTAAAAACTTAAAAACTAAATCGTAATTTTCTTGAGTTTCAAATTCTGGTCCGCCATGTGCACCTTCATAAATGACTTTGAAAAACACATCTAAATTATGTTTCTTATATTCATTTTCTAACTCATGCGATTGATTAATTGGCACTTGCTGATCTTTATTACCATGCATAATTAATAATGGAGGATCTGTTTCATCTACATGATAAACTGGACTTGCCAATTTTGCTAATTCAGGTTTATTTTCTGGTAAATCACCTAATAACTTCTTTAGTGCTGGCACACGAACATTCATACCATATGGTGTAGATTGATTTAAAATGGTCATAAAATTTGTTGGTCCGTAAAAATCAAGAATACCTTGAACTGACGATGATTCGTTTAAATAATCACCAACCGTTCCTTCTAATTCTGGAAGATTGTTTGTGGTTCCAACTAACGCCACTAAATGTCCCCCAGCTGATGAACCTGCAATAACAATCTTTTCAGCATTATATTTATATTCTGAAGCTTTGGCTCGCAAAAACCGAATAGCTGCTTTAATATCGAATACTTGTGCAGGGAATTGTGCTTTGGTTGCTAACCTATAATTAACACTTGCTAAAGCATATCCTTTTTCAACTAACTTAACTGGCGGATTTTCTTTATCACCACCAACCCATGCACCGCCATGAACCCAAATAAGAAGATTTGGGTTTTCCACAGCATTTGGTAGGTAAATATCTAATAATAATTTTGTGCCGTTTATTTGTGCGTATTCAACATCTTTAAAAATCTTTATACTATTTTGAGAATTACAGCTTACTACAAAAACTGGTATAAATAGTAAAATAATTAAACGCCTCATAGTGAACAAATTGTTTCCTAAATTAGGAATTAATAATAACTTCTTTTAATTATTAATAAAGATAATCGCTATTTTTAGTCGCTATATTAAAAGTCTAAGCAATATTATTCAACACAGACTTAAATATTCACTAAACTAATTATAATGAAATTCAAATTCAGCCTATTATTCATAATTATGCTATTAACTTCTTGTTTAGAAAAAACTAAAGATACAGTTGAAAATACTCAAACAGCTTTTGAAACTAATCTTTGGTTAGATTATAGCAAAGCGTCTGCACAATTTAAATTATGGTCTCCAACTGCCGAAAAAGTAAAATTAAACCTTTATAAAAATGGTTTTGATGGAGCACCTTATGAAACTCATGAATTAAGTCCTTCAGCAAACAAAATATGGTCTAAACAATTAGATGGGGATTTAGCAGGCGTTTATTACACCTATCAAATTATGATTGATAATAAATGGTTTGAAGAAACTCCTGGTATTTATGCGCAAGCCGTTGGTGTTAATGGAAAAAGAGCTATGGTTTTAGATTTAGGAAGTACAAACCCTAGTAATTGGAATAATGACAAAGGCCCAACTTTAAAATACCCAAACGAAGCCATTGTTTATGAATTGCATATAAGAGATATGACTATTCATCCGCAATCTGGTTCTAGTATGCCCGGGAAATATTTAGGTTTGGTTGAAGAAGGCACAAAAGGTCCTAATGGAATTGCCACTGGAATTGATCATTTAAAAGAAATGGGCATTACGCATGTGCATTTACTACCAACTTACGACCATTATTCCATTGATGAAACCAAATTAGACACTCCTCAATTTAACTGGGGTTACGATCCGCAAAACTATAATGTTCCAGAAGGTTCTTTTTCTTCAAATCCTTATGATGCCGAAGTGAGAATTAAAGAATTTAAAACCATGATTAAAACCTTTCACGATAACGGTATTGGGGTTATTTTAGATGTGGTTTATAATCATACAGGTAGAACTAAAAACTCAAACTTTAATTTAGAAGCACCAGATTATTATTATAGATTTTGGAAAGATGGTAAACAATCTGATGCTTCGGCTTGTGGTAACGAAACCGCTTCAGAAAAAGAAATGATGCGTAAATTCATCACAGAATCTGTTTCCTATTGGGCTAAAGAATATCATTTAGATGGTTTTCGTTTCGATTTAATGGGCATACATGATATTACAACTATGAATGAAGTGGCCAATGTTGTAAAAAAAGTTAATCCTAACGCTTTTATTTATGGTGAAGGATGGACTGCTGGAGATTCACCATTATCATTTGATGAAAGAGCTTTAAAGCAAAACATAACCAAAATGCCACAAATTACGGCTTTTAGTGATGATATTAGAGACGGACTGAAAGGCTCTGTTTTTGATGAAAAAAGCACAGGTTTTGTTAGTGGCGTAAAAAATACAGAAGAATCGGTTAAATTTGGAATTGTTGGCGCTATTCAACATCCTCAAATAGATTACAAAGCTGTTAATTATTCGAAAGAACCTTGGACAAGCGAACCTTGGCAATCTATGTCTTACGTGTCTTGTCATGACAATCACACTATTTATGATAAGTTAAAAATATCAAAAAAAGATGCTGATGAAGCCACAATTATAGCCATGGACAAACTTGCCAATGCTGTTGTTATGACCTCGCAAGGTGTTGCTTTTATACATGCTGGCGCAGAAATGTTGAGAAACAAAAAAGGAGAACATAACTCTTATAATTTACCCGATAGCATTAACCAAATAGATTGGAATTGGAAAGCAAAAAATGCAAATGTTGTAGCGTATTACAAAAACCTCATCGCCTTACGTAAAGCGCATCCTGCGTTTAGAATGGCGTCTGCTAATGATGTTAGAAACAATCTTGAATTTAAAACCATTGAAAACGGATTAATAAGTTATCAAATAAGTAACCACGCTAATAATGATATTTGGAAAGATGTTCTAGTAATTTATAATGCCAAAACAACACCTTTTAATTACAAATTAGATAATGAATGGCAACTTGCGGTTATTGGTGATGATTTTTATTTAGAAGAAGGAAAAACCATAAATCAATTGGTTAAAGTCCCTGCTATTTCTATGTTAATTGCTTATAAAAAATAAGCTTATAAACATGTTTATAGTGATTTAAATTTTAAAAAAATAAGCTACCTTCGTTTTATATTGAATATAAACCACTTATACTGAATTTGTTTCAATATTAAAACAGATTGATATTCTTCAGAACATTGTAGCTAATAACAAAAGATAAAATTGTTTCATAATGGCAAATATTAATGATTACAAAATAATAGGAAAAAAGAGTTCAAAATACTTTGAGCTTCTTGCAAAAGAACTTGAATTTGATTATTCCAATATTGATAGCAAGCAACTTGAAAGATTAGGTTTTTATTTATTTATAATAGAGCATTTGACTCCTTTAAATGATATATTAGATATTACAGATATAGTTTCAGACACAGAATTTAATTCAATTTTATTCAACGAAAAATTTGATGATTTTGGAATTGATGCTATAACTATAAATGAAGAAGAAAATCATATACAATTATTCAACTTTAAATACAGAAATAAATTTAGTGTTGGTAAACAAAGCTTAAATGAAACAATTCTTTCTTCAAAATTCATCAATGCTTTAATAACAGAAAATTTAACAAAATTAGAAGGAAAGACTAAAAGAGGAGCAAAAAAAATCTTAGAAAAACTTAACAGTAATGACGAATATAGAATATCACTTTATGTAGTAAGTAATGAAGATATTGAAATTAAAAACAAAGATCATCATTTAGAACAATTAGAAAACACATATGGATTAGAAATAGTTACGATTGGACTAGAACAAATTAGTCAATTCGTTTCACTTCGCCCAAGTCCAATTCATTCTGAATTAATTGTAGATAATGATGCTATTATGTCTTTTTCAGAAAGTTCTATATCTTCTTCAAAATCATACATTTTAAGACTTCCATTATCAGAAGTAATTAGAATAACTTGTAATGAAATTGAATTGAGAGCAAATTACGCCATTGAAGACTTAACACCGCTTAGTAATGTCAATATAGATTATTCTGTTCTTTTTGACAACGTAAGAGGTCTTGTAGTTAAATCAAAATATAATGAAAACATATATCATAGTCTAAAAAATGATCCATCAAAGTTTTTCATGTATAATAATGGGCTGACGCTTACTGCAAATGATATACGAGCTGAATCTGTTAATGCTAATAAAAAAGTTAAACTTTCTTTAGATTCTATTCAAGTATTGAATGGTGGACAATCACTAAGAACAATTCATTCATTTAATAGTAGTGATTCAAAGCATTTAGAAGACTACTTATCAAATAGTGAGATTTTGGTTAGGATATTTAAAACTTCAAAAGATTCAGAATTAAATAACAAAATCGCTGAATACACAAACAGTCAAAATTCTATTTCAAACGTTGACCTTAAATCACTTAGAAGTGAACAACTTCAAATCGAACAATATTTAGATGAACACAATATAATTTATTCGAGAAAAACAGGAGATACAGGTCTTGATAATTCAAAAAATTACAGACATAAGATAAGTATGGAAAGGTTTGGTCAAATACTAATGTCCTTGAGAGGAATGCCTGAAAGAGCTACAAATCAAAAGAAATCAATTTTCGATAAATATTATAATGATTTATTTTTAAGTAATAAATTCTCTCTTGAAGAATGTCCTAAATTGGTTGAAGACTATTTTAATATAAAAAAAGAATATGAAAAAGTAAAATCTTCAATTGAATCTAGTGAGCAAAAAGTATTCTATATCTTATATTTACAATCAAAATTAGAAGAACCTATAATCGACTTAATCAATACTCTTGAAAAAATAATTCAGGAATACATACCAACTTCAGGTAAGACTTTAACTGCTGCCAGAAAATTAATTCAACTGAACTTTAAAACATTCTTAGACAGCCAAGTACTTCCCACAACAAATTGAAAATCAATATAGTGGAATTTTTATATTACCAAAATCCTCCTATATTTACTTTTTTAATTTTTTTTGCTAAACTAGATATTTAACCACTTTATTAAACAGAAAAACTATCTCTTATTCTTCAGCATCTTTAAATACATCGTTTCAACTTTAGTTCTTGCCCATGGCATTCTACGTAAAAACTTTAAACTAGATTTTACCGATGGTTTATCAGTAAAACATTTAATTTTTATAACTTCTCCCATATATTCCCAACCATAATGCGCTTCCAAATCTGTAATGATTTGTTCCAGTTTAATACCATGTAACGGATTATTTGGTTGAGATTCCACTTACTAAATTTTTAATTTTAACAGCTTTTTCAAAATGATCTAACTTTTGAGTCATAATCCACCATTTTGCTGCCTCCATTAACAGTTCTGGATTATCATTTTTATTGGCAAAAAAGGCGTAAAAAGACACGCCTACATTTTCACCTTTTGCTTCTATTTTTTTATTGCAGACTTCAACAATTTTATCTTTTAAAACTTTTTGCATATACTATTAACTACGTCTATCGTTGGTACGTTTTGGACGTCTTGATTTATTATTTCCGCCTGAATTTCTATTTGAACTATTAGAAGAATTACTGTTTCTTGAATTTCTATTTTGACGACCTTGACCTTGTTTTATAGGCGCTGTAGATGCATTTGGGTCTGGCTCAAAACCTTCCAATATTTCAACAGGAAGTTTCATTTCAATTAGCTTTTCAATATCTCTTAAAAAAGTAGTTTCATCTGCACTTACTAACGATAATGCTTCACCACTTGCTCCTGCTCTACCTGTTCTACCAATTCTGTGTACATAATCTTCAGGAATGTTAGGCAATTCAAAGTTTATAACATGTGGTAATAATGGAATATCTAAACCTCTCGCAGCAATATCTGTAGCTACAAGTACACTTACACTTCCGCTTTTAAAACCTGATAATGCTTTTGTTCTCGCACCTTGACTTTTATTACCATGTATGGCAGCTGCTTTAATACCAGCTTTACCCATTTTTTCACAAAGCTTATTGGCACCATGTTTTGTTCTTGCAAATACTAGAACTTGTTTCCAATTACCATCAGAAATTAATTTAATAATTAAATCTGTTTTTAAGCCTTTGGCAACACGATATACTTTTTGACTAATAGCATCAACTGTAGTGTTTTCTGGTGTTGCTTCAACTTGTACGGGATGATTTAAAATACCATGTGCTAGCTTCTTTATATCTTTTGAAAACGTAGCTGAAAACATTAAATTCTGACGTTTTTCGGGCATCATTTTTATAACACGCTCAATATCTCTTAAAAAGCCCATATCTAACATACGGTCTGCTTCATCTAAAACAAATATTTCTACACGTTTAAGTGATAATAATCCTTGATTTTCTAAATCTAACAAACGCCCTGGAGTTGCTACTAAAACATCAATACCTTGACGAATAGTTGCTGCTTGTGGTTTTTGGTTTACACCACCAAAAATAACAGCGCTTCTTAAATTTAAAAACTCACTGTATTCTTTAACATTCGCATAAACTTGTGCTGCCAACTCTCGGGTTGGTGTTAAAATTAAAGCACGAATAGGTCTGAATTTTTCCTTAGGATTTTCAGATAAAATATGTAAAAGTGGCAATGTAAATCCTGCCGTTTTTCCTGTTCCTGTTTGTGCAGATGCTAAAACATCTTTTCCTTCTAAAACTGGAGGAATTGCTTTTTGTTGTATAGGAGATGGTGTTGTGTATCCTTTTTTGCTAACTGCTTTTAGCAAGGCTTCGGATAAGCCTAAAGATTGAAATGACATATATTGTGTTTATGAAGACTCGTTATGAGCTTTTGAGATTATAAATCACTATGAATTCAACCTCCTTCTTATTAAAGTGCAAAGGTACACCTAATTTTATCATTATATTTTAAATACTTGAATTTGTGCTAAAAAAAGCTAACTGAACGTATGAGTCAAAGTATTAAAACGATTTTATATCATGTAGTAAAACAAAAACTCAAATTTATCTTTTAGGATATTGCTTTTTAATATTCCTTATTAAATCTTCTAATCCGTTTAATTTAAGCTCATAAACCTGCGTTAGCATTATACCTAATTTTCCTTTTGGAAATCCTTTATTATGGTACCAAACCACATAATACTCTGGCAAATCGATTAAATAGCGATCTTTATACTTACCAAATGGCATTTTGGTGTGTGCTAAGTCAATTAAAAATTGTTTATCTGGTAACATTATAAATGTCTATATTATTAAAGAAATCGCCATAGTCGTTACTTATTTGCTATGACTAATTGGATTTAAATTCTGAAAGCTTTTTAAGTTCGGCTTCAATATAGGTTTTCCATTTTTGTTGCGCTTCAAAATTTCTGGAATAATTAGTTTCATCATCATATTTGTTTTGCAACTCTGCAAGTTCTTTATTTATAGTATTATGAAGTTGCTTTAACTCATTTCTAATACTATTTGATATTTTTAACAAACTAATGAGCTGCCTAAACTTACGAGCGTGTAATTCGGTAATATCAAAATGTAATTGCTCGTGCCCTAAAACATGAGTATCTGCCTGTTCTACTTTATACCATGATTGTTCTGGATAAAAATGAGCATAAACTTCGGTTGAAAAACTAACAACATCATTTCTATCTGTTTGTGTAACTGAAAAGCCAAAAGTAATACCAGATGCTGTTATAGCAACTGCACTTGTATTATTGTCTGGTTTAGCCTTAAAATCTGACCATGATAGTTTGTAAGATTCGTTCCAAGAAATAATGGGTTCATCTTTTTGAACGCTAAAAAAACAACATATTATAAGGAAAATTCTAACCACAAAATTGTATCATATTTAATAAAACCTAGATATAACAATAAAGAGATTACCAAAAACTATGTATTCTTCGCAATAATGACTTAATTAAAATATAAACGCAAGCCTTTAAAGCTTATTATTTTACCTCAATAATAGCTAAATCGTCGTACTTTACTAAATAAACGCTATCGTTATAATAGCCTCCAAAAAGTTTCTTTTTATATGAAAATTTGTTCTCTACATATTCTGTTAAAGCTGCATTTTTCACAGACATATATAAATTTTCTGAAGAGACTAATCGTAAAACCACATCCATTGTTAAGTCGAAACCTTTAACGGCTCTTTTGTTAGGTGTTGTATTATAAAGATTATTGTATTTTTTCACAAAAGAGTTATTCTCATTAAAGTTATATTCTTTTGATGTGGTTGCAAAATGAAACTGTAATGTAGATAAGTGTGTGTTGTTTATTTGATCACCTTCAAAAGCTGAATTTATATTAGTAGTTACCAAAACAATTTCTACAGCTGGTTCATTAAGTTCTATATTTTTGCTTTTGTTTAAAGATGCTAAAACACTTGTTACATTCGATGCAAAACCTTCATTTGTAGTTTCTAAAAACACAATGTTTTTTCCTGGTTTTAGACCAGCTTGAATATCTTCTTTTGTAACAAAAAAGTCATCTTTACCATCTTTATTTTTACGTGAATGAATTTGTTTTGCTTGATTGAATTCTCGTTTAAGATCGTTACTTACTTCTATTGTTTTACTGTCTGAAATAATAAGAATGTTACTTGTTAAACTATCTTCTCGTACAAAATTTACAATCTTACTTTTTAGTAAACCGTCTGATGGTTTAGACTGGAAAACATTATCATATAATTTTAAATCTGACCCTATTGGAGAAACAACTGGTGTATTATAAACTCTTAATCTTGAAGCTACTTTATCAAATGTATCGTTTGTTAATGGTCCAATAACAGCATCAACCGTTTCAAAATCATTTTCATCAATTATCCTAGACACTTCACTTACTTGATATTTTGTGTCATAAACATCTACTTTTAAAGATATTCCTAGAGTTTTTAAAGAATCTAAAGCCATTAAAACACCAGAATAAAAATCTAGCGAAGCGTTTAAATATGGTTCTTTAATACTTTTTTTTGTGTCTTCTGTTGAATCAAAGTCTACACGATTTAATCTAAAAGGTAACATAACAGCTATATGCTTTGTTTTGAAATCTGATATACTATCAATTAAGTTAATACTTTCAGATTCTGCTCGCATAACACCACTAGCTAAGTTTGAGTAAGGTATTTTTAAGATCATTCCGTTTTTTAAACCTGTTTCTTTTAAATCTGGATTAAGTTCTTCTAATTGTGATTGCTCTAAACCTAATTTTAATTTTAAACGATAAAAACCTTCTTTTGGTAATACTTTATAGTAGCTATATTGTTCATCAATATTTTTCACTTCTTCACCTTCAAGATTAGGCACATTAATAATTTCACCTTCTTTTAAAACTTCTCCCATATCTGGGTTAAGCATTTCCAATTCTTTTACGGTAATTCCAAATTTATAAGCAATGCGCCACTTGCCTTCTTTAGGCAGTACTGTATATTCTGTTATGTGTGGATTTTCATCAACAACTTCAGTAACTTTAAATATTGGTATTTTAAGCTTATCGCCTTTGCGTAGAGGATTTGCATAAAGAAATTTATTATATGCTTTTATGTCGTCTTCAGATACTTTGTATTCTTTTGATAAGCTATACAAAGTTTCTTTACGTCTTGTTTTATGTTCTTTAAACCCTTTTAGTTCCTTTACAATAGTAACTTCTGGTTTTTTAGCTTTGGAAATTGGAATAATTAGAATTGTATTTGGTTTCAGCCCCTTTTTAGCATCAGGATTTAAACTATAAATATCTAAAGGAGTTACGAAATAACGTTTCGCTATACCATCAATTGTTTCTCCGTCTTTAACTTGGTGTGTACTGAAATTTTGTGCATTAACCGAAGTAAAATTAAATGCTAAAACAAAAACTAATGCTAATAAAAATCTATTCATATTATTCTGCTAGATATAAATATAATGAAACGTATTTAACTATATACGTTTATTTTTTACCTAAAGGATGTAAACTATTTCCTTTTCTTTTATTCAATTTACATATAGTATGCCAAAAGAAGTTTTTTTTAAAGAAATTCTATTCCCACTCAATAGTTGCTGGCGGTTTTGAGCTTATATCATATACTACTCTATTAACGCCTTTTACTTTATTTATTATATCGTTTGATGTTTTTTGAAGAAACTCGTATGGTAAGTTCACCCAATCTGCAGTCATACCATCTGTACTTTCTACAGCTCTAAGTGCTACACATTTTTCGTAAGTACGCTCATCTCCCATAACGCCAACGCTATTTACAGGTAATAACATAGCTCCTGCTTGCCAAACTTTATCGTACAATCCCCATTCTTTTAAACCATTTATAAAAATGGCATCTACTTCTTGTAGAATACGAACTTTTTCGGCTGTTATATCACCTAAAATTCGAATTCCTAAACCTGGCCCTGGAAATGGATGACGTCCTAATAGTTCTGGATCTATTCCCAAAGTAGCTCCTACACGTCTAACCTCATCTTTAAAAATAGCACGAAGAGGTTCTACAATTTTAAGTTTCATAAAATCTGGCAATCCACCTACATTATGATGACTTTTTATAGTTGCCGATGGACCTCCTGTTGCCGAAACACTTTCAATAACATCTGGGTAAATGGTACCTTGTGCCAACCATTTTACATCTTCTATTTTATGGGCTTCATCATCAAAAACTTCAATAAAAGCATTTCCTATAGCTTTACGTTTTTTCTCTGGATCTTCTATTCCTGCTAAAGCATCAAGAAAACGTTTTGATGCATCAACACCTTTAACATTAAGTCCCATACCTTCGTATTGATTTAAAACACTTTCAAATTCATTTTTACGAAGTAAGCCGTTATTAACAAAAATACAATACAAATTCTCACCAATAGCCTTATTTAACAATACAGCAGCAACTGTAGAATCTACACCTCCTGAAAGTCCTAAAACAACTTTATCATGACCTACTTTTGCTTGAATGGCTTCAACAGTCTCTTCAACAAAAGAATCTGGTGTCCAATCTTGTTTAATATCTGCTATAGTTACCAAAAAATTTTCTAACAATTTTTTTCCATCAGTTGAATGATAAACTTCTGGATGAAATTGAATGGCATACGTTGGTTCTCCTTCAATTCTATAAGCTGCATTTTTAACATCATGTGTACTAGCAAGTAAAACGGCATTTTTTGGCAAATGCTTTATAGTATCACTATGACTCATCCAAACTTGACTACCATCATTAATATAAGAAAAAAACGATTCTCCTTTTTGAATAAAAGATAAGTTTGCACGCCCATATTCTCGGGTATTTGATGGTGCTACTTCTCCACCAGAAAAATGCGCTAAATATTGGGCGCCATAACAAACTGCTAATAATGGTTTCTTTCCTCTTATTTGAGATAAATCTGGGTGTAAAGCCTCTTCACCTCTAACAGAAAAAGGGCTACCTGAAAGAATCACAGCTTTGTAATCTTCAATATTAGATGGAATTTTGTTAAATGGGTGTATTTCGGAGTAAATGTTGAGTTCTCTAACTCTACGGGCAATAAGTTGTGTGTATTGTGATCCGAAGTCTAAAATTAATACCTTGTCATGTTGCATGCGCAAAAATAGTAATTGATTTTAGATTGACGAATTAGGATTTAGAATTTTTTATTAATTTTTAATCCTTTAACATTAAAATTCTATCAATAGTATATTTCGTAAGATCCATTGTTATTTCTGTTAATTCAATATCTATTTCATACACTTTACCAAAGATTATTTTTCTGTACAATAAAATTAACATTACTATTCAATAAATTGTTTTAAAACATTTAAATCATATTAACTATTTGATTTACAGCAATAAATAAGTATTTTTACAGAGAGATAATCAACTATTTAATGAAACATTTCACTATTATACTTTTTTTATTTTTTATTTCTTTCAACTTCTTTTCACAAGACGATAAAAAACTTGATAGTCTAATTCTTGCATACCATAAACTAGCTTATTCTGTTGAGAAAATAAATACTGCTGAAAAAATATATATTTACCAGAGAGAAAGAAATTCTGAATCTGCTCAATACTATCTACATGAATGTTTGAAACTTTCAAAAGAATTAAATTTAAAAAATGAAGAAGCAAAGGCACTTAAAAATCTAGGTAATTATTATGTTCATTACCATAATCTTGATTCGTTAAGATATTATTTTAACCAATCTGAATACGAATATGGAATTTTAAAGAATAAAACTCAGTTATTTAAAGTGTTACAAGCTTGGAATAGAGCAGAAAATCTTGAAGGAAATTTTGAAGTTGCATTACAACTATCCAACAAAGCACTTAAAACTGCTGAAGAATTACAAAACGGGCTAATGTTAAGTGATGCACACCAACAAAAATCAACTATTTATCTTGATAAGGGTGACTATAAAAATGCCATAAACCAATTAATCAATGCCTCAAAAGCTCTAGACACATTAAAAAGTAAGAAACCGTTAAAACTTGCAATAATTAATGTAGGTATAGGTCGAACTGAAACTTTAAGAGATAATTATAAAGAAGCCATACCCTATATAACAAAAGGCATAAAAACGTTTGAAAATTTAAACCACAATAAATGGCTGGCTATATCCTATATGGAGCTTGGCAATACCTATTACGATTTAAAAGACTATACAAACGCACTTCTAATCTATAAAAAAGGATTAAAAATAAGTGAAACAATGAATTGGAATAACTTTATTGCTCCTTACACTTCTAATATTGGAGCTATTTATTTAGAAGAAAAGGAATTTGACAAAGCATTAAAATATTTTTTTAAATCCAATGAAATCTCTTCAAAACATGGCTCTATTAATAATCAAATCATTTACCTAAATGATGTAGCATCTGCCTATTTTGGAAAAAAAAACTACAATAAATCTTTAAATTATTACACTCAAGCTATACACCTTGCAGACTCCATTGGTTCTATTGATAATTTATCTGACGCATATTTAGAACGCTCTGAAACCTATGAAAACTTAAATCTAATTGAACTTGCCTTATCAGACTATAAAAAATATCATAATTTAAAAGATTCAATTTTTAATTCAACTAAATCAAAGCAAATAGAAGAATTAAAAACCAAATACGAAACCGAAAAAAAAGAACAAGAAATATTACTTCAAAAAAATGAAATTAATCTTTTAAAACAAAAAGGAGAAATAAATAATCTTTACAAAATTTTATTTGGAATTGGGTTCTTGCTTTCTTTAATTGGGTTTTACGCTGTAAGACAAAAATTAAAACGCAGTAAAGCAGAAAAAGAAAAATTAGATCTAGAGTTAGATTTTAAAAGAAAGCAACTTACTACCCACGCTTTACATTTAGCAAAGAAAAACGAAGTTTTAGAAGGCTTGAAACAAAAAGCCGAAGAACTAAAATCTTTAGAAAATAGCCAAAATGGCTACCAACAACTTATAAGAACTATTAATTTTGATCTGCAAGATGATAATAATTGGGAAAATTTTAGCAAATACTTTCAAGAAGTACATAAGGATTTCAATAGCAAAGTGAAACAAAGGTTTCCTGATGTCACATCAAATGAGTTACGTTTAATGTCTCTACTAAAGATGAATTTATCATCTAAAGAAATTGCTAATATTCTAAATATTTCGCACGAAGGCATTAAAAAAGCACGTTATCGTCTTAGAAAAAAATTAGATATCACCACAGATGATTCACTTCAAGATTTAATGATAAGCCTTTAGAAACAAGGGATTTAAAAACCATCTGTTATTTATCCTTAATCTAATTTCAAGGTGTCCACTCATTGTCCACCTATGTTTTTTTAATACATCAGTTTCATGTAATAGGTTTGTTTTGTCATTAAGTTGACAACAACCGTTTTGTGGTCTTGTTCGGTTTAGGGCTGCAGACCATTTTCCGGACAGGTCACACAAAACAGAATTTTTAAACCAATAATAAAACAAAACATGAAACCACAAAACAACACATTAAAAAAATTACTTTTAGTTTGTTGCATAGCAACAATAATCGCTTGTAGCAAAGATGACAATCCTAACAACCAGACAGACGAAAAACTGGTTGAAACTCAATCCAATATAAACACTGATGAATATACTAATGACAAGGGGGAATTAGGAATTAGTTTAAATTCTAGAAATTTAACAAGAAAAGGATATACGCCATATAAAGCAATTATCACAATAAATGAAGGGGAAAAATCTGGAGAATATGAAATAGACATAGACCCTGATACCAATTTAGCTTTTTTAGCATTTAAAAACAAGAACCTAAGTGATACGGCAAAAAATGAACTAGAAAATGGTGTGTCTATTAATGTGATTATAAATGATGCATTAGGTACTGAATTAGCTATATACAACAGTTCAAAAATTTCGTTTAAGCCAAGTCCTGATGAAACAGAAGTTGATAATCTTGCCAAACCTGATATCCATCCAATAATACTTGATAGTAATGCTGATTATTATATGCAAATTTTAAATGACGATATTACTTCCGTACGTGGTGCGCCTTCTGCAACTTTAATAACCTCAACATCAGATTTAAACACCGAAATTAAAATACGTGCAGGCAGCGATCTTGATTATGTTAATGATACACAACAAACCATTCCGTTTACAAAATTTAGATTTGAAGTTGTCGATTCTGCAAATAACATCTTTAATATATATAATCCCAATGGCAACAAAAAACATTATTTATATATTAATTCCAGTAATACACTTGCTGTACAATCTAATGCCAATATCACAAAAAACGGAGGTAATACCGATGCTTCAGATTTAGAAAATTATAAATTCAAAATTCAAAAAACAGATATAGGTAAATTTGTTATTATTCCTGTTCAATCTGGGTCACCATTATATGCCCCAATAGGTTCAGGAAACCTCAAGCCGTCAAATACAAACGCTTCTTACTTTAGAATTTTAAATTTTGAAATAGATTGGAATATAGAATCTATAGGAACAAAATTCTTAAACCCTATACTTCCTGCTTCAAAAACATTGGCAGCATACAATACGGCACTTAAAAATTGCAGTAGTGGCTCATTAAGCCAACTTGTGGGAATCAAAAAAAGTGAAACTAGAACAGACACTTATTCTTGGTCAGAATCCATACAGGTTTCTACTACGGTTGAGGCTAGCCTTTCTACAACTATTTCTACAACGGTAGAAGCAAGTGTAAATTGCCAGTTTTTTGGAGCTTCCAACTCTGTATCCGCCTCTGCGACTGCTGGAATAAGTTATGCTCATAGCACTACAGAAACTAGAACAGAATCAACAGAAATCACAACATCTAAAACCATTGAGATTGCTTCTGAAAGAGAAATCACAGTACCCCCAGGAAGAGGAACAAGTGCTGCAGATATTTATCAAGTGTATGAAAATATTAAAGTGCCTTATGTGCAAACATTTAGAGTCCGGGCAAAATATGAAAATAACACTTCGTTAGATGGTGGCGAAATTATGACACAATTTAATTTTAACGGATTCTCAGGAGTTGTTACAGAAATAGGTTCAGATTATATTGAAGTTAGCTTAAAAGGCATAACTTTAATCAATCAGTTAATAGATACCACTACTGAAACAAGGGATATTCCAAATGCTTGTAGCTAAAAATTGGTTTTAAAAAGCAAGTCATATTGGCTTGCTTTTATTATAACGTTAAAATTGCAAACTCATTTTTTAATGGCTCTAAGTTTTCTATAAGTTTAGGGATAAGCGATTCGCCATATTCCAGATAAAATTCTGAAAAATTGGTGTTTCGTTCTTGTAAACTTTGGCTAGGAAATAACTCGTTTTGCAAATCCGTCATTCTTAATACCTCATTAGAAAGTTTCTTTTTTTGTGCGTTTAACAAACGTTTTTCAAGATTATCTAATCCTTTTAATTGTTTTACTTCTTGAGCTTTTACTGCTACCAGAAACAACCTATCCATCTATTCTTCAATATTATATAAATATTTAAATTTTTGAATTAAATTTTTAAAACTTTAAAGCTTTCAGTTGTGTTTTGTGTAGAAACCATAAAAAAGTAAAGTCCATTTCTATAACCTGAAACACTTAATTCATATAAATTATTCCTTATTGCTGATGATCTGATAAGTGTTTTAAATATTTGTTTTCCTGTAATATCGTATACTTTTAAATCAACATCCTCATTCAAATTATTGAAAAATATTCTTACTTTATTTTTTACAGGATTTTTAATAATTTTAAATTCTGAAAATTGTTTTTCATTTGTAACACTTAACGTAGTTTCTCCTATTGCCCAAAGTACAGCATTTTTAAGCATTGTTCTAAACTTAGTATTACTATCATAATCACTATCATTATGTCCTAAAGATGTATAAAACGATTTAATACCAGATAATGTTACATCAACAGTACTTGAATTATTATCATCATCATAAGTAATAGATTCTTTATACCATGTAGTTGCTCTAGCTACATCATATGAATTATTTCCAGTAGATTCAACTTCCAAAAGCACAGTATTATCCTCACTTATTTGTCCGCCATTTAGTTCCCAATAATAATATTCTTCATTTTTATTCCATGTGCTACCAACAGATCCAAGAAAATTTGTAATTGAACTATTTGTTTTCACTTCCATGTCTGCATTAAAATTATTAGAAGTATGATTTGGATCACTTTGAATTATAGCACCTACCAATTCATTGTAAAATGACCATGTTTTATCTCGATAAGTATCTGAAGCACCATGTATTCCAACAAAACCCTTACTATTTGCTATAAACTTTTCTAAAGCTATTTTTTCAGAATTTGACAATAAATCATCTCCTGAGGTATTTAAAAATACTACAGCATCGTATTGGGCTAAATTTGATTCAGTAAATACATTTGAATTTTGAGAGTTATCAGTTGACCAATTATTGTTCTGGGCTCCTAATTCTTCAAACATTTTTATTCCTGCATCAATAGAAGGGTGCCTATAACTCTCTGTTTGATGATAGACTAATATTTTCTTTGATTGAGAAAAACCTATAAAATTAAAAACAAGAAAGAAAATAAATATATTTTTTTTAAAAAACCTAAACTCTGAGTACATATTTTTTGCTTTTTATAAACTGATATTCTAAAAAATTTAAACTTGACTTTTTTATTTTATCACTTATATTATTAATTTATAAAATATGATCTTTAATTTAATTTTCACTCAGTTTAATTAACTTATTTATATGCTATTTTATCACAATTCTGCTAATTTCGTGATAATTACTGTCATTTTAATAAGCACAAGGTTATCAAATCATCATTTTATGAGATTAGAATAGTAAACGCTCCATTCAATGGCTCTAAGTTTTCTATAAGTTTAGGAATAAGCGATTCGCCATATTCCAGATAAAATTCTGAAAAATTGGTGTTTCGTTCTTGTAAACTTTGGCTAGGAAATAACTCGTTTTGAAGTTCGGTCATTCTAGAAACCTCATCAGCTAATTTCTTTTTTTGAGCTTTTAACAAACGCTTTTCAAGATTATCTAATCCTTTTAATTGCTTAACTTCTTGAGCTTTTACAGCACCTAAAAACGATTTATCTGTTTGTTCTGCAAGTTCATATAACCCTTTAAATTGCTGAATTAACTCTTCTTTTTGAGAAGAAAAATCAATATCGATATTAGATATCTCTCTTACTTTCTTATTAATAAACCTATCTCGTTTTAAGAAAACATCTTCATTAGAAATTTTTAAGCTTTGAAGTTTTTTATCTTGGCTTTCTGTTTTAATCAAAACTGAATTACGAAGTAATAATACAGGAAACGGAACTTTAACAGCATCAAAGAACTGTTTTAGTTGAAACCAATACGCCAACTCACCACCACCACCTATGTAGCATAAATTAGGCAAAATAACTTCTTGGTATAAAGGCCGCATAATTACATTAGGCGAAAAACGCTCGGGGGCTTCATTTAAATGCTCAAGAATCTCACTCTGATTCCAAGAAATTTTTGTGTCATTTACTTTATAAATAGCATCTTCAAAAACAATACGTTCCCTTAAGCCTTCTTTTAAATAGAATAAATTTATTTCTCTTGGGTTTACTTGGATTTTATAATTGCTTGGTAATTGATTTATTTGAGCATTAGTCTGAGAAACTGATTTGAATGATGTTTGGTTAACTAATTCTTCTTTAACAAAAGGAATAAATTGTTTTTTTAATTCGGCATCATTAGCATCAATAATGACTAAACCATAATCTTTAAACAATTCATTTGCTAGAAAACGTGTAGCATCAGCTAAATTATTATGTTTTAAATAGGTATTTTTAAAAAGTGTTTTTAAATATTCTGCATTTTTAGTTGTTCCTATTTCTAAAGAAAACAAATTAAAAACATCTTCTAAACCTTCTGTAGATAATTCTCCAACTGCTCCACTAGACTCTTTATTCCAATGCACTTTTTTCCCTTTGAAGTTGAAATAATTTATTTCTTCAAAATCATGGTCTTCTGTCGCCATCCAATAAACAGGCACAAAATTAGAATTTGGATATTTAGTTTTAAGTTCTTTTGAAAGATTGATTGCAGAAACTATTTTATATAGAAAATAAAGCGGCCCGGTAAATAAATTAAGTTGATGACCCGTAGTTATTGTAAAAGTATTACCCAGATTTAAACTTTCAATATTATTAAGGGTTGCTTCAGAAGCTTCAATATTTTTATATTGTTTATTTAAAGCAGAAACTAAAACAAGTCTTGATTGTTTACTAAAAGATGATTCTTTTTCTTCTATCTGTGTTTTAAAATTATCAATACTAGAAAAACGATTATAAAACGGTTTTAGTTCTGGTATTTCATCTAAATAATCACAAATTAACGATGAGAAATAGCCTGTTTTATAAAAGGGTATTGTGTTTTGCTTCATATTTTAATTAAAAATCATGTAAATATACAGCTATTCTATTTTTTGAAATCTAAAAATTAAGTTAAGAGTTAAAAATATGCAAAGTCATTTACATTGTTTAATTATAATCCTTTTCTAATAAACTTTATACAAACTAAACACTCACATAATTACTAGGTAACATTTAACCTAAACTAAAGCCTATTCTTTAATACTAAAGTAACCTTATTAACCTTGCATTAACCCTAAATTAAACAAAGCACATTAATCAATTAACATGATTCATAACATCTAATCATAATTTTGAGATAAATAAAAACCAAAAATATTATTTAAATTATGAAAAAATTACTCAACCTTATTTTAACCCTAATAGTCTTAACTGCGACGAGTACGGCTATTGTAAGTTGTCAACCAGAAGATGGTAAAGATGGCATCAATGGGCAAGATGGACTAGACGGTAACGACGGGCAAGATGGACAGGACGGTGAAGATTTCACACCAAATCCAGACATGTTCTCAAACAAATCATTATTAGATCCTTTAGTTATTATTAATGAAAATTTTAGTGGCGTAAAAGCTTACTCAATAATAAGTTCTTTTGATGTACTTCCTAATGGATTTAGATTGGTTGGTGCTCAAGATGGTGCTGGTCTTTTAAAAGACGGCGACGAATATATATATGTAGTTAATGCTGAAGATGATTATGGTGTTTCTAGAATTCGTTTAGACGAAAACTTAACACCAATTAAAGGTGAGTGGTTATTAAACGCAGGAGTTGCAGATTATGCAAGACAATGTTCTGGCACTATGTGGGAAGCAGCTATTCATGGTGGTGATAAAGACATCTTTTTATCGGCTTCTGAAAGTATAGCTTATGACGTTAAAGGTATAGACCCATGGATTGAAACACCAACACCAACTGCAGATTTTGGCTTAGATGCTTTAGGAGAATTCTCATGGGAAAATGCAGTACCATTACCTAAAGATGCTTATTCTGGAAAAACAGTAATTATTGGTGGTGATGATGATTCTAGTGGATCAAAAGGTCAAGTTGCTATGTATTTGTCTGAAAATGGAGATGCCGATTTAGAAAATGGTAAAATACATGTATTAAGATTTAAACAAGTTTCTGATGGTGCAGGTGGTGTACAAGATGTTACAGCTGATACTGTTTATGACGAAGGTAGCTTAGATTTTGGTAAACCTTATGATGTAGAGTTTGTTGAAATAGTTGACGGAGCTGCCATGACAAAAAATGAAATGGAAACGGCATGTACTAGCGTTTTTGCTTCTCAATTTATAAGAGTTGAAGATGTAGATTACCAAAAAGGAAGCGATGCAAACGCTAGAAATGTATATTTTGCTGTAACTGGTTTAGGTCCTAATACAGGTGATGTTAATGACTGGGGAACTATTTACAAATTAGAATTAGATGAAACAAATCCTTTAATTGGTAAATTAACACAAATTGTTAGTGGAAATACAGATTCTAATAATAATGACGGAAATCTTTCCACACTTCAAAGTCCAGATAATATTTGTGTTACCGAAAATTATGTTTACTTCCAGGAAGATCCAAATTCTTTTAGCAGAAATCATGCAGCCCAAATATATCAAACAGATTTAGATGGAAATAACCCTGTAGTTGTTTTAGAATTGAAAATAGAAAGCAACTTATCTCCTACAGGAAGCACTGGCTTTTCAGGTGAGTTTGGAGCCTTAATTGATATTTCTGATAAAGTTGGTGTACCAGATACTTTCATGCTAAACTTACAACCACATTACTGGCAAAGTACAGAGTTTGTTTCAACAAACTTACCTCACAACCAAGGAGGACAAATTGTTTTATTACAAGGATTACCTAGATAAACACAATAATCTGCTACAACCAAGAATCTCTATTTTTATTAATAGAGATTCTTCTATTTATAAAAACCCACATAACTAAGCGATGTATCACACTATTAAGAAATTAATTATTCTATCTATTTTATTATTTATAATAACTTCTTGTAATAATTCTAAAAAAGAAACTATCCCAGTAACAGATTGGTCTTATGCTCAAAATTATTATTTAGAAAACATTACTTATGCATTAACTTATTTAGATAGCTTGGAACTCGTGGGCATTAATGGAGAAAAGTCCAAAACATATTTTACTTTATCTAGAGAAGCATTTAAAAAGGCAGAACCTTATGCTTCTTACTTAAATCCAGAAGTTGGACATAGAACAAACGGACCAGCACTTCCTGTTTATAAAGAAGATAGCGGTAAAATTATTAAACCTGTTGGATACCAAAAAATTGAAGAAAGTATTTATGAAAATGAAACTTCGTTAGAAGATTTCAAGCAAGAATTATATGTCACTAAAGGCATGCTATCTGTTCTAAAAAAAGGCATTGAAAAAAGAGAATTAAATGCGCAACGCTTTTTTATTGCTACACATCAACAATTATTTAGAATAGTAAGTTTAGCTATTTCTGGTTTTGACACACCTGTAAGTCATTTAGGTATTAATGAAACTATAGTTTCTTTAGAAAGTTTACAAACAGTTTATAATAATACCATTCAAAATATTATTGACAGTAAAAACAAATCTCTAGACACCGAATTTCAAAACAACATATTAAAAGCCATCGAATTTATTAATAACAATACTGATTTTGATATGTTTGATAGATTTACCTTCACTAGAGATTACATGAATCCCATTACAAGAAATTGGGTAGAAATACGTAGAACGAGTCAGCTTTGGGAACCTATAAATACCGAACCCTTTAACTTTGATGCACCTACATTTTTTGAAAACAACTCGTTTAATTTAAATTATTTCACACCAGCAATCAACAAAAACCCTACGCAAAAACAAATTAAACTTGGAGAAAAACTGTTTTCAGACCCTATGCTTTCTGCAAATGGAAATATGGCTTGTGTAACTTGCCATATACCTAGTAAAGGCTATGCTGATGGTTTGGCTGTTAATTTAGATAATGAAAGAAAGCCCTTAGAGCGCAATACACCATCACTTATAAATACTGCTTTCCAACAAAGTTTCTTTTTAGATGGACGTTCTAAAACTCTCTTAGATCAAATTTCATTAGTGTTTAAAAATAATAAAGAATTTAACACAAATGTGCATGAGTTTTCTAATGCTATTTTAGAAGATTCATCTTATATTAAGCTCTTTAAAGAGGCGTATGGACAAGTTCCTAAAAAAAACACAGCTGTTATAAAAGCCATCTCATCATATATTTCAACATTAAATGGATTCAATTCAAAATTCGATAAAAATATTAGAGGTGAAGAAAACACTTATACCGAAGAAGAAAAACTAGGTTATAATTTATTTATGGGTAAAGCACTTTGTGCAACATGTCATTTTATACCATTAACAAATGGCACAGTACCTCCATTTTTTAATGAAACCGAAAAAGAAGTTATAGGAGTTCCTGAAACTGCTGATAATAAAAAACTAGATGATGATTTAGGTTTTTATTGGAGATATAATGAAGATTTACATAAGGGCATGTTTAAAACACCATCCATTAGAAATGCTGAAATAACAGGTCCATACATGCATAATGGTGTTTACAAAACTTTAGAAGAAGTTATTGAGTTTTATAACCTTGGTGGCGGTGGCGGACTTGGCTTCGATTTAGAACACCAAACACTTCCATTTGATGAGTTGAATTTAACTGAAAAAGAACAAGCTAGTTTGGTTGCTTTTATGAAAACACTAACAGACAATAATGTCTCTTCAAACTACAATTAAATAATTATAAAACTCTAAATATTTCTCATCTAAATTTGCTTCATGTAATTTAATTACCACATAAAATAATATATAAAAGTAATCACTTAAAAATTACGTTTGTCAATTTTAAATAGTTTTACATAATTGTTTTTTAACTAATTTTGTATTCTAATTTTTTATAAAGTGATAGACTTTTTACTTACTAGTGATGCTATAATGGCATTATTAACCTTAACATTTTTAGAAATAATTCTGGGTATTGATAATATTGTTTTCATATCAATAGCTGCAAACAAACTACCAGAACATCAGCGATCAAAAGCGACAACTATTGGCTTATTATTAGCCATGATACAACGAATTTTACTGCTATTTTTTGTTAGTTTTTTAATTGGTTTAAAAGAACCTTTTTACACTATTGAGTTAACATGGCTACATATTGCTATAAGTTGGCAAGCGATTATATTATTTGTTGGCGGATTATTTTTAATCTATAAAAGCACCTCAGAAATTCATGAAAAAGTAGAACTGCCAAATCATGATGAAAATAATCTTAATAAAAAGAAGCTTAAAAGTTTATCTCAAGCCATTTTTCAAATATTAATTATAGATTTCATATTTTCTATAGACTCTATTTTAACAGCTGTTGGTATGACTAATGGATTACATCCTAACCATAATTACAATTTAGTTTTAATGATAATTGCTGTCGTTATTTCTATTGCTATTATGATAGGTTTTGCTAACCCAATACGAAAATTTATAGATTCTCACCCAAGTATGCAATTACTAGGATTAGCCTTTTTAATATTAATTGGTTTTATGCTAATTACTGAATCGGCACATTTATCGCACACAAAATTATTTGGTAATGAGGTAGGTGCAATACCTAAAGGCTATCTGTATTTTGCTATTGCATTTTCACTTTTTGTTGAATTTTTAAATTTTAGAATCCAAAAAAAGAACAAGGCATAGTAATTACCAATATAATCCATAGTGTGTATTTGTTTCGTATATAGTTATTATCTAAACATTTACCCCATGAAATGCTTAACCTACCAAATTATTAAACTTGCTTTAAGTTTATTTTTAGTTTTTTTAATATTCAACTGTTCAAATGAGAGTATTAAAAATGATTCTATAATTGTTAATAATCCTTTAGAAAATCCAGAAGATGGTCCACCAGCAGGAAACCCTGATGGTGATTCTGCCATTCCTAGTGATGCTGGTTTAGAAGATGTTTCCAATCCAGACACTATAATTGGTAATGGCTCACCAGAAAGCTGTACATGTGATGCTGTTGTTAATGCTGTTGCTAAAGGCGGAAAAATAACGTTTAATTGTGGTACTCAGCCAGTAACTATTATTATGGATAAACCAGCCAAAGTCTTTAACAATGCTAATCCAGAAGTTATAATTGATGGTGGTGGTTTAGTGACTTTAAGCGGTAATGGAGCTACAAGAATTTTATATATGAATACTTGTGATGCTAACCAAGTTTGGACAACAGACCATTGTCAAAATCAAGATACACCAAAACTTACTGTGCAAAATATAACATTTGCTGATGGAAATTCTACATCAGAAACAGAATACTCAGGAGGAGGTGCAATTTGGGTAAGAGGCGGTCGTTTTAAAGCTGTAAATTCAAGGTTTTTTAATAATGTTTGCGCAAGTATTGGACCAGATGTTGGTGGTGGTGCAATTAGAGTTTTTAGTCAATATAATAACTTACCTGTATTTATTACTAACTCTACCTTTGGAGGTGCTGAAGGTTATGGAAATATAGGTTCAAATGGCGGCGGTATAAGCAGTATTGGTGTATCTTGGACTATAATTAATAGTTTATTCTCGCATAACAAAGCCATTGGTAATGGTGGTAATCCATCAGAAGCTGGCACTCCTGGCGGCGGCAGTGGTGGTGCTATTTATAATGATGGCAATACCATGACTTTAAGTATTTTTGGAACACGAATTGAAGAAAACGAAGTAAACTCATATGGTTCATCCATATTTTTTGTGAGCAACGATCATTCTGGAAATATTAAAATTGACAATTCTATAATTCAAAACAATATTGGAGGTTCTTGGTATCCAATATATCCAAGTATTTCTATGCATTCAGATACTCCTATTTCTGTGACTAATTCAACAATTGAATAATTTAAACCCTTTTTGGTTTTAAAAGTATTACTAGCTTGTCTGATAAAAACATAAAAAAAATCTTGAATCGAACAAAAACCATCTGATTATTAGGTTTTTATATTGAATTTTTTCGTATCTTAAGTGCTCTTCTAAACTTAAAAGCCATGAAAAAATTAACTCAATTAACTTTGATTTACATTTGTGCTTCATTTTTATTTTGCACAAATATTACTGCACAAACTGAAACTGAGGAGGTATACAAGGAACTAGAAGGAAAAGTCATTGATGCCAACTTAAAAGACCCACTTATATTTGCCGATATTGTTATAAAGGACTCAAATATTAGTACTGTAACTAATGCAGATGGTGAATTTCTACTTAAAATACCAGAAAAATTTTTTGATGGTATACTAACCATTTCTCATTTAGGATATGAAAAAAGAGAGATTAAAATTTCATCTTTAAATAATCATGAAAAGATAGATTTAACTGCTGCTATTACTAAACTAGATGAAGTAAGCATAACTACTACAAAAAAAGATGCTAAATCTTTAGTTATTGAAACATTAAGTAAAAAAAGTGAACTTTATAATACTAATAACACTTTAATGACAGCCTTTTACAGGGAAACCATTAAAAAAAGAAGACGTAATGCTTCGCTCTCTGAAGCTGTTGTGAAAATACATAAGCAACCTTATAGTAATTTAAAAAGGGATTATATAGAACTTGTTAAAGCTCGTAAAAATACAGACTACACTAAATTAGATACTATTGCATTCAAACTTCAAGGTGGACCATTTAGTAACTTGTATACAGATATTATAAAATACCCAGAATATATTTTTACTAAAGAAACTATAGATTTATATAATTTTAATTTTGACAAATCCACTCGTATTAACGAAAAGCTAATCTATGTTGTTAATTTTAAACAAAAAGAAAATGTAAATGATCCCTTATATTTTGGAAAGCTATACATTGATGCCGAAACTTTGGCTTTAACTAATGCAACATATAGTTTAAATGTTTCTAATAAAGAACTAACAAGCCAAATGTATGTGCGTAAAAAACCTAGAAAAGTTGATGTGTATCCAACAGAAGCCACCTATCGTGTAAATTATAGAACTAAAGATGGAAAATGGCATTATGCTTACAGTAATATTTCACTAACTTTTAAAGTAAATTGGGAAGGAAAACTTTTTAACAACGTTTATACTCTAAGTAGTGAAATGGCTATAACAGATTGGGAAATAGTGGATGAAAAACTAGCTAAAAACAAAAGTCAGATAATACGGCCCACAACTATATTAAGCGAAAAAGCTTCTGGGTTTTCAGATCCAAGGTTTTGGGGAGCATATAATATTATTGAGCCAGAAAAATCCATTGAATCTGCAATTAAAAAAATACAAAAACAGCTTAAACGAACTTAATTAAAAAAAGCATTTTAGTTTTATTAATGTAAATTGAGGTTATAATTAAAATATTAGGTAGTTTATTTTTAAGAAATTAACCACCTAATATTTTTTGTTTGTTTCTGTAATTCATTTTTTTAACTCTACAAAACCCATTGAAAATAAGATCGTTATGCTTAAAATGTTAATTTTAACATCTTTTAATCGAATTTATTTGCGTTTTATCGTTTAATTAATAAATCTTATTAGTTTTGAATACAATTCAATAAAATTATTAGCTATTATTGATTTTAAATTAAAAGTTTTACTTGATGAAAACAGCAATTAGCAGTATAATACTTTTATTTTTCACAATGTCTGTGATGAGTCAACGACTTGTTTTTAATGGGCAAAACCAAATTCATCGTCAATTAGAAGATCCTTCATTTATATCATTAAATAGTCAATATAACATGACAGGTGTTCTTCAAGTATCAGATTCAGATATTGCCCAAACCTCACAATACATTTCAGCTCAGCTATCACTTTTTGATAATGTTGCATTTGGTTTAGATTATTCAAAACATAGTTATGATGTGTATCGTTATTCACAAATGTTTCTTAGTAGTCGTTTTAGATTGAATCTTGGTAATGAATTTCATTATTTTAATTTGGGTGCCTCAATTGGACAAGACAAACTTAACGAGGCTAATACATCAAAAGACAATTCACTTAATACCATTTATAAATTAGGTTTACATTATACTAATTTCAACCTTACTCTGGGAGGAGTTTTAAATAGATATCCAGTACAAAATGACTTAACATTAAACATGCCCGAACCTCTTTCTAGTTATGAAGGCTATACTCTATACTTATCCTACCGAATGCGCCTTTCAGATAACATGAGATTAACACCTATGATTAAGTATAATTCGTATTCAGATTTAACTTTCTTTGAAGGTGTAACCAATTTAAATTACAAAGGCAATTATGAATTGGCCGTTTCATATAAAGATGATTACTCAATTAACGCCGCATTAAGCGCACGATTTTTAAAGTATGTTAGGCTTAGCTATTCTTACGAAAGCGCTATTGGTTCTCAAAACTTTAATGATGTGCACTCCATTGGCGTGTCGGTAGATTTAACTCCAAAAGAAACCGAAATACCAGAATGGTTAGCTAACGTTAAAAGAAATAGAGAGAAAATTAATCGTATAAAAAAGATAAAAAAAGAAGAGCCAACTATAGTAAAAGAACAATTGAATGTTAATAATGAAGAAACCAATGAAGCTGATAATGTAAGTGATAAGTTAGTAAATGATGAAGAAAAATATCCTGTTATGGATGAAAGTACTCCTTCTGATATTATTGATGATTATTATTTAAAACCAGGCTATTACATTATACTTGGTAGTTTTAAACAATTAAAAAATGCTGACAAAGAAATAGCACGATTAAAACAAAATGGTTTTTATGCAAGATATGGCAGAAAAGACGCAAATGATGAATTTAACTATGTTTATGTTGACCGCTACGCTGAAAAGGATATTGCTTCACAGCGTACAAAAGCAAAACAAAAGGAAAAAGGCTTTGAAAGAGTTTGGCTACTTAAAATTGAATAATTTTTGATAAAATATTAGATTCAAGTTAAAAAGTTAAGTTTTAAAATAACGTAATTTGGCCTTCATCATCACTATCAGAATCTTTTTCATTCTTTATGTTAGAATCAGAATCTGTAGTTTTTTCTATATGAATGGTTTCTTCATCAAACACTTCTAATTCGTCTGCATGTACTTCTTCTGGTGCTTCATATGGTAAAGACTCCAATAAATTAACTTGATTCACTTTATCTTTAGTTAATTGATTTCCTAAAGCAGCTATTCCTTTAATCGAAATAAATTCTTCAAGATTTATTTCTAAATTCTCTTTTCTTTCTTTACCTCGCTCTTTTGCAAAAACTATTTCTGCCATAGGTTTCCAATCTGTAGATACAATTTCTAATTGTGAATTTGAATGTTCTGATATAAAAGATTCTTCCTTGCCTTCTTGTTCAATCAGAAATCGTTTTACATAATGCATTTCCTTTTCGCCATTAAAATAAATAGCAGAAATTGGTTTTTTAGGAATCCATTTTTCCATTACAATCATATCATCATCAAAATGCATAGTAACTTCTGGTGTTACCGTTTTTATCATTCCAGATTGTGTGATAATTAGCAGTTTATCTTCGCCTCTAAACTCACCTACTAAATCTCCTCTTCCATCAACATTTAAACGTTGTACCGTATCATCAAACCAAATTTTTCGTGGCTTTAAAGTAGAAACTCCTTTTTCTTTTAGTTCAACGCGTTTTACAGAATATTTAGTGACTAAATTTCCTTTAGATACTCGTCCTTTTATAAGAATATCGGCAAAATCGATATCCCATTTCAACTTTTTAATGCTTCCTGCTTGTCGTAATAAAATAGTAACAACTTCAGCTTCTCCATTTGGATTTGCTGAAAAATACAATGCAACAGACCCTTTATTCCCATTGGTTAAATCGTATTCTCTATCGCGTGTAATACTTGTAACTGCAAAGCGTTTAATATAGGATGGTCCACTTTTCCCATCGCGATAAATCAGGTTGTAAATAGTACGTTTGTCTTTCTTTTTAAAAACCTCAACATGAATAATATCTTTACCAATAAAAGTTTTAGAATCAACTTTAGTAACCATCATTTTACCTTCTTTGGTAAACACAATAATGTCGTCAATATCACTACAATCACCAACATACTCGTCGCGTTTTAGAGAAGTTCCAATAAAACCTTCCTCTCTATTTACGTAAAGTTTTGTATTTCGTATTATCACTTTTGTAGCGTCTACATCATCAAAAGTTCTAATTTCTGTTTTGCGTTCTCTTCCTTCACCATAATCCTTTTTTAATCTTTTAAAATAGGCAATAGCATAATCTATAAGATGTGCTAAATGATGTTTTACTTCTGCTATTTGATCTTCTAAAGCATCAATTTTTTGTTGTGCTTTATCGATGTCAAATTTTGAAATACGCTTGATTCTAATTTCTGTTAAACGCACAATATCATCTTCTGTAATTGTACGTTTTAAATGTTTAATATGTGGCTGAAGACCTTTATCTATAGCTTTTATAACACCTTCCCAAGTTTCTTCTTCCTCTATATCACGGTAAATCCTTTTTTCAATGAAAATACGTTCTAAAGATGCAAAATGCCATTGCTCTTCAAGCTCATTTAATTTAATTTCTAGATCTTGTTTTAAAAGCTGAACCGTGTTATCTGTACTACGACGCAACATTTCGGTAACCCCAACAAACAATGGTTTATTATCTTCAATAACACATCCTAATGGTGAAATGGAACTTTCGCAACTAGTAAATGCATATAAGGCATCAATAGTTTTATCTGGAGATAAGCCTGGTGGAAGATGTATTAATATTTCAACCTCCGCAGCTGTATTGTCTTCTATCTTTTTAACTTTAATTTTCCCTTTTTCGTTTGCTTTTAAAATAGAATCAATTAAAGTTGAAGTGGTTGTAGCAAAAGGAATTTCTGTTATAGTTAAAGTATTTTTATCTAATTGAGAAATTTTAGCTCGAACACGTACTTTCCCTCCTCTTAAACCATCATTATAATTAGAAAAATCTGCAATACCTGCTGTTGGAAAATCTGGAAGGATTGTAAATCGTTTTCCTTGTAAATGCTTTATTGAAGCATCAATAAGTTCAATAAAATTATGCGGTAATATTTTTGTTGATAAACCTACTGCAATTCCTTCACCACCTTGCGCTAACAATAATGGGAATTTAACAGGTAAGTTTACGGGCTCTTTTCGGCGACCATCATAACTAGATTGCCATTCGGTTATTTTTGGGTTATAAACAACATCAAGCCCGAATTTTGAAATACGCGCTTCAATATAACGTGATGCTGCTGCACTATCTCCAGTAAGAATATTTCCCCAGTTTCCTTGGGTATCTATTAATAAATCTTTTTGCCCTATTTGAACCATTGCATCGGCAATACTTGCGTCTCCATGCGGATGGTATTGCATAGTATGCCCAACAATGTTTGCTACTTTATTGTAACGTCCATCATCCAAATCTTTCATAGAATGCATGATACGACGTTGTACAGGTTTAAACCCGTCTTCAATGGCTGGTACGGCACGTTCTAAGATAACGTAAGATGCATAATCTAAAAACCAATCTTTATACATACCCGTTACTCGGGTAATTGTTTCTTTTGGTTCTTCTTGTTCGTTATTTAAATCGTCGCCTTCTTCAATCATTAATTAGTTAAGTTTATTTTGGCTTCCCGCTAAGCGTTACTCTAACCTTTTTTTTGTTTTTTTTTACTTTTTTACTTGTTGGACTCAAATGTAAATAAGAATAATCTCTTTTAGTTTTTTCTGTTTTTTCTTTTACGTATAACATATCACTATTTAGTTTAAAATTGCTTTTGTAGCCAATTTTGCTTTTGGCGATGCAAATTTAGTTCTAAACTTCAATATGTCAGCTTAATTTTTCAAAAAAAATCAATCATATTCTTAATTTAACACTTAAATAATGTTTTATTAATAATTTTTAATACACTTAATCGATAATATCCAATTCTACCTTAAGATTATCAATTATAAACTCTTGTCTTGTTGGTGTGTTTTTACCCATATAAAATGACAATAAATCTTCAATAGACATGCCATCATCTAACATCACAGGATCTAATCGAATATCTTCACCAATAAAATATTTAAATTCATCTGGCGAAATTTCACCAAGTCCTTTAAATCGTGTTATCTCTGGTTTTGGTTTTAACTTTTCAATAGCATCTCGTCGCTCTTCATCAGAATAGCAATAAATAGTTTCTTTTTTATTTCTTACCCTAAATAATGGTGTTTGCAAAATATATAAATGCCCTTCTTTTATGACCTCAGGAAAAAACTGAAGAAAGAAAGTTATTAATAGTAACCTAATATGCATTCCATCTACATCGGCATCTGTTGCTATTACAACATTATTATATCGTAAATCTTCTAATGATTCTTCAATATTTAACGCTGCTTGTAGTAAGTTAAATTCTTCGTTTTCATAAACAATTTTTTTACTAAGCCCATAACAATTTAATGGTTTCCCTTTTAAACTAAATACCGCTTGTGTATTAACATCTCGTGATTTTGTAATACTTCCTGATGCTGAATCTCCCTCTGTAATAAAAAGTGTTGATTCTAGATTTCGTTCGTTTTTGGTATCTCCAAAATGCACACGACAATCGCGTAATTTTTTATTGTGAAGACTTGCTTTTTTGGCTCTGTCTTTTGCTAGTTTTCGAATGCCCGACAATTCTTTACGTTCTCGTTCTGCTTGTAGAATTTTACGTTGAATTTTTTCGGCTGCTTCTTGATTTTTATGTAAATAATTATCTAAATAAGTTTTTAAAAAATCGCTTATATAAGTTCTTACCGTTGGCAATTCGCCTCCCATATCTGTAGAACCTAGCTTTGTTTTTGTCTGGCTTTCAAAAACCGGCTCCATCACTTTTATTGCAATGGCACTAACTACAGATTTCCTAATATCTGATGCATCATAGTTTTTACCGTAAAACTCACGAATTGTTTTTACTAAGGCTTCTCTAAATGCATTTAAATGAGTTCCTCCTTGCGTGGTATTTTGTCCGTTTACAAACGAATGATACTCTTCACTATACTGTGTTTTACTGTGTGTTAACGCGATTTCAATATCGTCACCTCTTAAATGAATAATAGGATACAATCTATCTGATTCATTAATATTTTCACTTAATAAATCTTTTAATCCGTTTTCACTATAATATTTCTCTCCGTTAAAAACTATGGTTAAACCTGGGTTTAAATACACATAATTTTTAAGCATTTTAACGATATACTCGTTTCTATATTTATAGTTTTTGAAGATAATTTCATCTGGAACAAAAGAGACTTTGGTTCCTTTTCGGCGTGAGGTATCTTCTAATAAATCTTGATTAATTAGGTTACCTTGTTCAAATTCTGCGGAAGCACTTTTACTATCACGTGTAGATTCCACTCTAAAAAATGATGACAATGCATTAACCGCTTTTGTACCAACACCATTAAGACCTACAGATTTTTTAAAAGCTTTAGAGTCGTACTTTCCACCAGTATTCATTTTAGAAACAACATCAACTACTTTTCCTAAAGGAATACCTCGACCGTAATCTCTAACTGTAACTTTAGTGCCTTGAATGGAAATTTCAATAGTTTTTCCAGCACCCATGACATATTCATCAATAGAGTTATCCAAAACTTCTTTAAGCAAAATGTAAATACCATCATCTGGTGAAGAACCATCACCCAATTTACCAATATACATTCCTGGACGCATACGGATATGCTCTTTCCAGTCTAATGAACGTATATTATCTTCGGTATAATTAGTTTCTTCAGCCATATAACAAAAAGTATTGAAAGTACGCTAAAATACTATTTTAGACAAAAAATATATAACTGTCTTACTAATTAGTTATCAACAAGAAATTAAAAATCCAACTCAAAACTGAGTTGGATTTTTAATAAGTTATGTAAATATTCTATTTTACAATTTTATTACTTTTTTAACTGCCTGTCCTTTATCTGTTGAAATTCTAACAACATACATACCTGAAGCTAAATTAGAAATATCAATTTTATTACTTTCAATAGATTTTAAACTTAAAACTTTATTTCCATAAGAAGAATAGACCTCAATATTTGCAGTTTCATGTAATCCTCTAATATTAATAATATTAGTTACAGGATTTGGATATAGCTCTATAGAGTTTAAATTAAATTCATCAGCAGATAATGCATTACAATCTAAGGTGATTGTTTCTGAAACTAACGTACTACTTGTATGGCATACTGATAAGCTAGAATGCGACACTTCAAAACGAATCTGATCTCCATCTGCAATTGAAGCTGGCGTAAAGCTTAATTGACCTGATGCACTCGATTGAAAAGCATTATTTAAATACCATCTTAGAGAAGCTCCTGAAGCAATCGTTGGAGTTAATTCTGCATTAAAGGTAACAGAAGTTGCACAAGAAGAACCATCAGCAATAGTTACTGCAACTGTTGATGGCGCTGTAATTGTGATTAAATCTGTTTTTATAACGGTATCATTATCAACTCCATTTGAAGTTGTTAACGAAACTGAATATGTTCCTGCTGTTGTATAAGTAATTGCATGTGGACCTTTTGTATTAGCTGTTTGACCATCACCAAAATCCCATATCCAAGATGTAATATTACTAGATGATGAAGCCGCTGTAAAAGTAACTGCATTATCTTCGCAAGTTGATGTAACGTTAGATGAAAATTCTGCACTTAAACAAGCATTTGGATCAATATTTACAGCAGTCGGATTTTGTATCTGCATATAGGCAATTTGCGGTTCAATATCTGACCAAAGTTCTGTAGTATTATATTGCCAACCCCAAGCACCAGCATAGCCATTGTCGTACAACCAATCATAAGGAGAATCATCTGTAACTCCCAAAGCAGTGTTAGCTTCATTAGCATGAAACTCACCTATAACAAGTGGCTTATCTAAATTCCAAAAACTTGCAGGATGTGCAAATGGAGATATAGCTGTACTTTGCCAATCATAATAATGTACTTGGTAATAATCTAAAGTCCCATTAGGATAATTATTATTTCCAATAGCTAACAAATTGGCATCAGAATAGTAATTCGTATAACTTCCATTATCCGTATTAGCAATCATAGCCCATGCACCATTTGTAACTAAAGCATCTGGATCTACATTATGAATAGCATCTGCCAACATATTAACAGTTAACTGAACATCTGTTATTGAAATAAACTCTCCACCTTGATTTCCTGTCCAACCAAACTGAGATGTCATTCCTTCTGGTTCATTAAAAATTTCCCAACTTCCTAAGGCATTATGATCTTTAACAGCATTCACAAGAGGCGTTAATGCATTATCTATGTAAGATTGAATATTACTCTCCGATTCAAAAAAAGGCTTATTCCCTGTAAAATCATTTCCTGTCCATGCTTTACCAGAATAATCCTGTAACATATCAAAAGAAAACAAACTAATATTTAAATATATATCATTTGCTTCAGCAGTATCTAAAATCGATACAACCTGAGCAATTATTTGATCATTTGTAAGTGTTTCATGCAAACCTGTAACATATCCTGATGATTGAATTTCTGGTGTAAATGATCCATCTGTGTGAAACCACCAACGCACCGAATTACCTCCAGCAGCTTTAACATCGGAAAAAAAAGTATCAAAAAATGCTAAATTTGGGTTAGAATCAAAACCCACATCTCCACCAAACTGGTCCCATGCTAAATTAACACCACTTAAAAATAAATCTTGGCAATTCATTTCTACAGTGTTTTGTGAGTTTACTGTAAGCGTAAGTAGAAGACCTACAAAAAACATGTGTATTCTTTTTATCATATCTATTTTTTCTACTAAATTAATAGATAGATGTGTTATTCATACACTTAATAATAATAAAAAAACAGAATTTGATAGGTTTTGATAGTAAAATGATAAAATCATATCACTCTGATTTCATTTTAAATATCAAATAATATTAATACTGAAATATAATGAGTAATTAAATTTGAAACCTTTTTACAACAATTCTGCCTTTTGTTTTAATAGTGAATTTCTTTTTTTTAAAAGATTAGTCATATATTTTTTTAAAAATAACCAATTCGCAAATTCACCTAAAACTCCGTAAGGAGATTCAAAATAAAAAACGTCAATCATGACAGTTCTATTTTCGCTTTCAAGGAAATGATGCTCATGCCTAAATGATTTAAAAGCACCAAAAACCATTTCGTCTACAAAATAATTTGGAGCTTCAAACTCTGTGATTTTTGAAGTTAAGTGTTGAACAAACCCTAAATGTTTAGCTTCCCAACTAACCCACTCTCCAAGCTCTATTAATCCAGTCATTTTACCTGCTATTGCTTTTTCATTAGAATGTTTTAATGATTCTTGATGAAAATCAATATTTCTGGCTAAATCAAAACAAGTATTAAGATCTGAATTTATCTCTGTTTTGATTTCAATTGTAGGCATTATAAATAATTATAATTTGATTTATTTTTCTAAAATAGCTGAATCCAAACTTTAACATGGGCGATTTATCCTTTTTTATTAAAAATAAAAAGAGAATTAGCACTATTTAAAAAAACTCAAGCTACTTTATTGTATTCACAATAATGTATCAAGATTATAATTATTTCACAAAAGACTAATTAAAGCTTAGTTACACATTAAATAAGAAATGCATAACATCACCATCTTTCACAACATAATTTTTCCCTTCAACACGCATTTTACCGGCTTCTTTCACTTTAGCTTCACTACCTAATGTAGAAAAATCCTCGTAGCCAATTACCTCAGCACGAATAAAACCCTTTTCAAAATCGGTATGTATTACACCTGCTGCTTGTGGTGCAGTTGCTCCAATATCAATAGTCCAAGCACGAACTTCTTTAACTCCAGCTGTAAAGTAAGTTTGTTGATTTAATAGCTTATAAGCAGAACGAATTAATTTAGCCGCACCTGCCTCATCTAAACCTATATCTTGCAAGAACATTTGACGCTCTTCATAATCATCTAACTCATTAATGTCCGCCTCTGTACCAACAGCTAAAACTAAAACCTCTGCATTTTCATCCTTAACAGCCTCTTTAACTAGCTCAACGTAAGCATTACCAGAAACCGCAGCACCTTCATCTACATTACAAACATACATAACCGGTTTATCTGTAATAAACTGTGATGGCTTAACAAAATCATTATCATCATCTTCACTAAACTCTAAAGCTCTAACAGAGATTCCCGCTTCTAAACCAGCTTTAATTTTTAATAAAACAGCTTCTTCTTTTTGAGCATCTTTATTTCCCGTTTTTGCTGCACGTTTTACTTTATCTAATTTTTTATCTACAGTTTCAAGATCTTTAAGTTGTAATTCCATGTCGATAGTTTCCTTATCTCTAATAGGATTTACATTTCCATCAACATGTACAATATTATCGTTATCAAAACAACGTAATACATGTAGAATAGCATCAGTTTCTCTAATATTTGCTAAAAACTGATTTCCTAAACCTTCTCCTTTACTTGCACCTTTTACTAATCCAGCAATATCAACAATCTCAACTGTTGCTGGCTGTACACGCTCTGGACTCACTAATTCTTCTAATCTCTCTAAACGTGGATCTGGCACATTTACCACACCTATATTTGGTTCTATTGTACAAAAAGGAAAGTTTGCACTTTGCGCTTTAGCGTTTGATAAACAATTAAATAAAGTTGATTTCCCTACGTTTGGTAATCCTACTATGCCTGCTTTCATAATTTAATGTGATTTTTGCGAGTGCAAAGATAATAGTTTGCATCAAGAAACCTATTAGTTTTCATTTAACAAATCACTCTATAATTACTTCTCTAAAAAACTTTATATTTATAGGTGTTAACAAATATTCTATTATTTTTACGCATTGTTTCTTTTTTATGAAGAATTTACATGATTATAATTTATGGGCATCCCTTAAAAGTGGTGATTCAAAAGCGTTCTCCACTCTCTATAAGGTATACTATCCTCTTTTGCATAATTATGGCTTAAAAATTTCGAATTATAATACCCAATTAACTGAAGATTGTCTACAAGATTTTTTTCTATACATATACCAGCACAGAGAAAATTTAGCAAATTTAGATTCTATTAAGCCCTATCTATATGTTTCCTTTAGAAGAAGTTTATTTCGTGAATTAAAAATGGCTTCAAAAAAAGTTGATTATGATGATAAAGTAAATCATTTTATAGATATAAATTTTTCTGCTGAAGATGTTATGATTCAACAAGAAATTGATGCTTTTAAACAAACTAGTATAGTTAGCCTGTTAAATGAGTTGCCAAAAAGACAAAAAGAAGTTATTTACTTAAAATATTATAGTGATTTAACTACAGATGAAATAGCACAAGTTCTTGAAATAAATTATCAAAGTACATTAAATTTAATACATAAAGGCATTAAAAAATTACGACAAAATGCACTTTTAAATGAACTTTTAAAAAATATTATATAAAATATTAATAAATCTATAAAAAAGAAGGGTATAAATTATTTAAATCTTACTTATAGTAATTAAAGAATGTTGAATAAAATTACCGAAAGAGTAATTCTCTCATATGAAAAATAAAGTTTACACTAAAATCGAAGACTTATTAAACGATGAATCATTCGTTAACTGGGTTAATAAAAAACAGATGGCTGATGTTGAATTTTGGAATGATTGGCTTCTTCAAAATCCAGAAAAAAAACAACTGGCATATGATGCAAAAGATATAATTATTGGCGTTAAGTTTAATAAATCATTTATTAGTGAAGAAAAAACTCTAGATGCTTGGAATGCATTTGAAAAGGAGTTAAAAACTCTAAATATCAATAATAAAGCTCCTTTTTATAAAAAAGTAAAATACCAAAGTATTGCTGCCTTAATTTTACTTTTTATAACTATTTCTGCATTTTATTTTACAAATAAATCTACAACTGTGGTTCACAAAACTACTTATGGAGAAATATTAGATATTAAACTACCAGATGGAACTAAAGTTAAATTAAATTCTAACTCAGTCTTATCTTATAGTAATGATGCTATTAGAGAAATAAACTTAGAAGGTGAAGCCTTTTTTAATGTTGAAAAAAAACCAGCAACTAATGCTAAATTTTTAGTTACCACAAAAGATCTTAAAGTAGAGGTTTATGGAACTGCTTTCAATGTTAATAATAGAAATACAAGAACTCAAGTATTCTTAGAAGAAGGTCATGTTGAACTTAAATTAAATAATGGATTACAAAAGAAAATGGTTCCAGGCGATTTGGTTTCCTATTCTTACAAAACCAACAAAATTATTGAACAAAAAAGAGTAATGAGACCAGAATTACAAACTTCTTGGAAAAATGGTTCTTTAATTTTTGACCGTTCTACACTTGAGTCTGCTATGAATAAAATTGAAGAGACCTATGGAATTACCACAATATTTGAAGACAGTTTAAGTAAAAAAATATTAATTACTGGAGCCGTACCAACTCAAAATCTAGATATTTGTATCAAAACAATTGAAAAATCTGCACAAGTAACTATTGTAAATAAAAATAATAAGCTATACATTCACAAAAATTAGACTCTAATTTAGTTAAAATGTATTCTTTTAGACCCTTAAAAATAATCTTGTTTTTTATCTTGATTATAACTTATAGTCTGAAATTAAACGCTCAAAACACCTCAAGTCAACATACAAAGTTGACTTTGTTTTTATCTAAGCTAAGTAATCAATATCAGGTTTTTTTTACCTACGATGCCGATTTACTAAGTAATATTGATATAAATACAACCCAATTAAAAAGTACAGACCTACAAGTAATAGTTGACTATTTAAGAGATCAAACAAATTTACATTTTGATAATTTAGGCAATAATTACTATGTAATTTATAACGATAGTGAACAAGGAAAAGCCTCCTTAGAGACTGCAAAAAAAAGATTAAATCAAACTATTGCTACAATTTCAAATTCCAATACTAGCTCACAATTTATTTTAAAAGGGAAAGTGCTAGATGCTTTTAACAATCCCTTACCAGAAGCCAATATTATTGAAAATGGATCTATTAATGGAGCCACCACAAACATAAATGGAAATTTCACATTACCCGTAAGTTCTTTAAATAAACTATTTATTACTGTAAGCTATATTGGTTATGCAACAAAAATTATAGACACACAAAATAAAAATGATTTAACTATTATTTTAGACCCTGGAGAATCTTTAAACGAAATTCAAATAGTAGGTTCTAGAAACGCTAATAGATCTGCTCTGGATACAACTTCTGCTGTAGATATTATTGAATTAGAAGAAGCCACTAATAAAACAGGGCAAATAGAAATTAATCAAATTCTACAATTTGTTATACCTTCTTTTAACGCTACAAAACAATCTGGTGCAGATGGAGCAGACCACATAGTACCTGCAACATTAAGAGGTTTAGGCCCAGATCAAACTTTAATTTTAATTAACGGAAAAAGAAGGCATCAATCATCTTTAATCAATTTATATGGAACTCGTGGCAGAGGAAATTCTGGTACAGATTTAAATGCTATACCTGCATCAGCAATAAAAAAAATTGAAGTACTTCGAGATGGTGCTTCTGCCCAATATGGATCTGATGCCATAGCAGGAGTTATAAATATTGTTCTAAAAGATGAAATTGATACATTTAATGGAAGTGTAACCTATGGTTTTAATAATGCAAATACAAAAGAGGATTTTGCTCACCCAACATCTGGAATTGATGGGAATACTTTGAAAGTATCTGGTAATTATGGAATGAAAATTGCGAAAAGCGGTTTTTTAAATTTAACTACTGAATATTTATCAAAAGATAAAACCTTAAGACCTGGAGCCGATTTTAGAGAAAAATATGGCGAAGCAGGTTTAAATGAATATAGTCTTTTTTTAAACACCGAAATCCCTATAAATAAAAATTCAATTTTCTATACTTTTGGAGGCTATAGCTACAGAGAATCAGAATCTTACGCTTTCACTAGACCTGCAGATAGTCCAAGAAATGTAATAGATATTTATCCAAACGGATTTAACCCATTAATAACAGCAAAAATAAAAGATAATTCCATTTCATCTGGCTTTAAAACCAAGTTTAATGGCTGGAATATAGATATCAACAATACCTTTGGCCGCAATAATTTTCATTATTTTATTAAAGAAACACTCAATGCTACTTTACTTTCTAACTCACCAACAAGTTTTGATGCTGGAGGTCACATTTTAAACCAAAACACTACTAGTGCAGATTTTACTAAGTTTTATAAAGACATTTTTAATGGCATAAATATAGCTTTTGGAACAGAATACAGAATAGAAAATTATAAAATATTTGCTGGTGAACCTGGTTCTTATGCAGCATACGATGTTAATGGGAATATTGTAAATCAAAACACCCCTTCTAGTGATTTAGTTATGCTAAATGGTTTTGTTCGCGCAAGAGGCTCCCAAGGTTTCCCTGGGTATTCTCCAGAAAACCAAGTCGATCAAACAAGATCGAACCTAGCATTATATATAGATACAGAATTTGATTTCAACAGTAAATTCATGTTTGGTATAGCTGGGAGATACGAAAAGTATAGTGATTTTGGCAATACATTCAACTATAAACTATCATCAAGATATAAGGCTAGTAATAGCTTTAATATGCGAAGTTCTTTTAGCACAGGGTTTAGAGCACCTTCTTTAGCTCAAGTTTATTATAATTTAAAATTCACCAATTTTATTGGTAGCGAACCATCAGAATCACTATTAGAACAAAGTAACAGCCCTATTACCAGGGGTTTTGGCATAGGTGAATTGATTGAAGAAAAAGCTATTAATGGAAGTCTTGGATTTACAGCAAAAATCAACAATTTTAAAGCCACAGTAGATGGCTACTATGTACATATTAAAGATAGAATTATTTTAACAGGAAATTTTGATGCCAGCAATCTTAATGCCAATGTGAATGACGTTCAATTTTTCGCTAACGGAGTAAACACAAGTACATTAGGGCTAGATATTATATTAACATGGAGAAAAATAATTCAAAATAATTCATTTTTAGTCACTTTTGCTGGTAATATTAATAGCATGACTATAGATAAAATAAATAACAGATTATTAGACGAGGAAACCTTTTTTGGTAAACGCGATCAATATTTTTTAATAGCTTCAGCTCCAAAGAACAAATTCAACCTAAGTTTTAACTACTCAAATAAAAAATTTGACTCAAACCTATCCATTACTAGTTTTAGTAAAGTAACATTGATAGATTGGCAAATTTACGAACCAGTAGTTGCAGAAGATCCAGATTCAGAATATTTAAATGAAGCTGATAGGCTTAGGAAAGCCACAGATGTATACAACTCCAAATTAACTACAGATATAAACATTGGGTATGCTTTAACAAAAAAAATGTCACTTAGGTTTGGTATAAATAATTTATTTAATATTTATCCTACAGCACAGCAAAGTGATTGGACAGACAGCGGAGGCTATTGGGATTCTGTACAAATGGGAACAAATGGTTCTTTTTTCTTCACAAATATTTCGTATAAATTTTAATTTTTAAAATACTGATTATCAGCAATTTAAAATTCTTGTTACTATAAAGTTAAAAAATAGTTAAAATTAAGAGAGTATATTATAAAACCTAGCTCCTTATAATATAAACTAACTCATTTATTAACTTAATAAATACTTTATGAAAAACACAATTATTTTATTTTTATTAATTTTTAGTGTATCATTTACTTTTGCACAACAAGTCTCTGGAAAGGTTACCGACCAAAATGGTATAGCTATTCCTGGTGTAAATGTTATAGAAAAAGGCACTACAAATGGAACAACAACCGATTTTGATGGAAACTATTCCATTACAGTAAGTGAAAACGGAATACTAGTATTTAGTTATGTAGGTTATAGTACAAAAGAAGAATCTGTAAATGGACGCTCACAAATTAGCATTACATTATCAGATGGAGAAGCTCTAGACGAAGTAATTCTTGTTGGTTCACGTACAGCACCAAGAAGTAATGTAGACTCTGCTTTACCAGTTGATGTTGTTGGTATTAAAGAATTAACATCTACAGGTCAAGCTACTTTTGATAAAGCATTACAATATAGAATACCATCATTTAACACGGTTCAAACACCTGTAAACGATGCAACTTCTTTATTAGATCCTTATGAAATTAGAAATATGGGACCTAGTAGAACATTAATTTTAATTAATGGTAAACGTAAAAATTTAAGTGCTTTATTATACACACAAACCTCTCCAGGTCGTGGTGAAACAGGTGCTGATATTTCTGCGATTCCAACAGATGCCATTAAACGTGTTGAGATTTTACGTGATGGAGCATCTGCACAATATGGTTCTGATGCAATTGCGGGTGTAATGAATATTATACTTAAAGATTCTCCAAATGATGGGTCTGCTACCTTAAGAACAGGTCTTACTTCAGAAGGAGATGGAGAAATGTTTGGTTTTAGTGTAAATAATGGTAGTACTATTGGGGACGATAAAGGTTTTATTAATTATACTATAGACTTTTCTAAAGTAAATCAAGCAAACAGGCCAGGTAAAGTAGATGCAGATGGTGATGCTTTTGATTTTGGAGCAGACATTGCAGATGTACAAGAATTCTTATCACGCCGTCCAGATGCTGGAAACATAAATGGATCACCTGAAACAGCTGCTTCTAAATTTTTAGTGAACAGTGCTTTTGATTTGAGTGATAATACAGAAATGTACTTTAACGCTGCTTATGTATATAAAAAAGTAAACAGTTATGCTAACTATAGAACACCATATTGGAGAACTGTTGATGATTTTCCTTATTTAGCAGATTTTTTCCCTGGGAATAATCCTAATACAGCTGGTGGTTATGATGGTTATGTACCAACATTTGAAGGTTTATTAAATGACTATAATGGTACTATTGGTATTAAAACTAAAATTAACGACTGGAATGTTGATTTAAGTTATACAACTGGTGGAAACACTCAAACTTATAAAGTAAACAATTCACATAATAGAAACGTTGTTTATTCTCCATCAACTTGGGTTGATGCTAATAATAACGGTACTGTTGATGATGGTGAAATTACTGAAGGCTCTCAATTGTATAGAGAAAACAGTAAGCAATCTTTTGATCCAGGAGGCACAAAATTCACTCATAATGTTGGAAATATAGATATTTCTAGAATACTTTCAGATCAAATAAGTATTGGTTTTGGTGCAGAGTTTAGAAACGAGACTTTTGAAGTAATTGAAGGGGAATTAGCATCTTATGATGGTGGTGGAGCCGATTCTTTTTCTGGTAACAGTCCAGATAATTCAGGTAAATTTAACCGTTATAATATTGGTGGCTACTTCTCTGTAGATTATGATGTTAGCGAAGCCTTTTTATTAAGTGGAACAATAAGAACTGAAAATTATTCAGATTTTGGAAATACCTTTGTATATAAATTAAGTTCTCGTTTAAAATTAAGTGATAAGTTTACCGTTAGAGCCTCTGTTTCTTCAGGGTTTAGAGCGCCAACATTACACCAAATTTATACTCAAAAAGCACAATATAGCTTTATTCCTGGACAAGGTATTCAAGTTGGTGGTTTAGTTAATAACGTTTCTACTCAAGCAAAATTATTAGGTCTTCCAGAATTAGATGCAGAAACATCTAACAACTTCACTATTGGTTTAGGAGGTAAATTAACAAACACATTAAGTTTTACTGTAGATTATTATAACATTGCTGTGAAAGACAGAATTGTATTAGGATCTGAGGTTACGCCTCCTAATACTCCTGCTTTTGCTGGATTATCAGATTTAAGTTTCTTTGCAAATGCATTAGACACTAAAACATCTGGTTTAGATGTAGTTATTAGCCAAAAGAATATTTCACTTGGTGCTGGTAATTTAGATTTAAACTTATCAGGAAATTATACTATAACTAATGAAAGAGATGGAGATGTTAAAAATCCAGCCTTTGCAACTGCAAATGGTCAATCTATTGTTAATGCAACTCAAGAAGCTTTGTTTTTTACATCTAGACCAGAAACAAAATGGATTTTAGGTGCAAATTATGACATAAACAAATTTGGATTCTCTTTAAACAATACTTATTTTGGAAAAACTACTTTCAAACAACAAGGGATGAGTGATGATTTAAGAACAGAGTTTACTCCAAAAATTGTTACAGATTTAGGTATTAACTTTAATGCAACAGATAAATTTACTATTGCATTAAATATTAATAACTTGTTAAACGTATTACCTGAATGGAGCTTTAAAGCAGAAAATGCCGCTGGTCAAGCTTTAATAAATGATACGACATTAAATTCTTATGGTATTACTGCCATTCAAGAACAATCTAACTTGATTACTTTTAACCAACGTTATTCTCAAATGACTTACGATGGTTATCATTTTAGTCAATTAGGGACTATGTTTAACTTATCTTTAAACTATAAATTTTAATTAGTTTATTTACTTAATTATATTATTAAATGCTGCTCTATTTGAGCAGCATTTTTTTTATCTTTAAATTAATAAAAACAAACTTATGCAGAGTTTATATTCTAATGGTTTTGAAACCATATATGATGACATGTATCAAACTTTTATTAATTATAAAGAAGAGTTTCAGTTTTATTCTAACATAATCAACACGCACTCAAAACACTCTGTTTTAGAGATTGGCTGTGGCACTGGCCATTTAGCAAAATACTTTTTAGAGTCAAGCATACATTATAAGGGATTAGATTTAAGTAAAGACATGATATCCCTGTCAAAAAAGAGAAATCCACAAGGCTGGTTTCAACAAGGTGACATGACTAATTTTAAATTAAACACCAAAACAGCTTCTACTATTATTACAGCCAGAACAACAAGCTATTTATTAACCAATGAGGCCGTTCATAATGCCTTAAAAAGTATACATTATAACTTAGAAATGCATGGCATTCTGTGTTTTGATTTTATTGATGCTAATCGTTTTTTCCCTATTATTAAAAATGAGGAAATAATGATTCATGAAGCCACAATAAATAATAAACATTATTATAGAGAAAGCCTTATGAAACCTAATAAAAGAAAAGATAATTTCATGTTTCACTGGGATGCTGTATATTTTGAAAAACTTAACGATAAAGCTATAAAACTAACAGAAGACCAATCTGTTGTTAGAGCGTTTACAAAAAATGAATGGGAATTATTTTTACACTTAAATAATTTTGAACTTATAGAATTTATTGACCGAAAAAGTTATGCTTTTGATACTTATGTGGTAGTAGCAAAACGTATTTAATATAGTAAGATTTTTACTTTTTTTGTAACAATTTAGCATCTAAATCGTTTGTAAAGATGAAGACACAAGCTATGAAAAAAATTATTTTTACCCTCTTTACTTTTATTAGTTTCACAACACTCTTCGCGCAATCAATTACAGCTAAAATTATTGATAAAAACACTCGAAATCCAATTCCTTATGCTACTATTAAAACTGGTGATTATAGCGGGATTATTTCAAACGAAGAAGGCTATTTTACTTTAAATACAGAAAATGATGATTTAAAAACGGTTACTATTTCTTGTTTAGGTTATCAAAGTAAAACATTAAGCATTCAAAATATTAAAGATTTAAATTCTTTAATAAAACTAGAAGAAGCTGTCAACCAATTAAATGAAGTTTTTATAAGTAATAAAAAACCAAATGCCGATTCTATTATAGCAAAGGTTAAAGCTAGAATTGATGATAATTACGACACAAACCTTATCAAATACAACATCTTTCATAGAACGACAGATTATATCGATTTTAAAAGTTTAGATTTCGAAATTGAAAAAGCATCTCATGTAAAGAAAAAAAATCTTGATGATGCGAATTCAAGTTTAAGTGCTTTATCAAAAAAAATAAGAGAAAGCGACATAAAACATTTCACCGATTTTAAAGGTGAATTATACAGTCTAAATAAAGACAGCAGTAAACTTGTAGTCGCCAAAGCCACAAAACTAATTGATTACAAGAATGATTTCTCCGTAGAAGAAATTCAAAACAAAGCACAGAGTATTGTTTTAAAATACTTAGATACTACAAAAACCTATAAATTAAAAACGGGGCTTTTTAAAATTGAAGACTCACTATCTTTAAATGATGATGAATTTAAAGAAAAAAGACAAAAAAATCAGTTTGATATAAAGCATTTAAATAGTGAAACAAAAGGTTTATTGCGTAAATCACAATTTTATGAAAATTCGTTTTTAAGCAAACTTATAGATCCAGATTTGTATGAATACACCTTTGAAGATTTCATCTATAATAATGGTGAATTAAACTATATTATTACATTTTCTCCAAGTAAAGGCAAAGCAAAATACACTGGCAAATTATTTGTGTCTGATGATGATTTTGCGATTACACGAGTAGATTATACCTATTACAAAAATAGACATGGCGAAAAAATAAACTTAAAGCTTATTTTAGGAGTTAAATATATTGCTAATGTTAGTGAAGGTTTACTTTTATTTGAAAAAAACAACGGTAATAAATACCAACCCAAATATTTAAAACAAATTACTGGAAGCTATTTTTATGTAAATAGAGATTTAAAATTTATTGAAAACAGCAGCGACAAAAATAAAATTGGTTTTAGTTTTAAAATTGAAGGTGATAACCGCAATAAAGAAGAACTTCTATTTACTGAAAACAGCAAATTAACTTTGGAAGATTTTACTGCAATTAAACAAAGTGATGTTGTAACGTTTAAGGTTTTAAACAAGTTTGAAAAAACGACTTGGGAAAATGAAGAAACTTTAGAGCCTTCACAAGAAATGAAAGCTTTTAAAGTTGAAGAATAGGTTTTTATATTAAAATTGGCTTTTGTAAATATCTAAAATTATTTCTGTGGCATTTCTAGCAGATTCTCCTGTTATTAAAGGTTCAATATTAGTATGTATTGCATTTACAAAATCATTTAAAATAATCTCATGATTTGTAGTATCGCTTACTGTTGCTGTTGCTGCTCCAGTATGCGTGTTTTTAGTAGATTTTATTGTTGTTGGATTTTCCAATCCTTCAATATCCCAATGTGTAATAACATCGTTTTCTAAAATTAGATAGCCTTTACTAGTATAAATTTCCATTTTTGCAGGAAACCCAGGTTTTGTTGCGGTAGAAGCTGTAATAGTGGCAATCATTCCAGAATCATGTAAGCAAATAGCAGCTCCGTGGTCTTCCACTTCAATATCATGAACAAATGTGCCCAACTTACTTACTAATTTACTCGGTTTGCCAAAATACCAATAATACAAATCTATATAATGTGAGGCTTGTTGAATAAAAGGTCCGCCTCCATCAATTTTGTAAGTTCCTCGATAAGGTGAGGAATTGTAATAAGCATCATCTCGATAATTTTTTATGGATAAGTCTACCGAAAATATTTTCCCAAGTTTATTGTCATCAATTAATTTCTTGATAACAGGATTATCAGAACTATAGCGCCTTTGATAAGCTACCGCTAATTGCACCTTGTTTTCTTTACAAGTATTAATCATTTTATCAATAGATTCTAAAGAAACATCTATTGGTTTTTCACATAAAACATGCTTACCTAAACCTGCTGCTTCAATAGCACTAACATGATGCAATCCGTTTGGTGTACATATAATTACAGCATCAAAATTAGTGTTTACCTCAGAAATTGTTTTAAAAAAAGGGAAATGAATAAGCGCTTCAGGCTTTGTGGTTTTACTTGATACTATCCCAACAACTTCAGCATCATTAGTATTTTTAATAGCTAAAAGGTATGTGGTTGCAATATTTCCGCTTCCTACAATTATGAAATTAATAGCTTTACTCATCTTTAATTAGTTTTTGTAGTAGCTAAGTTAATTAAATTTAAAAATTGAAATACATCTCTTTTTAAACAAAAAAAATCTCAAGCTTTTGATTTGAAATTTTCTCTAAATCACTTTCCCTATTCTTAATTAATCATACCTCAAACTATTACTAAAGTGCAGAACTTGACAACAAAGCATGACGACCTTGATGATGCTTTAAAACATAGTGCATTCTGGCAATTTGATCTTTTGAAAACATATTCATCAACTCATCGTCAGACCAACTCATGTAATTATTAACCGCTACTAGTTCTCCCTCACATCCAACAAAAGCTATATTATATACCGGTTTATCTACAGCAGGTGTGTCATCGCAATAATCATTAAACTCACAATCATTACCTGCCCAAGGGTGTAACACCCCTAAATAATGCCCCATTTCGTGGGTTAAGGTTCTTCCAAATCGTGCATGACAAGCTATATCTGATTCTCCAAAATGTATCGAATTTATTAAAACACCATCTGCATCTCCATCTTGTGGTAATAATAAAAGTTGAGTTCCTGGTAAATTTGTTTCTGGCCCTGTTGATGACCCCAACACAAGGCATTCTGTTGATTCTGGTAAAGGTGTTGTCCAAATATTTATATAATTACTCGTATTCCAATAAGCGTATTGTGCATAATGGTTTTGATTGTATCCTAAATCGGTCACATTAACTATACTCTTGTTTATTCTATTTATGCCGTTTATTGGGTTTCCTTCTGGGTCTTGCTTAGCTAAAACAAACTCAATTTTAGAATCTCCACCATTAGGATTATTATTATAACCTCTTGTTCCTTCTTTTCTTCTAAAATCTTCGTTTAGTATTTCAATTTGTCTTTCAATACGTTCTACAGAAAGGTTTGTTCCTTCTCCCACTATTTCTCCATTATGTATAACATGAATGACAACTGGTATTTTATACACATTGTTAATTGGGCTTGGATTTATTTCTATTCCTTCTTTTTCACAAGAAGCTAACATAACCAAAATTGATAAACAAATAAAACTTTTAAATGTGAATAATATGTTGTTAATATTTAAGTTTAACTGAGTATTCATGCTTTTATTCTTTAATATATTATTGTTTTTTTAAATACACATTGCCTCCAAAAACTGCTGCAAACGTACCTTTATTATTGGAAACAAATAGAATATCACTTCCTTGTCCATTTTTAAATTCCACACGAATAGAATCATCCTTATAAGAAGGTGTCGCAATTGCTGTTGATATACCAATATTAGCTTTTAATGTGTTTTTGTAAGTTTCAATATGTAGTGTACCCACATATTTATTTTCGTAGTTGCCTGAATAGTTTTCAAAATCATGCATGAGCGTCCATTTTCGATTTGCTCTATCTAATCTATCATCAGCAAAATCCTGTTGAATAGATTTTATTTTATTTGCGACTTGATTAACCTTGTTTTGATATTCATTTTCATTTTTAATATTTTCTAATAACAAATCATATATAAAAGAAGCTATTAAATTAGAAACATTATCTCCGAAATGACTTTCATTTGTAAAAACAGCAATACCTATATTATCTTCTGGTAAAAAGGAAATATGTGAAAAATAGCCATCAAAACCTCCAAAATGATATAATGCATCATGAGAGCCAAATTTGGCCCTTGTCCAACCCAAACCATAACTATTATCATTAAAAATAGAGCCTTTATTTTTTGTAATTGATATACTAGACTGTGTTCTTAAAACAACATCTTTATTTAATAGTTGTTTACCATTTAGTTCTCCATTATTCATATTTATTAACAACCACTTTTGCGCATCTTCAATAGACATAATTATACCTCCGGCTGATTGAAATGTTTGGTCATCCTTTTGGGTTAACGCTAATTCTGGTAATCTTTTCTCGTTAATGGATGTGTATGGTTTCGCTATATTCCAATTGTTTTTTTCTGCCTTTGATAAATATGAAGAAGTATGAACCATTTGTAATGGATTGAATATTTTTTCTTGAAGTAAATCTTTCCAATTAAGTCCAAATTCTTCAGATAAAATTAAGCCAAAAACATTATAACCAAAATTGTCATATCGATACGATTTATTATTTTTAAGAGAACTTGTTTTCTCTTCTAAAACACGAATCATATCCATGGTTGTATATTCTCCAATGCTAGCATATCGCCATGTAAAAATCACATTATTAATACCACTTGTATGCGACAATAAGTTGGTAATAGTTACATTTTTAAAAACACTATTATCCTTGAAGTTTTTTATAGGTGTATATTCAGTAATAGGTTTATTTAAATCTAAAAGACCCTCTTGCTCTAATTGAGCGGCAAGTAAGCCTACGAAAGATTTTGTTAGAGAAGCTATGTAATAAGGTGAAGCTGTTGTGGCTTTAATTTTATTTTCACTATCTGTATAACCATAAGTTTTTATAAAATAAGGTTTATTATCTTTTACTACTGAAATAGCTATACTTGGAATTTCTTTGAACTCACTTAAAGTTTTTTCTATAAAAAAATCAATCGTTTCTTCTTTTGTATTTTGTGCATTTAGTGTTACTGAGAGAATTGTGACTAGCACAATAAAGAATTGTTTTGTTTTCATAATTGATGATTTTATTTTGACTAATAAATATTCTTAAAGACTTTTTTTAAATAGTAATATTTCAATTTCTAGTAAATGCTTATTGTAAAAAATATTCAATTAATTATTTTATTAAACCCCCTAAACTTTGTAATATATTTATCAAACAGAATGACATTTAAAAGTATTAGATACAATATAATTGTAGAAATAATTTAAGAAAAACGTCATGATAAAATTAATTAATGATTAGTTATTTCTTCTAAAATTCTATTACCCCATCCACCATAACTACCTAAACTTTCACTATAATTATTGAGTTCAACATTACTATAAGCACAGCCATCATAAATTTCAATTCCTAACTCAACCATTTCCCAAGAATCTTCTGCAAAATGCCAGTTAAATGAATGCATTCCATTTTTATTATATCCCAAACTTCCTTCATCAATTTTACCTAAAGGAAAAAATTTTCTAGATTCAAGAGGTAATTTTAATTGATCTAAGCATTGTTGGATAACAAATGGATTTGACGTTGCTGCCACAAATGATGTGTCTTGCCAATTTCCATAAGTATTTTCTGGGCAACTTTTAAATCGAAAGTAACGCTTAGTTGTCGGTAGTGTATTATCATCATCTTTATTGCAAGATGTTAAAAAAAGGGCTGTAATACCCATGATTATAAGTAAACTAAAAAATATCTTTTTCATATATGTTTTTTTTAGAAAATATTTAATTAATTATTTTGTGTGCTCTTAAACTTTGTAATTTATATAGAAAATAGAGTTGTATGTAAACAAGCTCTTTTCAATTTTATGATGATTCGGAATAATTTTATAGCTATTAAATACTATTTTTTCTTAGAATATAGTTAGGCTGCCAACTTCCTTCAATTCCTTCTACATCTTCAAATTTCCCCATAATCCCCCAACCATTTGAGCGCTCAATAACAATGCATCTTAGTATGTTTTTGCCTTGTTTTAGATTTAAGTTAAGGCTATTAGCTTCTCTATTAAGATGCCCCATGTATTGGGGTCCTTTGCTTCTAAAAGCGTTGTTTCCATTATACATTTCAACTCCGTTTAAATAAACTATTACTCTATCACTATAATCAAACAAAAATCGTTTGCTTTGTCTTATCTCAGAATTAACTTCAACTTGGGCCACCACAAAATCCTCAGAATTATTTTCAAATTTGCCAAACGACGTTTTCTTAACATACTTTGATATTGGTAATAATCCGGAAACTTCCGTTTTTCCATTGAAATATTTAAGATTTTTAAAATCATCATCCGTGAATGAATCATCAACATTGTAGAGTCTGGCTTCTGATATTTGCCATTGATTTATTATAGTAGAATCTCTTTCAACAACTTTATTATTTGAATCAATATTATTGGATGAATTAGTGACCTTAAAATTCGAAAAACGGTTATCAAACAAGGAAAAAAGTCCCACAGCTCCAAATACATTATCCGTTTTAAGTTGGGAAATAGTAAATACCTTTTTGTGATTAACAAAAACATCTGCACTTGTGTTTGAAACTACTACACGAAGATGATTCCAACCTAACTCATTAAACTCAATAAAAGCCTGATGTTCACTATACAATTGCCAATTACTTTCCCCATTAAATATGGGCGTATATTGTAAAGCATCGGGTTGTTTGCTTTTATGCATGCGAAGATAAACTTCTTCGAATGACCCATTTTGTTTGCGAAAACTAAGTTCCGCAAAGCTTCTCTTACTATTTGCAAGGATATCTACTTCAATAATTCCATTATTGAAATTACTTTTTTTTAATTCTGCTCTACCGTTAAGAACTAAGGTTTCTTTTCCATCAAATTGTTCGATTTTATAAATAGTTCCTTCAGAAAAAGCCCAATTATTATCATAAAATGACACATTCCCTTTTTGAAAATTTAAAATTGCAATGGACATTATAAAAGCCATTTTAAAAAATATTAATAACGTTCTCATAGGTTAACTTATTTGTTTAAAGTAGAATTAAAAGGATATTCCGCACTGATTAATTCAATAATATCTGATGCAACAGTTTTTGCTTTTACCCAATGTAAATTATGCCCTGGGGCTTTACTTTTCTCCCCTTTAGGCCCATACTTTTTATAATATACTGGAGTTCCATTTAAATCATTTGCTTTTTCACAAGCCTTAATAAGTCTTTCTTGGTCTTCTTTTAACGTAAGCTCATCACCTTCGCCCCAAATGATTAGAGTAGGTGTTCTTAATTTTTTCATTCTTTGAGAGTTATCAATCTCACTAAGAGTTTCTAAAGCACCAAACCAAGTTGCCAAGGGAATTTTAATTGTTTCAAAATAAATCGCTTCCAAAACAGAAGCTTTTAGATCGGCTTCTGTTACCCAATTTTTCTTTAAAAAATCAGTAACTGAACTCCCTAAATCTTCTGGAGTTAAGTTATAAGATTTACTTTTCCAATCGACTCCATATTGGGCAATAAGCTGTTTTTTCCAATTATTAATAAGCTCAGGTATCAGGAATTCTTGAATCGCACGATTCTTTTTGCCATTAACTAAAGCACCAATCATTGTTAGTGAAGAAATTCTGCTTGGATATTCCAAAGCTATTTCTTGAGCAATTACGCTGCCCATTGAATGACCTACCAAATCGACTTTTGTTAAATTTTTAAGTTTCATAAAATCTAATATATCATTGGTAAAATCTTTAATACCAAAGCCATTAGAATTACTTAAAGTGGGTATAGAACTATCTCCATGCCCTCTTAAATCTGGTGCTATAAACCTCAATTCTGGATTCAATTTTAAAAGTTCAGTTATCAACTGCTCAAAAGAGCGAGAAGTGTCTGTATAACCATGCAGAAAAAGTATTGTTCTACCATTCTTGTTTCCAGCCTCTAAATACTTCATCTGAATTCCAGTATTTAGATGGATATTTTTCGATTTTATCGAAAATGAATCCTTTTCTATTTGTGATGATATATGTATTTTACTTTGCTCAAATTTTCTCGTGGTGTTGGTTTCAATCCCTAAAATTAAATTCAACAAAATTTCAACTATATATATTACTAATTTTAATTGTATCATAATTAATTATTTTTTTGATGTAACGTCTCTAAATAATAGCATATCTATTATTCTATTTGATGCTCCTAGGTAATACCCAGTTTCGTATCTGTAATTTTTTGGGTTTTTGAACGTACCAAAAACCATATCTATAAATGGTAAATCGGTATAATTATATTTATGAACACCTTTAGCATGATGAATATTATGACTCTCTGGGCGTTGAATTATATACCCAATCCATCTTGGAGTTTTAATATTAGCGTGTTGAAAAATCCCTAAAAAAGTTAATAATAAAACAATAATGGTTATTGCTTGAGGACTTAATCCCATCAAAAGTGCGAAAGTGACTGAACCCACTAGTGATAAGCCGATCATATCATTAACACTAAACATAAAAGTACTTGGTACATCTATTCTTTCGGAACTATGATGCATTTGATGAGACACTCTAAATAAAAAGTTTGATTTATGCATGCTTATATGCCAACCATATTGCACGAGTTCAAACAAAAACACTCCAAGAATAACTTGTACTGTTAGATTTAGGTGACTTAAATCTATTAATTGATAGGATGAAAAAAAGTCATCCCATAATAAGGGAATGTAATTGGTAAGAAGCATATATGCTGCAAAAAATATTAGTCCTTTAAGTTTCCAATATTTAATTTTTGGTAACTCTCTTGCAGGAAAAAGTTGCTCCCATAAAAATAAACCCCCAAATATGGCATAAACTATTAATGATACTGGGTCTATTAATATATCTATGGGGTTTGGTAAATTGATAAGTATGTCTTTCATTTTAAAATATTTTTTGTTGATTTAACTTTTGTTTTAATTTACCTCTTCTGTTAAACCAAATTTGTTTAATGTAGGTTTGTGTTTTTTGTTTTTTGAATAATTCATAACTGTTTATTTTTTGATTTTGAATGAAGGTGCAAATCTAGATGCAGACGGAAAATTTTTAAAATAAAGCATGTATACAAAAAGTGGTCTACCTAAAAAATTTAGATAGACCACTTTTAATTTTTACTTAAAAAAAGGTAAACAACAAGTGAACAAAATCATTTAAATATCTGAAAATCAATATTTAATAAATTATTAATTTTTAAGAAAAATTAATTTAAAATTTAAGTTTTAATAGATGAAATTAATTTTCTAATTCTAAAAAATAACTTAAGAGTTCATCTTTTGCCTCAAGATTGAGCTTTTTTCTAAGTCTGTAACGTGCTGTTTTTACACTTTCGGCAGTAATTCCTAATATAGATGCAGATTCTTTTATATTTAAATTAAGACGTATTAGTGCACAAATTCTAAGATCGTTAGAACTTAAATCTGGATGTTTTTCTTTCAATTTTTCAATAAAACCAGTATGCACTTCTTCAAAATAACGTTTAAAATCTTCCCAATCTCTATCAATATTTATATGCTGTCTGATGATATGATTTAGATCCTTAATAATATGTTCTTGCTGTTTTGGAGAAGCTACTTTAAAAGATTCTATTTTTTCTTTAAGCTGTTGAAACAATTCACTCTTTTGAACAAAATTAAGCGTGTAAGATGTAAGCTCTTTGTTTCTATAATCTAATTTTTGTCTTAATTCTTGTTGTTTTAGTTTCGAATTTTCTAATTCGGTTTTATTGGATTCTTCTTTTGCAATTTGCAATTCTCTTCGTTGTGATGTTCGCTTTATTAAATTTAAATAATAAATTATAGCTACAACCACTAGGGTTAATAAACCTAATACTAAAGCCCATTTTATAATATTATTAGTATACTCCTTTTCAGCAAATAATTCAAGCTCTTTTTTATTACTTTCAATTTCATTGTTTAATTCTAAAGCAGCAATTCGCATCGTTTTTTCAGAGTTAAAAATACTATCCTTTAAAAAAATATATTTATCATAGTAATTTAAAGCTTCATCAGGTTTTCCTTCAAGACGCTTTAAATCTTTGAGTTCCTTATAAGCCTCAAGTTCATATCGTTTTAAATTCTTTTCCTTTGCTCTTTTTGCAGCTAAAACCAAATGTTCTTCCGCAGTATCAAACTCATTGTCAAGAATTAATAATTTCCCATATTGAATCAGATTGCTTGTCATACCATCAGCATCATTAACTGCTCTCCCATTGATTATAGCTTTTTGAATATGATAATACGCCTGCTCTTTTTCATCTAGTTTAATATATAAAACACCAAGCCTATTATGAGCCTCAGCAATACCATAGACGAAATTTTCATCAGTATGCATTTTTAAGGCATTTGTTAGGTATTCCTTTGCTTCTTCAAATTTATTTTGATCAATATAAATAGATCCAATTTTAGTAAATGTTGTAGCAATTCTAGACTTTAAATTTAAAGCCGTGAACTGGTTAATAACGTCTTCATACATGTTTAATGCCTTCTCTTCATCATTCAATGCAGCATAAACCATGGCTAGGTTTAAAGTACAATTAGCAATATTTTCTAAATCATTTAGCGCTTTATTTTGCTTTAAAGCATCATTTAAATGTTTAATAGCCTCTAAGTGATTTCCTCTTGTCCAATAAGCAACACCCAATACACGGTTTGCTTTTGCTTGACCTTTTTTGTAGTTAAGACTATCTGATAACTTTAAACCTCGTTTACCATATTTAAGAGACTCGTTTGAGTTAACTATCCAATATTGATATCCTATATCATTAACAATATCAACATAAAACTCAGATTTTGAAACCTGATTATCAAGTAATGTTTTAAGGCTGTCTATTTTATGTTGCGAAAAACACAACGTAGAGATAGATAGAATGTATATTACAAAAAAGGTTTTCATTATCTTATTAGCATATGATCAAAGAAGATTAATTCAAAGTTAATATTTTTCTTTTATAGTTTAAATTTTAAGGATTTATCTATGGAAACTTTAAATTAAAGACGTAATAAGATTATAATTGTGTCATAATATTTATTAATGTTAACAGAGCTCATATAAACAAAAAAAATCCCAAGCTTAAGGCTCAGGATTTTTTATAATCTAAATATCTTTTATTTATTTAATCTTCAGGATGCATAAAACGTTGTTTTGCTAAAAGCTCTTCTTCCGTTTCAACGTGGTCGTCATCTGGAACACAACAATCTACAGGGCAAACCGCAGCACACTGTGGCTCATCATGAAAACCTTTACACTCAGTACATTTATCTGGTACTATATAGTAAATCTCATCACTAACAGGTTCTTGAGCTTCGTCTGCATCAACTTCATTTCCATTAGTTAATACAACTTTTCCGTCTAAACTTGTTCCATCTTTGTACCTCCAATCGTCAGCACCTTCATATATTGCAGTATTTGGGCACTCAGGTTCGCAAGCACCACAATTAATACATTCGTCTGTTATTATAATTGCCATAGTAATTTTTATTTTTAAATTTCAAGAACTCACAAGAGTTTCCTTAAATTTGCAGTTGCAAAAATAAAGCCAAAACCATTCATAACCAAATTAGAATGCAATTACAACAAAGAATTAACGCTTTTGTAAAATTAGGAGAATTTTTAGAGCAATTTTCTAATGAAGTTATACAAAAGAAAGATAATATTGAACACATCAATCTATTCTTTGATGGTTTTCAACATCAAATAAAACTTGCCGAAGAACACAATGGTTGGTTTACAAAAGAAAATATAAGGTTTGCTTTAGCATCATGGACAAAAGCATTAACTACAGATAATCTAAACAAATGGTTAGAACCTTACACGGTTAAAGTTAGCAACCCAAAACAAGTTGCTATTATTATGGCAGGAAATATTCCTTTAGTAGGTTTTCATGACTTTCTTTCAGTGTTAATTAGTGGTCATCATGTTATTATAAAACAATCCTCAAACGATAAACACCTACTTCCCTACTTATCTAAATATTTAGAATTTATTGAACCAGAATTTAAAGGAACAATAATATTTACAGAAAATAAATTAGAAAATTTTGATGCTGTTATTGCCACAGGAAGTAACAACACAGCACGTTACTTTGAATATTATTTTAAAGGGAAACCATCAATTATTAGAAATAACAGAAACTCGGTTGGAGTTTTAACTGGTAAGGAAACTACAGAAGATTTAAAAAACTTATCCGAAGATATTTTTAGATATTACGGATTAGGGTGCAGAAATGTATCTAAACTCTTTGTGCCAAAAGGCTATAAATTTGACACGTTTTTTGAAGCCATGTATCACTGGCATCCCATTATTGATAAAGCTAAATATGCTAATAATTACGATTACAACAAAGCAGTGTATTTAATGAGCGAATTTGATATGCTTGAAAATGGCTTTTTTATGATAAAAGAAGACGAAAGCTATGCATCTCCTATTGCCACTTTATTTTATGAATATTATGAAGACGCAAATCAATTGAAAGAGAAATTGGAATCTAAAAAAGAGCAAATTCAATGTATTGTTTCAAGTGGATTTACAGAAAATGAAATCGCTTTTGGAGACACACAAAAACCTAATCTTTGGGATTATGCGGATAGTGTCGATTCTATTGAATTTTTATTAGCAATTTGACCAAAAAATTATTGAATTTTTAACATGAAATACCCAATTAATTAGCAACTTTGCAACTTAATTTTTACCATATAAAATGAAAAAACACAACTTTAGTGCAGGACCAAGCATTTTACCTCAAAGCGTCTTACTAAAAGCATCAGAGGCAGTAATGGACTTAGATAACAGCGGTTTATCATTAATAGAAATATCCCACAGGAGTAAAGCTTTTGTAGATATTATGGAAAATGCCAGGTCATTAGCTTTAGAATTACTAGGTTTAGAAGGCAAAGGTTATAAAGCATTATTTTTACAAGGTGGTGCAAGCACACAGTTTTTAATGGTAGCTTTAAATCTTTTAGAAAAAAGAGCCGGTTATATAAACTCTGGAACTTGGGCAGATAAAGCTATTAAAGAAGCTAAAATATATGATGATATTTATGAATTAGGATCATCTAAAGAAGCAAATTATAATTACATTCCTAAAGGGTACGATATTCCTGAGGATTACGATTATTTTCATTGTACTTCAAATAACACCATTTTTGGTACACAAATGAAAGAATTCCCAAACTCACCAATACCGATGGTTTGTGATATGAGTAGCGATATTTTTTCTAGAACACTAGATTTTTCAAAATTCGACTTAATATATGCAGGTGCTCAAAAAAATATGGGTCCAGCAGGAACAACTTTAGTCATTGTTAAAGAAGATATTTTAGGAAAAGTATCTCGTAAAATCCCATCAATGATGGATTACAAAAAACACATTGGTAGTGGTAGTATGTTCAACACACCTCCAGTATTCCCTGTATACACATCTATGTTAACATTAGAATGGTTAAAAGGGCTTGGTGGTATTGCTGCCATTGAAAAAGAAAATGAAAAGAAAGCGCGTTTAATGTATTCTGAAATTGATTTAAACCCATTATTTAAAGGATTTGCGGTAAAAGAAGATCGTTCTAACATGAATGCAACGTTTACTTTAGAAAACGAAAACTTAAAAGATACTTTTGAGACTATGCTTAAAGAAGCTGGTGTTGAGGGTTTAAATGGTCACCGAAGTGTTGGTGGTTACAGAGCTTCAATGTATAACGCTTTACCTTTAGATAGTGTAAAAGTTGTTGTAGAAATAATGAGCGAATTAGAAAGTAAAGCTTAAAAATTAATCGTCATACTGAATGAAGTAAAAAAATCTCTTTAATAGATTTTCACGTTATACTTCCTCCCAATGACAAAAAAAACAAAAATGAAAGTATTAGCAAACGATGGAGTTTCACAAAGCGGAATTGATGCACTAGAAAAAGGCGGATATGAAGTAATAACAACTACAGTAGCACAAGAGCAATTAATAAACTACATCAACGAAAAAGATATCGCTGTTTTATTAGTGAGAAGTGCAACAACAGTTCGTAAAGATTTAATTGATGCTTGTCCAGGATTAAAAATTATTGGTCGTGGTGGTGTTGGTATGGATAATATTGATGTAGAATATGCACGTGAAAAAGGACTTAGTGTCATTAATACGCCAGCAGCTTCCTCACATTCTGTTGCAGAATTAGTGTTTGGACATTTATATGGATTAGCACGTTTTTTACATAACTCTAACAGAGATATGCCTCTTGAAGGTGATACTAATTTTGGTAAATTAAAAAAGGCTTATGCTAAAGGTACAGAACTAAAAGGAAAAACTTTAGGTGTTTTAGGTTTTGGCCGTATTGGTCAAGCTACTGCTAAAGTTGCACTAGGAGCTGGAATGAAAGTAATTGCTTTTGATCCATTTTTAGAAAAAGCTAATTTAGAATTAGACTTTTTTGATGGACAAACTTTAAACTTTGAAATTAAAACCATTTCTAAGGAAGATGTTTTAAAACAATCAGATTTTATCACATTACACGTTCCTGCACAAAAAGACTATGTAATTGACGAAGCAGAATTCAATATCATGAAAGATGGTGTTATTATAGCCAACGCAGCTCGTGGTGGTGTACTTAATGAAGTAGCACTTGTTAAGGCTTTAGAAAGTGGAAAAGTAGCGAGAGCAGCTTTAGATGTTTTTGAAAAAGAACCTAAACCAGAAATGCAGTTATTAATGAATCCAGCACTATCATTAACACCTCATACAGGTGCTGCAACAAACGAAGCACAAGATAGAATTGGTACAGAATTAGCCTCTCAAATTATTAGTATCCTTGGGTAGTTAAAAGTAAAATGTGACCATTACGTTATAATTGAGTCCTAACTATAAATGTTAGGGCTTTTTTTGTACATTGAACATCCTAATTTTATTAACTTTAAAAAATTAAAATATACTATTATGTCTGGAATTTTAGATTTATTAAACAGTGACCTTGGAAAAACCATTATTAGTGGCGTTGCTGGTCAAACCAATCAGCCACAAAACAAAACACAAGATGTTTTAACAATGGCATTGCCTGTATTAATGGCAGCAATGAAACGAAATGCATCAACTCCACAAGGAGCTGAAGGCTTATTAGGTGCGCTAAGTAGTAAACATGATGGAAGTATTCTTGATAACTTAGGTGGTTTATTTGGTGGTGGTGTAGATTCTAATGTTCTTGACGATGGTAGCAAAATATTAGGTCATGTTTTAGGTGGTAAACAACAACGTGTTGAAAGTACTTTAGGAGCAAAAGCTGGAATGGATGCTGGTTCTGTGGCACAAATATTAAAAGTAGCTGCACCAATTTTAATGGGTGTTTTAGGTAGTCAAGCTAAAAAACAAAATGTTAGTAGTTCTAGTGGTATTGAAGGCCTACTTGGTGGTTTACTAGGTGGAAATTCACCACAACAAGAACAAAGCTTTTTAGAATCTATTTTAGATGCAGATGGTGATGGAAGTATTATTGATGATGTTGCTGGTATGGTATTAGGTGGCAGTAAAAAGAAAGGTGGCCTTGGTGGTTTACTAGGTGGGCTTTTTGGTAGAAAATAATTCCATTTTACAAATAATAATCAAAAATGAGTTAAACTTAACGTTTAGCTCTTTTTTTTGTTAAAACCTCTTAAAAACAAGCATTTAAGTAATGATTTTTGTAATTTTAATATTATAGTGTTTAACTAAACGAAAACAATAGTTAACTCATTCTTAATTGAAAAACATGCTATTATATAATACATTTGGTAAATAAAACTTATTAAAAGCTATGCAAAAACTTATATACATATTATTAATTGGTTTAATTATTTTTAATTGCAATTCAACCAAACCTATTACATCAAAAACTGATGAACAATTAGAAAGTCTTAAGCAAAATGACACTGTTTCTATTGCAAATGATGAACTAGAATACCAGATTATTATAATAGAGCCAGGTTTTAATTTTTGGCTAGCTAGCACTGCAAAACCTGAAGGTTACTATTCACAATCTTTTTTAGAAAACAGAAATTACCAGTATGTTATTGAATGGAATCAGCGAGTAATTCAGCCGCAAATATACAATCCAAACCTGTATGAATTAAGAATCGATTATCAACCAGGTATAGATTATGGTTATGAAGTCAATTATAAACTTTACAACTATTTCATTTACTTTCAACTAAAATACAAACAAAGGTTAGGTCCATATACACCTAGAATTTAAATTAGTTTTAGTTATTTTTGCAACAAATAGAAATTTTGGACAAATTAAAAAAACGCTGGGGTATTGATAGTAATTGGCAAATTTTCGCCATTTTATTAGTATTCGCTATAACAGGCTCAACAGCATCATACATAGGTAAACCTATTTTAAAATTATTAAGTATTACTACCGACAGTTTTGGAACTTATGGATATTGGTTAGTGCGCATTGTTTTACTTTTTATAATGTATCAATTCATGTTAGTTTTTTTTGGTTGGTTATTTGGACAACACAAGTTTTTTTGGAACTTTGAAAAAAAAATGATTCGTAGAGTAGGCTTAAAACGTTTTGTAGATTAATGAATCAAATTAAGGAACATATCGTTTTTAAGCTAATTACTTTTTCTTTAGCATTAATGTTATTAGTTCCTACTGCAATAAAATTTGCGCATATTTTTACACATCATAATCACAAAGTTTGTGTTGGTGGTCAATCAACACATATTCATAAAGTAGATTTAGATTGTGATTTTCATAAATTTCAACTCAATCAAAATTTCACACTTAGTAATTCATTCTTAAAGTTATTTTCACCTCAAGAAAAATCATTGGAAATTGTTTCTCAATACACTTTCTTAAGCAAATATCAACGCCTACATTTTTCACTTCGGGGTCCTCCTTCTCTAATTTAATATTATCAAAATATGCTGAAATAACTTCAGCTTAAATCATTTTCCCGTTTTCGAGAAAATGATCATTTTAAACGAAAACTCAACACAGAATATTGAGGAATTCATTAATATTAAATTAAACATATTTATATGAAATTATTTTTAAACACATTGCTATTATTAGCAATCACAAACATATATAGTCAAAATACAATTCATGGTACTGTAACAGATGCCAACACTAATGAGAAATTAGAATTTGTAAACATATACTTTCCCGAACTTGAAAAAGGTACAATTACCGATGAAAACGGTAAGTTTAATATCGAAAATTTATCTCCTGGAAATTACAACATTCTATTTTCTATGATGGGCTACAAAACACAATCCTTTCCAATAACAGTTCCATCAACTAACGAAATCAAAATTGAGTTAATGCCTTCAGCAATAGAAATGGAGAGCATTATTGTTTCCACTCCGTTTCATAAACTGCAAAGTGAAAATGTTATGAAAGTTGAACAAAGATCTATAAAAGATTTAAAAGCAAATGGTGCTGTAACATTAGCAGACGGCATTACAAACATTGCTGGAGTTGAAAGTGTGACAACTGGCTTAAGCATTGGTAAACCGGTAATTAGAGGGTTGAGTTCTAATAGGGTTTTGGTTTACACACAAGGTGTTCGATTAGAAAATCAGCAATTTGGAGACGAGCATGGTTTAGGGGTTAACGATGCAGGAATTGAAAGTGTTGAAGTTATAAAAGGTCCTGCCTCTTTACTTTATGGTAGCGATGCATTAGGTGGTGTTTTGTATTTAAATCCAGAACGCTTTGCTAATAACAATATCTCTTCCGGAGATTTTAGTGGAAATTATTACAGCAACACTCAAGGCTATAGTACTAACGCAGGTTATAAATCGTCTGAAAATAATTTTAAATTTTTATTTAGAGGAAGTTTAGCAGAACATGCCGATTATAAAACTGAAGATTACAGAGTAACTAATACACGCTTTAGAGAGCAAGATTTTAAAGCCGGTCTAGGGTATCAAAACAATGTCTTTAAAACTGAATTTCGCTATAATGTAAACAATTCAAAATTAGGAATTCCAGAAGAAATAGGCGAACAATCAACAAACAAAACGCCTTTATTACCTTATCAGAATATTACAAACCATGTGTTTAGCTCAAAATCAACATTGTTTTTTGGTGATTCTAAATTAGATGTCAACTTAGGCTTTATCTATAATGACAGAAAAGAGTTTGAAGAACATCATCATGAAGAAAATGAAGATGAGGAAGAAGATGAAGTTCTAGAAGCGGCTCTTCATATGAAGCTTAAAACAGCTAATTATGATGTTAAATATAACTTAGCAAAATTAGGTAAATTTGAAACTATTGTAGGCGTTCAAGGTATGAATCAAGTGAATTCCAATTATGGTGAAGAACAACTAATCCCAGATGCTACAACTAATGATGTTGGAGTTTTAGCAATGACTCACATACATTTTGAAAAAGCCGATGTACAACTTGGAGCGCGTTTTGACAATAGGAATATTGATGTATCAAATAGTATTAATAAAACATTTAACAGCTTTAATGGAGCATTTGGTATTAAAACAAACTTAGTTAATAACATCACTGCTCGAGTAAATCTAGCAACAGGGTTTAGAGCACCAAACTTATCTGAATTAACATCAGATGGAACTCATGAAGGCACAAATAGATACGAGATAGGAAATAACGATTTGAAAAGTGAACAAAATTTTCAAACAGATCTTGCTTTAGAATTTAAAAATGAACATGTGGAATTATTTGCTAATGGATTTTATAATAAAATAAATAATTACATATTCATATCACCTAACGGTGAATTCATTGACGAGAATCCTGTGTTTATATATTTACAAGATGATGCGAATTTGTATGGTGGTGAATTTGGTTTCCATTTACACCCGCACCCTTTAGATTGGTTACATATTGAATCCAGCTTTGAAATGGTTACAGGAAAGCAAGCCAACGATGTTTTTTTACCATTAATTCCAGCTAATAGCCTAACCAATATTATCCGTTTAGAATTTGAAAAGCCTTGGATTAAAAGCGGGTATGCTTTTATAAAATTGCGCACAACATTTAAGCAAACCAACATTAGTGCTTTTGAAACTAATACAGATGGTTACACCCTATTAAGTGCAGGTTTAGGGGGTAGCTTTACATTATTTAAAAATGAATTAAGCGTTACAGTTTCAGGGAGCAACCTAACAAACAAAACTTATATTAACCATTTATCACGTTTAAAACCTGATGGTATTTTTAATATGGGGAGAAATATTAATTTAGGATTTACATACAGCTTGTAACTATCAAATAAAAAAGCCAGCAAACATAATAGTTGCTGGCTTTTATTTTAACTTATCTTTTTGATTTTGTGAAAATTTTCAACTAATTTCGTTTAACATCAGAAATCTATCTAGAATAATTAGGAGATTCTTTAGTAATCGTTACGTCATGCGGATGGCTTTCATTTATTCCACTTGCAGTAATTTTTACAAACTGTCCGGTTTCTTTTAAAGTTTCAATATCCTTTGCTCCACAGTAACCCATACCTGCACGCAAACCACCTATAAACTGGTGAATACTTTCATATAAATCACCTTTGTATGGTACACGACCTACAATACCTTCTGGTACTAGTTTTTTAATATCATCTTCAACATCTTGAAAGTAACGGTCTTTACTTCCTTCTTTCATAGCTTCAACAGAACCCATACCTCTATAAGACTTAAACTTTCGTCCTTCATAAATAATGGTTTCACCTGGAGATTCTTTAGTTCCAGCTAAAAGCGATCCTAACATTACAGTATCTGCGCCCGCTGCAATAGCCTTTGGTATATCGCCTGTGTAACGAATACCTCCATCTGCTATAACTGGAACACCACTACCTTTAATAGCAGCAGCTACTTCTAAAACGGCGGAAAATTGAGGAAAACCTACTCCTGCAACTACTCGAGTTGTACATATAGATCCTGGTCCAATACCAACTTTCACAGCATCAGCTCCTGCTTCTACTAAATATTTTGCAGCTGCTCCTGTTGCTATATTTCCAACAATAACTTCCAATTTTGGAAACTTTGCTTTTATTTCTTTTAAAACACCTACCACACCTTTTGTATGGCCATGTGCAGTATCAATAACCACAGCATCAACACCTGCATTCACTAAAGCTTCTGCTCTTTCAACAGCATCTCCTGTTACTCCAATTGCTGCAGCAACACGTAAACGCCCGTATTCGTCTTTATTAGCCATTGGTTTTTGACTAAGTTTGGTAATATCTCTAAAAGTAATTAAACCTGACAACTTATAGTTATCATCAACAATTAATAACTTTTCAATTTTATGTTGTTGAAGTATTTTTTCAGCATCTTGTAAAGAAGTTCCAACTGCAGCAGTTACTAAGTTTTCACTTGTCATAACTTCAATAATTGGTCTTTTATTTTCATGCTCAAAACGCAAATCACGATTGGTTACAATACCTTTTAAAGTACCTTCTTCATCTACAATAGGAATTCCGCCAATACCATGTTCTGCCATAGCCTGTTTAGCATGTTTAACCTTTGCCGTTATTGGTAGGGTGACAGGATCTATAATCATACCACTTTCTGCACGTTTTACACGTCGTACTTTAAGTGCTTGCGCCTCAATAGACATGTTTTTATGCAATACACCAATACCTCCTTCTTGTGCCATAGCAATAGCCATTTTACTTTCAGTAACCGTATCCATAGCAGCCGAAATTATAGGCACATTTATGGTAATGTTTCTAGTAAATTTTGTTTGAATATTAACTTCTCGCGGAAGTACTTCTGAAAAGGCTGGAACTAGTAGTACGTCGTCGTAAGTAAGACCTTCTCCTACTATTTTATTTTGATGTGCGATCATGATGCAATTACAGTTATAATTGCGTGCAAATATACAACTTATTTAGGATATTATGCTATTATGGTAAAGCGTTTTCGCAATAAGGCTTTAGCTTGTTAATTGCATATTGATAACGGGATTCTGCATTAGAAAGATCACCATTAAAGCGAATACTTTTGGGAACTAATAAACCATATAAAAATTCCCCTCTAGCTATGGATTCTAATGTTTTAAAACTTTTAGCATCCATTTTTTTATAAACACTATCTATCCAAATATATTGTTCTTTTTTCAAAATTGATTTATCCCATTCTAATGCTTTTTCTTCTTTTAGAATAAATTTCGAATTGTAAAGTTTATTTAATTCAGCAAAAGCATTATTAAAAACTGTTTCGCTACCTTCTCTCGCATAAGTTTTTATCTTTCTTTTAGAAAATATTGAATAAGGAAAGACTTCCATCAGATGCATTTTTTTTGATATAAAATAAGCCATATTTATCCAAAGGATCTCATGTCCTTTATTACTTATTTCGCTATAAAGCCATTTATAAAAATCTCTTCTTTGTATAATACTTGTATACTCTTTTGGTAAATTATTTTTTAGGTTAAATATGTTGGCCTCTTTCCAAACTAAAGTATTTTCATTTCTATCGCGTTTTAACCAATCTGAAGGTGACAGATTTTCTTTTTGAGTTATTTTTTGATATGCTTTCAAGCTTTCCCACTCTTTAGCATAAAGTGTGTTATTTAACATGAAAAGGAAGAGAAAAACAATCCATCGTATCATGAGATAAAAATACATGAAATTAATGGTAATGATTAAATATTTTAGATGCTTCATTGTAAGCACTCTCAAAACTCAAAGCATTTAAAGAATTTGTTTTTTTTGAAGTAAAGTATGATAATAATTTTTCGGTTGGCATATTACCTGTTAATTCGTCTTTAGCCATTGGGCAACCACCAAAACCTTGAATGGCACCATCAAAACGGTTACATCCTGCTTTATATGCTGCATCAATTTTTTCAAACCAAGAACTTGGTGTTGTATGCAAATGAGCACCAAACTCAATATTAGGATATAAAGGGATTAAGTTTGAGAACAAATAATCAATACTTTCTGGGTTTGATGTTCCAACAGTATCACTTAACGACAAAATTTTGACCCCCATTTTAGCTAGTTTCTCTGTCCAATCTCCTACTATATCAACATTCCAAGGATCTCCATATGGATTACCAAAACCCATTGAAATATAAACTACAACTTCTTTATTTGATATATGAGCAATGTCTAAAATCTCAGAAAGTGTTTCAACAGATTGCACTATAGTTTTATGTGTATTACGCATTTGAAAATTCTCGGAAATTGAAAACGGATAACCTAAATAATCAATTTCTTTATACTTGCTCGCATCTTGCGCTCCTCTAGTATTGGCAATAATTGCTAAAAGCTTACTAGTAGTTTTACTTAAATCAAGTTGAGATAATACCTCTGCAGTATCAACCATTTGCGGAATTGCTTTGGGTGATACAAAGCTACCAAAATCAATAGTATCATAACCTACACGCAAAAGCGATTGAATATATTGCACTTTTTGTGAAGTTGGGATAAATTGCTTTATTCCTTGCATGGCATCTCGTGGGCATTCAATAATTTTTACTTGACTTGACATGTTTATAAAATAGGACGATAAAAATACTATTAATTTTATTAAGCAATAATTATAAAAACAAGTTTTAACAACCTATTCTAGCAAGTTTCATTTAATCTAATCTATTTAACTAAGTTAAAAAAAGGTGCCTAATTAGTAAAATTATTTGGTATTTATGATGATAATGACAATACTAGAACTCAAAAATTAATAATTCGTTAATCTAAAAAACTTGTATTTTAGATACTAAACGATTATTTATCAGCATTCAACGGTTTTTTTCTTTGTAAACTTTATTAACATATACATTTGATTAAATGTTTTGTCCCAAATGAGGCTTTTAAGTTTAAAATTTAAATTATTACTTTTCTCGGTATTTTTATCGCACAGTTCTCATCTTTTATCTCAAAATGAATTAGAGCCAAGTTGTGCAACAACTACTTCAAAAGAATTTATTGATTATTATAATAGTATTAAAGATCAAATAAATGGGTTTGATAAAGATTTTTCACAAAAGAAATCTAGCAAAACAAAAGGATCAAAAAATACTTTAAATTATATCCCTATAAAAGCTCACATAGTTAGGCTTTCTAACGGTTCTAGTGGCCTTAATGAAGCTAATCTTAATGATGCCATTGCTAACTTAAATGATATTTATTCAAGTGCATTCATGAACTTCTATCTTTATGAAGAGATAAACTTTATAGATAATGACCAACTATGCCATTTTAAAAAAGGAAATGAAAAAAGCTTGATAGAAGCAAACTATGTTCCAAATGCAATAAATATATATTTTATAGATTATATTGAAAATCTGTCAGGAGATAGTGTTTGTGGTTATACCGAAGAAAAAAACAATGTTATAGTTATGAAAAGTAGTTGTTCAATAAACGATTCTTCATTAGCTCATGAAATGGGACATTTTTTCTCTTTAATACATACTCATGGTGCTAGCAACACAAAACAAACAACTGAATTTGTTGATGGCAGCAATTGTGATACAGATGGTGATGGTATTTGTGATACGCCTGCAGACCCTACTTTATCCTATGATAATGTTGATAGTTCATGTAACTATAAAGGAAATGAAACAGATGCTCATGGCGATGTTTTTAATCCAGATACTGATAACATCATGTCTTACTCAAGAAAATCTTGTAGAAGTCATTTTTCAGAAGAACAATTTTCTAGAATGTATAGTTATTACAAATTTATAGCAGATAGATTTGCAAATGATTATTCAGATATAGACGTTCAAATTGATAAATTATCAGATGCAAAAATCTATCCTAATCCTGTTTCAAACGGCAAAATTTTCATAAAAACAGCTTTAATTGAAAGTGCAATACATTTTCAAGTAACAAACTTTCAAGGTCAAATGCTTTCTAAAGGCATCATTTCAAACGGAGAAATAGATGTTAACCATTTAGCCTCTGGAAGCTACTTGTTAATGTTAGAAAATGATGATTCTAAAGTCATCAAAAAGTTTATAAAATAACTACTTTTTAAGTAAAGCTTTATTGATTTTTTTAATAAGACTAGGACCTTCATAAATAAAACCCGTATAAATCTGAACTAAATCTGCCCCAGCTTCAATTTTTTCTAAAGCATCTTTAGCTGAGTGAATTCCGCCAACTCCAATTATTGGAAATGACTTATTACTTTTATCAGATAAGTATTTTATAACTTGAGTACTTTTTTCTTTTATTGGCTGCCCACTTAAACCACCATTACCAATACTTTCTAGTAAATCATCTGTGGCTTTCAAACCGCTTCTATCTGTAGATGTATTACTTGCTATAACACCATCAAGGTTTGTATCCTTAACAAGTTCAACAATCTCATCTAATTGGTTGTTGTTTAAATCTGGAGCTATTTTTAAAAGAATTGGTTTTTGCTTTTCAAATTTAATATTGGCTTTTTGTACCGCACCAATTAATTCTTCTAAATAATCTTTATCATTTAGTTTGGCATGACTTCCTACATTTGGGCAACTTACATTGAGCACAAAATAATCAACATATGGATGTAGTGCATTAAAACACTCTAAATAATCTTTGGTATAATCTTCTGGTTTAGTGTTTGTATTTTTTCCAATATTTCCACCAATAATAAGTTTTCCTTTATTTTTTTTAAGCTGCGTGATTGCTGCTTCTAAACCTTCGTTATTAAAACCCATTCGGTTAATAATACCTTGATCTTCTTTTAATCTAAATAACCGTTTCTTAGGATTTCCTGCTTGTCCTTTTGGCGTTACGGTTCCTATTTCAATAAAACCAAAACCAAAATTTGCTAACTCATTATACAACACGGCGTTTTTATCGAAACCAGCGGCTAAACCTACAGGATTTTTAAATGTTAACCCAAATAGTTTTCGTTCTAATCTTTCATCTTCAACAACATACAAACTTCTAAATAAAGCTGAAAATCCAGGAATTTTAGACGTTGTTTTTATTAATGAAAATGTAAAATGATGAATCTTTTCGGGGTCGAATGAAAAAAATAAAGGGCGAAGTAATAATTTGTACATCAGTATTATTTATGCAAAAATAAGTCTAAATAAAAAATTGTACAATTCAAATGATAAAAATTTCAATAATCGTAACTTTAGCCTTTAAAAAGCACTTGAACATCTCACTTATACTTTAAATATATTTATCAAAATATGATCTCAAAAGAACACATTATAAAACGCTTTGTAAGTTATGTAACTATTGATACGGAATCTGACCCAACTTCAAACACAACACCTAGCACAAAAAAACAATGGGATTTAGCTAATAAATTAGCTGATGAATTAAAATCCATTGGTATGCAAGATGTTACTATTGATGAGAACGCATATATTATGGCGACTTTACCAAGTAATGTGAAACATAAAGTTCCTGTTATTGGCTTTATTTCTCATTTTGATACGTCTCCAGATTTTACAGGATCCAATGTAAAACCGCAAATAATTGAAAAGTATAATGGAAAAGATATTGTTTTAAACAAAGCTGAAAACATTATTTTATCTCCAGATTATTTTGATGATTTACTTCAATACAAAGGTCAAACTCTAATTACAACTGATGGCACTACACTTTTAGGTGCAGATGATAAAGCCGGTATTTGCGAAATTGTTTCGGCTATGGAATATTTAATTAATAATCCAGAAATTGAACATGGTAAAATTCGTGTTGGCTTTACACCCGACGAGGAAATTGGTAGAGGTGCCCATAAATTTGATGTTAAAAAATTTGGCGCAGATTGGGCGTACACAATGGATGGTAGTCAAATAGGTGAATTAGAATACGAGAATTTTAATGCTGCTGGTGCTGTAGTAAAAGTAAAAGGAAAAATTGTTCATCCAGGTTATGCTAAAGGAAAAATGATAAACTCTATGTACATTGCTCAAGAGTTTATAAATTCTTTACCTAGAATGGAAACTCCCGAACATACTGATGGCTATCAAGGCTTTTTCCATTTACACGATATACATGGTAATGTTGAAGAAACCACCCTTCAATACATTATTAGAGATCATGACAAAAAGCATTTTGAGGCTAGAAAAGAAGTTATGGTAAAACTTACCAATGAACTTAATTCGCAATATGGAAAAGAAGTTATAGTTACAGAAATAAAAGACCAATACTATAACATGAAGGAAAAAGTAGAACCAGTAATGCATATTGTAGACATTGCCGAAGAAGCTATGAAACAACTAAATATCGAACCACTTATTAAGGCCATTCGTGGTGGAACAGATGGTTCTCAATTAAGCTATATGGGATTACCTTGTCCTAATATTTTTGCTGGCGGGCATAATTTTCATGGACGTTACGAATATGTGCCTGTAGAGAGTATGATTAAAGCTACTGAAGTGATTTGTAAGATTGCAGAGTTAACTGCAAAAAAGAAATAGTCATCTTTTTTGTGGCTTTATTTCTTGTAAAATTTCAATTACATAAATAAGTAGAAGTAACTTTAGTTCCACAAATTATATTTTTAGCGTTTATGAACAAAATTGATATTAGAACAGTAAATGTTATTCAATATGTACATCCTTTGCGGGAAGGCGGCTCACTCCCAGCTATAGTTAAGGCTGATGATGGATTTTTATATGTACTAAAATTTAGAGGAGCTGGCCAAGGTAAAAAAGCATTAATAGCAGAGTTTATTGGTGGTGAAATTGCAAGAGCAATTAATTTAAAAGTTCCAGAACTCGTTTTTATGAATCTGGATGATTCATTTAGTAAGATAGAGCCAGATGAAGAAATTCAAGACTTACTAAAATTTAGTGTTGGTTTAAATCTAGGTTTGCATTTTTTATCTGGAGCAATCACTTTTGATCCTTTGGTAAGCAATGTAGATGCTATGACTGCTTCAAAAGTAGTACTATTAGATAGTATTATTAGTAATATTGATAGAACTGCTAAAAACACAAATTTATTACACTGGAATAATGAACTTTGGGTTATAGATAATGGCGCAAGTTTTTATTTTCATCATGACTGGAAAAATTGGGAAAATCATCTTACCAGAACTTTCCCTCTTATTAAAGACCATGTGCTTTTACAAAAAGCTACTAATTTAAACAAAGCTTCAAATGAAATCCAAGACTTAATTAATCAAGATAAAATCATAGAAATTGTTTCTAACATACCAGAAGACTGGTTACAAAGCGAATCTGACACTATGACTACTAACGAAATGAAAGAAGCATATATTCAGTTTATAAACACCCGATTTTCTAAGATTGATTTATTAGTTAAAGAAGCCGAAAATGCAAGATAGACAGACATTTGAATATGCAATAATTAGAATTGTTCCAAAAGTAGAACGAGAAGAATTCTTTAATGTTGGAGTCATTCTTTTTTCTAAACGAAAAAAATTTTTAGATATAAAATATCATATAAATCTAGATAAACTGAAAGCATTTTCATGTGAAATTGAGTTAGATGTTCTTAATGATTATTTAAATGCTTGGAAATTAATTTGCGATGGAGAAGCTTCTGGAGGAAGAATAGGAAAATTAGAATTATCCGATAGATTTCGATGGCTTACAGCTTGCAGAAGCACTATTATTCAAAGCTCTAAAACGCATCCTGGATTAAGCCATGATCCAGAAAAAACACTAGAAGATATTTTTAAAAAGTATGTTTTATAAATGAACTTCAAGTAAAAAGCAGGAATATCTACAAAGCCAATAGAAACCCAGTAATAAAACATTTGTTATTTTAGTTTAAACAATGTTAACTCTAGTTTTGTTGACTTACAATTTTCATTCGGGAAATATCGGCATGTAAAACAAAAACTATTTTATAAGAGACTATTCAAACCAACTTTAAAATAAACTCATGAAAAAACCAAATTCAGTTGAAGAATATATTGAAGATAATGAACATTTTGCTAAAGAATTAACTCTTTTACGTAACATTTTAAACTCCACTGAAGTAGAAGAAAACATAAAATGGAATGCTCCTGTTTATAGTGTTGATGGCAAAAATGTAATAGGCTTAGGCGCTTTTAAAAACCATTTTGGCATTTGGTTTTTTAATGGCGTATTTTTAAAAGACAAACATAATTTACTTCTTAATGCTCAAGAAAATAAGACCAAGGCTTTAAGGCAAATGCGTTTTGAATCTTTTGACCAAATTGATAAAAATATTGTTTTAGCTTATATAAAAGAAGTCATAGAAAATCAAAAATTAGGGAAGGAAATTAAGCCATCCAAAACCACAAAAAAGGATATTATAATTCCGGTAGAACTACAAAACGAATTGAATTCTAATTCTGTTTTATTAGATGCCTTTAAACTTTTAACCCTTAGCAAACAACGCGAATACTGCGAGTATATTGATACAGCTAAACGAGATGCCACAAAACAAACTAGACTGGAAAAAATTAAACCAATGATTTTAAAAAACATTGGTTTAAACGATAAATACAAGAATTGCTAATTGTAATTTTTAGCTAAAGTGATACTTTGGTACCCGTTGCCTTTCCATCAATAATATCAATAATAGTATTGTCTTTTTTACCATTTGCAATATATGTTGGAATATTATTTGCAGCAGCTTGTTGCGCATAATCTAACTTAGATCCCATACCACCTCTACCTTCTTCTTCAGCTTTATTATTATCTTTTATGTATTTATTTAAGTTTTCCTCTGGTTTTACATTTTTTATAAGATTACTGTTTTCAGCATCTGGATGTCCTGAATAAAGTCCATCAATATCTGTTAAAATTATAAGCTTATCTGCATTCATTAATTGAGCAATTAAACTTGCAAGTTCATCATTATCTGAAAACATAGACATGGTTACAGACACAGCATCATCTTCATTTGCAATAGGAATAACTCCTTCTGCCAATAAACCTTCACAACAATTAACCATATTTTCTCTATGTACACCAGGACTAAAATCTCTTTTTGTAGGTAATACCTGGGCGCATTTCATTCCAAAATCATGAAAAATATTGTAATATAATCGCATCATTCTTGGTTGACCTATAGCAGAATATACTTGACGCCTTTGTGTTTTATTCTTAATTTTTGACTTTCCTAAAACTTCTTTTCCTGCTATTACAGAACCCGAAGACACCAATATTGTAATAATATCTCTTTCATAAAGTTCGGCTATTTGCTTGACTAAACGTCTTAAAACAGGCCTTACAATTCTATTATCTTTATTAGTCATTACGTTGGTACCAACTTTAATAACTATTCTTTCTTTATACATTTTAATGTTCTTTACCGAGTTCGACTGCGCGATTAAAAGCCGCAAAAGCCGCTTCTTTTATTAATTCACTTATATTATTATCATCCATTGAATCTAATGCTGCACGAGTAGTACCACCTTTTGAAGCTACTTTTTCCATCCAAGAATTTGGTGATAAATTAGATTGATTAAAAAGCTCAACAGCTCCTGAAAAAGTCTGACTTACCAAAACAGTAGATTCATTTTTAGAAAACCCCATTTGCAATGCCGCTTCCATCATACTTTGCATAAAATAGAATACATAAGCTGGTCCACTTCCTGATATTCCAGTTGATGCATCAATTAATTGTTCATTACTAACTTGTATGGATTTACCTGTTGTATCTAATAAGCTTTCAACAGTTAATGTTTCAATTCTAGATACCTCGGGTGAAATAACATATGAGGTTAAACCTTTACCTATTTGAGCTGGTAAATTTGGCATTGCTCTAACTATTTTTTCTAATCCTGTAATTTCTTTTATTGATGCTATAGTAACACCAGCCATAATCGAAATAATTATTTGCTGCGGTTTTACTAATGGTTTTATGGCTTTAAATAAAGCTTCTGCATGATAAGGTTTCACTGCAATAAAAATAATATCTGCCTCAGGAACACAATCGTCTAACTTTTCAAAGGCATCAAAATGATCCATTTGATTAAGTTCTTCAAGTTTAACTTCAGATTTATCTAAAACCATAATATTCTTCTTTTTAAGAAGTCTTGATTTAGACATACCTTCGGCATATGTAAGTCCCATATTACCTGCTCCAATTACTAGTACTTTCATGTGTTTTGTTTGTTGGTTTTTTTATTTTAATAATCTACTAGATAAATAACATACAATCCTTAGTGTCTTTCACCTCTCCATAATATGTTTCACGATATTTATGCATGGTTTTAATGGGTAACCCTAATAAGTATTTTTTTATATAAGTTACTTTTGTGGTTAATTCTCCCATTTTTACAGAATGACGTTTTTCGTATATTGTTTTTCTTCTTACGTGTATAATTTTCATTTATTTGTTTTTCTAATTTAATTTTCAAGATTGCTTATCTAGTCAATCTCATTTCTATATTTCTCGCTTTGAAACCCTCTTTTTCAAATAACTTGATTGCAGGATTATCTGTATTTATATGTATTGCAATATCTCCTCTACAATATTTTTTGGTGTGTTTTATTAATTCGTTACCAATACCCTTACCTCTTTCTGCTTCTTTAACCGCTATATAAACCAATATGTTTTCGGGTATATATTCATTCATTCCCGTTCTATTCACAACTATAGCACCTAATATTTCACTTTTTTCTTCTTTAACAAACACATAACCTCCTAAGCCAGAAATCTCTTTTGCCGCATATAAAATTGATTTTTTTATAGCGCTTTTACTATCTCTAAATTTACCTGAGTATTCAAATAAAAAATTAGTTATACGATTTATATCATTAATTGATAATCTTGAAAAAGCATCGAAAGTTCTTATGCTCATTAAATTAAGTTATTACAAATCACATCTAATAAAAGTAAATGTGATACAATGTGTTAAAAAATAAAATAGAGTATTAACTAAATGCTAAAAAAGCAAATAGTTAGTTAAAACGTGTTTGAAAGATAGGATTGTAAAAAACCTTTATTAAAAGGTAGGAGGAATGAATTTAGCAGACTGATTTCTAAAAACTAGAAAATTAAAATTGAAGATTCTGTTATTCTGCTTTTCATGTATTCCTTTTCCCATGGTGCAAACTTACAAAAATGGAATGCCAATATCAAGTAAGCTTTGTTAAGATAAATACAAAATGGAATCCTAAACAAAAAAAGCTCCCAAACGGGAGCTTTTTAAAATCAATATAAATTGATTATTTATTTTACAGGTGCGTTAAGTTTTGAGCTTATTTCCATAGATATTGCAGAACGTTCAAACTTTAATTTCCCAGACATAGTTTCTATTATACAACTATTATCCTTGTCATTTAAATCTGCTATTTTACCATGCAAACCACTTTTAGTAACTACTTTATCACCTCGTTTTAATTCTGCGGCAAATTTCTTTTCTTTTTTTGCCTTTTTCATTTGTGGTGCAATCATAAAAAAATACACAACTACAAACATTAAAACAAACGGTAATAAACTACCTATTCCTCCTTCTCCCATTATTTTTATATTTAGCTCTTAGCTTGTATTGTTGGTTTAACTGCATTAGGGTCTGGTTTAACAAACGCTGTAATTTTAACCATTTCTGATCCTTTTTCAGTATTAGCTGTAACTGTTATTGTTTTCGATACTTTGTTAGTACCACTTCCATTAAACTTAACAGTAAATTGTCCTTCTGCACCAGGTGCTAATGGCTCTCTGCTCCAATCTTGAGGCACAGTACAACCGCAAGAACTTTTAATATCTGTAATTACTAATGGAGCATCTCCTGTGTTTTTGTATTTAAAACTAGTTTCAACTGGAGTCTTAGCTTCAATTTCTCCAAAATCGTGTTCTTTTTTATCAAACTCAATAACAGGGAATTTTGATGCACTTGCATCTCTAACAGCTGCAGCAGCTACATTACTCTCTTCAATTTTATTAGCGGCATTTTCTTTACATGATGTAAAGGCTATTAAGCATAATGTGCTTAATCCTAATATTACTTTTTTCATGATTGTTATTTTAATTTTTATTTGATTTGTAAAAATAGTAATTATTTAAACGTATTAAAATTTTTAAGTCCTTCTTAACAGAAATTAAAGCAAACCACGTCCTATTTTTTTCAATTCCCCTGAAGCTTCATATTCTTTTACCAATTTATCTAAAATACCATTAATAAATATGCTACTTTTTGGTGTTGAATATTCTTTTGATATTTCTAAATACTCATTAATAGTTACTTTTACAGGAATTGACGGAAAATTTCTTACCTCACAAATAGCCATTTGCAATAAAACATAATCAACATTGGCAATTCTGTCTGTATCCCAATTTTGAGTTTTAAGCTCAATTTCTTTATTTATTGAAGTTCTATTTAAAAGTGTTTTTCTAAACAAATTAATAGCAAACTCTTTGTCCTCAATATCTTTATATAATTTTGGGGTAAAATGATTTTCTGCTGAAGTTATTTTTACTTTTCTTAAAAGTTTTAAAATTGTAGTATTTACTGTTGGAAGATCATCAAGCCAAGTTAGATTTTTATCTTCAATATATTCGTAAAGCTTATCATTTGGCGCTATAATATCTTTATAAACATCAACAATAAAATCTTTGTCTTCTTTAAAATCTGAAGTTCTAGTTTTCATATATTCTTCATATAAATCACTAGCAACTACTGCTTTAAAAACAACGTCTACATATTCTTGATCTAACTTCCAATTATTAACTTTATGCATTTCTAAGTGGTCCTTAAGCCCAATATTCTCAGCTAAAAGCTTTAATAGTTGATTATTAACAAACTTTCTGTTTGGATCTTTATCTTCCTTTGTTGCAAGATGTTTTTTTTGCTTTTTTTGTAAATCGTCTTCAGCTCTTTTTTGAACTTCAATTAATAACGAGACTAATAAAAGGTACAAGTTGTACATATTATCTATACTAAACAGTAAAAACTTTTGGTCTTTACTAAAATCATCACTTTCACTACCTTTAAAAGCATACATGGTTTGCATTACTTTTACGCGTATATGTCTTCTGTTTAGCATAATTACAAAGAACTTTAATTAAAGAATGAGATTTATTTTGGTTTTCTCGGTGCAAAAATAACACTATATTTAAAAAAACGCACTTAATTTTTCAAATAATTATCATCATGTATTTTAAGCTATCTTTAACAATTGCACCTCTACTCTAACCAAATTAATTATCATTAATAACTTATATTTGCTCTTCTATCTTTAGAATAATAAATGAAAGAATTACAACACTTAAATAAGTACTTTTTAAAATACAAAACACACATTTTATTAGGCATAATAATTACTATTATTGCTAGGTTGTTTTTACTTTTTACGCCTCGATACGTAAAGAAAATATTTTTAGTTATTGAAAACTATTTTGAAGGAACTATATCCAAAGATGTTTTTAAAACCGAATTATTTGAAGCTATTCTATACATTGTTGGAGCAGCGCTTGTTGGTGCTATTCTTACTTTTTTTATGAGACAAACTATTATAAACGTTTCTCGTTACATAGAATTTGATTTAAAAAATGAAGTTTACGACCAATACCAAAAACTTTCTTTAAATTTTTATAAGAAAAATAGAACCGGCGATTTAATGAACCGCATTACTGAAGATGTATCTAGAGTACGTATGTATGCAGGTCCCGCAATTATGTATAGCATTAATACAATTACACTTATAATTATGGTTATAATATATATGTATAATGCTTCGCCAAAGCTAACACTATATACTATTATACCATTACCAATTTTATCGGTTATTATATATAAATTAAGTAAGGAAATTCATAACAGGAGTACTATTGTACAACAATATTTATCTAAGCTTTCTACGTTTACACAAGAATCCTTTAGTGGTATTTCGGTCATAAAAGCCTATGGTATTGAGCCACAAACATCAATAAATTTTAAAACACTTGCGTCAGAAAGTAAAGAGAAACAAATAGATTTAGCAAAAATACAAGCTTGGTTTTTTCCAATGATGGTTTTACTTATTGGTACGAGTAATTTATTTGTTATTTACATTGGCGGCATGCAATATATTAATGGTGAAATAGATAGTATAGGAACCATTGCAGAATTTCTTATGTATGTAAATATGCTAACATGGCCAGTTGCAACAGTAGGTTGGGTTACCTCTATTGTGCAGCAAGCAGAAGCTTCACAAAAACGAATAAATGAGTTTTTAAAAATTGAACCAGAAATAAAAAACGCTGTTAACACACATACTAAAATAACTGGAAACATAGATTTTAATAATGTTCATTTCACTTACGATGACACTAATATTCAAGCCCTTAAAGGGATTAGTTTTAAGATTAAAGAAGGTGAAACATTAGCGATTTTAGGAAAAACAGGTTCTGGAAAGTCTACTATTCTTGATTTAATTGGAAGATTATATGATATTGATGAAGGCTCAATTACTATTAATAATACTGAGATTAATAAACTTAATTTGAATGAATTAAGAGATAGTATTGGCTATGTGCCGCAAGATGCCTTTTTGTTTTCTGATACAATTAAAACCAATATTAGATTTGGAAAACAAGATGCTACCGATGAAGATGTTATTGAAGCTGCAAAAAATGCTCAAGTACATAAAAATATAGCAAAATTCAAAAATGGTTATGACACTATTTTAGGAGAAAGAGGTATTACACTTTCTGGAGGCCAAAAACAACGCGTTTCTATTGCTAGAGCCATTATTAAATTACCTAAAATTTTGTTGTTTGATGATTGCCTATCTGCAGTAGATACTGAAACTGAAGAAAAAATATTAAGAAATCTCAAAAAAATATCAAAAGGAAAAACATCAATTATTGTTAGTCATAGAGTTTCATCAGCTAAAAATGCAGATAAAATAATTGTTTTAGATAACGGTAAAATTGTTCAAGAAGGTACTCATAGTAGCCTTATAAATATAGATGGCTACTACAAACATCTATATTTAAAACAGCTTAGTGAAACCGAATCTAAATAAAATTTAAATCATTAAATTATAGCCTGATAGAACGCATTTTACTCAATTTAATGCAATAAAAATCAATATTTTAAAAAGAAACTTCATGATTTATTGGTTTGTATCGGTTTTTTTTTAGATTTTTGATTCTACAACATAAATGATAACCAAACAAATTTCAATTCAAATATGAATAATGATATGATGGAGAAAGAGGAAATTTTTTCAAAAGTATTAAGAGCAGGAAGACGTACATACTTTTTTGATGTTAGAGCAACAAAGGCAGACGATTATTATCTTACTATTACAGAAAGTAAAAAATTCACAAACGATGATGGTTCATTCCATTACAAAAAGCACAAAATTTATATTTATAAAGAAGATTTTTCTGAATTTAAAGATATTCTATCTGAAATGACAGATTACATTATTAATGAGAAAGGGGATGAAGTTATTAGTGAGCGCCATCAAAAAGACTTTAAAAAGGAATATGATGATGATACATCTAAAGTTACTGAACCAGAACTAAAAACACCAGAAAGCTTTACTGACATAGATTTTGATGATATATAATTCATTTCAATAATACTTATATAAATCCGTTGCATTAAAGTGTAACGGATTTTTTTATGCTTTAACTGTAATTAAAGCTAAACATAAAACTAAAAATACATACGCTAAACTCATTGGCCAATCTAAGTTAAAACCTAGTGCTAATGCTATAATTAAGATCCAAATAGGAACTAAAGTAATAGCCATAACAAACCTAAATGTAGATACAAATTCTATTTCTTTAATTTTTGGTTGCACCATAAATTTCCAAACTAAATAAGGTGCAATTAATAATATAATTAATAAAGATTTAAAAAATGGCTTGAAAGCACTAAATGTATTAGATTTTACTGATGGGTAATTTTTAAAATTTCCAGCAATAGTTTTATTTACACTTGTAGGGTTTAAAAAATCAACATTTAAACTATTAAGTTTATGGAGAGTTTCATCATAACCTTCAGATGGAATATGTGTTGTGAGTTTAGAAATTTCTAATTGAATTCTCTCCCTTAAAACTATTGCCGCTTCATTTTTGTTTTCTAACACAAAATCTTTAGCATTCAATGGTTTTCCAAAGTATAAAGATGCGCTATCAGGAAATTTTTCTGCATTAATAAAATTTAAGCCTACAGGAATTAACTGTAAATCTATATTAGGATATTTCTCAAAAGTTTCAAAAATTATTCGTGTAAACCCCTTACTTAAAGACCTTACATTTCGTTTTAGATTGTGATTTCCCTCTGGAAAAATTACAACAGCTTCCTTTTTATTAAATAAATCTGCACAGGTATTAAAAATTGCGGTATTATTTGATAAATTATTCCATCCATCTCTAATACGATATACAGGTAGCATTTGTAAACTATTAAGCAATTTACTAACAAAACCACTTTTAAATACACCTGCTCTTGTTAAAAAATATGAAAACCGTTGGCTATATACAGCTATTAAAAGAGCATCTAATAAGGCATTTTGATGATTTGCTAAATACAAAACAGGTTTGTTTTTAGGAATCGACTTTACATTATGAATGGTTATCCTTCTGAAGTAGAAAAACAACCCAAGTTTTATATAACTTCTAACACTATATAACCAAATCTTTTTCAAGCTACTTTTTGCTTTAAGGATTTTCTAGACCAATAAAAAGCCAAAGTTAACCCAGATAAAATATGCCAAACACCCCAGAAAGCTGCTAAAATTGCCATTCCTCCTAGTCCATTAAAAAATGTAAATATCAATAACAAACCTAATCCAGAGTTTTGGATTCCTGTTTCAATAGCTAGCGTTTTTTGATTTACAAATGATAACCTAAATAATTTTGCAACCATAAAACCTAAAAGAATTGCCAATAAATTGTGTAAAACACCTATAAGTAAAACATAATGTATAAAATTATTAAAAACATGAATATTTTTTGAAAAGGCTATAACTACAATTAGCGCAAATATTGTTATTGAAAATGGTTTTAAAATTTTCACCATCTTATTAGCAAATGCCTCATTCTTGTACCTTAAAAACATCCCTAAAACCAAAGGAATACCCAAAATTAAAAGCACAAGTTTTATTAATTCTATAGGATTTAATTCTACATCTTTCAATATACTAGCGGTTGGCTCATACAAACTTCCATAAAATTGAAAATTAAGAGGCGTCATAAAAATTGCAATAAGTGTTGCAAAAGCAGTTAAACTTACTGATAAAGCTGTATTGCCTTTTGCTAAATGTGTCATAAAATTAGAGATATTTCCACCAGGGCAAGCCGCAACCATAATCATACCTAAGGCAATACTTGGTTGTGGTTTAATAAGTATAATTAAGACAAACGTTAATAATGGTAATAATACAAACTGAGATAATATTCCAACAAAAAGTATTTTAGGGGTTTTAATTAGTTGTTTAAAATCATCAATTTTTATTCCCAATGCAACCCCAAACATAACAACTGCAAGTGCTATATTTAAAATCCATAATCCAGCGCTATCAAAATTAATTTTTACTTGATCTAACTCTAGCATATTTTAAGCGACTAGGCTTCCGTTTTTAACCTTGTTCTCTGGATTTAACAAAATTACATCTTTACCATTAACAGCTCCTAAAACCAAACATTCACTCATGAATTTAGCAATTTGTTTTTTAGGAAAATTTATAACTGCAACAATTTGTCTTTGCAACAAATCTTCTTTTTTATAAAGTGTTGTTATTTGAGCTGAAGATTTTTTTATGCCTAAATCTCCAAAATCTATAGTTAATTGATAAGCTGGATTTCTAGCTTCAGGAAAATCGTTAACCTCAATAATAGTCCCGACTCTTAAATCTACTTTAGCAAAATCTTCAAAAGTTATTGTATTGTTCATTTTTTAAAAATACAAATTATCCCGAACTTTGAATAAAAACTTATTATTATGGCAAATACTCCATCAAATATGCTCCCATTAGAAACTAAAGCTCCAAATTTTAATTTATTTGATACCGTATCTCAAAAAATGTTATCACTTCAAGAAATAAAAGGAGATAAAGGAACTGTAGTCATGTTTATTTGTAATCATTGTCCTTTTGTTATTCACGTTAATTCTAAAGTTGTAGCTTTAGCTAACACTTACTATAAAAAGGGTATTGGTTTTATTGCTATTTCTAGTAATGATGTTGTTAATTACCCTCAAGACTCTCCTGATAAAATGAAACTTCACGCCAAAAAGGAAAACTACCCATTTCCTTATTTATATGATGAAACACAAAAAGTCGCAAAAAACTATGATGCTGCTTGTACACCAGATTTTTACATTTTTGATAAGGGTTTAAAACTAACTTATAGAGGACAATTAGATGATTCTAGACCGGGAAATGGTATTCCTGTAACAGGAAAAGACTTAAAACATGCTTTAGATTGTTTACTTGAAAACAGAGAAAATACGGCAACTCAAAAACCAAGTATTGGCTGCAATATTAAATGGAAAAAATAATTATAAATTTAATTGCCAAAAGCCAACATCAAGCCACTTATTAAACTTAAACCCAACCTCTTTAAAATGAGCAACTTGCTTAAACCCAAATTTCTCATGTAGCTTTACGCTAGCATCATTTGGTAAGGTTAAGCCACCAACAATAACATGATAATTTTGATTTTTTAATTCTGCCAAAAGTTCGGTGTACAATTTTGTTCCTATTTGCTTGCCTTGGGCTTCATGATGCAAATACACTGTGCTTTCAACAGTTTGCTTATATGCAGGTTTTTCTCGCCATTTATTTGCGTAGGCATAACCTAAAATTTTATCATCTTCTTCAAATACAATAAATGGAAATGACTTTGATATGGTGTTTATTTTTTCATTAAAGTCTTCATTTGTAAATGGGACATCATCAAAAGTAACAATAGTATTTAACACATAATAATTATAAATATCAACCAATTGTTGAGCATCTTCGATATGTACATTTCTAATCATGGATAAATATTAAAGCCAATTATTACGTTTTAATAAATTTTCAATATGCGCATAATGGTGGTTACTATGCCATGCATAAATACCAATATTTTTTTTTAACAGAACTTCACTATTTGTCTCTGGATGTATAAAACACTTATTTAAATCATCATCATTTAAAGTTTTAAGTAAGTAAACTAATTTAGCATGAATAGCTTTTAAATGAAGTAACGACATTTCTATTGGAGCGGTTTTAGCATCAAGAAGTTCTGCCCAACGCTCTTCATGATAAGCTTTTATAACAGGCTTATCTTCTGTTAAAGCCCATTTAAAACGATTATAACTGTGATGATGACTATCTGAAAGATGATGAACTACTTGCCTTATGGTCCAACCATTTGACCTATAAACCGTATTTAATTGCTCGTCTGTTAAACCTGAAACTAATTTTTCAAGTCTGTTAGGAAAGTATTCTAAAATAGATATCCAGCTTTCAATATTTTGTTTTGAAATATTACTCGTGCTATTAAATTCTCCAATAGGATATTTAAGTTTTTGTAATTCTTGCTCTGTCATAAGAGCAAATATAAAGAATTGTTATGCAATTTCTAATAAACCGATTTTCACAAAATTCACTGCCTCATAAAGCGTTTTAAAGTGCTTTATTTTTTTATTGAAGAATAATTTTTCTATTGTAGAATTTATGCTCCCAACATTGTTTCCCGAAACTATGCAATACGCTTTGAGAGAATATCTTTGTTTTAAAAACTTGAGCCAATCTGTAGCTACTACAGAATAAGAATTAATCCTATTAGCTATGTAAATAACGTTTTCGCCATTGGAATTAAAGAACAATGTTACATCATCAACTATTAATTTAGTTTGCTCCCAACCAATAGTTTCTCCATGATTTAATTCGGAAATAACAAATTCTTCAAACACATATACGTTACCAAAAGAGTAATTAAACTCCTTAATAACCTCCTTAAAAAAATCTGAATCTTTAACACTTATCATATTACAAAAATAATATAACGTAAGAAAAGTATGAAATATAGTCGACCAACCAATTGAATATTTAGTTATATGGAATTTCAAATAAAAAGCACCTATTTAAAATAGGTGCTTTTTTAATATTATTAGTAATAGATTATTTTTATTTCACATCCATCAACTCTACATCGAAAACTAAAGTAGCATCTGGTGGTATAACACCACCTGCACCTCTACTACCATAACCTAAATGGCTAGGTATAACAAAACGTGCTTTATCTCCTATTTTTAAAAGTTGAATACCTTCATCCCAACCAGAAATCACTTGTCCCATTCCTAATGGAAAATCTATAGGCTCATTACGTTTGTAAGAAGAATCAAAAACAGTTCCATCTGATAATTGCCCTTTATAATGAACAGAAACCGTTTTACCTTTTTCTGCTTTGGCACCATTACCTTCTTGTATAATTTGATAACGTAAACCACTTTCTGTTTTTTTAAAACCAGCTGCAAGCTTATCTAATTCTGCTTCTCCAGTAGCTTTAGCTTCAGCTAATCTTTTTTCTCTTGAACCTTCAAAAGTTCTAAAAGATTCAACAGCATTGAACTTTTCAGCATCTAGACCAACACGAACAATTTCTAAAGTTTCAATTTTATCACCTTGTGCAATAGTGTCAACAACTTCTTGTCCATGTTCCACTTTACCAAAAACAGTATGTTTATTATCTAACCAAGCTGTTTCAATGTGTGTTATAAAAAATTGACTTCCGTTAGTTCCAGGACCTGCGTTTGCCATAGATAATACTCCTGGACCATCGTGTTTTAAATCTGGATGAAATTCATCATCAAATTGATAACCTGGGTTTCCAGATCCTGATCCTTGTGGGCAACCACCTTGAATCATAAAATCTGGTATTACTCTATGAAATTTTAAACCATCATAATAAGGAGTTCCTTGTGGTTTTACCTTGTTTTCTAAGTTCCCTTCAGCTAAAGCTACAAAGTGACCTACTGTTCCAGGTGCTTTTTTGTACTCTAAAGCAACAAGAATTTCTCCTTTTGTTGTGTTAAATTTTGCGTATAATCCGTCTTGCATTGTTCTAATTTTTAAGAAAGTGCAAAGATAAGGAATTGAAAAAGGATTAAGGTAAAATGATTTCTGGTTTTTATTACTAATTATTATAAACTAAAAAAAGCACATTACTAATTAGCCACTTCACTAATAAATTTTATACGATATAAACGAAGTTCTTCATCATCATAGTCCCCATCAAATTCTTCAATTGCTTTATCTATATTATCTGTTTCAGATTCCATAAAATAATCGTGAATTTCTTCTTGCTGATCTTCGTCTAAAATATCATCAATCCAATAATTTATATTCAATTTTGTACCTGAGTAAACTATGGCTTCCATTTCTTTTATGAAATCTCCCATAGACATACCTTTTGAAGATGCAATATCATCTAAAGGTAATTTTCTATCAATATTTTGAATAATATAAAGTTTGTTTGCTGAGTTTATTCCTGTGGATTTAACAACTAAATCGTCTGGACGAATAATGTCATTTTCTTCAACATATTTCGCTATTAAATTAACAAAATCTTTTCCATACTTTTTGGCCTTACCATCTCCAACACCATGAACATTGGCCAATTCTGTTAAGTTAATTGGGTATTTTAAAGACATGTCTTCCAGTGATGGATCTTGAAAAATAACAAATGGTGGAATATCTAACTTTTTAGCATTCTTTTTACGTAAATCCTTTAACATCCCCATTAAAACCTCATCTGCAACAGCACCTCCTCCTTTTGCAGCAGTGATTATAGTTCCATCTTCTTGTTCTCCTTCAAAAATATGATCCTCAGTCATCATGAAAGATTCTGGTTTTTTTATAAAGTTTTCACCTGTTTTGGTTAACTTAATAATACCATAAGTCTCAATATCTTTTTTAAGATAGCCAGCAACTAAAACTTGCCTTAATAGAGCCATCCAATATTTTTTGTCTTTATCTTTTCCTTTACCAAAAAATGGCTGTTCGTTCGTTTTATGAGAATTTATTAAAGCATTTTCTTTTCCAGTAATAACACTTACTAAATCTTTAGATTTATATTTTTCGTTAGTATTCTGTATGGTTTCTAAAAGTAATTCAACATCATCTTGGGCTTCGTGTTTCTTTTTAGGATGACGTACATTATCATCCATATCTCCACCATCTCCTGTTTCATTATCAAATTCTTCACCAAAATAATGTAAGATAAACTTTCTTCTAGATATAGAAGTTTCAGCAAAACCTACAACTTCTTGCAATAAAGCCTGTCCAATTTCTTGTTCTGCAACGGGTTTTCCAGACATGAATTTTTCTAATTTCTCAATATCCTTATAAGCATAATATGCTAAACAGTGTCCTTCGCCTCCATCTCGTCCTGCTCTACCTGTTTCTTGATAGTAGCTTTCAATACTTTTAGGAATATCATGGTGAATTACAAAACGCACATCAGGTTTATCTATTCCCATACCAAATGCTATAGTTGCAACCACAACATCCACATCTTCCATAAGGAATTTATCTTGATGACTTGATCTTGTTTTAGCATCTAAACCAGCATGATATGGCACGGCCTTAACACCATTTACTTGAAGCACTTGCGCTAATTCCTCAACACGTTTTCTACTTAAACAATAAATTATTCCAGATTTTCCATCATTTTGCTTTACAAACCGAATAATATCTGCATCTACATTTTTTGTTTTTGGACGAACTTCGTAATATAAATTAGGCCTGTTAAACGATGCTTTAAAAGTATTTGCACCTGCAATACCAAGATTTTTAATAATATCCTCTTGAACTTTTGGTGTAGCAGTAGCTGTTAGACCAATAATAGGTATATTATCTCCTATGCGCCCTATAATATGGCGTAAATTCCTGTATTCTGGTCTAAAATCATGTCCCCATTCACTAATACAATGCGCCTCATCAATAGCCATAAAAGAAACTTTTACAGATCTTAAAAACTCTACATTTTCCTCCTTAGTCAAGGATTCTGGCGCTACGTAAAGCAACTTAGTAACACCATTTACAATGTCTTCCTTTACTTGCTTTACTTCGGTTTTATTTAAGGATGAGTTAAGTACATGCGCTACACCATCTTCTTTAGAAATACCTCTAATGGCATCTACTTGATTTTTCATTAATGCAATTAAAGGAGAAACAACAATGGCTGTTCCCTCTTGCATTAACGCTGGTAATTGGTAACAGAGCGATTTGCCGCCTCCTGTTGGCATGATTACAAATGTATGATTTCCGGATAAAATGCTTTCTACAACATTTTCTTGAAGACCTTTGAATTTATTAAACCCAAAGTATTTTTTTAGTGCAGCATGTAAGTCACTTTTTGCTATCAACATGAATTATATAAAAATTTATTTTCTTAATTAAAACTCCAACATACATCAAAAAAAACATATCGTTTAATTTAGTAATGCATTTGAAGAACCCTCATATTTTTTTTCGTTAGTTTTGTAACGAAAATCCAAATTACAACAAAATTCAATTTGGCTATCACTAAAGATAACAAAAACTTTAAAAAATCAACTAAAAAATAATAAATTTTGAAAGACAAAAATTCTATTATTAATATAGCTAAGCAAACTATTAAAATGGAAAGCGAAGCTATTTTAAATTTGTCTAACCTTATAAATGATGATTTCGCAGAAGCTGTACAGCTTATTTACAACTCTAAAGGACGTGTAATTATAACAGGAATTGGTAAAAGTGCCATTATTGCAAATAAAATTGTAGCAACACTTAATTCTACAGGTACACCTTCTATTTTTATGCATGCGGCAGATGCTATTCATGGCGATTTAGGACTAATACTTAAAGATGACATCGTAATTTGTATTTCTAAAAGTGGTAACACCCCAGAAATTAAAGTACTTGTTCCTTTAATAAAGAGTGCCAAAAACAAAATGATTGCTATTACTGGAAATAAAGATTCTTTTTTAGGACAACAGGCTAATTATATTTTAAATGCTTTTGTCGAAAAAGAAGCTTGTCCACATAATTTAGCACCTACTACTAGTACAACTGCTCAATTAGTTATTGGTGATGCGCTTGCTATATGTTTATTAGAATTAAGAGGTTTTTCAAGTAATGACTTTGCAAAATATCATCCAGGTGGTGCGTTAGGTAAAAAACTTTATTTACGTGTTCAAGATATTTCTTCAGTTAACGAAAAACCTAAAGTAAACCCAGACACTAGTATAAAAAAGGTTATTGTGGAAATTACCGAAAAAATGCTTGGTGTAACTGCTGTAGTTGAAAATGATAAAATTATTGGTATTATTACCGATGGTGATTTACGTAGAATGTTAACCAAAGTTGATGACTTTTCTAAATTAACAGCTAAAGATATTATGGGAGCAAATCCAAAAAGTATTAATGCAGATGCTATGGCCGTTGACGCTTTAGATGTTATGGAAAAAAATGACATCTCACAGCTTCTAGTTGAAGAAGATGGCAAATATGCGGGAGTAGTTCATTTACACGATTTAATTAAAGAAGGCATAATATAATGGCAAAAAAAGATATTAATGAGATGTCTTTTTTAGATCATCTTGAAGATCTACGATGGCACTTAATCAGAATTTGTATAGCAGTTGTTATAGTTGCTACTCTAGCCTTTATTTTTAGTCGTTTTATTTTTGACAGTATTATTTTTGCGCCATTGCACATGAGTTTTCCAACTTATCATTTTCTATGTGAAACGGCAAATTTTATAGGTCTTGACACCACCTTTTGTGCTGATGAAATGCCAATGATTATACAAAATCGTACTATGGCAGGGCAATTCTCAGCCGATATTTGGACCGCGATTCTTGCTGGTTTTGTTATTTCATTTCCTTATATTATTTATCAATTATGGAAGTTTATTAGTCCTGGATTGCATAGTAGCGAACGTAAACATTCTCGTGGTTTTATAATTATTTCATCACTCTTATTCTTTTTAGGCGTATTGTTTGGCTATTATATTGTAACACCTTTATCGCTTAATTTTTTAGCCAATTACAGCATTTCAGATTTAGTAGATAATCAAATAGATATAAGTTCTTATATAGCACTAGTACGTTCTTCTGCTTTGGCATCTGGATTAATTTTCGAGTTACCAATTATCATTTACTTTTTAACTAAAATAGGATTGGTTACTCCAGAGATATTAAGAAAATATAGAAAGTATGCGTTGGTTATTGTATTAATTCTTTCAGCAATTATTACACCTCCAGATATTGCGAGTCAAGTTATAGTAGCTATCCCTATTTTAATATTATACCAAGTAAGTATTTATATTTCAAAAATTGTGGTAAAAAATCAAAAACGAAAAGAAAAACAACATGTCTGATATAGTTAAAGAATTTAATGACTATCGTGCTAAAATGAACGATAATATTTTAGCTGATAATAATAAAGTGATTAAGCGTATTTTTAATTTAGATACTAACGCTTACGCAGAAGGCGCTTTAGATGTTAAAACCAAAGAACTTTTAGGTTTGGTAGCCTCTGCTGTTTTACGCTGCGACGATTGTGTAAAATACCATTTAGAAACAAGCCATAAAATAGGTTTAAAAAAAGAAGAAGTTGTTGAAGCTTTAAGTATTGCAACTTTGGTTGGTGGTACTATTGTTATTCCACATTTACGTCGTGCTTACGAATTTTGGGATGCTTTAGAAGCCAATAAATAAATAAAATTTACGTTATTGCAATTATGATTTTAAGAGCTGAAAATTTAATGAAGTCCTACAGTGGACGAAAAGTGGTAAAAGATGTTTCTCTTGAAGTAAACCAAGGAGAAATTGTTGGTCTTTTAGGACCAAATGGTGCTGGAAAAACAACCTCTTTTTATATGATTGTTGGCTTAATAAAACCAAATGGTGGTCATATTTATTTAGATAATACCGAAATAACTAAATACCCAATGTACAAACGTGCACAAACAGGTATTGGATATTTAGCTCAAGAAGCTTCCGTATTTAGAAAATTAAGTATAGAAGACAATATTTTAAGCGTACTACAACTCACTAAACTGAGCAAAAAAGAGCAAAACTATAAAATGGAATCGCTTATTGAAGAGTTTGGTTTAGGTCATATTCGTAAAAGTCGTGGCGATTTGTTATCTGGTGGTGAACGTCGTCGTACAGAAATTGCTCGAGCTTTAGCAACCGACCCTAATTTTATTCTTTTAGATGAACCTTTTGCTGGTGTAGACCCTGTTGCTGTTGAAGACATACAACGCATTGTAGCACAACTTACCAAAAAGAATATTGGTATTTTAATTACCGACCATAACGTACAAGAAACACTTGCTATTACCGATAGAACATATTTAATGTTTGAAGGTAGCATCTTAAAAGCTGGTGAACCTGAAGAACTTGCTAATGACGAAATGGTACGAAAAGTGTATTTAGGACAAAACTTTGAGTTACGTAAGAAGAAGATTCGTGATTAGTTTCATTTAACGCTTTTACATCATGAAATTAAATGAAGTATATTTTTATATGATTTTAATTTTATTTCAAATTTTCAGTTTAATAGTTTTAACCTGCTCCGAAGATTTAAAATCGAAAAAACACGTTTTAATTTACCTGAAGATTTCAATTTTCATGATTTCAATAGGTTTTTTAATGGAACTATTTCACTGGAATTATTTATGTCCTTTTGAGTGTATATTTTTCACATCAATACCTTTTGTATTAATAATCATAACGAAAGGAATAACTTCAATTTTCAAATATTTCTTTAAAAAAGACCCATTTCAAGTTTATAAAAATGAGCTATCAGATGGGATTTGGGTAAAAAATAAAGGAAATTTTGAACAGCATAACTTTTATTACAGTTTCTATTCAATTGCAATTTTTCTTTTTCCAATTATAATTTTAACGTTTTTATACATTTCATTTTTTAAAAATGCTTGTTAAAATTATTTTTTAAACTATTTTTCCTGTTCTTTCAACAACTTTTTCTGGTATCGCCCTTGCACAACATCAACAATAACTAAAACAGCAAGCACAAAATAGAACGTTGTTTTACTCATTGGTACAATCTCGTTTCCAAATAGTTTTAAATGCGCTAAGTGACCGCCTTCGGTTACCAACATAATACCAACTATAAACAAAATAAATAACCCAAGTACTTCGTACATTCTGTTTTTTGCTAAGAAAGTAGAAATTTTATCAGCTAGTACTAACATTAACAATCCACTAATTACAATGGCTATTGCCATAATAACAAATGCTGTAACAGAACTTTCTATATCACTAGTTAATCCAATGGCAGCTAAAATAGAATCAAAAGAAAATACCAAATTCATTAATACAATACTTATAATAACTGCGTTAGACGATTTGTTTCTTTTCCCATCTTCCGCTTCAACATCATGAGTTAAATCTTTAATAGAAATCATATGCCAAATTTCTTTAATTGCCGTGTAAATAATAAATCCACCACCTGCTAAAACAATTAAACTGTGTCCATTAAAAGCGAAATGCACAATTTCGTTTATTCCACCTGTTAAAAAAGAAAAAGGTTCTTGAAAAAAATCAATTATAGAAACCAAAACAAAAAGTAAAGCAATTCTTAATCCTATAGCTATTAAAATCCCTACTTTTCTAACTCTTTTTTGATCTGAAACAGGAGCTTTTTTACTTTCTAATGAAATATATAACAGGTTATCAAACCCTAAAACAGCTTGTAATAAAATAAGCATTAAAAGCGTAAAAACATTTTCTAGCATGAGTAAGAATTATTTGGAGGTTAAATTATCTAAAACGGACATAATTATATAAAGTAATATAATTACAGGTATAGCTGCAAATTGTAAAACAATAAGAAATATTATACAAAGTATTATAAAAATATATCGGGTAGCATTGCTTTTAAAACTCCAATCTTTAAACTTCAAAGCAAAGAGCTTAATATTTGAATTTAATAAATAGCAACTTAAAATTGTTAATGCTATTAAAAACCATTTATTAAGAATTATAGCGTTTATAGCATCACTATTTTGAAACTCTAAAATTAATGGTAACGATACAATTAATAAAGTATTTGCTGGTGTTGGCAAACCTTTAAAATACGTTTGTTGATCTTCATCTATATTAAATTTCGCCAATCTATAAGCTGATGCTAATGTTATTGCTAAACCCAAGATAGGCAGCAAAGCAATGTTATCAAAACTTAAAATTGAATTGGAATTCATTTCTATATCACCCCAACTAGAGTGAGCTAAATTAAGAAGTTTATACATTACCATTCCAGGAACTAAACCACTTGTCACCATATCTGCAAGTGAATCTAACTGAACACCCAATGCACTTTGAACATTAAGTTTTCTAGCTGCAAACCCATCAAAAAAATCAAAAAATATGCCCAGAAACACAAAAAATGAAGCCGTAACAAAGTTGTTGTTTACCACAAAAATCACCGCAATACTTCCACAAAGTAAATTTAAAAGTGTTAACGCATTCGGTATAAATTTTTTCATAGTTATTATTTTGATGTTGTAAAAATAGCAAACAATTTTAGTCTGAAGCAATATCTCTTATAATTTCAAGTTTATAGGTTTAAATATTATGTGCATCTTTGTAAAAAAATTGCGATTGAGACCTTACATAACTGCATGCTTCTTTGTTTTATCGGTATCTTTATTTAGTCAAACTGTTAGAAAATATTCTAATGAGTTTATGAATATAGGTGTTGACGCAGCTGCATTGGGTATGAGTAGCGCAGTAACATCGCATACAGCTGATGTAAATTCTGGTTATTGGAATCCTGCTGGTCTTTTAAAACTTGAAGACAACCAAATGGCCTTAATGCACTCTAGCTATTTTGCTAATATTGCTAATTATGATTACGCTGCTTTTGCTATGCCTTTAGATGATAGAAGTGCTGTTGGGATATCATTAATTCGCTTTGCTGTTGATGACATTTTAAACACTACGCAACTTATTGACGAACAAGGAAACATCAATTACGATAGAATTAGTTTATTTTCAACCGCCGATTATGGATTGACATTTTCCTATGCGAGAGCTTTACCCGTACAAGGACTCAATTACGGTGTAAATGCTAAAGTTATACGTAGAATTATTGGAGATTTTGCATCCTCTTGGGGTTTCGGTTTAGATTTAGGAATTCAGTTTGAAACCGAAAATAATTGGAAATTTGGTGTTATGGCACGAGATATTACAACCACATTTAATGCCTGGGCAATTGATGAAGAAGAGTTTGCAACAATAAGTGATGCTGTTGAAGGGCAAAACCAAGAATTACCAGAAAGCACCGAAATCACTATACCAAAACTTCAAATAGGTATTTCAAAATTAGTAGATTTTAATGTTGATTATACGCTACTAACAGCTGTTAATTTAAACGTTCGTTTTGAAGAAAATAACGATATTATATCAACATCTTTTGCAAGTATTAACCCCGCTTTAGGTTTTGAATTTGGATATATAGACATGGTGTATTTACGTGCCGGTATGGGTAATTTTCAAAATGAATTACAAATTGATAATAGTGAGCAATTAAGTTTCCAACCCAGTTTTGGAGTTGGTTTCAAGTACAACGGTATCCAAATTGATTATGCCTTTACCGATATTGGAGACCAAAGTGTTGCGTTATATTCCAATGTGTTTTCATTAAAACTTGATTTTAGTATTTTTAGGTAATATTTTATATATGAAAAAAACGCTACTTTTTTTATTTCTTATTTTATCTGTTGAAGTTGTAATTGCTCAAAACAATATTTTATCTAACCAGGCAGAAATTAGCGTATTAACTATTGGCCCTGGAGAGTCTTTAAACGATTCTTTTGGGCACAGTGCTTTTAGAATTAAAGATCCTTCTCTTGGTATTGACATAACTTACGGTTATGGTGAATACGATTTTGATGCACCAAATTTCTATTTAAAATTTGCCCAAGGGAAACTTAATTATTTAATAAGTAAAACTGATTTCTATAAATTCTATCAGGCATATGTTTATTATAATAGAACGATAAAAGAGCAGGTTTTAAATCTTTCTCAAACTGAAAAACAAAAACTATACGATTATTTAATAAACAATTACAAACCAGAAAATAGAAGATATTTATATGACTTCTTTTTTGACAATTGCGCTACTAAAATTAAAGATGTCGCCAACTTAGCTGTAAATAATTCAATCATTTTTAATAATCCTAATAACTATAAAGAAGCCTCCTTTAGAACATTAATTCAAAATAATTTAAATAAAAATTCTTGGGGAAGTTTGGGTATTGATGTAGCCTTAGGCTCGGTAATTGACAGAAAAGCATCAGCCGAAGACCATATGTTTTTACCTAAAAATATTTATAAATTCTTTGAAACGGCTACTATTAAAGAAAGCAGAAAACCTTTGGTTATAAAAAGTCATGTTTTGTACCAACAAAAGGTGATCTCTAATTCTAACTCGTTTTTAACAAGTCCATTATTTATTTTTGGAATTATTGGGTCGTTTGTTCTTTTTATAACCTTTAAAGACTTTAAACGCAACAAACAAAGCAAATGGTTAGATATTGCTTTATTCACCATTACAGGACTTATAGGCATTCTTATTTTATTCCTTTGGTTTGCAACAGACCATAAAGGCACACATCAAAATTATAATTTATTATGGGCATGTGCTTTGAATGTTTTAGTAATTGGTCAGTTATTCAAGAAAAAAGCAAGTGTTTGGTTTATTAAATACTTAAAGTTTTTAATTATTTTACTTTGCTTATTAACAATGCATTGGATAATTGGTGTTCAAGTATTTGCAATTGGACTAATTCCTTTTTTAATTGCTTTATTTATAAGGTATATTTATTTAATTTCTTATTACAAGAAAACAACTACTGACCTCTAAAGAAAATTACAGTACTGAGTGTTTTTACCAAAATATTAGTATCTAAAAAAAAGCTTCGATGCTTAATATAGTATAAATCATATTGTAGTTTAAGCAAACTATCATCAACAGATGAACCATATCTGGTTTTAACCTGTGCCCAACCTGTTAAACCTGGTTTGATAATATGCCTCGTTTCATAAAAAGGAAGCATTTTCGATAATTCGTTAACAAAAAATGGACGTTCTGGCCTAGGACCAATTAAACTCATTTCTCCTTTTAAAATATTTATGAATTGTGGTATTTCATCTAATCTAGAGTATCTTAAAAACTTACCAAAAGGTGTTATTCTAACATCACCTTTTTCAGCCCAAACTGCACCTGATTTTTCGGCATTTTTAATCATAGTTCGGTATTTAATTATACTAAATACTTTTCCATTTTTACCTACTCTATCTTGTATATAAAGAAGATTACCACGGTTACCGATAACATTTCCTAATAAAACAAAAGGCAATAATAAAGCGCCTATCAAAACTCCTAAAACAGAAATAATTATATCAAAAATACGAAGAAAAAAAAGATATAATTTATTTTGATTACTACGACTAAAAGGAAAGTATTTATAAAAATCTTTACCAACAAACTGAACTGGAATACGCTGTGTCATATCCTCATAAACTTGAGTATATTCCTTTATTGGAAAACCAGCTTCAAGTAATCTTATAAGCGTGTAATAAATCTCTGAAGTAATAGATTCTGAATTATAACTTGCTATAACAATTTCAGATATATTTTCCTTCTCAATAACCTCATCTATTTGGCTAGGTGTATATTCTGTAATTCCATTAAACTTAACAGTTTCAAATTTATTAATTTCACAATTAACAAATCCAATAATTTTATAATTAGGATCCGAATTCCTAAAAGCTTCAACTATGGTTTCAATATTTGAAGTTTCACCAATAATTAAAACCTTTTTGTAAAACCTAGGTGATACTATAAAAGTCATATAAACAATTCGCCAAAGAAATAATGCTATAATCATGGCAAAATAAAAGAAAAGAATTTGCAAACGATTATCTGGCAATACTGGTGTGTAAAAAGGAGTTAATAAGTAAAATAACACCGTTATAGATACTGTAAAAACTATACTTGATGTTATTTTCTCAATTTTACTCGATTTTTGTAAATCATAAAGTTCAAAGACGGTTCCAAAAATTGAAACATATAAAATTAACATAAAAACCCATCTCCAATTCTCCTTAGTTATTGTGAAATAATCAAAATCAGAAATATTACTAACAAAGTATAATGCAATAAGGATTGATAATATATCAAAAATGCGTAATAAAATTTTACGTTCGGATATATTAAAATGAATAGATCTATCTGACATTATTTAGAACTGAATTTGAGAGTGTATAAAGATAACTAGTAAATTTAATTTAGCTAGAAATTATTGAAAGAGTTTAATCCATTGGATTTTAACAATTTCCCAATCAAACTTTTCGACATCTTTTCTTGCTTGTAAAGCGATTTTATTTGTGTTTTCCGGTGAGCTAATAATCTCTTTAACGACGTCAACAAAACCTCTTGAAGAATTTGGCTCAACTAAAACCCCATTATCACCATTTTTAATTAAATAAGGTAAGCCACCCACATTTGTTGAAATAATGGGTAAACCTAATGCCATAGCCTCAATAACACTTACTGGCATATTATCAAAATTAGTTGTGTTTATAAAAATATTATATTTATTAGATAGGTCTATCCATTCTTTTTTTGATAATTTTTCTGTAAAAGTAACATCTAAATTAAGCTGTTTGGCATAAGCTTTTACTTCAATTAAACTGCCATCACCATCCGGACCAACCATACAAAGTTCTGCTTCAATATTTTCATCTTGTAATATTTTTAAAACTTTAACGGCTAATATTGGGTTGTATATTTTTGAAAAAGAACGCACCCATAATAATTTGACTTTATCAAAAGTTCTTTCTTTGTAAGTATAATTTTTGAGTTTAATTATGTTAGGAATGCTAATAAGGTTATTATAGCCTAAATATTCAAATTCAGTTTTTATATATAATGAAGGTGCTATGTTTTTATATGCATATTTAAATATAGCATTTGATAATTTTGGAGAATTCTTCAACCGTTCAGGTAAATTTCCCCCATGAAGTATTGGAATATATTTTAGTCTTAAAATTCTACATAATTGGCTAACAAAATAAGCGTAATAAAAATTTAGTGTACTATAGGTGTCAATCAAAACATAATCTGCATTTTTTCTATGTTTAAAGCACATTTGCATCATGTGTATTAATCTAAAAAGAATGTTTTTTTTATCTGATGCAGTGTATACTTCATGTCCAGTTTCAATAAGTAAAGGCGCTAATATATCTATTGATGATAAATTACCTTTTTTATCATTTTTTGATTTATTACCTATGTATACTATATGCTTCAAATGCTAAATTGATCTAGTTTTAGTTGAATTAATTTTCCTTAAGTTTTTAGATTTATATTGAATATCTAACAAGCATAATCCATAAACAAATGCGGGTGCTGCGATACGCATAGCAGAGTGATTTATAGTTAAAAACCAGAAAAAATAAAATGAATAAAAAAAGATATTAGATTTATTTTTAAACCTAAAAAACAATGGTGTTAATAATAAAATTAACAAAGCTGTTACACCAAACAAACCATGCTCAGATAAAATACGACTCATTTCATTATGAGAGGCAGATAATATCCCTTCTTTCTGTTCTCTTAATTCTTTAATTTTCCCAACTCCAACGCCCAATATCGGATTATTTAAAAACTCATCGATTTCAAAAGAAATCAAATTACCTCTTCCTGTAGATATATCTTCTTTTTCTCTTCCTAATGCATCCTTATTTGCATACCTGTTTTCAATCAAACCGCTAGTTTGAATAGATGAAAATAACCATACTACCAATCCTAAACTTATAAAAACAAAAAACAATCTACTTATTCTAAACTTAGATTTAATATTAACTTTTTTAAAATAGAAATAAATAAAAGCTATTATCATAAATAATGCCGTTATAACGCCTCCTCTACTGAACGTTACAATACCTCTAAAACTCATTGCAGCTAATAGTAATCCATTTATTATTTTAAGAAATAAATTAGGTGAGAGCATAAAAAAGCGCAATGAAAATATAAATACACCCAAACCCAAAACTGTAGATACTTGATTTGGACCAAATCCTCCTGAAGCTGCATAATTAGATCCCGTTCCTGTTATGGTTTCTCTAATATCAGGAGTATATAAAAATAAGTATGCTGTCATGGCTACTAGTGGCAAAGCCATTACTAGCAGCATTCTATGTATATTTTGATAACTTATTTTTCTATTATAACAAAAAATGGATACCATTCCTAAACATATAGGTCCACTTAAATTAAATGCAATATCTGTTCGTAATGTTGTTTGTTCTGTGGCATTAAATCCTGCTACTAAAACACCTGGAATGAGCAGAAAAACATAAAAGATATAAGGTATAGGTTGGTTTTTTTTTCTAATAGTAAAAACACCCATTAAACTAAATAAAATAACTAAATATTTTGATGTTTCATATAAAAAATTCCCTCCAGTCATTCTTAAAAAAACTTCCGAACCCACAACATAGCTACATGCTATTAAAACTTGTATGGTCTTTTCTGATGATTTAGCCTTAAATATTTTATAAGTAAAATAAATACAAATTAATATTAAGTATATTTTTGATAATATGGGAAAAAGATAAATGAGCAACCCAATTAACACATGCAAGACAATAACTTCTATATATTTAGAGTTCTTCAATAGTATTTAACGTAAGTTTTATAAATTTTTATAATGTTTTCTATCTGTACTTTGACAGAATAATTTTCTTTTATGTGTTGATTATAACGTTTTGCAAAAGTATACCTTAACTCCTTACTTTCAATGTATAAAATGATTGCTTCTGCTAATTCTTTTGCAGATGATGAATTTACTATTAATCCATTGAATTGATTCTCTATTAAGTTTTCACACTCTCCAACTTTAGTTGCTATAACTGCTAAATTGGATAATCCATATTCCAATAATGCTAGTGGTAGCCCCTCAGATTTTGAAGATAGTATTCCTATTTCACATTGAGACAAAATATTATAAATATCTAGCTTGCTTTCATATAAAAAAACTGATTTTTTTAAATCTAGTATATCAATTTCATTTTCAATCAATTTAGAATATTCGTCATTAAAATTTTTACCAACGCAATGTAGCGTCCAATCTGAATATTCGGTATGCACTTCTTTAAAAGCTTTAACAAGTGTAATATGATCTTTTTGAGATCTTAAATTTGCTAAACAAACTATGCGTTTATGAGCAACTCCTTTTAAATTTGTCACTTTCAACTGTTTATATGATGCTGCAAAATTTGGCAAAAATGAAACACTCTTAGACTTAAGCTTTTGCTTTGCCCAAACCTCTAAAGATTTGTTCACACTAAAAATATGAGAAAAGTATTTAGAACATATTTTCAAAATAGTATGTTTCCTTTTGTTTAAAAACTCACTATTACCATAATGATCGTGCCAAATAACAATGGTATTTTTATTTAATAACTTTATTAAAGTGGCTAAAAAAAATGAGGTAGAATGTGCATGTATAATTTGTACTTTATTTTTCTTTACGAAGACACTTAATTTTTTTATTGATTTCACATCTAAAGTTCTCTTTTTATCTAAAAATAAATAACTAACATCTTTTAGAATACTTTCTTTTAAAAGCCCTTCTTCTCTGGTAGCACACAAAGCCGAAAATTCAATTTCATTGGATAAAGCATTCGCTATATTTACCGAAACACGCTCTGAACCACCTGCATGTAAAGAATCTATTAATTGTAGAACTCTCATTAGTAATTTAATAATTTATAGATTTCGTTTTCAAAAATATTTAAAGTATAATTTTGAGACCAGTTAGATGCTAATTTAGACATCTCTTTAAGCTTCCCTTCATTACTAAAATATGCAGATATTTTATTTGTGGCTTCATGAAGTTTAGGTTCAATCAAAATACCTCTGTTACCATAATCTAACATAAAGGGAACGCATGAAATTGAAGTAGAAATAGGTATGGCTCCAAAAAACATAGACTCTGCTATGGCTTTAGGCCAACCTTCAGATTTTGATGGTAATATTAAAAAATGTGCTTCTTTTAAAGCGGATTTTATAACATGCTTATCTTTATTCCCTAATAATCTAACTACACTTTCTAATTTATTTTTTATTATATATTGTTTTAATTCTTCTGTTAAGAGGCCTTCACCATAAACATCAAATTTCACATTTTTTTCTTTTTTATGAAGTGCTTCAACAATTTTAATTGCTAATAATGGTCTTTTACCAGCAACCAAACTACCAACAAACACAAATTTTAAAATTTCAGTATAATTTCTAATGTTTGGCTTTTCCTTTTCTTTATCACTAAAAGTTGCAGTAAAAAAAGATTTAATATTTTGTGTTTGATTTTTCCAATTACCATAAACTAAAACTGTCATGTTTTTAGTTAAGTAAGTATTGGATAGTATACGTTTTTGAAACTCATAACTTACTGGTTGTTTTGCCTTTGGATCCCAATTACCTGCGTATTTAGCAGTTTTTAATTTTCTTGGGAAAAATATTTGCACCAAACAACCTAGTAAACCAATATTTCCTGGGCAACGTAAATGTATATGATCTACTTTTTTACAAGCTTTAAAAATGGCTATTAAAATTAAAGGTATTTTAATAAAAGACAAAAATGCTTTTTTGAAACTTGTAAATTCAATTGATGGAATTTCATCAAAATGAATGTTATCGTGTTTATAATCTAAATCAATAATTCCTTTCTTTTCTGAAGTTTTTGGAGCAATAATACTAACCTCATCAACATGCTTTAACCAAATATTCATTTCGCCAACATAAGGCGCATAAGCAGAAATACTATTACCGCTTAATTTATGCTTAACATGAGTGATAATTAAAAATTTCATTTTTTCAATAAATAAAACTCCTTTAATAGTTCTTTAGTTTTTCTTTTTAAATTGTCCTTTTTAAAGGTAAATGCATAACCAATTGGCATTGAGGCAGTTCTCCTATTAAGTTTTGTTTGCAGCTTATCCAAATATTTTAACCATCCAAATAATAATCTTGCTACAAATAGCAAAGAACTTCTAATAATTTTTTTAGAGCTGATATTAACTAAATAATTTGAAAGAACCACAGCAACCATTGAAGCGTTTCCTTCTGTTATTTCTATTTTTAACACCTCGCATTGCGGAAACAAACTTCTCATTCCTGTAAAAGTAAATCTAAAAAAATCATAAGGTTCTGCATGATAAGGAAAGTTTTGAGGTGCCTCAATTTGCAATAACCCTCCTACTTTAGTTACTCTTTGTAATTCTTTACAAAATTCCCATGGATTTATAGTATGTTCTATTACCTGTGCCGCTAAAACAAGATCGAAACAATTATTAGTAAATGGTATAAAATGTCCATCAAAAATATAATCTGGCTTAAATTGATTGTGAACATCGGAAGTAATAACTTCACAGTTAGGAAACATTTTTTTATAATAATCACTTTTTTCACCTACACCAATAACCAACATTTTTGCTTTTAATGGAAGTAATTTAGATATATAACCATACCTCTCATTTATATTAAAATCCTTATTAAGAGAAGGAAGTAATTGACGTCTTATATAATTTTTTAAATTAGATTTATCAAGATGAGCTCTATTTTGAGTAGTCGATTTAGAATCAATGATATCTGTTTCATCAAAAATAGATTCCTTACTAAATAAAACAGGTATACCTTTAACGATAGCTAACTTTGATTGATCTTCAAAGATGTAATGACTATCTGTGATTTCAATTAATTTTGAATGAGAATCTGGATGAATTATATAATTAAACATTATTATTTTTTAGTTTTTAGTACTTTAAACCAACCTACAGTTCTTCCCAATGCTTCACTAAAGGTTTCCTTTTTTTTTGATGCTGTAAATGTATTACTGAATCTAATTATAATTAACAAAACCGTAATAGCATGCCATTTAATTTTTACTTTAAAGGTTGGTTCTGGATTTTTGGTTCTCCATATATAATGGCCATTCTTAACTACCATTTTACCATATTTGTATTTATTGGGTCTTCCAGACTCTTCATGATAATGAGATACCTTTGCTTTTGTATTTAAATACAATTTACCAGTTTTTGCAACACGTAGTGAAAAATCTGCATCTTCATATAATCCATAACCTTCAAAAAAAGTTGAAAATTTATGGTTTTTAAAAACTTCTTTTCTAAAAGAAGAAACACCTCCCATTAATAATTCCACTTCATAAACCTTATTACTTGGAGGTAAAAAACTAACACTCCTTGCGTGAGAAAATAGCGGCAAAAAACCTGGTGGACACCTACTATCTAAACCAAACTTTTTTCTTAATATAAAACGTTTACTATCTTTGCGTTTCCAACCATCAAAATAAAATTCATCTGTTTTTGGTTGATACGCATCACCAACAAACTCAAAACCAGTTTCATTTTCAATATACCCACCAACGCCTAAAGCTTTGGGGTAAATATTATATGTATTTAATAATTGCTCAAAATAATCTGTATTTAATACGGTATCATCATCTAAAAAACAAATAATATCGGTTGTGTTCTGAACCAAGCTTATCCCATAATTACGCTGCTTTGTTAGGCCTGTGTTTATTTCATCAACTTTGAAATACTTTAAATTTTTAAAAAAACTTTCATTTAAAATAGCTTCAGTTTCGTTATTGTTAGAACCATCAATAATTAAAATTTCGTTGGGATAAATTGTTTGTTTTTTCACAGACTGCAACAACTTAATGAGTGGTTTGGACCTCATATAAGTACAGATTATAAGTGTAAATATTCTTTCCATATTAACTATTTAAAAATGCATCATGTATTTTAATGAAATAAGACGGACGCATTAAATGTGTTTCCCAAAGCTTCCTATTACTTTTTTGAAGTTCTTTAAACGCTTCATTAGACTTAGAATTATGAAACGCTACTATTTGCTGTTCTAAAGATTCCTTTTTTCTATCATCTAAAAGAATAATATGTTTTGACCAGTCTATACTATCATTTAATGGCAATCTACAATCGGTATTCAATAAAACAGGAATACGACCTACCGCTAAAGTTTCGTAAAATCGTACCGAAAAATTACCAACGCCCCTACTACAAAATATATAGGCATTATTAAATATATTATTGTAGAACTCTTGGGTTGATTTTTGTTTGTACGCTTCGGTTTGCACACCTGCTCTATAATTATTTCTTAAAATAAAATTGGTTTTTAAAGCTTTTGATAGTTGTAATTTATGTAAATAACCTGCTCGTTTAATGCTAGATGGATAGAATGGTTGTGCATCTGCCAAAATTAAACCCAACCACCTTTTTAATTTGTACTTCAAATGACTTAAAAACTCTTTTAAATATTTTAAAACTCCAGATTTCGCATGCCCAACAAAACCTATACTTAGTTGATTTTCTTGCTCTAAAACTGAAAAACCATTAGACAAATAACTTATATAAGGGTCGTTTACAAAAGAAGGCATTATAAAAGTAGTATCGTTTAATTTACTATCAAACCCGCCTAATCTAAAAGTATAACTATTTTTTATATAGGTTGTAAAACCGTAATCGCTCCCAGTGTAAATCCAAATAGGTTTGTCATGTTTTTTTGCTAATTGAAGTAGACTTTTAAAGGCTTCTCTAAATTTTATAAACTGTGAATAATCTATAGGAAACACCACAATATCACTTTTTTCTACCTCATCAACTAACTTATAATAACTTAATAACTCTGTGTTTTTTAAAAAGTGTAAATCGAAAAGCAAAGGGAACACCTTTTTGCGATATGCTTCAGTTAAAAATTTAGTATCGGTGTAGAGCTTTAGCATTTACTGTATCTTAATTTTTCTAGCGTTTGTATATGAAATCAATCCTCTTTTATTTTTTCTATAAAAAACCCATTCAAAATACAATCTAAAAGCTCTAGCTAACTTAATAAAAGATTTATTAACCTTTATTTTTGGTTCGTTGGTATCAAACTCATTTATTAAAACAGATTGACTGCCTACAATTATAGAAGCAAAAGAATTGTTAGTTATGGCTATTTTAGCTTTAGAATTACAAATTCTAATACCATATTCGGTTTCGCCATAGCGCCCTGAAGTATTTTCAAGATAATAACCATATTCGTTATAAAATTGTCTTTTAGTTATAAAAGGATGGTCGCTATACCTATAATAATTTTGTGTGAAATTCTTAAATGAAAACCTCGGAATTAAAGAAATAGCATCAGTTAACTTAATTAGCTTATTAAACTTGAAATTTGAGGTAAACCTTACTATATGAAACTTTTTACTTTTAAGCAATTCGATACATTCAAATAAAACATTATTAATTTGTGGATTTAACATAAAATCTTCCTGACAATAAATAACATATTCGCCCTTACAAGCTTTAAGTCCTTTATTAATATTTGCTGCCAAACCTTTATTTATATCTGATAAAATTAATGTATCAATCCCATAAGATTGAATTAACTTTATAGTTTCCAGTGCACTTCCATCATCACTTACTACTATTTCACAATTAGCAATATTGGCATCACGAATTGCCTTGATACACTTTACCAAATCTGTTGGTCTGTTGTAATGTGTAATTAGGATACTTATAAGCGGCACTTCTTTCATATATCATAACTTTTTAGCCCAATAAAGGCTGGCATTCCATTTATTTTGAAACTCCTTAAAAAAGTTCGAATAATTAAAAATCGATTCCTTTTTTATCAATCTTAAAAACAAAACTAATTTATAGTTTAAAATTTGCTTTAGAGTATAATGTTTTAAAAAGGTGTACATAATTGTGGGTGAGGGTTTAGGCTGTATCACTTCATCATCCCACAACTGCTTTACTTTGGTTCTAAAACCCCCAAAAGGTGCCTTAAGATGTGTGATTTTAATATCAGGACAATATACAATATCAACTCCTTGATTTCGTAACTGCATACCAAAATCGAAATCTTCACCATATCCAAACTCTAATGCCATATTAAAACATACTTTATTTAAATAATCGGTTTTCACAAAACTGTTTCCCGAACCAAAAATACCTGTTTGGTGAAGTTGATTAAAAAGTAACGTTTCTCCCTGTTGAAGATACGCTGTTGTAATAGCTACAATGCCATATTGTTTAGCTTTATTAAATACCGTCTCCATTAAATTTTCATCAAACATATTATCGTCATCATTTAGAAATACCCATTCACTTTCTATCTGACTAAGGGCTAAGTTTCTAGCATTACAAACACCCGTTTTATGAGTAAATGTATGCTTAATATTAAAAGGCCAGATTTCAGTATTTAAAAAATCTAATTCTGAAACACTTTCAGGTAACGGATTTTGTTCAACAATAATCACGTTTTTTGGAAGCAAGGTTTGATTTGACAAATATTTTAGAACATCATACAAATATTTTTTTCTTCCAATGGTAGGGATAATAACATCTATCTCCATTTTAGCCACCACCTTTTTCGTTGATTGAAGATTGATTTCCTTTATATCTAAATGAAGCCTCTTATAAAAAATGGTCTTAAACACTTGAAACAAAACAATTTTTCTTGCATAGATACCATAACATACTGCAAGTATCCAAACCCAAACCCATTTATAATGCTGCTTTACAAATTTGAAAAGTTCACATTTTGAAGCCTGTTGGTCTTCAACTAAAACAGCAGGTTTTTCTTTAAGTAATTTAGGCTCGGAATAGCAATACAAACCTTGTGGCATTGCTAATTTCGCCATAGAATTTATAAAATAATCAAAATTATCATGCTTTTTAATTTCTTTGGAAACTGAATTTAAAAATTGTGCTGAAACCCCACCAATATTGTCACTCATTAACCAAGTAGGATAAGTCACTTCTCTATTAACATTTACAAATACCGATTGGCTTATATAGCCAATATCTTCTGAAATATAGTATTTCCCGCTAACCGAATAGGAAGCTAATATCCGCTCATGATGAAAAATAGTGCTTATTTCAGATTTGTTAATAAACGCTACATACACTTCATGACACCAAAGTATGAGTTCTTCCGGAAATTTTTTAGCTAAATCGAATAAGGTAACTGTAATAGAGGGTTGTATTGTAAAAGCAATCTCATTAAGCTTATCATCGAGAATTTTTAATGCTACATTATTTTTATGTATTAAATAAATCATTCAATTATAGATTTATAATATCCAATATTGATGTCGGCAATTTTATCTATGTCAAACAATGCTTCTACTTTTTCTCTTGCTGCAATGCCTACTTTTCCAGACATTGATTCATCATTTAAAAGTTCCAGAATACGTTGTGCATAAAAATCTATATCCGTTGGATGTACCAAAAAACCATTAACGCCATTATCAATTAATTCTTGAGCCCAACCTATACTTGTGTTAACAACAGGTTTTTGCAATGCCATACTTTCAATAGTTACCATCCCCAAAGTTTCAGCAAAACTAGGAAATACACATAAATGAGCATTTTTAATATGATTTTTCACTTCGGAATAAGGTATTTTTCCTAAATAATTGACATTCTTTTTAGCTTCGTTTGAAAACAAACTTTTAACCAATGTGTAGGTTGAAGATATTCCCGTTTTTAAATCGGGTGAATCATTTCCTATTAAAATTAATTGTGCTTCAGGGTTTGATTCTATTACTTTATTGAATATTTCTGCCAGTTCTAAAACGCCTTTTTTTCTTATGATGGTTCCTATATAAATTATGGTTGTTCTATTGTAAATTAAAGGTGTTTCGTTTTTAAAATCCTTTAATTGTAGTCCATAATGAATGGTTTTTATTTTCTTCTTATTTAAACCGAAAATTTTTTGCGTTTCTATACCAGCAAAGGCGGTTGGTGCGATATAAGCCGATGCGTTTTTTAATGCCCATTTTTCAAACAAAAAATTTTTAAATTTTTGTTTGCGCTTATCTAGTTTGCAAAAGTAAGCATCGCTCCCATGAAACCTAATAATTAATGGTACTTTAAAACGCATAAACGCAGTAATACCTGTCCAATCTGGTGCTTCAACAGCATCAATACTTTCTGAAACAATATATGAGTTTAGGTATTTTTCAATGTATTTACGATGCCAAAACCAACCCATAAACTTATAGCTTCTTTTTTTTATAAGATGAATTTTTACTTTGTCTTCATTAAAAACTGCATCTTCTTTTTGAGCATAAACAAAAACCGATGCTTTTACTCCCTTCTCTGATAATGCAACTACTAAGTTTTTAATACTCGTTGCAATACCCGCAGCATGTGTAACTCGTTTATGTGGATATTCAGAAGTTAGAAAAGCAATGTGCATATGGAATTGGTTTATAAATGAAACTAACTTTCTGATGCTAAAACTTTTGTGCCAGTTTCCATTTTAGAGATTATTTTTTTTGCTAATTTTTGAAATGGCACTTCAATTAAATTATAACTTATTTTTGAAATAATGATTGAAATGAATAAAATTAACAACAACCTAGTAACGTAATTGATTAAATAATTATCAAAAAAATCCATTAGATGATATTTTGCTAACCAAGAAATAACTATAAAATGGAAAATATACATACTATAACTGATTTTTCCAATGTATCTAATTAAAGTAATGTTAAAAAAACTGAATTTACCCTTGCTTAAAAGCACACCAAAAACAACGAAAATAATTCCAAAAATAATATGATTTAAGTATAAAAAATCCAGAGCCGATCCTATTTGCAATGGTAATAAAGCCAATGACGATAATAGGGTTTTATTTGATACTTGATTAATACTTTTAGAATCTTGGATTAAGAAAAACATTATAATTCCTAAAGCAAAAATAGGTAGTTGACACGGAAAATAATAAAATAAATACTCGTTCCACAAAAAATCCGAAGTCATTAGTTGATAATAGCTTAATATTTCTTGAAAAATTAACTTAAAAATTAATGATATATTTAAAAACACAAAAGCATCATTAATAGTCTTTATGCGAAAAAATAAAAAAGGAAAAATCAAATAAAACATCATTTCTACAGCAATTGACCAACCACCAGGCACTAAGGTGTTTGTCCAATACGGACTAAAGCCATGTAAAAATAGCATATTTGAAATTTTGTTGTACATAGAAATAAAAGGCTGACTACCTAACCAGTACTTGGCTCCTAAACTTTCATGAAACATATAATATAATATGGCTAAATAATATACTGGAGCTATTCTAAAAAACCTTCTAATAAAGAAATTCCTAGTAGGCTTGTTTTCTACCGAACTTCTATTCTTATAAGACCTGAATAAAGTAAAAGCACTAGCAATAAAAAAAAGTTGTACGCCTCTGGAACCTAAACTTAAAAAAACTGCAACGGCATGCGGTATTTTCACAAACCCCTGTTGAGCCGTATGGTGCATTATTACCATGATAATAGCAAGCCCTCTAATAGCATCAATGTAATTTAGTTTTTCTAATTTGGTTATACTCATAATTGTATTGCGCCTTATACTATTTGAAAAACAGGAATTGATTTAGGTGAAAAAATCACAATTAATCTTTTAAACAATTTTCAATAGCCTTCCAAATATTCTCTGAAGCTTTTGTTGGTGCTTTACCTACTACCGTTTCAAACCATTTTAATCCTTCTTCTACATTCGATAATTTATTCTCTAAAATTTGTTGTATCAAACCTTCCAAATCTTTTTTATCTGTACAAAAAATAGCAGCTTCTTTACTTGGCATACTTCTGAAATGGACATACTTATAATTCTGACCAATATCCCGAATACCTTTTTTTAGTTGAGGTTGTTCATAATTATAATAGATACAAGGTTTATTATGTGCAACAAAATCAAAAACAGTTGAAGAACATACGTTGGTTACAAACTCACTATGTTCACAAACATTATAAAGCATTTTAAAATCTTTAGGAGTTGGCAATACTTGATTCCATTGGGCTCCTACTTGTTTCCAAATAGGGTTTAAAACTTTAATAATATCTTTATTAATTTCAATAACAGCATCATATCTTGATGTGAAATCTACTGGACATTTTCTATAAATAATTCCTAAATTTTCTCCCTTTTCATTTAAACTTCTAACGGCATTTGCTAAGTCTTCTAAATAGTATTGATCTAAGGGAGATGTAGTTTCATCATCACCAGAATAACAAATGTATTTTTTATTAATATCTAAATCGAATTCTTTAAAAAAAGCCTCTTTTGTTTGTAATAAAGATGTGTTATAATGTGGTTCAAATTGTGGCGTTCCTGTAACAATTACTTGCTCTTCTTTCACAAATGGATAATATTGTAAAACTTGTTGCTTCATTAAATCGCTCCAAACAAAATAATAATCGGTATCAACCACTTGCATTGCTTTGGGCACATTATCCCAGGAATATACAAATGCAATAGTCGGAATTCCTAAATCTTTAGCTGCTAACAAAGCACTTATAGACTGCGTTGCACGTTGCGTTGTACAAAATACTAAATCTGGTTTGTGTATTTCTAATTGCGATTTACAGTATTTATATTTTGAAGTAGAACGTTCTAACTTATTTATCTTTTGTCTTAATTTAAAAACACCTTTTTCTGAAGAATATAAACCTATTAACCATTTTGCATACAGACTCTTAAATATGCTTTTTAATCTGTTATAATTAAATGGGAATTTATATGTTGGGTACACATTGTCATTGAATTTATCTCTCGACACATTTAACTCTGCATGTTTTCTTGCTCTGGAATAAATTGGTAATAAAGGATGAGCAGTATGATCTTCTATCTTAATTTCTTTAAAACCTAGATTATCTTTTAGTGAGAATACAGTATTGTTCCAATATGTAATATCAAAACCTATTTTTTCGCCTATTGTCTTAAAATCTGTAAAAGCGAAATTTCTTAGACCCACACCATCAGGAAAAAAAACAAATACTTTTTTCTTCATCTATAATTAACTTTTAAAAGGGCAAACTACCATTAAACTTGCACATAATTTATCAATTACTTCACTTTTAGGAAGGGATTCTTTATTATCAAAAAGGCTTTGCAATTCATTCAAATTCATTTTTAAATCCTTTACATCTGATTTATAAGCAGGTATTAAAACGGATTCAAAATAATCTTGATATTTTATATCATCCCCAAAAACATCATCTGAAAATTTTTGCCATATTCCCGGTATGCCATACGCGTGAGCTACAATGACACCATGTAATGATGATGATACAATTTTTTCACATTTTAAAAATTCATTAGTAGTTTTCTCAACATTATTTGTCATTAAATCAATAATCAATACAGAACTCTCTTCTTTGTAGAAATCCTTTATTTTTTTAAAATCATTATAATGTGGAATCACTCCTATTTTATACTCTTGTTTTATTTTAGGATTATAATATTTTGGTAATAACAATGCAGGATCACCATAAATGGCAGGAACATCATATCCTTGATTTAATAAAAAAGCTCTAGTTTGCGGTCCACGTACTGCTAAAAACTCAGCTTTTTTAATTGGGTGTTTTTTTGAAATAATGCCACTACCCCAAATAACACATTTGCTATTTACATGAGTTAAAACACTACCAATTGTAACATATATTGGACTAAAAAAATCGTGAAAAGAAAACGCATCTGGTTTACTCCAAACCACTTTCTTATGTGAAATTTTTTCAACTAGGTATTTACCAAGTAAATCACCATAATTCTCTTTAGATTTTCCTTGTAGCTTAACTTCATTCCACCAAAATAACCTAATCTTATCTGATGAAGCCATTTTTATCCTTTTTGATTTTTCAACTTATCGCGTTGTACTTGCTCGATGGGCAAAATATCTTGGTTTTTGTACTTTAAAGCTTTGTAAACTGCATTTACATCTCTTGATAGTTTACGCAAACCCATAGGTTCTAAAGAAGCTGCATGATCTGTTCCTTTCCAAGTTCTATCAATAGTATAATGTCTTTCTATAATATTTGCCCCCAAAGTATAAGCTGCTACGTCAACTGCAATTCCTAGGTGATGACCTGAAAATCCAATATGTTTTACATCATTATCATATTTATCTAATAATAGATTGATATCTAAAAGGCATACGTCTTCAAAAGGCACAGGATAACCTGATGTACAGTTATAAAGTACTAAATCTTTATTTCTGTTATGCTTTTTAAAAAGATTCACTAAATCTTCTATTTCATCTTTAGTAGTCATACCAGTTGATATATGTAATTCGCCTTTGTAATTATTGCATAACCATTCTAACATAACTACATTATTATTACATGCCGATGGAATTTTAATAAATTCTGGATTTAAAGATGTTATCTCTTTAGCTGATGTTAAATCCCAAACAGACGTTGAATACGTAATACCAATTTCTTCACAATATGATTTTAATTTTTTGTGTTGTTTAACATCAAACTCTAAATATTCACGATGAGCTCCATATGTATTACCATAAGAGTTTACAGGATTTGGATGTGGTTGGTTGTATTGCTCATCGGTTAATAATTCTTTATTATTTCGTTTTTGAAATTTTACTGCATCAACATTGCAAAATATTTTGGCAACCTTAATCAGTTCTTTTGCAATCTCCATATCGCCTTTATGATTGCAACCAATTTCTGCTATTATATAAGGTTTCTTGTATGTATTCATTAAATTTTTGGCTTTTAAAACCTTTTATTATAATTCATTATAAATTCACAAGCTTCTCTAATAGCACCAGAACCAGAGTTTTTAGATAATACAATATCTGCATTTAGTTTTACTACATCTGTAGCGTTATTTGGAGTTAGAGACCATCCAACACTACAAATATTAGTTAGATCATTAACATCATCACCAATATAAGCCACATTACTTAAATTGATTTTTTTATTTTGTATAACTTGTTTTAACAAAGTATATTTATCCTTTACACCTAAAAATACGTGTTCGATTTTTAGTTTTTCCATACGCTTAGAAACAAGTTCTGAATTTTCAGAAGTCATTACCATAACCTCTACATCAAACTGTCTTAAAATTTCAAGACCCATGCCATCTCGCATATCAAAACTTTTGGTATGTTCCCCTTCTTTGGTATATGTAATTGTGCCATCAGTAAAAACGCCATCTACATCTAAAACCACATGTGTTATTTTTTTTGATTTTTTTTCTCGTTTTTGACGTTCTATAAGCGACTGCTCAACAACTATCCAATCTGATTCAGAATCTATTTCATATAAAGATTCTTCAGTCATTTGTACTACAGCTACATTATTTCCTAATCTATTTTTAGTACTTATTAAACTTTCTTTAGTTGAAGTGTAAACCGCTCCGTTTTCGATTAATAAACCCTCAAAATCTTGTCGACGTGGTCTTGCTTGGGTATTATAATTAATAGCCCCCCCTTCTTTATCCCATAAAAATCGATGCGTATTTACAACGGTTAAGGCAGAATCATAACCCTCATTCAACTTATCTAAACAGATATTAATATCTTCTTTTTTAGTGAAAGGTGATGTAGCTTGTAATAAACAAAAAACATCAAAATCATAATTTATAGTGTCACAAAATTCTAACATAGCAAATTCTGTAGAGGCTGTATCGCTTGCACTTTCTTTGCTTCGCAATAAAGCTTTTACCTTATTTGTCCAATGGTATTCTTTATTTATAAATTCTATGATACTTTCATCATCGGTATAAACAACAACTTCATCCAGATTAGAAAAAATAGCTTCACCTAAAACCCAAGTAAATAAAGGCCTTCCAACCATTTTACGTTTGTTTTTATTGGGAATACCTTTTGAGCCTTTTCTTAGTGGAATGAATCCTATTTTTTTCATTATTACTTAATAATTGTACAATTGCTAAAATACAGTTTTTACTATTGAAATAATATAGTACATCAATTTTTTAAAACTTTACTATAAGCATTCAAAACTTGTTTTTTAATGAGTGTTCTTTCAAATTTTGGTTTTATATTATTTTGATTTATTTCAAAAGCCTTTTCCATTAATTCTGAATTGGAAATAGCTTTAATAATTAATTTCTTTATTTCCTCTAAATCATTACAGTTTTCAATTAAAAATCCATTTTCACCGTGTATTATCACTTCTGATGAAGCTCCTCCAGGGTTAGACTGGATTGGGAATACTCCTTGTGCAATGGCCTCTAAAAGAGTATTGGGCATACCATCAGAATTACTGTTTCCTATATAAATCATTGCTTCTCCCATAAGTTTTAAAATAGCATCATGTGGCAAAAAATTACTTCTAGACAGAACCTTTAACAATATTTTTGTTGAAATACCCTTTCTAGTGATATAGTTTTCAACCTCTTTATCTGCTCCAAATACTATAATTTGATACCCTTTCAATTCTTCTTTTATTAACTCCAATGCCTTAATGACCTCAATGGCACGTCCAGAACGCCCTTGAGAACCTTTTACAAGAATAGTACTTCGTTTAGAAACTGGTTTTATATACTTATTGGTTTCCTTATAATCAAATCCGCCCCCTCCAGGAAACGTTCCCAAAACCTGCCCTTTAAAGCCTAATTTTTTGGCAATCGAAATATCGCGTTTGCAATCTGTAATTAAATGGTTTACTCTTGGTAAAACTCTTAAAATATCTTGTTTGTAAGTGTGAATATTTTTAAAATAATACAAATCGCTTCCCCATGAAGAATATATCCATGTCAAAGTATCGTGCTTTTGCATTACGTTTAAAATAGGTACACAAGAAATATACATAACCACACTGTGCACCATATCTGGTTTTACGTCATGCAGCACCTTTTCAAACACTTTCTCTGTATTATTTTCAAACAAAAAGCTTAATTTTTTATACAAAAAAGGCACTCTTTTTTTTAAAAAATACCTGCCTTTAAAATTTGGAAACTTTTGTTTCCATCCTGTAATTTGATATACCCAAGGCAGCCCTTCTGCCCTACCACCATCTAAAATATCGAACCAAAATACTTCGTGTCCAGAATCTTTAAGTTGCTGTGTCCACCGTACAAAATGGATAGAATTCATCGAAACCATTAATATCCTCATAACTTAATAGTGAAATGAATGGTTTGCATATTGAAGTTATACTGAAATTGATACACTTTAGTTCTCAAATTATTTACAACACACTCTAAAAGCATATTGTTTATAGTTTGCATATCTAAAAACAATACCGTTTTTTTACCTAATATTTTTTTTGTTTTTTGCTTGATGGAAGTATAGTCTGCATTATGAGTTATTACAACTTTTACTACTTTATCCGTTTCAGACAATAAAACATTACTAATAAACGCTTTTATTTCTCCCTCCTTATTTGTTAGCTGAAAATTTAAATCGACCGTTTTTAAAGTTGTATAATCTAATTCATTATAGATTCCCCAATTAAAACTTTCGTTAGCTTTTACTTTATTGGTATGCTTAGAAAATTCTAAATATTGATGATTTATTTGCTCTAATGATGAGTGAAATGGTGTTAAATCGTTAACTTCCCTATAATGTTTGGGATGCCATTGATGCAACATTAATATAGATTCTCTGTAAAAAGAAACTTTATATCCAGCATTTTTAAGCCTTACATGCACATCGGTATCTTCCCCGCCCCAACCATGGTAAAATTCATCATATCCATTTATAGCCCTTAAAACTTCAGAGTTAAACAAAGTCATACCCGTTGCTTCCTCATTCGACTCAAAGTTAATTTTATAAGCATCAAATACTTTACTAATTTTTGATTCTGCTTCATTTAAAAACCCTACTTGAAAATACACTACTTTGTTATTCTGTTTTAAATTATGAAGGGTTTCAATAAAATCGGGATGATAAATCATATCTACATCACCCACAAAAAACTTAGGTGTTACTGTTTTTTTTAAAACCATATTTATAGCTTTCGATTTACACCAAAGTTGCTGTTCGGTGTCACATCTTAACAACTTAACAAACTTATACGATTGTACTACTGCATAAAGCTGATCTTTAAATTTGTCTTGACTACCATAATCTACCAAAACCACCTCAAACCTGCTATTAGTTTGTGTTTTTAAAGATTTTAAACACGTTTCAACAATGTTTAAATCTCTATTTCTATATGTTAATACGATGGTTATCATTTTAAGAGTATAGTTCTTTAAGTAACGCCTTTCTATATTTTTTGTTAAAGGCTTCAATATCAAAATGCTTTCTTGAATAATTGAATGCGTTTAAAGATAGTTTTGATACTAACTCCTTATCGTTTATCAATTTAATAATTACATCTACAAATTGATTTACTATTTCATCATCATCATCATCAATTAAGATACCATTTTCGAAGCTCATTATATGTTCGCTAATTCCTCCAACATTGGTAGAAATTGGTATAACTCCTTGTGCCATAGCTTCTGGAATAATCATTGGGAATCCTTCCCTAAAAGATGTAATCAAGACAAAAGTTAATGATTTATAGAATTGATTCAAAGTAATATCGTCAGTTATTTCTCCTAAAAAAGAAACTCCAGATTCATTAATCATTTTGATATTACTTTTCATACCTATACCTGCCATTACAAACTTAATAGAAGTGTCTACTTTTGTTATTTCAGCAGAAATCTTCAAAAACATTTCTGGTCTTTTTTCTTTGGACCATCGTCCTACAAATCCAATTTTTATACCATCTCTATTATTAAGTTTTTCATTATTATCAATACCTATTGCATTTTCAATAATTATAACTTTGTTATAACATTCATTATCAACTTTGTATTTCTTATAATTTAATAAAATATCGCTGTAAGCCTTATTATTTATAACAACTCTGTTGGTAATATCATGGCTACTTGCTATATAATGATTTACTAATATTGGATTTTCTCCTGATATGGCATGAATTAAATCTACTGTAATTATATGTTCTTTAACTAGTGGTAATAGTTCATAGAAGAAATTAGTATTACTTGAAAAAACACTTATCAGTGCCTGGTTGTTGTTTATAGTTTTGGCAATATGTTTTTTTAATAAACTATTTATGAAATTATTGTTTTTACTAAGTATTTTATTAATCTCTATAATTTCAGAATATTGAGAAAAATCTTCTTTAAAATTATCTGTTGCAGAGTTATGCGTAAACAATATACATGATTTTTTATCCTTTACACTCTTAACAATATTAAGATGAACACGTTCCGCTCCTCCTGTTTGGAAATATGGAAGAATAAACACGACTTCGGCGTTATTGATTTTCTTAGATTCAAAGATTTGAAATTTAAAAAACCCGAAAAGAGATTGTATAAATCGCACAAATTGCTTGATATGCTTTTTGATTTTATTCAATTCTTATTGTCCGTTATCTTAATAATATTTTTAATTAACACCCTACGCAAATAGGATAAAACAATGTAACTGTAATACATAATGGTTAATCCAATTGTTTTAGTTAATGAGGTAATCCCTCTTTTATAAAACATCTTAATTAATATTCTATTCTCATGTAATAGGTTTTGATTGCTCGGAAAATAAAAATCTCTAAACCAAACTTTTAAGTAATTATTTAAGTTCTTTTTTAATTTTGAATTTTTTCTTAATTCTAGTTCATTGCAAATATCTGGTATAAAAAGCAGCAAACTATTAAAATATTTTTCTTTAAGCAATGTCCAATCAGTAATGTTTGGATAATAAACGGTGTCGTATTCTACATTATTAAATACTTTGTATTTTACATTTGGAACTAGCAAAGCTCTAATCATCAATTCAGGATCATTTAATCTTGGATACCCTTCCTTAAACCCTTTAAGATTTATTATAAATCCACGCTTCCAAATAGGGCACATAATAGACCATGGTAACTTATAGTTTAGAAAATCTATTAAATGAATAGAACTTTCTTGAATGTCTCTTTTTAAAACTGCATCATCCTTTTTAATTCCCATAGGAAATATCAAGAAATCTTGTTCGTGGTTTTTTTGAAATTCTAAAATCCTATTATTTAAACATTCAGGCATTAAGGTATCATCTGAATCTAAAAAGATAACATAATCCCCATTTGATTTGAATAAACCTATATTCCTACAAGTAGGAGCTCCTTTAACCTGCTCTTCTGGTCTTACATAAAACTTAAAACGCTTATCTTGGTTACAAAAAGCCCTTAATACATCGACTGTCTTATCTTTAGAAAAATCGTCAACAATGATGCACTCCCAATTATGGTACGTTTGCTGTATTACAGAATTTAATGTTTTTACAATTAAATGAGCTCTGTTAAAGGTTGGAATAATTATAGATACTAATGGTTCCATATTTAAAATGAAGTTGCATATTTAAACTTCTCTGTTACTAACAACATCAAACTTTTATTACCAAAATACTTTTTTTTATATATAATTACACCTTTTTTCTCTAATGTTTCAACTAAATCTTTGGTTGTTTCTTGCTCCCCTTTTCTATTAACATCGTCTATTATTATAATAAAATCATCATGCTTTGTTAAACGGGTTGCTAAATCCACAATATCGTGTCTAGAATAATGTTTACTGCCAATTGGTCCATCTATAATATATAAATCAAACTTGGTATCAACCAATTGATTTATATTTTCATAGCTATTTGTTTCGTGCCCATTTACTTGCTTAGTAACTACATTACAAATCTTAACTTGAGTATTTGATGATAACTTAAAGTTATTAGTGAAATTATCATACCATTCTTGATTTTGTTCTATAATTAGATGTTTGCTTTCTTTTAAATAATTATCTAAATAAATAGATATAAATTTACTTGACTCTCCTAAACCAAATTCAATAATATTGGTAGGTTTGTAATCTGATAAAATTCGATTTAACACATAGTAAAAAGCATAATTTCCGGCCCACCTACCTATGTTTATTGGCTGGTCTTCAAGCCATTTCTTTCCTCTTATACTATCATGAAATATATGTGCCCACTCAAGTTCTTTTAATTGGCAATAATTTAAATGGTGCAACCTTTTATTTTCATTAATTATTTCTCTAATTATTGCTTTTATTTTGTTAAACATACATTATTACCTGTTTTTAATTAAACTTTAAAAAATTCTTTTTATACGCTAACGCTTTTTTCTCTACAAAATGCCACGATAAATAACCAAACATTATCGAAACCATCAGAGAATAAATTATTAACTGATATACATTCAAATCAAAGAAATAAATCATGGTTTGTTGAACAGGAAAACTATAAATATAAATCCCATAAGACAGATCGCCAATTTTACCAAAAGTACTAAAAAAAGGAAGTGGAGCAAACCCAATTAATAAAACCATAATAGGGAAAACAATATGTTTTATATAATTGTAAAAATTAAAATAAATGGCTAATGCAAATACTATAATGGTGATTATTAGTAAAATGCTGCTTTTTATTTCTTCAAAATTAAATGACGCCAATAAACTACCACAAACAAAAAATGTACCTAAATTTAAAATATGATATCCTTGCATCCCTAAAATTGAAGAACCTGCAAATCTTTCTATAAAAAAATTATAAGTTATAATTAAAATTGCAAAAACTGCTGCAATTAAAATTCGAACCCCTTTAAAATCATTCCTAAAAAAATATAACAATCCAATGGCAACATATAATGAAAACTCATACCTTATAGTCCATAAAGACCCATTAATGGCGTGGTAAGCATTTGTATCAAATATTCCTTTAATACCTGACTGAAAAAAATATAGCAACAGGTTATATGGAAGGTAACTATACACTTCTTTATTTTGAAAAAAAGAAATTTCGCTTTTATATACAAACGGCGCTAATATAAGTGTAAGTAATAAAACAAAAAAAAGTGCTGGAAAAAGCCTTAAAAAACGCTTTTTATAATAACTAAAAAAACTTTTGCTTCGTTGTAAACTTTGAAAAATAAAATAACCACTAATAATAAAAAAACCGCTCAACCCTAATTGTGACAATACAATTTGGCCATTTGAAATTTGATGAAACCATTCAGAACTTTCATTAACGCCTGATAAAGCATACGCATGCGATATAACTACAAACACCGCAAATAAAAATCTTAAAAAATCGAAATTATTATCTTTATGCATTCTTAAGATTCGTAATTAAAACTTATTTGGTTTGTTGAAAATAAACTTTAATAGAAAAAAATAGCGCTTTACCCCATAGTACAAATCAATGAAGAAGTATTTAGTTAGTCTAAAAATTGAAAATACAAATCCTTTTGAGGCATTCCCAAAACTAATATCTTGGTGCCACAATTGGTAATTGCCGACAACGTCATTTTTAAACCTAAAAAACAATTGCTTTCTATTTCGCTCAATTTCATAAGCAAAAATAGAAGGCACAAAATCTATATCATATCCTGCTTTTAAAACTCTAGTAGACCATTCTTTATCTTCAAAAGTAGGAACATCTTCCTTAAAAGGATGTTTTTCCCAAACCTTTTTACTAAATGCTGAACCTGAAAATATCAACCCTGATTTGTTAGGATCTTCTTTAGCAGAAATATTGTTAATGAAATTTTTATAATCATTTGGTTGATGCAAACACCTTAACCCAGCTAAATTTGAATTTTTATCAAATTTATTTTGGATTAGTTTAAAAAAATCATGACTCACTGGGTAAGAGTGTGCGCTGAAGATAACAACAATGTGGAACTTGGTTTGTTTTACTGCAAAATTAGCGCTCCCACCATAACTAAAGTTTTTAATGGTTACAAATTTAGCTCCGTATTGATTTGATACTTCTTCGCTTTTGTCTGTAGATAAATTATCTATTACTATAATTTCACCTATATCATTAGAGTACCTTTCGGTTAAGTTTTTAAGCAAAAAACTTAATGCTTTATCTTGGTTTTTATTTCTAATAATAACTGAAATCATATCTAGTAATTGTAACAACTTTTATTTTTTAAAAATCTTAAAAGGTATACAAATTAGTTTTGCTATTTTATATTCTATTGAGTTTTTAATTTTCATTTCACTTTTACGGTGCGTGCCTAATTGATAAAAAAGTACCCGCATGCAATTATCAAAATCATCAATATAAAGTTCTTTATGCTTTGTGTAAATGTATTCTCTGTTCTTTTCTGAATGGTTTTTAATTGTATCAACAAGCATCGATTTTTTTGATTTTCTATAATAAAACAAAAACTCATCAACTATTTTATATTTCCAACCTCGCTTGGTAATGGCAAGCCAGAACTCCCAATCTTCAAAACCACTCTTCATACTTTCATCATAACCACTAACCGCTTCCCAACATTTTTTTCTATATAATGAGGTTGCAATTAATTGGTTTGCATAAAGTAGATTGAGGTGCGTATTTCCCTTTGGCTTCAATTCATAAATAATATTATCTAAATTCTTATCAAAAAACAAGCTGTAACATGATACTATTGCTAAGGATTGGTCTTTATTTAATTCTGGAACCAATGTGGTTAAAAAACTGGCATCAATAATATCATCAGCATCTAAAGGAAGTATATAATCTCCATCACAAATTTTTATACCTGCATTTCTGGCGCTAGATAAACCTCCATTTTCTTTATACAGATATTTGAATCTTTTATCATTTGAGCACCATTGTTTTGCAACAATCTCAGTATTATCTGGGCTTCCATCATTAACAATGATACATTCCCAGTTAGCATAAGTTTGATTTAATACAGATTGCAGCGTTTCATCTAAAAAATGAGCTTGTTTATAACAGGGAACTATTATGGAAACGCGTTTATTCATTCAAAAAAAATCTTGATAATACTATTTTACTTTTTTCAAAATACCAATATGTTTTTTTAAAAACCTTAGCGGTGCTAAAATAGCACTTCCTAATCTGTAATTTAATGAGTTTATCGCTTTTAGTTTACTTCTTTTTAATTGGTGATTTACATAAAGCAATTGATTTGTAAAAGACTCAAAATTATCTAGATATATTTGTTTATGCTTCTGGAATATATAGTTTCTTAATTCTGTGTCATGATTTTCTAAAGCGTTGCTATCTCTAGATATAGTTTTCACTCTATAAATAAACAGTGGTTCTTTAATGATGTACATGAGCCAACCATTTTTTAAAATGGAAAGCCAAAAATCCCAATCTTCATAACCATTATACATATTCTCGTCATAACCAGAAGCTTGTTCCCAGCATTTTTTTCTGAACATAGAGCAATTCATTGCATTGTTTTTAGCCAGAAAATTTGTTGTGGAACCACCTAAAGGCTTTATAATTTTATTACCTATTTTTTTGTTTTTTAACATTTTGTAAAAACAACCAACAACACCAATATTCAAATTATCATTTAATATCTCTACAGCTTTTTCAATAAAATTAAGTTCAAAATAATCATCGGCATCCAGATTTAAAATATACTCTGTTTTCGCTAAACCTATACCTACATTCCGTGCTTTACAAACCCCTTTATTATCTTGAAAAACAACTTCAACATTTTCATACTGAATAGTTTCTAGATTTTTTTTTGTTTTAATATCAGATCCATCATCAACAATAATAATCTTTTCTGCTTTTAGTGTTTGGTTTAAAATAGAGTTTAAAGCCTCAATAATAAAGTCTCCGTCATTAAAACAGGGAATTACAACAGTAACATTGCTGTTCACTTTCATTTAAAAAAAATTAAATTCTAACATTAACTATTTTGTCTATTTATCAAAGCCTTTGATACAAATAGCACAAAATTACTTAAACAAAAATGGGAAAAGTTTTTGTCTAAGCCTAATTATAGGGAAGTATTTGATACTCAATACAGAAAACAAAAATCTAGGAGTATTAATAAATAAATAGCTCCAATACTTTATATAATTAATTAAAGTATTTTTTTGTTTATAAGTTATAAGCCATATCCATTTAAATAAAGTATCAGCTATTGCAATTGATACTTTATTTTTACTGCTCCAAAAAATTAAAGACTCATACATTTTAATTGTATACTCTTTATACAAATCGTCTCTATTAAAAACATTTGAATTATGAACACCTCTTAAAGCTAAAGGATAGTCTATAACTCCTGTGTAAAGTTTAGCCTTTATTGCCATTTTCCAAAAAATATCTGTATCCTCAGCTACTACCAAGGTTTCGTTAAAAAATCCCGTAAAATCAAAAATTGCTTTTTTTACAGTTAAACCGTCTATTTGAAAATGTCCATGTTTTCCTGAAATTAATGCTTCAAAAAGGGCTTCAGGATTTATTATTTGATTTACTGTGTTTAATGTTAGCTCTTGTTCTTCTACAGATGTCAATTCCCTATAAAAGCAAAACCCAACAGCATTATAAACACCATCTGCATCTTTATTTGTCTCAAAGATTTTCTTATCAAGAACAAACCTATTTTCTAAATAAAAATCATCAGCATCTAAAAAAGCTACATAATTGCCTTTAGACTTTTTTATACCTAAATTTCTACTCGCAGCGCGTCCTCTGTTTTTATTATTTTGATGATAATATATTTTAATTATTGGGTTTTGCTTTTGTAAATTTTCAAGAATATTTTGTGTTTTATCACGACTTCCATCATTTACCACAATTATTTCAACCACTTCAGGCTGCAACAGTACTGAATTTATTGCTTTTTCAATGAAGAGGTCACAATTATAGGCAGGAATAATAACAGAAACCGAAAATTTCATAGACGAAATATAATTTTTAGTTTAAAACTTATTAATTAAACCAAGCTTTATTAATAATTGAATCTTTTTTGATTTTCTTAAAACTCTAATAATTCTTTCTAACTTAAATTTATATTTGAGATCATTCATAAGAATTGGAAACTCTTTGTTTAAAATTATTTCCCTCTCTTTTTTCATTAAAATCATACTATCTTCATTAGTACTTATCCCTCCATAATAAAAATTTGTAAACACATCATCTACATATTTGTAAGTCGCATTATGCTTTATAAAAGCGATAATAATAAACTTCCAATCCGAAACAATTTTTAAATCTTCATCATAATATCCAAATTTATCAAATAACTGTTTTTTTATAAATGTTGATTGATGCGGAGGTAAATCATGGTGTAAATAAGCGAATGATAATAGAGCAGGTGTCTGTTTTACTTTTACTACCTCTTCTTTTATTTGATTTATATTAAAATACACAATATCCTCTCCAGTTAAACATGAAGCTATTTTTTCTAAAGAGGTAGAATCTATAAAATCATCACCACTATTTAGAAAGAACAAATAATCTCCTTTGGCTACATTTATACCTTTGTTCATGGCATTATAAATACCATTATCTGGTTCGCTAACCCAAAAACTAAGATGTTTTTTATTTGATTCTATTAACTCCTTGCTTCCATCGGTAGAACCACCATCAATGACTATATATTCAAAGCCTTGCCAAGCTTGACTCAATACACTATCTAGCGTTCTTTGCAAGCCAAACTTATTATTGTAATTAACTGTTATTATGGACAGTTTTTGCATTTTTATATTAATTTATTAGGCTTACCTATTAAATTTTATGTAAAATTTATTTTGTATCCAAAATTTTCAATAAATGGCTTCCAAAATTTAAGATCATATTTCCACCAGGCATGACACCCCATTGGCAATCTATTTTCATTCAGTTGATAAAGGTATTTCGGTTTAACCTCAAAACCAAATTGTATGGCTTCTCTTATTGGAGCTATTTTAAAATCTTTAATCCTTTTAGCTATTATTTGAGCAATAAACGCATCTTCGTTAGTATGAGCTGCTCTCTGTATCGTATCATTCTCGCCAAAATATATAAGCAAATAATTAAGTAGTGTAGATAATTTAAACGTAACCCTATTTCTTTTACCAAAATAAAAATGAGCCGCTTCATTAATGTATACTTTCCGTATGGCTCGTTTCATTGCTCTTACATTTCTTAAAGAAAAGCCAGAATTCCCCACACCTAAAAACTCATTTGTGGGATTTTCATAACCTAAAAACCAAGGTGAACCAATATAATCATAACCTTTATTGCACCAATGCAAAAGTTCGTCTTTAAACACAAATGCATCTAATTCATAGGTTAACAAATATTGATAATCATCAAAAAATTTATAAAAAAACTGACTCATTTTAAGCTTATTGTATTTTTCAATTGATGATTGCCATTTTGAATCAATATACACAACTTCAAAACTTGAAACAACCTCTTGGTATTTACCCATACTTAATCCATGCGGCGCAATTATTTTAATAGGATGTTTGTCTAATATTTTAAAACACTGCCGAAATGAAATCAACTCAAATTCAGAAGGGCAATCATTATATATTGGGATAACTATAACAACTTTTTTATTGTACTTACCCATAAATAAGAATTTTAATTGCTCTTTTTGTTCTATTAAATATTTTGAACAAAATAGTTTTATTACTTCTCTTTTTTACTGGTTTGGCAGCTATTATTTTAGGATAATAAAAAATATTTAAGTTAGATATTGTTTCAACATTATTATCTAAAAGCCGTTTATTATAATCATTAAATAAAACTAATAAATCTGGCCTATTGTTAAAATCAAATCGCGTTAAATAGGAACATATTTGATTTGGTTTATTGAACTTGTAACTACTAAAATGAAAAAAACGAAGCGGATATATCTCATTAACATAATATGTTTTGTTTTTAATAAAAAGGGATCTCTCATGTAAATTCCAATTTGCCATATTGTACCCTGGATGTTTTAAAATAAAATAATTATCATAAAACGCTGGAACGTAATTAATCCATATTTGATCATAAAACATACTTTTCGAAAAATCTGCAAATCCATATTTAACCAGTCTTGCCCCCCACCAATCTAAAAATTCTTGAACTTTACTATAGTGACTCAAAGCAATAAAACCTAAATTAAATACTCCACCTCTTAAAGTATGGTAATCCGTAGGTGTATATTCATCATCAATAGGTTTACATATATGAGGTGTAATCACAATATTCTTCTCATCTAATTCATTAAAAACTTCTTCAAAATTGCTTGTCACTAAAATATCTGGATCTATATACAACAGCTTCTCTGGCTTAAAAACAGTAAATAGATAATGAAAATAGAATGGCTTAACAGCTGTATTCAATTCTACAATATTGTATTTCTTATTTAATTCATTAAAACATTTAATTTGCAATGTCTCAACAGGTATTATTGTAAAAGAAGAAAAAACTTCATAATTAAAAGATTCATCAAATTTATCTACTAAACCAATAAAGAATTTTGTATCAGGATGATGTTCTAAAAAAGAATCACCCAATGTTTTAGCATGAGCCAAATAATTATTGGAACAAATAGTAAATGCTATTTTCATTTATTACTTCAATTTAAAAATTCGTTTCTATCCATATCTATAATCTATAGCATATGGATATTGATTCTCTGAACGTTACTTTCGATTAAAGAAAATATCTTTAAAAAATCATTATACCAAATACAATTTTTATTTAATTGATTCTTAACTAAGTACAAACATTGCTTTGTTTTATCATTAAATAAAAGCGCTTTGTATAGCAAGACTGATGATGATAGACCACAAACTTCAATATCTGGGTTAGAAATTAAAAAAATCTCCAATGGAATAGAATTATTTTTTAATATTTTTACATTATCCCCAAAAGATTCCTTTATTTTCTGATCAAACATTTTATTTCTAGGATGTCCTTTCCAATATACATCAAATCCTTTATCTATATAATAATTTAATATCCTAAAATACACATTAAGTTCATATTCAAATGTCAGTAAATCTAAATTTGAAAAATACTGTCCTACAACCAAAACACAAGGTCTACCTGAACTTAAAATAGATTCTGGTTCTAAAACACGATTAGCTTGCTCAAGCACATTAAATACATATTGACTACTTATTTTATTCTTTGGGTTTCCACTTGCTAAAAGAGAGAATAAATAATAATTTCTTATACATTTTTTTTGGTGGGTTGGTAATATTAATTCTGGAAAAAATCTTATAAGATCTTCCTTCTTAAAAAAATATTTAAGTGATACTTTTAGTTTTTTATTAATAGTATCTGTACTTCTGATTACATTCATTAATGTAAAATATTGCTTATGTACGTAAGAGTGCATGCCTTCCTCGAATAAAATAATAGGTAATAAAGGGAAACTATCAACAAGTTTTTTGGATTCAAAAGAAAACAATTTACAAATCCAAATATTATTAAAAGATCTTTCTATTATATTATTAAGATCTTTTGCGTCGTATATTTGATCAACATAGTCATAACTAGATAATATTAATTGACATACACGTTTTAATTCGTCATTTATTTCATAAAAAATAACGGTACAAGGAGGTGGTGATTTTTCACCATACTCCGTCATATAAAAATTTAAAAAAGTAACAACTTGCCAAGGTCCGTTTATAGCTACTAAATCCCGCATTTCATCTTAATCTCTAATATTTTTAAATAGCTGTGAGAACTATTTTTATTTAATTTCGTTATTCACAAATACAACATGTATTTTTCCACTTAATTAACTCTAATTTACACACATTTATTTTGTATTCAAGGCAGAAAATCCTTCTCTTACGTTTTTCATAGAAATTTCAAAAAGTTCTTTTTGTTTCTTTTCTATATATTTAATATTATTTTCAGTATTTTCTAAAGCTTTTAATACTTTTAATTTTAAATCTTCCTTAAAATTAGAACTTTTCACATCTACTCCCCATTCAGGCATACCTATATCATCTAAAAACCATTGTAATTTATTATGGGATACTATAGATATAATTGGTGTTTTACAACCAAAAGGTATCATTTGCGCATGCCCCCTCATTCCTATAACTAATTTTGGCTTGGTGTAAGCTTCTAAAATATGCTTTGGATGTGTATTATTTAACCTAACCAATTCATATTTTACACCATGACTTTGTAAAAATGGAATTATAGTTTCATCTGAATTCATGTGACTATAAAACTTTAAAGGAATTATTTCTGATAGTTCCCTTAAGACTATAGATATATCTGTCAAAATTTCCCCAATGTTTATACCAAATCTTAAATGTGAGCGATCAAACGCAGCATTAAAAGCTATGAAATTTTGTTTGTCACAATTAAAGTCAATTTCATTTGAATAAAGCTCTGACAAAAAAGTAGTCATACAAGGTTGAAATTTTAGCTTTTTATGTAAATAATTTGGTAAATAGTTTTTTAAAGCATCTATACTACCATTATTTCTTAAACCAATATATACAGCCTTTTCTGCAAAAGCTTTTATATTTTCTTTAAAAATTGGTTCAAATTCTTCTTGTCCCCTAAATCTATTGTATCCTACTGCATAGAAAAATATTGGAACTTTTATTTTAGACAACATTTCTACTGAACATGGCCATTGCCAACCACTCATATTATTAGCATTGGTGTCTTTTAAAAACAAACCTCCTCCTCCGATAATAAGACCTTTTGATTTATTTATTTTTTTTACCAATTTTGAATCGACAGTTGGGTAAATTAATTGATTTTCCCAACCAAAAAATTTATTTTCCATATTCCAAGTATCCTGTAAAGCCAATGGCAGCAATATATCTCCTGCATTTCCATAATTAAAGGCTGAGATATGAAATAATTTTTTTTTTGATTTATTTAGATTTTCACCTTTAATTTGTGGTAAAATATTTTTGACCCTATTAAATCCAATTAATGACTTAACAACATTTTTGGCTTTCTTTATTAGCTTAGTCATTTTAAATTACGTTCTAACCTTATTTTATTGCTTCAATATATAGTGACCTATAATCTTCATTTGCTTCAGATTCATAGGCTCCTTCAAATGAAAAATGATTTGTTTGAGTAGCTTTAAAACCCATTCTTTTTATTTTATCAATGTCAAATCCTGCTCTTACTAAATCTAACTTTATTGATTGAAAATCCCAAGCATTTTGATGAGCTAGAGAGTCTTTACCTAAAAGATCTATTTGTCCGTTTGGTGACAAAAAATCTTCTTTTAAACATTCAAATAAAGTGTATTTTTTTTTATAATTTAATAGTGCTCTATCTTTCCTTCTTTTGAAAAGCAAAAAATCCTCATTGCTATTAATATATTCGTTAATACTTTTCTCAACATCAGGAAGAACCAACCTAAAAACTCCATTTTTTTTTAAAACTCTAAACACTTCTTTAAAAACTATTGGAGTTTTAAAAATACTTATATGCTCAAATACATGTGAACCATAAACACATTCAATAGAATCATCTCTTAAAGGAAGGTGTTTAAAATCCCTGAAGTTAATAACAATATCAGCTCTATCAGGATCTACATCTATATTAATCCATTCAGAACTTGGTTTTATCCAATTTGGTCCTGGCCCAAAATTTAATTTAGCATTTTCTACAACATTTAATAATTTATTAATGCTTAAATTCTTTTTTTTTCTTTTTATACTTATTTGTAATTCAATACCCAAAAAACATATTTTTTTTTTCATACCTTAATTTCTTGATGATTTTTTTTAAGTTAACGGAATATACTATTAAAGGTGTTTTTAAATACTGTAAAATAACTTTTAATTTTTAATGCACTTTTGAAAGCTTTTTCCTGAGATTTTATAACTTTTTTGTTAACTTGGATATCCAAGTTAACTAAACCTTTTTTTGCAAAAGCAAAAATCTCAAATCTATTATACTTGTCCTCTAAATAAAGTGCCTGAATACTTAATGATGATTTGTTTAGAATTTTAGACAGTGTGTATTTGTTAAAATAGTAAGTATGTGCTATTCTTAGCCAACCTGCACTTCTCTTTTCTAATAGATTGTTTGGAACTGCTATATATAAAATTCCATTTTCACTCAATACTTGCTGCACTTTTTTTAAAACTTCGAGTGGTCTTAAAAAATGTTCTAAAACATGCCTCATTATTACAACATCAAATTTTTCAGCGAAATTAGCTTCCCAATGAGTATCAACATCATCAGAAATAATTTGAACCCCTTTTTGCGTCAAGTTTTTTTGCGCCTTGATAGAAGGCTCTATGGCAAAACATTTAATTTCAGAATTATTACGTTTAAAAGCCATTAAATTATCCCCCGAACCACCACCAATATCCAAAATATTTTTAAACCTAAGTATATCTATATTGTTATTTTTAAACCTTTCTAAGATTGGGTTTGGACATATGTCCTTTTCTTTTTCACTTTGGATATTTGGTCTATATTGTTTATCGTATTCTTCTTTATAATAATTTGCATACTTTTCTTTCGTCCATCTTGGATTTAAAAGTCCCAAACTGCAATTCTTACATATAACTAAGTTTAAATTATAACCAATGTTCTTTTGTTTAATAATAAGTTTGAAGTTTTTACTTCCACAAACTGAACATTCTACATAATCTAAATCACTTTTCATAAAGTACATCTAATAAGGTTGTATCTAATAAAAATGGAGGAAAGGATTCTGTATCACATTCTACAAATAGTTGCTGTATATTGTTTACTCTAAAAACGGCATTTCTGTTAAACTTCTCATTAACTATCACATTGAATGTATAAACTCCTCTAGAGAGTTGTATTTTTTTATGTATAAAATTCAACCTAATTTTCCCTTTAGAAATAGATACTTTTTTTTCATCATATCTCATTAGAACAACAGGTCTATTCTCTTTATCATATATTCCAATTGAAATATAAGGGATTTGTTTTAATTTATTATTCTTAAAAGAAGCAGTAAAATTTAAATCCTCCCCCCAATTAACAATATTATTATCTGTTAGAATTTCAAAAGCAAAATCTTCAATTGAACCATCATCAAGTAAAACACTTGTTGTATTATTAGTAAATTTTTTATAATAGGAATTAATCCCAACTGCAACATCTTTTCCGTAATATTCCATCCTTCCTTTTTCCATTAATAAAATTTGAGTTGAAATTCTAGAAACCATTGGCATACTATGAGATACAAAAACAACTGCGGTTTTGGGCAATAAACTATCTATTTTTTTAAAGCATTTAGTAACAAACCCTAAGTCACCAACTGCAAGCACCTCATCAATAATTAGCACATCAGGCTCCATTTGAGCAGCCACAGCAAAACCTAACCTTACCTTCATGCCTGAACTATAGTTTTGAACGGGCATATCTATAAATTCACGTATTTCAGAAAAATCTATAATATTCTCAATTTTACTATCAATCTCTTCTTTATTAAAACCCAACACAGCTCCGTTGTTGTATATGTTTTCTCTACCGCTTAGTATTGGGTTAAACCCTGCACCAAGCTCAATAAGAGCACCAACATTTCCTTTAATAGTGATTTTTCCAGAATCTGGATTAATTAACCCATTTAGTATTTTAAGCAAGGTAGATTTCCCTGCCCCATTATGTCCTATTAAACCTAAACATTCGCCTCGTCTCAACTCAAAATTAATATTTTTAACCGCCCAAAATTCTTTATCACGCAACTGCCTTTCATTTTTATTTCCACGAATATTGGAAACCAAATCTTGTACCCCATACCATAAGCTTGTTTTTAAATCTTTACAGAATTTTTTACTTAAACCTTCCACCTTTACAAGGACTTCACTTTCATTCATATTAAGCACTTAAACGTTCAACAATGATAGGAATTGATATTCTATAAAACATCAAGGCTATAAAAAACAAAGCAACACTAATTAAAAAAATCCAAAAAAAATAGCCCAAATATTCAGTTGCAGTTCCAAAAGCAAGATCTCTACAAGTAAGAATTAATGCAGTAAAAGGATTTATTTCCATAATGGCTTTCATAATTCCTTCTTTAGGTATAATATATACTACTGGTGTTACATACATTAAAAAACTTAAACCCATTCTTATTATTTTAGCAATATCATTATAAATCAACCCTATTGGAGTCATGAATAGCCCTATTGTTGTACCAAACAAAACACAAATGGCTATTGCTAGAGGAAACAATAACAACGACCAATGAAACCCAATACCAAAAATAAAAATGAAGATTACTAATAGTACTATTTTTATAGTACTGTTAAAAAATAGTTTATAAATACCAGATAAAACTAAGGCTTCTTTCGGAAAATTTATTTTTGTTATAATACCTCTTGCTGCGTTAGTGCTACTAGAAGGGGAATTGATTGATTCTGTTATTATAGACCAAATTAAAGTTCCTGAAAAGGCATAAATAGGATAAGGTACACCTGTATCTGAAATCCTTATGGTTCCTGTTAAATTTAAAATAATCCAAACTAGAGCCGAAGTAACTGGCGTAATAAATGCCCAAATAATACCCAAATATGATTGCCTGTATTGTGACCTAACATCCCTAATAGCCAATTGTTTAGCTAAAAAATGAGAGCCAAACAAATCTTTTATGCTTTCTTTTAATTGCTTAGTTAGTTTTAGACTATTTTCCTTTTGGTATATTTTGGTTTCAAGTTGCATTCTTTATATCTAAACTACTTTTATTTATATTTTAAAATTTTAATTGATGAAACTCTTTATTTCAAGATAACGGCAAAACTTTCAGAGTGAATTTTTATTACTTCTGCTCCATATTAATTACCTTCTTATAGTATAAAATAAACTACTCATCTTTTTTTTACGATAAAAAGTTAATCCCAAAATTGCTATTTAGAGACTAATTCTGATTGTTAATTAACAATATTTATCTTGATAAAAGCCTTTCCTGTATTTTTTGTTAATTTATTTTAAAGCTCCTCCTCAATCTACTTAAAAAATCAACTTTTTGTTTACCATCATCATTGTATCCATTTGCATAACTTCCGTAACCGTAGCCATAACCATAACCGTAACCATAGCCATAACCGTATTTTCCTTTTTGATTATAACCATTGTACACAAAACTTATATTTTTAATTTCTCCTTTATTGTATTTATCATTTACGAGACTTATCATGCCTTTTTTAGTGTAATCTTGTCTTACAACATAAATAGAGGCATCTACATATTCTGTGAGCTCTAATGCATCTGCCACTAATCCTACTGGTGGAGTATCTAAAACAATAAAATCATAACATTTTTTTAAGTTCTCCATTAAACTATCCATATGTTCACTCATTAATAACTCAGATGGATTTGGGGGTATTGGCCCAGATGTAATAACATCTAAATTAGGCACTTTTGTTTTTTGAATCACTTCATCAAATGATTTCTGCCCAATTAAATAATTAACAACACCTATGTCATTTTGAATCTCAAAATCCCCAAATATCTTTGGTTTCCTTAAATCTAGACCTACTAGTATTGTTTTTTTTCCGCTCATAGCAAAAACAGTAGCAATATTTATTGAGCAAAACGTTTTTCCTTCACCACTGACAGATGATGTCACCATAACTGTTTTGGTACCATCTAAACTATGTTTTTTATAAAAATACTGTAAACTAGAACGTATGGATCTAAATGCTTCAGCTATAGTTGATTTAGGCTTCAAGTGTACAATTAAGTTATTTTCCAAATTATTCTTTCCAACAACACCTAATAGAGGAATACTAGACAAATTTTCTAAAACTTGTGGATTATGTATTTTATTATCTAAAAAAGTTATCAAAAACGCCAGTAATAACGGGGGCAATATACCACCAATTACAGCAAATAAATACCTAGAGCTTAACTTTAAATCTATCGGTATAGCGCCTGTATCTTTAGCTTTATCAATAATCAAAATATCAGATACACTTGCAGATTTAATAATATCGGCTTCACCTCGCTTTGCTAAAAACATATTATATGTTTGTTCACTTAGTGAGTATTGCCTTTGTATATCAAATAATTGTTGTTGAGCCTTTGGCAGCTTTTTTATTTTAGCCTCTTCAATTCCTATTTTAGAATTTGTAGATTGTAGATCCCTTCTTAATTGATTGGTTACTGAACTAATATTCTCTGCGAGTACTTTTTTCAAGCCATCTATTTGTCTATTAAGATCTGTAAAAATGGTAGCGTCTTTTCTTACGGTAGATCCATATTTTGATTTTTGTACAGACAAGTCATTAATCTTACCTATATTAGAAAGTATATTGGAATCGTCTATACCTGCTACAGCCGGTGCAGGCACATCTGTGAATGTATCACTTGTTTCTAAATAAGTTTTCAAACTCGCATAATAAGCTAGTTTTCTATTAATATTATCTTTTTCTAATTCTAATGATGTTAGTTTATTATTTATTGCTAAACTCTCATTATTCAAGTTAAATATTTTGTTTTTTTGCTTATAATTATTTAGTGAATCTGCATTTAAAGTTAATTGAGATTTCACACGATCTAATTGCTCATCAATAAATTTTATAGTGTTCGTAACAAATTGATTTTTTCTGTTAAGCTGATCTTCACTTAAGACTTCAATAGTTTCATTTAAATAGTCTACAATCTTAGCCTTGTTTACATCAACCATACTTAAATTTAATATGGCTGAATTTCTTGGATTATCAATATTTAAACTCGCTCTATATTTAGAAACAACCGCATCAAAATCATTAAACTGAATATAATATTCTTCTTTTGACAATACTTTCCTATCCTTTTTAACAGATAAAACACTATTCATAAAAGGAAGTTGTATTGTATCCCCTATGTTAAATTCTCTTTTGAATTCTCCGACATTAACATCTAAATTAGATTTGTTTTTACTAGTAAAATTTTGAGTTGTAACTATCTTTGATTCAAAATTAATAGAAATCTGATATTTATTATTTTCAAGAAAAGTGATTCTTATAGGTCTGTTTAATAATTGATTTGTATTAGGTATTAAATCAATCTTAAAAGGGGCATAAGTATAAATATCGTCCTTTCTAAATCTTGACTGTTTTAAATAAGTAATATAAAACTCAAGATTATCAACAACATTCTCATGTATAGATCGGGATTTTAAAGAATTCATGATAGTTTGAACCTTCCCAGAAACTCCACCCCAATTAAATGTTAAGCTTGTTGTTGATGTAAATAACGGGTTAGACTCCTCTTCGATAGAAATCTGAGTCCCTAATCTATAGGATTGTTGCTTACGTATATTTTGTTGGTACACAATAAAAACGCTTAACCCTATAAATAACACAAACAACTTCCAATAACTTAAAACCCTAATTACAAAAGCCTTAATATCAAATGTTGACTTTGATTCTGAAACATCAAATTCTTCTTCCATATTATAAGCTTAAAGATTTTTTGTTAAAAAATAAGTAGAGACTAGTACCGATAAAATAGAAGCAATTGTAGTTAAATTTTGTATTGCTGTTTGTCCTGCTCCAATGGCTTTACGCTTTAATGGCTTAACCAAAATAATATCATTAGGTTGGATATAATAAAACGGAGATTGCATAGCTTTAATATCGGTTAAATCTATATGGTGAATTTTTTGACCATTAGGATATTGTCTTATCACCAAAATATCTTTTCTATCTCCTGTTTGTGAAATATCACCAGCATTTGCCAATGCTTCAATTATATTTACACGGTCTTGATACAAAATATGCACACCTGCCCCTATTTCACCTACTGTAGTGTATTTTAATCCTGATAATTTAACTGTAACAAAAATTTCAGCAGATTCCTTAAAATATTGCTTTAAAAGTTCACTTTCTACTTTATCTTTAATTTCATCAATTGTAAAACCTAACACATTAATTTTTCCTAAAATAGGAAACTCAATATTCCCATGTAAATCTACAGTGAAACCACTAAAATAAAGCCCGCCTTGGGAAGATCCATTTCCACTTTCAACTGGATTAAATATACTAACAAGCTCTGGATCTAAAGCTTTTACGTTTATACTTAGTATATCATTAACTTGTACCCGATAGGGTTTAGACAACTCTTTAATAGAAAGAGTATCACTACCATTTACTCCTTTATCTTGCAAATAAACAAGGTCCTTATTTGTAATACATGATACAAACACCATATTTAAAATTACTAAAACAACAAGAAACCATCTCTTCATATACCTAGATTCATTTCTCACAAATATAAGTTTTCACGTTGAACAATAAAACATATAACAGTATTTTTGGTTTTTTATACGTTATTTGCAAAAAAATATACTTTGAATTATTTAACAGTTGAAAACATATCAAAATCTTACGGAGAGCTAATTCTTTTTGAAGATATTTCTTTTAGTGTTCATAAAGACCAAAAAATAGCCTTTGTCGCCAAAAATGGTACAGGTAAAACTTCCATATTAAATATTCTATCTGGAGATGACCAAGCAGACTCTGGAAATGTCATATATAGAAAAGACATAAAAGTTTCTTTCTTATCTCAAGACCCAAAGTTTGATGAAAATTTAACCATTGAAGAAACTATTTTTGCAAGCGACAATCCTATTTTAAAAGTGATTTCAGACTATGAAAAAGCACTTTTAAATCCAAATGACTCAGAAGTATATCAAAAAGCTTTTGAGGCGATGGAACGTCACCAAGCTTGGGATTTTGAAACACTTTACAAACAAATTCTTTTCAAATTAAAACTTGAAGATTTAAGTCAAAAAGTAAGTATACTTTCTGGTGGGCAAAAAAAACGTTTAGCATTAGCTAATGCGCTAATTAACAAACCAGATTTATTGGTTTTAGATGAACCAACAAACCATTTAGATTTAGAAATGATTGAGTGGCTAGAAAGTTTCTTTACTAAGGAAAACATTACCCTTTTTATGGTAACACACGACCGTTTCTTTTTAGAGCGTGTTTGTAATGAGATTATAGAATTAGACGAAGGCCAACTTTACAGTTACAAAGGAAATTATTCTTATTATTTAGAAAAAAGAGAAGCCAGGATTGAGCAAGAAGCTGTCGAAACTGGCAAAGCAAAACAACTTTTTAAAAAGGAGCTAGATTGGATGCGTCGTCAACCCAAAGCGCGAACTACCAAATCTAAATCTAGAATTGATGATTTTGCCGATATAAAGCATCGTGCTCACCAACGCAGAAACGATCATGAAGTTCAGCTAGAGTTAAACATGGAACGTTTGGGAAGTAAAATTCTAGAGTTCCATAAAGTATCCAAATCCTTTAAAGATAAAACTATACTTGATGGATTTAATTATATGTTTCAAAAAGGGGAACGTATTGGAATTATTGGAAAAAACGGTACAGGTAAAACCACTTTTCTTAATATTTTAACCGAAACTTCAAAACCAGATTCTGGTAAAGTTATAAAAGGTGATACCATAAAATTTGGCTATTATACACAAAGTGGTATCGATATAAAACCAGAGCAAAAAGTTATTGATGTTATTCGAGAATTTGGTGATTATATTCCGCTTAAAAAAGGACGCCAAATTAGTGCGCAGCAGCTTTTAGAACGTTTTTTATTCAGTAGAAAAAAACAATATGATTTTGTTGAAAAACTAAGTGGCGGAGAGCGTAAACGTTTGTATTTATGTACCATTTTAATACAAAATCCTAATTTTTTAATTCTAGATGAGCCTACAAACGACTTAGATATTGTTACCCTTAATGTACTTGAAAGTTTCCTTTTAGATTTCCCAGGATGTATTATTGTGGTATCACACGACCGCTATTTTATGGATAAAGTAGTAGATCATCTTTTTGTTTTTAGAGGCGAAGGTGTGGTTGAAGATTTTCCTGGAAATTACACCGATTATAGAGTTTACGAAGATAGCCAACCTGTAATTTCAAATGTTTCTGAAGACAAAAAAGAGAAACAATCTTGGAAACAAAATGAAGCTAAAAAACTATCTTACAATGAAGAAAAAGAGCTAAAAAATATTGAAAGCAAACTCAAATCATTAGCTTTTGACAAAAAGGAATTAGAAAGCAAGTTTCATAATCCGGATTTATCTCAAGACAAAATCAATAAGTTATCCGAAGATTTACAAAAAATAATAGATACCATTGAAGCTAAAGAAGAACGCTGGTTTGAATTGTCGTCTAAATTGGAAGATTAATTATTAAAATGTTTTATCAAATTGCTCAATACATAAAATTTCTTTTAAAGTCTACCAACCACCATGGTGTACACTCTCCTTTTGTTTACAACTTAATAACTAAATGCTTTTACGATAGAAAAAATTATGATTCCTACAAACTTCTTTTAAATTACAGAAAAGCGCTTTTAAAAAACAAAAGTATAATAAAAGTAACCGATTTAGGCGCAGGCTCTCAAGCAATGAAACAACAGGTACGTAAAGTTTTAAGTATTGCAAAAAATGCTGGCACTACAAAGAAAAGAGCGAAACTCCTATATAGGCTTACAAATTATTTTAAACCTGAGAGTATTTTAGAACTCGGTACATCTTTAGGTATTGCCACACACGCTATGAGTTTAGGAAACCCAAAAGCTAATATCACCACTATTGAAGGTTGCCCGAATACCACAAATTTCACAAAAGATTTTTTTAAAAAATTTAATGTAAATAATACTAAACTGATTAATGGAGATTTTAATGATGAAATTAATAAACTAACCTCAAACAAATACAATCTTATTTTCTTTGATGGCAATCACCAAAAAGCCCCTACTTTAAATTACTTTGAAACTTTATTAGAAACAACACGCAACGATTCTGTTTTTATTTTTGATGATATTTACTGGTCTAAAGACATGACTGAAACTTGGGAAACCATAAAACAACATCCAAAAGTTACTGTTACAATTGACACTTTTTTTTGGGGGCTTGTTTTTTTTAGAAATGAGCAAGTAAAAGAGCATTTTATTATTAGAGTTTAAAACTTTTGCCTTTTCACTTTTTAACTTCTAACTTCGTAATTATGAAAATCTACACTAAAACAGGAGACAAAGGCACCACTACATTATTTGGTGGTACACGCGTGCCTAAACATCATATACGTATTGAAAGCTATGGAACTGTTGATGAGCTAAACTCTCATTTAGGTTTAATTCGCGATCAAGACATACATCAAGATTATAAAAATTCACTTATTCAAATTCAAGAAAAACTATTTATTGTTGGTGCTATTTTAGCAACAGACCCTGAAAAAGCAATTCTAAAAAACGGGAAAGAACGTTTAAATATTGAAAAAATTTCTACTGAAGATATTGAACTTTTAGAAAAAAAAATGGACACCATGAACGATGCATTACCTCCTATGACGCATTTTGTGTTGCCTGGCGGACACCAAACCGTGTCATTCTGTCATATAGCCCGCTGTGTTTGCCGTAGAGCAGAACGTTTAGCTTCTGCGCTTAACGATTTAGAACCTTTTGAAGCAAATGCCTTAACGTATTTAAACCGTCTTTCTGACTATCTTTTTGTATTGGCACGAAAGTTGTCTTACGACTTACAAGCAAATGAAATTAAATGGATTCCTGAGAAGCAATAGCTTCAATTAAATCCAAATAAAAAACTGCTATTATTATTAACAAAGCACCAATAAATTTCAACTGTTTAGAGCACAAAAGAATACGTTCTTAAAATTAATGATTAAATAATTCATTTTTTTCTTGTCTGTTTAAACTAAAAATTTATTTTTGCAAAAAATTAAACACAAAGAAATGTATTGGACATTAGAATTAGCATCTTATTTAAGTGATGCGCCTTGGCCAGCAACAAAAGACGAGTTAATAGATTACGCTATTAGAACGGGAGCTCCTTTGGAGGTTGTTGAAAACTTACAGTCAATTGAAGATGAGGGTGACTCATACGATTCAATTGAAGAAATTTGGTCAGATTACCCAACAGACGAAGATTACCTCTGGAATGAGGATGAATATTAATAAAGCATAAAGAAAAGTTAAAAAGTCTCGTATTGAGGCTTTTTTTTTGGTCTAATCTTTATAAAACACATAACAAAATGTATCTTTGAGTGCTTTTTTAAAGCAACAAAAATCAAACAAAAACCCTAGGACTTTCCTAGAATAACATAAAATACACACCCATGAATTTTTTAAATTCTGTACTAAAGGTATTTGTTGGCGACAAATCGAAACAAGATGTTAAAGCCATTTCACCTTTAGTTGATAAAATTAAAACCTTTGAAGCTGCTTTAGAAGCCTTATCGCACGACGAATTAAGAGCTAAAACTGCTGAGTTTAAAGCAAAAATCGCCGAAGCAAATAAAGCTATTGATGAAGAAATAGCTAATCTTTTAGAAGAAGCAGAAAACACTGAAGATATTGATAGGCGTGAAGATATTTATCAAGACATTGATAAACTTAAAGATGATGCTTATAAAATTACCGAAGATGTTTTAAACGATATTCTACCTGAAGCTTTTGCTGTGGTAAAAGAAACTGCAAAACGTTTTGTAAACAATACTTCCATTAAAGTTACTGCAAATGAGTTTGATAGAACTTTATCTGGAGAAAAAGATTATGTTGTTTTAGAAGACGACAAAGCCCTTTGGGCAAATTCTTGGGATGCTGCTGGGAAACCAATCACTTGGGACATGGTACATTATGATGTTCAACTTATAGGTGGTATCGCGATGCATCAAGGTAAAATTGCCGAAATGCAAACAGGTGAAGGTAAAACATTAGTAGCAACCTTACCTGTTTATCTAAATGCATTAGCCGGAAAAGGTGTGCATTTAGTAACAGTAAACGATTATTTAGCAAAACGTGATAGCGCGTGGATGGCTCCAATTTTTGAGTTCCACGGGTTAAGTGTAGATTGCATAGATTACCACCAACCAAACTCTGCGGCGCGTAAAAAAGCATATAATGCAGATATTACTTACGGAACAAATAACGAATTTGGCTTCGATTATTTACGTGATAATATGGCGCATAATCCAGACGATTTGGTTCAACGCCCACATCATTATGGTATTGTAGATGAGGTCGATTCTGTGTTAGTTGATGATGCTCGTACACCATTAATTATCTCTGGTCCTATTCCAAAAGGAGACCATCATGAATTTAATGATCTTAAACCAAAAGTTGACGATATTGTTTCTGTACAACGTAAATATTTAACAGGCGTATTAGCTGATGCAAAAAAACTAATCAAAGAAGGAGACACTAAAGAAGGTGGTTTCCAACTACTTCGTGTTTATCGTGGTATTCCTAAAAACAAAGCACTTATTAAGTTTTTATCTGAAGAAGGTGTTAAGCAGCTACTTCAAAAAACTGAGAACTTTTACATGCAAGACAATAACCGCGAAATGCCTAAGGTTGATGCCGAATTGTACTATGTAATTGAAGAAAAAAATAATCAAATTGAATTAACCGATAAGGGTATTGAATATATATCTGGAAAAGATAATCCAGACTTTTTCATCTTACCAGAAATCGGTATTGAGATTGCAAAAATTGAGGACAAAGGACTTCCTAAAGAAGAAGAAGCAGATCTTAAAGAAGACTTATTTAAAGACTTTGGAGTAAAATCTGAACGCATTCACACTTTAAATCAACTTTTAAAAGCTTATGCTTTATTTGAGAAAGACACACAATATGTGGTGATGGAAAATAAAGTAATGATTGTTGATGAGCAAACTGGTCGTATTATGGATGGTCGTCGTTATTCTGACGGTTTACACCAAGCCATTGAAGCTAAAGAAAATGTAAAAATTGAAGATGCTACTCAAACTTTTGCAACTGTAACACTTCAAAATTACTTTAGAATGTACCGCAAACTTTCTGGTATGACGGGTACAGCGGTTACTGAAGCTGGAGAATTTTGGGAAATCTATAAATTAGATGTCGTTGAAATTCCAACTAACAGACCTATTGCTCGTGATGATAAAGAAGATTTAGTTTATAAAACAAAACGCGAAAAATATAATGCTGTTATTGATGATGTTACAAAATTAGCTGAAGCAGGTAGACCAGTACTTATTGGTACAACTTCGGTTGAAATTAGTGAGTTACTTGGTAAAATGTTAAGCATTCGCAAAATACCACATAATGTATTAAACGCGAAACAACATAAAAAAGAAGCAGAAATTGTTGATGAAGCAGGTAGAAAAGGACAAGTAACTATTGCTACTAATATGGCTGGTCGTGGTACCGATATTAAATTATCTGATGAAGTTAAAAAAGCAGGCGGTTTAGCAATTGTTGGTACAGAACGTCATGATTCACGTCGTGTAGACAGACAGTTACGTGGTCGTGCTGGTCGTCAAGGAGATCCAGGAAGCTCTCAATTCTATGTGTCTTTAGAAGATAATTTAATGCGTTTGTTTGGTAGTGAGCGTATTGCAAAAATGATGGATAGAATGGGATTAAAAGAAGGCGAAGTAATTCAGCATTCTATGATTTCAAAATCTATTGAACGTGCTCAGAAAAAAGTTGAGGAAAATAACTTTGGTGTTCGTAAACGACTATTAGAGTATGATGATGTTATGAATGCGCAACGTGAGGTTGTTTACAAACGTAGAAAACACGCTTTACATGGTGAACGTTTACGTGTAGATTTAGCTAACATGATTTTTGATACCTCAGAAGGTATTGCTGAAACTAATAAAGGTGCTAGCGACTTTAAGAATTTCGAATTTGAATTGATTCGCTATTTCTCAATGAGTTCACCAATATCTGAAGCAGAATTCGGAAAATTATCTGCTCAAGAAATCACATCAAAAATATACAAAGCAGCATTTGACCATTACAAAGAAAAAATGACGCGCAATGCTGATATTGCTTTTCCTGTAATTAAAAATGTTTATGAAACGCAACGCGATAAATTCAAACGTATTGTGGTGCCTTTTACAGATGGTGTTAAAAGTTTAAATGTAGTTACAGACCTTGAAAAAGCCTATGAAACTAATGGTAAACAACTAATTACAGATTTTGAAAAGAACATTGCACTAGCTATAATTGACGATGCTTGGAAAACTCATTTACGTAAAATGGATGAATTAAAACAATCTGTTCAATTAGCGGTTCATGAGCAAAAAGACCCTTTATTAATTTATAAGTTTGAAGCTTTTGAATTATTCAAGTCGATGATTGATCAAGTTAATAAAGAGGTTATTTCATTCTTATTTAAAGGTGAATTACCTCAAGAGACTCAAAACACAATTCAAGAGGCTAGACAAGTGCGTCAAAAAGAAAATTTAAAAACGCAAAAAGACGAAATCCCTAATTTAGACGAGCGTTCTGCACAGAATAGAGCTGCAGGAAACACACAACGCCAACAAGAAGTGGTTGAGACTATTGTACGTGATAAACCAAAAATTGGTCGTAACGATCGTGTTACGATTAAGCATGTTATTAATGGTGAAAACAAAACCGTTAAATATAAACAAGCTGAACCTTTATTAGCAAAAGGTGACTGGGTTTTGGTTGAAGATTAACAAATTACTGCGAAGGCAGAATCTTAATATTAAAAATCCTGATAGTTAAAACTATTAGGATTTTTTTATGTCTTAAAACCAAGAATAATCATTTTTGATAAAATAATACTACAAATAGAAAATTTAAGAAAATGGATATTGTTTTTTTTAACTAATTTTATAAAAACAATACCAATGACCACTAAATACAATAAGACCACCAACATTCTCCTTGTTTTTTTGCTTACATTAATTTTAACTCAGTGTAATTCCAATAAGAAAATAGACAAGACTATTGGTGAAAATAAAACTGTCGTAAACGAACTTAAAAACAAAGCGATTTTAGAATTTGATATAAAAGCTCAACTTGGAGAAGGTGCCATTTGGAATCATGAATCTCAAGAATTATATTTTATAGATATTGAAGGGATGAAGGTACATATTTACAATCCTAAAACTAAAACCAATCGTTCCATAAATACTCCATCAAGAATTGGCACTATTGTACCTATAGATTCAGAGAAATCCCTAGTAGCCTTGCAAGATGGTATTTATACTTTAAACATAAATACAGGAGAATTCACCTTACTTTCTGATGTAGAATCTGAAATAACATCAAACAGATTTAATGATGGAAAATGCGATCCATCAGGCAGATTTTGGGTAGGTTCTATGGAACTAAACACCAAACCTTATGCAGCAAATCTATATATGATTAATGCAAAAGGTGATACTACTTTAAAACTAGATAGTATCTCAATTTCAAACGGTATTGTATGGTCTAATGATAAAAAAACCATGTATTACATTGATACTCCAACTCAAGAAATTAAGGCTTACGATTATGAGGATTCCACAGGAAATATTACAAACCAAAGAATTGCTGTTAAGATTGCCGATTCGCTAGGAAATCCAGATGGAATGACCATTGACGAAGAAGGCATGCTTTGGGTTGGTATGTGGAGTGGCAGTTCGGTAACACGCTTTAATCCAAATACCGGAAAAATGATTTCACAAATTAAAGTTCCTGCTGCAAATGTAACGTCTTGTGCTTTTGGCGGCAAAAATTTAGATACACTTTTTATAACTTCAGCAGCTTTATATATGTCTGAAGAAAATCAAGAAAAATATCCACATGCTGGCGGTTTATTTAAAGTTGTTCCTGGTGTAAAAGGTATAAAAAGCGATTTTTTTAAAGCAGAATAATGATGATGATTATAATTATGGGTGTTAGCGGTTGTGGAAAAACTACTGTTGGAAAATCATTATCAGAAAAAATAAATTTACCATTTTATGATGCTGATGATTTTCATACTGAAGCCAATATTGAAAAAATGAAAAACGGTCACGCATTAACAGATGACGATAGAAAACCTTGGCTCGAATCATTATCCAACCATATTGAAAAATGGGAATTAAATGGAGGTGCTATTTTAGCTTGCTCTGCATTAAAAGAAAAATATCGTGCTATTTTAAGTTCTAAAATTAAAACTATAAATTGGGTATATTTATCTGGTTCATTTGATGTTATAAAAACTCGTTTGGAACAAAGAAATCAACATTACATGAAATCAACTTTATTAACGTCTCAATTTGATACACTTGAAATACCACAGTATGGATTGCACATTCCAATTGAAAAACCTGTAAAAGACATTATAACAACTATAACTTCTAAATTAAATTTAAATGAATAAATCAGAATTTGGAGTTATTGGCCTTGGAGTCATGGGAAAAAGTTTAAGCCTAAATATTGCCGAAAACGGTTTTAACCTTTCCGTTTACAACAGAAGTGAGGGAGATGAAGCGAATGTAGTAAGTGATTTTTTAAGTAAAAATGAAAGCTTTCAAAATATTTCTGGATATACCAATATTGAAGCCTTTATTACTTCCATTGAAAAACCTAGAAAAATTTTAATGATGATAAAAGCTGGAGCTGTTGTTGATGCTGTAATCAATCAATTAACGCCTTTTCTTGACACAAATGATATTCTTATTGATGGTGGAAACTCTTATTTTTTAGACACAAAAAGAAGACACGAAACGCTACAAAAAAAAGATATTCATTATATAGGCTGTGGGATTTCGGGAGGTGAAGAAGGTGCTAGAAAAGGGCCTTCCATGATGCCTGGCGGCAATATAGATAGTTATAAATTAGTTGCTCCTATCCTTGAAACTATATCAGCAAAAGACAAAAACAATAAACCCTGTTGTTGCTTCATTGCAAATGATGGTGCTGGTCATTTTGTGAAAATGATTCATAATGGTATTGAATATTCCGAAATGCAATTACTTGCAGAGCTTTATGGTATGATGTCACTTACAATGACAAATGAAGCTATTTCAGAAGTATTTTTAAATTGGAATAAAACCAGTTTATCAAGCTATTTATTAGAAATTACCGCAGAAATCTTAGTTGCAAAAGAAGACGATAATTATATTATTGATACTATTTTAGACAAAGCAGGAAATAAAGGCACAGGAAGTTGGTCAAGTAAATTAGCTTTAGAAATTGGCATTCCAACTACAATGATGACTTCGGCTGTTTTTGCTCGTTATTTATCATCTTTTAAAGAAAAAAGAGAATTCCTATCAAGGAGAATTTCCTCAGAAAACTCAGACCAAAACATACCAAACATAACCATTCTACAACATGCTTATCGTTTTGCAAGAATTATAAACCATCAACAAGGTTTTGAAATTATTACTGAAGTTGCTAAAGAAAATGATTGGAATATTAACCTATCCGAATTATCTAGAATTTGGACTAACGGTTGCATTATTAGATCTGAACTTATGCAACAAATCTCAGGATTATTTAAATCAAAAAATGATTTATTTGATGATGATTTCATCCTTAACACTTTAAAATCTTCAGAAACTTCAATAGCTGAACTCCTTAAATCTGCTATATCAAATCGTGTGTCTTTAGACACCTTTTGGTCTGCATATAACTATTGGGTTTCCATGACTACTAGAAGACTACCTGCAAATATTATTCAAGCGCAACGTGATTATTTTGGAGCGCATACCTACCAAAAAATTGACGATAATTCTAGTCAATTTTATCATACTAACTGGACTAAAAACATAAATAGTGGACTATAATTTAATATTAGCCTTAATAATCGGGATAAGCGTACTCCTTTTTTTAATCATCAAATTAAAATTACACGCTTTTATAAGTTTATTAATTGCAAGTATTGTTGTAGGCATTGTTGCTGGCATGCAACCAGAGGAAATGATGAAAACCATTCAAACCGGAATGGCAAATACATTAGGTTTTGTTGCCACAGTAGTTGGTTTAGGCGCCATGTTTGGAGCCATATTAGAACATTCTGGAGGCGCAAATATTATTTCTAAAATGATGCTAAAACGCTTTGGTGTAAAAAAAGCACCCATTGCCATGGTAATTACAGGATTTATAGTCGCGATTCCTGTATTTTTTGAGGTAGCATTTATTTTATTAGTTCCTATGATTTATGCTTTACAAAAGCAAACAGGTAAGTCACTTTTAACCTTTGCTATACCACTTTTAGCAGGTTTAGCAGTTACTCATGCTTTTATTCCTCCTACTCCTGGCCCAATTGCTGTTGCCGATATTATTGGTGTAGATTTAGGTTGGGTTATTCTTATTGGAGCTATTGTTGGTTTGCCAACAGCGATTATATGTGGTTTGTTTTTTGGAAAATATATAAGTAAAAAAATATTTGTTCCTGTACCTTTTGAATTTGATACTGAAGAGAAAACAGCTTTAACTCCAAATTTCTCAACCGTTATAACTATTATTTCTGTTCCTATTTTTTTAATCTTATTAAATACGTTTATAAGTAGTGAGATAATTCCGGTGTCTTCAGCAAAAATTATAAAATTTATTCAATTAATAGGTCATCCGTTTTCAGCTTTAATTATTGCAAATATTTTAGCTTGGTATATTTTAGGAATTAGGCAAGGTTTCACTAAAGCACAATTATTAAAAATCACCATGAAATCTATGGAACCTGCTGGTATGATTATATTGGTAACTGGTGCAGGTGGTGTATTTAAACAGTTTTTAGTGAATACTGGTGTTGGACAAATGTTAGCAGAAAGTCTTGCAGGCGTTGGGTTTCCTGTGCTCGTATTTTCGTTTATTATTGCTGCTTTAGTAAGAGTTACACAAGGGTCTGCAACTGTCGCTATGATAACGTCTGCTGGTTTGGTTTCACCTTTATTGGCTCAAATGAATTTTGGGGATTTTGATTTAGCCTGTATAGTAATTTCAATAGCTGCTGGTTCTTCAATTTTCTCTCATGTTAATGATAGTGGCTTCTGGCTCGTTAATCAATATTTAGGATTAAGTGAAAAAGACACTTTTAAAAGTTGGACCATGATGACTACAATTTTAGCTTTAGTCGGCTTCGGTTCTGTATGTATTTTATCGGCTATATTTTAGTTTTTTGATTTTATTAAATAAGTATCTAAAAAAATATTTGAATTCTAAAAAACACTAATTTTGTTTAAAATTTAATAAGCACTATGCTACTTTAATGCAAAAATATATTGTTGTCAATCAACCAGAAAAATGGAATTTTTCGATTGAGAATATTACCGTGATTTCACCACAAGATTACCTAACAAACCCAAAATTTTCACTACTAAAAAAGGCACGTATTTTTAATCTTTGTAAAGATTATAATTACCAATCTAAAGGCTATTACGTATCGCTATTGGCAGAAGCCAGAGGACATTTGGCAATTCCAACAGTAATGAATATAGTAGATTTAAAAACTTTAAAATTAGTTAGAATTGTATCTGATGAGTTTGATGATATTATTCAACAAAGTCTTAAAAATATTAAATCTAGAGAATTTACTTTAAGTATTTATTTCGGACAAAACGTAGCTCAAAAATATAAAGAGTTAAGCACGTTGTTTTACAAACATTTTCAAGTACCATTTCTTAGAGTGAAATTTAATTATAACACGAAATGGAACATACAAAGTGTAAAAGTGATTTCAGAAACTGAAATTCCAAATGACCATCTTGAAAGTGTTCAGCAATTTGCTAATCAGTATTTTTCTAAGAAAAGATATGATACCCCTAAATTAACACAAAACGATTTTGACTTAGCTATTTTATTCAACCCAAACGATCCTGCGCCACCAAGCAATTCAAAAGCTTTGAAAAAATTTATTGAAGTTGCTGAAAAAATGAATATTTATGCTGAAATTATTGAGCCTAAAGATTTATCGCGATTATCATCTTTTGATGCATTATTAATTAGACAAAGTACAGAAGTTAATAATGAAGCCTATGCCTTTGCTAGAAAAGCGCAACAAGAAGGTATTGCCTTGGTTGATTACCCAGATGCCATCTTAAAATGTTGCAATAAAGTATATATGGCAGAAGCGTTGCAAAACGCGAACATTGACACCCCAAAAACTATTATTGTTCACAAGGATAATCTGAATCAAATTTTAGAATTTACAGGATTGCCTTGCGTGCTAAAAGCTCCAGATTCAACGTTTTCATTTGGTGTGAAAAAAGCTAAAACAATAGAAGAGTTTCATAATCTAGCTAACACCATGCTCAAAGAATCTGATTTAATAATTGCACAAGAATTTTGCCCATCAGATTACGATTGGCGTATTGGAATTATTGATGGTGAACCTTTTTTTGCTTGTAAATACTACATGGCAAAAGGGCATTGGCAAATTTATAACTGGAAAGCTAAAAATAAACATGATCAAGATGGTGATGCCGATTGTTTACCTATTGAGGATGTACCTAAAAAAGTATTAAAAATGGCTATTAAATCTGCTAAACTTATTGGTAATGGTTTATTAGGCATCGATATTAAAGTCATTAACGAGAAACCTATGGTTATTGAAATTAACGACAACCCTAATATTGATTTTGGTGTTGAAGATCGTTTTTATGGAGATTTAGTCTATACAAAAATATTAACCGCGTTAAAAAACAGATTAGATTAACATGGCTAAAAAGTATCATTTATTTGAAGTTTTTGGTATTGAACTAGAATATATGCTGGTTGGTAATCTGGATTTTAAAGTAAAACCTATCGTTGATGAGCTTCTCACTTTAAAAAATGGCTCATTGACCGATGATATTGAAAATGGTAACATTGCATGGAGTAACGAATTAGTGGCACATGTTGTAGAGTTAAAAACAAACGGGCCAACTAGAGATTTGGATACGCTTGCAAATGCTTTTCATAAAAATGTACTAGAAATTAATGCGCTTTTAAGCACTTTAAACGCTTCATTATTACCAACAGCAGCACACCCATTAATGAATCCATTAACTGATACACAACTTTGGAAACATAGTTATAGTGAAGTTTATGCGCTTTATAATCGAATCTTTAATTGTAAAGGACATGGTTGGAGCAATGTACAAAGCACCCATATTAATTTACCTTTTTTTGACGATAGCGAGTTTGAAAAACTACATGCTGCTATTCGTATCATTTTGCCTTTAATTCCAGGTTTATGTGCCAGTTCTCCTATTTTGGAAGGCAAAAACACAGGATATAAAGATACCAGATTGGAATATTATAAAACCAATCAAAAAGAAATTTCAGAAATGACAGGTTTAGTAATTCCTGAGCAAGTTTTCACAAAAAAGGACTATTATACTACCATTTTTGAACCTATAAATAAAGCCATAAAACCTCACGATATAGATAATATTTTAGATCATCATTTCTTAAACTCTCGTGGCGCTATTGCCCGTTTTGACAGAAACGCTATTGAAATTAGATTGGTAGATATACAAGAATGCCCACAAGCCGATATTGCTATTTGTGTATTCATTATTGAAGTAGTCAAACTACTAGTTAATAACCAAACGGCTTCATTACAAGCTCAAAAATCATGGACAGTAGAAGCTCTTTTTAGTATATTAAATCCATCTATTAAAGAAGGCGAAAAGCATATTGTATATAATTTAGAATATCTAAATTTATTTGAAATAGAGCAAGCATGTACAGTGCAAGATATTTGGAAACAGCTTTACAAATTGGTTAAAATTAATATACATGAAACACATCATCAAGCTATAGAAACCATTATATCGAAAGGTACTTTAGCAACTAGAATACTTCATGCTATTGGTAATGATTTTTCAGAAAGCAATATTAAAAAAGTGTACAAGCAATTAGCCAATTGCTTGCAAGAAAATAAAGTCTTTACGTCGTGAAACTTATAGTAACCTGCGAACATGGTGGAAATACGATTCCTAAAGCTTTTGAAAAGTATTTTAAAGGCTCTGAATTGGTTTTAAACTCTCATCGCGGTTACGATTTGGGCACATTGGATGTGTTTAACGCATTAAAACCACTTGCAAATGAGTCCTTATATTCTGAAACTAGCCGATTGCTTATTGAACTCAATAGGTCGTTACATCATAAAAGTTTATTTTCAGAATTCACTAAAAACATTTCTAAAAAAGAAAAGCAGCATTTAATTAATTCGCATTATTTAGTTTATAGAAAAAAGGTTGAAAACACCATTCAAAATTGGATTGAAAAAGGAGAATCTGTTTTACATATTTCTGTTCACTCATTCACACCTATTTTAAATAATGTTGAAAGAAACTGTGATATTGGATTGTTATACGATTCCAAAAAAAATACAGAAAAAACCTTTTGTTCTGATTTTAAAAAAGAACTCAAAAATTTAAAACCGGGCTTAAATGTGCGTTATAATTATCCTTATTTAGGAAAAGCAGATGGTTTTACTACTTATCTACGCAAGCAGTTTGAATCAAATTATATTGGAGTTGAAATTGAAATCAACCAGAAATATTCTACAAAAAACAATATGTCATCCGAATTGAAAGTCTTTTTATTTTCAGCTTTGAAAACACTTTTAACCAAAAGTAATTAAAAGGGATATTGAAACTTGACTTTATAAAAAAATTCAACTAACTTCGTTAACAACTGATATTAAGTCACCTGTACTAAACTTGTTTCAGTATTAAAACGACGTCATATCATTAAAGTTGAAAACTATTCATTAAAAAATCATAAACTCAAATTTTATTATGTCGAGAGATGAATTTTTAAAACAGGCAGGGTTAACGGGAGCTTCTATTTTAATTTTAAATGGCTGTAATTTTTTCGTTTCGAAGGAAGAAACTCTTGATACTTCTTTACAAGGTGTTGTCATACCAAAACCCGATATCAACGAAGACATTTTTAGTTACATTAAAAAAGTTAAAGGAGAATTTAATATGACTCTTTATAGACAGATATTAGGGGCTGCAAACGAATTTAAAGAAGGAGACAAAACCTTAAACATTGCAGCTGCCGATGATCAATCAAGAACTTATGCCAGAAAATTACTTGGTAATACTAAAATTGAAAGTCTTAATAAACATGTAGTATATAATGATGGTATCCTAGAGTTAATTCAACAATCAACTCAGGTAAACCCTTTTATAGAAAACTTGACTTTACAAGAACTAAAAGACTTTACATTATCTCAACCTGAAGAGAAGATAAAAGAGATTATGCCAAGCCTGAGTAGTGATATTATTGCTTGTTTGGTGAAATTAATGACTAATGAAGAACTCATTGAAATTGGTAAAAAAGTTTTTAATCCTTTGCCAAATAGTAAAATTGGAAGTCAAGGTTATATGGGAGCTAGAGTACAGCCTAATTCTCCAACAGATAACATAGAAGATATTAGCTGGCAAGTTTTTAATGCTTGGTCTTACGCGGTTGGAGATGTAGTTTTAGGTACAAATCCAGTTTCAAGTCAACCAGAATCTGTTGCTAAAATTGAAAATGCTCTTTTCGATATTATTACAAGTTTCGATTTAGAAGAAACTATTCCCAATTGTGTGCTTTCGCATATAGATATTCAAGCAGAAGTAGAAAAAGAAAACCCAGGAAGTACTGGCATTTGGTTTCAGAGTATTGCAGGCACCGTAAATGCTAATAAAACCTTTGATGTGACTATAGATAAAATGCTGCAATACGCTTCTGAGCGGAATGGCCATTTTGGATTCTATGCAGAAACTGGTCAAGGAGCAGATTTAACAAATGGTCATGCTGAAGGTTTTGACATGGTCATGCATGAATCTAGAAAATATGGCTTTTTAAGAGTTTTAAAACAAAAGATTGATGCACTTAAAGGAGATAACAACTCGTGGGTACATGTTAACGATGTTGCAGGGTTTATTGGACCTGAAGTGTTTAGAAGTAAAGAACAACTTGTTCGTTGTTGTTTGGAAGATACTGTTATGGGTAAACTTCACGGATTAACTATTGGTTTAGATATTTGCTCCACATTACATATGGATGTAAACTTAGAAGATTTAGATTGGTGCATAGAAAATGTGATGCCTGCAAATCCTGCTTATTTAATGGCTTTACCTACCAAAAATGATCCTATGCTCAGTTATTTAACTACTGCATTCAGCAATCATGTTAAAATAAGAGAGCAGTTTAAATACAAAGTGAATGATGCCATGTGGGATTTCTTTAAAAAATTAGAAATAATTGATGAAAAGGGAAATCCTACGAAGCATTTTGGTGATCCAATTTGGGTTTATTACAAATTCAAAAAAACAAAAAAAGACAAAAGATCCTTGGAAGAAATTTATGAAGAAGGCAAGCAGTGTATTGCTCGTATTGAAAGTCGGGGTGTTCCAATTGCACAAGGATATGGAAATAATTATTGGGATTTAAAGCCTTCACTAGATAAAAAAGTTCATTATTTATATGAAGATGCTAAAGTGAGTTTATGGACAGAAATGAATTCTACATTTATTCAAAGTCTTCCAGCTTCTGTTCCAATTATCACAAAATCAGAAAACAGAAAAGACTACGTTTACCATCCCGAATCTGGCGAAGTATTAACCCCAAATGCTGTTGAAAAAGTAAAATTATTAAGAAATTCATGGAATGAAAATACGCCAGACATTCAAATTATTATCTCTGATGGATTAAATGCCAGGGCTTTAATGGATGAAGGACATTTATTCCCTTTTTTAGATGGACTTATCAATTCACTAAAAGATTACGGATACACACTGAGTAAAAAACACATTGTAATAAAGAACGGACGCGTACGAGCTGGTTATGCTTGTGGAGAAGTTCTATTTGGACAAAAGTCATCACCTCCAAAAAGTCATGGCATAATTCATATCATTGGTGAGAGACCTGGATCTGGACATCATAATTTTTCTGCTTATTTAACTGTTGCCCAATCATCAACTTGGAATTTAAAGAGAAGCGTAGATCATAACATATCTAAAGTAGTTTCTGGTATTTCAGACACTGCGTACACCCCAGAAAAAGCAGTTTTAGATGCAGTAAACATTATAAATGAACTATTCTTAAATTATGGAAAACAAGTTAGAATAGCATAAAAACTATTTACATGGAAGTCTATAAAATTGGATGTTTTAGTGTGAACTAAGCTTAGTTTCTGATTTTATTTCTTCTGATTTCTTTCGTACGAAAATCACTATTTTCTAGATAAAACACATTGACAAAAATCATCAAAATTATAATTTCAATAACAAATTAGGATTTGGGCAGTTGCTTTTATAAAACTCAAAATCTGTTTTACTACAAACGCCTGGGTAATCGCCTTGATAATCTTGAATATCTTTTATAACCTGAAAATGTAAATGCGGAGGGTAATCGCCATTTACTGAAGCTTTCCCCAAAGTAGCTATTTTATTCCCTTGTTTAAAGGTTTGCCCGACTTCTAAATGTTGAATGGAAGCTAAACTTAAATGCCCATAAAGTGTGTAAAATTCAATACCAGAAATATGGTGCTTTAAAATAATAGTTGGCCCATAATCACCATAATTGGTATTATTTCTAAAACTATGCACAGTTGCATCTAAAGGAGCATAAATTGGAGTTTCTGCAGTGCACCACAAATCGATACCTAAATGGATATTACGTTCTTCTTGTGCTTGCTTATTAAAATGATTACTTCGTTTGTATATGTTTCGTACTTCTAAATAACCACCAAAAGCAACTTGTGCTCCGTTGGTTTTTATATGATTATTCACATAAGCTCCTAACTTTTCGGACGACGATACATCAATGGCATTTAAAAGCTTATTAGATTCAGATAAATCTAAAGGCACATATTTATTATTAGGAATAGCAGTATATAGAACACGCAATGGTCCGGAATTTATGTTTTTTAAGAATCCATTAAAATCATATATTGACATAGTTGCCAAAGTATAAAACTAGTTCACAACTTCACCATAAAGATCAAAATCTTCTGCTTCAGTAATTTTAATTGTAGTAAACTCACCTGTTTTTAAATACGTTTTAGTTGCATCTATTAATACTTCATTATCTACATCTGGTGAATCAAATTCTGTACGTCCAACAAAATAATTACCCTCTTTTCTATCTATAACTACTTTAAAGGTCTCTCCTATTTTTTGTTGATTCAATTCCCAAGAAATTTGCGATTGAATTTCCATAATTTCATTAGCACGCTCTATTTTCACTTCTTCAGGAACATCATCTTCTAAATTATAAGCATGAGTATTTTCTTCATGGCTATAAGTAAAACAACCTAAACGTTCAAAACGCATATCTTTAACCCATTGTTTTAACTCTTGAAAATTCTCTTCAGTTTCACCAGGATATCCAACAATAAGCGTTGTTCTAATAGTCATATTAGGCACTTCTGCTCTAAACTCTTTAAGTAACTTTGTTGTTTTTTCTTTAGTAGTTCCACGACGCATACTTTTCAATATGTCATCTGAAATATGTTGTAACGGAATATCTAAATAATTACAAACTTTAGGTTCGCGATTCATAACATCTAAAACATCCATAGGGAAACCCGTTGGAAATGCATAATGCAAACGAATCCATTCTACTCCATCAACTTTTACTAAAGCTTCAAGAAGTTCTGCTAGGTTTCGTTTTTTATATAAATCAAGTCCGTAATATGTTAAATCTTGGGCAATTAAAATCAATTCTTTAACGCCTTTTGCTGCAAGTTTTTCAGCTTCAATAACAATTTGCTCTATAGACGTACTTCTGTGTTTACCTCGCATTATTGGAATAGCACAAAACGAACATGGTCTATCGCAACCTTCGGCTATTTTTAAATACGCATAGTTTTTTGGTGTGGTTGTTAAACGCTCTCCTATTAACTCATGTCTATAATCGGCTCCTAAAGCTTTTAATAATCCTGGTAACTCTGTAGTTCCAAAATACTCATCTACATTAGGAATTTCTTTAATTAAATCTGGTTTATAACGCTCACTCAAACATCCTGTTACAAAAACCTTATCAACTTCACCATCTTGCTTTTTCTGTACATATTCCAGAATAGTGTTAACACTTTCTTCTTTGGCATTATTGATAAATCCGCAGGTATTAATCACAACAATATTACCTTCTTCTTCATGTACTACATCTTTACCGCTAGCTTTTAATTGACCCATAAGCACTTCGCTGTCGTAAACATTTTTACTACAACCAAGGGTTACCACGTTAATTTTGTTCTTTTTAAGAGTTTTTGTGCGCATACTTTCTATAAATCAGGGCGCAAAGATACGGAATACTTTAGGATTACAGTTATTTTACTCTAATAACAAAACTAATTGTAATGCATTGGTGCTTTGCGCATTCCAGAAGCTTCCTCATAAATATATGCCCATTTAAGTAATTCTTTTTCGCAAAGTGGTTCTGTTATAAAAGTGAGTCCTTTTGGTACGCCTTTATTTGTATATCCCATTGGTACAGTTAGCGCAGGATATTCGGCAACTGCAGCAAAACCAGCATGATAATTATTTATAGAAAGAAAACCATCAAGTTTATGTGCTTTAATAGGAACATTAAAAAATTGTTTTCCGTTGTTTTTCAAGATCATTTTTATACTGTCAAATTCTTCATTAGTTGCTGAATCAGAAGCGATACCTTCAAACAAACGTTGTCCGTAAGGCATGCTGTTTAATGAATCTTTTTTATTGAAATTAATAACATCATTTACCGAAGAAACCTCAGCATTTTTATCTGCATAATTCTTTAAATACTTAGGTAAATCTTTTTTCATATCTAAATTTAACAATCTAATAAAACCCGGTAAATCTATTTTTTCTTCATCTATTTCAATAATTTCAGCACCTTGTTGCTTTAATACATTAAGTGCATTAACATACAATGTATCATCTTCCATTAATTTTTTAAATGCTCCAAAACGTTTTCCTTCATATTTAGATGAATCCATATCATTGTAATAAAAACCATTTCCTTTTTTAGTGTCAATTGCTTTTGGATCTTTATTATCAAAACCCGACATCGCATCTAGCATAATAGCGTTATCAATAACGGATTTTGTCATAGGTCCTGGTGTGTCTAGTGTTGAAGAAATTGGTACAATTCCACCTCTACTTAGCAAACCAATAGTGGGTTTTAATCCTACAATAGAATTCTGACTTGAAGGAGACAAAATAGAACCTGATGTTTCGCTACCAACAGCTGCCACACAAAAATTTGCTGCAACAGCTACGCCACTTCCAGAACTTGAACCGCCAGTATCCATAACACGTCTTCCATAAGGATTTAAGGTTTGTCCGCCAATGGCACTGTAACCACTTGGGCAATCGCCACAGAAAAAATAAGCCCACTCACTTAGGTTTGATTTTCCTAAAATAATGGCACCATTTTCTTTTAGTCTTTGTACAATAAAAGCGTCTTTAGTCTTGTTTTTTTTTAATGCTACAGCACCTGCGGTTGTTGGCATTTCTGAAGTATTAATATTATCTTTTAATAATATTGGCATTCCAAAAATAGGATGCTTAAGTTTTCTGTTTAAAAGTTCTCTGTCTTTTTGCTTTGCTTCTTCAATTATATTTGGATTTAAAGAAATAACAGAATTTAATGACCATTCATTCTCTCTATCGAACTTTTTTATTCTGTATAAATAGAATTTGACTAGCTTTTCATATGATAAATCGCCATTATTGATGCTTTTTTGAAGTGTAAGTATGTCTTGTTCTAATATTAAAGGTTTTAATGCATTATAACTTGCTTCAGAAAAATTCATTAAAGCTTCATTAAAAGGTTGCCATAACGAATCTTTTGATATGTATTTGGAATCCAAAACTTTAAACTCCCTAAAATCTTTTGTAGAAACGTCTCTAATATCAGTTGAATATTCTTTTTTAACTTCGGTTTTTTCTTCAGTGTTTTTACAAGAAAACAAGAGAATAAATATAGGGATGAGAAGAAATGATTTCATTTAAATTATTTTCTCATAAAAATACTAATTAAATTATAATTAAACTTTTTATATCTTTAACTGTCTTAAAATTAAAAACCTACGTTATGAAACCCAAAATTCATCTTTCGTTAATTGCATTATTTATAGCATTTACACTTTATAATTGTTCTAGTAGTAACGATCCTATTGAAAAACCAGAAGAAGAAAATCCAACACCAGAAACTCTTTATTTTCCTCCTATTGGGTCAGATGATTGGGAAACCTATTCTTTAACAGAATTAAATTGGAACGAAGCCGCTTTACAACCTCTCTTAAATTTAGTTGAAGAAAAAGGCTCCAAGGCATTTATCATTTTAAAAAACGGAAAAATTGTTGTGGAGTGGTATAGTGAAGATTTTTCTGCTACAGAAAATCATACCTGGAATTCTGCTGCAAAAACACTAACAGCATATACTATGGGTATTGCCCAAAAAGAAGGCTACTTAAATATATATGATAGTTCGCAAGATTATTTAGGGGCAAATTGGTCTAGTATGACAGATCAACAAGAAAAAAACATAACTATTTGGAATCATTTAACAATGACAACTGGAATGGATTATAATGTAGAAAACAATTCTTGTACAGAACCCAGCGATTTACTTTATAAAAATGAACCTAGTACTTACTGGTATTACCATAATGCAAGTTATAGATTAAATCTTGATATTATAACAGGTGCGACTGGAATACCTTTTACAGATTATTTTAATGAAAAATTAAAAAACAAAATAGGGATGCAAGGTGTTTGGATACCTTTGGGTTGTTTTAATTTATTTTATAGTACAGCAAGAAGTATGGCTCGTTTTGGTTTATTAAATTTAAATAATGGTATTTGGGACAATACTACTATTTTGAGTGATACTGAATATTTAAATGCCATGACAAACACATCACAAAATTTAAACAAAGCATATGGTTATTTATGGTGGTTGAATGGAAAAGATAGTTTTAAGTTACCACAATATGAAGATGATTTTTCTGGGAAATTAATTCCAGATGCACCTGATGATTTAATTGCTGGATTAGGAAAAAGTGACCAAAAGGTTTACGTTGTTACTAGTAAAAAATTAGTTGTAGTAAGAATGGGTGATGACTCTGGAGACACTACTTTTGGTCCAAGTTCTTTTGATAATGAATTATGGATAAAAATTAATGCTTTAACCAATTAATTGTTGTTTTTAGAGGACTTATTATAGTTAAAGAAAACAGTTAAACATTAATAAAAACATTTAATTACAATTGATGCTCTGCACTTTTAAGAAAGGCATTATTCAATATCAATTACAATAAATCCATCTAATTTCTTCGCAATACTAAATGTTAAATTTATGTTAATTTTTAGTACTATGCGTAACAAAGTACCTTCTTTTAGACATATATTTGTATAAGAAACTATTATATGTTTTAAAATCATGCTAGACAATCATCAAAAAAACATCGCAACCTTTATTCATTTATCAACCTTTAGTAGGTTTTTTATTCCTTTTGGAAATTTTATTGGTCCAATCATATTATGGGTAGCAAATAAAGATAAATCGGAATTTATAGACGCCAATGGAAAACAAGCCATAAACTTTCAAATTAGCATTTTGCTATACGCTATTATTTTAGGAACGTTAACCATTCCATTTTTCATTTTTAAAATTTTTAATGGTTTAGACTTTATAGATTTTAATGGATTTCATGATTTTCATATTAATATAGGAGAACCTTCCCCGCTACTTTACATTGGTGGTGCATTAGGTGTTTTAGCAGTAATAGGATTTATTTTTGAACTCATATTTATTATAATAGCAAGCTTAAAAGCCAGAGATGGCGAAATATATCATTATCCTTTAACAATCAATTTTTTAAAATAAATTTCATCAAATAATCATCAATCAAATCAATCAAAAAATGAACAGTTTCACAAAATTAAACGAATGATACTATGAAGATAGAAAACACAAAGGCACAAATGCGCAAAGGCGTACTAGAATTCTGCATACTTTCGGTCTTAAAAGACGAAGACGCTTATGTAGCAGAAATTTTAGACACCTTAAAAGACGCTAAGTTGCTAGTGGTAGAAGGTACTATTTACCCACTACTTACACGACTTAAAAATGCTGGACTTTTAAATTACAGATGGGAAGAATCAACCTCTGGACCACCACGAAAATATTACGGTTTAACCGAAACAGGTAAGTTATTTTTAAAAGAATTAAACACTACCTGGAGTGAATTACACAATGCAGTAACCATAGTAACAAGCCAAAAAACAACAAAAAAATGAATAAAACAGTCAACATAAATTTAGCAGGTATATTTTTTCATATAGATGAAGATGCATACTTAAAATTACAGCGCTATTTAGAGGCTATAAAACGTTCATTCACAGACTCACAAGGTCGATCTGAAATTATAGCAGATATTGAAGCACGAATTGCAGAACTTTTTAGCGAGCGTGTTCAAAACGACAAGCAAGTTATACGTATTAAAGAAGTAGACGAGGTTATTTCTATTATGGGACAACCAGAAGATTACTTAGTTGATGACGAAATTTTTGAAGATGAGCCTAAAACGTCTTATTCAAAAAAATCAACATCTTCTTCAGCCTCTAAAAAACTTTTTAGAGATACGGATAACTCTTATATAGGAGGCGTATCATCTGGGTTAGCACATTACTTTGGTATTGATACTATTTGGATTCGTTTAGCTTGGATACTTTTAATTTTTGGCGCAGGAACAGGAATTTTACTCTATATCTTATTATGGATTTTAGTTCCCGAGGCTAAAACAACTGCCGAAAAAATAATGATGACAGGTGACCCTGTTAACATTACTAACATTGAAAAAAAAATCAAAGACGGTTTTGATAATGTTTCAGATGTGGCAAAAAACGTAACCGATTCTGTTGGTTCTGCAGCAAAAAATGTAACCGATTCTGTCTCAAACGCAGCAAAAAACATAGACTTTCAAAAACAAAGTAATAAGATAAAATCATCTTCAAAGACTTTTTTTGACACCGTTGGAGAAATCTTTATGTTTTTCTTAAAAGTGTTTGCAAAGTTTATTGGGATTATTCTTATAATTGTAGGTGCTTCTGCTTTAATTGGGTTAATTATTGGATTATTTTCTTTAGGTGTAGCAGATATTATCCACATCCCTGGCTTGGATATGGTAGAAATTGCTAATGCTGGAAATACTCCAATATGGTTAGTATCATTATTAAGCTTTTTCGCCATAGGTATTCCGTTCTTTTTCCTATTCTATTTAGGGTTAAAAATCTTGATTAACAATCTTAAATCTATAGGAAATATTGCAAAATTCACTTTGCTAGGTTTATGGTTAATATCACTAATATCATTAATAGTAGTTGGTATAAGACAAGCAAGTGAGTTTGCTTACGATGAAAGTTATATAGTAAAAACTGAGTTACCAATTACAGCCACAGACACTCTAACAATTAGAATGGTTAGTAATGATAATTTCAGTAATAATTTTTACAGAAATAACCATGGTTTTAAATTAGCACATGATGATGATGGCAACAAAATAATTTATTCATCTGATGTTGATATTCGAGTTAAATCTACAACAGATTCTATTGCAACTATTTCTATTGAAAAAAGTGCAGATGGTAGAAGTTATGAAATAGCTAGAGAACGTGCTAAAAACATAAACTATAATTTTAATTTAAGAGATAATATCCTTTTACTTGATTCTTACCTAACTACTAACCTAGAAAATAAGTTTAGCGATCAAGAAGTTGATGTTGTATTATATATACCAGAAAACACCATTGTTTATTTCAATAATAGCACAAAGGACTACCTGCACTATAAGCAATTTGAAGGTAATATTATATCAAGAGAAGATACAAACCATTATGTGAAAATTCTTTTTGATGATGCTGAATGCTTGGATTGCCCTGAAGAAGATTTTGAAGTAAAAGTAAATACCCCAGGATTAAAAATTAACGAGGAAGGTGTTGAAATTAATTCTGATGAAGGCAATATAAAAATTGATAACAAAGGACTTAAAGTACAATCTGAAGATGTTAAAGTAAATATAGATTCTAATGGTATTAACATAGAATCAGACAACTAACAATTCATCATAAAAAAATAACAGTTCAGATATTTAAGTTACTAATCAACACTGTTTTAAAAGATATTTGAACAATAAATTAAATCAATCATAAAACGAACAATCATGACAACACTAATCAAATTTATTGTAGCAACCGTATTAAGCTTAATGCTTTTTTCATGCAATTTTGACCTAAACCTAAACTCTGGAGTAAGAGGAAATGGAAACGTAATAAAACAAGAAAGAACTGTTAATGAACCATTCTCTACAATAAAAGCTACTGAAGGTTTAGATGTATACTTAACACAAAGTAATAACGAAAGCATTACTGTTGAAGCTGATGAGAATTTACATGAGCTAATTATGACGGAAATTGAAGATGGTGTTTTAAAAATTCATACTAAAGAAAATATTGGCAATGCCACTTCAAAAAAAGTAATGGTAAGCTTTAAGGATATTTCAAGTATAATATCTACAAGCGGAAGTGATGTTTTCTCAACAAACACCATTATAGTTGAAACTTTAAATTTAAAATCAACTAGCGGAAGTGATATGAAGCTAGATGTAAATACTTCTGTTTTACATTGTAATTCTACTAGTGGAAGCGATATGCATTTATCTGGAAAAACATTAAAACTTATTGCCGAAGCAACTAGCGGAAGTGATATAAAGGCTGCAGATTTAATAGCAGAATCTAGCGAAGTTAGAGCTACTAGTGGTGCAGATATCACAGTAAACACTTCTAAAGAATTAACTGCAAGAGCAAGCAGTGGCGGAGATGTAAAATATTATGGCAATCCAGAAAAAGTGAATAAAAACGATAGTCCTTCAGGAAGCATCGTACAAAAATAAACCAACCAATAATCAACCAAATTTTTTTTAAAACCATTTCAAACTTAGCTAAAAAGTTTGGGATGGTTTTTGCTTTATATTTGTATGAATAATTAATTCAAATTTCACAATGAAAAAAATTCTTATTGCGTTCTTTTTTTGTTTATTAATAAACGGCCTTTCTATTGCTCAAAACCCCGAGAAAGTTAAAGGAAACAGAAATGTAACAACACAATTAACTGATATCGATTCCTTTCATACTATAGCGCTTGATGAAGATTTTAAAGTAGATATAATATATAGTCAAAATGCTTCAGTTGAAATAGAAACTGATGAAAACCTTCATGAGTTTATAAAATTTGAAGTTATAGACAGTGTACTTACTTTTAAAAAAACCACTAAAATAACATCTAAAAAACGACTAGATATTAAGGTGACCTACAATGAATTCTTAAAACATATTATAACCTCTGGTAATGCTGAAATATTATCACTTTCCACAATGAATTTAAAAAATGGAACTCTAAAAACTAGAGGTTCCTCTAAAGCTGGATTAACTATAAAATCTGATGATTTTAGTTTTAATGGTGATGATAAATCTAAAGTAAAATTAAATTTAACAAGTGAAAATTGCACGTTAAACTTAAGTGGCTACAGTAAAATTGAAGCCCTTATTAATACATCTCAAATTTCTGCCACATTATACCAACGTGCTAATGCAGATATTGAAGGTACTTGTAATAATGCAACCTTAGAACTTGATAACAACACACAACTTAATGCAAAAAATTTCACAATAAATAACTGTAGCATAGTTAGTTCAATAGGTAGTGATGCTTATCTTGAAGTTTTAGAAAACATTACCATTGATGCTTCAGGAACTTGCGCCATATACTTATATGAAAACCCGAAAATTGTTATAAATAAACTTACAGACACATCAAAACTTCAAAAGAAAGTTAAATAACAAGTGATATAATTTTGTCGGGATGACAGAACTAACTAACAAGTCATAAGTAACTTTATATCAATATTTTAATACTAAAAATTCAGTATGATTCACCGAATTGTACACTAAAATCAAAAAGAACTATTAAAAAACAAAATTTGTTTGCTTTTGTTATAATAAATATACAAATAATATTAAACCTAAGATTAATTAAAGAGATTATTTTAATTAAAAATTTGTATTGGCTGATCTAAAATTAATAAAGATTTATAATTTTTTAATCAATGAGGCACCATTACTAATAATGGTGTTTTTATTATCACTTAAAATACTTGGTAACTTATTTATGTATTTACTTTTATTACCTTCATATTCTTCTAGTTGTATAGTAATATTTAGAACTCCATATTTCTCCAATCCTTCAATATCAGAAAAAATTGGGATGTCATAATACCAAGGTGACAGAATGGGAGTTTTTATTTGATTCTTGTATCCATACTTAAGATTTCTAAAATCATATTCTTGTTCAATTAAAGTTTTTTTATTGGGAGCACCATTAGAATCTCTCCACTGTCCTTCTATTAGAATAGATACTTTTGCATTTAAATCCTCATCGTTATAAATTTTAGTTTTCGAAAAAAAAACTCTTAACTCATTAAAACTTAACTTTGTAATTCCTGGGTTTTCAGAATCAGAGATAAATTCAATTACAGCATGAAAATTTAATAAGTCATCATATTCATTACGGATAATATCTTTAATACTAAGTACAGTTTCTTCACCTCTTGAAGTGGAACTTTTATTGAATTCTTCAGTTAATAATTTATTAACTCTAACTTTTTCATATTTGTTTATTGGTTTGGAGTATTTTTTAATATGTATTGATTTATAAGTTTTTTCAATTACTCCTAAATCTGTATTGTAATAATCATTTATAGAAATTGATTGAGAATAAGAACTAGTTAATGACTTAGCAGATTCTTCAGCTAAATAATTTGCTCCAAAAAATAAACCTTGAATAACTGCTTCTATAACACCTCCTCTTGTAGTAGGTTTTTTTAATTCAATTACAAATTCTTCATCTGCTTTTATATTTGCTCTTTGATGTGTTGCACATGAAAAAACAAAAAGAATTAAGGGGACTAAAAAAAAATATTTCCTAAGAGGATTCCTATCCATTATATAAAATTAACATTAATTATTTTTTTTAATAATTGTTCTAAAAATCGATTATAGCATAAAAAAAGTAAATTTATGAAGAATTTTGTTAAATTTATGTTTACCTACAATATTTTGATAAATATAAATTTATTAATTAATTCTTCTAATTTATTTAATATGAAACATTTAACTTTAATTATTCTGTCATTATTTTCAAACTTTATAATTAGCTCTCAAGAAAAAGATATTCCATTTGAATATCCATTTGGAGAACCAGGTAAAGATGACTCCAGAGGTGTATACGGTAATGATGACAGAAAAGATGTAACAGATGCAGAAGGTATAGGAGATTTTGTTAGAGCCACCGCATCTATGATAAATAAAAGTAATCTTATTATAAATGATGATGGTAACTATTTATTTTACGGAACAACCTTGAGAGACAGATTAGTCAAAGCACATAATAGCAATAATTTTGATAAAAATGTTAAATTTTTAGATCAACCTACAATTGCAGTCTGTACTGGTTTTTTAATTGCACCTGATATTCTTGTTACCGCTGGTCATTGCATTGATAATATTTATCAAGCAGAGAACTATGTTTGGGTATTTGATTATACTAATGAACTTGATTTCATTCAAAGTAAAGTTTATAATGGAAAAAAATACATTGTAGTTGACCCCAAGAATGTCTATGAAGTGTCAGAGGTTATTGCTTCATTAGATGATGACATGGAAGACGATATGGATGACTACTCAATTTTAAGACTTAAATTAAAGTCCGATAGAGATCCATATAGGTTTAGAACCAGTGGTGAAATTGGATTGTCTTCTAAAATCTACACAATTGGAAGTCCATCTGGATTACCTCTTAAATTTGCAGATAATGCAACTGTACTTTATAACTCTGAAGATAAATACTTTCAAACCGATATTGATGTTTTTCCTGGTAATTCTGGAGGTCCGGCTTTTGCTCAGTTTGGATTTCTTGAAGGTATAGTTGTGAGAACAGGTGCCAAATCCCTTCAAGATGGATCATCAACTGCTGATTATATGTTTGATCAGAACTGTAATTGTATTCAAACATTACAATTTTCCAATGCAAAAAACGCATACCCCTCAGATATCCATCGAATCAAAGAAATACCTTATGAGATTATTTATATGACTTTATATGAAAACCTAGAATATGCCATAGAAAATGGCTTAAATGATAGATTGGAAGCTTGGTTGAGATATTCTTGGATTATTGATCATGAATATACTGTTAACAGAGGAGCTTTGCAATTTGTTGCGGCTAAAGCCAATAATTTAGAGGGACTTCGACCTATAATGGAAAATAGTGAACAAGAAGTTTTTGATAATAATGGGCGTAATTTACTTTTTTATGCTATTGAAAATGATAATTTGGAAATGGTGGAATATTTATTAGAACAAAGATTATTAATTAATTTAGAAGATAATAGTAATAAAACACCTCTGCAACATGCCGTTTTATTAGATAAAGACAATTTGACTCTATATTTAATTAATAATGGTGGTGATGTGAATAAGTTAGATGATTTTGGTAATAACCTTTTACACTATGCAGCTATTAATGGGAATTTAAATTTAAGCAAAACTCTTGTTGATAAAGGTGTAAGTGCTAAAACTAAAAATTATGACAAAAAATATCCAGAAAAATTAGCAAAGAAAAACAAGCATAAAGTCTTGGCTAGATACCTTAAAAAGGTTAGAAAATCCCAATAAAAATTTAATTTTAATTAAATCAAAAAAATGCAAAGATTAATTTTGGCATCCATTTTGTCAGGATGTTATAGTTTATTGGCAAAAAAGCACATTATGAATATACAAAATACACTTACGTTTTTATTCTTACTATTGACTATAAATATTTTTTCTCAAGAGAAGTATAAAGTAGTTTATGATTATGATTCTGAAAAAATAGCCTATTACAAGGTTGATAAGGCTAACAAGGTTACAGACACATTAGTAAAACCCCAAATTAAGCGAAATAGTTTAGTGGAAATTGAATTAAAAAATATTAATCCTTTTGCGGTAGATGTAATTGCGGATGTAAAAGAAGAACAAGTCTTTAGTTCTGAAGGAGGATTTGATTTTAGCTCAATCATGGGAAGAGTAAATTCATTTTCAAACGGAAAATTAAATCTTAATATTGCAAACTTACCTACTGATAATATTTCTAGTAAATCGGAATCTAGAGGTATCACAATTTCAAATAACTTTTCAGATCTTAATGACAAGACCTCGAACATATCAGCCTTAAAAACAACATTAGTTTCTAATCTCTTAAACCCAAATCTTAATAAGGCTTACATTTTAGACAATATTATAAAAACTGCTTCATTAGAAAAAGATGCGAGACTGCCTGATCCAAACCAGAATTTTTATGTTTATCTAACACAACTTGAAAAAATTGTTTTAGAAGATAAATCTAGTTTGGTAATGGATATAAATGAAATTACTAAGGAGGTTGACTCGCAAATGGATTCTGAAAAAACACTGTCAAGGGGTGAGTTAAAAGAACGGAATTATCTATCTAATGATTTACAAAAGCTTTTGAGTTCATTAAATGAATCAGCTTTTCAAACGGTTGAAGATCTTAATAAAATTAAATCTTTATTTACACTGTTAGAAGCATCAAATTTTACTAGAACTTATGATTATCAGATTGAAGCAGATAAAATTAATATTGAATTAAAATTTATAAAAAGTGTATTTGCTAATTCTTTAGATAATTCTGAAAATAGTATTGGTAATAATAATACCCTTAAAACTAGAAATATTAAATTATATTCAAAAGGAGGTTTTAAAGTTAATACTGGTATTGCATTAACTTTAAATAGTTTCGGTTCAAAATCTAAAGATTTTTATATTTCTGAAGATGGTACTATTGGGGGGGGTTCAAATAATTATTTAACACCCAATTTAAGTACCATGATTAATTTTTATCCATATATGGGTGAAAATTTTAACCTTGGAGGATCCTTTGGTTTATCAATACCAATTTCTGGTGATAACAATATAAATGGTATAAGTTTTTTACTAGGTCCATCAGCTCATTTTGGAAGTAAAAGTAGATTGTCTCTTTCTGGTGGTCTTGCTTATGGTCCAGTTAAAGCCTTAATAAATGGACTTGAAATTGGGGATTCAACATCATTAAGTTCAATAGATAATCTTACCAAAACTGTTTACGATTTTGGTTATTTTTTCGGGATATCCTTTAATCTATTTGATTTAAACTAATATAGCTAGAATGAAGCAAATATTTTTAATTTTAATTCTTTTTTTTTATTCCAGCACAATCTATGCTGAGAAGTATGCATTAATTGTTGCTGTAGGGAACTACCCAAAAAGTACTGGTTGGAGTACTATTCATTCATTGAATGATGTGCCATTAATAAAACAAACCTTACTAGACCAAGAATTTAAAGAAAATAATATTAGCCTATTAACCGATGAAGCTGCTACTTATTCTGGAATCAAAAATGCTTTAAATGAGTTGTTAAAAGTAATTAACCCTAATGATATAGTTGTAATTCATTTTTCAATGCATGGTCAACAAATTTTTGATAATAATGGAGATGAAATTGATGGCAAAGATGAAGCATTAGTTCCATATGATGCTTGGGTAAAATACAATCATAATTATAAGGGTGAAAACCATTTTCGAGATGACGAATTAGGGACTTATATTACAATGTTTAGAAATTCGTTACAAGAAAACGGGCAATTACTTTTACTATTGGATAGTTGTCATTCAGGTTCTTCATCAAGAGGAGGTTTAGCGAGAGGAAGTAAAGCTGTTTTTGCTCCTGATGGTTGGAAATCAACATCGAACATTGAAGATTCAGGAAGTGGTTTAATTGAAAATGTAGATAATTCAAAAGTAAAATTAAATGTTAATGCTGCACCCTATATATTAATTTCTGGTGCGTCAGCAAATGAATTAAACTATGAATATAAAGGAGTAGGATCTTTAAGTTATACTTTTACAAAAGCAATGAATAAATTGGGTAGTAACTATTCATTTAATCAATTGTTTGCTAAGATTGAAACAGAAATGAATATTATTTCACCTTATCAAAATCCAACAATTGAAGGAAATATTAATGCTGAAATATTCAATAACGCCTATATAAAGCAACAGCCATTTTACAAAGTTAAATCTGTATTAAGAGATGATGTTATTAGAATTCAATCTGGTAAAATACACGGATTATTCGAAAACACTACGGTGTTTGTTACACCTTCTGGTACTTCAAAAGCTTCCAAAGAGAATATTATTACTTCAGGTACTATTTTAAATTCAAAATTCAATGAATGTACTATAAAACTTGACGAACCACTTGAAAACTCTAATGAGAAAAAGTATTGGGTTTTTATTGACAAACCATCATATGGCGATATGTTTGTTAATGTTTTTTTTGACGAATCTGTAAAAGATAAATCAATTAAGGCTGGTGTTTCTAATTTTTTAAATGAAAATGAGTTAGGTGAAGTTGCCAAGTATATTGATTCTGCTGATGTTGTATTAATGCAAAAAGGTAATTCTATCACTTTAAATTCTCCAAATGGGCTTCAAGTTGTTGATAAAGATGAAGAAAACATAGGAAGTAGTACTATTGAAGAAATTAATCAAACATTATTTGCTTTTGCTCAAGGACAATATTTAAAAAATTTAGATTTAAAAAATTATAATTATGAGTTTGAATTTAAATTAATTCCTAATGTAAATGATTCATTGAATAACAACTCTACTAATGATATTAAAATTAGACCTTTTGTAAATCAAAATGGAACATTCCAAGTCATTGCAGAAAAGGATGAAGTAGTACTCCAAGTAACTAATAAAAGCAATAGAGTATTATATTTCTGCATTATTGAAATAAATAGCAAAGGAGAGATTGCTTCTTTTATGCCTAATGATGATTACCCATTAATGGATGATGAACGTAAGTTAATGCCTGGGCAAACAGAGACATTTAAACATAAGGTTTATGAATTCTTGCCTCCATATGAAAAATTGATTTTGAAAGGTTTTGCAACACCCTATCCAATTAATTTTAAGACTACGGTTGATACTCGAGGTGAAAGTTCCAGAAGTACTACAAATCCGTTAGAGGATTTTTTAGGTAATACCTATACACCATCTAGGGGTAGTACTGGTAAAAAAGCAAACCCCCAAATTGATGGGTTTACTTTTGATTTTGTTTATGAAATAATAAAAGAATAATTTAAAATGAATTACAGTAAATTAGTCCTTTTTTTATTAGCATTACTGGTTACCTTCCATTCATTTGGCCAAACGAGAAAACAACTCAAAATATGGGAAAATCATCTTGAAACAGGTATAGAGTTTTTAGATAATAATAATAATCAAGATGCTTTAATAGAACTCAATAAGGCTTATAGTATTGCGCAAGAAATATTCTTAAATAATGAAGAAGAATTTGGTGAAGCTGTTTATTATTTGGCTGTAACTCATGATAGTATCGGGAATTATAAAAAAGCAATACCTCTATATGTTGAAGCATTAAATAACTTAAAATTAAATGGTTTAAGTAATGATATTGATTATAATGATTTAGCTAGATTAGGTGAAATTTATATGCTTGTAAACGAATATGCTAATTCAATTAATTTTTTTCTGGAAGCTTTAAAAATTATTGAAACTATTGATGGTAATTATGATAGCAAATATGCCAGTATATTATCAAAACTATCTCTCTCCTACAAAAAATTAGCAGACTATGAAAATGCTATCGAATCTATTATTTCATACAACACAATTATTGAAAAACTATATGGAGCAGAAAGCGAAATATATTTAATAGGTTTAACAAGTTTGAGTGAAATTTATATAGCTATAGGACAATATGATAAAGCGGCTATTATTCTAGATAACGTTTTACGACAATTAAAAAATATCGACTCTAAGGGTGAAGCTTATATAAAAGCCATAATTACAAAAGCATATTTATACAACAATAAATTTGAATATGAAAAAGAGATTCCTTTATATCATGAAGTTAAAAGAATTTCTGAAAAAGGTAAAAGTGCTTATGTTTCAGCTAACAATAATTTAGGTGTTGCCTATCAAAAAATGGGAGATTATGAAAATGCATTAAAAATTGCATTAGAGGTAGCAAATAATACATCAGAAGAAGACCCCAATCACCCTGTTAGATATCAAAATTTAGCTTACAACTACGGGGAGTTAGGAGAACTGGATAAAAGCTTAGAAAATTACGAAATCGCTTTGGAGTCGTGTAAATCCAAATTTGGAACAAATCATCCTCAATATGCTCAACTTATGGATTGTATAGGGCAACTCTATGAACGGAAAGGTGATTTAGCTCGTGCTAAAGATTTGTTTAAAGAAACCTTAACTGTGTTTTTAAATAATTTTGATGAGAATCATAACCAGTATGGTTTTTATTTAAATAATTACACAAGAGTACTTCTAAAACTAAACCAAAATGAGGAAGCTATAGATTTGATGATTAAAAATATTAAAATTTCAGAAGCTAATTCAAATACGGATAACATAGACTATTACAGGAAACAATTAAATTTAGCAAACGCTTACAATAAGATTGGGAGCTATAATGAGGCCACAGCTATTCTGGTAAAGTATTCTGAAAAAACAAAGCAAATATTAGGAAATACGCACCCCGAGTATGGAAATATGTTAAAAAGTTTAGGTGAATCTTATTTAGGATTGGGAGAGTTAGATAAGACTATTCCTGTTATAGATTCTTTGAATAATGTCATTATTTCTCAACTAGATAAGGTATTCAAATTCAGGAGTGAAAATGAGAAAAAATCTTTTTTAAAAATTACCAATCAAAATTTTGATGAATTACAGTCAATAATGTTTCAACTAGACAAACCAATTGGTCGACTAGCTGAAATTAATTTAGATAATCAACTAATGCTTAAAGGCTTATTGCTTAGTAATTCTAAAAACTTGCTAAACAAATTATCCTCGCTTGACAACCCTGAAATTAATAATGATATTATAAGATACCGCTCAATTAAAAATGAATTATCAGGAAATATTAGCTTGCCAAACCAAGAACGGGACAGTCTTGAAAATCTTATAAATTTAAAGGAATCAGAATTAGTAAAATTATATAGCTCTCATTTTGATGATGCTATTAGTTTTGGTCAAAGTTGGAAAAAACCCCAATCTAAATTGAATAAAAATGAGGTTGCTATAGAGTTTTCTCACTTCCAAAATTTTAAAGGTTCTAAATTTTCAGATAGTATTTTATATGTTGCTTATGTTTTTAAAAAAGATTGGAAGTACCCAAAAATAGTTCCGCTATTTGAAGAAAAACAATTGAAATTGATTTTATCCAGAAAAAGCCCAAATCAATTATATGTTAGTCGTGGTTCAAAAGCAAAAAGTAGAGTAAACACAAAAGCTATTTATGATTTAATTTGGAAACCATTAGAAGAATATATTGAAAATAGTAATACAATTTATTTTGCGCCAAGCGGATTATTAAATCAAATATCATTCGCTGCATTAGGTAAGGAAAAAGAAAAACCAATTTGTTATAAATATGATTTATTTCAGTTAAGTAGTACTAGTGTTTTAGCAAATAAAACAATTGAGCCTAGTTTTAGTAATGCTTTATTAATAGGTGGTATTGATTATGATTATATCATTTCTTCTGACGACAATGAAAATTTAATTCAGCAACCTTATTTTAACCAACAAGGTGCAATAAACATTAGATCTAATAAAAATAGAGGCGAAAGTTGGACAAAATTAGATGGTGCCTTGAAAGAAGTAGAAACTTTAAAAACAATTTTAAATCATAACGGAAGTCAAGTTTATAAATGGAGTGGAGCTGAAGCCAGTGAGACTAATTTTAAAAAATTAAGTGGAAAAAGTCCAAATATATTACATATAGCTACACACGGTTTTTTTTATGAAAATATAAAATCTGAGAATCAAGAAAGCTTAATAACAAGTACAGAAAATAAATACCGTTTAGCTGATGACCCTTTACTGCGTTCTGGTCTAATTTTTGCTGGTGCAAATTACGCTTGGAACAATACTGAAAAGGCAATTTATGGTGACGATGGTATTTTAACTGCTATGGAAATATCTAATATGGATTTATCAAATACAGATATAGTTTTACTCAGTGCATGCGAAACCGGTTTAGGAGATATAGATGGAAGCGAAGGTGTTTATGGTTTACAACGTGCATTTAAAATGGCTGGTGTTGATATTATTGTTATGAGTTTATGGGAAGTACCAGATATTGAAACTGCTGAATTCATGGAGCTATTTTACAAAAACTGGATTCAAAATAAAAAAGTAAAAGAAGCATTCAATATTACGCAACGTATAATGCAAACAAAATATAGTAATGAGGCTGAAAAATGGGCAGCATTTGTTATGTTTGAGTAAGAAAACTTCAGTCAGCAGAATTTTTTGCTGTTTTATCGATTTTCATAAAGAATTAAACCACAAAACTTGTGTATATCTACTTCCTTATATAGATTTATAATCTCTCTCATTGCCAATAGGTTATATTTAGTTTTATTTAATAGCAAATTTAACCACAAAATTTACAATTGTCCTACTTACGCATGGTGTTAAACATAATATTATGGCTCGTAAAAACACCTTTATTTTAACTAATATTGTATTCCTTTTTTTTGTGATTTTTGGCGTAAATGCACAAATAACAACTTATCCTTATGCTGAAGATTTTGAAAATGGAGATGGTGGATGGACTGTTCAAGGGTTCAATCCTACATGGGAACTTGGTATGCCTTCTATTGGTGCTGGCTCTGGAGATAATGCCTGGGCTACTAATTTAGATGGAAATTATGGTATTACTTATAACGAGCAAAGTTGGGTACAAAGCCCTATATTCGATTTCTCAAACTTAATAAATCCAAGTTTAGTATTTCAGTTATACTGCAATATCGAATTTGATCAAATTGCCTTTGAACCATTTGATGGCGTTGTAATACAGTATTCTATTGATTCTGGTATAACATGGCAAAATGTTGGGTCTTACAGTGACGAGAATTGGTTTAATGACGAATATATAGAAGCTCTTGGTTCCGCTGGGTGGGGTTTCACTTCAGGGTGGGTATCATTTAACAAAAATATTAAAGAGTTAGGTGGTCAAAACAACGCTGTTTTTAGATTCTTTTTTGGGTCTGATTTTATATATAATAATGCATTTGGTGCTAGTTTTGATCTCTTTGAGGTTTATGAAGATACTACATCTATTACATTAATAACTGACCTAAATTTTGAGCAATATTTACTAGACACTAATATTGATACAGATGGTATTATTAACGGTCAAGTGCTAACTTATGATATTATAGATGAAACTACCCTTAATATTAACAGTTATGATATTAGTAATTTTGAAGGTATTCAAGATTTTAGGTCACTCATAAACTTTACCCTAATTAATAACCAGAGTACTACAAATTATTCTATTGAATTTAGTGAAAACAAATTTTTACAAGATGTAACAATCATAAATACACCATTCCTATCTTCAATTAATGGGCTTTCATCAAATTATTTAACAAACCTATCTGTTGTTACAAGAGGAGACTTTTTTACATCTTTAGATGTTTCAGAATGCCTAAGCCTAACAGATTTATCTTTAGCCGATAATGCCATAACTAATGTTAATTTGGAGAAAAATACCAAGATAAGATATTTAAGTTTGGCTATAAACCCAATAGATTTTCTATATACTACTCATTTAACAGAGTTAGAATCGTTAAACACGTATGAATCTCAAATTAAATTTTTAGACCTCTCTAACAACTCCAAACTTACTCGTTTAAATAGCGATAATGGTGAATTAACTGAAGTTAACCTTAAAAATGGTTTTAATAATATGTTAACTTCTGTTGAATTAAATGGTAACCCTAATTTAACCTGTATACAAGTTGATGATGTAGCATATTCAAATACCGCTTCTAGTTGGTTAAAAGATAATACCGCCAGCTATTCTAATAGTTGTGAATTTAAAATACAGCAATTTCCTTACGCAGAAGATTTTGAGGAAGGTGCAGCAGGTTGGTCAGTAGTTAACGTGTCTAATTCTAGTTGGGGATTAGATAGTCCTAATTCTAATAATTTAACTAGTGCTGCCTCAGGAAGTTTGGCTTGGAGCACAAATAATTCAGGAGATTATAATCCCAATGAAAATGGATGGGTACAAAGTCCCATTTTTGATTTTTCAAAATTTAATAGTTCAGACAATCTATATTTCCATTTTGATAATTGGTATAATTGCGAATTGGATATTGATGGTGCTGTTGTTCAATCCACAATTGACTCAGGAATCTCTTGGCAAAATCTTGATGAAATAACTAGTGTTAATACTTATGATAATACAAATATAGCGAGCCTTCCGGGTGGGCAAGAAAAGGGTTGGTCTGGCATAAGCGAAAATACTTTTTCTGGTGGTTGGAAAACAAGCTATTTTTCTTTGAGTAATTTGTTGGGTGTGCCTAATGTAATGTTCAGGGTAGTATTCAGTTCTAATGGAACAATTCAAAGTGATGGCTTTGCATTTGATTCAGTTAAAATACTAACAGAAAAAACTTTTGCTGGCAATGATAATATTGATACGTTTTGTGAAAAATCACAAAATGTATCAGCTAGTTATTTACAATCACTTTTAATATCTGAAACTTTTGGTGGCATTTGGTCAAGTTTAGACGGTTTAGAACTTGATAATGATGATTCTGGTGAAAAATATTTTAATATTGGTGACTTACAATCTGGTAATTATAAATTTAAATATACCGTTTTCTCGGAGTTTAATTCGAGTTTTGATGAAGCTACAGTTGAGTTAAATATTGAAAGAATAGTACTTTATTCACAATACTATGATTATGCTTCAGGTTGCAGTGAATTAACATTTAATACGGATGAGGAGTTTCAACAATGGGCGTTTAATAAACATGTTGTTGAAAATAATGGGTTAAATATAACTCAAAATGGCGTTTGGTCACCAAGTAGTTTTGAAGGCTATGGAGATTACACTTATACTCAGCCCGCAACCAGTAGTTGTTCAGAAACAATAAGTGTTTTTAGATATGGTAATAGTGAACCAGAAATAGCTTATAAGACTTTTGAAGCCGCTAATGGAATACAAAATGTATGGGTTTTAATTGATGACTTTGAATCTGATAACAGCTTAAATAAAATAGTTTCTAAAAAAAGGAGAAGAAGAATAAGGTCAAGTAATAAAGATATAGATAATAATGGTAATGTTGATTTCCCTAATACAGGAGCAGGGAATTTCAAAGAAGCTAATATTTTTGAAGTATTGGAAGAAGATGATTGCGGGAGTATCATAAAAATAACTAATTACGCCATAATTATAGGTGGCTTTTGGGATGGTGGAGAAAATAATATAATAAGTATTTGCGAAGGAGAAGTGGCTTTGTTCTCTCAATTACAAAATGCTTTAGGTGATAGTAACGTGGCGCCTATTGGTGATTTTGGACTAATTAATAGTGGAGCACCAGGCTTTTTTACAGAATACCCGCCAGGTTCTTACACGTATTATTATTCAATGTTCGGGGAAGAAGACGCTAATTCATGGACTGATTCTGGAGGAACCATAACCGTAACGAATAAACCTGTGTTAAAACTTTCCTTGTTATTGGAAGGTGCCTATAACGAGTTTACAGGTTGGATGAATAATGTACTTTATAAAAATGATTTAATCCAAACTTCAAGTCCTTATAGTGATGGGTTAGAAACATATTATTATGGTAGTAACCAAGTTGATTGGGTATGGCTAGAAATAAGGGATGCCAATAATGACACTAATATTCCATTGCAGCGTTCAGCTTTACTAAAACGAAATGGAGATGTGGTAGATGTTGATGGAGAAAGCCCTATTTTACTAGATGTTCCAGATGGCGATTATTACATTATGGTTAGCCATAGAAATCACTTAGGGGTTATTATGGCTAACCCAGTAAGTTTAAGTTGCGGCACAACAATTACAATAGATTTAAGGCTTGACAACTCATTAGTCCTTGGAGGAGCAAATGCAATAAAAGAAACTGGTTATGGTGATTTTGTTTTATTTGCAGGCGATTTTAACGGTGACGGTCAAATACAAAATATCGATAAAAATGCTGTAGAACCATTAAGAGGACTAAGTGGGTACTCTAATGCTGATATGGATATGAACGGAGAGGTTCAAAATTCTGATATTAATAATTTTTTAAGCCCTAACATAGGCAAAGGGGTACAATTTATGAGTAAAAAATTAAACGCAAAACGAAATAAATAATTACTTACTGATCAACTCTAAAAAAACCTAAGCCATGAAACAAAATTATATCCTTAGTTTAAAATCTTTAATTACTCTGAATATATTTTTATTTAATTTAATATCTTACTCCCAAAACATTCAAATAACTTTTGCAAATGCGCAAAACACGAACGATGGAAGTGATAATTATTATGAAGCTGATATAATGATACAAACTGTTGATGGTCTTTCAGATTTCAAATTAGGTTCAGGGCAATTATACTTAAATTATAATACGGCAGCCTTTGGCGCAAATGTATTTGCTAATTCTGGAATTGAAATCAACGCAGATTTTAGTAATGGGTATTTTCTAGGTGAAAAATCGGGCGTTACAGACTTTTATAATATTAGTACGATTAATGATAATACAGGTTCCAGAGTGTCTTGGGCTTTTTCGCAAGGTGTATCATCAGGTGCTATGTCTGAAGAAGTTTCCTCAACTCCTAAGAAAATGATGCGTGTAAAATTTAAATATATAGATGTAAATCAAGATCCAATGTTAACTTTTGAAAGTGATGAAGATTTGGTTACAAATAGCCGAGATCAGTTTTACACAGCTTGTGGTCCTTTTGATACTGCTTCAACAACTTTAGATTGTACAAGTACAGTGGATCCTCAAAATGTAAATTCTCAGTTTTTAGATGCTATATTAAATAGTAGCGGAGCCGTATTATCAAACGTTGACTTTAAACTATTAACAGGTATTTCAATATATCCAAATCCTACAAATGAGGTTGTATATATTAAAGGTGATGTTTCCAAATTAGAAAGTATAGATATTTATAATTTAAACGGTCAGCGTGTAGGAGAGCTAAAAAAAGACTTTAATAAGATTGATTTAAGAAAATTACCTTCTGGTTTATACCTTATGAAATTAAAAACTGATATAATGGTTAAAACCTTAAAATTAATCAAAAATTAAAATTTAATTTTTTCATCCATCTAAAGTTTTATCTAAGAATACAAAACTAAGATTGCAAAGTGAATAATAATCATATACATTCTCCAAGAGTATTCTCATAGTTCATTATTAAGATATGTTCCCCCCGATTTGAAGCTGTTAATTAGTAATACTTCCATAATAAAAATCTTTCTAATAATCGTGTTCGCTAAACTAAGAGGGGGTATAGCAAGAGGGTAACACGCTTCGCGATGTTACTAATTCATATCTTATTGTATTTCAGTTAATTAAAACACTTTTAATTATTGCTATTTTATTTTTTTGTAGTAAATTTAACTTTTACCTCAGTAAAACCAACGTTTCATTGTAACAATCTCATAAATTATGGATGATTTTAATACCATTCGATTAAAGAAGAAAACTATTGGTAAATTTAAGAAATATTCAAAAAAAATAAGTCCTAGCTACTCTGAAAATTTGGACTTTATGATTGCTTTTTTTGAAGATAATGATCTATCTCCTTATGATGTTTTAAACGAAAATATGACTTCTGTATCCAATAGAATTAATAAACGCATAGATGCCGTAATTGCTATATTCAGAAATGTTGAAGAGACACAATTAAAACCAACAAAGAAAATGTTGGATTCTCTATTTGATGGAATGAAAGAAAAAAAACCATTACTCAAAGAAAAAAAAGTACTTATTGAACCTGCACTGATAAATGATAATGAAGAACTGAGTTATTATCGTAAAGCCTATTATAAAAATAATCAAAAATTGACTAAACTTAAGTATAAAGTTGATAGTCTTCTCAATAGCACTAAGCTAGTCAAGAATACTTTTGGTTCAAATTATTATTCTTTAAAACTATCCATTCAAGAATTCAACTCAATAAAAAACGAATTAAAAAAGGTTGATATTTGACCTACCGCACTCGTTTAGGCGAGTTTGGTTCATTTTCAAAACTATGGATTCTCCGCGCTCAAATTAGAACTGATACGCTAATACTTAAAAATACCCAGCCTCTAAATCCATAGTTTTAAAAACGATTTTTTAGCTCTCTGTAATTTCCATTCGCATTTGAGCTTTTCTTTCAAATCGCATTAACAGGTTTTGAACATCTTCACTTATTTTCGTTTCTACTACCCTAGGGTATATTTGAGTAGTGGTTAATTTAGTATGACCAAGTAGTTTTGAAACCGTTTCAAAAGGAACTACATTGGATAACATAACAGTTGTAGCAAACGTATGTCTTGCGACATGAAAAGAAATGTTTTTATTAATACTACAATCTTTTGCTATTTCCTTTAAATACAAATTTACTTTCTGGTTTGAATAAAGGGGTAACAATATTTTGTTTTTTATCTTTTACAAGGAGTATTATACTTATTTATAATCTCAAGAGCTTTAGGTAAGATGGGTATTTTAACCATCTCATTCGTTTTTTCCCGTTTAGTGAATATCCAATGGTTACCGTCTATACCCCTTATTATTTGATTCGAGGTGAGCCCTTTTACATCAATATAAGATAGACCTGTATAACATGAGAATATAAAACAATCTTTAACCCTTTATAAACGTTCGTTATTATAATGGATATTCTCGATAAGTCCAAGTTCCCTTTCAGAAAGATATTGTCTATCAAATTTATTAAACTTCAATTGGAACTGAATAAAAGGATTTTTAGGAATCCATTCTAACCTAAAGGCTAGGTTAATCATTTTCTTAAACCGCTCTAAATGTTTCATAACGCCATTGTTAGTTAAAGAGAGTTCCTTTTTAGTGTTTTTATACTTTCGAAGGTATTGTTCAAAATCGCAGATAAAGCGATAATTTAACTGTTTTAGATAGATGTCATCTACTTTTAAAATTTGGTTCAAAAACCTATATAAATATTTTTCTGTAGTATAATAATTTTTCATGGTACCAAACTTTAATACACTGATCATATTAGTATTATGATACTTTATAAGTTCTTTTAATGTTTTATGATTATCATCCTCGCCTAAATATCGTCTTTTAATTACATTAGCAGATACCATTTTGCCCTCTTCAAATAATTGTTTGTGGCAATCAAGCAATTGATTATACACTTCATCCAAATAAGCATTTAAAAATCTTATTTTTGTTGTATTTCCCCTACATCTATCTTTATTATTATCCCAATCGTTCACCAGAACTCTTCGTTTTAAACTAATTTCTGAACGCTTTCCATTAACTGTTACACGTGCATAAATTGATAATTCATTAGATAAACCTTTAGGTTTTCTTGTGAAGAAAATGATTGCAAAGGTACTGTTTGTCTGCATTTTACGAGTTTTAAGTTAAACAATTTCAATTGTAAAACAAAAGTCAAATTGCTCTTAAAAGCTCTTTAAATTTACGACAATTCCGATTAGAATTGACTCACCGAATAGTACACCTTTTAGTTGATTTTAATTGATTTCATTTGAAACCAAAAAAAAATTAAAATACTGAAAATCATACAATTAACAATATTTTGATTTTATAAAAACAGGGTTCGTCGGGATGACAGGATTTGAACCTGCGACCACACGGCCCCCAGCCGTGTACGCTAACCGGACTGCGCCACATCCCGAGTTATTTTTGGTTTCCAAAGAAAACACTTTTTAAGAAAATTAAAAATTATAATTTTAGAATTTATCATAAAAAAAAGCTTCATTAAATGAAGCTTTTTTTCTTTATACTATATTTTTTTTTATTAATCTACCGCATCTTCAACGTCATCTGCGACATCATCAACAGCGTCTCCAACATCGTCAATTACATCTTCAACATCATTGTTTTTTTTATCTCTACATCCTGTAAATACTGTCGTAACAGTAAATAAAAATATTATTGCAATTGCTAATTTTTTCATGATTTTAGTTTTTAAATTATTAATTAATTTTACTTTTTAACTACACCTTTTAATAATGATAGTACAAAAAGTACTATAAAAATAAAAAAGAAGATTTTAGCTATTCCAGCTGATGCTCCTGCAATACCACCAAATCCTAAGACTGCGGCTATTATTGCTATTATTATAAATGTGATTGTCCAACGTAACATAATTTATGGTTTTTAATAGTTAATTGAAATTTGGCTATCAAATTTCTTATTACAAATATCATGCTTTTTGGAATGGTTTATTAACTCTAATAAAACGGATATTAACTCTTTTAATAAATTGATTTACAATAAAGTACATACAAAAAAAAGACCCTGACATTTTAAGAATTATGCCAAGGTCTTTTCACTAACCAACCAATACAAATTTAATATATATATGTGTATAGAATTAACTCTATCAAACTTATTTTTAACTGTATCCAATTGCATTTAAAGCAACAAAAAAAAAGATGCATATAGCATCCTTTTTTTAATTATATAAGGTTATTTTAACTTAAATCTTCAAGTGTTTTAATTCTTGACAAACCGTTCTCAATTTTATTTTTTTGATTTTCTAAAATTGATTTGGTGCTTACAGGCAAAGTCGTTTCATTAATGACCTCAGAATATTCATTAATAGCAGATTTTTCTCCTCTAATAGCTTCTTCTAACATGGATTCCTCATTTTCTGAAGAAAACATCGCCTTAATATCCATCCAAGTTCTATGGGCATCGCCTATAATACTTCCACCTTTATCAACTTCTTGATTGTATGATATTAGTTCTGTCTTTAATTCATGTCCAAAATCATAACGTTCTTGTGCCTTTTGTTTGAAATAAGATTTTAATGCAGTATTATCAACATTATCTGCTGCCTTTTTAAAACCTCTTTCTGCATCATAAGTTTTCTCTAATAAATCGTTTAATTTCTTTCCAATTTCTTTTGTGTAATTACTCATAATCTTTAATGTTTATATTTTAGCAGTAATTTATTTTAAGATGTCTACTGGTTTTACATCTTTTTAAATACTATAAAAACAATATTTATATTACTCTTTTGTTTACTTAGATGGTTTAACTTTAACTCATTTCAAAAGAACTAAATATTAGTTTTCATATAATCAGTATAATCTTTAGCTAAGCTTTTCTTTTTAGTTTCTGAAAAGACTTTTCCTGCTAATTGAAAAAAAGTATGTTCTTCATCATCTAAGTGGTGCTCTACTTTTTCTTTTAAATCTTTAGCAATTTTTAACCAAGCTGAAGAATCATAATCTGTTTCTTCTAGTTTTTCAATTAACTCATCAATTTCATGATGTTCTGCAATACCATGTCTAGCTTTGTCTTGCATCATATCATTACTAATTAACGGTTTGTAAAAATGACGCTCCTCTGCATTAGCATGTACTTCCAACTCATTCTTTATATCTTTAAAAATTTGATCTCGCTTTTTAGTATCACCAGAAGTGCTAATCAATTTTTCAAGCAAACTCCTTTGTGTGTCATGATCTTTTCTAATTGCTTCAAATATGTTCATTTTTCTAAGTTTTATTCTCAAAATTAGACAAATACATAAAACATAAGTTGTTCATTCAATAGAAAGATTAACTCTATTGGTTTTTAAATTGAAATTATATTACCTTTAATTTTTTATTAAACCATAAGGAAGTTTTATTGTATTAAATACTTGTAATAATATCTAATAGCCATTAATTGCACGTATATAAATTATAGACAAATTTTTAACCCTAACTAATAATTCTATATTAATATGATAGAAATTGAAATCTCTGCTGATAATACTAAAGAAATTCTTGAAGAAATTCAAAAACATATTGGAGGTACTATTGAAGAAAAATGGAGTGAATGTATGTTGGTAGTAGATAACGAAATAGCTAAAGGAAGTATTCGTTTTATACCGTTTGATTGGGGTGTTAATCTTTTAGATTATAAAATAACATTTAGTGATGAAGTGAGGTTGAAAATTCATGCTTCTGAATTTAATCCTATCCGATTTATTTATGCTTTTAATGGTAATTTCAAACATCGATTTGGTGTACATAACCAAGAAGAATTAGTAGAACAGTTTCAATCTTTAATATTTACTAATAAATCGATTGGTGTTAATTATATACATTTTCCAAAAGATGTGAAATTGGAAATTAATGTTATTCAAATTATTAGAAAACACTTTTTAAAGAAGCGAACAACTAATGTATCTACCTTAAACAAAAAACTTTATGAAATTTTTGTTGATACAGACCATGAAAACAGGTTTGTTCATTATGGTGTTTTAAATTTAAAAATGGCTGACCACGTTAAAAAGCTTTGGAATTTAAAAACCAAAGGCATGTTAAGGATATTAAAAATTGAAGCTAAAGTTTATGAAATTTTATCCATGCACATTCAACAACATAACAAATTACAACAAGGTGTTCCTCTGCCAACATCGCTTATTAAAAGTGAATTAATAAAAATTAGACAACTTAGTCAAGCTATAATTAAAAACCCTGCTAAAGATTATTCATTAGAAACTCTTTCTGCAGAATCTGGTTTATCTCAAGCCAAACTACAGGATGGCTTTAAATTTTTATACACTAGAACAGTAACCGAATATATTAGACATATACGTTTAGAAGCTTCAAGAAATTTAATAACATCTACAGACTTAAATATATCGCAAATTGTTTATACCATTGGTTTTACAAGTAGAAGTTATTTTTCAAAAATCTTTAAGGAGAAATATGGTGTAACTCCAAATGAATTTAAAAAACAGTTAATAATACCAATAGCTGTATAAATAAAAAAACCGAAGCTTTCACTTCGGTTTTTTTATTATAATAACTTTTCTACTAATTATAATTAGATGTAGAAACTTCAAAAGTTGAATCTTTAGCTGCTAAATAGCGTTCTGCATCTAAAGCTGCCATACAACCTGTTCCTGCCGCTGTTACAGCCTGTCTGTAAACATGGTCTGCAGCATCTCCTGAAACAAAAACGCCTTCTATGTTCGTTTTAGAGCTTCCTAGTACATTTATAATGTATCCTGTTTCATCTAATTCTAAAAAGCCTTTAAATATATCTGTATTAGGTTTATGACCAATAGCTACGAAAAATCCTGTTGCAGGAATTTCATGTTTCTCACTAGTTTTATTATTAAAAACTCGAACTCCAGTAACAACTTGTCCATCTCCTAAAACTTCATCGGTTTCTGTATTAAACAAAATTTCAATATTCTCTGTATTTTTTACTCTGGCTGCCATAATTTTTGATGCTCTAAACTCATCACGTCTTACTAGCATAGTCACTTTTTTACAAAGTTTAGATAGATAATGTGCTTCTTCACATGCTGAGTCTCCAGCACCAACAATAACAACTTCTTGATTTCTATAAAAGAAGCCATCACATACAGCACAAGCCGAAACGCCTCCGCCTAATTTTAAATATTTTTGTTCAGAATCTAACCCTAAATATTTTGCTGATGCTCCTGTAGAAATAATTACTGTATCACAGTGAATTTCTTTTACATCGTTAACCCAAACTTTATGTATATCTCCTGAAAAATCAACTTTAGTTATCCAACCATTACGTACATCTGTCTCGAAACGCTCTGCTTGTTTTTGCAATTCCATCATCATTTCTGGCCCCGTGATACCATCTGGATAACCTGGAAAATTTTCAACTTCATTTGTTGTTGTTAATTGCCCTCCAGGTTGTGTGCCTTGGTATAAAACTGGTTTCATATTTGCTCTTGCAGCATATATTGCTGCTGTGTAACCAGCAGGTCCAGAACCTATTATTAAACATTTTACTTTTTCTATTGTATCAGACATAATATTTAATCTTTTTAATCATAACAAAAGTAGGATTTTTGGTAGAAAACTTACGGTTAAGTTATCAACAGTTTTTATAAATTAATAACTAAAAGCTATAAAAAAAGCCTCGATTAACGAGGCTTTTTTTAAATTTATTTTTTTAGAGACTAATAACTATTGCACTTGTGTTTTAGCTCTATTATCTTCAATATTTGCAGATTCTTTTAAAGCATTGTATAACTTAGAATTAACTACACTTGCTTTTTGTTGTTCTACTCTATTAGCAGCAGCTTGGTAGTTATCTAACGCTAATGCAGGAGTAACTTTAGTTACCTGAATCATGTATACACCGTTTGCTCCATCAATTAATTTTGAAGTTTCGCCTTCATTTAATCCAAATGCAGAACCTACAACTAATGGCTCTCTTCCTGCTCCAGATATTGTTGGTGATTTCATATTGATTCCTGTTGCTGTTTTTACAGTAGTTTTCTCTGCAGCAGCTAAATCTTCTAAAGTACTAACAGAAACTCTATCTCTAATTAATTTTGCTTTCTTTTCCTTTCTAATAATTGGTAAAACTTTAGCAGTAGCATCATCTACAGACATTAATCCTTCTTTGTGCTTAGCTACTAATTGAGCTATAACATAACCTCCAGGAACATTAAAACGTTTAATATCACCCACTTCAACTTCATTTTCAAAAGCCCAACGCACAATTGGTCTTTGGTTTCCAACACCAGGAATAGTTTCGTCTAAAACTTTAATACCGTTTACAGGTCGAACTACATAATTACTTTCTTTTGCTAAAGCATCAAAATCACCTTTACCTGTATTTATTTCGAAATTTGACGCGTCTCTAAATACTTTGTCAGCTGTAGCTTCAGATGGCTCTATTGTTCTTGCTATAGTACCAACTTGTACTGCTTTACTTTTTTCTTTCTGTCCTTCAATTTCTATAATATGAAAACCGAAAATTGTTTTAACTACATCTAAATCTCCTACTTTACCATTAAATTCAAAATCATTAAACTCAGGTACCATAGTGTTGTATGGGTGCCAATCGTAACGTCCTTCTTTAGCAACACTTCCTTGATCTGAAGAAAACTCAGTTACTAATTCTGGAAATTTAGAACGATTAGATTTAATTACAGCTAATAAACTATCAGCAGTATTTTTAGCTTCAGCTTCAGTTTGTGTAACTTCTGGAGCAGCACTTTGAGCTCCTCTAAAAGGAATTAAAATGTGTCTTACTTTTGCTGAATCTGGAATTTGTTTTACAGCAATTAGCTTAGATACTTTAAAAAAGCCATTATCTTTATATGGCCCGTATACTTCACCTTCATTTAAATTAAAAATACTATCTGCTATTGCAACTGGTAAAGCTGATTTAAATACAAAACGCTCATCAAATTTTAAATCTGATGCTGCTGTTAAATTGATATAATCTTCATTATTTTTTACTGTTGAAAAAGCTGCTATTGTATCTTTTCTTCCAGTTTCATCAACAACTCTACCTTTAATGTAAGTGTTTAATTCTGCTTTAATATTGTTTTCATCTTCAATAGATGCAACTTCATTAAACTGAACAAAACGAATATCTCTAGAAGCATCAACTTCAAATTGTTTTTTGTTTTCTTTAATATAAGTTGAAATATCAGATTTAGAAACGGTTACTGTACTATCTGGAATAGTTGAATAAGCAACTTGTACATATTTAATATCAACTTTATTACCTTCTAATTTATGTTCTAATTCACCTTCTGCAAGTGTTCCTGTTAAACCAGCTTTAACTAAATTAAAATAGTTTTGTTGAAGCGCATTTCCTGCTACCTGTTTTTCATAGTTAATCCAACTTTCATAACCTGCTGGTGATGTTTCTTTTAAATTAGCTATGTATTCATTTAATTTGTTTTCATCAAATATTCCAGCTTCATTTAAAAACTCTGGACTTGTTGCTAACGATGTTTTTAACAAATCTCTCATTTGATCTTTTTCTACAGAAATTCCCAATTCTTCATATTGAGTTTCCATAACAGCTTGTCTAACTTCTTCCTCCCAAACTCTGTTCATAACTTGAGTATTAGTTGCTGTTGGTCCCATCTGTCTTTGTGCTACTTCAACTTTTTGCAAAAAGTCTTCACGAGTAATGTCCTTACCGTTTATTGTAGCAACAATATTTTGCGATTTCGCTGTTAATGCATCACTGTTTTTAAACAAATCTGCTAATACAAAAGAGAATAATGCTAATGCGATTATTAATATTAAGAATAGTGAACGTTGTCTTATCTTATTTAAAACTGCCATTTGTAAATTAAATTTTTAATAAATCCGTTTTTGGGATTGCTTGTTAAGTTGGTGTCAATTTTTAATAAACTGACAAAAATATCGTGCGCGAAAATACCATTTTCTATTCAATAATAAAAGTAGAAATAGTTATTTTAATCTTCTTCTAACACTTTAAGTTCTACCATATCAATTTTAGTTGTTGAGACTTCTAAAATTGTAAATTGAAAGGTGTCAATTTTTACAACATCATTTTGGCTTGGAATCTCTTCGGTATGATGCACAATCAACCCTCCAAGTGTTTCATAATTCTCTCCTTCTGGAAGGTTCATTTTGTATGCTTCATTGATGTAATCTACTTCTAATCTTGCTGAAAACTTATAAGTACCATCGTCAAGTTTATCTTCAATTAAATCTATGGAATCGTGTTCGTCTTCAATTTCGCCAAAAAGTTCTTCAACAATATCTTCTACTGTCATAATACCAGAAGTACCTCCGTATTCATCTAATATTACTGCAATACTTTTTCGCTTTTTAGTAAGTACACTAAGTACATCTTTTATAAGTACTGTTTCTGGTATAAACTCCACAGGAAGCATCATCTCTTTAATTGTTTTTGTTTTTTTAAACAAATCAAATGAATGGACATACCCTAAAATATCGTCGATAGTATCTTTATAAACTAGAATTTTTGTTCTACCAGTTTCTGTAAAAAGTGCATTAAGAGATTTTATTGAGTCATTAATTTCAACTGCAATAATTTCAGTGCGTGGCACCATAACTTCACGTGCTTTTACTTCAGAAAACTCTAAAGCATTTTGAAAAATTTGTATTTCACTATCTACATTATCATGTTCTTCAACAGATTCCATTTGCTCACTTATGTAATTACCAAGTTCAACTTTAGTAAATGCTAATTGAATTTGATCACCATCGGTTTTAAACAAATGTTTAAGGACAAAATCTGAAATCCAGATTATAAAGTCTGAAACAAACGTAAAGAGCATATAAAACAAATATGCAGGAATTGCTAGGGCTTTAATTAAGGTGTTGGAATATATTTGAAAAAACACTTTGGGTAAAAACTCCGCAGTAATTAAAATTAATAATGTTGAGATAATGGTTTGCGACAACAGGCTTAAATCTGTTAGCAGATAATTTAAAAATTCATTTGAAATAGGCAACATAGATTGAAACCAATTCACCAATAAATCGCCCATAAAAAACCCATAAATAACCAATGCTATATTATTACCAATAAGCATGGTTGTTATAAATTTTGATGGTTTTGCTGTAAGTTTACTTAATGCTTTGGCAAGTATGCCATCTTGTTTTTTCTCAATTTCTATATGAATTTTATTTGAAGACACATAAGCAATCTCCATACCCGAGAAAAAGGCTGAAAGAATTAATGATACAATTATTATGATAACATAAATGCTCATTTAGTTTGAATTATCTCTATTTTCAAATTTTTTACTAAACTTTTTCCTAAAGAAAAACATGAATACAGCTAATGCTGCTAGCAATATTGAAGGATACGAAATCTCTCCCATATTTAAATACTTAGTAATAGCATCGTATGCAAATAAAATAGCAAATACTAAATAAGCATATTGAAAAATCTTAGAATATTTCATTTTTGAAATTTATTTTTTCTGGGTGTAAAGATACTTAAAATTGAGAAGGATTTCTGTTTACATTTTTGTTTTTGAAGAAATTATAATTAAACAGATTGCCACTTAGAAAAAGCTCCTCGCAATGACTTTTATTTAATCTTCTAGTGTAATTATACCTGTTACCTCTAGCACTTCGGCATTTGTGAATTCAGAATTAGAATCAAAACCATTACCATTTATAAGATCTTCTTCTGTTTTAAATGAAACTGGTTTGTTTGTGTACAACCATTCTTTACTTTGGTCATAAAACAATTGGTCTGTTTTTAAAACCCTGTTGTCATGTGTTGTTATAACAACATTATTTTGCATGTCAATTAAATTCGTTTCGTTATAAACGATAGCGTAATCTGCTACAACAGTGCTTTTTCTGTTTTCTTTATCATATATATAAAGTGTAGCTCCATCTGTAAATTCATAAAAAGGAAAATCTCTATTTGAGTAATCTAAGTATTTATTACTTAACAAATTAGCGATTACTTTACCTGAATCTGTATATTTTAAATTTGTTTTATATTCTATACCAATAGGTTCATTTTCAGAAATACCGATTTTTTGAACCTGCTTAAAACTGTCGTTGCATGAAAAAAACATAGTCACAGTAATTACTGTGACTATGTTTAGTATATAATATGTTACTCTTTTTGTCATTAAATTTTTGGCACTGTAACTGATGCTCCAATCCAACATCCAATTCTAATTACTTCTCCTCCTCTTCCAGAACTAAAAATCTCTGATTTAGTAGGCACTTTAGCTAAATAATTGGCGACAGACTTCGAAGCATTACTACTTTGTGTTGGATCAACACGGGCAGCTTTTCTAGCTTCATCTGCAGCTAACCAATAAACTGCTCTCTTATTAAAATTAGTATCTCCACAACTATTAGCACTAGCTGCATACATTGCTGCTATAGATAAGTATGGACGACCATTAGATGGATTAAGTTTTAAAGCCTCTCTAAAGAAACCTCTTGCTTGACCATAACTACCTCTTGCTTTTAGCTTTAAACCAATTCTATTGTTTAATTTAGACTTTTTAAAGTTATCTGTTTCTAAAGAAATTGCTTGTTTGTAAAAGTCAATAGCTTCACTAGATTTCCCTTCTTTGTCTTTCAAGATACCTAAGTAGTAAGCTGAATTAGCCGACGGACTTAACTCGTGGTATGCATTTACTAACTTAAAGAATAATGGATCGTCTGTACATTCTTTTTCAGACATTTTACCAGCAGCTCTCTGTAACCATAGAGCGTTAGTTTTGTTTTCCTCAAAGTCTTTTTGATAAAGTGGAATTAAGTTATCACAATTTGCTCTATCTCCTAATTTTTTATCTATACCATCAGAAATTTGATCATAAGCTTTTAAATAACTTTCACTAGACCTTTGAATGCTTTTATCTCTTTTTGTTAGAGATGCTCCAGTAGAATCTTTTTCTATTAATTTATTAAGCTTTTCTGAATAATTTTCAACTTCTACTTCTACTTTCTCTGCAACATCATCATATTTATTAAATAATTCTGCAGCAGTTTTTTTCTTTGCATCATACAAATCAACCATTAAAGAAAAATAAGTATATAAACTTTTTGGGTTTGTAAACGTATCCTTATCTAATTTATATGCTGCATCAAAACACGCATATAATTCTTCATCCGTTTTATTAAGCTCTGTTCTATTATCATACATTAATTGACAAGCTTGTGCCGCATATTCTCCTTTTGGAGTTTTGCTTTCAAAATGCACACCTCTTTCTTCCCAAAGTTTTATTAAATCATTAATAAAAGCTACTTTTTCAGCTCCTGTAGATTTGTCTATTTTATATTCTAAAATTTTCTCCCCATCTACATATATTGCATTATTAAATTTTGGGCATTTATTTCTTACGTCCATCCAAGGCTCATAAGCTGCATCAAAGTTTTTTGCTTTAACATATTCATGAAATATTGAAAGTTTTGTCATGCACTCTTCATCTTGCTGTGCAAAGCCAAAATTTAATCCAATAAATAATACTGCTAATAATAATGTAATTTTTTTCTTCATGATAATAATTTTATGCTGTTAGTCATACTTTCTTTTTTGAAACCATCTGTCGTTCAAAGATAAACTTAATTGGAAATTAATAAAATTCTCTTGTATTAAATTATTGCTTGTAGTTCCTCGTTTTCCTATTTCGAAACCTAAATTCGCATTAGAGAAATAACTTCCAACTGGTAATCCTACTCCAAAAGATATGCCAAACTCTTTTATTGCTTCATCATTTATATTTAATCCTGTATTTTCAAAACGTAAACCTGTTCTATAAACAACTCGTTTAAAGTAACTTGAAAAAGAATTATACTGAGGAATAAAAAAACCTCCTAATGATATAGTTGACGCATCCTCATAAGTAGTAGGATTGCTCGAACCTAATGTTGTGTTTCTTAAATTACTAGTATTACGAAATAAATATTCGGCTCCAACAAACCATTTTCTAGGAACCCCTACACCAAATCCTGCTGAGAAACGTGATGGTAAAATCAAATCGGTTTCTAAAAGACCTAAAGCTTCTAAATCCACTTCAATTTTGCTTATTTCAAATTCATTTCCAGTACTTGGATTTATTGATATTGTTGAAAATGATTGTTGATTTTTTGAATGCAAAAGGCTTTCTGGAGCATAAGTAACACCAGTAACTAACTCTAATTTTTCATTTAACAACCTTTTGTACGACAATCCTAAATTAAGATTTAATCCACTTAAATCTGATCTATTATTTTCGCGAGATTGATATTGAATAGGCGCACCATTATCATATTGATACTCAACAACGCTGTTTTGAATATTTCCAAAATTATATTGAAAATCTACTCCTACAGTTAAACCTTCAGCAATTTGATATCCTACACCTAAAAATGCTTTATTAACGCCTCCTTCTCCTTTAAATTTATTTTCAATTTTATCTTCATCATTTAAAGACTCTAATTTATAACCAACCGAAGTATGTGGCAATAAACCAAAACCAAAACCAAACTTACCCATAGGAATTGATATGGCTATATAATTAAAAGTTGTTGAAGAAGATTTATCTACACCAGAATCCGTTTTTAAATCTGTGCTAGTATAACTTCCTCCAACTGTAAATTTAACTGGCCTGCTTTCTCCATTAAAAGGAAAAATACTTACATTATCTCCTGCATAAGATGCTGGATTACGTAAATTAACATGAATACTATCTGTATAAATACTTAAACCTCCCATACTTCTATTCTCTACAGTACCTTTAAATTTAAGATTTCCAATACCATAAAAAGAATATGGCGAAGCTGTTCCCTCTTGACCATAACTGTGAATTGCAAATACTGCAATAAAAACTAATACAAGTTTTTTAATCATTCGTTTGTGTTAATTTGTAAAATAAAATTTAATCCCTCTAAAAGGAAATTTGAGTTCGCAAATATGCTACTTTTTAATTGTTTTGACAAGAATTTAGTATCCCCACCTGTTAAAATAACTGTTAAATCAGGATATTTTAACTTATATTTTTGAATTACTCCTTCAATTTCATTTAAAATACCAAATACAACGCCAGAATGTATAGATTCTTTTGTTGATTTTCCTATTATATTATCTGGATTTTCTGATTCTAACAACGGTAGGTTTGCCGTAAAAGTATTTAAAGCCTTATATCTCATTTGTAAACCAGGAGATATAGCACCTCCTAAGTATTCATTTTTAGAAGTCACAAAATCATAAGTAATACAACTCCCCGCATCTATTACAAGTACATTAGTATCAGGAAACTTTTCAACAGATGCTGATACTAATGCTATCCTATCTACACCTAAAGTTTTTGGAGTTTTATATAAATTTTTAAAAGGTAATTTAGTTTCTGAATCTAATATTAGCAAATCAAAAGACTTACCTATTGTGTTAATATCTGTTTTTTTTAATATTCCAACAGAAGATATAATCGCTTTTTTAATAGAAGGATATTTGTTTTTTAGCATTTTTATACCTTCTAAAATATGCTTAGTTTCAATAACCTCTTTGCTTTTGAGTTTATCTCCTTTAAAAATGGCTAACTTCACAAACGAGTTACCAACATCTATAATTAAATTCATATTATTTTACTAGCGACCGTAAATTTATAAAACCATAAAGAATATATATCCTATTTAACATACTTTATTAATATCCCTTAAATTAGTACTTTAAAAATAAAAGACAAACAAAGATTATTTTTTTACAATTTTATTTTGGCAAATAGTAAAAATGAATATATATTTGCAACCGCTTTGGCGAGGTACCTTAGCTCAGTTGGTAGAGCAAAGGACTGAAAATCCTTGTGTCCCTGGTTCGATTCCTGGAGGTACCACGAAAAAATCCCGAAACTTTAATGTTTACGGGATTTTTTTTATTTAAGAAACAGCATTAGACACGATTTCTAAATATAAATTCACTTTTTTTATTTCAACATCATCATAACTTATGATTGAAAATAAAAAGGACACTTAAATTAGAAACCCTTTTTAAGTGAGTAAACATAATTTTAATGATCTTTTTTAATTCCAACTAATTCGTTGTAATCTAACAGCATTCAAAATTGCTAACAATGCTACTCCTACATCTGCAAACACCGCTTCCCACATCGTAGCCAAACCACCTGCTCCTAATATTAGAACTATGACTTTTACACCGAATGCTAATATGATATTTTGCCAAACAATTTTTCGGGTGGAACGACTAATTTTTATTGCTTTTACCATTTTTGAAGGTTGGTCTGTTTGAATAATAACATCTGCTGTTTCAATAGCGACATCACTTCCTAAACCACCCATTGCGATACCAACATCACTAGCTGCTAAAACGGGAGCATCATTAATACCATCGCCTATAAAAGCAATCTTATTATCAGGATTTTGCTTTAATTTTTCAACTTCATTTAATTTATCTTCTGGCAATAAACCACCTTTGGCTTTTTTAATATTTAATTCCGAAGCCACTTTTTGAGTAATAGAATCCTTATCGCCAGAGAGCATCATAATATTTTTAATACCTATATTATGTAATGCTATAATCGTTTCTTTTGCATCGTCTTTTAATTCATCTGCAATAACAACATAACCTGCAAACGCATCATCTATAGCGACCAATACAATGGATTCTACAATAGTTTCTGTTTCCTCTAATGCCTTTATATTATTAGCAGTCATTAAGGCTTTATTGCCGACTAAAACTGTTTTATTATTTACAATACCTTTTAATCCTTTTCCAGCAATTTCGGATACTTCCGACGCCTCATAATCTGTGCCTTCAGCCTTATACTCTAAGATTGCTTTAGCAATGGGATGTGTAGATTGTTCTTCAATAGCTATGAGATACTTCATAAACTCTTTTTCATCCCAATTGACTGCTTTTATTTGTTTAATTTTGAAAATACCTTTTGTAACCGTACCTGTTTTATCCATTACCAAAGTGTTTATTTTGGTCATTGCATCTAAAAATGAAGCTCCTTTAAATAAAATTCCGTTTTTTGATGCTGCTCCCAATCCTCCGAAATAACCTAACGGAATAGATATTACCAAAGCGCAAGGACACGATATAACCAAGAAGATTAAGGCACGATACAACCAATCTCTAAACACATAATCACTAACAAATAAATAAGGCAAAAAAGTAACTCCAATTGCCAAAAAGACGACAATTGGTGTATAAATACGTGCAAATTTTCTAATGAATAATTCTGTTTTTGACTTTCTTGCTGTGGCATTTTGAACTAAATCCAATATTCTTGCAATAGAACTGTCTTTAAATTCTTTTGTAACTTCAACTTCAATTACATTTTCTAAATTAATACTACCTGCAAAAACACTTGTACCTTTAGTAATTGTATCTGGTTTACTTTCGCCTGTTAAAGCAGCTGTATTGAGTGATCCTTTTTCGGAAATTAAAACACCATCTAATGAGATTTTTTCACCAACTTTAATTTGAATTTTCTCACCAATAGCAACTGTTTCTGGTGACACACTTTCTATATCACCATTCCGAAATACATTCGCTTCTTTAGGACGAACATCTAATAACGCCTTAATATTCCCCTTTGCTCTATTTACTGCTGCATTTTGAAAGAGTTCGCCTACTGCGTAAAATAGCATGACTGCAACGCCTTCTGGAAATTCACCAATCGCAAACGCCCCAATAGTTGCTAAAGACATTAAAAAGAACTCTGTAAAAACATCCCCTTTTTTAATGCTTCTCCAACCTTCTTTTAAAACAGGAAGTCCTACTGGGAAATAAGCTATAATATACCACCCTAAACGCAACCAATTTTTGAAAAAGGTTACATTAAAATAATCCAAAGCTATTCCTATTATCAGCATTACAAAACTTATAATTGCTGGTACATAGACTTTAAATCCACTTTGATTTTCGCCATGATTATGACCATCATCGTGGTTATGTTCTGTTTCAGAATGCTGTTTAATATCTCTTAAATTCAGTTTCTTTTTTTTCATCTTAAAATGTATTTCTTCCAAAGATGCTATTATAATTAGTGCAAAGGAAGTGCATTATTAACTACTACATTTATCGCAAATACCTTTAACTACCAAATTCACATTTTCTGAAATAAACCCCTCTGGAACTTTAATTTGAGGAATTTTATGATCTGTGAGACAAACTGTTTCGTTACAATTGTTGCAATGAAAATGCAAGTGTAAATCTGTTTCAATTTCGCAATTACACCCTTTTTCACATAATGCATATTTGGTAATTCCTGTACCATCATCTATTTGATGCACAATATCTTTTTCTTCAAAAGTTTTAATTGTTCTGTATAATGTGGTTCGGTCTGCTTTTTCAAAAGCATTTTCAATATCGCTTAATGTAACGGCGACTTGTTTCTCTGCAAGAAACTTATAAATTAATAAACGCATTGCCGTAACACGTATACTTTTTGACTCTAAAAATTGTTCTATGTTTTCCATTATTAATGTGCGTGTTCCGTTTCTCCTTTTTGCATTTCGGCATTAAGATAGTAGGCATTATTATAAGCAAACTTTGTGTTTTTATCCAATTCTTCAAAAAATTGAACAGCTATCCAATTGTCATCTTTTGCTCCTAAAAGCACTTCTATAGGCTTAAAACTCCAATCTTCATTTTCTCTTTCTGCTGTAAAAACGTAAAATTTATCACCTTCTTTTATGATGGCACTTTCTGGTAAAGCTGTTGTTTGAGCGTTTTCTGTTTGAATTTTGCCCTTAATATACATGCCCGGAATTAAATTACCCGTCTTGTTTTCAATTTCGGCATGGACATGAACTGCTTTAGGATTTTCTTCAAAAGTTTTACTTACTGAATAGATTTCTGCGGAAAGTTCTTCACCTGGTATAGATTGCACATTAAAAACTACTTTCTGCCCTTTTTTTACTTTATAAACGTCTTTTTCAAATACCATTAAATCTGCGTGAACATGATGCGTGTTTACAATTTCAAAAAGTTCGGTTTGTGGGTCTACATATTGCCCTGTTTTTACTTCCACTTTTTGAACAAAACCTTCTATTGGACTCCGTAATGAGATGCTTTGAGCAATTATACCTTTACGCACCGATGCTGTATTGACACTTAATAGTCGTAATTGTGCTTCCAATCCATTAACCATTGCTTTAGATGCCTCATATTCTGCTTCTGCCTTTTGAAAATTTGCGCCAGATCCTACGCCAGCATCATATAATTTTTGTTGTCGTTCGTAATTTTTCTTCATAAAATTACTGTTGCTATAGGCATTTAAATAATCTGTCTGCATTTTTATAATAGTAGGATGTGAAAGGTATGCAACAACTTGTCCTTTATTAACCTTATCGCCTTCAATTACTTTTATAGACACTACATTCGCTCCAACAACAGAAGTAATAGCTGCTTCGTTTTGTGGTGGCACTTCTAAAGTCCCGTTGGCTTCTACATAACCACTCATGTTTCGCTCTGTAATGGCATCTATTTTCATTTTTAATGTTTCAAATTGTTGTTTTGAAATCATTACTTCTTCTACCTTATCATGATTATCATTATTTTCTGACTTTATAACATCATCATGCGAATGTCCATCTTCAACTTTATGTTTTTCCTTATTACCACAAGCTGTAACTACAAGTAAAAAGATTAGTAGTGTAAAGGTTATATATCGTGTGTTTTTCATTTTCTTATTGATTAAAATATTGTAGTTGAAAGGCATTTTCTAAATAATTTATTAATGCTTTTTGTGCCTCTAATTCCGATTGAATAGCTTCTTTTATAAGTTGTGTAAATCCTGCATAGTCTATTTCCCCCTCTTTATAAGCAAACAAAGCACCTGCTTTTTGTTCTTTAACAAGTTGTAAAACTTCATTTTTATAGAATAGCCACGAGTTTTTCCATTTTTGATAATTTTCCTTTGCCTGATTGAATTTAGACTGAACTTCCTTTTTCTTAAATTGAATAGTTACTTCTGCAATTTCGGAATCGATTTTTGCAGTTTTAACCTTTGCTTTATTTATTCCTGATAAAAACGGAATTGAAATTCCCGCTTGATAGGTATAAAAACCGGAATTACCATTTACTTTTTGTAAGCCACCTTGCAGGTTAAACTTGGGTAAATTATCGGCCTTAGCAGCATTATATGTTGCTTCTGCTTCTGTTACTTGTAGTTGTGCTAAATCAAATAAAGGATGTGCTTCTAAATTAAAATTATCACTATTTATTTCTTCAATAATTTCAATATCATTTGGAACCGTATAAAATGTATCAGAAACTAACCATAAATTTAATTGCTGTAAGTCAATGTGATAGTCACTCTTCGCTTGCATCAATTTATTTTGAATCTGTAAGGCTTGGTTTCTAGCTGCAGAATATTCTAATTTTGAAATGGCTTCTACTTCATAATTCAAGGCTACTGCTTTTTCAAAATTGGTGTAAATGGAATCTAATTCTTTATATAAATTATAATTCTTTTTACTTTGAAAGGCTCTTAACCAAGCTTTTTTAACCTCTAGTTCTAAATCTAATTCTGAGAGTTGAAATGCTTTTTGAGCAAATTGAATACGTTGTTCTTGCAATCGCTTTTTTGCCGAAACTCCAAATACATCAATATTAGATTGACCAACACCAATGGTGGTATAAATACCATTTCCATTACTAAGTTCTTCACCACCTGTAAAAATTTGAGTTGTACCTAAATCGTAAACTGTACTTTTTAACTGCTGTTGTTTAGTGATTTCTAATTGCTTTTGTTTTAATAGTGGATAATTTTCTTTTGATAATTTAACTGCTTCTTGCATTGTTATTACCGAAATAGAATCACTCTTTTGTTGCGCATTTGTATTTATGGAGAACAGAAATACAAACCCTATAATAGCAGTAAAAGCAATCGCTTTTTTATTCATACTAAATTTTAAAGATTTCGTTTCAACCCAATGATATAATATCGGCAAAACAAACAAGGTTAATAGCGTAGAAGTTAATAAACCACCTATAACAACAGTAGCCAAAGGGCGTTGCACTTCTGCACCAGCAGATGCTGAAACTGCCATGGGCAAAAACCCTAAAACATCTGTAAAAGCCGTTAGCATAATAGGTCTAATTCGTCGCTTTGTACCTTCAATAATTCTATCTTTAAGGTTGGTAACGCCTTCTTCTTTCAACTCGTTTAATCCACTAATCATTACGAGTCCATTTAAAACCGCAACACCAAACAACACGATAAAACCTACACCTGCCGAAATACTAAATGGCATATCTCTTAACCATAATGCTATTACACCTCCAATGGTTGCCATTGGAATAGCTATATAAATCATTAAAGTTTGTGATACCGATTTTAATGCAAAATAAATAAGTATAAAAATGAGTACTAACGCTATTGGCACAACGGTTTGCAATCGATTACTAGCACGCTCTAAATTCTCAAATGCACCACCGTAACGAATAAAATAGCCGGATGGCAATTCCAATTTAGCATCTAACTTTGATTTTATCTCGGTTACCAAAGATTTCACGTCTCGTCCTCTAACATTTATTCCTACATATGTTCTTCTGTTGGTATTATCTCTGCTTATTTGCATCGGACCAGCTTTATAGGTGACATCTGCAATTTCACGAAGCGGAATCTGAATACCTGAAGGTAAATTGATAAATAAATTTTGAACATCTGTTATATCATTTCGATTGTCGGAACTTAATCTTACTACAAGATCAAATCTTTTTTCACCTTCAAAAATAGTACCTGCTGTTCCACCAGCAAAAGCCGATTGAACAATTTGATTCAATGTATTTATTTGTAAACCATATTGAGCTAACTTACTTCTGTTGTAGGTAATTGTCATTTGTGGCAACCCTGTTGTTGCCTCAGCTTTCATATCACCAATACCATCTGTACCTGCAATAATTTTAGTTATTTCAGCTGCTTTTTGAGATAACACGTTAATATCTTCTCCATATAGTTTTATTGCAATGTCCTCTCTAACACCTTCGAGCAATTCATTGAAACGCATTTCAATAGGCTGCGTAAATTCATAATTAACACCAGGAATTATTTCAACCGCTTCTTTCATTTTTTCGATGAGTTCGTCTTTAGATGCTACCGAAGTCCATTCACTTTTTGGCTTAAGAATTACAAAAACATCAGCAAGATCCATTGGCATTGGATCTGTTGGAATTTCGGCAACACCTATGCGGCTTACAATTTTTTCTACTTCAGGAAACTTTGCTTTTACAATTTGTTCAATTTTGGTCGTCGTTTCGATAGTTTCTGTAAGTGAACTTCCCGGTTTTAAAATAGCGTGAAATGCAATATCACCTTCATCAAGTTGTGGAATAAATTCGCCACCCATTCTTGTGAACACAAAGACTGTAATTCCGAATAAAAAAACAGAAATACCAATTATTAGCTTACTCTTTTCCAACGCTTTAACCAATAAAGGCTGATATTTACGTTCTACCCAATGCACAAATTTATCTCCATAAGATTTTTTTGATGATTTTGGCGCTCTTAGAATTAATGCAGACATCATAGGTACATAAGTAAGACACAGCACCATGGCACCAATCATAGCAAAAATAAAGGTTAACGCCATAGGCTTAAACATTTTCCCTTCAATGCCTTGTAATGCCAAAATTGGAAGAAAAACAATTAAAATAATAAGCTGCCCGAAAAACGCAGCATTCATCATTTTTTTGGAAGCATTTGATGCCACATAATCTCGTTCTTTTGAAGATAATTTGTTCTTTTTTAATACTTGAGAGGCGATGAGAAAAACAGTACTTTCTACAATAATTACTGCTCCATCTACAATAATTCCAAAATCTATAGCTCCTAAGCTCATTAGATTAGCCCAAACATCAAATACATTCATAAGTATAAAGGCAAATAATAAGGATAATGGAATGGTTGAAGCCACTATTAAACCACCTCGCCAATTTCCCAAAAGAAAAATAAGAACGAAAATGACAATTAATGCACCTTCAATAAGATTTGTAGCTACCGTAAAAGTTGTTTCTGCTATTAATTTGCTTCGGTCTAATAAAGGTTCAATAATGACACCTTCTGGTAAAGATTTTTCAATTTGAGTCATTCTTTGCTTAACATTCTCTATAACATCGTTTGAATTAGCACCTTTAAGCATCATAACCAAACCTCCTACAACTTCGCCTTCACCATCTTGTGTTAAAGCGCCATAACGAATTGCAGAACCAAATTGAACGGTAGCAATATCCCCAATAGTAATTGGAATGTTATTAGTGTTTTTGACTGCAATTTTCTTAATATCATCTAAACTTCTTACCAATCCTTCACCACGAATAAAATTGGCTTGATGATTTTTTTCAATATATGCACCACCTGTATTTTGATTGTTAGCTTCAAGTGCCTCAAATACATCTGTAATGGTTAATCCTATCGCTTTTAAATCGTTTGGATCTACAGCGACTTCATATTGTTTGATTTTTCCGCCAATAGCATTCACCTCAACAACTCCTTCCACCATAGCCATTTGACGCTGCACAATCCAATCTTGCATGGTACGCAAATCTGTGACCGAATACTTATTTTTGTATTCTGGTTTCACTTTAAGCGTATATTGATATATTTCTCCTAAACCAGACGAAATTGGTCCCATTGTAGGTTCTCCAAAACCATTAGGGATTTGCGTTTTTATGTCGTTGAGCTTTTCTGCCACCAATTGACGAGGCAAATAAGTTCCCATATCATCATCAAAAACAATAGTAACAACAGATAGACCAAAACGAGAAATGGAACGGATTTCTTGAACATTGGGAAGGTTACTCATTGCAACTTCAACAGGATAGGTTATTATTTGCTCAATATCCTCTGTTCCTAAATTGGGCGCTTGTGTGATAACTTGCACTTGGTTATTGGTAATATCTGGAACAGCATCGATTGGCACTTGGGTCATACTCCAAATACCTGCTCCAATAATGGTAAGCGTAAGCAAACCAATAATGAATTTGTTATTGATTGAAAAATCAATAATTTTATTAATCATAGAAAATGTATTAATTCAGTTAAACTTCTCGATACAATTCTGATAAAAAAATTAGAATTACTCGAAATGAAAGAACCTTTGATAAGGTTGAAAAATGGATATAGCTATCCTTTAGAAAACTGAATTATGCCCTTGGTGGCTGTAAAATTGAAGTAGTAAATTTTCTTTCTGAACCGTTTATGTAGAAAAAATCTTGAGTAGAAATATCAGATTTATTAAACTTTACATTTACGCTTTTAAAATGTGTAGCACTAATATGGCAACATTGGCAAATACAAAAAGGTGAACATAAATCTGAACCTAGATGCTGATGATCATCACTTAAAGATTGTGAAATCTCAATTTTAACCTCATCATTAAAGTCACTATAATCTTGGCAAGGCGCTAAATTAAGTGCGAATATATATATTGATAATATGAAGGCTAAAAATTTCATTGAAGCAAATATATAAATTATTTCGTGCAATGGTGTTGCAAATAAAATTAGGTGTGAGATTTTTATAAAAGAAGAACCCTTTAAATAGGGCTCTTCTTTACTTATTTTACTTATTATTAATGATTAGAATGATCTTCTTCTTTATTCTCACCTGATTGATTCATTGGCATTTCATGATCGTATTGGCAACAACCTGGTAAACCCTTATAAGCCTCATCGTTTGCTGCTACTTTTTCAGTATCATAACCTGATGCTGCAATCGCTTTATGAATTGCTATTACATCTGTTTTAGCTTCATCAAAAGAGACATCAATTTTCTTTTTATCTACATCCCAATTAGCATTTGCAACACCCTCAACACCATTTGCGGCTTTTTCAATTGTGTTTTTACACATTCCGCAATTACCTCTAACTCCAAAAGTTATATCTGCCATTGCAATTTCTTTAGAAAGCTCTGTAGTTGTTGTTTCTTTTTCTTGTTTCGTTTCGTTTTTACAGCTCGTGAAAACTAAACTTGCCATTACAGCTACACTTAAAATTACTCTTTTCATTGTTTTAAAAATTTAATTATTATTCTATTACTTGTTTTATTTCTCCACAGGTTAACATCGCACCACCAAAATATGGATTGACCACTTTTTCTTCTTTACTTAACCAATAGGCTCCTTTATTGCTATCTGCCATAGGACAAAACTGTTGATACACCTTTTCATTAACACCAAATATTTCTATAGCATTTGTTAGATATGTAGAAAGTTGTTTGAAATAATTTCTTTGTTCTAGAATATTTAATGTGTTTGAGATTGAATTTGCAGAAGTCTTTATCGCTTTTTCTAATGACATCCAATGCGAATGAACATCATTGTTATTTAAAAGTTTCATATCGACTTTATTTAAATTATCTAATAGTTTTTTTGATGTTTCCTTTACATTTTTAGAATCATCTTTTACTAATTCATCTTTCAACTTGATATAATCATAAAAAACTGCCTTTAACTGATTTTGAAAGTCCTTTGATACTTTAACTCTTTCATTAATATTGGAATGACTCTTATTGTCTGTTGAAGTCATTTCTCCCATACCCAAATGCCCTTCATGCCCTGTCATCATTTTACCACCTTCTTTATTCATCATCGATTTTTTTCCTTGTAATTGTGCAGCAGCATCAACAGTAAAAGTTCCGTTTGTTACAATTTCATCTCCATTTTTTAAGCCTTCTAATACTTGGTAAGTATCACCATTTTTATTTCCTAATGTAATTTGACGCATTTCAAAAACAGGCTCATTTTGATTTGCTTTAAGATACACCACAGAGCGCTTTCCTGTCCATAAAACAGCAGATGAAGGAATGTTTAAGATGTCCTCCTTACTTGAATTAACTCCAGTTATTAAACCTTCAACAAACATTCCCGGTTTAAACATATCGTCTTTATTATTTAAAACAACTCTTAAGTTTACAGTACGTTTTCTAGCATTTAAAACGGGGTCAATAAAATCTACTTTCGACTTAAAAACCGCATTTGGGTTAGAATTTGTAGTTATAGAAACTTCTTGCCCTTTTTTAAATAAGCTGATTTGATTTTCGTAAACATCAAAATTTGCCCAAACTGTATTTAAATTTGCAATTTTTAATAGTGGCTGGCCCTGTTTAATATAGTCACCTTGTTCTACCAGCTTTTCAGAAACTGTTCCTGAAACCGTAGCGTAAACAGGAAAGTTTTCTTGAACACGACCTGATTTTTCAATTTGACTAATTTGATTTTCAGACAATTTCCATAATTTCAATTTATTACGAACTGCCTTGTACAATGCAGGTTGAGATTCCTTTAATGAACTTGCTGTAATTAACTCTTGTTGTGCAGCATATAATTCTGGGGAATAAATAGTTGCTAATAATTGTCCTTTTCGAACTTCTTCCCCTGTAAAACTAACATTCAATCGCTCAATTCTTCCAGAAAAATAACTTACTTGTACTGCATTAGCTTCTTCATTCTCTACAATTTTTCCTGAAAGTTTTATGGCATTACCTTCAATATTACTATTACCTACAACAGTGGTTTGAATATTTGCCAAAGCCATTGCGTTTTTTGATAGTTTAAATTGATCTACCGCTAAACCTTCTGCACCTACTTCTGCAGGAATTAAATCCATACCACAAATAGGACAATCGCCAGCTTCTGGTTGCATAATCTGCGGATGCATAGCACAGGTCCACATTTGTTTAGTTTCAGAAACCTCGCTGTGATTATACTCTGTATTTTTATTTGATGAACCTCCAAAAATCATCCATCCTAAAAGCAACCCGACAACTAATATTCCTATATAAATTATATACTTTTTCATTATACTATATTTTAATATTTCTTAATCGTAATGCATTTGCAATAACTGAAACCGAACTAAAACTCATGGCTAATGCAGCAATCATTGGAGAGAGTAAAATTCCAAAAAACGGGAACAATACACCTGCCGCTATAGGAATTCCTAATGTGTTATAGATGAGAGCAAAAAACAAGTTTTGTTTAATGTTCTTCATTACCGAATCTCCTAAATTTCTGGCTTTTACAATACCGTGTAAATCCCCTTTTACCAAAGTTATCATTGCACTTTCAATAGCTACATCTGTTCCGGTTCCCATGGCGATACCAACATCACTTTTGGCCAATGCTGGTGCATCATTAATACCATCACCTGCCATAGCAACTACTTTTCCTTGCTTTTGTAGTTTTTCTACCTCTTTTAGTTTGTCTTCGGGAAGCATGCTTGCTTTAAAAGCTTCTAAATTTAACTCGCTAGCAACTGCTTGTGCGGTGTCGTGATTATCGCCTGTCAGCATAATCACAGCAATTCCTTTTCCTTGAAGTTCTTTAATAGCTTTCGCACTAGTTTCCTTAATTTTATCAGCAATAACCACATAGCCAACAACTGTGTTTCCTACTGCTAAATAAGACACTGTTTTTCCTTGCTTTTGGTAGGTTTTGGCTTCTTCCTCCATTTCAGGAGTAATTTCTGCTTTGGCATAATCCATCATTTTAGGATTTCCTAAGGCTACTTTTTCACCTTCAATTATAGCTTCCACTCCTTTACCTGTAACGGCACTAAAGTCTTCTGATTTTAAAATTTTAGCATTTTGTTCTTTCCCATATTTTAAAGTTGCTTCAGCCAATGGATGTTCACTGTTACTGTTTAACGACACAATATATTCCAGCACTTCGCTTTCACTTAAATCATCTTTAAAAGCACCAATTTTATCTACGGTTGGTTTTCCTTCGGTAATGGTTCCTGTTTTATCAATAATTAGCGTATCTACTTTATCCATTTTTTCGAGAGCTTCCGCATTTTTAATCAATACACCATTTTGAGCGCCTTTACCCACACCAACCATTACAGACATTGGTGTTGCCAATCCTAATGCACACGGACAAGCAATTATCAACACCGCGATGGCATTTACAAATGCATACACATACACTGGTTCTGGACCCCAAATAGCCCAAACAACAAAGGTTATTACAGAAATTATAACCACAACAGGCACAAAATATCCTGATACTTTATCTGCTAAATTTTGAATGGGTGCGCGACTTCGACTTGCATCATTCACCATGTGAATAATTTGAGACAATAAAGTATCGCTCCCTATCTTTTCGGCTTTCATTAAAAAACTTTGATTGCCATTTATGGTTCCACTACTTACGTTGTCGCCTTTTTCTTTGTTTACAGGAATAGGTTCCCCAGTAATCATAGATTCATCAATTGTGGTATCTCCATCCGTGATGACACCATCCACAGGAATTTTATCACCAGGTTTTACTTTTAGAATATCATTCAATTCTATTTTATCGATGCTTACTTCAACCTCTTGTCCATCTACTATTTTTATGGCTTTGCTTGGTGCTAATTTTAAAAGTTCTTTTACTGCGGCATTAGTTTTGCTATGTGCTCGTGCTTCTAACAATTGCCCCATTAAAACAAGCGTTAAAATAACGGTTGCTGCTTCAAAATAAACGTGAACCGCTCCAGATTCGGTTTTGAATTGTTCTGGAAAGACATCAGGGAAGAACATCCCAAAAACACTAAATAACCAAGCCACACTAGAGCCAATTCCTATAAGCGTGAACATATTAAGGTTCCAAGTTTTTATGCTTTTAAATGCACGTTCAAAAAACATCCAAGTTGCATAAAACACTACTGGAATAGATAATCCAAACTGAATCCAGTTCCATTTTTTTTGTTCCATGACATCGTATAATGGATTGTTAGAAAGCATTTCACTCATTGCGATTAAGAAAATAGGAAGTGTAAAAGCCAATGCTATCCAAAACTTTTTTAATAGCTTTTTATAGGTTTTCTCTTCTGCGGAAATATCTGGCTGCATTGGTATTAAATCCATTCCGCAAATGGGACAAGCTCCTGCTTCGTCTTTTGCTACTTCTGGGTGCATAGGGCACGTCCATTGCTCTGATGAGGACGTTGAAAGATTTTGTTCTTCAACTAAATCCATTCCACAAACAGGACAATCTCCAGCTTTATCATAAGTTTTATCACCTTCGCAATGCATTGGGCAGTAAAAAGTTCCAGTTCCTTTGCCTTTTGGTTTTTCTTCTTTTTTAGCTTCTGAATGTTGGTGATGTTCTCCCGATTTATGAATGCTATAGCTTCCTCCATCCTTTTTTAAGGCTTCTTGAAAGGTTTCCATAGGGATATGGCTTTCCATTTCGATGGTTGCTTCTGCTGTTTCTAAATCAACAGAAGCTTTTAAAACACCTTCCACTTTTGAAAGTGTTTCTTCCACGTGACTTCGACAACCATTGCAGGTCATTCCGTGTATGTGATATGTGTGTTTCATTATTACTTTGTTAAATAGTTAATAATTGTGTTTTGCAAATAATAGGTTTTCACCGATTCGATTTGATTTATTTGAAACTTTAGTTGTAATTCCTGAATATCTAATACATCATTAAAATCAATTGTTCCTGTTTCATAACTTTTAATCAAAATCTCTTCTGCATCTTTTGCTTGCTTCAAGTTTTTGGCTTGAGTTGTATAACTTATTCTTGCAGAAATCTTGTCATTTATTGCTTTATCTAATAATGTTTCCAGCGTATTTAATCGTTGTTGCTTTTGGGCTGTTATTTCTTGCTGTTGCAACTCATTTTGTTTCGTTTGCGATTTGTATTTTCTATTAAATATTGGAATAGAAAGCGAAACCATTGGCATAATTATATCTTTTCCATTATCGTTAAAATTCATATCTGGACGCTTTTCCACATTGATATAATCCAATCCAAAACCAACCATTGGGCTGCTTTCTTTTTGGTTTAACAATTCTGATTTTTCGACTGATTGATATAGTTTGTCATACTTAAGAAGTTCTGGATGAAGCGATAAATTTTCAGAAGTGATTTCAACTTCTTCCAAAGGAATATTCATTTCATTCATTATATCTACTACTACATTTTTATCGCGATTTAGGAGTTTATTTAAGTTCGTTTGTTCCGCTAAATACTGTTGCTCTAAAACTTGTTTTAATTGACTTAATTCATTTTGACGCATTTGTAAGCGTAACACATCTACTGCAGATGCTTTTCCTACTTCAACCGAGGTTAAAGCTAATGTTTCATACGTATCCAATAATTTAATATTCTCAGTTAAAACTGCTTGTTTTGCTCTATTCGCATACAAATTGTAATACGATTGACATACGGAAGCTAGTAACTTTCTTTTGGCAATTACTATGTCTTCATATTTAGCGTCTGCTAAAGAAGAAATATAGTTTTCTCTTGCAGTTATATTGCCAAACCAAGGTAGCATTTGTTTCGCTGATACTTTAAAACGTTGCGCTCCTGTTCGCGTTTCTGGTTCACTTACAAAATATCCAACACCAATTTCTGTATTTGGCAATGTGTTAACTTCATTCACTTTTTCGGAAGCAATGTTGTATTGCAATTCAAACTTTTGAATTTCTGGATTGTTAAGTAATGCTTCTTCAATAAGTGTTTCTAATTCTTGTGCACTAGAAAAACTAACAGTTAATAAGCCTATGAGTATAAAAATTATTCTTTTCATTTGTTTACTCTTTTTAGTTGAAACTCTTCTCGCCAGCTATATAATACTGGTACAATAAAATAGGAGGTAATGTCGATAATCATACCACCAAAAATGGGAATTGCCATCGGAATCATAATATCACTTCCTCTACCTGTCGATGTTAAAACAGGTAATAAAGCCAATACAGTTGTAACCGTTGTCATTAAACAAGGGCGTATTCGTTTTCCTGCAGCTTCTAACGTTGCAAAACGAATTCTTTTTTTATCGGACGGTTTCTCTTTCTCAAAAGTTTGATTCAAATAGGTTGCCATCACGACACCATCATCCGTAGCAATTCCAAATAGAGCAATAAAACCTACCCAAACTGCCACACTTAAATTGATCGTTTTCATATTAAAGAGTTCTCTTAAATTCTCTCCAAACAAACTAAAATTTAAAAACCAATCTTGACCATACAGCCACATCATGATGAATCCACCTGCAAAAGCAACTGTAATTCCTGTAAAAATCATTAACGATGTTGTTACCGAACGAAATTGAAAGTACAGAATCAAAAAAATAATAAGCAATGCTAATGGTACGACAACCGATAAGGTTTTTTCTGCTCGCAATTGATTTTCATAGGTTCCTGTAAATTGATAATTAATTCCTTTAGGAACTACTAATTCTCCTGAGTCTATTTTTTGCTGAATGAGTGCTTGTGCATTTTCTACTACATTTACTTCTGCAAAACCATCTAATTTATCAAACAATACATATCCTACTAAAAAAGTATCTTCACTTTTGATGACTTGCGGACCTTGTTCGTAACGAATCGTTGCCAATTCACTCAATGGAACAGGATTCCCTTTTTCCACAGGAATATAAATACTTTTTAAATCATCCGGATTGCTACGCAACTCTCTTGGGTAACGTACACGAATACCATAACGTTCTCTTCCTTCTACAGTTTGTGTTAAAACCATTCCACCAACGGCTACTTTTAATACATTTTGAACATCATCGATTGAAATACCATATCTGGCAATTTTCTCTCTATCGATATCAATTAGTAAATACGGTTTCCCTACAATTCTATCGGCAAAAACTGCTTCTTGTTTTACTCCTTCGGTTTGTTTCAAAACACCTTCTAATTGTACTCCAAAGGCTTCAATTTCTTTTAAATCTTGTCCTTTTACTTTAATTCCCATTGGAGCACGCATTCCTGTTTGTAGCATCACCAATCGGGTTTCAATAGGTTGTAGCTTAGGTGCTGATGTAACACCAGGTAACTTGGTAACTCGCACTATTTCCTTCCAAATATCATTTGGTGAATTTATTTCTGGTCGCCAGTTGCGATAGAATTCTCCATTGTTGTCTTCAATTAATTGTTCTTTCGCATTGAAAGATTGCCATGCTTCACGTTGTTCCGCTCTCAATGACATTCCGTTTTTCAATACGAAAGCACCGTCATTATTTACTTTATAGCGTTGACGTTTCCCTTTTTTATTCAGCATATATTCTGGTTTGTACTGAATCATATTTTCATACATCGATAAAGGAGCAGGATCTAAAGCCGACTCTGTTCTACCGGCTTTACCAACTACGGTTTCAATTTCTGGAATATTAGCCACAGCCATATCTAACTGCTGTAATACACGCTTGTTTTCTTCTACACCAGCATGCGGCATAGAAGTAGGCATTAGTAAAAATGAGCCTTCATTTAAAGAAGGCATAAACTCTTTTCCTGTATTTTTTAAAATATAAAAACCAAAAATAACGAGTGTAGTAGGAATGGCTAAAAACAATAATCTGTTATGTAATGCCCAATTTAAAATACGTTTATAATAATTTTGGAATACCATAAAAGCGCCTAATAATCCAAAGCAAATAATTGCTACAAAAAGAAGATTCAACAGGATACTTTTATCAACTCCCAAAGGTCTCCAATATTCCGCTAAAAGAAATACAATTGCCAATACAGAAATGCCAATATTAATACGATTTGCATTCTTTTCTGAAAGTGTATTTTTTTGCTTTAAAAATGCAACTACTCCAAAACCAATCAATAAAATTCCAATCCAATACCCATAAATTATTGTTATAAGGCCAAGAAGGATCAACACTCCATTTAAAATAGAACTTGTTGTTTTTCTAAGATTCGCTTTCTTAAAAATAGCGGCAGCAAATGGCGGAATTAAAAACAGTGCGATTACCAATGCAGCAATTAGTGCAAATGTTTTTGTAAAAGCCAATGGTCTAAATAATTTTCCTTCGGCACCAATCATTGTAAAAACAGGAATAAAACTGATAATGGTTGTCATTACTGCGGTAACAATAGCGCCAGAAACTTCTGCGGTAGCATTGTAAACAACGGTGTTTATAGGTAGACCTCCATTATCTTCATCCATGTGCCTAATGATGTTTTCTGAAAGAATAACACCAACATCTACCATGGTTCCAATCGCAATGGCAATTCCTGATAAAGCCACAATATTAGCATCCACACCAAAGAATTTCATAGCCACAAATACCATTAAAACGGCTACTGGTAATAAACCTGAAATTAATATAGAAGCACGCAAATTAAATACCATGACGATGATGACCAAAATGGTAATCAAAATCTCTAATGTTAAGGCTTCGTTTAGCGTTCCTAATGTTTCTTGAATCAATTCTGTTCTATCGTAAAAAGGAACGATGGTTACTTGCGATGTTCTTCCATCTGCCAATATTTTTGAAGGCAAACCAGCACTAAGCTCGTTAATTTTTCCTTTCACATTATTAATCACTTCCATTGGATTTGCACCATAACGAGCAACTATAACACCTCCAACAACTTCAGCTCCTTCTTTGTCTAAAATTCCACGACGTGTTGCTGGACCTAAGGATACTTTTCCAATGTCTTTAATTTTAATTGAAGTGTAATCTTCAGAATTAACGACTGCATTTTCAATATCTTCTACAGATTTCACATAACCTAGACCACGTACTAAATATTCGGCTTGATTAATTTCTAAAGTCTGTGCCCCAATATCTTTATTACTTTCTTTTACTGCTTTTACAACTTGCTGTAAACTGATGTTGTATTGACGTATTAATTCCGGATTCACATCCACTTGATATTCCTGAACATAACCTCCAATAGAAGCTACTTCCGATACGCCACTTGCAGACGATAATGCATATTTTACATAGTAATCTTGAATGCTTCGTAGTTCGTGTAAATCCCAACCTCCAGTTACGTTTCCGTTTTCATCTCGCCCCTCTAGAGTGTACCAATATATTTGTCCTAATCCTGTAGCATCTGGACCTAAAGCAGGATTCACATCGTTTGGTAATAATCCGTTTGGTAATGAGTTTAATTTTTCAAGAATGCGACTTCTACTCCAGTAAAACTCGACATCTTCTTCAAAAATGATATAAATACTTGAAAAGCCAAACATAGATGAACTTCGAATGGTTTTTACACCAGGAATTCCCAAAAGAGAAGTAGTTAAAGGGTAGGTAATTTGATCTTCAATATCTTGCGGAGAACGACCATCCCATTTGGTAAAAACGATTTGTTGGTTTTCACCAATATCAGGAATAGCATCTACTGCAACGGGATTGCTTGGCAAAAAACCTGTATCCCAATTAAAAGGTGCATTTACTGTTCCCCACCCTATAAAAAGAATGAGCATTAAAACTGCAACGAGTTTGTTTTCTATTAAAAATTTTATGCTTTTATTTAGCATTAGTTTTGATGATTAAACAGTTAGACATAGATGTTGAGAAAACACCGAATACAAGAAATTACCCTAATGGAATACATCCACTGGATAAAACAGTCTATTGTTTAAAAATCAAATTAAGTAAGTCTCGTCAAGCTTGAAGATTTGCCTTATGACGAGTGGTGGTTTATATTCTTCGTAAGAAGTTACTTTGGCATCTAAACCTTCAAAAAGATTAATGTAAGTATATACAAATGATGCTATGAATAAATGTTGATCAAAAGTAATCTTATCAACTTGCAGTTGTAACTCATCTTGACCATCAACTACTAATTGTTTGTCGTTACAACAATTCTTTTTAGTAATAGCACAGCCTTCAGTTGAAGGTTTCTGCATTTCCATTCCACATCCTTTAGCTTTATGAAATACAGCAGTTTCTATTAAAGCATCACCACAATAGTGCATATTAACAGTAAATGACATCGTAGAAAATAAAACTACAAAAGCCATTAATGTTGATACTGTTTTATGGAATACTTGCTTCATGATAATGCAAAGGTATAAAATTTTAACAAGTGTTGTTATTTGTTTAACAGAAGTTTAGAATCTAAAAGTATACTTCTTAATTAAAAAACCAGATATTATTTAAATAAATGAACATAATAAAAAGAGTTACTTTCAACAACATACTGAGACTTAACCTTTATATCACCACTTAAACCAATATTTGGTTATCTCTTTTTCAACGCTATGATTACCTTTATGAATGAATTCGTTTTTAATGGCATTATATTCATAATCTAATTGCCATTCTTGATGATTAGTAGCAACCTCTTTAATAGCATCACAAATATAACTGACTTCTTCATTCGTCATTGTAGGATGAATAGACATACGTATCCAACCCGGACGTTCTATTAAACACCCTTCTAATATCTTTTTTTCAATAGATTTTGAAGTGGGTTCATCTACATTTAGCAAATAATGACCATAAGTTCCCGCACAAGAGCAACCACCTCTGGTTTGAACTCCAAATTTATCGTTTAAAAGTTTTACAATTAAATTATAATGAGCACTCTCTATATAAAATGAAAAAACTCCCAATCTTTCCGAATGCTCAGGAGCTAAGATTTTTAAATTATTTATAGTGCTTAGTTTTTTAAAAATTATAGCATTTAATTCGTGTTCTCTATCTAAAATATTTTGCACGCCCATTTTCTCTTTAAGCTGAATAGAAAGCGCAATTTTTATAGCTTGTAAAAAACCTGGTGTTCCACCATCTTCTCGAGTTTCTATATCATCGATATAATCATGATTACCCCATGGATTAGTATATGAAACAGTACCTCCTCCTGGATTATCTGGAACCAAATTTTTATATAATTTTTTATTAAAAATTAAAACACCAGAAGATCCTGGTCCTCCTAAAAACTTATGAGGAGAGAAAGTGATAGCATCTAAATATTCTTCTTCATTTTCTGGATGCATATCAATGCTAACATAAGGTGCTGAACAAGCAAAATCAACAAAACATAAGCCGTTATTCTGATGCATTATTTTTGCTACTTCGTAATAATTTGTTCGAATACCTGTAACGTTAGAACATCCTGTTATTGCTGCAATTTTTATTGAACAATCGCTATATTGCTCTATAAGTTTTTCTAATGCTATAACACATGGCAATCCTTTTTCATTTGATGGAATAACCTCAACCCTAGCAATAGTCTCTAACCATGATGTTTGGTTAGAATGGTGTTCCATGTGAGACACAAAAATAATAGGCCTTAAATCTTCTGGAACTTGTGTGTGATCTTTTAAATTCTCGTTAACTTTTATCCCTAAAATTCGCTGAAACTTATTAATAGCACCTGTCATTCCTGTACCAACAGTAATTAACACGTCATCTTTTGAGGCATTTACATGCTTTTTAATAATATTTCTTGCATCATGATAAGCCAAAGTCATTGCGGACCCTGTAATAGATGTTTCGGTATGGGTATTCGCTACATAAGGACCAATTTCGTTTAACAATTTTTCTTCAATTGGTCTATACAATCTACCACTAGCTGTCCAATCTGCATAAATAATTTTTTTTCTACCATAAGGAGATTCAAAAAACTCATTTACACCAACTATATTTTCTCTAAAGGGTTTGAAATACTCTTCAAGAGATTTCTTGGAATTTATTTTAGAAGCTAATATTGAATTATATGTCATTATTTTATTTTAAAAAAGAGATAAAAGAGAACCACCTTAATCAATCACACCAAAGTGATTCTAATATTCACCAATCAAAAAAATTATTTATATTTTAATTTATTCAAAATTTGAAACACCTTCTTGCAACCATTTATGAAACTCATCAGCATCAGGGGTATAAGCAACAGGCTCTAGCAAGTTTTCTTCATCATGATCCATAAGTACATAAAAAGGTTGTGTGTTGGCCTTATATTTTACAGTTTGAAGTTCACTCCACTTTTGACCAATATATTTTAATTTTTTACCAGGACGCAATTTGGAATCTACAATTTCGTCCTCTTCTAATTTCCGCTTATCATCTACATACAAAGAAATAAGAACAACATCATTTTTTAATATTTTTAAAATATTCTCTTTTGGCCAAACATTTTGTTCCATTTTTCTACAGTTAACACACGCCCAACCTGTAAAATCTATCATAACAGGTTTCCCTATTTTTTTAGCATAAGCCAAACCTTTATCATAATCATTAAAAGCCACAATATCATGCGGTGCTAATAAATGAGCGCCTTCAGGCAAGTCGGCATGATCTGTTGTGCTACCGCCACCAGATTTCGTAAAACCAACTCCATAAGGAGATTCACTATATTCTAATGGTGGTGGAAAAGCACTAATTAAATTTAAAGGTGCACCCCAAAGCCCTGGAATCATATAAATTGTAAATGAAAGTACGATTAACCCCATACTTAAACGCCCAACCGAAATATGTGGTAATGGTGAATCATGAGGAAGTTGAATTTTTCCGAAAAGATAAAATGCTAAAGCTCCAAAAACAGCTATCCAAATAGCTAAAAAGACTTCACGCTCCAACATATGAGCTTGTAATACTAAATCGGCTTGTGATAAAAATTTAAATGCTAAAGCTAATTCTAAAAATCCTAGAACAACCTTCACGGTATTTAACCAACCTCCAGATTTTGGTAATGAATTTAACCAACCTGGGAAAGCTGCAAAAAGCGCAAATGGAAGCGCAATTGCTAATGAAAAACCTAGCATACCAACAATAGGAGCAATGCCTCCTTTGGATGCAGCCTCCACTAATAGTGTACCTACAATAGGACCTGTACATGAAAAGGATACTATTGCTAATGCCAGCGCCATAAAAAAGATACCAATTAACCCGCCTCTATCTGCTTGTCTGTCTACTTTATTAGCCCATTTGTTAGGTAACATAATTTCGAATGCGCCTAAAAAAGACACTGCAAAAACAACTAATAATATAAAGAATATAATATTAAACCAAACATTGGTTGCTAATGCATTTAAGGCATCAGCTCCAAATATACCTGTTACAGCAGTTCCTAATAACACGTAAATTACAATAATGGCTAATCCATATATAATAGCATTTTTAATACCTGCAGCTTTATTTTTACTTTGTTTGGTGAAAAAACTAACCGTCATAGGAATCATAGGGAACACACATGGTGTTAATAATGCAGCAAAGCCTGATAAAAAAGCAATTATAAAAATACCTATAAGTCCTTTTCTCTCTTCTTTTTCACTATTTTCTTTAGTTTCTTTAATGGTTGTTTTGTCTAAATCTGAAGTAGCTATAATTGTAGTTGCTTCAGGTTTTTTATTTTTTAAAGTAAAATTTAAATCCGTATAAGATGGAGGTAAACATTTCTCGTCATCACAAACCATAAACTCTACTTCTCCTTTAACAACTAAGAGTTCTTTATTTAAAACTTTTATACGTTGCTTAAATTCAGCTTCATTTTCAAAATACTTAATCCGCATCTCAAAAATTGGATCGTCTATAGTATGCCCTTCTTCTTCTATTGTTTTATCTAATAGTTCGTAAGAAGCATCTTCTTCAAATGAAAAGGTTGTAGGTATGGGGCCGCCTTCTGGTACACTTTGTGAATATAAATGCCAACCACTACCTATTGTTGCTGATGCAATTAAATAAAATTCTGTATCTGAAATTTTTTCAACCGATGTTGACCATTTCACTGGATTATGAATCTGTGCTTTTAATCCTGAAAAGGATAAAAAAGCAATACAAAAGCAAATCAGTAAGTTCTTCATTCTATTAGATTTTAAATATTTTATGTTTAGTTTTATTATAAGTATGACTCAAAAATATTAAAAATGGGTGACGTTGCTTATGTTTTTTCTAAATATTCAATTCGTTAAACAAATCAATTAAATCTTTACTTGATGGTCTTGGAGCACTAGATCTTACAATTTTGCCATCAGGGTCTAATAAAATAAATTTTGGTATTCCTTTAACCATATAATCTTTTATAAAATCTGATTCAAAATCTTTATCAGCTAATAATTGTATCCCTGTAAGTTCTTTATCAATCACCATTTTTTTCCATTTTTCATAATCCTTCTTTTTATCGACTGAAAGACTGACAAAAACAATGTTTTTATCGTGAAACTGCTTTTCAATTTTCTTTAAAAAAGGAATTTCATATTTACAAGGACCACACCATGTTGCCCAAACATCAATATATACATATTTACCTTTTAAATCATCTAGAGACGTGCTACCACCTGCATGATTTTCATAATTTACAAATTTAGGTGAATGTTGTCCGTTTGCTACTAAACTTAACATTTTATATGTTTTTGCCAACTCTTCTATATGTTCTTTATTTGTGGAAATTTCTAGAAATGTGTTATAGAATTTTTCGACATCATTAGAGATGGTTATGAATATTTTAGAATTATCGAAAAGAAAATTATTTCTTATGATTTCGTTAGGAATCCTTTTAGAAACTTCTAATATAGCCATGTCGGCTGAAATAGAATCTTTTTGAATCATCTCTCCAACTTTATTCATATAATGAGAGTTAACCATTTTTTTATATTCTGGCGACAAAAGATAGTCTTCTCTATTATCAAAAACAAAGGTGTTTAAATCAGCTAAAAACTCTTTAGATGATTTAAATTCTGTTTTTTCTGCATAATAAGCATGAGATGGTTCATAGCTGTTTAATTTGCTTAAATAAGAGTAATTTAAATCTTTCTTCTCTGCAGTTTTGAAATCTTCAGGAATATCAACAAAAGCATCAAGTACATTAATTAAAGTTGTCTCAATTTCCTTTGCTTTGGTTTTAAAAGCTAATTCATCAAGTAAATAAAATGTCTTTTTCTCACCTATTAAATCCGTTTCTATCTTTCCTTTTTCAAGAAGATATTCACTCTCATCATACCCCTGACCAGAAAATGCCAAAGACTTTGTAAAGTTACTTGCATCTGCATTAATTATAATATGACTCCCATTTTCTATATAAATAGATGCTCTGCTTGTACCATCATAAAGCACATACGTACCCTTGTTTAATCTTAAGGTATCTAAAAAGGTGCCATCCTCTTTAATATTTAAGGTTTGGGATACTTTTCTATCTAAAGAAAGAATTTTAAAGTCTTCCGTTTTATTAGTTATATGCCCTGAAATTAGTGCGTAATCAACCAATTCATTCTTGCAAGAAATAAAAGCTAAAAAACTAAGTGCTAATATTTTTAATATATATTTCATTTTTTAATTGTTATGATTAATTAATTCGTCTAATTTTTTATCTAAATCTTCTTTTTGTGGCTGTCTTAATATGATAACGCCTTTATTATCAATCAAAAATGTTGTTGGTAAATGTGGAACGTTGTATTTTTGGGCTACAGGGCCGTACATGTTTTTGCTTTTTGTATTGGCATCATACACATGCAACCAAGGCGTTTTATCTTCTTCAATGGCTTTACGCCACTTATCTTCTTGATCTGCTGTACCAATGGCAACAACTTCAAAGCCTTTATCTTTATATTGTTTGTATAATTCTTTTAAATGAGGAAACGACGCTCTACATGGTACACACCAAGACGCCCAAAAGTCAATTAAAATATATTTTCCTTCTACTTTTGATAGCGTTAACCCTTTTCCATCAACGGTTGTTAATGTAAAATCTGGCACTACTGCTCCAACCGAAAATTTGTTAAATACCTCATCATGAATTTTATTGAAAAATTGAAAGAATGCCGTTTTTTTCGCATCACCCTCATATATGTCATAGTATTTTTTAAGCTCATCTTTTGTCATTCTACCTTCTGTGTACTGAAACCCCATTATATTTGGTGACACTGGAGAACTAGGGTTTTGCTCAACAAAATTGAAAATGGCTTTTCTCATTTCATTAGTACGCTCTTTACTTAAATTCTGAAAGTCTGGAGAATACATAATTGTTTTATATTCTTCCATCTTTAAGGTGTCATTGCCTGCTCTTGCAGCTTGATAGCTCTCCGAAATCTCCTTTAAACGATCAAATTTTGGATTATTAAAAATACTATCACGTATTGCTCCCTGTTTTAAAACTTGGTCATACATGGTAGAACCCAAAATTATTGGAGTAGGTCTTTTATTTTGTTTGTCTGCTGCTATATCTATTACAACTTTAATAAGTGTGTTTTCTAGAAAAAAATCAACATTATAGTTATCGTTGATATTTAATGTTGCCATATCCTGAGCTTCAGTTTTTCCTTCAAAGTAAAAGCTGCTCTTGGTTATTGCAACACTATCAATAACTTCCATTTTTTGACGGTCAATCATATTGCGTTTAATAATTTTTGCCCAACCACTGTCAATTCCTTTTAGAGTACCAGAAATCTGGTAACCATCTACAGTTTTTTCTTTTGCACAGCCCATTACCAAAACACTACAAAAGATTAATAATACGATTTGTTTCATTTTTTATTTTTTTTATTAAACTAAAAAATTTCGGCTAACATTTTATCCATGTCTTCATCTGCTGCGCCACCACCGCCGAAACGTCCCACAATAACACCATCCGGCCCTACTAATATTTTTGTTGGTAATGTTGAGATATTATAACCACCGCTAATGCCATCATCTAATAGTTTATATCCACCTCCAGACACATCAATCTTTAGACCTCTTAACACGTGTCGCCATACACCAATTTTATCTGTTTCAACTGCTTTTCGCCAAGCATCATGATCTCGATCGTCATCCGATATACCTAAAATCTCCAAACCTTTTGATTTATATTGTGCATACAATTTTAATAAATGCGGATTTCCCTTTCTACAAGGTACACACCAAGAAGCCCAAAAATCTATTAGTAAATATTGTCCTTTAAAGTCGGCTAGAGTTATAGGTTTCCCATTGATGTCAGTGGTATTAAAATCGCCAGCCATGGCACCTGGAATTCCTAATTTCATTTCTTCAATTGATTTTTTAATTTCTTTTCCCATGTCTGAATATTGCAATTCTTCTGGGAATTTAGAAAACATAGCCGTGGCTTCATCATATTTCATTTTTTGAAGTTGAAATCTCATATTCTGCAAACTGATATATGAAGAAGGATTGTCATTTATAAATTGTATTGAGATGTTTCCTAATTCAGTATAATAAGGTTCTAGTTGAGTACGAAAATCATTATCAATGTATTTAAGTGAATCTTTTTCTTTAGGTGTTTTGGATGCTCTAATTTTATCTATATTAGCTTGAAAATCATCTAAAATACTTTGATATTTTTTAGCAGCTTCCATTTGAAGGACTTTTAATCGATCACTATCTTCTTGGGTTTTTGAGCCTATTAGCTTACCTTTTGTTATATTATTAGCATCTAGATTAACCTCCATAATGGTGGGTTCTAAAAAGAGTTGAAATCTAGGTTCTTGATTTCGAATATCGGTACTTTTACCAATCATACCATTTAAAAGCACTGTAGTGATATCGCTTTCAAAAGAAAAAGCACCATCAACAATCTTTAAAGTGTCAGTTTTAATATTTCTTGCATCGTCATAACTGATTAAAAACAAATTGCCATTATCCATATTAATAACGGTTCCGTTTAATCGGAATTTATTGGCTTCTAATGGTTTTTCTGTTTGCTCGCAACTTACAATGAATAAGACTAGAGCAATTACTATTAATTGTTTCATGATTTTGTACATTAGTTTATTTACTTTAAAAGATTTAGATCTTTAGTTGTTATTTTAAATATGTTATTATTTATTAAAAAAACTTAAAAATTAAAAGAAGTCATTTTAATTACCTAATCCCTTAATTCTGGTGATATCTGTTCTCACATCCCACATACCAGCATTAAATATTTCAAACTCTATAAAGTTTGTACCAAAATAGACTTTGGCCTTAAACGGGAAATTTACATTTTGTAATTCTACATAATTACTAGTATTAGTAACAGTTGTATAATTACCATGATGCACTACTACATTAGCATCTGGATTTCTTATCTGTTTCTGGTCTTCTTTAATATAGAAACGAACCACATTGTTCTTACCTTCATTACTTTTTATAGTATAAGACGAAACATTTAATGATTTATCTAATTTCTTAAATGGGTCTTCATATAAACCTATATAATCATCATTTTTCCAATATCCACTTATCACAGTTGCATCTGGTTTAATTAAATTACCTTTTCCATTCTTTTTCCCTTTTTCCCATGAACCATTGTAAATATCTCCATTACTCCAACTATAAGTCCCTGTTCCATGTGGTAATCCCTTTTTAAAAGTCCCAACATAAGTATCTGTTCCTTTTGCAGTACCTTCACCATTAGCCTTTCCTTTTTTGCAATCTCCTTTATAAGATTGATTAATTGTTTTAAGTAATACTTTACAGTCTTGTGCAAAAAGTAATGAAACACTTAATAGCAATACACTTACAAATAGATATTTTTTCATAATTGTGAATTTATAATGAAGAAAAAAAATTAAAAGCCCTTTAGTATATAGTAAAGGGCTCTAGCTATTAATTAGGGTAACCAGGATTTTGTATTATAACACCTCCACCAGCTTCTATAGAAGCTACAGGGATTGGCATGATAAATTTTTCTGAATTGATTGCTGTAGGTTTTTGATCGGATACTTGAAAGCCCGTTCCAAAGCCATCAGCATAATCATAGCGAATAAGATCGAACCAATCTTCACCTTGCTCTGATGCTAATTCTACTAATTTCTCTATGCGTACAGCTTGTAAAAATTGATCTAAAGTTATAGAAGCAGGATACGTTTCAAAACCATCATTTCCAGTGGTGGTAGCTCCAGCTCTGATTCTTATGGCATTTAATGCTTCAAGAGCATCTGTAGAAACACCATTAGCACTACGTGCATCTGCTTCAGCATATATTAAATACACCTCTGCCATGCGCAACCAATATTGAGTTTCAAATTGCAGGCCAGAACGTTGTAAAAATTTCATATTTCCATTACCTAGTCCAGGAATAGCATAAGCTCCTGTTTGCATAAAAGGGATTCTCGCTGTATCGTAATTAATAACTTGACCATTAACTGTCATTGTTCCTGTATTTGGCAAATCGTAAAACCAATTGGATACAGATGTGAAAATAGACCAAAAATTACCAAGTCCTAATCCCTCACTTTGATTAGCGTCAGAATACACATCAAAAAGTGCCTCTGTATTACTTAATGTTGCAACACCAGAATGATCAAATAATTCTTCAAAGGTATCTGTTAGAGCAAAATTAGGTCCAGAATTATCAATCACATCTTTTGCAACAGTAGCTGCTTGTGCATAATCACCCATATATAATAACACTTTTGCTTTTAAACCTTTAACAAAAATTTTGTTGGCAAAATATTTTGCTCTCAGATATGGAGCTGAAGCAATGGCATCATCCAAATCATTTAAAATAACATCATAAGTTTCTTGAACAGAAACTCTTGGTTGCGCTACATCATCTGTTGCAGGTTCTAAACGAACGTTAACACCATATGATGAACTTGTATCATAAAACTCCCCAAATAAACGTAACAAATGGAAATGCCCTAATGCACGCATAGCTTTCGCTTCACCAATAATTTCCAAACGGCGATTATTATTTATAAAATCATCATCGGTTAACTTCTCAACACCATTTATAATCCAATTAGCTCTATTTACTAATACATATTGCCCAGTGTAAATTCTTGTTAACGCTGGCCCATCTGGTGGTGGGTTGTTTGCTATCATGGCATTATCTTCCGCAGATAAAAACACAAAATAACCTCCTGCATTAACACCACTTAAGGTACTAGGTAAAATAGAATGATTTGGATTGCCTTCTGCATCGTTTTGATGTAAAATGGAATACATTCCAGCTAGAGCGATTTCGGCTGATGATTCATCTGAAATTGCGGTTTCGGCTGGTAAAGAGTATAAAGGATCAAATTCGTCTAAATCTCTTGTTAGTTCGCACGAGGTTAAACACATTAAAGTGAAAAACGCGACGTAGTAAATTTTATTTATTGTTTTCATTTTATACAATTTTTTATATTAAAAAGTTACGTTTAATCCAATAGTAAATGTTTTAGCTAATGGATATGCATACGCTTCGTCACGCGCTAAATCAACAGTGGTTCCTCCTCGAGGTTGGCTTACAGACTCTGGATCTAGCCCTATATAATTGGTTATGGTAAACAAATTATTTGCCGTTAAACTTAATTTGGCATTAGTTATTCCTGTTTTGCCTAACCAATCTGATGGAAAGTTAAAACCTAAAGCTGTAGATCGCAAACGTATATACGAGCCATCGCCAACATATTTTGAAACCGCTGCTGCTTCTCCTGTCATACCTAAACGCCCATACTTTGCGTTAGGATTCTCTGGAGACCAAGCATCATATATTATTGTAGTTGTATTGGTTTCAGGATCTGCATTTTGCAAAAATTGTGCAACAGACACTTCCTTTTCATTACCTTGCACAAACTGAAAATTAAAGGAAAAATCCCAGTTTTTATAAGTCATAGTATTGTTCCAACCGCCAAAATAGTCTGGGTTTATATCTCCTAAAGGAGTTCTATCATCTATAGTAATTTCACCATCTCCATTTATATCCCTAAATATGTAATCTCCTGGTTGGTTTAAACTAGAATAATAATTTCCGTCTGGTGCTGCTGCATTTAAGACATCTATTTCTCCTTGGTTTTGTGCTATGCTAACCACATCGTAACCATTAATAACACCAATAGGTTGTCCTTCTTGAATCGAAGACACATTACCAGTGCCAAGTACTGTACCATCGTAAAGGTTATCTACATTATTTTTAACAAAAGAAATATTAAATGAAGAGTTCCAGTTAAAGTTTTCGCTTCGAAGAACATCGCCTCCAATTGTAATTTCCCAACCTTTGTTACTTACATCTGCTACATTTGAGTTATAGCTTTGAAAGCCTGTTTCTGAAGGCAATGGTGTAAATAATATAATTCCATTAGTGTTCTTTTCAAAATATACAATCTCACCATTCAATCTATTATTAAACATTCCAAATTCTAGACCAAGATCTAATTGGTCTGTTTCTTCCCATTTAATATCTGCATTAGGCAAACCATTAATAGCAATGCCGTTAACACCTGCATATATAGAGGCACCATTAGATAAAGAAGAAAGATACGCCAAGTATGAAAAAGAGGCTAAGTTATCTGACCCCACTCGACCTAAAGAGGCTCTTAATTTTAATTGACTTATTAAATTACTATTAAAAAAGTCTTCGTTATGCATATTCCACGCTAGGGCACCCGAAGGAAAAAACCCGTATTGATTATTGCTACCAAACTTAGTAGACCCATCACGTCTTGCTGTAACAGTTGCTAAATAACGATCTTTATAGTTGTAATTAACACGCCCAAATAGTGAATTTAATGCACTCTCTACGGATTCACTTTCGGGTGATGTTGTACGATTAGACGACCCAATATCAGTTAAAATAAAGTCATCAGGGAATCCAGCATATCCTTGCGCTTCTAAATCTAGTTTTGATTGATCCCAAGATACCCCAGCAACTGCATCTATACGATGACCACCATCGAAATCTGCATTATAACTCAAAGTATTGCTAAATGAGGTGCTGTAACCTACATTTGATTGAAGATTTAAATTAGCTTCTGGAGATCCATCATTTGGATTTGTTGATGCACCAAAAGAGAACGATGGATTGAAATTTGTTGTTTTATCGTTATTGGTAGCAACACTCAACATAGATTTAAATTTCAAGCCTTTGATAATATTTATTTCCCCATATACTGAACCAAATAAATTCTGACTAATGGTTTTATTTTTTACTAAGGCATTTCCTCCTACTGGGTTTCTAACTCTTGGATTTGGTCCAAAAGGCGCAGGTTCTGTAGTATATTCTCCATTATCTTCAAAAACACCTAAATCGGGTCTAAAAAAACCTTGTAGTAAGCCTTGTACTGCTGAACTTTTATTTACTGAATGGTTATAATTGATAGAAGCTCCTAATTTTAAATACTCAGTTACATCTGCATCAATATTGGTAGAGAAATTATAGCGTTTTAATTTACTACCTAACATAATACCTTCTTGATCGGTAACATTTGCAGACACTAAATAATTTACATTATCTGTCCCACCTGTTACATTGAAACGATAATTATTCCATAATGCGTTGTTATTGGTAATCTCATCTTGCCAATCGGTATCGGCATTACCAAAAAATGTCCCGTTCACGATTTCTGTATCTCTTGCGGTACCTGAGCCAGCATCAATTCTTGCCTGTGCACTTTCTGTAGTAAATGCTTTATATTGATCAACATTTAAAACATCCCAAGTATTGGTAGGATTTTGGAAGGTTGAATTCCAAGAAAAATTAAATCTTGGTTTTTGGTTTCTTTTTCCACGTTTGGTAGTAATAATAATAACACCATTAGCTGCCCTTGATCCATAAATAGCTGCAGCAGAAGCATCCTTTAATACATCCACGCGTTCAACATCATTAGGGTTAATGGCCAATAAAGGATTTTCACGCTCCCCAAAAGTCCCTAAACCAGTTGAGTCAAAAATAGGATTAATAGTTATTGGCACACCATCTACTACATATAATGGTTGGTTGTCACCACGTAAAGCGCTTAAACCTCTAATGTGGACAATAGCTCCTGCTCCTGGAGCACCACTCAAAGCACTAACATATACACCTGGTATTTTACCTACTAAAGCCTGATCTATAGTTTGGGTTTTTATTTGTTCTATTTCTGAAGCTTTTACTGAACCCACAGAACCTGTAAGATCTTTCTTTTTTGTTGTACCGTATCCTACAACCATAACCTCTTCTAAAGCACTAAACTTTTCTTTAAGTATTATGTTAAATACCGTTTTGTTTTCTGATATTAGTTCAGTATAAAAATCATAACCCAAACCTGTTGCCACAAGATAATATCCAACTTCTGCTTTAATAGAAAAATCTCCATTAATATCTGTAGCTGTTCCTCTTATTAAAAAATCTTTATTAATACTTTTTCCATCTGGCTTTCTATTGGTTACATATACTGTAACTCCGGGTAATGGCATACCATTTGCATCAACAACTTGACCTGTAATATCAATTTCTTGTGCATTTTCAAGATAAATATTTTGACTAATTATTATAGTATTATCAGTAGATATATTTACTTTAAAATCACCATTTGAAAGGCTTTTCTCAAGTAATTTATTAGCACGAATAATCCCCTTTTTTACATTTATTTTTGGATAGTCTTTAAACATGTCAGACTTATAAATAAAATTGTAATCTGTCTGTTGTTTAATAATACTAAAGACCTCATCGATTGTTATTGTTTTATCAGAATCAATTTGAACTTTTACATTTTGAGAAAAAATCTCTCCCGAAGTAAAGCTAAAAACGGTTGAGCAAAACAAGAATATAAATGTTCTCATAATAATGTTTAGCACGTTTTTTCTTTTTAGGGAAAAAACATTGGTTAATTTAATTTCCATAAATTTGTTGTGTTAGTTAATATTTGATTAATTAATGTTTAAGGGGAAAAAGAGGTTTGTTTGGTGAGATATTCGAGCCTCAATTCCCTTTTCTTTTACTATTTAAAAACTACAGTGTTATTGTTTATTACATAGGCGATATTATTTACATTTTTAATTGCATTTAAAATTTCTTCTATATTTTGATTTTTTCTTAATACACCATTAAAGTTTATATCTTTAATTTCAGAATCGGCAAAAACAACATCAACATCGTACCATCTCGATAATACTTTCATTATTTTTTCTAAGGGCATATTGTCAAAACTAAAAATACCTTTTCTCCAAGATGTAACTGAATAAACATCTGCCTTAACCACATTTATTCCAGATATATTTTTATTAATTATTGACTGTTGCTCTGGACTTAAAATAGTATGAGCATTTCCATTTACGACTGCTACCTTTCCTTCTACTAATGCGGTATAAATAGCGTCTTCATCTTTATAGGCACTAATATTAAACTCAGTTCCTAAAACTTCTATTTCCTGTGGTCCTGTAAGCACTTTAAATTTTGAACCATTATGATTTGTACTTGGTGAAACATCAAAATAAGCTTCACCATAAACTAATTCTACTTGTCTGGTTTCTCCTTGTATAAAAGTTATAGGATATTTTATTTGAGATTCAGAATTTAACCAAACTTCTGTACCATCAGATAATTTTATATGATATTGTCCTCCTCTAGGTATGGTTAAATAATTGTATGCTATTTCAACTTTTTTGTTACTGTTTGGTGATTTATAAATTAACTCCTCACCATCACTTTCTAAATTATCAGAAATAAAATGCTTTCCTTGTTCTAAAGCTATGGTTGTACCATCTTCTAAGGTAAGTGTTGCTTTATCTGTCCCAATTTCAATAGTACTATTTACAATAATGGGATTATTAATTTCTTCAATCTTATTCTTATTAAATAAGAATGTTATAGAAACTAATAAAATAATAGATGCTGCAACAGCATACTTTAAATAGCCTGTTTTCTTAACAGAAACTGGTTTTATTTGCTTTTCAATTGATTTCCAACCTTTTTCAATATCGATTAAGAAAGAATCGTTATGATAATTTTCCTTAACCTTATTAAAATAATTTTTATGCAGGTTGGACTCATTGTACCATTCAGAAAAAATAGTGGCTTCTTCTTCTGAAAGTGTATTATTAAGCTTTTTAATAATTAATTTGAACTCCATTTAGTTGTCTTATTTTACTATACTTTAAAATTAAGACAGTGAAATGATAATAATGGGTGACAAAAAAATATTTATTTTTTAATAAAAATTAAAAAATCGTGACAATTAATCAACAAAATAATTGTGTTACTGGTTTATTTGAAGTAAAATCAGCAAAGTTGTTACTAATTCTGTAATTCTTGATTTAGCTCTTTTTAGCTGTGTTTTAACTGTATTTATAGATATTCCTAGCTCGCTTGCTATCTCAGAGTATTTATAATTATGTAAAAATTTAAGTTTTACTACTTGTTGCATTTTTTCTGGAAGCGTATCTACAATTTTTAATATTTGATGATATACTATGGTTTTATCCTCTTCTGATGTGGAATTAAAAACGTGCTCTGTAATTAAATTGATATTAAAATCTAAAAGTTCGAAATTATCGGTAATCTTTATTGACTTTAAATAATTTAAACATCTATTTCTAACCATTGCATATAGATAGCCTTTTAGAGAAGTTTTAATGTTTAATTTATTGGCATGCTCCCATATATATATAAAAATTTCTTGAATTATATCCTCGCTAGCGTCTTTGTCAAAAAGATAACCATTAGCATAAACAACTAGCTCTTTATAATGTTTATCAAAAAAAGTTTTAAAGACTATTTGGTTTTTTTTACTTATTTCCTCAATTATAAGATTCATTAAGCAGTGAGAGAATTTAAAGGTTTAACAAATCTATAAAAAGAAGTTTACTAAAATTTAATATAGAGAAAACATTTAAGTGTTTTTTTAATATTAAATTAATTATTTTTTATGTAAGTTACATTGGCTTCTTTTCTTTGGCCCTATCTCCTTAATACATTTTAGAATTATATAAAACTATTTATCCATATAATCTTGCCATTGAATCAAAACGTACTTTTCACTATTGTTCTCTGTTCTCTTCAAAAACCCGTATTCGTATATAAATAGGTAAACATCGCCTTTTGTATTTTTCCAGTAATGCGTGAAAAAATTAGGATTAAAGCCCTCGGCAATAAGTTGCTCTGCCCTGACAGTTGCTTTTCCAGCCTTATTGAAATTCTTCAATAACCTTCTGTTTAATTTCAACTGGTTGTCTACCCTATTGTAAAAGCGTTCAGGTAGTTCTTGTGACTGTTGATATTGGTATGCACTTTTACATTGTGGGTCACAAAATTTCTTGTCTTTTCTACCCTTTAATTCTTTATTGCAATACAAACAATCTTTGTAAAACATCATAATGCTAATATTAAGTGAATTTTATGCGTATCCTATTCGAATAAGATACGACTAAATCATTTATATACTTTAATTTAGTCAATAAAAACCCATGGGACTGCAAAAAAGTATAACCTTGAAACATTTACTTGTTGAGCAAAAAAAATGCATTGGACTTCAATTTACCACAAACAAGGTAATGCAAGCGCTCGTAGATACACTTCCAAATGTTTCTTGGAGCAAAGAATTCGGGATGTTCTATGTTCCAAATAATAAAAGCAATTTAGAACTATTATTTAAAACGTTCCATGGGGTTGCGTGGATAAATGGCAACTATTTCTTTACAGAAAAAGTGATAAATGAAGATAATCCCGTACTTAATTTAGAACGTTATAGAAACAGGAAACCAAAAGAAGGGTTTAAACCTTGTCCTGAAGAATACCTTCTAAAGTTAGAATTAAAAAGGTATTCCGACAACACCGTAAGAAACTATGTGGCTTGTTTTGAATCTTTCATAAATCATTACCATGACATTGACCCCATAAATTTGAATGAGATTGATGTTAGAAAATATTTGCAAAAACTTATTCAAGAAGGAAAATCAAATTCCTATGTTAACTTATCAATCAATAGCATAAAATTCTTTTATGAAATTGTCCACGGCATGCCTAATCGGTTTTATTCTGTTGAAAGACCCCGAAAAGTAAAACAATTGCCAGAGGTTCTATCCAAGGAAGAAATTGTAAAAATCATAAACCACACTAATAACATTAAGCATAAATGTATTGTTGGGCTTCTTTACTCATCTGGACTAAGAAGATCGGAGCTTCTTAATCTTAAAGTTACCGATATAGACAGTAAAAGAATGGTTGTAATTATTAAGAATGCAAAAGGAAATAAAGATCGTATTTCCGTTTTAAGCCCAAGCATTCTAAAGGATTTGCAAACATATTACAAAGAATATCGTCCTGAAAAATATCTTTTTGAAGGGCAAAAAGGTTCAATATATAGTGTTACCAGTGTTTTGAATATTATTTCTAAAGCTGCAAAAAAAGCTGGTATACATAAAAAAGTAACTCCTCATATGCTAAGACATAGTTTTGCCACCCACCTACTTGAAAACGGAACGGATATTAGGCATATTCAACTTTTACTGGGGCATAGTTCTACCAAAACGACAGAAATTTACACACATGTTGCAAATAGATCGTTTATGGAAATAAAAGATTTACTATCTTAGTTTTATAATGTGGATATAAACAATTGTATCTTTTGGAAGGATATAGACAATTGTCTATATCCAATTGTTGTAGGTAAGCTGGCGAAAGAAATAAAACGAAAAACTTGAACTATGAAAAAAGATTCTTTTAGTGGACTTTCTTGGATGACAGAAGAAATGAA